>NZ_SMDD01000020.1 GCF_004343255.1 Laceyella sacchari | reverse complement strand
TACCGAACACGGAAGTTAAGCCCTCCAGCGCCGATGGTACTTGGGCTTAAGCCCTGGGAGAGTAGGTCGTTGCCAGGCCATCAAACCCCACTTCACTCTGAAGTGGGGTTTTTGCTTTGTATTGGTAAGTGGCTTCATCATGTGGCATTGCCAGTGCCAAGGGGCAGTGTCGTTCAGGAACAAATTCACTCTTGCTTGGGACGAGGAAGCAGAAAAGATTTCAGCCACATTGAGGTGAGCCCAGAAATGTTCTGATGTCCACTTCTTGTATGATGAATAGAGGAGCTTGTTTAACAGCACCATTACGGCTGACATGTCGTTAGACCATGTCTGATAAATGATCGGCGGTTCCAAAACCTCCTTTCCGTTTTTTTCACTCATGACGTGGTACTCATCAGGAAGCAGATTGCCGTCGTTTTTTCTACAACTTGGTCGATCTGACAGACTATAGGGGGGCCTGATGAATAGGCCTGTGGCTCCAAAACTATTTTCTCATTCGTTTTACTTGTAGCATCGGCAACTACGAGGAAAGGTTTTTCCGCCGCTTCTTCGGCACATAACTTAATTTGCCGGACACACCCTAGAGAATTTTGTATTTCTAGACAGTCGCATTTGTCTGTCTGTTGCCGCTCGTCTCCGCTGATCGTATTTATAGACAGTACCATGGAGCCTGATGCTGCAACCTGATTTTACATGGTCACTCTTCATCCACGGTGTAGCGACTGTTCGTTGGGACGTAGTGACATTTCCAAGCGTATGTTTGAGTGTTTGATCGATGGAGAGAATCATTTGGATGGCATGATCCTAAAGTGATTCCTTTTAAAAACTTAGCGGCGAAAAAATGGAGGGGGAAAAGTCACAAATAATGACAAGGCTTCATGGGGACCAGATGGAAACGCTGAGCTAACACCTGCGAGACGATATCTTGGCCTAAGGGGTTGTTTGTTTTACCTGTATAAAACGAAAGCCGGCGTTAAAAAATGTGATTATGGGTGTTGACAAGTGATAAAAACCATTGTATAGTTAATTTCGTTGCTAACGCGACAACATCTTCTAAAGATCGATAAATAACAACAAAAAAAGTTGTTGACAAGATCGATTGAAGATGATAGAATCAAATACGTCGCTGCGAGAGCGGCGCAAGAAATTAAAGCGTTCCTTGAAAACTAAAGAGTGACAACGTGACCTGTCAATTCATTGAGCATAGACTCAAACCTCAGTTTCACACTTCGGTGTGAAACCTTTAACGGAGAGTTTGATCCTGGCTCAGGATGAACGCTGGCGGCATGCCTAATACATGCAAGTCGTGCGGGGGTCTCCGGACCC
>NZ_SMDD01000019.1 GCF_004343255.1 Laceyella sacchari | reverse complement strand
CCTCGGTGATTTGCAACATCGACGATCTAAGAAGGATCTCCTTCTTAACCTCGTTGCTTTATTCCATATCTAATTTTCAAGGTGCGTTTCTTTGTGATCACCGCCACATCGCGGCGACAAGTAGTAATATAACATGGTTCAATAATAAATGCAACCCCTTTTTTTGTTTTTTCATTAACCACATCAAAACATCCAGAACCGCAAAGGTGTTTCCATGGTTTTGCCAAACAGTTCTCTATACCTTCCTTCACTTCCTCTGTCATTCTAAGAAAAAATTTCCCTATGCGCAGGCATACCCCCAACACAATCAAAGGCTTGCAAATTCACATCGAATTTGCAAGCCTCTCTCCATTAGAGCGCAGGAATTTGCCAATCGATTTCTTTTCTGCCCATTTCTTTTAAAAGATGATTTGCCTTTGAAAAAGGTTTTGTACCAAAAAAACCTTTTCTTGCTGCAAACGGGCTGGGATGAGCCGACTCGATGATGTGGTGGCGCTCATTTGTGATTAAGTTCTTTTTCTCTTGCGCATGCCGCCCCCACAACAAGAACACAACCGGTTGTTCTCGTTCGTTTAACGCCTTGATCACCTGATCGGTAAAGTTCTCCCATCCCTTACCCTTATGGGAATTGGGTTTGCTCTCCCTTACCGTCAACACCGTATTCAACATCAGAACACCCTGCTCCGCCCACTTCACCAAATAACCATGGTTAGGGATCTCGCACCCCAGATCATCATGTAGCTCTTTGAAAATGTTCTTAAGAGAGGGGGGTTGTTTCACTCCCGGCTTGACAGAAAAGCTCAGCCCGTGTGCCTGTCCCGCCCCATGGTAAGGGTCTTGTCCCAATATCACAACACTGGTGTCTTGGTATGATGTCAGATTCAATGCTGAAAAAACATCTTCTCGAGGAGGATAAATGGTTTCTTGCTCATATTCTTTTTCCAAAAAGGAAATCAATTCTTTATAGTACGGTTTCTCAAACTCCGGTTGCAAAATGGTGGCCCAATCATTGGTAAGCGTAAACATGTCAACCGATCCTCTCCGTCTGATCTAATGTTGCTATCACTTATCCATTGTCACACAGATGGAGAAGGTATGTAAAGGAACAAGTGTTTGACAAACACATTTTCCCCTATGCTACTCTCTGTTAATCCTACCAGTCACCGATCACTTAATATTTTGGCTTCTAGCGGTATTTGCACTCGTTCAGACATCTTCGCACCTACCTCATAAACAGCTTCACCGATGGCAATCAGTATGCTCCCGTCTTGTCATCGGCTCCATGCAAATCAAAAAGCCCCGGCCATAGGCCGGGGCTTAATCGTATTCCCTGAAAACTAAAGAGTGAGTGTCACGTGACCCAAGAAAATGATCGATAATGCTCTAGAAAGAGCTCCTTAGAAAGGAGGTGATCCATCCCC
>NZ_SMDD01000018.1 GCF_004343255.1 Laceyella sacchari | reverse complement strand
ATCCACCCGTTCCCATACCGAACACGGAAGTTAAGCCCTCCAGCGCCGATGGTACTTGGGTCTAAGCCCTGGGAGAGTAGGTCGTTGCCAGGCCATTATAAAACCCCGCTTCAGCTTGAAGCGGGGTTTTCATTTGAAAACCATATAATGCAGTAAAAGATAGCTTTTAGTGACGAGGGGAATAGACCACAATCACTATATGATTGATCGAAAATGGTTGATCTGGTTATGGCAGTTGACAATACCACCTTTAAAATCACTATAATATTTTTTATTATAAGACTTTAATTTATCTACTTGTCATACTGATAGATTCATGTTAATATAACAGAGTCGCTGCTGATTGAGATAATAATTTCCAGCAAAGGAAATAGAAGGAATTATATCTGGCCCGTTGGTGAAGCGGTTTAACACACTAGCCTTTCACGCTAGCATGCAGGGGTTCGAATCCCCTACGGGTCACCAAACTTGGACGCTTAGCTCAGCTGGGAGAGCATCTGCCTTACAAGCAGAGGGTCGGCGGTTCGATCCCGTCAGCGTCCACCATAAGGAGCTGTGGTGTAGAGGCCTAACATGCCTGCCTGTCACGCAGGAGATCGCGGGTTCGAATCCCGTCAGCTCCGCCATATTTCTTGGCGGCCGTGGCGAAGTGGTTAACGCACCGGATTGTGGCTCCGGCACTCATGGGTTCGATTCCCATCGGTCGCCCCACTTCACAGGTACATAACAAACGGCTCGGTAGCTCAGTCGGTAGAGCAGAGGACTGAAAATCCTCGTGTCGGCGGTTCGATTCCGTCCCGAGCCACCATCCAATTTGGACCCGATTTGATACGGCAAAAAATCTGTGTGATAACCCCTGCTTCATCCGTATGTGTTTGCCATGCGGATAGGTAGGGGTTTTATTATTATGGTAGAAAATCCTCAGATACCCGGGATACGACGCGAAAATGATTGTGAAGAAATTTTCTACGAGGATAGTACAAAGTACAGAAGATAATTAACATTCGTTGCGGTCGCCTTCTATGAGGGTGACCGCTTCATTATGTATAATATAAGATTCAAAAGTGGATGAGCAATTGAAAAAGTTATTGGTTGACTTTGAAGCGTTTCTAATGGGTTTAATACCTGCTTTGTACGGAACTACTGCTTCACCAAATTACACAGCTGATTTCCACTTATTAGAGCGTTATAGATGTGTTACGAAAGGGATAAACCAGCACACCGATGCCGAGTTTTTTTCTCTTTTTTCAATCGGAACAGATGAAAGAAGACTTTCTAAAAAAGCTTGCTAGCGTAGAGCGTCTTTCTCCTGAATTCCATGAATTTGATGAATAGGCCAGCGGCGGGAAAACATTTATCATTCGCTTCACTTGTGCATCGTCGCCCCTCGAGAAAAGTTTTTTTGCACTACCTCCCTATCAATTTGATTTACCAGACACGCCCTGGCGACTTGGTCGAACAGGTTTTACAAATCGTGTATAAAACGATGTGATTAAGGAGATATATTTAATAAAAGTATTGACTTATGATACGTATAAATGATAGAATCATTTTTGTTGCCGCAAAGAGCGGTGAAAAATGAAACAAAGCGTTCCTTGAAAACTAAAGAGTGACAACGTGACCTGTCAATTCGATGAAACACTTAACACTTTAGTGTTTAGTGTTTCACAACTCCGCGAGCTTTG
>NZ_SMDD01000017.1 GCF_004343255.1 Laceyella sacchari | reverse complement strand
CTTTTGATGGGAACGGCGCGGGGTGGAGCAGTCTGGTAGCTCGTCGGGCTCATAACCCGAAGGTCGCAGGTTCAAATCCTGTCCCCGCAACCAAATATGGCGGCGTAGCTCAGTTGGCTAGAGCGTACGGTTCATACCCGTGAGGTCGGGGGTTCGAGGCCCTCCGCCGCTATTAATAAGATGATCAACCCCATTGGGGTTGATCTTTTTTGTTTGCAAAGCTGTTTCAAAAGGGTATGTAAGTAACGGATTTTGAAAAAATCATTTGCATAGCTAATAGTTCTTTAAACTATATGAAGTTATATTCAATTTGTTGTAGCGAAACATGATGAGCAGGTGGTTTCGATAACATAAATGATTAACCGTTTGAAAGCAGATGTGAAATGGGGTTTTCTATAGAAAAGTACGACCGAACCAGCTTTTAAAAAGTTGGTTTACTTTTAATCCCTGTAACATGTTGAAGTTATAAGTTTGATCCTTAGATACAAAACAAGGACCTTTAGACAAAGCGGTCAGATGTTTAACAATATATTCTTGTGTTAAAATAGAGAAAGTTAAGTGATATAACAGTCAATTACAGTTATGACACTTATAATTTCAATAGCGGATGGAGATCAAAATGAACATAATAACTCTTTTATCTTACGTAAGTGGCTTGGCCGTTGTAGGTTACTTTATAATAATGCTATATCTTCATGTTAAATTCAAAAATTACAATCCGATTTATCATGCTGTAAGTGATTATGGTGTTGGCGAATCTAGGAAGTTACAAGTTTTATCAGGAGTATGTCACATCATATCGTCGCTGTTACTTGTCTTTGTTTTGTTATGTTGGGATAAAGATTTTCACTTTAAGACAGCTGCTATCATCATGTTAGGGATAAGAGCGCTGACGATTTTAGGGGTACTTGTTTTTCCCACTGACCTCGAAGGAGAAAAAAGGACCACAACAGGAAGGTTGCATTATTTGTCTGCAATCATTCAGTTTACAATGACTGCGACAATTATTTTTAATTTAACTCCAGTATTCGTTCAAATGGGTATAAGTTCAGCATATGCAACTACTTTGGTAATTCTCACTTGGATCACCAAAATATCTTTAATAGGTGTTATTTTAGGTATGTTTGTCTCGCCAATAAAAAAGATTTTTGGCTTAGTAGAGAGAGGCTTTTTGTTTTCCAGTGCACTTTATTTTTTGATTTTCAGCATCATGCTACCAACTCTCATTTCATTACATTAACCAATCCCCCACTCTTTAAACAAGAGTGGGGGATTGGTCTAATCCCAAAATAAATGTTTGTTGTTTGAACTGAAAGAGTATTTATATCTTTTTATTGGATCGCATTGACTCTCCATATTGGTATTGCAATTGTTGCAAGGGACCTACCGATGAGAAGAACAAAAGCAATAACGCTTTTGGACAGCCAAAACGTTCTAATGTAATCATCAGTTTTGGGATCACACAATCCAGAACTTGAAGTGAGATAAGCAATGAGTAGTTAATATATATTTATCCTGAGCAGTCTGGTTGTCAAAAGGAGCAGTGATGTAATCCAAAACACCAATGAGCGCAAATACACCACCAAGAACAATATCAAAAATTGAGCATAGGTAATTTTCTGGGCAACATGGAGTTATGTTATATATTAAAAAGGATTGATTTTATTGTGTGACCATGCTATGTTATTACATGTTGCTTTTATCACGTTATTTGATGACTTGAAATAACAAAAAAGCAGTTGACATTTATCGAGGGAAATGATAAGATATTCCTTGTCGCCGCGAAATGAGCGGTACAAAATGATATGAAGTGTTCCTTGAAAACTAAAGAGTGACAACGTGACCTGTCAATTCGATGAAACACTTAACACTTTAGTGTTTAGTGTTTCAC
>NZ_SMDD01000016.1 GCF_004343255.1 Laceyella sacchari | reverse complement strand
GAAGGATCTCCTTCTTAACCTCGTTGCTTTATTCCATATCTAATTTTCAAGGTGCGTTTCTTTGTTATCACCGCATCGCGGCGACAAGTAATAATATAGCACGTCCCAAAATAGAACGCAACCCTTTTTTTATAAAAAATTTTTTCAGCCAAATAAAGCCTTGCTCATGCTCCGTCTCCCTTCCCGTACCTCTTTTTCTGGGGTGTGATTAGCAAAATCAAGTTAGTAGGGAAAAAGCGGCGGAAAACCTTTTCTCGAGGAGCATTTCTAAAGAGAAAATGGTTTTGGAGCCGCTGGCCTGTCATCAGACACGCTCTAATCAAACTTGCATGGCAAGGCTTATCGAAATATAACGTTTGCTAAATCCACTTTGGCATATTCCCCTGGTCATCTAAACCAATATCCATTGGCACCTCTCCACTCCTTGAAGCCGTCCAGTTCCCGCTCCGCAAGCAGCCACACCCTCGGTTGATTGATAGAAACAATCAGATCACTTCCGTGGCAATCTCTATTTCTTTTTCCAGTTGTTCCATGGCTGCCTTTAACTTCTTATCATCCCAGTCAAACCATTCTCCCATCAAAGCAGTCACTTGCTTTTTCCATTTCTTGACCAAATCGATTTCAAAATGCATGGCTCCAATGCGCCGCGTAAAGAAATCAACTGGGCTTACAACCATTTCCTGTTCCAACCCATACATTAACGAAGCATACAAATGCGCAGGTAACCCCCATTTGTCTTGTTTTGGTTGCTTCTTAATCCATTCAAACACAGCGTCCACATTGGAACCATACCGACGAACTAAGGTTTCCGCTTCCCATTCCGACAACCCCAGTCGCCTACCAATCCCCACCTTGCTCTTCACAAAAGTGGCAAACCGTTCCGCTCCGCCTACTTCTCCACCCGAAACGCAAATGTATTGCGTAAAACATGACCGGAAGCGCCGCTTGGTCTCTTGCTGAATTTCTTTAGCCACAATATCCGTAACCCTTTGTGCAATTTTACGGTAACCTGTCAATTTGCCCCCCGTAACAGAAATTAAGCCAGATGGAGAGATGAACAATTCATCCTTACGCGAGATGCCTGATACGGGCTTCCCTTTCTCCACAATCAGCGAACGAACGCCTGCCCAGCAGGTTTCAATGTCTTCACCACGCAATCGAACGGGCGAAAATACCTCATTCACTGCATGGATCAGGTAGTCCCGATCATCGCGGGTAACTCGCGGTTGAGCCAAATCCCCGTGATATACGGTTTCAGTGGTACCGATATAGGTTTTGGCCTGTCTAGGAACCACAAAGATCATTCGACCATCGACATGCGGCACATAGACTGGGTGCCTGAGCGGCAGTTTCTCATGGGGAACAACCAGGTGCACCCCCTTCGTCAGCACCACTTTCTTATGATGTTTTAAGCCCTCTTTTTTCCGTACCTTGTCGATCCATGGGCCTGTGGCGTTGATCACCTTGCGGGCATACCAATAGAAGACCTTGTTTATCAGCAGATCTCGCACTTTGACTCCCACGATTCGCTTCTGTTCATATAGAAACTCTTCCACTTTCATATAGTTAAATGCTTTGGCTCCAAACCTTACCGCTTTTTTAATTACTTCAATGGTCAACCGGGCATCATCGGTGCGATACTCTATATACTCCCCCGCCCCCATCAGTCGTTCCGCCCGTAAAAGCGGCTCTTGTTCGACCAAATCATTTTTGGTCAACCAACGAAACCGCTCTTTTTTCTTCACTTGGGCAAGCTGGTCATACAGAGTCAATCCTAGCGTGGCAACATATTTACCAAAGTTGCCTCCTTTCATGACCGGCAGGATCACCCGCTCCGGAATCGTAATGTGAGGTCCGTTTTCATACACGATTTCCCGTTCCCGTCCCACTTCTTTGACCAGCTTAAATTCACCTTGCTTCAAATAGCGCAAACCGCCGTGAATCAGCTTCGTGGTACGGCCAGATGTGCCCGCCGCGAAGTCTTGCATCTCAACCAATACCGTTTCAAGACCCCGCGATTGACAATCCAAGGCAATACCTGCACCAGTGATCCCCCCTCCGATCACCAGCACATCTACTTGTCGTCCTCGCAATTCCTGTTGCGCATGTCTTCGGGATTTGACCGAAAAGGTGTTAATCATGTCGAACCCCCCTTTTCCTCACCTGCATTACCACTCTGAACGGACAATTCACCCCACATGTCCCTTTTCTGCATCTTTCTATTCCTTATCTTCTTGGGCCCTGGTGAAATAATTTATCGCAAAAAATAAAAAAGAACCCCTGCATCTCCGTTTATTTCAGCAACTGGAGGTCGAGTGGTTCTTGTCATTTCGATTAAGTTAGCTACAATGGCAAAGTGTATGATTCGGAATTGTCTCATAATTACATTTTAAAATATTCTGTTATTGATTTCAACTTAGCACCGCTGTTGTTTAATTAAAACAAGACAGTAACCGGGAACACTGGGACAACTTGGATTACCGAGCCGAAAAACGTTTATCATCAGATGCATTGATTCAAAACAGATCAGACCCGTTTTTCGATGGGGAACTTCTGCTTCCATCTCTCTTAGTCCAAAAATACGAACATGGGATAACTGATTTTTGCCCATAGGTAAAACACAGATTTAAACCAACTACACAAAAAAGGATGGCTCTTAAGCAAAGAGCCATCCTTTTATGCATTCCCTGAAAACTAAAGAGTGAGTGTCACGTGACCTGTGTTGAAGGGCTTAGTGCGTTTCGCACTTAGTCCTTCACGTCCCGCGAGCTTTGCTCGTCGGGGATTCCGTTTGTTTGCTCTAGAAAGAGCTCCTTAGAAAGGAGGTGATCCATCCCCACCTTCCGGTAGGGATACCTTGTTACGACTTCACCCCAATCATCTGCCCCA
>NZ_SMDD01000015.1 GCF_004343255.1 Laceyella sacchari | reverse complement strand
CACATAAGCGAGATCATCCGGTTGCCCTTTCTCCGGCAATGCGCTTCGGTCTCCTGCCTCCCAATCGATTTGATCCAGCCACAATACCCGGTCAATCCATTCCTCTGGCACATCCACGCCACGCTCGGCCAACAACAGCTTCGCTTGTGCGTCCGCCAGCATATAGCGAATCCGCTCCTCCGGATACTCGGCATCGATCGGCAGATAAGCCGCCCCTGCCTTCAACACCCCAAGCGTCCCGACCACCATCGCCAATGATGGGCGCACCATAATACCGATAATCTCTTCCCGCTTCGCCCCTCGCTCTTGTAGCAAACGGGCCAGTCGATTGGCACGGGCATCCAATTCGCCGTAGGTCAGCGTCTCCTCCCGGTACACCACTGCCGTCCGTTCGGGCGTGCGCGCCGCCTGTTCCGCTATACACTCGTGCAGGGTTCGATCTCTTGGATACTCTGCTTCCGTTGTGTTAAACGCGTTCAGCAACCGATCTGCTTCTGCTTCAGAAACAATGTCGAGCTCATCGATTGAACGCCGGGGATCGGCCACCACTTGTCTGATTAAAGCCTGTAGCGAAGCGAACAGCTGCTCCATTTGCTCTTGCGTGAACACTTCCGTCGCGTAAGAAAACTTCAATGTGATCTGTTCACCCGGATAAATGACCAAACTAAAAGCATAATTGTCCTGCTCAAATGCTTCGATCCGTTCGATCACAAACCCCGTGCCCGCATAAGCCTTTTTCAGCGCGGACATATCCAATTGGTAGTTTTCAAATGCGACGATATGGTCAAACAGTTGGTTACCCAACGACGTGTGGGTCTGGATCTCTGCCAATGAGGAAAAGTGAGCCGGTTCGGCCGCCAGATTCTCCTGTTGCAACTGCGCAAGCAATTCAGCAAACGAGGTGGTTTTGTCCCCGCGAACGCGCACCGGCACTGTATTGATGAAAAGACCCACCATTTCATCCACCTGAGGCAAGTCAGCCGGACGACCGGATACAACCGCACCGAACACCACATCGCGCACACTGTTCATTTTCTGTAGCAAGACGCCCCACAATGCTTGTAACACCGTGTTGACAGTCACTTGAGCTTGGCGTGCCAATTGGCCGAGTCGTGCCGTCCACTCGTGGGACAGTGTGAAAATCCGTTCTGCCTTTTCTTTCACGACTAACCGCTTTGGTGGATCAGTCTGACCAAAGAGTGTCGTTTTTTGCTCAAAACCTTGCAGATAGGATTCCCAAAACGCTTGAGCCTTCTGATGATCTCGTTCTTGTAACCACTCGATGTAGCGACGATAAGGAACCGGAGCGATCGCCGGCAACGTCTCCCCGCACATCCGCGCTTGATGCCACGCCAGCCAATCCTCAAGCAAGCGCTTGAGGCACCATCCATCTATCAACAGGTGATGGACGCTCCAAATCAACCGGTATTGTGCATCTCCCATTCGAATCAAGGTGAAGCGGACTAATGGCTGTTGCAATGAGGCGAAACCGCGCTGTCGGTCTTCCGCTTTCAACCCGGTTATGCGGACAGAACGTTCCTCTTCTGGCAAGCTGGTGAGATCGACAAATGAAAACGGAACGGAACAAGATGTCAAAACCACTTGCACAGGCTCGCTTAATTTCTCATGCACAAAGACTGTACGCAACATGCCATGTTGTTGCACAAGCACATGTAAACTTTCTTCAAATTGGGCCACATCAATCTTCCCGGAAATCTCCAACGTAAATTGTTCAAAGTATTGCAGACGGTCTTGCAACGAATGGAACAGCATCCCTTTTTGCAAAGGGGACAACGCATACACATCTTCAATCTTCTGTTCGTCAATCAGTGTGCGCACGTGATTCCAATCGTCCCATGTCAACGGATTCGTTCCAAAATCACTCGGTGTGCGTACCGTCGTCCGCCACCCCTCGCAGTGAGCCACACATTCTCGAAGATATTGGTCGAAGCGGCCCGCCAACCGCTCCACCGTCTCAGGAAACAGCCACTCCCGGTTATACGAAAAGATGAAATGTAGCTTTCCGTCGACCACCATACCACTGATCGACAGGGCATGTTTATCCGGCGTTTTGGGACTAAACCAGGTTCCCGTCGGCAATGGTGATGAGCCCAATCCTTCCTCCGCAAACTGGCCCAAATAGTTGAAACTGATTTCCGGCTCCAAGGCAAACGTCAAATCCTGCGTGTGTTCTGCTTCCGCCATATAACGCAAAAGACCATAGCCAATGCCTTTGTTGGGAATCCGCCGCAACGTTTCCTTCACTTGTGGAATGGCGTCAGCCCAGTTGTCATAGCGCAAGTCGAACACGACTGGGTACATGGTGGTAAACCAGCCCACCGTTCGCGACACATCTATGCCCGGAATGATCTGCTCACGCCCATGCCCTTCCAGATGGAGCGCAATCCGTTCTTGGCCTGTCCACTCTTTGAGCGCCCGACACAAGGCAGTTAACAACAAATCGTTTACATCTGTGTTGTACGCATGATGGGTTCTGGTAAGAAGCCTGTTTGTCTCTTCACGGTTCCAGCTCCAAGTCATGTCGACCTGTTCTCCCATCGTCGGATGGCCAGAACCCTCGCTGTCTTTAGGTAGTGGTGCAATCGCTAATGTCTCCTGCTGCTTCCAGTAATCGCGCTCTTTCAGCACAACGCCGCTATTAGCCACCTCTTTCAACTTAGCCGCCCAAAGTTGAAAAGAATGCGTCTTGTCAGGGAGTTCAATATCTTTTCCTTGTTCGTCCGCCTCATAGCACGCGTGAAAATCCTCCAGCAAGATCCGCCACGACACACCATCTACCACCAAGTGGTGGATCACGATCAACAGACAGTCTCCCTGGTCCGTCTTGAACAGCCCCAGCCGAACCAACGGCCCCGTTTCCAATGACAAGCTTTGTTGCAACCGGTTCGCAACCTGTTCGACACACGCTTTCACTTGCTCGTCCCCTTGGCCGCGTAAGTCGGTCTCTTCCAAGGTAAAATGCTGTCCGTCCATTCCCCGAACCCATTGGATGACGCCCGTCTCCGACAATTGATAACCCATGCGCAACGCGTCGTGGTGCTTGACCAATGCCCCAAACGCTCGCACAACACTCTCCGCCCGCCAACCGGCCTCTTTGCGCAACATCACCGCCTGATTGAAATGATGCGGTTCTGGGGAACGCTTGGAGAAATACCATTGCTGAATCGGAGTAAGTTCCACTTCTCCGGCAATTTCTTCTGCCTCGGTCAACCGCTGGCGAGCCGGTAGCACCCAGGGTGCCAAGGCTGCAATGGTGGGATGGCTAAATAGTATTTTGGTTTCCAGCCGCAAGTCATGACGATTTAGCAATGCCGCCATCCGGATCGCTTTGATGGAGTCTCCACCTAATGCAAAAAAGTTGTCATGAATCCCGATTTGCTCCATTCCAAGCACTTCTTCCCAAATACGGGCAAGCAAATGCTCCATCTCAGTCGACGGCGCCGCATACACACGCTGGCCACTGATGTCCGGTTCGGGCAACGCCCACTTGTCAACCTTGCCATTGGCGTTAACCGGCAACGCGTCCAGGCCGATGAAATAGGTTGGCACCATGTAATCCGGCAATATGCGCGACATGTACTCTCGCAATTCCTCTTCCGTCCATTCGCCTTCCGCCGTGAAGTATGCGCACAAGTAGGTTTGGCCCGTTTCGTCCGTTCTGGCCGTGACGATCC
>NZ_SMDD01000014.1 GCF_004343255.1 Laceyella sacchari | reverse complement strand
CTTCTTAACCTCGTTGCTTTATTCCATATCTAATTTTCAAGGTGCGTCTCTCTTTGTTATCACCGCATCGCGGCGACAAGAAATAATATATCACGAACCCAATTTAAAAACAACATTTTTTTATACTAATTTCCAGACCAATAATTTCCACCTCGCCCAAGACGTAGTCTTTCACGCAGATACAAGGCATAAAGTTATTCATAAACAATTACCCACGTCTCATGGGGAGCGCGAGGTGTCCAAATGAAGTATCATTTTACCGGCAAACAGTGGTGGATTCTGCTATTGATTTTCAGCGGCACGCTAATTAACGCGATTGACCGTTCAAGCTTAGCAACTGCCAGTCCGTATATCGCGCAGGAACTTCATCTCGATATGAGCACCATGGGGTTGATCCTTTCGTCATTCGGCTGGACTTACTTGTTGTGTAATCTTCCATCCGGTTGGTTGGTCGATCGCTTCGGGGCCAAGCGAGTATACGGCTGGGCCGCAACGCTTTGGTCCGTCGCATGCGCGATGACCGGATTAGCCCGCAATGTTAGTACGTTGCTGGTGAGTCGAACGTTGGTAGGGATCGGTGAGTCGGCCAACTTCCCCGTTGCGACCAAAGTCGTGCGCGAACATTTCGCCACAACCGAGCGCGGCTTGGCGACAGGGATTTATTTGGCCGGATTACGCTTGGGGTACGCTGTGACACCAGGGCTGATGGCATGGTTGATGCTCACATTTGGAAGCGATACCCGTCCCGATTGGCAAAGCGCATTTTTGGCAACGGGGTTGGGTGGATTGGGTTTTGTTTTGATATGGTTGGCCACTTACCAAGAACATGCTCCACTGACTCCAAAACCAACCTCACCCACGGCCTCCACTCGTATTTTGCTAAAACACCGCAACACATGGGCCATCCTGATCATCAAATTTTTGCAGGATTACCTTTATTATTTGTATTTGACTTGGTTGCCTATGTACTTTGTCACGGAGCGTCATCTATCATTGACATCCGTAGCTTTTTACGCCACCATCCCTTGGATTGCCGGGATGATTGCGCAGCCGCTGGCCGGATTGACATCTGATTTTTTTATCAGTCGTGGACACTCTCCAACAAAAATAAAAAAATTTATATTGATTATCACGCAATTGGTGGCGGCGTCAGTCATCTTCGCCGCCTTTGTCGAATCTGTCCACACCGCGGCCATCCTTTTGATCATCGCTATGGCCGCTGAATCGGCATCTGCAGCCATCTTATGGACTCTCCCTCAGGATATCGCTCCCGAAAAGCTTACGGGTCGACTGGGGGGATTGATGAACACCGCAGGGGCAACGGCAGCCATCGTCTCGCCGATCTTAACCGGCTTGGTCGCCGAAATGGCGGGATTTGCCGCGGCTCTGACCTTGGGCGGAGTTTGTATGCTCATCTCGGTCTTAACCATCGCCTTTTTGCTAGGCCCCATCCGCCCTATCGGTCATTCTTAGCCTGTTGGGCACTGGGACGAAACCAGCAAAGCATTTGTTGCCGGTCGCATGGGCGAAAAACCAGGCGTTGCTCATCAATCCTCCAGACAGTCCGAGCTTGTCGAACGCATAAGAGATGCCACTTTGAAAATTTAATCCCCTTTAAATTGGAAGCGATTTCATTGATATGGATGGCTATCCTTTGTTTCCATGTTTGCTGACCGTTTGTTCCACTCCTTCGAGATGTTGCAACATCCGTTGCCGGGCTAACTCTCGATCCTGTTCCCTGATCGCTTCGATGATCAATTCATGGTCTTGCAATGATTCTAACGACCGTCCAGGAATACTGTAACTTCCCTGTCTGCTTTTGGCCAATAAGTCAAGCAAAGAGAGCATGATCTTCACCAAAACCAAGTTGCAAGAAGCTTCTGCAATAGCCATGTGGAATTGCGCATCCCGTTCATCCAACACTTCCGGTTCGTCTGAATGCGCTTTTGCATCTTGGATAATCCATTCCAGCTTCTCCAAATGATGCGCTTGTCGCCGCTCTGCCGCCCAGGCTGCTGCTTCCGTCTCCAACACTTTTCGAATCTCGAACAAATCATGGACAGCAGCATCCTCCCAATTAGCCTGGGAAAAAGACTCGATGTCTGTCGGTTGAATGTTGGCCACAAAGATGCCCTTCCCATGCTTCACATGCAAAATGTTACGGCCGGCCAGCGTTTTGATCGCATCACGAACCACAGTGCGGCTGACTTGGAACAAAGAAGCCAGATCCCGTTCTGTCGGCAACCGCTCTCCAGGCTTCACTTCTCCTTTTACAATGGCATCCATAATCTGCGAAATAATTCGTTCACTCATCGACGATCGTTCTTCAAAAATTGGCTTGAACATATATGATAATTTCACCCTTTATAAAGCAGATTTGACCAAACCCTAAACAAGGCTCAACCAAAATATATCATAAAACGGCATGCCCTGGGTCAGTCTTGTCATTTAAACTCACAAAACTCAGTCTATAATCGTCACGTTCAATCCTCATGCACAAAGAAAGCCCGGTCCCCCATGGGTAGCCGGGCTGACGACAATCCTATTTCTGATACGCCTTTGCACGAAACACACAAGTATGGGGCGCTTCAATGAAAGGCTCCAACAAATCTTGCTCCTCCAAAACATAAAGATGGTAATAGTCATCACCAATCCAATGCACCAACATTTCATCGACTTGGTCGCCGAGCGCTTCGCTTTCTTCTTCATTGAGCGGTGTCAGCGGCTCAACGGCAATAAAATAACAAGCTCGTTGCGGAATATATGACATGTCGCGCCGTGCGATATAAACCGCACCGATCTGCGTCACACTTTCTAAATCCTCTCTGATTTTTTCAAACGTCTCAGACGAGAGACCATGTGGAAGTAATTCCTCTTCCCCATCAAAATCCTGTTCACACTCTTCATCAGACAATGCCAGAAGTTCTTCCCAGTGCTCTAGTTTTCTTTCATATTGGGCCGCTTTTCCTCGCTCTGTAAAAAAATTCCTCAAAAAATCATATGCTTCCCAGCGCAGTCGATAATCGCTGTGTGGCTATCTCAAACAGTTTCACTCCTTGTTCTACTTCATCGATAGCCAGCTGGACTTTACCCAATTTAAAAAGCGCAAGGGCCCTTGTCAGCAGGATTTTATAGGTGCTTATGATCTGCCGCAACACTTTGACTCCTTCTAACGGGTTATCTACGCTAAAAGCGAGATCAGCAAGCTGATAAAGCTCATCCAACGTCTTAGAAGGCTTGTTCTTTAGCTCCTGATACAGCGCCAACTCTTTTTCTTCTTCCTCTTTCAGTTGTTGCTTCACTTGTTTGGCATAGGCATAAGCTTCTTCAAAGTTGGTGAGTTCACCAGTCACTTCCATAAGATTGAGGAACTCCTCCACCTTGCTCACCCAATCCGGCGCCATTCTTCAAATAGACATCAACGGCTTGATTGCGCAAGCTCGGCAACACCGGTTGGCACCGTAATGCATTCAATCGGTCAGAGAGCGAAGGATGAGAATCGGCATACCCGGTCTTTTCAACCAATGCTTTCTGCATATATTCCTCAAGCCTCTCCCGCTTCTCATCCATACTTGCCATGAGTTCATAGAGCCGGGTCAACGGCCGTGGTTCTTCGTTGCTTTGCTCAGCTTCTTCCAACACCGCCGGCAAAAACTCCTGATAATAATACCGTCCGCCTGCATGATTCATCACCAGGCTCTCGGCCGTCACTTGTGCTGAAGTCGCATTGGCCGCACTGGCATCAGCAATATACTCTTGTTGACGACGCATGACAAAGGTTAAGGCACAAAAGCGGGGATAATACCATTGAATAAATTTGCGGAACAGCGCTTGCAGCCATTCGTATTCATCTTGTTCAAAATAATGCACCAATCCTTTCCACTGCTGATCAAAACAAACGGTACACCCAAGCTCCCAAGGTGGTATCTTTGCCCGATATGTGGCTAATCTCATGCGCCAATACAGCTTTCACTTGCTGATCATCGAGACCAATAAGCATAGGCAAGCCAATATGTAACACATGCCGTCGAGAACCTAGAAGCATCGACTTGGATATGCTCACAACAGAAGCGTTCCACTTGTCGTCCAAAATAACGGTATCAAATCGCGGCGCTTTCATTTTAGTAGTCAACTCATCCAATGTGCGAAACAACTGTGGCACATCTTTTGGAGACAAAACAATCCCCTTAGGTTGGTATTTTTTCACCTTATGTACACGAAGCAGGAAGTAGGACAATGGCAGAGTCATCAATAATAGCTTTAAGGCGCCAAAACTAAATCCTTTTTAAATAAATATAAATATCGAAAGCGCCAGCAAGCCCAAAGTCAAAATTAACGCGCCGCCAAAAACGGCATAGCCCAAAAAATCCAATCAAGCGATATCCTTGCGGTTTTTGGTTTGCATACTGTTCATGCTTTTGGATCAATTGCAGGAATTGTCT
Source organism: Laceyella sacchari (assembly GCF_004343255.1). Classification (GTDB taxonomy): domain Bacteria; phylum Bacillota; class Bacilli; order Thermoactinomycetales; family Thermoactinomycetaceae; genus Laceyella; species Laceyella sacchari. The sequence continues at coordinate 338 of NZ_SMDD01000014.1, read as the reverse complement.
TCATTCATTTAGTTCACCTCTTCTATCCATGTACAATGAACATGTCCCTACGCTTTCTCAAACCCTTCATCTTGCACATATAATCATTCTAAGGAAACGTGTTTTTTCTATCCAAACTAGGTCAACATCCCAACCGTCCGACATCCTATCCATGCAAATCAAAAAGCCCCAGCCTAAGGCTGGGGCTTGGTATTCCCTGAAAACTAAAGAGTGAGTATCACGTGACCCAAGAAAATGATCGATATGCTCTAGAAAGAGCTCCTTAGAAAGGAGGTGATCCATCCCCACCTTCCGGTAGGGATACCTTGTTACGACTTCACCCCAATCATCTGCCCCAC
>NZ_SMDD01000013.1 GCF_004343255.1 Laceyella sacchari | reverse complement strand
TAACAAGGTATCCCTACCGGAAGGTGGGGATGGATCACCTCCTTTCTAAGGAGCTCTTTCTAGAGCATTATCGATCATTTTCTTGGGTCACGTGACACTCACTCTTTAGTTTTCAGGGAACAACGGAAGCCCCTTCACGCTTTGGTGAAGGGGCTTTTAATTTTTCCATCTGTTTGTGGTATCATGGGTGAATCGGATAACGCTTTAATGATGGAAAGGAAGAATGGGATGAAGACGCATTTTCAAAAACAAAGGCTTTTGCCAGCTGCCAAAAGTGTGAAGGACTTTGAAAAGCTGTTGGAAAGTTCGTACGAGTATATTGTGATGCTGGATTGTCACCTCGCCCAATTACCTCCCTTGATGAGATTAGCCCATCAACATCAGAAGAAAGTCATTTTGCACGTCGATTTGATCCAAGGGCTCAAAAATGACGAATATGCGGCTGAGTTTCTTTGTCAAATGGTTAAGCCAGCGGGGCTGATTTCAACCCGTACGCCGGTGGTGCAAGTTGCCAAAAAACGAAAAATTATTGCCATTCAGCGCGTATTTCTGCTGGATACCCATGCCTTGGAAACCAGTTACCGATTGTTGCAATTGTCTCAACCGGATTACATCGAAGTGCTCCCTGGAATCATTCCCCATGTAATTAAAGAAGTGGCGGAAATCACCAAGATCCCGATTTTGGCTGGAGGCTTGATCCGCACCAAGCAAGAGCTTGAGTCGGCGTTAGAAGCAGGAGCGGTTGCCATCACGTCGTCGAATAAAAAATTGTGGCATATCAAATGAAAGTATTGAAATTTATGTGATAATTATTTACAATGGTGTTGATAGCGCTTCCAAATATGCTTGAGATTAAGTTCATAGCTGACATGAGTCGATGAGAGTCACTGAGGCCCCTGGTTCGATGGAACGAGGGGGAAGCTTGGTGACTCTTTTTTGATACTCATTTGAGCAAAGGAGGAATAGGATGTCTCACTTTACCGCTGAGTTGCTAGGAACGATGATGTTAATCTTGTTGGGGAACGGAGTTGTAGCCGGCGTTGTGTTGCAGCGGTCTAAAGCCTACCAAGCTGGCTGGGTTGTCATTACGTTGGGCTGGGGTTTGGCCGTTATGATAGCTGCGTACATGGTTGGTCATATCAGCGGGGCGTATTTGAATCCTGCCTTGACGATCGCTTTTGCCATAGCCGGGAAGCTGGCATGGGCAGAAGTGGGTAGTATGATTGTCGCCCAAATGTTAGGGGCCTTTTTGGGAGCGGTGTTGGTGTGGTTGCACTATTATCCCCATTGGACTAAAACGGAGAGTCAAGATGATAAGTTGGCCGTCTTCGCAACAGCACCTGCTATTAAACACACGCCTTCAAATTTGTTGAGTGAAATCATTGGTACATTTGTGTTAGTATTTGCGTTGCTCGCCATGGGCGGAGAAGGTGTGGTGTTTGCAGACGGATTGAAAACCTTGATTGTAGGCTTTTTAATTGTGGCGATCGGTATGTCGCTCGGGGGAACGACCGGTTATGCCATCAATCCTGCCAGAGACCTAGGGCCACGGTTGGCTCACGCCATTTTGCCGATTCCGGGCAAGGGGTCGTCCCAATGGGGTTATGCTTGGATTCCGGTTGTCGGGCCGGTTGTCGGAGCTGTATTGGCCGCGTTGCTTTACGGATATGTGTATTGATACCAGCGAAAGGGTGAGAGGATATGTCCAACCAATATATACTGGCGATTGACCAAGGGACGACAAGCTCCCGGGCGATTCTATTTGACCATAAGGGTCACATCGTAACCATTGCTCAACAGGAATTCACACAATACTTTCCGCAGCCGGGCTGGGTGGAACATGATGCGGAAGAAATTTGGGAATCTGTGCATCGTGTTATGAATCAAGCGATCAGAGAAGCAGGCATTACAGCCAGTCAAATTGCTGCGCTCGGCATTACCAACCAACGCGAAACAACGGTGGTATGGGATCGGCATACAGGTAAGCCTGTTCACTCCGCGATTGTATGGCAATCCAGACAAACTTCGGCCATTTGCGATGAATTGGTTGCTCAAGGATGGAATGACCTATTTCGTAGTAAGACGGGTTTGCTGATTGATGCGTATTTTTCCGGGACCAAAGTGAAATGGATTTTGGATCATGTGGAAGGTGCGAGAGAAAAAGCGGAACGTGGAGACCTGTTGTTTGGCACCATCGATACCTGGCTGATCTGGAAGTTGACTGGTGGTCAAGTGCATGTCACAGATTACACCAATGCTTCGCGGACGTTAATGTATAACATCTATGAGCTGAAATGGGATGAAGAATTGCTCGACATTTTGACTGTTCCAGCATCCATGTTACCAGAGGTTCGTCCGTCTTCCGGGGTGGTTGCCAAGACGGCCAAGGGTGTGTTGGATGATGCTGAGATTCCGATCGCGGGAATTGCGGGTGACCAGCAAGCGGCGTTGTTTGGCCAGGCGTGCTTTGAACAGGGCATGGCCAAAAACACTTATGGCACGGGTTGCTTTATGTTGATGAATACAGGGGAGAAAGCAGTACCGTCCAAACATGGTTTGCTTACAACCATTGCTTGGGGCTTGGATGGAAAAGTGGAGTATGCGCTTGAAGGAAGCATTTTTATCGCCGGTTCCGCGGTGCAGTGGTTGCGCGACGGATTGAAAATGATTAAGACTGCTGCCGAATCTGAAACACTGGCTACTCAAGTGGATTCCACTGACGGAGTTTATGTTGTTCCTGCGTTCGTCGGATTAGGAACGCCTTATTGGGATCAGGATGCCCGTGGCGCTGTGTTCGGTTTGACCCGCGGTACGACCGACGCCCACTTCACTCGGGCGACGCTGGAGTCGTTGGCGTACCAAACCAAAGATGTGCTGGCGGTAATGGAACAAGATTCCGAAATCCAACTGAAAAAGCTGCGTGTGGATGGGGGAGCTACCGCCAACCGTTTCTTAATGCAGTTTCAAAGTGATATTTTGGGCGTGCCGGTTGAGCGGCCCACCGTGTTGGAAACAACTGCGCTGGGTGCTGCCTATTTGGCAGGATTGGCTGTCGGATATTGGGCAGACAAAAACGAAATCGCCCGCCACTGGCACCGGGATGAAATCTTTGTTAGCCAGATGGATGACAAAGAGCGGAAAAAGTTATACAATGGATGGGTACAAGCGGTTGAAGCCACACGGGCTTTTAAGCCGTAACCACGTGAATGAGCACAAGTTAATAGGTTATGGAGATACGGAGACAAACCACATACCCTTATGCGCTAAACAGCATAAGGGATTATGTGGTTTTTTTATTTATCACAAAGGAGGATCAGTCATGAACGGCAGACAAGAGCGGTTGAGCGCGATCAAAGATGAAGTGGAATTGCTGGTGATTGGTGGGGGAATTACCGGTGCGGGCATCGCCCTTGACGCGCAATCGCGCGGTATCAACACGGTATTGGTAGAGATGCAGGATTTCGGTGCCGGTACATCCAGCCGGTCAACCAAGCTGGTGCACGGGGGTCTGCGCTACCTGAAGCAACTGGAAGTGCAATTGGTGGCCGCAGTGGGAAAAGAACGGGCCATTGTGTATGAGAACGGACCGCATGTCACCACTCCTGAATGGATGATGTTGCCGATCATCAAGGGTGGCACATACGGCAAATTGGCAAGCTCCGTCGGCTTGGCTGTGTATGACCGGTTGGCTGGTGTAAAGAAAAGTGAGCGGCGCCAGATGTTGAACAAAGAGGAGACCTTGCGCAAAGAGCCGTTGTTGCGGAAAGAAGGATTGAAAGGTTCGGGTTATTATGTAGAGTATCGTACGGATGATGCCCGATTGACGCTGGAAGTGATGAAAAAGGCTGTCGAATACGGCACCGAAGTGTTCAACTATGTGAAAGTGACTGAGTTACTGTATGAAAACGGCAAAGTGAACGGAGTCAAAGTGCGGGATCAGATCTCAGGGGGAGAATATACTCTCCGTGCCAAAAAGATCGTCAATGCCACCGGCCCTTGGGTAGATGAGTTGAGGGAGATGGATGGGTCCAAACACGGAAAAACGCTACACTGGACCAAAGGGGTTCACATTGTGGTGGATGGTGGCCGTTTCCCATTGCGGCAAGCGATCTACTTCGATACGGAGGATGGGCGGATGGTGTTTGCCATTCCGCGCGACGGCAAAACCTATATCGGGACGACCGACACAGACTATCGGGATGATCTCGTCCATCCCCGCGTGACAGAAACAGACCGGGATTATCTCATTTCTGCTGTTAACAGCATGTTTCCAGAAGTTAAATTAACCCAAGCTGATGTGGAGACATTTTGGGCTGGCGTTCGTCCGCTGATTCATGAAGAAGGGAAATCCCCGTCAGAGATCTCTCGTAAAGATGAAATCTTCCATTCCAAATCCGGTTTAATCACCATTGCGGGAGGTAAACTCACTGGATACCGCAAAATGGCTGAGAAGGTGGTTAACCTGGTTGCGAAAGAACTGCAACAGGAAACAGGGAAAACGTTTGCTGCGTGCCACACGGATCGCATTCCGATTTCCGGAGGGGACGTGGGTGGATCTGCCGGCTTTGAAGCATTTGTAAAGGAAAAAATCAAACAAGGTGTGGAGCTGGGCTTTTCTGAGCAGCAAGCAGGATGGTTGACCCGGTTGTACGGCTCCAATGTGGATCATGTCTACCAATGGTCAACGGCTGACGGGAAAGCGGCAGCAAAGCGATATGGCATTCCGCTTGAATTGTATGCTTCCCTCATGTATGGGTTACAACATGAAATGGTTCAAACGCCTGTGGACTATCTGTTGCGCCGCACGGGTGCGATGCTGTTTGACATCGCCTGGGTTAAGCGCTGGCAAGCAGGAGTGGTTGACTTGATGGCTGATCACTGCGCATGGGATGAGCAGACTCGTATGCGTCGGGAGCAGGAGTTGGAGCAAGAAATTCGCTATGTCACGGAAGTGGTTTCCGACTGAGGTGTCAAGTAATGCGAATGGCCGTGATGGTGCAACGTGCAGACGGCCGATCTCCCTTATCACATGATGAGGGAGATTTTTTTATAAAAAAGGGTTGCATTTATTTTTGAGCCGTGGTACATTATTACTTGTCGCCGCGATGCGGTGATAACAAAGAAACGCACCTTGAAAATTAGATATGGAATAAAGCAACGAGGTTAAGAAGGAGATCCTTCTTAGATCGTCGATGTTGCAAATCACCGAGGAGATACCG
>NZ_SMDD01000012.1 GCF_004343255.1 Laceyella sacchari | reverse complement strand
GTCCGGAGACCCCCGCACGACTTGCATGTATTAGGCATGCCGCCAGCGTTCATCCTGAGCCAGGATCAAACTCTCCGTTAAAGGTTTCACACCAAAGTGCGAAACTGAGGTTTGAGTCTATGCTCAATGAATTGACAGGTCACGTTGTCACTCTTTAGTTTTCAAGGAACGCTTCATTTTATTTTGCACCGCTATTGCGGCGACAAATATGATCTTACCACCTTTCTATACATAATGTCAACACTTTAATTTACTTTTTTATTAAAACCGTGTCTTTCACCTTGATTTATCCGTACTCAGCTAGCCTTCTAATGTCCTTCCTCGACTGATTCACCTCCCTTCGCATCCAAAAGCGGGTTGACTCGCCAACCCGCTTACGTTCTCCTCTTTTTGATTTCGTCGGCGCCCAATGATGACCAAGTGAACCTCTGCAACCAATAAGGTTATTATCCATCCAAAAACAACATTCACCGCTTCCTTGCCCACTTCAAGCATCCATCTTTTCCGTAAATGTGAATTTGGCCCATGGCTTCAAATAATCCAGCAAAAACACCTCTTCAGGGACGATCCGGCCTATCACATTGGTTTTGCCGGAATTATGCATGGGCTTCAAGGCAATTTGCAATTCGCCCTTATATTGTCCATACAGCTCATTGTCAATCAGGAGATCTCCCCGCTCAATCTCCACTGTGCGATGGGGAGGAAGGGGATATGCTTTGTATTTGATGCGGGAGGCTGTCGAACGAATCAAGTACTCTGACACATCCCCACGATAGATATGGCATCCTTCCAACACGATTTTCCTCTCCAGCGGACTGGCCTCATCCGCCAATTCCACTGTGAACGACAGCAAGTCTGGATTGATACGCCCCATCGCCCGCAATTCAGCTTCAGTTGCGTAAGCATCGCCGATAATCACATCATCAATCAACCCTGTCACAAACAAATGCTTGGCTTGCACATGAAGCGGCAAATCGCGATGCATTTCCAACGTACACAAACCTTCTGTCACCGGCCAAGGCCCAAACGACGCATTAGGGGAAGTGATAAACGCAGCAGTGCGTATCCCGCGTTCCTTAAACATACGGCTACACTGGACAAAATGCGCATAGGACAAGCCCGTGTAGCGATGCGGATAAAAATTGTGGCATCCCATTAATCGGCTGACATTGGGTTGGTGACTTAAAATGTTTTCCAAATACTTGGTGGCATTGCTCATGTTTAGTTCAATCTTCAACCCATGCGGATTATGCGTCATCACCGATTCTTCCAGCCCACCAAAACCGATGTCCAGGCGCACCCCGTCCACTCCGATCTCACGGAAAAAGGACAAATCTTCATACGAAGCCCCAAATGCCCGGAATACACGGGGGGCCACATCGACAATCACCTCCATGCCCAAGTCTTTGGCGCATGCAGTTAGTTCAGCGAACTGCTTTTTCACTTGTGTCGACCCAGCCTCCACCGATAGCAGGCAAGTGAACACCCGCCTGCAACCGTGTTGCGCGGCCATCCGCAAATATGCCTGATCCCGTTCCACGGTGGAATGTTCTGGGTAAATGGAAACTCCCCATCTTTTCACGCAGGAACCCTCCCTTATTTGGCCGCTTAGGGTGTTTTCAGCTTCTTCACCAGCCGAATCAAGCGTTCAATCAGCTTTTGTTCACTCATCGCCGTCATCAAATGATCTTGAGCATGGATCATCAGCAACGTTTTCTCCCCAGCCGTCCCGTTCAGTTCAGCTTGAATCAGCTTGGTTTGTGCTTTGTGTGCTTCGTTCAGCTCCTCCTCCGCCCGCTTGGCTAGCTCTTCTGCCTTGGCGAAATCAAACGCCTCTGCAGCATCCAACGCTTCATAAGCGATGGCACGTGCATTTCCCGCATGCAAGATGATTTCATACAACTCTTGCTCATGATTCATGCTCTCCACTCCTGTCTCTATTTGTATCGCCGGATCAGCTCCAACACTTTGGGGGCGCCAAGGGGAGTATAACCGAGTGGCGGAATCAATGCCACCGGTTTTCCCAATCGTTTACCGATCTCCTCAAATTGGGCCAAACGATGCTTTACTTGCGGTGCGACCAAGCCCAAGTCATGCCGAGCCAGTTCATCTTCAAATTCGTGCGTTCCGACGGCTTTGATTTCCAAAGGAAACCCTTCTTGGTCGGCCAATGCCTTGACCGCTTTGACCACAATCGCACTTGACATTCCACCCGAGCAAACCATCACCACGCGCATATCCATTCCCCCCTGATCTTTCTGCCTGGCCATGTAGTAACGTTCCTATACTGCCAACATTATTATAACAATATTCACACATGGACAATGCACCCATTTATGAGATATATTTCTGATAGGGAGATCATTATACAGAATGTTCAAAATATATTTGCGAGGAGGCTCCTATGCATTACTTTCTTCAATGGATTGAGACTCGGTTAATGCCGCCAATGGCCCGCATTTCCGAAATGCGTCATATCCGGGCGGTACGCGACGGAATCATCGCGACCCTGCCTTTAATCATCGTCGGTTGCTTTTTCATTATCATTGCCAATCCACCTGTCGAATCTTGGGCGAAAGCAGTGGAGCCGTATAAAGAACAAATTGTTGTACCCTTTCGACTTACATTGGGGCTAATGGCTCTTTACGCCTCTTTCGGAATGGGCCACAGCTTGGCCAGATCGTACCAATTGGACGGCGTTTCCGGTGGGTTGCTGACCATGGCAACGTTTATTATGGCGACCGTTCCCGTCAATCTCGACGACAAATTACCCGCCAACCAAACGCTTGGCTGGCTGTTGCCATTGCAACATATGGGCGGAGCCGGATTGTTCATGTCAATCATCGCCATGCTCATCGCAGTGGAAACCATGCGCATTCTCAAAAAAAGAAAATGGGTCATCCACATGCCCGAATCCGTGCCCCGTTCAGTTGCGCGGTCATTTGAAGCGCTGATTCCAGCCACGGTAATTGTTCTGTTCATGTGGACGATCAGGGTGTTACTGGCCATTGATCTACACGCTTTATTACAAAGCCTCTTTCAACCGTTGGCAATATTCGCCGGAAACACGTTTTTGGGCGCGATGGTTCCGGTCCTCTTCATCATGTTGCTCTGGGCGGCTGGCATACATGGTGATGCCGTAGTCGGGTCCATTTTCCATCCGATTTGGTTCGCTTTGCTTGACCAAAATGCCGCCGCGGCAGTAGCTGGCAAAGAATTGCCCAACCTGATTGTGGAACCATTTTTCCAATGGTTTGTTTTGATCGGTGGTTCCGGCGCCACTCTGTCCTTATGTGTGCTCATGCTTTTTTCTAAATCTTCCTATCTCAAGCAAGTGGGCCGTTTTTCCATCGTGCCGGGCATCTTTAACATCAACGAACCCATCATTTTCGGCGTACCCATGGTAATGAATCCAATGATGTTCATCCCGTTCATTCTCGCTCCTTTGGCTTGCACTGCAGTGACTTATGCCGCATTCTCTATCGGCTTGATCGATAAAATCTCCCTATTGGTACCATGGACGCTTCCCGGCCCAATCGGTGCATACTTAGCTACAGGCGGGAGTTGGCAAGCCGTATGCCTCCACTTGTTCAACTTGATATTGACAGGAGTCATTTATTGGCCGTTTTTTAAAGCCTATGAGCGTAAACTCCTCGCCGAGGAACAGGCTCAATCCGCCTGAAAAAAAGAAAAAAACCCCGGGCCGCTTAACCAGCCCAGGGCTTTTGTTTATTTTTTAGTCCAAGCAGCCACTTTCTCAGGATGCGCTTTGATCCATGCGTCTGCAGCTTCATCCGGTGTCTTTCCTTTACGGATGTCGAGCATAACCGATTCCATGTCCTCTTTGGTCCATGCAAACTGATCCAAAATACGGTACACTTCTGGCATGTCTTCTTTCAAACCTTTGCGGGCGATGGTGTGGATCTGCTCTTCCTCACCATAAATTCCCTTGGGATCTTTGAGGATCTTCAGATCATATTTGGCAAAGATCCAGTGCGGTTGCCAACCGACGACAACAATCGGTTTTTTCTGTTCGATCGCTTTGGCGAGCGAAGCCGTCATCGTCGCATCTGATCCGCTGACCAAGCTATAGTCCAGTCCATACAGCTTGAGCGCTTTTTCCGTGTTTTGCATGATGCCAGCGCCAGGATCGATTCCAATGATTTTGCCGCCAAATAAGTCTTTGTTTGCATTTAATTCTTCTATGGAGTCAACCGGCACATACTTAGGCACCACCAGACCCAACCGCGCTCCTTTTAAGCTGACACCAAGATCATCATATTGCCCTTTGTACTTTTGCACAAACACTTTTCCCGTCACGGGCAACCATGCCCCCAAATGCGCATCGACATCGCCTGCCACGACTCCTGACCACATCGGGCCTGCTTCTGTTTCCTTCATGTCAACTTCATACCCTTGGTTTTCCAGCACGCGTTTAATCACATGGGTGCTCGCAATCTCCGTATCCCAACTCACATAAGCAAGCGTCACTTTTTCTTTGGCACCGCCAGGTTTGGCATATGAGGCCACTCCCAAGCCCAACAGAGCCAAAATCGCTACAATCGACACCCATTTACGGACTCCCGCCCACGGAGTCGCCCCTTTCGCTTGCTGACGTGGTTCACCCAAATTCTGCGTCATTCGGTCTAGGATGATGGCGATAATCACAATCGCCAAGCCGGCTTCAAACCCTTTTCCAACTTGCAATCGCGAAATCGACTGCAACACGATCTCACCTAGTCCACCCGCACCGATCATGGAACTGATCACAACCATCGACAATGATAGCATGATCGTCTGGTTGATCCCTGCCAAAATCGTCGATTTGGCCAGCGGCAACTCCACTTTTACTAGCCGTTGCCACGGAGTGGAACCAAACGCGTCGGCCGCTTCTTTCAACTCGCTGGATACTTGCCGCAAGCCCAACCCTGTCATTCGAATCGTGGGCGGCATTGCAAAGATGACAGACGCGATCACAGCCGGAACCGCCCCCAGGGCAAAAAAGAACACCGCAGGGATCAAATAGATAAACGCAGGCATCGTTTGCATAAAATCCAATAGTGGCGAGATCACTTTTTTAGCTTGATCGCTACGTCCTACCCACAACCCGAGGGGAATACCAATCACAATCGATAACAGCGTCGAAGTCAATACCAACGCAATGGTTTGTACACTGGCTTCCCACAAACCGAGATACAGGATGAATGACATACCCAACAAAGCAAACAACGCTATGCGCCAGCGACTCAACAGCCATACGATCAGGGATAATAGGAGAATGGTCGGCAAAGGGGGTAACGCCGTCAATATGCGCTCGAAAAAATCAGTCGTCGGCTCGATCGCCCCTTGGATAACCGCGAAAAAAGGCGCGAAATGAACCTGCATCCATTTAATGAGCGCATCCACCCACTCAGCTAACTGAATTTTGGGTATGCCATTCATGCCGTATCACCTCCTTGTCCAGCCAATGCCGACAGCAACGCGCCACGGCCAACAATGCCTTGTAAGCGCTCCTTGTCATCTACCACCACGGCTGGATAAGAAAAATCCATTTGCACCATGGAAGCCAACACTTCTTGCAATGGGGTGTCTTTTTGCACTTTCACAATATCTTCTATCATAACCTCTTCGATTTTCATATTTTGCGCTACCGCTTGTTTCACCTTGTCTGCAGTCAATAAGCCTTTTACTTCTCGGTTGCGATCAATCACAAGCAATGTCGGAATGCGTTTATCCCGAATCCGGGTCAATGCTACCCTTGGCCCATCTTTACCCAGCACCACGACTTCAGGTTTTTGCATGATGCTTTCTGCCATCAGGACTTTGCCGAGATTTACATCCTCAACAAACCGCTCCACATACTCATCTGCCGGATTCGTCAAAATTTCCTCTGGTGTGCCGATCTGGACAACCTCACCATCGCGCATCAACACGATGCGGTCACCGATTCGCAGTGCTTCGTCCAGGTCATGGGTGATAAAAATAATGGTCTTATTCATATTGCGTTGCAGCTCCAACAACTCATCCTGCATATCCTTGCGAATGAGTGGATCCAGTGCACTAAACGCTTCATCCATCAACAGAATATCCGGATTATTCGCCAGGGCACGCGCAAGACCGACCCGTTGTTGCATCCCCCCGCTCAGCTGGTCCGGCAAACTGTCAGCATAATTCTCCAAGCCGACCAACTTCAAACTTTCCCAAGCCTTTTCCCTGCGGGTTTTTCCATCCATTCCCTGAATCTCCAACCCAAATTCCACATTCTCAATCACAGTGCGATGTGGAAATAGGGCGAACTTCTGAAACACCATCCCGATGCGTTTACGACGGATTTCGCGCAATTTATCGGCTGGCATTTCAACCAAATCTTCGCCATCCAACAAGACTTGACCCGCTGTCGGTTCGATTAAACGATTGAGCATACGCAAGAGCGTCGACTTTCCACTACCTGACAAGCCCATGATGACAAAAATTTCTCCACTGTTGATCGCAAAACTGGCGCGGTTCACGCCGACGGTTGCACCAGTCTCTTTGAGAATCTCATGCTTGTCCTTTCCTTGAAATAACATTTTGAGTGCCTTTTTGCTGGCTCTACCGTAAATCTTCGTTAAATTTTTCACTTCGATTTGTTTCAGCAATCTTTTCACCCCTCCAATCTTAGCGTAGTTTATTCCCTTCTTAAATACATCGGAAAACATGATTTTCTTTTCTGAATCTGAAGTCATCCGATTGATATTCAATACTCCTTTATAAAAATAAAACAAGCTCGCTATCACTATCTTGTTGTAAATGAAATCTTTTCATACCACTTGGATAAACCAATGTGACTAACCCGCTTTGACACAAGAGCACGTAAAAGCTCCTTCGTCTTTCCGTTCACGCACACTACAAAGACACTTCTTCCGCCGCGTACCATGCCCGCCAATGCAAATAAATACGCACAGATGATTCTATGATCAGCTCCAATGATCCACGGTTCAAGAAAGGATTTCCAATCCAAAGACAGAGTTAGAACAGTACACAAAAAAGCCGCAATCGGTTAACCGATTGCGGCTTTTCATCATTATTCCCTGAAAACTAAAGAGTGAGTGTCACGTGACCTGCGTTAAAGGGCTTAGTGCATTTCGCACTTAGTCCTTCACATCCCGCGAGCTTTGCTCGTCGGGGATTCCGTTTGTTTGCTCTAGAAAGAGCTCCTTAGAAAGGAGGTGATCCATCCCCACCTTCCGGTAGGGATA
>NZ_SMDD01000011.1 GCF_004343255.1 Laceyella sacchari | reverse complement strand
CAACAACATAACGTCTGGTGATGATGGCGGAGGGGATCCACCCGTTCCCATACCGAACACGGAAGTTAAGCCCTCCAGCGCCGATGGTACTTGGGTCTAAGCCCTGGGAGAGTAGGTCGTTGCCAGGCCACCAACCCCCACTTCATTCTGAAGTGGGGGTTTTTGTTGAATAAGGGCAGAGTGAGGGGGTACAGCACTCTTTTTGCAAAACAAATTAAAGAAAATTCATTTACTCGGTTGCATTTACAGGCGATTCTGATATACTACTGATAACAACAGAGATCATACCTATTAACACTTTGTTTTTAGCAAGAGTTCGAATCCTTAAGCAAATTAAAAATGAAGTAGCCGACTTATGCAAGAGAATGAACGTAAACTTATTTTAAACAATAGGATTATTTATTTTATTCATTATATAACTACAATAGTTGTTGACAAGATGAATAGAGGTTACTATAATCGTTTTTAATAACTTGACAAAGCAATCATTTCACATTCTCACAAACTCACACCCTTACAAAATGGTTTACCGGTGGCTTCAACCGGATGACAGGCAAGAAGACGGTTAAGTGTTTTAAGATTGAATTTTTAGAAAATAACAACACAACTTTATCACTTAACTACGGTGAAGAGGACAAGCGGAAGTGGGCGCTGACGGTACAGAGAACCATCTCATGGCTGAGAAGATGGGCGTCATCCCATTTCATGCATCACCTCTGAGTTTTGCCTTTCAAAGAGGAAGCATTCTCAAGTAGAAGGCAACGGCTGGTTTCCGTTAGCAAACTAAGGTCCTGCAAAGGACTTGGTGAGTCTGCTTTTCGTGAGAAAAGTAGAGAAGCTGAGTGGTACCGCGAGTGTTTCTCGCCTCAGCGTCAAATCAAACGTTTGAAAGGAAGAGAAACGTTTGTTTGATCGCTGGGGCTTTTTTGTACTGACTCATGGGATGGCAATCGCTTAGGAGACCTCCCGACCATGCCTTCAATAAACAAATCAGCTTGTAGGCGTTTCTTGTTGAGAAGCGAATGTTGGGTAAACCATTGTGAGGAAAGGTTGTGAAACAGGATGAACACTGGAGTTAGTCAGAAGATTGAAAAAATATCCGGTGCCAGGATGGTTGTCCAGTGTTTGAAACGCTTAGGTGTCGACACGATTTTTGGATATCCTGGTGGTGCGATATTGCCGATTTATGACGCGCTTTACAACAGTGGAATCCGTCATGTGTCGACGCGACATGAACAGGCAGCCATCCATGCTGCCGAAGGATATGCCCGCGCAACGGGGAAGGTGGGAACGGTGATGGTCACCTCGGGGCCAGGTGCAACCAACTTGGTAACCGGCATTGCTGACGCTTTTATGGATTCTGTCCCTCTTGTCATCATTACGGGTCAGGTGGCCACATCTATGTTGGGAACAGATGCTTTTCAAGAAGCGGATGTGCTGGGAATCACGTTGCCTGTAACCAAATACAGTTACCAAGTGCATGATCCAGCCGAGATTCCAAAGATTATCCAAGAGGCTTACCATGTAGCTGGTTCAGGTCGACCCGGGCCCGTTTTGATTGACATACCGAAAGATGTGTCTAATGCGGAGGCTGAATGTCAGTATCCAGACCGAATCTCTTTGCCCGGCTATCGTGTCGCGGAAGAACCCGATCCAGAGCAAATTGCCAAGATCGCCACTGCGATTGCCCAAGCTCGGCGCCCCCTTTTATATATCGGTGGTGGCATCATTCACGCTGAAGCGTCAAGGGAGTTGAGGAATTTTGCCAAACAGGCCAACATTCCCGTTGTCACGACGCTGATGGGCTTGGGGGCGTTTGAACCAGATGATCCGTTGTTTTTGGGAATGCTGGGCATGCATGGAACCTATGCCGCCAACATGGCTGCTTATGAATGTGACTTGTTGATCGCCTGTGGTGTGCGCTTTGATGATCGAGTCACAGGCAAGTTGGAACGATTCTCTCCCCATTCAAAGAAGGTGCACATCGACATCGACCCCGCGGAGATCGGCAAAAATGTAGCAATTGATTATCCGTTGGTATGTGATGTGCGAAAGGCGTTACTGCGACTGTTGGATCAAGCCCCCCGACCAGACAGCGATGCGTGGGTTAACCAAACAACAAACAGGGCACAAGCGTTTCCTTTAACCTATGAGCAACGTCCGGATGGGGAGTTGAAACCACAATTTGTTATCGATTATTTGAGTAAGGTGACGGAGGGCAAAGCGATCGTCACGACTGAAGTAGGGCAACACCAGATGTGGGCGGCGCATTTTTACCGGGTATGCCAACCGCGCAGTTTTATCACATCAGGTGGTTTGGGGACGATGGGATTTGGCTTTCCGGCGGCCATGGGGGCGCAGTTAGCCAAACCGGATGCGACCGTCGTTTGCATCGCCGGGGACGCTTCATTCCAAATGAATATACAGGAACTGCAAACGATCGCGGAAATGAACATCCCCGTGAAGATTTTTGTCATCAACAATCATTTCTTGGGGATGGTGCGGCAATGGCAGGAGATATTCTACGATGGACGTTATTCAGAATCGCGGCTTAGTTCGCCCGATTTTGTGAAAGTGGCGGAAGCGTTCCATGTGAGAGGGATACGCGCCACCACCAAGGAAGAAGCGGAACGCGCCATTGACGAAGCGTTGCGTTATCCTGGTCCGATCGTGGTTGACTTCCAAGTAGAAGAAGAGGAAAGTGTGTTTCCGATGGTACCTCCGGGCAAAGGCAATAATGAGATGATTTTGGGAAGGTGGGAAGGATGAAGCAGACAATCAAGCTGAGGGTGAATCCCAAGTCTAGCGCATTGGCGAGAGTTGTGGGGATGTATGTGCGCAGGGGCATCGACATAGAACACCTGCTGGTGGAGAAAGAGGAGCGATCCGACTTTTCTACCATGACGATCACCATGGATTGTGACACTTTCAAATTGGAGCAGATGATAAGGCAGTTAAGCAAGCAAATTGATGTCATCGCTGTTCAGAAATTGTCTGGCGAAAGCCATTAAATCTCACATTCACACAAATATCGAAAAAGGGAGACGGATAACATGCATATGTATTATGACAATCATGCGGATTTAAGCGTTTTGGCAAACAAGACGGTGGCGGTGATCGGCTATGGGTCTCAAGGGCATGCTCAAGCGCAAAACTTGCGGGATTCCGGCGTAAACGTGGTGATTGGGTTGAGACCCGGCAAATCATGGAAACAAGCAGAGGCTGACGGTTTTGAGGTGCTGACGGTTAGAGAAGCGAGCGCCCGCGCCGATGTGATCCAACTTTTGTTGCCTGATGAATACCAAGCCAAGGTGTACAAGGAAGAGGTGGCGCCTGGATTGACTGCCGGCAACATGCTGCTGTTTTCACACGGGTTTAATGTTCACTTCGGCCAAATCGTTCCTCCTGAAGATGTGGACGTGGCCATGGTGGCACCCAAGAGTCCTGGTCACTTGGTGCGTCGCGTATTTAAACAAGGCGGTGGTGTGCCGGGGTTGCTGGCGGTTTATCAGGATGCGACGGGCCAAGCCAAACAGGTTGCACTTGCTTATGCCAAAGGATTGGGCTGTACCAAAGCGGGGGTATTTGAAACAACTTTCCGCGAAGAGACGGAAACAGATCTGTTCGGTGAGCAAGCTGTTTTGTGCGGAGGCATGACAGCCTTGGTCAAAGCAGGATTTGAAACGTTGGTGGAGGCCGGATACAGTCCTGAGATTGCCTACTTTGAATGTCTGCACGAATTGAAACTGATCGTAGATTTGATGTACGAAGGAGGTCTTTCCCGGATGCGCTATTCCATCTCCGACACAGCCGAATTTGGGGATTACATGACCGGGAACCGCATTGTCACTGATGCGACCAAAGAGGAGATGCGCCAAGTGTTGCGTGAAATTCAACAAGGGGAATTCGCGAAAAAATGGATTCTCGAAAATCAGGCAGGGCGTCCTTCTTACAACGCGATCAAGCAGCAAGAGGCCAATCATCCGATTGAAGAAGTGGGGGCCAAATTGCGTCAAATGATGAGTTGGATGCAGAAATAAGCGAAGCAGAGGGCTGGATGCGGAGGTCGGTGAGGAGATGATCAATGTAAAAGAGGCCGTCGGCCCGGGCGATGTGGTGAGTGCCCGGAGCGCGCTCAAGGACGTCATAAGACAAACGCCACTGGAGTATGACGCGCTATTATCCGATCGGCATCAATGTCAGCTTTATCTCAAACGTGAAGACTTACAGGTTGTTCGTTCTTTTAAACTCAGAGGGGCTTATCACTTTTTAAGCCGCCGTTCAAGAGATGAATTGGATCGCGGGGTCGTATGCGCGAGCGCTGGCAATCATGCGCAGGGGGTTGCCTACTCTTGTCGCATGTTGCAGGTGCAAGGAAAAATATTCATGCCTACCACTACGCCTAATCAAAAGGTGAACCAGGTTGCGCGTTTTGGCGGTCCATATGTGGAGATCGTCTTGACAGGAGATACGTTTGACGCTTCGTTCGCTGAGGCGATGCGAGTGTGTGAGCGAGAACGAAAGCTGTTTGTGCATCCTTTTGATGACCCGGATGTGATCGCTGGGCAAGGAACTGTGGGATTAGAGATCATTGAACAGTTTCCCGGTTCCATTGATTACTTGTTTGTCGGCATTGGCGGAGGAGGATTAGCTGCCGGTTTGGGCACCTACCTAAAAAAGGTCAGTCCTATGACCAAAATCATTGGTGTGGAGCCCGCCGGCGCCCCGGCGATGCATGCGTCATTGTGCCAAAACGAAAGAGTCATGTTGCGCGAACTGGATAAATTTGTTGATGGTGCGGCAGTGCAGCAAGTGGGCACGCTGACACTGGAGATTTGCAAACAAGTGCTGGACGACGTGGTACTGGTGCCAGAAGGGAAAGTTTGTTCTACCATCCTGCAATTGTACAATGAGAATGCGATAGTTGTAGAACCTGCAGGAGCGTTGGCCTTGGCTGCCCTCGATTTTTATCGGAACGAGCTCAAGGGCAAAAACGTGGTCTGTGTGATCAGCGGCGGGAACAACGATATTGACCGTATGTCTGAGATTAAGGAAAGATCGTTGATTTATGAAGGATTGAAGCATTATTTCATCATTAACTTCCCGCAACGAGCCGGCGCTTTGCGGGAATTCATCAATGGGACTTTGACGGAGCAGGCGGACATCACCCGATTTGAATATATCAAGAAAAATAACCGTGATAGCGGCCCCGCTCTGGTGGGAATTGAGTTGAAGGAGAGGGATGAATATCCACTGTTGATTGAACGAATGGAACAAAATCAGGTGGATTACATGGAAATCAATAAGGATCCGAACTTATTTCATCTGTTGATTTGACTGACCAGGAGGGATGCCGTGTGAGAAAAATGAGAAGCGACACGATCAAACGAGGGTTTGACCGCGCTCCGCATCGTAGCTTGTTGCGGGCGACTGGACAAATTCGGGATGAGTCCGATTGGGATAAACCGTTCATCGCCATCGCCAATTCATATATTGACATTATTCCCGGACACGTTCATCTGCAAGCGTTTGGCGAATTGGTGAAAGAAGCGGTGCGTGAAGCGGGCGGCGTACCGTTTGAATTTAACACGATCGGGGTGGATGATGGGATTGCCATGGGACACATCGGCATGCGCTATTCCCTTCCCAGTCGAGAGATTATCGCTGATTCCATAGAAACGGTGGTGTCAGCCCATGCGTTTGACGGTTTGATCTGCATTCCCAACTGTGACAAAATCACTCCGGGCATGATGATGGCGGCTTTGCGAGTAAATATTCCCACCATCATCGTGTCCGGCGGTCCCATGAAAGCGGGGAAAACAAGTGACGGTCGCTCCATTTCTTTGGCTTCCGTGTTTGAAGGTGTCGGCGCTTACCAAGCGGGCAAGATTAACCAAGCCAACCTGGAGGAATTGGAACGGTATGGCTGTCCAACATGCGGCTCTTGTTCAGGGATGTTCACCGCCAATTCTATGAACTGCCTGCTGGAGGCAATCGGTTTGGCTCTCCCGGGCAATGGAACCATCCTGGCTGTGAGCGAAGAGAGAAAAGAGCTGGTCAAGCAAGCGGCGAAACAACTTTTGCGATTGATCGAGTTGGATTTGAAGCCGCGTGACATTGTGACCGAGAAGGCCATTGACAACGCGTTTGCTTTGGACATGGCCATGGGAGGATCTTCCAATACAGTGTTGCATACGTTGGCTATTGCTCATGAGGCGGGATTAGACTATTCATTGGAGCGGATCAACCAGTTGGCCCAAAAAGTGCCGCATTTGTGCAAAGTCAGCCCCGCTTCCGACTATCACATTGAAGACGTGCATCGGGCAGGCGGCGTCTCCGCCATTTTGAACGAGCTTAGTAAAAAAGAGGGAGCCTTGCACTTGGATCAGATCACTGTCACGGGCAAAACCTTGGGAGAGAATATCTTGGGAGCGGATATCTTGGATCAAGATGTTATTCGGCCATTGCCGGATGCCTACTCGCACACAGGTGGTTTGTCGATCCTGTTTGGCAACTTGGCTCCCGATGGCGCTGTGATCAAATCAGGCGCCGTTCAAAACGGCATCACCCGCCACGAAGGGCCGGCCATTGTTTTTGATTCCCAAGATGAAGCTTTGCAAGGTATTGCTTCAGGAAAAGTGCAAGCGGGACATGTTGTCGTCATCCGATATGAAGGTCCCAAAGGAGGGCCGGGCATGCCCGAAATGTTGGCGCCAACATCTCAAATTGTGGGGATGGGCTTGGGAACGAAAGTGGCCTTGGTGACAGATGGGCGCTTTTCGGGGGCAACTCGAGGGATTTGCGTTGGCCATGTTTCCCCTGAAGCTGCGGAAGGAGGCCCCATTGCCTTCATTGAAGACGGAGATATTGTAGTGATTGACATCGAGCAAAAGAAATTGGAAGTGCAGTTGTCGCCAGAAGAGCTTGAACGAAGACGAGCCAAGTGGTCCGGTTTTGAGCCAAAGGTGAAAACGGGGTATCTTGCTCGTTATTCCAAACTGGTTACCTCCGCCAGCACCGGGGGAGTTATGAAAATTTGAGGGTAGTAAAAGCGGGCACAGTCAATCTTATTCATATTGTTGCCCGCCTCCTCCTCATTCCCGCAGGATAAAGAAGTGAAATAATCTGAATAGATGAAATAAGGGTTTATGTGTTGACTTAAATGCAATCATTTAGTAAGATCGTATTTGTCGCCGCGATGAGCGGTGCAAAATGATATGAAGTGTTCCTTGAAAACTAAAGAGTGACAACGTGACCTGTCAATTCGATGAAACACTTAACACTTTAGTGTTTAGTGTTTCACAACTCCGCGAGC
>NZ_SMDD01000010.1 GCF_004343255.1 Laceyella sacchari | reverse complement strand
GGATCCACCCGTTCCCATACCGAACACGGAAGTTAAGCCCTCCAGCGCCGATGGTACTTGGGCTTAAGCCCTGGGAGAGTAGGTCGTTGCCAGGCATATCCCATCTTTTGATGGGAACGGCGCGGGGTGGAGCAGTCTGGTAGCTCGTCGGGCTCATAACCCGAAGGTCGCAGGTTCAAATCCTGTCCCCGCAACCAAAAGCAAAAAAGACACCTTTCATTGATGAAAGGTGTCTTTTTTATATTTTATAGGATGAAGATAGGAAAATCTAAATCGGATACAAAACACAGACGAAAAATCGGTTTGGATTCAATGTGTTGACAAATCTATGGTGCACACTCCTGAACGGTTTTGTACACTCCAGTTTTTTTCCTGTGGTATAGTGAATAGTGTTCGAAACCGGAACGGAAAGGATATGAAACATGGATGCGATTCTAGCAGAAAAACCGGATCAAGCGCGGAAATTGGCTTCTCCGTTTGCGCATAAAAAGGAAAAGACACGAATAACCATTGCACCATGTCCTGAATTTCCGCGTGGAGCGATAATTGTGTGGGCGATTGGGCATCTTTGCGAATTAGCTGAGCCGGAAAAGTATGACCCAGCCTGGAAAAAATGGCGATTAGACACCCTTCCCATCATTCCCGACCAATTCAAGCACCAAGTGATCAAACAAAAGGCGGGGCACTTCAAATTGGTGAAAGACGTGTTGAACCAAGCAGACACAATTATCATCGCAACGGACCCAGCCCGTGAAGGCGAATATATCGCCCGGATCATCATCCAAATGGCTGGGGCTTCCCGAAAAAAAATCAAACGCTGGTGGTGTAGTTCGTTGACGGAGCAAGCAATTAAAGAGGCATTTGGCCGGCTCCGTTCTGACAGCGAAACAAAGCCTTATTTTGAAGAAGCGTTGGCTCGATCATACAGCGATTGGTTGGTGGGCATCAATACGAGTCGGGTGTATACATTATTGATGCAACAAAAAGGAATCAGAGAGGTTTTTTCAACGGGCAGGGTGCAAACTCCCTTATTATGCCTGATCCGCCGGCGTGAAGAGGAGATAGAGCGCTTCAAGCAGGAGCCTTTTTGGGAGATTGTCGCCGTTTTTGATGCGGATGGAGAGAAGTACAAAGGAAAATTAGAAGTGCGTTTTTTTGATAAAAAACAGGCAGAGCGTTTGCTGGAACAAATGAGGGACAAGCCTGGCGTAGTGGGAAAAATCGAAACCAAGCTGAAAAAAATAAGCCCGCCTTTGTTGCATAGCTTAAGCACCCTTCAAGCTAAAATGAACCGCATGTATAAGTTGGCGCCGTCCAAAGTGTTGCAATTGGTCCAATCCTTGTATGAAAAAGGGTATGTTTCTTATCCCCGAACAGATAGCCAGCATGTGACTGCTGCCGAGGCCAAGGCATTTCCGAAGATCTTACGTTTGCTCACCTCCCATTACAATATCGCGGACGACTTGCGAGACGTCAGCCGAAACAAGCGAGTGGTCGATCCGAAAAAGGTGTCAGATCATCATGCGATTATACCGACGGAGCAAGTTCCCACCCTCACCAAGTTGACACCAGATGAGCGGAAAATTTATGATGAGTTGGCGCGGAGTTTGATTGCCGTCCATTATCCTGATCATGAATTTTTGCAGACGACAGTATTGACCATGATTAACAAGCATGCCTTCAAAACGGTCGGCAAAAAAGTGGTGAAGATCGGATGGAAAGCGGTATTTCAACATGAGCAAGAGCAGGGAGATGAGGGGAATCAACCGCTTCCTACTTTGCGGGAGGGTCAGATAGTCGAGCCGGAAGTGGCGTTAAAAGAAGGAATGACACAACCACCTAAGCCTTATACTGAAGGCCAATTGATTACATTGATGAAAACGGCTGGAAAACACATCGAGGATGAGCAGCTATCGTCGATGAAAGGGCTTGGATTGGGAACGGAAGCAACTCGCTCTGGCATTATCCAAACTCTCAAAGATCGCAAGTATATCAAAGTGCAGAAAAATGTGGTGTCCACTACAGAGAAAGGAAAAGCCTTGGTTGCGGCCGTTGCGGACACGATTTTGGGGAAAGCGGATTTGACTGCAAAGTGGGAACAGTATTTGCATGCGATTGGCCGTGGGGAAAAAGCGGCTGCTCCATTCATCGAAAAATCAAAAGAGTTGGCTAAACATTTGGTTGCTGATGCAATCAAACGCGCTGAAGGATGGGAAGTAGCTGCGGCGATCCAGGAAAAAACGAAAACAAGTGGACGGAAGAGGTCTGCGCAGGAGTCCGTGGGGTCATGTCCGTTATGCGGGCAAGCGGTGGTTGACCGGAAAAAGTTTTATGGTTGTCAGGGTTATCAAACTGGATGCAAATTCACCCTTCCCAAAACGTTGTTGGGAAAAAAGCTGAGTTCGGCGGTTGTGAAAAAACTGTTAAGTGGAAAAGAATCAGGCATACTCAAGGGCTTTGTCTCAAAGAAAGGCAAACGGTTTGACGCCCGGTTGCGATTGGAGAACGGTAGTATCGCCTTCACTTTCCCCGAAGGTACAGCCAAAAGAGAGAAGGCTTAGTGCTTTCCGTTAGATTGAAATGTACGGTTGCATGTCGGATGCAACCGTTTTTTGTGCAGAGAAAGCGAGAAAATGAGTTGTCTAAATATTATAATCATTATGGGGGCTTGTTTGATTATGCTTGAACCGCAATGTAACGGAGGTGCCTGATGAACGCGTTTAAAAAGCGCTTTATGGTGCTGTGCCTGCTGGTGTTGGTGATTAGTCCTGTTTGGACGGGAGCGGCTGAACCCCTTGCCGCACAGCCGCCTGCCATTCACGATTCGGCTGAAGTCTTAACGGCAAAACCGCCGGAACCGTCTCAGCAAAGTGAGCCGGAATTGCCCCAATTGATTCATGAGGAAACGGAAGAAGAGCAGATTGCGCAAGGAATTTCCCTGATGCAGTTTACTAGGTTTGACACCAATGGTTGGCTGGAAGGGGCATCGCTGACGGTGGACTTGGCCGAACCTAGTGTGAAAACGAATTTGTTGACGCCTCCCCATGTGGCGCAAAGTATGCCGCTCAGCCAGCAAATGAAAGCAACGGGCGCGATTGCAGGAGTGAACGGGGATTTTTTTGATATTGGCAATACGCAAGCGGCATTGGGGGCGGAAGTTCGGTCGGGGGAATTGCGAAAAAGTGGCGAGGACCGCTTGGCAGCGAGCGTCTCACAAGACCGGATCGGTCAAATCAGCCCCCTCGTATTGCAGGGCAAAGTGATGGCCAATGGGGAGACGACGACGTTGCATGTTATTAATGCTCCCCAGTTGCCGGCTGATCATTTGGCGATGTACACCCCGGACTGGGGTACGGCGAAGCGTACGCATCTGGTCAGCCCCGATTTTTTTGAAGTGTTGGTGGAAGACGGGAAAGTGAAAATGACTTATGCCGGCGAGGTGCACAATGAAGCATTGCATGAAGGCCAATTCATATTGAGTGGCAAAGGGGCCAGTGCGGCGTTTCTCAAAGCGTTACCGGTGGGGAGCGCGGTTGAAGTTCGTGTTGAGACCAGACCGGACTTTAGGAAACTGGCTTTTGCGATCGGAGGCGGTGCATTACTGGTGGACCAGGGGAAGGTGGTGACTAAGGATCATGGCGCAGTCCATCCCCGCACTGCAGTCGGCTTTACCAAAGACGGCAAGAAGATGATATTGGCAACCATTGATGGAAGATCGTCTCGTAGCAGAGGGATGACGTTGTTGGAATTGGCCCAATGGATGAAAGAAAAAGGGGCTTGGACGGCCTTAAACTTGGATGGCGGAGGCTCCTCCACTCTGGTTGCGCGCATGCAGGGACAGACTGGATTGAAAGTTGTCAATACACCTTCCGATGGACACGAACGCCCTGTTCCTAACGGAATAGGCGTATGGAACGACAAACGAACGGGCCAGTTGGGTGGATTTAAGATTGAATCGGGGTCTTTGCGTGTATTTTCTGGATTAACCCGCAAATTTCATGCCATGGCGTATGATACTGCTTATGCTCCTCTTCAAACGGATCAGATTCGGATGCATTGGAGGGCTTTGCCATCTGCGCTCGGCCGTTTTGACGGGGCAGTGCTACGGGCTGCACATCCTGGCAAAGGTCGAATTTCCGTACGGAGCAGGGGGGTGGAGTCGACGGCAGAAGTGCATGTATTGGGTAAACCGGTCTCCCTGGCAATTGAACCCCGGTTGATGGGTTTAGAAAAAGGAAAAACAGCAACTTTTTTGGTGACAGGAAAAGATGCGTCTGGCTATCAGACTTATGTGGAGCCAGAGGATGTCCAATTGAGCTATGACCGACAAATCATCGATGTGAAAGCCAATGCCGACGGCAGTTTGACGGTAGTGCCGCAAGTGGAGCAAGGGGTGACGCGCATTACGGCTCGGGTTGGCAATTTGCAGGCGGTTGCCGGAGTTTCCATCGGTTGGGAACAACAACGCATAGAAACATTTGAAGATGCCTCGAGACCATGGACTTTTGCCAAAGCGCCTGCTGAAACAACGGGTGAGTTGCAGTATGTGGATGACGCAGAGCGAAAAAGCAAAGCGCTAAAATTGACTTATGATTTTACCAAGTCCACCAAGACGCGGGCTGTGTACGCCTTGCCGCCAACGGGGCTGATGCCACTACCGGGGGAAGTGAAAAAAATCGGTGTCCATGTGCGTGGAGATGGAGGCAACGGGCATTGGCTACGAACGCGGATCAAGGATGCAGCGGGAGTATACCATACATTGGATTTGGCGGCGGAGGTAAATTGGCATGGCTGGAGATATGTAGAAACAGATGTGCCAGCAGGGGTGCAATATCCGATTCAATTAAATCAGATTTATTTGGTTGAACCGGATGCCAAAAAGCAGGACAAAGGGGACATCTTGTTGGACGACGTGATCGTGTATGTGTCTGCACCCTTGCATCTTCCTGATGAACCGGTGCAACCGCATCCCATGGTATTGCAACAAGAAACCATGCCACAATCCGGTTGGCGGTTCGCTGTGTTGAACGACTTGCATATAGTAAGCGCGGATCCTGACAGCAAAGAGGTAAAACACACGGTGCAGGTGTTGCGAGATCTTTCGCGTGAGGACGTTGATTTTGTCATCTTTAACGGGGATTTGGTGGATGATGCTTCCCTTGAAAATGTTACCTTTGTCAAGACATTGATCGAGCAAAACCTGGATAAACCGTATTATGTGATACCTGGCAATCACGAAACGTATGGCACGGGCAATCTGGATCTTTTTGTACAGGTTTTTGGCTCGAAGGCAGCGTTGCATCATTTTGACCACAAAGGCGTGCGCTTTATTTTGAGCAATACTGCGCTGGGTGGTTGGCGGGTGAGCGATGATGCTCAGTGGCGCCAGTTGGATGCTTGGCTGGAACAAGGAAAGCGAGATCGAAAAGTGCGGCAACTCGTTTTTTTGGCGCATCATCCTCTCAACGATCCCAACCCGTCCAAGACATCACAAATATCCGATGCAAGGGAGGCGGGATTGTTGCAGAAGAAGCTGACCGACTTTTCCGAACGAAGTGGCAAGCCGGTCATCATGATTGCGGCACATGCGCATGTCCATCACTGGACGCAACGTGACGGGGTTGCCTATGCGGTGGTGGGACCCGTCGGTAAGCGAGTGTATGGTTCTCCGGATCGGGGTGGATTTTACGGGTATGGTGTATTCAGCATTAACGGGGAGAAAAAAGGGAACGTTGACAAGCGACCGTGGCTGGTGGCTGATGTGCGACCGATCCTTGAGGATATCGCGTTGGAGCGGACGGAGTTTTCTGTGAATGAAACGGCTGAGGTGAAAGTGTCAGGTTTGCAAACAGGTGGTTGGAGCTTTCCGCTCTCCTATCCGGCGACTGTGCGGTATCGAGGAGAGAATGGTTTGACCGTCACGCGTTTGGATCAAGCGAAGGGTTCCAGCATCGCCGTGTTTGATCCTGTCACCCATTTGCTTCGTTTCAAACGGCCAGGGAAGGTAGTTTTAGTAGTTCAGAGTGGAGGTATCAGCAAGCGGTTTGTATTGGTTGGCACTCGGGCCAACAGCGGTGGTAAATGAACGGAAATGGCAAAAAAGGTACGCTTCTAAATTGAAAAGGCGGGTTATTTCACCCGCCGCAAATGATTTCGTTTTCTCTTTTTTTTCTTGATGGTTTCCAGTGTATGCAGATCTTTGTAAAATTGCGCATCCCGATTGACAGTCATCGCCCGCAAGAAAAAGAGCAGCCATCTGGGCATGTCATCCATCCTCCTCTATGTCATTCATTTTTTTCACTTCCGAACTGGTTGATGGTGGAAACCATCATCTTGCTGTCGTCGAGGGTAGCTGAATCGGGTTGCTAGCTCCACTTTCCTGATGGAGCCGGCTGACTGCCGTTACGACATAGGTGTAGGGCTTTGTCGGTTGTGCCGTGTCGTCAAAGAAGATTTGTTGTGTGTTTGAAACCGTTTTGCGGATGATACCGACGATGTTGCGGGGCTGGTTTATGGTGATGGATTCCCCCTCATCAAAGCGGTAAATGACAAAATAACTTGCCTCACTGGCACGATTGGTGAACTGTAGGGTGACGCCACCATATCGGCGCGTGGCGGAGAGGAGCGAAGGCGCGGCAGGTGTCTGTCCACCTAGCCAAGGCATGACCGGAATGAGAGAGGGATAGCGGTAGAGATCTGTGCGCAAGCGGTCGGCCAAGCCCAATGGGTTTTTCAACAGATCTTTGGTGCTGAAAAAGATGCTGCCTTTTACTTCCGGGTATTGCCGATTTAATTGCAGTTGGTTAGGAATTTCTTCGGGCTTGTCCCAGTCCGCGCCGCTCCCTGCTTTGTACACGGCATGACCGATATACAAATGCGTTGCTCTACCTTTCACTTCATTGGCCCACCAGGGAACGAGCTTTTCATAAGCGGCGGCTGGAAAACCGATGTTCCAGTATATTTGGGGAGCGATGTAATCGATCCAGCCTTGGCGGATCCATGTGCGAGCATCGGCGTACAGAGAATCGTAAGCCTGAAAACCGGAGGTGTCTGATCCGCTGGGGTCTGTCGATTTGTTCCGCCAGATGCCAAATGGGCTGATGCCAAACTTCACATGGGGCTTGAGCTGTTTGATCTGCGCATTTACTTCTTTAACCAAGCGGTTGACATTGTCCCGCCGCCAATCCGCTTTGTTGGGAAAGGAGGCTTTGCCGTAAGTCAAGTAAGTTTGCTCATCGGGAAAGTCAGTGCCATCAGGATAAGGGTAAAAGTAATCGTCAAAATGGACGGCGTCGATGTCATAGTTGCGCACCACTTCTTTGATGGTGTCCACGATATGCGACCGTACTTGGGGAATCCCCGGATCATACCACAGCTTGCCGCCGTAGCTGACCACCCAATCGGGGTTTTGCCGTGCGGGATGGTTTGGCACCAAGGCGTTCAATTGGGTATCCATGCTGACGCGATAGGGGTTGAACCAAGCATGGAATTCCATGTTGCGTTTGTGGGCGGCTTGTACCATAAACGCCAAGGGATCATAATCGGGTGATACGCCTTGAGTTCCCGTCAAATACTTGGACCAAGGGTTAAGCGTGGACGGATAAAATGCGTCGGCGGTTGGCCTTACTTGAACAATGACGGCATTGATGCCCATCGCCTGTAGGCGGTCCAATAGCGTGATGAACTCGGCTTGTTGCTGATCCTTACTGAGCCCGGTTTTGGAAGGCCAATCAATGTTTAGTACTGTGGAGATCCATGCGGCACGCAATTGCCGCTTTTCTTCAATGGAAGCGCTTAACGAAGGATCCGAATTTTCTTGTGCCCGCCCTTGCAAGGGGACGGAAAAAAGAAGGAGAAGCAGGGCCAACAGGCACGAAATCAACTCTCCACGCATCCTTGATTCACTCCTCTAAAAATTCATAATGTTCTTTGTTTGTTAAATTATACCCTAGCCTGTGGGTATTTGAAAGCAGGAACCCGGGCGATCTGATCGAGCAGAGGTTTTAAAAGTGGTTGCGATGAGTTGGAAAAGTGGAGGAGGTACCTTTTTTAAAATCGCATGTCCGGCCTGTTGGCTATCCTAAAAATATTTTAATCGCCAAGGTAATTTGTCTGGTTATTCATTGTTTTATTAGTATAATCTAATTTGGAATAATAAAGAAAGAAGGCCGAGTTTGTATGTTCTTGCCTAGAAAATGGGAAATGCGTTATCCTCGCAAAGTGTGGGTGCTTGGCTTTGGCATGTTTGTTTATTTGACAGGCATGTCTTTTCTATGGCCGTTGATAACAATTTATACCACGCAACAATTGGGGGATCCATGCGGATCGCCGGGTTGGTGCTGATGGCTTACCAAGGAGCAGGTATGGTTGGTAGCTTGTTGGGTGGGATGCTTTATGACCGCTATGGGGCGAGGCGTATCATTCCCATCGGAGCGGTCGGCACGGCTGTGTTTGTATTCATCCTACCGCGGATCGAATCGATTGGGATCTTCGCTTTTATCCTTTCTCTAAGTGGAGTTTGTATCAATGTGGTTTTTCCGATTATGTATGCTTTGGTGGGAGATGCGTGGCCAGAAGGGGGGAGAAAGGCGTTTAACTTATTGTACGTGAGTAGTAATTTAGGTGTGGCTCTCGGAGCGGCGATTGGCGGAATGCTTGCACAAATTTCGTTTATGTATGTCTTTTTGGCCAATGGTCTTTTGTATTTGGCTTTTTTGTGGATCGTGTTGAAGCGGTTTCCTTACCCTGATCGAGATTCAAAAGCTTTAAAGGAAATTTCATCCGCCGGATTGGCGGTTGGGAGCGGAAAGCGGCGATGGATTTCGTTATTGGTTTTATGTGTGGGCTACTTGCTTTGTTGGATGGCTTATGTGCAGTGGCAATCCAACATTTCCACTTTCATGCTCACGTTGGATTACCCAACTGCATTATACAGTTTGTTGTGGACGGTGAATGGTTTAGTGATTTTATGCGCCCAACCGCTGATTACATATGTGACCAAGCGATGGTTGGTCTCTCTGCGTAGCCAATTGATAGCTGGTGTCATTCTGTTTATGCTCGCGCTGTTAGGGCTGAGTCAATTTCATCTGCCTTTTGCGTGGATGATTGTGTGGATGACACTGATGACCTTGGGTGAAATCTTGATTTGGGCAGCAGTACCGACGGCGGCAGCGGAACTGGCGCCTCCGCGCCAGTCTGGGCGCTATCAGGGGATGGTTAGTTTTGCGGCGACGGCGGGGCGAATGGTTGGCCCAGTGTTTGGCGCTATTGTGGTTGAGCGTGGAGGAGCGGAGGGAATGTTGTGGGTCATGTCCGCTATTCTGTTGATACCGATTGTCCACTTTGCCTGTTATCATCTGTTTGCCAAGGATATGCTTCATGCGCACCAGCCATCCCAGTGATTGAGGACGATGGACACGCGTCGATATGCTCATAGTGAGCAGGGCACAACAGCACGGTATTTTGAAAAAACGCATGCGAAGCAGTCACGTGCGTTTGTCTCTTCCCATATGATGAAGGGAAGTGATTTTTATGTAAAAAATTAATGGAAAATGGCGATAAAGGTATTGCGTTTTTGATTAAGTCATGTTAAAGTTATATCTTGTGAATGGCTTTTTTCAAATATGGGGCTATAGCTCAGCTGGGAGAGCACCTGCCTTGCAAGCAGGGGGTCAGCGGTTCGAATCCGCTTAGCTCCACCAATACGGAGGGATACCAAAGTGGCCAAATGGGGCGGACTGTAAATCCGCTGGCTTTGCCTTCGTAGGTTCGAATCCTACTCCCTCCACCATCATTTTACACTGGGGAATAGCCAAGTGGTAAGGCAACGGACTTTGACTCCGTGATGCGTAGGTTCGAATCCTACTTCCCCAGCCAATAGGAGCCATTAGCTCAGTTGGTAGAGCACCTGACTTTTAATCAGGGTGTCGAAGGTTCGAGTCCTTCATGGCTCACCATATTTGTGCGGTCGTGGTGGAATTGGCAGACACGCTATCTTGAGGGGGTAGTGATCCCTGATCGTGCGAGTTCGAGTCTCGCCGACCGCACCAATTTTTGCGGGTGTAGTTCAGTGGTAGAACATCGGCCTTCCAAGCCGAATGCGAGGGTTCGATTCCCTTCACCCGCTCCAGATGTTCCTCAGTAGCTCAATGGCAGAGCAACCGGCTGTTAACCGGTAGGTTGTAGGTTCGAGTCCTACCTGAGGAGCCAGCATGCTTCCTTAGCTCAGTCGGTAGAGCGCTTCCATGGTAAGGAAGAGGTCACCAGTTCGAGCCTGGTAGGAAGCTCCAGACATGGCCCGTTGGTGAAGCGGTTTAACACACTAGCCTTTCACGCTAGCATGCAGGGGTTCGAATCCCCTACGGGTCACCATTTCTTGGCGGCCGTGGCGAAGTGGTTAACGCACCGGATTGTGGCTCCGGCATTCATGGGTTCGATTCCCATCGGTCGCCCCACAACGTGCGGAAGTGGCTCAGGGGTAGAGCATCGCCTTGCCAAGGCGAGGGTCGCGGGTTCGAATCCCGTCTTCCGCTCCAACTTAACAATTCATATATATGTGCCCTTAGCTCAGCTGGATAGAGCGTTTGACTACGGATCAAAAGGTCGGGAGTTCGAATCTTCCAGGGCACGCTGAAAAAACAGCAGACATGATGTCTGCTGTTTTTTGTTTTAACAACTGTTCATAGTGTGCGTGAAAGCACTAGTTACTTGAGGGTTGCATGGTGGATTTTGAAATTTTCCCTTTTTTTGTTTTTTGTAGAAGGAATAACTAATTTTCTGTTGAATTAAGTCTAAGCATAAGGAGGGATACATACATGATTAAAAACTATTTAAAATCAATTATCATGTGTATGTTGTTGTTTGCATTGTCGTTTTCTTTCCCAGGAATTTCAAGTGCTTCCCAAGAGGGTACCACTCTTGAGATGAAAGCAGAAGCGCTGAAGAGTGCCAATTTTTTGACTGTGCTGCGGTTTGATAATGATTGCACCTCTTTGTATATGGATGCAAAAGTTAATCCGTTTATGGATCAGCTCGGTGATGTGCCAAAAGGAACAAATTATGATGTGGTCTACCATATTTATGAGATGCCGGCTACAGACAGCTCCCTGTCCGAAGGAAAGCTGGTGTCATCAGGGAAGATTGCCAATGCCACAGACAATAAGCGGTTTTCCATCAAGGTACCTAATGCCGAGAAATCCAAAAAATACACTGCTAAATTGGAATTGCGGGCTGAAGGTACCAAATTGGGCAAAACGTTGGTGACAAACTTGCAATTTGGAGACTGCGGAAAAGACAAGCCGGGCAATAATCCAGGTAACCCAGGCAATCCTGGAGATAATCCCGGAACCCCTGGTGACAATCCTGGCCAACCTGGAGATAACCCAGGTCAACCTGGTGATAATCCAGGCAAACCTGGAAACCCTGGTAACAATCCTGGTAACCAACATCCAGGCAACGGGGGTAAAATGCCAAAAACAGCAACCGCTTATCCTGTTCACATGATTGCTGGCATTGGTTTGTTGCTGGCAGGTTTGGGATTGAGCCGCTTGGCTAAGCGGGCTTAAGAAATGGTGGAGAGAAAGCTGTGTGCATGCACACAGCTTTCTTATTTTCATAAATAAAAGTGTTGACTAATGGAGATCAGCGTGATAGGATAATAACTGTCGCCGCGAAAGCGGTGCAAAATGAAAAAAGTGTTCCTTGAAAACTAAAGAGTGACAACGTGACCTGTCAATTCGATGAAACACTTAACACTTTAGTGTTTAGTGTTTCACAACTCCGCGAGCTTTGCTCGGCGGAGTATCAACTTCGAGCATAGACTCAAACCTCAGTTTCACACGTTGGTGTGAAACCTTTAACGGAGAGTTTGATCCTGGCTCAGGATGAACGCTGGCGGCATGCCTAA
>NZ_SMDD01000009.1 GCF_004343255.1 Laceyella sacchari | reverse complement strand
CATCCACCGTGTGCCCTTAGTAGCTTAACCTACCAGGTTTATCCGGCATATCACTATGCCGCTCGGTATCTCCTCGGTGATTTGCAACATCGACGGTCAAAGAAGGATCTCCTTCTTAACCTCGTTGCTTTATTCCATATCTAATTTTCAAGGTGCGTCTCTCTTTGTTATCACCGCATCGCGGCGACAAGGAATAATATATCATGACTGAAATACAAATGCAACCCTTTTTTTCACGAGTCAAAACCACATGAATTACAAAAGAGATATAGGGCAATCAATACGAGGCAATCTTTGTCGAATGCTTTGCTCCCACTTATATTTCAGTGTTCCATCGTGAGCACGCAGATACCCATCTGTTTGGCAATAGGCGATGCCACTACAGCTCATATAAATTGTAACACGACCTACTGGAACATAATTATCTCGGCGATTAATACGATGATAAAGCCTACCATTATAAATTGTGTCTATCCATCTGTAAAAAAACAAGGGGTGTTCACCCCTTGCCTTGACAAATTTGATGGACATCATCTCATCCTTTTTTCAGTGTTCTTGCTCATGGATATATGGTTACTTCCTAGGTTGAAGACAAAGTCACCTTCTTTTTATGCTCCTCTTTCTCCAATAGTTCTTTTACCTTTCTATCGATCTTCTCTATTTCTATCCCCGGATTTCTCCACCAATTTCGACTCCAAATCCGTTGAATGTTCCATCCTCTTGACTCTAGGAATTCTTGTCGGTATAAGTCACGCTCTTTTGCGTGCGGCGAGCGATGATAAGTCTCTCCATCACATTCAACTCCCAAGATATAGCGACCTGGATCTTTTGGATGAACAATTCCAAGATCTATCCGATATCCCGAGACTCCAATCTGTGTATCAACTTCATAGCCAATGCTTCGTAAATAATCGCATACTTCCACTTCAAACGGAGAGTCAAACTGGTCATCATGATACTGCTTTTTGGTTTCTGACTGGGGATTAATTCGATGTAATATACTCAGGACTTGCTCTTTATTCCCTTCAGAAACAGCCTTGGCGTATTCCAGATAATGCCGGAACAGTTTAGGCCCTTCATGTTTCGTTCCAGCTACATTTAGTTCATGCGGGTCAATACTTGCAACCACAAGAATTTTCTCTTTCGCCCTTGTAATTGCTACATTTAATCGATTCTCTCCCCCCTGTATATTGAGAAGACCAAATCGGTTATAAATTCTTCCTTCTTCATTAGGGGCATAGCCAACAGAGAAGATGATAACATCCCGCTCATCCCCTTGTACGTTTTCGATGTTTTTAACAAAGATGCGTTCATCCAACTCCCTCTTCATCACTTCTTCATATAAAGCGGAAAAGTGGGGATCCTCCTTGGTTCGATGCTCGATCAACTGCAAAATCTTATCTTGTTGTTTCACATTAAATGTGATAATCCCCACGGTTTGATCAGGATGCTTTTCCAATTGCTGTTTGAGCTGATCAACAACCGCCCTTGCTTCCTGCTCGTTACATTGGTTAATCCAATGCCCATCTACCTTAATCCAACGAATGGCTGGCGTTGAATGATGAGAAGATACATTGGGTACAACCTGCATCGCTCCATGATAAAAGGCATGATTGGAGAAATGGATCAATTCCTCAAACTTGGAACGGTAATGATACCGAAGCATCCGCACAGGATATATCCGTTTAGCTAGATTTAGCAAGCTTTTTGACTCTTCCATTTCATAATCCATTTCATCTTCGTCTTCATCATACAAAGAGACGCGAAACTGTTCGAATGGCTGCAACTGCTTTTCATCCCCTGCGATGACTACTTGCTTTCCACGATATACAGCTGGCAATCCACTTTCCACCGTACACTGTGATGCCTCATCAAAGATAACTAAATCAAACAATCCCTGTCTTAAAGGAAACATAGCAGAAACGGTTTCAGGAGAAGCCAACCACACAGGGAGGAGGTCTAATAATCCTTTCTCAGCAAAATGTTTGACTAATCGACGCACAGGCCAAATCTGACGTTGTTTTCCTGTTTGATGCCGTAGCTCTCGAAAGGCTTTTACATGACTTTGCAATGTTTGGTTAATCTTAGTGACCATGCGTTCTTGAAGAACATGTAAGGCTAACTTCTTTTTTTCAAGAAGAAGTTTGCCGAATTCTTCCCGAATTTGCTGATACTCACCCGTTGATACGTAACTTAGACAGGGATGTTTCCGTTCAATTTCATCAATCCAAAATAGATAAAAGGATTGTTTGACGGTATCTACCCACTTCTCAGAAAGCTCCCCTTCCTGGCCCAACTCCTTCTCTTTTAATCTGTTGATGAGCTTTTGCACAATGGGGGTAGCCTCAGCATAACAGCGATCCATGGCTTTGAGGTCATCAAAGTCACGTGAAATCGCTTCGCGGATCTGTAACAGCGTACGCTGTGGAATTTTCCCTTCAGCCAGTTCTTTCTGTATCTGTTTGAAAAAATCATCGTCTAAAATCTCTTCTAAAAAGCGGATATGTTGTTTCAGAGATTGGGTGATCTGAGCAATTTCATACATTAAACGCAAGCTTTCTTGAATGTGGGGCCATTCTGCAGAAGAAATCCCTTTAAACTTCTGTCCATTTAATAATTCTTCAATCACGCTTTTTCCTGTAAAGGAGGTCCACCACCACAGCCGCAGCTTCTGTAAAGTCTTCTTTTCTTTCGGATCTAAATCATCGTAAATTTTAGCTAAGCGATCACTGTTTAACCATAGGTAAGCAGGAGTGATTTTCTCATGATCCAATTGGTTCAGTTTTCGGGTTGCAGCATCTGCTTTTTCTAACGCAAGTTCCAATTGCTCAATCAGATGAGTCTGATCTCTTAGCTCAAGATTAGCTAGGGACTTCCTTCTTCTTAAGATGTACGCTTCTTTACCAAAACGTTGCTGATAAGAACCATACCTCGAGATTGTTGAGAGCATATCATCTAACCCATCTCGATGCACACTTTTTGCTAAGTCGGAGACCATGATGGTTTGCACAACATCATCTTGTTTCTTAGCTCGCCCATAAAGTTCATATGCACTAAACCCACATGATTGCCGTTCATGCAGCCCTTTACAAATGGCATTTAGCTTCTGCTCACGCTCTTCTATTCGCTTGCACAAATGGCGCAAGGAGGATTCTTTTCCTTGAATGTGAGTAACAGTTTCGGGAATGAGCTTATTGATTTTTTGATATAATCCGCTCCGGTCCTGTTTTTCGTCATGAATTAAGGCCACATAGGAAGTCAAATCGATACTATCTAACCGTTGGTATACAACATCCAGAGCGGCTCTCTTCTGACAGACGACAAGCACTTTTTTCCCATTGGCTAACGCATCAGTAATTAAGTTTACAATGACTTGAGATTTACCCGTTCCCGGAGGACCATGCACCACTAATCCTTTTGTGGTACGCGCTCTATGAAGAATCGTTTCTTGAGAAAAATCCGTTGGCAAGATAAAGAATTGTTCCTCTTCTTTTGTTGGTTGCATCTCTTGAACCTCAATCAGCTCCTCCGGTTGGGAATCTGGCATAGGATCGTAGGTATGATCTTCATTAGAATGAATGAGCTCTTGTATAAAGGGTAATGGTTGTTGTTTTGTCGATAAGGCAATCAATTCATCATAATCCCGGATCAACGCCGTATTACCTTGTGGGAAACTGCCTAATATTGCATAAGGCTCAAGCTTGAGTGGCTGACCTTGAGGAAGGGTTTCTCTGCGATACGTTTGAAGTGGTTTCAATCCTTCTTCAGCACAGGTTACATGGATGTTAAACTGACTTAACCATTCTGCCCATGAGGACAAGTTCGCTTTATCAACCATCTTCAACTGCGCACTATCTTCAAACATACTCTCTTCAAATGTAGCTTGATGAAAACGTCTGAGTCCTAAAAAGAGTGTGCGATTTAATTGTGGCTCAGAATCTGGAAAAGCGTGCAATTCCCAATGTAAATTACTTCGATCCTTTCGTTCTAAACGAACCGGATATAAATACAATGGGGCTTGAATAAAAGAACCGTCCCTCAAGTTACCCGATAAAAAAGGATAACCTATGTATAAATCATACAATCCCGTTTCTTCTTCAATTGCCTTCATATTGCGATTAAGATGGGTTAAACTATGTGCTACGGTTTGTAACTGTTTTTCAGTTAAAGATGAGTGAGTAAGCACCATTTTCTTTTTACCTGTTATCACCTGATCTAAAATCTGTTTTGAGCGTGCCTTCTCTTGGTCTAACGCCGTTAGATCGAAGACCCATTTACTTTGTAACCTAAGTAGCCTCAGAGAACGATTTCTCCGGCTCAGATCACTCAATCGATCTTTTAAGCGAATCAGCTTTTGTTCCATCTTATCCCCTCCTATCTTTATGGTTGCTCGTGTATTTGATTTGGAACGGGCTTTGAACCAGCACTCACCACCTCATACCCAATTACAACAAATCTGATTATTTGTGGATTAAATCTATTTATGGATCTACAATGAAGAATAGCAAAGCAGAGTATTTCATGATTTTGTATATGATTGTTTCTCTTTCCAATATAATATTTCACTAATAATAAGTAAACGAACGAATAGGCTAAATGTTAAAAATAAGTAACAAAGGGATTCTATTCAACATCCAGTGTTGTGGCATAGTGGGGATGAAATCGGCAATCCCCTTCTTGCCCATGTGAAAGTTAATAATCCACAGGCGACTTTAAGATGTCATCTTAAATGGGAATAGAAAAAGCCCACATCATCATGGGCTTTTTTAGTTTATAATCCGCATATATATCTTTTCTACCACAAAGTACGCTAAAAATTAAATCTCATCATCGATATGCAACAAGGACTTCGGCCTATCCAGACTAATTTGTTTACGAACATCACGATCATAAACAATCTGAGCAAAAATGGACAAATACACCTTCTCCTTTTCCCATACCAAGATCTGTTTGTATGCCCGTTTTAATTCTGTAACCGTCTGATCAGCCCATTTACCCAATTCTTTATGAGGAACTCCTTCATACAAGGCAAGCATACGGGCTTCGCCGATCTGTTTATGCAATGTTTCCAATGGCTTCGTATCATATCCTAATGGTGCGGCAGGGAGATAAATGAGTGTATTGTAATAATCATTAATATAACATACCGGCAGTCCTTCCAATTGGCCAATTAGCGTCAAATAAGTCAGTGTTGCTTTATAACCGCCCGTAGCATTTAGGATAATCTCATTTTGCTCTGATTGATATTTCTTAATATAACCATCTACAATACGAACAAACTGAGCTAGGCCCTCTAATCGAAGCTTGGTACCATCTTTCACTTGCAAACCTGGACAAGGTACCACTTCCGTTTTGCACTTCCATTCACGATGGCAAATCTCAGCAACAACTTCGCCTGTCACTAATCCATCCAACGTGTCCGTAGTAATAAAGATTAAGTGGTCTATGTCTAACAGATTCAACCTACTGAGACAGTTTGTCTCGGCACAATCCCGCACCAGGTCAAAGTCATCTTGCTCTGAATATTTCAAGATGCTTTGAAATGCTGCTTGATAATAATCTTGTACCGTATGTTTTTGTGAGACTGGTACTCCTCTTAGTGCCAACACAATGCTGCCATCTACTTTCGCCTTGCCAAACAGGGAGGTACCCACAGTCGATAAAATAATTCTCATGTAAATCTCCTTTCTTTTGTACAATTAAATAGACTTAATTGATAAAGGAGCGACAGATATGCGAAGTATAAAAAGACTCGGAATAGCATTACTGATAGTATATTTAGTTGTTTTAACTACTGCCCCCTTGTTATACGCCATACTACATAGAAAAGAAACTACAATTGATCAAGATCTAGTCGCTAACTGGATTAGTTATCTTAACTTTTTAATGGCACTCATTGCCTTATTGGCCACAGTAGCTGGGATCGTTTTCACTTATAATCAATTTGTTCAAGCAAAACAGTTGGCAAAGAAAATCGACGAAACCATGAAAGAAAAATTTAATGAATGGGAAGAACGAACCGATAAGAAGCTGAAAAATATGATCAAAGCTTACAGTCTGCTCATTGAACAAGCAATAGCCGAAGATGCTGGTAAAGTTCGCGAATCCCGTCTATCATCATTATTGGAAGCAGAAGCGGCCTACCCCAATCTATGGGGATTGAAATACTTCAAAGCACTAGCCATATATTATGATGCAAAAGAAAAACAGAACGATATTGAAAAACAACAGGATAGAGAACTAGCAATAACTTTAATGAAAGAACATATCAAAGATAACAATGACCATATTAAAGCCTATATCTTTTTATTATTTTGGTTGCTTCGGCAGAAAAAAGCACATAAAGCATTGGAATTCCTGGAAGGCCTCCTTGAGCAGAAGCCGGAATATTGCTATGAACTTCAGCTAATTAAGGATGAAGCTTGGGAAGAAAGCAGTTCTGTCTTAGAGGACCGCAATAAAATTTTATATCTAGCGGAGCAAAAGCTATATGAACGAAACGATTGTCTGAGTGAATTTCTTGATCCTCATCACACTACGCGTTTGGAAACCATCTTAAAGGATCTTTACCGCACTAAAGATCCAAGCTTATACAGTCGGGCAGCTCTCCTGCATTTAAACAAAACCAGCTAAGGATTGAACTTAGCTGGTTTTATCTTTATAAGAATATGCTGAATGAGCTGCCCTGATAAACCCTTTATCCACCGCTTCCTGTGTGATACGCTCGTTGAGAAAAGAAAAACCACTTGCTGAAGCTTTTGAAGCAACCTGTTTATTTAGGTTAGGGATAAGATTTGTTTAATTAATTCCACTTTTGGTTTATTCTTTTTGTTCGGTTTTGACCAACTATTCGGTCGATAATTCAGATACCAATCGCGAAGAAGTTCAGCTATTTCGACTAGTTCCTGTTTCGATTTCCCTTTTTCCCTCAATATAGGTAACCATTTTTCCGCCATGGCTGCCATAAATCGCTCCGATTGAGGATGATCGTATCCATCCTCCATCATCTCCCGCTTGATCGGCGACAAGGATGCCAAAGCTGCCCTTTTCTCTTCTTCCCTGCGTTTTTCCTCTCTCCTCGTTATATAGCTTTGTTGCTTCTGTTCATCCTTTGTAAACCTCCCATATCCAACCGCTGTTTTGGCACCAGCCCCCACCCATTCCAACGCCTCAATCAACCACTTCTCCACCAACTGAACATCATCCGCTTGGGCCTGTCCACGAGGGGCAAAGGAAAATAAAAACGTTTGGTTTGAACCTACAGTCAGATAAGAAATCGGATTGGGATTATACCAATCTTGGGCCGGTTTCGAAGCATTTTCATAATATCCAGCATAATGAGGAGTCATGATCTCCATTTCTAATTGAACAGGCCTCGCAGGGATCGCGTCAAAAAAAATCATGTTTCCGACGTGATGACTTCCTTTTTCTTCACAGCCGAAAATTCGGTTAATGCGCTCGGAATCTACTGATTCCGCCCATTGTTCAGCCCATGCGCGCACTACACCTTTGACTGAGGAACCAGGCAGAAAGGCAGTTCCTAAGGTGGCATGCCAAACAAATCCATTTTCCACCGGATGTGATCGGCCCAATCCAGTCACAAAACGTTCCGTCGTTTTCATATACAATACTCGCCCGTTCAATTGCTCCACCAAACACAGAAGTCGTTCGGTGGCCTCATCAATCTGCTCTCTATCCCCCACTTTGCGGGCAACGGTTTGGATCCACTCCTGTTTGTCTAACTGCCACTTACCATCTTCTTTGCGCCAACAATTGCAAAATTTTTCATACCACAAACCAGCGTGAGCATGATGCGGACGCGTTTGTAAATTTCGTTCTTCATCACGGTATAAAAACATCACATTATCCGACGAACTCACCCCTGTCCCTCCTCTGGTTTTTTCAGATAAGCCACAGCCAATTTTTTGTGCCACTCCAACCAAGCCATCGCCTCTGCCAAAGCCCATTGATACGTATCCCGATCTCGCTTAACCAAGGCTTCTAACAAATCTGGTTCGTTGGGGTAAGGCGCTTGGGAATCATCACGGCACAACCATTGTTGCAAATCTCGATAAACCATTAAGTGAGGATCCTTTTGATCTTGTTTGGCCACAGCCAGCAATTGTGCCAGTGCCTGTCCCAAGCCATTGATTCGAATTGCCCCTGCTAGACGCACCACATAACCAGCGTAATCATCCGCTACTTTGGAATCGCAATTATCTTTCACTCGTTTTACCTTTTCCAATGAATCCGTAGCGCGTTGTTGATCTAATGTTTGCTCCATAATCACTCCCCCTACTCCACCATGGTTGTGATAAACCAGCCTTGCCCAATCGTTTCATTGCCGCCTACTTGCAAATATGGTTTTGCTTCCAACAGTGTTTTTAGATCAGCCAAAAGCTCTTCTTTACCTGGTCTCTCCAACAACAGACTGTACATCACCGTATCAGGAGGGATGGTTTCCTCATACCACAGATTTTTACTTGTTTTCGTGACATCATCCAACACATTTCGCGCTTGCACTGGCAAGGAATAACGAGCCATATGACCAAATTTCTCATCAGATATGACAACCAATTGCCGTGAGAGTCTTTTGCGAACGGACTCATGGCGTATCAACGGCAATATACACTCCGCCAGTTGGTTAATAAAATCAGGTTGATGATTTCCAAGAAACGAAAACTCTTCTAAAAAGATTGAGTTATCTTCTTGTCCAACAATCGCTTCTCCTGATTCAACGGAGATGTCATCTATAGAAATTGAGTAGTCAATTAAAGAGGTATCACGCACAAATCGCTCTAACAGGTACGGGCAAGTCACCCATTGATAGTGTCTGGAAAGAGAGCGAACCGGCAATAACAACAGGCGGGCATCTGTCACGCCCATCCCACCAATAGATTCAGATTTTCCAAAGAGTACTTCTGCTAATTCTTTTCCTTTTTCTTCCCGTACTTTATCACGCAGTACGCCTTTCAAGCTTGAACCGGGAATCATTGGATAACCCGTGGTCGCTTCCCGTGCTACAGGCAAATCTATCACACTTTGCGCCTGACCCATTCCCGGATGAATCGATGTCTCCGCCAACATTCCTAATAATAATCCCTTCATGTCAATCCTCCCATTCTTCTTTCCAAATCCCAACGATGAGTTGTCCCATTCCGTATGCCGTTTTCTCTCCTGTAAAAGAACCATGTACACCTTTTATCTCCGCCAACTGGTCTGCTTTTGCTTCAAAAAACCAGGTACTTCCTGGGGGCAATAAGGGCTTGATTGGGCGGGGCTTATTCTCTTTCAAATTCCATCCACCCATGTGCATCGCTTTGCCAATGCTCGCCGATACACACGTACCCGGAATATGAGGAGGCCCTTCTTTCACTACCTGATTCATATCTTGGTAATACCCCGGAGTGAGAAGAGTGACGGTAAATCGGATTTGGCCATCATGGGACACAGGAAGCTCCGGCATGCGCGGAAGCGGATCCGTTACATCCGAAACA
The DNA here is from genome assembly GCF_004343255.1 of Laceyella sacchari. Lineage (GTDB taxonomy): Bacteria > Bacillota > Bacilli > Thermoactinomycetales > Thermoactinomycetaceae > Laceyella > Laceyella sacchari. Next base: position 8,643 of record NZ_SMDD01000009.1, on the reverse strand, counting down.
TTTACCAGCGCAAATCGCCCTTCACCACCCAAAGGCAAGGCTTGGGTCTTCTGTAAGTGCCAGTCTTCCGAGATCCCTCCCACCTCCACTTCTACCTCCAGTTCTGCTTGTGGACGAATATGAATCAATGAATACAAATGCTTATCTTTGGCCACCTTGGTCTTTTCTTCTCGCATAATGCCAATCTTCTGTTCGTTTTTCCACAATTGGTCAGGTTCAATTAGGTGCTTAGCCTCAGGAAAACGAATATTAAGTATGGATTCCATACCTTCTTTCGTAACCCATAGATTTAATAACTCCCCATCTATTTGTTTTTGCAGCTTAGGTAACCGAACCCCTTCCCCAAGGTCACAATCTACCTTTGGTCCTGGAATCAATCTGGTGAGAATCCAATTCCCATTTCCATTTTTATTCCCAAACAGAGTAAGGGGAGCCGGGTACAATCTTTCTCCCTTGAACCTGAGATAAGGACCAGCCAATTGCAAGTCTCCCAAGTCATCTGCAGTTCCCAATCTCAATTTCTCAGGTAGACCCTTTTTGTCTGGAATCCATCCTTGCTTACAAGCCAATGCCGTCCGAATTGCTCCCTGCATTGTCAGCATAAGAGGAGGAAATACACTGCCTGGCAAGATGTTTCCCGTCTCACCTTGGTGGAAGGGAGTGCCATCTCGGAAGAACAGCGTATCTAGGGCCTCAAATCGCCAACTTTTGCTCATGTCCGCCCACCTCCCTTTTGTCCCAAGAATCGTACCAACAATGCTCCATTTGTGGAAAATGTGCCAGACGCAAAACACAAATCAACCAATTCTTTTATCTGATTCTTTGCTTCTTGCTGGGCTGCTGCTGTTTTTTCTTCTTTAATCCGCAGATAATCTGCAACAATCAAATCCGTAAGCACCTCTTTATCTTGCGAGAAAGAGGTCTGCTCATAACACTCGCGCCATTTGTATAAAAAACTGCCGGAGAGCAGGTTTTCCTTATCTTTAGAAAATTTTCTGGCCAATTTTTCCAATATCGTCTCTGTTGTCGATGATCCCTCGTCATACACTTTTTCCCACTTGCTGACCCATTGCCAATCTGGCCCTGACCGTTTCCAAATCGCTACTGCCAAACTGTCCCGGCCACTTTGCTCCTTCGCCACCTTATCAAGTAAATAATGAGCATGTTGCAACACATTTTTAAGCGGAGCGTAATAATGAGCGTACAAAACGGCGGCTGAGATGGTTGCCTCCAGTTCCTCTTTCCCTTTCTCTAAATCTCCTTTAATCTCCGAAAAGGCATTCAAATAATTTTCGCGCAATTGCACAGCGACTGACAATGCTTGATCAAACGGTAACAATACCAGTACATCGTCCCCACCGGCATAAACCGTTACACCGTTGTGCTTTTTCACCACTTTATTCAACTCATCCGAAAACGTTGATAAAGCCTGACTCACTTTGGCTCCATAACTTGAGACGATGCGTCCAAGTTGATCCCCATCCATCAGCAAAATGGCATAATATGGAGTTGGTTCGCCACCCATTTTATTTATTAGCTCGCTATATGCTTGCACTAACGAGGTATCGTCTTTCTCACTGGACTTGTCCCAATCTCCGAAGAAAGTAGATCCCTCCAAGTTGGCGAATTGATACAATAGCGCTTTTTGCTTCAAATCCTTAAGAGCAGGAAATATTTTTTCTCGGTCAGCTATTCGGATTCCATATTTTTTTGCCTCTTCTGCAAAATATGCCGCTCTTTCTTCTTGTTCCCGCACAGCTCTCAATATCCAAGGAAACGCAGACAAATAAGTGACAGAAGGAAAATACCTCACTTCATTAGGAAACTCCCACCCAATCGCCTGTTTGGCAACCAAAGGAAATAACCTCTTGATCAACCCAATGGCACTCAAACGCTCATTCGGCGCCAAATCATAAGGATCTAATTTTTTTTGCAACAGATCCCAAAACTGCTTTTGCTCAGCAGATCGAAAATGGCCAGATATTTCTTGCAGATTACTAATCAATGTACATTTATCCCCAGCTTCTTCGGTAGGAATGTGATTACGCCAATTCTTACGACGATCCAACAGGTCCGCTTCCTCTCCAATCACCCACGAAATTTCCCAAAATCCGTTCACTTGCCGATCCCATATTTTTCGCGTTTCTTTTCGGTATTTCTCCATTCCCGGCATCACGTAATCCCAGACTGCTTCCGCAACTTTTATCCAATGGCGATGTACTGCTTCCACACATTGTTTGGGATCAAAAGTGGCAGGAATTTTGGCCTTAAACCGATTAGGTAACGAACCCATCCACAATTTCTCTTTAGGTTCTTTGCCGGCTTGTAATCGAAAAATTTCTAGCAAAAGTGGATGACAAATAACATAAGACCCGTCAGATTCATTTCTTTCCTGAACATAGGGAAAAACAATTTCGCCTCCTGCTTGAATCACCGCCATCATGGCATGTCCTGACAGATAGGATAGTAAAAAGGAACTGGCCAACAGATCCCTTGTCCGACGGGATTGCGCCACAAACCCTTGCACTGGTCCAATCGTAAAATGCAGATATCGTTCACTCACCCCATTTGGCCTCCTTGAATTCTTTCATACTTAGAAATTGTCCAAAGTGACTAATCACCTTAGGAATCGAAATTGGATAATCTCGTTCAACGTCTCCTTCTTCTTCCACCACTGGGGGAAAGTCAGCCGAACACAGGAAAAAGATTGGCACATACCTATTTCGAAGTAAAACCACAGAGAGCAGAATAGGTGACGCCATCCGGTCATAATCCTTTAGCTTGTATGTCACTTTAGGAAGCTTTAGCGGCATGCCAAACGCCATTCTATCCTCTTGATTATTTTTGCGAAATGTTTTAATCAGCTCTGCCCCGGTAGCTAGCGCGCTTTTCCAATCTGGAAAGACTCTCTCTGCATAGTAATAAATGGTTGCCCGATCCAAAAGTTTTGAACCTGGAAACCACTGAGAAATTACTTTGATCCCCAAGCCAAATTGCTCTATCCATTCCTCTATCGTTGTTGCCTGATAAGCTATGGGTAAATCGTTCATATATTCTAGCGCTTGACTATTCGTCTCCCACTCCCGCAGAGCTAACGCACCAAACCCACGATTTTTGCGAGCGCCCATCCCCCCAGCATGTCCCAACAGCCAAAGACAGGAGACGATAGCTTTCCAGTATTTAGATTCATCTTCATCCTTTGCTGTACGTAAGATTACCTCTAAGGAAAAAGTTTGTCCTGGGGGAATATTAGATCTATCTTTCAGAAAGAAGGTAAAATACTTTAATTTGTCGCTGTCAAATTCTTCATGTCTATAATTCTCAGTGACGGGCTTTTTTCCCGTCATCCGCATGAGGAAACGGCTTTGTCCTGCTCCTGATCGTGCGCCGCCAAACAATGCCTCTTCGTGAGTGACTCCTTTCTCATCACCAACTGAGTGATTAAATGCAGGCATAAAAACTCGATACCAAGATCGTAGTGCCCCTTTGATGGAAGGTAAGCGCAATTCGGCCAACTTTTGATTCGCTCCCCCCAAAAACATCGGCGTCACAATCTCATAAGTCACCTTGATCCGCTTCATCCCCACCCCTCCTCTTACATGATAAAACATATTTTTATTCTATAATTATTTACAAATACCTTCAATTATCATATTTTTTATTACTTATTTTTTATTTGATTATATAAAACAAGGGCGAGTGTCTTTTAAAATATTTTATAACATTATGATAAATTAAATTAAATAGCTTGGCGTGTCATACCACCCACAATAATGTACGATTCCAATACCAACATGGATTCAACGAAACTTGAAGAGCATCAATCAGGTCAATCCGCGTCATTATAACTAAAAACAAAAAAGTCCGTGAACCGTTATTGAGGTGAAAACCTTGGAGGTTCACAGACTTGTTAGCACATGATATTTTATCTTGTTTCGATCAAACCGTCACAAAACGCCACACATAAATCATTCCATTATAAGCATATCGGTTTGTATGCCAACGCTTTCTCCACTATTTCTTCCGGGGTGAGACCATCGTCACCCCTGTTAACCTTAAACGTTTCGTCCGGATAAAAAATCAGGTTGGAAGCATTGGGCATAGGAACATGAATATCAAAGAGTTCTATATAATAGTGCGTTTCAATTCCATATGTTTCAACATCCATAGCCCTGGTGACAATTTCAATCAACTCTTCTGTCGTGATATCCTCCACTTTACTTGGAACAGGTAATGAAGCAAGGTCAACAAACGTTTCTAAATCCATGGCTTCCTGATGCATAAAGTCAACATCGATATAATCTTTTCCTGTTAGTTGGTTGAACTCTTCTATCTCTTTATCAACAGGTTGTTTCATTTCCAACAAATGGATAATCCGTTGAACTTTTGATCTGATGATGCTTTTCCACTCTGGCGATATTGGTTTCAACTCCAACTCTTTTCGAAGTTTCAATAACATTCCTCCCGCATGCCAAGTAACACCTAATCACCGCTTTACAACCAATAAAAAAATAACATATTGTGATATTCAAATGACCCCAAGGAGGTATGCATCATGAAAGATGATTTGTTCAACGCAACCGTTTCTGTGAGAAACAACTTTTGGAAAACAATTGGAAAAATAGATCCAGATGTGTTGACCCACCTCATCAATCCAGCTTTTAGAGGTGGGCCTAGATGGCCGACATTGAGACAAGCATTTGTGAAAATAGAGACTCCGAATTCCATCATTTTGGCAAGTGACGGCTTGTCTGATCCGTTTGATGATGTTGAGGAACCCAACCAAGGGTTTTCATTGGAGTGTTACCTTGAATCAGACGATCCTGCCCTTCGCAAAAACATTGCTGAACTCGATCAAACATGGCAATTTCAGTTGCTATACGAAGTTGCTCAAAACTTTGCTCATCATGGAGGTGTAAAAGAGTTATTGGAGCGTCATGGTGTTTTGTCAATGGAGTTTTCGTATTTAGATGTACCAGAACCTTTCAGTAATGAGGAAGGCCGCGTAGGTGTCTTGCTCGGTCTCGAATCTGAGCAAATTCCAACCAGTATAATCGGTCCAGCCAGTGATATACGTTTGGTAAGCATCAAAATACTCACCTCACAAGAGCTGCAATACATCTTACAAAATGGTGCTGCAGGAAGAAAAAAATTAGCTGAGTTATTTCGTGAACAAGGATCTCATCATCTATCTACGCTTATTCGAAATTCCGTAGTATAAGAAAGTGAGTATGGTAAATAGCAAATAAAAAATGCCAGGCCTTCACTGTCAACTTGATTTGCCTGACACTCTAGTGATTGGCTCTGGCATTTTCTTTTCCATGGAATAATGATGACGCGAGCTAACCCCGTCGGAAGCAGAACAGCAGCTCCTCATTCGCTTCTCGCATGACGAAGCTCACTGGGAAAGGGTTCTCCGCAGCATCTACCCAGTTAAAAAATGCTATCAGATACGTAGTAAATTTTTTGTGTATTTTTCTTGTTCACCGGGTCTGTAACGATTGTAAAATAAACGTTCCCGTTCTTCGTCTGTACTCCCTCAATTTCATGAGTCCCCACATTGGTAATTTTCACAAGGGTTTTATATGCACCCGTGTTTGACATCATGGCAATTTGCGGAGTTTCGCCTTCTGCGCCACCTGACGTATAAATCTTCGTATTACTGAGCATATCAACGCCTTGGAAAGAACCGTTCGGTCTGACTATGCCACTGCCCGACTGCGTAAAGCTGCCAACACAGGCTTTCTTCGCCTCCGCGCTATTCATCTGTACCTGTTTATTACTGTCAAGAAGCCGGTTTAATGCCACTGTGTCATAAATGGACCAAGTTACAGTTCCTTGTTTGGTCTGGACTCGGAAAATCGTGTAGTTACTATTGCCACCACCATCGACACGGTACGTATCACCTAGTCTTGTGCCGGTCTTATTGGCATAATTCATATAGGTAAACCGGTGAAGATCGGTATAATTATATTTCGCGCCGGGTGAGTATTGCAGTCTTGCCACTTGGAGGGACCAGTAATAGGACGTTGAAGGATCTGCTTTCGAACTGAAATAAAAATAATTTTTACCATTGTATGTGTACATGTCTAATGTTTGACAATGACCCGCATTGGTAACAGTCATTTCATCAACGTATGTAGCGTCACGCCCATTAATAAGCAATCTTGAAAGATAGCATGTACCCCCGGACCGTTGCGTTACGTAAATATACTTGGAAGCAATATAAGCTTTTTGAACAGCCACATTGTGCTTAAGCCCTTTGAGGTTGTATGCGAGTGTTGCCGACGCATTAACCGTCTTCCCTGGAGTGGCCGCAAATGCAGGCAAAGCTGTCACCATCGAAATGAGCATCGCGAGAATAACGGAGGTGAATAATTTCAACTGACTTTTCACTCGGACTTGAAACATGAGCAAAACCTCCATCAAAGTGATAGTATCAAGGATTCATCCGACTGAACTTCCCACGGAAACTAACCCAAAAAGTTATTTTCATGGTGAATCTTTCAATTAAATCATAACAGAACACTCCTCGTGTTGACAATTTTTTTAAAAAAATATAAATACATAAGCCACCTCATACCGCAAACAACCTGCACATGTTACCATCTTTTTGGCATTATCATCATGAAACTTTATTTTTTAAAAGTGGGTGGGTAACATGAGAAAGCATTTTAAAGGTTTTTGGCTACCATGCGATCAATATACTAATCCCGTTTCAGTGACAGATGAAATGATCGCTCAGGCAGAACAAAAGTTAAATTTCAAACTTCCCCGTTCTTATATAGAACTAATCAAAACCAAAAATGGCGGAATCCCTGTCAACTCTTGCTTTCCAACAACGGTTCCAACCTCTTGGGCCAAGAATCATATTGCAATCGAAAAAATCCGTGGCCTTGGAGGAGAGGAAGGCATTGATTCCGAAGATGTCCGAAGCATTGATGAAGATTGGGGTTATCCCATTCATTTAGGATTTGTAATATGTGATTGTCCATCAGCTGGTCATGATGCAGTCATGTTAGATTATAGGCAATGCGGAAGAAATGGTGAGCCCCGAGTTATCCATGTTGATGTTGAAAATCCCGATCAACCTAAAATTACGGTCCTCTCAAAGGATTTCAAAACCTTCATCAATGGATTGGTTAATTGTCAAGAATTTGAAGACTGAAAAAACGCCTTTAATAAGGCGCTTTTATTCATAGTAAGATTGTCTAATCATGGCATCTGGTGAGTTTCAACCTCTCTCATTAAGAGGAGACACCATGCCAAACCCTTGGGAACCATAGGAGCCTAATCCGCTTTCATAAATCACCTGATGCATCTTAGTCGAGGTTTCAATAACCAAGGGGATTTGATACCCTTTCAAATTTTTCTCTTTGTATCGAGTAAGGACGGCCGCTTTTTTTAAATGAAATTTCTCAGGGCGATAAAGTTGGATGCGCAATATCTCCTCCTCAGGAAACTCTTCATTCCAGCGCAAAGTATACCAATTTTTCAATGAGAAACGCATACTGTCATAAAACTGGCTGTCCAGTGGATGACAATAGATGACTTGCCCGTCAATCTGTGTTGGCACCACAATCGAGCCTAACGCCTGATACACCATCTTGCGCTCAAAGGGTACTGGCGGCAAAATTCGCACATCTGCCAGCGGGAATATAGCGTCATGTAAAGTTAATTGTCCCACTTTCCAAACCCCTTCAATAAAACGTTGCACGATCTCCGGCTTGATGGAGTCCAACTGGAATGCAAGTGACCCTTTTACCTTCATGGCGGATTTCAGATTAATTCTGGAGGTAAAATAGCAGCGAGAAAAGACAAAGGGTTTATACTTCTTCCCGCGATGCTCCAAGCCTGTGTCATGCAACCATTGTGCAAGATCGGGATCCGCTTGCATCACACAGTGATAGATAAAGCTGCTAATCGGATAATTCAAGTCGTAAGGCAATAACATTTCATCAGCAATATGAAACGTCACTTCCACTCTCATAAAAAAACACACCTTTCTCAATACCATGATGGTTGCAACTCAAAGCTAAGCTTAACCATTTTAATTGTACGGAAATGGGTGATAGCGAGTAATGCACCACTTCTGTTATAACATCTTTTGCCGTATACCACATTCACGGATCACATGATAATTAGTTGATAAGACGTTATACTCTTCGCACCTTGCTCTATCTGGGTTTCGGGTGACGAGAAGAAATCGGACTGACTCCACCTTGCCGTCTATCTCAAACTTAGCTGTATCCCCATCTACAATCTCAATAAACTTGGCACTTGCCTGCCCGAATTGCTCACTGATGATGTCTCGGTCGTACAACCATTTCACTCTATCCCTCCTTCAGCACATTTATATTCATCTTATCAAATAGCTCGTGTTGCGTTCATTCAAAAATGTTACTCTACTTATCTTTTCAAATAAAACACATCTTCCTCTGTTCACCAAAGCACTAGGCACATCGGTATATTTCAGTCATTCGGTTTTCTTGCCGCGCCCATTCATTATAAAAAAACCACCTCTGCATAAGCAGAAGTGGTTTTGAGCGCATTCCCTGAAAACTAAAGAGTGAGTATCACGTGACCCAAGAAAATGATCGATAATGCTCTAGAAAGAGCTCCTTAGAAAGGAGGTGATCCATC
>NZ_SMDD01000008.1 GCF_004343255.1 Laceyella sacchari | reverse complement strand
GATGGGTTGGCTCAATCCATTGTCGAAGGAATCGCAAAAGCGCTGGGATTGAGCAAAAAAGATACAACCCCGAAGCCGATGTATCGCGTCACCGTGAACGGCGCGTTTGTTGTAGATACCGCTTACCCGGCCATCATAAAAGAGAAAGTCGAAAAAGCGGTGCTTGATCAAGCCGATGAAATCACAATAAAAAAGCGCGACAAATAAAAAAAAGGAGGGGCTATGCGCCCCTCCTCACACTTCATTCAGCTTATTCAGCCGCATGATCGATACAGCCATAACCAAACTCGATGTTCATTTTTACGATCTCGACGTATGTTTTTGCGTATTCCTTCGAGATTCTTCTTTTCTCCCTTTCTGTTTCCTCGTCAACAACTTGGATTGCATCTGACTGTTTTTGCAATTCGTCCAGTTTTTCGCATAATTGTTGGTATCTTTCAAGTTTTGTCATTATTGTTCTCCTCCCAACGCCTTTTTCAGTGCTTCCTCTTTGGAGGAAGCGTAAACCACAATGTCCGCGCCTGTCTCTTCGATGATGAGAGACTCCGCTTCCTCCTCTGTTTGGATACAGAGTGAGTCAGCGAGGGCTTGTAAACCGGCGTCCACTTCAAACACTTCACGGGTTTTTATCTTCACTGCGTAGATCATATGATGCCTCCAGTTCAAAATGGTAAATCATCTTTTGATAACTCTTTTATCATTTCGCCGTCTAATTTGTTTTCTTCCTTTAACTGATGGATGGTTTCTTCCAACTCATGCAAGATGGATTCCAATAAGTGCAAATCCAACTCTACAAAGTCCTTCACAACCTCATATCTACTTTTGATCGACGCCAAAATTTCGTCCAGCTCGTCAAGGTCAAAACGCCGCCACCGACTGTTAGACCGTTCCAGCGCTTCCGCCTCACTCTTTGCCCATACCGTCACATCACCTCCTGTTTTCTCTAATAACTTACGGTTCCATCCGAACCCCCACGGGCTCGCGTCTATTAGCCATTTTTTCAACTCTTCGGAAACCTCTTCCGCTCGTTGTTCTGCAAGAAAAACAATGTATTTGTTCATTTCGTCTCCTCTCCTCCTCTTTTTAATGGGAGCGGCTCATAAATAAAACGGGATGGGGATGATTGGTATTGGGTTCCCTTCATCATCTTTAGGCCAACAAACTTCGAGTAGTTCTATCTCTTTTGGCTTTTCTTTTAACCTTTTTAGTTCCTCCTCCCTTTTTCTTCTTTCTTCTTCCTCCATCTGTTCTTCTAATTTTTTCGCTCTATCGAATGTGTTCTCTACGACGCGAACAACTTCGCCATACCCTAAATATAATCCAGCGAGCCGGTCTTTATCTGGTTCTTGTTCAGACTCATCTTGTTTTTCTTTGAGTACCTCATATAATTCGTTCAAATCTCTTTTTCTTTTCGCGATCTTCACCCCTTCTTCAAAACCTTCAATATAAGATAAGGCATACTTTTCCCTTTCATCATTATCAAACCAATGGGGGCGCGTGTGAAATTTTTTTTCAAACTCAAACTCTTCCTTAAGTTCTTGTAGCATTTCTTTTCTCAGTTGTTTCCACTGCTTTTTACTGATTTTTTTCATTATTTAACATCTCCTTTTTGATGAAGTTGGTGGGCTTCCGCCCACCATTTTTTAATCAATCGCAGTCAAATGAGTTAAGATATTCTTCGTTGAATCTCAATTCTTTTCTCTTCCATTTGTCCATCTCTCCTTTTATTTGATAGTGTGCGGCCCCGTTAGGAGCCACAAACCTCTTCTGGATATTCGCCTTGAACCAAGTGCTCAAGGCATTCTTTTATTGTTGCTTTCCACACAATGCGGACACTTTCATCGTCGGCGAATAGCGGCGATGGGTAATCCAAGACAAGGCTTTTCTTTCCGTCCTCTTCAATGCAATATAGGCAAAACTCGTTTGTTTCCGCTCCAAAGCGCACTAACGCCTCGAAGTTATTCATTGTCGGTTCGTATTTCTTGCATTCTACCATTTTTTATCTCTCCTTTTATTTGGATGGTGCGGCCCCGTTAGTTAGGAGCCGCACACTCTATTTCAATACGGATACTTTCTGAAGCACACGTGTTTGAAAATACTTTTCTTTACCACACTACCATCTGGTAGCGCTTGGTCTACTGACTCCCGGCGAGTAGTGGCTAAAATAGCCACGCGCCCGTTCTTTTCGCACCACTTAGCCAGCAAAACACATGTTGCTGGTTCGCCCTGGAACCAAGCCAGATCCCCAGGGGATGTGGTTTCTTCCAGCCAATCCAAAACAGGCTGAATGTGTTCCATCGGATATTCTCCCTCAGGAGGGATTTGGGAAAAACGGGATTGAATATCTTGCGGAGGGAAATGGATAGAACCAACTCCCCATTTTTCGCGAAGCTCTTGCTCTTGTTCTGGATTCACCTTGTGAGATAACAAGATTGCGCATTTTTTCATAATCGATCACTCCTATAAGTTTTTTTGATATAATCAACTGAACTGATTTTTTTTCAAACCACCGCTCCCGGTTGCCGCCGGGAGCTTTTTTACTCTTTTTCTTTCCGCCAGAATCCTTGGGAACCGTGCTTGTACCCCAATTTACAAGCGCCTATAATCACCGCCGCTACCACGATCCCCCAAAACATTGGTTCTAGAACAAAAAGGATTTCATTTACTCCCATGCAAACCCCTCCTTTTCCTCATCCTCCTTAAGGTTTCATGATAAACCAGTCTTCCGGCTCACCTTCCGTCAAATCCAACAGGATGTCACCGGTAGACGTCCCGTTGATCTCATCCAAGACCCTCGTCAAAAACCTTATCTCCTCTAAGTCCCGATCATCCTTAAGTTCTGATCTACTGACCAGAAGCTGTATCCGTAACTCGATCACTTTTTTAAGCATCGTCCGGCTCCTCCCCCCAACGGCCACAAGTACGTCCGTTAAAAACTTTTATATACAGACCAGAGTCGCTGTCGCAGAACCAACCTGTCAGCCCTTCTCCGAAGAAAGTACCTTCGATCTCTTCCCACCCTTCCTCAACCTCAAACCCTGGTTCCTCTAAGAACCACTCCCCACAGCCTTCCTGGCCGACTAGAACCATTTCCTTAGTTTTAGTCATCTCAATCTTTCCTTTCTCCTTTGGATTTGGTTGACACCGTGAAATGACCCACGTCTTTCCTATTTTTTTTGATTGGATTTTGCCCTCAGCACACATGTTCTTTATCGTGCCAGGGGCATAACCCCATTTTTCCGCCGCCTCTTCAACTCCCATTACTTTGTCCAGTGGATTACATCTCTTTTTACTCATGGCGGTATTTTTTTCACCTCCTCGTGTGCGTCACCGCACTTCCTGATATCATAATACAATGTGCGATGACGCATGTCAACCTCTTTTTTCAGAAAAAACATACAAAACAAAAAGCCAACGAGCGCATGGGCTTCGCTGGCTTTTTGTTGCAATTTATCCGATTTTAGGAGAAAATCTACTCAATACCTTCTTCTTTTTTCACATCAGCAACGTGTTTCCAAAGAGCGTCAATCGTAAATTCCTGAAAAAAACCGGAATTTTTGTTGATTGGGGCTCCAATCTTCCGGCCGATCTTCTCAATCTCTTTGCGCAGCTCCTTTGGGATACGCACGTTATGTGGAACATGGGTTTTGTACTTGGGTTCCTTTTTGTACTTTTCCCCGTATTTGCCTGTGCTTTTTGCCTCTTGATTTACCTCTTGTTTGGGGTCATCGCCAGGTTGTTCATCCTGGGGCAGATGATCCTCTTTTTCTTGTTCTTGGTCTTGGTCAGGAGCAAACAGTGCAAACGGATCATCATAGTCTCGTCCCATGATCTAACATCTCCTTCAGCAGATTGAAGTAAATTTTGGAATGGTCGCTTTTTGGATCAGCCAAAACATGAGGCATCCCAAATTTGGCGATTGAATCGGCAAATCTGATTGTGTTGGGTATACGTGTGTTCAACAGACGAATACCGTTCCGCTTACAAAAGATATCAGCCTGCAATAAGTAGTTGGAATGTAGCTTTGTAGATGGTTTCATCATATTGGCGATGACACCATCTACTTTTGCATGTGCGCCAAGTCTCTTTTTAGCCTGATTAACAATGTCCAATACTGCCACGATCCCTTTAACCGCAAACTTTTCTGGTACAAAAGGGATGTACAGATAGTCAGCAGAGTTGATGATGTTTAGGCCGACCGTTTTGAGTTCTGGGGGAGAGTCGAAAAAAACAAAGTCATATTCACCCTTCACTTGATTTACGATCTTTTTGAAAAACTCCAAAGGATTACGCCCGCGCAAATTGGGTAAAACGTCCAACTCAAAGTAGTTTAAGTCTTGATTCCCAGGCAACAAGTCGAGATTTGGTTTCAGATTGACTATCGCATCTTTAGCCGGCAAATCCTTCACCACACAATCATACAAGGTGTTTTCAAATTTGTTGGGGTCTTTGTTGAACGCAACAGCACTGTTTCCTTGTGCGTCTCCGTCGATAATCAAAACCTTTTTGTCGGGATAAGCTAAGTGCAGCGCTGAAACAGACTCAACAACAATTGTTGTTTTACCAACCCCTCCTTTGTTAGCTATAAACGCCAGTACTTCCCCCAATAGCTTGTACCTCCCTTTATATGGTAGATGCACTGACATTTTACCACATGTCAAAAAACCAATGAACAATCTAAGCACTGATCAAGTTTAAACAGATATAATGATGCCTTTATTACTTGACGTATTATTCCGTACATTAAAACCACTAAGAAATCATTCAATGAAGGTTACTAAACAAGCGTCCTTAATGCCAACTAGAAATGGTGTAATATTTTATATTCGATATCCAATCAATATTCATTAATTAAAAGTAACATTAAACGAATGGAGATAGGTTACAGACAACCATTTATTAAATCATACAATACACGTTTCAAACATCGGTACAAATGTAATTATCATACTTGCTAGCAAGTATGAAGGTTGCTAGCAAGTTTTGTTGTTTGCCTTAAAACATATTTGATAAAAAACATTGTTGGCATCCAAACATGATGTATGGTATGATAATACAGAATAAACAAACAACTTAATATGCTAAGGAGGTTGGTCGCTTTGGAACGTTCGATGTTAATAAAAGCGCTTCAACACTTGGCGCTAAGCGATGAAGTAGCAAGGTTGACTGGCTACCCTCAAGACTACATTCCAACGTACATGGAAAGGGGGAAGATTCCAAAGTCGATAGGCAGGTTGGGGCGACATCACGTATGGGATCGGGGAGAGCTGGTGAAGTGGGTGAAAGAAAACCCACCCACGCTAAACAAACGCGTTTCTAAAAAATGAAAAGCCCTGGGCGATCTCTCACATCACCCAAGGCGCACAACACCATGAAGGAGTTGATTGAAACGATGAAATGGTATCACGAATGGCAACAAAACGCAAGAAACCGATACCTCGAAGGATACTATCCTGGACACCAAAGAGTTCCCAATGTCATTGTTCTCAGCCTGTATGGGATCGGGTATTTCATTGCTGATTTCATCCCGTTGGTCCTCAATTTGATTGACGGAGTTTACTGGACCATTAAACGGTTGGTAGGGTTTATTGTTGGCATTCTAGTCGAAGCCAGCATATTTGTTGTTCTTGCTGGCTCAGTAGTTTTTTCTGTCACCCATTCCATCGGAGAGTTACGGAAGGTCGGTGCAACGGAAGGGTTGGAATACGTCGGCGTGTTAATGTTTGAGGTTATCTTCATCGGATCAGCAGCTACTCTTACTGGTTTCTTAATGAAGAAAAAAATACCGCGTGGCTTCATCGAGTGGTTGGGTCTGGGTTTCACCGTTATCGGATTCTTCGTGGGACTCGCCTTTGTTTGGTGGGCGAACTCCAATGGAATGGCACAAACAGTTGAAGGTCAAATGATTGCCAGGGCGGTTCCGACTCTGGTGCTCATTTGTGAAGGGATTCTTGCCTATAAGTTCGTGGTCGAAAATAAAGAAGAAGCGACTTTTACTGAAATCATCCGGCGAAATCAGTTATCAATTGAAGAGGTGAAAACGGTCATCGAACAATATATACAGAAGAAGCGAGAAGGGGTTCTTTCAGAAGAAACCAACGACCAAAATGGTAGCGACCAATCGAAAAAAATAGTCGAGTCTGTGGTTGAAAATGATCACCAAAATGGCACTGAAAATGGTACCGGAAAAACGGAAAAAATGGTTGATGAAGTGGTTGAAAAAACGGGCCAAACCACTGACCAAATTGATATCAAAAATGGTCATGAATTTGGTGAACAAATGGTTAGTGAATTGGTTGAAAATCCGGTTCAAAATGGTACAGAAATTGGTGTAGAAAATGGTCACGAATTGGTTGGCGATACAATCCAAAATGGAGACCAAAAGGACACCAAAACTGACCATGAAAACGGTGCTGATTTGGACAAAGAATTGGTCGAAAATATGGTTGACAAACAGACCAATAGAAATGACGAAATGCCAGATATGTCAACGATTAAAGAAAATCAAGTTGAACCGAAAATTGAACCAAAATCTTATCCAAAAACAAACCAAAACGTTGGCGAAAAAATGGTCGAAGAAGTGGTTGAGAACTTGGCAGAAAACAAATCCAAAAAGAGTACGGAAGTTGACCAAGAAATTGAACCAAAACTTAACCAAGAAATAAACCAAAATGATAACCAGAATGGTTCTCAATATGACACCAAAAATGGTAACCAAACAACTATTGAAACGGACAAAGAAACGGTACCACTTGAAGACCAAAAAACAAGCCAATCAGAGGACAAAAATGATACCAGAAAAAAGAACAAGTTGGTCGAAGGGATGGCTGATAAACAAACCAAAAAGAGTACAGAACAGGAACCGATAATCACGGCAGACGCAGATCCAAAAGTGATCCAAAAAGTGAGAAGAAGAGTCAATAGATGGGTTAAGAAAGAGTACTTCGGCAAGAAACCACCAGGGCGTACAAAAATCAGTAATGAGTTTGATGTTGATGACAAACTGGCACGACAGTTTGCTGCTGAACTGAAAGAAAAGTACAAAGACAAAGTATCATGAAAGTCCCAGGATCGACTGGGCTTATAGATGGATTGTTGCGAAGAGTGCGCATGAAAAAACGAAAAAAGCCCCGGGATCTCCGGGGCGTCTGACAATCTATTAAATGTAATTGCCGTTTGTCGGAAACGGTGATAGAATTGGTCTCAAACAAAAGCAAAAGAAAAGATGCGTTCCCTGCCGTCGCCAAACTTTAGGGAGGACGCACCTTCTCATCCGCAAATTCAACTTCATCCCTATTGTACTGATGGTGAATATAAAAATCAACCATGTTTTTTTAGCGTACAATCGGGGAAAATTGCGAATTTTGTAAGTAAAGCGGAATGACTGGTGCAATATCCTCCCAAACGCAGGAGCGCGAAATGGGGAGGATATTTTTATGAGCATTGCTGACCAAAGAGGAAGAGTAATGAAACGGAAAAACCCGTTCATCATGATTGATCGGAAGCCGGTTGAAGATCCGCGGTTGTCGTGGAAAGCGACCGGTCTCATGACCTACTTCGTTGGGAAGCCGGATGGCTGGGAGTTCCAGATGAGCCACATCATCTCCAGCAAAACAGACGGGGAAAAGTCGGTGCGGTCTGGGATCAATGAACTCAAAGAAGCGGGGTACATCGTCCGCGTGGCCTTCCGGCAAGGCGGTAAAGTAAAGGACTATGAATTCTTTGTTTATGAGGAACCGGTGAAGTACCCGACAACAAAGGATCTCCACATCGATCTGGATCTATGGGAAAAGTATGAGCAAGAACACCAGGATGATGAGTTAATAGATATCACTGTCGCCGCAAAAGAAATCAAGGGAATGAAAAAGCAGGTTTCCCAAAACAGGCAACCAGAGAAAAATCAAGGGGTTGAGCAGGTTTCCCAAAATGGCAAACCAGAGGATTCTCAAGGCTCCGAGCAGGTTTCCGGTTTTCAGCATCCTGAAAACCAGCATCCTGGTTTCGCAGGACTATCAATAAGTACTTTATCTATATCTAATCAAACTAAGAATTATGATGATGATGCCCAGTATCTCCAATTAAGAATCTTGTTCATAAACAATGGCGGTCAGGATATAAAGAAACACGATAAGCATTACCAAAAGTATCAAGAAGCATTGGCTGCGATTGGTTCTTTTGACAAGATGAAAAAGTTAGCGGAGAAGTACATAAACAGCGGATACCATGATGCGCCACAGATTGTTTGGTTCATCTCTGATGGATGGAGAAACTTCAATGCTCCCAAGGTCAAAAAAATGATTAGACAGGATCGTTCCGATCTCCCCAAATCGCTACAAGAGGGGCAAGAGCCTGGCGAGACGAACGAGTTGCCACTATCAGAGGAAGAGCTGGCCAAAAAGCAAGCAGCAATCAAAGAGACGTTGCGGAGGATGAACGAGCGATTGCTTGCTAAGTAAAAGACGCGAAATTTTCGTCTGTAGCGACAAAAATGGTCGTTTTGATATAAGTATACCCCCTCGCCATTTTCGTCGCTTATACAGCCTCTGGTTAGCTCTCAGGGGTATCTAGTGATGTGTGTAGGAGGGTAGACTTTGTTCGCGGGAAATCCAGGGGTGTAGAATTCGCGTAAAATCCTTATACTGGAAGTAGGAGGGATGTGCGATGATCAAACGCGTGAGCCGTAAGGCAATACGCAATGTACAAACCGGACGTGCAGAGGCGCTGAGGCGGAAATTGTCTCAGCGAAAATATATTTCACCGCAATCAACTCGGAAACCAGATGCTCATATTATCCCGAAAGAAGACTGGTTTGCGGGCGATGATATATATGCGAAACTTTTATCAAGGTGACATCTGGTTGACACGTGTGGCATTTGAAGATAGAGGGATGTGGGTATATAAGGCGCGCCCCGTGATCATCGTCGGGAATCGGGCGACGATGGATCAAGATATCATCATTGTCCCTTGTACGTCCCAAGCTGCACGCAATGACTATGATGTGCTACTGTTGGAGTGGTCCATATACGGACTACCGGTACCGACAGTCGCACGTATCGCAAAAGTACAGAATGTTCACAAGAGACACTTTATCCGCTGGATTGATGGCCTTCGATCAAAGGATTGGAGCCGTATTAAAAGAAAATTGGATAAGCTATTTTGAGTGATCGGCTGGCCAGTGGCCGGCTTTTTTTTGTGAAAAAACAAAAACAGCGGCAATAACCGCTGTCAATCGAGGGAGTTAGAAAGATACCCGCTGATGCAAATATCTTCTCCAAAGCGTTGGATGGTGACATCTTTCAATGGAACAGCTAATCCCATTCGTTCAAATCCCTGACCTGAAATTGGAGTAATACTTTCCTTGCCACCAAGTAATTTGGGTGCAATGAAGGTAACTACTTTCTGAACCAGTCCTGCCTCCAACATCGACCAGTTGAGTTGCCCGCCACCCTCAAGCAAAACAGATGAAATTCCGTTTTCGCCTAAATACTTCATTGCTTTTTTAAGATCAACATGAGGACCGCTACCTGTTCGTATCACTTTCACTCCGTACTCCAAGAGTTGTTTTTCCTTCTCTGTGTCTGCTCTATCGGCGCAAAATACCCAGGTCGGAACTTCTTTTGCCGTTGTCACCAACGGCGTATCTATTGGAATACGTAACAGACTGTCAGCTACAATGCGGGTTGGACTTTTCCCACCGCCTTCTGGCAAGCGGGTTGTTAAACTGGGTCGATCCTTTAAAACTGTTCCGATCCCAACCATGATACCATCCATCCAATTACGCATGCGGTGAACATTTTCTCTCGAAAGTTCATTTGTCACCCACTTACTATCACCAGTTGAGGTGGCAATCTTGCCATCCAGTGTCATCGCTGTCTTCAAAGTAACAAATGGCATTTGTGTTCGCTTGTGATATTCCAAAGCGATTTGTTGATCACGTTCCATCTGTAAGTCCTCCCTTTTTACAAAGTGAATCGATAAACAAACTTATACATATCCGTCCGGCTGGTAAGCAGGCAATACTCTACCAGCTTACTGGATGCATCAAAAGTTCTCCTTATGATTCGCGCGACAGGAACCCCCTCAGGCATGTTTAATAATTCAACTTCTTCTTTTGAAGGTCTGTCCACGGCTATGGTTTCTTCACAAGAGATCGGCTTTCTCCCAAACGACTCTAGAGTTTTATACAGGCTGAGCGTAGGGTTCTGTTTCACTCCTTCCAAAATTTTCGATAACTCCTCAAGTGGTAAAGAGTCAGGTAAATAGGATGTGGATATGGTGATTGGCACATTATCCCTCAGTTGTAGTACTTGATATAGCAATACTGGTGATTGCAATTCCCTGCGTACTTCTTCTGGTGCATCTTCTAAAGTGTTGAGCAACCGGAGATCAATATATTTTTTAGTAGCTTTGTTGCTATGATCTCTTCCGAACCCACGGCGGGTTGATTGGAACTCCCCACCCAGAAGCCAATCAGCAGAGACCCCAAAAAAATTAGCAAGCTCTTTGAGAGTCTCTATGTTAGGCTCATAGACCCCTTTTTCCCACTTAGAGATAGTTGTGTTGTCTATGCCTAAGTGCTTTGCCAAATCTGCTTGGGTTAGCTTTTTTCGTTTCCTAAGGCTTTTTAGCCTTGCTGAAAAATCCATGTTAACCCCCATTTTCTTCACAAATTATTCAAGTACATCTTATTACAAATTTGATTATAGTTCAAATTTTTAGTTGACGTTTGATTAAACATCAAATATCATTGAATTAACAACTTGAGTAAACATCAAATTTCAGGAAGGAGGTTGAGCTCTTGAATTTAAAGGAGTTATCCAGATATAGAATTCAAAAAAAAGTGACTTTACTGGAAATGGCCAATGAACTTGGTTTAAAAACAGCCGGTGGCTATTCCAGAATTGAATCTGGAGAAGTTCGGATGAAAGTCGATCAACTTCCCGCCATAGCAAGAGTTCTTGAGCTGGATATTTACAAGTTAATCAAGATTCTTTTTGGAGTCGAAGTTGATCTTTGCTCAACTTGCCGAAGTTCAAAGCAGAAAGAGCCTACCGCGCAGGCCTGGACAGCTCAGCGGTAAGCTCTCATCTCAGAACCAGCGAAATACTGGCTGGTTCCCATGATACCACAGGAGGGGTAACGATGGGAAAAACATATCGTGTGGGCACTTGGAAAGTGACTGGACATGTTAATTTTGCCGAGAAACCGGATGTTCGCAAGTCGGTGGCCGTTCTCCGGTGCCTGTCGGGGGTGATCAACCTGAAAGAAGTCATGGTTGCATACCCGCAATTGGGGATTGACCTGAACGGCAAACCGGTCACGGAGCTGGAGAAACAATGATCAAGACAGCAAGTCTACTGTTGTTTCTCGCTGTCTTTGTCGCGCCGCTCGTTACGATCACAAGTCTGGCTTGTGAGTCGGTTTCAAATTGGATCAAAAGGAGTGTGGAAAGATGGATGCCTTGGTTGCGAAAATGATCTACCTAAGCCTGACAGTAGTCCTGATTGCGGCTATCTGGAAAAGCGTCAGCGCGTATCTGTCAGGAAAAGAAGTCAAAAAAGAAGTAAAAGCATTTCTAATAGTTTGTTTCTTTTTGGGAGCAGCACCGGGACTTACTAAAATCGCGTCTAATCTTGGAGAATCAATAGTGTCTCCGGTTGACGCTGTTGTGAAAATGGTTTCTGGCGAAATTACCAAAAGCGTGGGGAACTAACAATGGACATATTGACTTCAATGTTTTATATGTCCATCACGTTGTTAGTAGAGTGTCAGGTGTTTACGTTCATCCTCATCGGAGTGATTGTGCGCCATTCGATCAAACAAGATTGGCGCGGTCTCAACAAAACGATCTTGAGCTATATGCTGGCGATTGCGCTGGTGATCGGCCTGCCATACGGATATATAAAACTTTCCCATCCAGTGCAAGGAGCTGAAAAAAAGGTATTGGAGGAGGTAGAAAAGTGGATATCATAATGCCGTTTGTGGTTGGCTTAGTGGCTATTGGTATCATTTGGGTCACAGCCACGGTGTTAGACAAAAAACGCCTTACCCAAAAAGAGAAGATCGAAGTGGACGAGGACTTATACAAAGAGGACTGATATAGTCCTCTTTTTTCTAAGGAGGAGGCAGAACAATGGCGAGAATGATTACGTTCAAGTTTTTTGTACGAAAGGTTGGCGGTCAACCAGCTACAATCACCAAGACAGTTGAGATTCAGGACGACATTTATAAAACATTTGGCGACGCAAAGAAGGAAGTTGAAGAGGAAGGGTACCGAGTCACTGGGTGGCATCAACTCTATTGAAAAGCGAAACGGGGTTGCCCCCCGTCCGAGCAGTGTGGCGGCTGCTCGCTGATGAGCTAGCCAATTAAAGGAGGGATGAATGGTGAGAGTACGTTATTTTCCGTCAAATTGCTTCCGGATCGTGCCGATCCAAGATCGGGAGAAGACACAAAAGGATAAGCAAGAATGGCTGAGAATCATCACTGAGCTGGCCAACTTGAACCAGAAATTTATCGAGAAGGGAGCTGGTAGAAAGGTCGTCAATTCGACCGGCGAGCAAGAATACCGAGACGTTCCGCAGTTCAGCCTGAAACTTGTGAACAAGCGTGACGGCAAGATCCACGCTTATGTCAATCTGCCAAAAGATAAGGATCAGCTTCTAAAATACCGATTAGAGAAGGCATTTGAACAAGACATTGGCGATTTTCGCATGGAGGAAGACCATCTGGAGTTACATGACACGAATTTATATACGTTCGCTATCAAAGGCTATCACCATTTGGCCGTTGATCTGGACGGATCAACCAAATTCAAAAACCTATTTCGATCGGTTGGAAAAGATCAGCTCATGTACAGCCTCACAGTGAAAGAGATCGAAGACCAGCAAGCAAAACGGGATGAGCTGGTAGATGCTCGCTTAGGGTTGACGACAACCAAAGCAAAGGTGTGGCATTATACCAAAATCGGTGCAAAGTCTGCCGCAAAGGCAATATATGACTTTTGGTATGACGGCGAAGAGAAGATCAAAGAAAAGCATCGGGTAGCACTTCAGCAGATCAAGAAGCTGTTGCCAAAGAAAGAAAATAAGCAGCCATATACAGATCGCAAATTATCTTCCGAGAAGAACCGGTTCATGTTGGTGGAAGCCTTGTTCCTCTTATGGACGGACAGTGAGGATAAAGCGAAACGATTTGAAACGGAATTGCAGAAACTGGTGACGGAGCTCCAAGGTGAGAACCGGCTGGAAGTTGTCAAAGTGAAGCCGGACCTATCCAAAGTGGCGAAAGGGCGAATTCACTACAATTTGCCGACATTGTGTTTTTACCAGGCGGAACTGAGTAAGTTCCTGTTGTTGCCGGATGTTGAGGATGAGTTTTTTTACTCTGAGACCTTGCAAAAATCTAAACCACCTGAGGCTATGTATACTAACAGGATTGGAGATATTGCATTTGCAAGAGATATGGTTACCAATGAGATCGTTTCAATTCCGTTCTCTCCAAGTGGTCCAGCGCATATAAGAAAACAGGCATTAGATGATTATTCGACGCCGGTTATTAGTCCTGGTCAAATGGGAGCAGGGAAAACAGTTCAGATTGTTAATCAGGTGATTGAAACGTTTTGTGTAAAAGCGAAGGATCAGAAAGAGTGGAGAAAGAAAGCGCGTTCAGCCGTGGTGTTTGATGTAGCTGACGGCAAAATGATTTCTTCTATCCTAAACCTCATTCCGAACTGGCTCATGGACCGTGTTAAGATTCTCAATCACTTTGATACAAATCGGCCTATACCCGTTAGCTGGCACGATGTATTGAGGTTAAGCAGACAACAAGGGCATGAAGGTGCTGAATTTATCATCGCCCAAACTGAAACAGAGCTTTTGTTGGATAGCCTTGAGGATAGATCCAGTACCATTGCCATTGATCGTTACTATAAAAATGCTTTACAAGCGAGTTACACAGTAGGGAAAGGGACTATGTTGGACGCATTACGTATTATTACCGATGAAAAATACCGAGCGGAGGTTATTCAACAACTTGAGGAAAAACACCCGGTTTTACGGTTCAATCTCATTAAAGATGATCGAAGACTAAAGGACGAAAAGAGCCTTGTACACGAGACAATTGATAACCATCTTTTGCAGATAATGAACAACACCCCATGGTTTGATTGTATTTCCCAACCGGTTCATGAAGAAATTGATTTCTGGCGTTGGATGAACGGAGATGAGGATGGAGCCTATTTAGTGTTGGTGTATATCCCCAAAAAATTAGGTAAACATTTGCGGAAATTCTTGTTTGCCCATTACTTTTTAAAAACATGGCGAATGATGGAGTTAAGGGAAATCATCCCTGAAGAAAAGCGGCGTGAATGCCTTGTGATTGTTGACGAGTTACATCAAATTATCGATCAAGAAGCAGTAAAGAAAATGTTTGGCGACATTTTTAAGGAACCGAGGAAATATCGAGTACGGTATTTTTTCACCTTTCACGGTTGGTCGTCGCTTGAAAAGGCTGGAAAGAAAAAAACGGAGATTATCCAATCGATGAAGGATAGTGGTTGCAACTTGATTATGTTGAAGGGCGGAAAGGACACTTTTGAGGATATTAAAGAGATGCTTGATCCTTACGATGTTAAGGATTTTCTTTCCCTGAGTTCTATGCAATACTGTGCTATTTTCAAAATTGCTTATGGAAAGAAAAGTCATGTGTTCATGGCCAGAATGTTGGAACCGCCAGATCAGCGCTTACCCACTTATCGGACTGTCGATTTGACCAAGTATCAAAACACAGTGTTTGGCCGTCCTAAAGAAGAGGTGCGTAAGAGCATCAAATCTGATCTGGAATTAATGTTAGCAATCACTCAGTCGAAAGACAGAAAGGAAAAGAAAAAAGAGCCAGTCGAGCTTACATTTTAAGGAGTGAAAATGATGGTTATTGAAACGCTTAGTAATGAAGAGCTTGAAACCCAAGAGAAACTGATGTTGGTTGTTTACTATTTGGGGATGGCAGATCGACATCAATTGTCAAAGCTACTTAATCTGTCTGTCTACACGATCGACCAGGCTATTTCCAAGTTGAACAAAAAGAACAAGGAAGAGAAACATTTCATTTCACTATCAGCCCCGTTTAATCGGGGCCCCAAGATGTATCAACTTGGGCCTGCCGGTTGGGATTGGGTGATGGGTTGGTTGGAAGAAGACAGAAAGTATTACGAACGAAGTGATGCACAGAAGCGGCATTATCGCGGGATGACAGATATTTTAGTTAGACTCCTAGCTGCCATGGGAAGAGAGGAAGCGTTTAACAATTTGAGATTCTATAACACCAATGATGCAACAGAGCTTTTTCTTTATCCATGGCAAGTCGCTTACGGAGAAGAGTGGGAAGATCGGAAGTTCCGTCAAGAGAAATGTAAAGGGATGCCCAAACCTGACTTTTTTATTGAGAATGGCAAGGAAGGCTGGTGGGGAGAGTTTGACACCAGAAGCGAGGGGCCGAACAGGATAAAAGGAAAGGTGCGACAATACTACCGGGCGTTTAACCAGTTGGGGGAGCGTTCGAGATCCCGAAAACCGATTGTGTGGGTAACAACATCGGACAGTCGGGTGAGGGACATGAAGTCATGGCTTGAGGACATCAAGAAAGAACCGGAGTTTCAGGACATGAAAAATCCTCCACCTGACATGTTTTTCTTTGTAGAAGGGGAAGAGACACGCTTTTTTTTAGGTCAAAAATATGATGCATGTTCCTCTACAAGTCCCCTTACAAAAGCTACTACATGTTCCCTTAAACATTCTTATGCATAGCGTAGGAATCGCAAAACGCGTGCAGGTAAAGGGCAAAAGCTAGATTTTTGATGGCGACTAATTCATAGATTACCTTTGTTTTTTGTTTTTCATCTTTTCATTAAATAATTGGGGGCGCGATTTGCATGATGACAAGTGCAATTGACACGAGCATAAAATGGGCGTGCCTGACGCTCGTTGGTACTACGTGCGTGGTGTTGGTTTACTTGGTAATTGTTCTGGCCAGCATCATCAGAGGGGATCGGCACATGAAATCGGTTCTTAATATTGGATCAGAGGAGTATGTCTTCGAGAGCAAGCAGGGAAAAGAATTTCGGTTCAAGCACCACAAATTGTTTTGGATCAGCGTGGGAGCTGCCTATGCCGCGGCGGTTACTTTGATGTTTTGGTATATCATCTTGATCCCGATTGTCTTAGCCTTAGTTGGCAAAGCGTTTGCAAAATTAGGTTTCAAAAAAGCCTGAGCCATTGCGGTTTAGGCTTTTTTCGTTTTTGAGGTGACTATATTCAAAACTGTATGAAAAATTGGTATGATAGGCACGGAGGTGAGCTAATGAGAATCAATGTAACCTTTCAAGAATCATCACAGGCACGTGAGAATGCCTTTTGGCTGGCCATCCTTACATATGTGGAACCGTTCGTTTTGTGGTTTGGCATCTACAAGATGTACTCATTGCAAATCGCCGACTTTGCTTCAGTCGCGTTGCTAACAACATTGCTGATTTTCCGTTTCATGTACACTGCCAGGACATTTACATATCCGCTGGTGTGGGGCGTATTTTTATATGCGTTTACGGATGGTCAGCTCTTACCCTGGTGGATTGATGTCTTGGGGATCGCGTTGGTTGTGGGCGGGCGCTTCTGGATGCTATTTTGCCGAGGGAGATGAGCTTTATATCATTGGAAATTGTTGCTATACTGGGAGAGAAGGAGGCTGACCGATGGAAGAAATCCTGAATCAAATCCTTACCAAGCTGAATGACATGGAAGAAGAGAACCGATTGTTTCGTCAAGAGGTAGCCGAACGTTTCAACAAAATAGATCAACGCTTCGACCGTATTGAGACGGAGCTGGAAGATGTGAAGCGTGTGGTGCGTTTGTCAGCGGAGGATATTTTGGAGAATCAAGTTGAGTTTTCAGAGAAAAGCGACCTTCTTGATCAGCGTATCCGTTTGTTGGAGGAACGTCAGAACTACACTGATAAGCGCGTGCGCAAACTTGAAAAAAAAGCGAACGAACAATAAGAAGCCAGCCCATCGCCATGATGTGGTTGGCTTAGTCTTAGAGGAGGGATAGTATTGTCACAACAAACTTTGGAACAAAAGATAGCGCTAATCAGGGATGACTTGGCGCGCTACCAAAACGGAGAGTTGACAAAGTTGGAAAAGCGGCTTGTTGCAGCGCTCAAGCGGCAGTTGAAGCAGTTGGAGGAGAAAAAGTAAAAGCCAGCCCATCGGATGTGATGTAGCTGGCTTTTTTGTTTAACAACAATCTGGTTCCGACGCATCCACTGTAGTCGGAGCGGAAGTAATCGAGTGAATAGGCATCATGATTGAAAGTACGATAATGAGTGATAGGATGATCTTTTTCATAATATCCCCCTTATTTTTGCGCCTCTAGCCCAAGCCGATAGTACAGATGTTGATACTTTAAAAATTGTGTTTGGTCAGTGAACTCATAGCATTGGGCCAACAACAAACATATCTCTTGCTCTTTCTTTTTCAATCCCTGAGCGGCAGAAAGTTTCAACGCTTCCTTTAAAGGATTCACGGCTTGACCAAGTTGATCCTGATCGATACAAAGTCGTGCATATGCTTCTAACGCATGCACATATCGATGGCTTTCATATTTGATATTCAAAGCCATGGCCAAGTATCTTTTTGCCTCGTCAAATTCTCGCTTTCGGCGATGCAGATCACCTAGGTAGGTATAACCAGTCAAAAGAAGCGGGGACTTTTCAGGAAGTTTCGTTTGTAGCTTGAGCGCACGTTTGTACATACTGATGGCGTCATCAAACTCACCTTGTTGCTCAAAGATATTGGCCTTTACAATCCTCAGTTCAAAAACACGGTCGTAAAGACTGTTATCGACTGCAATCTTCTCCCCTAAACGGATATATTCCAAAGCTTCTTTGTATTGGCGATTTTCTTTTTTTACACGGGCTTGCTGCTCGTATATATTTGCTTGTCTCCATGCTTTTGTTATCTGAGAGATGTTTTCGATGAGATAAGATAAGATATCCTCAGCTTCCCTGATTCGATCCAACTTTTCTAAGTATGATGCCTTATTCATAAGGGAAAGGAAATAGACATCCATGCGCTCGCCTTCCAGATCAAACAAATCAACAGCCTTGACGATTTCGTCATATGCAGATTTTAAACCCTTTGTCTTGTAATAAATATTGCTGAGAATATTGCGCGCGCAGCTAATGATATTCATCGCGTTCGATTCGTGCTTTTCCGCTACACTAATCGCGTTAAGTGCTTCTTTTTCAGACTGGTCATAGTATTGAGGACCGGCATAAAAATAAGCTTTGGCCTTGAGATAACAGAGGACTTGGGCATAGAGATGATCGGTATCAATATTTTGTTTAATCTCTTCTAATTCCAATATGCTTTGCTCCAAATCAATCTTCGTTTCAATATCGGACTCTATTTCTTCAAGCTTTTGACGAAGCTTGTTCAAGTCCTCATAGCCAAGAATTTGGGCGACTTCTTCTAATTGGTATCCAAACTGCCGACACAACAGACGCAGTTTTTCTTCCTTTAAAAAAGATTTCAGGCCAAAGATTCTTCTGATCGTGCTTGGAGAAAGACCTTCACAGGCCAGCTCCTCCACCTTCAAATTCCGCGTTTTCCTTTGCCGCTCTAGGTATTGGACAACCTCCCGATATTTTGATTGTGTCATTCCTCAGTCAACCTTCTCTCTTATGATATCGAAAAAATGCGGACAAATTCTTCAACGGAAAAACTGTCACAATATGATTTTTTGACCGAAATTCGCTGTCAATTTTCACTTGAGAACTTTCTTTTACCCGTATTATTCGTGACTAGAACATGATTTAAAGCTGTTTTCGGTGATTTTTGACTGCGATTTTTCACCAAAATCGGCGAATTTTAATTTCATTGAAGAAAATCGAATGTAATTTTTGGAAAATAAATTTGATCACATAGTATTTTGGTGGTTAAAATATGGATAGTGATTGCAAATGCAAGAAAATTGGGAAATGATACGAAAGGGTTTTATGTAAAGTTTTGTATCAGAATGTATGTTCGATTGTATGCTATAATAAAAAAGCCCCGAGGTGATGCAGCACATGGAATATGCGAAAAAACGCCGCACGCGCAACAACACCGTAGGCTTTAGAACTGAGCAAGAACGATTTCATTATTTGATTGGTTTGATTATCGACGGAAACGAGACTTGTCTGAATGAAATAAATATAAATGATTCCGTAAAAGAAAGAGTCCTGGCCCTCGCTTTGGGAAACGAAAACCAGGGTTACAAACTGCCTGCACAATCCTCGCCGTTGCCGTTGTCATCCGGTAGAATGCCTTCTTCTCGCAAGTAGCCTTCAATAAGATCGGTGATGATTTTTAATCGTTCTTTGGGAATGTATTTCGCCTCGCCCGTTTTTGGATCGATTACATAGGGGCGTTTTTTAATCTCTTCGAGCAGATCCACAAGGTCTGCTTTCTTTGTGTTTTTGTCGCTTGTTTGGCTTTCGTCACCTCCTAATAAGTAGTCTATGCTAACCCCATAATAGTCGGCTATTTTTTGTAGCATTTCTGTATCAGGTTCATTTCTCCCGTTTTCATAATGAGAATATCGAGCGCGAGTAATCCCAAGTGTTTTCGCTACTTCGGATTGAGTACGTTTCCCTCTAAGCTGTCTTAAACGATTGCCGAGCATTCAAATGCCCTCCTATATCCGGTCTCAATAACAGTTTGTGTTTCTAAGCCCTATTATATGCTAACTTTTGTATCATGTGAAATCGTTTATCAATTGTAGAGGGGGTTCAATTTTATTTGATACGAAAAATAACTGTTGACGGATACAAAATGTATCCGTATAATAAAAAGTGTGAGGGATACGTTTTGTATCCGAACGAAGGAGGTGAGAACATGCGAATCCGCTTACGCTTAAAGGAAGAACGCAAAAAACGAAAGCTTACACAAAAAGAACTAGCTCAAAAACTTGGCATTTCTGAGGTTTGGGTGAAGAAAATCGAGAATGGGGTTAATGATCCGGGAAGGAAACTTATGTTTAAGTTTGAGGAATTCTTCGGTGTTAGTCACCGTGAGCTGTTCCCGGATCTCTCTCAGCAAAACGGTGATACTTTTTGTATCAAGAAAACTGGATAGAATTTTTCCTTATTGAAAGGAGGTGAAACCGATGCGCAATCGAGTAGCGGGCGTTGTGGATCGCGGAGTGTTAAAATTCGCAATCCACAACAAGCAAGGTCGCCTCTGCGGATGGCTCACCATCTCGGAGCTGGTCCGCCGTCAAATGTTCCAAGAACGCGAAAGGCCCACCCCGGTGGCCGCCGTGGTGAGCCTAAGAAAAAAAGCTTAAAAAATTAAACGTACACACAGCATAACACATGGTTTCCCTGTCCCGCAAGTGAGCGGAAACCACACGAGGAGCGATGCACAAATGACAATTGAATTCCCGATCAAAGGACGCATCACTTATGAGAATCTACCAGAGATCATCCAAGAGCTGTCTAAGCCACTACCTATCGAAGCAATCCAGCATGTAGACAGACAAACCAGTAAAAAAGGATACGACGCAACGGGGTATGGTTATCAGTATGTGGTCAATCGGCTTAACGAAGTGGTCCCAGGCCATTGGCGGGCAATTGAGGAAATGGATGAACCAGAGATGCGTGAGATCAAATCAGGTGCTATGTACCGACGAACTTGCCGGATGACCATAGAAATTGGAAATTGGCATTTTATCGATGGGCAAAACGTGTTTGAAGTCCTAGCCACAGGGACTAATTACGGCGGGCACGATGCACTGAACGACACAGACGCACGGAAAGGTGCATATGGCAACGCATTCAAAAAAGCGGCGGCTATGCTAGGGATCGGGCGGAAAGCCTTTGAAGGGACGTTGGATGAAGACTATTTCAGCGCCGAAGCTCAGGAAACAGGGGCATATGCGGAAGCACAGCGACAATACCAAAATCGCCAACAACCGAAGCAAGGAGCTGGCAATAAGCAACTGCCGCGCAAAAAGCCCTCGGCGCAGAAACAAGGCAACGGAGAACTGAATGCATACAAGGAGCTGGCCGAACAAAATCAAAAGCCGCAAGAAACAAGATCAGTCAACCAGCGTGGCCGATTCTTCGCAATCGCCGCCAAACGAGGTCTGAAAGAGAAGGTACAAAAAGCCCTTGTGTTCGGATTTACCGGTAAGGAGAGCCGAAAAGAAGTGGCCGATGAAGAGTTCAAGGTCATTGCAGATTTCTTAGAGAGCGCAACCAATGAAGAAATTAAACAAGCCATTGACGACGCAGTCAAGGCCAAAATCGACCAACAACAACCAGACACAAGCGACCCAACGGACGACGAAATCATGAAATTATTAGGCGAGGGGGTCGCGTAATGAACGCACTCAATCTGTTCAAACTGGCCGAAGCGATTCGATTCAATGAATCGCTTCCCATTCCGGTCAAGTGGAAACGGGCAACAACGGTGACGGGGATCAGCAAGCGGACTGGGGGTCTGATCGGCGGAAAGATCGGCCACATTCTCCTGATGGAAGATTGGGGAGGGCGGACCAGGGGAGAATTCCTTTGCGGGGCTGAGATCAAAAATCCCTTTGCTCACCAGATGCTGAACATGAGCGAGCGGGACGTGGAAGCCTCCAAACGCGAGCGAGTCACCTGTAAAAAGTGTCTGGCGGTAGCGGAACGGATGAAAAACAACGGGGCGGCTTGACGCCCCTTCCAATACAAAGGAGCGGGTTAACGTGGGATACAGTTTGAGTTACGTGAAAAGTTTCTACGGCTTGGACTTCATCAAACGCGGGATGAAGGTAAGAACACCCAAAGGGACGGGAACAGTCACGGCCGCTTACAAAACCTATATCCGAGTTCGACTGGATGGAGAGAAGAGGCCAGACGTTTTTCATCCGACTTGGGAAATGGTCTATTACGGAGCAGACGGAAGAGTCCTGGCGGACTTCAGAGAGACGGAAACAGAGACATTCTAAGACAACGGCGGTCGAGCTGGCCGCCTTCCTGGGAGGTTATGCAATGGCAGTATATCGACACGTACAAGTTTCATTCTGGCAAGACGCACGAGTTGTTGAAGAGATGACGCCGGAGGACAGGTATTTTTACCTGTACCTTCTGACCAACCCAAACACAACGCAGATTGGTATTTATCCAATCACTAAGAAACAAATTGCCTTTGACATGGGTTATTCCATCGAAAGCGCGAACGCATTGATTGATCGCTTTGAAAACTATCATAAAGTCATCAAGTACAACCCGGAAACGCGGGAGATCGCGCTGCTGAACTGGGGGAAATATAATCTCAATCGCGGCGGAAAGCCGATCGAAGATTGCATCAACAAAGAATTACGTGAGGTTAAAGACAAAACTTTGGTCAAATTGGTTGCCCAAAAAGTTGCTAATGAACGGTTGAAATCCTTGTATTTAGCGCACTTGGACGATACGTCAGACGATACGTCAGACGATACGTCAGACGATACGTCGACGATACGGGGGCAAAAAGAAAAAGAAAAAGAAAAACAAAAAGAAAAACAAAAAGAAAAACAAAAAGAAAAAAAAGATAACACCCGGGAAAAGCGAGTAAATGAAAATCTCTGCTCTCCCAAAGACATCGAGACCTTTGTTGAAAGCCAAATGGCTTCCAACCCGTTGTCTGTAAATAGAAAATTGTTGGTTAAGTACATTGATTGCTTACGGCTCACAAGAAAGAATGGGCGGATCTCTAAAAACATTATCCAAACAGAATGGGAAAAGTGGAGCAAATTTTCTCAAGCAGTTATCACATACGCCATGTGGACACACGTTGAAAAGCATGATGACAAGAAAGAAGAATACACGCTCGGGATTATGCGGAACACAAAAGAGCATGAAGCCAACCGTGGATTGTTGATCTTGAAGAACAAGTCCAAAGCATTAACAGAGGGGGAAATGCAAAATGATGTCCTTCCGACAAGCGATGAATCCAACGAACCTGATGAATACGCCAAATATTACATCTGATGATCCGATGAACGGCGCCCATTGTTGCCTGGTTTGCCGAAAAGAAATTAAACGTCTGAATCTCACCTTGATGGGCCGTCCTTTCCGCCCTCTCCCTGTATGCAATTGCGTGAAAGAAAAGTTTTTTCGAGAAGAGAGAGAAAGGGAGCTGGCGGAGAAGCGGGCGCGGATCTTGCGCCTATACGGTGACGGGTTGATGGATGATGAGTTGAAACGGGCATCATTCACGAACTTTGAACAACGGACAGGAACAGAGAACGGCTATAAAATCGCCAAAATGTTTGTTGAGAAGTTCAAGGAGCAGGACGCGGGGTTGTATCTGTTCGGCCCCGTGGGTAACGGAAAAAGCCACCTGGCTGCCTCTATCCATCATCAATTGCTTGGCCAGGGTTACGCATCAGTTTTTATTAATGTCAATCTGCTGTTCAGAAAGTTAAAAAGTACGTTCGGATCAAACAGCCAAAAAAGCGATTTTGATTACATCAATGCGGCGATGCAATGCGAAATCTTGACATTGGATGAGATCGGACTCAAGCCGCTATCAGAATACGAGTTTGGTGTACTCTATGACATCTTGGACGGACGGAAAGGGAAAATCACCAACTTCACCAGCAACCTTGATTTCAAGCGATTGCGCGAATGGCTGTCACGGGATAAGGATGGCCGCGAGCTGGACCCGGATGGGCGGGCGTTTGATCGGATCGTGGGGAGTGCGTTGCCCATCCGCTTCCAGGCTGAGTCATCATACCGCGAGTACAAACTCCAACAACGGCTGAAAGCCTTACAAGAGGTGATCTAAATGAGCGCACAGCCTAAGAAAAAAGGTCCCGCCAAGTTTTTACCGGAGATTCAACCTAACTATATCGCATGCTTAAACTGCAATTTCGGCTGGCATCATCCGCGTGATCTTGAAGAACTGCAACGGGCTTGGGAGATGGGATTGGGTTATCAAGAAATAGCCAAAGTGTTGAAACGGCCAGAGATAGAGGTTGTCATCTACATCATGGACCAGTGGGAGAAAGGAAATTTACCCGAGCGACCAGGAGGGATCTACGGAAGGAGGCGGCGGGGATGATTGAAATCATCACCAGATCAGAGGCACCGACGGAGTTTCAGCGACAATATGAGCGATTTTGGGAGGATGAGGCATCATGATTGATCCACGACACGGCGAACAGCTTGAATTGTTTCCGGAAGTGTTGGAGGAGGTAGCGCGGCAGAAGAAGCAAGAAACACGGGAGCGAGCGCGGCAACGTGCCAGGGAGCGGCGGGAGATGAAGCAAGTGGAACAAGTACAGCCGCCGAAGCTGGCAGAGGTGATACCGTTTAGACCAAAAGGCGTGGTGACAGTGACTGATTGGGGAGGGGATGCGTCGTGATAGCCAAGCAAATGGATCTATTCGCAATTGGCAAAGAAGATTACGAAGTCAACACTAACCCAATGGTCCGCAAGTATGGCCTCACCTGGAACGGAGCAGGGTGTGGGGTGACGCGGAAGGGGCAGAAGCCGTGTAAGCACTTCGATCAGGAAACTGGCCAGTGTCTACTGAGAAACAAGGAGCATTGGAGGTTGAGGGGGAAGCACGATCGTCGTTTTGATGCATGTGGGTTGTATCAACCAAATAAGGAGTGAGCAGCATGCGAGTGCTTGACCTCTTCTCAGGAATAGGCGGGTTTCGGTTAGGGATGGAGGCAGCAGGTCATAAGGCGGTCGGATGGGTCGAGATCGACAAACACGCCCGTAAATCTTACGAGGCGATTCATCAACCAGAGGGAGAGTGGACAGCTCATGACATCACCAGCGTATCAGATGACGATATTCGATTACTTGGAAGAGAACGAGGACCAATTGACATCATCTGTGGAGGATTTCCGTGTCAAGCTTTCTCAGTGGCGGGAAAGCGAGGAGGATTCAGCGATACACGAGGTACACTCTTTTTTGAAATTGCAAGGTTCGCATCTATTCTCAAACCTAAGTATCTATTCCTTGAAAACGTCAAAGGATTGCTCAACCACGACAAAGGGCGAACATTCGAAATCATCCTCCAAACGTTGGATGAGCTGGGGTATGATGCGGAATGGCAAGTGCTTAACAGCAAAGATTTCGGAGTCCCCCAAAACCGAGAGCGAGTGTTCATTGTCGGACATCTTAGAGGACGAGGTACACGAAAAGTATTTCCTATCGGACGAGAAAGCGCAGAAACTCATTGCAAGCTCGCTGGCAGGTTAGCTTTACCTGGTAAGGATCAATGGAATAGGGTCTATGATCCGTCAGGATTAGCTCCAACACTTACCACGATGCAAGGCGGGCGGCAAGAACCTAAAATCCTAGTAACAAAGCAAGGCCAACAGATTGTGAGACGAGATGCGGCAACTTGTATTGATGCGAATTATGCAAAAGGATTAGACAATCATGGACAACGGACAGGGGTTTTAGTTAGAGCGATTAATGATCCTGGCCGAATTAAAAAGACGCAGAATGGCCGGCGGATGAAAGAACCAGATGAACCAATGTTCACGCTGACAACTCAAGATATACACGGTATTTATGACGGTTATCGTATTCGTAAGCTCACCCCACGAGAGTGTTGGAGACTTCAAGGGTTTCCTGACTGGGCATTTGATCGTGCGAAGGAAGCGGGCGTATCGGATTCGCAACTTTACAAACAGGCCGGAAATTCGGTGAGTGTACCTGTCATTTTTGAAATAGCTAAAAGGATGGAGATTGTGAAATGAGTGCTCAATTTCCTGAAGAAATTCAAATCGAAATGGTTCAGCGTTATCAAAATGGAGAGTCAGCCAGAAAGATAGCAGAATCATTAGGGTTGCATGTCACTTCTGTCACTAGAGTTTTGAAACGAAGAGGGGTAAAAATACGAAGGTGCGCAGGCGAAAACCATCATCAATGGAAAGGTGGCCGAATTGATAAAGGTGATGGATATATAGGTATCTGGAAGCCTGAACACCCCAGAGCAGATAAACAAGGATATGTATTTGAACACACTTTAGTTATGGAACAGATGTTAGGACGGCTACCTAAAGAGGGAGAACAAATACACCATATAAATGGAGACAAGAAAGATAATCGACCGGAAAATCTCTATTTATGCAAGGGTTCAAAGGAACACAAGATTGCACACTGGAGTGTTGAATGGTTGCTAAAGGATTTGATAGATAGCGGCGTTATTGGGTTTAAAGACGGAAAATATTGTTTAACCGAAGAGTTCCAAAAGGTGAGAAAACATTTTCAGGCGGGGAATTCGGTCACGGTCAATGTGATTTATGAGATCGCTAAACAAATGGAGGTGGAGCAGCATGGCAATGTCAGCGAAGGTTAAGCGCGACCCAAGATTCAGGAGAGTTCAACTTCCAAAGAACGCTACTGCATCTGCTTGCAAGGTGGCGTTGAAGAACCTGATTGATCAATTGGATGTTGAGGACAATGAGAGGCCGGCGAGGATAGTCATTAAAAACGAATGGTTGGCGATTGTGTTCCAAGATAGGGAGGCGAAGAAGGGTGAAGGTTCTCTCCAAAAAGGCGAAACGGCGTAGGCGGTGGTGGTATCTCAGACGAAAAGAAAAAAGCCCCTTCGGTGATAACACACCGGGGGGCCTCAAGCAAAACCACAACGGTATTATTCTATCACATCCGAGAGGTGAGCGGGATGACAAGTCTTGAACGGCTACGGTTATGTGAGGAGGGTTTAGGTTTAGTTCGCTTCACTGTCAATCGGGATTTTAGAAACACCGGCGCCCGATGGGAACACGGGAGATCGCGGCGGAGGTAGGGGTGTCATATCAACGTGTAGGATTTGTAGTCCGCGGAGCACTTAAAAAAATGTGGGAGGTACTGGAGATGGAATATACCGAGATCACCAAAAGCGAGTTGGCATTTTACATCCGTTCAATCAAAAAGGCAATGGGTTGGCGTTGGGAAGATATGGGGGAAAAGACCGGTATTGCCGGCAGGATGTTGGCTGATTACGCAAGCCTGCGGCATTTTCCGCGAGATCCAGAAAAAGTAGTTATGTCTATTCGGCAGGCTGTTAGGGAAGAGATGAAGCAACGCAGAGCCAAACAAGCTATCTAAACGGAGGGATGCAGGATGGGAGCGGCTAAACAACCAACGACGAAGAGATGGACAAAACCTCAGTATAGAAAAGAAGTCGAGAAATGGTTACGCGATTATCCATATCTAAAGGAATCAATCGAGGATCGGGAGATGATTGACCTGTTCCCGTCCTGTGTCCCCGTGTACGGCGAGGAAAATTTCGGGGGTGGAGGTGGTTTCAGTTCTTCTACCTCTTCTACCGAGCGATACGGAATCAAACGGGCTGAACGATGGGAAAAGCAATTGTGGGTGCGGCGGATTGAGAAGGCGCTGGATGCGCTTGATCCAGATGAGCGGGGGGTGATTGAGAAAACATACTTCGATGGGTTACCTCAGGTGATCGTGTGTAGTCAACTGAAAATCAGTGAGGCGACATGCAGGCGTATTAAGGCAAGAGCGATCAACAAATTGGCACTTATCCTAAATCTGAAATGAGGAGGTGAAACACTGCTTTTTTTATTTGGGGTAATAGCTTCTACATAAAAAAATCTAATACTACTCCTGTTTGGAAGTGTGATCGGAATTTGATCGGTTCTTGATCGGATTCTTGTTAAGTTTGATCATAAAATGATAGTAAGTAACAAACCAAATGATCCCTTCATCGGTACAAGCTCTATCTATTTTCGTCGAGGTACACTATCCCTAAAAAAGCACCGGCCAGTCACCGGTGCTTTTTCTATGTAAAAAAACCGTCTCAGCGGGCTTTGTTTTCATAAACCTATTCTTTTGCTAATGATTTTACTTGCTTGTATTGGATCGCCGAACCATTTATCAATAACTTCAGGAGTCTTTTTGGTCAATATATCTTTGATAAAGTCCATGTTGACATCTTCTTCTGGGTTGTATTCGACATAGCCAACACTACCACGGAGGTTTTTGTGGCCTAATTGATTGCTGGCTAAAACCAAATTGATGAGAATAATTCCAATTGCTGTCGGGTTTAGTTGTTCATAAGGTAGTTGCTTCCCCTTTTGGTCTCTCATGAGATGCACCCTTTCTTAAAGTAATCATTCCATTCAAGTCACACAAGATAAATTCGCTATTACCCTTTGCAAAACCTGCTTATACGCGTATTTTTGTATAATATTATCCATAAGAATTTACAAATAAAATGCAATATTGTACAATAAATATAATGGATTAACATTATACAAAAACAAAGGGATGAACCAATAATGACAAGGGTTTTTGGTTATGTAAGGGTATCGACAGAGACGCAAGCCGATAAAGGGTATGGGTTGGAGACGCAGATCGAAGCGATTAAAAAATACTGTAAAGATAACAAATTGACCCTGTTGGAGATCTTCAAAGATGAGGGGATCAGCGGAGCCAAAGCCGATGAGCAATACATGGAAGTGGATCGAGAAGGGTTCCAAGATATGTTAGCGGCTATCGCTGAAACCAAGATTGACTATGTTGTTGTTTTGAATACCTCCCGTTTATGGCGGAGCGATATTGTAAAGGTTATCGTTCATAAGGAATTGAAGCGGTTTGGTGTGGATGTTAAATCGATTGAGCAACCCACGTACAGCATCCATAAGAAAGACCCAAATGATTTTTTGATCCACGGCATGATGGAGCTGTTGGATCAATATGAAAGATTGTCTATCAGCATGAAGTTGGCCAAAGGAAGACGGACAAAAGCCAAATCTGGTACGAAGGGTTGCGGCCTATGTCCTTTGGGTTATAAATGGGTGCATACGGCGGAAGGAAAGCCTTTTGTTGATATCGATCAGGAGAAAGCGCCATTGGTTGAGTTGATCTTCAAAAAGTATCTTGAATTGAAGTCGATCCACAAGGTCAAGGCTTTCTTGGATGAGGAGGGTTATAAGACCAATCGCGGCAAAGAGTTTGGCCCCATGTCGATCAGAAACATTCTCACAAATGAGTTTTACAAGGGTATCGTTAGGCATGGGGATGTTGAGCGGAAGGGGCTTCACGAGCCAATCATCAACCCTGTAACGTTTGGTAAGGTGCAGGCGCTGCTGGATAAGAATAAAAAGCGGGTCGCCCGATAAGGGGTAGAGGGAGCGAAGACCAATTTTGGTGCCATCTACCCAGCAAATGGAAAATGACTTGTAAAAACTCAAAATCGAAAAGCAAGGGGGCTATTAAGATACTCGGAACGATTTTTCGTCGCTCAGACGGCCTTCTAGCCCCCTCTATGAACGTGATAAAGCCGCCCGCACAGGACGGCTTTATTTAATGATGTCGGCCTTTTTTGGATATAACTCATCTAAGGTGCAATCCAGAAGATCAGCCAAGTGAAACATGTTAGTCGCTTTTGGGTGTTTCTCGCCTTTGATCCACATGTAAACGACTGATCTTGATACACCAAGTTCTGTCGCGAGCCAATCAACGCTGTGGGGTAGGCCTTTCTGCTTCCGTTTCAGCAATATCATTTCGATGTTTGGGATTCGGTCGTGTTGATATGACATATATTATCCCCTTTCAAGGTCATTATAGAACTAATAGTTGAATCATTCAACTATTTGTTGACATTAGGGTTTGTTCATAATATACTGAAAGTGTAGCCGATACCGATAACGAAAAAGCCGAAGGGGTCGCATCCCTCCGGCTTCACGCAAGCATATGTTCAAGATTTCGGCTACAGTATAGCACGATCCGTTGTTTGAGGCAAGATTTCATGAGGTTGAAGATGATATGTATCGCCTCGGTAGCTGATCTCGACCGGGGATGCCGGATAGTTGATATTGAGCCAGAGCCAAGAAGCGATCTTCATGTCATCTTCAACACTGCCGGCAAAAGACAGGCCGGCGTAATGAAAAAACGCACGTTTCTCATCAAGCGACTCGTTAAAAACCGCATCAGCGAAAAAACGAGCCGCTAGGGGCGGATAACCAAGTGTAACGCCTAAAATGAACACATCCTCCCAAGTACCTTCTGCGACGCCGCGCATATCGGCGAGGTATTTGGCTTTGAGTGACTCGTTTTGGAAAAATAAATGGTTGCCGCTACAGAGAACGTGCGGGTAGTTAGACTGTATGAGTGTATCAATGTCGTCAGGTTGGTATTGGCTGGACAGATAGGCTGGTTTGATTCCTTGCAGAAAGGAGTCAAGCGAATTCACACAAACACCCCTTAAGGAGATGATTGGTATGTTGAAAGAGTATAAATGCCCGAAATGTGGAGACGAGATGAAAACGAATCAGAGCAATCCAAAATGCTATGACTGCTCAAAGAAGTACGGGAAAGACATTTATTATGAAGAAAAATAAACCAAGTCGGGGTTCTCTCCCCGGCTTTTTCTTTTATCGTATCCACGTTGGCGGAGCAAATCAAGCTGTGGGGGTGTGGTACAATAGGATAAAAAATGGAGAGTTGCATTATGGCAGAAAACAGACATGGTGACTGGTATTGGGTAATCGAGACTAAACGGGAAACACTTTGGCTTCACGCTGAAAAGTATGAGATTAAAGATGGGGCTATCACTTTCCATAGCAAAAAAGGGTTCCCACTTCTTACTGTAGCAGCTGGCGAATGGATAAAGGTTCATGCGGCAAGTGTGATAGATGGCAGCCCGGTAGGGATTGAACATACTGAGAAGCAGGGGTAATGATACCCTGCTTTTTTCATTTGACGGAGGTGGGGTGGATGTAGTGGCAAAAGGCAAGTATCAGGAGTGGTTGACCGAGGAAGCGTTGTTGTTGTTGGAGGGGTGGGCACGGGACGGTCTGACCGATGAACAAATAGCACACAACATGGGAATCAGCGTGAGGGCACTATATCAGTGGAAAAAGAAGTATGTGCAGATTTTTCAGGCCCTAAAAAAGGGCAAAGAGGTGGTGGATCGACAAGTCGAAAACGCCCTTCTTAAGTCGGCGCTTGGCTATCACTATGAGGAAGAAGCGTTAACGAATAAAGGCGAAGTGGTAACGCTTCGCAAGTATCAACCGCCAAACACAACGGCGGCTATTTTTTGGCTAAAAAACCGGAAGCCTGTTGATTGGCGGGATAAAGTTATAACCGAGCATGAAGGCAAGATTGAACACGAGATCGTGGTTGAGTGGGGCGGCTCGTCAGGAGTGAGTGACAATGAAGATTAGGATTAAGTTGTACACACCGCATGAAGGACAAATCCCTCTGCATCAATCAGAAGCTCGATTTCGAGTCGCGACTTGCGGCCGCCGGTTTGGGAAGACATATGCAGCAGTCAATGAAATGGTTGAAGAAGCGTTGAAGGTTCCAGACCAAATGACTTGGTGGGTGGCTCCTACTCACCAACAGTGTCAGATTGCATACAGATTGATGAAACGCCATTTCGAGAAAGCAATCACTAGAAAAAAAGAAAGTCCCCCAATGGAGATACAATGGATCAACGGCACGATCACCCAATTTAAAGCGGCTAAGGCAGGCGATAACCTGCGTGGTGAGGGTGTCCATTTCATGGTCATTGACGAGGCGCAGGACATCAAGGACGAAGATTGGCAAGCATCAATCCGTCCTACCCTTTCTGACAAGCCAGGACGAGCTGTCATTATTGGCACGCCGAAACGGGTGGGGCACTGGTTTCATCAGATGTTCACCCGTGGCCGAGACCCAGAATGGCCAGACTATGAAAGTTTTCACTTCACCACAGAATCAAATCCCTATATCCCACGGTCAGAGATCGAAGAGGCCAGGCGCAGTTTGCCCGAGCGGATTTTTCGCCAGGAATACATGGCCGAGTTTGTCGAGGGCGAATCCGCTGTGTTCCGGGGCATTCAAAATTGTGTAAAGGGCGATTTCGAGGAGCCGATCCCAGGGAAAACCTACCGCATCGGTTGGGACGTGGCAAAACACCAGGACTATTCCGTGATGTTCGTCATGCGGGAAGATACACGTCATATTGTGGCGTGGGATCGGTTCAATCAAGTGGATTGGGAAATTCAGGTCAATCGGTTGGAGTCGCTATATCGAAAATACAATAGTGCACCTGTTCTGATTGATTCTACTGGAGTTGGCGATCCGATTTATGAAATGATTCGTCGACGAGGAATTAAGTCAGAAGGCTACAAATTCAACAACACCACTAAGGAACAACTCATTAACCGGTTGTCAGTGGCCATTGAACGCCAGGAGATCAGCTTTCCGGAAATCCCGGTGCTGTTCGATGAATTGGTCATGTTTGAATATGAGATCACCAAAGGCGGATCTGTCCGGTACGGAGCGCCAGAGGGGAAACATGACGATTGCGTGATTGCCTTGGCTCTGGCCGCTTGGAATACGTTGAATAAAACACCTGTTCAGATTTTCATTTGAAGGAGGTGAGTAGATGGACTGGAAAAAGTGGATTCAACGCAAGGGGTTGGGGACTCCGATTTGGACAGATATAAGCGGTGTCTCGGATACGGAAAACAAATATCATCTCACCGAGATCGGATATAGGGTAAACTCTCTTTCCTCCGCTTGTATCAATCTAATTGCAACATCGCTGTCGGAAGCACCTCTTAAAATATATCGCCGGCAACCAAACGGTGAAGATATCGAACTTGAAAGCCATTGGCTTAAAAAGTTGATCGATCATCCAAATGAACATATGTCTTCATTTGAAATGTGGGAGATGCTGGTGATCCACTTGTACACAGGTGGGGTAGCTTACATTTTGCTTGACCGTCAAAGTGAAAGAGGGCCAGTGGAAAGACTGCGGTTGTTGCGTCCTGATCTGATAGAACCGATACCGGACGAAAACTTGTTTATTTCAGGTTATCGTTATCGTCCAGTATTGCCTAACGGCCAAAGAGCTGAAATTACTTATCCAGCGTATCAAGTATTACGGTTGCCTTTGCCTGATCCGCTTAATGAGCATGATGGACTCTCTCCGCTAAAACGGATCTACAAGGAACTGGCGATTGATAATAATGCAACTGACTTTACCCGTCAGTTCTTCTCCAACAGCGCCGTCCCGTTTGGGATTTTAAGCACAGATCAGGAGCTGATGGAGGAAGAAGCGCAGGCTATCGAAGATCGGTGGCATAGGAAGTTTAGTGGCTATGTAAAAGGACTGTTTCGCACCGCTGTGTTGGGTAAGGGTGCCAAATATGAACAGCTTGGCATGAATTTTAAAGATATGGAATTTGAATCGCTTCGTGCACTTGTTGAAACGCGCATTTGTGCTGCATTCAAGGTACATCCGGTGATCGTTCATTCCTGGGTGGGCATCAAGTATAGTGAGCAACGCGCGACGTATAAAGAAGCAAGGAGGCAGTTTTGGGAAGATTCGTTGATTCCTATACTTCGTCGCATTGAAGCCAAGATAAACAGCCAATTGCTGATCTATGAAGAGGGTGTCTGTGCGCGCTTTGATTTGAGTGAAATTCAAGCACTTCAAGAAGATGAAAACGAAAAGAGTAAACGGGTAGTGGCTGAGTGGGAAAAGGGGATTATCAAGCTCGATGAAGCACGCGCTGAGCTTGGTTTTAGTCCGGTCGAGGGGGAATATGGTCAGAAGTTTATATTTGAGCTAAATGCACACGACCCACAAATACCAGAGGATATGAACAAAGAAGAACCGCCTGACAATCAACAGAAGGGTTCTTTTTTTTTAGCAGAAAACAAAGCAAATCTAAAGGACTTCATCCGTGTTTTGTTATCTCTTCAAGATGTCCTGATTGAGAAGATGAAAAACGCTCTTACGAAGATGTTCCAACGCTGGAAAAAAGGGTTGAACATGAGCGGGAACATCGATGATATTCGCAATCAAATTCAGGCCAAGAGGAGCGAGTGGGAAGATGAAGTGCGGGATGTAGTTGAAGATTTCATTAGCATTGCAGCTGAGCAATCCAGCCAGGAAGCGGCGGCGTATTTGGGAATATCATTAGATCAGTTGAACCCGGAGGTGCTCAGTTTCCTTGACCGTTACATCCCGAAATTCGCCCAATCAATGGTTGAAACGTCGATTACTGAACTAACTAGCCTAGTCGCCAAAGCCCAAGAAGAAGGTTGGGCGATTACAAAGCTACGCGATGAAATCCGGGCGAAGTTCAACCAATATAGCGAAGCCAAGGCGGAGATGATCGCACGATCCGAAATTATCCGCTCATCAAACGCCGGAGCCAAGGCTACTTATAAGTGGGCTGACATCCGGCAAATCCAATGGGTGGACACTGATGACAAGCGCACATGCCCATTTTGTAAAGCTCTGGATGGGAAGATCATTGGAATCGAAGAAAATTTCTTGGATTTGGATCAAGAATTTGAAGCCACTGACAACGATGGGAAACAAGTGAGGATGAAGGCGAGTTATGAACCGGTGGGGCATCCGCCGCTTCATCCGTCATGCCGGTGTACCATTGTGCCAGTGATTGATTAGGAGGGTTTGGATGGTGAGTAAGTTATATATCAAATCTGTTAACGGAAAATTGGCAGGCGCTCAAGTAATGCTAAACAACCAGCCGTTGGATCGATTGATAAATCTAGAGCTAAAAATGAGCAACGATGGGAAAACCGTTGCTGTTGTTGAATTTGAGCCAAAGGCTGTTGAAGTCAAGGCACTTGAGGTAGAAGTGGCAAAGACTCAACCAGTAGAGGAGAAGAAAGAGCGTAAAAGTGGCAAAAAGTAAGATGATATTGCGGTGGCTGCGGCCTTGAACATGCCGCAATGTGGAGGTGATTGAATGGAACAAAAATCATATATGTCCTTTGAAGTCAAGGCGGCCGAGGACGAGTTCGGGACGATCACCGGTTACGCTGGTGTCTTTGATGTTCTGGATCGCGGATATGACATTCTCAAAAAGGGAGCGCTTGGTAAAAAGAGCATCACCGTTCCTCTGATGGCAAATCATGATGAGGGGGTCATTGGGCATGCGACCGTCACGGAAGACGAGAAGGGGCTTTATTATGTTGGAAAGCTTGCCGTGAATAGCAAAAGCCAACGCCTCAGAGAGCGAGCTGAGGAATGGTACTACGCGGTCAAAGAAGGTCATATCTCCCGCAATTCTTTCGGCTACATTCCGCTTGAAACGGAGCTGGCGAGGAAAAAGGTTGGCGGTCGCGAGCTGGTTGTGCGTGAGTTGAAACGTATAGATTTGTTTGAAGTAAGCATTGTGCCAATTCCTATGAATCCAGCTGCGGGAGTGGCCAGCGTGAAATCATATACCGACGATTCAATCATTGAGACGCTATCCAGATTGGAAGAGCGTCTTTCTTTGTTGCAAAAAAAGCTGGAAAGCCAGTCAGTAAAACATGAACCAGCCCATAAGCCTGACTTTGAACCAAAACAGAAAGTAGATATATCTTTTGCTGTTTTGAAACACATGGGCTATCTATGAGGAGGATGAACAAATGAAAGTAGTTTGCAAATACCAGGACAAAACCCAAGAGGGTCTGATGGAGCTGAAAACAGCCGCATTATTCGATTGCGGCTGTGAACGTTGTTTGCCACTTGCAGAGCAAAAAGAGTACATGGACTTGAAGGCTGAAAAGCAGATCCAAGAGGCTATGAAGGCCGCCGAGTATGATGTGGAACAGAAAATGAGGACTTTGGAAGACGGCCTTAAACGCTTTGAGGAGTTGATCGAGAAAAAGGCCGAAGAGAAAATGCACGAGAAGATCAAAGAAAAGGGGTGGGATAAGAAAGGGCTGTTGGATAACCCATACTTCGTCGCCTATATGAATAACGAGTTTAAATACAGCTCCCGCCCGAAAAACGTTTATGCAAACACGCAATTTGGGCGTGATCAGCTCAGCCCAGAAATGAAAAACTTCCTTCATTACGCAAAAACTGGACAGTTTTTGTACAAGGATTTGAGCGAGGGAACCAACACCGCCGGCGGTTACTTAGTACCGGAAGAGTTTGAACGAGAAGTAATCCGCAAACTTGAGAATGACGTGGCAATTCGTCGGGCAGGTGCCCGCATATTCACGATGAACACCAATC
Organism: Laceyella sacchari; assembly: GCF_004343255.1. Classification (GTDB taxonomy): domain Bacteria; phylum Bacillota; class Bacilli; order Thermoactinomycetales; family Thermoactinomycetaceae; genus Laceyella; species Laceyella sacchari. Next base: position 10,140 of record NZ_SMDD01000008.1, on the reverse strand, counting down.
GACTTGAGGTTCCGGTGGAATCTACTCGCGGGTCCGGCGGATGGGTGGGAGAAGGTACTGCGTACACGGAAACTGACCCCACTTTTGGCCAGATCGCTTTGACCCCGTTTAAATACACTCGCCTTATTCAATCAACAGAAGAGCTGCTTGAGGATAGCGGCATCAATGTCGTTGAATACCTCAGTGATGTGTTCGCTCGCGACTTTGCCGAGGCAGAGGACAAAGCCTTTTTGGAGGGGACAGGAACCAATCAACCAACCGGAATTCTAAACGATCCCAATATCGTTGAAAACGATGCTGATGATGTTGCATTTGGAGATAAAGCCGCCGGATTGGGGGCTGGGGACATTATCGCGCACTTTTTCAGCCTAAAAGCGCCTTACCGCCGGAATGCTGTTTGGGTCATGAACAGCACGTCTGCTCAAGCCATTCGCGAGCTGAAAGATGCAAATAACCGTTACTTGTGGGATATCAGCCGTGGCGGTTTGACGGAAGGTGTGGCCGGTGAACTGCTTGGCCGTCCAGTCATTATCACAGATAACATCAGCGATGACGCAACCGATGGAAACCAAATTCTTTTCGGTGACTTCCGCTTCTATCTGATTGGCCAACGTCGCGGGATCACCATCCAGCGTTCCGAGCATTATGCATTCAACACTGGGTTACTCACGTTCCGTGCTTCTATGCGTGTTGATGGGAAAGTAGCGCAACCCGAAGCATTTAAACAGCTGGTCAATGCACCGGCTTAATACTGAGGGGGCGTTATGCCTCCTCTCTTCCATAAAGGGAGGCGGGGTGATATAAATGGCTATCTCGCCGTATGCGTTGACCACGTTAGCCAATGCTAAAGAGTATTTGCAGATCACAGACACCTCACAGGATGCCCGCTTGGAAATCTTAATTAACGGGACTACGATTGCAATCGAAAACTATATTAAACGTAAGGTCAAGGAAAGGACCTTCACTGACGAAGCGTATGACGGCAATGGGACGGACTTGCTTTTTCTGAAAAATAAGCCGGTCAGTTCTATCGCATCCGTGAAGTATGTGGGCAACGGTATCACTGATATTTTGGAGATGGATAATTACCGTGTAGACGCTCATGGTCGCCTATACAACGCTAGCGGGTGGGTTCGTGGTTTTCAAAATTACTTAGTAACATATACCGCCGGATACAGCACAATTCCTGATGATATTCAACTGGCTTGCTTAAAGTGGGTGGAGTATTTATACAAAACCGACATCGCAAGCTATTCTTCCGCTTTTGACCAAGCAGGGAACTCTACACAATCACCACACTGGATTCCGACGGTCATTAAAGAGTTGCTCTCACCCTACAAACGGGTGGTGATTCTATGAAGATGCATGTCGAGATCGAACTAAGCCAGGATCTTAAAAGGCTGTTAAAAGATCATCGAAGCATAGCGGATAAGGCGATTAAACAGGGATTGAACCGTGTGGCGTTGGCTGGGGAAGCGGAAGCGAAAAAGTACATCACCCAAATCGGATTAGTGGACACGGGGCGTTTGCGCAGTTCTATTAATGGTCGGGTGCGTGGGAACTCTGCTCTTGTAGGGACAAACGTTAAGTATGCCCGGATTCATGAATTTGGTGGTAAAACTAAACCGCATATCATCCGAGCAAGACGTGCAAAGGCGCTCCGTTTTACGGTTAACGGGCAAGTGTTCATAAGAAAAAGCGTTAATCATCCAGGCTCACGAATCAAAGAAAAGGCGTTTTTGCGCACCCCGATTAATGAAATGGCTAGAGACGGACGGATAGAAAGCATCTTTGCTCGCACTGTACGCCAAGCGATTGAGGGGTGAAGGCATGGCTAATTTGGCAGAAATAAGGACACGGATTAAAACGATCCTCGAAGATACTGGCCACTTTCAAAAGGTGTTTGCGTATGAGCCTAACCGCTTTGCGCAGTTGCCGGCGGCCAGCATCTTTTTTGATGGATTTGAAAATAGCCCTAGGGTTTTTGGAACGGTAAAACCCTTTGAAATTGGTTGGCGTTTTATCATCCGTCTCTATGTATTGTTGCAAGATGCGGAGAAAGCGCAACAAGAAATAGACACTTATGTAAGCAGTGTAATCACACAGATGAACTCAAATACCGACTTGGGCGGGATGGCGTTTGATAACCGTGTACAAAGTGGAGATGTTTTTGTCTCGCTTGATAAAAACCAGCCACATCTTATGGCTGAAATCAATGTGATTGTTACTACTCATGAATAGGAGGGAGTACGAATGGCAACATCAGGCCGCAACACAGTTATTCAAGTGTCAACGAACGGCACGACGTTTAACAATGTCATGGAATTGAACGAGGGAACCGCAACGGTTGAGGGGGACAACCAAGATGTAACAAGGTTCGGAGACAGTTTTGTTCGCCGTATTCAAGGGCTGAAAGATGCTTCCTATGAGCTTTCTGGCTTCCGTTCTCCGGGCGACACCAACGGCCAAGAAGCTATCTTGGACGCGCTGTTGAACGATACCACTTTGCATGTGAAGTTCCTGGGCGACGGGACGAATGGTTTCCAGCAAGAGGTGAAGGTGGCCAGCTTCGAGGAATCCAGCTCAGTAGATGGCGTAGTTGAGGTATCCATTGAACTTGAAGGAACTGGGCCGGTTACAAGGGTCACGGGGTGATGATTAATGGCAATCGCAGGTAGGAAATCACTTGTGAAAATCGCGAGCTTGCCGATCAGCATGGCAAGCCCTGAGCCTACCACGGAACTGCAAGAGGGTATCAAATATCAAATCACAGACCCAGCCAAACGCATTTTGGCTCCATTCGGGGCGGTGACGGTGTATGTGGATGCAGACGGGGGCGGGGCTGGAACTCCGAGCGCGGCCGATCCGGCAACCTACACGTTGAACCGACTGACGGGGGCGGTAACGTTTAATCCCGCGTTGCCAGCGGATGCAACCGTGACGATTCAGGGCGATTATTTGAGTCCGACGACGGTCGCAGAATCATATGAGTATTCCTGGACAATTGAAGCGGATAACCAGGACGCCTCAGCGTTCCAAGATTCATTTGTTAAGCGAAAACAGGGGCTGCTGGACGTATCCGCCGAGCTTTCCCGCTGGTATGTTGACGCGTCGCTATTTGATTTACTCGATACTGATAAAACCTTTGTTGTGGAATTTTATTCAGACAGTAACACCGCGCCGTTGAGGGCATGGATGAAAATAGCCAGTAATGAAATATCCAGTGCGATTGATTCGTTAGTAGAAGAAGCGCTTGAGTTGGAAGGAACACCAGATTCGGATAGGAGAGTGGTTTCACGTGTCTAAACTACGTGACAAAGTAGCAGGTATCAAGGATATCAAAGAAGAGAACCTATACGTCCCAGAATGGGACGTAACTTTTTTGGTTCGAGCGCTAACCGGCGCAGCACGAAACAAGATCCTCAACGCCGCGATGGACAAGAACGGCAAATTGGATCTGGACCGATTTTATCCAGATTTGATCATTGCCGCTTGCTTCGACCCAGAGAGCGGCGAGCAAGTATTTGAACCAACCGACAGGGATATGTTGTTGTCTAAAAGTGGCTCCGCATTGGAACGGATCGCCCAAAAGGCCATCAAAATGTCCGGCCTGGATGACATCGAGGCGAAAGAAAAAAACTCCTAGAACACCCAGAGCTTCGCTTTTATTTTTTCTTGGCAGAGACTCTGGGCATGACCGTTTCCGAGCTTCTTCACAGCATCTCATCAGAAGAATTGGCCTATTGGATGGCTTATTACAAACTCAAGCGCAAAGAGGAAGAAGCAGAGATGAAGAAAGCCCAAAAGAGAAGGGGGTGAGCGGATGGCAGTTGCGGCTCAAGTGTTGGTGAGGATCGCGGCTCAAGCTGAAGACTTCAACCGGACGATCAAACGGATGGAAAAACAGATGGAGCGGATGGAAAAGAGGGTTGAAAGCCTGCAAACCACCTCCCAACGGACGGGTAGGCGGATGGTCGCGGCATTCGCAGCGGTGACGCCTGCTTTGTTGCCAATCGGCGCGGCAACGGTTGCGGTTGGGGGTGCGCTGGTCGCATCGTTTGGGGCAGCCGGTGCGGCTGTGGCTGGTGCTGGCGCGGTAGCCGTTGGTGTTCTAAAGGACGTTTTCGAGGTGAGCGAAGATGTTCAGAAGATCAACGAAAAGATTGCAAAAGCTCAAGCATTGGGCGAACAGAAAAAAATCAACAAACTCCTGAAAGAACGCGCACATATCATGAGCGAGCTAGGCAAAGAACAGCAACGGGCGGCCACGGCCTTGGCTGACTTCAAGAGCTTCTGGGAAGACTTCACCAAGAGTTTTGAAAAACCGGTTATTGACATGTTCGTGGTATCGCTCGATGTGCTTAGAAAAACGCTGGAGGGAATGAGACCCGCGATCAATGCCGCAATGGGCGCAATCGCCCAACTCATGAATGGCCTTTCTCGTGCTCTGGACACGGCGGAATTCCAAGCCTTCTTTCAATGGCTTGCCCGAGAAGCGGGGCCATCCGTCATGGCGTTTGGTCAAACCACCGGAAACATCTTCCGCGGCATCATGCACTTGTTCATGGCCTTCGAGCCATTGACGCGAAGCGTGCGCGCCGGAATGGTTGGTATGTCCCAGTCATTCGCCGATTGGGCGCGGAGCCTTAAACAATCCGAGGGTTTCCGGGCGTTCCTCGATTACGTCCGCGAAAACGGACCTAGGGTACTCAATATCCTGAAAAACATCGCTATTGTTGGCGGGGATCTCATCAAAGCCTTGGCGCCGCTTGGCTCAGTGATATTGAAGACGCTGGATCAAGTTTTTGAGGGGTTGGCCAACAACTTCGGCTCGCTGGTGTCCAAGATCGCCGAAGGGTTCAAGAAAAGCGACCCCAACATCATCGGAACCGCTTTTGTTGACATCATCAATAAGGGAGTAGTGGCGTTACAGGGGAAGATGGCACAAATTGACTGGGGGAGGGTAGCACAAGCAATCGGAACAGGCATCGGCATGATTGGGCAGTTCGCTGGCGTGATCGTTCCGCGATTAGTCCAAGCGTTCACCACCATCTTCAACCAAATCCCTTGGTCACAAATCGCCACAGCCATCGCCGCCCAAGCCGGAAAGATTGCACCGCAAATGGCCGCCGCCTTAGTCGCTATCATTAATGCGATGATATCGATTTTGCCAGCCATTATGCCTGCTATTATCCGGTTTGCTTATGAATTTGCTATAGCATTTACCAAAGCGCTTTTTAACCCCTCTACATGGAAACCGCTTTGGGAACAATACGGCTGGGGATTAATCGTCCAATTGATCATGTTGATTTTCGCTCCAGCAAAGGTGGTTGGACTGTTGGGGCAGGTTCTTTCAAGGATTCCGATTGTGGGGAAGCTTTTGTCATGGCTTGTGACCAGTTTGAATTCCCTAGGCGGTCCAGCGCGTGGGAAGTTCAAGGAGAAGTTCAATGAAATTCTCCAGGGCGTACTTGATGGGGCCAAACAAAAGTGGCCACAGATTAAAACGTGGCTTCAAACACAAGCGACTAATTTGGCCAATTGGTTGAAAGATAAGGCGTCAGAGAAGTTCAAGAACGCCTCTAAGAAGTGGATGGATAAGGTGATTGAGGGTTTGAAAAACCTGCCGTCCCGCCTGTATCAATCCGGGCGAAACGCGGTTTCAGAGTTTGTTTCTGGGCTTCTCAGTAAGGTTAAAGCAGTCGAAAGCGCAGCCCGGAAGCTCGCGAATAAAGTAAAAAACTTCATTGGTTTCTCCTCGCCGACCAAAGAAGGTCCTGGGCGCTTGGCTGACCGATGGGCACCGAACTTCGTCAACATGTTTGCGAAAGGGCTAGAAAAAGGTGTTCCTAAGATTGAACGGGCGATGAATTCAATGGCTCTCACGGGCGAATCAGCCTTTTCAAAGCCAGTCAATAACGCACCATCAACAAACAAAACTTATAACATCACGATCAACAACCACGGCAGCGGCGACACAACCGGACAGTCAACCATTGCGGCGCTGAGAAGATGGGAGTGGTTGGATGCCTGAGCTTGATTATATGTGGTATGGGACAAAACCGGAAATTGCTTTTACCGCAGCAACAACCACACAAACAGAAGATTTCGAGACATTCCCCGCGACCGAACTTTTTTTAACAGTAACTAACCCTAGCACAATGGCCGGGACAAACGCGGGGTGGATGGGTGCTGGTAATCTCGCTTTCTCTGGGACAAAGTCGATCCGGAGTCAACCGATGGTGAGTGTTGCCGGCACTCACCAATACGCACGGATTGATTTAGTCTTTACAATCCCTTCATTTGCTAGGAATGTAAAGATCCAATATTGGTATTACCAGGATAGCGAAGTGGGTTTCGATGGATTAAAAGTGTACTTCAATGGCTCGCTGGTTCATAACTACATCACAAGCGGAACATATGGCCAATGGACTTTGGGAGAGATCACGACGAGCCAACGCGGCCAATGTACCTTAACTTTCGAGTACGACAAGGATGGGCAAACAGACGGTGGGGGAACCGACGCCGTATATATCGACGATCTGACTGTTTCTTGGGATGTGGACACGATCGGAGAAACGCCAGGGCAAGAGCTGGTAAGGTTTGATGGAACCACTGGCTATAGCCTTCTGTATCATCGGGTTGGCGCTTGTGCCCCATCCATTTCTTTTTCTGAACAGCGAATTCCCTTTCAGCCAGGATCAATCTATATGAACACGGATATACAACCGCGTGACGTGGAATTGGGGGTGCTAATCGAGGGGGCGTCAAAATCCGATTTGCGGGATAAAGTGCGCAATCTCACCAACAAGCTCATCAACGTGGACGGCTGCCTATTCGCCAAATATGCCGACGGATCAGAGCACCGCCTATATTGCCGCTATTCGGGTGGGCTTGAGGGGGATGAGACGCCAGCGAATATGGGCGCTGGATACTTCCAGAAAGTCATTCTTACTTTTCGCGCTTTCGATCCGTTCTGGTACGAGCCTTTACGAATCACTTCTTCATCCACACAAAATTTTGTCAGCAACCTCATCAACAACGGTGCATGGTCCGCGTATCCGATGATCTACGTGGATGGTTCATCATCTATCATCGACGTAGCTATATGGGTGACAGGCGGTTCGGAACCTGGTGAGGGAACAGCTCCCCGGCTCAAGATCAACACGTCAATTCCCACGGGGCGGAAGTTGGTGATAGACACGCGGAAGCGAACCGTTAAGCTAGACGACGGAACGAATCTATACAGTTTCATTGATTCCGTGGCCAACAGCTTTCCCTCCATCCCCAACACCGGAACGGCTTATACAATTGATGTTGACATTGATGGGACGGAGGCCAACGGCCGCTATCATGTATATATTCTGAAACCTCACTGGGGGGTGTGATATGTACCGGATCCGAATTCGAGACGTCAATTTAAAATTCATTGGCGAGATCACGGACTATATCTCGCTCCAGTACACTTTGAGGATGAATGCCCTGGGAAAGTGGGTGTTGACGCTCCCGTATTCGTCGGAGTCAACTGCCCAGTTCCTGGGGCTTCTTGTTAATGGGAACAAAGGCGTAGGTGGCATCTATGTCGAGCGGAACGGCCAATATCTTTTCAGCGGCCCGCTTCTAGATCACGAATACAATCTTGATCAAAACGGCGAAACCATGACCTTCATCGGCGGGGATGAGATGGATTTTGTCGAGCGCTCATTAGCGTTGGCCCATCCGCGAGTGTTCCAGTCACCATTCATGAAGGATGCCGCTGGCAACCATACAGACTACACCCCCAACGACCGGGGACAACAGCCGGGGGAACCATCGCGATCAAGCAGCGAAGTCTTTTGGGATATATTTGAAAAGAACAAGGCCCAGAGCGCTCATCCAACAAGAAAAATTCCTCAATTGTATGTGAGATTTACGACCGGTTCCGCCAATGATGTCGGTTCTGAGCGCTACCCATCGGGCGACTTGACCACTTTCCCGAATCCCAATCCGATCGTGACCAGGGGCGATCCTATGATGGATATCCTGCAGCAAATCGTAAACTATAGCGAGTCCACAGTGTACAACCCGGATGGGACAGTGTGGAAACCACCGCATCCAATCATCTTGGACGCCAAAATGGTTTATGAACCGGCAATCGGTACCTCCTATGGCGGCTGGTGGATCACATATGAATTCCGGGTATGCCCGAACAAAACGGCATCTATTGTTTTCTCGCGAGATCAAGGAAACATTCTCCGAATCAGGCGAACTCGAACCGCGCCAACGGCAAATATGATCCAGATTGCCGGGAGCGGCGAAGGCCCCAACCGTGTTTTTATCCATAGCGGAGACGAACCCAGCCGCCAGATCTACGGTGATCGCGAAGCATTCCGGGAGTTCAGTGGATATAAACGCTCATCAACCAGTGATCACACGCAAGAGATCGAGGAGTTGAAACCGCATCTGTATGATGAGCTAAGAAGATCGACTTCCCAGACAATCATTGAAGCTGATGTCATCTCTGTTGACGGTATGGAATACCACAAGGACTGGTTTCTGGGGGATCGCGTGAGAGTGAAAACGCCACTAGGAAATGATGATGTTCTCATCCGTGAAGTGACAGGAACCGTTGATGCCAACGGGGAGAGTATCCAGATTAGGTTAGGAACCGCTCCGGCTCCCTTATACGGACTCAATGACAAAAAGAAAGTCGCCGATCATAGGGGCTGGATTCAAAACATGACGAAGAAAACGGGGGGGTTGTGATGCGCTTCGAGCCGATTTTCAAATATTACGCTTTCCCAACTAACGCCAATATGCTCATTGTCGAGATCGATCCACAGGACGGAAGCGACTGGCCATATCATTTTCTTGTCCGTTGTGAGTTGAACCCTACCACGGGACAGTGGGAATTGTATAAAAACGAATGGGTGCCGTTGGGCGTTTCCGCACCCGATAAAACAGCCGCTATTAAAGAGGCATGTTGTCAGCTTGTAACGCGGCTGAATGAGTCGAGCACATAAACGCTTTTTCAAGAGAGAAGAAAGGGGTGAAGAAGGGGGTGGGTGCAAACCGCAAAGAAAAGGCCATTGGCATCGTCATCACGCCGCGTGAATTATATGACTTAGTTCAACAAGCCACTCTCATGCTTCAGCGAATTGAATCGCGTTTGGATGTGTTGGAGGAGAAGCTTGAGGATACGCACGCCACCGATGAGCGTAGCCGCCAAGCTCTTATTATTGCAACAGAGGCAAGAGATACCGCGCAGGAGGTGAAACAACAAATCGACTGGCTCTGGAAAACGATAATTGGAACTATGATTATAAGCGCCATTGGAGCGCTTTTTTATTTTATTCAGCAGGGAGGTTGATCACATGCGAAGTATCGCACAAAACCTGAGAAACCCTTTAACGTGGGTGTATTTGGTGTCGTTTATAAAAGTAACACTGGGAGCTGTCGGTGTTGATATTGCCCCGGAGCAATGGGCGCAATATGAAGATGTACTAAATGCGCTGTGTGGGCTGTTGGTTGCCCTGGGCATCTTTGCGTTCAACCCATACCAAAGACAAAGAGGTGAAAAGAAAGAATGAGATATATCATCATCGACCCGGGCCACGGAGGAAAAGATAGCGGTGCGGTGGGATTCGGGCTGAAAGAAAAAGATGTGGTGCTGGACATTGCCAAGCGAATGAATGACCACTTTGGCCAATATGATGTAACCGTGTCGCTGACAAGATGGGACGACCGCTTTCTTGAGCTGAATGAGCGGGCCGCCTTCGCAAATAAACGGAATTGTGACCTGTTCATATCCATCCATAACAACTCCGCCAGTGGTTCAGCAAACGGATTTGAATCATTTATTCACCCAAATGCGGCTTCTGTGACGGCGCGTTATCAAGGAATTGTGCATGATCGCGTGATGGAGTATTTGAAGCAGCACAATATTAATGATCGGGGCAAAAAACGCGCCAACTTTGCAGTGCTGCGTGAAACATCGATGTCGGCGATCTTGCTTGAAAATTTGTTTATCTCCAACGAAAAAGAAAACCGGTTGTTACGTGACGCGCAATTTTTGGATGGGTTGGCTCAATCCATTGTCGAAGGAATCGCAAAAGCGCTGGGATTGAGCAAAAAAGATACAACCCCGAAGCCGATGTATCG
>NZ_SMDD01000007.1 GCF_004343255.1 Laceyella sacchari | reverse complement strand
GGTGGGGCAGATGATTGGGGTGAAGTCGTAACAAGGTATCCCTACCGGAAGGTGGGGATGGATCACCTCCTTTCTAAGGAGCTCTTTCTAGAGCATTATCGATCATTTTCTTGGGTCACGTGATACTCACTCTTTAGTTTTCAGGGAATGCAAGAAACTGCCAATCCAAATCGGATTGGCAGTTTTTAATTTGTCCAACGAAAAAGCTGGTGTCTGATAATATCAGCTAGTTATGTTCCAATATCACGGAACGAGCCGCAACTGATGTTCAGAGTTGGCCGGGGCTTGGATGGTGGTGTGGTAGTAACGGTTCATCGCCCAGTTTTCCGTTTGGTCATCATACCAGTCGCTACCCAGCTGCCCCGATTGACCAGGACCCAACAGGTGTTCGGCTTGGTTTAAGTTGCCAACATCGACAACTGTACGCCAAGAGGCGCCATGATCGACTTTCCCGTTTTGTTTGTTCCAACCCATGGCTCGTACGGTATGCTCGCTTCCACCAACCGGATAGCTGGCAGAATCGAATAGGAGATTGAGCGGCTTTTTCACACTGAGTGGATGGGTAAATGTGATTTGGTGGAAATCTCCCCACCGCCAAGTGCCGGGATCATTCCCCTGCAAGTTGCTGGCTCGCTTCACGGCGTGTTGGAGTGCTTCAGTGCACAGTTTCTTGATCCCCCCTGCCTGAGTCACCCAGTCACTTTCTTCTCCGCGTGCGGCTTGGGAAAGCAAGGTGTCGGCGACGATGTCTTTTTCATCAAACAGTTCCCCCAGTTTCGGATGAAGCGGCCGGTACAATTGTTGTTTGATTTCTTCCATCCATAGGTGGTAGATAAATGGTGCCGCTGCATCGGCGGTGTCATAATGGTTCCACTTTTCCATCAGGCGAGCGGCACTTCTTTCGATGTCGGATAATCGCTTAAAGTCTAGTTGCCGCAAGAGCAAGGGGGCCATTCGGGCCGCTTGCAGGTTTTTTTCGTCGCTTTGTAGGCGCTTCATGTCCGTTGTCGTCAGTTTGTCTTTGTTAGCAAGCACTTCGTGGATCCGTTGGGTTCGATACGGAGGAGACCACGTGCTGGCGATATGGTGAGGATATTCATGCGAAAACACCCGGTGGTTGGCCGTGGCGATGTATCCGCTGGATGGGTTGACGATCGTCGGCAACTCTTCCCAAGGGATGAAGCTATTCCACTCATATTCATCGGTCCATCCGGGAACAGGCAAAGCCCGGTTTCCTTTGCGTACCGGAATTTTGCCGTTGGCCCGGTATGCGATGGTGCCGTCCGAACCGGCGAAGACGAAGTTTTGGGCCGGCGCATCAAAATAGGTTAATGCTTTTTTGAACTCTTCCCAATTGCGCGCTCGGTTGATTCGCAAAGTTGCTTCAAATTCGGTTGTTGGTTCCAAAGCGGTCCAGCGCAGGGCAAAGGCCGTGTCAGCTGGCAAGCTTTGTTTAGGATCAGCCCATTCGGAGACGATGGGGCCGTGACGTGTAATCCGCACCTTGTGTTGCACAGGCTGTTGTCCTTTCACAAGGATGGTTTCCGTGATGATTTTCGCCTGTTCCCAGTTGCCTTTGTACAGAAAGAGATCAGGGTTGTGTGGATGGCGTTTCTCGATGTAAAGATCTTCCACATCCGGGGCCAAGTTGGTGACGCCCCAAGCGATAGCCTCATTATGTCCCAAGATTACGCCGGGAACTCCGGCGAAAACAACGCCGCTTACCTGTCTGTGCGGTTTGCTTACGCTTAATGTGGTTTGGTACCAGATGGATGGCAGATGAAGCCCCAGATGCGGATCGTTGGCCAACAGGGGTTTGCCTGTCGCTGTTTTGCTACCGGAGATAACCCAGTTGTTGCTACCGTTGTACGCTATCGGGAAAGGAGCTTTGGCCAAATGGGCGGTCAATTGGGAGAGCGCGTGTTTTGATGGGACGGCCAATTGGTTACTGGGGATGGTGCGGTCCGTTTCTGGCGGAAATAAATCCAGGGCTTTTGCTTGTGGATATTGCATCAGCATCAGGTAGCGAAACGCTTGCCCCTTCCATTTGCCGCCCAAGTCATACGCCATATATTTGCCGATGATTAGGGAATCGACCGGTGTCCAAGGACGTGGTTCATAACCGGCAAGGGTGAATTCCAGTGGCAATCGGTGATTCTGTTTGGCTTCATTGATATATGCATTTACTCCTTTGGCGTAAGCGGACAAGATGCGTTTGGCTTCATCGGAGTAAGCTTCGTAAGAGCGTTCAGCCGCCCGGCGCAATCCCAGCGTTCGGAAAAACTTATCCTTGTCCAATGCGGACTTTCCCACCACTTCACTCAGTTGACCGGATGCCAAACGCCGGGACATGTCCATTTGAAAGAGACGGTCTTGCGCGGTGACATAGCCTTGGGCCATGTACAGGTCTTGCTCGTTTTGCGCTTTGATATGCGGCACTCCCTGTGAATCACGTGTCACCTGTACAGGAGCTCTCAGTCCAGGTAACTTCACATCCCCAGTTGTCTGGGGGAGTAGATGGAGCACGAAGAGACTGACGGTGCCGGCCGACAACAGGAAGAGCAGGAGGAGCGTGATGAACAGCGTCCGCCAGACCGGGATGCGCTTGGGGTGCTTGGTGAGCGGGGTGGTCATTTCGTACTTCAGCTCCTTTGTTTGCAAATTCAATAATATAATTATCACAATAATAAATGTTTTTGTAAAATATAAATCGATTATTGCTGATTGAGGGGGAATTGCTTGATCCATTAGCCCAACTCGTCCTGTGAAAAACGCGTGAGGGAGAATTGTTTTTTTGGGGGGACTGCAACAGATGATTGCAAAAGGTTAAGATAATAAGAAACGGAAGACTGCCTAGGGGAGGTACATATCATGGACAAAAAAAAGCCTTATAGTCCCGAAGAATTGAAGGCACGCTTAACGCCATTACAATATCGAGTTACGCAAGAAAATGGGACTGAGCCTCCGTTTCAAAATGAATTTTGGGATCATGACGAAGAAGGGCTGTATGTGGATATCGTATCAGGCGAACCATTGTTCACTTCCATGGACAAGTTTGACTCTGGATGTGGTTGGCCCAGTTTTACCAAACCGGTGGAGCCAGACAGAATTGTTGAGAAACTAGACACAAGCCATGGAATGATTCGTACGGAAGTCAGAAGCAAAGACGGGGATTCACATTTGGGACATGTGTTTGACGACGGCCCTGGCCCCAACGGCCTTCGCTATTGCATCAACTCCGCGGCCCTTCGCTTTATACCGAAGGATGAGTTGGTTAAAGAGGGATACGGCGAGTATTTGCCGCTGTTTGAAAAATGAGGGGACAATGAACCGGCCCGGCGCATGTTGATGGCGCCGGGCCGGTTCGGTTTTCATCCCGCTCAAGTAAAGAGGAGTTGCTCCAGCTCATTCAGTTTTTCTTCAAAGTCTTTCAACGCCAATCGAATTGGTTCCGCAGTCGTCATGTCAACGCCTGCTTTCTTCAGCACTTCGATCGGATAGTCAGAGTTGCCTGCTTTGAGGAATTCTGTGTAGCGGTCAACGGCAGGTTTGCCCTCAGTCAAAATCTGTTTGGACAGTGCGGTGGCTGCGCTGAATCCGGTGGCGTATTGGTATACGTAATAATTGTAATAAAAATGGGGGATGCGGGCCCATTCCAGGCCGATTTCCTTATCGCTGATCATTCCTTCGCCATGGTATTTCTGATTGAGTGCATAGTACAGCGAAGTGAGCAGATCAGGTGTTAATGCCTCGCCGGCTTGCGCCTTTTGGTAGATGGTATGCTCGAACTCGGCGAACATCGTTTGTCTGAACACAGTGCCCCGGAAAGAGTCGAGATAATGGTTGAGAAGATAAAGTTTTTGTTGCTTGTCGGTGGTGTGTTTCATCAAGTAGTCATTCAACAGAGCCTCGTTGCAGGTTGAAGCGACTTCAGCGACAAAGATGGTGTAATCCCCGTATATATAAGGTTGATTTTTGCGGCTGTAGTAGCTGTGTACGGAATGCCCGAATTCGTGAGCCAAGGTGAACAGGTTGTCGACGGTATCTTGCCAGTTCATCAGGATGTAAGGATTGGTGCTGTAAGAGCCAGAGGAGTACGCGCCGCTGCGTTTGCCCTTGTTTTCCATCACGTCTACCCAGCGGTTTTCATACGCTTCTTTCAGGATGGAGATATATTCATCCCCCATGACGGCCAGGCCTTCCAGCAATTTTTGCTGTGCTTCGGGGTAGGTGATTTTCATCTTCGCGTCAGGCACCAGTGGGTTGTAGATGTCATACATGTGCAGTTCTTCATATCCCAATGCCCGTTTGCGGATTTCCAGATAGCGGTGCAAAAGCGGCAAATGCTCATTCACTGTGTTGACGAGCTGGTCATACACGGTTTCTGGAATGTGATTGTTGCTCAGGGCGGCGTGACGGGCCGAATCGTATCCGCGAACCTTGGCGTAGAAGCTGTTTTTCTTGACTACTCCGCTCAGGGTGCTGGCGAAGGTGTTTTTAAATTTGTCATACGTGTGGTACAAGCCTTCAAATGCTTCTTTCCGCACCCGCCGGTCACTCGATTCCATCAGTTTGATGTAGCGGCCGTGTGTGATTTGTACAGGTGTGCCGTCTTCATCCACGATCGTTGGGAATGTGAGGTCAGCGTTGTTTAACATACCAAAGGTCGTAGCGGAAGCACCTAATACATCAGCCGCTTGGGCCAAAATGGCTTCCTCTTTTTCGGATAATACATGCGGGCGTTTTTTGTTCAGCTTTTCCAACGCGTGGCTGTACACGCGGAGTTCACTGTTTTCCGCGAGAAACGCTTTGATTTTGTCTTCGCTGATGGAAAGGAGTTCGGGTGTCATAAAAGAGAGCGCGCTTCCCGCTTCTGCGAACAAGCTTTTTGCCCGTGCATCAAGCGCTTGATAGAAGGAGTTGGTGGTATCTTGGTCATACCGCATGTGGGCGTATGTATACAATTGTTCAAGGCGCATATGCAATTCATCCCTGAACTTGAGCGCGCGCAACAAGGATTCGGCTGAATCGCCCAATGTCCCTTTGAAGTCTGCAGCTTTGGGTATCAAGGCTTTCACCTTGTCAAACTCTTCGTTCCAAAGGTCGTCGGTTGCGAAAATATCTTCCAAACGCCAAGTGTATTCCACCGGCACTTCCGAACGATGTGGCAGTTGCTTGCTGTTTTGTTGCTTGGACATAGAAAGCCCCCTTACCTCTTTTTTACCATTATACTCGAAAGGGGAACAAAATTCGATCTACGAACGGTTTTGTCACCCTTTCGAGAGCGGAGGAAAATCACGATTGTTTGGCAGAAATCGATCGCCTCCCGATGATGCTTGGAGCCTCGGATATCAAAATGCCGAGCAGGATCAGCAACACCCCGGTCCATTGCAGCATAGTCGGTTGTTCATGCAAAAAGAACGCCGCCACGACGATGACCGCCGGCAATTCGACGGAACCCAAGATGGAGGCGAGCCCGGAGCCGATGTGAGGGATACCCTTCATAAACAATATGGTAGGAATGACAGTGCCGAACAAGCCGAGCAAAAGACCCCAAAACCACAAGCCGTCAAATAGCTTCCCCTCGATGAGAAAAGCGGGGGAAAAGATAAGGAGGTTAGTAAACAATCCGCCGGTTACAAAGCTGGCGCTACGAATCATCGGGTTGACATCGATCGCGACGAAATTGCTAAAATAAATGAATAGCGCATATGTCAAAGCGGACAGCAAACCGAAGAAAATCCCCTTAGCATGAAGCGAGGCGCCGTTGAGTTGGGAAGCACTGGCCAGCAACGAGCCGCTCAAAATGATAGTGGTGGCCAACCAGTGATTCCAACGAGGTCTCACCCGCGTACGCATCCATTCCAACAATAGACCGATCCACGTGAATTGGAACATGAGGATGATGGCAAAGGAGGCGGACAGCGTCTTGAGGGACAGATAATAGAAGATTCCCGTCAAACCGGACACCATCCCACACATAATTAGAGAAAGCAGGCTTTTGCGAGAAAGCCGCTTCGTTTTGGCGCAGGCTGGCAAGGCTACCAGCCACAAAAAGAGACAACCAAAAAACACTTGGCTACCCGTGATTTCTCCCGTGGCAAACCCGTGTTGGTAGGCTAGTTTGGTGATTGTGGACACCACACCATAGGATGATGCGCCCATCAATACATAGATGCTCGCTTGTGTGCGACTCATCAAACCACTCCTATCTAGTTACAACCAGATTAAAAAATAAATCACAAAAAACGATTGGAACCAAGCTGGAAACAACAAAATTCCCTATTGTTTCAGCACGTTGCTTGTTTAGCGGAATAAAGGATAATATTGTATATTTTTATAATCCTATCGAATTTTAACATGCAAATCTGGATTATGGCATCAATTTCATGTAAATCTTTTTTTTGTGCATGATAAAGGAAAACGAAGCCTGCACCCCATGCTTTTCCGTGAAAGGCAATTGCATGCATTTTGCTGATTGTGTTATAATCACGTTGGCTATACTTAGTGTAGATACATCTGTTGGCAATAAAGAGTGGGTGCTGACCCACTCTTTCCGTTTTGCTAGGGGTGATATCGAATTGGCTCAAAATAAGGAGGGTTGGCCTTGAGCCGACAAGTGTCAGAAGTGGTGGAGAAGATCGCACTTCCAATCATAGAGGCAGAAGGACTGGAATTAGTCGACGTTGAGTATAAAAAGGAAGGGACAAACTGGTTTTTGCGCGTATTTATTGACCGCGAAGATAAACCAGTGGACTTGGACGATTGCAGCCGCGTCAGTGAGCGACTGAGCGAAGTGCTTGACGAGACTGATCCCATTCCTGGCGCTTACATACTGGAAGTCTCTTCTCCTGGGGCTGAAAGACCACTAAAAAAAGAAAACGATTTCCACAAAGCTATCGGCAAACATGTGCACGTGACAACCTATGAGCCGATTGACGGGCAAAAGGTGTTCGAAGGCGTATTGAAAGAGGTTGACAGCGTCTCTTTGACGGTAGAGGAGAAAAAGAAAACGGTGCACATCCCACGGGAAAAAGTGGCGAAAGCCCGTTTAGCGATCGTTTTTTAAAAACGAAGGGAGGATGTTGGCCGATGAATGCTGAGTTCATCGAAGCCCTCGGTCAATTAGAGAAAGAAAAAGGGATTAGCAAGGACATATTGATCGAAGCAATCGAAGCAGCCTTGATCTCCGGTTATAAGCGTAACTTTCACTCTGCACAAAACGTGCGGGTCGACATTAACCGCCATAACGGAGAAGTGCGTGTGTTCGCGCGCAAAACAGTGGTTGAGGACGTGTTGGACACGCGCTTGGAAATCAGCTTGGCAGCTGCGCGTGAATTGGATCCGAACTACCAATTGGACGATATCGTTGAGATTGAAGTAACTCCGGCTGATTTTGGCCGTATTGCGGCGCAAACTGCCAAACAAGTGGTGACACAACGCATCCGAGAGGCGGAGCGCACAGCGATCTACAAAGACTTCATCGATCGTGAAGAGGATATCATCACCGGGATCGTGCAACGCGCTGACAATCGCCACTACTATGTGGATCTGGGCAGAGTGGAAGCTCTTTTGCCACATTCAGAAGTGATTCCGGGTGAACGCTTCAAACATGGAGATCGCGTAAAAACTTACATTACCAAGGTAGAAAAATCGACGAAAGGCCCGCAGATTTTCCTTTCTCGCACCCACCCTGGTTTGTTGAAAAGATTGTTTGAGTTGGAAGTGCCGGAAATCTACGAAGGCGTGGTCGAAATTCGCGCCATCGCCCGCGAAGCCGGACAACGTTCCAAAGTGGCCGTTTCTTCGCGCAATGAGGATGTCGATCCCGTGGGAGCATGTGTGGGTCACCGCGGACAACGTGTGCAAACGGTTGTAAATGAATTAAAAGGGGAAAAAATCGACATTGTTCGCTGGTCAGAAGATATCGGCGAATGGATTGCCAATGCGCTCAGCCCGTCCAAAGTGATCAGTGTCACCGTGTATGAGGAAGAAAAGATGGCGCGTGTAATCGTGCCGGATCACCAGTTGTCGCTGGCTATCGGCAAAGAAGGGCAAAACGCTCGCCTCGCCGCCAAACTGACCAACTGGAAAATCGACATCAAGAGCGAATCCGAAGCGCAAGAGGCCGGCGAACCGATTGAACAAGAGCCGATGCTGGTTGAGCAGGTAGCGGAGGAAGCCGAATCCGCACATGAAGCGGATGAAATGTTATAAAATGGGGAGGTTGCTTGAACGATGAAGCAACGGAAGGTTCCCATGCGCAAATGCGTGGCGTCTCAGGAAATGTTCCCAAAAAAGCACTTAATTCGTATTGTTCGTACACCCGACAACGAGATCATCATTGATCCGAGCGGGAAAAAATCCGGGCGCGGAGCGTACTTGTGTGCCAAGTTGGAATACATCGACATGGCACAAAAGAAAAAAGCGCTGGACCGGGCCCTAAAAGCACAAGTTCCATCCGAAATTTACGACGAACTGCGCGAAGTGGTAAAAGGGATGGACCTGAATGAATAAGATGCTACAGTTGTTGGGTCTCGCTATGAGGGCGAGAAAAGTGGTTTCAGGTGAAGAGCTAGTCATTCAAGAGATCCGATCGGGTAAGGCGCGGCTGGTTTTCCTGGCCACAGATGCCGCGAAAAATGTGGAAAAGAAAGTAACGGACAAATGCTCTTCCTATGGCGTTCCATTGATTCGATATGGTACCCGGGGGGAGCTTGGAGCTGCAATCGGCAAAGAAGAACGGGTGGTGATCGCTATACTCGATGAGGGATTTGCCCGTTCGTTCCGTAAGCTTTCGAGTAACTGACGGGGGTGAATGGATTGGCCAAAATCCGAGTATATGAGTACGCCAAACAGATGAAGATGAGCAGCAAGGAAGTGCTTAACATTTTAGAACGTATGGATATGAAATTAAATAACCATATGAGCGTGATGAACGAAGGAATGATCCAAAAAGTGGAACAGTATATAAACGAAGTAAAAAAGTCTTCTAACAGTAAAGAAGAGAAGCCGCAGGGAGAAAAGAAGCCGAAGCAAAACCCGAATGCTCAAAAGAATCAAGGGCAAAACCGGGGGGCTCGTCAAAACAATCGGCCAAACCAACAATCACCGAGAAATCAAAATAAACGTCAAGCCAATGACGGGGCTAACGACGCACAATCGGCCGGCACGTCCAATGCCGGAAATGCCTTTGGTGGCAAGAAGTCGGACAACAATCGTAAAGGGAAGTTTAACAAAGCCAATGGCGGAAAAGGAAACGCTTCGTCTGGATCAGGTGGCAAAGGTGGCCGTAACAATCGCCGCAAGGGTGACCGCCGCGGGTCTGAACAACGCGAAAAGCAGGCACCTGTGCTACCTAAAGAAATCACCGTGTCCGGACCGCTTTCTGTTGGGGATTTCGCCAAGCTCCTGCGCCGTGAGGCTTCTGCCGTCATCAAGAAGTTGCTTATGCATGGGGTCATGGCTACGATCAACCAAGAAATTGATGTGGAGACCATGGTTGTCATCGGGGACGAATTTGATGTGAAAGTCCAATATGTTGAGGAAGTGGATGAAAGCAATTTTGAGGAGCAAGTGGAAGAGGATGCTCCAGAGGATTTGGTTGAACGTCCTCCTGTGGTTACGATCATGGGGCATGTTGACCACGGTAAAACGACCTTGCTTGATAAAATCCGCCACACCAATGTAACCGCTGGGGAAGCGGGTGGTATCACCCAGCATATCGGCGCGTATCAAGTGGAGGTATCGGGCAAGAAAATCACTTTCCTTGACACTCCTGGCCACGCCGCGTTTACAACCATGCGCGCACGGGGGGCGCAAGTGACCGACATCACCATTTTGGTTGTCGCTGCAGATGACGGTGTCATGCCACAGACGATTGAGGCGATCAACCACGCTAAAGCGGCAGAAGTGCCGATCATCGTTGCCGTCAACAAGATCGATAAACCAGACTCCAATCCTGACCGTGTCAAGCAACAATTGACAGAGCATGGTCTGGTACCAGAAGAATGGGGTGGAGACACGATTTTCGTTCCTGTGTCAGCGTTGGCAGGAACAGGCATTGATGAGCTGTTGGAAATGATTCTTCTGGTAGCAGAAGTGCAAGAATACAAGGCGAACCCCAACAAACGGGCGCGTGGTGTCGTAATCGAAGCCGAGCTGGATAAAGGCCGTGGGCCAGTTGCGACCGTATTGGTACAAAACGGAACATTGAAAGTGGGAGATGGGGTTGTCGCGGGCAACTTCTTTGGTAAAATCCGTGCAATGGTCAATGACCGCGGACGTCGGGTAAAAGTGGCTCCACCATCGATGCCGGTGGAAATTCTCGGTTTGCCTGACGTGCCCAACGCCGGGGATCAATTCATGGTGTTTGAGGATGAGAAAAAAGGCCGGGCGATTGCAGACAAGCGCCTGCAAAAGCAACGTGAAGAAGAGCTTGGCGCAAACAGCCGCGTGTCCTTGGATGATCTGTTTAAGCAGATTCAACAAGGAGAAGTGAAAGACCTGAACGTGATCATCAAAGCTGACGTGCAAGGCTCGGCAGAAGCATTGCGGGGCTCTCTGGAAAAAATCGATGTAGAAGGCGCACGAGTCAAGATCATCCATCAGGGTGCCGGGGCAATTACGGAGTCCGACATCATCCTCGCTTCTGCGTCCAACGCCATCGTAATCGGATTTAACGTGCGTCCAGAACCAAACGCCAGAGCGATGGCTGAGCAGGAAAAAGTGGATATCCGCTTGCACCGCATCATTTACAATGTGATCGAAGAGATCGAAGCCGCGATGAAAGGGTTGTTAGACCCTGAATTTGAAGAGCGTGTGGTGGGTACCGCAGAAGTGCGTCAAATCTTCAAAGTGTCCAAAGTGGGTACCATTGCCGGATGTTACGTCACAGAAGGTAAAGTGGTGCGCGATGGGCATGTCCGCCTCATCCGTGACGGCGTGGTTGTGCATGAAGGCAAGCTGGACACCCTCAAGCGTTTCAAAGACGATGCCAAAGAAGTGGCACAAGGGTATGAATGCGGCCTGACAGTGCAAAACTACAATGACATCAAAGAAGGAGATGTCATCGAAGTTTATGTGATTGAAGAAGTGGAGCGGACATAAACGTGCATATCGGATTGTTGGAAGTGGAGGGGCGCGTGCCCGTCTCTGCTTCCTTAAAGGACAAACGGCGTGTGATTCAAAGTGCGCAGGCAAAACTGCGCAACAAGTTTAATTTGTCCGTTGCGGAAGTGGGTTATCAAGACAACCGGCAGCTTACCGCCTTGGCCGTCGTCGGTGTGGGCAGTCATGCGAAGGTTGTGGAACAGGAGTTGCGACAGGCCCTCACCGTGTTGGAAAATACGGATGGGTTGGAAGTGACTTATACCTCTATCACCTTTATGTGAATACATGTGCAAGTAGGAGGGGTAGACCATGGCGCGCATTCGTGTTAGCCGTGTTGGAGAGCAAGTGAAGAAGGAATTGAGCCAGATCATCCAGCAAGAAATCAAAGATCCACGCATCGGCTTTGTAACGGTGACGGCGGTAGAGATGAGCGGTGATTTGCAAGTGGCTAAAGTTTACATCAGTGTGATGGGAAGCGCTGATCAAAAATCGCAAACCTTGTCCGGTTTGGAGAAAGCAAAAGGATACATTCGCTCCGAAGTCGGCCGCCGCATCAAATTGCGCCATGTTCCAGAGCTTGTTTTTGTCATAGACAATTCGCTGGATCGGGAAGAGCATATTTCCCGTTTGTTGACAGAAGTCAATTCGCAGGAGAAAGAGTAAGATGAACTGGATTCAACCTTTGGAACAATGGATTGAAGAAGCGGATCGTGTGCTGGTCGTGTCTCACATCCACCCGGATGGAGACGCGATCAGCTCTACGCTTGCAATGGGAACGATGTTACAGGCTATGGGAAAACAAGTGGTTATGGTTAATGAGTCTCCATTGCCTAAGAAATTCGCGTTTCTTCCAGGAGCGGACGAAGTGAAGCAGGTCCATGAAGTCAGCGAACCCTTTGAGCGGGTGGTGGCTTTGGACTGCGCTGATCGGGCTCGAATGGGGGCTTGTTGCGAATTGATCGCCCCAGGTGCTTCCGTGGTTAATATCGATCATCACGCCACCAATGATGCGTTTGGAACGATGAACATCGTCCAGCCGCAAGCGGCGGCAACGGCGGAGATCCTTTATGATTGGATTGACCAAAGCCGCGTGGGGTGGAATGAGGAGCTGGCAACCCATATTTACACAGGATTGTTGACCGACACCGGCGGTTTCCGATATTCCAACACATCTCCGAAGGTGTTGCGGCAAGCGGCCAAATTGGTTGAGATGGGCATCTCTTTCCACCAAATAGCCGATCAAGTGCTTGAGACTGTGACACTGCCTCAATTGCGTTTATTAAAGGCGGCGCTGGGGACACTACAGCAAACGGATGATGGATTGGTCGCGTGGATGAAGTTGGCCAAGGCCGATATTGCAAATGCGTCCCATGATGATTTGGATGGTATCGTCAACTATGCCCGCAATATTTTAGGGGTTGATGTGGGAATCTTGTTTAGAGAGGAGCAACCCCAGACGGTCAAAGTCAGCCTGCGGTCGCGCGAGCTTGTCGATGTGGGGAGAGTGGCCAAGCAGTTTGGCGGCGGTGGCCATGCCCGGGCGGCGGGTTGCACAGTGCAGGGCACCATCGCGGAAGCGGAAGCGAGCGTGTTGGCGGAAATCCGTTCGCAGCTTAGGAGTGAAGCAAGATGACAATGCATGGGATTTTGCCGGTATTCAAACCACGCGGCCGCACTTCGCACGACATGGTGGCAGCCATACGTCGCTTGGCCAAGCAAAAGCGGGTGGGGCACACCGGCACATTGGACCCAGAGGTGGAGGGCGTGTTGCCCATTTGCTTAGGGCAGGCGACTCGCGTGGTGGAGTATGTGCAAGCGTTGCCGAAACGTTATCGCGGTTCGCTTAGGCTTGGCGTCGCGACGGATACAGAGGATCAAACCGGGCAGGTGACAGAACAAGTGGAGGCGGTACCTGACATCACACGAGAAGGGGTTGAATCAGTCATTCAGCGCTTTGTGGGTGAGATTGAGCAGGTGCCGCCTATGTATTCTGCCGTAAAAATCGAGGGCAAACGATTGTATCAATTGGCCCGGGAAGGAAAAGTGGTGGAACGCCCCAGCCGAAAGGTTACCATCCATGAGTTAAAGGTATTGAAACTGGAAGAGGGAAGATATCCGGTTATCCATTTTGAAGTACTTTGCTCCAAAGGGACGTATGTGCGGACGTTGTGCGTGGATTTGGGCAAAGCCTTGGGATATCCGGCGCATATGAATTCTTTGATCCGCGTTCAGAGTGGACCGTTCCGCTTGGAAGAGTGTTACAACCTCGCTGAGTTGGAAGCTTTGGGCGGGCCAGCGGAATGGAAACGCGTTTTAACACCGATCGACGGTGGATTGACTCATTTCCCGGCGGTGACCGTCAACGGGGTCAATGCGAAAAAAGTGTTGGACGGCGGGTGGCTGACCCTTGACGAAAGCGGAGTGGAAGCGGGACAATTATTTCGGGTGTATGCGGACACGGGAGCTTTTTTGGCCTTGTACCGCATGGGCTCGGCTGGACGAGCCAAGCCGGAAAAAGTATTTCGGGATGTGGAACGCTGATGGAAATCATTCATGTGACTTACCCTTTTATTCCGCAAACGCCTGAGGCTGAATGGGTGCTGGCGATCGGTTACTTTGACGGGGTGCATCGCGGTCACCAAGCGGTGATTCGTGAAGCCATCCAGTTGGCGAAAGAGCTTCATGCCCGCCCTGCGGTGATGACGTTCGACCCCCATCCTCGGGACGTGTTGGGTCAGGCTCACATCACCCGCTATTTGACGCCGCTTGACGAAAAGTTGAAGCAGTTTGCCAAGTTGGGTGTGGAACGGGCGATTGTAATGAAATTCGATTTGACCTTTGCGGCGTTGTCCAAAGAAGCATTTGTAGAGGAAGTGTTGTTGCCGTTGGGGGTCAAAGGGGTTGTGACTGGCTTCAACTTCACTTTTGGCCGCAAGGCAACCGGTACGGCGACTGACTTGGCCGACTTGGCACAGGGCCGGTTTGTTACACGCGTGGTAAATCAAATTGATCTGGGGGAAGGGCCGGTCAGTAGCACCCGATTGCGCCAAGCGTTGGCTGATGGGGATATGACATTGGTTACACGCATTTTGGGACGGCCTTATTCCTTTGAAGGCGTGGTAGTGGACGGTGACAAGCGGGGACGGCAGATGGGTTTTCCGACCGCCAATTTGCAGCTGACCGCTCCATACCTAATTCCGCGCCGTGGGGTTTATGTCGTCGGTGTGACTGTGGACGGGGAGCCGGCCCACGGCCTGATGAATATCGGAGTGCGACCTACTTTCTCCGATCCGACGCCGAAGGTAATGCTGGAAGTGCATTTGCTTGACAAACATGCGGACTTGTACGGGAAAGTGTTGCGGGTTTCTTGCTTGTCGTTCATTCGCGAAGAGAAAAAATTCTCAGGCGTCGATGAACTGATCAAGCAGATCAACCAAGATAAACAACATGCGGAAGAGTGGTTGCAAATCTACGCGAAATAAGCGCTCGCTTCTTGTGCAACACACCATGTTATGCTATACTATTCCGGTGGCAAACATGCCACGACAACCCTAGCTCGGATGGCCGAGGCCTCGACGGTGGTCTGGGTTAAGGGGGATTAGAATAAGGAGGATATGAGACATGGCATTAACCAATGAAGTAAAAAGAGACATCATCAACCAATTTAAAAAACACGAAGGCGATACGGGTTCCCCGGAAGTGCAAATCGCCATTCTGACTCATCGTATCAATGAGCTGAACGCTCACTTGAAAGACCACAAGAAAGATCATCATTCCCGCCGTGGTCTTCTGAAAATGGTTGGTCAGCGTCGTAACCTGCTCAACTATTTGAAGAACAAAGACATCACCCGTTATCGCGAACTCATTGAAAAGCTTGGTCTGCGTCGATAAGAACACAAGCGGGGCATTTTTGCCCCGCTTTTTATCTTACCTTCCTTTTAAAAAGTTAAGAGAAGGAACATACTGTACATATGAAGAAGTATGGAATGTTTGTGTGTGTTTTTCTTGAGAGGGGGAAATACTTGTACTATGGAATCAGCACTATTTGAAACGGAATTAGCAGGACGCAAACTCGTACTTGAAATTGGGAAATTTGCTGGGTTAGCTAACGGTTCCGTTATGGTTCGTTATGGCGATACAGTCGTGATGGCGACGGTGGTCGCTTCCAAAGAACCGCGTGATACGGACTTTTTTCCATTGACAGTCAATTATGAAGAGCGCTTGTATGCCGTGGGCAAAATCCCGGGCGGGTTTATCAAGCGAGAAGGCCGCCCGAGCGATAAAGCCATTTTGGCCAGCCGTTTGATTGATAGACCCATTCGTCCGCTGTTTGATGAAGGGTTCCGGCATGAAGTGCAAGTGGTCACGATTGTGATGTCTGTCGATCAAGATTGTTCCTCTGAGATTGCGGCACTCATCGGCGCATCCACTGCACTCTCCATTTCTGACATCCCATTCCGGGGGCCGATCGGCGGTGTAATCGTAGGGCGTGTCGATGGCAAACTGGTTATCAATCCGACGGTCGAGCAACAAGAGCGATCTGATCTGCACCTGGTTGTAGCGGGAACAAAAGAAGGCATCAACATGGTGGAAGCGGGATCAAAACAGATTCCGGAAGAAACGATCTTGGAAGCGATTCTCCTCGGTCATGAGGTAATCAAGAAGATTGTGGCCTTCCAAGAAGAGATCGTGGCGCAAGTGGGCAAACCGAAAATGGAAGTCCAGCTGTACCAGGTAGACGAGCAGATTGATGCGCGGGTGCGCGCGTTGGCTACCGATTCTTTGCTTGCTGCCGTGCAAGTGACGGAAAAGCAGGCCCGACAGGATGCCATTGATCAAGTGAAAAAACAAACCCTTGAACAAATGTTGGAAGAATTGGGCGAAGAGGCATTCGCCGAACATGAAAAAGATATCAACACTGTGTTGGACAAGATTGTGAAGGAAGAAGTGCGCCGCCTGATCGTCGAAGAAGGCAAACGGCCAGACGGTCGCAATCCGGAGGAAATTCGTCCGCTTTCCAGCGAGATTGGCATTTTGCCGCGCACACATGGTTCCGGTCTGTTCCGGCGGGGTCAAACCCAAGTGCTGAGCGTTTGTACCTTGGGGGCCTTGGGTGATGTGCAGATTTTGGACGGCTTGGATCTGGAAGAATCAAAGCGGTTCATGCACCATTACAACTTCCCGCCGTTTAGCGTAGGGGAAGCGAGACCGATCCGTGCACCGGGACGCCGTGAAATCGGCCATGGAGCCCTGGGTGAACGGGCATTGGAACAAGTGATTCCATCCGAAGACGAGTTCCCATACACCATTCGCCTCGTATCCGAAGTGTTGGAGTCCAACGGGTCCACTTCGCAAGCAAGTATTTGTGCTTCCACTTTGGCATTGATGCATGCAGGGGTGCCGATCAAAGCGCCGGTCGCCGGTATCGCGATGGGATTGGTGAAAGAAGACAACAAAGTGGTTGTGTTGACTGATATTCAAGGCATGGAAGACCATTTGGGTGACATGGACTTCAAGGTGGCTGGAACGCGCCGCGGCGTGACTGCGTTGCAAATGGACATTAAAATATCCGGCATTGACCGCTCGATTCTCGAACGGGCGCTGGAACAAGCCAAAAAAGCGCGGATGACCCTTTTGGACAACATGGAGGCGACCATCAGCGAGCCGAACAAAGAGTTGTCCCCATACGCTCCAAAAATCCTGACCATGCGCATTCACCCCGACAAGATCCGTGACGTCATCGGGCCGAGCGGGCGCGTGATCAACAAGATTATCGAAGAAACCGGCGTGAAGATCGACATCGAGCAAGACGGCCGTATTTATATCGCTTCCCCGGAAACGAGTCAAAACGAACGTGCCAAGAAGATTATCGAAGATTTGGTGCGTGAAGTAGTTGTCGGCGAGATTTACGTTGGTACAGTGAAGCGAGTAGAAAAATACGGAGCCTTTGTGGAGCTGTTCCCAGGCAAAGAAGGGTTAGTCCACATTTCGCAGCTTGATGTGAACCGTGTCGCCAAAGTGCAAGATGTGGTTAATGTCGGTGATTCCATCAAGGTTAAAGTGACGGAAATCGACGATCAAGGTCGGATTAATCTCTCGCGCAAAGTGCTTCTCAAACAAGAGGATAAGAACACTGAGCAGAAAAAACATAGCAAGTGAAACAAGAGAGGCAAAAAGAGACAGAGCGATCTGCCTCTTTTTTTACGCCTAAAGACTTCAGCAGAATAGGGAATTGTCCACCCGCATAAGGTAGGAATAAAGGAGGTGGACACCTTGTTCTTCCCAGCCAGATTAACGGCCTTTATCCTTATCATTTTGTTGCTGTTTTTCATGGCAGATACGCCTTTTATGGAAGCTTATGTGACTGCTGTGAAGCAAGGGAAAGATATCCCGGCATGGGCGCATGCGGATGAAGATGAGTTGTTGCGCAAGCAAATCCAAGCAGAAGCCCCCAAACGATTCATTCCGCCAATTGATGCGCGGGTTGATCGGGTGTGGAAGCTCATTCCCGGATTAAACGGGAGAGAAGTGGATATTGAAGCGACCATCAAAGAGACCAAAAAGCAGAAACGGAATCGCCCCATCCGCTGGGTGTACCGCCAAGTCAAGCCGGCTGTACCAATGGAAGAACTGGGCGCCCATCCTATTTACCGGGGGAATGAGCAAAAGAAGGCCGTCGCGTTGATGGTGAATGTAGCTTGGGGAACCGAATATTTGCCGAAAATGTTGCAAATATTGCGGCAAGAAAACGTGAAAGCGACGTTTTTTTTGGACGGATCATGGCTTAAACAAAATCCAGACATGGCTCGGAGGATAGTGAAAGAGGGGCATGAAATAGGCAACCACGCTTATTCCCATCCGATGATGAGTCAGTTGACCCCAGAGCGGATGAATGAAGAAATTAGCAAAACGAATCAGCTGATTGAAAAAACGCTTGGCGTCAAGAGCCGCTGGTTTGGCCCGCCCGCAGGCGATTTCAATCAACGGGTGGTAGCCGTTGCTGCGGCTCACGGAATGCATACTGTATTATGGACCGTAGATACAGTTGACTGGCGCAAGTCAGTTTCTCCCGCAATGATGGTGAACAAGGTGAAGGAGGCTATGGGCCCCGGTCATTTGCTGTTGACTCATCCCACGGATCGGACGGTGGAGGCATTGCCGCTGATTTTGCGCACAATGAAGGAGAAGGGGTGCCGCTGGTTGACAGTTGGGCGTTTGCTCTCATCGGAACGGCTGGAGACGATTGAGTGAACAAGAGAGTTTTGATATAGTAGGGATATTGTTTTTTATGAGAAGGAGGATCCTGCGTGATCGTTAAACATACGCTTCCAAATGGTGTGCGCATAGTTGCTGAGAAGATTCCCCATGTCCGCTCGATCGCTTTTGGGATTTGGGTCGGAACGGGCTCCGAGCGTGAGACACCGCAAAATAACGGCATCTCCCATTTCATTGAGCACATGCTGTTCAAGGGGACCAAAAAGCGGTCAGCCCGTCAGTTGGCGGAAGCGTTTGATGAAATCGGGGGTCAAGTGAACGCGTTCACATCCAAAGAGATTACTTGTTATTACGCCAAAGTGCTGGATCAGCATTTCCCAACAGCACTCGACGTTTTGTCGGATATGTTTTTTGAATCGGTGTTTGCCGAAGAGGAGATTGAAAAAGAGAAAAAGGTAATCATCGAAGAAATCCGGATGGTGGAAGACACACCGGACGATTTGGTGCATGATCTTTTATCTGAGGCATCTCTTGGGCAGCACGCACTAGGGTATCCCGTTTTGGGAAGTGAAGAGACAGTTGAGGCTTTTACCCGGCAAGATTTGGTGCGCTACCGCGAGCAATACTATACGCCGCAACAAGTGGTGGTGGCTTTAGCGGGCAACTTGCCGGATGATTATCTCGAACAGATCGAAGAGGTTTTCAGTGGCTACCAAGGCCGGACCATCACACGAACAGATGATCTCCCGGTCTTTACCCCAGGCACAAAAGTAAAGGAAAAACCGACGGAGCAAACGCATTTGTGCATCGGTTTGCCTGGTCTCGCTGTCAAAGACTCGCGGATTTACACATTGGTGTTGCTTAATAATGTCTTGGGGGGCAATATGAGCTCGCGCTTGTTTCAAGAAATACGCGAAGAGCGTGGATTGGCCTATTCTGTCTACTCATACCATTCAGCCCACCGGGACATGGGGATTTTCGCCATTTACGCGGGAACCAAACATGGCCAGGAAGAAGAAGTGGTCGATTGCGTCCAACATATCATGACGCAAGTAAAAGACAAGGGCATCTCTCATGCGGAGTTGGTTAAGGCCAAAGAGCAGCTGAAAAGCAACCTCATGCTGGGACTTGAAAGCACCAACAACCGCATGAGCCGATTAGGTCGAAATGAATTACTTTTGGGCCGTCACCTCTCATTGGATGAAATCGTGGAAAGCGTGGAGAACATCACGCTGGACGATGTGAATGACTTGGCTCGGGAAATGATCGCTTCCCCCATGTCGCTCGCCCTTATATCTCCAGATGCCAAGGTGCCGGCTACCTTTAGGAGGAACTAAGTTGATTGATGTCAAACTAATTCAATTACCAGGAAACGAAGATTTGCCTCTTCCAGTGAAAATGTCCACAGGCTCCAGCGGTTTTGATTTGCATGCGGCGATACATGGAGAAGTGCTCATCGAACCGGGTAAGTGGAAATTAATCAAAACGGGCATTGCGATTTCAATGCCGAATGGACTTGAAGCGCAAGTGCGCCCGCGCAGTGGTTTGGCTTTAAAGCATGGGATTACGGTGTTAAATACGCCTGGCACCATCGATGCCGATTACCGCGGAGAAATCGGAGTGATCATGCTCAATCTGGGAGATGAGGCATTTGTGGTCCGACGTGGAGAACGGATTGCTCAATTGGTGTTCATGTCGGTTCCGCAAGTGGAAATCCAAGTGGTGGAACAATTGGACGATACCGCGCGCGGATCGGGCGGATTTGGTCATACGGGCAGATAAGGAAGAGGGGATCTGCATGACCGAAGAGTCGCTGAGCCGTCTGGAACAAGAAATGGAACGCCTTCGCTCGCAGCTACACCAATCCGTGGAGGGGGAACCCTCACGGTTGTCTGCGGAGCATGTGTTACCGCTTTCCAAACGATTGGACACACTCATCGTCGCTATGCAAAAAGCGAAACGAATATGCCGCCAAACACGCATTGGTTGATCTAGACCCGGGATACTTCCCGGGTTTCTTTCGTTTTTCAGTCATATGTCCATAAGTAAACCATACATTCAATAACAGCACCCCAAATGAGGAGGGCGAATCATGAGATGGAGTGAATTTGCCGTCAAAGAATGCGTGGATGTGAGCAATGGGGAAAAGCTGGGCAGCTTTGCGGCGGCTGATATGGAATTTAATCCGACGACGGGAAAAATCGAAGGCATTTTGTTGGAAACGGCAAGAGGTGCGTGGCTCAAGAAAAACGCCCGGCAGCTGGCTTTATCTTGGGCGATGATCAAAAAAATCGGTCCGGAAATCGTCATTGTGGACACCCACTCAGAAAAAAGGTAACCCCTATTCCACCAGTGACATATGATGCAAGCAAGGATAGTACTTTGGCATGCGCCCTTATTCAATCATTATTTTCCCTGGGAAAGGGGTCGTGAGCAAATGCTGACTGGCAAGCATGTGGTCTTCCTCGGTGGTGATGCAAGGCAGTTGGAAGTGATCAAAAGCTGCATTCAGATGAATGCCCGCGTGAGCCTCATCGGTTATGACAATTTACAAAGCCCGTTCAGCGGGGCTTCTCTTAAAGAATTGTCGACCGAAGTGCTAAGTAAAGCAGATGTGCTTGTCTTGCCGATTGTGGGAACGGATGAACACGGACATGTAAGCAGTGTGTTCACTTCTGACACGCTCATCCTCACGGAAGAGCACCTCTCTTCACTGCCGGCGCATTGCATCGTATTTGCGGGAATCGCCAAGCCGTATTTGAAGGATTTGTGCGCAAGATATGGGATTGAGCTGATTGAGTTGATGCAACGGGATGACGTGGCGATCTACAATTCAATCCCCACGGTAGAGGGCGCTTTGATGATGGCCATTCAGAACACGGATATAACAATACACGGATCGGTCTGCTTGGTATTGGGGATGGGTCGATGCGGCCTTTCATTGGCTCGCGTCCTGCATGCTATCGGTGCTGATGTGAGAGTGGGGGTTCGCAGTTCTGCCCATCACGCGCGCGCGTTTGAAATGGGGTTCAAGGCGTTTGACACCCAAGAGCTTAACCAACATGTGAAAGAGGCGGATTTGATATTTAACACCATCCCGGCGCCGATTATTACAGCCCAGACGCTCAGCCAGTGCCCGCATGATGTGGTAATCATCGATTTGGCTTCCAAGCCGGGTGGAGTCGATTACGCCTTTGCCGAGAAAAGGGGCATTAAAGCGATCTTGGCCCCCAGCTTGCCGGGGATCGTCGCACCTAAAACGGCGGGCCGGATTTTGGCTCGAACCATTACGCAGTTGTTGAAACCGATGGAACTTCAAAAGGAGGGGAACGTTTGATGAACTTCCAAGGGTACACCATCGGCTTTGGTTTGACAGGATCTCATTGCACACATGATGAAGTGTTGCCGCAGATGAAACGACTGGTCTCATTGGGGGCGGAAGTGATTCCGATCATTTCTCACACCGTCGCGACAGTAGATAGCCGGTTTGGAACGGCGGAAGATTGGCGGCGGAAGATCGAGGATATCACAGGGCGGACGCCGCTCATGACGGTGCCGGAAGTTGAACCGTTCGGGCCGAAACAAACATTGGACTGCATGTTGATCGCTCCTTGCACAGGCAACACACTGTCGCGGCTGGCCAACGCCATGACGGATGGGCCGGTTTTGATGGCCGCCAAGGCGCAAATGCGCAATCATCGGCCAGTTGTGCTTGCCATATCTACCAATGACGCGTTAGGATTAAATGCGATAAACCTCGCCCGTCTACTCGCGGCGAAAGATATTTACTTCGTTCCTTTCGGCCAAGATGCGCCGGAAAAAAAGCCCAAATCGATGGTTGCGCGAATGGAGTTGATACCGGAGACGTGTCTCGCCGCGATAGAAGGGAGACAACTGCAACCATTAATAGTTGAAAAATATCGGGATTTGGCTAAATAATATAGTATGCTATTAAAAGCCTATTTGTCCCCTAAACGAGAAATGGGATTTAGGGGACATTTGTCATAATGAACAGCGTGCTGCTTGGGAGGGAATGATACTTATGACAATAAAAGGATATACAGTAGCGGTTGTGGGCGCAACGGGTGCTGTGGGACAACAGATGGTCAAATACTTGGAAAAACGGGAGTTCCCGGTGAAAGAATTGCGTCCGCTCGCTTCAAAGCGTTCGGCAGGGGGAACGATTTCTTTTAAGGGACAGGAAGTTACGATTCAGGAAGCGACACCGGAAGCATTTGAAGGCGTGGAGATCGCCCTTTTTAGTGCAGGCGGGAACGTGAGCAAAGTGTTGGCTCCGGAAGCCGTGAAACGGGGCGCGGTGGTTATCGACAACTCCAGTGCTTTTCGGATGGATCCCCAAGTGCCGCTGATTGTGCCTGAGGTGAATGCGGACAAAATCAAAGAGCATCAAGGAATTATCGCAAACCCGAACTGCTCGACGATCCAAATGGTTGTCGCGTTGAAACCGCTGTTGGAACGATATGGAATTGAGCGGATCATCGTATCAACCTACCAAGCGGTATCCGGTGCCGGCTGGAAAGCGGCTATCGCGCTGGAAGAGCAAAGCAAAGCTGTGTTGAATGGTGAAGAGGTGACACCGTCCGTCCTGCCGGTAGGCAAATTGGATAAACATTATCAAATTGCGTTTAACGTGATCCCTCAGATTGATGTGGGGCAGGAAAACGGATATACCTTTGAAGAGATGAAAATGGTCAATGAAACCAAAAAAATCCTAGGTGACGACAGCATCGGCGTGACAGCCACGTGCGTACGCGTTCCGGTGGTGCGCGGCCATAGCGAATCCGTGTACGTCGAGTTGAAGTCGGAGTATGATTTAGAAGAGGTTCGACAACTGTTGAGCGAGGCTCCGGGAGTTATTGTGCAAGACGATATTCAAGAGCAAGTGTATCCGATGCCGCTTCAGGCGACAGATCGCATGGAAACATTTATTGGCCGCCTGCGGCGTGATTTGACGCATCCACGCGGCTTAAATATGTGGGTTGTGTCTGACAACTTGTTAAAAGGTGCGGCCACCAACGCTGTCCAAATCGCCGAAGCGCTCATCGATCAAGATAGATGAAGAGAAGGGATATGTCATGGGGATTTTAGTGCAAAAATTTGGCGGAACTTCCGTTGCCACACCTGAACAACGGGCTCGGGTTCTGCACCATATCAGAAAAGCCTTGGCGGAAGAATACCGCTTGGTTGTCGTCGTGTCGGCGATGGGCAGAAAAGGGGACCCTTACGCGACGGATACGCTGTTGCAATTGCCGAAGCAATACGATGACCAGATTACGCCGCGCGAAAAAGACATGTTGATGAGCTGTGGTGAAATCATCTCCGCAACCACGATTTCGAGCATGTTGACCAAACACGAGATCAAGAATGTTGTGTTGACTGGTGGACAAGCGGGAATCATCACCAATGACCATCATACCAATGCCCAGATTATCACGGTCAACCCCAAGCGAATCCTGCGGGAGTTGGAAGGGAATCAGGTAGTGGTAGTGGCTGGCTTCCAGGGGCAGACCACGGATGGCGAAATCACCACCCTTGGCCGAGGCGGGAGCGACACGACAGCGACGGCGTTGGGCGTGGCCTTGCGCGCTGATTATGTAGACATTTTTACTGATGTCGAAGGGATTATGACAGCAGATCCCCGTATTGTGGATGACGCTTCCTACTTAGAGAGGGTTACTTACACAGAAATGTGCAACCTCGCTTTTCAAGGGGCCAAAGTGATTCATCCTCGTGCGGTGGAGATTGCGATGCAAACCAATACACCGATTCGCGTACGATCCACGATGTCTGATCATCCGGGGACATTGGTGACCAATGCGACGGAATCTGATCGCCTGGCCGGGGAAGTTAGGGATTTGACCATTATTGGGATTACCCAGATGGCTGATGTGACGCAGATCAAAATTCGGTTGGAACAAGGTCAATACGATTCACAGCTTAAAGTGTTCAAAACGATGGCAGATCACGGGATCAGTGTTGACTTCATCAGTGTCAACCCCAGCGAGATCGCATATACCGTATATGATGGGATGGCGGAGCGGGCGGCCCAATTGCTGACCGGATTGGGTCTCCATCCGGAGTTGACCGGGGGATGTGCCAAGGTGTCGGTAGTCGGGGCGGGCATCGCGGGAGTGCCAGGAGTGATGGCCAAGATCTCCGAAGCCCTGACAGAAGAAGACATTCAAATACTCCAATCGGCTGACTCGCATACGACGATTTGGGTATTGGTGCGCGGGGAAGACATGGTGAAAGCCGTGCGCGCCCTTCATAGAAAATTCGACTTGCACAACATACACTTTTCTTAAACAAATGGAGGAATGCCATTATGCTGTTTGGTCGGTTGATTACGGCCATGTGCACGCCGTTTACGAAAGAGAATCGCATTGATTGGGGTAAAGTGGAAGAATGCATTGATCGCTTGATAGACACTGGTAGCGATGCGATCGTAGTGGCGGGCACCACGGCAGAGTCTCCCACCTTGACTCATGAGGAGAAACTGGAGCTGTTCCGGTTCGCCAAGCAAAAAGCAGCCGGACGCGCTAAAATCATTGCGGGCACCGGGAGTAACAACACAGAGCAAACCATCCTCTTGACCAAAGAAGCAGAGGAGATCGGCGTAGATGGAGTGATGTTGGTAGCCCCTTACTACAACAAGCCATCGCAAGAAGGGCTGTACCAACACTTTAAAACAGTGGCTGAAGCTACCCGATTGCCGGTTATGCTGTACAATGTGCCGGGACGTACCAGTGTAAACATGACTGCGGACACCATGGCGCGTTTGGCCCGGCTGGAAAACGTGGTCGCCATCAAAGAAGCTAGCGGTGACCTCAACCAGATTTCACAATTGGTAATGCAAGTCCCAGAGGACGTTGCTGTCTACAGTGGGGATGACAGCTTAACGTTGCCGATTTTGGCTGTGGGAGGCGCGGGAATCGTCAGCGTGGCCAGCCATTTGGTCGGACGTGAAATGAAAGAGATGATTGAAGCATTTTTTGCGGGAAATCATGCCTTGGCTCTATCTCTGCATCAAAAGTTGCTTCCCGTGTTCAATGGCTTGTTTATGACATCCAGCCCTGTACCACTTAAGTACGCCATGTCATTACAAGGCTGGTGCGAGCCCAATGTGCGCTTGCCTTTGGTGGAAATGTCTGAACAGGAAAAAGCGCAAGCGGAAAGCTGGTTGAAAGTGCTGAAAACCAACTGAATAAAAGCGTGAGAAAAAGGCTGACCATTTTTCTGGTCAGCCTTTTTGCTTGCGGAGAAGACATGTTCTCGGACAACCATTCCAATATTGCGACAAAATAATTTGTTGCATACACATTTTTTGATCGTATATAATGAGAACAAGTGAGAATTGTGCGGTTTACGGGTGACGACAACTAAATGTAGGAGGTTACTTTGTTGAGCAAAAACCAGCGAGGCAAATTACACATTTTTGCACTCGGTGGGTTGGACGAAATCGGAAAAAACATGTATGTGGTGCAGTATGAGAATGACATCGTGGTGATCGATGCGGGTTTGATGTTTCCAGAAGAGGACATGTTGGGAATCGACATCGTCATTCCAGACATCACATACCTGATTGAGAATAAGGAAAAAGTTCGTGGGATCATCTTAACACATGGACATGAAGACCATATCGGAGGACTTCCTTACATTTTGCGTCAATTGAACGTCCCGATCTATGCGACAAAGCTGACGATGGGACTGGTTGAGCATAAATTGCGGGAAGCGCATATCTTAAACGACACCAAACGCTATATCATCAATAACCATTCAGAGATCAAACTGGGTTCCACCTTGAAGGCGACCTTTTTCAATACAAACCACAGCATTCCCGACTCGGTCGGAGTTTGTGTTGAGACGCCGGAAGGTAACGTTGTTCACACGGGGGATTTTAAATTCGATATGACCCCGGTCAATGAAAAAGTGGCGGATATCCATAAGATGGCGGAAATCGGCAGAAAAGGTGTTCTATGTCTTTTATCCGATAGTACCAATGCTGAACGGGCTGGCTTTACTGGATCTGAGCGTACTGTTGGAGAAGGCATTAACGAGGTGTTTCGGAAGGCGAAACAACGGGTTATCGTGGCAACTTTCGCATCCAATATTCACCGGATTCAACAAGTTGTGGATGCTTGCCAGCTTTATGGAAGAAAGCTGGCTGTCGTGGGCCGCAGCATGGTGAACGTGGTGAACATCGCATCCGAATTGGGTTATCTACATATCCCATCAGACCTGCTCATTGAACCGGACGAGATCAACCGTTTGCCGGCCAACCGCGTAGCCGTGATCTCAACAGGAAGCCAAGGGGAATCCATGTCGGCACTGACCCGCATGGCCAACGCTTCCCACCGCAAGGTTGAAATCTTGCCCGGTGACACAGTGATTATCGCCGCAACGCCGATTCCCGGTAATGAAAAACTGATTGGACGCACAGTGGATCAGTTGTTCCGCATTGGTGCCGACGTCGTTTACAGCACCACCTCCCACGTGCATGTCTCCGGACATGGTTCCCAGGAAGATCTCAAATTGATGTTGAGCTTGATCAAACCCAAATACTTTATTCCGATTCATGGTGAGTACCGCATGTTGCGGGCTCACGCCCAACTCGCCGAATCAGTAGGCGTTCGTCCCGAAAACATCTTTATCTGCGACAACGGGGATACGGTTGAGATCTCCGGCGGTAAAGCAAGATACGGTCCAAAAATTACAACAGGAAAAGTGCTCATCGACGGTTTAGGAGTTGGCGACGTTGGAAACATTGTACTTAGAGACCGCAAACTCTTATCGCAAGATGGTATCTTAGTCGTTGTTGTCACCCTTAGCAAGGCAAACGGAGCCATCCTTTCCGGACCAGACATCATCTCCCGTGGCTTCGTGTACGTCCGGGAGTCTGAACAGCTCTTGGATGAAGCAAATCGGATTGTAAGCATGACCATGGAAAAATGCATGAAAGACCAAGTGAGCGAGTGGGCTTCCCTCAAAACAA
This sequence comes from Laceyella sacchari, assembly GCF_004343255.1. Lineage (GTDB taxonomy): Bacteria > Bacillota > Bacilli > Thermoactinomycetales > Thermoactinomycetaceae > Laceyella > Laceyella sacchari. The sequence continues at coordinate 19,671 of NZ_SMDD01000007.1, read as the reverse complement.
GCATTCGCGATGCACTCAGCAAATTCTTGTTTGAGCGGACACGCCGCCGCCCCATGATTCTTCCAATTATCATGGAAGTATAGTCAGAACGTAACCGCACATAAGCCATAGCCCCTGAGACGTCAGGGGTTGTGGTTTTTTTATTTTAGCCGGGCCGGTGTTTGGCGGAAATGATATGTTTTATATTACCTATTCTTCTTTTGTATATTGCCCCCTTTCTTCATTCCTTCCATAAGCCGGCGACTGAAAAACCGTTTTTCCCATTTGCTTCACGCGTGACGAGGCGCTCATTGGGAAAAGGTTTTTCAGCCGCTGCTTCTACCACTATTACAGTTACAGCTCCGATGTGTACCGATTCGCCACTGTTGGGGTTGCTTCCGAACCAAGTTGCATCGCACTTTGTTTACAGGAGAATGGAGAGCCTTAGCTCTGGCATTAACCTGGTGTTTAAATTTTAAATACCTGAAGATCCTGATAGTTTTTTGTTTTGGATTATCGGGATTAGCGTTTAAGGAAGTTTGGAGCAATGAACAGTAGGGGAGCAGGTGAACATGCTGGCATCGATGTTCACCCAAAGGCAAGGAAATGACTTTGAATGATGCGAAGAAAGCATGTTCGACTACTCCTCTTTCCTGTCCTATATACTAAGTCCTAAATCAATTTTTGAACTGGGGTACCCCTGGTTGTCACTACAATTTATTATTCGTTACTAACTGTTTCAACTGCTCTTTTGTTAACCACGGTCTCTTTCTATGTAACATTCGATGACAATTAGAGCAAACCAAGGCGATATCCTCAACTTTTGTCATATGCCCGTTTTTTAACTCTGAAACGGGTATAGTGTGGTGACCTTCGATATAGTCTTCCCCAATAGCGCCGTAAAACTCATAAAAATCAAATCCACAAACCTCACAAAACAATCTTCCATCGTGATTAGCTTTAAATATTTCTTTGGCTAATTTGATAACTCTTGGATTTCGTTCTCTGGTAATATGTTGCACTAACTTTGCTTTTCCTTCGGGAAAGCCTATATCGTCTTCAGTTAAGTTGACATTTTTTTTAGAGGGTTCGAAATTTCTCAACCCCCAATAACCATTCCCTTTTCCGTGAACGGCATAAAAAATGTCTTTGCTACTTCCTTTTTCACCAACAAATACATCACAATCGCTCGAATGATGATAAATTGTTGATCTGATTCGAGATTCGAAATGGGGATTAGCTTCGAAATTCATGATATTTCTTTCAACTATTTTTTCGGTTATATCTTTTAATGTGCCCTCTCCACCCAACTCTGAAATAGCTTCAATAACCTCATTGAGCCATGGTCTAGGTTGTGACATGTCAATCTCCTTGTTTATAGTATTATTAACTAAATAAATTATACAATTTTTTATTTGTGGAAAGCGATTTTAATTTGATAGCGAACGTGTTGTGAATTTAAGTAAGCCACTATTGTTATCAGCTTGAGAGAGAGTGACTTTTGTATCACTTTGAATCAATAGTTGTTAATTTATGAAGTTGTAGATTATTGTTATAAGGCATTTCTTTAGTCTACTAAATGTATAAGTTAAATAATACATTTTGACCAAATATGTATTAACCTAGATATAAAAAACTTAGAATCAGAGTGTGATGAACACCTAACCACTTAAGCCACAACCCCTTGGGTGTCCAGGGACTGTGGCTTTTTAATATGTTTACTGTTGTGGGGTCTGTTTGCAGAGATAAACAGTGATGTACGGCAAGTAATATGCATGGAAGAAGGGACTTGGGAAAGAGTCAGCCTTTCATTACCAGCCACCCTAACATGAGATAGATGGCGCCGAAAAGGATGAATGGGAGATAGGTGATAAAGGATTCCATGGCTTTGCACCTCTCTTTTGTTTGATTAAGGGGCACTAAGAGGGAACAAGCTGTTGTAACCTGTTTTCCCAAGCAGACGGAGCCATTGTTAGTTTGTCCAAAATTCTTCTGTCATTCACTCGGGTGAGTCCGGTAAATCAAGTTGAACCTTTTCGCGATGAGAGCCTCTCCACGCGTGAAGCGAATGAGAAAATGGTTTTGGAGCCGCTGGCCTATTCATTACATTCCAGTGACAGTGGAAATATCAAGGGAACGGGTTTTTTTCATCAGGTGAAAAGGAGTATGAACAAGATTTGTATAAATTAACAAATACAGGATATTTTTAGCTGGCATGGGCAAAGGAGTGTTGGATCAATGGGGCGTGAAAATAGCAAAAGAAAAACCACCCCTTCTGAAATGGTCGAAAAATTGGCGAAGTATCTCGGCGTGACTGAAGAATATTTCAGCCGCCGGTTTACGAAGCAAAAAAGAGAATGGATATATTCCAGGTTAAAATTAATAAAACAATGGGAAGAAAATAGAAAGTAGTGAGCGATGACTATTCATATGCATCTTAAACAATACATAAAGCTGTGAGTCAGAAGGAGGAGGGAGGTTGCGTTTTTATATACAGAATATTGATAAATTGATATCTGATTACTGATTTGACAATTGATTGTGAATTTTGTACAATGAGAACGAACGTGGGTTCTATCTGGACAGATAGCGATCCAACAAAACAATAAATGCTTTCAAAAATATGTGAGAAAGGGGATGCACCGTGATGATGAAACGAGTAATGATAATTGTACCATTTCAATATCAGCATAATGAAGGCTTTATTTTTTACCGCGTGCGGTGTTACAATCCCCTCATCAATTCTCTACACTAGGATGGATGATATTCTGTTCTGGCCCAATTGAAATGGAGAGCGCACACACTGGTAAAAGATATTTGCCAGTGTTTTTTGTTGTTGTTTGATAAATGAATTTTGGAGGCTACGGTATGTTTTTAAAAGATTGGGATTTGAATTTGAAGATTCGCTTATTTGGCGAAGGGATTACCAATGTGTTGTTTTGGATGTTTTTCCCGTTTATGTCCGTCTATTTCTCGCAAGTGTTCGGAAAGGAATGGGCGGGAGGTATGCTGGTTTTTTCACAACTGTTGGGGGTGATCGCCAATCTGATCGGCGGGTATTGCGCCGACCGATTTGGGAGGAAACGGATGATGGAGCTATCTGCGTTTGCTAAAGGCGTCTCGTTCTTGGTGTTTGCTTTTGCCAATTCTCCATGGTACACTTCCCCCATTTTGACATACATCAGTTTTGCGGCCCTCGGAATTTGCGGATCCCTTTACTGGCCGGCGAGCCATGCGATGGTAGCGGATTTGGTAAAAGAGGAAGATCGCAATCAAGTGTTCGCCATTTTTTATACAGCTATTAACTTATCCGTGGTGATCGGCCCGTTGTTGGGAAGCATCTTTTTCTTCCATTATCGGTTTGGTTTGTTGTTGGTAGCGGCGTTGACCGCCTTTGTGCTGTCGTTGCTCATTCGGCGTTTTGTGAGTGAAACAATTCCGGAGCGAGCGGTGGCTCACCAAGGAAATCGACTTAAAGCACAGGGGTGGCGGCAATTTGTGCACAGTCATTTACAGGATTATCGAGTCATTTTGTCTGACCGCACCTTCATGCTGTTTATTTTGGCGGGGATTTTGGTGGCCCAAACGTTTATGCAACTCGATTTGGCGCTGGGCATTTATGTGACGGAGAAATTCCCGAGACAAACCTTATTCCATGTTGGTGAGTGGTCGCTTGAAGCGGGTGGTACGACATTTTTCGGATGGCTGGTTGCGGAGAATGGCTTATTGATTGCCCTGTTTACTGTTTGGGTCAGCCGATGGGTCGGTCGGATGCAGGAGAAAAGGGTTTTCCTCTCTTCCGCGTTTTTGTACGGGATTTCCATGTTGGCTTTTGGCAGCAGCACAAATATATGGGTGGCATTGGCGGCCATGGTGCTGTTTACAGTTGGAGAGCTGTTGGTAGTGGGATTACAAGAGAGCTTTGTCTCCAAATTAGCTCCAGAACACATTCGCGGGCAATATTTTGCTGCTGCCAGCATGCGGTTTACGATTGGCAAAACATTGGCACCTTTTTCCATTCCTCTGGCAGCGTGGGTTGGGTATGGATGGATGTTTGTTGTGCTTGCTTGCCTTGCCTGGCTGGGCGGTTTCATATACATGGCGATGTTCCGTCGATTGGAACGCCAACCCGTGATTATAGCGGCCGATCATTCAGCATGAGATATCGTGAAAATCGGAAGAAGAACCCCGGTAGTAACGGGGTTCTTTGTTTTTGCGCTCGACAAAGAGCGCCGATTCATGCGTCATCGGCGGAGTTACTTGCCATTTGGCAGGCAAAAACCGATTAGCAGTAGTCAAATCTCTCGGCGCGATTAATTTGCCGGAGAGCGCGCCCTTCAAATACAAGTGCGTCTGCGATGCGGTTTTCTGCCGTTTCAAAGCGTTCATCTCTGATTGCGTCGATAGAGCGGTTTAATTCTCTGATGGCACGTTTTAAGTTTTTGATGGCACGGCATTTAGCGGACCTTCTGCGAGACATGAAGAACCCCCCTTTGTGATGTGATCAGTTGATATGGAATAGCATATGGATCATTGAGTGAAGTTGCTTGTGTCCCTGCCTTGTTTATAAAAAACTCTAGTAAAAACAGGGTATAGATCTATATTTGAGATACTATCAGTTCTTCAAGTCAAAGGTCCGCGCTTAAATAGTTTTAATATTCAGTTTATAATCATAGTGAAAAAAGCCGGCCATCGGCTGGCAGGAGAGTCCCAAAACGCCAGAATCATTCGGGACATGGGTGGGGTGGGGTATGAACTGACCTATGATGATATGCAGGAAAAGGTGGGTTGTCAGGGGAACTGGCTGGAAGCTGGATGGGGGATGAGGATGGTTGAGGGGAAAAAGGGAAAGGAAATGGAGGAACCAGTGAATGGGTGCACTCCATCCCTTTGCAATGAAATGGTATTGGCGTACACCTATCGTAACCCTTTCTTGGCAACCCATTCAATCATAGGAAAATCACAAATCAATGATAGTTTAAATTGCAGGTAGTCTTAGCTGATCGATTAGCCAGTGTTCTGTGGGAGTCTGCTGAAAAGGGGTTCAACTGCTGATCCGGAAGGAATGTATACTTTTGGCAAGAATGCATTGCTGTGTCGAGTGTATTAAGAATGATTGAAGCCTTTTTAAGCTGTTATGCCAGACGATGATAGGGAGGAAAACAATGAAACCACCAGCATTAAAACCGGGTGATCTGATCGGGGTTATCGCTCCTGCCAGCCCGGTGCCTGAAGAGAGACGGAAATGTGCATTACAAACATTGCGCAGATTTGGTTATCGGGTAAAAGTAGGAGCCTCCGTGCAGGAACAGCATGGCTATTTATCGGGAACAGATGAAGTGCGGGCGCGGGATGTGAATGAGATGTTTGCTGATCCGGAAGTGAGGGCGATCATGTGCATCAGGGGTGGCTATGGCTCACAGCGCCTCCTTGACCGGATCGATTACGCTATGATCAGGAGGAATCCGAAGATTTTTGTAGGCTACAGCGATATTACGTCCCTGCACTTGGCGCTTTGGAAAAAGGCAGGATTGATCACTTTCCACGGGCCCATGGTAGGAGAGTTGGAACATGTCTCGGAGGAAGAGGAGCTGGCTTGGTCGGTTTTATTTCGCCAACTTTCCAATCCTCAACAGCTGGGAAAATATCCAGACACCGGGCGGGCGCACTGTTATACGATCACGCCAGGGAGAGCGACTGGTAGGCTGATCGGGGGAAATCTTTGTCTTTTGGCGGCTTCGATGGGAACTCCTTATGAGCTGGATACTACTGGGAAGATTTTGTTCATTGAAGAGGTGGGAGAAGAGCCTTATCGCATTGACCGCATGCTGACGCAATTGCGTTTGGCTGGAAAGTTGGAACAGGCTGCTGGTATTTTGTTCACCGACTTTCATGATTGCGATGCGGCGAACCCGGAGCGAAGCCTAACTTTGCGCGAAGTGTTGGAGGAGATTGTCCGGCCACTAGGCGTTCCTGCTTATTTTGGCTTTCAAGCTGGACACACCAAGCCGAACCTGACATTGCCCATCGGTATTCGAGCCGACTTGGATGCTGGCGAGGGGACGTTGATATTGTTGGAAGGATGTGTCCAGGCCAACTGATCATAAGCAAAATGGAGAAGCACCCATCCGGCTATGCCGAAAGGGTGCTTAATTTATGTGACCATTAGGACATAAACTGTTGATGTTCGGTAGAATTTTTCAATGCCGTGGTGGATGAGGTGCCACCGGTGATGATGAGGGAGACTTGATCGAAGTAGCCCGTTCCCACTTCACGCTGATGGCGCGTGGCGGTGTATCCTTCCGCTTCAAGGGCAAATTCGGCCTGTTGCAGTTTGGAATATGCCGTCATGCCGTTAGAGGCGTATTCATTGGCCAGTTGGAACATGCTGTAATTGAGAGAGTGGAAACCCGCCAAGGTGATGAATTGGAATTTGTAGCCCATGTTTCCGAGCTCATCTTGGAACTTGGCAATGGTTTTGTCATCCAGCTTCTTTTTCCAGTTGAAAGAGGGAGAGCAATTGTACGCCAGCAATTTTCCGGGGAATTTGGCGTGAATCGCTTCGGCGAAACGGCGCGCTTCCTCGAGATCAGGTTCCGATGTCTCACACCAGATAAGATCGGCGTAAGGTGCGTAGGCCAATCCGCGGGCAATCGCTGTATCCAGTCCGGGTCGAATCCGAAAGAATCCCTCGGGGGTTCGCTCACCCGTGAGGAAGGGATGGTCAGCGGGATCAATGTCACTGGTCAACAGCTCTGCGGCGTTGGCATCGGTGCGGGCGATCAGGATGGTAGGCACGCCCATCACATCTGCGGCGAGGCGAGCCGAGATGAGATTGCGGATCGCATGCGAAGTAGGAATCAGCACTTTGCCGCCCAGATGGCCGCATTTTTTCTCTGAGGCTAATTGGTCTTCAAAATGTACGCCGGAGGCCCCTGCTTCAATCATCGCTTTCATCAACTCAAACACATTCAGCGGCCCTCCGAAGCCCGCTTCTGCATCGGCGACAATAGGTGCAAACCAATCCCGCTGTTTTTTCTCTTCGGCCCATTCGATCTGATCGGCGCGTTGCAGTGCCTGGTTGATCCGTTTGACCACTTGGGGCACGCTGTTGGCGGGATACAAGCTTTGGTCGGGGTACATTTGTCCAGCCAGGTTGGCGTCGGCGGCCACTTGCCATCCGCTCAAATAGATTGCTTTCAATCCAGCTTTCACTTGTTGCATGGCTTGGTTGCCAGTGAGTGCCCCCAATGCTTTGATATGAGGCTCCGTATGAAGCATTTCCCACAGTTTGCGGGCGCCGCGCGATGCAAGCGTGTATTCGATGGTGAGAGAACCGCGAAGTTTCAGTACATCCGCGGCGGAGTATGGGCGTTTGATTCCCTTCCACCGGGGGTTGGTGGACCAATCTTTTTCCAAAGCGGCAATTTCCTGTTGATGATTCATCATCATTCATCCTTTCTAATCATGTTAATCTAATAACGCATAGCCGGGTAATGTCAGAAACTCTGTGAATTCATCACTCAACACCAATTCGGAAAACAGGGGGATCGCCATATCCAAACGATGGGAGGATCCCAGCTGTTCACGCAGACGGGTCGCTTCTTCCTGCAACAATTGCTGATATAACTCTTTGGTGATCGGCCGCCCGTCCTCCAGTGAGGCGTCCGGATGGCGCAACCATTGCCAAACCTGCGCACGAGAAATTTCGGCGGTGGCTGCATCTTCCATCAGGTTGTCGATGGCTACAGCCCCTGAACCGCTTAACCAAGCGGCGATATAGTGGATGCCGACACGAATGTTGGTTCGCAGTCCGTCTTCGGTAATCGGGCCAGTGGGCACCCGCAACAAGTCGGCTTGTGTGATGGTTACTTCTTCTTGCTTTCGACTGATTTGATTGGGGTCTGGCATCCAGTGATCAAACACTTCCCGGGCCAGTTGGACAAGGCCGGGATGAGCTACCCATGTGCCATCATGCCCGGCTTGGGCTTCCCTCTCTTTATCGGCGCGCACTAATTCAAATGCCCGTTGAGTCGCTTCGGGGTTTTTCCTGCTCGGAATGTGAGCGGCCATTCCGCCAATGCAAGGGGCATTGCGCTTGTGACATGTTTGGATTGCCAATTGGGTATAAGCTTTCATAAAGGGGGTTGTCATCGTGACAAGCGAGCGGTCAGGCAACAATATGGCACGATGGTTTTGCAAGTGTTTCATGTAACTGAAGATATAATCCCAGCGGCCGCAGTTTAATCCGGCTGAATGTTCTCTCAATTCGTACAATATCTCGTCCATTTCAAACGCGGCCAAGATCGTTTCGATCAATACAGTCGCTTTGATGGTGCCTTGTTTAATCCCTTTCACTTGTTGGGCATAAATAAATACGTCATTCCACAAACGGGCTTCCAAATGGCTTTCCATTTTTGGGAGGTAAAAATAAGGGCCTGATCCTTTGGCCACCAAGGCCTTTGCATTGTGGTAGAAATAAAGTCCGAAATCAAACAGGCTGGCTGGAACCGGTTTTCCGTCAACAAGGACGTGTTTTTCATCCAGATGCCATCCGCGCGGCCGCACATGGAGCACAGCAGGATCGGGGTTTACTTTATACCATTTTCCTTGGGGGCTCATGTAGGTGAGTGTCCCTCGAATTGCGTCACGCAAGTTAATTTGCCCTTGCACGGTGTTGTGCCAAGTGGGGGAGTTGGCATCTTCAAAATCTGCCATGAAACCCTGGGCCCCTGAGTTGAGAGCATTAATTACCATTTTGCGATCTCCAGCAGGACCGGTGATCTCCACCCGCCGGTCAAGCAAATCCTGGGGCAAGGGGGCGATGGACCAATTTCCTTCCCGAATGGCTCTCGTCTCATCCAGAAAATCGGGCAGTTCAGTTTTTAGTTTTACCGACCGTTCTTTTCTGTTATGCAACAGACGATCGCGTTGATCGCGGAAGCGTCGTGTAAGATCAGCAATGAATTGCAAGGCTGAGAAGGTGAGAACTTCGGCATAGGCATCAGTGACTGGGCCTATGATCTCAACTCTTTCCGGGCATGATACTTTTCGCAACAAACCGGATCCCCTCCTGGGTGCCATTATGTTATATAACAGATTTCCTTTTCGTTTTCTATACTAACACAGCAACTGTTATAGTACAACTGATATTTTCAAAAAAATGAATTTTTTTATTTAATAAAGAAAGGTACAGGGTTTGGCGTTCTTCACGCTCGGAGCGTTTTGTTATGAACCATCATCTCGACCAGTTTCATGTGCATAACTCTCTATCTTTGACACAACCTAAGAGCGAAGTTAGCATGATTGTTTTGCTGAGCAAACAAATGATCTGAGATGGATTCTCTGATAGGGAGGTGACTTGATGCAAATCGATCGGGCAAAGGAGATTTTGCAGTCGCCGGAGAAAATTGCCGTGACCTACCGTGGCGAGCCGGTATGGATCGAGATGGTGGATGAAAGCGCAGAAAAAGTGCGCGTCCACAGCGAATCCAATCCGCAAGAAGTGAAGATTCTCCCCGTTCACGATTTGGATGAGCAAAGAGCATGACAAAAGAGGGAAATCACCCTTTAAGCCTTGTAAATGGCTCAGGGTGAGAGAAGCAAATTTGGAGAGCAGCGAGGTTCTGCTCTCTTTTTTAATGCGTTTGATAGAGGATCTTGGGAGAAAGTAGTTTAAACTGGTTATGTTAGTGTAAAATGACACTGGAAAGGCGATCTGGGAATGTCCGGTGAATCAAGCTGATTTTTCATCAGATCCAATCAGTTTTAGCAATAGATGTGGAACGATCGGGGGGAGTGTGACTGCATTTGAGAAAAAGAAATCAAAAGACATGGCGCGGGATTGTTCTCATTATAATGAACTGAGGCAGTGTTCTAAAAACACGACAACCCGTGGCGAATCACATGGAAGACAAGCGAACCGCCCCGATGGTGTGACATCAGTGTCACTTTAGTCCATTTTGCTTAAGGCCGTAACTTCTTCAGGCGCGGGAACGATGAAAGGATATTTACATCAAGGGGAAATCGACAACAGAGCATGAGCTACAAACTGCCGGAACGAAACCGGTTACGTGGCGACAGTGCCTGCTTTAGAAGGAGGAAGAAGTAATGCAAATTTTGTTGATCCGGCATGGACAATCCGAAGCGGATGCATTGGAGGTGCACGAGGGCAGGGTTGACTTTCCGTTGACCCCGGCAGGTGTGGAACAGGCGCATAAGATGGCGGAGCGGGTGAAGGAAGCGTTTCCGCCCGAATATATTTGGGGGAGCACATTAAAAAGAGCAAGTGAAACGGCATCCATTTTGGCCAGGGCGATTGGTTGTCCTATTAACTATCTCCCCGAATTGGAAGAGCATAACAACGGAAAGCTTGCTGGCCGTTCGCAGGCGGGCAAATCGGTTCCCAGGAACCTCCCCCCACATGTGAAATTGGGTGAGACAGGAGAATCAGGTATTGAATTTCGTGCGCGAGCCGAGCACGTATTTTCATATATTAAACATTATAGTAAACCTTATCGTCGTATCGCGATTGTCTCCCATGAAGGGATGATTTCACGGATATTGGAAAGTTTTTTAGGTTTGCCAGTTCATCACGACTACTATTTTCATACCAGTGAAGCGGGGATTCATTTGATTGAATACAATGAACGAGGCCGGTTTGTGCATTTTCTCAACTCTGATGACCATGTGAGAACTTAAATTTTACGTTTGTTGTCCATCAACTGTTCATGAATGGCCTTAAGGGTGCGATGAATACATCGCAACGAGGCGGCGGTTTAAGTATCCAAAACCGGATGCCCGTGCACCACAATCGTTTGGTGCACGGGCATTGCCATTTTGATGACCCGCATCCACGTTAGAGGGGGATTTGTTTGTGCGAAAGGATAGATGCTTCCCGTTTGTAACTCAGAGTTCCATTTTATTGATGATGGAGTGATATACTCCGGTTCCTGATCCGTGTATATGGGACACTTCTTCTCGCAACAAGTCAATGATATAGGTGCGTTCCTGTTCGGTCAGGTCGGCATCCACATCGCGCAACTTGCGTTGCAAGCTACTGATCAAATTTAAGCTGTGCTCCGCTTCTTTACGGCCTGGTTCGCGCATATTGGCTTCGTGCAACCGGGCTTCTTCTTTCTCCAAACGCTCAGACAGGATGTTCATCTCTTCAAGCGATAAGATCATCACAACGCCTCCCTAAAAACATCATCCGATGATAGTATCGTTCGAAACCAGGAAAAACATGCGGCACCGGAAAAAGGACCCGTCAGCCCTTTGTCTGCATGTTCGAAAGCAGGTTGTTATGAGAGTGATTCATTAGACCGTGTTGACGGGGCCTGTATTGTTGGTGATTGCCGTGAGCCAGTCGGAGATGAGCTGGTTGCATTGCCGCCAGGCTTTGGTGGGAAGTTGGTGGCGTTTGCCCTTGATTTCTTGGGTAGTCACTTGAGGAAGCCGGGCTTGAAGTAGCTTGGTGTATTTGTGAAAACTACGATCTTTACTTCCATAAAGAAGTAATATCGGTTGCTTTATCTCTATCAGTCGCTTGGTGCAATTGTACTGTTGGCTAAATGCGAAATATTGCTGGATGTTTTTTGGATCGCCTTGGCACGCGGCGCGGTGGAGATTGGCAAATGTCAATGGCGTATCGGCATTGCTCCAGGACAAGATAGTGGCCAAAGACCGGAAACAGAGGGGTGTGCATAAGTGGGTCGCTGCTCTAATGGCCGCTTTGAGGTACAGTGTGCTGACTTCCGACATGGCGCTGATTAGAATCCCTCCTGCAAAGCGATCCGGATGGGCAAGCAATGCTTCTAGCACAATGCTTCCACCGGTGGAATATCCACATAAGTAAGCTTCTTCAATGCCTAGTTTGTTAAGCAGTTGCCTGATATCCTCAGCGATCAATGGATATGTCAGCGGAGTGGGGGACGGGTCGCTGGCTCCGTGACCCCGAATGTCAAATGTCAGAACGCGAAAGGACGTCGTGAGTTCAGCTATCTGATAGCGAAATACCGCGCTGGTGATAAGGGGAGGATGGATGAAAACCAGAGCGGGACCTTGTCCTGCAAGATGATAATGCAACCTTGTTCCATTTGCTTCGATCAACGGCACCGAAGACCCTCCTTTGGCTGTCCATTTACAGGTAGTGTGATATGTGCAGGGAGAAAGTATGAGAGCTGACAATGGGGAGACTCTGGCCGAGGGAGTATCCCTGAAAATGTAATAGATGTCTTTTTATGAAATGGAAGATAGACATTATCAAAATTCTCGTTCATTGGTGTTTTGGTCATTTTTTTGTAATATGAAACGGATGCAGAAATTTTTTCAGTTTTTTAATAGAGGGATTTGACCTGACGCTTGTTTCCCTTATAATAAAAGAGCATTGTCCTTATTGTTTTTTTTATGGTGTGAGGATTTTATATTTTTAAAGAAAAGGGGAGAACGGTGTCCATACTTCTGGTCCTATTTTTAGGAGGGTTATTGTTGGTCGGTTTGTATCCGTGGTATGAACGGATGGGCAATTACTTGCTGACGAAGTGCGAATCGATTGAAAAAAAGAAGATTCCGCGGAAAAAAGGGGGGACCAAACGCAAGGATGCCAGTCAAATCACATAAAAAGCGCAAAAAGCAGTGGATCGGATTTGCTGCGGTGTTGGTTTGCTACATACTGATTGTTTTGTTGCTGGGGAGCTGCCTGTCAATGGTAGAAGCCGGTCACCAAGGCGTGGTATTCAACTATTTCAGTGGCGTTCAGCCGCAAGTGTTGGGAGATGGGTTGCACCTTCATTGGCCGTGGGAATCGGTGACGGCGTATCCTGTTTCTACCGAAATGGCAACGTTTGCAAAGGGACAAGCCGTATCTGTGGTGAGTAAGGACGGACAACGGGTGCAGATCGATGTGTTTATGAGCTATCACTTGCAACCCGCCCGCTTGCCCGGGTTGATGCAACGTTTGCATCAGGAGGATTGGGAAGATGCGCGGCAGCAAATTTTGCGGGGGCGGTTGCAAGCTGCCATGCAGACAGTGGCGCTTCGGCATTCGGTGGTCAGTCTGTTTGCCACACAAAGAGAGACTGTCTGCCGGGAGATCGAAGCCGAGGTGAAACGGGAATTGGCGAAAGACGGAATTGGATTGGAAGGATTGGCCTTGACTGATTTGCGCGTTGATGAGCGGATGCGGCAACGTTTGCAGAAGCTTGTTGAGTCTGATATTGAACATCAATACATATTGCGCGAGACGGCCAATAAAGAGCAATTGGCCCGACAGCGTCTGAATGAAGCGGAAACGAGCCGCAAGGTGACTCTGATCGAAGCGCAGGGCGAAGCGGAGGCTAATCGTCTGATTAGCCAATCGTTGACACCGGAATTGATGCGTTATTACCAGCGGGAACAAGTAAAATCCCGCACAAACTGAGTCGTGTTTGCTGGGTTGATGAAATTAGGCGAATTGTAGTCTGAACTGCCAGAGGGGGTCTGTTTCCGCCCTCCATGCCAAGTACTGCCAACCATCTGGCGCCAACGCGCGGGTGACAAAGAGGAGGTACGCGCACCGTCTTGTGAGCCCTCGCGGTCACGCTTTATAATACAAACGAAAAACAAACCATCAGATAAGCTGACTATTCCCTGCGATACGTAATATATGGGGGCGGAATGAGGTAGAGACGATGTTGAAAGCAAAAGAATTGACCACTTACGCCAGGTTGTTGGTCCAACTTGGTGTCAACTTGCAACCGGGTCAAAACCTGGCTATTCGGGCGTCAACCGATGCCGCGCCGCTGGTGCACAAACTGGTTGAGGTGGCTTATGAATCCGGGGCGCCCCATGTATTGGTTGATTGGTCTGATGATGAGATCAATCGTATCCGGTTGCGCATGGCGCCGGAGGAAACGCTTGCTTTCGTGCCTGAAGGCAAAGTGGAGGACTTCATCCGCATGATTGAGGGAGGGGCGGCGGTCATTTCTATTTTGACCCCCAAACCAGAATTGTTGAAAGATGTGGAAACATCGCGCATCGCCACCGTGACGAAGGCGATGGGCAAAGCGATGAAAAAATATCAAGAACTGGCGCAAGGTGGGGAAATAAGCTGGACGATCGGAGTGGTGCCCACAGCGGAATGGGCTAATGTGGTATTTCCGGAGTTGGGGGAAGAAGCGGCTCTGGCCAAACTGTGGGAGAGTATCAAATTGGCAACGCGTTTGGACCATGGCGATCCATTGGCTTATTGGCAAGCATACGCCAACCGATTGGAAGAGCGGACGGCTTGGTTAAATGATCAACAATTCACGCGGTTACAATACCGGGGGCCTGGAACAGAGCTTACAGTGGAACTGCCTAAAAACCACCGCTGGTTGGGCGGAGGATTAAAGAACAGACAAGGCGTCTACTTTCTTCCCAACATCCCGACGGAGGAAGTGTTCACCGCGCCAGTGCGTAACGGAGTAAATGGGCGGGTGCGGAACAGTAAGCCGTTGGTATATCATGGCCAGGTAATCGACGGTTTCACACTGACTTTTGAAAACGGGCGGGTTGTGCAGGCAGAAGCGGAGACAGGGAATGCTTCGCTTCAGGCGTTGCTTCAGATGGATGCTGGTGCCGCTCATTTGGGGGAGGTCGCCTTGGTGCCCCATGATTCGGTTCTGTCCAAGTTGGGCGTGGTTTTCCGAAACACCTTGTTTGACGAAAATGCCTCATGTCATTTTGCCCTCGGAGCGGCTTATCCGTTTTGCATTGAGGATGGTGTAACGATGTCCAAGGAAGAAAGAGCGGGCAATGGGTTGAATGAAAGCGTCATTCATGTGGACTTCATGGTTGGCACAGCAGAACTGGACATCGATGCCGTAACGGTAGAGGGACGGGTGGTGCCGCTGTTTCGCAATGGAAACTGGGTATGACCGGACGGAGCGGCTCTTGCTGATTTTGGCAAGGGTCGCTTCATTTTGTATGGCGGCAACATGGTTTGAAAGACATTGGCAAGAGATCGCTTCAAAAATCGCGGCGATCTCTTGCTGTTTTATTCTATGAGGAGGGGAGATAAGGAAGAGATAGAATTATAAAATAGGAAAAATATAGAAAATCAGGCCGGGTGGAGGATGTTTTTTTTAAAAGAAAAGAGGTGGTTTAGAGAAGAGGGGTATAAATGATTCGATTTGCAATAAGTATAAATATTTTTGTGGGATACTTAGTTTATTTTGTTGTTAGTTAATGTATTTATTCGTTTTTTAAAATTAAATCTGGTCATTTGTTGTTGCGGAGAATAAATCCATCAAACGTTGACATGGATTGAAAATTCCGATAAACTCGTAGTTGCAATTTGAAAATAATATAAATTTACCATCAAACCGATGTCGGAGGGTAATTATGTCCTATAATGAATTGGTTCAACCAGAGCGGAAAGATCGGACATATTACAAAGAATATTTGCGTGGGTATAATGATAGCATTCCGATCGTACCAGAACGGATCGCGGAAGGTCCATGGCATGAGGCTGGCGACCATAACGGTGTGGGCTTCTTGCAGTTGGATTCCCTGTTGACTAAAGAAATCAGCGCTTTGGCAGATAAAATGAATGTCTCGGTTCCCACATTGATCAGTTTGATGTGGGGAGTCTTGTTGCAGAAATACAATCGTGTGGATGATGTGGTGTTCGCTTCGGTTTCCCCTTTGGGCGGAAAGGAAAGCGATGATGAGCTGGCTATCCAATTACGCCGGGTGCAATGCACCAAAGGGGAGACGGTTTACGATGTGGTTGCTAAGAATATGGGGCATCCAGAGGTTGAGGCCGTCTTGTTGTCGGAATTGGAGAAGTGGACAGGGATCGCTCCGGATGCTTTGCAGCATCTTTTGTGGGTGATTGAGTCTGACTTGGATGAGATGGATAATCAGCAAAATATATTTTCTGAATACAATAAACATTTACTTATATCTAATGATTCCATTTTTAGATTGCATACTCAGATTTGGATTAGCCACACGTTAACTTTGCGTTTTGCATTTGACCGAAGACGTTTTGACTCAGAATGGATTGGGCGCATTGGCCAACACTTCGCGCGAGTGATTCAAGCCTTTGTCTATCATCCTGAGCAAGCATTGCATGCCATCGATTTGCTGACTGAGGCTGAAAAAGAGGCTTTGGTGCGCGCCTTTAATGATACGTCGATGCCTTATTCCCACGACCAGACCATCCATGCCTTGTTTGAACGACAGGCGGAGCGCACACCAGATCAAGTGGCGGTGGTATTCAAAGAGGAAAAATTGACTTATCGGCAATTGAACGAGCGGGCAAGTCAACTGGCTCGTGCTTTGCGCGACCGGGGCGTGGAACGGGAAGAGATCGTGGGGGTTTTGGCAAAGCCTTCACTGGAGATGATCGTTAGCATTTTGGGGGTGTTAAAAGCAGGGGCCGCCTTTTTGCCCATTGATCCTCACTATCCGTTGGAGCGTATTGATTACATGTTGCAGGACAGCCGTGCCTCCCTGTTGCTTACACAAACCGGACTTCCCCTTCCTGTCGGCTGGAAGGAGCGCAAACTATTCTTGGATCGCATTGCTTGGGAAGAAGGAAGCCTCTTCGACGTTGAAACACCAGGGAGTCCTGATCAGTTGGCTTATGTGATTTATACATCGGGGTCGACTGGCAAGCCAAAAGGAGTCATGGTTGAACATCGAGCGCTGGTAAATTTGGCCAGTTGGCATGTGAGACGGTTTGCAGTGACGGCGCAGGATCGGGCTACGAAATACGCCGGATTTGGATTTGACGCTTCTGTATGGGAGATTTTCCCCTATTTGATCGCAGGAGCGACGCTGATTGTCATCCCTGAAGAGCTCCGTTTAGATGTGGAGGCGTTGAACCGATACATGGAAGCGGAGAAGGTGAGCATCAGCTTTCTTCCAACACCGGTGGCGGAGCAGTTTATGCGTTTGGAGAACCGCACCTTGACCAGGCTCTTGACAGGTGGAGACCGGTTGCGGCAGGTGCGTCGGCAACCGTACCGGCTGTTTAACAACTACGGTCCGACAGAAAACACGGTTGTCGCCACTTGCTATGAAGTGAAGCCGGAGGGGCCGATTTTGATCGGTAGGCCGATTGCCAATAACCAAGCGTTTGTGCTGAGTGAGGAAGGGCAATTGCAGCCCATTGGCGTCCCGGGAGAGCTTTGCCTGGCCGGAGACAGTTTGGCTCGGGGTTATTTGGGGCGCGATGATCTTACTTCGAGCAAATTCGTCCCCCATCCGTTTGCACCGGGAGAACGCATGTATAAAACGGGGGATTTGGTTCGGTGGTTGCCCGACGGGAATTTGGAGTTCTTAGGGCGGATCGACGACCAGGTGAAAATCCGCGGATACCGGATTGAACCCGGAGAAATCACCAATGTGCTGTTGCAGCACCCTGCCATTGAAGATGGTGTTGTGGTGGCGCGCGCAGATTCCTCAGGCCAGTCTGTTTTGTGTGCATATGTGGTTGAGACTGAGCCGGTGGGTGACAGCGAGTTGCGAGCGCATCTGGCACAGGAATTGCCTGAATATATGATCCCTGCTCATATTATCCGTTTGGAGCGGTTGCCGCTTACCCCCAATGGCAAGGTGGACCGGAAAGCGTTGCCGGAGCCAGTGGCGAACACAACGCCGGAGAGTAGGTATGTAGCGCCGTCAGATCCAGTCGAGGTGAAGCTGGCCGGGCTGTGGCAAGAAGTGTTGCAAGTAGATCGGGTTGGATTAAATGATCAGTTTTTCGCGTTGGGTGGGCATTCATTGCACCTGATGATGCTGGCAGCGCGCATCCGTGCCGAATTTGGGATGGATGCTCATATCGCCCGCCTCTTTGAATGCTCTACGCTAAGCGAAATGGCGGCAATGGTGCGGGAAGCGAATCATGATACCACCGCTTCGCTCCAACCCGTGGCGGAGCGGGAGTATTATCCAGTGACTTCGGTGCAACGCCGATTGTACGCGATGGAGCAACGTGGCAATATCGGGGTAACCTACCATAACCCCGTGGTGCTGGAACTGTCGGGCGGGTTGGATGTAGCACGTCTGCGCCAAAGCTTGCAGGCTGTGGTGGACAGGCATGAATCATTGCGTACCTCCTTCCACTTGGTTGAGGACGAGGTGATGCAAAAAGTGGAGCCGGCGGTGCCAGTGCCTTGGGAACAATGTGAGGCAAAGGATGAAGCAGAGGCCGCAACATGGATCGAGCAATTTATCCGCCCGTTTGATTTGCGGCAAGCACCTCTATTGCGAGCGGGCCTGATCCATTTGGGAAAAGAGCGGCATGTGTTGGTGATTGACATTCATCACATTGTTTCAGACGGCTTTTCTATCGAGCGGATTTTTCGCCGCGAGCTGAGCAAGCTGTACCGCGGGGAAACATTGCCTCCGCTCGCTCTGCACTACAAAGATGTGGCGGTGTGGCAAGAGGAATGGAAGCGCACCCCCGCTTGCCAAAAACAGGGGGAATACTGGGCGCAACAGTTTAATGAGGAATGGCCTGTTCTGGAACTGCCGACTGATCGGCCGCGTCCGAAGCTCCAACAGTTTGCAGGAGAAAAGGTTCGGTTCCGTTTGGACGTGGAATTGACTCATCAACTGAAACGGGTGAGTGAACGAGAAGGGGCCACGCTGTTTATGGTTTTGCTTGCGGCATATAAGGTGATGCTGGCCAAATTGTCGGGGCAAACCGATCTGGCGGTAGGCTTTCCCGTTGCCGGCCGCACCCAGGCGGAAGCGGAGCAGATTTTCGGCATGTTTGTCAATACGTTGCCGCTCAGGTCGCAACCGACACCGGAGCTTACCTTCCACCAATACCTTGCAGAGGTGAAACAAAACGTCCTGGCCGCGTATGGACATGGAGAATATCCATTGGAAGAGCTGGCGACGCTCCCCAGCGCAAAAGACGGCAGTCGCAACCCATTGTTCGACACAGTGTTTGTATTGCAAAATGTCGACAAAGAGCCATTCGCATTGCCGGGGATCGATGTAAAGCCGTTTACGGGGTGGAAATGGAAGCAATCCATGTTTGATATGACATGGGAAGCGGAGGAACAGGAAACCCTTCATTTCACCGTAGAATACAACACTTCTTTATTTAAGCGGGCGACGGTTGAACGGTGGATTGGCTATTATATACGGTTGCTGGAGCAGGTAGTTTCGGGTACAGAAAAGGAACTCCAATCATTCACTCTGATGGATGAAGCAGAAGCAGATCGGTTGCTGAACGCGTTTAACGCAACGGAAGCAGAGTATCCAAGAGACCGAACCCTGCACGAGTGTATAGCGGAACAGGCGGCGCGCACGCCCGAACGGACGGCAGTGGTGCACCGGGAGGAAACGCTGACCTACGGCGAATTGGATGCCCGTGCCAATCGACTGGCCCGTTTGCTACAAGAGCGAGAGGTGAAGCGGGAAGAGATTATCGGGATCATGGTGCGTCCATCATTGGCGATGGTGGTCGGGACGCTTGGGGTGTTGAAGGCAGGGGCGGCTTATCTGCCGATCGATGTCGAGTACCCGGAGGAGCGGATTCGCTATATGCTGGCGGACGCACAAGCGAAGCTGTTGTTGGCCGAGCGTGGCGTGGATGTGCCAGAGGAATGGGTTGACCGGGTATTGTGGCTGGATCAAATCGATTGGGAGGCAGGAGACCGAAGCGCATTGCCGGAGAAAGGGCAACCGGATGATCTCGCTTATGTG
>NZ_SMDD01000006.1 GCF_004343255.1 Laceyella sacchari | reverse complement strand
TCGCCGCTAGGGTCCGGAGACCCCCGCACGACTTGCATGTATTAGGCATGCCGCCAGCGTTCATCCTGAGCCAGGATCAAACTCTCCGTTAAAGGCTTCACACCAACGTGTGAAACTGAGGTTTGAGTCTATGCTCAATGAATTGACAGGTCACGTTGTCACTCTTTAGTTTTCAAGGAACACTCATTTTTAGCGCCGCTCTTGTAGCGACGTTTTATATCTTATCATGCTTCCTTCCAACTGTCAACAACTTTTTTAGTCAATTTAGGTAAAAGGAACATGGAATGATGTTGCGACAAGCAACGAAACTAAATATAACAAGATTTCTATTCCTTGTCAACGCCTTTTTCTTCTGTTGGCTTTTTCTCTGCCGATGCCTTCATCTTTACTCTCCTCATTCTTAAGCAGACATTCCCACCATCCCTTCGATGCTGCGGCCGAACACGCGCATCCATGCGTTTCTCGTCCGTTGGTTTAACGTCGGCTGCTTTTCACTGCTGTCGAGATCGAGGTACGGGTATTTCCCCAACTCCCGTAACACCGCGCCAAAGGCTCGATCTCCCCATCGTTCGGCCAATGATTTGTAAGCGAGATATGCACTGAGATAATACTGTTCTGCTTGATCCGATGGCAATTTTTCCAGCTTTGCCCGTTCTAGCTCGGCCAAACTCATGCGCCGCTTTAAACGATTCATTTCATGGCCAACCATCAACCGAGGCAACAAATGGGCTTCATAATACATCGCGGCTCCTTCTTGCAACCAATACGCCGCATTGTCATTAGACAATTCGCTCACCATCTGATGCGTCAGCTCATGTACCAATCCAGCAGCCAATAACCGGAGTTCCCCCCAGCCGCCGATAAATTTGATCGCTTGATTGGCTTCATGCCAACCACCAGCCCATTCCGGCAACGACGGTTTGACAAATTGGCGGAACACCTCCGGGCGGTGATACAATTTCACCTCAATCCCTTTGGTCGTCCAGCCCATACGCCGATGCAACCCTTCATAGGCTTGTTGTAACGTGTTCATTGCTAATGTCGCTTCCCGCTCGAGAGCAGGGTCGCTATAATACACGCTGATTCGCTCATGTTTCAACACAGAAAAAGCCAGATCAGCATCCTTCCAACCATCCGTCCTTTTTTTCAATGACAGCGGGTAGTTAAAAGATACAGCCTTCTTGCCCATCCGATAGGATTGCTTTACTTGGACAACGGCGGTTCCCCGGCCAACGGCTTTCACTTGGAGAAGCTGCAACCGAAATGATCCCGGTTCGATCACACGCACCGCATCTTGAAACCACCGCTTCTGTTCATGAAGATATGTTTGATTTTCCTCATCCAATGTGGCTCGATACATATGCCAATTTTTTTCTTTAAGTGCCTGCTCCTTTTGTGCGAACAATTGCCGAAACTCTCCGATCTCCTTTGCCATCCCCGAGACAGATCGTTCAGCTGCTTCTGCCCCCTGCGCGCACCAACCAACAAGCAGCGCGATTCCTACGCAGAATCCTGTCCATAACACCTTGCTTCTCATTCCAGCCCACCTCCATCTTTATCTATAAGATGGCAATTCTACGCTGGTTTTAACCCCGCTTTCGCACACTGGCCGAATTAACATGGCAGCTCCTTCTATGTAAAGTGGACAATCCACAAAGATGACGGATAGATGACGTCCACACCCAACTCATTCGCAGAAAAAGCCCTGCGTTTCGTCACATTGACGTACGCAGGGCTTGATGCGTCTTTCGCACCTTCCGGTCGGAGCTCATTCAGACACTCCCCAGAAACATAAATCGCAAGATGAAAATAACCCCCAACACATACACGACGGGGTGGACATGCTTACCTTCTCCTGCCACGACCTTGCACAATGGATACAGGATAAAGCCAGCGGCAATGCCAGTCGCGATGCTGAAACTGAGTGGCATCATAATCAAAGTGATAAAGGCTGGAATCGCTTCAGACAAAGAGTCCCACTCGATCTTGCTCAAGTTGCCGGCCATCAGCACACCCACGATAATCAACGCAGGCGACGTGATTGCGGCCACCGAAGCAAGTGTCTGTACGATCGGGAAGAAAAACAGCGCCGCCGCAAAACAAAGCGCGGTGGTGACTGAGGTCATGCCCGTCCGTCCTCCCGAAGCCACTCCCGCTGATGACTCAATGTACGAAGTAACGGTTGACGTACCAAACAACGCCCCCAACACCGTCGCAATCGAGTCGGTGATCAAGGCCCGTCCGGCTCGCGGCAGTTTGTTGTCTTTCATCAGCCCGGCCTGGCTGGCTACTCCCACCAGCGTGCCGGCATTGTCAAAGAGATCCACAAACAAAAAAGCAAACACGATCGTGACAAAGCCCAATTCCAACGCACCCATTACATCTAATTTCAAGAAAGTAGGTGCCATGCTGGGCGGCATTGCAAACAGCTTGTCCGGTACCTTGATCAATCCCGTCATCATGCCGACTATAGCCGTCGCCACCATCCCGATGAATATGGCTCCCTTTACCCGGCGCACCATCATCACAGACGTGATCAGCAAACCGAACAGAGTTAACAAAATCTCCGGTTTTTTAGTCAAGTCGGGGTTGATCATCACATAAGTCGCTTCCGCGGGCAGAATGATTTGAGCATTTTTGAGACCGATAAAAGCAATAAAAAGTCCAATACCTGACGACACGGCATATTTTAACCCGGTCGGAATGGCATTAATAATCAGTTCCCTGATTTTGGTGACGGTCAACACAAAAAACACAGTACCGGACAAAAACACGGCGCCCAGCGCTTGGGTCCATGGCACATTCATCCCCAGTACGACAGCGAACGCAAAATATGAAATCAACCCGATCCCGGGGGCCAGGGCAATGGGATAATTGGCCACGACGCCCATCAGGAAGGTACCGATACACGCGGACAAACCTGTGGCCACAAACACCGCACCCAGATCCATCCCGGTCTTGCCAAGAATCGATGGCGCCACCAACAAGATGTACGCCATCGTGAAAAATGTGGTAACCCCGGCAAGGATCTCTGTCCGCAAGTTCGTTTGGTGTCCAGCAAAGTCAAAGTAACGAGCCAACCCTGTTGCAAACTTGGACATGTGAGATCACCTGATTCTCTGTTATTCCCATTCAATGGTTGAAGGTGGCTTAGAAGTCACGTCATAAACGACACGGTTTACGCCATCCACTTCATTGACAATGCGGGTGGAAATTTTCTCAAGCACATCATAAGGGATACGAGCCCAATCCGCAGTCATCCCGTCGATCGAGGTAACTGCACGAATCCCTACCGTATAAGCGTAGGTGCGCACGTCTCCCATCACGCCCACGCTTTTGAAGTCGGGTAGCGCCGTGAAGTATTGCCAAATCTCGCGGTCGAGTCCCGCTTTTTTGATCTCTTCGCGCAGGATCGCATCCGACTCGCGCACGATCTCCAACTTAGCTTCCGTCACTTCACCGATGACGCGAATCGCCAGTCCTGGACCTGGGAAAGGCTGACGCCACACGATATCCGCAGGCAAGCCCAACTCTTCGCCCACTTTGCGGACTTCATCTTTGAACAAGGTGTTGAGCGGTTCAACCAACTGCATTTTCATATCCTCTGGCAACCCACCTACATTGTGGTGAGACTTAATCGTGTGCGCGGTCGCCGTACCCGATTCAATGATATCGGTGTACAACGTACCTTGTCCCAAGAACTCATGGTCGCCAAATTTAGCCGACTCTTCTTCAAATACCCGGATAAATTCAACACCAATGATTTTCCGTTTTTGTTCCGGGTCGGAAACACCCGCCAGTTTGGACAAGAAACGCTCACGGGCGTCTATTTTAACCAAGTTCATTTTGAAGTTTTTGCCGAAGGTTTCAACCACGCTCTCCGCTTCGCCTTTACGCAAGAGGCCATGATCGACAAACATGCAAGTGAGCTGATCTCCTACCGCTTTGTGAATCAGCGCCGCAACGACAGACGAGTCA
Organism: Laceyella sacchari; assembly: GCF_004343255.1. Taxonomy (GTDB): domain Bacteria; phylum Bacillota; class Bacilli; order Thermoactinomycetales; family Thermoactinomycetaceae; genus Laceyella; species Laceyella sacchari. The sequence continues at coordinate 52,912 of NZ_SMDD01000006.1, read as the reverse complement.
ACGCCTCCACTCAACGCGCACAACACTTTTTTGTCGCCAACTTGCTCGCGAATCGCTCTCACGCTGTCTTCGATAAATGTTCCCATGCTCCAATCGCCTGAGCATCCGCACACATCGTACAAGAAGTGCTTGATCATTTCATTCCCGTTCACTGAGTGTTGCACTTCTGGGTGGAATTGCACCGCGTAGATTTTATCAGCTGGATTGCTCATCGCGGCGACCGGCGCAGAATGCGTTTTTCCATCCACTTGGAAGTTGGCCGGCGGCTCCACAACCACATCGCTGTGGCTCATCCACACCGTTTGTTTTGTATCCAAGCCTTTATACAGGACGCTATCGGACACAATCTCCATCTCCGCTTTGCCGTACTCACGCTTGCTGGCGCGGGATACATTTGCACCAAAATGATGGGCGATCATTTGCATACCGTAGCAAATACCGAATACAGGAATCCCCAAATTAAAAATCTCCGGATCGCACTTTGGTGAATTCTCGTCATACACACTGTTTGGCCCACCTGAGAAAACAATGCCTTTTGGATTGATTTGCTTCAACTCGGCCGCAGTGGTCGTGGGTGGCAACAATTCACTGAACACACCCAAATCACGGATACGGCGGGCGATCAATTGGTTATACTGCCCTCCGAAATCGAGCACAACAACGCGTTCTAATGGCTTCTCCATCATATAACCCCTCTTTTGTCATGAAACTTTAGGTAGGTACAAAAAAACCCGGGTAACCCACACCGCCGCTCCCGGCGATATGGACCCCGGTCCCCCGATTCCTTCGTCATGAAGAAAATATAAGGCTTCCCGGCGCCCCATCAACCGTAGTCCAGCTATTTTCGGTAGCCGGGTAGAGACGTTCAGGCCTTATTCCTAAACATATACGGGTGGGCGAACAACTAAATTTCATCATATCAAGCCGTCCATAGGCGGTCAAGATCGCTTCCGTCCACCCATGATTTTCCACAATGTTCGCCAACGCAACACCATCGCCTTTCCTTCTTCGTTTGCCCCATATCTCCGTTGTTCATACCAACGAATGAACGAGGCAATCTCTTGATCTGTCTGCACATCTCTTCCCATAAACGCTTCCCAGCGCTGACGCATCGTGAGGCCGGTTTGATTGCTCCACCTCTGCTCTCAATTTTTCTATATTTTCAATCAATTGATACACCTGTGAATGTCCTTCATCCCAAACAAAGCCGCTCGTCTCTTCTGTTGTCATCGATTCCCTCCATTTTTGTTATTTGAAACCACCTTGCAGCTGGTACAAGCACGCGCATGGCATTCCACATGTTCATCCGTATCAAAAATACTCTTAAACAAAATCATAATATTATTATATACAAACCTGATCCGCTCTCGATACCGTTTCCTCCACTAGGGCACGCCTAGTCTGATGCGCAGGCCAGCGACTCCAATACCGTTTCCTCATTGGCTTCAATCGGGCATTTCCCACCCGCTTGCTCGCCAGCCACACTTGTCGCCATGCCCTGTGAAAAGAGGGTAAATTTTATGTTTCATGTAATGGAATAAAGGTAATATAATGTAGAAAGATAAGTTAGTACATATTTAAAAGGTGGGGATGATGGAATGTCATTTTTATTTCAACCTTTTACCCAAAAGGAAGTCACTTTGCCCAACCGCGTTGTTTGTTCCCCCATGTGCATGTACTCCGCTGGAGACGACGGAAAGGTAACTGATTGGCACATGGTCCATTATGGTACAAGAGCGGCCGGAAAAGTAGGCTTGCTGATGGTAGAGGCAACCGCGGTGGAACCCCGGGGCCGCATCAGCACGAATGATTTGGGGTTGTGGTCTGATGAACAGATGGACGGGTTAAAGCAAATTGTTTCGTTTGCCCATTCTCAAGGCAGCAAAACGGCTATCCAATTGGCCCATGCCGGCCGGAAAGCGATCGTGGATGAACCGATCATCGCCCCCAGTGCGATTCCGTTTAGTGAAGGAGACAAAACACCGCTGGAGATGGGAAAAGAGGAAATCGCCCAAGTGATTGAGGCATTCGCCCAAGCGGCGCGACGCGCTTCAGAGATCGGCTTTGACATTATTGAAATCCATGCCGCCCATGGCTATTTGCTCAACCAATTTTTGTCGCCACTATCCAACAAAAGAACCGATGAGTACGGTGGAGACCTGAATGGCAGAGCACGACTGCTCAAGGAAGTCATCCAAGCCGTCAAAGCGGAATGGGGAACTTCTCGTCCCCTTTATGTACGCATTTCTGCTGTGGACTATCACCCTGATGGCATCCAATTGGCGGACAGTGTCGCTCTGGCACGCATGATGAAAGAGTGGGGCGTTGATCTGGTGGATGTCTCCTCCGGCGGCATTACCCCTCAACCACCGGATCGCATCTTCCCTGGATATCAAGTCTCTTACGCTGAAACAATCAAGCGCGAAGCCGGGATTGCTACCGGGGCTGTCGGCCTGATTACCACCCCGGAACAAGCAGAAGAGATTATCGCCAATGGACGGGCTGATCTTGTCTTTTTGGCTCGGGTACTGTTGCGTGATCCCTATTGGACCATTCATGCCGCTAAAAAACTTGGTGTAGAATATATTGGCCCCAAACAATACAAATATGGATTTTAACCGCAAACCGCCCAAGAACCAATCGCTTGGTTCCTGGGCGGTTTGCAGTAGGAAGGGGCATTCTGCATTCTTCCCATCCGACTGAAGCTACCGGTATCGCAACAAACACGAACCAGCCCCATCACATAGAAGTCAACTTTTGCGGTGGATCAGCCGGCTCCACATGCACATGTACATGGGCAATTCGCTCAAAACCGATCAACGCCTCTTCCACCTCTTCCGTCAAACGGTGGCTTTCCTCAACTGATAAATGGGCATCCACGCCTACCGTCAACTCCACAAACACATGCATGCCTTGATGGCGCGCACGTAACGCTTTAACCTCTCGAATGCCCGCAATCTGAACAACCCGTGCATGAATTCGCCCTGTTTTTTCCTCATCAAACCCATCCATCAACATATCGATCGCCGGCTTTCCCACTTGGTACCCCGTGCGCAAGATCAACAGGCCCACTACAAACGCAGCCAATGGGTCCATCCACATCCATCCTAAGTTGGCACCGACGATCCCCACCGCCGCCCCCAAACTGACCAATGCATCTGAACGGTTGTCGTGGGCAGCCGCTTGCAGTGCTTCGCTGTTCGTTTTCTTGCTTAATGCGAAGTTGACGCTGGATACAAGCAACATGACCACGGCCGAGATCAGCGATACGGCCAGTGCGGCATTGCCAATCTGCCCCGAGCGCGGGTGCAACACTGCTTCAACCGCACCAATCCACACTTCCAAAGCCACCAACACCATACATGATGCCGCCACCAATGTTGCTACCGTCTCAGCTTTGCTGTGACCAAATGGATGATTGCTATCCGCTGGCTGGATGGCCACCCGCACCCCAATCAGGATCGCCACCGACAACAATATGTCCGACACATTGTTTAATCCATCAGCGAACACCGCTTGGGAATGCTCCGTCACGCCGATCCAACACTTGACCGCACTTAAGATGAGGTAGGAAAAAATGCTGAGCCAGGCTCCTTTTTGCGCTTCTGCCGCTTGCTTGGACTCAGGTAACTTTACCATTTTTGTCCCCCTTCCTTCTTCAACCCACTATATGATAAGGAAGGGCTCCCTTCTTAGTCCAGAGAAACGTTTTTTACCCCATTTAGAAAAGATGACAACTCCCATTAATGTTGGCTCCGGGCAACAATTCACCCAGCTGTCCCACCCTTTTTTTTGCGAACTCCCTATAATAGAAAGAATAAGATAACAATGTTATCATGAAGAAAGACAGATGATGATTGAACCGAGATAGGTGGGTTAAATCCATGTGGAAAAAAGAACTGGTAGAAGAAGCATGTCGTAGGTTTAAGGGAACACCCGAAACAATCAAGCCGCTCGGGGGCTTTTATAACAACGTGTTTGAGTATGAGCGGGATGGGGAAGCGTGCGTGCTCAAGCTGATGCCCATCGCCACCAAAGATAAAAGTCAACTTCACTCAGAGTTAAAATGGGTGAATTTTTTGCGTTCGCATGGCATCGCGATCCCTAAGCAAATCTTATCGACGCGCGGTCAATCGATTGAAACCATTATCGAGCTTCCCATCCCATGTTGCGCGATCTCCTTCCGCAAAGGGGAAGGGAAACTGTTGGAAGCCTCGCGCCTCAATGATTGGAGCCCCAATCTGTTGCGTCGGATGGGCCAAGTGATGGGCAAGATGCACTCCCTTTCTCAACGCTTCTTGCAAAAAGAACAGGCCACTACCTTTGAGGAATGGGACGAAGGCGAGATATATCATAGAGATTGGTCCTTCATTGACCGTCCGGTCGCCGACCGCTGGTCATCGATGTTGCAAAGGGTACACCAATTCCCCAAAACAAGCAGATCCTATGGGTTAATCAATAATGATTTCCATCATGACAGCATCTTGATCAGCAACACAGGCAATCCTATCGTGGTTGATTTCAACCGTGTCAAATATCACTGGTTTACATACGATATTGCCATTGTACTATTCCACGCCTTGGAATCGATCCCGGAATCAGAACATGCCGCTTTTAAGCAACTGTTCACCCATGAGTTTATGTCAGGCTACTTCCTTGAAAACATCCTGGAAGACGATTGGCGCCAGCAATTGGACTTCTTCGTGGAATTCCGGTTGTACTTTATCTATTTGCACCGGCTGATTCACTTGCACCGTGATGTAGACGCACAAGAACAAGAAACAAGAATCAAAGAATACAAAGAGCGAATGGATCGCCTCGCGTATCCCACCATGTGATTTCCCCAGCAATGAGAGAAAAAACGCTGTCAGGTGTTTACCTGACAGCGTTTTTACATACCCTCCGGCATAAAAAAAGCCGGCTTTGGCCGGCCGTATTAGCGAATTTATGAGATATATGGTTTGGGGTTGACAGCCTGTCCGTTTTTATGCACTTCAAAGTGCAAGTGAGGCCCTGTGGAACGGCCGGCATTCCCCACCGCCCCGATTACTTGGCCCCGGGCAACCCGTTGTCCCGTGCTCACTTTTACTTGATAGCTGTACATGTGGGCGTACAACGTCTCCAATCCGTTATTATGGCGCACAATAATATACCAACCATATCCGCCCGCATCATATCGCACCGACTTCACCACGCCGCCTTCTGCCGCATAAATCGGCGTGCCGATCGGCCGCGGAATATCTACACCAGCATGAATGTGACTACTGCGGTTTTGCCCGTAGTTCCAGTAGGTCATGCCCCGTGAGGATGGATATCCCAAGACACCGCCCCCGACAAAGCCAAATTCCCCCATCAACTTTTGCTCTTGCTTTTCGAGTTCCTTCAACTCGGCTTTGTACTTGGACATCTCATTCATCATTTTCTCGACGCGTTGCTTTGATTCTTTGAGAAGCTTTTCTTGCTCCTCCTTGGCTTTGACGACTTTGGCTTTATCTTCTTCATATTTTTTCTTCAAATCATTATAATGCTGAAAGTCGTTCATATCTTGATTGACAATAATGCGGATCAATTGGAATCGATTCAAAAAGTCGGCAAATGACTCCGCTGCCAACATGTGAGCTAAGTATTCGTTTTCGCCTTGCAGATAGAGACGTTGCAATTTCTTGCGTAATTTCTGTTCTACCGCCTTCTTCTCTTTTTCATTGGCGGCCAGACTTTTGTTCAATCCGTCTATTTGTTGCAGATAGGCTGAAAGCTTCTCATCTACTTTTGACACATCTTTTTTATGCTGTTCCAGCTTAGCTTCTACTTCCTTTAAATTCGCCTTCGTTTCCTTCGCTTCGTTTTTTACTTCTTCCAGCTTCTTCTTCGTGTCCGACTGCGTGGGGTTCGCCAATGCAGGACTGCTGTAGATTCCCCAAGACGACACCACAAGCGCCAGAGTGATGAAACCGATAGGCAGGATTCTTCTTCTCATCATCTTCTCCTTCCGTCATGTGATTATATTAGCATTTTAACAAAATGCGTAAGAGTCGTCTCATTCTTTCATTCGATAAGAATTTCTTTTTTATGACTTTGTATCATGGCGGGCACCTGCTCAAATCCCACTTGCCACAACGATTGCCCGCTTCATTTGTCCATTTATTGAAATCACGAAAAAACGAGCTAAAAAAAGCCCCCACCGGTCAACCGCCTGTTAGAGGCTACAGAGCATAACATCATCGTCTCATTTATTGTCGAGCCAAAGCATTGAGGCGGGTCTTTTCTTTCTTACCGTGGAGCCAAAAGTAAAGGCCGGAAGATGCCAAAACGACAACGCTCAGAAAGATATATAGCGAGCGATAGCTGATCATGGGAATGAAGAGTCCCAATAGATAAGGGCCGAAGCCTAGCCCGGCATCAAGAAAGATAAAGAAGGTCGACGTTGCCAGTCCCATGCGCTCAGGGGGCGTCAACTTTACAGCAATCGCCTGCGTACATGACTGCATATTACCAAATCCAAGTCCTACCAGTGCACCACCCAACAACAAAGTAAAACTGCTATGGGCTAAACCTAAAAGCAACATGCCGGCTGCAAAGAGAATAAAAGCCGGGTACATAACATAGTTGGCTCCTTTCACGTCCATTAACCGACCCGTAAATGGACGTGAAACCAATACTGCGATCGAGTAGACAAGAAAGAAAAAACTAGCTGCGCTAACTAGATTCATCTCAATGGCATAGAAGTTTATAAACGAAAGAACACTGGAGTAACAAAAGGCGATGACCAGCGTTACCCATGCTATAGGAACCGCCTTCGGTTCAATCAATTGGAAGGGCTTCAACTCTGTCATCTCAACCTTTTTTGCGCTACTTTCTAATGCCGGGGCATGCACAAAGAATGCCGTGAGCAAACTGATGACACCTAAAGCCAAGCAGAGACTGAAGATCATTTGCGCGCTTGCATGCTGATTCATATATAGTCCAATAAATGGCCCGATCGCTGTGGCCAATGTCGTGCTCATGCTGTAATAACCGACACCTTCTCCTTTTCGTGTAGCGGGGATGATTTGAGCCACAATCGTTCCGGTTGCCGTGCTTGCAATGCCTAGTGCAATCCCATGCACGAAACGAGTGAAAATAAGAAAGGTGATACCCAGATGGATGAAATATAACGATGTCGTTAACAGATAGAGACCCAATCCAATAAACAACGTTCTTTTGCAGCCAATTGAATCGATTTTACGACCAATAAAAAGACGCCCTATTAGCGTCCCTACGATAAAAATCCCTGTAACCAGACCAGCCTGGCTTGCAGTGGCATGATATTCATCTACTGCATAAACACCTATAATTACGACTAGCAAATAAAAAACCAGCGTCAGCAAAAAGTTGATGCTAGACACAATGATAAAATTATTTGTCCACAATTTTGCTTTGCTCAATGTTGCTCCCCTCTCGTTTCATGATGTTCGCCTGCACTTTGGGCAGTGTTTGAAACATAATCATTTGATCTTCCTTATCGATCCCTTCCATCACACGATGTTCCAATTCCGTTATTTTTTTTCTGCATTCTTTGTAGATCTCTTCTCCTAATTCCGTTAACTGAATGATCTTTTCCCGTCTGTCTTTGCCTGGAATTTGCTTCACGATGTTCAGCTCTTCCAAACGTTGAACTCTCCTCGTAATGGTTGGCTTCTCTACTTGATATTGATTTGAAATATCTACAAGCGTCGACGGCCCATGGTTTTTTATATAAAAAATCACTTGCCATAAAGAATAAGAAAGCTGATAAGTGCTCATTAATTCATTCAGCCTCGTGATAAGCGGCCGATACAGCCTTAAATAGCGTTGAAAAAAACCCTCCACTGTCGGTACTCCCTTCTATGGAGAAATAATTAATATAGGTAACTATTACCCAAGGTAACTATATGCCGTTCTAAAAAAAATGTCAAGCAGCACCCTATCACCATCCATATAAAAGAGAAGGTCTTTCACCAGTTTTACACTGATGAAAGACCTTCTTTGTCGGGGTGGTTATTGTGAATAAAGTGATCATGGTTGCTGATGATGAGCAACATGCACTCCCATCCCCATGCTGAAAGGCTTTATGATGTTATTACATCATGCCGCCCATTCCGCCCATGCCATTCATGTCTGGAGCTTGAGCTTTGTTTTCTTCCGGTTTGTCAGCTACAACTGCTTCGGTGGTCAGGAACATAGCTGCTACGGAAGCTGCGTTTTGCAGTGCGGAGCGGGTTACTTTGGCCGGGTCTACAACACCTACTTGGATCATGTTTACCCATTCGCCAGTGAGCGCGTTGAAACCAATGCCCACTTCTTCTTTTTTGAGGCGCTCTACAATGACGGAACCTTCCAGTCCGGAGTTGTGAGCGATTTGACGTACTGGCTCTTCCAGAGCGCGTTTGATGATGCTTACACCTGTTTTTTCGTCGCCAACCGGCAAGGTTGCTTCGAGGTCTTCTACCGCACGGATAACGTTCACCAACGCGGTACCGCCACCAGATACGATACCTTCTTCTACTGCCGCACGGGTAGCGTTCAATGCGTCTTCGATGCGCAGTTTTTTCTCTTTCAATTCGGTTTCGGTAGCCGCACCAACTTTGATCACTGCTACGCCGCCAGCCAATTTAGCCAGACGCTCTTGCAGTTTTTCTTTGTCGAACTCGGAAGTGGTTTCTTCCAGTTGTTGACGGATTTGTTTGATGCGTGCTTGGATGTCGGATTGCTCGCCGAAACCATCCACCACGATGGTGTTTTCTTTGTTTACACGAACTTGACGTGCGCGACCGAGGGATTCGATACCCGTGGATTTGAGATCCAATCCCAAGTCTTCGGTGATCACTTGACCACCGGTCAGGATCGCAATATCTTCGAGCATCGCTTTGCGGCGATCGCCGAAGCCTGGTGCTTTAACAGCAACTGCGGTGAAGGTGCCACGCAGTCTGTTCACTACAAGGGTCGCCAATGCTTCACCTTCTACATCTTCAGCGATGATCAACAGCGGACGACCTTGTTGTACGACTTTCTCCAATACTGGCAGCACGTCTTGGATGTTGCCAATTTTCTTGTCGGTGATCAAGATGTACGGCTCATCCAACACAGCTTCCATTTTGTCGGTGTCAGTAATCATGTATGGAGAGATGTAACCACGGTCAAATTGCATCCCTTCCACAACTTCCAGCTCGGTGTTGAATCCTTTGGACTCTTCCACGGTGATAACGCCGTCGTTGCCCACTCTTTCCATCGCTTCGGCAATCAATGCACCCGTCTCTTCGTCGTTAGCAGAGATCGCAGCTACTTGTGCGATGGAATCTTTGCCTTCGATCGGTTTTGCAATCTTTTTGATTTCGGATACAGCAGTACTTACTGCTTTTTCAATCCCTTTGCGCAGAACCATTGGGTTAGCGCCAGCAGCTACGTTTTTGAGGCCTTCGCGAATGATCGCTTGTGCCAACACAGTTGCGGTGGTGGTACCGTCCCCAGCCACGTCGTTGGTTTTGGTTGCTACTTCTTTAACCAGTTGCGCACCCATGTTTTCGAATGGGTCTTCCAATTCGATTTCTTTCGCGATGGTCACACCGTCATTGGTGATGAGCGGAGAACCGAATTTTCTCTCCAATACCACATTGCGACCTTTTGGGCCGATGGTTACTTTCACTGCGTTAGCCAGGGCATCTACCCCGCGCAGCATCGCACGACGCGCGTCTTCACTGAATTTGATATCTTTCGCCATAATCTTCCGTCCCCTTTCGTATGTAGGGTATTTAATTTATGTTAAAGCAACGCTCAGATGTCCTTCATTACTCCACAACAGCGAGAATGTCGCTTTCACGAAGGATGAGATATTCTTTCTCACCATACTTTACTTCGGTGCCAGCATATTTGGAGAAGATGACGAGGTCGCCTTCTTTAACCTCCAATGCGATGCGGTTCCCTTTCTCATCCACGCGGCCTGCGCCTACTGCCACGATCCGTCCTTCTTGTGGCTTTTCTTTGGCGGTTTCTGGCAATACGATTCCGCTAGCGGTTTTTTCTTCTTTCTCAACTGCTTCTAAAACGACACGATCACCCAATGGTTTGATCATCGTAATAACCCTCCTTCGTATGAGGTGGTATGAAATAGTTTCATGTTGTTAGCACTCGACCTCGATGAGTGCTAACATCAATTATAATGATATTCATCTCGTTTTCATTTTTCAAGTATCCACCACAAAAAAAATCTAATAAATATTGTTCCTTCCTCACACATATCAAGCGCTGGCCGGGTCGGGATATCCCGCCTAACATAAAACACCGGTCGCCCATCCTCTTCTTTACAGGCAACCGGTGTTTGCCGCTTCCCTTATTCTTGTCCGCGCTCAGGCAGCTCAAAATGATCGCCGAACGCGTTTGGATCTGTCAAATCGCCCATGTCCGCCATCTCCGGTGCCATATGATTCGGCTCCCTTGTTGCGGACGTCTGAGTCTCTGATTTTGACTTCCGCTTCATGAACTTCGTTAAGTCAATGTACTGTCCCATCTGCGTTTTGGTTTGCGACGCCAAATTAGACATGGTGACGGCCATCCCCTGTCCCTGCGCTCTGTTCCACAGCCTGCGGAGGGAAGGCGCCAACAACCACGCCAGCGCGCCAATCACCACCAACCACAGCAACGCACAACTAGAGCTACGATTTCTTCTCCAATAGTCCATGCTTTTACCTCCACCATGAGAAATCTTTCTCATGGTGAAGTGTGCCCCAACCGATGAAGGTTATGTAAAAAAACGCCGTTTGAACGGGCCACTTTGGGAGTAGCCCGTCAACGATGGCGTTTTACACAGCGTTACCGTCTGCCTCTTCCCGCTCCATCTTTCTCACCAAGCCGGCTGATAGCCAAATCCCCACCTCATACAAAACAATCAAGGGAATGGCTACAAAGATATTGCTTAAAAGATCGGGCGGCGTGATCACCGCAGCGATCACCACCATAATGAAATAAGCGTATCTTCTCATCTTGGCCAACAACTGCGGCGTGATGAGCCGGATGCGGGTCAAAAACAGCATGATGATCGGCAGTTCAAAAAAGATACCCAGCGGCAAAATCACCCCAAACAAAAAATTGAAAGTTTCTTTGGCCGCCAAGAGTGTGCCGAGTCCCATCAGCTGGTTAATGTTCTTCAGAAAAGCAATCAAATAAGGGATGATGACAAAATAACCAAATGCGATGCCAAGCAGAAACAACCCGACCGCCACGGGAATATACAACAAAGCTGCTCGTTGTTCGCGGGGGTTCAAGCCCGGTTGGACAAATCTCCACACATGGTACATGAGAAAAGGCAACGTCACGATGAACGCCATGATGAAGGAAATATTCATATAGATTCTCATGCCGTCTTGTAGTCCCATCGTGTTAATGGCCTGTTTTGGGAACAAGTCGCTCACTATGTAGCGGAAAATCGGCATGGAATAAAACAAGCTGACTACCAGCGCTATCACAAAAAACACCAAACACCATATGATCCTGCGCCGCAACTCCCCCAAATGATCAGACAGCGGCTGCAACTCATCATTCTTCATTTCAAGACGACTCCCTTGACATTAAATTACGGGTTACTCCTTTTCATCAGATACCTCAACGTTCTCCTCATCCGGAAAGTTTTTCAGGAAATAAATCAAGGTTTGCAGCTCAATCGTCAAATCGATATTGTGAATCCGGACAGTGGGCGGGGCAGTCAACCGAGCCGGCGTGAAGTTGAGAATGCCGCGAATGCCCGCTTCAAACAAGAAGTCTGCCGTCGCTTGGGCCACATTGACAGGTACCGTCAAAATCGCCACTTCCACATGATGCAAGGCGATCACTTCTTTGAGCCGATCCATCGAGTAGACGGGGATGCCATCGATGTCTGTACCCACTTTGCGCGGGTCCTGATCAAACCCAGCCACAAGTTTGGTATTGTGACTACGGTAAAAATTATACCGCAACAAGGCCGTCCCCAGGTTACCCACACCGATCAAAACAACGTTGGTCACCTCGTCCTGCTTCAGAAAATCGCGCAAAAACTGGAGCAAATAAGTTACATTATAGCCATATCCTTTTTTTCCCAGTTCACCGAGATACGAAAAGTCGCGGCGAATCGTCGCCGGGTCGATCTGTAGCGCATCACTCAAATCGGAAGAAGAGACGCGCTGCTTGCCGATCGCGTGTAATTTCTCCAAGTAACGGTAATACAAAGGCAAACGTTTGGCTGTCACCTGAGGGATCTTTTGTTCAGCCATGTTGTTTCCCCACACCTCCAGATATGTGAATTTCCGAACAAGAAATGTGCATGTCCAATATAACACAATCACTCATGGCATACATGGCCCCGTTTTTTCATTTCGCCATTTTGGCGGAGCTTCTCTTCCGTACCAACGGATCAGGCCCGCGCAAATGACATCTCCCTCTCGGAACTGATCAGCAGGTGCAATGGTTGATCATGAGGTTCAGGATAAACGGTTGGCACAATCTGCTCTTCATAAGCGACACCGATGCGCCAAGCCTTGGCTTGCCGCTCGAACAACCGATCATAATACCCCCCTCCATAACCCAGTCGATACCCGGCGAGATCAAAGGCGACTCCAGGCACAATGACCGCTTCCAGCCTTGTGTCTGCTACCTGCCGTTCCGAAATTGCCGGCGGTTCCAAAATGCCATAAGCCCCTACTACACACTCCTGCAAACTGCTGACTTCATACCAACTCATCCCACGAGTTTCCCTGATCACTTTCGGCAAGGCCACTCGTTTGCCTTGCTGAAGCGCGGTTTCCATCGACATCCGCACATCCACTTCATTTCGAAATGGCATGTAAAAACCAATCATGGTAGACTGTTGAAACACGGGATGCTCGATCAAACGCTGGCAGATGCGTTCTGAACTTTCTTTCATATATTCGGGAGCAAGCTGGTTCCTGAGCTCCAGTTGTCGCTTGCGCAACGTTTCTTTGTTGGACATGAGAGCTTCATCCTTCAATTTTATGTTAATCCTCATTATTTTACCAGAAAACATTTTTTCTTGTTATCTGACACTCACGCTTCCGCCAGCGAGCACGTTTGCTCTCGTTCCGCGTCTTTATTACACTGGGTAGTGAATGAATGAACGAGGTGACATCATGCTATTGCAAGCAAAACATATCCATAAATCTTACGGCGGAACCACAGTGCTCGAAGATGTCCACATACAGGTAAACGAGCATGAACGGATTGGGCTGATCGGACCCAACGGTGCGGGCAAATCCACGTTGCTCAAAATCATCATCGGTGAAACCGCCCCTGATCACGGGGAAATCCAGATGTCCAAAAAAACGCGCTTGGGCTATCTTGCGCAAAACACTGGCTTCTCCTCAGAGGAAACGATCTGGAACGAGCTTTTATCCGTCTTTGCCGATCTGTTAGATCTGGAGAAGGAAATGCGCTCCCTTGAACACGAAATGGGCCTAGAACAGGTTTATTCCGACGCTGACCTTTATCAAAAAATCACCGAGCGTTACGCCAAATTGCAAGAAACCTTTGAAGAGAAAGGCGGCTATGCGTTTGAAGCCCGCATTCGTGGGGCCTTGCACGGATTGGGATTGGGTGATTTCGATTGGAAGCGAACTCGGGTCAATGAACTGAGCGGAGGACAAAAAACCCGCATGGCTCTGGCTAAAATGTTGTTGGAAGAACCCGATCTGTTGATTTTGGACGAGCCGACCAACTACCTGGATATGCAGGCAGTCGCTTGGTTGGAACAAACATTGAGCAACTATAGCGGTTCGCTCCTCATCGTTTCGCACGATCGGTATTTCCTCGACCGGTTGGTCACTGTGATCTATGAGCTGGAACATCACCACCTCACCCGCTATGTCGGCAATTACACCAAGTACGTACAATTAAAAGAGGAAAAACGGCTACATGATCTCAAACGGTATGAAAGCCAACAAGCTGAGATTAAAAAGATGGAGGAGTTTATTCAAAAGAATATCGCCCGCGCCTCCACCACCAAGCGGGCACAAAGCCGACGCAAAGCGTTGGAAAAGATCGAACGACTTGAACGACCCGCAGACCAGCGACGAGAAGCAGCCATCCGCTTTGAAACCGCCGTGACAAGCGGCAAAGAAGTCCTAGCGGCCACCGATTTGACTATCGGCTACGACCAACCGCTTATGAGCGGGCTTTCTTTCCAGATCGAGCGCGGTGAGCACATCGCCTTGCTCGGCCCCAACGGAATGGGCAAATCCACCCTCTTAAAAACCATCGCAGGCAAGCTTCAACCCCTTGCAGGCAACCTGAAATGGGGCGTGCAAGTGGAGTTGGATTATTATGATCAGGAACAGAAAGAATTGCACCCCGACAAGCAAGTCATTGACGAGCTGTGGGATGATTACCCCAACTTGGATCAGACCACCATCCGCTCTTATCTAGGGCAATTTTTGTTCAGCGGCGATGATGTGTTCAAACAAGTTGGAGCGTTAAGCGGCGGCGAAAAAGCCCGTCTTTCCCTGTGCAAACGCCTGTTAAACCAAGCCAATTTCCTGTTGATGGACGAGCCTACCAACCACTTGGACATGGTAAGCAAAGAACGGTTGGAAGAAGCGCTGGAAGATTATCCGGGCACTCTGTTGTTCGTCTCCCACGACCGGTACTTCATCAATCGCCTGGCGACGAGGATCTGGGAATTGACCCCGGACGGGATAAAAGATTATGTGGGAGATTATGAACGCTATCTTGAAAAAAAGGCGTTAGAAGCATTGGAGAAAAAAGAACAGCCTGCCACCAAAGCGGATGACGACGCAAAGGCCAAACAAGCAGAAGCTTACCGTCAACGTGAGAAAGAAGAAAAACGCCAGCGCAAGAAACGACAACAAATGATCGACCAGTTGGAGAAAGAGATCGCAGAACTGGAAAGCAAAATCGCCGCCATTCACAACGAGCTGTGCAAGCCGGAAGTGTTCAGCGATCCGGAGCAGAGCGCCTCTTTACAAAATGAATTGCGTTCGCTGGAAGCAGACTTGGAACAAAAGACCGATGAATGGGCGGAATGGGCGGAGTAATCACCAATTCCCTGATAGGAGCGGGTGTCTAAGTAACATCCGCTCCATGGTTTATAACCCCGCATGCACCCGGAGTAATCGCAGAAATTGACGTTGTCTCCGCAGGCATCGTTGCGCTTCGTCCAAGGTGACGGGTTGAAAGCGCAAACGGTCACCCGGCAACGCTTGGGCAATCTGAGGGAGATCGACTGTACTCACAGTAGCGATCTGTGCATATCCCCCTGTGGTTTGCCGTTCGGCCAGCAAAAGGATGGGCTGACCGTCGGCGGGGACTTGAATGGAACCGCAGGTCACCGCGCCAGACAAGATGTCTGCGCCTTTCTCATGGGTCAATGGAACACCGTCCAGCTTAACCCCCATCCGATTCATTTGTGGGGTCACCGTGTAGGGAGTATTGAAAAAAGCCTCCAAGGCCTCCGTTGTGAATGCATCTTGATGTGGGCCCAGAATCACCCGGATCGGAGCGCCTTGCCGGTAAACAGGTCGGCATGAAGGGGGCAACAGTCGTCCTTCTTTGGCCACCTGGCCACGAAAAGAACCGATTGGCAATCGATCACCCCGGCGCAGAGGCCGTCCCCGCCATCCCCCCATTCCGGCAGTGAGATAAGTGGATCGGCTCCCCAACAGGCTGGGCACATCCACTCCCCCGGCCACTGATAAGTATGCGCGCGCACCAAGGGGTTTCCCCCGCACTGTTAACTGCTCTCCCTTGCGCCACCACAAACTCTTCCACAACGGCACTGGCTTACCCGCGAGTCGCGCCCCCAAGTCGGAACCAGTGATAGCGATCAAAAGATCGGTTTCCGCCTCAAGTACCGGACCTTGTAGCGTCATTTCCAATCCCGCCGCTTCCGGTGTATTCCCGACCAGAATATTCCCTAGCTGAAGAGCCACCGCATCCAGCGCCCCGCCGACACTCACGCCAAACCGCTGAAATCCTGGGCGGCCGAGATCTTGCACCGTTGTCAGCAACCCGGGGGACAGCACGCGAATCATCGGCCTTTCCCCACCGGCCTGACAGTGATGCCCTCCGCTTGCAATCGTCGGCGCAACGCCTGAGCCAATGCAGGTGCATGCGGATGATCCCCATGCAGGCAAACCGTGTCCGCTTGGATGGGGTGTTTGCCGCCATCTAGCGTTTCCACCACCCCTTCCTTTATCATGGTGAGAACCTGTGCCACCGCTTCCGCCGGGTCAGTAATCACCGCCTGCGGATTAGTGCGGGGTGTCAACTTCCCATCAGCTTGGTAAGTGCGATCAGCAAACACTTCTTCAGCAACAACCAGCCCTTGTTCCCGTCCGGCTTTCGCCAACAACCCCCCTGCCAAAGCATACAAGACCAGAGTAGGATCAACGTCAACGACCGCCTGCGCCAATGCCTCCGCCAATGCAGGTTCCCGCTCTGCCATGTTGTACAGCGCTCCGTGCGGCTTGACATGATGCAAACGAACCTGATGCGCGCGAGTAAACGCCAGCAACGCGCCCACTTGGTACACCGTCATATGATAGACATCGGAAGCACTCACACGCATCTCCCGCCGCCCAAAACCAAGCAAGTCAGGCAACCCTGGATGTGCCCCCACCGCCACTTTGTGCCTTTTGGCCAGTGCGACTGCCCGCCCCATGACTTGCGGATCACCCGCATGGTAACCACAGGCAATATTGGCAGACGTGACCCATGGCAACAACGCCTCATCCTCTCCCAGCCGATACCGACCAAACCCCTCTCCCAAGTCTACATTTATATCAATGCTTCCCTTCACCAGACATCCCCCCTCCATGCTCCCAACTCACCTTTACCGGCGGGATCCCAGCTTGGCTAGCCTCTTGAAGCGCACAGAATTCCTCCGGCCCACAAGGCCGAAAGCGGAGGTAGTCCCCCATCTTCAGCAGACTGGGAGCGGCACTGTTCGGTTGAAAAAGCGTTAAGGGGGTCCGGCCGATGATTCGCCATCCCCCGGGAGTCGCCAGCGGATAAATTCCGGTCTGCCTTCCTGCGATTCCGACCGCTCCTGCCTCGATGCGGGGTCTGGGCGTAGCCAGCCGCGGTGTAGCGATGCGGGCAGACATGCCTCCCAAGTATGCAAATCCCGGAACAAACCCGATCATCTGCACCCAATAGGTCGGCGCCGTGTGGAGCCGGATCACCTCGTCCTCACTCAGGTGATTCAACCTGGCCACATCAGCCAGATCTGGACCCCATTCTCCTCCATAAGCGACAGGAATCTCCACCACCCGCCGGGCTACCTGCTCCTTGTCAGGCCGCCACTTAGCAGCCTGACGCCGCATCCATCTCTCCACTGCCTTGGCTGAAGTGCGCAAAGGATCATACACCACCGCCACCCCGGCAAAGCCGGGAATCCATTCCACAATCCCCGGAGGTCTCTGCCGCTCCAACATCTCGCACAGATAAACCAGTTGCTCATGGTGTTGACGGGTGCCTTCCCCATCCAGCTCAAAGAGCAATCCTTGATCCCCCAGCAAGCGCACATGCATCATGGATGTCTCCTATTCCAAATCATTGTTATATTCTTTCTATTTATAATACACTAACTTACTTGACAAATGAATTGTTCAGCTCAAAGATCTTCCAACAGGTTATGCGAGCGAAATTTCCCACAATCATTCACAAGTTATTCACAACTTAATCACAAGAAGTATACAAGCAACTGGTTATCCACAAATTCATCCACAATTTATACACAAAAAGAGTTACCGCCCTCCCTGGCAGTAACTCTCCTCATCCCTTACCTTGCGTTTATTTTATTAATGGTAAGTTGGCATCCGCATTAAGCTCCAAATCAGCCAACACGCCGTCCAAAAACTGATATGTTCCTGCCGCGGCAATCATCGCCGCGTTGTCCGTGCACAACTCCAACGGCGGGATCGCCAGCCGGATGCCCTCTTCTTTGCATCGTTCTAATAAGCGAATGCGCAAGGCGCTGTTCGCCGATACTCCACCAGCCAACACCAATTGCTCTACACCGGTTTCCTTTGCGGCGCGAATCGATTTCTCCACCAACACGTCTAGCGCCGCCTCCTGAAAACTGGCCGCCAAATCAACATACCGAATCTCTTCTCCGCGTTGGCTAGCATTGTGCATCAAATTCATCACCGCAGATTTCAACCCGCTGAAGCTAAAATCAAACGACCCGGGCTCCAGCCAAGCCCGCGGCAAATCGTAGGTGGGTTCTCCTTGTGCCGCTAATCGGTCAATCTGCGGACCTCCCGGATACGGCAACTTCATGAGGCGAGCCACTTTGTCAAAAGCTTCCCCAGCGGCGTCATCCCGGGTTTTGCCCAGACGGCGGAAATGGTTGTGACGATCCATGTGGATCAGCTCCGTATGCCCGCCCGATACAACAAGGGCAACCAGCGGAAAGGTGAGGGGTTCCACCAAATGATTGGCGTAAATGTGCCCCGCGATGTGGTGAACCGGCACGAGTGGCTTCCCAGTAGCATACGCCAGGGCTTTGGCGGCAGTCACACCGATGAGCAAAGCACCCACCAATCCGGGGCCCTGCGTCACCGCAATTGCATCAATTTCCTCCATCTTCACCTTCGCCTCTTCCAAGGCCTTCTGAATAATCAAGGTGATGCGCTCAACATGCCGACGCGAAGCCACCTCCGGCACGACCCCGCCAAATTTCTTGTGTACATCCATCTGCGACGAAATCACATTGGACAGGCATTCGGTTCCTCCGCGAACCACTGCAGCCGATGTTTCGTCACAGCTTGTTTCAATTCCCAATATGAGAGGTTGATTGTTCATCTTGTTCATGCAATGTCACCCACATGATTATGGCATCTTCTTTATTATCGGTGTAATACGCTTTTCTCACTCCTGAGCGGACAAAACCCAACTGTTCATACAGCGCCTGGGCCACATGGTTGGAAACCCGTACTTCCAATGTCATGGAAGTGGCCCCCAGCTCCCGCGCCAACTGCATCACGTGAAGCAACAGCCGTTTTCCCAATCCCCGCCCACGGTAATCTGGATGGATGGCTACATTGGTGATGTGCGCTTCATCCAAAATCAGCCAAAACCCGCAATAACCCACAATCTCCCCGTCGACACATACCACCGTATAGTGGGCAAACTGGTTGAGCACCAGCTCATTATAAAATGCTTTTCTGGGCCAAGGGGTGGGAAAGGAGAGGTTTTCCACTTCAGCGATGCGCGTCAAATCCAACAACTCCATCGGCCGGAAAGTGACGGCCCCCTCACGTTTCTCACTCATTCGCCTCTGCCTTTCCCCTCTTTTTCAACCAATTGGCTTCCGCTTCGGTGATTTGCAAATAATTCGGCGTAAAATCGGCGTGCTCTGGCGGTTGATGCGCCTTCCATTTCTGTCCGCACAACCACGCCAATTGCGCAGCACGCGGAATGTGATCCGCAGCATTGCCCCACACGGCTCGCTCACCCAGTGCCTCTCGGATGCTTTCACGAAACTTGGCCACATCATCTCCCAAGAACAGAACCGGTTCTTCCCGCTCCCGCAACCAGTCCAATAACGCGCTCACTTCCATCACTTGCTGGGGCAAGACTTCGGTCGGCACTCCCCGTTGCCCACGGTATACGCCCGTGTATGCCCGTTGCCTCCGCGCATCAAACATCGGCACCACCAGACCGGGATAGTTCAACCCATTCATCGCCAGCACCGTCAAGCTCGATTCGCTGTACAGCGGCAACTGGCGCGCCCAAGCCATCGTCTTCGCCGTCGTCACGCCGATGCGAATTCCCGTATAGGAGCCTGGTCCGGCGGTGACCGCCAACGCACCAATCTCCTCAATCGACAGCTCCAGATCAGCAAGCAACCGATCCACCGCAGGCATCAAGCGCACCGAATGGTTTTTATGCAGATTGGTCATCACTTCGCCCAATACCCGATCCGATTCCGCATCGTAAACGGCCACACCCAACACCAACGTAGATGTGTCCATCGCCAATAACTTCATTCAACACCCAACTCCTTACAGACCGATTCCCACCGCGCATGGCTGGAGTAGCAAGCAATCTCCCTCGATCCATCGCCACGGACGGAGAAGTTGAGCCACAGCGTCTCTTCCGGCAACCAAGGCTCCACGCGTGAAGCCCATTCGACCACACACACGCCGTCGCCGTAAAAATAATCGTCCAGCCCTATTTCTTCCACGCCATCCAAACGGTACACATCCATATGATAAAGCGGAAGCTTGCCTTCATACTCTTTAATGATCGTGAAGGTGGGGCTGTCTACCTCTTCCTGGACAGCGAGTCCTTCGGCGATCCCTTTGGCAAACGCCGTTTTTCCAGCGCCCAAGTCCCCTTCCAAAGCCAAAACATCACCGGCGCGAAGCAATCCGGCCAGCCGAACCGCCAGCGCCCGGGTCATTTGTTCCGATTTCGTGGTCAGTACGCATACCTTTTCCATACGATCACCCAACTTCAGAAATTGGCTCTCCCAACCTTTCTATTAGAAGAAAGCCGCCTATCAACGGCTACACACTCACACACAGTTTACCAAACATCTCACTTTGCCCGCATCCTTCGATCTGTTCACAGCTTTTCCCACCATGATGGTCAACTATGCAATAAACAAAGGACCGCAGCTTATGCCACGGTCCCCTCGTTCATTCTCCAGAGCGGGTGAAGGGAATCGAACCCTCGCATTCGGCTTGGAAGGCCGATGTTCTACCACTGAACTACACCCGCGTACACTATCGTGCTGTTTCAATTGACATGGTCGGGGTGACAGGATTTGAACCTGCGACCTCCTCGTCCCGAACGAGGCGCTCTACCAAGCTGAGCCACACCCCGAAGTTATGATGAAAATGGTGCGGTCGGCGAGACTCGAACTCGCACGGTCAGGGACCACTACCCCCTCAAGATAGCGTGTCTGCCAGTTCCACCACGACCGCATGTGTAAGTCCATGGTGCGGGTGGAGGGACTTGAACCCCCACGCCAGAGGCGCTAGAACCTAAATCTAGTGCGTCTGCCAATTCCGCCACACCCGCTCACAAAATCGGTTTATTTCAACTCATATACCATGTCGCTCTCAATCGACAAGAATAAATTTAACATGGATAGTGCACAAAGTCAACAGGTTTTTTAAGATCGAATATTATGTCTTCATCCTAATCAGGAAGAACGTTGTTTTTCGTGAAAGACCAACGGCTCTTGCTTCACATGGTCTGTGTACAAGTTCAGTTATCATTCTTACTTTTACATGCAAAAATGAGAAGCGCACATTATTATTGATTAAATAATATGAAGATTATATAATAATAATCGAATCACGTATAGTTGTCTATACAATCAGTCGTCTATATCCTTTGCAATGGTCATCATAATTCATCCTGCCCATCTCACAACCAAAGGAGTGACATCATGAGAAGAAGATCAGCAGGTAAATTCCTTTGTATCGCCATGGTTTTGTTGCTGCTCGTTGCCCTTGTGCCGCCAGGCGCCTTAGCGGCCAGTGAATGGCAACCGAATACCGCTTATAATGTAGGCGATGTTGTGACTTATCAAGGAAGCGTTTACCAATGCTTACAATCCCATACTTCCCTTACTGGTTGGGAGCCGCCCAACGCTCCTGCGCTGTGGAAGTTGACTGATGGCGCTGGAGACGACACGGAGCCGCCCACTGCACCGACCAACCTCGTCTCAACCGCTCAAACGGCATCCTCCATCTCCCTCTCTTGGAACGCTTCCAGTGACAATGTCGGTGTTACCCAATATGAGATTTATCGCGGCAACACCAAAGCGGGTACTGCCACCGCCACCACTTACACCGATACCGGTTTAACCGCGGACACCGCTTACACCTATACAGTCAAAGCCAAAGACAAAGCCGGCAACGTATCCGATCCGAGCAACGCGGTGACAGTGAAAACCAAGGCAAACGGCACCAATCCAAATCCCAACCCCAGCTCACACAAGATCGTAGCCTACTATACCAGTTGGTCCACCTATGCACGAAACTATCAAGTAGCGGATATCGACGCTTCTAAAATCACACACCTCAATTACGCCTTTGCTAACATCGCCAACGGTGAAATCGTCGTTGGAGACACTTACGCAGACACGGATAAAGCGTTCCCCGGCGATTGCTGGGATCCTGGCTGTCAGCGTGGCAATTTCAATCAATTGACTAAGTTGAAGCAGAAATATCCCCACTTGAAAACATTGATTTCCGTTGGCGGTTGGACTTGGTCCGGCGGATTCTCCGATGCAGCCCTCACTGACGCATCGCGCACCCGCTTCGCCGACAGCGCGGTTCGTTTCATCAGACAATACGGTTTTGACGGCGTCGATCTTGACTGGGAGTATCCCGTGGGCGGCGGTTTAAATCCCGGACGTCCCGAGGATAAGCAAAACTTTACCTTGCTCCTTGCAAAAGTGCGGGAAAAACTGGACGCAGCCGGACAAGCTGACGGCAAACAATATCTTTTGACCATCGCTGCAGGCGCCAGCCCCAGCTACTACAACGACAATACTGAAATGGACAAAGTGAAAAACTATGTTGATTGGATCAACATCATGACCTATGATTTCCGTGGCGCGTGGGAAAACGCCAATGGACATAATGCTCCGCTCTATGCGGACCCCAGTGATCCCCATCCAAATCGCGACACTTACAATATTGACGCTGCTGTAAACGGCTTCCTGAATAAAGGCGTTCCCGCCTCCAAATTGGTACTGGGCATGCCCTTCTACGGGCGCGGTTGGAAAGATTGCCCTGCTACCAACAACGGCCAATTCCAAACCTGTAATGGCCCTTCCCAAGGAACATGGGAAAATGGCGTGTTCGACTTCTCTGACCTAGAAAACAACTATATCAATAAAAACGGTTACACCCGTTACTGGAATTCAGTATCCAAAGTGCCCTATCTGTACAATCCAACCAACAAAGTGTTCATTTCCTATGATGATGCGGAATCTTTCGGCCACAAAACCGCTTATCTCAAATCCAAAGGCTTGGCTGGCGCCATGTTCTGGGAGTTGTCAAGCGACCGCAACCAAACACTGCTCAGCAAATTGTACAACGACTTAAAATAAACAAATAACAACTAGGCGGCTGGACATAGAACAGCCGCTTTTTTGTTCCCTCCACCCAGATGTCGCTCCCCTAGTCCCCTAGCGTGCAAAAACGGGGACATAAAACGTCTGAAAAGCCCTTTTTCTTTCACCCTCCGTCAGTAAAATGGGAAGTGAAAACATTCATTCCATACCGCAATCATATTGCTCCATTTAATAGACAACCGCGAAATGGAGGGCTACCAAAGATGAAGCGACTACTTAAGAAAAAGCGATTCTGGGTGGTGCTGGGCTTGATCGTTTTC
The DNA here is from genome assembly GCF_004343255.1 of Laceyella sacchari. GTDB lineage: Bacteria > Bacillota > Bacilli > Thermoactinomycetales > Thermoactinomycetaceae > Laceyella > Laceyella sacchari. The sequence goes on along the minus strand of NZ_SMDD01000006.1, from coordinate 29,533 downwards.
GTATATTTCAACAACAGCTCGCTCTTCACCAACCCACCCGCTCAAAAGCCCCTGTTGCTCGCACACCGGGGACTTGGTCAAACATTCGACATGACGGGGCTGACCAATGACACTTGCACAGCTGAGCGAATTCATCCACCTGAACATCCCTACCTCGAAAATACGCTCCCATCCATGCGAGCGGCGTTTGCCGCCGGAGCCGATATGGTGGAATTGGATGTTCACCCCACCAAAGATGGCCAGTTTGCTGTTTTTCATGACTGGACACTCGATTGCCGGACAAATGCTACCGGCGTGACGCGTGAGTATACGCTGTCTGAATTGAAGAAGTTGGATATCGGTTACGGATACACTGCTGACGGCGGCAAAACGTTTCCATTCCGCGGCAAAGGAGTGGGGCTAATGCCTTCGCTTGACGAAGTGCTGGCCGCGTTTCCCAAGCAGGAGTTGCTGATCCATGTGAAAAGCAACGACCCTGCGGAAGGAACTCAACTAGCCCGTCGGTTGGCCACCTTGCCTGCCGACCGCTTATCCCGGATCACCGTATATGGTGGGGATGAACCCATTGCCGCTCTGGAACAGCAACTTCCCCATCTGCGCACCATGTCCAAAGCCTCACTGAAAAAGTGTCTGCTTCCTTACATAGCCATCGGTTGGACCGGTATCGTACCAGACGCATGCAAACACACGCAACTCCATGTTCCCGATTACGCCGCGCCATGGTTGTGGGGTTGGCCCCACCGTTTCTTAGCCCGGATGAACGAGGCAGGCACACGAACCATTCTCGTCCGGGATGGTGATGGGTTTTCCGCCGGTTTTGACACCGCCGAAGACCTCAACCATTTGCCAGAAAACTACACAGGTGGCATCTGGACCAACCGCATCGACCGCATCGCCCCTCTTATCCAGCGGCGGACGCAGTAATCTTTCCAACATCACGTTGTCCAGGGGAGATAGGTATAAAAAAGCCCGGCAGACCAGTGCCGGGCTTTCTCTACTCTTTTATTTTCTATTATCGCCGTCTTGACCATCCACAAACAGCCACCTTCCTGTATTCGTGGAAACCATCGCCGGCACAATGCCAGATGGCCATGTTCGGTTTAGTCCTTCTATCTCCCTAACATGAATGCGCGGAAAGCTCAGCGCCGCTAACACTTCACGATAACAACGTTCCCGTACCCGGGCGGGAATGCCTTCCCGTTTAAGCCAACGAATCGCTTCTTTGAATGCTCCCCGATGCAACAAAGCATCAATATGGGTGGTTAACGCTTCTTCCAACGAGCACCTGAACAGCAGTTTGGACCGGTGCCCACGACCGCCTCCCGGTTTCCAATAGATCAGGCCGTCTTCTTGCATATTGCTCAGGATGCGTTTCACATTTCGTGTAGAACAATAAAGGATGGACGCCAACTCATCCAAACTGACATAGATGGAGCAATGATTGGCCACATTCCGTAGCCGATACCTTAACTCCAAATAATGCTCCGCCGTTTTCACAAAATCACCCCGCAATCCTTGCCACTCGATAGTGGATGATGCATTACTGATTGCTATAAGTTACGCATAAAGACTCCGCACACCATAGGATCTATTCAAAAAAAACGCCCCACTGTCGGTTCAACCCGACAATAAGGCGTTGATGGGCATAAAAAAAGGCGTTCTCATTTTGAACCCTGTCTGCATGCAGTCATGCCCAACTGCTTAATGTGTTGTGGTGAGCCATGAAGGACTCGAACCTTCGACACCCTGATTAAAAGTCAGGTGCTCTACCAACTGAGCTAATGGCTCGCAAAAAAAAATGGCTGGGGGAGTAGGGATCGAACCTACGCATGACGGAGTCAAAGTCCGTTGCCTTACCGCTTGGCTATCCCCCAAAGTGGGGCGACCGGAGGGAATCGAACCCTCGAATGCCGGAGCCACAATCCGGTGCGTTAACCACTTCGCCACGGCCGCCAAGAAAAATGGCGGAGCTGACGGGATTCGAACCCGCGATCTCCTGCGTGACAGGCAGGCATGTTAGGCCTCTACACCACAGCTCCACAAAATATGGTGGACGCTGACGGGATCGAACCGCCGACCCTCTGCTTGTAAGGCAGATGCTCTCCCAGCTGAGCTAAGCGTCCATATTGGTGACCCGTAGGGGATTCGAACCCCTGCATGCTAGCGTGAAAGGCTAGTGTGTTAAACCGCTTCACCAACGGGCCAAGGCATATAAATGGCGGAGAGAGAGGGATTCGAACCCTCGCGGGGCTTAGTAGCCCCCTAACGGTTTAGCAAACCGTCCTCTTCGGCCTCTTGAGTATCTCTCCGCGTTGGCTCCTCAGGTAGGACTCGAACCTACAACCTACCGGTTAACAGCCGGTTGCTCTGCCATTGAGCTACTGAGGAATATTTTAAAATTATCAGCGACGTGATTCATTATATCGCATTTGATTTCAATTTGCAAGAACTTTTTATGGTTCTTTGTTTTTCTCTGTTTCCACTGCATCAGGGAGCAGTGACAATTAATAATTTAACATGGAGAACACCAGGAGTCAAGAGCTTTTACACCAAAATACTTTAAAAAATTTTATGCTTCAATTGGCCTAGTGCACATGCGCGTGGAACCCTTTTCTCCATATAAAAACTCCCCCTGCAAACACTTGCAGGGGGCCACATATTAATCGTCGTTCAAAATGGCAAGCAAGTTTCTGAAGATCATGATGAAGTCGATGTACAACATCAACGCGCCATAAATCGCATACTTGTTCACGTTCTCTTCGTCCATATTCATCTCGCTCATATGCTTGATGGTCTGCATATCATATGCAGTGACAATCGTGAACAGAATCACCATGGCGTAAGAGATGATCAATTCGATCATGCCGCTCTTCAGGAAGAAGATATTGACCAGCGATGCCAAAATCAGACCCAACACCAACATCAGCGCCAAAAAGCCAATCTTGGACAGGTCCATCTTCGTGGTGTAACCAACCAATGCGCTGATGCCAAACATGCCCGCGGCGATGAAAAACGCCCCGGCGATGCTATCTAAGCTGAAAAACACCATCAGAACCGAAAAGCTGACTCCAGTTACCGCTGCATACACGAAAAAGGCGATGTTGGCCACAAAGGCGGGAATGCGGTTGATCAAGGCCGACAATCCGAAAACCAACACCAATTGCACGATCCAGATCCCCCAGAAGATCCCCGAGTTTTGCAGGAGTGCTTGAACCACATTTTGATTTGTTCCCAATACATACGCGATAATAGCGGTCATGGTCAAACCCATGAACATCAACAAAAACACGCGAGGTAGCATTGTGTTTGTCCGCGAGGCGACGGCGCTACCTGCACCGTTGTTAAACTGCGTTTGATTCATCGGTACGTTCCCTCCGAACATACTTTTTTTGTGCCCAACTTCCAAAACCAGAAGCATGCACAGCCTAAGTATATCAAAAAGTATGTTTGCTTGCGAAGGGAGTCCGTTTAGACAAAGCGTTTGTAACCGCTTTCAATGCTAATTTTCGATCTTTTGTTTATAAGTAGTTTCAAAAGTTGCTGATATCCGCTTACAACCGACCACCTAGATGTCAACGCACTAACCCGGCGCTCCGCATCCGTTCTTTGGTTTCCGGCGTCCCCAATTCATAAATGGTACGGTAGATCTTCTCAATTTGTTTGTCTTCGGTCACATTTTCTTTCCGTTCATTATCCAAAAATGGGATATGCGCCAACACAAATGTAGAAAAATCGGTGTCTTCCACTTGGTTGAACATCTGCTCCAAACGATTAATCTCTTCCGGTGTCGCTTCAATTTCAAAATCGTAATTGGGGTCGTTCACATCGAGGGTTTCTCTAATCTCGCCTGCTCGCGGCCCGATGTCAACCGTCACGTAGTACGTCTTTTTTTCCATTTGCCCTACCTCCTCATCCTTTAACCCTTCCCCACAAGCCAGAAATTCATTCCACATCCGCCAGCTTTCAAAATTCGCTATAATTTGGATTGAAGGAGGCGTACTCACTGATGAACATAGACATGAACCGTTATTCACGCCAAATGCTGTTCGCCCCCATCGGTCCAAGCGGCCAGGAAAAGTTGGGCCAGGCCCGGGTAGCGATTGTTGGCTTGGGGGCTCTGGGCACAGCCTTGGCCAACCATATGGCTCGCGCCGGAGTGGGCATGTTGCGCCTGATTGACCGCGACTTCGTTGAAGAGAGCAATCTGCAACGGCAAATGCTGTTTGACGAAGCAGATGCCCAAAACTTCATGCCCAAAGCCGTCGCCGCCGAACGCAAATTACGGGCGATTAACTCCACGCTGACTCTGGAAGCCCACGTTACGGATCTGACATGGAAAAACGCAGAGTCATTGTTATCCGGAGTTGATCTGATCTTGGACGGCTCGGATAACTTCCAGGTACGCTATCTGGTGAACGATTTTAGTGTCAAACATGGCGTCCCTTGGATTTATGGCGGTGCCGTAAGTGCGCGCGGCATGAGTTATACGATTCGTCCTGGGGTAACCCCCTGTTTGCGCTGTTTGTTTCCAGATGCCCCTGCGCCAGGCACTACAGAAACATGCGACACAGCCGGAGTGATCAGCCCTATCATCCATGTCATCGCCGCTTACCAAGCGACAGAAGCCTTGAAGCTACTATGCGGAGCAGAGGAAGCCTTGGAAACGCGGATGCGTCACATCGATTTATGGCACAATCAAGCACAAGCACTTCAGGTGTCTGCGCAAAAAAACGACCAATGCCCCTGTTGTGCCAAGCGGCAATGGGATTATCTCGATCCAGCGGAAAAGGAGGCGCAAGAAATCTCCATGTGCGGACGCCAATCCGTTCAAATCTCTTTGGGTCAAGTGAAGCTGGATTTGGACAGCTTGGCTGAGCGTCTGCGCCATGTCGGGGAAACGGAACGCAACCCCTTTATGCTACGGTTGCAAATCGATGAACAACACCGCCTGGCCGTGTTCCCGGATGGACGCATCCTCGTACAAGGTACCACCGATACCGCTTTGGCTAAAAACTTGGTTGCCAAATATATCGGTTTTTAAATAACAACAAGGCTCTGGGTATTCCGGAGCCTTGTTGCTTACCATCAGCTAAAAAGCGCACTATTGCTTTGGCGTAATTTCCACATTCCCCAATTGTTCCATGACCCGAACCAACGCTTGCGTGCCATCCTCGTTACCGCCGTGTGCTTGCACAGCACGCAACAATTGTTGCACGGTAGCGGTCCCCAACAACGGGAGTTCCATCCGCTCCGCTTCAGCAAGCACAATTCGCAAATCTTTTTGTTGGAAGCGCACAGAAAAGCCTGGATCCAGATCTCCTTTGACTACACGTGGCCCATAGTTTGCGAGAGCCCATGAACCGCCCGCCCCTTGCGAAGTGACTTGAATCATTTTCTCCAGGTCCACACCGCTTTTTTTGGCAAAGGCTAACGCTTCCACCATGCCAAGCAAGTTTAACCCACACAAAATCTGATTGCAGGCCTTCACTGTCTGACCAGCACCAATCGGACCGCAGTGAACAATCGTCTTGCCCATCGCTTCCAAGACCGGGCGCACCTTCTCCAGCACTTTTTCTTCTCCTCCGACCATGATCGAAAGCGTACCATTGCGCGCTCCTACATCCCCGCCACTGACAGGCGCATCTAGCATGGCCACACCTTGTTCGGCTGCTAATTCTGCCAACTCACGCGTCGCCTCGGGCGAAATGGTGCTCATATCAATCAAAACCGACCCTGGCCGTGCGCCAGCCAAAACTCCTTCTTCACCAGTCACCACTTCCCGCACATCTGGGGTATCGCCAACCATGGTGATCACTACATCGCTTTGCGCCGCCACATCCTTGGGCGAATCCGCAAGGTGGGCGCCCCATTCGGCCTTAGCCTCGTCCATTTTGGCGGCTGTCCGGTTCCAAACAGTCACTTTGAAGCCTGCTCGGTGCAAATTGCGGGCCATCGATTTCCCCATGATCCCCAAGCCGATAAATCCGATTCTCAGTCCTTCCATTCTCCTGCCCCTTCCTCTTCAAACGCTACAGATGCGTCTGGCAAGCCCCGCTCACGCTTCGCTCAACCGGCCGAGCACACTGTTAACCACCGATTGCCACAAACTGCGGTCATTGAGCAAGCGTTCGCGAAACCCTTTGTACATTGCGCGTTGCTCCGCTTCAAAGCGCGGGTCATCCTTGGGTGGCAATCCGCTACGCATGTGGTCAACCATCGCCTGCACTTCAGGGGAGCGCGGCCCCCAGACTGCCCGCTCTTTCCCTGTTTCGTCAATGAAGATGAAAATGGGAATCGACCGCGATGTACCATTGGTCAAATACTGATCCATCAATTCCAGATTTTCGTCGCGAATCAAGAAACGCATCTCCATTCCCGCGCTTTCGGCGATCCGTTTCACAATGGGCACGCATAAGAGGGCATCCCCGCACCAGTCGGCAGTCAGCACGATCACCCGCCAGGGTTCAGTTCGTCTTTTGGCCAAAGTTGCTACTTCCTCGTCAGTAAGGGTGACTTGCTCATACAAGGACAGCAACTCGTCACGATTCACCTGCATATTGTTTACATATGTGTCAAAGGTCATGCCTTTCGCAAACCAGTCATTCAATGTCATCAAGGCATCCATCTCCTTTGTTTAACTGTTTGCTACCACGTGTTCCAGCTTCAACCTGCCGCCGCATCGGGCGCAACGATACCGATCCACTTGCATCTGGCGTTGTCGGAAGGTTCGACGGCCGCACGCCAGACAATGCACCACATACTTCGGCTTCGTCTGTCCTGGTAGCCTTGGCGCATATCGCAGGCCGCCAACCGCAATGAGCAACTGCTTAAAGTCACGATCGCGATGCCGGTATCCTTTTCCCTCCAAATGCAAGTGGTAATGGCACAATTCATGCAAAACAATTTTACCAAAAACCTCTCGCCCATGAACCAAATGCTTGGGATTCATTTCAATCCGGTGATCCCCCAGATGATAACGCCCGCCGGTGGTTTTCAAACGCGGATTAAACCGGGCTTCATGCAAAAAAGGTTTGCCGAAGCAGGCCAATGAGAGCGATTCCACCCAAGCCTGCAATTCCGAATCTGTCAATGCCATCTCTCCTGACACAAACCACTCGTTTTTAACATACATTACCCTATCCGTGATTTTCGTCAAGGGAGGAAGAAGGAATGCCCAGCTGGTTGATCAAACAACTGATGCATGCCTTTTCCAAGAAAGACCGCCGGCTCATCCAATGGTTGAACCACTGTTGGTTCCACTACCGGTGCAATCAAGGAAAACGGATTAGTTGATAACCAATGAGGCGGGACCAAAAGGCGAATCCCTCCTCCAGCTTACCTGAAAAGGCTGGGGGTAGTCATGTGGGACACAGCTTTCTCATTGACTAAAGACGCCTATTGCGCGCGAAGCCGACTGTGAATCGTTATCCAGTTTAAACATATACTTTCCGGCTGGGTGTGCCACGTCTATCTGCACTCGTTCTCCCGCTTTCACCTGGCCATTCACCAGCGTGGGACATTGCAAATGGTCACAGTGCATAAAGACATAAAAAGTCACCATACCCGGCCCCTCATTGTGGATCGAGACGCGAAGGTCCCCCGCAGAAAGGGATTCCCACCCACTCCAAACGGAAGGGGTACCCACATCCAACCGCAACGAGTGCACCACTCGCGCTTCAGCACCAGCCTCGAAAGGAACCAAGCTGAGGATCATCACCAACGTGGCCGCAAAGGCGCGAACAGGAACAAAACTTAAACGCATCACCAACCCACCTTTTGTCAAGATATGCATTCCCCATCTGGGACAATGGTGCCCTTAGTCTACCCCATGACAAAAAAGCTACCGGTGCGTCAGGCGCATCGGTAGCTTTTTCCGGAATCATGTTTCTTCGCTGTCGTTTTCAGGTTTGACCGGGACCATGCTGAGCCCGACCCGTTCTCGCTCCACATCCACATTGTATACCCACACATCCACAATATCACCGACTGTCACCACATCCATCGGATTCTTGACAAACCGTTCGCTTAAACGGGAAATGTGAACCAACCCATCATTCTTCAAGCCAATGTCCACAAAGGCGCCGAAATCGACCACATTGCGAACGGTTCCCTGTAGTTGCATCCCCACATGCAAGTCTTCCAGCTTCAACACATCAGAACGCAGAAGCGGTTTGGGCAGTTCATCCCGAGGGTCGCGGCCTGGACGCAAGAGCGCTTCGATAATATCCTTCAATGTTGGCACGCCACATGCCAACCGCTCGGCCATGCTCTCTACATCCACTTGTTTAAGACGCTCCTTGCAAGCATCGCTGCCGATCTGATCCAACTCCAAACCTAATTCGGCGAACAAGCGTCCCACCACTGCATAAGACTCCGGATGAATCGGCGTTTGGTCCAAAGGATTCTCACCATCATGAATCCGCATAAAGCCGATACTCTGTTCATACGTCTTGGCTCCAAGGCGTGGTACCTCTTTCAGATCTGTCCGCTTAGTAAAACGTCCCACTTCTTCCCGCCGCTTCACAATGTTTTTGGCCACGGTAGCACTGATTCCAGACACATAAGACAGCAAAGACGGAGAAGCTGTGTTTACATCCACTCCGACGTAGTTCACAGCAGATTCCACCACGTGCGTCAAGCTTTCACTCAAGCGTTTCTGTGACACATCATGCTGATATTGGCCGACACCCACCGATTTCGGATCAATCTTAACCAACTCAGCCAATGGATCTTGCAAGCGCCGGGCAATCGATACCGCGCTTCGGCGAGCTGCGTCCAGATCAGGGAATTCCTCTTTCGCGATTTTAGAAGCGGAGTAAACACTGGCACCCGCTTCATTGACGATAATATAATACACCGGCCGTTTTGCCTCTTTGATCACATCGGCGATGAAAGCTTCGGTTTCACGGGAAGCGGTACCGTTACCAATCGCGATGATATCGATCGGATATTTATCCAAGAGAGCAAGCACATCCGCTTTGGCCTCAGCAACTTTGTTCTGGGGCGGCGTCGGATAGATTACACCCACTTCCAACATCTTTCCTGTATCATCCACCACTGCCCATTTACAACCCGTGCGGTATGCCGGATCGACGCCCAGCACCATCTTGCCCCGAACCGGCGGTTGCAACAGCAATGGACGCAAATTCTCGGAGAAAATACGGATTGCCTGTTCCTCTGCCTGCTCTGTCATCTGCGCCCGCACTTCCCGTTCGATGGAAGGTGCAATCAGGCGTTTATAGCTATCTTGCACCACTTGGGTCAAGTATGCGTGGACCGGAACGGCAAACCACTTGGCCAATCGCAGGAAAATCTTCTCCTCATCCACCTCAATCTTCACTTTGAGGACTTCTTCCCGTTCCCCGCGGTTAACCGCCAAAATCCGATGCGGTGGCATTTTATGTACAGGCTCACTGTAATCGTAATACATTTCATAAACGGTGCGGACTTCCGGGTCTTTAGCCTTGGACACCAACATGCCGTGTTTCCACGTATATTCACGCACCCATTTGCGGATATCCGCGTCTTCAGAAAGCTCTTCTGCCAAGATATCCATGGCACCTTGCAATGCGGCATCGACTGAGTCCACACCCTTCTCCGCATCCACGTACGAAGCTGCTGCCGCTTGAACGGTCTCTGCCTCAGAGGACTCTGCCATCACGCGTGCCAACGGCTCCAACCCTTTTTCACGGGCAATCGACGCCCGGGTCTTCCGTTTGGGGCGGAAAGGAAGATATAAGTCCTCCACCTCTTGCAATTTGGTTGACTGCATGATTTTTTGTGTCAGCTCATCCGTCAGTTTCCCTTGTTCGTCAATGAGCCGAATCACTTCTTCTTTGCGTTGGTTCAATTGGGTGAGATAATGGTAGCGTTCTTCAATCGCCCGCAATTGCTCTTCATCCAGTTCCCCTGTGCGCTCTTTGCGATAGCGCGCGATAAAGGGGATGGTGTTGCCTTCTTCAATCAATTCAACTGCCGCTTTCACCTGCGTCGGCTTGACAGCCGTTTCGGTAGCGATCAGTTGAAACATCTGTTGCTGATCCATATTCAACCCTTCTTTCCTCAACCATCACAACAACCTCACGAGGAAAATGATTCCCCAATATATAAAGATAACGAAATTCTGGCACTGTGACGGAGAATTTTATGTGAAAGGTTTGACATTTACTCTGTTCGTTTGGCTAGAGCGTGGTGGCTTCAAACCCCTTTTCTCATTCGCTTCCCGCGTTGCCTGACTCTCCACGAGAAAGGGCTCTCCATCGCTTCTTCCCTACGAACTTGGTTCACCAGACACACCCTGGCAAATAAAACAAAAGGTGTGCCGAATCGCCTGAAGCTCACGATCCGACACACCTATCCCTTATTATCCAATCACTTCCGACGGCTCCATGCGAATCGCTTGCCGCAACTTCGCCAACGCCCTTCGTTGCAGGCGCGAAACATGCATTTGGGAAATTCCCAGTTGATCCCCCACCTGTTTTTGGCTGAGATTCTCAAAAAAGGTGAGACGCAGGATCTCTTGTTCCCTTTCAGTCAGCACAGCAAAGATTTTGTCCAACAACATCTTGCGGTCAATTTGTTCATATCCGCCATCTTCTGTACCCACCAGATCAAGCAGGGTGATTTGGCTGCCATCATTGGCGGCTTCAATCGGGCTATCGACGGAAACGGCGTTATAACTCCGCCCCATCTCCATCGTCTCCAACACCTCTTCTTCTGAGACGCCGAGATATTCCGCAATCTCCTGCACCCGGGGGGAACGTTGCAATTGTGTCGTTAATTCTTCGACCGCCGCCTTGATGCGCGGCCCCAACTCCTTGATGCGCCGTGGAACATGCACACTCCATGTCTTGTCCCGGATATGGCGCTTGATTTCACCCACGATCGTCGGCACGGCAAAGCTTTCAAAACTCCGGCCATAATCGGAATCAAAACGCTTCAATGAAGCGATCAGCCCGATCATCCCAACCTGAACGAGATCTTCATACGGCTCTGATCCATGGGCGAACTTAAAGGCCAATGTTTCCACTAGATCACGGTAATGCGCGACTAAAATCGCTTGAGCTTCTGCATCCCCATCCTCTTGGAATCTTGCTATCAGGTTGTACACCTGTTCATCGGTTAGTGAAGGATGTGGACGACTCGACATGTGACTCCACCACGCCCTTTCGGATATACTTGGTCATCGTCACAATTACGCCATTGTCCCCTTTGATATCCACATGATCCATCAAAGATCGCATCAGAAAGACGCCCAACCCTCTTTCGCGAAGCGCGTTCATGGTCGGCCCGACTTCGATCGGCCCAGTACGCTTTTCAATCTCTTCGATATTAAAGCTGTTTCCACGGTCAACCACTTCGATTTCCAACCGGTTGGAGAAAATATTGCAACTGACCTCGATCTCTCCATCGCCGCCGCAATAAGCATGATCCACGGCATTGGTACACGCTTCGGAAACTGCCAATTTCAGATCTTCGATATCGTCATATGAGAAACCCATGCGATTGGCAATTCCAGAGACAGCCAACCGGGCTATACCCACATAGTCCGGCTTCGCAGGAATTGTCAAATTCACCAAATCTAAGGGTTTACCACTCATTGTCGGCCATCCTCCTGCACTTTTTCTTCATTGAGCATAATTACGTTCAGGTTGGTGATGCGGAAAATGCGTTGCAGCCGCGCGTTCATGCCTTTCAAAATCAGTTTGCCACCCGTTTGACCCTGCGCCTTATATGCACCGATCAACACACTTAGACCCGTGCTATCGATATATTCCACATCAGTAAAGTCGATCGTAATCGTGGTTCCGCCTTGACAGCGCGGTAACAGTTTTTCCCGTAGTTTGGGCGCGGTATACACATCAATTTCCCCTGAAACCACATAGGTGATCTCTTTTTCGTTCTCTATTTTCTCTTGAACGCTTAAATTCATTGTTCTTCCCCTCCTGCCTCGATCAGCCGACGCGCTTGATCATCAAAATGGTTTGATCGTCTCTCATTATATAGTTAGTCATTTCGTATAATTTCTGATGAATAGCTTCCACCGCTTGTTGGGCGGGCAGGTGTATATGATCACGAATCATGCTTTTGATCGTTTCCCTTTCGATGAACTTGCCGTCGACCCTTGCCTCCGTCACTCCGTCGGTGAACAGGATAATCGCATCGTTCGGCTCCAAGTCGGCCACGTACTCGGGATATTCATTGTCCCGCAACACACCCAAAACCATTCCTTTGGTCTCCAAACTGGTGAAGCAATCTTCCCCGGCGGAATAAATCAGCCCGGGCTCATGACCAGCCGTTGCATAACGAAACTGGTGGTTCAACGAATCATATACCCCGTAGATCATCGTGATAAACATGCTTGGCAAAACATTGCGTTCCACAATTGTGTTTAAGTCGCGCAAAATCTCCCCCGGGGAAAGAGATTTGGCATCCAACCGGTCCATTGTGTACTTAATCATCGACATACACAAAGCCGCGGGAATCCCTTTTCCGACAATATCGGCAATGCCCACTCCCAACTGCTGCATCCCATGGTCGACAAAATTGTAATAATCTCCGCTCATCTGCTTGGACGCCACACTAATCACCCCAATATCCACACCAGGAAGCGAAGGGGTGGACTCAGGCAGCAGCGTTTGTTGCAGACCCGCTGCAACTTCGATCTCATCTTCCAACTCGCGTTGCCGGCTCATCAGCTGTTCCCGTTCCTGATAAGCGACACCGTACCCCACCATGACTTCCAACAGCATCTCCAACGTAGCTTTCACTTCTTTAGGCAGCTCCGGTACCATTCGCTTGACCGATCCGATATGGACATTGATTACTTCTTCCGGCGAAACGCGTTTTTCTATGAACCATTTGCTTAGCTGTTGCGCGCTGTAAAGATGGTCCTCCTTAGGCTCGGTCATATAGGAAGCGAGCAGCTTCTCATATAGTTTTTTCAGATGAATATCCATGTGTTAGTTCTCCTTGCTGGAGCCTGCGCTTAAATTGCTCCAATATTCGAAAGCAATACGGCAACATATCGCCTTTCTATGAGGAAGGCATAGAAAGGCCATCCTCATTTTACATTTTAAATTTAAAATATCACAGAAGGGAACAGAATTAAACAAGTTCAACAAAAAAAGAGAATGGCCCATTCACCATTCTCAATCTCCATTAAAAATCAATCATTCCCAAGCTAATCATCAACGCTTCATTGACTCGGCTCATCATCTCATCATCAAGATGGGTGATTTTATCTGTCAATCTCTGTTTATCGATGGTCCGAATTTGTTCGAGCAAAATGACCGAGTCACGATCAAATCCGTACGCTTTGGCATCGATTTCTACATGCGTAGGTAACTTGGCTTTTTGGATTTGGGCTGTAATCGCGGCGACGATAACGGTGGGGCTAAATCGGTTCCCAATATCATTTTGTATCACTAAGACAGGTCGAACCCCACCCTGTTCGGATCCGACCACAGGGGAAAGATCTGCGAAATAGACATCGCCACGCTTGACAATCAAATCAATTACACCCCGCTAACTAATCGATCCAAAGTATCTTCAGCCTCTTCTTCCGCTACAAATGCTTCAGAAGCGATGTTGAGATTGATGCGAGCCATTTCCATATAGCCTCTTTGCATCATTTCGCGGATGAGACGTTTTTTCCGCTCTTGGAGATACATTTTCATCGCCTGACGAATAAATTCGCTGCGATTGGAATTATCCCTCGCCACCATACCATCTACTTCTTGAAGCAAATTTGTTGGCAGGCTGATCATAATTCTCTTTGTTCCGGACAAAATGAAGCACCCCCAACCAATCATCACCGTAAGCATTTCCCATCAATACTACCATTATGTCGTGGATGTTGCAAAAATATACTTATTTATAAGCTATATAAGCGCGATAGAGAAGGATTCAACAGGCATAGTTAAATGTATTCGTGCCGTCCGTTTAAATTCCTTCCCTTTCAATTGTAATACTAAAATTGTTCATCCTTGTCCAGTTGATTGTCCCACTGTCTTGGTGGATTGTATTGCAAACGGTTTATAAAGTCAACAATCTCTCCGTTTTTTATATAAAAACGGGGCAATCGATGGCTCAAGGCACAAACCACTTCATATGAGATCGTCTTCAAAAAACTCGCCACTTCATCCACGGTAATTCGCTCCCCGCCTTGTTGGCCGTAGATGACCACTTCATCTCCCACTTGTACAGGCATCACGTCTGTCACCTGGATCATCAACTGGTCCATGCAAATTCTACCGACGATTGGCACACGCTTTCCCTTTACCAGCACGTGACCCGCATTGGAAAGATGGCGGTTGATGCCATCCGCATAACCAACGGGCAAAACAGCAATCCATTCTTGACCCGAAACGGTGTACGTTTTTCCATAGCTCACGCCCGTGCCCCGCGGTGGTTTTTTCACATGGGCGACACGGCATTTGAGCGACAGCGCCTGCCGCAAATTTACCGTATCCCGCTTCACCTCCGCGGACGGATAAAAGCCATACATGCTGATGCCGATCCGTACCATATCAAATGCGCCCTCAGGCAATTGGATCGCACCTGCGCTGTTGGCGATGTGCACCAGCGGAATGTTGTACCGCTTCCGCACTTGGTTGACGACATCGGTGAAGCGCTGCAATTGAAAACGTGCATAATCATCCTCTTCTTCATCTGCCGTGGCATAGTGGGTGAAGATGCCTTCCACTTCCACATGGTCAAGGCCCTTCACTTGCGCCAGAAGGGGGGAAACTTCCTCAGGCAACACTCCCAACCGGCCCATTCCGGTATCCACTTTGACATGCACCCGCGCCGTCACTCCCAAGCGAACCGCTTCCTGTTCCACCGCTTCTAATATTTCGGAGCGGTAAACAGTTAGCGTCAACCCATTTCGCAAGGCGTAGCCGACGGCATGTGGGGGCGTGTATCCCAACACCAAAATCGGGGCGTCAATGCCTGCCTGACGAAGTTCCACTCCTTCATCGACAAACGCAACCGCCAAATGGCTCGCACCCGCTTCCAGCGCCGCACGAGCAACCGGGACAGCACCATGGCCATAACCATCGGCTTTAACAACGGCCATCACTCGGGTGCGCTGTGGCAGGTAGCGCCGAAACTCTTTAATATTGTGCATGATGGCATCAAGATCCACTTCAATCCATGTATCCCGACCATGAATCATCCTATCACCTTTTCCAACCACGTCGCACCACTTCCAACTGGACATTGAGTTCTTTTAAAAAGGCATCACTGACCAACAAAGGAAATCGTTTCCCTTTGACTCTGATTATATACGGCAAATCATACTCTTTTTCTATCTCATGGAGCCAAATAGTTTCCTCTTTGGTTCCCACTTTGGCCAGCAAACGGTCTTGGTACAGTTCATAGCTTGGTTTCGCCCATATCAAGTACAAAATGGGCACGATGAGCATCGCAAACACCGCCGAAAGAACCATCCCCACAACAAACCCCGGACTCCGAAACGGAAAAACGCTTAACACGAGCAACAAGCCGATTGCAAAAAATCCCGACTCCAGCAATTTGAGCACGCCGTTTTTCCTGTACAGCAACGTTGGGTACTTGGATTTCTCCACGATCAGTGCCTGTTTCGCCATCCTTTAACCTCATCCTTTTAGCAAGTCATTTCCACAACTAATCTGTATTATACCAGAGATTCGGCAGATATACGGACAAAAAAATGGACGACCTCCAGGCGGCAGTCCATTTGTTTCATTATTTGGATGACTGATTGTACGTAGAGTTTGCGATTTGCACGAGCTCATCCACAGACAGATTGCCAATTAATTCATAATCGACGCCGCCTTCCGTCCATGTGAGCCGCTTCCGTTCTCCCATCTCCAATAACACGCCCACGGTCTCCGCCAATTCGACCGGTTTGCCCATCAGAGGTAATCCTGCTTCCAATGCTTGTGGATGCCGCTCAGTCAGCGTGAATGATTTGTCGCCTTTGAAACGCATCACCACTACCGGCCCTTGCGGTGTTTGAATGGTTCGCTCGCTTTGCAGGCGAGTTCCCTGGGGAATGTATTCAGGTAGTACGGCTTCGATCTCTTTTTGTTTGGCAGAGGGTTTAGCCATCGCCTCCAGCGAAGTTTTGGAATCCTGAGGTAATTCCTCCAAGTTGCGTTTCATGTCAAACGCGTCTTTGTCAAAGGATGCGCCTTCTTTAAACCGGTCAAACTCCACCTTGATCAACTCTTCGTTCGATTCGCTCAACACCGCCACTTTGTGGGGGTTCAACTTGTGATCCAACCAGATCCGCTGCTTGTTTGCATGTTGGTTAAAAGGATATTTGGCAACCACTTCAAATTGGTATTGTTTTTTTCCGGCGCGAAAAGTGCGCTCATTGTCATCGATAATGCTTTGAATGACTGTTTGGTAAAGATAAACTTGCCCACCTGAATAAGGCCAGTCACTTTGGAACCGGAAACTCTTTTTGAGGTGCGGTGTCAGCACATACACCCCTTCTTCATTGCGCAACAAGATCTGGGTAATCCCTTTTTTCATGTTTTTGATCGCCACGCGGAAAAAATGCGGTTTTTTGTACCACACCTCTATATCGTACACTTGCGGTTCTTTGCCAGAGCGGATCGTCATTTTCCCGTGGCTAACATAAGACTCCATCTCTTCCGAACGCTTGGATAAGTCGCTCACGACTTCCTTAGCGTCTTTGACGCCGCATCCGGCCATACTCAATGCCAATGCAATGACTATCAGACTGAGCCAGACTTTCCGACACATAAGATCCTCCCTTTCGTCAATTTCCCGGGAAATGTGTCGGTTAGCAGGGGATCGTTTTTCTGGAAGAAGCTACACATTGCAACTTATATCTGGATCGACAAAGTGAAGACAGCATTCCCGCCCTCTCGGTAACATTCTCCCGCGGCTGTTTGTCCCTCCTAACCGCGTTATATATGTATGTCCCCCTAAGGGCAGTTATGCTTTATCCACCCGCTCGACCACAGCCATTGCTAACGCGTAATGTGCACTGTGCGAAATAGATAAATGCACAGTGGCTGCCCCTTCCGGGAATAAACGCTGAACCACCGCCTCCGCTAAAATAACACATGGCTTCCCTTGTCCATCATTCAACACGTCAATATCCTGAAACGAACAAGCACGGCCGATCCCTGTTCCCAATGCTTTGGAAATCGCTTCTTTGGCGGCAAACCGCCCCGCAACGTATTCCAGACAACGACGAGGCTGTTCAGGCATTCTCACCCATTCCTCCGCAGTCAAGATCCGACTGGCCAGTCGTTCACAACCCAGTCGCTTAATGCGTTCCAACTCGACGATATCGGTTCCAATCCCCCAAATCACTTGCTTCACCTCTCAAATAGAGCAAGCCCACAAAAAATAGCCCGCTGATTATCAAAAAGAGCATAACACAACGAAAAAGGGATCACCAACCGCTCTGTGAAGTTGAAATCCGTTTTTTTACTATCTTCCAATCGGTAAATTAATGGTATAGTAGATAAAGAATATAGTTTGATGAGGAGGCTTCTCTATGTATCAGGTGAATAACCGCATCAACATCACATCCCCCGATCATCTGGCGATGTTGCGGGAACGTTTCAGCAACGCAACCGAATCGATGAGCAGAGTTCCCGGTTTTGTCTCATTTCGTTTGTTGGAGGCGGAAGATGGTTCCCATATCCTTGTGGAAACCGTTTTCAAATCAAAAGAAGATTTTCGTGCATGGGTGGAAAGCGATCACTTTAAGCGCGCTCACGGCGGGCGTACCGGTGATGCCGACGGGCCTGATTTGAGTAGCTATTATGTAAGGATGACATAACCTTACCTGCGCTCATTCAATACCCAATGATTTACAAGGAGTGACTTTCTTCATGACTACAGGATTAGTTGTTAAATTTTTGCATGTGCTGTTCGTCGCCACTTGGTTTGGCGGCATCAGCATGATGGCCATGGTACTGCGCGACGCGACACGCTCCAACAATCTCGACACCATGTCGCGCGCATTAAATCGCGCCCAACGCTGGAATATGGGCATGTTTATGCCCCTTGCGGTGTTGGCCCTGATCACGGGTATATACATGATGATGCAAGTGGACGGTGAGATGCCGCTGTGGCTGATCGTCAAAGAGCGTCTCGGCAGCATGGTTATCCTTTTGTTCATCTTGTTTGTCGTCATTTACGGCCGCAAGGCGCTGAATCAAGTGCAAACCAGCGGCATCGAGAGTGCAAAAGCGCAGTCTATCATCAAGCGATACATCATGTTGCTTTATATATCACTATTGCTGATGGCGGTACTGATCTTCTTCGCCACCGTCAAATTGGCATAAACAAGCAAAAGCTTCATGGCTATTTGGTCATGAAGCTTTTTATTTGCCGCTACAAACAGGGCAGACGTCCTTCTTGCGTCGCTCTCCATTGCCATCTAGTCCGCTTACAAAAAAACCCCAGCGGAACACTTCGTTCGCACCGGGGTTGTTATTATTATCTTGTCGTGTGCAGCTTGTCTAATCAATCATCCAACTCGCATTTATCCAATGGGATGAGCTTGGTTTTCTTCGTCCATTTATAACCGAGATAAAAGGCCAAGAACACAGGAATACCGATATATGAAACCAACAGCCCATACCAGTCAATCGTTTGTCCCAACAATGCTTGGTAGTTTTGTCCCACAATCACGATCAAGCAGAGGGTAAAAGCAAACAGCGGCCCAAACGGGAACCACTTGGCTTTGTATGGCAGGTCGGCCAAGTCTCTTCCTTGACGCACATAGGCACGGCGGAAACGGTAGTGGCTAATCGCAATTCCCAGCCATGCGATAAAACCGGTCATGCCGGACGCGTTCAGCAACCAAATGTAGATCGTCCCTTCCCCAACCAACGAAGCGAGGAAAGCCAATCCTCCGATCAACGCCGTAGCCAACAACGCATAAATCGGCACGCCATTTTTCGTCAGTTTGGCAAAAATCTTTGGCGCCTTCCCTTCTTTAGCCAGCATCCACAACATTCTTGTGGAAGCGTACATCCCCGAGTTGCCAGCGGACAAGACAGACGTCAATATCACCGCATTCATCACGGAAGCGGCAAAGGCAAAACCAGCACGTTCAAACACCAGTGTGAACGGACTTTTGGCGATCGCATCTACATCTCCACCGGCTAAGTTCGGATGCGTATACGGAAGAATCGTGCCAATCACCAATATCGCCAAACCATAGAACAACAAGATTCGCCAAAACACTTGCCGAATCGCCCGCGGCACGTTTTTGCTCGGGTTCTCACTCTCCCCCGCGGCCACGCCGACCAGTTCTGTCCCTTGGAATGAAAAACCGGCAATCATAAATACGCTGATGATCCCCATCATCCCGCCACTAAACGGTGCTTCTCCCACCGTCCAGTTCTTGGTGCCGACGGCTTGTCCACCCAGAATGCCGACAATCATCAACAACCCGACTACAATAAAAATGATCACTGTTGCCACTTTGATAAAGGAGAACCAATACTCCGATTCACCATATCCTTTGACCGATAACGCATTCAAGACGAACATCAGCGCCAGAAACAACGCGCTCCATAAGATGGCAGGCGAATCAGGAAACCAATATTTCATGATAATCGATCCTGCCGACAATTCCACTGCAATGGTGATCGCCCAATTGTACCAATAATTCCAACCTAAAGCGAAACCGAAGGCCGGGTCGACAAAACGGCTGGCATATGTGCTAAAGGAGCCGGAGACTGGCATATAGGTGGCCAACTCCCCCAGGCTGGTCATCAAAAAGTACACCATTATACCAATGGCCAAATATGCGACCAACGCCCCTCCAGGACCTGCTTGTTGAATCGCGGAGCCGCTGGCCAAAAAGACACCTGTCCCGATGGAGCCGCCGATGGCAATCATCATCAGATGCCTGGCTTTTAAGTCACGTTTCAAATCGCCACCCGATTTTCCTCTGCTCATGAAAAAACACCTCTCTACTGTTATAGTATGGCGAGGTGGTCAGGATAATAAAAATACCGCCCAATGACGATGCACCTGATTTGGACGGCATATTACCATACCCACACCAAATCCCCGCAAGATAGCGCAACACATTTGCTTGGCAGGCAAATGTGACAGTGCTGCCCCTATTCGAGCACAGCCCCAGCCTCACTGATCAGAGAACACAATGAAGCTTCGGCGGTCTTTCCTTTCATTGATTTTCGCCGACTTCTCTGTGTCTCCAATCAACTACTCATAAAAACCGCGACCTCTACCTCACCGAAGAGATCCGATGAGGGTTTACCTATTCGATTTCTGGTTCATATGTAACGAGTATAAGCTAACCTTAGTCATTTTTCAATGTAAATATACAGGTAAAACATACTAAAACCATTTAATTAACTCAACCAAACGTATCGCTTATTTGTTCTGCAAGTGAAAAAACAGCATAAAAGCTTACCAAGCTTGCATTTAGTTTTCTGAGGATACTATTAAAGGCAAGTCCCGGCACGTATAAGCATACCATGTAGTAGTTTAATCAAGCGAAGCGGGATGGGAGAAACGCTGATGGAAAGTTGGTTTCATTTCTTGCTACTGGGTTTGGCCTTGTCCACCCCCGTTGGACCAGCCAATCTGGAGATGATCAAACTTGGCATGAATCGGGGATTTTATTTGTCATGGCTGGTGGGATTGGGTGACGTTTTTTCCAATCTGTTTTTCATGCTCATTCTGTTGTATGGGGTGTCAGATTGGCTTGTACATGAATGGGTACGCGCCATCTTCTCCATCATCGGTGGGCTTTTCCTCATTCAATTGGGCCTGCGTTCCAACTTGACCGTCTCGTTGCTTTCCGTTTCCTTTCCAGATCCGGTTTCAGCAATGATGAAAGGATTTTGTCTTGGCTTGATCAACCCCAGTGATCTGTTGTCTTGGCTTGGCATCTACAGTAGCATCAGTCAACAATCCATTGACTTCATCTGTTCCGCTTTTGCTTGGCTCCTGCTTGGCTCCTGTCTGTGGAACTCCTTGCTCTCCTTTGTGGTCAGCCATTGTCGGCATTTTGTCAAACCCACCTTTCTGCAAATCTTTATGCGAGGAGCGAGCCTGCTCCTAGCCGTCTATGGCGCCAGCTTCCTCATCCGGGGTGTAAGCCACTTCATTTTCAACGAATAAGCCGACCCACTCGCTCAAGGTGAACCCCTTTTTCAACGCAATCAGTTTAAAAAATGTAAGATTTCCTCTGTATTCGTGGTAATGACTTCATCAAAACTTGGATAAGGATAGCCAAGTCTTCCGGCTTTTTCATAAACAGGCGATGGCCAAATGCATCCAGCCAAAAATCATTCTCTTTAAATGAGTCAAGATCAGTGACAAAATAAGAGATATCATAACATGCCAACATAACACAGCATGTGCGATCTCCATAAAAAAATCCCTTCAGATAATCATATCTGAAGGGATTTTTTGATTCATCATTTTTTATTATTCGACCGTCACACTTTTCGCCAGGTTGCGTGGTTTATCCACATCGTAGCCACGCTCCACGCAAGCATAGTAGGCGAACAATTGCAATGGGATCACTGTCAGCACCGGTGTCAAGAGGTCAATCGTATTGGGGATGTGGATCACTTCATCCACCGTTTTCCGCAACTCGCTGTCCCCTTCTGTCGCGAGTCCCAGTACATGGGCTCCGCGTGCTTTCACCTCTTGAATGTTGCTTACCATTTTATCATACACGGCATGTTGCGTTGCGAGTGCCACCACCGGAATGCCTTCCTCAATCAACGCCAAGGTACCGTGCTTCAACTCACCTGCGGCATACGCTTCAGAATGAATGTAAGAAATCTCCTTCAGCTTGAGCGAACCTTCCAGTGCTACGGCATAATCCAAGCCCCGGCCCAAGAAGAAAAGATGCTCATTTTTCGCCATGCTGCGAGCAAACTGGGCAATCTGCTTTTCTTGCTTAAGCACATCTTCTGCATGTGTGGAAAGAGCCATCAAGTGGTTGACAATCTCACTCAATTGCTCCGCCGTTTTCGGCCCCCGCACTTGAGCCAAATAGAGGCCCAACAGGTAGATGGCAATCAATTGCGATGTGTAAGCTTTGGTGGAAGCAACCGCAATCTCTGGTCCTGCCCAAGTGATGATCACATCATCCGCTTCACGAGCGACGCTGGAACCAACCACATTGGTGATCGCAATGACGCGTGCACCTTGTTTTTTGGCCTCACGCAACGCTGCCAGCGTATCCGCCGTCTCACCAGACTGGCTCACCACTACCACCAAGGTTTTATCCGTGATAATCGGGTTACGGTAGCGGTACTCAGACGCTACATCACATTCAACCGGAATGCGGGCCAATTCTTCCAATACCGTCTTGCCGACCAATCCCGCATGGTAAGCCGTACCACAAGCGACAAAGTGGATTTTCTCAATGTCTTTGATCTGCTCCTTCGTCAAGCCGATCTCTTGCGACAGATCCACCACTCCGTCTTTTACCCGTCCACTCAACGTATCGCGAATCGCTTTGGGTTGCTCATGGATCTCTTTCATCATGAAGTGGTCATAGCCGCCTTTTTCCGCCGTGGCGATATCCCAGTTCACTTTCATCGTTTCCCGCTCAACCGGCGTGCCATCGACGCGCATCAATGTCACGCTATCCGGTTTCAAGATGGCCATTTCGCCATCTTCCAAGATGTACACATCACGGGTGTGCTTTAAAATCGCCGGAATGTCCGAAGCGATGAAATTCTCTCCGTCGCCTACTCCCACAACCAGCGGGCTTGCATAGCGAACCGCAACCAGCTTATCTGGCTCATACTCGCTGATTACGCCAAGTGCGTAGGCCCCTTCCAAACGGGCAACTGCTTTTTGCACAGTGGAGACAAGGTCACCGTCCCACAGCTCGGCCAAAAGCTTTGCCACGACCTCGGTGTCCGTTTCAGAGGTGAAAACATGCCCTTTTGCCATCAGCTCTTCTTTCAGCTCGATGTAATTCTCGATAATCCCGTTATGAACAATGGCAAACCGTCCCGCCATGTCCACATGAGGATGCGAGTTCTCATCAGATGGCTTTCCATGGGTTGCCCAACGTGTGTGTCCGATCCCCAGCACGCCTGGCAGGGATTCAACAGCCAACCGCTCTTCCAGATTGGCGAGGCGGCCTTTGGCTTTATTGACCTTGATCGTCTCGCCATTGTATACGGCCAACCCTGCAGAGTCATACCCACGGTACTCAAGCTTGCTGAGTCCTTCCAGCAAAATGGACTGAGCCTGCTTTTCACCAATGTAACCCACGATTCCGCACATATTAAATTGTACCCCCTAAAAGAATGGTTTGATGGTGTTGCAATGATTCTCTATTTATTGTTCCCTAAGTCCATTCACGCATCATACCGAGAGTTTTGTACAATGAGTCACCCCATTGGTTTGTCCCTCGGTTCCGCGGCTCTGATGCGAAGCCGGGAGGTATCCGCCGAAAATTCGATATGCCTCCACCTCGTCAACTGCGGCGCTACGTCCATGCCACAGTCCTGGCGCTTGACAACATAAAATCAAAGGCCCTTGTTTCTATGTTCATGCATTAAACATAAAAACAAAGGGATGTATTCATGTTATTCCAAAAGAAGCAAAATGTAAAGGGCGGCATTTCCGTCAAAATGCCGCCTAATCATACATTTATCTTACGAACCCAGCTGATTCCTAACGACATCAGCTATTTTCTCTACATGATTTTTCACAATTTGTTCATCTGGGCCTTCCGCCATCACACGGATCAGCGGTTCCGTTCCTGATGCACGCACCAATACGCGGCCATCGTTGCCCAGTTGCTTTTCCACTTCGCGAATGCTGTGTTGAATCGCTTCGTTTTGCTCCCAACCCTCTTTGGAATGCACGCGCACATTGACCAACACTTGCGGATATTGCTTCATAACACGAGCCAAATCACTGAGGGTTTGGGCTTTATCCTTCACCACGCGCAACAATTGGACTGCTGTCAACATCCCGTCACCCGTGGTGTTGTGATCCAGGAAAATGATGTGGCCGGATTGTTCCCCACCCAGGTTGTATCCGCCCTCTCGCATCTTCTCCATCACATAACGGTCTCCCACTTTTGTGCGCTCGGTTTTAATACCTAATTCATCCATGGCTTTAAAAAAGCCGATATTGCTCATGACGGTGGTGACAACGGTATTTCCGTTTAACTCGCCTTTTTCTTTCATATACCCGGCGCAGATGGACATAATCATGTCCCCATCGATCAGGTTGCCTTTTTCATCCACAGCAATGAGGCGGTCAGCATCACCGTCAAACGCCAAGCCAAGATGCGCTTGTTTGTTCAATACCTCTTGGCGCAACCGTTCTGGATGGGTCGAACCGCAGTCCACATTGATGTTGGTCCCGTCCGGATGGACACTCATCGCCGTCACATCAGCTCCCAAATCACGCAAAAGATGGGGCGCCAATTCATAAGCCGCGCCATTCGCACAGTCCACCACAATGTGCATACCACACAAATCCGTGTCGATGGTCGACTTCAAGTGCTCCAAATACGCCTTCACCGCATCGCGGTCATCCGTAATACGCCCGATTTGGTCGCCTGCTGGACGCGGTAACTCATCCTCTTTTGCGTCCAACAATTGCTCGATTTCGGCTTCGACTTCATCCAGCAATTTATAACCATCCGCACCAAAAAATTTGATGCCGTTATCTTCAAACGGATTATGGGAAGCGGAAATCATCACACCAGCATCCGCCTCCAGATGACGCGTGAGAAACGCCACGCCCGGGGTGCTCACCACTCCCAAACGGACGACGTCGCAACCCATCGACAGCATGCCAGCCATCAGGGATGCTTCCAGCATTTCGCCCGATAGGCGAGTGTCACGACCGATGACGATCTTGGGACGCTGTTTTCCTTTTGTCAACACATAGGCACCACAACGTCCCAGGCGGAAAGCCAATTCCGGAGTCAACTGTTGATTGGCTACTCCCCTAACCCCATCGGTTCCAAAATATTTACCCATGTTTTCTCCTCCTCGTTAACAAACCAAACCCTTATTCAGCAATTTTGATTTTTGCTTTTGGTTCTGGTTGCCCAACCACCTCGACATATGAAGGCAATATGAATTGGATCGGCACTTCATGAGTCCCTACAGGTAAATTGGATACATCGACCAGCGTTTTTATGTCTGTATGATTCAATTTTGCCAGTTGTGCAGGCGATCCGGAAAGGGTGACGTTCAGTTTACCACCCGCCGGTGAGATGATTTCCGCTGTGGCCCCTTCTCTGAGACCGGTCAGCTCTATGGGAATCTCTTTAAATGTTTTAGTCTCAGCACGAACCATTTTAACATAGATTTCTACCTGTTTGGGTTCCACTTTTATGGCACCCTCCTGAACAGGAATGGGTGCAAGAATCGTCTGATCCCGTTTCACATTGCTCAAATCCAGCTTAGGCCCGCTATAAACCTGCAAGTCTTCCAGGTAATCTTCCGGACCATATACTGTCACTTTGTTCACGTTGGTGGTAATTTCCTCCACCGCATAACCCGGCGGCGGTCCCTTTTCCACTCCCACTTGCAGCGGTACTTCTTTATTGGGGATATTGATCGGCACTTGTACATGAACCGTTTCGGGATTCACATCCACCTGTCGTAACACGCCTGATTCACCGTAAGCCTGAACCTGTAACTGTTTGTCAAATGATTGCTCCTGTTTGTTCAAATGAATCATGACTTTTACCGATGTGACTCGTTCGAGAGTAGACTCCGATCCACGAACCAATACTTTGGAAGGGTTGATAATCGGTTGGCTCACTTTGAACCCATCTGGCACATCACCAACAAACTCCGCCCGCACTATCATCTCTTTTTGTACTTTTTCTTCCAGATGAACTTTTATTTCTTTCGGCTCCACCTGTTTGGTCATCCCCTTGGGTAACCCCTCCACCTGCACCGGCAACGAATGTGTTCCTGCTCCCACATTTCTCGCATCAACAAACACTTGGTATGTACTAGGGAAGCGCTCCAGCTGAGCATCTTTGCCATACAAAGTCAGCATTACTTTTTGCGGCTGCTCTACCAATTCATAACGGTTTTTGTCATATTTCACGGCAACTGAAATATCCCGAATCTGCGTGCGGTCTCCATCTGTAGGGGCGGTGAAGGTCGCATCGGTAACAGACCCCCACAGCATGATAGCCAAGGCTACTGAAACCACGCGCAACAGCATATCATTTTGTACCCAGTTATTCATGCCGCTTTGCCTCCTTCTCCCTGCGCAACCAAAAGACCGGACTTTTCTCAGGCGGTTTCAGTTCTTCATATAAACGGGATACTAGCTGTTCTTCACTGATGTCCCTTTCCAATTGCCCCATTAGCGCCAATGAAATTTGCCCCGTTTCCTCAGAGACAATCACCATCACCGCATCAGAAATTTCGCTCAAACCGATCCCTGCGCGGTGGCGGGTACCAAGCTCTTTGCTGATGAAAGGATTTTCAGATAATGGCAAATAACATCCCGCAGCCATAAGCCGATCATGACGAATCACCACCGCTCCATCATGCAAGGGCGTGTTGGGAAAAAAGATATTTTTTAGCAGTTCCGAACTCAATTTTGCCTCGATTACCGTGCCGGTTTCTATATAATCACTTAAGCCGGTCTGCCGTTCAATGGCAATGAGCCCGCCAATTTTCCGCTTGGATAAAAAAGAAACAGCACGGGAGACTTCACCCACCACCATCGCTGCCATCTGATCTTCAATCTGGCTGGTGCGGCCAAAAATGCCACCCCGGCCCAACTGTTCCAAAGCACGGCGCAACTCCGGCTGAAAGATGATCATCACTGCGATCACCCCAACAGAAAACAGGTTCTCAATCAGCCATTGCAACGTGGCCAAATGGAACAGGTTGCTCATCAACCAGATTAATAATAGGACACTGATTCCTTTTAATAGTTGAACTGCTCTGGTTCCCCTAAGCAACATCAATAGGTGGTAAATGATATAACTGACAATTAATATATCTACAATATCATTGAGATAACTCGTTACACCCTCTATCTGCATTCCAACCCTCCATCACGTCCATCTCTTGTGTATTATGCTACATCGAGTGCTGTTTTTACCCTCTTTCATTATGGGGGAAAAGACCGAAAAAAGGAATGTCTATAAAAATGGTGCCCATTTCCATAATCAATGGTTTCTTCCACCAAGCTCTCATGTAAACGCCTTAGCATTCACTCTGTCTAGGATGTGTCTGGCAAAGCAAGTTGGTGGGGTCACGGAAAACCATTTCCCCGAGGAGCGCCTCGCCATGCGTGAAGCGAATGAGAAAAAGGTTTTGAGCCGCTGGCCTATTTATCACAAACCCCCTAGAGACAACATGAATTAGGCCTACATACATGATTCCAAAATAACATGATATTACACGAATAATAAGAATAAAAGAACTTTTTAAGCGCATAAAAATCCATTGCGCAAAAGCCACAAAAAAACACAACCTGCCATGAGGTTGCGTTTTGACTGTATCAAATAACCACTTATAGCACTTTTTGTCCGAAAACCGAACCCATCAGCGCCACCGCTACTTTCGCCGTCTGGTTTTCGCGATCCAGAATCGGGTTTACTTCAACAAACTCCGCTGACGTAAGAATCCCCGCTTCCGCCAGCATCTCCATCGCCAAATGGCTCTCACGGTATGTGATGCCTCCAGGTACAGGGGTGCCCACACCAGGTGCATCTTTCGGATCCAAGCCATCCAAATCCAAGCTGAGATGAACGCCATCCGTATCATGAGAGACGATACCAATCGCTTCATCCATCACCCGCGCCATGCCTAGCCGATCGATTTCATGCATCGTAAACACTTTGATTCCCAACTGAGCGATCAATTCCTTCTCGCCAGGGTCCAGCTCCCGCGCACCGATGATCACGGTGTTCTCCGGCCGCACTTTGGGCGCATATCCACTGATGTTCACCAAATCGGGATCACCAATCCCTAAGCTAACTGCCAAGGACATGCCATGGATATTTCCTGAAGGAGACGTTTTCCCGGTATTCAAATCTCCATGGGCGTCAAACCAAATCAAACCCATGTTGTTGTAATGTTTCGCCACCCCTGCAATGGTTCCGATCGCCATGCTGTGGTCACCGCCAAACACCAAAGGAAAACGCTTTCTTTCCACAACACTAGAAACCGTCTCTGATAACTTTTCACATACGTCCTTAATTTCAGTCAAATATTTTAATTTGGGGTTTCCGATTTGAATTGACTCAGGGCTGGGAACAGAAATATCCCCGATATCTTCCACTTCATAACCCAATTCCTCCAACAAGGACTGCGCGGAAGCATAGCGGATGGCACTCGGACCCATGTCCACACCACGACGTCCCTGTCCTAAGTCCATTGGCATCCCAATAATTGAAATCGGCTTTTTTTCCATTGCTATATCCCCTTTTCTATACAGACTAGGTGATACCATTGTATCACAGAGAATAGTTTACTAACAAAAATATTTTAGTTATAACAAACAATATTGTAATAATTATTCATTTTATAGTATATTCAATCAGGAAATTTCACCCTATTTACAACCTTATGTAAAAAGGCTCAGTCCTTAGTTTCTCAAAAATGTTTCAATCTTACATAAAACTTTAAATGTCTATGCTAAGTTGCTTTTTATAGCATATTAAACCACCATTTACCAACTAATTGTACAACATCTAGACGCGATACCACTCTGGCAAACCATGAAAAGGTCCATATCAATGAAAAATAACCCAAAAAATATTATGCCTCAGTCTACTGACATCTTAG
Source organism: Laceyella sacchari (assembly GCF_004343255.1). Lineage (GTDB taxonomy): Bacteria > Bacillota > Bacilli > Thermoactinomycetales > Thermoactinomycetaceae > Laceyella > Laceyella sacchari. The sequence continues at coordinate 743 of NZ_SMDD01000006.1, read as the reverse complement.
CCAAGGTACAGGATATATCCAAGTAAATCGAATGAACAGACAAGTTGCCAACTAACGCCACAACACAATGAGATCTGAAGATAGGGCAAACCCAAGCCATATTCTGTTTACCATCCAAACACCTCATTTGCCATCTTGCTGTCGCCATTCACCATTGATTCACACTCATATTATGCCCCACCGTGTATGCAAAAATAGAAGCTTGCAAAGAAAATTAAGCTGTCCTCTACAATTAGAAAAGTGTCTTTGGAAAAAAGCCGTAAAAATAAAAAAACCTCCAGTTATCTGGAGGTTTTTCTTAATAAAGTTTGGAGCGGAAGACGGGATTCGAACCCGCGACCCTCGCCTTGGCAAGGCGATGCTCTACCCCTGAGCCACTTCCGCATATAACAAGTGAGCCATGAAGGACTCGAACCTTCGACACCCTGATTAAAAGTCAGGTGCTCTACCAACTGAGCTAATGGCTCAAATAACTGGCGGAGCTGACGGGATTCGAACCCGCGATCTCCTGCGTGACAGGCAGGCATGTTAGGCCTCTACACCACAGCTCCGCAAAGAAAAACATTCTTGGTGGACGCTGACGGGATCGAACCGCCGACCCTCTGCTTGTAAGGCAGATGCTCTCCCAGCTGAGCTAAGCGTCCACATATGGTGACCCGTAGGGGATTCGAACCCCTGCATGCTAGCGTGAAAGGCTAGTGTGTTAAACCGCTTCACCAACGGGCCATGTCTGGAGCTTCCTA
>NZ_SMDD01000005.1 GCF_004343255.1 Laceyella sacchari | reverse complement strand
AAAGGTTTCACACCAACGTGTGAAACTGAGGTTTGAGTCTATGCTCAATGAATTGACAGGTCACGTTGTCACTCTTTAGTTTTCAAGGAACACTTCATATCATTTTGCACCGCTCATCGCGGCGACAAATAAGATATTATCATCTTATTATTCATCCGTCAACACTTTTTTATAAAAAATATTTCTCCACTCCAAATACCAACAAACCCATTTTACAAATCTGCGTTTTTGCCCGAGAGCCACAGAGAACCCGATTGAATATCCTGAAAAAAAACAGGAGGTGCGAACATGTCCGTTTACGTGCGCGACTTCCAATCCATCACTCAGCACACCCATAGCAAGGATGTCGTTCTCAGGGCTATCACGACAGACACAGAAGCTGAATTGACCCGGCTTTCCTTTAATGAATTGAAAGGCGGAGAGACCGTAGAGCTGAAGGGCACTTTTCTCTTACATGCCGAGGAAGGGCAATCATTTTCCTTGGAAACAGCGATTTACCGTTCCAGCGAAAACGACCAAACCAAGCAAGAATTAATTCGGTGGCTCGAAACTTTCAGCAATGGTTCCACTGACCCAGTCATCACATCCGTCCCCCTTCACTTTGTCGATCAAATCTCAGAATCGCATAAAGAAGCCGTCTATCTTGTCACTGCCACCCTTCACTCCGACTTCATTGAGCAAGTCGATCTCATCCTGCCGCTCACCTTCTCCGGAACCGTATTTAGTCCCTTCGCACCGAAGTCAGGTCCATCGTCAAGGGCACACAAATATCGGCCACGACCCCGTATACACCGACAACGCAGACCAAACTGAGGACGTCCGGCGATCATCCCCTCTTTAATCAAGCGGCGAAATGGAACCTGGGATGATCGCCTTTGCTGTCTCTCTTTACATTGCAGTTAAAAATCAAATCATGATAAAATCATTCTGATTGAACAAATTACGGTTCACGGAGGAATTTTATCATGCTCCTGTCGGGTAAACTGAACAAAATCCGCACTTTCGCCCTGCTCCTGATTTTTGTGGGAATCGGGGTTATGTATATCGGGTTTGCGTTTCCAAAGCTTATGGCCTTATTCTTCATCTTAGGTATCTTGTTTGTATTGGCGAGCGTGGGAATCTACTTTTGGATTGGCATCTTGTCCACCCAAGCGGCGCAGGTCGTATGTCCCGTGTGCGACCGCCATACCAAAATGCTAGGAAAACGCGACCAATGCATGCATTGCAAAGCGGTGTTGTCCATGGACCCCAAAGATGCACCAGCTCCCGCAGACAAACCTTAACCACGGGTGTTACCAGTATGTCTTAAATTAAGTTGATGAGAAAGAAGCGGAGGAAAACCCTTTTCTCAAAGAACGCTTAGCACCGCGTGAAGCGAATGAGAAAAGGATTTTGGAGCGGCTGGCCTTTTTTATCAAACACCCCTATAGTCAAACGCCAAAGAAACTTATTTTGGGCAAACCCATGAACCAGGAGTTTGGAGCAAGCGGAGCTCTTGCCCACTGTGCGCAAAATCAAACATCGGCCCCGCATTGTCGACAAGCTCAGCCTTCCGCATATAAGGGAAGGCTTTCCTTTTGACCATGCACGCCATGTTCCCGACAGCGCATTCGCACTCTTCTGTTTTGTCCGTCAAATGACTATAATTAAGTTAATTCTTGCCAAGTCCGAAAGGAGGGGCCTCTTTGTGTTGAAACCCCACAACCTGGTGGAAATGTTGGCCCTAGCGGTGAAGCAACACCCCGATCAGACCGCGCTTCGCCATCACGGCCAAGCGCTCACTTATCAAAAATGTTGGAACACGGTGCGGGACATCGCGTTTGGATTGGAGCGCCTCGGTGTCAGACAAGGAACAAAAGTAGCACTCATCGCCGAAAACCATCCCCGTTGGATCTTGTGCGATTTTGCCATCATGAGCCTAGGCGGCATCACTGTACCTCTGCCCCCAGATGCCAATGAGCAAGAATGGAACGAGTGGCTTGAACAAACCGAGGCGGAGGTAGTTATCATCGGCTCAACCCATGCACCCAAAGGCTTGACCCATCCACCACAAAACGTCCGCCATATCATCCAGTTGACCGAAAACCCGCCCACTTTACAAAAAGCCCTGCGGTTTGACACGCTCATCCAACTCGGACAAACCATCGCCTTGGAAGAATTGGACTGGGCATATCCCGCCGTCCAGCCCTCCGATCCGGCTACGATCCAGCTTGTGGATGACGCAAACGGCGAAACCCAAACCATCATACTGACTCATGCGCAACTTTTGTACAGTTTGGACGGCATGGCTTATCTGCATCCCCAGCAACAACAAGATGAGTTGTTGGTTCACTCCTCTTTCGCCGTGTTGCATGCCCGACTGACGGGATATCTATTGGCACTTGGCCATGGCGCCACAGTCACGATTGCGGATGGCAAGCCGATTATTGAGCAATTGCAACAACATAAACCAACGCTTCTCGTCACCGACTCTAGGACCATTACACAGATGAAACAACAGCTGTGGGAGCACATCCAAGGAGCACTTTGGCGCAAATTGGCGTTTAACCACGCCATGCGTCTAGCCACCAAATACCATCAGTACCGCCGCGCGGGTCGGGACACCCCTATTCCCAGCCGATGGCGCTTTGGTTACGCTTGGGCCCATTTGCTTTCATTCTCGTCTTTGCACAAGCAATTGGGTAGCCGCTTGCGTTTGGTCATCAGCGGCGATCAGCTGGCTCCCGCCTTACATGAATTTTTCGGCCACTTAGGAGTCCCGTTGGCATCTCTGTACGGCATCGCGGAAACCGGTTGTCCTATCGCTTGTCAATACAGCTACCAATCTGATCCAGATTCATATCAATTGTTGCCGCAAGTGGAAACGCGTATCTCTCCCGATGGCGAACTCCTGGTCAAACATCCGGGCATGAGCGCTGGTTGGTTGCACACAGGCGATCTCGCCGTAAAAGGTAGCGGAGGGCAACTGTACCTCAAAGGACGGAAGCCCACCTCGCAAGAGACAAAACCACTTGCCTTATCACAGTCAGCAAACAAATGAAAGGCACCCTGCTTCCTGTGCAGGGTGCCTTTCATTGCGTACGGTGGGATTGGCAATCAGGGCACAACCCATATATTTCCATACGATGCGATTCAACTTGGTATCCAGTCGATTCGGCAGCTCGTTCCTCCATTTGGAACAACGGCGGATGGTCAAAGTCGGTGATTTTGCCGCATTCCCGGCAGATCACATGATAATGATCCATCATATTGGCATCAAAGCGGCTGGAGGCATCGCCATAGGTTAATTCCCGCACCAGTCCGGCCTCTTTGAACACACGCAAATTATTGTACACAGTCGCTACACTCATATTGGGGAAATTACCTTCCAACGACTTGTATATCTCATCTGCGGTGGGATGATTCATCGTCGAATAAAGAAAGCTTAAAATAGCATACCGCTGGGGAGTCATCCGTACGCCAATGCCTTTCAACAGCTCCACAGCTTCAGCCAGGCGGTTGTTGCTCATTTGTATACACCTCGCTTCTCCGCCGTTTAGATAACGATTATTAATTAATAATAGATATAATTAGTCTACGGCTTGCAGGGCCGGTTTGTCAATGAAGCGATCCATGTGAGCTAAGGAATGTCTAATGAATAGGCCAGCGTCTCAAAACCATTTCTCATTCGCTTCACTTATGCATCGTCGTTCTTCGAGAAACGATTTTTCCACCGCTTCTTCCCCGCACAACATGATTTGCCAGAAACACCCTAGATAGCCATCTTGAATCTCTTCTTTATAATCAGCATGTTCTCCTTCTAACATCCCCTAATTTAAGTTGGAAAATTTTCTCCCTCTTTGGCAGTGATCTTGTCTACTTAAGGGACATATACATGTACCATGTTGCGCAAAGGAGGAGGAATCCATAATGAAACGTTGGATGCAAACCATCGGCGGTGTATTGTTAGCCATGGGAGTGGGAGGCTTGGTGATCCCTGACACCGGGGCATGGCATGACTTGTTCCACCCGACCCTCTCACACAATTTGATTCACTTGATCAGCGGGGGCGTATTTTTAGCTGTGAGCCAGCAAGAACAAGCGCGACGCTGGACCTCTCTGGGATTGGGCGGCCTGTATCTGTTGGCGGCCATCTGGGGGTTGTTCACAGACAATCTGTTAGGCGTACTTCCATCCGCTGCGGGGATGGATACCCTTCATCTCCTGATCGGAGCCGCATCATTGTACGCTGGGGGCATCATCGACGGCGCCTTCAAACGCTCTTCGGCAAAAGAGACTCAAGAACAGGTGCAATCACGGGGCGAAAACCCGTAAAAAAGAAGCAGCCCGACATCTACCGGGCTGCTTCTTTTCACTCTTCAGTCGTTTTTATTTGGCCAGTTGCTTAATCATATCAATCACTTGCTTCATCGTTTCATCGGAATTACTTTTGGACATCTCGGCAATATACCGGTCACGGTTGTTAAAGACCTCTTGTACTTTTTGCAGGAATGTTTTGGTGGTGAGCTCTTCCTCCTGCAACACATCACAGTAACCCATTTTACGGAACGACTCCGCATTCAAAATCTGATCCCCACGGCTGGCAGCTCTGGAAAGTGGGATGAGCAACATGGGCTTTCTCAAGTACAAAAATTCAAAAATGGAATTAGAGCCTGCACGAGAAATTACCATATCCGCCATCGCCATCACATCGGCCAATTCCTCATTGACATATTCAAATTGCTTATATCCGGGGCGGATCAATGATTCATCCACTTGGCCTTTGCCGCACAGGTGCACGATTTGGAAATAACGCATCAGACTGTCGAGGTTTTGCCGTACCACTTGGTTGATCTTTTGCGATCCCAAGCTTCCTCCCATAATCAATAACACCGGCTTATCCGCTTGGAATCCGCAGAGGGTCAATCCCCGCTCCCGGCTCCCCCGTTTCAATTCATCCCGAATGATGGCGCCCACATAAACCGTTTTTTTCGGGTCCAACCCTTTGGCCGTCTCCGGAAAAGTCGTACAAATCCGGGTTGCAAACGGCATAGCAATCTTATTGGCCAACCCCGGTGTGATATCTGATTCGTGAATAATCACAGGTACTCGATTCAACCACGCAGCTAACACCACAGGTACGGAGACGAAACCACCTTTGGAAAAAAGGATGTTGGGCTTTTCCCGTTTGATGAGGCTATATGCTTGAAAAATTCCTTTAATCACGCGAAATGGGTCTTTAAAGTTATTCCAGTCAAAATAGCGGCGCAATTTCCCCGTAGAAATGCCGGCATAGGGAACGCGATCCAGCCGTGCCACCAATTGTTTCTCAATCCCATTTTCCGAACCGATATATTTGATCTCCCAACCATCTTGGGCAAACTTAGGAATCAATGCCAAGTTGACCGTCACATGGCCCGCCGTGCCCCCGCCCGTAAAAATGATTTTTTTCTTCATCCCGTTCCACCTCTTCTATCCACATTTCAAATAACACCATTCATTTTATCAGTTTTAAATGAATCTTTATCGAAAAGTATATGACAAGATGGAGAGCATTTTTCATCCCAAAGCGGGCGTCCGCGTTACTCCCCCCTGCGCCATGCTGAACAAGCAGATATCACGCCACAAAAAAAGCATGCAGGGACATAACACTCCCAGCATGCTTTTGGACTTGTTCGGCATGCTTGCCCGCCAACATAGCCAACGCTTCGTCCATTGTGTTCATTCAGTCACTCTTTCCTGCCCATTCCCCAACCCCAAAAACCGCGCCCGCACTTCCGGGGTTGGTATCATGCATGTTTCGCCTTTGCCAAACAGCCGATAACGGTTGGCCGCAAACCAGCGATAACCTAAGTCTCTGAGCGGACGAGGAATAAATAAGAGCAGTGAGAGCCACTTCCATCCCCCTGGCAACCGGCGGCAGATGCGCAACACTGCCGTTGACCCAGTATACCACTTGCCTCCTTCATATAAGACCATCGTATCAAGAGAAACGGGACCGAGCGGCGACTGACGAAACGCCTCTTCAGCAAAAGTTGACTGCAACGTAGCGAACCGGAACAACCCCTCCCGATCCTTTTTTATGATCCAGTTAATCCGGCCATTGCAAAAATTGCATTCCCCATCAAAAAAAACAATGGGATGTTCACCGAGATGCCTCTGCGCCATGACCAGATGCCCCCTTCCGTTAAAGCGATCCCCTCCATCTCCTCCTTATTTTCCCACAAAAGAGGGGGCGGCAAAGCTGAACTTTTGCTTTACAAACACACAAAAAAAGCCCTTTTCTATACATTGATGAAAAGGGCAAAACGGTCAGGGGCTTTTAAAAAACAAACCTTGATTATCACACTGGCCATATACGCTTCAAATCAAATCATTTAATCGCCCAACGCGTAAAGGGGTAATGGTACTCCTTCTCATTCAGCGCCCGCAAAATTCCTTTGATCGGGCAGAAGAAGGCCATCAGTGCGAACACGATTAAGAACGGAATGCCGATCAACAGCCACGACAAAAGGCTGGACAGCCAAATCAAACCGGCCATAATCACATGAAATACGAGCGCCTGCAATGAAATCCGCTTAACATCGCGATCGCTAGAAATGAGATATACAATGATTGGACACAACACTGGCGCAAACCAGGTGCTCGCATGGACCAATACCTTTAGCCATTTGCCATGCAAGATAAAACCCTCCTCATATTCGAGTGATCTTCACACCCATGATATACCCGCTCTCACAGAAATAAAACATTGTTACACAAAATTATGCTAATACACCTGATAACAACCTTTGATTTACAAAGAATTCATATTCACCAATCAAACAAACACAACAATGTTATGTTTTCAAAAAAATTTGTGCGCGTCGTTCTCTGCGCTTTCACACCATTCATCCACTCATCCCATAGTGTTTGCTGGATAAATGCGTGTTATTTACTGAAGCAATATCAATACAACAACGCCCGCTTCGTCTGGTTCTCCTTGACTACTGGCACAATTCTTAAGTACGACAGAATACATGCCTTATTTTGCATTTCTTTTTTTTCCGTTACTATTAGAAAGTACGCTGTCAACGATGTTGCCGAGATGTCTTAGTCGAAATAAACCTGCAATAAAGGAGGAAGGATATGCTTCGCAAGTTTTTCTCATATTACAAGCCCTATAAAGGCTTGTTCTTGCTCGATTTCACTTGCGCGGTGTTCGCCGGGCTGTTGGAATTGGGTTTTCCATTGGTGGTAAACCAGTTTATTGACCGCTTGTTACCGAGCAGAGATTGGCCTTTGATTTTATGGGCCAGCGCGGGCTTGCTCGCCCTGTACGGGCTTAGTGCGGGTTTGCAGTATGTTGTTACTTACTGGGGTCACATGCTGGGTATCAATATCGAAACAGATATGCGCCGTAAATTATTCGATCATATTCAAAAGCTGTCATTTCGCTTTTTTGACAACAATAAAACGGGTCATCTGCTGTCCCGTCTCACCAACGACTTGATGGAAATCGGAGAAATGGCACACCATGGGCCGGAAGATGTATTCATCGCCATCATGACCTTGATGGGGGCCTTCCTTTTTATGGCTATGATTCACTTGAAGCTGGCGGTACTCACTTTTCTCGTGATTCCTGTCTTATTGTGGTTGACCATTATGTTTAATCGCAAGATGACGAAGGCTGTCTATCAATTGTATTCCGATATTGCCGATTTTAATGCAACGGTGGAAGACAATGTGAGCGGCATGCGGGTAGTACAGGCATTTGCCAATGAAGATCATGAGCGATCTCGTTTCTCTGTAAATAATCTGCGATTTCGCTTATCAAAATTGCTGTCATATAAAATCATGGCGATGAACTTATCAATCAGTTACATGCTCATGCGTTTGGTCACACTGTTCATCTTGATTTGCGGCACTTGGTTTGTAATTCGCAACGAATTGACCTACGGGGAATTTGTCGGATTTGTGCTTCTGTCCAATATCTTGTTCCGGCCAATTGAAAAAATTAACGCTGTTATTGAAAGTTATCCCAAAGGGATTGCTGGATTTAAACGTTATATCGAATTGTTGGAAACCGAACCTGACATTGCGGACGCACCCGATGCCGTGGAAGTAACACAACTGCGGGGCGACATCCGCTATGAAAATGTAACTTTCAGCTATGAAGCAGACAAACCTGTGCTCAAATCGATCAACTTGACCATTCGAGCGGGGGAAACGGTGGCTTTTGTCGGTGCCTCCGGAGCGGGGAAAACAACGCTGTGTAGTTTGCTACCGCGATTTTATGAAGTAGATCAAGGACGGATTACCATCGACGGTATGGACATTCGGCAGATCAAGCTAGCCTCATTGCGGCGCCAGATTGGCATTGTGCAACAAGACGTCTTTTTATTTGCCGGCACCATTCGGGAAAACATTCTTTATGGCCAACTGCATGCCTCGGAGGAGGAAGTGTGGGAGGCGGCCCGGCGCGCGCAATTGGATGAGTGGATTCGGTCATTGCCCGAAGGGATGGACACCGTAATTGGTGAGCGTGGGGTCAAACTCTCGGGCGGGCAGAAGCAACGCTTGTCGATCGCCAGAATCTTTCTCAAAAATCCGCCAATCTTGATCTTGGATGAAGCAACTTCAGCACTAGACACCGAGACAGAAGCAGCCATTCAAAAATCGCTATCCGAATTGTCGACTGGCCGCACCACCTTGGTAATTGCCCATCGCCTCGCCACCATCAAGCACGCCGACCGCATCGTTGTAATGACCCCGGACGGCATTGCCGAAGAAGGACGGTTTGACGAATTGATGGCTCGGCAAGGCCACTATCATCGTTTGCACCAAGCCCAATTTGAATGGGTGTAAGGAACACGGCCAAAGCGATGTACACATGATTGGTTTTACTGCTAGCTTTCTATTGCGAGCAATGAATAAAAAAGCTGACAAGATTTCTTGTCAGCTTTTTGTCCTATTTCTTCACTGGTTCCACCTGTTTGCCATACCAACAATACGGATGCAGATCACACTGGTGGCATTTGGGGCTCCTAGCGCTACAGATGCGGCGGCCATGCCAGATGATGCGATGGTGGGTATCACTCCACTCGGCGCGGGGGACGCGTTTCATCAGCTGGCGCTCCGTCTCGAGCACATTTTCGCTGTCGGCGAGGGCTAGGCGGTTGGCGACACGCTGAACATGGGTATCGACAGCCAAGGCTGGTATACCAAAAGCGTTGCTCAGAACGACATTGGCCGTTTTGCGTCCAACGCCGGGAAGCGCCTCTAGCTTCTCCCGGTCTTGCGGCACTTCTCCTCCGTATTTCTCCACCAAAATCTCACAGGTTTTCAAGATGTTTTTACTTTTGTTACGAAACAAACCCAAGCCCCGGATATGCTCCGCCAACTCCGCTTCGGTTAAGGTGAGAAACGAATCAGGGGTGGGGAATTTGGCGAAAAGTCCCGCCGTCACTTTGTTCACTTGCCGGTCGGTGGATTGTGCCGACAAGATTGTGGCGATCAATAATTCAAACGGATTGCGGTATTCCAACTCACAGTGGGCATCCGGGTACATCTGCGCCAGAATGTCCAATATCTTTCTGGTCGGAACCCGTTTTGGTTTTGGCTTCATGCGCTCTCCCTCCTCTCCCTGGTCATCTGTCACAATCAAGCCTTATCCATTATAGCATGGGCTCAGTAGCCTCTCTCAGCGTTGATTTCATTCTCCAACCGTTGCGCACCCTGCAAGTAGGCGTCCAAATTGCGACGGAATCCCTCCAGTGCTCGGGTCATGTAGCGAGGTGAACGACCGGAAAGATGGGGGGTGAGAATCACATTGTCCAGCTCCCAGAAAGGATGTGATGCCGGTAACGGCTCTTGCTGGAACACATCCAATACAGCCTGGGCAATGGTTCGCTCCCGCAACGCGTCGAGTAGTGCCATCTCATCCACCACGGCTCCGCGGGCGAGATTGATGAGGGTGGCCGACGGCTTCATCTTGCTCAATTCCTCACGACCGATCAACCCGACGGTCTCCGGGGTCTGGGGCACAGTCAACACGATAAAATCGGCAAGCCCCAGCACCAAGTGCAGTTGGCTTATGCTCACCATGCGATCAAAGTACGGCGTTTCCCGACCGTCTGTATTGACTCCGATCGTTGTCATGGCAAACGCTTGCGCTTTCTGAGCGATGGCTTGCCCAATCGCTCCCGCCCCCAACACAAGCAACGTTTGCCCCGCCAACTCTCCCACGCGAATGGTGCGATCCCACCGCTTCTCCCGTTGCAAGTCCCGCATCTGATCCGTTCGCCGAGTAATCTGCAACATAACGGCCAGTGCGTATTCAGACATAGGGATAGCATGAATGCCCCTGGCGTTGGTCACTCGAATCCCACGCGCGCTGATCGCTTGAAACGGCATCTTCTCCAGACCAGCGCTAATCACGTGAATCCAGCGCAATTGGCGGCATTGGGCAATCCGTTCTTCATCAAGGTCTTCCCCGTAAGTAATCATCACTTCCGCATCAGGCAAAGCCATTGCTGCTTGTTCGATATGATCGAAGAAAGAGAAGCGGACATGCGGATATTCCGTGGTCAATGCTTGCTGATGCTTACTACTGATTTTGGCCGTTGACACGACCCTGACCGCAGTGCTCTGTTTCCCCATCCGGCGCTCATCCATGTCGGTCTTCCCTCCCAATCTGCCGCTTCACTGCTTCAATAATCAATTCTTCGCTGAATTCATCAAATGCACTGCGGTGAAACGTACCATAGCTGTTCACGATCTGAAAACCGCACAGTGTCAACAAGTGAAAGCATTCCGTCGGATACAAGTAGCGTAAGTCAAATTGGGCGCGAACCCGTTCCAGTTGCCGCCCCTCCTTGTCATAACGATCCATGTAACGGATGACACGGGCAGTTTGACGGTAATGATCAAATTCAGTGTAATCGTTCACTTCGATCAACTCTTGTGTTCCAGGGACGGGAAAAGCGCCACAATACGACAGTTTGCTGTCCTTTTCAATCAAGTCCCACAGTTTGGGTACAAAAATATTAAAAGCAAAAAGGCCATCATCGGTAAGATAACGCCGAACACGCTTCAACGTCTCCACTTGGTCATTAACAGTTAACAAGTGCAAAAAGGAACGATAAGGAATAATAATCAGCGGAAACTGCCCTGTCAACTCCATGCGAGTCATATCCGCTTCGATCCACTCAATCTTGTCAGCAAGCTCCATCTGTTCTGCTTTCTGCCGGGCACGGTTGAGCATGGCTGGCGAATTGTCTACACCGACAACAGGAATTCCTGCCCGGGCAATCGCCAAACTGATCCTCCCCGTCCCGCACCCCAATTCCAATACCGGTCCGCCACTTGCTTTTGCTAAATCCACATAGTAAGTTACATCCCGATCTAATCCCGTTGAGGTCCAATCATAATAATCAGGCAAATCATATGCGTAATGCTCCATCCCACTCACCTTTCTATCGTGATGAAATCAGAAGCGGTTTTCCCAATCTAGGAAAACCGCCGGCAACAAGAATCGATTACTTCAACTGTTCACGAACAAAATTCAACACTTCTTCCACATGGCCGGCCACTTTCACCTTGTAATCCACTTTGGCCAGCTTGCCTTCGCGATCGATGACAAACGTGGACCGCACAATACCAATGGATTTTTTACCGAACATGTTCTTCTCTTTCAACACGTCATACGCTGTGCATACCGTCCCATCCGGATCGCTTAGCAACAAAAACGGCAAGTCGTGTTTTTTGATGAACTTCTCATGAGATGCGATCGAATCGCGGCTAATGCCCAACACAACGGTGTCCAACTCCGCAAAAGCGGCGTGTTTATCGCGAAATTCGCAAGCCTCCATGGTGCAGCCGGGGGTGTTGTCTTTGGGATAAAAGAAAAGCACGACATTTTGGCCCCGAAACTCAGATAAAGATACTTTTCGGCCATTGGTTGCATCCAATGTAAATTCAATCGCCGGATCTCCTACCTTTAACATCTTGACACCTCCACCATCCATTATGATTGACCCCATTCTACCATGTTACGCGCTGGAAAACCAAAATCGGCGCCACATCCATTCGTTTTTGGAAAACATGTTGGAAAAAGCGGGTTTCGCTGGTTTATCCGGCTCCGGCACCAACATAAAAAAACGGGGAAACTCCAGTCACTCGGAGATTCCCCGTTTTTATCTTTAAATCCGTATAAGGCAATGCTTATCAAAGAAAATACTTGATTATCCCTTGTACACTTTGGAGCGAGAAGACCGCTTTAATCCCCCAAACCGGCACAACTAACAGCATGATCAGGATTTCGGCAATCACTTTCATCTCGCTCAACCCTTTCATTCATATTAAAATGATGTATCTTCATCATAGAAGGGTTAAGTGAGATTATCATAAAAATCAGATTAAAAATAGATTAGAAACAAAAAGCGATTACGAAAAAATGTAAAGCTATAAAGTTCAACGCTACACTTGTAGACAAGGACCTTCGCGCTTACACCCCTGGTTGTACAGGCAAACGAACAATTACCTTGGTGCCCAATCCCAACCTGCTTTGGACTTCCATCTTTCCTTGTGCCCTCTCCACAATCTTTTGCGCGATGGACAATCCCAACCCACTGCCGGTTTGTGAAATGTGCCTTTTCGCTCGGTAAAAGCGGTCAAACACCCGGGGCAACTCGTCTGCCGCGATTCCCTGTCCTGTGTCCTGCACAATAAGTTCGATCCATTGCCCTTCTTTGGTGCAGGAGACGGTGATTAAGCCGCCATCTCCGGTGTACTTTCCGGCGTTATCAAGCAAGATATCTAACAATTCTTCCATGTCGGCACGCCAGCCGATCACATCCAGCGGCTGCTCAGGCTCCTCATACGCGATTGTCAAGGTGCGGTGTACATGCCGCCACCGCTTCACCCGCTCAGAGACGACGGTAGTAAGCGCAAATGCTTCCATCTCGCTTGCCGGCTCATCCACTTCAAACCGGGCCAACCGAAGCAAGCGCTCAGTGAGCTTTTCCACCCGATCCAGTTCCTCATCCATTGTCGCCAGCGCTTCTTCGGCCACTTCCCGCCGGCTGAGCCCCCACCGCCGCAACAAGCCTACATATCCGCGGATGACGGCAATCGGGGTTCGCAACTCATGCGATACATCGCTGACAAAGGCATTTTGCTTCTGCATGCTGGTGTAGATGCGATCCAACAGCGAGTTAAATACCTTGGACAGCAACGCAATCTCATCCCCTGTAGCTGGTATTTCCAAGCGGTGGCCCGGTTGCCCCGGATCTAGCGTCTGCACGGACTGGATGATCTTTGACACCGGACGAAACGCTAGTGCGACCGTCAGATACCCACCGACCAAGACAAACAAGAGCAAAGCCACGGATGCTGTGATCAATACGCCCAAGGCCATGTGCAAATATTGGGTGGCAAAGGAAAAATCGGTATACAGCTCGATGCGTCCCCGATCCCGCTCAATCGGCGTGGTCAGAATAAGGACACTTTTTGAACCCACCTGCACCAATCTCCGCCGGGGAGCAGCTTGTCCCTCCCGCAAAAACACTTCAGAAGGAATCCCCTTGTCCACAACGCCAGCGGCTTTACCGGCGAAAATGATCCTGACTGCCTGACCGTGTTCGATCAGTGACGGCAACCAAACCGAATAGGGTAATTCCGATAGTTCTTTCTGTTCGTGAACCTGCTTGATCGAAGCCAGTTTGCTCTTAAGAACGGTTTCTTCGGTGTGAACCAGCCAATTTTTCAGAGCAAAGTACACGAAAATGTGAAACAAAACGAGAATGCCGATTAAGCCCACTGTCAACAGCAACGACAAACGCCAACGAATGGGCATTTTAATGTTCGCGAATAACATAGCCAACCCCTCTGACCGTCTCGATGATGTTTTGGCATCCCATTTGCTCCAATTTCACGCGCAAATAGCGGATGTAAACATCCACCACGTTGGTATCGCCCGTATATGAATACCCCCACACTTTGTCAAGAATCATTTCCCGGGTCAACACATGGTTTTTGTTTTGCATCAAGTAGGCGAGTAGATCAAACTCGCGCGTCGTCAATTTTAACTCTTTTCCCGCCACCGTCACCGTCCGTTCTTCCAACAGAACAACCAACGGATCGAGTGTGAGCTTGGTCAGCGGTTGACTCCATTGCGATTGCCGCCGTTCAATCGCTCGCATGCGCGCCAATAGCTCTTCAATGGCAAACGGTTTGGTCAGATAATCATCCGCGCCAGCATCCAAACCGCTCACCCGGTCAGGCACCGCATCGCGCGCCGTCAGTATGATGATGGGCACCTGGCTTTGCCCGCGGATGCGGCGGCAAATCTCCATGCCGCTTAAATCAGGCAACATCACATCCAATATCAACATGTCCCATTGGTCCGTTTCCCACAACTCCAACGCCTTCCTGCCCGTTGGCGCGACGGTTACCCGATATCCCTCGTATTCCAGCTCCAATTGGAGAAAACGGGCGATGTTCCCCTCGTCTTCCACCAACAACACGTTTCTACTCATGCCATCCTCCTACTGCCATGCCTTCTCCGTTTCATTATACTCCGATTCTGGACGTTTCCGAGTAAGCGTTGATTCTTGCGATGATAAGAGACATCCCCCCATACACCTTTTCCCGGCTTAGTTTCAATCATGGTTACGGGGGCCTGGCCCGATAGGTCCGGGAGGCAAGGGTGGTGGTGTGCCAGGCTCCGTTGGGGGCTGGGTCGGTTGCGGTACCTCTTCCTGCTCTTCCTCCCCGGCGGCCTTATTGACCAGATTAAAAGTGGTACCGACATTGAGCGAAGCGGCATCATACACCGCATTAATTTTGATCGCGCGGATATAGATGTTAATCATTAACCACCACCGCTCCCGTCAAAGAAATCAGGATCGAGATAGACGTTCTTTTCCAAATCGATGTTACGCGGGAAGTCACCTACAGGTGATGATCCCCCAAGTGATTTGGTTAACGCTTCTTGCCCAATGTTGATGGTGCTTCCGAAATTGATCGTCGCCGCGCTGGAAACGCTGTTGATCTTCACATTAAAAATGTTGTTGATGGTGCCCAAGTGCGTTTCCCCCCTTTACACCGGTCTCATGTTAGGATGTCTCCTTGATTCTCAGTTTGGAAGTTCCTCGCTTGCCGGAAAGTTTGTTAAAGCGGATTTCCAAAACCCCCCTGCGGTAGCGTGCACTGGTGTAGTTTTTGGATACGGGGGCTCCTAAGGGAATGCATTTTTGAAATTCACCTCGGCTCCGTTCCGCCAGTGTCATCCGATATCCGTTGTAAGGGACTGAGAAGCGTCCGGACAGCCATAAGGTGTCGTTCTCCACCTTCATTTCCAATGATTGAATATTATCCATCCCCGGCAAATCAACAACGACAATTACCTCATTTTTCCCATGATACACATCCGCTGCCGGTCCCTTGCGTTCCGCCGCCGAAAGGATATCTTCAAAGAAGTCAT
This sequence comes from Laceyella sacchari, assembly GCF_004343255.1. GTDB lineage: Bacteria > Bacillota > Bacilli > Thermoactinomycetales > Thermoactinomycetaceae > Laceyella > Laceyella sacchari. Next base: position 61,194 of record NZ_SMDD01000005.1, on the reverse strand, counting down.
CCCCCAAAAATTGGCGCGCCAATTGGTTCCATCCTTTAGTGGAAAGTTGGTTTAGCATCGCAAGTTCCCCCTTTGCTCCCGCCTAACTTATGAGTCCGCAGTTGCCCATATTTTATGCATTGCGTCCCCCACTTGTCACAAAAGGTTGCATGAACCGGTGTACAGCCCCCATATACTTTAACAAGAAGACAGAGGAGGGACCCCGGTTGCATGGATACGACCCCGACCACATCCTGCGCATGCTTTGGGAACGGATCTACTCGCTGGAAAATAAATTACAAATGCTGGTAAAGGAAAATGAAGCGTTACAACAGCAAGTAAAACAGCTAAAGCCCCTTCACATCGATAAAATCGAATACAAAATCCATGAATTGCATGTGGAAACATTGAGCGGTACCTTGAATATCGGACTGACCGCAACAGGCGAAGAAAATGGTGTCGGTGAAATCATCGAACAGGTCGTCAATCAGCAGGGAAACACCCACATCGGCGGTGACAATGATGACGCAGAGGATGTAGCCCCGCCTGGGGATTGATTTGCTCCTCCCTATTCCCTATGCTAAAAGCATGGATTTGTGAAGGAGGAACCACCATGCGCGACATCATCGCAGTAGCCATTGGCGGCTTTATCGGAACCACTTTGCGTTTCACCGCGTCCAAATGGATTCCCGCAGTTCATTTCCCATGGGGCACATTGACTGTGAATCTGATCGGATCGTTTTTTCTCGCTTTAATCACCTATGCACGGGGCATGCCCCTCCATCCTCGGATTCGGCTTGGATTGGCGACCGGACTGATCGGCTCATTCACCACGTTTTCCACCTTTTGTGCGGAATGGTTGATCCTCCCCTCCCCTGTGGCTTTCGGCTATGGCAGTCTCTCTCTTATCGGTGGACTTGGATGCGCGTGGTTGGGGGCGCAGATCGGAAAGGGACGAAATGCATGCTAATCGCAATATGCATCGGATTCGGTGGCAGTATGGGCGCCGTCGCCCGCCATCTTGTCGGAAGATGGATCAAAGCTCACTGTTCGCGAGGCCCTTTCCCCTGGGCCACGTTTTTGATCAATGTGAGCGGCTGTTTCGCACTAGGACTCGCCCTCGGCTCTTCCGGCGCTGAATCACTCGGCTCAGCCCTGGCGCACAGCCATCCGTTCACCACTGGTTTTCTCGGCGGATTTACCACTTTTTCCACATTCACTGTGGAATGGTTGGAGTTATGGCAAACAAAAAACCGATTGGCCGCCATACTGTATCTCTTGTTCAGCAGCGCAATCGGTCTGTTGGCTTGTTGGACAGGCTATATCATCTTGTGATGCCTTAATTCCCGGCACCCCGGTAGTGCTTGATGCCGCGGTTCCAGCAAAAGATGCCAAAAGCCAAATAAATGGCTCCCATCACCGGGGTAAGCATAGCGTACATTCTCCATTCACCGTGATCCAGCAGATAGCTGGCCGGATAGAACCCGACAAAGGCAAACGGCAAAATCCAAGTCAAAGTGAACTGAATTATTTTATGATAAATATTGGTCGGATAGCGACCGTAGTTGCTGATATTGAACATAATCGGTTGAATATCCGATTTAGAATCGGTGTACAGGCTGATGCTGGTCAGCGCAATGAAAATGCCTGCGTAGATCAGCACACCCCCCAGCGTGAATACAACGAACAACAGCGGATCATACCAAGTCCAGTCCAGATCCAGATGCCACCCGGCCACGCCCATCACGATGCCTCCCGTCAGCACCCCGATCAGGGATTCGGGAGACATCGTCTCCATGATGACCTGCACTAAGCTGTGCACCGGTCTCGTCAATACCCGATCCAATTCTCCTTTGATGATATAACGATCATTAAAACTCCACAGATTTAAAAAGGAAGAAAAGATCGCCCATGGGATTAGGAAATACCCGTAGATGAAAATCACTTCAGCTTGGCTCCACCCCTTCAAACTTGGGGTATGTTGGAACACGACCAGGATGAAAACCAGATTAAGCCCTTGTTGAAAAAAATTGCTAATGAATTGAACCAAAAAATCGCCCCGATAAGACATGCGGGTCTTCATATATTGTTTGAAATACTCGACTAACAATCGAAGATGAAACATATTAGCCCCCCTGCACAATCAAGGTTTTGCGCGCTCTCAGCCAAATGAGTTGCACGGGGATTGCCAACAGGACGCACCAAGCCGCCTGCACCGAGAGCGCATGCCAAAACGCATCCCCCGAGAGGCCTTTAACCAGCACCATGCTGGGCAGATAGCTGATCGCTTGGAAAGGCAGGTAACTGAGCACCGCCTGCGCCCATCCCGGGAAGAAGGCGATCGGGATCGTCAATCCGGACAACAGATCCACAATCATGCGTTTGGCCCAAATCATCCCTTCATTGTTTAAAATAAAAAAGGCCAACACCCCTGTCAGCAAGTTCACTTCCACATTGATGATAAATCCGAGGAACAAGCTACAGGCAAATCTCAACCAATCCCACGATAATCCGGGAAGATCCAACGGAAACACAAGCGACACCACCAACATGCCTGGTACGCTGAACAGCAGCAGACGAAATACGCCTTCACCCAATCCTTGAAACGCTTTAACAATCAAATAGTGGTATGGGCGGATCAATTGGATCGCCACCGTACCGTCCCGGATTTCTTGTGCAATCTCCCGATCCAAGTTGTTAAAATAAAAAGCCCGCGCCATCCAAGAGACAGCGATGTAGGTAGCCATTTGCACCGCAGTCAGGCCCTGCAACGATGGCTTATCCCCATAAATCGACATCCACAGGAAATAATAGACGCCGATATTGATGCTGTAAATGACAATCCCGCTGTAATAGTTCACGCGGTAAGCCAACATCATCAGAAACCGGATGCGGATGACTTCCAAATACATTTTAAGCAAGCGTCATCCCCTCCTGGTAAATCTTACGCACAATCTCTTCCGTCGACACTTCTTCAATCTGCATCTCGACAATATGCACATGCTGAACAATTTGCGCCAACACGTCGGAGACTGCCAAATCAGGTTGTTCCACATGCAAAACGACTTGCCGTTCTCCTTTTCGCTCCCAGCGAATCGGCATGCCTGCCGTTCTCGCTTCCAGCTCGCTCATGTCCACTTCCTGCGCCAACTCGAAGTGAACTTTTTTCCCTTTGGCCCAATTGCGGCGCAGCTCTTGCAAACCGCCGTCATAAATTACTTTGCCCTGATCTAACATCACCACGCGGGAACAAAGAGCTTCGATGTCGGAGATGTCATGTGTCGTCAACAGCACAGTCGTACCAAATTCACGGTTGATCTCCCGCAAAAACCGACGGATGTTCTCTTTCACCAGCACATCCAACCCAATCGTCGGCTCGTCCAAAAACAACAACTTAGGTTGGTGGATCAGCGACGCAACCAATTCGCACCGCATCCGTTGCCCAAGACTTAGTTTACGCACCGGTTGATCCAAAAGCCCACCGATGTCCAACACCTCGATCATCCGATCCAGCCGTTTTTTATAGTCGGTGTCAGGCACTTGGTACACTTGTTTCAACAGCCGAAAAGATTCTTGCACAGCGATGTCCCACCACAACTGGCTCCGTTGCCCGAAAACCACGCCGATCGTCTTGACAAATTTCTCCCGCTCCCGGTGCGGATCAAAACCATTCACTTTCAATTCACCGGCTGTCGGTTGCAAAATACCAGTCAACATCTTGATCGTTGTCGACTTACCGGCTCCGTTTTCACCGATGTAGGCCACCATCTCGCCTTGTTCAATCGTCAAATCAATGGCATCTACCGCGCGAATGGTGCGATATTGCCTGTTCAGCAGATCACGAAACGCCCCCTTGAGCCCCGGGCGGCTTTGATACACCTTAAATTCTTTTGTCAGGCCACGCGCCTCAATCGAACGCATTCTCCCTCTCCTTTCACAATCACTGCCATGAAACAGAAGGCTTTGGGATAACCTTCTGTTGTTTTCATAGATACTAACGAAAAAAGGCATTCCCAACATGGAATACCCCACTACTGTCTATTTCAAAAGCATTTTTCCCATTGCCTTCTATAGCATACCAAAAAAAAGGTTCTTTGCGAAGACATTATAAGCAACTTACTTTAATAAAGTTTCATTAAGCCGCTCTCTCAGCTATCGGCTATTGTACCGACTGATGTACAAAAGCCAACTTCCGGCGTGAGAAGTTGGCTTTTTTCCTTTACAGATGCTGATCAATCAGTTGTTTGATTTTCGCTTGCAATTGGGTAGTGGTATGCTCCACTTCCTTTTGCGTCACTGTGAACCGAATGATCCGCTCATCCAAATTCAACGCCTCTTCCATTGAACTCATCAGGTCGACAGCTTTGCGATCCAATGACAGAATCACGTCCACTTCACTCATATGCGGATAGAAGACAAGGATGATTTCATCCAACTCCGCTTGATAGGGCCCCAACGGCGCAAGGCGGTATTCTTGGACAAACGGGTGGCGAGAATAAAACTTATCAAAGGCGAAGGTGACACTGCTCAAACGAAAGCCCACCTCTTCTACCGCGTGCAACACGGTATCGACCAGCGGGTGGGGCAAAATCTCAATTCCGTCCGTATCACTTGGATCCACTGCCATTTTAATGTCCAAACCCGTTTTCACATAAATGGGAGAACCTCCCGTCGATACCGGTGCATCATACGGTAGCTGGAATTGAAACGGCAACACTTGCGTTTCCCGCACACCGATCTCAAAAGCATCCGTCAGACGGAATTCATCGATGACGTATTCATGCTCAGACCCTTCGTGTTGGTACTGCATGACCAAATACAGATAGATATCCTCAATCAGTTGCGGGGCTTGTCCTCCTTGCACGAATACCTCCCCGCGAATGATATCCCCCTGGCGATATGTGGCTTTTTCCAAGCGGGTATCCACTTTGGCGGAGCCTACCCCGATGCTTGCTAATGCTTTACCAAAAAACGACATATGCTCAAGCTCCCTCTCTTCTAAGTGAATTTATTTTTGCCATGCATCCTGCGCCTTTAGGCCATGGTATTGCCCGGCTTGCGGTTTAACATCTCCTGAATCTTCAACATGGGATCATCGGCAACTTGCTGACCATTGATAAACAAGGTGCCATTGGGATCATGATATTCCCACGCAAACGAACTGTTAAGTACCCGTCCTGAACGGATCATTTCGATTTCCATATGAATGCTGACTTCTGAGACAAAAAAGATAATATTCAATTCATCAACGTAGCCGTGGTAGCGACCCATCGGCTTGAATTGAAACATCTGAAAAAACGGGTGCGGTTTGACCGTCGTATCATGTTCATTGTGGATCCGGTACAAGATAAAACCTGCGTCTTCCACTTGTTTGAGCAACTTTTGCACCAGCGGAGTAGGAAACACTTCAATTTTATCTAAATCTGTTGGATCAATGGCCATTTTTATATCCAAACCGGTTTTAAAATAGACAGGATAATTGCCTGTCGACATCGGCGTGGACATCGGAAGCTTGATCTGGAACGGAATCAGCTTCCGCTCTTCCGCTTGAATGGTAAATGGTTGGGACAGTTGGTACTTTTCAATGGTCACTTGCGTCTTCTTGTCACCCTTGGAAACATCGGCAACCAAATAGAGATATATAGTGGTGATATCCTGTGGTGCCTGCCCCCCTTTGACCAACACCTCACCTTTGACGGTATCACCCGGATGAAATTGTTTTGATTCAAGGCGCGTATCGACGGTCGCTGACCCAATCCCGATACTCGCCAATGATTTGAAAATCGGCATCATGCATTGTCACTCCTTCACATGGTAAAAAAGGGAGAGACGGGGCGGTGCTTAAGACTCATCGCCCATCATCTGCTTCATATATTCTTCAAATTGCAGTGCCAACTGATCTTGCTCCTGGCTTTCCCGCTCCAACTTCTCCTGGCGCAAGCTGGCTTTCTCCTCAGTGCCTTGCTTTTCTTTTTCCTGTTTGGATTCAGCTATCGGCGGTTGCGGATCAACCGGTTTTGGTTGCTCTTCCGCCGGCGGTGTTGGCTCCGCTTCGCTCTGTGGCTTGCCCTTTAACTGATGATCCTTGGGCAATAAATCAAACAGGCTTGCGCGTGGCTTGGTGTGTTGCGGAGTGATTAAGTAACGCTTGGATGTCTGTTCAAGCTCCTCCCGCTGTTTCTCCAACCGTTCCTTGGTCTTGCTCTCCAGGAGTTCCCGTTGGGCTTTGAGCATCTCTTCTTGGCGCCGCTGGAATTCTTCTTCTTGTTTTTTCAAAAGCTTTTGCGCCAGCTCTTCAAATTCCTTTTGTAAGCGCTCCTTGAGCTCCTCCTCTTTGCGTTCCAACTCCTGCCGCTTCTTCTCCCACTCCAGCCGTTCCTGCTTCAGCTTTTCCAATTCGGCTTGCACACGGTCCTCTTGCTCTTTCTCAATCCGTTCGCGTTCACGCTGCTCCCAGGCACGGCGTTCTTCCTCCTGCCGGGCGCGCTCCGCCTCTTCACGCTTGCGCTTTTCTTCCTCCAACCGCTCTTGCTCTTTTCTCTCCTGCTCGAGGCGCTCTTGTTCGATACGCTCTTGCTCTAGTCTCTCTTGTTCTTTTTTCTCTTGTTCGAGCCGCTCTTTCTCTTCTTGCTCACGTTCCCAGCTCTCTTGTTCTTCCGGCTCAGTGATGCGCTGCTTAAACTCTTCTTTTTGCTTGGCCAAAAGCTCCCGCTCTTTTTGCTCAAACTCCTTGCGTTGCTTTTCCAACAGCTCCTGTTGTTTGCGCTCCAATTCTTCCCGCTGTTTCCGCAACAGCTCCTCTTGGCGCCGCTCAAACTCCAAGCGCAACTGCTCTAAGCGCTCTTCTTCCAGCCTGTCATAGTTCTGTTGCTGTTCTTTGTTGTCCACAGGGGCCACGGGCGTTTCGGTAACCGAGAATGGTTCCTCATCCTTCTGTTGCTTTGGCACCGGCTGTTCTTTGGCAGCTTGCTCCTCCACTTTTTTTGGCCGTGGTTTGGTTTCCTCTTTCGTCGAGCCAAACAGGAAATCGAAGAACCCCCCGCCCTGCTTCTGCTTTTTCTTGTACGCATCAATCTGGGACAGCACTGACTCAGGCGATTGTTTTTTCAAGCTACGCTGGATCAGCTTGGACATGGGCTTGGAACAAGGAAAGTCGGCTGGCATTTTCTCCAACGGCTCCTCCAAGTACTGGCCCGAAAGCAGGCTGAAAAAAAACGAGCCCCAATCCAATGTGCGTGATTGGGCCGTAATCTGTTCCAATCCGCAAAAAAGTACACGTAATTCATCCTGGTCGTTTAGCCCAATGTTGCGCGGATCCAACAACAAATACATGGGCATGGGCTTGGACTTCAACTCAATTTCCAAAGAAAGTAGCTGACGCCCCCACTCGACCACTTGATCTTCATCAACCTCCCGCGAAGAAATCACTTCACGTAGCGGGTGAATCGCCTCATAAGGTCGAATGAATACGATGGAGCGCTCTTCTGTATAAACTTCTTCATACGGAAGCACAAGCGGATGGTGCAAAGTGCGGTATTGTTGAATCGCCCGTGAAGGGGCTTGCTTCTGTAACATTGCGGATTGCAAATAATACCGTTGGTCGTCTTTGCGAGCCACCGCGAGTTCCCCATCAAAAAATTTTACGACATGTTCTACCCGATAACCATTTCGGTATATTTCACCCACTCCAAAAAACGACAACATTCTTCGCCTCCAAACATTTCTTCCCAATTCCAACAACCAAGTTATATTCTTACAATCCGTAAAAAGCGTATATATTCCCAATCTGAGAATATCACAGGTGCAAACGTTGAGACAACAACAAGTCTTGCGCCTCGAAGCCTAGGCAGTACGAGAAAACAGCGTTACAATTGACAAAGATGGAATAAAGGAGGAAGTGCTATTGAAAATCGACCGTTCTATTCAATTATATAATGAAGCGTGCGATGTGATCGTGGGCGGTGTGAACAGTCCATCACGGTCTTTTCGTGCTGTGGGCAACGGCACGCCCATTTTTATGAAAAAAGCGCAAGGACCCTACTTCTGGGATGAGGATGGAAACCGATACATCGATTATTTGGCCGCATTCGGTCCGATCATCTTGGGTCACGCTCATCCTGTCGTGACTGCCGCCATCATCGAAACGGCTTCTGCCGGCGTATTGTATGGCACACCTACAGAAAAAGAAGTGCGGTTTGCCACCATGCTCCGTGAAGCGATCCCGACCATGGAACAGATTCGTTTTGTCAACAGTGGCACTGAAGCGGTGATGACCACTATCCGCTTGGCCCGCGCCTACACCGGCCGCACCAAGATCCTGAAGTTCGCCGGTTGCTATCACGGGCACTCCGACTTGGTACTGGTTGCTGCCGGTTCGGGTCCTTCCACACTCGGTACACCCGACAGTGCAGGGGTTCCCGCCAGCATTGCGCAAGAAGTGATTACCGTCCCGTACAATCGAATCGACACCTTGCAAGAAGCGCTCGACCATTGGGGCGATGAAATCGCGGCGGTTTTGGTAGAACCTTTGGTTGGCAACTTCGGCATCGTTCCGCCTAACCCTGGCTTTTTGCAAACAGTGAACAAGCTGGCTCATGAGGCGGGCGCGCTTGTGATCTATGATGAAGTGATCACTGGCTTCCGCTTCCACTACGGCGGCGTCCAAACCATGTTCGGTGTCGAGCCCGACTTGACCGCTCTCGGCAAAATCATCGGCGGCGGCCTGCCCATCGGCGCCTATGGCGGCAAACGGCACATCATGGAAAAAGTCTCACCGATGGGACCGATGTACCAAGCAGGAACCATGGCTGGCAATCCCCTCTCCATTGCCGCCGGAATCGCCTGTGTTGAAACCCTCAGACAACCCGGGACTTACGAACGGTTGGATCAAATGGGCAAAACCTTGGCAGATGAGATTAAGCGTTTGGCCAAGAAACATGGCATCACGATCAGCCTAAACCGGGTAGGGGGCGCGTTCACCGTCTACTTCACCGAAGAGCAAGTGACGGATTATGAAGGCGCGAAGCGGGCTGATGGTGAGCTGTTCGGCCAGTTTTTCCGATTGATGCTTGAAGAAGGCGTCTATTTGGCCCCATCCAAATATGAAGCTTGGTTCCTCACTACCGCCCATAGCGAAGAAGACATCCAATTCACCGTGCGCGCTGTAGAACGGGCTTTCAAAAAGATGAAACCCTCTCAATGAGAGGAGTTGCGGTGATGCAAACACACTAGCAAATAATGCAATCTAGGTTTAGGGCCAGCTCTGGAGCGCCCTGTTAGGAGGTGTACATAATGGATCAAACGAAAACACCCTACGAAGCCATCGGCGGCGCAAAAACGGTGCGCGCGATTGTAGAGGCATTCTACCCACGAGTGCAGGCACATCCCTTGCTGAAGCCGATTTTCCCTGAGGACATCACACCCGTGATGGAAAAACAGCGATTATTTCTCACGCAGTTTTTAGGTGGCCCTCCCCTGTATTCGGAGAAATACGGCCATCCAATGCTTAGAGCACGGCACCTCCCCTTCCCTATCACCCCCGCCCGTGCAGAAGCTTGGTTAGCTTGCATGAGCGAAGCATTGGACGAAGCTGGAGTTCAGGGAGCTGTCCGCGAGTCACTATGGGCACGGCTGGTTATGGCAGCGCATCATATGGTCAACACAGAAGATCAATAACCCTTGGGGACACGCACGCAGCCATCCGCGGCGTGTTCCCTTTTTATTTTCCCGCTGTTCGGCGTACGCACACCACCATGCGACGTTTTTTCTCCTATTATCCTCCCTCTGCGCTATTGCTTTTCGCACATTTCTCGGCAAGCAGGCAAAATTTATCCAGTTCTTGAAGGAAATAAGTAGAAAACAGAGAATATCTTATCCCCAAACCAAACTTCTGCAAAATCGCTCAAAAAGGTGGGAAATTCATGTTTAAAAGTAGAACCCCCCAATTTTTCGACTTGAAGAAAAGAAAAATTGAGGGCAGTGTTGCTACAATTGAAAAAATCATACTGGGTGGGCAGGAGCAAACCATCATGGTTCGCGGACGGGATCAAAGCCATCCGTTGCTGTTGTTTCTGCACGGGGGTCCCGGGTTTGCCCAGATTGGTTTTGCCCGCCATTATCAACAAGAGCTGGAAAAACATTTTTTGGTTGTGAACTGGGACATGCGCGGCACGGGAAAATCATTCTCCCCACGGCTGTTAAAAGCGGACATGACCATTCAGCAACATATTGACGATATATATGAATTGATTCAATACTTGCTGACTCGCTTCAACCAGAAACGCGTCTTTTTGGCTGGCCATTCTTGGGGTAGCATCCTCGGGATCTTGTTTGCCCAAAAACATCCAGAGCTTCTTCACGCCTATATCGGCATTGGCCAGTTGAGCAATGTGGAAAAAGGGGAACTCATCTCCTATCAGCATGTGCTGATCCACGCGCGGCAATTGGAAAAACGGCGGGCCATATCCGCATTGCAACGGCTGGGGTACCCCCCTTACAAGCGCACACGCGACCTGTATGCACACCACAAATGGGTCTCCCGCTTCGGAGGAGATGTGAGAAAAGGGAGCATTTTCCGTTTCTTGTTACGCGGCTTCTTTTCCACGGAGTACACACTTCTCGATTGGTGGCGCTATTATAAAGGGATGCGCCTGCACATGCGCAGTATCGGCCGAGAGATTATGCGCATCAACCTCTTTGACGACGTGCAAACGGTTGCAATCCCTGTCTATTTATGCGTGGGCAAATATGACTATCTCTCTCCCCATGAATTACAACAGCGTTTTTTCGATCACCTATCCGCGCCTGCCAAGGACTTAATTTGGTTTGAAAACTCAGCACACTGCCCCCATCTGGAGGAACCATCGTCATTTTTGATCACGATGTTGCGGATCAAGGAAGAATTGCTTATCCATAAGCAAAAGGATCTGTTGCGGCTGAAGAGCCCCCTTGGCATTGCCCAGTCAGGATAACTCTGGTTTCAACACTCGCTCGCTGCAATAGAGGAAATATTCAAATCATTGCGGCGAGCCGGGTGAAACGGCTCGAGCACCACATCCTGAGAGTTCCATCATCACCACAATGTTCCCGTCAGGCTCTCTCCATGTACCGCTTCCACCCCGTTTTCATCACTTCCAGACATCTTCCCCGTCTGCTTCTATTTTTATGACTAAAAACCATCTTTCATCATCCTAATTGATCTCAAAAAGGTACTCGTGATGGTTCTAGGAATTCATCCAAAAGGACAAATATGGAAAAATCAGCGTAAACCCCTGCCATTTCAACCTCTATACAACCATTTTTTAAAAGCGAAGCATAATTAGATGGAAATAGACTTTAGAAATGCAAGATTTTATGAGAAAATAGTTAGTAGAAACATGAACATATTCACGTTTCTCCTCTTTTGCAGATTATGGATGACTGCACACCATACTGGAAAGGAGAGAATGATTTGAAACCGATCAAATCTTTGCAAACAGAAGACTTGCTCGTCCCTGCAGTCGAGACCGCTCCTTGTTCCATCTGTGGCACTGAAGCGCGATATGTGGAGATCAGCTTTGAATCGCCGATCTGTTCAACCGACTGCGCCAAACGGATGTGGAAGCAATATGTTGACACCCAAGTGTCTCGCAAATATCGAACCATCGAAAGCTTGGGTTTTTTCTCTGAAACCAAATAAAACAGCGGACAGCCGATTTTGCGCAAATCCAGGCTGTGCGCTGTATTTTTTCATTGCTCGAGCGCCAATGGACCGATTCTCTTCTTTTGCAACTGCATGGCCGCTTGTAGCTCCGTCTTGTGATCGACAAAAAGATACTCTGGCTTGACGGTGCGTTTTTTGAGATCAACTGGCATCAACACCAGCGACTCTTTATACACATCCACCACCGCGTAGGTGGCGTTTCCTTTGCGCACAACCAAATATTCCACTTGGTTGGAAGCTACCAAATATCCGCTGGCGCTGGAGACGGTCATCATGATTACAATGAATAAAGCCCCTGCCGAAACCCACTGTTTGTACACTGCCAAGATAAACAACGCCGCCATAAAAAGAATGAACAAGAGCAGATAAAAAACGATCAGCAACAAAGATTGTTCCACTCGGAAATCTAGTTTTAATCCCAACATGAGCCCGACGGAAAGCGGTAGCAATACCGGCAACAAATACTGGCCGGTTCGTCGCAAGTGATCATGTTGTGTGAACACCCAAAACAACAAACCCACCACCACAATGCAAGACATCGCTAAAACAATAGCATTCAAGCTGATGTCGGCATAAAGCGAAGGTAACCCGAAATAAGCTTTGTAGGCACTTTCCGACAAATAAGCCGCAAAGTATCCCAATCCGGTTACCGCACCCAGCCCCAGACCTTCAGACAATTCAAACTTCCTAACCAAAGAAACGTCATTTCGCTCTCTCTTACCAAACCAGGTTGACAACATGGTGTACATCCCTCAATTGTTGGATCAAAGTGATAAGATTCACCATTTATGATAACGGGTAAATCATACAAAATAAACGAGATTACAAAACAGATTGCAATTATTTTTAGATATAAGTATTCCTATGCATCTACTCAAAGACGTAGGTTGGTTGATTACTAGGCTAACGCACAACCGCATATCAAGAATGCGTAACACAAGGGGCTGTTTTGACAAGTAAAGCAGCAGATACTAAAGCGTCCCTCCATCCCGTCACGCAAGATAAACGAAGTGACACGAAAAACACCGACTGCCACAATCAAAACAAAAAGCCCTTCTCGTCCGCTTTGGACGGAAGGGCCTTGATCGCTACATCAAGATGATTCCCACAGCAGAAACCACCGCAATCAAAATGCCTGTAACCATAAAGATCGTGTAAAACGCGGTTCCTTTTTGATTCAAGTGCATAAAGGTGAAAAGTTGCAAGAACACTTGAATCGTAGCCAAGACAAGGATCAGCGGCAGAATCATGTTCGTTGGAACAATATCATACATCACAAGAGCAAACGCTACTACCGTCAGGGCAATCATCAGCAAAAACGACAAGACGTGTTTTGTCGCGCTCTCAGAACTACCCGATGCAGCATGGTTGGATGTGTTAGGTTGCTGTGCCACCGCTTAACCCACCTTTCCGAGCAAGTATACCAAACTGAAAATGAAAACCCAGACTACGTCAATAAAGTGCCAATACAGGCTGGAGACAAACAGCTTGGGAGCCGTCTCCTTAGTGATGCCCCGTTTGGCCGCTTGAATCATCAGCGTGGAGATCCAAACGATCCCGAAGGTAACGTGCGCACCGTGCGTGCCGACCAGCGCATAGAACGAAGAACCGAACGCGCTGCTCATAAACGTGTGCCCTTCATGGACATAGTGAATAAACTCGTAAATCTCCAGACCCAAGAACGAAGCACCGAGCAACACGGTGATGCCCAACCACAATTGCATCGCTTTGTAATTCAGCTGGTTCATCTTCATCATGGCCAACACGCTGGTCAAGCTACTGGTCAACAGAATGGCCGTTGCTGCGGCGACCAATTTCAAGTCAAACAACTCTTGTCCGTCCGGTCCGCCCAGCGTTTGATTGCGCAGAGCGAGATACGTCCCGAACAAGCAGGCGAACAACACGGTCTCTGCTCCCAAGAAGAGCCAGAAACCAAGTACTTTATTCTTGCCGTCCAAGGTTGCCGTTTCCAGATGGTTAGGCATATTGGGGTTTGCCTTCACTTCGGTTTGTGCTGCCATTATGCCTTAACCCCCTTATTCGCTTCTTCGATTTCATGCGGTTCGATATGATAGCCGTGATCTTGATCAAACGAGCGCATAAACATAGCGATGAACACAATGATCAAGCCCAGAATCCCCATCGAATAGTCGCCGCGGGCCACGAAACCAAACCCAGCCACAAAGAATCCGATCGACATCAATAGCGGAATGAAAGATGGAGATGGCATATGAATCGAACCGAGTGGTTCAGCCGCCGGCATTTCTTTATTGCCCGCTTGCTTCTCCATAAACCATGCGTCATAACCACGAACCAATGGCAATTGTGCGAAGTTGTACTCTGGAGCTGGTGAAGAGATCGACCATTCCAACGTACGTCCGTCCCATGGATCGGCCGGAGCTTTCGCACCTTTCTTGAAGGTGATCACAATGTTGAAAACGAACGCCAACGTACCAATTACCATACCGATCGTCCCGATGGTGCTAAGCAGGTTCAACTGTTCCAGACCTACATTTGGTTGGTAAGTGAACACCCGACGCGGCATCCCGAACAATCCCAAGAAGTGTTGCGGGAAGAAGGTGAGATGGAAGCCGATCAGGAACGTCCAGAAATGGATTTTACCCAACGTTTCATTCAACATCTTACCGAACATTTTCGGCCACCAGTAGTAGGCACCTGCGAAGATACCCATGACCGTACCACCTACGAGCACGTAGTGGAAGTGCGCAACAACGAAGTAACTGTCTTGATACTGGAAGTCAGCAGGTGGCAACGCCAGCATGACCCCTGTCATCCCACCCATCACGAAGGTGGGGATAAACCCTACGGCAAACAGCATAGCTGTCTTAAACCGGATTTGACCGCCCCACATGGTAAACAGCCAGTTGAACACCTTGATCCCGGTTGGCACGGCGATGGTCATCGTCGCTACCGCGAACACCGAGTTGGACCATGGACCCAAGCCCACAGTGAACATATGGTGTACCCAAACCATGAAGCCCAAGAAGCCGATTACCACGGTCGCGAAAACCATGGAGGTGTAACCGAACAAACGCTTTTTGGAGAACGTGCTGATGACTTCCGACATGATACCGAAAGCCGGCAAAATCACGATATATACTTCCGGGTGACCGAAGATCCAGAACAAGTGCTCCCAGATCACGGAGCTACCGCCCATGGCGTGGTCAAAGAAGTTGGCTCCGAACAGCCGGTCGAACATCAACAGCAACAGACCCACCGTCAGCGCCGGGAAGGCGAACAGGATCAGTGCTGAAGCAATAAACGAAGTCCATGTAAACATCGGCATTCTCAAGAAAGTCATACCCGGTGCACGCATGTTGATGACGGTGACAATGAAGTTCAAACCACCGATCAACGTACCGATACCGGAAATCTGCAAGCCCAACACATAATAGTCTATCCCAGGTCCTGGGCTATAATCATTCAATGCGAGCGTGGTATAAGACGTCCACCCGGCATCAGGCGCTCCGCCAAAGATCCAGCTCAGGTTGAGAAGAAGTCCCCCTGCTGTAAACAGCCAGAAACCAAGCGCGTTCAAAAACGGAAACGCAACGTCGCGCGCCCCGATTTGCAACGGAATCACGGCGTTCATCAGACCGAAAAGCAACGGCATCGCTGCCAAGAAGATCATTGTCGTGCCGTGCATGGTCAACAGCTGGTTAAAGGTATCCCCCACAAACAGGTCGTTATGCGGAACAATCAACTGCATCCGCATGAAGATTGCTTCGATACCACCGATGAGGAAGAAGAAGAAACCCGAGATGAAATACATTATCCCAATCTTTTTATGGTCCACCGTGGTGAGCCAATCCCATGCTTTGCTCTTCTTGAATTTTTCGATGGCCTCCTTGTTATAGCCACCCGTTAAAATCGCCGTGATGAACAAAGCAAAGACGATTAGCACGATAAGCGTCCCCATGGTGTTCCCTCCTTCTTAAACGAGATGTTCAAAATAATTTGTTGTCAGTCAGGGCCGTAAGGAAAAAAATTACTTACGGTTCATCAGGTAATCAACCAACGCGTCCATTTCTTTCGGCTCCAAGTAGTCAATTTTCGGCATGAGTGTGCCAGGTTTGACACTTGTTGGATCTTTGAGCCATTTTTTCAAGTTCTGCTCATCATGCGGCAAAATACCAGCAATGGTCGTGCGTGTACCAAACTTGTTCAAGTCCGGGCCGATGATGCGTGGGTTCGTGCCAGCGTGGCAACCCAAACAGTTTTGCATGAAGATTTTTTCGCCTTCTTTTTGGGATGTCGTTTGCGCTACGGCAGGCTTTTGCATTTGCGCTACCCATTTGTCGAAGTCAGCCTGATCTTGGGCGATGACTTTAAAATCCATCAGAGCATGTCCTGCACCACACAACTCCGCACATTTCCCTTGGTATACTCCCGGTTTTTTCGCGTCCAGCCACATCGTGTTAACACGACCGGGAATTACGTCCATTTTACCGCCAAGTGCAGGCACCCAGAAAGAGTGCAATACATCTTTACCGTGAATTTCCAAATGAACTTTTTTGCCCACAGGAATATGTAATTCCTGAGCGGTTTTGATGTTCATTCCTTCATATTGGAACTCCCACCAATATTGATAGCCAGTCACTTTTACCTTGATGGAATCATCTTCGCGAGGCATATCCGCCAAATCAAAGGTGTATGTCACCGTTGGTACCGCCAACACCGCCAACAAGATGATCGGTATGACAGTCCAAATGATCTCAAGGGTGTTGCTACCATGAGTCTGTTCCGGCATCACATCTATGCCTTTGCGTTTTCTGAAGCGGATAAGAACATAAATAAAGATCGTAATTACCACTGCAAAAACCCCACACATGAGGAAGAAACTCCACTTGATGAGGTCAAGTTGCTTTTGTCCCGCAGAACCGGATGGGTCCAAAACGTTTAAACTGTCATGGCCTTGGCATCCAGAGAGGACCAAAGTCGCGAGCAACAGCACTGTCAATACTCGCCACATTCCTTGTCGACTCACCACGATCAAACCTCACTTTCTGTTAACTTGACCCGCCCCAATGTAACCAGCGGGACGGATCACTGAATTCACAGTGCAAAAGATCTATATCAAGCTATTTATAAGCACTGTTTCTATTTTGTCAGCATTGCGATGCCTTCTGTAATGACCACATCCAACATCATGACCAACAGAATCGTTGTTAAATAAATCAAGGAGTAGAAAAACATCTGCTTTGACCATTTTACTTGATCATCTGTATAAAACCCCTTGACAGCCAAAGCGACATACACACCACCCAGCACCAGGGAACAGATCAGATAGAACCAACTGCCGGCACCGGTCACAAAGAGCAATACGGATGATGGGATCAATAATAGCGTAAAGATCAGCGTCTGTTTCTTGGTCTCCTTCAACCCTTTAACAACAGGAAGCATCGGAATGCCCGCTCGGCGATAGTCATCTTCTTTTAGTATCGCCAGCGCATAAAAGTGCGGAGGCTGCCACATAAACAGAATCAAAAAGAGCGCCCAGGCATTCAAATCAAGCGAATTGGTCACTGCGACCCAACCTAGCATCGGAGGGACGGAGCCGCACACACCACCAATGACTGTATTCCATGTGCTTGTGCGCTTCAACCACATGGTGTAGATGAATACATAAACCCCAAACCCGACCAATGCCAAGGCAGCGCTTAAGAGATTCACTCCAAAGGCGAGCGCGAGCGTCCCTAACACAGTTAATAGGGTTCCATACCACAGGACCGTCTTCGGTTTTAGCCTTCCATCCGGTACGGGCCTAGACTTGGTACGCTCCATTAATGGGTCGATGTCACGGTCGTAATAGTTATTGATCGCGCATCCGCCCGCTATGACCAATGCCGTGCCCAAGAGAGTGAACACCAGCGTGCTCCAGTCGAACAATGCAAACCTCGCCGCTAGCAAATAACCGGCAAAAGTAGCAAACAAATTGCTTTTATTGATGCCCGGTTTGGTCACTTCCACAAAGTCGCGCCAAGTTGCCCTTGAAGCCGCTTCGATCGATTCGAGGATCGGTTCAGCAGCTGATTGCTGAGGCACAGATCGTTCCACCATACAGACCTCCTTTCCCACCAAGAAACCTCGAAGCCAAGTTAAACGTTTTCACACGGACAAAAATGGTTTAAGCGCACCACTCCATGTTGTTCGTGCAGAATATAATTGGCTTTAACACACAAAAAAATGTAACCCCATAGGCTTATCGACCCTATGATATTAC
Source organism: Laceyella sacchari (assembly GCF_004343255.1). Classification (GTDB taxonomy): domain Bacteria; phylum Bacillota; class Bacilli; order Thermoactinomycetales; family Thermoactinomycetaceae; genus Laceyella; species Laceyella sacchari. The sequence continues at coordinate 43,270 of NZ_SMDD01000005.1, read as the reverse complement.
ATTCCATTTCTCAATTATTGGGTTTGAGAAATGTCAATAGCCATGCTTAATACCATCATCATTTTAGTTGATCGCAAAGTGGGATGCAAGCGTGGGTAACAACGCGTTGAAGGCAACAAATCAATATTTACCAGTATTATTGCCTTCTTCTTGCGATTCTCTTCACAAACTTCCTTATTCAATAGTCTAATCGAAGCTCCCGGTAGAAAGTTGACATATATGTGAACAATTTTTGAGAAGCCGTCAAACGGGAGAGAAACCCGCCCTTCACTGCCGATTTCGACCCATTTTTTTCATATCCATCCAAGTTAAGCCAGTCCATTTGGTGAAAAAAGCTGCTCTCCATCAAAGAAAGCAGCCTGGATACATCTATTTTTCATTTTAATGCTTACATGTATTCAGCCATTTGATCACTTCCACACAAGTGCCTGAATCTACGGGAATCTGCTTCATTTCATCCATCAGCATGCCCACATGTTGCAACCCCGATGTCTCACCGAAGGTTTGCTTCTTCCCTTTGGTGATTTCATCGAAGTTGGCGATGCCGGGCCCCGCGTCCTGCACCTGCACCTTGATTCCCCGTCGCTCTTCCTCTTCTACAGCCTCAACCCAAATATTACCATGGTCGGCATATTGAATCACATTGCGCGCCAGCTCCGAAACCGATTGGACGATGCGCGCTTGATCCAATTCATCAAAACCCATTTCACGTGCCATTTCTCGTACTTCGCTACGAATGTGCACAATATCCCACTCATAATTGATCTGGAATGTTTTACGCATGTTTTCCCTCCATCAAACCGCTTACGTCCTGTTCTGCATTGCCATTCTCCTCCGGTTTGTTTCCCAAATGCTGTACATTGAACAGCTGGGCATAGAGGCCGTTTTCTCTCAGTAGTTCTTCATGCGTCCCTCGTTCAACCACACGCCCTTGATCGACAACCAGAATTTGGTCGGCGTGGGTAATGGTTGAGAGGCGATGAGCCACAATGATGGTTGTTCGGTCTTTCACCAGTCGATCGAGCGACTCCTGCACAAGGTGTTCAGATTGTAAATCAAGAGCCGATGTCGCTTCGTCTAGAATCAGTATGGCAGGATTTTTTAAAAAGACCCTTGCCAAGGCGATCCGCTGTTTTTGCCCCCCAGACAACTTCACACCTCGTTCGCCAATCTCTGTCTGGTACCCTTCCGGCAACCCTTCTATAAATTCATGGGCATTGGCGGCGCGGGCGGCGGCCCGAATTTCCTCCTCCGTGGCGTTGATGTTGCCCATGCGGATGTTTTCAGCGACGGAACCACTAAACAATATGTTCTCCTGCAACACCAACCCTATTTGCCCCCGCAAACTTTTTAAAGTGACATCGCGAATATTGTGGCCGTCAATTAGAATCTCGCCCTCAGCGGTATCATAAAACCGAGGAATGAGCGAGATGAGGGAGGATTTTCCACCCCCACTTGGCCCGACAAGCGCCACTGTCTGTCCTGGTTCGATCGTCAAATCGATCCCATCCAAGATCCAATCCTGCTCTTTGTGATATCGAAACCGCACCCCGCGAAACTCAATTCTCCCCTTCACCCTGGAGATCGGTTTTGCTCCCGGTTGATCCGTGATTTCATATGGTTCATCCATGAATTCAAATACACGGTCCATCGAGGCGAAAGCTTGTGTCAATGTGGTTGATGAATTGACTAGGCGCCGAATCGGATTATAAATCAGCCCCATATATCCATAAAAAGCGGTCATTTCACCAATCGTCATCGTTCCTTGAACCACAAAATAAGCGGACAGCGCGATCACGACAATCGGTGCCAAATCCGTCAAGGTGTTGATGGAAGCAAACGTTTTGGCCACCCATTTCGTATGCGTCATCGCCTTGTCGAGAAAATGCCTGTTCCTTTTTTCAAACTGCCCCTGTTCGTATTCTTCCAAATGAAAAGCTCGAATCACAGAAACGCCTTGGAGCCGCTCATGCAAATGGCCTTGCAAGTCCGCCAGCGCTTGGGAACGCTCTTTTGTAAACCGGCGCAAATTCTGGAAAAAATACTTTACGGCTACCCCATAAAACGGAAAAATGACGAGGGAGATCAGTGTCATCAAGGGATCCATGTACAGCATCATCCCGATCGCGATCAAAAGGGTCGCCGAATCGAGCCAGATATTCATCATTCCCGTGATCACAAACTCTTTGGTCTGCTCCACATCATTGATCACGCGTGATATAATTTGGCCCACTTTTTGGTTTTGGTAATACCGCAATGAAAGTTTTTGAATATGGTCAAACAGTTGATTGCGGATGTCGTACAACACCCTGCTCGCCGTCCACTGGGCAAAATATTGCCGATAATATTCCACCGGCACACGCACAACGGTAAACAAAAAGAAGGCCCCGGCGATGACCCAGGCGAGTTTTTCCAACTTGTCTTGATCGGACAAATGAGAAAGCAGCAGATCATCCACCACATATTTCAAAAGCAACGGCATCAACAACGGGATGCCGAACTTGATCATCCCGATCACCATGGTAAGCGCAATCTCTTTCCAGTATGGCTTGACAAACCGGAGATAGCGCCGCATACTCTCCATCTGATTCAACTCCCGCACAATGAACATGGACACGGTACTCATTATAACAAAGGAATGGTCGTGCATGTGAACAATGGCGGGAATGCCTACTCCTCTGCATGAACTTGTCCGTGTCGCGCAAGGTCATTGACCATTTTGTGACAAATCGACAAACAATGCCTTCGCTTCTTTTTAGTGTAAAAAGACGTATGAATATCTTCCGCCGCATGAAATGTGCTTGTCCATCCATCTTCGTAAGCGATGCAAAAAACATCACCAATAATGACTTTTGTGACCGGCTGGACCGCCAATGCTTTTACATGCGAGCACAACGGACAGCGCGATCCACAACATCGCGATCCCCATCCGCCCTATCTCTTTTGGTTCATTCCGTCGCTTGATTCCCCCTCGTCTTCAGACCATATAAACGGCCTGAAGACGCTTTCCCTTTCCCTGCAATTACTCACATTATACCGCAACATTCCTGAATTTTCATTCAAAAAAGAAGGCCCAAAGCTCTATATTGAGCTCGGGCCTTTCTTTTAGTGACGGGCTTTTTCCAGCGCCGGGAGCAATTTGGGGTTAAGAATTTTGATATAGGTACCTTTCATCCCCAAAGAGCGGGATTCCACGACACCAGCCGATTCCAATTTACGCAGAGCGTTTACGATCACCGAACGGGTAATACCCACGCGATCGGCGATTTTGCTCGCAACCAGAAGCCCTTCCAGACCATCCAATTCATTGAAGATGTGCTCAGCTGCTTCCAACTCACTGAAGGAAAGGGAGTTGATAGCCAATTGCACCACCGCACGGCTGCGTGCTTCCTCTTCCACTTTCCCGGCACGTTCGCGCAGGATTTCCATCCCGACGACCGTCGCGCCGTATTCACCCAGAATGAGATCATCTTCGCCAAACTCCGTGTTCAGGCGGGACAGCACCAATGTGCCCAAGTGATCCCCGCCACCGATAATGGGTACCAAAGTGGTGTACCCTTGGCGGAAAAAGTCGCTCATTTCCGTTGGGTAAGCGGTGTAAGGGCTATCGACACCCACGTTCGGCATCGTTTTGTCTACTTCCATCAGCAGTCTAGCATAATCGGTTGGGAATTCGCGGGTTTTGATGTATTGCGTAATCCGTTCGCTTTCTACCTCATGGTTGATGGCCAAACCCAGCATTTTCCCTTCCGGGCTGACGATGAAGGTGTTTGCGCCGATGATGTCACACAAGGCTTGAGCGACTTCATCAAAATCTACCAAGTGATGCCCTACGTTTCTTTGAAGAATTTTCGAGATGCGGCGTGTTTTCGTTAACAGATCCATTGCTAAATGCCTCCTAGAAATTTTGATACACTTTGTATGTTTATTGAGCCGTCCACATTAACGTCCGATTGGGCTCCAGGACGATCTTGTTAGGGATTCGTTAGGAAAAGCATAACAACACTTACCTATTATGCGTCATTTCATTTGGAACGCAATTTGATTTTTGTGAACAATTTTTGACTTTTATACCTATTTTAAATTATTCCCTTCAGCTTGGGATTACAGCGATACAGCCAATGAAGGGCGCCACAAAATCAATTCCACTTTTCCATCAATCAAGGCATAGGGAACCATCCCCACGCCGCTGTACCGGCTGTCTCTAGACGCATAGCGGTGACGGTTGTCCCCCATGACAAATACGGTTTCTTGCTTTACCTTGACCGGGCCAAAATCCCCATCTTCGATCATGCTATCGATATACGGTTCTTGCACCCGTTTCCCGTTGCGGTACAAAAGGCCGTCGCGTATCTCAATGATGTCTCCCGGCTCCCCAATCACTCGTTTCACCAGATACCGATCTGGGTCGGACGGATCACGGAAGGTGATGACGTCACCAACCGTCGGCTTTTCCAATAAAAATTGGAATTTGTTGATCAACAAATGATCCCCATCGTGCAAAGTCGGCTGCATGGACGTTCCGCTCACCACGGAGAGCGCAATTCCGTAGTGATTGACGGTCCAAGCAAATAGGCAGGCATATATTAACACCATCGCCCAACTGTATAGCCGTCTCACTTGCAACATTTCATTCACTCCATCAACCATCATCTGAAGAGTCAGGTAGTGGTGACACCATATGGAGCGAATGCTAGAGTAAATGGTTCCGCACGGCGATGAACTGCATTTTTCGAATGTTCCTTCGCTCTGGCCACCTGTTCCACACTTGTTGCAGGATCATGATGCGTGGGCCGTTGAGAAAGCTGCCCTTCACCAGCCCGCGGAAGCGACCCTTTCGGTTCCAATCGCGATTATGCATCGCACGCAGCGTGTCAGGGACAGTGACGCTCCCGCCCAACCGCATGGAACCAATCAAGTTTGGAAAAGTGACAAACTGCTGATCCAGACGTCTTCCACACATCCCCATTTTTTTCTACCACTTCTGTATGATAGTTGGCAAGTATGCGTGGGACAACTTTCGGCAAAATGACGGATTTTTACCTAACTTTTCCATCGGACTCCCGCGCCATCACGCTTCACACAATGGCATCACCAACATGCGTGTGGTTTGACCCACAGTTTTGCACTCCTATTTTCCTTTATTTCCAAAAAAAGAAAAAGATAAAACACCCAAAACTCAGAATTTATCATAGAGGGCTAACATCGTTTTTCTAAAGGTATCACAATCCGCACCGAAAAGAAAAAGAAAACCGGGATCATTGCCCGGTTTTTTGTGACAATTATGTGCAGGATAGAATTGGGTCCTATTCACTTCACGCGTGACAGGCGTTCCTCATTCGCATAATTTACCATACATATCCTCGTCGCACACGGTCAACATCCGCCACGCTTCCCCATTTCTCCGGCGCGCTCTTTCGCCCGCAATACCGCCATCTTCATCGCTTCAGCCACATCAAATCGGCGCAACACTTCTAACCCCGCCATCGTCGTTCCACCCGGTGAAGTGACTTCACGGCGCAACTGCTCGGCTTCTTTGCCGCTTTCCATCAACATGTGGGCTGCCCCCAATAAGGTTTGCACCGTCAGTTGACGGGCTGTTTCAGCCGGCAAGCCAGCATGCATCCCCGCCGTTTGGAGAGCTTCGGCCATGTAGTAAATATAAGCCGGTCCGCTCCCGGATAAGCCGGTGACAGCATCCATGGCGCTTTCATCCACCCGCACCACGGAACCGACACTCATAAATATGCGCTCAGCCATGGCGAATTGCTGTTCAGTCACCGCTCGCCCCCCACAAAGGGCAGTGGCGGACAGGCCCACCGCACAGGAAGTGTTCGGCATGGCTCTGACGACAGCCACTCCGTTTTGAACAAATTCCTCAATGGTTTGTGTCGTGATTCCGGCAACAACCGAGATCACCAACTGCCCCGGGCGAAGGCGATTCTGCCAAAAGGTGAGCGCCTCCTCCGCATCTTTTGGCTTCACCGCCAAGATCACAACGTCCGCAAGTGCCACATGATCTATGGTTTGCTTCGCCACCTCCAATCCGTATCGCTTCACCAACGTTGTCATACGATCACGGTCACCGCGATTAACCATGGAAACTTGGTTGCTGGTAATTTCACGTCGTTTAAGCAGTCCCTCCAAAATCGCCTCTGCCATCGCTCCCGCTCCAATAAACCCGATTGCACATTTTTTTAACATCTCAACCCCTCCTTAAAAAAAATAAACAACCCTCTTATGTCCCCAAAGGACGAAAGAGGGTTGTTCTTCCGCGGTACCACCTTTGTTGGCGCACGGCTTCCATGAATGCGCCCAACTCCTGCGATTCACATCGCATCCTGATAACGGGATGGCTCCCGATCCGGCTCTTCACCGGCAGCATCGGAGGATGGGTTCGAACAACCGGACTGGCAAGGCCTTTCAACCGGTGGGCCTCGCTCTCTGTGCAGCCGGATCTGCTCTACTGGTCCTCGTCATCGCGTTTAACCGAAGTAATTTTTTAATATTATGCGAAATGAACCGCTGAAAGTCAAGCAAAAACTCGGCCTATCTGCTCTCGAATAATCATGCAATCCTGCGGATAATCCATGCAAAATCGATTCTTCGTTTGTCTTCTCTTTGCACACATGACCTCTTCATTTTTATCGATGAATCCATTCAGCCCTGCAGTAAAATTTTATATCCTCTTTAATCCATCAAAGGCGAAAATGGGCTAATTTACAATACAGATACGGTTTCATATAAAATAAAAAATCGGATGTTTAATGAATTTTAAATTGAAAGCGCATTCAAAGTGTAGTATTCTTAATCCTATATAGGTATCATTAAAATGTGAAAGGGTTTGGATCCAAAAAAAATCTGCCTATGCTTGTAGGCAGACAACACATGTATTTCATTCCCTTACTACAATAAAAAAAGAAAAGCTTAACCCGTTTGTCCATGTGAACAGGATGAAAAAGCGTAAAGTTCCTTTTCCAAACGTGTAGAACAGCCATTGGTGTAACCAAGGTGCTGGTAAAATGGAAATAACTTTTCCGTTCCTTCATCCACCGTGATCCAAATCCTTTTAACACCTTTTTGCAGAAAGCGTTGCTCCAATTCGCGCACCAACATGGTACCGACTTTGCGCTTTTGGTAATCGGGATGAACCGCCAAGCAATAAAAGAATCCCGTATGACCATCGATGGTGCCCACTATGGCCCCTACTACTCTTCCATTCGGCGCTTCCGCTACGATGACCAAATCTCGGTCATAACCCAATTGCTCAGTCAACACTTGCAACGTGTCTTTTTCTTGTTCATGAGATGCGGTCATTTGCCAGATTTGAGAGACGTCATGGGCATCGGCAAGTTGAAAAGACCGTAGGCGCATAAAGTTTCTCCTCCAATGGGGAATTATACATCTTTTTGGCTTTTCTATTGTAACTCAAGATTGATTTCCTTTTCAATCCGAGCCATGATGGAAGGATTATCTAGAGCAAGACAGCATCAGCTCTTTGGCCGCCTTCCACAGCCAGGGAACATAACAAACCAAAGTCAAACCCAATAAGACTGAAAATGTCGACAATGACCAGTGAACGACAACCGAGCCAGCTAAAAGCAGACTCCATACCAACAGAAACCACCAACTCAACCAACGGGAAAAGCCTGGGGTGTAAAACATGGCAGCGGTATAGATCAACCCGCCAATCGCCAAACATGATGGGGCAAACACGGTGGCAAGGTGCAAGAGCAAGTCGTCCCACTTATTGATATGGCTTAACAACGCGAAGGTCGGCATGTGAACAAAATACTTCATCAATGCAGGATACAACACCATCTGAATCACATAATGGAGCGCAAGTGCCGAACTGCCGATCAACTGAATCAACCAAGCCCAATGCAGAATAAAGCGAAATTGTTTGTTCAACGCGAAAGTCAAAATGCCGAAAGAGCAAACCAAACCCAAGCTGGACAACAGCATACTGGACCAAGAGACCGTCACTAGCCATTCATTTTGCACCACAAACTGGGTGCGCATGAGCCAATCGCCCCGCAGTACGTGTACCAGCACAAACAACATGAAGAACCCTGCCAGACCATGCAAGCAGGCCGAACTTCTCAACACCCAAGCAAACCACATGCACCTTGTGTTTTGGGAAGTTGCCGCCAGCACGCTATTCATCTGTGGGAGTCGCCCTGCCATGTATTCCCCCCTCCTCACCCCTACCAAGGCCCATCCTCTTTTTTATTTTAACCTACACCTACGAACGTTTAATCATTTCACCCTAAATTTTTTCATTTTTTAGATTCGTATCGTGGCTTGATTCATCACGGAAACGCCCTCTTTTTGCCTTAATTGTTCCATCAACTCAAACAGGGCTCCATCTTTCTGTTTTGCTTCGATCATGACATCCACCTGATCCGTGTAAGGTGCGATAGCCTTCAGAAAAGGATACAAATCATCTACTTCCACATAATCAGCATGTCCTCGTGCATCCGTCTCACTTTTGGGGCTGGAAATGTGGATCTTGGGAGGAAATGGCTCTTTGGCCCAAGTGGCCGCAATCCTCGGCCACAAGTCTTCTGCTTTTTCCCCATGATGGTTGAGACGGTGGTGGTGAAGGTCCAGCACCATGGGCACACCCGCTGTTTCAGCGAGTTGCAGCGTCTCTGCCGCCGTGTAAGTCGTGTCATCATTCTCCAAACAGAGGTGCGCTTGGATCCGAGCATCCAGTCGCTTAAAGTTACTGAGAAACCGCTCCATTGAATCCTCCTTGTTTCCGTACACTCCCCCCACATGGATGTTGCATTTGTGCCCGCTATGTAAACCCATTGCCGCCAGCATCTTAACATGGCGGATCAAATCCTTGTATGAAGCGGCAAACACCTCATTGTTTGGTGTGTTGAGGACGGTGTAGTGTTCAGGATGAAATCCGACCCGCATCTGATAATCCTGCACCAACTGCCCGATCTCTTTCAACTCCGGCAACAGCACCCGAACAAAATCCCGTCCTCCGACCAATGCATGTCCTGCCAGCGGAATCAAGCGGGACGAAAATCGGTAAAACTTGATGTCATGCGCCAAGGCGTGATACAAAATCCGCTTCGTGTTAGCAAGATTTTCTTTGGCGATCCGAATGATTTTCTTCATTGCCAATTGCGGCTGCCCTATCTGCTGAAATGCCTTCACCGTCATGGTTTTGGAAGGTGAAGCGTTTGGCACCTGACTACTCATGGCCACAAAGCCAAATCGCACAATCATTTGTTATCACCCATCATAGTATGTCCCTTCTGCCCTTTTGCCACGCGCCGGGACGTGAAACAGGCCTTAACCGGGATGGGTGGCAACCGTTTTTGTGGCGTTCGCCAAAGATAATGCTTTTTTCAGCGCCAACGCTTTGTCCAATGTCTCTTGGTATTCGCCATCTGGATCGGAATCGGCGACGATGCCCCCGCCCACATGAAAAAAAGCCTTCCCTTGATGACATACGATGGTTCGGATCACCATGCTCAGATCAAATGTGCCCCGCGCATCCAGATAGCCAAGCCCTCCGGAGTAAATGCCGCGTGCTCCCATTTCCAATTCAAACAAGATTTCCATGGCTCTGATTTTGGGCGCCCCCGTCATTGAACCGCCAGGAAAAGCGGCTTCAATCACATCCACGGGCGAACGTCCATCCGGCAAGATGCCCTCAACGGTAGACACCAGCTGATGCACGGTGGCATACGACTCCACTTGTAGCAACTTGGGGACGCAAACCGAACCTGTCTCACAGACGCGCCCTAAGTCATTGCGCACCAAGTCGACGATCATTACATTTTCAGCGCGGTCTTTGGGATGGGTTGCTAGATCACGAACCAACTTTCTGTCTTCTTCCATATCCTTGGCACGGGGACGGGTTCCTTTGATCGGCCTGCTTTCCACAACTCGGTGCTCATCCATTCGCAAGAAGCGCTCCGGCGATGAAGAGACTACCGCCCACTCCCCCAAACGTAAATAAGCAGAAAACGGAGCGGGATTAACCCTGCGCAAGATGGTGTAAAGGTAGTATGGATCTCCTGAAAAATCCGTTTCCCATTGATAGGTATAACAGGCTTGATATATTTCACCGCGCCCAATATACTCCTTGATCTTCCGAATCCGTTCACGATATTCCTCCGGTGTAACTGCACTGTGAAACGCTCCCATTTGCCCACCCTTGGTCATTTCGGGTACGGTTGGGGAGTGAAACGGCTCCTGCATTATTTTGCGCAATTTGGCAATCCATGCTGTCACCCTGCGCTTGGCCACAACTGGATCCCCTTCATACAGGAGACTAACCACTGCTTTTTTCTCCAGATGATCGTATATAAGCACCTGGTCGACAAACATCCAAAACATCTCAGGCGCTTGAGTGGGATCATTTCGATGAATGGGCACTCGCTCCACATAGCGATTGCACTCATAACCCACATACCCAACCCAACCACCGACAAAAGGGAAGGGGCAATCCATTTTAGGGGCGCTTTGTTGCTCCAAGACGCGCCGCAACGTGGCAAAAGGTGACTCCTCGCTAAACCGTTCTTCTCCCTCGGCATGACGCCATTCGGTTAGTCCATCCACAGTGGAAAGGATTTGGCGCGGGCGCCCCCCCATCATGGAATAACGACTCAGTCCCTCAATGAAGCGGGAACTGTCCAGCCAAAACGCATATGGCTCATCTCGATACATTTTTGTGAAGACTTGTTCCAAATCAATCGAAAAAGGAATTTCTTCCATCAGCCAGTTCATTTCATTTCACACGCCTTTCTGCACAGCCTTCTGCGTATGTTTTGCGTTTTCCCTCCCATACTAAGCGGGAGGTGATACCTTGTGTATTATGGTAGAACGTTTGACGAATTAAGCATGGTTCCGTTGTCGCAATGGACGATGGAAGAATTGACCTACCATCATTTCGTGATGTCCCAATTGTCCCCGTTGATGAACGTCCAAGGAACCAGCCTACACCATGATCTAATCAGGGAAATCGAGCAACGCGGAGGTCTGGCCGCGATTCAGCCGGAAGACCCTCTCGCTTGAACGCATGAAAAAACACCCGGATTGACCGGGTGTTTCACATTAAAGCACAGTAAAAAGGGCGATCAGTTTCCCGTTTTAGACGATGGTTCGGTCTGTTGGGTCGGGTTTACTTTCACTTGGGTAAATGTTTCCGGGGGAGCTTGCACTTTCTTCTTGGTTACCTTCGCTCCCGGTGCCGTGTAAGTGTAAACGGTCAGATAAGGGCCGGCCATTTTGATCTTGATCATCACAGGTTTGTTGAGATTGTTTCTGAATTTGAAATCAGGTCCGCCCCAAGAAACGGTCGCATCCCGGCCTTTAGGCACATAGGTGACTTCCGCACTGTGATGGTTCACTTGCAACATTTTCAAGCCCGCCTCATCCACGCTGTTGTACAAGGTGGATGACACTTGACAAATGCCGCCCCCGATCCCTTCTGTGAATTCGCCCTTTACGATGACGCCAGCGGTTTTGTAGCCGCGCGCCGTGGTGCGTTCACCGACGACTTGGTTGAAGGAGAACTTCTCACCAGGCATGAGGATAATGCCGCTGATCGCTTGGGAAGCGAGTCGCATGTTGGTCGTCCGGTTCACATTTCCGGGATCAAACTTCGTCCCATATTTGCCGATCAGTTTTTTGTCGACATTTTTAATGTCCTGTGTTGTCACCAGCGGTTTAAGGGTGACCATCGGAATAGGCTGCGGCTTGTTGATCAAAGGTTTCAGATTCTTTAACCACTCTTCCACCTTTTTCACATCAACCTTGCGCCCGTCTTGCTCTGGGGTGATCTTGCCCCCAAACCGGCTAGCTTTGGCGTTTTTCGGCTCCACATTTACTTTTTTCTGCACCGAGTCCAGCCACGTCCGCAATTGATGCTGATCGATCGTGTTTTCATTTTCGCCGTCATAGCCAATGGTGTTCAAATCAAGCTTAAACGATTGCCCATCCAAGGTTAATTCAAAGTAATTGGGCTTTTGAACCGGCTGTTCCGCTTTGGGATGATTGGTTCCTGCAGAAGTCTGCTGTTCGTAGGCAAAAGCGCTAAACCCAACTACTCCGGCAATCACCATCGAGGAAACGATACCCATTACCAACAATTTCTTGGGTCGTGGTGTGGTGCGGATTTCGCGCTTCACCGATTTGAACACGCCTGTGTCATCCGACACAGCGGCAGCTGCATCGGCTGAAGCGGGTTCAGGTTGGCGCTTATCTTCGACCTTTTGCGACTCTTCTTTCTCCAGATTGGCGATTTCCTCACTGAAGTCCACCTTCACGGACGCCAGGGTATGCGGTTCTTGCTTAGGAGCGGTTTCGACCTTGGGTGCTTCCGCTACCGGAGCGTCGTTTTCCGGCTTCCCTTCCTTTGCTGGTTGCATGGGCTCCTCCACCGTCACCGCTTGGGTCGTTTCCTCCGGTTGATCGGGCTTTATTTCTTGTGCCTCTGGTGCACTTTCCTGATTTTGCTCCAATATCGGCGTTGCCTTGTTCTCCGTGTCCCACTGGCCAAAAATCTTAAGCTCCATCGTGTCAAAGGCACGGTCGCGGTCAATCTCTTTGTCTTCTGCAGGTTTTGCCTCATCTTTGGCGGCGGGTTGGAAAGCAGTTTCGTCCCCTGTCACCTCGGGTTTTTGCTCTATCTCGGCATCCTTCGGTGTCGCTTGTTTCACTTCCGCATCACATTCGGGAGATGCGGCTTTTCGCTTGTCACTTTCTTGACCTGCCGGCGATTGCAATTCTTCTGCCGCGTCCTTCTTTCCCTCAGGCAACTGCTCTTCGATCGGTTTTTTACCTTCCACAGACACTCTCTCCCTATCTGATGTGTAAATCAATATAAGAAACATCGTTTTGAGGCGCCAAACGGTTGCCCATTCATTTGGAAATCATATGAATAATTGCAATGCTTTACGGTAAACGTTTGAAAAAGGTTTATCTTTGATTTGTTGGGCTGACATCCATGTAAGCGCTGAGGATGTGGAATCATCTGCTCGCTTCACATCTCCGCGTAACACAGTCACCTTCCAATGCTGATGGCTAAAGATGTGCTCAAACTTCCCCGCTATCGTTACATTCGTAACGTCCAGACCATTTTTGTCACAATACCGGCGGGCTTCATCTAAGGAATCCTTCGCTTCGGCTAAGTGAATGGTGGGCAAGCCCCACATGCCCGCAAGCAGTCCTTCATCCGGCCGTTTCTCAACCAAGGCTCGCTCATCCTGCGTCAACCATAACATCACCATGTCCATTCGCTTAGGCGGTTTGGTTTTCTTCTTGCGCGGCAGTTCTTCCTCAATTCCCTCTGCATATGCATTACAGACAGACTGCAGAGGGCAGAATAGACATTGTGGCGAAGACGGCGTACAAATAAGCGCTCCCAACTCCATCAAAGCTTGGTTGAAGTCGCCGGGAGCATCTTCTGGAATCAGTTGCAAAGCAATGTGCTCCATTTTTTTGCGGGTAGAAGCCAGCGCGATATCGTCAGTCAATACAAACAAGCGAGAGAAGACGCGCATGACATTGCCGTCTACCGCCGCCGCTTTTTTATTGTAAGCGATGCTCAACACGGCACCGGCAGTATAAGGGCCAATACCCTTCAGCTTGGAAATGGTCTCCAGATCATCGGGCACACGGCTTCCATAATGGGCGGATACTTCCTTCACCGCCGCATGCAAATTTTTCACGCGCGAGTAATACCCCAACCCTTCCCAGGCTTTGATCACCTGTTCTTCCGGTGCTTCAGCCAAATCGTCCAGCGTCGGGAACTGTTCAATAAAACGCTGAAAATAGGGGATAACTGTATCGACACGAGTTTGTTGGAGCATGATTTCAGAAACCCATATCTTATATGGATCCTGATCTTTCCTCCATGGCAGATCTCTCCGATTGCGGTTGTACCAATCAAGAAGCTCCCGCCCAATAATCTGAACCACTTCCCCATCTATGGTGAAAACATCTTTTTTTGCCAATACCTTTGCCTCCTTAATACTTGTTCACCGGCAAAGTCTAAGGAAGTGTAAGCGTCAATCTCTTATTTAAAAGATTGGTTATATACATCATACACTGTTATTCCAACCAAAGGATATAGACAGATTTTAAACATTGCTCATGATAATGGGCTTATCGAAAAGAAAAGGAGAAACGGGCGACAGGAGACAGGGATGAAATTGATATGAATGAGCTTCCAACAGCGAAAAGCCCCGCCTCCGTCGCATGAAGAGGCAGTCCATTTTGAAAATGCCAACCGCTGGGGTTAGATGTCTTGACGGGGAGATGCGGAAAGCGAACGATCATCAAACAGGCGGAAAATCCACGAGCGAACTTTGCCGCGTCCACCTTTAATCCAAGGGTCCATCGCATGGCCCCAGCCATGTTCCAGTGCAGTGCGCATGCGCTTGACATGATTGGCCTGTTCCCATGATGGCACTTGGATCATTTCAACAATGAGGCCCGGCTGATCACAACTTTCCCCTCCGTGGTATGACACAATTGGCATCTGGTCCTTGATCTCTTCACGCAGCATGCTCAACGCTTGAGTCACTTCATCCATGGCTTGATTATCAACGGCATATTCGACAAAAACGATATACATCATCTTCACTCCTTTTCAAGGAAGTTTTCACCCATTGATTCGTAAAATCTGTTAGACTTTTGTAGAAGTCTCTGTCAGTCATACTGACGATCCACCATGCCCAGCCATTGCGCACCAAACGGTTTTCCAGTCAACAACCCGAGGTGAAAGCTTCATTACCGGGAACAGCCTATCAAGCGGGAACCGAACCAAAGCAATTGAACCGGGCATGTCAAAAGGAATGGCATGGTACCTGGCTCCATCCGTTCCCATCGCTTCTTGATCAACCCGTCAAGGATGCAAGCCGCAACCTTTTTCAATGAGAAAGGGTTGCTGTTCCCGACGACAGCATGTCAATCCATTTTCTAAAAGGGGGATGGTGAATGGATACGGTCACGCACTTTGTCATGGGTATCGGCCTCTTTGGCTTGGCCCACCTCGATCCCGCCATCGGCGCCAATCCAGACACCTCGCAAGCGGTTCTCTTGGGGACTGTCATCGGCTCGCAAATGCCTGACTCCGACACGATCTTCCGCTTCCGAGGCAATGCCACCTACATTCGCCAGCATCGCGGCTTCAGCCACTCGCTCCCGATGCTGTCCATCTGGTCCAGCTTCATCACCGCCGGCCTGCATTTATTTTGGCCCAACGCCGATATGGTTCACCTGTGGTGGTGGACATTTCTGGCTGTCTTCATCCATATATTTATCGACCTGTTCAACTCATACGGCACACAAGCAGGGCGGCCTTTCACAAATAAGTGGATCGCTTTTCACACATTGGCTATTTTCGACCCCTTCATCTTTGCCATCCACTTGATCGGTTTTCTTCTGTGGTGGCTGTTTCCAAACCAAGTCGGTTTTCACTTTCTCACTATCTATGTAGCGATTGCGGTCTATATTGCCATCCGGATATGGATCCGCCGAAGATTGACCCTTGCTGTTCAGCGTGATCGCAACCGCAACGGGCGCTACACGTTGATTCCCACCGGTAATTGGTTTCACTGGAAAGTGATCGCTGAATTTGCAGAAGAAGTCCATCTGGGGGAAATCCGCAACCAACAATTATTATGGACCGGCAGGATCTCCACCAAAGGATTACAGCATCCGGCGACCCTCCATTCGAAAAAAGCGGAACCAATCAAAGCCTTTTTGGATTTCACTTCATATGGCTATCCCGAAGTTCGCAAACGCGCTTATGGGTATGAAGTGAGATGGCTGGATGTTCGTTACCACTCCAAAAAACATTTTCCTTTCTTGGCCGTCGCTTTGCTTGACCACGAGTATAACATTATTTACTCTTTTGTGGGATGGATCAATCAAGAGCAGTTAGACAAAAAAGTTAAACAATCCTTGCAGTCTAGTTGAGGCGTGTCCGACGGGCCGGGGCGGTTTGCCGCCCCCCTTTGCCGGAAGGAACGGTGGAAAATAAAGCGCGCCCTAAACCTTGGCATAACATCATCGGAGGTGCAATGCTTTTGATTTGGGAACAAGCAACCTCAACAGCCTTGGAGCAAAAAGTCTCAACTGTGAGCAACCTCGCCGCAGAGACGAAAACCCTGTTCACCAAAATCATTGAAGATCCTGTGCAATACATTCTGTTGCCTGTTGGGGAAATCACACTTATCATCGTACTTACGATCGTTGCTTTGCGCTTTATCGATCGACTGATCGACAAGGTGTTTGAATTAAGCCGCATTGAGAGCAAAAAAGCTGATACCTTGCGCAAACTGATCAAATCGATCGCGCGGTACGGCATCTATTTCATGTCCGCTTTGACAATTTTAATCAATCTCGGCTTTGATCCCCTGCCGGTGTTGGCGGGTGCCGGAATCCTGGGCTTGGCCATCGGGTTCGGTGCCCAAAATCTGGTGCGCGACATCATCACCGGATTTTTCCTCATTTTCGAAAGCCAATTGGAAGTCGGGGATTTCGTGGAGATCAACGGCCAGATCAGCGGCAGAGTCGAAGAAGTGGGCTTAAGGGTGACCAAAGTCCGCGAATTCAACCAACGTCTTCATTACATCGCCAATGGAAACATCACGCAGGTAACCAACTACAACCGCGATCAGATGCGGGCCATTGTGACAGTCACAGTGCCATATGAATCAGATTTGACCGTGGTTAACCAGGCCTTGGAGAAAATGTGCAGTACCATCGCCGAGCGCTACGCGTCCCATCTGATCCAACCACCCGAGATCATGGGCATCACGCGTATTGACCAGACCGGGGTGGAATTTACCGTCACTGCGCTGAGCGAACCAGAACAACACTGGTCCCTTGAGCGGGAAATGCGCAAAGAAGCGGTGATCAGCCTTCATCAGCAAGGGATTTCGATCGCCTATCCGCGTAGCGTGATCTACAACCCTGAACAGCAAATGCAGGCGCAAGTCCCCGCCAAAGTGAATAGATGACCTTCTCCCGGCTTGATCGGGACAGGCGGCAATGATTGACACGACAAAACCCCGGTCAAATAAACGACCGGGGTTTTCAAATGTGCATTAAAAGATTGTCCGCTCCATGAGCGCCAGAACCGCGACAACACCCATAGAGATAATGATCCACAAGGCCGTGGATTTGAGATCGCGCATCAGCACGCCATGCTCATCCACCGCGGCAACCCGTTTTTCTTTGACTCTCTTCTTAGCCAACCGGGAGCGCCTCCTTTTCATCTGCATTCATTCATGATGATTCTAACACATTTTGTACAACCCTATTTCACATTATCCAACGAATCCCACAAATAAAATGTCACATAACTCCGATAAGGTGCCCAGCTTTCCCCCCATTGCCGCACTTCTTCTTCCCCCGGTTGCTGATCGAGGCCGTAAACGCGTTTCAACGCATTGCGCAAACCGATATCTGCCGCCGGTAACAAATCGGGCCGCCCCAACCCGAACAACAAAACGCATTCTACCGTCCACCGCCCGACTCCCCTAATCGGCAACAAGGTGTGCAAAACCTCTTCATCACTGAGGGACCACAAAGCGTCCAACGACAATTCCCCATTTACCACTTTGCGAGAAAAATCAATGATATATTCTGCTTTGCGCCGATTAAATTGCAACGCTTGCAACTCCTCATATTCCAAGCGGGCCACTTGTTCCGGCGTCGGAAACAACACCCACTCCCGCCCCCGGAACACCGCTTTGCTGCCGGCCAGTTCCTGAAACCGCTGAATCAGCGTCGCCGCAAAAGAGACATTGAGCTGCTGGCCGATAATCGTTTTGACCACGCACTCATACAGGCTGGGCTCCAACACAAAGTGCAACCCTTCCCGTTCGGCGATAACGGGAGCCAAGGCAGGATGCTCCCTCATCTGCTCGTAAAACGGCGTCAAATCGACTTGGGTGCTGAACATCCGGGCCACCTTACGCTTTATTTCCTCCGCTTCTCCTTCAGCCAGATTCCCCTCGATTTCTACCTGTAACGCTTTTTCCCCGACAAGCGGCCCTACCGTGCACAGGAGCGGGCCGCACGAGCCGTGCATGGTGCGGGACAACTTATCCCCGTCTGCTACGAAACTAGTTTTCTCAAACGTGCGCAACCGCTTGGTGGTCAGTTCGTAAGAATAGGGATAGATCAATGGCAATTGGAATTGCATTAGGAATAACCCCTTTCCACACTGAATCGGACCCACCACAGTGCTGTAAATTCGTTTATCCGATATGCACAGCATTTGCCATCACAACTCAGCCCAACCTACATCCAGACCTTTGCATGTGCCTCATCCATTTTACCATTTTCACATGATTTCAAAATCATCGTCACTTATTGTTCAGAACACGCCCCTTTCCAACTGGGAGAAGCACGCTATAATTTTCTCATAAATAACAGCCTGGACAGCTCCAGGCTATACACCAAATCCACAGCGGACGCTGAAGTTGCTTCATCGATTGACCAGGATGTGTCTGGCAAATCAAGTTGGTAGGAAAAAACCTTTTCTCGAGGAGCGCCTAGTACCGCGTAAAGCGAATGAGAAAATGGTTTTGAAGCCGCTGGCCTATTCATCAGACACGTCTAGTCAGGCCTTCCATTTTACTCAACCAATTCGACACGGACATTCCGCTTGACGCCAAACGCTCGCGCTTCAGCCACGCTGTTCATATATAAATCAATCCGCTTGCCTTTGATCTTAGAACCGGTATCCTGCGCGATCCGGTAACCAATCCCTTCAATGTATACACGTGAGCCGATCGGGATGACTTCCGGGTCCACCGCAATTGTCACACCTTCATTGACGGGTTGGCCGCTGGAAGTAATCCCGTATCCAGGCTCGCCTACATGTTTGCCTGTTGACTCAGGTCCCGCTGTGTAAGCGGTGATCATAAATGAACCTAACCCTTGGCCCCGCTTTAACACCGGCATGTCTGGGACAGGGGCCTTATCTTCATTTTGTGGACGTTCAGACATCGTGGGAGGTGTCTCCGGAATGCGCAACACTTGGCCAATTCGAATCAAATCCGGGTTCGCCAAGCGATTGGCGCGTTGAATGGCGGCAACCTCCACCCCATGTTTTTTCGCCAATTTGGTCAGTGTGTCACCCCGTTTGACTGTGACTTCGATGAACGAATTGGCAGCTTCTACTTGTGGCCCTGCCATCCACGGCAACACGGCCATGAGCAAGCACAAGGTCAACCCGCTAGTCACTTTAAAAGACTTTTGCATACGTCACGATACCCCTCTCGCTTTCATAGATTGCTAGAGTTGGTATCCAGTGTGGACGGAACCCTTCGGTTTTATACAAAAAAAGCAGGCTGTTAAGCCCGCTTTCGATAACCCCCTGAGGCCAAATTGATCAACACCCTCAAGGGGCCGCTTTTTAACCACACCACCGCGGCGGTAATCACCTTTTTCAGCATCGCCCATTCGGACACCTGTGCTTTGCTTCCTTCATCCCAAACTGGCTTGCACAGGCAACGGCGTTCATATTGAGTATGAATCATGATTACGCTCAACATGAACATCAACCCGACTTGAGGAGCGATGATCGGATAATCATACATGCCGTGGCCCAGCAAGGCGATAACCAAAGAAAGCAACATCCCCGCCAACCGCTTTTCTTCTTTTTGATTGGCTTGTTTGCGCCAGCGGCGGGCCCGGCGAATCGTCATGAAAATAAGGATTAAAAACAGGCCCAACCCCATGATCCCATATTCGCTGGCTATCCCCAAGAAGATATTATGGGCATGCCATACGTAAAATCCAGCTATTTTTGCAAACAACTGCCCAAAATGCAGGGGCAAAACACCAAACAACCAATTTTCCTTGAAAATCTCAAGCGCGGTTGACCATACTTTTAGACGGACTTCAATCGTGGCGTAAAGAGATTCTTTTCGGGGGATAAATTGTGGACACAAATAGACAAATAACAGGATAGCCAATGTGATGGATACCGTCCGTTTGCGATGCCCCGTCATCCACAGTTGGACGATCATGCCGATCACCAAGCCCACCCATGCTCCGCGCGATCCGGTGCACCATATTGCCGCGCAATACAGGATAAACACTGCAAAAGCACCAACTTTTTGCCACGGCTTCTTTAGTACGGACATTGCATAAATGCTCATGAGGGCAAAACAAATCAACAACGCCGCAGCCAAGTTGGAATTCCCCGATGTACCTACACTCCGCACCGAATGCTCCGATTCCCACCGATGTTCACGATAAAAATCCATCAGTGGCCCCAACGAATTGTTGATCACATGCCAATCAATCTGTTGGATGATGACAATCAAGGCCACATATAGACCGGCCAACCAGAAAAACAAGTACGCCCGTTGCACCTCTGGCCAAGACCATTTCACAACATGACGAACCCACAATGATAGAGAATAATAAAGGCCAAACATGGCAATGGGAATGATGCCAATCGGAACCCAATAAAACCAAGATGGATTGTAAACCCAACTGATGCAGGAGAGAATGATAAAGCCAAGGAACGCTTTCTCTGGCCATTCATTCGCCGTCCACCTGTCCCGGTAGACGAACACCATCAATATCCCCACGACCGCCAGCATGACCGGCGGCAAGTACGTGGACAAAACAATGGATAAAAACAACCCCATCATCAATCCGTTTATTGTCGTTCTATTCATCACCTTCAAAAGTATAAACTCCCTTGTTCAGAAGTTTTCACCCCGTTGAAACCCCAACCTCACCCTATTGTTCTCCGCTCCATCCTTCTTATTCCTTGGGCGTGGGGAAAGGTAAACCTATTTTATTCAAATTCGATTCCATCCTTTTTCTTTCCCTCTTTTTTCTACAAAAAAAGGAAATGCCCATAGAAAAGGCAGGGGTACTGGGACAAAATACGAAGCCTGTATCACCCTACCATAGAGTCTAATATAACCAATGCGCCGACAGGGGTCAAATTGTGAAGATGGGAAATGCCCTTTAATTGAAAAGAAATTTCATTTTCATTGACGATTGAAAAACATTCTCATAGAATGGAAACAGAAATATCTGCACGGTTTCGGCTATTTTTTGAAATGGAGGCGATCCTCTTGTCTCAAGGATTAAAAACCCAAAATTTAACACTGTCTTACGGTTCATCCATCATCATCAACGATCTGGATCTCACCATTCCCCACGGCAAAATCACCGTGCTTGTCGGCAGCAATGGTTGCGGCAAATCCACTTTGCTCCGTTCGTTGGCACGGCTACTCAAACCACGGGCCGGACACATCCTCTTAAACGGAAAAGAGATTCACATGTTATCCACCAGAGAGGTCGCCAAACAACTGGCCATTCTGCCACAAGGCCCTGAAGCACCGGAAGGGCTAACCGTCCATCAATTGGTCAAGCAGGGACGCTACCCGTATCAATCATGGGCCCGCCAATGGTCAAAAGAAGATGAAGCCAAAGTAAACTGGGCGCTTGAGAAGACACAACTCACATCCCTCGCCCATCGTTCGGTGGATGACCTGTCTGGTGGACAACGCCAACGCGCTTGGATCGCGATGACGCTAGCGCAAGATACGGACATCATCTTGTTGGATGAACCAACCACATATCTGGATTTGACCCATCAAATTGAAATCCTCGACTTGCTGTATGAATTGAACGAAAAAGAGAATCGAACCATCGTCATGGTGTTGCACGACCTCAATCTTTCTTGCCGTTATGCACACCACATGATCGCCGTACAGAATAAACAGGTTTATGCGCAAGGGGCGCCTGAACAAATTGTAACAGAAAAATTGGTGCAAGACGTCTTCCATTTGCGGTGCAAAGTGATGACTGACCCGATCGCCGGCACCCCCCACTGTATTCCGTACGGCAAAGGCAGGGATTTGTCCGCTCCCCCCTCCTTGGCACTGACTAATTAATCCGCCTAAAACACGCTACCCACAGCTTCCCAAGCAGTTAGACTCCGTTAACTGGCGGAGTCTCCTCCATTTCCCAAAAAGAAACGTTTAAAACGATGGATATAGGGGCGGGAATCACCGCTCGCTTGCGCCAAAACATAACGGTCAAACAAAGGATTTCTCGGCTCCATGCAGAACCTGCCTCCGCCCATGGCGATAATCTGCCTTGCGCGCCGCATTTACTCCTTCCTTCCAAGCGGGGGAGTAATGATTTTATTTTTCTTCACACTCATCACGCCCGCGTTCGTTAAACGCACTTGGGGCAGATGGGTAGATGTGAGGAATTGCATAGTGTAGATGGGGTCGAGGTGGGTATAGCCGGCCTCCTGAAGCCGTTCCGCCAAGGCTTGGCAGCGTGGGATCAGCTCTTCCAAGTCGAGATCGCTCATCGTCCCCAAAATGGGCAATGGCAAATGAAACCGCTCTTCTCCCCCTTGCAGCCAATAAATGCCCCCGTTTTGCTCTAACACATTATTGGCTGCCCGCGCCATCGCTTCGGCATCCTGGCCGATCACCAGCAGGTCGTGCGTGCAGGTGTAGCTGGAAGCAAGTCCGTCAATTCCTTGCGCAAACCCGCGTAAATAGGCGCCCGTCTTCCAATTTCCATTACGATCAACCAAGAATACCGCTAACCGGTCGTCCTCTTCAGGAACCAAGCGGGAGTCGACAGGAGAAGGGGCTGCCTCCATCGTTAATTTGGTTATCACGGCATTAAGCAAGTTTATGACAGGAACCGTCCCCTCTTCTGTATGCGGAACCCGCCACTCATCCGGCGTCAACTGAAACCGTCCTCCCCATGCACGGTAACCCGCTGGAAGCACTGGTGGTTCATCTCCCAGCGGCGATGACGAATCCACCCACTTCCCTTCATTTAACACCTTGATCGGTGTCGGCGCATCCAAAGAGGAGAGCACATTGATATCCGCCAAGCGTCCCGGGGAGATACTGCCCAACCGTTCGTCCAGACGGTAATACACAGCCGGGTTGACAGTGACCATTCTGTACGCTTGCACAGGATCAACCCCTTGCTCCAAGGCCAACTTTAGCAGATAATCAGTAAACCCTTCAGCCAAATAAGGCGGGGTAGCTCCATCCGTCGTCATCATCAACCGGTGCCAAGGAACATCGCCATGCGCCAACAATCCCGCCAGCAATTCAGGCAAGTCAGGCCGAATGGAACTGTGGCGCAAAGTAACCATGTATCCTAATTCCAGCCGGCGCCAAACCTCCTCAGGGGTGATGCTTTCATGATCGCCTGTTACCCCCAACGCGGCTAAGCGGGAAAGCGTACGGAATGAAGCACCCGGAGCATGTCCTTCGATACGCTTACCCCGACCCCAAGCATCAAGCAGACATGCGTTTTTCTCTTTGTCCCCGGCCAACAGCGCCATCCAATCCGACAGCTCCCCCGCTTGTGCAACATGAGGTGAACGCAAGATCGATTGCATCCGCTCCATGGAGAACAGCTTTGCCGATTCCGCCTCACTCAGGTGGGTTTGCGAATCGAGCCGTCCCCACCACAAGAGTTTTACCGGCAAAGATTGCAATCCATCAAACAGAGTCAACAATTCAAACGCTTCTAATTGCATGAAGAAGGGAAGCGTATCACAAACCATCGTCGTCGTCCCGCGCTGAACAACATGAGATGCCAACGTCAACGGATGATAGATCTGGCATGGATGAGCGTGCGGTTCTATATACCCCGGAACCAACACGCAGCCTGACACATCATCTTCGCAACCCACTCCCTCCAATAACAGCCCGCTTCCTTCCAGTGGCCCGACATATGCAATCCAGCGTCCGGCCAAGGCGATGTCTTTCTCCTCCAGCCTTCCCGTATGCACATTGAGAATTTGACCCCCGCGAATAATACGAGAAGGGGCTTTGCGGCCCATCACCACATCCAACAGGTTTTGATGCTCAGCCATTGTTCTAGTAATCACAATGATAACCTCCTTTGATGTGCAAATCCGTACTCATCCAGTCAAAACATGGCAATCCCCAGTCGTATAGAAACATCGGCAAGGCAGCAAACTAACTCCCAAGCTACGGAAAAGCGAAAGGAGGAAGTCGGTTGATGAAGCAAAACGTGGGCACCGTTGACGCCATCATCCGCATCACCTGCGGGTTGCTCGGATTGACTTGGTGCGTGGTCAAGGGCCGGCGAAACTTCCCCTACATGATCGCGCTGATGTCGGCGCTAAAAGTGGCAGAAGGAATCACTCGCTATTGTCCGATGTTGGATATGTTAAACAAACGAACAACATAAAATCGCTCACTTGTCGAAGTTTGCGCACAGGGAGATCGACGACCATTTATTTGCAAAAAAAACGATTTCCCTGTCAAAGCGCCTTGACACAAGCATTCAATATACAAGTAGAATAAAAATATAAAAAAACAAATACAAATCCCTTGCCTATATTCAGACTTTTTTGTATAATAGTTTCCAAGAATACCAAGTGGAAAGTTGGTTCAAATCAAGATATTTTCAGATTATTGGATTACTTTCGACACCCGTCTTCTCCTCCCTCCCATATTTCGCACAAATCGCAGTGGAGGAATGGACTTGTGCTCCAAACATCATGAACCAGCACTGACAAAAGACAACACTCCCGTGCCATCCGTTGAAACCTCATGCAATGCCCACACCCGGATGGCCGTTTCATAACGTCAAATAGGTGCACAAGGCAATACACGCCGATGCGCTTAACACTGCCAAAAGGTATTACGCTGGCGGATGCCATGAAACCAATTAGTCGGAGGGGGTGCGGGATCCGGTCCCGATTCGCCGTTCGTCGTTCACGGCTAAGGCCGCACGCAAAATGAGCCAAAAGGTGACAACTTCAAGCCAATTGACCATCTGTCAACCCGCAATGTGCAGTTGGTTGTTGATTAAATTTCGTCTATGCCTTAGAATCAAACTTAGAAATTTACTTAACTGAAAGAGTTGTTCACCTTTTTCTTGCAACGATTCGTCATACCCTAGATGAAATTTTAGCCCAATTGATTGAACAAGCGCAAACTGCAACATATTAGATCAGACACCGTCTCTTCAAGTTAGCGTATTGAATCGACAAAAATCGAATATTAACAATCTTGCATACAAAATTCGTCATTTTTTATCGAAAAAAGCAGGACATCATGTAACATGGCGTCGAAAAAAGAATTACAGATTTTCCTGAAGAGAGTAGTGGCAAATGCAATGGATCATGATAAAATGATTGCAAGAGGATGCGAACATATGATCGGCACATAAGAACGACACAACACCATTAAGGAGCGTGAGTGCAATGTCTCTTAGCGAAATGGAAAAAGAAACCGTGATTCAATTTGACGAATCCACAAACCTTGCTACTGTTTACACTGCTAGCTGGACAGTTGCTCGTTCCTTGAAAAAAGCTGGGTACCAACCAACAAAGAAATCCCAAGGTGGTTGGTGGTTTAAAATCCCCGTCAATGGCATCAGCATTCAAGGTGAAAAAGAGACAACGAAAATCGGTTGACTCAAAACCGATGAAGAACAACGAGCCCAAGAGGATGACTAGGCTCGTTTTTTTATAAGCTATTTCAAAAGAAGCCGACCACATCCGTGATCGGCTTTTTATTATAACGCTTTGGCCGCAATATCAGTGCGATAATGCATATCCTTGAAAGAAATTTTGGCCAACTCCTGATAAGCTTTTTCTCGCGCTTTCCCAATATCGGCTCCTGTCGCGGTCACGCCCAGCACGCGTCCGCCAGCAGTAACGACTCCATCTTCTTGCTGTTTGGTTCCGGCGTGGAATACCATCGTGTCTTCCCCCACCTCATCCAAACCGGTAATCGGCAACCCTTTTTCATATGAACCGGGATAACCACCTGCTGCCAAAATCACACAGACGGCAGCCTGCTCACTCCATTGTAGGGATAGCTCGTCCAATGTGCCAGCAATGACCGCTTCCATCACCTCAACCAAGTCGG
This sequence comes from Laceyella sacchari, assembly GCF_004343255.1. Taxonomy (GTDB): domain Bacteria; phylum Bacillota; class Bacilli; order Thermoactinomycetales; family Thermoactinomycetaceae; genus Laceyella; species Laceyella sacchari. Next base: position 17,354 of record NZ_SMDD01000005.1, on the reverse strand, counting down.
TCTTAAGCCGCGGCAACACAACTTGTGTTTCCGGATCACCAAATCGGGCGTTGAATTCTATGACTTTGGGCCCATCCGCGGTAATCATTAGACCGGCATACAATACCCCTTTATACTCTATCCCTTCATTACGAAAAGCTTCGTGCATCGGCCAAATAATGGTGTCGATCGCTTCTTGCACCACTTTTTCCGGGATTTGCGGAACAGGTGAATACGTCCCCATGCCTCCGGTGTTCGGCCCTTGGTCGTTATCATACACCGGCTTGTGATCTTGCGCGACCACCATCGGCTTCACTGTCTTCCCGTCTAAGAAAGCCATCAGCGAAACTTCCTGCCCGCTTAAAAACTCCTCAATGACCACTTCGTTCCCCGCTTCACCAAACACCTTCTCTTCCATCGCATCGGCAATCGCCTGTTCTGCCTCGGCTACCGTCTGCGCTACGACTACCCCTTTGCCCGCAGCCAAGCCATCGGCTTTAATCACGATGGGAGCACCTTGCTTACGCACATAAGCCTTCGCTTTCTCTGCATCAGTGAAGGAAGCAAACGCGGCTGTGGGAATGTGATATTTTCGCATCAATTCTTTCGCAAACCGTTTGCTCCCCTCGATCAACGCGGCTTGCTTGCGTGGGCCGAACACTTTGAGACCTTCCTGTTCAAACCGATCAACCACACCTAGCAACAGAGGCACTTCAGGCCCCACGACTGTCAGATCGACTCGCTTTTCCTGCGCGAAAGCGACCAAACCGTCTACATCTTCCACTGCAATCGGTACGCATGTGGCCAGTCCGGCAATGCCTCCATTGCCCGGTGCACAATAAATCTCCGTTACTTTGGGACTCTGTTTCAACTTCCATACAATGGCGTGCTCCCGTCCGCCATTGCCGATCACCAGGATTCGCATTGCTTGTCCCCTCCCATCTCTCTTTTATCACCCCGAACCCCGCATGTAAAGCCAGGAACGCATCAGGACAAGATTAAACTTAATCCGAACAATCCCACTGTCACCAACAAACAGATGAAGGACCACTCTTCCCGGTAAAAAAACCGTTTTCGACTGCGGTAGGCCGCATCAGTGGTCAACACCCCGCCAACGATCAGCGCGATCATAAAGAAAATGCCGCTGGCAGTGCGCAGATGCGCTTGCCAAATCTGTAAATTAAAATCGTATGTCAAATACGATGTGATGCCCGTCAAACATACTGCAAAAACCATCCAACCAAAGGCCCAAGCAAATATCCGCATAGGGTAACCCTCCGTCAGCGTTTTTGTCATAGTATACGCATCAGAAGGGTCCCTCGATACATGGCAAGAAGGTTCTTAGTGTTTGAAATGGCGCATGCCGGTGAAAACCATGGTGATGCCGTGTTTGTTCGCTTCATCGATCGACTCTTGATCCCGAATCGAACCACCTGGCTGGATGATCGCCGTGATTCCTGCTTTCGCGGCTTGTTCTACCGTATCTTTCATCGGGAAAAAGGCATCGGACGCCAGTACGGCACCTTTTGCTTCTGCTCCAGCTTGGTTGAGCGCGATCACTGCCGAACCAACACGATTCATCTGACCAGCGCCCACTCCCAAAGTGCGGGAATCTTTGGCGACCACAATCGCATTGGATTTCACGTGTTTCACCACTTTCCAAGCGAAGAGCAACTGTTTCCACTCTTCTTCACTCGGCGCACGCTCTGTAACTGTCTCACACTGTTCCTGCGTCACTTGCCCCAGATCAGCTTCTTGCACCAAGGCTCCCCCGCCCACCGTCTGCACTTTGAGGCCAGCCGCCGGTTCAGTCAGCGAGCTGTCACCCCATTCCAGCAACCGCAAATTCTTTTTCGTGCTTAACAGCTCTAGTGCCTCTGGTGTGAAGGAAGGAGCAAGAATGATTTCAAGGAAGATTTCTTTCATTTGTTCCGCCGTCTCTTTGTCGATGGGACGGTTTGCCGCCACAATGCCCCCGAAAATCGACACCGGATCGGCTTCATACGCTTTTTGGTAAGCGGCCGAGATGGTCTCACCGATCCCCACTCCACATGGGTTCATGTGCTTCACCGCCACGACAGCCGGTTCGCTGAATTCGCGAACCAATTCCAAAGCAGCGTTGGCATCATTGATATTGTTATAAGACAACTCTTTGCCGTGCAATTGTTTGGCGGAGGCGATGGTACCTGCTGCCGCCCGCGGTTCGCGATAAAAAGCGGCTTGCTGATGCGGATTTTCACCATACCGCAACGCCTGCTGTTTGTTGTAGGTGACAGTCAACTGCTCTGGGAAGGTGATGCCGAGCAATTCGTTGAAATAATTGGCAATCAACGCATCGTATGCCGCCGTGTGCCCAAATGCCTTAGCAGCCAACCGGCGACGTGTCTCCAAGCTCGTGCTGCCATCCTTTTGCAATTGCGCGATCACTTCTTCATAATCCGCAGGATCGACCACAACGGTGACATATTGATGGTTCTTGGCGGCGGAACGAACCATGGATGGACCGCCGATATCAATATTTTCAATGGCTTCTTCCACTGTGACGCCCGGCTTTTGAATCGTCTGCTGGAATGGATATAGATTGACCACAACGAGGTCAATTGCTTCAATCCCGTTTTCCTCCATCGCAGAGAGATGCGAAGGCAAATCGCGGATCGCCAAGAGTCCGCCATGAATTTTCGGATGCAACGTTTTAACTCGCCCATCCATGATCTCCGGAAAATGAGTCACTTCCGAAATACCCGTAACCGGAACGCCCGCCTCTTCCAGCACACGGTGCGTACCTCCGGTGGAGATGATTTCGATCCCCAGTTCAGCCAACTGTTTGGCGAATGAGACAATCCCGGTTTTATCTGAAACGCTGATCAACGCGCGACGAATACCCACCTGCAAATCCTCCCCATCCCTCATGTCAGAGGGTTTTTGAAATGACTGTTAGCCTTTCATGTCCGGCGTTTTAATGGCGCCGGTGATCCATCGATAAACCACTTCCGGATAAAGACGGTGCTCAGCCTGATGAATCTTGGTAGTAAAACTCTCCAAATCATCATCTTCTTCCAGCAAAACAGGAACCTGCGCCAGAAGCGGTCCGGTGTCCATCTCCTCATCGACCAAATGGACACTTACACCTGAGACCTTCACCCCGTAAGCAAACGCCTGCCCGATCGCATCCTTGCCTGGAAAGGCCGGCAGCAGAGATGGATGGATATTCACAATCCGCCATGGATACGCATCAAGCAAAGTGGAACCGATCAACCGCATGTAACCCGCCAGCACAATCCACTCGATACCATGCTTGTCCAGTTCAGCAAGCACAAACGTTTCATAAGCCGCTTTATCAGCAAATGTCTTGGGGCTGACACAAACAGCGGGAATACCCAGCCGCTCGGCCCGCTCCAACACCTTCGCCCCCGGCTTGTCGCATACCAACAACCGGATGGGCACCGGCCACTTTTGGTCTCGCGAGACCTCTACCAATCTCTCAAAATTGCTGCCACTACCTGAAGCAAACACAGCGATGCTCATGCCCAGACCACTTCCCGCGCTCCCTCTGCCACCCGACCGATAACAAACGCTTGCTCGCCGAGCTCCTGCGCCACACGTACCGCTTCTTCTGCTTCCTCGGCCGGCACCGCGATAACCATACCCACACCCATGTTAAAGGTGCGGAACATATCTTCTTCAGACACTTGGCCTGCTTCCTCGATCCAACGGAAAATCCCCGGCACTTCCCAAGAAGACTTGTCAAGCTGCGCCTGGCATCCTTCAGGCAACATGCGCGGCACGTTCTCTATCAACCCGCCGCCGGTGATGTGGGCACCACCCTTGACTTGGAACTGTTGCATCAGCTCAAGGAATGTTTTCACGTAGATTCTTGTCGGAGCCAACATCGCCTCGCCCAATGTTTGCTCAGTTCCCGGTACTTCCGTCGCAAACGGGTAGCGACCATCATCCAGCAACACTTTGCGCGCCAGCGAATAGCCATTGCTGTGCAAGCCATTGGATGCCAAACCGATTAACGCATCCCCAGGGCGAATGGCAGCACCCGTCAACACGCGATCGCGTTCAACGACACCGACGCAAAAGCCAGCAACATCATACTCGCCTTTGGCGTACATGCCCGGCATCTCCGCCGTCTCACCGCCGATGAGCGCGCATCCGGCTTCGACGCACCCGTCGGCAATCCCTTTGACCACCGCTTCCGCTTGTGCTGGAGCCAATTTTCCCGTTGCCAGGTAGTCGAGGAAAAAGAGCGGCTCTGCGCCTTGTACCACCAAGTCATTTACACACATGGCCACGCAATCAATCCCGATCGTATCGTGGCGATCTAGCGCAAAAGCCACTTTCAACTTGGTACCAACGCCATCGGTCGCAGCCACGAGCACTGGCTCCTTGTATGATTTGAGGGCAAACAAGCCGCCAAACCCGCCCAATCCTCCCAGTACCTCATCCCTCATGGTACGGGCGACATGCTTTTTAATGCGATCCACGGTTTCATTGCCGGCATCGATATCGACACCAGCCGCTTTATACGCCTCACTCATCGTTTCCCCTCCAATACCAACTCATCTTCAAGCACAGTGGGGTATTCCCCGGTGAAGCAAGCGATGCAGTGGCCACGGTTTCGCTCACTCGCCGGACGGCCGATCGCACGCAACATGCCTTCCACACTGATAAAAGTGAGGGAGTCGGCCCCAATCTCCTGCCGAATCTCTTCCACTGTTTTTTGGGCGGCGATCAGTTGCTCCCGATCTGGTGTGTCGATGCCATAGAAACACGGATTTTTGACCGGGGGTGAGCTGATGCGCACATGCACTTCCGTCGCGCCAGCTTCGCGCAACATGTTGACAATGCGGCGGCTGGTCGTTCCGCGTACGATGGAATCATCCACCATCACTACGCGTTTGCCGGCCACAACCCCGCGCACGGCGCTTAACTTCATCTTAACCCCTTGCTCGCGCAATTCTTGGCTCGGCTGAATAAACGTCCGGCCCACATAACGGTTCTTGATCAACCCTAACTCATACGGGATACCGGTTGCTTCAGCAAAACCGATTGCCGCTGAAGTGCTGGAATCGGGCACACCCGTAACCACATCTGCTTCAACCGGTGCTTCCTCAGCCAAGATTCGGCCCATTCGTTTACGAGCCGCATGAACATTGACACCGCCGACATTGCTGTCCGGGCGAGCGAAATAAACGTGCTCAAACGAGCAAATAGCCCGCTCCGCTTTGGGTGCGAAGGTCGTCGTCCGCATCCCCTCCGCGTCAAAAACCAGCATTTCACCCGGCTCGATGTCGCGTACAAACTCCGCCCCGATCACGTCAAACGCGCAAGTCTCCGAAGAGAAAACGGTCGCCTCCCCCATCTTGGCCATTGACAAGGGGCGCAAACCATGAGGATCTTCCGCCACAATCAAAGTATCATTGGTCATGATCATCAGCGCATATGCTCCCACCAACTGATTCAACGCCTCTTTAGCCGCCTCCACGATGTTGGGGGCCGAAGATCGGGCGATCAGGTGCGCGATCACTTCCGTGTCAGTCGTCGTTTGAAAAATGGAACCCGACTCTTCCAATTCACGACGCAACTTTTTGGCGTTAACCAAATTCCCGTTGGTCGCAATCGCCAATTCCCCTTTGGCGTATTTAAACACCAAGGGTTGTGCGTTGGCAAGGCCGGTGCCGCCCGTGGTCGAATAACGCACGTGACCAATTCCGGTGGACCCAAGCAGTTGCTTGATATTGTTGTTATTAAACACTTCCGTCACCAAGCCGGTGCCCCTTTGCACCGAAAACTTATGGCCGTCAGTCGTCACAATGCCTGCGCTCTCTTGGCCGCGATGTTGCAAAGCGTGCAAACCGTAATATGTGAGTTGAGCGGCGTCAGCATGGCCGATAATTCCAAAGACGCCGCACTCTTCATTCAGTTCGTCGAGGTCGAAGATGCTTTCATCGCGCATGGAATAGCTTCCTCCCACTGTTTGCTTAAATATGCAACATCCTGCTGAATCACCCGCTCACCATTGATGTGGATGATGAGCTCTTCTTTTTCCGTCACGGTGCCCATCTGCTGGCAAGCTACACCTTTGGCTTCAGCCAGCTTCATCACATCTGCCACAGCGTCCGCCTTTACGCTCAAGATGACGCGGGATTGGCTTTCGCTGAAGAGATGGACAACCGGAGCCAAATCCGTTTCCAGGCTGACCGCCGCTCCTCGGTTGCCGCTGATGCAGCTTTCTGCCAGAGCCACAGCGATACCGCCTTCGCTAACATCGTGCGCCGATTTTACCCAACCGCTGCGAATCGCTGCCAAGACCGTCTGTTGCACAGCCAATTCCTTTTGCAAATCGCAGACAGGCGGGCGGCCGCTAATTTGTCCAGTCACTACATGTTGCAATTCACTTCCGCCCAATTCGGCATAGGTGTCACCCAACAGCAGAATGACATCCCCATCTTCTTTGAATGCTTGCGTGGTGATGTGTTCACGCTTTTGTACCAAACCGACCATACCCACAACCGGGGTGGGGTATATCGGATTGCCTTTCGTTTCGTTATACAAGCTGACGTTTCCGCCAACGACAGGCGTTTCCAATACCCGGCACGCTTCCGCCATGCCATCGATCGCCTTGGAAAGTTGCCAATAAACTTCTGGCTTCTCGGGGCTACCAAAATTGAGACAGTCCGTGATACCAAGCGGCTCCGCTCCGGAACACACGACGTTGCGGGCAGATTCCGCCACGGCGATGCGTCCCCCTTGCACCGGATCAAGATAAACATAACGGCCGTTTCCGTCCGTGGACATCGCCAACCCCTTCTCTGTACCACGAATCACCACTACCGCCGCATCCGAACCGGGACGAACCGCGGTGCTGGTGCGAACCATATGGTCATACTGCTCATACACCCAGCGTTTGGAACCGATGTTGACCGAAGACATCACTTTCGTCAACGCAGCTTGCGGATCAACATCTGCCAGCTCCTCCTCAGGGCGTCGTTTTGCGTTTTCCTCATAATATTGAGGGACGCGTTCTTCACGCACATAAACTGGCGCATCATCCACCAGCGTATTAACCGGGATGTCTGCCACCAATTTGCCTTGATGGAACAAGCGATACCGGTTGCCTTCGGTTACGCGGCCTACTACAGCCGATTGCAAGCCCCATTTGTCGCAAATGGTTTTGATTTCATCCTCCCGGCCAGCTTCTACCACCAAGAGCATGCGTTCTTGCGACTCGGACAGCATGATCTCGTAAGGGGTCATGCCCTCTTCGCGCTGCGGAACCAAATCGAGGTTCATCTCAAGACCGTGCTCACCTTTTTGCGCCATCTCCGCGCTGGAACAGGTAAGCCCTGCCGCACCCATGTCCTGAATCCCGATCAAAATGCCTTTTTGCACCATTTCCAAACAAGCTTCCAGCAAGAGCTTCTCCATGAAGGGATCGCCCACTTGCACAGCCGGACGCTTCTCTTCGGATGACTCATTAAGTTCTTCTGATGCAAACGTGGCTCCGTGAATCCCATCCCGACCGGTGCTTGCGCCTACATAAATCACAGGGTTTCCTACGCCGATCGCAACGCCTTTTTGCAATTCATCATGGTTGAGTATACCCACACACATCGCATTCACCAACGGATTGCCCTCATAGCTGTCTCCATCGAAAACCACTTCACCGCCAACCGTGGGAATCCCGATGCAATTGCCGTAATGAGCAATTCCAGCCACGACTTGTTCAAACAGGTAACGCACCCGCGGATTGCGCAAATCGCCAAAACGCAAGGAATTCAACAAAGCTACCGGGCGCGCACCCATGGAAAACACGTCACGAATAATCCCGCCAACGCCTGTGGCTGCTCCTTGGAAAGGCTCGATCGCTGAAGGATGGTTGTGACTCTCGATCTTGAAGACCACCGCTTGCCCGTCACCGATATCAATGACGCCGGCTCCTTCGCCCGGACCTTGCAACACCCGCGGCCCTTCCGTCGGAAACTTCTTCAACAGCGGTTTGGAATTCTTATAACTACAGTGCTCCGACCACATTACGCTGTAGATGCCCACTTCCGTCCAGTTCGGCAGACGGTTCAAATGACCGCATACCTGGTCGTATTCTGCATCAGTCAAGCCCATTTCTCGATATAACTTTTGCTCGCGAATCATCTCCGGTGTAGGCTCCAAGCCCACACGCTCGACTACTGTTTGTTCAGACCGCACGGCTATTCTCCTTCCAGTATTGAAGCATGGATTTGAAGAGATACTTTCCATCGTCAGAGCCCATCCAGTCAAAAATGGCCCGTTCCGGATGCGGCATCATGCCCAACACATTGCCAGCTTTGTTGCAAATTCCGGCAATGTCGTCCACAGACCCATTGGGATTTTCCCCCGCATAGCGGAATACGATTTGGTTGTTCGCTTTCAGTTCAGCCAATGTCGCTTCATCACAGTAGTAGTTGCCTTCGCCATGGGCGATCGGAATGCGGATCACCTGACCGTCTTCATAAGCGCACGTAAACGGCGTTTGGTTGTTCTCAATCCGAATCGGTTGGATGTCGCAACGGAATTTCAGGTGGTTGTTGCGCATAAGCGCGCCTGGCAGAAGCCCTGATTCACATAACACTTGAAACCCGTTGCAAATCCCGATGACCAGCTTACCCGCCGCAGCCGCATCCTTCACCGCCGCCATCACGGGAGAAAAACGGGCGATCGCCCCGCAACGCAGATAATCACCATAGGAGAACCCTCCCGGCAGGATGACTGCGTCAAAGGAGGACAGATCCGTGTCATGGTGCCAAACCGGGGCTACCGGTTCGCCCAAAATGTCTTCAACGGCGTGGATGCAATCATAATCACAGTTGGAACCCGGAAAAATAGGAACGGCAAACCGCACTTACGCCACCTCTTCCAATTCAAATGTGAAATTCTCGATCACTGGATTGGACAGCACTTTTTCGCTCAGCTCTTTGATTTGTTTCTCCGCCTCTGCGCGGCTTTCGCATTCCAAGAGCACTTCCACCCGCTTGCCGATCCGCACATCACGCACGCCTTCAAATCCCAGTGTGTGTAATGAACCTTTGACCGCAACCCCTTGTGGGTCCAATACGCTATCCTTCAAGGTGACATAAATCGTCGCTTTAAACATATTATTTTCCTCCCAAACGATTCCAGATTTCGTGATAAGCTTCCACAACTTGTCCCATGTCGCGGCGGAAACGGTCTTTATCCAACCGTTCGCCGGTTTCCTTGTCCCAAAAACGGCAGGTGTCTGGAGAAATTTCGTCAGCGAGCAAAACATTTCCATCCCCATCCACACCAAACTCCAGCTTGAAATCGACGAGGATGATATTTAGTTCCAACAGAAACGCGGACAGCACTTCATTCACTCGGAGCGCCTGTTCACGAAGTTGGGCCACTTGCTCTGGCGTCGCCAACTCCAGAACGGAGATATGCTCTTCCGTAATCAACGGATCGCCCAGCGCGTCATCCTTGTAATAAAATTCGACAATCGTGTGTTTCAGTTTGGTTCCTTCAGCAATTCCCAATCGTTTCGCCATGGTTCCCGCCGCAATATTGCGAACAACCACCTCAATTGGGATAATTTCTACTTTTTTTACCAATTGCTCAAGTGGCGAAATTGCCTTGATAAAATGGTTAGCAATCCCTTTTTTATTCAGCAACTCGAAGAAAAACGTGCTGATGCGGTTGTTCATTTCTCCCTTGCCTTCCAAGGTGGCCCGTTTCTGATTGTTGAAGGCAGTGGCCGAATCTTTGTATTTCACCCGCAACACCGCACTGTCTTCCGTCAAAAACAGTTGTTTCGCCTTTCCTTCGTACAGCATATCTCCTGGTCTCACAGCTGGTCGCCCCTTTAGCAGAAAAGTGGATGCTGAGGAGAAGAGCACAGTGTGCGTCTCCCCCCCATGCACCTTGATAAGAGCTGATTGTAAATCATGCGGTTTTATGCCCGCACCATGAAACAGATGGTCACTTCAAGCCCAGACGCGCAAAAATGGTATCCACCTGCGACAAATGGTAGCTGTAATCAAAGCATTGTTCGATCTCTTCCGGAGACAACGTCTTGGAAATCAACTCATCGCTTTCAACAAGCGGTTTGAACGGTCGTTGCTCTTCCCACGCTTGCATGGCAAGGCGTTGCACACGGTCGTAAGCCTCTTCCCGTTTCAACCCTTTGTTGATCAGACTGAGAAGCACGCGTTGCGAATAAATCAACCCGAAGGTGCGCTCCATGTTCCGTTTCATATTCTCCGGGAAGACGGTGAGATCGCGCACGATGTTGGCAAACCGGTTAAGCAGGTAGTTGAGCAGAATCGTTGCGTCAGGGAGAATTACCCGTTCAACCGACGAATGCGAGATATCCCGTTCATGCCACAGCGGTACGTTTTCATAAGCAGAAACCATGTGTCCACGGATTACGCGGGCCAATCCGCTGATATTTTCGCAACCGATTGGGTTTCGCTTATGCGGCATCGCCGAAGACCCTTTTTGTCCTTTTCTGAAGGGCTCTTCCACTTCGCGGGTCTCACTCTTCTGCAGGCCCCGGATTTCCGTCGCGAACTTATCAAGCGATGTGGCGATCAGTGCCAAGGTCGCCATGTATTCGGCGTGACGGTCGCGTTGCAGGGTTTGTGTAGAAATCGGCGAAGCCTCAAGACCCAGTTTCTCGCACACATACTTTTCTACAAACGGATCAATGTTGGCATACGTACCTACCGCGCCGGAAATTTTGCCCACACGTACCGTTTCCATCGCCCGTACGAAGCGCTCCCGATTGCGCTTCATCTCCGCATACCACAGCGCCATCTTGAGCCCGAAAGTCGTCGGTTCCGCGTGTACGCCGTGCGTCCGGCCCATCATCACCGTCGTTTTGTGCTCTTCCGCTTTCGCTTTGATCACTTCGATTAAGTTATCAATATCTTTGAGCAGGATTTCGTTGGCTTGTTTGAGCAGATAAGAAAGCGCCGTGTCGACGACGTCCGTCGAAGTCAGACCGTAGTGAACCCATTTGGATTCCGGCCCAAGCGTTTCTGACACCGCACGGGTGAAGGCAACCACATCATGCCGGGTATCTTGTTCAATCTCATGCACCCGATCAATGTTCACTTTGGCGTTCTTACGGATCTGCGCCACATCTTCCTTGGGGATGACGCCGAGCTCCGCCCATGCTTCACAGGCCAGGATTTCTACTTCCAACCAAGCCTCAAATTTGTTTTGTTCTGTCCAGATCTTTGCCATCTCTGGGCGTGAATAACGTTCGATCATTTGCTTGTCCCACCTTTTTAGAAAACCTCATTGCTTACTAACAACCATTTCACCGCCGGCACATATACCGACTGCAAAAATGATTATCTATCATAAATAACCTTTTTTTCTTGTTCCGTCAAAGGTGGCCAGATTCCCGACGCGTCGATCCACGCGATTGCGCTTTCCAAATCATCCACCACCGTGACATGCCCCATCTTGCGTCCTTTTTTCGCTATCTCCTTGCCGTACCAGTGCACTTTCACCTGCCCGGGCAACGATCCGTATGCTTGATTAAATGCTTCGCCATGCTCCCCCAGAATATTCACCATCACTGCCGGGGAAGTAAGCGTAGTCGGCCCTAAAGGCAAACCGACGACAGCTCGTACAAATTGCTCAAATTGGGACGTGAGGCAAGCGTCAAACGTATAATGGCCGGAATTGTGCGGACGCGGTGCCAGCTCATTGACGAGCAATTCGCCAGACGCGAGCACAAACATTTCTACAGCCACCAATCCCACCACCCCAAGCGAGTCAGCCACCTGCTCAGCTAGGCGCACAGCCCGTTCAGCCACGCCTTCAGCCAGAGGGGCGGGAGCCACCGACATATGCAGGATATGATGACGGTGCAAATTGACAGAGGGCGGAAAAGCTCTCACTTCGCCATGAACATTTCGTGCCACCACGACCGAACATTCTTTTTGGAAAGGGATGAATTGCTCCAAAACCAAGGTTTTCCCTTGCTGAAACAGCTCAGCTGGCAATGCGGCCACGTCCTGGTCTGTTTTTAGCATCCACTGGCCTTTGCCATCATATCCGCCTGTCGCAGTTTTCAACACAGCCGGAAGCCCCAACTCAGCCAAAGCTTGCCGCAAGTCGGCTTCTGTTTCAACGGCAACATATGGTGCCACCGGAATGCCAGCCCGAGTGAGTGCTTGCTTCTCCATGAGGCGATGTCGCGTCAATTCAAGCAAGCGGCTGCCTTGCGGAACCATCGTTTGCTGTTCCAGCTTTTTAACGATCTCCGGGTCGATGTTTTCGAATTCATACACGATCAGATCAGCGGCTTCTGCCAAGCGGCGTGCTGCCTCCTGATCATCGTAAGGAGCGCTTACATGTCGGTCGGACACTTGGCCTCCGGGGCAGTCAGCCGCTGGGTCCAATGTGACGAAGCGGTATCCCAACTTTCGCCCCTCGAGAATCACCATGCGCCCCAGTTGCCCGCCTCCCAAAATGCCGATCGTCTGGCCGGGCTTGATTAAGCCCGCTTTCTTTTGCTTCATCGTCTCAATCATTTCAATTCACTTTCCTTTAGCACACGACTACGGATTTGTTCACGCCGTTTGGCTAAACGCTCGCGCAACGCTTTGTCTTGAATGCCCAACATTTCCGCCGCGAGCAATCCGGCATTGACCGCCCCGGCATCGCCGATGGCTACGGTTGCAACCGGAACACCCCCTGGCATCTGCACAATTGAAAGCAATGAATCCATCCCGTTTAGAGCGGATGTCTTGATCGGTACTCCGATCACCGGCAAAACCGTTTTTGAAGCGACCATGCCTGGCAGATGCGCCGCACCACCCGCACCAGCGACAATTACTTCAATGCCGCGCTCTTCCGCCGTTTCCGCGTATCGAAACATCTCATCCGGTGTCCGGTGAGCGGAAACAACTTTCGCCTCGTACGGAATTTGCAACTCGGCTAATACGTCGCATGCCTTTTGCATCGTCGGCCAATCTGAAGTGCTCCCCATTATGACTCCAACTTTTGGTTTCACCTTGATCCGTCTCCTTCTATCTATTCTTGATGAAGGCAAGCCTAATCAACAGCCTTTCTTAGATGCGAGTGATAGAAGTCTACTACTTAGGCTTAGCTTCATCCGACTTTCTACAGATGATGATGTGGATGCGAGATTTCCTCCTCAACCACATTTCCAGTGTAACAATGAACCCGTGAAAAAGTCAACGGTAAAAACGAACATTAACCAATCATCAACAATCAGCGTTCGTGTTTATATGTAATTTTCTGTTGTATATCGGCCATGAAAGCGTTAAGCTAAATAAATTCATGAACATTCCCTAATGAAACGGAAATGATCGATAAAGGTTTTCCTGTTACTGGATGACAATCAGATGATCCCCTCTGGTTAGCGGCCAACCACTTGTCATTTTCGGAACTCCGGGTGCAAAAAAAGCCCCCCCACAAGCGTACTTGCGGTAGGGGGGGCTTTTTACCGATTTAGTCCAATTGCTGTGCTATCGCGCGATGAATCTCCAGCTCCATAATACCGTTTTTTTCTCCAATCAATCCAAATCGCGTTTACATTGCCTATCTCCGTTGGCTCGCTTTCAAAGCGGTGGCCCATTCGCGTCATCTCTTCCCGCGCTTGATCAGGAACCCCTCTTTCCCAACGGATGGTGGGATAACGAGAGCTGTAGATGCGTGGCTCCTCAATTGCCTGCTTCAAATCCAACCCCTTGCTCAGCTTATTAAATATCACCTGATAGACAGACGCGATAATAGTCGCTCCTCCAGGTGACCCCACCGTCATCAGCGGTTTACCGTTTTGAAATATTATGGTGGGAGCCATGCTGCTCCGCGGTCGTTTATTCGGTCGCACTTCGTTGGGGCCTCCCGGATTGGCGTCGAAATCAGTCAGCTCATTGTTTAGGAAAAAGCCATATCCCGGAACCATAATGCCCGTACCGAATTCCTGTTCAATCGTGGTGGTGTAAGACACCAGATTTCCCCAACGGTCAGCCACCGTAAAATGGGTGGTCTGTCCGTTTTCGTGATCCTCCCATACGTTTGACCTCATCCCCTTTTCTTTTTCATACTTCCAAGGGTCGCCCGGTTTCACATCCTTGTTAGCTTTCTCCCTGTTGATCAGCGCAGCTCTCTCGGCGATATAACGCGAATCCAGCATCCCTTTGATGGGAACATCAACAAATTCGGGATCTCCCAGATAAGCGGCCCGATCGGCATAAGCTAGATGCATTGCTTCGGCGAACAGATGGTACTTCTCTGCAGAACGCAAATCCACATCCTTGGCATCCACTTGTTCCAACAGCTTTAAGATATGAAGAACTGCCACACCTCCTGAACTTGGCGGAGGCATGGTAGCCACTTTTACCCCATGCAACGATCCCCAGAGCGGTTTGTCCATGGTTACTTCATATCGCACCAAATCAGATAACGCCATTGCTCCGTTCCGCTTGTTCACTTCCTTAACAAGTGCTTTTCCAATCGGCCCACCATAAAACGCATCAATCCCTCGCGCTTTGATCAAGCGAAACGTGCGGGCCAAGTCGCGTTGCACCAGCCAATCCCCTTCTTGCAGGGGTTTCCCATCAGGCACAAATAAATCGCGCGCCGCGGTGCGGGAAAGCCATTCCTGATTCTCCGCGATGGATCGGGCCAGCGTTCGGTTCACCCTAACCCCTTTTTCCGCCAATCGGATCGCCGGATCGATCAACTCCTCCAGAGAACGGGTACCCCATCGCTTAAGCGCTACATCAAGCCCTTTCAATGTGCCGGGTACGCCGACGGCATACCCTTCATGCGCACGGACGGAGAAGGGGATTTCCTTTCCATTTTCGTCCAGAAACATCCGGGGGTGGGCCGACATAGGTGCCCGTTCACGGCTGTCGACAATGCTTACCTGTCTCCTATCTGCATCATAAACCATCATAAATCCGCCACCGCCGATGCCAGACATCATTGGCTCCACCACATTAAGAGCAAATTGAATGGCCACTGCCGCGTCCACAGCATTGCCCCCATTGCGCAACACATCTGCCCCCACCTTTGATGCCAAAGGATGGGCTGTCACCACCATTCCGGTTTTGCCAGTTGCTATCCCGTCTCCCCCCGTTAAGTCCTGTCCATCCCGTTTCATTGACTTGGCTGGCGATTCGACAGTCATACCCAAGACGAGAAGTAGACTTAATCCAATGGCAAAGCACACTTTCCAAAGCCGCAAATAAATCCCCTCCTCGTGTTTGGTTGATGGCTCCACCATAAAGGCGTGGATGACGAAAAAAGCGACGGCGTGCCTGCCGTTCATTCACAGCCAAGTTGGCATCCCCCCTTACAAAAAAGAACACAATAGCGTGATCACCGCATTTCTGTGCATGACAAAGTGGGGATAAGATGTGTCTGATGTATGAGCCAACTGCTCCAAGCCGGTTATCTCATCGTATTACCTGCCCATCTGCGTGTTAGATTTTTATCAGCATCCCCATCCATCAGCCTAATTTGTCAGATACACACAAGGGATAGCCAACAACGTCGCCATTTCGTTCATCCACCTTATAATCCATCTATTATAAAAATTTCATTCTAAATTTACAGACAATAATTCCTTCTTGATTTTTTAATTGTTATCTTCATCCTTATTCCTAAACAATCTTACAAATGGCCGGCATTCACGTCCATTGTTTCCTCAAACCACACCTCAATCCAATCAAAAAAGCATGGCTCCTCATTTTTAAAACATCCACAGCAACTGACTGTGCCGGCACTTATAAGGACTGGTCCCACCATCTCTCATCTCGCTAAACATCCATCCTCTTCTGCCAACTTGACTGGCTTTCCCAATCTGTTGGCTGACTAGATGACTAGCTGGGTTGCCCACAGCTCGCATCAATCATCCATGCTAGCATCAGCAATACCACCCGATCATGACCACGAACAAAGCAAACATCTTAGACTGGCTGTGTGTTATTTTGGGATGCAGAAAAGCTGCTACAACTAGATATCAATCATTCCGCTCTTACTTCCTTGTCCGACTACATATAGGTTTGGTCAGCAAGATATTTTGTATCTAGTTAACGATCTATCATCACCTAGACCCCCTGTGGGTTGAGAGATCATTCGGCGAGTGATAGGGAGCAAAGCAAAATGAAAAAGCCCTGTGAGTGAATAACCCCAGAGCGAATTCCCCATTCTTATATTTGATAATATGCAAGAAACAACATAAGAATGATCAGGCAGATACCAAGTAAAATGAAATAAATTCCCGTAAAAATAGGAGGCATCTTTACAACCAGGAAATATCCAATCATCTTGAAAAAGCTAGTTGGATCAAGGTCGAATTTCATCATTTCACTTCTTCTACCTTTTTTCGGCGCATAAATATTCCCAAACCTATTAAAATCATTCCAATGATGATAAATACCTACTCCTCTTACACCTCGAAAAGATTTATTACTTCCGTCATATGCAGATTAAACACCTTGTCACTTGCTCTCAAAATGACTCTAGCCATTGAACCATCGATTGCACTCATAATAAAACCCGTAACTAAGATAGTCGTAGCCCTTTCATAGAGAATTTCTCAATATCCGTCCAAAATCTACTTTTTATACCAGATTGTTAGTGACATTAATCTCCTTTTATTATGTTAGTAGCTAGTATGATCTTTGAACAATCTTTCGGATTTAAATGATCAAATCCACTCTATAGATAACTCCATCCAGTTTCCTAAATGAACGCCAGTGCCTATAGGGGTTTACGTCAGTACCCGATTGGTTGACTTGATTCCCGAACACGCCATTACACTACATCAGCGTTATCAGTCAGTACCACAACATCTCCATGTCTATTTCAGTGATTAAAATAGGTCGTTCCACTACAAATCATGCTTATTGTTTTTTGCACCATAGGTATGGTTCGCTAGAACGAATTTATTTTTGATCCGTTTCATAGATGAGATGTGGAAAATATGTAAATATGTGTCTTTGCATGATCTCGGCGATACGATGAGCTTCGGCACCTCAATGATTAGCTCAACGCCTAGATACGGGAAACGAAGCAACTCCAAATTTATCCACCCATGCAACGAAGTTATGTACATAAGACCGTCTCTTACTTGTCCTAAGGCTCCGAATGGTAACCAATGAGCTGGGTATTGCTGAATGAACAAGAATGACCTTGTTTCCGAACAACTCTGCCCCTTGGCACTGGCAATGCCACATGATGAAGCCATTTACCAATGCAAAACAAAGCAAAAACCCCACTTCATTCTGAAGTGGGGTTTGATGGCCTGGCAACGACCTACTCTCCCAGGGCTTAAGCCCAAGTACCATCGGCGCTGGAGGGCTTAACTTCCGTGTTCGGTA
>NZ_SMDD01000004.1 GCF_004343255.1 Laceyella sacchari | reverse complement strand
CCCCCGCACGACTTGCATGTATTAGGCATGCCGCCAGCGTTCATCCTGAGCCAGGATCAAACTCTCCGTTAAAGGTTTCACACCAACGTGTGAAACTGAGGTTTGAGTCTATGCTCAATGAATTGACAGGTCACGTTGTCACTCTTTAGTTTTCAAGGAACACTTTGTTTCATTTTGCACCGCTCGTCCGCGGCGACAAATAAGATATTATCACAGGGATTATATCATGTCAACACTTATTATCCAAAAAAGAGCGATTCCATTCTTCCGGAACCGCCCTTACCCTGCTTACACTTCGTCCATTTCGAATCGTTGGCCATTAATCTCAAAGCTAGCCGTCACTTTTGCGTTAAGGGAATTGGACACGGAGCAATACTTCTCCACAGATAGCTTCACCGCACGACGCACTTTGTCTTCCGGCAGATCGCCCGTCAGACGATAATGCATGTGCACATGCGTAAAGCGGCGCGGATGCTCCTCTGCCCGCTCTCCATTCACTTCCATCGCGAAAGACTCCACATGTAAGCGCATTTTGCGCAAAATGTCCACAATATCAATCCCGGAACACGTTCCCACCGCGGACAGAAGCACCTCGGTCGGCCGAGGGCCTAAGTTTTCTCCGCCCACTTCTTGCGAGGCATCCAAGGAAATGACATGGCCCGAGGGTGTTTCCGTTTTAAAGTGCATGTTGCCTTGCCACTCAATTTTAATATTCATTGTCATACCTCCTTTTATTGCTTGACTGACACAATGAGGCCTGATTCAATCACAGCAGCCACCGCCAACAGCAGGGTGATAATCAAAATCAATCGGGGCAATCTGGCCCGGATACCTTTCCACTCTTGAATAGAACCTTCACGCCGATCGGGTACCAACAGCGCTAGAAAACGGCGCCAGCCCGCCATGCCCAACCGGATGCCGATCGCTGCCGCCAAAATGATAGCGGGTAATTCAAGCACGCCATGCGGTAGGACTTTCCCGACAAAGATGGCCAAGGGATGCTGCCCGCTGGACTTGGCCACCGCATCTAATACTACACCGAGAACCATCCCATTCGTCAACATGGCCATAAACGGAATGATCCCCAGCAAAAGCCCAAACACAATCATTTTTAGTGAAGCGAGCAGGTTATTAAGAAAAATGATGATGAAGGCATTGGCAAACGTAGGCTCTTTGCTGATTGATCCCATCACTTGCTCCAATTGATCTATGATCCCCATCTGCTTCATGCTCTCAAGAATGGCCTCTCCATTGGCAAACCCGGCTATGGCGCTGGTGATGAATACCACCGCCGCAATGCCGAGATACCTGCTCTCTTCCCTGATTGCCGCCAACCACATCCGCATATCTTTCACTCCTTTTGCTTTAAGACATTCAATCATAACCCTCGTCCATCGGCATAGATTGATAATAAGAGGTTGCCAGTAGGAGGGTCATAGATGAATATGTTCTTGGTTTTATCTGCAAAACGATTGAAAAGTACGTTTTTCATCATCTTAGCTTTGTTTTTCGCTATGGGCATTTTCTACGCTGAAAATAAGAATATCCAAGTGTTCTTCCCTATTGACCCTGGGCCAAGTGCCATCTACAGTGTAGAGACGAATAAAAAACAAGTGGCCCTCACATTCGACATCAGTTGGGGAGAAGAGCGCACCGGTCCGATCTTGGATGTGTTGGAGCAAAAAGGATTAAAAAAGGCAACATTCTTCCTGTCATCTCCTTGGGCTGAGAGCCATCCTGATTTGGTCAAACGCATTGTGGACATGGGTTTTGAGATAGGAAGCCACGGACATCGCCATGACAATTACAGCCAGTACAGCGAAGAACAAATTCGCACGCAAATTAGCAAAGCGGACCGAATCTTGACCGAAGTTACAGGAAAAAAGCCGAAGCTGATCCGCTATCCCAATGGCGATTTCGACAAACGGGTGTTACGCATCGCCGATCAAATGGGATATAAGTCCATCCAATGGGACACCGATTCGCTCGACTGGATGAATCCTGGAAAAGAGAAAATCATCAACCGCGTTCTCAAACGTGTCCATCCGGGTGACATCATTCTCATGCACGCCAGCGATTCTTGCCGGCAAACTCATGAAGCCCTCCCTGTCATCATCGACTCCTTGCGCAAACAAGGATATGAATTTGTCACTGTCTCCGAGCTGATCGCCGGTTCGGAAGTAAAAATGAAAGCCGTTGATTGATAAGATTTCCATCGCATGATGGCGACAAACCAGTTTCCCGCCAATCGAGGGAACTGGTTTGTCGTCTTTTGCTTATTTGGTTTGGCTGGCTTTCGCCGGCGGTTTGATCCAACGGTGCAATTGCAGGATTTGCCATGCGTTGCAAACCAGCAACACCACCACACTGTGAAAAATGATCAATAACGGGATTTCACCCGCTTTGGAATTAATCGATGGAATCGCCTCAAGAATCGTAGCCACGACCATAAAGAAAAGAGTCGGAATATAGGCCGACACATTGGTCGATTTCTCTTTCAACTTCGCTACGATCAATGCTGTCAGGAGAATGATGAATGGAATCAATAAGTGCAACCAAAAGCTCTCTCCACTGAATTTGACCGCATTCAGATATACCAGATTACCTAAAACGATCACTGTGAGAACCAACATTGTCACATCATAACCCAGTTTATTGCGAATGAGCCCCTTGGCCAAGAAATTGAAAACCAGGTATGCAAAGAACCCCAACTCAGCAACCGCCGCCAGGGTCAAACTTAACAGCAATTGCTGTGTGATGTCGCCAAACATCTTCTGCCCCACCAATATCTCCAGGACAAAAGCAAGGACCAACGCCGTCACGCTGCCAAGCGCGAGTGTGGACCAGAACCAATAAAACAGTTTTTTTAGTGTCATGGTCGTCTCTCCTGTTCCATTTCCTCTTCTCGATTGTATCAAAATCATTTTACCTGCGAAAGTGGACGCCTTTCTTTCTCTGCATAAAACCCATCCACCCATTCCATATTAAAAATAGTTCCCTTGGAAACGGAGGCAGGACACGCTTATGCAGCGCTTAAAATGGATAATCCCAATCATCGCCGGTCTTTTCCTCATTTCATGCAATAACAGCCAATCCCAACCCCAAGAGCCTGATTACCAAAAGATTAAAGAGATCACACTGGACGTATTGCACACCTCTGAAGGAAAAAAGATGCTGGAAGATGTCATGACCGATCCATCGTTCAAACAAAAAGTCACCATCGATTCCAAAGAATTGGAAACGATTTTGGCCAAGTCGTTTACAGATCAGCAGACCAAAAAAGAGTGGGAAAAAATCCTGCAAAAAGAAACAGTGGCTGCTAACCTATATAAAGCGACTGAAGAGCAACAGAAAACCATGCTTAAAACAATGATGAAAGATCCAGAGTACCAAAAGATGATGCTCGATCTCTTAAAAGACCCGCAGTTTTCCCAACACCTGATTCAGTTGCTCAAAAGCCAGCAAGCCCGCCAAGAAGTGCAAAAGCTCATGGAAGAGCTTGTATCAGTGCCAAGCATTCAAGAAAAGTTAGCCAAAAAAGTGAAAGAAGCATTGAAGCAAAAAGAGGGCGAAAAACAAGACCAAGGCGGTGGAGAAGCCAGTGGAGGAGATGGTGGCGGAGACGGTGGCGGGGAAGGCGGCGGAGGATCATAAGCAAAAGGCTACCAGGCATAAGCCCGGTAGCCTTTTTTTAGGATTGGCTTGGCACAGGCGCTTTTTCGATCACTTTGCGCGCCAATGTGGTGTAGATCTTACCGATAAAATGGTTGGCATCGTATACTGAAGGAGCAAAATTCGGATCATCCACATCCTCGTTGTCAGGGGCACCCAATGGAATCTGCGCCAGTAGGTCTATGTTCAATTCTTTGGCCAGCTTCTCTCCCCCGCCACGGCCAAATACATACTCGCGCTCTCCGTATTTGTTCTGATACCACGCCATGTTTTCCACTACCCCCAACAGCTCGTGTTTGGTGGCGTGAAGGGCCATCGCACCAGCCCGGGCGGCCACAAACGCTGCCGTTGCATGCGGAGTGGTCACCAAGATTTCTTTGCTTTGCGGTATCAATTGATGAACATCCAAGGCGACATCCCCTGTTCCAGGAGGCAAATCCAGCAACAAATAATCTAACTCTCCCCAATGGACTTCACTAAAGAAATTGCGCAACATCTTACCCAACATAGGTCCCCGCCACACGACAGGAGCATTGTCTTCCACAAAGAACCCCATCGACATCACTTTCACGCCAAACCGTTCCACAGGCAAAATGGTTTGGTCGATCACCACAGGGCGTTGTTCAATCCCCATCATGTCCGGCACACTAAAGCCATAGATGTCTGCATCGATGATTCCTACTTTCTTACCTTCCCTCGCCAAAGCGACAGCCAAATTCACTGTCACAGTCGATTTGCCGACACCGCCTTTGCCACTGGCAATGGCGATAAATTCCGTTTTTGAAGCCTTGGACAACAGGGGCGGTTCAGTGTTTGCACCCGCCGCAGAGGAACCACTGGGGCGGCGCAATGATTCTGACAGCGCTCTTCTTTCTTCATCAGTCATCGCACCAATGCGCACATCCACTTCTGTGGCTCCCAAGGCCTTCAGCGCCGTTTCGACATCCTCCTGAATCTTAAATTTAAGGGGGCACCCCTGAATGGTTAAAATTAAATCCAGTGCCACGCGCGTCCCCTTGATTTCAATATTGCGAACCATGTTCAGCTCAACCAAGCTTCTATTTATCTCCGGATCTTTTACTTCTTTTAAAGCGTCCAATACTTGTTCTCTCGTTATCATGTCACAAGACACCTCGATCGAAAGCGATTTCTTTTCCATTATAGCACATTAGCGATCGGTTATCGGAGGTGTCTCCTTGCCGGTGTAATATTGCAACAGACCCAAATAGATGGCGGCAGCCAATTTCTTTTGGTAATTCTCATCCGCGAGCAGTTTAGCCTCACCTGGATTGGTCAAAAAACCGACTTCAACCAGTGCGGTGGGGACATGTGCCTCTTTCAGGATGTAGACATCGCTTTTTTGTTTGGCCAGGCGGTTGGTATTCCCCAATTGCTTGATCAATTCCGCTTGAATCAGCGTGGCCAACCGCTTATTCTCTTCGCGAATCGGATTGTAAAAAGTTTGGGCACCTGACCACTTGGGAGATGGCATAGCATTAAGATGGATGCTCACAAGTGCATCAGCCCGCTTCTCCTTCAACAAATGAATGCGCTTTAGCAAATCCTCCACTTTACGCCGACTGAGCGACTTCGTTTCCAGTTCGGCTAAGTCTTGGTCAGCTTCGCGCGTCATCAGCACATATGCGCCCGCTTCATTCAGATAATCCCGCAAATATAAAGCAATATTTAAAGTGATATGTTTCTCTACCAATCCGTTTCCGCTGGCCCCTCCATCAACTCCCCCATGACCTGCGTCAATCATAATCACCTTGCCACTCAGGGGCATAGCCATGGTACTAACTGATCCTACCTTCATTACTGAGAACATGCCGATGGCACTGACAAGCGCCGCCGTGCAGAGCAGAATCATCCAACCTTTTTTTTGGTGGCGCATCCACCAATCCATTGCCATTTTCATGCGTCTCGCCTCACTTCACTTCACATCGCCTACTAGCTAATGTATGGGACGAGACCATTTGATATGATTATCAACGCTTATGTGCATACCCTTTCATAAACCAATTTTTAGACAGCTCGGCCAACAGCATAAACACCGATTCTGCACTCCATTCATCCAGCCACTGGAATACATGAAACTCTTTGGTCAGCTGTTCCATCAGCTGTTGGCAATGGGCTTGATGGCGCGGCGCAAACACATCCGGCGCCTCTTGAAACATTCGTGATGGCCGTCTCCATTTGGCTTCTTTCATGCCACAAACAAACGCTTCATAGGCCAGACGGTAACATAATTCGAGCAGGAGCCATTTTCTCGAGGCCGGCCAATATTTCACCATCGGTTCGATCAGATTGGCTTTCACCCACTCCATTTCGTCCCACGGAAACGCATCTAATGCATCTTGGCGCAAAGCCGCTTCTTTTTTAATCCGCAAACTATCAATATGAATGATTTCCCCCACCAAGCCAAATCGCTCCTTCTTTTGCAACCATCTCATTTATTGTTGACAAAAGAAGGACAGAAAAAACCCCTGGACAACAATCCAGGGGTTTGTGCAAGAAGCGGATGCCCGATTAGCGCTTGGAGAACTGAGGAGCGCGACGAGCAGCTTTGAGACCGTATTTTTTCCGTTCTTTCATCCGTGGGTCACGGGTCAAGAAGCCGGCTTTTTTCAAGGATGGACGAAGTTCTGGGTCCACTTTCAGAAGCGCACGCGCGATACCGTGGCGGATAGCGCCCGCTTGTCCTGTGAATCCACCACCGGATACGTTCACCAATACATCATAACGATCCGTGGTGTTGGTCAGTACTAATGGTTGACGTACGATCGCTTTTAAGGTTTCCAGACCAAAATAGTCATCAATGTTACGACCATTGATCACAACGCGGCCATCCCCAGCAACGAGGCGAACACGAGCGACCGATTCCTTACGGCGACCGGTTCCATAGAATTGAACTTGTGCCAAATCGGTTACCTCCTTTTATTAACCGCGCAGTTCCCACTCAACCGGCTGTTGAGCCTGATGAGGATGTTCGGAACCAGCGTATACTTTTAGTTTTTTGAATTGCTGACGACCCAAAGAGCCTTTTGGCAGCATGCCTTTCACTGCAAATTCGATCAGGCGCTCCGGATGTTTGGCGCGCATGTCACTGGCTACAGTGGCTTTCAGACCACCTGGATGACCAGAGTGACGATAGTAAGTTTTTTGAGCCCATTTTTTACCGGTCAATTCAACTTGATCTGCGTTAATCACGATCACAAAATCGCCAGTGTCCACATGGGGAGTAAATTCAGGTTTATGCTTTCCGCGAAGCAAGGTAGCTACTTCAGTTGCGAGGCGACCCAAGGTTTTGCCCGCAGCATCTACCACATACCATTTCCGTTCCACTTGATTTGGCTTAGCCATAAATGTGGTACGCATCGTATTCCCTCCTCTATCGCAACGGATTGACCGTTTACTTTTAACAGATTTAGAAGCATTTAGAAGCAATTTAGAAGCATTTTTTGTAGCACTGACAAGATTTGCGCCGAACAACTCCACCGGGGCATGGAGTGGAAAATACCAAGCGTAATCTTACCTTAAATGCGGGAAAATGTCAAGAAATCGCAAGGGCAAATGCCCTGTTTACATATTGTTCCATGGAGTGTAGCCCACTTCCATCAGCACGAGCCCCTCGGGCGGAAAAGTGGGGCCAGCCTTCGTGCGGTCGCGGGCGGCCAAGATCGCCGGGATTGCTTTGGGGTCGATTTGCTTTCTCCCCACTTCGACCAATGTGCCGGTCAATATCCGCACCATGTTGTACAAAAACCCGCTACCTGTCACTTCGATCGCATACCCATGTGCTTCTTCGATGACCTTACACTGATAGATCGTGCGCACCCTGTCTTCCACCTGCGTTTTAGCTGAGCACAGCGATGTGAAATCATGAGTGCCCACCAAGTAACCGGCAGCTTCCCGCATCGCCTGAAAATCAACTGCATGAGGAAGATGAGTGCGATAACGTCGAGAAAACACATCCGGTGCACGCCGTGTATCTATTTGATAGCGATACGTCTTCCAGTGGGCACTCTTGCGCGCGTGAAAGTCGGACGGAACTTCTTCGCTCGACACCGCGACAATATCCCGCGGCAACATGTTGCGCAAGATATACGCGATCTTTTCAGCAGGAATCGGACTGGATGTCACAAAGTGGCAAATCTGCCCTTGGGCATGAACACCCGCATCTGTTCTTCCCGAACCGTGAATCTCTATCTTTTCCCGCATCAAAGCGGTCAACGCGTTTTCCAGCTCCGCTTGGATCGTGCGTTGTCCCGGTTGGCGCTGAAACCCGGAAAAGTCAGTGCCGTCATAGGAAATATGCAGTTTGATCTTTTTCATCTTCTTATTTCGGCCCCCTACTTCTCCAAGTACCACAACACCAACCACAGCGTCGCCGCCGTCGGAATCAACCATAAATCCCTCCGAGCAAACGTCAACTCCCGCCAACGGGTCCGTCCTTCGCCCCCACGGTAACCACGGGCTTCCATCGCCATGGCCAAATCTTCGGCGCGCCGGAAGGACGAGATTAACAGCGGGATCAAGATGGGAATATGGTTCATGATTCGCCTGAACAATGAACCCGCCTCAAAATCAACCCCGCGCGCCATTTGCGCCTTTTTGATTTTTTCCGTTTCTCCCCATAAGGTAGGAATAAAGCGAAGCGCAATGGACATCATCATCGCCAACTCATGCACGGGAACACGCACCTTCGTCAACGGCCGCAATAGTTGTTCGATTGCATTGGTGATCTCCATCGGGGAAGTGGTACAAGTGAGCAAAGTAGCCGTGGCCATCAAAACAAACAAACGCAACGACATGAGTACCGCTTGCTCCACCCCTGCCTCATGCACCGAAAACAACGGAGTCTGAAGCAAGACTCCACCGCCTTTTGTTGTGAACAAGTGCAGTAGTGAAGTCAGGATGATCAAAAATAATACCGGCTTGACTGCCCGCAAAAAAAGCGCAAGCGGAATACGTGCCCCTTTGACAGCGAGCAGGACAAACAGGGTGAGCAACAGGTACGAAGGCCACCTCTCCGCAAATAAAACGAGGAACATGAAGGCAAACACAAATACGAGCTTGCCTCTAGGGTCCAATCGATGCAAGAACGAATCAACCGGGACATATTGCCCAATTACGACCGGTGTCACCTGTCATCCCCCCGCTTCCATCGCAACTCCAGCTCACGTTCCAACTCTTCGACGGAGAACAATGTCAGTGGAAGGGGAGGATCGAGATTGCGGTTCAATGCCATGATGAACTTGGTGATCTCTGGCACATCCAGCTTAAGCCGAGACAGTGCCTGCTCATTCCCAAACACTTCTCTCGGAGTGCCCGTAAGCGCTATTCGCCCTTCTGACAAGATCACCAGCTGTTCCGCGTATCGGGCTGCCTCTTCCATTTGATGGGTGACCAACAATACAGTTAATCCCTGTTCACGGTGCAAACGCCCCACCATGTCCATCATCTCCCGTTGACCGCGAGGATCAAGTCCAGCTGTCGGCTCATCAAGGATCAGCACCTGCGGTCGCATAGCCAGAATACCGGCAATAGCCACTCGCCGCATCTGTCCACCGCTCAGAGCCAATGGGGAACGATCTTTCAATGAAGGAGGCAACCCCACCCAACACATGGCTTCCTCCACCCTCTCGGCGACCTGTTCTTCTGTCAGTCCTTGCTGACGCGGACCAAAAGCGATGTCTTTCTCCACGGTTTCTTCAAACAATTGGTGTTCAGGATATTGAAAAGCCACCCCAACCAACCGTCTGAGTTCCGACAACTGTTTGCTCTTGGGCGTTATCACTTGGTTTCCAATCCTTAATTGCCCCGACGTCGGCTTAATCAAGCCGGCTACTGTCTGAATCAACGTTGATTTGCCCGAACCCGTCGCCCCGAGCAACGCGACAAATGAACCGCTTGCAACGCGCAAATTGATATCCGTCAACGCTTGTTTAGCAAACGGGGTTCCAGGATGGTATATGACGTTCAAGTCTTCGATAACAATCTCCATAGTTCGCTCACCAGATCCTCTTTACTGGTGATGGAAGCGCGTACCGGCCAGCCCGCTTTCACCAGGCGGTGATGCAATTCCACTTCAAGTGGAACATCCAGATCCCACTCTTTCAACTTCATCGCTTGTGGATATAGTTCAGAGACAGGAGTGTCCAACTTGATTTGTCCTTCGGCCATAACGATCAACCGCTCAGCCATGAACGCTTCTTGCGCCGAATGGGTAATGTGGATCACCGTCGTCCCCTGTTCATGGATCGACTTGATCAGTTGGCACACTTCCGATCTACCTTGCGGGTCCAGCATCGACGTTGCCTCATCAAACAGGATGATATCCGGTTGCATCGCCACCACCCCTGCAATGGCCAAACGTTGCTTCTGCCCACCTGAGAGATGGTGTGGCTCCCGCTCTTCCATCCCAGCCAGACCTACCCATTGCAACGCCTGTGCCACCCTTGCTTTCATCTCATCGCGCGGCAACCCCATATTCTCTAAACCAAAAGCGACATCATCCTGAACAGTAGGCGCGACAATTTGATTATCTGGATTTTGAAATACCATTCCAACCCGACGTCGAATTTGCCACAACTCATGTTCATTTGATGTCGCTCGTCCACAAACGTGCACATCTCCTTCAGTAGGGAGATACAGCCCAGCGATTATGCGTGCCAATGTTGATTTTCCTGAACCATTGGGGCCAATGATACTAACATACTCACCTGCCCCGACGGTGAGCTGGATATCTTTCAGTGCCCATCTTTCCTTGGATAATGCATCAGGCTGATAGTGAAACCGGAGATTGGAAACGTGCAAGATCGGTTCCATGTTAGCTCCTTAAAAGAAAAAAGGGTAAACGTCAGGACCGGCCGGATCCTGCCCTCACCCTTTCTAATTCAAACTATCAACGCATGGCTTACTTCACCAATTCGATGAAAACCATTGGTGCACCGTCACCACGGCGAGGTCCGAGCTTCAGGATGCGGGTGTAGCCGCCGTTGCGCTCTTTGTAGCGTGGTGCGATTTCGTCAAACAGCTTTTTCACTGCATCGACGTTTTTGTTATGGGTTACTTCTTCCCCATCTTTTACGGTGTTGGAGCGAGTTGTGCGAACAAACGCTGCCGCTTGGCGACGTGCGTGCAGATCTCCGCGTTTACCGAGGGTGATCATTTTCTCCACGATGGAGCGCACTTCTTTCGCTTTGGATTCGGTGGTTTCAATGCGTTCGTTGATAATCAGATCCGTTACCAAATCACGGAGCAACGCTTTACGGGCTCCTGTGTTTCTGCCGAGTTTGGAATATGCCATCTTCTTTCCCTCCCCCTACCAGTTGTTAGTCGTCTTTGCGAAGTGACAACCCGAGCTCTTGCAACTTCTCTTGAACTTCTTCCAGAGATTTGCGTCCCAAGTTGCGAACTTTCATCATATCTTCTTCTGATTTTTGCGTGAGCTCTTGAACGGTGTTGATGCCGGCACGTTTGAGACAATTGTAAGAACGCACGGAGAGGTCGAGTTCCTCGATGGTCATCTCCATGACCTTCTCTTTTTTGTCTTCTTCTTTTTCTACCATGATTTCAGCATCTTTTGCCTGTTCAGTCAGACCCACGAATAACATCAAGTGCTCATTTAAGATCTTAGCGCCAAGGCTCACCGCTTCATCCGGTTTCAAGCTGCCGTTCGCCCAGACTTCCAAGATCAATTTATCGTAGTTGGTAACTTGTCCAACACGCGTATTGGTCACTTGATAGTTAACCCGTTCAATCGGCGTGTAGATCGAGTCGACCGGAATCACACCGATTGGCAGATCTTCACGTTTATTCTTATCAGCGGATACATATCCGCGGCCACGATTCGCGGTCATCCGAATGCGCAGGTGGGCGTCTTCAGCCAATGTAGCGATGTGCAGATCAGGATTCAACACCTCTACATCACTATCCGCGCGAATATCCCCCGCTTTGACTTCTCCCGGGCCTTCGAGATCGATCTCCAGGATTTTCTCTTCATCCGAATGAATTTTGAGAGCAAGTTGTTTAATGTTGAGAATGATCTCCGTGGTATCTTCTACAACTCCAGGAATCGTGGAGAACTCATGCAATACCCCATCAATCTGGATGGTTGTAACGGCCGCTCCTGGCAAAGAGGAGAGCAGGACACGGCGCAGAGAATTGCCCAGGGTAGTGCCGTATCCGCGTTCCAAGGGTTCTACCACAAATTTTCCGTAACGATGATCATCACTGATTTCAACAGCTTCGATCTTCGGCTTTTCAATTTCAATCATACGGCTCACAAACCCTCCTTCAGAACGTCGCGTTCTGGGCGTTATCTCCCTAGCAGCTGAAATGTGTGGTGTATATAGGAAAGACAAGGAAATCCAGTCCTAACCAGTATACACGATAATTTACAAAAATAAACCACGGATCAGCTTAAAGAAGTAAGATTAAACACGACGACGTTTTGGCGGACGGCAACCGTTGTGAGGGATCGGTGTTACGTCTTTGATCAAGCTGACTTCAAGGCCTGCTGCTTGCAGAGAGCGGATCGCCGCTTCACGACCGGAGCCGGGGCCTTTAACCAGTACATCAACAGACTTCATCCCGTTTTCCATTGCGACTTTGGCTGCTGCTTCTGCTGCCATTTGTGCCGCAAACGGAGTGCTCTTGCGGGAACCTTTGAATCCCATGGTACCGGAGCTTGCCCAAGCAACGGTGTTACCGCGTGGGTCTGTGATGGTGATGATCGTATTGTTGAAAGTAGAGCGGATATGAGCTACGCCCGTCTCAATGTTCTTTCTCACACGACGTTTTACGCGCTGAGTAGTCGTTTTACGTTTAGCCACTGTTTTCCCTCCTTACTGCAATTATTTTTTCTTGTTCGCAACCGTACGGCGTGGACCTTTACGGGTACGAGCATTGGTTTTGGTACGTTGACCACGAACCGGCAAACCACGACGATGACGGATGCCGCGATATGCACCGATCTCGATCAGACGCTTGATGTTCAGTGCCACTTCACGACGAAGGTCACCTTCTACCACCAAGTTTTTATCAATAAAGCTGCGCAGCTTGGTCACTTCTTCTTCCGTCAAATCGCGAACACGAGTATCTGCGCTGATCCCAGTTGCTTCCAAGATTTTTTGTGCTTGAGAACGACCAATACCGTAAATGTAAGTCAGGGCGATCTCTACACGTTTCTCACGTGGCAAGTCAATACCTGCGATACGTGCCATACGCTACACCTCCCGTCTATTATCCTTGTTTTTGCTTGTGTTTTGGATTTTCACAGATTACCATTACAGCCCCTTTGCGACGAATCACTTTGCACTTTTCGCAAATGGGCTTCACAGATGGTCTTACTTTCATCTTGTTAACCTCCTGTCTGTGTCCCACTTTAGGTTCGGCACCCCAAGGTTATCGAGTCACTACGCGAAATTACTTATAGCGGTAAGTGATCCGCCCACGGGTTAAGTCATAAGGGGAAAGTTGCACGGTCACTTTGTCTCCTGGCAAAATGCGAATAAAGTGCATGCGGATTTTGCCAGAAACATGCGCCAACACTTCATGACCATTCTCCAACTTCACACGGAACATTGCGTTTGGCAGGGGCTCTTGGACGATCCCTTCAACCTCGATCACATCTTCCTTGGCCATCGATTCACTCTCCTTTTTGCTCACTCAGGAGCAGGTATTGGTTCAGGGCGTATCGCAACTTTGCATTGGTTACACGACCATGTTGTCTCAATGCTTCAGCCACATCCTCGCTTACATAGTTGATAAGCTGGATGTGTTTTACGTTTTTCTTTTTGGGATGGTCAAATTTACGCTGATCCCCATCAGCCAGAAAAACGAAATGTGGTTCCTCAAAACTGATTACTACAGCGAATTGACCTGCATCTCTCCCGCGCAACACACGCACGATCTGTCCTTGGCGGGGTCTGCAGTCAACAGCAGCCACATTCATCACCCTTCACCTGTTACGCTTTCGTCAAAATCTCATGGCCTTCATCCGTGATCGCAATCGTGTGCTCAAAATGGGCGCAGATTGAACCGTCAGTCGTCACAACCGTCCAATTGTCCGCAAGTGTCCGCACAAAGCGTTTGCCGAAGTTAACCATCGGCTCCACTGCCAAGGTCATCCCCGGCTTCAACCGAGGCCCTTTCCCAGCTAATCCATAATTAGGAACGCTCGGCGCCTCATGCAGGTTTTGGCCAATGCCATGACCCACATACTCACGCACAATCGAAAAGCCCGCTTCTTCAGCGACTCGTTGTACGGCATGAGAGATATCACCGATGCGTGCACCAGGCTTTGCCTGTTCCAAGCCTTTGTAAAGACTCGCTTCGGTAACTGAAAGCAATTTTTCCGCATCTGGAGAAATTTTCCCTACGGCGTAAGTCCAAGCCGAGTCCCCATGGTACCCCTCATAACACGCGCCGATGTCGATGGAGATAATATCCCCCTCTTTCAACGTGCGGTTACCTGGAATCCCGTGAACCAGCTCTTCATTAACCGAAGTGCAAATACTTCCGGGAAACCCATTATACCCTTTAAAAGAAGGAGTGGCACCATAACGGGTAATCACTTTCTCCGCGATCCGGTCCAACTCTTTCGTTGTCACTCCCGGTTGGATCGCCTTCTTCAACTCCTGATGAGTCAAATATACGATCTTGCCCGCTTCTCTCATGCAGTCTAACTCTTTTGCCGATTTTAAAATAATCATTTCACGGAACCTCGAATCAGTGACAAGATTTGTTCGGTCACGTTTTCGATCGGCTGCTCCCCATTCACGCGATGAAGTTTGCCAGTCGATTCGTAGTAATGAAGTAAGTGACGTGTTTGCTCAAGATTTACCTTAAGCCGTTCTTGAACGGTCTCAGCACTGTCGTCAGCGCGCTGATACAACTCGCCGCCACAGCGGTCGCAGACGCCTTCTGCTTTTGGTGGTGCGAACACCACATGGTACGAAGCACCACAATCGCGACAGATGCGTCTTCCTGTGAGCCGTTTCAGCAGTTCTTCTTCGCTTACTTCAATATATAATACGAAATCGATAGCGCGATGAAGCTCTTTTGTCAATTCATCAAGTGCTTCAGCCTGTGGAACCGTTCTGGGAAAACCATCCAACAAAAAACCGTTCGCACAATCATCTTTGCCCAACCGCTCACGAACGATACCAATCGTCACACGGTCGGGAACCAGTTGACCTTGCTCCATATAGGACTTTGCTTCCAAGCCCAATGGCGTTTCTTCTTTTACGGCTGCCCGAAACATATCTCCCGTGGAGATGTGAGGAATATCCAACACCTCAAGTATTCGGCTCGCTTGCGTGCCTTTTCCTGCTCCGGGCAAACCCATCAGTACGATATTCAAGCCTCATCCCTCCGGTTGGGTTGCCTACGGGCGGTCCGCATGTGCAGATGATGCCAACAATGGCCTGCTCATGCATAGTCCCCGGAAGAAGGCTCCGGGGGTGTTCGATCATCTTATTTATGCATAAAGCCTTTATAATGGCGTTTGATCAATTGGCTTTCAATTGTTTTCAACGTCTCAAGAGCGACGCCGACAACGATCAGAAGGGATGTTCCACCTATCTGAACCTGCTGCGGCAAGCCCGCCAAGATGATCAGGATGATCGGCAAAATGGACACGGCCGCCAAGAACAGGGCACCCGTCAAGGTCAAGCGGTTCATCACCTTGGTCAGGTAGGCGGTTGTGGCTTTGCCAGGGCGGACACCTGGAATAAATCCACCATTTTTCTTCATCTGATCAGACAATTGAATTGGGTTGAGCTGCACAAACGTATAGAAGTAAGTAAATCCGATGATCAGGATCACGTACAGTGCCATCCCGAGGCTAAACTTGGTGTAGTCAAAGTTGACAATAATCCAATCAGCAACAGGATTGCCTTGCCAGAACTGTGCGATCGTCTGCGGAAACATCAAGAGCGAAAGGGCGAAGATCACAGGAATTACACCAGCAGCATTGGTTTTCATCGGAATGTGGGTCGATTGACCACCATACATTTTACGTCCAACCACACGCTTAGTGTATTGTACCGGGATCTTTCTTACGCCTTGGTGAATGTAGATAACCGCCACAATCAGGATGATTGCAACAAGCAAAACGCCAACCATCTTCAGAATGCCCAGGAACAATTGGTCTTTGTCCTTAAAGAAATCTTCGGCCAAATAGCCCACTTGACCCGGCAGACCAGCGACGATCCCCGCAAAGATCAAAATGGAAATACCATTTCCAATCCCTTTGTCGGTGATTTGCTCACCCATCCACATCAAGAAACAGGTACCCGCTGTCAAGGACAAGGCAATTAAGGAATACGACCACACGCTTTCATCCACAATGAACCCGGCAGCGGCTCTGTTAAACCCGATTGATACCCCGATCGACTGGATAAGGGCCAGCACCACCGTAAAATAACGGGTAAACTGGGCAAGCTTGCGGCGCCCCACTTCCCCTTCTTTCGCCCAGCGCGAAAACGCCGGAATCACATCCATCGAGAGCAATTGGACAACGATCGATGCGGTAATGTAAGGCATAATGCCCATCGCAAAGATGGAGAAGTTTTGTAAGGCATTCCCCGAAAAAGCATTGATGAGATTGAAGACCCCTTGGGTCTCATTCATCATTTGCTGAAGGATATTGGCGTTAGTGTTCGGAACCGGAATGAAGCTTCCGATCCGAAAAACCACTAACATCATCAGGGTAAAAAAGATGCGACGACGAAGATCTTCCACCTTAAAGATGTTTCCCAGGTTCCGAATCATTAGATTACCTCCGTCGCTCCACCAACGGCGTTGATTTTTTCAATCGCAGAGGCAGAGAATTTATGAGCTTTCACGGTAAGTTTCTTGCTCAATTCGCCATTGCCCAGGATTTTTAAACCATCTTTCAAGTTTTTCACAACGCCTTCTTGAACCAAGAGTTCCGGAGTAACAACAGTTCCCTCTTCAAACCGGTTCAAGGTGTCAAGGTTGACAATCGCATACTCCACACGATTTGGGTTGGTAAAGCCGCGTTTCGGCAAACGGCGGTAAATCGGGTTTTGACCACCTTCAAAGCCAGGACGCACACCACCACCGGAGCGGGCATTTTGACCTTTATGACCTTTACCAGCCGTCTTACCTTGGCCTGCAGAAATACCGCGACCAAGACGTTTTTTCTTGTGACGAGATCCTTGGGCAGGTTTCAGCTCGTGCAGTTTCATCCTTCGCACCTCCTCTTCAACAGATCATATCGCTTATTCAGCGATTTCTTTCACTTCCACCAGATGGTTCACTTTTTTAATCATGCCACGAATCGCCGGATTGTCAGCATGGACAACGGTTTGCTCACGTTTCGTCAGACCGAGTGTGCGCAGGGTGACGCGTTGCACTTCCGGACGGCCAATCATACTACGCTTCAGCGTAACTGCCAGCTTCTTAGCCACGGTCATCCCTCCTTAACCCAACAATTCCTCTACGCTTTTGCCGCGCAGTTTTGCTACGTCCTCAGGACGCTTCAAGCTTTCCAATCCCGCCAAAGTTGCGCGAACCATGTTGATCGGGTTGTTGGAACCGGTCGATTTGGTGAGGATGTCGCCCACACCTGCCGCGTTCAACACGTCACGAACAGGTCCGCCCGCAATAACCCCGGTACCTTTGGAAGCCGGTTTCATGATAACTTGGCCAGCGCCGAAACGACCAACCACATCATGCGGGATAGTGTTGCCTTTCAAAGGAACAGTAATCATGTTCTTTTTGGCATCTTCGATACCTTTGCGAATCGCTTCTGGTACCTCAGCCGCTTTGCCGATGCCCGCACCGACTTTGCCTTTGCCGTCGCCAACAACAACCAGCGCGCTGAAGCTGAAACGACGACCACCTTTAACAACCTTCGCTACGCGGTTAATGTTAACCAGCTTTTCGATATACTCGGATTGCGCAGCATCTCTTTTGCGTGGTTTCTCTTGCTTGCTCAAAAGTCTAGACCCCCTTCCCGTGCTCCTTCAGCCAAAGCTTTAACCCGACCATGATAGAGATAACCGCCACGATCGAACACAACTACTTTGTGTCCTTTATCAATCGCGCGTTTTGCAATCATCTCACCAACAATACGTGCCGCTTCAACCGTTCCACCATTCACACCTTTAGCTTGGAACTCCTTATCCAGGGTGGACGCAGAAGCGATCGTGTGACCCACGGTGTCATCGATCAATTGTGCATAAATGTTGTTGGAAGAGCGGAACACGTTCAGACGTGGACGCTCAGCCGTACCAAACAACCGTTTGCGTACACGCAGATGGCGTTTTTTCCGTTTCTTATTGCGATCTTCCTTGCGAATCACGGTCTAGCTCACTCCCTTCTAGTTAGGCGATTCGATTACTTACCAGTTTTACCTTCTTTACGGCGAATAACTTCATCGCTGTATTTA
Organism: Laceyella sacchari; assembly: GCF_004343255.1. Taxonomy (GTDB): domain Bacteria; phylum Bacillota; class Bacilli; order Thermoactinomycetales; family Thermoactinomycetaceae; genus Laceyella; species Laceyella sacchari. The sequence continues at coordinate 132,461 of NZ_SMDD01000004.1, read as the reverse complement.
ATCCCTTTGCCTTTGTATGGCTCAGGCTCACGAATCTTGCGGATGTTAGCGGCCATTTCGCCGACTTTTTGCTTGTCAATCCCTTTAACTACGATCTGGGTTTGAGATGGTACATCCAACTCAATCCCTTCGAGCGGTGTCACTTCCACTGGGTGGGAGTAACCTACGTTCAACACCAGATTGCTTCCTTTCTTGGAAGCCCGGTATCCGACACCTACCAACTCAAGTGTTTTGGAGAATCCATTGGATACACCTTCAACCATGTTTGCAATCAAGCTGCGGGTGGTTCCATGGAGTGCACGGTGTGTGCGATGATCGCTTGGACGTTCCACGATCAATTCATTGTTCTCCAACTTGATGGCGATATCGGAATGGAAGTCGCGGGTCAGTGTACCTTTCGGACCTTTCACCGTTACCTTGCCGCCCTCGACTTTCACTTCAACGCCAGCTGGAATAACAACTGGTTTTTTTCCGATACGGGACATTCCGTTCACCTCCATCCGTTAGCCAAATTACCAGATATAAGCGAGTACTTCTCCGCCCACTTTGTTTTGGCGAGCTTCTTTGTCAGTCAAGATGCCTTTGTTCGTAGACAAAATGGCAATACCCAAACCACGCAATACACGTGGAATTTCATTAGATTTTACATAAACACGCAAACCGGGTTTGCTGATCCGTTTCAGCCCGGTAATTACTTTTTCGTTGTTCTGACCGTACTTCAGGAAGATGCGGATAATACCTTGCTTGTTATCTTCGATATATTCAGCATCGCGAATAAATCCTTCACGTTTCAGGATTTCAGCAATCTCCCGTTTTATACGAGACGCAGGGAACTCAACGCTCTCATGGCGAACCATGTTGGCGTTACGAATTCTAGTCAGCATATCTGCAATCGGGTCAGTCATCACCATGCGAAACCCTCCTTCCTATCATCATTACCAGCTTGCTTTTTTAACGCCGGGAATCTGCCCTTTGTAGGCCAACTCACGGAAGCAGATACGACACAGCTTAAACTTGCGCAATACGGAATGTGGACGACCACAACGTTCGCAACGGGTGTAAGCGCGCACTGCAAATTTCGGCTCACGCTTAGCCTTTACGATCATCGACTTCTTGGCCAAGTGATTCCCTCCTTTAATCGTATTTTTAATCCCGTTCGTGACTACTTGCGGAATGGCATACCCATTTGGGTAAGCAGTTCACGAGCTTCTTCATCGGTATTGGCCGTTGTCACGATCACAACGTCCATACCGCGAACTTTATCCACTTTATCGTATGCGATTTCCGGGAAGATCAGCTGTTCTTTCAGACCAAGGGTGTAGTTCCCACGGCCGTCAAACGCTTTTGGGGAAACCCCGCGGAAGTCGCGTACGCGTGGCAGAGCGATGTTCATCAATTTGTCCAAGAAGTGATACATCCGCTCACCACGAAGAGTTACTTTCACACCGATCGGCATGCCTTCACGAAGCTTGAAGCCAGCGATCGATTTTTTCGCACGGGTGATGATTGGCTTTTGACCAGCGATCAACGTCAGGTCTTCTACCGCTCCATCCAACACTTTCGCGTTGGCTACAGCTTCACCCACACCCATGTTGATGACCACTTTCTCAACTTTTGGCACTTGCATAGTAGATTTGTAGTTGAACTTTTTCATGAGGTTGGGAGCAACCTCGTTCAGGTACATCTCTTTCAGACGTGCTGCCACTTTGTGTACCTCCCTTCCTTAAACATTACTTGTCAAGAATTTCGCCAGACTTTTTGGCTACGCGAACTTTTTTCTTCTCACCGTTCTTGCCTTCAACGAATTTGTAACCAATACGAGTCGGTTCTTTCGTTTTTGGATCCTCGATCATCAAATTGGAAACATGGATTGGCGCTTCCTTTTCGATGATGCCACCTTGAGGATTGGCTTGAGTCGGGCGGGAATGCTTCTTCACCATGTTCACACCTTCGACTACCACGCGGTTCTCTTTCGGGAGAACTTTGATCACGCGACCGCGGGTGTAAACCTTTTTGCCGTTTTCAAAGTACGGCGCTTCCTTGCCGCGCATTACGATAACCATATCGCCTTTTTTGATGTGCATGTCTTAAGCACCTCCTTGCATACTGAAGTGGTACCAGCCAAAAAGAACTTTATATTACAGTACTTCCGGTGCCAAAGATACGATTTTCATGAAATCGCGATCACGCAGCTCACGGGCAACAGGTCCAAAGATACGAGTTCCACGTGGGCTTTTATCTTCTTTGATAACAACCGCCGCGTTTTCATCAAAACGGATGTAGGAACCATCTGGACGGCGAGACGGACGAACCGTACGTACCACCACGCACTTCACTACATCACCCTTCTTGACAACGCCACCGGGTGTAGCTTGTTTTACAGAAGCCACGATGATGTCACCGATACCAGCAGTGGACTTTTTGGAGCCACCCAATACACGGATGCACATAACTTCTTTCGCACCAGAGTTGTCAGCGACACGAAGACGTGTTTGAGGTTGGATCATGGTTTTCCCTCCTTCCCGCGTCATTCACGCGTGTCTCAAGTTAGATGATCACTGCTTCTTCAACGACTTCTACCAAACGAAAACGCTTATCTTTGGAAAGCGGACGAGTTTCCATGATTTTTACTACATCGCCGATTTTCGCTTGGTTGTGCTCGTCATGAGCTTTGAATTTTTTCGTGTATTTCACACGCTTACCGTACAGTGGATGTTTCTTATAGGTCTCAACAGCGACAACAATCGTTTTATCCATTTTATCGCTGACCACTTTGCCGACACGTACTTTACGGCGAGTTGTACGCTCGTTCATCCCTGTTTCCTCCTTTCGATTCCCAGTTCGCGCTCCCGCAGAACGGTTTTAGCACGGGCAATCGCCTTGCGAACTTGGCCAATCCGAGCAGGGTTTTCCAATTGCCCAGTGGCCGACTGGAAGCGGAGGTTGAACAGTTCTTCCTTGTACTGTGCGAGCTTTTGCTCAATCTCGGCGGTGGTCAACTCTACTAATTCTTTTGCTTTCATTCGTTACCACCCGCTTCTTCACGTTTTACGAACTTCGTTTTCACCGGCAACTTCATTGCCGCCAGACGCATTGCTTCACGAGCTGTTTCTTCCGGTACTCCGGCCAACTCAAACATGATGCGACCTGGTTTTACGACCGCTACCCATTTTTCAGGAGAACCTTTACCGCTACCCATCCGAACCTCAAGCGGCTTTTGGGTGATCGGTTGATCCGGGAAGATCTTGATCCATACTTTACCACCCCGTTTGATGTAACGGGTCATGGCGATACGGGCAGCTTCGATTTGACGGTTCGTAATCCAAGCTGGCTCAAGTGCTTGCAATCCGTACTCGCCGAATGCGACTTCCGTACCGCCTTTTGCCTTCCCTTTCAGGCTCGGACGATGCGGACGGCGGTATTTCACACGTTTAGGCATCAACATAGATTACTCGCCTCCTTCCGCTGCTCCTTTATTTTTGGTTGGCAAAACCTCACCACGGTATACCCACACTTTCACACCAATCCGACCATAAGTGGTGTGCGCTTCTGCAAAACCATAGTCGATGTCAGCGCGCAGGGTGTGAAGTGGTACCGTTCCTTCGCTATAACCTTCGCTACGGGCGATGTCCGCTCCACCCAAACGTCCGCTTACCATCGTGCGGATCCCTTTTGCTCCAGCACGCAAGGAACGTTGAATCGCTTGTTTCATCGCACGGCGGAAAGAAACGCGACGCTCCAATTGTTGCGCGATGCTTTCTGCAACCAGATATGCATCAAGCTCTGGATTTTTGATTTCGTTAATGTTGATGTGAACTTTCTTGTTGGTCAGTTTCGCAAGCTGTTGGCGCAATGCTTCAACTTCCGAACCACCTTTACCGATAACCATCCCTGGCTTCGCGGTGTGGATGCTGATGTTTACGCGGTTGGCTGCGCGCTCAATCTCAACAGTGGAAACCGCTGCGTCTTTCAGCTTGTTTTTCACGAATTCACGGATCTTAATGTCTTCGTGTAATAAATCAGCATAGTCTTTGTCAGCGTACCATTTGGATTCCCAGTCGCGAATCACCCCGACACGCAGACCAACTGGATTTACCTTTTGACCCACAGCTTCATCCCTCCTTGTTCAATAGTTGATTACTTTTCGCTCACAACCACGGTGATGTGGCTGGTGCGTTTGTTAATGCGGCTCGCACGTCCCATAGCACGAGGCATGTAACGCTTCAGTGTTGGACCTTCGTCAACAAACGCTTTCGCTACAACCAGACGGCTGGTGTCCATGTTAAAGTTGTGCTCAGCATTTGCCACAGCAGAAGCGAGTACTTTCTCGATAATCGGAGATGCTGCGCGAGGAGTGAATTTTAAAATCGCGATGGCTTCTTCCACGGACTTACCGCGGATCAAGTCCATTACCAGGCGCGCTTTGCGTGGAGCGATGCGCACATAACGTGCAACAGCTTTAGCTTCCATGTTGTAACCCCCCTCTCTTCAACAAGACCTCTACCGTCTTTTCGTTTTCTTGTCATCAGCGGCGTGACCTTTGTAGGTGCGGGTTGGAACGAACTCACCCAACTTGTGACCTACCATGTCTTCAGTCACGAATACAGGAACATGTTTGCGACCATCATGTACTGCGAAAGTGTGACCGATGAAGTCAGGGAAAATGGTAGAACGGCGAGACCAGGTTTTGATCACTCGCTTTTCACCTTTTTCATTCAGTTCTTCAACCTTTTTAATCAGGTGCGCATCTACAAATGGTCCTTTTTTCAAGCTGCGGCCCATGTAATTAACCTCCCTTCGAGTGAGGCTTTCTCCCAGCCTAGATTACTTCTTGCGACGACGGATAATATATTTGTCAGATGCTTTGTTTTTCTTGCGGGTTTTGTAACCAAGCGTTGGTTTGCCCCATGGGGTCATCGGAGACTTGCGTCCGATTGGCGCGCGACCTTCACCACCACCGTGTGGATGGTCTACCGGGTTCATAACAGAACCGCGAACGGTCGGGCGCTTGCCTAACCAACGAGAACGTCCTGCTTTACCAATGGTGATAAGCTCATGATCCAGGTTACCTACTTGACCGATGGTCGCGCGGCACTCCAGGTTAATCATGCGGGTTTCACCAGAGGTCAGGCGGATGATTGCGTATTTGCCCTCTTTACCCAGAAGTTGTGCAGAAGCACCTGCTGCACGCACCAATTGTCCACCGCGGCCTGGTTTCATCTCAATGTTGTGGATAACGGTACCTACAGGAATGTTTTTCAGTGGCAGTGCGTTACCCACACGGATGTCAGCTTCCGGACCGGACATGATGGTGGTGCCGACTTTCAAGCCATGCGGAGCGAGAATGTAACGTTTTTCACCATCCGCATAATGAATCAGCGCGATGTTGGCAGAACGGTTTGGATCGTACTCGATTGTAGCGACCTTACCTGGGATGCCGTCTTTGTTGCGCTTGAAGTCAATAATACGGTATTTGCGTTTATGACCACCGCCTTGATGACGAACAGTCAACCGACCTTGGTTGTTGCGACCGGCTTTGCGCACCAGCGTAACAAGCAAGGATTTCTCCGGTTTGTCGGTGGTGATTTCTTCGAAAGAAGAAACGGTCATATGACGACGAGATGGAGTCGTTGGTCTAAAATGTTTTACAGCCATGCCTTTTTCCCTCCTTTTTGTTTAGGATAATTACACTTCAAAGATTTCGATCGGTTTGCTGTCGGCAGCCAATGTCACGATCGCTTTCTTTCTTTCGGCAGTACGTCCGGTGTAACGACCGTAGCGTTTCATTTTGCCTGGAACACGCATGGTGTTCACTTGGTCAACTTTCACACCGAAAATTTGCTCAATCGCTTTTTTCACTTCCACTTTGTTGGAACGAGGATCTACTTCAAATACGTATTTTCCTTGCTCCATCATGCCGGTGGAAGCTTCGGTGATGACCGGGCGACGGATAATATCGCGTGGGTCTTTCACTGGCCAAGCACCTCCTCAACGCGATTCACAGCTCCACGAGTGAGAATCAATTTGTCGTGATAGAGGACGTCCAGTACATTGACGCCATCAGCAGTGATGAGTTTCACTCCTGGGATGTTGCGTGCTGCGAGCACTGCGTTGTCTTCCAGGTTGTCAGTAACAACCAACGCTTTTCTTTCTACTCCCAGGTTTTTGAGCACTTGAACCATGTCACGGGTTTTTGGTTGCTCCAGTTTCAGTTCATCCAGTACAACCAATTGGCTGTCGATCACTTTGGAAGCGAGAGCCGATTTGATCGCCAAGCGACGAACCTTTTTAGGCAATTTGTATGCATAGGTGCGTGGAGTTGGACCAAATACCACACCACCGCCTACCCATTGCGGAGAACGAATGCTACCTTGACGCGCGCGTCCGGTACCTTTTTGTCTCCATGGTTTTCTACCACCGCCGCGAACAGCTGCACGGTTTTTCACAGCATGGGTGCCACGACGAAGCGATGCTTGTTGCATCACAACGGCATCATGCAATACGGCTTCATTTGGGGTGATGCCGAAAATGGCGTCTGCCAGTTCGATCTCTCCCACTTGTTTACCGCTCATGTCTAAGACTGTTACCTTTGGCATGGATGCTCCTCCTTTCTTTGATCGATCAATTAGCTGCCTTTGACAGCAGATTTGATTACAAGATAGCTATTTTTTGGCCCTGGTACTGCACCTTTGATCAGGAGCAAGTTTTTCTCTGCGTCAACGCGTACGATTTGCAGGTTTTGCGTCGTTACGCGCTCTCCGCCCATGCGTCCTGGCAGGGTTTGGCCTTTAAATACACGTGCCGGGGCAATCGCACCCAAGGAACCAGGACCACGATGATAACGGGAACCGTGGCTCATTGGCCCGCGGGATTGGTTGTGGCGTTTGATCGCACCAGCAAAGCCTTTCCCTTTGGAAGTACCGGTTACATCCACCAGCTCTCCCTCAGAGAAGATGTCGGCTTTAACTACTGCGCCCAATTCATAGTCAGCCAAGTTTACACCGCGGAATTCTTTGATGAATTTTTGCGCCGCCGCGTTTGCTTTTTTGGCATGACCCAATTCCGGTTTGTTCGCACGATGCTCTTTCTTCTCTTCAAAACCGAGCTGAATTGCTTCGTAACCATCATTGGCGATATCTTTCTTTTGCAACACTACGCATGGACCCGCTTCAACAACGGTAACGGGAATAACCACGCCATCTTCGTTGAAGATTTGCGTCATCCCGATCTTTTTACCGAGAATCCCTTTCACTTTGTACACCTCCTACCACTCTAAAGTCAGGATTACAATTTGATTTCAATATCAACACCGGACGGCAAATCCAGTCGCATCAGCGCGTCAACGGTTTGTTGCGTTGGATTCACGATGTCGATGAGGCGTTTATGAGTGCGCATTTCGAATTGCTCACGAGAGTCTTTATATTTGTGAACCGCACGCAAAATCGTGTAAACCGTTTTTTCGGTCGGCAACGGAATCGGACCAGATACGCTGGCTCCGGTGCGCTTAGCGGTATCAACGATTTTCACCGCGGATTGATCCAGCACACGGTGATCGTAAGCCTTTAAACGAATGCGAATCTTTTGTTTTGCCATTGGTAACCCTCCTTCTCGCCCATTTTATTAAATGAACTTCTCCGCGAAAATTTCCCGCCCGGCCATGGCAAAGGGGCCGGGTGTGTCGGCAACCTTTCGCATCATCGCGTTCATGACAACATTCAAGATTATAATGAAAAACAGAGGCTTATGCAAGCTTTTTTCTTTGATTTTGCCGAAACGACACATAAGGAAGTACTTGCCGCCACTTGAAATCCTCTCATGAACACGACGAACTTACAATATTTTACTAGATTGACGCCCCGCTTGCAAGTCATACCTTAAGTCTCCACTACATAGACATCCATAACCATGACAGCTGAAAAAAAAGCCATATATGACAACAGAGACCAACATCCCTGTGCTCCCCCATCCTACACGCGATGAGAGATACAAATGAAAAAGCTGCTAACCCCATAGGGTTAACAGCTTTTATCTGGTTTAGGCGAAATTACTCGATGATAGCGGTAACTGCGCCAGCACCTACGGTACGTCCACCTTCACGGATAGCGAAGCGGGTACCGTCTTCGATCGCGATCGGAGCGATCAGTTCTACTTCCATTTCGATGTTGTCGCCAGGCATGCACATTTCAACGCCTTCTGGCAGTTTGATGATGCCGGTTACGTCAGTCGTACGGAAGTAGAATTGCGGACGGTAGTTGGAGAAGAATGGGGTGTGACGTCCGCCCTCTTCTTTGGACAATACGTAAACTTGAGCTTTAAATTTGGTGTGTGGTTTTACGCTGCCTGGTTTGGACAGTACTTGACCACGTTGGATGTCTTTACGCTCAATACCACGCAGCAGGGCACCGATGTTGTCACCAGCTTGAGCGGATTCGAGCAGTTTGCGGAACATCTCAACACCAGTACATACGGTTTTGCGGGTTTCGCCAAGACCTACGATCTCAACTTCGTCACCCACTTTAACTACACCGCGTTCTACACGACCGGTAGCAACCGTACCACGACCAGTAATGGTGAATACGTCCTCTACCGGCATCAGGAAGCTTTTGTCGGTGTCGCGCTCTGGTTCTGGGATGTACTCGTCTACAGCGTTCATCAGTTCGATGATTTTTTGAGCCCATTCACCAGTTGGATCTTCCAGAGCTTTCAGAGCGGAACCAGCAACTACTGGGATGTCGTCGCCTGGGAATTCGTACTCGGACAGAAGTTCGCGTACTTCCATTTCTACCAGTTCCAGCAACTCTTCGTCGTCAACCATGTCGCATTTGTTCAAGAACACAACGATGTATGGAACGCCTACCTGACGGGAGAGCAAGATGTGTTCACGAGTTTGCGGCATTGGGCCGTCAGCAGCGGATACTACCAGGATCGCGCCGTCCATTTGCGCAGCACCGGTGATCATGTTTTTCACGTAGTCAGCGTGACCTGGGCAGTCAACGTGAGCATAGTGACGTTTGTCGGTTTCATACTCCACGTGTGCGGTGGAGATGGTGATACCGCGCTCTCTTTCTTCTGGAGCTTTGTCGATTTGGTCATAAGCGGTCGCTTCTGCGCCACCTTTTTGTGCCAATACCGTGGTAATAGCAGCGGTCAGAGTGGTTTTACCATGGTCAACGTGACCGATGGTACCAATGTTTACGTGAGGTTTTGTACGCTCAAACTTGGCTTTTGCCATGACTAGGTATCCTCCCTTTACTCATGAAACTAAGTATTATTGTAATAGATATTTGAAAATCCGGGAAGCGGAAAGTTCCCGCTTCACCAGTTTCTCAACCCTTAGAACAAATGGAATTACTCGCCGGAACGCTTCTTCACGATCTCGTCAGCGATGTTGCGCGGTACTTCTTCATAGTGGTCAAACACCATGGAGAACACACCGCGGCCTTGGGTGCGGGAACGCAAGTTACTTACATAACCAAACATTTCCGCCAAAGGCACCATCGCACGAATCACTTGAGCGCCACCGCGTGCTTCCATGCCCTCTACACGACCGCGACGGGAGTTGATGTCACCCATCACGTCACCCATGTAGTCTTCTGGTACCGTGACTTCCACTTTCATCATCGGCTCCAGGAGAACTGGGTTACACTTAGATTTGGCAGCTTTGAGGGCCATCGAACCAGCAATTTTGAACGCCATCTCGGAGGAGTCCACATCGTGGTAAGAACCGTCCACAATGGTCGCGCGAACGTCAACCAACGGGAATCCAGCCAAGACACCGTTTTGCATGGCTTCTTCGATACCTGCTTGAACCGCTGGGATGTATTCTTTCGGAACCACACCACCGACGATTTTGTTGACAAATTCGAAGCCAGCGCCTTCTTCCAATGGTTCGAACTCGATCCATACGTGACCGTATTGACCACGACCACCAGACTGACGAACAAATTTCCCTTCCACCTTCGCAGCAGAGCGGAAAGTTTCTTTGTAAGCAACCTGTGGTGCACCAACGTTGGCTTCCACTTTAAACTCGCGTTTCAAGCGGTCAACAATGATCTCCAGGTGCAACTCACCCATACCAGCGATGATCGTTTGGCCAGTCTCTTCATCGGTCCAAGTTTTGAAAGTCGGGTCCTCTTCAGCCAATTTGGTGAGAGCCAGACCCATTTTGTCTTGGTCCGCTTTCGATTTTGGCTCAATAGCGATCTTGATTACCGGTTCTGGGAACTCCATGGACTCAAGAATGATCGGATTCTTTTCGTCACTGAGGGTTTCACCCGTGGTGGTATCTTTCAAGCCTACTGCAGCGGCGATGTCACCGGCGTAAACTTTGGAGATCTCTTCACGGTGGTTCGCGTGCATTTGCAGGATCCGACCGATCCGCTCACGCTTCCCTTTGGTGGTGTTCATCACATAGGAGCCGGATTCAAGCGTACCCGAGTAAACGCGGAAGAAGGTCAACTTCCCTACGTACGGGTCCGTCATTACTTTGAACGCCAGAGCGGCAAACGGCTCTTCGTCGCTCGATTGACGCACAACTTCCGTACCGTCCGGCAAGGTGCCTTGGATCGCCGGTACATCCAGCGGAGAAGGCAGGTACGCGACTACTGCGTCGAGGAGTGGTTGCACCCCTTTGTTCTTGTAAGAAGAACCGCAGAGAACCGGAGTGATTTTCACTTCACAGGTACCTTTGCGAAGTGTGGAGACAATTTCCTCTTCGGTGAGTTCTTCACCTTCGAGGTATTTCATCATCAGCTCTTCATCCAGCTCAGCCACAGCTTCTACCAGATTGTTGCGGTATTCTTCCGCTTTGTCCGCGTATTCTGCTGGAATCTCGCGAGCTTCCGAAGTGGTACCCAAATCGTCGGTGTAAATGATCGCTTTCATGGTGATAAGGTCAATTACACCTTCGAAAGTTTCTTCAGAGCCGATTGGAATTTGGATCGGTACAGCATTTGCGCCAAGACGCTCACGCATTTGCTCTACCGCACCGTAGAAATCGGCACCGAGAATATCCATTTTGTTGACATACGCAATACGCGGTACGCCATAACGGTCAGCTTGACGCCATACCGTTTCAGATTGTGGCTCTACGCCACCTTTTGCACAAAAAACACCTACTGCCCCGTCTAATACACGGAGGGAACGCTCTACCTCAACGGTAAAATCAACGTGGCCTGGAGTGTCGATGATGTTGACACGATGACCTTTCCACTGAGCGGTGGTCGCTGCGGATGTAATGGTGATTCCGCGCTCTTGCTCTTGCTCCATCCAGTCCATGGTGGCCGCACCTTCATGCGTCTCACCAATTTTGTGTACGCGACCGGTGTAGAACAGGATACGCTCAGTGGTAGTCGTTTTACCAGCGTCGATGTGAGCCATGATCCCAATGTTACGTGTATTTTGCAAGGAGAATTCGCGTGCCATCGGAAATTTCTCCCTTCATATTGGAAAGAATGTTGTTTACCAGCGATAGTGAGCAAATGCACGGTTGGCTTCTGCCATACGGTGCGTATCTTCTTTCTTCTTCACGGCTGCACCGGTATTGTTCGCTGCATCCATGATCTCGTTAGCCAAACGCTCTTCCATGGTTTTTTCACCGCGCAGACGAGCGTAGCTTACCAACCAACGGAGACCAAGGCTGGTGCGACGTTCTGGTTTCACCTCTACTGGTACTTGGTAGTTGGCACCACCCACACGGCGAGCTTTAACCTCCAGTACAGGCATTACGTTTTTCAGTGCTTGTTCAAACACTTCCATCGGATCGTTACCGGAACGTTCGCGAATGATATCGAATGCATTGTACAAAATGCGTTGTGCAGTGCCTTTCTTACCGTCATACATCAAGCGGTTGATGAGACGGGTCACCAGCTTGCTGTTGTAAATCGGATCTGGCAGTGCATCCCGACGAGCTACTGGGCCTTTACGTGGCATGCTTCTCCCTCCTTTTCCTCGTTGTTCTATGCTGAATCAGTTGCATTATTTCTTAGGACGTTTCGCTCCGTATTTGGAACGTGCTTGGTTACGGTTAGCTACCCCTGCGGTGTCAAGCGCACCACGAACGATGTGGTAACGAACCCCTGGCAAGTCTTTTACACGACCACCACGGATCAACACAACACTGTGCTCTTGCAGGTTGTGGCCGATACCCGGGATGTATGCGGTAACCTCCGTACCGTTGGTCAAACGAACACGCGCATATTTACGCAAAGCGGAGTTAGGTTTTTTAGGAGTCATGGTGCCCACACGAGTGCAAACACCGCGTTTTTGCGGAGCGCTTTGTGGCACAACCTCTTTCTTCATGGTGTTGTAGGTGTACTGCAACGCCGGAGATTTGGACTTCTTGATTTTAGCTTTGCGACCTTTGCGCACGAGCTGGTTCATTGTTGGCATGACTGGCACCCCCTTCTGAGTTTGGTTATATCTCTTCAAGACCACAGAACCAGGTGTTTCATCTGTGGCCGAAAAAAATCGGAACGACGAGACTTTTTATGAAAGTTGATCACGCCCACCATCGTGGGACGCGATCAACGATAATTTTCTGTCGCTCACAATCATTTTAAAACCGCTGCCGTCGCAGCGCCCACTTCAATGCCGCAAGCTTTGCCAAGTTGCTTCATTGATTCAACGTGGATGACATGAATGCCGCGATCCTTGCAAAGCTTCAGGATCGGGTAAATGATTTGCGGATCCGCATCATCTGCAACAAGTACTTCGAGCGCTCGGCCTTGCTCAATGGCCTTCTTCGTTTGCTTGGTGCCGATCGTTAACGATTCTGCTTGTATCACTTTTTCATAAGACATTGAATCGCCCTCCAAAGTGAATAATTCCCAAGCACACGAAGATATATTAACATCTCGCCTGGGCAAAGTCAACAATTAACTCTACTTAACAAGCATCGTCTCTTTGCCGGCTTGGTCCGATTCAGTTTTTTCACCAACAATCTCATACGTTTGGTTGCGATAGCGGGAAATACCGGTTCCAGCGGGAATCAGCTTCCCGATGATGACGTTCTCCTTCAGACCCAAGAGCCCATCCAATTTGCCCTTGATCGCCGCATCGGTCAAGACCCGTGTGGTTTCTTGGAACGATGCCGCTGACAGGTAAGACTCTGTTTCCAACGAAGCCTTGGTGATCCCCAACAGGACAGGGCGGGCAACAGCCGCATCTCCGCCGTTCAACAGCACTTTGCGGTTAGCCGCTTCATATTCGTGAATGTCGACGACTGCGCCCGGCAACAAATCGGTCGTACCCGCATCGGTAATCCGTACCTTGCGCATCATCTGCCGAATCATCACTTCTACGTGCTTGTCGTTAATTTCCACCCCTTGCAGGCGGTAAACCTTCTGCACTTCTTGGAGGATGTAGCGTTGCACGCCAGCCACTCCTTTAATGCGCAGAAGCTCTTTCGGGTCAACAGAACCCTCTGTCAACTCGTCACCAGCGTTGACATAATCTCCGACTGAAACACGCAGGCGGGAACCATATGGGACGGGATGAATTTTGGACTCCACGTCTCCTTTGATCTCGATTTCACGACGGTCTTTGGTTTCACGAATGTCGACAACTTCCCCGGCAATCTCGCTGATCACCGCTTGCCCCTTCGGATTGCGCGCTTCAAACAGCTCCTGAATCCGCGGCAAACCTTGGGTGATGTCGTCACCCGCAACCCCACCGGTGTGGAAGGTACGCATCGTCAGCTGGGTACCAGGCTCACCAATCGACTGTGCGGCGATAATGCCGACAGCTTCGCCGATTTCCACCGGTGTGCCCAAGGCCAAGTTGCGGCCGTAGCATTTTTTGCAAACACCGTGTTTGGTGCGACAGGTAAGAACCGAGCGAATCGTAACTTCTTTCAGACCTGCTTCGACGATTTTGTTAGCGATCTCTTCGTCGATCATCTCATTGATGCCGACAATAACTTCACCTGTTTCCGGATGGCGAACCGTTTGGAAAGCAAACCGTCCTACAAGACGATCATATAAGTTTTCAATCACTTCGTTTCCATCAGCGATCGCACTTACAGTCATTCCCCGGTCGGTGCCGCAATCTTCTTCACGTACGATCACATCTTGCGCCACGTCTACCAGACGGCGGGTCAAGTAACCCGAGTCAGCCGTTCTCAGCGCGGTATCCGCCAAACCTTTTCGCGCACCGTGGGTGGAGATGAAGTACTCCAATACGGTCAACCCTTCACGGAAGTTGGTACGGATCGGTTGCTCGATAATCCGTCCGGATGGGTTGGCCATCAGACCCCGCATCCCTGCCAACTGGGTGATCTGGGACACGTTACCCCGCGCACCAGAATGCGCCATCATGTAAATCGGGTTATATTTACCCATGTTTTCCATGAGCACTTTCGTGATCTGATCCTTCGAGCGGCTCCAGATGGAGATGACGCGCTCGTACCGTTCGTCTTCGGTAATCAAACCACGGCGGTATTGCTTCATCACTTTGGCGACATCCTCTTCCGCTTGCGCCAAGATCGCTTTCTTTTCCTCCGGCACATTTACGTCAGAGACTGACATCGTGATCCCCGCTTTGGTAGAGAACTTATAGCCAAGTTCTTTCACCCGGTCGAGGATTTCCGACGTAGTGGTCGTACCGAAACGGCGGAAGCACTCTGCGATCACCGCACCCAAATCCTTTTTGGTCAGGGCGCCCGGATCATCCATCTTACTGATAAATTCGCGGACATTCACGCCTTTTTCAAAGATGAAGTATTTATCCGGAGTGCTTACAAAGTTCTTTTTGCCCGGTTCGCAGATGTATGGGAACTCTTCGGGGAAGATCTCGTTGAAGATCAGCTTACCCGGAGTCGTCACCAACAAGCTATTTTTCTGCGCTTCAGTGAAAGAGGTTTTCTTCACATTGCGCGCTGGAATGGCAATGCGGGAATGCAGGCTGACGTAACCATGCTGGTAAGCGTTGATGGCTTCGGAGATCGAATAAAAGATCGAGCCTTCCCCTTTTTCGCCAGCCTTCTCGATGGTCAAGTAGTAGCAACCCAATACCATATCCTGAGACGGGGTTACAACCGGCTTACCGTCTTTCGGGTTCAAGATGTTTTGTGCCGCCAGCATCAACAGGCGAGCTTCCGCTTGCGCCTCTGCAGATAGTGGTACGTGCACAGCCATTTGGTCTCCGTCGAAGTCAGCGTTATACGCCGTACATACGAGCGGATGGAGACGAATGGCGCGCCCTTCTACGAGAATCGGCTCAAATGCTTGAATTCCCAAACGGTGAAGCGTGGGCGCCCGGTTGAGGAGCACAGGATGCTCCTTGATCACTTCTTCCAACACATCCCACACTTCGGGGTGAACGCGCTCCACTTTGCGTTTGGCGCTCTTAATGTTGTGCGCGAGCCCTTTCGCCACCAACTCTTTCATCACAAACGGCTTAAACAGTTCCAGCGCCATTTCTTTTGGCAAACCGCATTGGTACATTTTCAGATACGGGCCGACAACGATAACGGAACGGCCAGAGTAGTCAACACGTTTCCCAAGCAGGTTTTGCCGGAAACGGCCCTGCTTCCCTTTCAGCATGTGGGAGAGAGACTTGAGTGGGCGATTCCCCGGCCCGGTAACCGGACGACCGCGACGACCGTTATCGATCAGCGCGTCAACCGCTTCTTGCAACATCCGTTTTTCGTTTTGCACGATGATATCCGGTGCACCCAAGTCGAGCAGGCGTTTTAACCGGTTGTTACGGTTGATCACACGGCGGTAAAGATCGTTCAAGTCGGATGTGGCAAAACGGCCACCATCCAATTGCACCATCGGCCGCAACTCCGGCGGAATAACCGGCAACACATCAAGAATCATCCAATCCGGAGAATTGCCGGAAGCACGGAAGGCTTCCAACACTTCCAAGCGCTTGATTGCGCGGTTGCGCCGTTGCCCTTGCGCCGTCTGCAACTCTTCTTTCAGGCTTTCTACCTCTTTGTCGAGGTCGATCTCTTGCAACAGACGCTTAATCGCTTCCGCACCCATCATCGCCGTAAAGGCGGTACCGTATTTTTCACGATAAGCGCGGAATTCTTTTTCAGACAGGAGCTGTTTCTTCTCCAACGGGGTCGGACCCGGGTCCACAACCACATAGGAGGCGAAATAAATAACTTCCTCCAATGAGCGGGGAGACATGTCCAATACAAGACCCATTCGGCTCGGAATCCCTTTGAAATACCAGATATGGGATACCGGTGCAGCCAACTCAATATGGCCCATCCGTTCACGACGCACTTTGGCACGGGTCACTTCCACGCCGCATCGGTCACAGACTACCCCTTTGTAACGAACGCGTTTGTATTTACCGCAGTGACACTCCCAATCTTTGGTCGGTCCAAAGATCTTCTCACAGAACAAACCTTCTTTTTCCGGTTTGAGCGTGCGATAATTGATTGTTTCCGGCTTTTTAACCTCACCGCGAGACCAAGAGCGGATTTTTTCAGGAGAGGCGAGGCCGATTTTCATATACTCAAAGTTGTTTACATCCAACATTGGGCGATTCCTCCCTCAGGATTCATCCCGTTGCATGCACAGGGGCGCGCATCACGCCCCCTGCATGCGACGATCAAGAGTTTGAGTGAGCAGTATCCTCCTCAAGCAGATCAAAACCGAGCTTATCACTTGCCGATTCCTCATCCTCATCCAATTCACGCATCTCAATTTCTTGCTCGTCTTCGGAAAGGATCTTCACATCCATACCCAAGCTTTGCAACTCTTTGATCAATACCTTGAATGATTCAGGCACTCCCGGCTCCGGCACGTTTTCACCTTTGACAATGGACTCGTAGGTTTTTACGCGGCCGACAACGTCGTCTGATTTGACCGTGAGAATCTCTTGCAGTGTGTGCGCGGCACCATATGCTTCCAGCGCCCACACCTCCATCTCACCAAACCGTTGTCCACCAAATTGCGCTTTACCACCGAGCGGTTGCTGGGTAACCAAGGAGTAAGGACCTGTGGAACGCGCGTGAATTTTGTCATCAACCATGTGCGCCAGTTTGATCATGTACATGACCCCAACGGTGACGCGATTTTCAAACGGCTCTCCCGTGCGTCCATCATAAAGAATCGTTTTGCCGTCTTCATCCAAGCCAGCTTCTTTCAACGTTTCAAACACATCGTTTTCAGTTGCCCCGTCAAAGACTGGCGTAGCCATATGCAGGTTTAGTGCTTTGGCCGCCATGCCCAAGTGAACCTCAAGCACCTGACCGATATTCATCCGCGACGGAACACCCAGCGGGTTCAAGACAACTTGAACTGGCGTACCATCCGGCAAAAATGGCATGTCCTCTTCAGGCATGATCCGGGCAATAACCCCTTTGTTACCGTGGCGTCCAGCCATTTTGTCCCCTTCGGAGATTTTCCGTTTCTGTGCGATGTAGACGCGCACCAATTGATTCACACCTGGCGGCAACTCATCGCCGTTTTCACGGGTGAAGACTTTTACGTCTACGACGATTCCGTCTTGACCATGTGGCACACGGAGTGACGTATCGCGAACTTCCCGTGCTTTCTCACCGAAGATCGCGTGCAGCAGCCGTTCTTCCGCAGTCAGTTCGGTCACCCCTTTTGGCGTCACCTTCCCAACCAGGATATCTCCCGGCTTGATCTCTGCACCAACGCGAATAATTCCGCGCTCATCGAGGTTTTTGAGGGCATCTTCACCCACGTTTGGAATGTCGCGGGTAATTTCTTCCGGCCCCAGCTTGGTGTCTCTCGCTTCACTTTCCAACTTCTCAATGTGAATCGAGGTATAGACGTCTTCCTTCACCAATTTCTCGCTCAGCAAAATGGCATCCTCGTAGTTGTAACCTTCCCAAGTCATGAAGGCTACCACAACGTTGCGTCCCAATGCCATTTCCCCTTGCTCGGTGGATGGACCATCCGCCAGGACATCGCCCACTTTTACTTTTTCCCCCGTGCGGACAACCGGCCGTTGGTTGATGCAAGTGCCTTGGTTGGAACGAGAGAACTTGGTGAGCTTGTATTTATCAATGTCCCCTTCAATCAGGCGACCGTCAATTTCTTGCTCTTGCCGTACCCAAATTTCGTCCGCGGATACACGGACAACCGTACCCGGCCGTTTCGCACGAACCATCACGCCAGAGTCACGCGCAGCCACGTGTTCCATACCCGTTCCAATGAACGGCGCTTCCGGTCTCAACAACGGCACCGCTTGCCGCTGCATGTTTGAACCCATCAGCGCGCGGTTGGAGTCGTCGTTCTCCAAGAAGGGGATGCATGCCGTAGCCACGGACACAACCTGTTTAGGCGAAACGTCCATATAATCCACTCGGTCGCGAGGGACGTTGATAATCTCCGAACGGTGGCGGACCGTCACCATATCATCGGCGAAAGTGTTGTCTTCATTAAGTGGTGCGTTAGCCTGCGCCACATAGTAGTTGTCCTCTTCATCCGCCGTGAGGAAATCAATCCGATCCGTCACCTGACCCGTATCGGGATCAACGTGACGATAGGGGGTTTCGATAAAGCCATACTCATTGACACGCGCAAACGTCGACAAGGAGTTGATCAAACCGATGTTCGGACCCTCAGGAGTTTCGATCGGACACATCCGACCATAGTGTGAGTGGTGAACGTCACGCACTTCAAACCCAGCGCGCTCCCGGGTCAAACCACCAGGACCAAGCGCCGACAGACGGCGTTTGTGAGTCAGCTCAGCCAACGGGTTGGTTTGGTCCATGAACTGAGACAACTGGCTGCTACCGAAAAACTCTTTAATTGCCGCGATGACCGGACGAATATTGATCAACGCTTGCGGTGTAATCGCGTTGGCGTCTTGAATCGACATCCGTTCGCGCACTACCCGCTCCATCCGTGACAAACCGATACGGAACTGGTTTTGCAACAGTTCTCCTACAGAACGCAGACGCCGGTTGCCCAAATGGTCGATATCATCCGTGCTTCCCACTCCGTACAACAAATTGACGAAATAGCTGATCGAAGCGATGATGTCGGATGGGGTAATATGTTTGATCTCATCAGACACTTCTGCGTTGGAGATCACTTTGGTCACTTTGCTCTCATCATTGGGCGCAAAGATGTGCACAGCTTGCAACGAGATCGGTCCATCATCGGGAACGCCTCCACGCACTTTGTACTCCTTGCGGCCAAATGCCTTCTCGCCTGTCAGATACGGAAGGAGTTTGTCCAGGACGCGGCGTTCCAGCACCGTCCCAGCTTCAGCCAAGATCTCACCTGTTTCCGGATTTACGACAGGCTCAGCCAGCTTCTGGTTGAGCAAACGATTTTTGATGTGCAGTTTTTTATTAATTTTATAACGTCCCACAGCTGCCAAATCATAGCGCTTCGGATCGAAGAACCGTGCGTATAAGAGGCTGCGAGCGTTTTCCGCTGTTGGCGGCTCGCCTGGACGCAAACGTTCGTAGATTTCAATCAGTGCTTTTTCAGTATTTCCTGTGTTGTCTTTGTCCAGGGTGTTACGAATGTATTCGTCATCCCCCAGCAAATCGATGATTTCCGCATCGCTACTAAAACCAAGCGCACGTAACAGAACCGTCACAGGAATCTTGCGCGTACGGTCGATGCGAACATATATAATATCTTTGGCGTCGGTTTCAAACTCCAGCCACGCACCGCGGTTAGGGATCACCGTCGCCGTGTAAGTTGTTTTCCCGTTCTTGTCCGCTTTCGTGTTATAATACACACTAGGTGAACGCACCAACTGGCTGACGATTACGCGTTCCGCGCCATTGATGATAAAGGTACCCGTTTCGGTCATGAGCGGGAAGTCGCCCATAAAGACTTCTTGCTCTTTTACTTCGCCCGTCTCTTTGTTGATGAGGCGCACTTTGACACGAAGCGGTGCAGCAAAGGTCACCTGATGATCTTTCGCCTCTTCAACGGTGTATTTTGGTTCACCCAGGCTATAGTCGATAAACTCCAGCACAAGGTTACCGGTAAAATCCTCGATTGGCGAAATATCGCGGAACATTTCTCGTAAACCAACATCAAGGAACCAGTCATAAGACTTTTGCTGAATCTCAATCAGATTCGGCAGCTCGAGAACCTCATTAATGCGAGCATAGCTACGACGTTGCCGACGACCACATGGGATCATTTTACCAGCCAAACAAACTCCCCCCTCGCATCCAGTCGAAAGCCGCTCAATATTAGCGACTAATCACGGTAAAAAAAGAAAATGAGTGAATACGCAACCTCATTTTACCTAGAAGCAGTCTATTTACCTATTTTATCCAGCCCGATATGTGATTAAACAGGCTGGTTGACCACACATACCAAAAAAAACCAGCCTCAAAAGTTGAGACTTTCTGCAATTTAAAACACTATCACAAGCGGATACTGAAGTCAATGCCCTTGTGCGCAAATAATCCAATACCCTTTCTTTTGCTCAACCACATCCACATCTTGAAAATATGATGTCAACTCTTTTTTTGCAGAAGCAGCACCTTGTTGTTTGCGAATCACAATCCATAGTGATCCATCTGGAACCAACGCGTCTGCCGCTTCGCGAAACAAACGATATATCGTCTCTTTTCCAGTGCGGATCGGCGGATTGAACAAAATGCAGTCAAACTGTTGGCCATGAATCGCTGAAAAACCATCGCTTTTCAAGACTTGCACCATGCCATCTACACGATTTCTTCGCGCGTTTTGTTCAGCGAGCTTAACCGCCCGTTCATTCACATCAACCATGACCACTGTAGTCTGGGGTACCGCTTTGGCGATGGCTATTCCTATCGCTCCATAACCGCAACCAAGATCTAGCACACGGGAACCCGGCTCAATTTGCGCCGTTTCCACCAGAAGTCGACTACCAAAGTCAACCCCTTTTTTGGAAAAAACGCCAGCGTCCGTATGAAAACGCAAAGAATGCCCGCGCAGTTCGGCCATCACTTCCCGCTCTTCGCTTTTGGCCAGTGGATTCGCTGAAAAGTAGTGTTCACTCACGGTACATAACCCCTTCCACAGCATTACCCGGTCATGCGTACATGTTAAAGCAAGGCAAAACCCAATTCATCTGTCGTGCCAGTACAAGGGAGAGTTACGTAGTGCCAAAGGAGCATTGCCTCCTTAGCCTGCACAAAACCACCCTTACAATAAAAGAGACCCGCCGACCGACGACGGCGGGTCCGGCCGGAGTCAAGCTTATTACTTGATTTCCACAGATGCACCGGCTTCTTCGAGTTCTGCTTTGATTTTTTCTGCTTCTTCTTTGGATACGCCTTCTTTGATTGGAGCAGGAGTTCCGTCAACCAGCGCTTTTGCTTCTTTCAGGCCCAGGCCAGTGATGCCACGAACCACTTTGATAACGTTGATTTTGGAGCTACCAGCGCTTGCCAGGATTACATCGAATTCGGTTTTCTCTTCAGCAGCTTCTCCGCCACCTGCTACGTTACCCATTACAACCGGAGCCGCAGCAGTTACGCCGAATTCTTCTTCGATTGCTTTTACCAAGTCGTTCAGTTCGAGAACGCTCATACCTTTAATCGCTTCAATGATTTGTTCTTTCGTCATGAAAGGAAACCTCCCTATATACAGATCTAGTAATTTTTCAAATGCCGTTCGATTTACTCAAGCAGCATTACGCTTCTTGTGCTTCGCCAGCTTCTCCGTCTTTGTCAGCAACTGCTTTAACAGCAAGCGCGAAGTTGCGCATCGGTGCTTGCAGTACGCTGAGAAGCATGGACAAGAGACCTTCGCGGCTTGGCAGCTCAGCCAGCGCCTTAATCTCATCAAGGCTTACTGCTTTGCCTTCTACGATACCGCCCTTGATTTCCAGCTCTTTGTTGGTCTTTGCAAATTTGTAAAGCACTTTAGCTGGAGCAACGACATCCTCATAGCTGAAAGCGACTGCGGATGGGCCGGTCAGGTGCTGGTTCAAATCTTCCATTCCCACTTGCTCAGCAGCACGGCGGGTCAAGGTATTTTTCAGAACCTGCATCTCTACGCCAGCTTCACGCAACTCTTTACGCAGCTCGTTCATTTGTTTTACGTTCAAACCGCGATAGTCAGCTACGATGGTTGTTTTACTGCGGGTCAGTTTATCCGCGATTTCTTTAACAATTACTTTTTTCTGCTCGATTGCTTTGGACATGCGGTACACCTCCTCATCAGGAGTTTTTGAAGAAATAAGAAAAAGCCTCCGCAGGCAGTCGAAGGCTAGGCTTTGTCATAGACAACAGCGCAAGCTCCTCGGCAGGATATTAAGCGGATCAGTCCGCACCTACTGTCTACGGTAGCTTCTTATTCGATTTTAAACAGCGATTACATGTTACCCAACCTCGCTGCAAAAGTCAAGCGTTATTAACGACCGGACAAACGTTGCGCGTTTACAGCTACGCCAGGACCCATGGTGGAAGAAACGGTAACGCTCTTCATGTAGGTACCTTTTGCAGCAGCCGGTTTTGCTTTCACCAATGCTTCAGCAAGTGCAAGCAAGTTTTCTTCCAGTTTCTCAACCGGGAAGGAAACTTTACCAATTGCGGCATGCACGTTGCCGGCCTTGTCAGCACGGTACTCAATTTTACCCGCTTTGATCTCGTTTACGGCTTTAGCTACTTCAAAAGTAACCGTACCCGTTTTCGGGTTTGGCATGAGGCCTTTCGGACCGAGAGTCCGTCCCAGACGGCCCACTTGACCCATCATGTCAGGAGTAGCCACAACAACGTCAAATTCAAACCAACCTTGGGCTACTTTGTTGATGAGGTCCTCATCTCCTACGAAATCCGCACCAGCGGCTTCCGCCTCTTTTGCCTTTTCACCTTTCGCGAATACGAGAACGCGTTTGGTTTTTCCCGTGCCGTGAGGAAGTACAACAGCACCTCTCACTTGTTGATCTGCCTTCTTGGTATCAATACCCAAGCGGAAAGCAGCTTCCACGGTTTCGTCAAATTTAGCGACAGAAATTTCTTTCACGAGCGCCAAAGCTTCTTTGGGCTCATAGACTTTGTCACGATCTACTTTTTTGATCGCTTCCAAGTATTTTTTACCATGTTTTGCCACCGACAGTTCCTCCTTTCGTGGTCGTAGCGGAAGATCCTCCCACAAGCCTCACTCTACTCGTGGCAGAGTAGGCAGGCTTTCTATTAGTCTTCGATTACGATGCCCATGCTACGCGCGGTTCCTTCGATCATACGCATAGCCGCTTCCACGCTTGCAGCGTTTAAGTCAGGCATTTTCAACTCGGCGATCTCACGCACTTTGTCGCGCTTCACGGTCGCCACTTTCTTTTTGTTCGGTTCACCGGAACCGGACTCAATCCCGGCTGCTTTTTTCAGAAGTACAGCAGCTGGCGGGGTTTTAGTGATGAAGGTAAAAGAACGGTCTTCAAAAACCGTGATTTCTACCGGAATAATCAAACCGGCTTGATCAGCAGTGCGGGCATTGAACTCTTTACAGAATCCCATGATGTTCACACCAGCTTGACCGAGCGCCGGACCTACTGGCGGTGCTGGATTAGCTTTACCAGCGGGAATTTGCAGCTTGACCACTTTAATCACTTTTTTGGCCACGCTAACCAACCTCCTTCAAACATGTGGTTTTCTCGGGTATTACCCTCCCACGGAAAGGCAAGCTCCCTCTTCTCCTAACGGGCTTGCGCTCGCCCCAAAGATGGGGGTAACAAACAAAAATACTTTATCACAACATGGCGCAAAACAAAAGTTTTTTGCCAGATTAAATTTTTTCCACTTGGAAGAAGTCCAATTCTACAGGCGTTTCACGGCCAAACATGTTGACCATGACTTTGAGTTTCGAACGGTTCATGTCGATCTCTTCGATCCGGCCGACAAAATTGGCGAAAGGCCCTTCTTTCACCTTTACTGTCTCAGCAACTTCAAAGTCGACGGTAGCTTTGGACTCATCCATACCCATTTGGCGCAGAATCGCGACAACCTCATCCGGCAAAAGGGGGGTTGGTTTTGAACCCGCCCCTGATGAACCGACGAAACCGGTTACCCCAGGCGTGTTCCGCACGACATACCACGAGTCATCGGTCATGATCATCTCTACCAGCACATAACCCGGAAAGACCTTACGCATGACGGATTTTTTCTTACCGTCCTTATGCTCGATCTCCTCTTCCATCGGAACGAGGACACGAAAAATCTTGTCCTGCATATCCATCGAGTGGACCCGCTTTTCCAGGTTGGTTTTCACCTTGTTCTCGTAGCCAGAATACGTGTGAACCACATACCAATTCTTTTCCATGCTCACCAGGGCCTAAAGCCCTGTACCCCCCTTATGATTCATTCCACCTATTTCGTAATCAAGCGAACCAATTGCAAGATCCCTTGATCGATAATGAAGAAAAAGAGCGCCAATACCAGCACTGTCAAGACGACAACCATTGTGTAGTTCACCATCTCTTGCCGGTTTGGCCAGCGCACTTTTTTCAACTCTTGGACGCTACCACGGAAGAAGCCAGACGTGCCTGAAACACTTTTCTTGATTCCGCGTCCGATGTTTGCGAGAAAAGCTGCCATGGCTGTCACCCCCATCTTGATATCAAGCGTTCAAACCCAGCCGCTTATTTCGTTTCGCGATGTGCTGTATGCGCATTGCAACGCGGACAAAACTTCTTCAGCTCCATGCGATCTGGATGCTTCCGTTTGTTTTTGGTCAGCGCGTAGTTGCGTTCACGACATACCGTGCAAGCCAATGTGATATTCACCCGCATGCCGACACCTCCTCTATTTGTTAATCACCGTTCGAGTGGATTTTATTATAGAAAATACCCAAATTACATTAACATACCCCTGACTTCCTGTCAATGTGAAACCCTCTGCCAATTCATTATTGACAACTTCTACCCCGTTTCATAACCATTTCTTTCCTCCATTTGGGTCAACGAAGGTTTTTTATCGACAAACAACATTCTTCATTCATACCACAACTTTTTATATCCTTAAAAAAGGAGAATGATGATTTTTGTCGAATTAAACAAAAAACAGGTGATTACACCTGTTTTAAAGGGCCTGCAACCCATTGATTTCTTTTTGTTTTATAGAGAGATTTCCCGTACTTCCAGATATCTCTCCAGTTTGCGCTTTACTCGTTGCAACGCATTGTCGATTGACTTAACGTGTCGATTTAAGTCGACAGCGATCTCCTGATAAGATCGGCCATCGAGGTACAGCATCAAAACTTTGCGTTCCAAATCACTTAGAATTTTCGATATTTTATCTTCAATATCGTTATACTCTTCTTGGCTAATGTATATTTCTTCTGGGTTTGATAGACTGCCTGGAATCTTGTCTAACAATGTCCGATCTGTGTCATCATCGTATGCGGGCTTGTCCAAAGATACATATGAGTTAAGTGGAATGTGCTTCTGACGAGTGGCTGTTTTGATTGCTGTGATGATTTGGCGCGTTATGCACAATTCGGCAAATGCTTTGAAGGAAGCCAGCTTGTCTCCTTTAAAATCCCGAATCGCTTTGAATAAGCCAATCATCCCTTCCTGAACAATGTCTTCATGATCGGCTCCGATCAAGAAGTAGGATCTCGCTTTCGCTCTGACAAAATTTTTGTACTTATTAATCAAATATTCAAGCGCTTGATGATCACCTACACGTACGCCATAAACCAGCTCTTCGTCGGCCATTGTCTTGTAGTCAACCTCGTTGTCGTAAACGACAGAATTACTGGATTGAAGTTCTACGCTCACCACTTTCCCTCCCGACCAAGTAGCCTATAAACCCATAGTAACGTTATTATAGCCGAATAGAAACAAAAACGTCAAATTTTCACCTATTTTTTCCTTCTCCATTTATCAAGCATCTGCCGTAACTCCCGGCTCAATCTGTCTTCCAATGTGTTTCTGACTTGGTTTTCCTCCTCTTTTCTCAATTTTTCGCTTAAATTCTTTTTGGCCACGCGAATTTCTTCCAACAATTCGCGTGACGAAATACGGTATGCCCCCTGACCAAACACCATCCGCTGTTCCAGATAGTCGGATGTAGCCACGTAGATGGCCCGATGGGGGCTTTTATTTTTTTTGACAAAGCTTTCGATGAATTCATCTGCAGTCTCATCGCGACGGGTATAATACACGAACACTTTTTCCTGGTTGGTTTTCACTCCCGCCCCCGGTTTCAGGTGCGCATCAAACACCAAATGCACCTGCCGGCCCGTCATCGCCTGATACTCGGACAGATCCCGAATCAATTTGACTCTCTCCTCTTCAAGCGACGCGGGATGCCACTTTACTTCAGGATCCGCCCCTATGACATTGTATCCGTCCACAACCAACCATTCTTCGCGCTTAACCATGGGTGCTTCGCCCACGCAACACCTCATACATAAGCACGCCAGCGGCCACAGAGGCGTTGAGGGAAGTCACTTTGCCAAGCATGGGCAACTTGACGAGAAAATCGCACTTTTTCTTGAGGAGAGAGCTCATCCCTTGTCCTTCGCTACCAATGATCAGCGCGAGGGGCATCTGATAATCAATTTGGGTATACTCAGATTTGGCCGACCCGTCACTACCAACCAGCCATAATCCCCGATCTTTAAGCTCGTCCGCTACTCGGTTGAGGTTAGTTACTTTTGCTACCGGTACATACTCGATCGCGCCTGCAGAAGTTTTGGCAACCACAGAAGTGAGACCCACCGCGCGGCGTTTTGGAATAATAACCCCATGCGCTCCGACAGCATCAGCTGTCCGCAATACCGAGCCCAGATTATGCGGATCCTCCAAACCATCCAACAAGATGAAAAAAGGCATTTCCTTTCTTTCCTCTGCCCGGCGGAACAGATCCTCCAAGCTGGCATAGCGATAAGCGGCCACTTGCGCCATAACCCCTTGATGGTTTCCCCCTTCTGATAGCTGATCCAAGCGGGCGCGGGGGACAAATTGGGTGGGGATTCCCTCGTTTTTGCTTTTCTTCAAGATTTCTTGGATGTTTCCCTTTTGAATGCCATCCGCCAGCAAGATTTTTTCCACTTCCCGTCCGGAACGAAGTGCTTCCAGTACAGCGTGCCTACCTAAAATCCAATCACTCATCTTCGGTGTGCTCCTTTTCAACAATGTCTAATATTTGACTCATCAACGTTTGAAGGCGCGTCTCTTGCTTTGAACAATACAGATAGCCCACCAACGCTTCCAAGCCCGTGCTGTGGCGGTAGTCTGTCACGCTCGCGTGTTTGGGAACGCTCCCCGACTTGGCGTTGCGGCCTCGTCGGAGAACTTCCATTTCCTCATCGGTCAGTCGAGCTTCAATCGCCCGATACACTTTCGCTTGGGCGACCGCTGAAACAAACCGCGTCGCTTCTTTTTGCAATTCGCGCGGACGCACAATGCCTTTGGCCAGCAAATGATGCCGTACATAAACTTCGTATATCGCATCCCCCATGTATGCCAGCAACAGCGGATGGATCTCCCGCGGCGATTTAGCAAGGGAAGAGGTCATGCCCAGTAACCATTCGTTCATTTCCGTTTCCACCTTACCCCTTGCGGTGTGTCCTCTAACACAATCCCACGCGCGAGCAATTGGTCGCGAATCTCATCCGCACGCTGGAAATTGCGCTCTTTTCTAGCCTGCTGGCGTTCGGCGATCAACGCTTCAATCTCCGCGTCCAGGCTTTCTTCCTCATCCAATTGAACTAAGCCCAACACCTGTTGGCCATGGATGCGGAACCAATCGAGCAATGCCATAATGGAACCTTTGGAAACCACGGCTTCCGCCACTGTTTCGTTGGCTAGTTTGACGGCTTCAAATATGACACTGATCGCATTGGCCGTGTTGAAGTCATCATTCATGGCTTCACGGAACGCCTCTGTCAACTGCTCCAAGCGATTCAACAGTTCTGTAGAGGCCTCTCCGTCCATCGCTACGGTCGCGCGGTGCTTCAGATTGTCTACCGCCGTTTGCATCCGTTCCACACTGCCTTGGGCTTGTTGCATCACCTCGTCGCTGAACACAATCGGGTTCCGATAATGCGTGGACAACAGGAAATACCGCAACGTCTTGGGATCATATTCACGGCGTAATTCAACCACTTGACGCACATTTCCAAGTGACTTCGACATTTTTTCATTTCCCATTTTCATGTAACCGTTATGCAACCAATAGTTGACAAACGTTTTTCCCGTCCACGCCTCACTCTGGGCAATCTCGTTCTCATGGTGCGGAAAGCACAAATCCGCTCCGCCAGCATGGATATCCAAGGTGTCCCCTAGGTATTTTCGGGCCATGGCCGAGCACTCGATGTGCCAACCGGGGCGTCCTTCTCCCCAAGGCGTTTGCCATCTGATTTCGCCTGGTTCCTTGGCTGCTTTCCACAACGCAAAATCCATCGGATGCTCTTTTTGCTCATTCACATCGATGCGGGCTCCCGCTTTCAGTTCATCCAACGATTGATGAGACAGTTTCCCATAGTTTTCTTTTTTGAGCGAGCGGAAGTAAACATCCCCGTCTTTGACATACGCATAACCTCGGTCGATCAGCGCCTGGATGGCTTCAATCATCTCCGGGATGTGCTCAGTTGCCCGCGGGTGGACATCCGCCCTTTCCACCCCCAAAGCATCCATGTCCTCAAAGTAAGCCTTGATATAGCGTTCAGCAATTTCTGGGACGGACAGGCCTGTCTCTTTGGAAGCATTAATCAGGCGATCATCCACATCTGTGAAGTTTTGCACGTACGTAACCCGATAGCCTGCCTGGCGCAAATAGCGGCGTACCACATCAAAGAACACAAACACGCGCGCATTGCCAATATGAATGTAGTTGTATACCGTCGGGCCGCAGACATACATCCGCACTTCGCCCTCGTGAACCGGTTTGAATTCTTCTTTACTCTTGGTCAGTGTGTTGTAAAGCCGGATGGTCATTATCTTTATTTCCTCCTTGCTCATTACGAGCAGATGATTCATCTTGTTGCCCTTGCTTCAATTTCTTTACTTCTTCTTTCAAAGCTTGAATTTCAGCCTGCATGGAACGACAAAGTTCGGCAATCGGGTCAGGCAAATTGACCTGGTCAAGATCATTTTGCACCCGAATTCCATCTTGTATCACAACCCGTCCCGGCACTCCGACGACAGTCGAGTTAGGCGGAACATCGCGCAATACCACCGAACCGGCGCCAATCTTGGCAAAACGGCCGATGCGGATCGAACCTAACACCTTGGCTCCTGAAGCGATCATCACATGATCTTCAATGGTTGGATGTCGCTTGCCTTTTTCTTTGCCGGTTCCTCCCAATGTTACCCCTTGATAGATGGTCACATAATCGCCAATTTCGCACGTTTCCCCAATAACAACCCCCATCCCATGGTCGATGAAGACGCCCCGCCCGATCTTGGCGCCCGGATGGATTTCAATCCCTGTAAAAAAGCGGCTGATTTGCGATATGGCACGGGCGATAAAAAAGAGCCGCCGTTTGAAAAACCAATGTGCCAATCGATGCGCCCAAATGGCATGAAGACCTGAATAGGTGATCACCACTTCCCATGTGCTTCTCGCTGCCGGATCCCGATCAAACACCGCTTGGACGTCCGCTTGCAATACTCTCCGCGTCTCCGCAATACGGCTAAACAACGACATCACCTGTTCCCCTCCCAAGTGTGTGTAAATAAAAAACGCCTCCGCAGCAACAATGCTGCAGAGACGGTTATGCCCGCGGTTCCACTCTGCTTGAATTCCGCAAACGCAGAATTCCCCTTCACCCTATAACGGCGGGTACCGGAACGCTCCTACATGGGCGCAATCGCCCGTTTCAGAGGTCAGCTCATGGGGCGCATTTCAGAACCGTACCGGATAGGGTTTCGCACCAGCCAACCCCTCTCTGGCATCCAGTTACGCTTCCTACTTTTCCCATTCATCGCTTTTGGCGTTAACATTATTTTGGCCGACGAGCTTAGGCCTTGTCAATCTGTTGTTGCAAACGGCTTTTCACCGTCTCAAGGCCGATCAGTGCGAGCGACTCCCGCAAGTCTGGACCGTGCACGACACCCGTGACAGCGGCGCGCACGGGCATAAACAGCTGTTTTCCTTTATGTCCCGTCTCTTTTTGCACCTGCTTGAAAATGTCTTTGAGCGTATCGGCTTCCAATGTCTCCAAAGTATCCAACTTATTTAGGAAGGAGGACAGCACCTCCGGCACATGCGGAGCCGACAGCACTTCTTTGGCTTCTTCGGTCACTTTGTACTCTTCTTGGAAGAAAAGATCAGTCAATTCCACAATTTGAGCCACGTATTCCAATTGCTCTTGATACAGAGCAACCACCCGAGTCACCCACGCCTGCTGTTCATCGGACAGAGGCAACGTGATACGGCCCGCCTTTTCCAAGTATGGCAACGCCAAGTCGACAATTCGTTCCAATGGCGCCTTTTTAATATATTGCCCATTCATCCATTTCAACTTGCCCGTGTCAAAGATAGCTGGCGCTTTGGAAACGCGTTCCAACGAAAAGCGTTCCACCAATTCTTCTTTGCTGAAGATCTCTTCTTCCCCTTCAGGAGACCAACCCAAGAGGGAGAGGAAGTTGAGAATGGCTTCCGGCAAATAGCCCAAATCCTTGTACTGATCAATGAATTGAATGATGCTTTCATCCCGTTTGCTCATTTTCTTGCCTTCTGCATTCAGAATGAGCGGGATGTGGGCGAATTGAGGCGTTTCAAAACCTAAGGCCTGATAAATCAAAACTTGTTTCGGCGTGTTGGACAAATGTTCTTCCCCACGGATGACATGGGTAATTTTCATCAGAGCATCATCCACCACAACAGCAAAATTGTAAATCGGCCGGCCATCCGGACGACGAATCACAAAATCGCCAATGCCGTCTGTTTCAAACTTCACTTTGCCACGGATCGCATCGTCGATCTCGATCACTTGCCCTTCTGGCACACGAAAGCGTACGCTCGGCACACGACCTTCAGCCTCAAACTTCGCTCGTTGTTCCGGTGTCAGATCGCGATCCCAACCACTGTATTTCGGCGCTTCACCCCGCGCCAATTGCTCTTCCCGTTCCTTGTCGATCTCTTCCTGAGTTGCATAGCTCAAATACGCTTTACCCTCAGCCAACAATTGATCAATGTACCGATTGTAGATATCCATCCGTTCCATACAACGGTAAGGTGCATACGGGCCGCCCACATCGACCGATTCGTCCCAATCGATCCCGAGCCATTTCAGCATATCCATTTGCTTCTTGTCAGCACCCGGCACATTCCGTTCTGTGTCGGTATCCTCGATGCGCACGATAAAGTCGCCGCCTTGCTGTTTAGCCAACAGATAGCTGAACAAAGCCGTCCGCGCGCCACCAATGTGCAAATGCCCCGTCGGGCTTGGAGCATATCGTGTTCGAATCTTCATCTCATCCATGACTCCTTTGCTTAAACAATATATGCGGTTTTATGCTTTGTTGACCAGACAAACGACGGCCATGGCTGCGATGCCCTCGCCTCTTCCGGTAAAACCGAGTTTTTCCGTCGTCGTCGCTTTCACATTCACTTGTTCCGGGTTCCCCTCCAGCAAAGCAGCGATCCGTTTTTGCATCGCTGGAATATGGGGAGCCATTTTTGGTTGCTGGGCAATGATGGTACAATCAACATTTCCCAGGCAATAACCCTTTTCTTTCACCAAGGACCATACCGCTTCCAACAATTTGGCGCTGTCAGCTCCTTTGTATGCGGGATCGGTGTCTGGAAAATGCTTGCCAATGTCCCCCAAAGCTAATGCGCCCAACACGGCATCCGTGATCGCATGCAACAACACATCCGCATCGGAATGCCCGATCAAACCTTTCTCATAAGGAATCTGAACCCCGCCAATGATCAAGGGCACATTTGGTCCCAATTGATGCACATCAAACCCTTGTCCGATTCGGATCATATGCTCTTTCCCCTCATTTGATATATCGCTTCTGCCACCGCCAAATCATCGGGCGTCGTCAGCTTGATATTGGTATACTCGCCTTCAACCACTCGTACATCTATCCCTAGCTCTTCCACCAACATGGCGTCATCCGTCACCGAGGCGCCAGTCTTCCGACCTTGCTCATGCGCTTCCATCAGCATGTCGGTTCGGAACGCTTGAGGTGTTTGCACAGCCCACAATCGCTTGCGGTCTGGCGTTTCCTCCACCACTCCCGCGGCATCCACCATTTTGACCGTCTCTTTCACCGGAACAGCCAATATAGCCGCACCATGCATTTTGACCACCTCCAACAGGCGAGAAATGGCCTCTCTGCTGACGAACGGCCGCACAGCATCATGAACCAACACCCATTCAGTGGAGAGCATCCGCAAGCCGTTGTACACGCTGTCTTGACGCTCACGCCCCCCCACGACGACATGCGTCACTTTCCGCAATCCCGCATCTGCAACCAGTTGACGCACACGCGCCACTTCTTCTTCTCGGACCGCAAGGACAATTTCATCCACTTCTGGGTGGGTCTCAAAGATATGTAACGTATGAATCAAGACAGGCTGTCCTTGAAAAGACAGAAATTGTTTGCTTTCCTTGGAGCCCATCCGCTTGCCAAGGCCGGCTGCGGGAATCACCACACCAACACTCAAGAGAACTATCTCCTTTCAAACACACAAATGCCCGTCTTCGGTTTAGAATAAACCAATCACGGGCCACTCGCAATCCGTTTTCATCAAGAAAAGGGGGCAATCCACCACATCGGCGCGGAGTGGCCCCCTTCTCCCCATTCATTGGATAACCCTTGATCGCCAACCCATCACCAAACCTTACAGTGCACGCTCCAATAGCTTCGGTTTGGCGAAGATCATGCGGCCGGCCGAAGTTTGCAACACACTGGTAACCAGCACATCAATGCGGTCTCCGATGTAGTCGCGACCGCCTTCGATGACGATCATGGTGCCGTCATCGAGATAAGCGACACCCTGTCCATGCTCTTTGCCATCCTTGATCACTTGAACGTTGATCTCCTCACCCGGCAACACAACTGGTTTGACAGCATTGGCCAAGTCGTTGATGTTGAGTACACTCACTCCTTGCAACTCACACACTTTGTTCAAGTTGAAATCATTGGTGACAACTTTCCCAGACAAGACTTTGGCCAACTTCACCAGCTTGCTGTCCACTTCTTGCACTTCCTCGAAGTCACCTTCATAAATCAAGACTTTCACATCAAGCTCTTTTTGGATTTTGTTGAGAATGTCCAATCCGCGCCGCCCACGATTCCTTTTCAGCACATCGGAGGAATCGGCGATGTGTTGCAATTCTTCCAAGACAAAGCTTGGGATGACCAACGTTCCTTCTAAAAAGCCAGTGCGGCAGATGTCAGCGATACGCCCATCAATGATGACACTGGTATCCAAGATTTTGTGTTCAGAAAAGTGCTTTTCATCCTTTTTATTGCGTCCTTCCCTATTTTGACGCCCAGCTGTAAAGATAGAGATAAGTTCGTCACGCTTTTTATATCCCACTCTGAATCCGAGATAGCCGAACAACCCAGAGATGATAAACGGCAATATACGATTGATGACCGGAATTGGCAATTGGGTCAGCGGCATTTGGATCAATACGGCCACGATCAAGCCGGAAACCAGACCCAACGCTCCAAAGATCCCATCGATTGCCGGAATTTTGATCAATCTCTCTTCGCTCCAGCGAATCCACTTCACTACATTGTCTGAAATCCAATACGTAGAAATGAACAAAGCCGCTGCGCCCAAGGCGGCGCCAATGTAATGTGGGGCCGGAACTTCACCGAAATTCAGAGGAGATTTTTGAAGCAACCCGAAAAACCTTTCCCCATAATAATACCCTACAGATGCACCGATCAAGGTCAAAGCCAATTGCACAAAACGTTTTAGCACGGGGCTTCACCTCCTCCCAAAACCAAAGTCCCCTACTACCATTATAGACATTCTGCGAAAATGAAAACCCAGACAAACGCAATTTCTTATGACCGTTTTGTAAACTCGGCAATAAAAAGAAAAATTAGTTCTTCTTCGCTAAAATTCCATCAATTAGTTCAAAAGCTTGTTCTTCGTCCAAATCGCGCGCCAACGCCAATTCACTGATCAGAATCTGCTTGGCATTATCCAGCATCTTGCGTTCGCCCGTGGACAACCCTTTTTCTGCATCCCTCAACATCAAGGAGTGTACCACGTCGGCCACTTCATGAATATCACCGCTTTTCATTTTGTCCAAATTGGCTCGATAGCGACGGTTCCAATTGGATGTGTCCGTGACCTCCTGATTTCTCATGCGATCAAGCACTTCGCTTACTGTGTCTTCATCGACAACTTCTCTGAGCCCGATGCTTTCGACATTGCGCATGGGAACCATCACTTTCATATCCCCAATGGGCATCCTCATCACATAGTACTTCTGTCGCTCACCCAAAATCTCCTTTTCCTCGATCGACTCGATGATACCCGCACCATGCATGGGATAAACCACTTTATCGCCAATATTGAACAAAACACCCACCTCCGAGAGGGCAATATCTATTTCCAAGATATCACAAAATTACACCCCCGTCAATAAAATAAAAAAGTTTATATTAGCACATAAATCCACATCGCGTCAATATATAAGCTCCGGAAAAGTTATTGTCTGTTTAGATGAAAAATTGACACGATTGTAGAATCGTCTATATAATAAAATTAGTGAACCCGGATTTTAGTTTCACCAATCCCCATGCGAGGTGAAGGCGATGAGTGAAGACAACCTTCATTCTTTTCAAGAGCAGGTGGCGGACCTTTTGCTTCGGCACCGCAGCTTTTTGGATGTGACATCCAAATTGCAGGAAGCGAATGCGCGCGTGGTTCGCGCTTTGATGAAAGCCGTGACCGAATGCGGTTGTATTGAAGTCAACGCTAGCCGGCAGGCTATTCCTGACGACTTGACCACATCTGACTGGAAAAACCACTTCCAAACTCACCTTTCCGGCAAGCTGTGTGATCATTGCTTGGATGTCGTCAAACACGAAATGGGTAAGCATCTTTTTTATGTGGCTGCGCTGTGCAATCTCCTGCACATCTCTATTCCCGAAGTGCTGAAGCAAGAATCGGATCATCTGTCCACACTCGGGGTTTTTCATCTTCGTTAGTCGATCTTCGCCCAAACAAACGGGTTTCGCATACCCTTGCAAGTTCGACCGTCAAATCGACGGCATAAAAAACAACCCTGCATCGCAACAGGGTTGTTTGTTGTCTATTTGAGCTCTTCGACGGGATCTTCGTTGTCTTTTCGCTTCAGTTCCAACGACTTTTTCACGCCGTATATGGCATACAACGCCAACGGCACAAACATCACTTTCGGCAATTCATGCGGGAACCGGAAAGCGGCCACCGCGATCATAATCAAAAACAGTGGTGCCAACCAAATCGCCGACTTCGGCAACCCGACTTTTTTGAACGTCGGATATTTCACTTGGCTTATCATCAAATACGACAAAAACAGCATTGCAATCATAAGCGCCACTTTGTTGGGCAACATGTCACTATACAAGGCCATCGTTGCCAGAATTCCTCCGGCAGCCGTAATAGGCAATCCGATGAAATACCCCGGCTCACCCGGATGAACATTGAAGCGCGCCAACCGCAGTGCGCCACAGATCGGGAAGATGGCCGTAACCAACCAACCCAAAGGGCCCATTTCGCTCAACGTCGTCCCGTACATGATGATCGCAGGCGCAACACCAAAAGAAATAACATCCGATAATGAGTCCAGCTCTTTTCCAAATTCGCTCTGCGTATTAAGCATGCGGGCGACCCGTCCGTCCAATCCATCCAACAGCATGCCGATTATCACCATAATGGCCGCATATTGCCAAGAATGCTGTATGGCTAAAATAATCGAGATGACACCGAGAAACAAGTTGCCAACCGTAAAACAACTGGGCAACGCCTTCGCAAACATAAGGGAACCTCCTAACAAGTGTCAACGGGTGGTTATGAGCCCATCCCACTTCCCTGTTTTCGTTCAATTTGCTTTAGTGGTTACATTCTAGGTTATTTAGATATGTCTGTCAATAAACACCTGTTCCTGAATCCGCTTCAATCCTTCTTTAATCGTGCGAGCTCGCACATGCCCAATGCCTTCCACATCATCCAATTCCTCTATGGTCGCCATCATAATCCGCGACAGGTTTTCAAAGCGCGAAACCAACTTGAAAATGATGTTGGATGGCAAGCGCGGAATTTTGTTGAGAATGCGGTATCCTTTCGGCGAAACAGATTCTTCCTGGATATTCACATTGCCCACGTACCCCAACAACCGCACCAGAAGGGAGTGCTCCAACAACTCATCGGCGGACAGCTTTTGCAGTTCGCAGAAGACCGTTTGTGGTTCAATATCGGGATTCAGACAGTAATCCCTGATCAACAGCTCCGCCTCCTCCTCCACATCAGCCACAAGTTCCTCCAGCTGCATGCTGATGAGTCGACCTTCCGTCCCCAACTCATGAATGTACGTTTCAATCTCCCGCTTAATGCGCAAAACCATCTCCACCCGTTGTAGCACGAGTGCCACTTCACTTAGGGTAACCAATTCCTCAAATTCCAACGCAGTCAAATTGGTTGTTGTTTGATCCAAGACGGATTTATATTTCTCCAGTGTCTGCACCGCTTGGTTCGCTTTGGTAAGGATCACACCAATATCTTTCAATGCGTACCGAAAATGCCCTTTGTACAATGTAATGATATTCCTGCGCTGAGAAATGGACACAACCAATTTACCGGTTTGCTTTGCCGTTCTCTGAGCCGTCCGGTGACGGATTCCCGTCTCAGTTGAAGGAATGTCCGAGCTGGGTACCAACTGGGCATTGGCATACAATATCCGTTTCCCGTCATTGCTTAAGATGATGGCGCCGTCCATTTTGGCGAGTTCGTACAGAAAAGCCGGCGTAAACGGGCAATCAATGTGAAATCCTCCATCCACGATTTCCCGGACGCTATCGTCATAGCCAATCACAATCAATGCACCTGTTTTGGCGCCCAGCACATTGTCCAACCCTTCGCGCAATGTGGTGCCCGGAGCGATTAAGCGTAACATCTCACTGGAACTTGTTTCTTTTTGCTCGTCTTTCACTCATTACCCCCCCAACGCCACACGCAATGCTTCTTCTAATGTATGCACCCCTATCAGTTCCACCCCTTCCGGCGGCGTCCAACCCCGCCGGTTCTTCTCCGGAATGACGACACGCCGAAATCCCATATTTGCCGCTTCCGCCACCCGCTGTTCAATGCGCGAAACGCCACGCACTTCCCCTGTCAGCCCTACCTCGCCGATGAACAAATCGTGCGCGGATGTAGAAACATCGCGAAAGCTTGACGCCAAGCTGATGGCCATGGCCAAATCGACAGCTGGTTCATCCAACCGTACTCCGCCGACCACATTGATATAGGCATCCTGATTTTGCAGGAAAAAGCCGAGCCGTTTCTCCAACACCGCCATAATCATGGTGACGCGGTTGTGATCAACCCCGGTTGCCATTCGTTTAGGCGTAGCAAAACTTGTAGGTGCGACCAAGGCCTGTAACTCAATCAAAACCGGCCGCGTTCCCTCGATACTTGCGGCCACAGCGGTACCAGGAGCGCCCACGGGCCTTCCCGACAAAAACATCTCTGAAGGATTATCCACTTCTGCCAATCCGCTTTCCTTCATTTCAAATACGCCGATTTCATTGGTCGATCCAAACCGGTTTTTGACTGCTCTGAGCACCCGGTACGTATGGTGGCGCTCCCCTTCAAAATACAAAACGCAATCCACCATGTGCTCCAACATCCTCGGCCCAGCGATCGCCCCCGCTTTGGTCACATGACCCACGATGATGATCGCCATGCCTCTGTCCTTGGCCCAACGCATCAGCGTGCCGGTGCATTCCCGCACTTGGGCAACGCTCCCTGGTGCAGACATCACTTCCGGATGAAACACCGTTTGAATGGAGTCAACCACCATTAATTTTGGGTTATTTTCATCCATCAGGCTTTCGATCGCAGTCAAATTGGTTTCGGAAGCCACCAATAAGTTCTCGCTCAACGCTCCAAGCCGATCGGCACGAATGCGGATCTGCTCCGTCGATTCTTCTCCCGATACATATAAGATGGGCAACCCGCGCTTGGCTAATTCATGTGACGCTTGCAGAAGCAGCGTCGATTTCCCGATTCCCGGGTCACCTCCGACCAAAATAAAAGAACCCGGCACCAAGCCTCCGCCCAAAACGCGGTTCAATTCCTTGATGCCCGTGTCGGAACGCGGCTGATCCAGCTTCTCCACTTGCGTAATCGGCGTCGCTTTTTCATGTTTGTCACGGATTTTCAACCCCGTGCCCGGAATGATGGCCGCTTTGCTATCCATCTCTTCCACCATGGCATTCCAGGTTCCGCATCCTGGGCAACGCCCCATCCATTTGGCCGATTCATATCCGCATTCCTGGCACACAAACTTGGTCTTTTTTTTCGCCACAGCTCGTCCCCTACTCACTTCTATTATATTTACTCCTCATTATAACAAATATCTTGACAAAAACATCATGTTACAAATCTGTTTTTTAACCTTCCTCATTTTAAAATAGGCTTTGTTTTCCCACGGCATCAACAAGGTCATTTGAATTTTTCATGATGTTTTATATTCTTTTGATGACAAATCCAACGGAAAAACCACTCACCGTCCCGTAGGCAGTGAGTGGTCGTCTGATTATTGTGCCGCGCCTTTGGTGGTCTCTTCCTTTTCAACCACCAACTGTCCATCTCTGTAGTCGATCAGCACCGACTCGCCTCGAGAAATGTTGCCGCGCAGCAGTTCTTCAGAGAGGCGGTCTTCAATGTGCTTCTGGATGGCGCGACGGAGCGGCCGAGCACCGTAAGTTGGGTCAAACCCTTCTTTGGCCAAATGTTTTTTCGCGCTGTCTGTGAGTCGGAAATCAATCTCTTGCTCTCTCAGTCTTCTTCTGAGCTCTTCAGCCATTAACGACACGATTTCCTCCAAATGCTCTTCCCGTAGCGAATGGAAGACAATCAGATCGTCAATGCGGTTCAGGAATTCAGGACGGAATGATTTTTTCAGCTCTTCCATCACGTTTTGCTTCATTTGCTCATAGTCATCTTTGGCTGTATCACCAACAGTGAAGCCCAACCGTCCGCTCTTCTTGATCGTGGAAGCACCTGCGTTAGAGGTCATAATGATGATGGTGTTGCGGAAGTCGACCGTCCGCCCTTTGCCGTCGGTCAGTCGTCCATCTTCCAACACTTGCAACAAAATATTAAACACTTCAGGGTGCGCTTTCTCCACCTCATCGAAGAGAACAACAGAATAAGGCTTGCGGCGCACTTTCTCCGTCAACTGCCCGCCTTCTTCATATCCCACATATCCTGGCGGGGAACCGACCAAGCGGCTGGTGGAGTGTTTCTCCATGTATTCGGACATGTCAATTCGAATCATCGCATCTTCATCACCGAACATCGCTTCTGCCAGTGCACGAGCCAACTCGGTTTTCCCTACCCCCGTCGGGCCGAGGAAAATGAATGATCCGATCGGGCGCTTGGGATCCTTCAGCCCCGCCCGAGCGCGGCGGATAGCACGTGCAACAGATTTCACCGCTTCTTCTTGCCCGATGACGCGGTTATGCAGAATCTCCTCCATGTTCAATAACCGTTCTGACTCTTCCTGTGCCAGCTTTTTGACCGGAATCCCCGTCCAGTTGGACACCACATCGGCGATATCTTCGGCGGTGACTTCGGAATCCGTCTTCCCTTGGTCTTGCTTCCAATTGTTGCGGGTCACTTCAATTTCTTCCCGCAGTTTTTGTTCGGTGTCTCTAAGTGAAGCCGCCTTTTCAAACTCTTGGCTTTGCACAGCCGCATCTTTTTCTTTCTTAATTTCCTCTAAGCTCTGCTCCAGCTTTTTCAATTCAGGTGGAACCATATATGATTTGAGGCGCACTTTGGACGCTGCTTCGTCGATCAAGTCAATCGCTTTATCAGGCAGATACCGATCCGTAATGTAACGGTCCGACAACTTCACCGCTTGTTCAATCGCTTCATCCGTGATTTTCACGCGATGGTGTGCTTCATAGCGGTCACGCAGCCCCTGCAAAATCAAGAAAGCCTCTTCAATGCTCGGCTCATCCACCAAGATCGGTTGGAAACGGCGCTCCAAAGCCGCATCTTTTTCAATGTATTTGCGATACTCATCCAAGGTGGTTGCCCCGATGCATTGCAATTCTCCGCGAGCCAGCGCCGGCTTCAGGATGTTGGACGCATCAATGGCGCCTTCTGCCCCACCTGCACCAATCAAGGTATGCAGCTCGTCGATAAAGAGAATGATATTTCCCGCTTGCCGAATCTCATCCATAATCTTTTTCAGCCGATCCTCAAATTCGCCGCGGTATTTGGTTCCGGCTACCACCGTACCCATATCCAGTGTCATCACGCGTTTGCCGCGCAAGGTCTCCGGAATCTCCCCATCGACGATGCGTTGCGCCAGCCCTTCGGCTACCGCCGTC
Source organism: Laceyella sacchari (assembly GCF_004343255.1). Lineage (GTDB taxonomy): Bacteria > Bacillota > Bacilli > Thermoactinomycetales > Thermoactinomycetaceae > Laceyella > Laceyella sacchari. The sequence goes on along the minus strand of NZ_SMDD01000004.1, from coordinate 92,021 downwards.
TTACCAACACCCGGTTCCCCGATTAACACCGGATTGTTTTTGGTTCGACGGGACAAGACTTGAATCACCCGCTCAATTTCTTTGCTGCGGCCAATGACAGGATCGAGATTGCCATCACGGGCCGCCGCAGTCAAATCACGAGCCAAACCGTCCAGCGTTGGAGTGTTTACATGATTGTTGGCACCTGGGTGATTGGACAACGCCTCACTTGAGCCCAGCAATTGCAACACTTGTTGGCGCGCTTTGTTTAAGCTCACTCCCAAGTTGTTCAACACCCGGGCCGCCACCCCTTCCCCTTCGCGGATTAAGCCGAGGAGAATGTGCTCCGTCCCCACGTAGGTATGACCCAACTTGCGCGCTTCATCCATCGAGAGTTCAATTACTTTCTTAGCGCGAGGAGTGTAAGCGATGTTGCTTGGTTGATTTTGGCCGCGGCCGATCAGGTTCTCTACCTCTTTGGATATTTTCTCCAAGCCCAATCCAAGAGCGACCAATGCTTTGGCGGCGATGCCTTCACCCTCTCGAACCAGGCCCAACAGGATATGTTCGGTACCAATGTTATTATGACCGAGACGAACTGCCTCTTCTTGCGCTAACGCCAACACCTTCTGCGCACGCTCCGTAAATCGACCAAACATCATAGTTAACACCTCACCTTTACTAGTCGTTCTTAGCGAACGTTTTTTGTGAGCGAGAGTCTGACGTACTCCGCCAAGCGGAGTTTCTTATCCCGTTCTTAGCGAACGTTTTTTGTGAGCGAGAGTCTGACGTACTCCACTGGGCGGAGTATCCCATTCCATGCTTAGCGAATGTTCTTCTATGTGTACGAATAATTACTCTTTCGTTTGCTCCATGGCCAACCGCTCCCGGATCAGCCGTGCGCGCCGGATGTCCCGTTGTTCGGGATTGAGCCGTTGGTTCGCGTAACTTTGCAAGAACCCCGGCTGTGTCATCACCATCAACTCATTCATCACATTGGCTGACACACCGAGGATCAAGCCCATGTCCACACCCAACCGCACATCGGACAAGCGTTTCATCGCCTCATTGGAATCAATAATCCGCGCATGAGCCAAGATCCCGTAAGATCGATGTACCCGGTCTTCCAATTGGGTCAGGGACATCTCTTGCAGTCTCCGTCTTGCTATTTGCTCATGTTCGATCATCTGTCGGACAACTCCTTGCAAGTTATCCAAAATCTCTTCTTCCGATTGTCCCAAGGTGACTTGGTTGGAAACTTGGTAGAGCTGCCCCAACGCTTCACTGCCTTCGCCGTAAATTCCACGCACGGCCAAACCCACCTGGGTGATAGCTGGAATCAGCCGGTTCAACTGTTGGGTCATGGCCAACGCCGGCAAATGAACCATGACCGACGCCCGAATTCCTGTGCCGACATTGGTCGGACAACTGGTCAAATACCCGTATCCACCTTCAAACGCGTATGTGAGGTATTTCTCCAACCAATTGTCGATCTGGCTGGCCAGTTCCCAAGCATTTTCCAACTGCAAGCCGGGGAACAACACTTGAATCCGGATGTGGTCTTCTTCATTAATCATAATGCTCACCGATTCGTCCTGGCTCAACAACACCGCGCCGTGTCGTGATTCCTCCGCCAACATCGGACTGATCAAATGCTTCTCGACCAACACACGTTTTTCTAAATCAGTGAGGTCAGACATGCGAATCAATTCCGCGTCTTTGAGAACTGCCAACCGGTCTTTATCATTCTTCCAGGCTTCTTCCACTCTGCGCACCACTTCTTCGGCTTGCGACTGGGTACTCAACAGAGGAAACGGCAAGCCTTCCAAGTTGCGGGCGATGCGCACGCGGCTAGAGAACACAATATCCGACTGCGGTCCTTTGACGCGCATCCATTCACTGATCGCATTTTGCATAAAATGTTCAAGCGACATGCGAATCACCCCTATTTTTCCAATTGCTCTTGCAATGAACGGATTTGGTCGCGCAGGCGGGCGGCTTCTTCAAATTCTTCCGTTTCAATCTTAGCCGCCAGCTCAGCTTTCAACTGTTCCAATTCCTTTTTCAGCTTTAATTCCCCTTGCGCACGCTCCGGAATTTTCCCACGGTGCGTGGAATGTCCATGCACCCTTCTCAACAGGGGGTCAAGCCGCTCTCGAAACGTCTTGTAACAGTCACCACAACCGAAACGGCCGATTTTGCTGAACTGATTATACGTCAACCCACAAGTATTGCATCGCAATGTTTGCGGTTTATATGCTTCTTGAGGAGAGGAGTTAAAATTGAGCAACCCAGACAGCAGTTGATGGAAAGAAAATCCATGTTCAAATCCAGGCATGACTTCGCCTTTTTCTTGGGCACACACTTCGCACAGATGGAATTCCGTTTTTTCCCCATTCACGATCTTCGTGTAATGAAGTGTGGCCGGCCGTTTTCCGCACTCGGGACAGAGCATCGGCCGTCACTCTCCTTTGCTTGTAAATAATGTTGAGATAAGGATTCGCATCATCCGCGCACGCATCTGGTCGCGCAACGGAATCGGCAATTGCAACGTTTCCCGGGAAATCAGGCGTTGCATCAACACCGCTTCCCTTTTCGTCATTAACTTCTCTTCAACCAACCGAATGATCACGTGTTCCGCCGTCAGTTGCGGAACGGCCTCACCAATCTGATCGAGCATCTCTTCAAACACTTCACGGCGATTTTGGAAACGAACCTTTTGAATGCGGATATAACCGCCTCCACCCCTTTTACTTTCCACAATATACCCTTTTTCCACCGTAAAGCGGGTGCTGATGACGTAATTGATTTGTGACGGAACGCATTGGAAAATATCAGCCAATTCGCTTCGTTTTACCTCGATGACGCCTGTCTCGCTCTCATTCAGTATTTTCTTCAGATACCGTTCAATAATGTCCGAAATACTGTTCATTCGGACAACCTCCTGCTGACTTTGACTAACTTTGACCTTATGCTTAAATTATAGATAAAAATGCCCACATTGCCAATACCCTTCTGTGGTTATTTTGAACCAAAAACACCATATTCATTACCTCCTGTTCGCTTGTTAGGAGAGGAATTCCACAGCGCTGTGTGGTCGGGGGAGCGGATTCCCCATACTAGCCGCTCTCCCTCAGTCTGCCCGCACGCTCTTCACTCCCTCAATCTTGGTGATCTCATCAATCAGCTCGGTCAGCGTCGTCTTTTGCGGCAATCGGACGGTGAGAGCAATTTCCAGCATGCCCGACATCTCCTCATCTTCTTCCACATTCACTTTGCGTACACTTCCACCCTTCTCCGAGATCAATGTGAAGAGTTGTCCCAACTTCCCCTGTTCATCCTTTACATGGATATGAAGCAAACAGAGATGACGTTTGCGAATCAAAATTTTCTCCATCCTGGTCAATAACTCCAAGCTGACCAAGGCAAAAACCGTGGTCAACACAGCCCCGAACATAAATCCCGCCCCTACCGCCAGGCCGACGCCGGAGACCACCCACAAAGACGCCGCCGTCGTAAGTCCCGATACAGAGGCACGATGTCGCAAGATGGTTCCTGCACCCAAAAACCCGATCCCGCTCACCACTTGTGCACTTAAACGTGCGGGGTCAAACCGCACTTGTTCTTCATCCATGTAATCGGTAAACCCGTAAATGGAAATCAACATGATGAGCGCCGACCCCAGACTCACCAGAATATGTGTCCGAAAACCGGCTGGGTGATTGTGCCGCTCCCGCTCCCAACCGACAAGCCCTCCCAACAGTCCAGCCATAAACAGGCGCCACGCGATGTCCCAGTATGGAATCACCCACAATTGCCCCATGGCATCCTCTCTCCTCTTCACTGTGATGATTCAACTGCCGGATGCCAGACGGCCGCTTGGCCGCCGGCAACATCTTTCCCCGTTTATCCTAGCCTGTTCCTGTGCAATTCATAACGAAAACGTAAGTCAACGTCCATCAACCAACCAGGCATCTTATAAACGGTTGACTAACGACGGGAGTTCGGAAAACGTTGACAGGATCATGTCAGCCCCCTGCAACTCTTCCTCCCCTCCAAACTGCGGAAAGCCGGTATATCGGCAACCGATGACAACCAAGCCGTTTTCCAAGCCTGCCCGCACATCGGATTGTCGGTCCCCAACCATGTACCCTTGTGTAATTCCATGAGTTTCTTTACAAATCCGAACCAAGTCCACTTTGGTTTCCGTTTCATAGTCTCCTGCTGTATAAATTCCCTTAAATAAAGAAATTAATCCTTTAGAACTTAAAGCACCACGCACATATGGGCCCACGCCGTTGCTGGCGATGAATAAAGACCACCCTTGATCAATCAACTGGGGTAGCGTTTCTTCTACTCCTGGATAACATTGGCCCACCCCCTGCTCAAACAACTCCAACTCTTTGGCCAACATCAACTGATCAGCGGTGTGGCGAACCTCTTCACTCGCTTCAGGCAACAAGGTTTCCCACAGTTCCTCATGTGTCATGCCAAACACTGATTGAATTTTTTCATCCGAGGGAATCTCCCCATCATACAGCCCTTCCTTGCGCAACTGGACAAATGTTTCCCGAAAGGCGGGCACCCCCACTTTTTCTGTTTGAAACAAGGTGCCATCCAAATCAAAAATGATTGCTTTCATATTATCTCCTCTTTCCGTTTTCGCATTAGTTGTGACCCAAGTGATGGGAAGCCCACTAAAACACCATCCCTATAAAAAGGACTACTTAGAGCATGCCCCCTGCACGTTTATATTTTATAGCCAAATTCCCATGAAAACATGAAAGATCGGCTTCACAACGAAGGAATAAAGCGGGGCAACCCTTAGAACGGTTGGGTTGCCCGTTACAAGCCTATTACCTGCGATAAATACAATTGACAAAACTGTGACGAAAATATAAAATTTAAAATACTGAAACACCCTTTGGGAAAGAAGTCGTCCTCCATGAATAAGCTTCTTCTCATGCTTACTGGCACAGCTTTGCTTTGGGACGCTTCAATGCGGTTTCCATTGCAGGCTACTCCCCCCTGGACGGCTTCCATGAACAAAGGTGTGTTTTTCCCCATTCTCAACTTTACAACCACATGCCATGGGCGAGTTTCGCCGATGGTTTTTTATTTTCTTATCCTCAGTCCTCCCCATCTTTTCCCTTCAGGTCATTTCGTCCCTTTTTGTTTACAGATTGCTAGGCCTACGTCATGATAGATTAAGAAATAGTACCGAACGTTAATTTCCAGATTGGGAAAACGGTGGGCGTATCTGGTGAATCAAGTTGATATGGAAGAAGCGGCGGAAAAACTTTTCTCGATAAGCGCCGATGCACAAGTGAAGCGAATGAGAAAATGGTTTTGGAGCCACTGGCCTATTCATCAGACACCCCCTGGAATCGCCCTACCCTTTGCCACAGATGGACATGCTATAAAACGGAGTGGTAACGTTGCGATACAAACAAATTAAATGGTTGATTCTCACCATCCCGACTGTCGTGGTTGGGGTGTGGGAATACGTGCGACACGAGTTTCTCTTGCCGTACATCTCCATGGATGCGGGCAACATACTGACGCCTGTCATCGTATTTTTGGTCACTATCACACTATTGTTGCACCTGTTTTTAGTGTATGAAAAAATGCAGGAGGATCTGAAAAAAGAACGGGCGGAAAAAGCCGTGTTGCAAGAAAGAGAACGGATCGCCAGGGAATTGCACGACGGCATCGCGCAAACCCTATTCTTGTGCTCGGTACAATTGGATCGGCTCAAACTGAAATACAACGATGGGGAACTAAATCAGGTGCACAAGCACTTGCGTCTCATCCACGACGATGTGCGCCAATCCATCTACAACCTCAAACACTCTTCCAGTGAAGCCTCCCATGTGTGGCATGAGCGGTTGGTTCACTGGCTCGATCAGTATCAGCTTGACACGGGCCTCCGCTTGGAAGCCCATATCGACTTGAAGGAAGAGCAATTAACCCCTCGTGAAAAAGTGGAGCTGTTCCACTGTATTCAGGAAGCCCTGACTAACGTCCGCAAACATGCGGAAGCCGAACACGTCTCCTTGCGGTTGGAACCCCGTCCGTCTGGATGGGCGTTAACAGTGGTTGATGATGGCAAAGGTTTTACTGATGACCCTTTTCAACATCATGACCGCTTCGGTTTGAAGATCATGCAGGAACGAGCCCACAACATGAAGGCTGATTTCAGCATCACACGGGAACATGGCAAAACGAAACTCCAAATCATTTCAGCAGGAGGGGATTTGAGTGGCTGAGCCTTGCCGGATTCTCATTGGAGACGACCACAAACATGCCCGCCAGGCCATGCGGATGATCATCGAGCAAGACCCTTTTTTTGAATTGGTGGGGGAAGCACAAGACGGTTATGAAGTGGTGAGGTTGGCAGCTGAGTTGATGCCCGATATGGTGTTGATGGACATCAACATGCCGGGACTGAGCGGCCTGGAAGCGACGCGGTTGATCAAGGAAGCATATCCCTCCATCAAAATCGTGATGGTCACGGTATCTGATGATGCGTCTGATCTGTTTGAGGCACTGAAAAAAGGGGCACAGGGTTACCTATTGAAGAACTTGAATCCTTCGATTTGGCTCACCTATTTACGATCCATCGTGGCCGATGAGGCACCGATGCCCAAAGAAATCGCCAGCCGGATTTTGCATGAATTTACCCCCTCTCCAACCAAGGCTCCCGCTTCCACAAACTTAACCAGCCGTGAACAAGAGATTCTCACCCATGTGGCCAAAGGATTGAGCAACCGTGAAATTGCGGCTGCCTGCACAATCTCGGAGTATACAGTGAAAAACCATTTAAAAAATATCATGCAGAAATTGCATTTGCACAACCGGGTGCAATTGGCCCGCTTCGCCGTTGAACAAGGATGGGTTTCCCAACGGTTTCAGGGAGATCGTGATGAAAAATAGCCCGAAAGAGGGATAGCCAAACCGCAGGGAAAGGCTGACAATAGAGGTTGAGCTTTTTTGGAAGGTTCAGAAGGGAGTAAGCAGGAATGAAACGACATACGGCTATGTTATTGGTGGGACTCCTGACCTTGTCTGGGGTATTGACCGCATGCCAAACCGACACGAAGCAGACCCAACATCATCAGCACCATACACAAACCACCCAATCCACGCAGTTGAATATTACCTTTCAAACAGATCCAGCCCATCCCGACAAGGACAAGCCTGTGAAACTCATTTCTCATATCACAGCCGACAAACAACCTGTCGAAGATGCCAAAGTGGAGTTTGAAGTATGGAAACAAGGTGCCAAACACGAAATGATCGCAGCCCAAAAAACGAAGAGCGGCGTGTACCAAGCTACTCACACCTTTAATGAAGAAGGACAACATGTAGCGGTTGTGCATGTGACGACACCGGCAACCCACCAGATGATCAACGCCACTTTTGTCGTCGGCAATCCCAGCGCATCCCATCACGGCACCGCCAGTGATCACAAGAGCAATCTTCACTTACACATCGAAGCACCAACTGATGCCAAGGCTGGCACACAAGTGCCTATCACCGGACACGTCTCCAAAGCAAACAAGCCTTTTACCGATGCAAACGTCCAATTTGAGTATTGGTGTGAAGGGGATGACAAGCACTTGTTTTCCGATACAGCCGAAACCAAAGCAGGCCATTATGAAACAAGGCTCACCTTTGCCAAGCCTGGCACCTACCAACTCAAGTTGCATGTGGAAAAAGACAGTGAACATGACCATACCACACGAACGATCACCATTAAATAAAAATGAAAGCCACAAGCATTTCCACAACAGCAAACTTTTGATAAAATAAGCCAAACGGGATTATATCCCGTCACCCAACAAATGAGCTAATTCCACTTACGAAAGAGGAACCGCCCAAATACAGGCGGCTCCTCTTTTGTTTCTTGGGATTGATTTGCCATCGCATCCATCTTTTTACTGGATTTGTTCCAACGGCACTTGGCCTGTCACATACACCATGTAACACAAAAAAGCGATCAATCCGATATACGCAATGCCAAATGCCCAGCGCGTCTTGGGAGAAACACTGTAATATTTCTCATCTCGATTAATTGCTCCGATCCGTTCCGGTGTGTATCTCCCTTCCAATATCATTCGCACCACACCTTGCTCCTCAGTGGTGGTCTTAACCAAATTTAACTCATGCAATTCCCCTTGCATTTCAAAGGTGGCGATGGTGCCCAAGCCAGGGAACTCCACTGCCACTTTGTGGCTTTGATCTTCCAATTCACAATAATGAACAAACGGCAATGGGCGACGATGGTCTTCCCCGGGAATCCATACACCTGCCTCAGAAAACTTCTGTTCTTCGATTTTGGCCTCGATTTGAAACAAACTCGGTTTTGCTTTCCGCTTCTTGCGTCCGTATGTAGACCATAATTCAATAACAAACATAATGTAAATGATTATCAAGAGAATACTTTTCGTCCATATGATTAGCGCCGCACCCAAGATCAAGCCTAGTCCCCACAGCCAGCGCGTCACAGCGGTGACGATGCGACCGCCGTCCAAGGGATGTACCGGGATCATGTTAAACAAATTGATCATGAAGCCCACCACGGCAACCGCCACCATCATGGGAGAATCCAGCCACAAACCCAATCCATAGCAGGCGAGGGCCCCCAACGTTCCCATCAGAGGACCACCATAAGCGATAAATGCTTCCGTCGCTGCGTCTGAAGGCTGGCGCTTCATCGTAATCAGCGCCCCTAAGAACGGGATGAACGACGGCGCCGAAACGGGAAGGCCTTTGAGTCGAGCTGCCCACACATGCCCCATCTCATGGATGAATATCATCATGACCAGCCCGACAGCAAACTCAAAGGGGTAGATCAAGGCATAACCGCCGATCGACACAAACATCGAAACCAATGTCCCGCCGAATTTTCCAAGTTTCAACAACGGCAACAAGGCCTTCAACTTCCCGCCTAAACTGAGAAGCAGCACCCCCACTCCGCCCAGCCATGATATGAACCGGTTTCGCTCGCCCTTCTTCTTCTCCCCTTCCACAATCTCTTGCCTCCTTTAAACCAATCATGACTACCTTTTTCCCTCTTTCCATAAAATTATGCAAAAAAATAAAGGGCAACCATCCACCCCATCTGGGCACCAAAAACAAAAAATTGCACCCTATTAAGAGGTGCAATTTGTAAATTGGTGGAGCTAAGCGGATTCGAACCGCTGACCCCCTGCTTGCAAGGCAGGTGCTCTCCCAGCTGAGCTATAGCCCCATATGTAATTAAAGACAAGAATTATATTACTATCCGCATAGGCGAAAGTCAAGCGATTTTGGGAAGCCATACAGCCTAAAAAAAGCCGGCTCTATTGAGCCGACTATTCTTCTTCTTTTGCCTTCTCCTTGACTTCCGTGCTGGCTGGCACCGGTGGGAAATCTACTTTTTCCAGCTCCATCTGCAATGAAGGAACCTGCACCACCACCGGGGGCAACGCCTCACTATACGGGGCGAAAGAGAAAAACGCACCGATCCCAACAATCGCAACCAACCAACCCATCCGGCGGTTATTGTTTTTTCTCATCGGCCTTTTCCTCCTTCTTGGTGTCTGTTTTTTGCGGCTTAATCTGCTGGGCTTTTTTGATCGCGTCTTGAATCAGTGAGTTGTTTGCATCAATCTGATAAGCTTTTTCCAACACGCTGAGGGCATTCTCCTTGTCTCCCAACGCAATGTACGTCAAGCCAAGCTGATATTGATAGATGGCATTGTTCGGCTCCAACTCAGCCGCTTTCAACGCTGCCGAGTTGGCAGATTTAAAGTTGCCATGCAAATAATGAGCCAACGCTTTGTAATATTGCCCCTTAGGGAAACGTTTTTCCTTATCCACCGCATCATTAAACGCACGATAAGCCCGTTTGCTGTATTCGGCCATCTCTTCTTCCCTTTTCTGAGGGGTTAGCGAAGTATTTTTGGAGACTTGCTCCCATTTTTTCAGGTAGAGCACGCCCAATGTGAGATGGTACTCCTCCTGCTTCCGATCAGCATATTTTGCCGCCTTTTTGGCCTCCGTGATCGCATCGTCCAGCTGGCCCTTTATGTTTAAATACACGGCTAAATCGTGATAATAGCGGGGCGTCTTCTTGCTGACGATGGTAGCGTAACGAAGAGATTGAATCGCTTTGTCATATTGTTTCAAAGCCCCATAAATCTTGCCTTGATGATAATAATATGAACCAGCCCCTGGATTCAGCTTCACGGCGCGGTTCGCCGCTTCCAGCGCCCCAGTGTAGTCCTTCAGGTAATAAGAGAAAACCGACAAATCGTCAAGTAATTTGGGTTCATCAGGGAATTCGGCAACAGCCGCTTCCAGCACCACTTTCCCCTTATCATATTGTTGGGCCACGCCATACATATTGGCCAAGTTAATATAGTACTCTTTTTTCCCCAGATCGGCGCTCAACGCCTTGCGTCCCAGTGCGATCGCTTGCTCCAACTGTTTGCGGTCATATGCCTGGTTGGATTGTTGATAATAAACAAACGCCTGTTCAGCATCCTTCTTCACGGAAGTATCAAGAATTCCGCCAGCGGCCAGCACGTCTTCCGCCGAATCACCACTTAACCACATGAACCCCCCAACAGCCACCGCCAACGCGGCTACGACACCAAGCAACACGACGATAGGACGGCGTGCCCGTGGACGTTGTCCCACCTGCTTCCGTTTCTCCGCTTGCTTCCCTTTCACTGGTCTGGGAAGGGTTTCTTCTTTTGTCTTCTTGGTTTCTACTTTGGCTGGCAATACTTCGCTTGCCGACTTGGATTTTTTTTGCTTTTTTTCTTCGTACTGCTCAGCCCAACGCCAAAAATCCCGCACTCTTGGCCGTTTCAGCGGATCAGCCGACAACGCGCGCTGAATCAGGCTTTCCAATTCCAACGACATATCTTTCCGTGTCTCTTTCACCGGTTCCACTTTGTCAACTTTGTCATCAACTCGCTTGCCGGTCAACATCTGGTACAGCACTTGGGCCACTTTCTTCACATCTTCCGTTTCCCGGCGTGCCAACCCAAACAGACGCTTGGGGCCGCCAAACAAGAACCGGACTTCTCCAGCAGAGGTAATCATCATGTTTTGCGGGTCAATCAACGCAAACTGCTCTTCATCATAACACTGCATCAAATGGTTGGTGACCGTCTTCAAAATGCGCGCCACTTCATCCATCGTCAGTGGAGCACTACGCATGAGATAGACCCCAAACAGGATGCCCTCCATCTTGTTAAATACCTGATACAGCTTCCCGTCTTCCAAAAACACTTCCTGAATCGGAAAAAACATTTCCTGATTCCGCGACATCAACTCATCCAATTCATAATCAGCCGGTTTTTTCTTCATGTTGACCGCATGGATGAAACGAGTTTGCCCGGCATCTGGGCCTTCCTTCTTCACCGTTGTGTAATAAAGTACCCCTTCGACGAAGGGAAACACACTCGTGATCTCATATGTACCCTGAATAATATCGCCTTTCTGTTTAAACTCACTCATCACGCTCTCCTCCAACTTTTACCCTTCGTTCTGCTAACCATTCCAGGAAATCAGCTGTTTCAGCGATGGTCGGTCGTTTATGGAGATCAAATGAACATGTTCGCTCAATCCACTCATCCAATTCTGGCGGACACTCTTCACAATAGGTGGAAATCGGCGGAATCGTCAAACCGACGCCTATGGGATTTTTCCCAGTCAACATTCTATAAATCAATGTCCCCAATGTATAGGAGTCGACTAACTGATTGGTTTTCTGATCCACTTGGGGAGCCAGTCCTTTAGGTAGCGTCCCCCACGCTCCTCCGTACAAAAAGCGGATTGCCTTACCGGGAGTCAACAACACATTTTGCGGATGGATGATCGTCAATTGCTTCTCTCCATACAACCGTAACAGGTGATTAACGATTCCCCGCGCGATCCAGACTGTTTCTTCCAAGTTTAGAGGAGAATGCTGAATTAAATGATGAGCAAGGAGGTTTCCTTCCAAACGTCGAAATACTTGATACAAGACCCCGTCTTCCACAAACACTTCCTTCACCGGAAAAAATACGGACTCGTCGCGTGCCAAAACCTCTTCCGGTTCCACTTGGTGCGGCATCGCATCCAGCTCCAGGGCATGGACAAACCGCTTGCAAACGATCCCCGAGTCTTGATGCGCTTCCGTATAATACAAGGTGCCGATGACAAATGGAAATGTTTTGAGTACACGGTACGTCCCGTTAATCATCTCCCCTTGTTCCTTCAGCTTCATACAGCGCTTCCCCTTTAAATCTGATTTTCACTTTTTTCAAGTTCCGAACCTACTACCGTTTATTCTAACATGAACCCATTCGCTAGAGTAGGCATTGCGGCGAGTTCATATATCTTTAAAGGGATTTATGTCTAACAAATAGAAATATTTCTTTTTGTACTCAAATAAACCCGATACCCGCTTCTGCTAATTAGCAACTTGATTTACCATATACCCCCAAAAACAAGTATATTCCTCTTCTCTCCCCAGATTTATCATAATTGCCTGTCTAATGAGCAACCCGACAGCACAAGCCATCACTCATGTAAAAACAGGCAACGAAGTGGTTGCCTGTTTTTATGTATCGCGCGAGTCAGCAAATTCTCCTGTGATATGATACAATTTTTAGAAAATAGATCATTTATACAAGTGGGAGCGTGACAATGTGGGAGATCTTGAATTTAAGCATGCTGTAGAAACCACGCTCAAAGTCATCGGTGGGAAGTGGAAATTGGTGATTTTGTGCCATCTGTTGGACGGAGTCAAGCGCTTCAGTGAGTTGAAACGCAGCATGCCCAACATCACGCAAAAGATGTTGACACAACAACTGCGAGAGCTAGAACAAGATGGCCTGGTTCATCGCCAAGTATATTCTCAAGTGCCTCCCAAAGTAGAATATTCCTTGACGGAATATGGGAAATCGATTAAAGAAGTGCTGGATGTATTAAATGGCTGGGGCAGACGGCACCGTGTACGCATGAAACTTCAAAAATAATAAACACTCCCCCAACGGCGTTGAGGGAGTTTGGCATTCTGTCCTGCTTTAGTTGAGATTGATCCACACCGACTTCACTTGCGTATACAAATCCAAAGCATAGCTGCCCATCTCTCGCCCGAATCCAGATTGTTTATAACCCCCGAATGGAACGGACGCATCAAATACATTGTAACAATTCACCCAGACCGTTCCCGCCTCCAACGCATGCGCCACACGATGCGCTTTGCTGACATCCTTTGTCCACACCCCAGCCGCCAAGCCGTACTCGCTATCATTTGCGCGGCGAATCACATCCGCTATCTGATCTTCATCGTCAAACGGCATCGCCGCCACAACCGGCCCAAAAATCTCTTCTTTCGCAATGGTCATATCGGCTTTCACATCGGTAAAAATGGTCGGCTGTACAAAATACCCTTTTGAAGACAGCGGTTGCCCCCCGATCAACGGCTTGGCGCCTTCCGCCTTCCCTTTCTCCAAGTATTGGGAAACGCGTGCGAATTGCTCATCGGACACCAACGGACCCATCTCCGTCGTTTCATCCAGGCCAGGGCCCTGCTTGATCTTAGACGCATATCCGGCCATATCAGCCAAGAAGTTATCGTACACCTTTTTGTGCAAAAACAGCCGGGAGCCTGCACTACATACCTGTCCCTGGTTAAAGAAGATTCCCCTGAGTGCCCCGGGAATTGCTTTTGAGAAGTCAGCATCCGGGAAAATAATATTTGGCGATTTCCCGCCCAATTCCAAGGAAACCCGTTTCACCCGATCAGCCGCCTGACTCATGATCAGTTTGCCGACTTCCGTCGATCCGGTGAAAGCCACCTTGCGAATTTTGGGATGCGCCACAATCGCCCCTCCCGCTGTCGGGCCAAATCCCGACAGGATATTGACAACTCCCTCGGGGAAGCCGGCTTCTTGGATCAATTGGCCTAAGTAAAGCGCCGACAACGGCGTTTGCTCTGCCGTTTTCATAACCACCACATTGCCAGTCGCCAATGCCGCTCCCAACTTCCATGCCGCCATGAGCAACGGGAAATTCCAAGGAATAATCTGTCCCACAATACCGATCGGCTCGTGCCGGGTATACGAGAAGAAATTGTTGCCAACGGAGTTATCAATCACTTGACCGTGGATTTTGCTGGCCCACCCCGCATAATAACGGAAATGATCCACCGTCAGCGGTATATCCGCCGCCCGCGTCTCTCTGATCGGTTTCCCATTGTCAAGCGTCTCCAATTGGGCCAAGGCTTCCGCATGTTCCTCAATCAAATCGGCCAGGCGCCACATCAGCCTCCCCCGCTCACTGGGAGTCAGCTTCGACCAACGCCCCTCGTACGCCCGTTCAGCCGCTTCCACTGCTACATCCACATCGGCGCTGTCCGCTTCATACACCTCCGCCAACACTTCCCCGGTTGCCGGATTCCTCGTGGCAAACGTCTTACCTGACAACGATTCCACAAACCGTCCTCCGATAAACAGCGGCTTCGGCTTCCCATCCAAAAAAGCTTGCACACGCGGGTCCAATGGAACAGAAGACTTTCCTTGCATCCCAACGCCCCCTTCAAAAGGATATGACAGAACGACAGCTTTCACTTCCATTATATCTATATGAAACATTCAGAAAAATACGCACCTTAAAGGAACCAAGTATCGATAAAGGTACATAGTTCCCATAAGGAAACCCTAATGATAGGAAAGGTGTTAGATCGCCAGCCCAAGTTTGCAGAAAAAAAAGCCTCCTCCAGTGTACAGGAGGAGGCTATTAATACTGATGTCAACTATCATCCAGTTCTATAAAAGCACTTGATAGATGGTAGTAACATCAGATGAGATATCTTTTATAAATAACGATCCACATCGATTTCATCCATTTTCACTCTCGGAATGGCCATCGCTTCTTTTACTTTGTTATTTTTGTCGTAAATGACTACAATTCCTACTGATTGTCTTTTTAAATTGCCATAAAACCCAATCGTTTCCCCATTATCTTTGTTGATTTCTTTAATCAAACGATAAGCATACATCCCAAAACTGTTTTCCACTTCTTGTTTCTCTCTTCCCAAATAAGCAATTGCTGCTACGTATTCCTCACGGAGTTTGAATGATTTACGGGCTACTTCATCTTCGAGATATTCAATATTGACCAATCGGTCATTAGCATCATAGGCAAATTGATAAATACCACACTCATCTATTAAGCCATAGAAGGAATCGTCGATTGCTGATAGCCCAGACAAGGATTAAGTTTTTTCAAAAATGGGCTCACTTTGACCATAATTGGTGAGGTGGCATCTTGAAAGGCCGATACAGTTTTATTCACTAACGGTTTGACATAGTGGGCGACAAAGCTAACTCCACCGACGAGTGCTACCCAAGGCCAAGCACAGCGGCCGCTTTCTGCCAATCAATCTTCTTACCATGGAGCAAATCATCAACTACACTGGTTCCCGCGCCTTCAACCACCGAAACTAAGACCATCTTGCTGAAAACATTTTGAATTGGTCCCGGCATCTTGCTGATCAGTTTCCCAGCACCATTTAAAACAGGCCCCAAAATACGAGAACCGGCAGTGCGGTTACAGCTTTTTGTCCATATGCAGAAGCTAATCCTTTGGTAATTCCACCAGCCAGACCTAGGCTGACGATACCAAGAACACCACCAATTGCGGCTTCCATGAATGTGTGCTTGTCAACCTTGTCACCGTTCAGAGCCAGGCTGAAACCAAACGAAATGGCCCAACCAATTAAAATGGACGCACCAACGCCTTGCAGTTCAGGGATGAACAAGCAAGCAACCCCTGCCGTCAAAACGAGGCCGGATATAATATATATTCTTTATTTTTTTTGTCCATTCCCATGCTTTGTTCAGCCCTTCCGAAGTGGTATGTACAATTCCTTTTCTCTTATTCCAAAGTTTCTTTGTACCACGGTCGTTTTTCTTGATTTGAAGCAGAATCCCTCTTTCCATTGCCCTGGGAGTTTGCTTAATCTAAATCCGGTGCTTGATAAGGATCAGGAGTGATATATATATCATCTCGAGCCTTATAGGGATCGGGTGCTTTATACGGATCAGGGGCTTGATGCCCCTCGGCCAACACTGTAATAGGAAAACAACATGCTATTAAAAAGAATATGAGTACCATAGCCGAAAAGTGGCTTAAAGCTTTTATATTCAATCAAATCACCTCTCTTCCATTTTAATTTATAGAGGTTTGTTGATATGTGACAGCACCTCGAAAAATACTCTAAATATTAGTAAATAATTTAAATATCATCCTTAAATGAAACAAATTGAGGCGTACATTGATCAGGCATCATGCCATCCTCTTCTACATTTATATAATCAAATTTATAAAAGCTCATTCATCTAAATATTGTTTGTTTTAATACTCCTCTTTGAAAAAAGAATAAGCGATTCGATTTGAATCGCTTATTCTTTGTCCGATTAGTCATTTGTCCTTGTCATTTCACGTTATTCTCTCAGTTTAAATAATGCTTTGCGATGTATGCATCCATTGTTTTTTTCCAGTGCTCCAAAAATGTATCTTCGTCGCAAGAGTATTTCTTCCCACCGATGCCTGCCCTTGTCAGCCCATCGTAATTACTGCTGATACTGATACCTTGGGAACCGCAACTTTTAGTAGAAGTGTACAGATAATACTCGACAATCAAATCTCTAATCGTCAAACCTTCGTCCTGCACAAGCATTATGACAAACTCCCAGACTACATCTGTATTTTGATCAGAGGGGCGGTTTTCCATTAAAAAACGAACCAAATTTTGCGTTTTGCTATTCATCTGTTTACCTCTTTTCTTGCAAAGCCTTTAAATAGTGTTTGGGTCGACAGTTTTATTGTTACTGCCTTGCGTAAACTTGGGATAATGAGTATTTATGTGGTCGACACTACCATCCGGCTTTGGAACTACATATCCTTCAACCTCGATGTCTTTTCCGTCTGGCCCTTTAACCACTGAATTAAATCGAATTGGCTTGACATCCCCGTTGGGAAGCGTTGAATACTGCAAGTTATTGTTTTTGAGAAATTGATCTAGCGCCTTATCTCCCATTTCATCAATTTGTTGTTCAGTATAATGGGAAGGGTATACCGTTTTGGTTGTTACTTTTTCTTGCTTAGAAAGGGCTTTGGGATCTATGGTATTTGGATCTGTATTTGGGTCAACTTTGTATTTTTGCAATACCTTTTGCGCTTTCTTTTGTTGGCTTTTTGACGCGGTCCCTGATTGTACTGTTTCTAAAGCAGCTTTTATGTTTTCATATTTTTTCAAAGTCGCTGGGTCATGGCCTATTCTTCTCACTTCCACATAGAGTACACCATTTTCATCCATTTCGACTTTATTAAATTCATAACCATCTTTTTCAACACGACTTTTCAATTTCTTCCAATTATGAAGCCCCTCACCATTCCATTTCCCATTGTAAGGTGATTGAGGATCGTTGACTGTTTCTCCTTCATGAACATGCTTTTTATCGGCATTATACTTTCCTTTATATCCACCTGCATGGTTTGTGTTCTTGTCTTTACCCTTGTTTTTCTTTTCGTTTTCATCACCTAATATATCTCCAATCAGACAACTTCCATCATTCCCTACCGATTTTCCGGTATCGGCATAAGCAGTGTCTATTAGCAAGGCCGTTTTTTTCGGTTTGCCGCAAGCCCAATCCACGAATTCATCCCGTTTTTTATCGATGGGCTTAAGAATTTTATCCCCAACCCATTTGGTAACCTTGCCACCCAAAAGCTTTTTATCCACTTTGGACAATATTCCGCCAACTTTACCCACTTTTTTAGCCAATAAATAATTCAAGAAAGGTTCACCAAAACGTTCATACCCACTTATCTTTTCGCCGGTGTCCCAATCTTTGCCCGTTGCCAGTTCATATATTCCCGAAGTGGGATCGAAAAAGTTCAGCACTTCTTCGACCACGGGACCTCCCCAAGGCTTAACATATTTATTATAATTTGGCTCAATATATTCTTTGTAATAGGGTTCCGTTTTCTTTACAACATACCCCAAAACAGGAATTTCTTTCGCTTTATCTAACCATCCTTTTTCTTCATGAGGCTTTTCAATTGAAGGGGGAGGGGTTTGATCTGCTGATGCAATTTTGTTAGATGTGTTAACAGGTTCTTCAATGGGACTTTTGTCTTTTGGATCCGACGTTGGGATAGTGTTTGACTTCCCTGTTATCATTCCTATTACTTTGCTTTGAAGAGTATCGCCTATTGACTCATCACTGCTGAAGGTAAACAGTAAGAGCGAAGCCAACAATATACCAGCAGCAATAATGATGACATATTCAAGCGTTGAAGCACCCCGTCGACTTTCTATAATGTTTTTCCAGCTTGTACGTTTGTTCAAAACGTCCTCCTCCTAGTAATTATATGGGAAAGATAAGAAGTTGAAACAACAACAGCAACAATATGGACAGCAAGAGGACACAACTGATAACAATAGTGGCAGCTTTCCAAGTTGGAATGCCATGCACTTCAGCAACACCACGGATCTGAACGATATAAAACCATACAGTTACTATCATTTTCAACAAGGAAAAAAAGATAAGAAGCAGTTGCAAATCAAGCACCGTAATCATTGAGGCCGAGGCGAACATTTCCTCTCCAAAAAACAAAAATTGAAACCATATCAACACCAATTTGATCAAATAAGGGATATAAGACCAAGCGACGGTAGTAGTCATTTCCTGCCATGTAGCTAATCCACCCCATACGCGCCCGAGGAACCAAAACAAGGAGCTGGTCAAGACCCAGTAACCCCCACCTAACAAGGGGGCTAGCCAAATTCCGTTTAGAAAAATCGATCCAAATGATGCAACATTTCCTAAAGATTGTCCATCGACTTGTACATAATAAAAAGCAAAGCCAAATAGGAAAACCCAAAGGTAAGTAATTCCAATGGGTTCGCTGGATGAAATATCTTGCATCACACTACGAGTTTGGGTTCCAATCCGCCAAATCCAATCTTTTGCTTTATCATGACTCCATTCCAATGTCATCCCCCATTTCTAGGAAGCTATTAAAAATAACATAAGCAGAAACAACAGTCCAACAGGGAGCAACATGGCGACAGTTACACGGCTACGTGAAAGATGGTGCATTTCTGCTAACGAGCGAATCAAGGTAAATACAAACCAAATATTAATGACAATCATAACAATCGATAAAAGAACGATGAGGACTAACAAAAAAACATTGCTGTCAATACGAGGTGTTTCATCGGTGAACATTTCTTTGCCAAAAATCAAGACTTGCAACAGCCATACGGGTAATTTGCTGGAATAGATCACCGATGCCCACGCCCAGGTTTGACGAGTCTCCCGAAAAGATGCACTCCCTCCCAACCAGCGGCAACAGAGATGTAGAGTTCCACTCAAACAAAACCAAACAAATAAACCAAATAAAGGACCAACTACTACTGCCATCACCAAAATGGATAAAAGGTCCATGCGGTCTCCCACAGAGTTGTTAGACGCATAATCCAACGAAAAAGCAATACCAAACAAGACAAGTAACAGTACCATATGACCCTTTTTTGTATCTTCGACTACTTCATGGATCACATCATCTGGTTGTGTCCACATATTTTTATAAATTTGCAATAACATAGTTCCTCCCTATTTACAACTATTTTTTTGATTTCATATCCATTATATATCGAAAAATACAATGTATATTGTTACTTTTACTTATTTTTTCTTTTACATCAACCCAAAGTAAACTGGAGTAACGTTATAAATTATATTTAAAGGTCGCTCCATCTTTTCTGAGCGACCTAATTTTTAGATACATATCGCAATGGATTCACAGGTTGGCCGCCAATGTGCACTTCAAAATGCAAATGCGCTCCCGTCGACCATCCCGCATTGCCTATGCCTGCGATATGATCTCCCCGCTTTACTCGCTGACCCGGTCGCACGTAGATATGTTGTGAGAACATGTGAGCATACCAAGTCTGCATTCCGTTACCATGATCTATAATAATGAGATTTCCATAACCATTAGATGCACCAGCTTTGATCACAACTCCATCTCCCGCCGCATAGATCGGCGTACCAACCGGACCGGCCAGGTCAATACCTGCGTGGAGTTTGTTAACTCGCCTGATAGGATGAAAACGATATCCGAAAGGAGATGTGAGATTCCAAACCCTTACCGGTGGCCCTAACACACCTCCTGAAGTAATTAGAGGCCCAGAAGCCCCTGTCGCTCCACCAAAAGAAAAAAGGGCAAAATTCTTTTGCAATACTGGAGCCTTTGACTTGCTTTCATACGTTATAGGAGCTAAATTCTGGTCAAAAATGACGGGGATTTTCACCTTGGCCAAGGCACTTACTTCATCATCTTCAATATTTATTTCGAACTTCTCAATCTCTACCCGTTTACGGTCAACAAAAGAAAGTTTGAATTGGTCTTTTGCTTTTTCCTCATCCCCTGTAGTGGAAGCGATTTTTACGGCATCTCGCAATGCTGCCTGCGTTTCCAGTACTGCCATCCCAGCTTCAACAAGTTGCCATACGACTAAACATAGCAAAAAAAACAATGGAAGAATCACGACAAATTCGGTCGTCGAAGCACCTTTCCGATATCTCTGGCTCCATCTTCCCAACGAAAAATCGCCTTTCTTCATAATCACTCCTCCAAAAATAACTTTTATTTTATTACAGGTGATTTCGCGACATATTGATAAGTGAACGGATCCATAGGCAAAAAAATCCATTTTATTTTTGTCTCTGCTGTTGCAATCACTTGTCCATCTTTGATTTTCACTTCATAATCAGATAACCAATAATGAGATGTTTTATCAAATCTCACTTTGCCCTGTTTCTCTTCATTCTGCGGTTTCCCCGATGAGGCGGCAGACCTCACTCCGTCCTTAACAAAATGATGCGTTTCCAACACTGCCATTCCCGTGACCACAAACTGCCCAACAAATAAGCACATAAAAATAACCAACGGAATAACCATAATGAATTCTAACGTCACAGAGCCTTTGATTAGCCTCTCCCGACATTTATGCAAACGGCTCATGCCAAACCCTCCGACATCCTTATTCAAACGTTACTGTAAGCGGATTACGATTCGACCACCATGTCCCATAGTCCCTAGTTGGACCAAAACCATTTCCTTTCACATATTTGTTGGTAAACTCTTCTGCCCAAATAAGCGGGGTAAACTTCACCTTTGCTTCAACTTGAATCCTTCCATCCGCAAAAAAACGGATTTTGCTCGGTTGTGCTCCATTTTGTTTGACATATTTCCGCACTTCTTTTTTCAGCTCTTCTTCATTATTAAAAACTGCATTTTTAATAATG
Organism: Laceyella sacchari; assembly: GCF_004343255.1. Classification (GTDB taxonomy): domain Bacteria; phylum Bacillota; class Bacilli; order Thermoactinomycetales; family Thermoactinomycetaceae; genus Laceyella; species Laceyella sacchari. The sequence goes on along the minus strand of NZ_SMDD01000004.1, from coordinate 70,668 downwards.
CCTTTCTTAATTCCATTATGACTCATAACATATTGATAAGGATCAATATTCGTCTGGTTTTCAGTGTTGTTCTCCAATATTTTATTCATGATAATTTGAAGTTCGGCGCTCACATACTCATCCATTTTCTTTGTGGCCGCAAGACTGCCGGCATCAGCAGCTTTTTCGGCAACTGCATGATTCATCCAAGCAATCACCAACGAACCCAAAAACATGAATATGATCATGAACACCGGTAATGCAACCACCCACATCAAAGTCACATTGCCGCGTTTGCGGTTAATTGTTCGCATTCCCCGAAACATAGTTTCCTCCTATTGCCAACAGTTGCTGTACCTTGCTTTATCGTTTGAATAACTTGGCGATGAAACTAAAAATATCTCGAATCAAGGTAAACGGAAAAGTGATGACATGCCATATGAGCCCAAACACTCCCCCCAGTTCATGAACAGTATCCGCTATTGCCTGAGATGGGCCGTATTTGATGCATTGGTATATAAAGATCAAGGTGGGAACAAACAAAATCACTCCTAACACTACCGCAAGAAAAGCCAATACTTCCATTTTTTTACTCCTTTTCAAGCCATTTGTAATAACATTTGGTCAAAACAAACACAGCAAACGGAATTAACGATATTTCAATGACCAACTGAACCATCACCAGAAACGCGTCAGGTGCGGTACCTTTTGTCAACAACTCTATTCCCGTAAACAACCCGCTTTTTATTCCCAAACCAATCAAATAAAAGCTTGCGAGCAAAATAAGCAATTGCATCCATTTAACTAAGCCAATTTTTACTGATTTAGTAATACATACAATTGGTTCATATTCTTTTAAAATAACAAGATAAGGTATAGAGATCGATAAAAATACGCCTATAATCCATAAGTAATCAGAAATAAATTCAAACAAAGCTACCAAAGCAAAAAAAACGAGGCTAGTTGTATAGGCAGTCGATAATTTTTTAAAAAAGAAACGAAACATATCACTCGTCTCAAATATTTCATCATTGATAAACATAAGGCTGATATATATTAGTGGCAATTGACCTATAGAAAATACAACTGGGAGAACCATAGGATATAGTGAACTCATTTCTGGATATATATAAGCAAACTGTTCAACTATAAGAAGAAAAAAACCAAAAGGAAATAAGATAGTCAACCCAATCAACATAATTTTTGAGAAATGTTCCTTATAAAACTGAAACGCTTCACCCATAGAAGCAAAAACACCTTTCATACTTTCAAACATCATGTCCGCCCTACACTCCCTTTTGAGACAAAGTGGAATTTTTCTTACCAATCCAAGCCCCAAGCATAGCAAAAATCCAACCGAAAATCAGTCCTATTAACGGAATGTTGATCTCACCCAAAACATTCACTGATATAAAAGTATTAATGAAAAACATCACAGATGCTACAAACCAAGCGTTAACCAAGGCATATTTATTATTACGACCTGTAACCCAACCAGCCACCATATATGTTAAAACCATTAACATGATCGGACCCGCTGCATTCAAAATGAGTCCCGTCGCCCCAACAATATAGCCTAACAGGATAGAAGTAGCAAAACCTGCTCCTAACCCTTGCAACATTTTGGTTGCCATATATTAAACCTCCATTTCAATCTACTATTCAACTTTCTTTTGCATTAAATTAGACGTATCAGCATAAAACCACATTGCATGAATAATGACTACAATAACCAACATTAAAGAGTACATAACGAGAGCCAATACATTTGTTGTCGTAAACCGCGATAAAAAGTAAAACAATAATGCGGCATTCCCCGCACCGACTATGCCAATTGATGAAAGCAACTTCCCCCATCCTGTCATGGGTTTACGAAGCTCCTGAGCGATGCAGCCACGGAAACCATGACCAATTCCTATAGCAACAAACAACATGATCAATTGCAACAGTCCAATGCTCCATCTCTCTCCAGAAACTCTCCAATAAACAATGCCGACAAATATCGTTGACAGGTCGATATGAGCTAATAAAGATCCAACACGCCATTTTACACTTTTATACAACTTATAGCGATTGCTAGCATATTTCCAATAAAAGCAGGATATCATTAGCAATAAATACAAAACGAAGAATCTCATAGAAAATGTTGGCACCAAAAAAGAAAACAAAGAAATAAATAATGTTACATAGTTTATCTGATAAAAAAACCCAACGAATTCTTCTCTTAATTGGTGCTTTTCATCAAAAAATCCACGATTGTCCAGTATTTGCTCCTCCCCTCAACAATTAGAAAAGACCTTTCACAAAGTTTTTAGCAGATGAAAGAGCGGATTTACCCTTGTCTACCCAACTCCCCACTGTTTCTTTAGCCTTTTCATATCCTTTTTGGATAGTGTTGGACACTCCATTTGGGGTTATGGCGTTAATTACATGCTTAACTCCACCTTTTACCCAGTTCTTCACCTTGATTCCTACTGAAGTATTTGTCAAAGCGTATAAACCTACGCCAACAGCGGCCCCTATAATTGTGCCTACAATTGGAACAGCAGAGCCCATCGAGGCCCCTAATGCGGTACTTGCTATCATTCCAGCCAGGGCGGATCCGATTGCTGACCCTGCCGCCGACGTAGCCATGCCAACTCCTGTCTCAACCAAGGCCGACGCAGTCCAGTCTTGCCATTTTTCGTGCCCCTCTAATGAGGCGGTAATGACACCTGCCAGTCCGCTTAATGCCCATCCACCTTTAGAACTTAAATTAAACTTCCATGCAGCTTTAAAATTATTAAACTGATTTTTAATAGGCAAATTACGGTTATAAATTTTTTGTCCATCAACTTTTTCCGGACGCAAACCACTGGCCCATTTTTGCATTTTTGTATCTAATTTACCTTCAAATCTATACCCGATTAACTTTCCATTTGCATCATACCGAGGAATAAGGCGATGTCCCGCCTTTTTGTATGAAACTTGATATTTAAAATAAACTTTATGAATTGCTGAACGTATTTTGCTTATTATATTTTTTTTCTTATATTTACCGTCATAAGGATCCAACAGACGATTCAGGTAAGCTTCCCATCCGGAGGGTTGATACAAGTCTGGTGCCTGATAAGGATCTGGTACTTGGTATGAATCCGGTGCTTTATATGGATCTGGCGCTTTATATACATCAGGAGCTTTATACGAATCTGGAACCTTATATGAATCTGGAGCTTTATATGGATCTGGAGCCTTATATGAATCTGGAGCCTTATATGAATCTGGAGCCTTATATGGATCTGGAGCCTTATATGGATCCGGTGGAACATAAGGTGCTGTATCGGCATACACAGGGATGAACGGTAATATCAAAACAGTGATAATTACGCTTAATAGCAACATGCTTAACGTTTGTCGCATCCTCTTATTCATTCTAATCACCTTCATGCAGTGTTTTTCTTATTCTCGCATTAAAAATCCATTTATACTTAATCATACTGAATGTATTAGACAATACACTTAACAAAAATAGACAGATTATTAAAAAAACAAAACCAAACAATCAAAGATAAAGGGAATCAAATACCAATCAACTATCTCACACGATATTTGATCCCCCATACGATACTACTCCAAGTCTGAAATATTTCGATCAGAAGTTTTTTCTGCATCCTCTTTAATCTGTTTTTCTACTCTCTCCAGAACATCTCCAATCTCAAAATATCGATCATTTAGCTCTCCCTCGATGGTTCTTTGACGCTCAAGAATTAGCTTGGTTACCTCCGTATTAATATCTTGGTTGATTAGACCTTTTTGAAGCAAGTAATCATTTGCCTCAAAAAGCCGCTTTGTTTCTGGTGGAGTTAAGTCAGTAAGCTTACCATAAGCCTCCTCCAACTCCTCACGTTTCTTTGCCCAAGCGCTCCAAGCTCCCAATTTGGTGTCTATAGCCCACATTTCCCATTCACTTTTTATGCGGTCTTTTTCTGCTTGGAGATATTCTTTCAGATCATTTGCTGAGTAAACTGATTTATAAACACCGCCTCCAGCTTCCGCTACTTCCTGAAGTTGTTTTTGTCCAGCATCATCCACGTCAAATCCAACAATGTTGATAACGGGTTTAATTCCGGAATCCTTTAATTGTTGCGCAGCTTTTACTGGATTTCCACCACACGTTTCTATGCCATCACTCACAACATAAATCACATTTCGCACGCCTTCACCTTTTGCATCGGCCAAGTCTTTATGTGCTTCTTCTATCCCTTTAGCAAGTGGTGTATAACCTGTTGGCTTAAACTTGGAAAGTGCAGATTCAAATTGCGCTTGATCATATGTATTTAGAGGATAGACAAGTTCACTGCTTTGACAAGAAAGTTGTTTGTCTTTCGGCTGGTTGCTTCCTTTGTGGCCATAGACGCGCAATGAAACCTTTGCTTCTTTTGGTATTGAAGAGGCAAAACTGCGAACCGCCTCCTTGGCCAGATCCATCTTCTGCCCACCAGCTACCTGCCCTGCCATGCTTCCACTTGCATCTAGTACAATCTCTACATTAATTTTTTCCAGTTTCGGCATCTTTATTTTGCCATCGGGAGTTGCATTGTTTACGGAGAAATTAGGATTAAAGGCAAGAAATCTGTTGTACAAAGGCAGATAATTTTGGGCTAAAAGATGATTAATGTAAGAATAAACCTTTTCAGGGTCTTTGGCATATTCTTTAGGCATTTTATCTAGTTCTTTGTTTACTGCGGCTTTATTGTATTTGTCTCCCGCATATTTACCCGGATTTTGCCTCATCAATCCTTCCAGTGTTTTGGGTACTGGCGGCAGTGTTGACTCTTGTTTTTTCTTCACCTCTTCACTTGGTGCTCCCGCTTGCTCTTCTTGACTGCACGCAACCAAATACACTGGCAATACTAACAAAGCCAATACTGCCTTAAATAATTTCATAAATACCCTCCTTTTTAGAAAGGGATTCGTTTGGCTATTTGTAAATAGCCAAACGAACAAAGCAAAAAACTTCTATTCCTTACCTTTGATTTGCTCTTCAACTTTCGTTTTCAGCGTCTTAGTGATTCCACCCTCTTCATCCGCAAAAATGGTGAGCAACAAACCAGCAAATGCAGCACCAACCGCAATGATGATCACATATTCCATTGTTGGCGAACCTTTTTTGCTGAGTCTTGGAAAAAACTCTTTTGCTGATGCCAAACGCAATTTCCACTCTTGTAATTTAGTCATGAGTAAATCCTCCTTAAATAATAAAAGATAAATGATAACCCAACACCAGTTTACAGTTGATACCACATTTTTCGTCGACTGCCTATTCATCACCTCCTTTGAAAATCTAAAATAAGTTAGCCAAATTCTTGACCACAACATTGTAAATAATGGCACCCAACATTAACAACATAATCGAAGGGGCAATCACCAATCCACTGACCAGAGAAATTTTAGGCGCGGCTTTCCCTGCCGCTTCCTTGGCTTTCTCGGAACGCATGCGACGCATCTCAACAGCTTGTTGGGTAAAAGTTTGAGCAATCGGTGTCCCTAAGTTATGAGCTTGAATGAGGGACATAATCAAGGCCTCCAACTCAGGCGAATCCGTTCTTTTAATCAATCCCCTATAAGCTGTTTCCCGTTGTACACCAAATTTAATCTCCTGTAACATACGATTTAATTCTTCCCCCAACGGACCGCGGGTCGCTTCGGCGTAATAGGCCATAGCGTCGTCCATTGCCATTCCAGCCTGCAATGTGATGCTCATCATATCAAGAAAATCGGGAAGCTCCAAACGGACTTGCTCTTGTCGCCTCTTAGCCAAATATCGCACAAGCAAAACCGGGGACAAAAATCCCAAAATCGGCAGCATAACAAAAGACAATTGGGCAAAAGGCAGTCCAACCACGTTTAACAGCACTGCAAAAATAATCCCCGCAAACAAACCCAGCATTTTCGCACCATGCATGCGGTGCACCGATAATTGAAACGGATGCCCAGCCTTAATCAAGCTGTCTTCCAACTCAGCCTGATCACTCAAAATTTGAATCTTTTTTCCAGTTGGAGCCAAACTGTCCATCCATTTATGCAGCAGGGCACGCCTACTTGATTTGCGGCGCATCACTTTCCATGGTGGTATGAAGTTATCTAAGTTTCCCTTAACTTCTTCTGACGCCTTCTTATAGGAGTAAAAAGACGTCGCTGCAAACACAAGACAACCCCATATCATAATGATCAAGAGATATAAGAAAAAGGTCATTGCTCCCTACCCCTACACTTTGATATCCGCAATTTTGCGGATTAGGACAAAGCCAACTACTTGCAAAATAATAAATATCACCAATACCCCTATACCAATGCCAGTAGTGAAAAAATCAAAAAAACCTTCAATCATTTGACTCATCATTACCACCATTAGAATAGAGACAACAGGCAGAAGATAGGCAGAATATCGAGCTTGGGCTACGGTTGCGTCAATTGTCTTATGGATAATCTTCCTCTCTTCCATCGTAGCAGCCATTTCACTCAACACCCTAGCTAAATCTCCCCCAGCCCGACGCTGAATAACCAAAGCATTGATAAAAACCTGAATATCTTTGGTTTCTACACGCTTCAGCATATCCTTTAACGCCACTTCTACGTTTTTTCCCAATTGCAATTCGCGTACAACGATTCCCAGTTCTTCCTTAATTGGCCCATCCATCTCTTTGACAACTAATTCCAGTCCTTGCGGAATAGATAAGCCCGCCCTTGCTCCGCTACTTAACAAGCGGCAGGCTTCCGACAGCTGATTGTCAATCTTTTGTGCATACAGGAATTTACGGGAATTAATCATCATTTTCGAACCAAGCGGAACCAAAATAATGGGGATCAGTACACTGAACAAAGGAGGGGCATCCATCCCTTTGTTTAGCAAAAAGAACACACCCATACCAATCAAGAACAATACTGCAGCATATTCTGATGGTCGAAGTTGAATACTAGCCCGCTTCAACTGCGGTTCCAACTTCTGGGCCCATTCATATTGATCCAATTTTTCTACTAGACGGTCCGACCATCCCATTTCCGAAGGGGAACCTACATATTTTTCCAAAACCTCTTCCGTCTGTCGTTGGGCGGACTTCATTTGAGTCCAAAAATATACTGCAGTTAAAAAGCTGAAGATTGCGAGCGCACCTATAATCCCAATAAGCATTACTCCTTCACTCCCGCCTGGTTCGGCTGAAAGATCTTCTGATCCACACCCACTCCATATGCTTGCAAACGATCAAGGCAGCTAGGTAAATAGCCAGTTGGTGCGAAGTATCCTTCCACCTTCCCGTCTTTATCTACATTGGTCTGGACAAAGCGGAAAATATCAATCATCTTGACAGAACCGTCTTCCTTTTGCTGCATCTCTGCAATGGCTAACATCTTGCGCTGCCCATCTGGCAACCGTCCGATTTGCACAATGTAATCAACCGCACTGACAATATACTGGCGAATGATTTCAGAAGGCAAATCCATTCCCGACATCATGACCATCCCCTCCAAGCGGCTCATAGCGTCTTGTGGGGTGTTGGCGTGTACGGTGGTGATGGAGCCTTCATGACCCGTGTTCATTGCTTGTAGCATGTCAAACGCCTCCGCACCGCGAACCTCCCCTACGATGATCCGGTCAGGACGCATCCGCAACGCGTTCCGTACAAGCTGGCGAATCGAAACTTCCCCTTTGCCTTCCACGTTGGCAGGACGCGCTTCCATCCCGACAACATGCGTATGCGGAATGCGGAGCTCCGCCATATCCTCAATGGTGATAATCCGTTCATCTTCTGGAATGAAACACGCCAATGCATTCAGCAGGGTCGTTTTCCCGCTACCCGTACCCCCAGAGATGATAATGTTCAACTTCGCTTTCACCATACTCGTAAGGAATTTGGCCATATCCGGAGTCATGCTGTTAAATGAAATTAAGTCCTCCAACCGAATCGGGTCTTTGCGAAACTTACGAATAGAAAGCAACGATCCTTTCAAGCTGATCGGGGGAATTACTGCATTCACACGGCTTCCGTCAGGTAGGCGCGCATCCACCATGGGCGAACTGACGTCAATCCGGCGGCCGATCGGTGCCACAATTCGGTCGATCACATGGCGCAACGCTTCTTCATCGCGAAATTGGATATCCGTTTTATACAATTTACCCTTCTTCTCGTAGAACACTTCATAAGGACCATTCACCATAATTTCGGTGATCTCTTCATCTTCCAACAAGGCTTCCAATGGACCAAAGCCCACGGACTCGTTAATGATCCGATTGATGACCCGATTCCGCTCTTGGCCGGTCAACACGACCTGCTCTTCCGCCAAATAACGACTCACCAATCGGTCCAGTGTAATACGCAATTCTGCAGACGGCATCTTCGTCAATTTTTCAAGGTCTGTCTCACTTAGCAGTCTCGCTTTAAAATGCTGCGCTAACTGGTTTACTCGATTATCATCAACTGATCGTTGAACTTGTTTTTGTTTTTCATTTACTCGCTGTCGTTTTAAATGCTTGGACAATCGTTGGTTTTGTGAAAAAATCGCCATAGGCCACCCCTTCTTCACAATACAACTGATTTATACACATCAGCTGATTACCGTTTTTATTTGTCAGTTCCTGGAAGATCATCTTGTGGTGCTCCACCCGTTTGTGGCAGTTTAGTCTTGGTTTGTTCATTTAGTTTCTGGGCAGCTTTATCATTACTTCCGCCATTACGCGTTCCATTGATATCCTCCGCGTTGGGAGCTTTAAGAACTCGAATATTAATTGCATTTACTTGTTTATCAACAAAGTCGGCTGCTTCCGTCAATCCCATCTCAAGCCCTATTCCGGTCACATTTCCTTGCTGGTCTTTTGCCAAAGCAACTACAGGAACTTTTTGCATATAAACCACTGATTTGGTATTCGGCATGGTTACAATGATATCAACAAGGTCATTGTAGCTGAACACATCATCAAACCCGACTTTTTCTGAACGGCTCAACATCACCATGCGCTTTGTATCAGAAGACAAATTAGTGTCAGACTTAAGCATATTGCTTGTTAGCAAATCACCTTTTTGCAATTGAACAACAGTAATCAACTTGGTAATAGGAAAAACTCCATTTTCCAACTTAATTCCTTGCAAGTTGGTGATGGCAGATTGCTGTACATATTGTTCCGGCACCTTAACCGCCTCAAAGTCTTCAGGTTTCAAAGGCTCTCGAACAGCTATACTTTTATTTGCCACATACACCGTAGTAAAATTCCCCAAAGTTTCATCGACTTCACTAACTTTCTGTAAAAACATATACCCGGCTATCGCAGAAAGTAACAACGCGACAACTAAAAACAATAAGGCTCTTCTCTTTGCATCCTGCATAGATCACACCTGCTTATTTTTATAATTTGGTTAGCACATACGTAAACACCGTGCCAAGTAGAATGAATGGGGCAAATGGGAATTCAGTTTTGCGACCCACTTGGTTCCAACGCACTAGCTTGACGATGAGCAAATAGAGGGCCGCCAACAGGTGGGAGGAGAAAAAGATCAGGAGAAAAGGTTGAAAGCCCAAGGCGAGCCCCAACATGCCAAACAGCTTCACATCTCCTCCGCCGATAGAACGTTCATCGGTTACGACGGCAATCACATAAAGGATGAGAAAGGCGACGAAACCGGTCAACACATAGTTCCACCATGGTTCCGGCCGCTCAAAAAGGCGAGCGAGCACAGCTGCCACGATGCCAATCACGACGAAACGGTCGTAGATTAAGCGGTATTTGAGATCAGTCACCGTTGCCGCGATCAACAATCCTATCAAGACGAGATACAACCCATGCTCAATCAAGGAATTCTCCCGCCTTATGAAGTGGATTTGCCGTTCTTCGATTCAGACAGCAGTTGTTTGGCAAACTTCTGCATGTCCCGGGCGAAGAGTGACAGATTGCGTTCGTTTTTGGCGGTGCGCAATGGCTTGCCGCGATTAATCGCCTGGTCGATGCGTTTTAGATCATCACGGAATTCACCGGCGATATCGAAGCTGAAGCGTTGGCGGATTTCTTTGGCTCCGATTTCGGAGTCGCGGTTTATGCGGTTAACGAGGATTTCCAAACGGTCTGTTGGGTCCACACCAATCATGTTAAATGCGGTCAACACCCGGTTCAATGTGCGCAGGGACAAGGCGTCGGGATTTAACACGTAAAAAATCTTGTCCGCCTCTTCCAATGCCGCATACGTTAAGTTGGTCATTTCCGCTGGCATGTCGACAAGTATGTAATCATAGTAAAGGCGGGCAGCGCGGAGCAGACGTTCGACATGCTCTTCGGTAATCTGTTCGGCCACTTCTAAATCAGCGGGACTGGCCAACACTTCAACGGCAGAGTGAGGTTCAATCACGGTCACGCTGCGAATATGGTTATCGTTCAACTCATGCAAAACCGGCGTCAAATCATATAGATTGCGGCCGCTTGCAAGATTGAGATACGTTTCCACCCCGCCGAATTGAAAATTGAGATCCACCAACAGCACACTGGAGTTGGATTCCAACTGGAGCGTCTGAGCTAGCGTGGAAGCGATCAAACTTTTGCCGGAACCGCCCTTGCCGCTGTAAAAACCGATTACTTGCCCGCGCCCCCAGGTAAAATTGGCAGCCGCCTCATTCTTGTCACTATCAGATTGCAACGCGATAACGGCGCGAGACAACACATCGCCTAGCGCATTAATCTCATCCGGGAAAAAGAGAACATCAAACGCTCCTGCGCGACTGGCATCACGAATGCGGATTGAATCTTTGGATTCAGTGAGGAAAACAATCTTGACTTGTGTCACTTCACGCAAGATGTAAGGGATCAGCTGCATCCCCAAGCTCCCGACCCCTTCATGCAACAACACGACATCCGGCTGGATCCGGGCGATCTCACGCCGCACTTCTGACGCGTAAACATGGCTGATCTGAGGAAACTGAGTGCTTAATCTTTCTCGCAAATCCGTTGCAATCGAATCTTCTTCGGTTATGATTAACAACTTGATATCTGGATACATAAGAAAAGCAAAGCCTCCTTAAATAGCATGCTTTCTCAACAACGATATTTGATGATAGCATCACTATATTTTATCTTAGTAAAAATGAAGTTCAATACTTTCTGCTAAGATTTATTAAATATTTTAAAACCGGGTATTAATTAAACATAATGGGAAATGTATAATCTTATTGGGATTAAATGAAATCTTCCTCCAAGTTTAGCATAATATACTTATATATACCCTCAATCGGTTCAATTTTATCAATTTACCACATTATTGGCAATAGTTCAACTTCATTCGACAACATGAAAAAGCCGGGATTCCCCGGCTTTTCGCTTATCTTTCACTATTTGTTCGAAAAATCGACGATAAGGGCTGACTCACTCTGTTTTATTTGCCTAATCCATCATTTAATTAACCGATTGCCATCTTCCCAACACGGCGTTGTTTCGCCAGTACTTCATCTTCGGTCAGGTTGGAAGTTCTTTCGATGTTCAGCTCACCCAATAAGGTTCCCGCGGTGGAATCAATGACCGAAATGTGGATAATCCCATCACTGTCGTATTCGAAAATCACTTCCAACGGCGCACCCTTCGGATAAGCTGGAAGGTCGATCATCCCTTCCCCGACGATTTTCACATAATCGAGGTCGCTGTCCTCGCCTTCAGTCACTTGCAAGAAAAGTTGAGATTGGCCATCAACCGTTGTTTTGTAATGACCGCTTACCCGACTCGGAATGGTGGTGTCCTTCTTGAGCACGATGGAGTTGAATTCCTCACCTGATTCGTCCAACGCCACTACTCCCATACTGTGCGAGTTCACATCCTGCACTTCGACGACAGGGAAGGCTTGGGTGAGGTGCATATCGGCCGTGCCTTGCTTAATTTGCAAAATCGCACCTTGAATGGCCGCTCCTTGAGCAACCACCTCATCCGGGTTTACGTCGAGGGACTGTTTGATTCCCGTCACGCGTTCGATCATAGCCGGCACTTGTTTCATGCGTGTCGAACCACCCACAAGCAACACACGGTCAATATCCTTCCATTGAAGGCCGGCATCCTCTAATACAAACTCCAAAATCTTTTGGGTGCGGTTGAGAAGGGGAGCCGTTAATTCATCGAATTTGGTGCGGGTCAGAGGAATGGAAACGTTGACTCCATTTGCAGACAAGAACACATTGGTGCGGTCTCGGACAGAGAGGGTTTTCTTGGCGATTTCCGCTTTTTCGCGCAGATCTTGCTCCAACATGGGGTCTTCTAACAAGTCAATGCCGCCTTGCGCTTTAAATTCTTCATTTAAATAGTTCATCACCGTGTTGTCCCAATCAAAACCGCCCAGGTTCTTCGCTCCACCCGTGGAAAGTACACGCAAACCGTCCGGAGACAGATTCATGATCGTCACATCGAACGTACCGCCTCCCAAATCGTAGACGAGCAGGTTTTGGGTTTGATGCATTTTGTCCAGACCATAAGCCAAAGCAGCAGCGGTCGGTTCGTTGATAATGCGCAACACATTGAGTCCCGCAATCCGTCCTGCGTCTTGAGTCGCTTTGCGCTGAGCGTCATCGAAATACGCTGGCACGGTGATCACCGCATCCTCGATCTTCTCATCCAACAATGTCTCAGCGTCTTCCTTGAGGCGGCGCAAAATCATCGCAGAGATTTCCTCAGGTGTGAAGTCATCATGGTTGTCAGTCTGAAACTTCCATGTCTTGTCCCCAATCTGCCGTTTTACGAACTGGACCACATTAAACGGGCTTGCCACCGCAGTCCGCTTCGCGATGCTTCCCACCACGACATCGGCACCATCAAAGAGCACGACTGAAGGAGTAATGCGTTCTCCTTCACGGTTAGCGAGCATTTCCGGTTTTCCGTAATTGTTTACTATAGCGATCGCCGAGTAAGTCGTTCCCAGGTCGATCCCTACAACTCTTCCCATCTTTTTTCACTCCCTCTATCACTTCCATCAAGGTCAAAAAGGCAATAATGACGCTTTTTAAAGAGACACTTTTCTATGTTCATAATATTAGACGCAACAAACAGGCAAACTGTTGTGCAAATCAAAAGGAAAAGATGGGAATCCCATCTTCAATATAAGAATTTTAACTTCAAGGAAGGCTGGATTCCGAAGTGAATAAGCCAACAGCTAGCCATGGTATTTTTTGATAACCACTTCTTCTGGACGCAGGACGACATCCTTATATTTGAAGCCATGACGCACCATATGTACAACTGTGCCATCTTCAGCGGGGTGCTTGGTCGGGATCACTTCCACAACTTGCTGGATGCGCGGGTCAAATTTATTCGATGGCGCCACGATCAGCTCCACTCCACGGCGATACAAAATTTCTAACACTTCATGGCTTAGCGTTTGTAATATATTCACTAATTCCGGGTTACGATTACCAGTGTCTAATTTATCATTGTATATCGTGTTCATGCGGTCGATGAGCAGGATTAAATCGATATAGAGGGGGCGGAGTTGGTTTAACTCCTGATCCACCTTCAAATCTTCCATTTCTTTATACAGTCGGTCGAAGGCGGCTTCTTTCGTCTTATCGTAGCTCAGTCGATTGGTTACCACCTGCAACAATGAAGTAAAGTTTTGTTGCAAGCTGTTCAATATGGTAAGAACTTGCTGTTGCTGGCGCTCGCTATTGCCACGTGCTTCTCTCACTTCTCTGACAGCATTATCTCTTCTCGCAGGCAAACCAAATCGAGCCTCTGGGAATGGCAAATGATGTTTTTCTCCCATTGGCTTCTGGTTCTCTTTCCTGGGGCCCATACAGTAACCTCCCTAACGGTCAAATGGATTTAAATATATATTCAAGGATAGACAATCTTGGAAATTCCACCTGAGAATAGAAAAGCGAAACAGAAAAAGCTGAACGTTTCTACATCTTCCCGCTTATACCATTTTACTCGTAAGTTAATTCATGTCGCAAGTACATAGATAGGACGAATTGTTGCGAAAAATTGCGTCCAATTTTGGACAATGGTTCGCATCACCTATACTCCTACGCTAACACTTCTTTGGCCTATCGTCTATCACAATCTTTGCCGTCAGCTGGACTGGACGAAAAAACGAGAGCCGCCTCGCGTTAGAAAATTATGATTATCCATTGTGTTCCAGATGAATCTACGGTCATTATATTAGGTTTATTTCATTAAAACAAGCCATTTCATGCCCAATCAGGCCGCCATCTCCACCAAAATCGCCGAGGCCAGCACATGGCTAGACTCGGCGACATTCTCTCTGATCCCATCTCCATGCTTATGAAAGCAAAACAAACGGGGCTTAACACCTCTTGGCCCCGCCCCTTACCCTCAATTAATTCAAGTCTTTTATTCCCGATTCCGCTCCTCTTCCATCAATTTCTCTGTATAACAAATGCGGCAGTAATACTTCCCGTCGATCTCAAAAAATTGGATATATAAGGACTTGGCTCCACAGTTAGCGCAGGTGCACTTATCTTCCACGCAATCCCTCCCCATTTTGCGGTTCCATAATAAATTCGCTACCAATAAGCTCTATTCCTTTTTTACCCTCTATTTCCATTTATTATAAAAAGAAAGGGCCGCTCCTTCTTGTTGAAGAAACTGCCCTTTTCTGTACACAAGTTATACACAATTCACACACAATTTGTGCACAAGCTGTGGATAACTTCAGAAGGTTATGAGCTACATCAGTCCTGATGACGCATGTGCGGGAACAAGAGCACATCCCGAATGGACGGGCTGTTGGTTAACAACATAACCAAGCGGTCCATCCCAATCCCCAGTCCTCCCGTCGGCGGCATTCCATATTCCAGCGCTTCGATAAAGTCCTCATCCATCGGATGCGCTTCATCGTTTCCTTGCGCTTTCTCCCGCAACTGTGCTTCAAAGCGTTCCCGCTGATCGATCGGGTCATTTAATTCAGAGAAGGCGTTAGCGTGCTCGCGTCCTACAATAAACAATTCAAAGCGATCCGTAAACCGTGGATCTTGCGGATTTTTCTTCGCGAGTGGGGAGATTTCCACCGGATGCCCTGTCACGAATGTGGGTTGAATCAACAAATGCTCTACTTTTTGTTCGAAGAACTCATTCAGGATATGACCAAACGTCATAGACGGAGTCACTTCTACACCATGTTCTTTGGCCAGCTGATGCGCTTCCTCCGTCGTCATCTGACGAGAAAAATCAACACCGCAGTGCTCCTTCACCAAATCAACCATTGATTTGCGCGCCCAGCCCGGCGTCAAATCGACTTGTTGGCCCTGATACTCAATCTGGGTGGTGCCCAGCACTTCTTTGGCCACATGGGCAATCAGGTTCTCGGTCAAATCCATGATGTCACGGTAATCCCCATACGCTTCATACAGCTCCAACATGGTGAATTCCGGATTATGGCGAGTAGAAACCCCTTCGTTTCGGTAAACACGGCCAATTTCATATACCTTCTCAATGCCCCCCACCAAGAGGCGCTTCAAGTGCAATTCCAGTGCGATCCGCATGTACAACGTCATGTCGAGTGCATTGTGATGCGTGATAAAAGGCCGAGCTGCCGCCCCTCCCGCAATCGCATGCATCGTCGGCGTCTCCACTTCCAAATATCCTTGCGCATCCAAATACCGCCGGGTGGCCGCAATGATTTTGCTGCGCATAACGAATGTGTCCTTCACTTCAGGATTCATGATCAAATCCAGGTAACGCTTGCGGTAGCGCAACTCCACGTCTTTCAATCCATGGTATTTTTCTGGCAACGGGCGCAACGATTTGCCCAAGAAAGTGACTTCATTCGCTTTGACGCTCAGCTCACCTCGATTGGTTTTGAACACCACCCCGCTCACGCCGATGAAGTCGCCAATATCCGCCATATTGAAGATTTCAAATGCCTGCTCACCCACGCGATCCAAACGCACATAAACTTGGATGCGTCCAGACATGTCCTGCAAATGAGCGAAAGTAGCTTTCCCCTGTTGACGCTTGCTCATCAAACGGCCAGCTACTACTGCTTCTGCTTGTTTTGCTTCCAACTCTTCTTTGGAGAAGGCGTCGTACTCCTGCATCAGCGCTTCCGCGTAATGCGTCCGCTCGAATTTGGCTCCGAACGGGTCGATCCCTTGTTCGCGCAAAGTTTCCAATTTGTCGCGGCGCACCTGAAACAGATCGCTGTGCTCTTCATGTGTCATCCCAATGCACTCCTTCATTCATAGGTAAATATAATCTCAATCCGCTGGTGTCATGCGGTCTCCTGTTTTAAATTGGCTTGTTCGGCCGCTTGCTCCCGCTCCAATTCGCGGACAAATGTTAGCAGCACGTCTGCCATCCCTTCACGCGTTTCTTGTTGCGTGACCACATCTTTGATCTTGGATGCTCCAGGCAATCCTTTCAAATACCATGTAGCATGTTTGCGCATTTCACGCACCGCAATCCGTTCGCCGCGCAGGTTGATCAAGCGATCCATGTGCAACAAGGCGATACGGATCTTTTCAGACGGCGACGGTTCCGGCAAAAGCTCACCATGTTCCAGGTAATGAACGGTACGATATAGCATCCATGGATTCCCCAAAGCAGCACGCCCGATCATCACCCCGTCGCAACCGGTCGTCTCCAGCATGCGCTTGGCGTCTTCTGGGGTGAACACATCTCCGTTACCGATAACCGGGATGGATACCGCTTGCTTAGCCAAGCGGATGTACTCCCAATTTGCATGGCCGCGGTACATCTGTTGCCGCGTGCGACCGTGTACGGCAACGGCCTTCCCACCCGCACTTTCCACAGCTTTGGCATTATCCTCCACATAGATATGGTCTTCATCCCAACCGATCCGCATCTTCACGGTAACCGGCTTTTTGACCACTTTGACTACGGCGGAAACCATCTCTTCAATTTTTTTCGGCTCCAACAGCCAGCGGGCGCCCGCATCACACTTCACTACTTTCGGCACCGGGCACCCCATATTGATATCGATAATGTCAGCGTTGGTCTGTTCGTCCACCACTCTGGCCGCTTCTACCAACGTTTCCTTGTCTCCGCCGAAAATCTGCAAGCTGAGCGGCTTCTCCCGTTCATCAACATATAGCATTTCTTGCGTACGTTTATTTCCATGCAGGATCGCTTTATCGCTGACCATCTCTGCGCAAACCAAACCCACGCCGAACTCCTTGGCGATCAATCGGAATGCTGGGTTGCACACACCGGCCATCGGTGCCAACACAACCCGGTTTTTCATTTCTATGTCTCCAATTTTAAGCAATGGTTTTCCCTCCTTCCACTCATTCCACTCACTCATTTTATTCATGCAACGAAACAGGGCTTCCTTTGGTATGTCGAAGCGGATTCCTACCGTCCCACACCAAAAACATCAACTTCCGTTTCTTTCCAATACCGAGAAAAGCTCATCGTCAAGCTTGGTTATCTCTTGTTCGGCGGGCAATTGGGCGATATATTGACTTAGCCTAGTACCCGTCCCTGGAATGGCAATATCCCCCGCGATCTCCATAAGCGGTACCAACACAAAAGCACGCTCATGCATTCGTGGATGCGGGATTTCCAATTCCTCGCGTTGAATTATCCGATCATCATATAACAAAAGATCAATATCAATAGTTCGCGGGCCCCACCGCTTGTGGCGGACACGGTGTAATTTCTTCTCGATGGCCAGTGCAACCCGCAACAGCTCAGCAGGAGTCAGAGTGGTTTGAATCTCCACCACCAAATTGTAGAAGTGCGGTTGCTCCAACAGGCCCACTGGAGCTGTTTCATATATGGAGGAGATGCGGTTGACCGAGATGCCCTGGGTCAAATCCAAAAGCTTAACTGCTTGGCTCAACAAAGACAGGCGGTCGCCCATGTTGCCGCCAAGCCCCAGATAAGCTCTCATCTTACGGCTCATGATCGCTTGCGCACAATCTCCACGCCCACCGACTCATAATGGCCTGGAATCGGCGGATTGGGTTTGGTCACACGCAACCGCACTTCTGCAACCGGAAACTCACGAAGAATCCGTCCCGCGATCCGTTCCGCCAATGTCTCCAACAACTTCACTTTGGTTTGGGTCATCTCCTGCTCAATCAGTTCATACACCTGTCCATAATTGACCGTCAAAGATAAATCATCGGCCAAGGCCGCGGGTTGGAGATTTAATGTCATTTCCAAGTCCACATAAAAATGTTGCCCTAACCGGTTTTCCTCCGGATAGGCACCATGATAGGCGTAAAAACACATGCGGTTGAGGAAAATTTTATCCATCATCTCTCCTCCCCCACTGTCCGGCCGTAAACCAATGCATCCATCATGCGGGACACCCGGACCATCTCCTTCACATCATGCACACGCATGAGTTGGCATCCTTTGGTGATGCCATAGGCCACAGTGGCTGCCGTCCCTTCTACCCGTTCATTCGGGGGCAAGTCTAACGTCTTGCCGATAAAAGATTTACGCGAGGTTCCCAACAATACAGGATAACCGAGCGCCACAATCCGGTCCAGATGGCGCATCACTTCAAAGTTGTCTTCAACTGTTTTGGCAAAGCCGATGCCTGGGTCTAAGATAATGTTCTCTTCCCGCACACCCGCCTGTCTAACCAAGTCAACCGAAGCGAGCAAGTCAGCACAAACATCATCGATCAAGGAATCATACCGGGCTTCTTCCCGGTTGTGCATCAGGATGATCGGCACATCTAGCTCTGCCGCCACTTCGGCCATCCGCGGGTCTCGCTTCGCTCCCCAGATATCGTTGATGATGTGAGCACCCGCCAACACCGCCTGCTTGGCCACTTCCGCCTTATAGGTGTCAACCGAAATAGGACAATCCAATTCTTTGGCCAACAATTGGACTGCGGGAATCACCCGAGCCAGTTCCTCCTCAAGCGAAACAGGCTCAGCCCCAGGACGGGTCGATTCCCCACCGATATCGATGATGTCAGCCCCGTCTTCCACCAATTGCTTGGCATGTTCCAATGCAAGCTGGGCGGAGGCATACTTGCCCCCGTCGGAAAAAGAATCAGGCGTGACATTGACAATCCCCATCACCAGTGTTCGGTTGCCATATGATAACGAATAAGGACCCGCTTTTATACTGTGTGATTTCATGCGTGCTACATCCTCCTGCTTAACTCTCCAGCGCTGGTTAATAAGGTTGTCCATGAGCGATACGCCCCATACAATGCATCGGTGATTGGGTGTTCCTCGAGGTGCCGCCCCCGCCAAATGCGAATGGGAACCAGCTCCTGAATGGAGTTGGTGATAAAAATCTCTTCGGCTTCATCCAACGCAGCAAGCGGATACTTCCCTTCTTGCACCTCGATTCCCAGCGATTGCGCCAGCGCGATCACCCACTTGCGGGTCACCCCGTCCAAAATACCCAAATCCAATGACGGCGTGTATAATTTGCCGTCACGCACAAAGAAAATATTGCTCACGATCCCTTCTGCTAAGAATCCGTCCAGCGTCAACATCAACCCTTCGACTTCTGGAAAGCGCTGAACTTGTTGGCGCGCCAACACGCTGTTAAGGTAGTTATTGCTCTTGATGTCGGCCGCTCCGCCAGGTGATTGCCGCGGAATGGAAACTACCTCCAACTCCTTTCCTTTGGCAAACCATTCTCCGTCATCAAAGGGAAGCGGTCGAATAAACATCAAGGTGTGGGGCTGTTGATACTCGCTCGCACTTAGCCCCAAGCCCTCTTCACCACCCGTCACCATGATGCGCAAAGATGCGTTCTGCAACCCTGAAAGCCGCAACAACTCCTCAATTTGCGCCAGCCATTCCTCTCGCTGCCAGGGAAAGCGAATGCGCTGCCGGGACAAGCCCCGCTCCAACCGCGCAAGATGATCATCTATGAGAAAAGGAAATCCTTGGTATATTCTTATCGTTTCAAAAGCCCCGACGCCATATAGCAAACCATGATCCATGATGGGCAGCTTTGCTGAGGCCTCTTCCGTCGGCTGTCCATCCAACATCATCCAAGCCACGTATCAATCCCCCTGTCACCGGGAATCCCATTTTCCATAAAAGCAAATGAAATTGGCCAACAGCGCCTTGCCATTCTCGCTCAAAATCGATTCAGGATGAAATTGCACACCTTCAATCGGCAAAGAACGGTGGCGCAAAGCCATGATCTCCCCTTCATCGGTTTCGGCACTGATGACTAGCTCAGCGGGCAACGTCTCCCGGTCTACCAACAAAGAATGGTAGCGCGTCACCGTTAAAGGCGTGGGCATCCCCGTAAAAATTGTCTGTCCATCATGATTGATTGGCGATGTTTTTCCATGCATGAGGCGCTTTGCACGGATCACATTCCCACCAAACGCCTGGGCGATCGTCTGGTGCCCAAGACAAACGCCCAAGATGGGAATCTGTCCGGCATAACGCCGCACAACTTCTAGACAAATCCCCGCATCTTCCGGGCGGCCTGGCCCAGGCGACAAAACGATCACTTCCGGATTCCGCTTCTTTATCTCGTCAACATCTATTTCATCATTGCGGACAACTTCAAGTTCCTTCCCCAATTCACCCAAATACTGAACGAGGTTATAAGTAAAGGAATCATAGTTGTCAATCATTAAAATCATCAGCTATTCTCCCCTCATCTCTTCTAAGCTCTTCTAATCAACTTATTTTAACACATGCCGATCAATTCTTCATCTTAAATTCCAACTGGGCGCGCCACACAAGCCAAGAAGAGCATACAAAAAGGCTATCCCATGTTCACAGGATAGCCAAAGTTGATTTGCATCAATCAAATTGGAATAACGGCGTGGTCAAATATCTTTCACCGTTACTTGGAGCGACAGCCACAACTTTTTTGCCGAGTCCCAGGCGGCGAGCCACTTTAATGGCCGCTGCCGTCGCCGCGCCGGAGGAAATTCCAACCAAGAGGCCTTCTTCACGAGCCAGACGCCGCGCCCACTCAAACGCTTCTTCATTTTCGATTTGAATGACTTCATCATACACATTGGTGTCCAAGATGTCAGGGATAAATCCGGCACCAATGCCTTGGATTTTATGAAGTCCAGGGCTTCCGCCGGACAACACCGGAGAAGTCGTCGGCTCCACCGCGATGACGCGCACGTGCGGGAATTTCTCTTTCAACACGCGACCCACACCCGTGATGGTGCCTCCTGTGCCCACACCGGCTACAAAAGCATCAATGTCGCCACCGGTTTGTTCAACGATTTCCAAAGCCGTTGTTTCCAAGTGAATTTTCACATTGTCTGGGTTGCTGAACTGTTGCGGCATAAAGTAATCCGGATGTTCCGCTTTGATCGCTTCTGCCTTGTTAATGGCGCCGCGCATCCCTTCCGGTCCGGGGGTCAGCACCAATTCCGCACCGTAGGCTTTAAGCAGATTGCGCCGTTCCAAACTCATTGTTTCGGGCATGACCAGAATAGCGCGGTATCCTTTTGCCGCAGCGACCATGGCCAAACCGATGCCAGTGTTCCCGCTGGTCGGCTCCACAATCGTCGATCCCGGTTTCAGCTCACCACGCTTTTCCGCCTCTTCGATCATGCTGAGGGCGATACGGTCTTTCACACTGCCACCAGGGTTAAAAAACTCCAACTTTAAAAATATATCGGCATCTGACTTGCCAACGATTCGATTCAATTTCACCAAAGGGGTCTGGCCGATCAATTCCAACACATTGTTCGCTACGCGCATAGGGCAAGCCTCCTATTCCGATTAAACTGATAGGAATTGTTACACCTATCATATCACCCAATAAAATAATTTGTCAATTCACTTCTTCTTTTATTATACGTTCCAGTTCTTCCCCACTGAACATATACTTCTCATTACAGAAATGACAAACGACCTCTGCTTGACCCAGTTCATTCAGGAGGCTTTTCAGTTCTTCTTTCCCCAAAGACTTGAGCATGGTTCGGCTTTTCTCGCGGGAACAATGGCATGCGAAGGAAATCGGTTGCTTGTGAAGAATCTCCGTCCCTTCCCCCATTAAACGCACCAACAACTCTTCTGCGGTGACTCCTTGATGGAGCAACTCAGAGATAGAGGTCAGTTTGTTCAGTTCCTCAATAGCCGTCTCCAAACGGGTGATTACCTCATCGGAGGCACCCGGCATCACTTGAATCATATAACCTCCGGCAACGAGAATTTGCTCCCCTTTGACCAGCACGCCCAGACCCACTGAAGAGGGAGTCTGTTCGGAAACCGCAAAGTAGTAGGTAAAATCTTCAGCCAGCTCGCCAGAGATAATCGGCGACGCACCGCGGTACGGTTCTTTTAAGCCCAGATCTTTCGTCACATAAATGCTCCCCTGGCCCACGGCTGCTCCCACATTTAACTTGTAATCATCATTATGCTCCACATAAGGATTGTCGACCGAGCCGCGAACATGTCCTTCTCCATCAGCATCCACTATGATTCGGCCAATCGGACCGTCTCCCGCCACCTGAATGGTCACTTTGTGGCGCTCCTCTTTCAATGTGAGCCCAATCAACGCCCCCATGGTCGCCGTTCTTCCCAACGCCGCACTAACCACCGGATAGGTGCCATGTCGTTTCTGTAACTCCTGCACCAAGTTTGTAGTAATTGCGGCAAAGCCGCGCACTTTCCCATCCTTCGAGATGGCACGAATCGCATAATCTGTCATCATCAGTCACTCCCATATATAAATTGCTCAAGCAAAGCATGAAGCGCTTTCGTTTTTCTGCTCCACAACCACATGTGGTCTAAACGCATATGCTTAGAAAACTTGCCTGATTGAAAAGAGGCATCCACCCGTACCAGATGGGCCCGCATGCCCAATCCACTTAGGGTGATGCCCACGTGATTCCACAATCAAACAGGCTTTCGGTTTCTTTCCCAAATCAGCTTCAACCCCACGAGTGTCAACAATGGGTTGATTTCGTCAATCGTTTTGGTGTCGTTGCAAATCAATTTGGCCAGGCCGCCCGTGGCTACGACATACGGGCGCTTGGTCAACACCTGTTTCATGCGTGTGACAATCTCGTCCACGACACCTACATACCCATAATATATGCCCGCTTGAACGGCTTGAACCGTATTACGTCCCACCACGGAATCCGGCTTCACAATTTCCACCCGGGTCAATTTCGCAGCACGTTGGTACAGCGCTTCTGCTGAGATATTAACCCCTGGTGTAATCGCTCCACCGATATAGTTCCCTTCTTCATCGATAAAACAAAACGTGGTTGCCGTACCAAAATCGACAATGATCGCCGGGGCGCCATACAACTCCAACGCCGCCACGGCATTGGCAATGCGGTCTGCCCCCACCTCGCGCGGATTATCGTATTTGATGTTCAACCCGGTTTTAACTCCCGGCCCCAAAACAAGCGGTTTTTGTTTTAAATACTTCTCCGTCATGCGTTCCAACACCACTGTCAACGGCGGAACCACCGATGACAGAACCACGCCTTCGATCATATCAAAGTCGATGCCTACATAATCAAACAGGCTTCTCAACATTACACCAAATTCATCTTCGGTGGCATTGCGATCCGTTTGTAAGCGCCAATGATGAAGCAGTTCATCTTGCCGATACACACCCAGCACCACATTGGTATTACCCACATCTATTAGCAATAAAAGTTTTTCTTTTAGCATTATGCCCACCCATTCACTTGTTGATTTGGGATTTGCCTGTACTTTTGGCCATAAGAAAAAGAGGCGCCATCCCGCCTCTTTTTCGCAAAGGATTAGAGTGGCTTTTTATCGTCTTTGTCAGACGCGTTTTCCTCACCACTCGTGGAATCGACATTGCGCCGGATTCCATATTTATCGGAAGAGAAGTCCTTAGCCGAAGCGAGGTTCGCATCTTGTTTCTTCTCTTCGTTTCCGCTTTCATCCGTCCCATGGTCGTCTTTGGTCTGGATGTTTACTTTCACATCGCTGTCATCATCCAGCTTTCCGGTCTCCAACAGCTGTTTGATTTGCTCTTCATCCAGCGTTTCCCGTACCAGCAGGGTTTGAGCCATGAGTTCCAATTGATCGCGGCGTTCGATGAGCAGGTTTTTGGCGCGGTTGTAACATTTGCGCACCATCTCTTGCATCTCGATGTCGATTTCGTATGCCACTTTGTCACTGTAGTTTTGCTCTTGGCTCAAATCGCGGCCCAAGAACACTTGCCCTTGCGAACGGCCAAAAGTCATCGTAGCCAGCTTGTCGCTCATCCCGTATTCGGTGATCATAGCGCGCACGATGGCTGTCGCCTTTTCAAAGTCATTACTCGCACCGGTGCTGATTTCGCCAAAGATAATTTCCTCAGCCACACGTCCACCTAGGAGACCCGTCACCCGATCAAGCAGTTCGCTTTTGGTTGCCAAATAACGGTCTTCCTTAGGCAACATCATCGCATATCCACCTGCTTGCCCACGGGGGACAATCGTCACCTTATGGACAATGTCCGCATTTTCCAGATAATATCCGCAAAGCACGTGCCCTGCTTCGTGATAAGCGACGATCTTGCGTTCTTTTTCGCTGATGACGCGGCTTTTCTTCTGCGGACCCGCAATCACCCGGTCGATCGCTTCATCCACTTCTTCCATGGTGATCTTCTTCTTATTGCTACGCGCCGCTAGCAATGCCGCTTCATTCAACAGGTTCTCCAAATCCGCGCCAGAGAACCCGGTGGTGCGTTGCGCGATCACATTCAACTTCACATCATCAGCAATCGGCTTATTGCGTGCGTGTACTTTCAACACAGCTTCGCGCCCTTTTACGTCGGGGCGATTAACCAAGATCTGTCTGTCAAAACGTCCAGGACGAAGCAACGCCGGATCCAAAATGTCGGGACGGTTCGTTGCAGCCATGATGATGATGCCCGCATTGACATCAAAACCGTCCATCTCCACCAACAATTGGTTCAAGGTTTGCTCGCGTTCGTCGTGGCCGCCGCCAAGACCCGCACCGCGCTGACGCCCTACCGCGTCGATCTCATCGATGAAAATGATACACGGAGCATTTTTCTTGGCCTGTTCAAACAAGTCACGAACCCGTGAAGCACCGACACCGACGAACATCTCTACAAAGTCGGAACCGCTGATGGAGAAGAACGGCACTTTCGCTTCACCCGCAACTGCGCGAGCTAACAGCGTTTTACCCGTACCTGGAGGCCCAACCAATAGTACCCCTTTGGGGATGCGAGCACCCATCGCCGCATACCGCCGATTGTCTTTCAAGAAATCGACGATCTCAACTAACTCCGCTTTTTCTTCATCCGCTCCTGCCACATCATCAAATGTAACCCGTCTTTTCTCTTCATTGTATAACTTCGCTTTGCTCTTGCCGAAATTCATCACGCGACTTCCGCCGCCTTGAGCTTGGTTAAACAAGAAGAAGAAAATAAGTAAGATGATGACAAAAGGAATGACTGAGGTAAAGAACGTGAGCCAAACTGAGTCCCCTTTTGTTTTTTCGATGTTCACCTTCACTCCGGCAGTTTGGATATCTTCGATCACGGAGCTTCCATAGCCAGCTGGGGCAATAGTGAAGAAGCTTTTAGCCGTGCCTTTGATCTTGCCTTCGATATTGTAAACACCGTTATCGTATTGGACCGTAATATCATCTAACTGTTTTTGAAGCAGCTTCGTTCTAAATTCATCGTATCTAAAATTTTGTTTATCCACTCCAGGGTTGGCGATCATGTTGACAACCCCGATTGTGATAAGGATGAGGATTAAGTATAATACTCCGTTCCTGAGGAAGAAGTGTTTCATCCCTGGCCTCCTCTCAGTCCACTTGTATCATTTTATCACAGTCGACTTCCCATACTCAATAGACCGCTCTGGCGCATCACTGGTACACTTCTTCTTTCAGCACACCGATATAAGGCAAGTTGCGATACTTCTCGGCAAAGTCAAGCCCGTAACCGATCACAAACGCATCCGGAATGGTGAAACCACAGTAATCCGGGCTCAAATCCACCTTGCGGCGGTCTGGTTTATCGAGAAGAGTGACGATTTTGACTGAAGCGGCATTCCGGCCTTTCAGCATCTCAACCAAGTAACTCAACGTCAAACCCGAATCGATAATATCTTCGACAATCAAAACATGACGTCCTTCGATGGATGCGTCCAAATCTTTAAGGATGCGCACAACACCCGAGGAAGTGGTCGAATTGCCATAGCTGGATACAGCCATGAAATCCATTTCCATCTTAATCGGCATCTCCCGGATTAAATCCGCCATAAATGGCACAGCACCCTTTAACACGCAGACACATAGCGGGTTCAAGTCTTTGTACTCCTCTGACAGACGTTGACCCAATTCCCGCACTTTCTCTTTGATTTGCTCTTCGGAAATAAGAACTTCCTTGACATCTTGATGCATGACTTTCCTCCTACCACACACAAGCAATTTACTCTTCCCAGATTAGATACAAAAACCGAGTGGTCTTTGGGGTGACGGGAGCGACACCCGACCGCTTCACCCCTGGAACCCAGATAATCTCATCTCCCGCGGTCACAATCGGAACCCGGTCACGTTGGCGCTTGGGAACTTTTGCTTCCATCAGCACTTTTTTCAGCTTTTTTCTTCCGTCCATCCCCAAGCATGTCATACGATCCCCGCTTTGGCGGGCTCTTACGAAGAGGGGAAACGGCAAATGATCTCGGTCGAAGACGACAGCATTCCGACCAAGATCCACGTTATGTAATGCCACATCCGATTCCAATACTTCTATTTTACCCAAAAACCCGGGCAAACACGTCGTACCAGGAACAGATAACACAATTTCCCCTAACTGAGTGGCATGTTCTGCGCCGCACTCTGCCTTGCGCATATGTACTTTTTCATATTCCCGCTCCGCTATAATACCGCCGGGGAGATGAAACATACTGGATGAAGATCCGTCCGCAACGAGTTTTCTCACCTTTTCAACCGCGTCAAGACTGACTCCAAACGTATCATCTTGCGAAAGATAACTTAATATTAGTTTAACTACCCTTCTTTGTAAAGCGATTGGAAGGTGAAGAAAACTTGAAACATCAAGGGTGAAGCTGGCATCACCCCGCTCGAGAAGCACCTTGCCCAAAGCGTCCTCCACCCATTCGGACCACACTTTCTCTTCTTCCCGAACCAAGTCACTCAAGGTACAAACCGCTTTTTGTACATGGGGGTTGTACGCTTCCAGCAATGGAACCACTTCCATCCGCAGGCGATTGCGAGTGTAGTCGGGAAGCAAGTTACTGGAATCCAAACGCGTGGGCAATCCCGCATCCTGGCAGTAACGCTCTATCTCCTGTTTGGTGAACGTCAACAGCGGCCGGATCAATTGGAAGCTGCGCCAAGCACGGATCGGCTCGATACCCGCCAGCCCTGCTACCCCCGTTCCCCTGACCAACCGCATCAATACCGTTTCCAGCTGGTCATCAGCATGATGAGCAGTAGCGACAGCATCCATCCGCCATGCCCGCGCCGTTTTCTCAAAGGCGTCATAACGGAGTTCACGCGCGACTGCCTGTTTGTTCCCGCCTTTTTGTTCTAACAAACTTCCAACATTTACCCTGACCGTCCGGCAAGGTATTTTCCATTCCTCGCAAAACGCCTTGACATGTTGCTCGTCGGCTTCGCTTTCTTCCCCTCTGAGCTGATGGTTGACATGAACAGCGGCGACAAAAATATCTACCTCTTGTTCTATTTTTTTCAGGGCATGTACCAAGGCGATGGAATCGGCCCCACCCGAGACGCCTACCAACACCCTGGCCCGCCGCCCCGCCAAGCCCATTCGGTTCAGCTCTTCTCTCAATTGAGCAAGAAACACCTGAATCGTCTCCTTGGCGCGTCAAACCCGGGGGAACTCCCCCGAGCAAACGCCACTCATCCTTCTCTTTTCATCATATCCTGTTTCGCACCGGGAAGCAAATTTAAACCACCAAATGTGAGCGCTTGAGTGGTTTCACACCAGGCAATCGGATGGTTGACCATTCCGGTGCATACCGCTCCACTTTGGCTACAACCACCGTCATGTCATCACTGATACGCCCGCCATGGTAGCGAACCACCTTCTCCAGCAAACAATCGGCAAAGTCTTGCGGATCCTTGGTGTCGATCTCCGAAATTAACCGGGTCATCACCGCATCCTTGTTCACCGCCCGCCGCGGCGCATCGTAGACGCCATCAGTCATCAATATGACCAAATCCCCCGGTTGCAGTTGCATCTCAATCGGCTCGATCTCAATCTCACTCAGGATGCCAATCGGGGGGTTGGCGGCCGAGAGGGTCATCACCTGTTTGCCCCGTTTAACAAATCCCGGAGTGGAACCGATCTTCATAAACCGCCCCTTTGCTGTATTCAAGTCGACGATAGCCAAATCGACCGTGGCGAACATCTCATCAGCCGACCGCAGACTCAAGATGGAGTTCACCGTGTCAACCGCCCGCTCTTCACACATCCCCGACTGAAGCAAGCGGCGCAACAATTTAAGCGCGGCACTGCTCTCTTCTTGGGCGCGCTGTCCATTCCCCATGCCGTCAGATAACGCCACCGCGCATTTGCCCGTGCCCAAACTCATATAACAATAGCTGTCTCCAGAAATAACCCCGCCCCCTTTCGCCGCATTGGCTGCCCCTGTTTTCAACTCAAACCGTTGCGCTGAGCCCAAGGTGATAACTGCCCCATGTGAACCGTCTTTGATCACTTTCCGGTACACCGAGATGGGTTCCCCCAACACCTCTGTCAGCAAAGGCGCCACCAGCTTTTTGCATTCGTCCAACCCTTCCCGTTCCGGCATCACCACTTCAATCTCCACTTTGCCTTCCTCGAGATTGATAATATCCACCCGCTGTATGGACAAGCCCAACTCCTCTAAGGCCTCATGAATTTGCTCTTCGTGCGCCGCCATCACTTGTGTCTCATGGCGGATCTCCTTAGCCAGCTTCTCCATCACTTCGGCCATACCCGCCAATTGGTCCGATACCAACCGGCGCGATTCCTGCATTTTTTCCTTCCAGTAAATGTTTTGCTCATAGCGGGCGTACTGTTTTTGAATCGAACCCATCACCCGTTCGCCGCGCATACAATGCTGCTCCCAAAATGGGGGCACCGCGATCTCATCGGTGACACCGTTCGTTTCCACCATGGCCATCAATTCAGTCATGCCTTGATACGTTTTCATGACTTGCTTGTCCCAACAATCCGCATAGCGTGGGCATCCCCCGCACGCGTCATGCATTACTTCCGACAGAAAAAAATTAACCTGATCCTCATGTTCTTTGCGATGCTTGGTGGCGTCCTCTCTAAAGCTGAAACTAAGTTCCTGAAACAATTCCGTAAACTGCTCTACCTTGGCTGCGGTCACATCACGCAACCGTTTGATATATTCTAAATGTGCCGACTGATTCTCCGTTGTCCCCGGCACAAAACGGGACAACGATTGGATCAAGCGGTTGGGCGTCAGCATAAACAGTACGACGGCGCAAGCCGACTCCTTGAGTGACATCCACATTACTTCGGCACCACCATCGTACAAGGTCAGGATGGCTGAACCGAGCATGAAGCCGATGGCCACCCCCCACCGCTTACCTTCTTTAAACAGGCCGGCCAACAACCCCGCGAAGGCCAGCAAGCTGATCTGCATCACCGCTTTGGTATCGGACAGACTCAATATCACTCCCGTCACTACGCCGATCGATGAACCGAGCAACCCACCGCCGATCAGCGCAAACAATAATATCGCGTAGCGGGACACCATGTTGACCACCGACAGATCAGCCACAAACCAATCCATCATGCCCGTCATGACAGAACCGAGTAAAATTACCAGGCATACAATCTCCTCATGCCGCAAAGCAATCCGTTTTTTCTTTACTGTAAACAACGGCAAGGAGTGTACAAAGATGAATGTCAGGATGAAACTCAGCAAAACTTCGGCGGCAGCCATCAAGCCTTTGTACGAGCTCCAGCCTCCGATCATCCCTTCCGCCAGGTGGGCCGCGGCGCCGCATGCCCCCACAACAAAAGGGACATAATTGATCTGCCCTTTCCCTAACCAGTCCCATCCTTTTTGCAACAACAACCAAATTGCCAACACGCCGGCCGTCTCCACCGCCTTGAGTGGACCCAAAGTGGCTGCCCCCAGTATCAGTGACAAAAGCACCACCGGCCATTGTTTGCGAGCAAGATGGTAGATCACTGCCACATACGCCACCGCAAATGGAGAGAATGTGTCAAGAATGGTAGCTCTACCCAGGAGAAAACCCATCACCAACACTGGCACATTCCACATGGTGGATAATCGGTATATAGCTCTTCTCTGCCTGCTTTGATCCACTCCAAACCAACTAACTGGACGAATGAAAAAATTTTTGATATAAGTACCCATTTGCATGACCCATCACCCCAATCACTTTGTGCCACCCATTATAGCGATGGGACGGAAGAAAAGTTTGTCAAACAGTCTGAATGAAAGGAAAATTTTTGCGACAAATTTTGTCCTCTGGGTAATCCAGCGCCTTGATTGGCTTTCTCCACTCCGCCGGCAAACAAAAACCCCTCCGCGGTACAGCGGGGGGCTTGTCTAAACACCATCCCTTGGTGTCGTTTTGCATCACTTTCAGCACAGGAGCGACAAAACTTCTAATATTCTACTGTGTCCATCGTTTCGCCATGTCGAAATAACCCATCAAAGCCGGCGCGCAAACGTGTTCAAGGGGTACATCTGGGCTTCATGTACAAACGACGGGATCAACTTCCGCTCCGTCTGCAAACGAATCATTTGGTCTAACGTCCGGAGCGCATGGACTTGTTGCCGCCGCTTCAATTGTCCCCGTTCCACCGAGTCGGCAAACTCATCCACGTCAATCAGGTGATAGGTGCCATCCGGATAAACGATCAGATCAAACAACAAGTCCACCATGACATAACGCATTCGGCCCACTTGGTGCATTTGCATCACGTCGCAATAGTAGTAGAGGAATTCCCCTGATCGGTTAAACACCTTTGAGATGGTATACCCCTTGCGCACAAAATAGTAAGTGAGGAAAATCCGCTTGCCGTCCGGATTGGCATATTGCGTAGAGAAGCAATGGCGCCCCCGCCAATCCCGCACCTTTTCCGTATATGTTTTATTTATCGTGGTAAATTTGACTTTCTTGATAACGACATTCACACAACCACTCCCATGCTTATCATGCATCCCAATAAAATGACACAAAAAAAAGGCGATGCACCACCCACGATAGGGTTTCCTCGCCTTCTCCTCTCTTGCACTTGGTAGCGGCGGAGGGCCTCGAACCCCCGACCTCACGGGTATGAACCGTACGCTCTAGCCAGCTGAGCTACGCCGCCATATATTTGGTTGCGGGGACAGGATTTGAACCTGCGACCTTCGGGTTATGAGCCCGACGAGCTACCAGACTGCTCCACCCCGCGACATTCTAAAAGGATTTGAGTTCATCACTGCGAACAATGATTATTATATAATGCGTCCGCAGTGATGTCAACAAAAAAATGGCATATTTTTAGTGCGGGATTCCCCGTGCTGGATAGAGAAGGTACTTTCCTCGTAGTTTTTTGAAATTATTCAGTTCTGCCGCCCAGGAACGTACGATTTCCCTAGCGGATTTCCCTTGGTCGATTTGCTGGCGAACTTTTTCCGTGCCGGTCATTTTATCCATCCAATAGGGTTCCCCCGATTCGCGCCATGCAAACTGGCTTGGATACAATTTTTTTACCTTTTCAATGATAGCCAGTCCCGTCAGGATAGGATCAAACGTTGCGGGATCTTCCACATGCACTTGTACACCACCCACTGTTTTCCCTTGATGTTTGGAAAAAGTAGGGGTGAAGTACGCTTCGCGAAACTTGACTCCCGGCAATCGTTCCCGATTTAGTTCCTCTGCCAACTTCCATCCTTCCACATAAGGGGCGCCGATCAGTTCAAACGGTCGCGTCGTTCCCCTTCCTTCGGAGAGATTGGTCGCTTCGATCAGTCCAGTTCCCGGATACACTTGTGCTGTCGTGACAGTCGGCATATTCGGCGACGGCATCACCCAAGGGAGTCCCGTCTGCCCGTAGGTTTCCTGCCGGCTCCAACCCTTCATTTTCACGACATGGAGTTCGACCTTCTTTTTGCCGCTTTTTGGGAAAAACCACTCATTGAATAAGGTCGCCAGCTCACCAACCGTCATGCCGTGCCGCAGGGCGATAGGGAACAGGCCGATGAAGGAGCTGTGTTTTTCCTCCAACACAGGGCCTTCTACCCGGACTCCCCCCAACGGATTGGGACGATCCAGCACATACAGCGGCTTATCGGCAATGGCTGCCGCCTCCATCACATATGCCATGGTGGAGATGTAAGTGTAGAAACGGGTTCCGACATCTTGGATGTCAAACACAAGGACATCCACATCTGCGAACATAGGAACCATGTCCACCGGATTTTTCCCATACAGGTTGGAAAGCGGAAGCCCCGTTTTCGGGTCGATCAGCTCACCCGGCGTCTCGCCCGCCTGTTCTGTTCCGCGTACCCCATGTTCCGGACCGTACACTTCCGTCACGCGGATGCCCTTGCGCAACATGGCATCCAAACTATGTTCGTAATCGGCGGTAATGCCTGTCGGATTGGTTATCAGCCCCACTCGCTTCCCAGTGAACATCTTCGGATTGGCCAACACGACATCTAAGCCTGTCAGTACCTTTCCCCTGCGCCCTTGTGCCGTTTCTCCCCCTTCATCCTTCCAAACCAGTCCAAGCGTAGCGAAAATGAGGACAAAGACAAGGGCGAGTCCCCACCAGCTGGCGCGATTGATATGGAGCACCCTCATACCCCCTTCATCGGGAGATTCTCACTGCTGATGCCAACTAACCGATCTCATACAGAATATTCATGCGAACGCTTCTAGCCTAAGTTTTCTACTTAAGCACTTTTGATTCCTGCCAAAATAAAATAACCCCTTGTCTTCTCGCACAAGAGGTCACCCCCGCCACGCATAAAGAGCGCGGCAGAAGCACATCGGGCGAATGAAAGCGGATAAAGCGGCCCGATCACCGCTTGTCCGGCAACGAATATATTTGTTCACCCGGTTTGCTATATCCCATTTTGTGAGCCAATTCCAACAAATAATCCTTGCGGTGTAACTTTTTGATCTCCGCATTGATGTGGGCCGTTTTCCTTTTCGCTTCCGCCAACTCCTGCCGTTTGGCCGCCAATGCCTCTTCTTTGTCCCAAATACGGTTTTGCTGGATAATCAACTCCACCACACACCAACAGAAGATCGTGACCATGACGCCAAGCCAGATCATCCGCCGGCGCCGAACGGCGGGATGAAGCGGTTGTTTCCGTTCCTCATGTCCTTTCTCTTTTGCCACTTTCCGTTTAAATGTCAAGATATTATCGCGCGAACGCTGAAAAGGCATATTATCCACCTTTTTCTCTTTTCTTTTTCCACCACGCCCCAAACCGGCGAAGGAAGGAGCGCACTTGATCCACGTGCGGCCGCATCCTCCTCCACATCGGACGGACAAGCGGGCCCAAAAGCCAAGCTAGCGGAAGGCATATCCATCTAATCAAGATCCAAGCCCCCCGTGCTACCGCCCGTGCACAGATCCAGAGGCATCGCGCCATAAATGATAATGGAACATACACCATCGTGTAAACGGCTTGCCCAAGAAAATGAATCATCCATTCCACCAATTGAAACAGCACACGGATGAAACGGATGACCAACTGTGAAAACCACCTGAAGTAGAGCAAAAACCCGAGGCAGATTGCGATGAACAAATAAAAGCGCAGTTCACCCCAATTGCTCCACAACAACAAGCCAAACACAAGCAGACTGGAAATCATCCAATACAGGAGATCGATCAGGGAGACGATCCACCGTTTAAGCCGAAAGCGTTGGGTAACCACACGGTAAAAATCGAGAATGACGCCAATGAGGATACCGGAACCCAGCATCAGGCCCATCGTGGTCCATTGCGTAGCCAGAGTCACTTGAAAATCCGCCCCAGCAACCCTTTCGCCTTCTCGCTAGCAGGCAGATGGACATCTAAATAGCTCATGTCCATGATCTGCCCCTCTATCGCGACCCTTCCCTGATCGAGATCCAAATTCTTTATGTGGAGGTCTTGTCCACGGATGCCGAGATAGCCGCAGTCGGTTTGCAATAAGAACTCCTCGCTGTCAAAGCTCTCAACGCGAACAACACCGCTAACTTCCATCACATTGCGATTGGTCAGCACGATTTCATGCCTAGGCTGGCCATGCAAATCCTCCGTCATATCAGGTACCCCCTTCCCATGGTACATGATATGGACAAAGGTCAGAAATTAGAACTCAAGCGGCGCTTCTTCCGCTTTCAAAGGTTCTTCGCGCACAATGGTGAACATATTGCCTGCATCCTCTTTTTTGGCGTTCTCCTGCAACTTTTCCACTCTCGCCGTTACCCGCTTGTTGCCGAAACGGATGCTGATCTCATCGCCGACCGCGACCGTAGTACCTGCTTTGGCCGGTTTGCCGTTCACCTCGGCCCGGCCCTGGTCGCACACCTCTTTGGCCAGCGTCCGTCTTTTCACCAATCGGGACACTTTAAGAAACTTATCTAATCGCATCTGTCGTCACCTCAGTTGTCACAAAATCGCCTTATTCATTTGTCCATGTTATGAACAATTCTTCGGACGGAAGGAAAACCCTTCATCCTTTCCGAGGATTCCCCTTTTCTTCCCGTTTGGCCTCATTCCACCACGCGTCCATTTCCGCGAGTGTCACATCCGGCCACGCACGATTTTGGCTACGCACCCGCTCTTCAATGTGCCGAAAGCGGCGTGCAAACTTCTGGCATGATTTGATCAGAGCTAACTCCGGGTCTACTTTAAGGAAGCGGGACAAATTGACGAGAGCGAACAGCAAATCCCCCAACTCTTCTTCGCGCTCCGCTACCGTTTCGGCGCGACCCAACTCATCCAGTTCTTCTCGCACCTTGTCAAATACCTGGTCCATCTGCTCCCAGTCAAAGCCTACTTTAGCCGCTTTTTTCTGTTGTTGGTAAGCCAACAGCAACGCAGGAAGCGCCTCATTTACCTGACCGAGTACCGAAGGGGGTTCGGCTTCTCCTGACCGCTCTTTCGCTTTAATCTGTTCCCAATTCGCCTTCACTTCTTCCGCGGTATCCGCTTGCGCTTCGCCAAAAACATGGGGATGGCGCCGAACCATTTTGTCATTGAGGCGACGGATCACTTCAAAAATGTCAAACGTTCCCTCTTCACTGGCGATTTGCGCATGCAACATCACTTGAAGCAAAATGTCTCCCAGCTCATCCGCCATCGCCTCTTCATCCCCGTCATGAACTGCCTCCAAAAACTCATACGCTTCCTCAATGAGATACCGGCGCAAGCTCTCATGGGTTTGTTTGCGATCCCATGGGCATCCTTCCGGGCTTCGGAGCGTCGCAATTACATCCACTAAGGTGGAAAATTGGCGATAGAGCACCCGTTCCTCAGTGACAGGCGGTACATACACGGAAGTCAGATCAGTAAACCACTCACCATGATCCAGCTCATACAATGGAAGGGTAGTCAGCTTCTCCAAGCCGGGAACACCGCATGCAGTGGCGATAGTCACGGGATGTTCATCCGGATACACATCCATTAACGTCAACTTGACATCTGAGGCAACCAAACGGTCATACACTTGCCCAATCAATACGTGAGTGCGCGGATCCAACCGGGAAGCGCTGAGGTCATTGCCATCCAATAATTGAAACCCTTCAATGGGGTCCAGCTTCAAGCTGGCGAACATCGCATCCAAAAAACTGGTTCCCCCGTGAACTTCCACCGCGATCCCTTCTGCATCCAGAAGCAATTGCACCGTCCGTTCAGCCACCATGGGATGCCCCGGCACGGCATAAACGACTGTGCCGCCCTCCCCTGCATAGGTCAGCAAACGTTCCGCTATTTCTTCATACACCGTTTCAAACCGGGCATGCTTCTCATACACGTCATCGAAACTAACATATTGGATTCCCCGTTCGCGCAACCACGAAACAACCGGATGTTGTTCTGTACGCAAGAATACTCGGTCAGCGCGTTCCAGCTCGGTCAGCGTCCCCAGCGTCAATCCATTCTCATCGCCAAAGCCCAGTCCGACAACCACGATTTTCCCGTTCATGATTCCCCTCCTGCCCGTTTTATTCAACCAACATCCCTTCAGAATTCCTCATATACGCAACCAATGCAACCGATCTAACAGCGGAAGCAGCTTGGCTTTCAACTTCGGCACCTTCTCCAGATCGTCCCGCGTCAACACCCCAAAGCGAAATGCAGCCCAGAGATAGGCCAGCATACCTACCATGACAGAAACCAGCGCGGTGACAGCCATAGCCAACCGATACTCTAACACAGGCACCAACACCGTCTCCAATCCGATTCTAACACCGCCCACAGCGACAGCCATCCACAAAGCCGCCCACAAGCTACGGCCGAGGCGGAAATGCTCCCAAAGCGCCCCTCGCAAGTGCCGTCTCAACGCCCAAAGGTTGAGTCCGGCAACGAGCGCATAAGCAACCGTAGTGGCCAAAGCAGCACCGCGAATGTCCCACAGCGGCACCAACCACAAGTTGCCTGCCAATTTAACACCCACTCCCAACAACAAATGGAGTGCAGGCAAGGCAACCTGGTCAAATCCTTGCAAAACACCCGCCGACGTGAGGCTGAGCGTTGAAAACAGAATGGTGAAAGCCAAAATAGCTAACGCATCCGAGCCGGCACCGTCTTTGAACAGCATCACATTGGTGGGTAGAGCGATCACAGCCAAACCGACTGATGCTGGCAAACCAAACAGCCAAGTCAGGCGCAGAGCCAAAGATGCGCGCATGCTGGCTTCCTCCATATGTCCTGCCGTCTTGGCTTGAGCAATCGCCGGCACAATCGATAAGGCGATCGCAGTAGCGAAAAAGGAACCAAATTGAATTAAGGGTTGCCCCCGGTCAAATACCCCTTTTTCTGTAATTACCTGATCCATTGCCCAACCGGATTCAGCCAACAGATTACCGACCGTGAAAGAATCCACCAGAGAATACAACGGCAAGACCAACGCCCCAATGCCGATGGGAATCGATAAAACCAAGATGCGCACCACCAGCTGTTTGGTGGATGGGTTCGCAGCTGTCATGGCCGCCGGTTCCGGCCGTACGGTGGTGGCATATCGCTTCCAATACACCATCAGGATGAGCAAAGCGGCGACCGCTCCGGTTGTCGCACCAAACACCGCACCAGCCCCGGCATAAACGTAACCAAATCCCGCCTCCATAAAATACCAAGCAGCGACCAAAATCGTCACTACCCGTACCAATTGCTCCATCACTTGCGAAACAGCGGTCGGCAACATATTTTGCTGACCTTGAAAATACCCCCGGATCGCTGATAAAAAGGGCACGATAATCAGCGCAAATGATACAGACCGTATCGGCATGGTCAACAACTGGCGGCTTCCCATCCAGCCGGCAATGGTTTCCGCCCCCACGAATAGAATGACAAAAAAGAGACAACCAATCAAAAGCAAGGTGACGGAAGCCACGCGAAAAATTCGGCGGGCCATATATGGATTTCCCTCAGCCAAGCGCTCTGACACCAGCTTGGAAATCGCCGTGGGAAACCCCGCCGTCGCAAGGATCAACAAAACGCTGTACAGCGGATACACTTGTTGATACACATACATGCCTTCATCGCCAGTTATATTTTGATAGGGAACGCGGTAGACGGCCCCCAAGATTTTGCTGATCAACGCTGCCAAACCCAAAATGGCCGCGCCGCGGACAAAAGATCGCTCCGCCTTGGACATCTTGCCTCCCCCTTCACGTCACATTGCTATTCATTATACAAGAGCGCAAAAGGTTGGCAAAGAAAAAGCAGGTTTATTCACCTGCCAGTCAAAAGTAGAAGCTATTGTTCCATCTGCTTTCCAAGGAAGGAAGCCGCGGTGCTGGCCAACTTCACTTCCAGCTCTCCCAAGCGTTCCCCTTCTTTCTTGGTAAAAATAATTACCGCGCCGATGGGGTCCCCGCCAGCATTGATTGGAACCACCACATAGGATTGGTATTCTTCAGTCAAGCCTTTGAACAATTCCACAGTCAACGGATTGCTTTCAAGATGCGTGCGCCGTTGCTCCATGCACGCTTCCACGGTATCCCCTATCGGCTTCTCCAAATATTCCCTTTTGGAAGCACCCGCTACGGCAATCACGCTGTCCCGGTCACAAATTACGGTAGCGTATTGAATATTTTCATAAAGGGATTCAGCGTATTCTTGGGCAAAATCCCCCAATTCACCAATGGGTGAATACTTTTTCAGAATCACTTCACCGTCGCGGTCAACAAAAATCTCAAGCGGATCCCCCTCCCGAATCCGAAGCGTCCGACGAATTTCCTTGGGTATCACCACACGGCCGAGATCATCGATCCGACGCACGATGCCGGTTGCTTTCATAGGAAACGTCCTCTCTTTCATCTGATGTTATGCAAAACTCCAGCACTTCACTTATGATTCCTTTATTGGAGATAGGAAGTGTCACCTAATTTGGTTGAATTTGTCCTACCGCCCATAGTATTGTTCTGCTTCCAAAAGTTTATACGACAATAACATACATAAAAAAAACGGCTCCCCATCTGAAATGAGGGCCGTTCATAAAGAAAAAACAGGAAGTTTCCTCCCTTTGAACTTGCTGGCAAAAGGAGCCTGGCGTCAATGTTTGCGTTTTTGTACAATGGCCTTTGCGCAAAAAAGCGAGGTGGCTGATTCAACACGCTTCAGCCACCCCGCTCTTCCCCGCAGGGTTATTCACCGCTTGCACAGCAAACGTCACCCTGCATGTCGCTGCCAGTCGTCCTGGCAACTTCCTTTATTTCAACAGGGACTTAAATCCGATCTCTTTAACCACCGCTTCGTACACTTCTTGTTTCTTCGGCTGTTTCACTTGGTCGTCAGCTGTCGCCAGCGGTTCTTTTTTACGCTCCAACACCTTCAACACATGATAGCCGTAGCTGGTTTTGATCGGATCACTGATCTCATTTAACGGCATTTCTTTAGAAGCCTTTGCGAATTCCGGCACGAATTGGTCAGCCGAACCTTCAATCATCCCCGCACTGTTTTTGGAACCGGGGTCGTCAGAGTATTCCTTGGCCAATTTGGCGAAGTCGCCGCCTTTTTCCAGCTTCTGTTTCACTTCTTCAGCGCGTTTCTTCGCTTCGGCGTCGGTTCGTTTTGTGCCTTGTTGCCCGTCTTGTCCATCACCTACAGAAACCAGGATGTGTTGCACTTTCACCCAATCATATTTCTCATCTTTCAACTGTTCGTTGTAATATGCATCCACTCTGTGAAAATTATAGAAGAAGTCTTTCAGCTCGTCTTTGGTAAATCCTTTGCCATTAATCGCTTCATCCAGGCTTTTCGGTTGTTTTTGCCCGTCTTGTTGCGATTGGGGTTGGTTTTTGAAGGAGCCTTCGATTTCTTTCATGGTCTCTTCGGTCTTTTTCTGATAGGAATCATCATCTTTGACCAATCCAGCCATGTATTTCCGTGCAGCCACTTCTTTGGACAATTCAGTTTTGATCTTCTTCTCTTGATCTTTCATCGATCCCATCATCATCGCAAGTTGAGGATCCAAAAAGGCCACAATATTGATGTAACGGTGGAGTTCGGCTTCTGTGACCTTCCCTCCCTTATACTCTGCCACCACTTTATCGCTGTTCGTTGGCAAGGGTTTAAATTCAGCTGGGGCTTGACTTGTGTTGTTCTTGTCATCTTGCTTTTCTTCTTTGGCCCCGCCGCAACCGGTCAATACCAGCGCACTCGCCAATAAGATGGTTGCCGTTCGTTTGACCCATTTATTCAACATTTGCCTTGGCTCCTTTCGATTTGGGGACGTCTTTATATTTTATCAAAAATTGTTCAATCATTTCTAATGCCATTTTGGCAGACATCCCTTTGATTTTAAATATAATCCCCATTCGTTGCCCTGTGGAGAAGCGAATTTTACCTGGGAAGTCCTGCGAAATCATGAACAGTTTTTGCCCATCGATCTGATTCGTTTGTTCAGGCTCCAATTTAAGCGCAATCTCTCCGTCTTTTTGTTCGATGGCATCAATCCCGTAGAGAATGGCATAAGCCTTGATTTTGGCTACTTTGAGCAACATCTGTACCGGCTCCGGCAAGTCGCCAAACCGGTCTTCAATCTCTTCTTCCAAGTCATTCACTTCATTTAAGCTGGTCACGCCACGAATCTTTTTGTACAATTCGATTTTCTGTTTCTCATCGCGAATATACTCGGAAGGCAGATAAGCGTCAACATTGAGATCGATCGTCGGCTCTTTCGGTTCGGCCTCCGTCTGCTTACCTTGCAACTCAGCGACCGCCTCTTTCAACATCTGGCTGTACAATTCAAATCCGACTGTCGCAATATGCCCGTGCTGTTCGGCCCCCAGCAAGTTCCCTGCTCCGCGAATGGACAAGTCCCGCATGGCGATCTTAAAGCCAGAACCCAATTCGGTAAACTCTTTGATCGCTTGCAGGCGTTTCTCTGCGGTTTCGGACAACACTTTGTCACGCTGGTACGTGAAATAGGCATAAGCAATCCGATTGGAACGGCCCACCCGCCCGCGCAACTGATACAATTGAGACAAACCCATTTTGTCGGCGTCATAGATAATCAAGGTGTTTACATTGGGAATGTCCACACCCGTTTCGATAATGGTGGTGCTGACCAACACGTCATATTCGCCGTCAAGGAAGTCCAACATCACTTTCTCCAATTCATTTTCCTGCATCTGCCCATGTGCTACCGCCACGCGCGCTTCAGGAACCAGCATCCGAATCTGCTCAGCCATCTGGTCGATATTCTGGACTTGGTTATAAAGAAAATAGACTTGCCCTCCGCGAGCCAACTCCCGTTCGATCGCTTCTCGCACCAAGGCACCCGAATACTCCAGCACATAGGTTTGCACCGGAAAACGATTTTCTGGTGGCGTCTCGATCACCGACAAATCGCGCACCCCCATCATCGCCATATGCAGGGTTCGCGGAATCGGCGTAGCTGACAACGTAAGTACGTCAATGTTGTGTTTCAGCGTTTTGATTTTTTCCTTGTGCTTCACGCCAAAACGCTGCTCTTCGTCGATGATCAGCAAGCCGAGGTCTTTATAAGCCACTTCTTTGGACAACAACCGGTGCGTTCCGATGACAATGTCTACCGTGCCATTCTTCAGCCCTTCCAATGTTTCTTTTTGTTGTTTACGCGTGCGGAAGCGGCTCAGCACGTGAATTTGCACTGGGAAGTCAGCAAAGCGCTCGCGAAAAGTCTCATAGTGCTGTTGCGCCAAAATCGTCGTCGGCACCAACACCGCCACTTGTTTCCCTTCCATGGTCGCTTTGAACGCGGCCCGAATGGCCACCTCCGTTTTTCCGTATCCCACATCTCCGCACAACAGGCGATCCATCGGTTGCTCGCTTTCCATGTCCTTTTTAATCTCTTCAATAGAACGCAGCTGGTCTGGGGTCTCTTCATAAGGAAACATCGCTTCAAACTCTTTTTGGTACGGCGTATCCTTGCTAAATGCGTACCCTTTGGCCTGTTGGCGTTTGGCGTACAACTCAATCAGATCTTGGGCGATATCCTGCACCGAAGAGCGGACTTTGTTTTTCACCTTGCTCCACTCACTGCCGCCCAAACTGTACACCTTGGGTGTTTTCTCTTCGCTGCCGATGTATTTCTGCACCTGGTCAATCTGCTCGACCGGAACATAAAGTTTATCGTTGCCTGCGTATTGGATGTGCATGTAATCCTTGTGCATGCCGGCCACTTCCAGCGTTTCTATGCCGATGTAACGCCCAATCCCATGGCTGACATGGACAACATAATCCCCTGGTTTTAATTCCTGGTAATCTTTGATTTTTTCAGCATGATCCAA
Source organism: Laceyella sacchari (assembly GCF_004343255.1). Classification (GTDB taxonomy): domain Bacteria; phylum Bacillota; class Bacilli; order Thermoactinomycetales; family Thermoactinomycetaceae; genus Laceyella; species Laceyella sacchari. The sequence continues at coordinate 28,824 of NZ_SMDD01000004.1, read as the reverse complement.
TTTGGTGCTGCGACGGGTGCGACGTTGCTTCTGGGTGAACACTTCCCCCTCCGTCACCACGATGAGGCGGATTCCCCCCATTTCAAAGCCGGCTTGCAATGCACCGATCGTCACTGTTGGTTTGCCCGGCAACAACTGATGCAAAGCCACATCGCGGTTTACTTCCATTCCGTAGTCAGCCAACACCCGTTCCAACCGCTCCATCCGTTCTTCGCTGCTTGCCAAGAATAAGACACGGTAGTTTGCTTTGACCCACCGATCCCACTCCGCCTTGAGCACATGCATCTGACCGTGAAATTGTTGCATGCTACGGCACATCATCTGAATGATGTTTTGCGGTTGGATGCCTGGAAGTTGCCGCATAAACAAGGACAAGTAAACCCGTTGGTGCGTCACCTTCGCGAGCAAATCATCCAATTTGAACGATATTTTCAACTGGGGCAAAAACTCCCCTTGCGACAGAAGGGCTGTTTGCCATTCCCCTTCCTCTCGCTCCATTTGGCGACCGTTTTCCATGATCCGAGACGGTTCATCCATCACGACAACCGCGTCTTTTGGCATGTACTGCAACAAATTCTCACACTCGGGATAAATTTGCTCCACATATTTGTAAATCCCGGTGAAATACATTCCCGATTTCAGCTGTTCAATATCATAACCGATCGATTCGGTCAGCTTTTGCTTCAAGCTTTCGTCTTTCACCTCAGAAAGCCTTGCTGATAAAAGCGTTTCCACACGCATGCCGGCTTGTCGGAGCCGCTCAGAATCTGCGAACAATTCCCTGGCTGGAGGAATCACTGCCTCCGTCCATTTATCGATGGAGCGTTGGTCAGCAACCGAAAACGGCCGGATCGAATCCACCTCATCATCAAACCATTCTATACGGAGCGGCTGGGCAGCATTGACCGGATAGACGTCAACGATCCCACCCCGCACACTACATTCTCCCGGTTTCTCAACCATGTCCACGCGCTGGTAACCGATTTTCACCAACTGCTCCACGAAGGAGTCAATTTCTTGCACAGTTCCTACTTTTAGAGAAATATGGTTTTGCGCAAATATGCTGTGTGGTGGAAAACATTTTCTCAGACCTGCAAAAGGCACAATGAGCACGCCAGTAAAACCTTGGGCCAAACGGGATAAGACATCAACTCTTTCACCCAAAGTTTCATGACCTGCCATCGCGATTTCCGTGGTAATCAATTCATTCGCCGGATATAAAAGCACTTCTTCCTTGGGAATCAGTTCCTGCAAATCTTCCGCGGCTTTTTGTGCTTGGTTCAAATTATGCGTAACCAAGAGCACTGGCCGCTTCAACTCGTGATAAAGGGCAGCCACATAAATCATCCTTGCCGTCCCTGTCAACCCCGCCACCAACTGTTCCCTTAACCCGCCTTGAATCCCAGTCACCGTCGACTGAAAATCATGATCTTGTCTAAATATATGAATCAACGGTATCAACAAACGTTCCTCCTCTGATATATTCAATACAAAAGAAGCCTCAGCTAGCAACAGCCAAGGCCGTTCTTTTTCTAATTTATCAGAAAAAAATCAAGTATCTAATCATGCGCGTGTCAACGATTGTTAAGTTAATGATAGAGAGAAGGATACAATAGACGCTCCGGGTGTGATTCCAACACTTGTTGGCACGACTCACAGGTGATATTCACCACCTGATTTCCGGCTGCATCATTGGTTATTATATCTTTCCGCTCTTCCGGGGTCAACTGATCGAAGCCCAATTGTGATTCTGTGGCTTGTCCGTCCGCGATATGACCCAGCGGCAGGCGGCAATGACGACATACATAATAAATGGCCATGGCAATGCCTCCTAGACAACCATCCTTTGCCCTTAGTATTGCCCCCCGCTGGGGAGTTATACTTGTGAAGCGCGCCATGGCTTTGGCAAATTTTCGCCCATCATCAATATTATTCACCGGGCTTGGTGTTGTATCGGTTCATCGCTTCTAAAAACGTCTTATCCAACCAACAGTTGATCGCTGATGCTGAACGCTCCACTGCATCGGCCATCAACTCCAACTCCGATTTGTGGAAAGGGGATAACACATAATCAGGAACCGTCATTCTTCCCTGCGGTCGGCCAATGCCGATTTTGATGCGTTTAAATTGATCCGTCCCTAAATGTTGGATCAATGATTTCATCCCGTTGTGTCCGCCCGAACTGCCTTTTAAACGCAACCGAATTTGTCCAGGGGGCAAATCAAGGTCATCATACACCACAACCAACTCGTCCAAGTCGGCTTTCAGCCAATCCATGGCCGGGCGAACCGCTTCACCCGACAAATTCATATAAGTGAGGGGCTTCATCAAAATCACTTTTTCCCCCCGGACCAACCCTTCGCCCACTTCAGCTTTCCACTTTTCTTTATTAACCGCAATTCCCCACTCTTCACTCAAGCGGTCAATCACCCAAAACCCGATGTTATGGCGAGTCTGGGCATACTTGATTCCGGGGTTACCCAGCCCGACGATCAGTTTCATCTTCTTTTCCCTCCGTTGGCAATCCGTTAAAAAAGACGCAACAACATCCGTTGCGTCTTTATATGCAAGCGGAACCGCTATTCGCTCTGCTCCGGTTCCGGTGTTTCTTCTGTCTCTTCCCCTCTGACCGGGGCAAGAATGGAGGCCACAGGGGTCTCCCTATCTGTCAACAACTCCACTCCAGCCGGCAAAGCCACATCCGTCAACGTGATGGAATCGCCGATGTCCAACTGGCTGACATCCAGTGTCACTTCTGATGGCAACCGGTCAGGAAGGGCCCGCACTTCAACCATGCGCAGGGATTGGTCCAACATGCCCCCGTTTTTTACGCCAGTCGCATCCCCACTCAACACAAGTGGGATCTCCGTCGTAATCGGTTCGTTCATCGTCACACGTTGCAAATCGACATGAAGCAATCGAAGCTTAATCGGATCCACTTGGACATCACGCACCATCACCTGATACTGTTCGCCATCCAGGCTGGCTTGGAACAACCCTTTGGTTTCCGCCGCTTTCCGAAGCTCGCCTTCATCCGCGCTGAACAGCACGGGTTCCATGCCGCGTCCGTACAACACTCCCGGCACTCGGCCACTTTTTCGCAATGCATTTAAAGCGCCTCTTGTGTTGGTTTCCCGTTTGTTCAATGGTATGGACAATGACATATCCATCCAACCCCTTTCTTTGAAAGGATGATTTCCCTTCACTAGAGGTTTTAAACATGGATGGTGCAAATCCTTCGCGAGAAAGCGATTTCTTTGGGCAACTCAAACCAACGCGACACGCGGTCACCTTTGCTACTTAATCAAACAGGGTGCTCACCGATTGCTCTTTGTGAACGCGCATGATCGCTTCACCCATCAGGTTGGCCACGGTCAACACTTTGATTTTATCCAATTGCTTGCTTTCCGACAGCGGAATGGTATCAGTGACCACCATTTCAGTGATATTGGATTCACGGATCCGGTCGATGGCCGGGCCGGAGAATACGGGATGCGTACAACAGGTATAAACTGCTTTCGCACCGTATTCCAATAGGGCATTGGCCGCCAAGGTGATGGTTCCGGCCGTGTCGATGATATCATCGATGATGATCGCGGTTTTTCCTTTAACATCCCCCACGATATTCATCACTTCTGCCACGTTTGGCTCGGGACGGCGCTTATCGATGATGGCGATAGGCGCTTCCAGACGCTCTGCCAACCGCCGCGCGCGGATTACGCCACCATGGTCAGGGGAGACGACAACGACATCCGTCAACCCTTTGCCTTTGAAATAATCGGCCAAAATCGGAACACCCACCAAATGATCGACTGGGATATTGAAGAATCCTTGGATTTGGGTTGCGTGCAAATCCATCGTAATGACCCGGTCGGCTCCAGCTGTTTCGATCAGGTTGGCCACCAGTTTGGCGGTAATCGGATCACGGGCCCGCGCTTTGCGATCTTGGCGCGCATAGCCGTAATAAGGAATCACGACATTGATCGTGCCGGCGGAAGCACGACGCAAGGCATCCACCATAACCAAGAGTTCCATCAGGTGTTGGTTAACCGGGTCGCATGTCGATTGGATCACATAGACGTCGGAACCGCGCACGCTGTCATCCAACTTAACATGAATCTCCCCGTCGCTAAATTTGCCGACATGGGCATTTCCCAACGGAATCCCGATATGATTGCAGATCGCCTGCGCCAAAACCGGATTCGAATTGCAACTAAACACTTGTAAGCGAGATGTTCTCTCTGACATAACGAACCGTTCCTCCATCTATTCGTTCTTAGAAAGCTTGTTTTTCAGTCTGGTAGCATAGTTTTCTTTGTTAGTCTGACGTTCTCGTGCAATCGCCAGCGCTTCTTCCGGCACATCTTGGGTAATCGTGGAGCCTGCTGCCACATAAGCGCCTTTTTCAACCCGAACGGGAGCGACCAAGTTGACGTTGCATCCGATAAACGCCCCATCTTCGATCACTGTTTTATGTTTGCGGACCCCGTCGTAGTTGACCGTCACAACACCGCATCCAACATTCACGCCTTCTCCGACTTCGGCGTCCCCCACATAAGCCAGATGAGAAACTTTCGAGCCACGGCCCAACTTCACTTTTTTCAAGTCGACAAAACAACCCACTTTGGTTTGTTGGCCCAGCTCGGTACCCGGACGGGCATAAACGTATGGTCCCACCGTCGCATCTTCGGCAACGTGGCTTGCATCCATCACCGTGTAGCGAATGCGTACGCCATCTTCGACAACGACGTCGGTCAAATCAGCGTTAGGCCCAATGTGGCATCCTTCCCCGATGACCGTCCGCCCCCGCAAAAAGGTTCCCGGCTCAATCACGGTGTCAGCGCCAATGACAACATCAGACTCAATGTAGGTGTTGTCCGGATCAATAATGGTAACGCCGTTTTTCATATGTTCGCGGAGTATGCGTGCCTGCATGAACTTCGCCGCCTGTGCCAACTGAATACGATCATTGACACCCATGGCTTCATCAGCGTCGCCAATCACTTGTGCACCAATCGTATGACCTTGTTCGCGTAAAATGGAAATCACATCAGGAAGGTAGTATTCACCTTGTGCATTATTATTATTGACTAATGAAAGAGTGGAAAACAGTTGTTGATTATCGAAACAATAAGTCCCTGTGTTGATCTCGTTAATCAACCGCTCTTCTTCTGTTGCGTCTTTGTGCTCCACAATCCGGTCAACCTGTCCGTCTTCCCGACGCACAATGCGGCCGTATCCCGTCGGATCGTCTAACTTCGCCGTGAGGATGCTCGCCGCCGCTCCAGACGCGCGGTGCGTTTCAATGAGTTGATTCAAAGTCTTGGCGGTGAAAAGTGGATGATCCCCGTTGAGGACGAGTGTGATGCCTTCTTTCCCCTTCAACAGCGATTCGGTCTGCATGACAGCGTGTGCGGTGCCCAACTGCTCTTTCTGCTCAACAAACTGCACTTGTTCACCCAGATGCGCCTCTAAGCTTTCTTTTAAATGCCCCACAACCATAATGGTCTTCTTCGCGTCCAACTGAGACAATTCTGCCAAAATGTGGTCAATCATCGGTTTGCCGCAGATGGAGTGAAGAACTTTATGTTTTTTGGACTTCATACGAGTTCCCTTGCCCGCAGCCAAAATCACAGCATAAATATGTTGCATGACAAAAAGCGCCCCCGTTTCTCAAAACTTCCTCCCTGAATATATCCCAAATACTTGGCCTTTGCAACCAACCCAACCACGAACATATTTAAAATATAAAAAGAACCATTATATAAAGGATGAGAAACGTCTGCGATGCAATCAAAAAGCACTCAACCTGCAAGAGGATGAGTGCTTTCCTGCAATCTTGTTTATTCTCAGGCATCCATGTGTACATGATGATCCAGTGATCCGTTCTCTGCTTCCAATTCTCCAGCACGATGATATTCAGCCAACACAGCCGCCTCGATTTTTTCCCGGCTGAGTGGGGAGATTGGATGCGCAATATCGCGAAACTCCCCGTCTGGCGTGCGCTTGGACGGCATAGCGACAAACATGCCGTTATTGCCATCAATCACACGGATATCATGCACTACAAATTCACTATCAATCGTAATGGAGGCAATTGCACGCATACGACCTTCGCGATTTACTCTACGCAAACGAACATCAGTAATTTCCACCTGGTTCCACCACCTATTTCCAATGATGACTCAAAATACCTATTCTAGATGGAAGAACCATTTCCTTCTATCGACAGTATTTTTATGGAATTTTTTTACTTATCGTTTGCGGGCGATCACTTCCATTTCAATCAGCACATCTTTGGGCAACCGCGCCACTTCCACGCAAGAACGGGCTGGTTTGTGCTCATTGAAATATTCGGCGTAAATGCGATTGATGATTTGAAATTGGTTCATATCCTTGATAAACAGGGTCGTCTTGATCACATGGTTCAAATCACTGCCGGCAGCCGACAAGACAGCTTGGATGTTTTTCAGGACTTGGTGCGTCTGTTCTTCAATTCCTTCGCCCACCAATTCACCAGCTGGTGTCAGCGGGATTTGACCCGATGTGAAGATCAGATCCCCCATCTCCATCGCTTGCACATACGGACCGATCGCTTGTGGCGCATTGCTCGTTTCTACTTTTACCAACATATTCACACGCTCCTTATCAATGAAATGCGTTGCCTGTTTCCACACGAACCATTCTCTCTTTCACGTCGATGGCTGCCACTTGGGCCAGTGAGACATAATCTTCAACCAACCGCTCCTCCGCTGGTGCCTCCAACATTACCCCGACGCCAACCACTTCCGCCTTAAATTCCGTCAGCAAATCCATCATGCCCCGTACCGTGCCGCCCGCTTTCATAAAGTCATCGATGATCAGCACGCGGGAACCTTCAGGCAAGCTGCGTTTGGACAATGACAACTGTTGCATGCGTCTGCTGGACCCGGAAACGGTGTTCACCGTTACCACCGATCCTTCTGTCACCCGGTAATCATACCGAGCGATTACTACAGGAGCACGCAAATACGAAGCCGTGGCGTAAGCGATGGGAATTCCTTTCGTTTCCACAGTCATCACCACATCAACCGGCTTTTCTGCAAACACTTTGGCAAAAATGCGGCCGATGTCATCAAGTAGCGTAGGATCGCCCAAGAGATCCGACATATAGAGGAATCCCCCCGGCAAAATACGATCTGGATTAGACAATTTCTCGCATAATCGGCCAATCACCTGAAGCGCGTTATCGTTGCTTATGCTCGGTATGTAGCGCACACCACCCGCCGCACCCGCAACCGTCTCCAGTTTTCCGTTCCCTTCTGCTTCCAACACCTCGTGAATGATATCCAAATCCTCGCTGATGGAAGACTTGGCCGCTTGGTATTGCTCAGCGAAGGTGGTAAGCGGAATCAAGCGGTACGGTTGCGTAAGCAAGTGCCGGGTGATGTCAACCAATCTGGCACTTCGTTTCCACTTTTCCATGCCCAACCTCCGAAGCCTAATATTCTTGATCGAAATATATCATTTTGTTCGGACATCATCAAGCACACTTTCGCGGCGGACACCCAACATCCTGACGGCAAACACTTGCTGGCAAAAACCCCGCAAACTGTTTACCATTCTAACAGCGCGCGATTCTTGCTTCACCAGCGCAAACACCGTGGGGCCACTGCCTGACATCAACACCCCATCTGCCCCGAACCGCAGCATTCTTTCCTTTAATTGTCGCACGTCCTCATGCATGTCCATCGTCACCGGTTCCAACACATTTCCCAAGTGACGAATAATCCCGTCATAATCCCGCTTCTTCACCGCTTCGATCATGCGGCTCGTCTGCGGATGGTCAGTGATTTCATGAACCCGTAACTTCCCGAACACATCTGCCGTGGACACCCCATGATTGGGTTTAGCAAGAACAACCCAACATGTCGGCGGAGCAGGCAAAGCAGTCAACACCTCTCCTCGCCCCTGGGCCAACGCCGTGTTGGAATAAATGCAGAATGGCACGTCTGAGCCAATCTCCGCACCGATCTCAGCCAACTCCGCATCACTCAGACCCAATCCCCACAGCCGGTTACATCCGCGCAAAGTGGCCGCCGCGTCACTGCTTCCACCTGCCAAACCAGCCGCCACTGGAATCCGTTTATCTATATAAATATGTACCCCTTTATCGCATCCGGTCTTTTCTTTTAATAACGCCGCCGCTCGGAAAGCCAGATTGCGTTCATCTTGGGGGACCAAACCAGAACTCGATTCCAATGTGATCGACTTGTTTGTTTGATATAAGTCGATACGATCAAATAAATCGACCGTGGTCATAACCATCTCCAATTCATGGTAACCATCCGGCCTTTTGAAGAGCGCATCCAGTGTTAAATTGATTTTTGCTGGTGCCTTCTCGGATACAAACAAACTCGTTCCCCCTATTCTCTCCTGCTATGTATTCTTCATTGTGACGTGAACCGCGGCAAATTTGCAATATGTACTTAAAGATTTTCCTTATTTTATCATGAACCGATTTTTCCTTAAGCAAACTCGGTCTAAAATAAAAAGCCCAAGAGGCATCCCTCTTGGGCTTCAAACCCTTCCTATCTTGAATCTTTGTTCACCAGCTGTGCTTCAGCCAGTTGGATCGCCCGTTTAACCATGTTGCCGGCGTCACGCGCCTTGATTCCTCCCCAACCTTCACGTTGAACGACATCATAAAAACCAAGTTCTTTCGCCAACTCCACTTTCAACTCTTCCGACATGACACCTCGACGAGCCATGTGACGATCCCTCCTTGTGGATTCAAGAATCCGGCTAGGGTAGAGGTAGTATATCCAACAAATGGCTCTTTATGTAAACGCTTTCAGCCTACGGTAAAAAAAGAACACATCAACTGTGTTCCATTTATTGCGTTGCTTTCACATATTTTACTTGAATCTGTTCACTCTCCGCCGGATAGACGGTCAGCTCCACAGACTCAGTCAATATATCAGCGTAACTATAAGAAACACGGCTAAAAGCATGGTCTTCGTCTAATTTGACAACGAACACGGATGGATAAGTCTCTTCCAAAATCCCTGTCCGTTCTACAGTCTTGCGACGCCCACTATTGGCGCGCAGACGAATTTTCTCCCCAATGTAGCCATCCAGAGTGCATTTAATCTCTGTAAGCGCGTTTTTGCCCATTGGTCGACCACCTCACTTATAGAAGATTATACTACAAGCAGGTCGCAAAGTCAAATTAGGTATTATAGCAGGGAGACAAACAATCTGTCAACGGGTACCTTGTACATTTTTTGACCCTTTTTACTTCGTGAAGCGGTCGGCCACCGCACTGGCGGCAAAAGATTCCGGCTTGATTTTTGCCGTATACCCAACAGCGGTCACCCAGCCCACCACTTCTTGAATCAGCTTTCTCGTCTCACCTTGCTGCCCCACATCCAGGTGAATTTCCATCGGAATGTTCACGCCGAAGCCGAAAAAGCCCTTTTCCTTCAACAACTCGACAAACTCCAGACTGTACTCGGTCTCACGGTAGATCCGATAGCGCAATTCCCGCATCGCTTTGTGACGCTTCTTCGTATAATAAAAGACCGCACCCTTTCCAATCCGCTGTACGATGATGGCCGTCACAAAGATCGTTTCTTTTTCCCGCGTTTGCGAATCGGTTCCGATAACGATTTTGTAATTTGCCGTTGGCTCTTCATGGATATACGCTTGAATATCAGATATCATCTGTGCCAAGCTACGCCGTCCATGACGGGGATGGAAAAAGTTCACGGAATACCCTCCATCGGATCAGATTTTGATCCGAGAGGCGTGTCACGATAGAGTTGTCAGTTTTTGGTCGATTACATCAACGAGTGTAGCGAATTCTTCTAGATTCAGTGTTTCTCCGCGCCGCTTCGGATCAATGCCGGCTTCGTTCAACCACGCTTCCACCTGTTGCTTGTTCACTCGCGCAAACAGGGTGGCATGTAGCGTGTTTAATAACGTTTTGCGCCGTTGTGCAAATGAAGCCCTTACGATTTTGAAGAACAATTCCTCATTCTTCACCTCGACCGCTGGACGCTCACGCAATGTCAAACGCGCCACAGCGGAATCAACCTGGGGTCGGGGGACAAACACATGGCTGGGCACTTTGGCCACTTCCTCCGCTTCAGCAAAATATTGAACCAACACCGACAGCGAGCTGTAATCCTTGGTGCCCGGCTTGGCCGCCAGCCGATCGGCCACTTCTTTCTGGATCATGATGACGATATTGGTCAGCGGGTACCGCTCCGTCAGTAACCGGATCAAAATGGGGGAAGTGACATAATAAGGGAGGTTGGCAACTACATGGAGCGTCTTCATATCCCGCATATGCTCTTGAATCACCGCTCCCAAATCGACTTCCAACGCATCCCCATGAATTATTTCCACGTGAGGTTGATGTTGAAACAACTCTTTCAACACCGGTACCAAACGCTGGTCCAATTCCACTGCCACCACTTTGCCAGCCTGCTCGGCCAGCCGCTCGGTCAGAGCACCGATCCCCGGACCGATCTCGATCACTCCAGAATCCTTATTAAGCTCAGCCGCGCGTATAATTTTGTTCAATACATGGGAATCCGTGAGGAAGTTTTGGCCCAAGCTCTTTTTCAATTTCAAGCCATAGGCGTTCAACAGCTCCCTTGTTCTGGCAGATATCGGTTTATGATTCATCGACTGCATCCTTTCCCACACGTTCCAATGCTTGGAATATCTCTTCTCTGGTAATGCACAGCACTTGTAAACGGCGATAAAATTGCTTGGCATTGCCATACCCGATGCCGAGCAACTCTGCGACCTCCCGCCTTAGCTCACTGGAAGCAGGCTGTCCCACAAACCCCAGCTCAATGTATTCTTCCCAAGTAAGGGGAGGTTCATCACGCGGGTCCGTCCATTCGGTGCGAACAGACCTTAGCGCTGCCCTGATGGCATCTGGGCTGGCATGCTCCACCCCGACCTTTCGTTTGCCGCGAGCCTCGTGCTGGGCCAAGAAAGCGTGCTTGACCCCTTCTATTTCCCGAGAAATAATGCGGCGAATCCGCTCACCCGCATGATCGGGGTCAGTAAACACAATCACGCCTCGACTCGCCTGAGCCCGCTTGATCTGCGCCAAGACTTCCTCTCCAATCGCCGATCCCCGCGTCTCAATGGTATCTGCATCCAGCGCACGCTTGATCGCCAAGGTGTCGTTTCGCCCTTCAACAACAATAACTTCTTTCAATTTCGCACTGGTCAATGACTGTACCTCTTTCTTTACGGCAACCTAAACAACCGTTTTGCATTCTCCTGTGTGGCTTGAGCCAGCTCCTCAAACGTTATGCCCCGAAGCTCCGCAATCGTCTCAGCCACCAATCGTACATACCCGGTTTCGTTCCGTTTGCCCCGGTAAGGGTGTGGCGCAAGATATGGGCAATCCGTTTCCAACAACAGTCGATCCAAGGGGACGTTCCGGGCAATTTCTTTAGGTAAGGTGGCGCGGTTTTTGAATGTAACAGGACCTCCCAATCCGATCATGAAGTTAAGCCGCAAGCATTCCTCCATGATCGCCAAATCTCCACCAAAACAGTGCATGACCCCACCTACCTCGTCTGCTCCCTCTTCCTTGAGGATTCTCACTACATCTTCGTGGGCATCGCGATCGTGAATGATGATGGGATAGCCCGTTTCACGGGCGATGGCAATTTGTTTGCGGAACACTTCCGCCTGCACATCGCGCGGCGAGTTGTCCCAATAATAATCCAATCCCATTTCCCCCAACGCCACCACTTTGGGATGCTCGGTCAATTCTCGAATCCAAGCTAAATCTTCCTCTGTGCAATCTTTGGCATCATGTGGATGCCAACCCACTGCCGCGTAAATGAAATCATACGTTTCCGCCAATTCCAAAGTCGTGCGGATCGTTTCACGGTTATAACCGACATTGACAATCGTCTGAACACCGAATTCTTCACGCGCCCGTCGGATCACTTGGTCGCGATCGTCCGCAAACTTCGGATCGTTAAGATGAGCATGGGTGTCAAACAACATAACTGCATTAAACCTCCTTATTGAATCAATTTCTTTATAGAAAACCAGTCAGCAGACCTTAGTTAACGGGGGCAAACAGCGGGAACGGGTCTTGCCAGGCACAATCGATGTCATGCCAGGCAAGACCCGCCTTCTCAGTTTTGCACCGCGATGGCCACGAGCCGGCGTCAATGCGCCAAACTTGTCGTCGCTGGCGCCTTAGGGTCCGCGGTTGACACCGGGTCCCCCGGCAAAAGGCGCATCCGCTTCACCGGCAAAACCACGACATCAGCGCGGCCCACGATCTCCTTCAGTGATACCGGCCCGATCATGCGGCTGTCTTTGCTGTTGTTGCGATTGTCTCCCATCACATACAAAGAATTGGCGGGAACGGTGGTGGGTTTATAGTTCGTTCCTTCGTTCATCGGCCCGTTAATGTAAGGCTCGTTCAACGCGATACCATTACGGTAAACCTTGCCGTCTTTAATCTCGATCCGGTCCCCCGGCAATCCGATCACCCGCTTGATGAAATCCCGTTCCTCCGCAGTGTGGAAGACAACGATATCACCATACTCCGGCGTGCTGACCCGATAAATCCATTTGTTTACAATCAGCAACTCTTCCCCATCCAGGGTCGGTTCCATCGAAGCCCCATGCACTTCATACGGGGCAAATAAAAACGTGCGGATAACCACGGCGATGACGACGGCCACCAAGATGGCAGCAATCCATTCCAATACGGTCATCCAAGAATTGGACGAGCTTTTGGTCTCTGACATTCATAGCCCTCCTGTAACCAGTTCTGGCGCATGTTCGTTCTGGTTTGCGGTCAGCGGGAGCCGACGGGCTCTTGACCCGTGAGTACCTTGGTATGTTTGATTGGCAACACAACCACATCGGCGCGGCCCACCACTCGCGACAGCGGAATAGCTCCCAGATCACGACTGTCCCTGCTGTTTTCACGATTATCACCCAACACGTACAGCGAACCCTTCGGAACCACGATCGTCCGGGCATCGTCCCGGGTGTAAGTCATCCCTTGGATATAAGGCTCGTTCAGCATCTTTCCGTTTCGATACACCTTGCCATTCTTGATCTCAATCCGGTCACCCGGCAAACCGATCACTCGCTTGATGAAGTCGCGCCCTTCTTCGGCATGAAACACGACAATATCCCCATAAACTGGTTCATGCATGCGATACGACCATTTGTTCACGATGATTTTCTCGTCATTCATCAATGTGGGTTCCATCGATGCGCCGTGTACATCATAAGGACTAAACAGGAAAACCCGAATAATCCCGGCGATCACCAGCGATACGGCAATGGTGCCCACCCACTCGAAGGTGGATCGAACCGCAGATGAGCTTTTCTTTATCATTGTAACCTCCTTATCCAAGCGAAAATCTTGCAAGGGCATATAGGCTAATCGGTGGAAGCCGCCCTCTTTCCCTAATGGGACGATGAACGAGCAAATGAAGGGGGGCACCGGTATTCGGCACGGGAACCAGACGGTGTCTGATTGCACCACCAAAACGATGATTCCCCCCGCTAGAATCGGTCTACTTCACTTTGGAACCGTTAGGAATATCGCCCGACACAGTCGCCAGCACCAAACGATCTCCTTGAGAAGCCGCCAAGATCATCCCTTGGGACAGTTCACCACGCAATTTGACAGGCTTCAAATTGGTTACGCAAATCACCTTTTGTCCCACTAATTCTTCTGGACTGTAATGCTCGGCAATGCCCGAAACCACTTGCCGTTTCTCTTCTCCCAAATCGAGTTGCAACTTCAACAGGCGATCCGCTTTAGGTACGCGATCCGCTGCGACAACTTCCGCCACCCGTAAATCTACTTTGCCAAAATCTTCGATGCCAATGATTCCTTCCATCTCTTTTTGTTCCTCCCGTTTTGCCTCTTTTTGCTTTGTGTTTTGCTCCTCCGCGGCTGGAGTTGCTGAAGTGGTCATCCGATAAATGGCTTCAATCTCTTCTTTTGCATCCAAGCGTGGGAAGATCGGATTACCTTTTTTCGTTTGGGTTCCCGGACGCAATCCACCAAATGCGACCAAGCTTTCCCATGAGGTCTGTGGGCCTTCTTCCAAGCCCAATTGTGCCCACATCTTAGACGGGGTTTGCGTCATAAACGGCTGGATCATGATGCTGACCATTCTCAGCACTTCAAGCAGATGATATAGCACCGAACCGAGGAGATGGTGCTTGCCTGGATCTTTGGCCAAGTTCCACGGCTGAGTTTGCTCAATATACCGATTCCCTGCCCGTACCAACTCCCAGATAGCGGTAGCGGCAACAGAGAATTGGAATTTGTCCATCTCTGTTTCCACGCGCTTGACCGTATTCAGCGCCAACTCCCGGAACGCCTCGTCGTATTCCGTAGCACCTTCGACCATCTCCGGCACAACCCCTTGATGGTACTTTTCAACCATGGTTAAGGTGCGGTGCAACAGATTGCCCAAATCATTGGCCAAATCGGCATTCAGCCGTTCAACAAACGCTTCTGGGGTAAAAACGCCATCTGATCCAAACGGCACTTCTCTCATCAGGAAATAACGCATTGCATCCAAACCAAACCGCTCAATCAACGGAACGGGGTCAATCACGTTTCCTTTGGATTTAGACATTTTCTCCCCTTGCACCAAGATCCACCCATGGGCGAACACTTTCTTCGGCAACGGCAGACCGAGCGCCATCAAAAAGATGGGCCAATAAATGGTGTGAAAGCGAACAATCTCTTTTCCAACCAAATGGACATCCGCTGGCCAATATTTCTTATACTTAGCGTCATCGCCAACGCCGTATCCCAGCGCAGAAATATAGTTTGTCAACGCATCCAACCACACGTAAACGACATGCTCAGGATCATCAGGCACTTTGATGCCCCAATCAAACGTGGTGCGAGAGATGCTCAAATCTTCCAAACCGGGTTTGATAAAGTTTTGAATCATCTCGTTTTTACGGGATTCCGGCTCAATGAAACCGGGATTCTCCTCATAGAAACGCAACAGGCGGTCGGCGTATTTGCTCATGCGGAAGAAATAACTCTTCTCTTTGATTTTGCTAATGGGGCGGCCACAGTCAGGACAAAGCCCATCCTGGACTTGGCGGTCGGTGAAAAACGCTTCATCGTCCACACAATACCAGCCTTCATACTCGCCGAGGTAGATATCCCCTTGCTCCAATAATTGCTTAAAGATTTTTTGTACGACTCGCTTATGGCGCTCATCGGTGGTGCGAATGAAATCGTCATAAGAGATGTCGAGTTTTTTCCACAACTCTTTAATACCCGCAACGATCTCATCAACAAACGCTTTCGGTGTTTTGCCTTCTGCTTGCGCCTTTTTCTGGATTTTCTGACCATGTTCATCCGTGCCGGTCAAGTACATCACATCGAAACCCCGAAGTCGTTTGTACCTAGCGATCACATCACCAGCTACAGTTGTGTAAGCATGACCGATATGTAGTTTGGCACTTGGGTAATAGATGGGTGTCGTAAGATAAAAGGTTTGTTTCTGTTCACTCACTTTTCCCCGCTCCTTTCAAATACAATATAAAAAATCCCGCCCACACAGTTGGGGCGAGATTGTTTCACGCGGTACCACCCAATTTCAGCATCGCCTAACAAGCATGGCGATGCCCTCATTCAAAACCCCTAACGCGGGTTCACGTTCTTTCCTACTCAGATCAGCATTTCAGAAAGAATTCTCCAGGGCCATGTTCATTAGCTTCGGCTATGCTGGCTTTCACCTGATCCAGCTCTCTGGCGATAGCACCCACTAACTACTCTTCCCCTTCACAGAAGCTCATAGGTATACGAACTTTCTCACTTCATCATTATACATCATTCTATTTCAGCCGCTCAAGCATCGACACAATTAGTTTAACCGTTCTGTTGGTTTTTTATGACATTTTTCTGCAACCTGCTGCCTGACTCCTTCCTCCGCTGCTTCCCTAACGGCGGTCGTAACGTACCGCAAACGGAGTTTCATGCTTTTTCAGTTTGCCGTCCCGTGCCAGCCGCTCCAATTCTTGTTTTAATCGCGTCACATCCCAGGATAGACCACACTCCCGGTTTACAAGGGTCACAGTAGGCACCAAATCCGTCTCAAACACAGGCAAGGCTTCCAGCAGGCAGGAAATCACTTTGTCATCTTGGGCTTCAGCGAATTGCCTCAGTTCATCAAACGGATTGGACAAGTGTGGACTACGGGTGTAAGCGCAACGCACACGGATGAAAATGGTACGCCCAAACACCGCCGAAGAGACAAAGGTGTCTCCAGAACGGAGGTATGGAAGCCGTTTGCCTTCCTCCGGGGTCAAATCGGTCTCTTCCCGCAACGTGGCGATATCGGTCCCCCTGACCGTCCGGAAGACAAACTTGGTGTTGAGCTGGGCTGTGATCGTCTCATCCAACAGCGTGGGCCGTTGTGTGGCCAACACAAGAAACACCCCATATTTTCTTCCTTCCTGTGCGATTTCCTTTAAAATGGATTTGGCCGGAGAATCGAGCGCTTTGGGGGCGAAGTTATGTGCTTCGTCAGTCACCACCACAAACGGGGGAAAGAAACGCCCCTCTTCCCCATTCATTCTGGCGTCTTTATATTCACGCCGTTTGCGGTAGAGGGAACCGATTACATACGTGGCAAACACTTGCAACACCCATGTGCTACCTTGTACCACCACCAGCTTCCCTTGCTCCAAGCCCCGTTCGATGGCTCGGATATCTTGCTGGAACAATCCCGCCTTTTCCAAGCGTTGCAAACGCCAATGAACCCCTTTGACAGAGGATGGCGGCAAGGTGCCATACTGGTTTAACAACTTTTTGAGGTCATGAATACGCTGGACATCGGTAGGGGTGAGTTCGGGATTCTGCAACTGGCGATCAAGCCCCTGTTTACCCTCTTCCAATGCCTGTACCAAGTTGCTAACGCGGTCGCTAAACGAGATAAAAGAATCGCGTTTACGGTGTAACATCTGAATGACATTGACCATGGCGTCTGACAATTGGCTTCCAGCAGCCCCCAACAATTCCGTCACATCACGGGTCGACAGATCCGAGAAAGAGATCCCGACATCGCGCCCAATTTGCACCGCAGTATAGCAATCGGTAAATTGAATCCCTTTGCCTTCCATTCCCGGGGTGCGCTCACTGAAATCCATTTCAAAATGGGGATCGAACACCATCGTGGGAATCCGTAGTTTCATCAGCTCCTCCAACATCACCCGTAACCCAAACGACTTGCCCGATCCTGATCCGCCAAACACTCCGATATGCGGATATTGCTGCATGGTCTTAATGTCGAAAATAAAAGGGACACCCCATTGTGGACGAAGTTGCCCTTGTTCCATAATCATTACCTGGTCTTTCAAATCCGGAGAGATGGTTGCCCCCATCGACTCTGTTCCCCGAATCTCGCCTAACAGCATCCCTTCTTCCGGGGAAGATTTCACCAACAGGCTCCGCACCTCTTCAAACTTGGGCAATCGAACCGCACAACCCGTCCGCACCGGATGAGGGGCTTCCTCGTATAACCGCAATTTCGCCAGATTGATTTCATCCGACTCGATGTCATATCCGATTTGTTCCAACGTTTGGATCACTTGAGCATCGACCAAAGACTTGTCCAAGCCCATGGGAATCAAGCGGTTGTAAGACATCGATTCGACCACTTCGCCCCGCGGATAATCCAACTGCGCATCTTCAACGACCAAAATCTCATTGATGCGAAACTTGCGCTCCCGCGATACGATATAAACTTCTTGTTGTGTGGTTACGCCTACAACTTGCATCGACTTCTCCCTCTCCTTCTAAATCATGCGGTCACTTCGCTTCATTGACAACAAACGGTGCCGCAAATCAGCATCAATATATTGTTCCACCATCGTCTCCACCAAAGGATTGGTCACCCGCACCTGATTGTCCACAATATCCAACCAAAACGGGATGCCGCGTCCCTGTTCCGGTGTCAAGCTATAAATCAACCTGACCAGAGCCAGCCGCTCCTTCCCTTGCGACATTAAACCGTCCAGTCCGATCGGTTGCGGACTCCGGGATGAGCGAAACGCCATTTTCCACATCTGGCTCCCCGCCGGGCTCCACCCTTCCCACTCAAACGCTTCACCCGGTTTCAGTACACCGTACAGCAAATCGCGGTCCGACCAAGCAGAATACTCCGGAAACAACTCGCGTACCAATCCCCTTGTGCCAATCTCTTCCGATATCCCGATCATGAGCGTGCCCTTTTCCTCAGCCAACCGGGCCAAGCGTTCCCAACTCTCAGCGTCATCGATCCAGAAATGGAGAAGCGACCCATCCATTAACACCACACGCGGTTCCCATTCTAATACAGCCTCCCGCGCCACTTTTAATTCCAATTGCGACAAAAGCGTCCCCCGCTTTTTAGCTTCTCTGGCCGCTTGTCCATCCCCGGCTTCTTCTTCTTCCAACAGCGGCGTGTATACGTCAGCAGCCCACTTTTCTTCCCCTCGCGTACCCTTGGCCAAAGCTTGAAAAACAGACAGAGTTCGCATTTGTGAACCTTTGATGGAGTTGACTGAACCATCTACTCCGATCAAGGCTCCCCCTTGCAAAAAATCGCGCAACTCCCCGTCAGGCCATTTATCAATCTGGTGGAATGTGCCCACTTTTTGTAATCGTTCCCTAATTTTGCGCTCATCAAATGCCTCTTCAGGATAAAGGGCCCGTAGCGATTGGTTCAATTTCTTCAATTTTTCTTTCAGTTCTTCTGAGACCGGCAACATTCCGCATCCCTCCTATCCTCTATTGTTGAGCATGATTCCTGCGAAGGCAACCGATTTTTCCCATCAACGATCTGTCTCCACCACGTAAAATACAACCATTTATATTGTCAATACATTTCATACCATTGTAAAACTTTTTCGCTGTCAAATGTAACATATCAATTAACATGATTAAGGAATTTTCTATAAAAATCCTCTTATTATATTGACTGTTATGGGAATGGTTGGTATGATGAACTTAGCGTCAATGTCGAAATTTGACGTCAATTTACAGATAAAAAAACCAAAACCAAACACCAAAGCTGAGAGGGGATTCAAACATGTTGAAATCCACAGGCATCGTACGCAAGGTTGACGAATTGGGTCGCGTGGTGATTCCGATCGAATTGCGTCGAACCTTAGGAATCGGCGAAAAAGACGCCTTAGAAATCTATGTTGACGGTGAAAGAATCGTTCTTAAAAAATATGAACCGGCTTGCATTTTCTCCGGTGAAGTCGATGAAACCATCCGCTACAAAAACAAAGTCGTCAGCAAGAAATGTGTAGAAGAGATGTATATGATGATTAAAGGTGAAAAAGTGACGGTTGAATAATCTTATCTCTTAAACAAATTATTTCTCCATTCTCTCATGCATTTCATGTTGATACAAGCTACACAACCTTATACATAACAGACATCCCGCATGGGAAATGGCTTAGTTCATACTAAGACGAAATTCTAAATATTAAACCAATTTATGTCGCATTGACATAGCGGGTTCAACGGCATACAAGGCGAGATCGCTTGGGAAAGGGCGGTCTCGCTTTTGTTTTCTTTTCCTAATAAACGTTTCGTGGCGTGTGAAAGGAGCGGAAAACAGACTTGATCCCAAGCCTTCAACAAGCGACAGGGGCCCCTCCCCACTAGGAAAAGAGCCCCTGCCCGGTAATAGATTACCCTTGTTCGATAATTTTTTTGATTTGGTCCTTCAACAGCTCCGATTTCGTGCCAAACACTGCTTGGAAGTTTCCTTTGCCGACTTGCACGACACCTGCTGCCCCAAGCTTTTTCAGCTGATCCTGATCCAATTTGCTTTCATCTTTCACTGTCATGCGCAAACGGGTGGTGCAGGCATCCAACTTCTCAATGTTTTCCTTCCCGCCGATCGCTTGCAACACGTTTTGCGCCAACTCATCATCACCAGCCGGTGCGGAAGCTGGACGCGCTTCATCCTCTTGTGCCTCTTGTTCTTCACGCCCTGGGGTTCTCAAATTGAACACACGAATCAGCACCCGGAACAGCACATAATAGATCACAGCATACACCAAGCCTACGCCAAACAGCAACCATGGCTTGGTGGCCAGATTCATATTCAGGAAGAAGTCGATAGCCCCTGCCGAGAAGGTGAACCCGTGCTTAATACCCAAGGTGGTTACAACAGCCATCGACACCCCGGTCAAAATGGCATGCACCACATACAACAACGGTGCCACAAACATGAATGAGAATTCAATCGGTTCGGTGATCCCCGTCAGAAATGCCGTCAACGCTGCACTGATCAAAACACCAGACGCCAGTTTACGTTGCGATTTTTTCGCTTCGTGAATCATCGCCAAACATGCCGCAGGCAGACCAAACATCAGCACCGGATAGAAGCCTGTCATAAAGAGACCTGCTGTTTTGTCCCCTGCGAAGAAGCGGGTCAAGTCCCCCGTCACCGTTTTGCCGGCTTCAGTTACAAACTCACCGATGTTGAACCACACCAAAGAGTTTAAGATATGGTGCAAACCAAACAGAATCAAAAGCCGGTTTAGTAAACCATACACAAACGACCCAATGGAACCCTGTGCGATCATCCAATTGCCGACCGCGCTGATTACCCCTTGCACAGCGGGCCAAATAAATAAGAACAAAATCCCAATAGCCACCATCGCAAATGAGGTGACAATCGGTACAAAGCGTTTACCGCCAAAAAATTGGAGCCAATCAGGTAGTTTGATATCATGATAACGGTTATAAAGGCCTGCAGAAACCAATCCTGTGATAATGCCGCCCAACACACCCGTGTCCAGTTTCAACTCTTCCGTGTTGCCGAGATCGACGATCTGCTTCATCACAAAATATCCCACTACTGCCGCCAATGCCGCGGCACCTGCACTTTCCGTCAATCCCAAAGCAACCCCTACCGCAAACAAGATCGGCAGGTTGTCAAAAATCGCTCCGCCACCTTTGGCCATAATTTCACCAATACGGAAAATCATGGTTCCTTTGGCGAAATAAGCCGGATCACTTAGCAACGCGCCAAAGCGGAGCAACAAACCGGCTGCCGGCAATACAGCAATAGGCAACATCAATGACCGACCGATGCGTTGCAAGAATCCCAATACACTTCCACTGTTCTTGCTCAATCCAAACACCTCCAATAAGGAATGATTACAACAAAATTGGTATAGACAATATACCTTTGAATTAATCATATCGCATTTTGCGAAAATGTAAACCTTTTCACCCTAACCATTTCTTTGCATGTGATATGGATAAAGGTTAAAGAGGTATATGATCTATTCCTTTTCTGTTTATCGGTTTCCTCTTTATATTTTGCTTGATTTTACTTAAACCTGTTATAATCCCCCTTAAAACTCCTTTCTCCAAAGTATGTCCGTTTGCAACTGTCACACATGCACCAGTCCTGAACCAGACCTTAAAACGCAACCTGACGTAAAACAGGCGGGAACGAATATTATACCGCAACCCGCCTTAAGTCTGAATATGAAATTATGATTTATCGGCATAATCATTGGCTGAATTACTCAGATCCCTTATGATACATGTTGTAAATTTCTCTTTTGGGCACACCCCGATCTTGGGCCGCTTGCAAAATGGCTTCTTTCTTGCTACTCCCTTTCTCAATGATCGCCTCAACATGATCGATCACGGACAGCCCTTCCCACCAAGGGGATTGCTCTTCCTCTCGCACCTCCCCTGCCCCTTCAACGACAATGACATACTCCCCCCGCGGACCTTGTTCTTTGATATAAGCCAAACAGTCGGCCAAATTGCCGCGCAGCCACTCTTCATGTTTTTTCGTTAATTCGCGAGGTATGGCCACGCGGCGGTTTCCTAACACCTCCAACAGATCGGTCAACATCTCGGGCAAACGATGGGGAGCCTCATACAAAAGCAAGGTGGCGGGCGCACTTTTCCATTTGGCCAGTTCCTCTTTCCGCCCTTTACTCGATCGCGGCAAAAAACCGATAAACAAGAAGGGTTGCGTCGGCAAACCGGATGCCACCAATGCCGTCAATGCTGCATTGGGCCCTGGAATCGGCACAACAGTGATCCCTTCCGCCACCGCCTGGCGCACGACCTCTTCACCCGGATCAGATATGCCGGGTAACCCCGCATCACTGACCAGCGCAATTCGCATTCCTTCTTTTAATTTCCCAACCAATTCTGCTCCGCGCTTCTGCTCATTATGTTCATGATAACTCACCAACGGTGTCGACAGTCCCAAATGGTTTAGCAATTTGCGCGTGTGCCGGGTGTCTTCCGCAGCAATTAAATCCACTTCAGCTAATATGGCTTTCGCGCGATCACTCATGTCTTGCAAATTGCCGATCGGTGTCCCTACTATGTACAAAATGCCCTGATTCTCATCCGCAAAACTCTTTTGCCGTTCCATACTAACTCCCCTTTCTCGTTCACGTTGCCCTTTGGCGCATCCGTCTCTCACAACTCCTCCAAATTATCAGGCAACAGCCCATGAGTACGGATCAACCGCCATTTTTGCTCCCTTGTCAATTGCTTGATTTCCCATTCCCGCCGTAGTGCCCAGCTACGATCTCCTCCCGTTTCCACATATCTCACTGACACGGGACGCCGGGTGCGTGTATACTTAGATGCCTTCCCCTGTGCATGCTGGCGAAGGCGGCGCTTTAAATCACAAGTGATTCCTGTATACAGGGTGCCATCACTGCATTCCAACATATACACCACATATGGTTTCCCCATCATTTTCCCACCTTGGAAACATTGCGGAGCCGGAATCTGCTTGTAGAAATCGACGATGGATTCGCCGGAAAAGCTCCGCCAGTAAAGAAAAAACGCCGGCGTCTGGGCAAGATTTACGCGCCCAGACCTCCCAGCGTTATTTTTCCTTTGATGATTTATTGAGAAAAGCGATACAGAATAGGCAATCTCCATCACCTCTAAGCCGTCCGTAATGGACATTGCATATGTGGAATCCTTCGTCATACAGATTCGACAGATGGTTGACGCCTTTGTGTGTGGACTCGTCCACCACTTCGGCTTTTTGGGAAGGGGGCAACTTTTCGGTTTGTTGTGGCAAAGAGGGTTCTTTGGCCACAAACAATTCTTTCAAACGCTGGTTCTCCATCACCAATCTGGTGTTCTCTTCAATCAATTCGACAATCTGTTCTTTTAAGCCACCCAACCCTTTGTACATCTCACCAATCTGTTGCTCCATTTGGGCAACCCGCTTAAAGATTTCTTCTTTGTCCAAGCCCCCCCACCTCGTTTAACACCCAAGTGGTTAGTTTCTTCACTTGCAACTGATTAGACTCTGCTGGCTTGCGGCGAACGTTTGCCTTTAACATTGTGAAGCAGATGTTCCACCACAGCCCCTGTCTCCCTTAATTCGACCTGCACCCTACGCTCAAGCAAATTGAGAGCCACTACCCGACCTTCGCCATCAGGTGTGGAAATACGCTCTCCAATATCCGGCAACAGTTGCTTGGCTTCTTCATAGATATCATTCTCATACTTCAAACAGCACATCAACCGGCCGCACAAGCCTGAGATTTTGGTTGGATTTAACGAAAGGTTTTGGTCTTTCGCCATTTTGATTGAAACAGGCTCAAAATCACCCAAAAACGAAGAACAGCATAACACCCGGCCACACGGCCCGATGCCCCCAAGCATTTTGGCTTCATCTCGCACACCGATTTGGCGTAGCTCAATCCGTGTTCGGAACACTGCGGCCAAATCACGCACAAGCTCTCGAAAGTCAACTCGGCCATCCGCAGTGAAATAAAATATGATCTTATTGCGGTCAAACGTATACTCGGCATCAACCAATTTCATTTCCAACTCATGCTGGTTGATTTTCTCTTGGCACACTTTCAACGCCGCTTTGGCCGCCCGGCGGTTCTCTTCCATTTGCTCAGTATCTCCAACTGTCGCAATCCGTAACACTTTTTTGAGCGGCAACACCACTTCGTCTTCCCTGACATGGCGGATTCCCATCACGACACTGCCATATTCTATGCCTCGCACCGTTTCCACTATCACGCTGTCGCCTTGTTCGACTTTGTGATCAACAGGATCAAAATAGTATATCTTACCCGCTTGTCTAAAGCGAACCCCAATCACTCTTAACACGTAAGCAATCCCTCCTGCGTTGCCCTACCAGTCCCAGTACGGCCAGAGGTTGCGTCCGATTCCTCTACCCTGTCAACCGTTTCCTCCTGCAAAACCGTCATCTATTCATCAACGAATGGATTATTCTTTCTAGAAGGGGCAGAAAATTCCCCTTCTATCATTCTATCACCTGATAACAAAAATGGGCAAACGCTTCTTTTAATTTGCCATGGTGGTTTTCTGCCATTCTTTCCAATTGCCAACCATTTGTGCCCAGCATTAAGAAACGACTTCTGACAGGGGGTGAAACAGGGGTAGTCATATGATCTCATGAGATGGCCGGTTCATCAGCTTTTGATTTGAGCCAATGAACAAAAATCCTGCATGATTTTCTCACTGATCTTCTCCACAGACATTCGCCCATCCAACACCACATACCGGTCCGGTTTCTCTTGGGCAAGGCTTAAATAGCCTGAACGCACACGCTCATGGAACATCTTCTCTTTCGATTCCATTCGATCCTTCTTAAGTCCGCGCTTTTGCATCCGTTCTTCGCCAAGCTCGACCGGAACATCTAACAAGTACGTTCGATCTGGCATCAGACCATTTGTGGCCCAGTGATTAATCCAGCGGATTTCATCCAAGCTCCAGCGCGCCCCATGCCCTTGATAAGCCAAACTGGAATCCACATACCTGTCACTTAGCACCACTTCTCCGCGTGCCAAGGCCGGTCGTATCACTTCTTCCACCAATTGCGCCCGGGACGCTGCATACAGCAGTGTTTCCGTGCGTTGTTTTATGTCACTGCATTCGGGGTTGTGAAGCACCATACTTCGAATTAAATCACCTATATATGTGCCGCCTGGTTCCCGCACTTGAACGCAAGGGATTCCCCGTTCTTTCAGGTTTTGGGCCAACCGGTTGATTTGCGTTGATTTTCCAGCACCTTCAGGTCCCTCAAATGTAATAAATAATCCTCTCACAACAAATCCTCCACCATTCCTATCATTCGATTGCTGTCAGGGTCGGGACTTCTCCTTCGTGTCTAATCCCTCTAACCCGCCCCCCCGCATGGATTACGTCTGTTATATAATCAATCCCGGCCTCCGTCAAACGCTCCCCAGGCAAAACAAGGGGGACTCCTGGCGGGTAAGGAACGATCATTTCCGCCGCGATCATGCCTACTGCTTGATGCAATGGCACCTTCCGTTTGGGCCGTCTTCTCAATTGCTCCCAGGACAGATCCGCTTTTCGCCATTGCGGCAGACTGGGCGGCTGGGCCGGTTTGGTTTTTGGCAACAGCGGTACCACTTGATCCAAGCGCCGCAATGCCTCGGTCAAGCGAACCAAATCCGTCGCCGTAGTTCCCATGGTAAATACAAACAGCACCGCTTCATGATCAGCCATCTCAGTGTAAACACCTTGAGAGGCCAGCCATTCGGACAGCTGATAACCTGTCACACCTTGACCAGCGGTTAAACTCAATTTTAGCGGATCCCGCAGTCCTGGGGGACGCCGTTCCGACAAATGACGCAAAGCTTTAATATTTCCCCGGAAATCTTGCAATCGACTTAACAATTCGACTAATGCTTCTTCCCCCATTGTCGCCATCATGCGCCTTGTTACATCAAGGGAAGCCATCAATGGATAGGAAGGACTGCTAGATTGAACCACCTTCAGCCAATGCGCCACCTCACCCGCATCAATTCGGCTTCCTTTTAGATGCATCATGGAAGACATCGTCATGGAGGAAAGCATCTTATGAGTGGACTGAATGGATACATCCACCCCACTGTCCATGGCTGACGGCGGCAATCCGGGAGCAAATCCCAAGTGCGCCCCATGGGCTTCATCCACAACCAATGGGACGCCATACCGATGACACACTTTCGCCAATTCCGCGACGGGCTGCACCAATCCCCGGTAAGTAGGGCTCGTCAATACCACCCCTTTTGCATCGGGGTGAAGACGAAGAACTTGTTCCAACACCTCCGGGTCAAAGGGACGCTCTTGTCCATCATCATCCACGCCCGCACTGAGATATACCGGAAGTGCGCCAGCTAACATGCAGGCATGAAACACGGATTGATGGCAGTTTCGCCCGACGATCAATGTTTCCCCAGGACGGCAAAGAGCAAGCACACTCGCCAAATTTCCCGCCGTCGTTCCTCCCACCAAAAAAAAGGTACGATCGGCGCCAAAAAGTTCAGCGGCCAATTGCTCAGCTTCCTGAATCACTCCCGTTGCATCGTGCAAATCATCCAGTTCTCCTACCTCTGTTAGATCCAACTCCAACAACGGGGAAAACCAAACCTTGCTTTTTTCATCAAAAGCGCTCCCTTGCTTATGTCCAGGCACATGAAAATTGGCGCATGAACGTTGACGGTGCGCTAACAACGCATCAAACAGTGGTGCCTTCTCCTGCTCTGGACTGTGCTTCAATTATTCTCTCCCCCTTTAAAAGAAAAAAGACTGGATTACAAATTCCAGTCTGATGCTTTACACTCCAAAAAGTTTTACTCTATCATGACCAGCCTAGGCCACATCGTAACTTTCTTCCAAAGGCAGTGCGGTACCCCAAAGCCCGCCGCACCAGTCCGATCGCACTGTCAATTTGAACTTAATGGGCCAGTAATCTCCTTAAACGCCAAACATAATAAAGATAAACAGGATCCTCTACTTTACTTTTTACCATTTCCGTTTCACATGTACAACAAATTTGTTTGCCCAAAATCTCCAAATTCTCATGTTGCTCTTGTCCGCAAATCACACAAATTTGGGGCCGCTGATTCCCTTCCACCATCGCCACCACCTTCATCTTTTATCTCCATTATTTGCAACTTCCGCAATCTTTAAACGGATTTGTGTGCATAAACAGCTAACCAAGTTTCTCTTAGCTCATCTCATCTATTTCAATCGTTCTTGATCAGTCCAAACAGCGCCAATCAAGAAGGGGCTATCGAACAGGCGGCCTCTCTTCAACATGGACCCATCTATAGGTGGCACATGTTGCGGTTAGTTAACATTTTATTCAACAGCCATGACAAATATTTTTTTATAAGACGTTGGTTAAGATATAAGACAAAAAGGGGTTATCTTATGTTGCAGAGCAAACAGATATTGTTCTATATCCTTGGGTTGTTTATCCCGGTCAACCTGATGCTCCGTACTTTTTTATGGCATTTGCACCACCGGCAAACGAAGCACTTACGCTAAAATGCCCCCTTGGTGCCACACTGGCAGCAAGAAGTCCTGCGGAATCCCGTTTACAATCACATGTGCACAAAGATGGACGGGTTCATAACCTCCTGGGATGAAAGGCCATATCACACTGGTCGATATGCCTTTGTGAACAACATGTAATCATCCCGCATCGTCTACATAAACTAGCCTTTCATCCCTTTGGCAGTTGCAGTCAAATGGAAGACTTGATTTCTCGAGCCGCCTTGACTACCACACTTCAAGTAAATCGAAAAAGTTGCTCAGGAGAAAATGTAACTTAAGCAAATCACACCAAGACGCTGTGGCTGATACTTGTTTCAAGTGTGCAATATTTCTGCATGGCGTTGTTCAGGCTACTTCGCATAAAAAAACAGGTAACACCATCAGAAGACCATTCGATATTTCCCACACTTACTTTTATTCTTCTCTGCTATATGGTTAAAGCGTGTTTAGAGATTGTCTGATGAATGGGCCAGCGGATCTTATCCTGATTCGCTTCACCTGCGCGTGCTACTCATTAGAAAACTCTTCCGACGCTTTAAGCTATCAACTTGATTGCTAGTGGCTACCAATGTCTCATGCTCTTTAAGTGTGACAAGACTCACTTGGATAAGGGGATCCGCTACATCCCTAAGCTTGATTTGCCAGACCGTACTAGGCTATCTGATGAATAGGACAGATTCCAAAACCTTCTTCTCATTTGCTTCACACGCGTGGCTAGACTCATCAGGAAAAGATTTTTCCACTGCTTCTTCCCCACAACTCGGTTTTACAGACACTTCCAGTCCATGTTTGATGAATAGACTAGTCCTCCAAAACCATTTTCTCATTTGCTTCACACTGGTGAGACTCACCTGAAAAAGGTTTTTCCACTGCTTCTTCTCCACCAACTTGATTTGTCAGACACTTTCTAGGGTGTGTCTGATGAATAGGACAGCGGCTCCAAAACTACTTTCTCATTCACTTCACGCGTAGCGAGATTTATCTGGAAGGGATTTTTTCGCTACTTCGATCCCACCAACTTGGTTAGAAACTCTGGTATTACTCGACATTCACATTTGACTGTCTGTTGCCGCTCATTCCGCCGATCGAATTCATAGGCAGCACCCTTGAGCGTTTTTCATGAAAAATACGTAATGGAACTTCTAAATAAGTAACCCCACTGACTATCATAGAAGAAGTAGGCACAAGAACATTTCTGGACTCACTTCACCCATGTGGCTGAAGCCTTCTGCTTCCTCGTCCCAAGCAAGAGTGAAATTGTTTCCGAACAACTCTATCCCCTGGCCACTGGCAATGCCAATGATGAAGCCACTTACCAAAACAAAGCAAAAACCCCACTTCAGAATGAAGTGGGGTTTGATGGCCTGGCAACGACCTACTCTCCCAGGGCTTAAGCCCAAGTACCATCGGCGCTGGAGGGCTTAACTTCCGTGTTCGGTATGGGAACGGGTGGA
>NZ_SMDD01000003.1 GCF_004343255.1 Laceyella sacchari | reverse complement strand
GTTGATCGGTCCGGGGTGTAAGCGCAGCAATGCGTTTAGCTGACGGATACGAATCGGTCGAGGGCTTATCCTACTTCATCTCTTCATCTTGCAACACGCTTTATTCCAATCTAATTTTCAGGGTGTGGTTCACACCTTGAACAACAACATAACGTCTGGTGATGATGGCGGAGGGGATCCACCCGTTCCCATACCGAACACGGAAGTTAAGCCCTCCAGCGCCGATGGTACTTGGGCTTAAGCCCTGGGAGAGTAGGTCGTTGCCAGGCCATACAAAAAAGCCTTAAGCTTGATTGCTTAAGGCTTTTTTGTATGCACAAATGGAGTTACAAGGGAATCGTGTGCAGTTTATTTTTGCGGTGAAACGGGACACCAAATTGAAGCCGATGATGGAGGCGTGAAAAATGGTGAATGAAGAAAAAGCTGCGCATATTCTGATCTCCGTATCTGACATTGCCGAAAATCTTTCTATTTCTACACTTAATGCCGTGAAAGAAGGAGGCGTGCAGGTTCCTGAAAAGAGAAACAAAAGCGTCACCTTGTCTCCGTAACGGCTTCGTTTGTTTGAAGTGCACTTTGAAGTGGTGCATAAGGATATCAAAGAATATATCATGGAAATTTTGTTCGATTTACTTATCCTCCGAAACAATAAAGAGATGGGAGAAGAAGTTTGCTCGATTGATTACCGAGACCAAAGATGTCAAGTGGCAGGGGGACATTCTGCGAAAATTGGTTCACTTATATGGTGAAGAGAACACTGCGGCAGACAAGGCGATTGAAACATCGGAGCAGCAAGGTAAAGTGGTCTCCCTGCTTTATCACATCAAAGGGTTGTGCATAAGATAAGCTAAATGCACTGAAAACGAAGTACACAAAGCAGCCCAAGCTTCTTTCGGGGAAGAGTTGGAGGAAGTAAAAGCGTTGGCGAACCATGTGGGGAGTTGGTTTAAACGATCCCGCGACCACAACAACCTGTTGCATGTAGCTCTATCTCCCATGTTGAGATGATCATCCATATGATTGACGATGTGGTTAAAATCAGGACTCACACATGCAGAATTTTTTAAGCGTCCAAATAACCAATGGTTTTTGGCTTGTCTGGATTTGGCTAAATGCCTTTTTGAAAGCGTGAAACAAACCCATATTGAAGAGGAAACCAACCCCTATACACGCATTGTGAAAGTGATTTGAAGAAACTGTACATGGATTTGAACATCTTGATACAAAACTATTGCCGTCGATCTCTAGCAAACCAATGATCCGTCGGCAAATCGTTCGCTTGAAAGAGAGAAATACAAGGATTTTATCAAAACCGGCACAAGAATTGCTGAAAGACAATCCCATGGAAGAGCCGGACAATGAGAAAAGCATTTATTTATGGTTACAAGCGGCATGCCATTATCCCAATGTGACGCTTGATGATGCAATTGAATATTTGTCCGCTTGGAGTAGCAGAACCAATCAGGTGCAGGCTCTTTAATATCATTATGTCCACATGGTCTTGAAAGAGATGGAAGGAATAAGCTTGAAAAAAGCAGGGCGAAGAGATTAATTGAAGCTTGTGCCAAAGCAGCGGATAAGTCCCCCTACAAGACCTTCTGTTTTGAATGGCTTGGAGTAGGAGAAGGCTTGCAGTCATTGGTTCATCATCGGATGCTTGATGAAGCTGGGGGAAATCAGTTGCGGACGGTAAGAAGCATTGTGACGGAGTATAAGCATCCCGACAATGGAAAAGTCGAGGACAATGGATTTGTGGCATTTTTCAAGCCAGGGAAAGCAAAAGGAATTACAAAGGATTATCTCAACAAAGAGGTTGCGTTGCAATTTGGATTTAGTTGCGACGGGCTTCGGGCCAAGAGTAAAAGTGTCAGGGCACTCGACTACCTTGAAGAGAACGTAACAGCAGATGATAAGAAAACGGCTCACAAGAAGACACAACAAGCGCAAAAAGAGACCACTATTGGACTTGCTTACCAAAAATCGCGTTCCAGCCATACATAAAGGGAAAAACTGCCATCAATTGGCTTTTTTTATCAATCTCCACACGAAATGAAGGGGGACAGGGAAAAATTTATAAAAAGGGGTTTGCGATAGAAGGAAAATGAAAAGAATAAAGAGAGAGGGAATATCTGCTACCTGATGAATAAACTAACATTAACATGCGGGTTGGAGGGATTTGATGGAACCAACGCAAATTCAAACCAATTTGGAAAGAATGCCACAGCGAAACAAAGAAGCGCAGATTGCATTGGTGTTGGGTATCGTCGGCTTTTTTTCAGCCTTTGTGTTTGCCCTGGTCGGGATTGTGTGTGGAGTGGTCGGATTGGTGCTGGGGCTGAGGGGTAGAAGATCAGAAAAAGGGAACTTGGCGAGCGTGGGGATGATGTTAAGCGGATTGGCAATTGGGTTCAGTTTTATTCATGCACTGTTAAAAGCAGTGTTGATGACCGCACTCCCATAAAGCTGATAGCAATCGGTTGCGGAAAGGAAGTTAAATCATATCTTCGTTCGATGGCGGAGTATTGGGGTTGACCAGTGAGGGAATATTCAAGCATGCGGGAGTGGCAACCAAATAAATTCAGAATAGAATTAAATTAAAATTCCCGTTGACAACATGAATGAACCAGTGTAATATATATTTTGTCAGCGAGATGAGCTGACGAAAACGAAAACTTCACTTCACAACACGGAGAGATGTCCGAGCTGGCCGAAGGAGCACGATTGGAAATCGTGTAGGCGGGCAAAACTCGCCTCGAGGGTTCGAATCCCTCTCTCTCCGCCATTTTTGACAAATACGGTTGTCTATGTTATAATAATTAAATGTGGCTCGGTAGCTCAGTCGGTAGAGCAGAGGACTGAAAATCCTCGTGTCGGCGGTTCGATTCCGTCCCGAGCCACCACGCTGGTGTAGCTCAATTGGTAGAGCAACTGACTTGTAATCAGTAGGTTGGGGGTTCAAGTCCTCTCACCAGCACCATACAGGGGCGTAGTTTAGTGGTAGAACAGAGGTCTCCAAAACCTCCAGTGTGGGTTCGATTCCTACCGCCCCTGCCAATTTTCATGGCGGCATAGCCAAGTGGTAAGGCAGAGGTCTGCAAAACCTTTACCCCCGGTTCGAGTCCGGGTGCCGCCTCCATATGAAGTTTGCGGACGTGGCGGAATTGGCAGACGCGCAAGATTCAGGTTCTTGTGGCCGCAAGGCTGTGGGGGTTCAAGTCCCTTCGTCCGCACCAATCGCATATGTGCCCTTAGCTCAGCTGGATAGAGCGTCTGACTACGGATCAGAAGGTCGGGAGTTCGAATCTTCCAGGGCACGCCATATAAAAAGTAGCCGGCTTTGAAAAAAAGTCAGCTACTTTTTTTATTGGCTTCAATTGGTTAAATCTCGTAATATTTCTGTCAACTTATTTTTGGTAGATCTTGTCGCTTCGCAGGCCAGATCGCATGTGGGCGTATTTTGCTGTGGGTTTTCCTTCTGTACAACGGTTGTCTTTGAAGGTTTATTATGTATGTCTGAACTTGGTGAAGGGTTTTTTTCATATGAAGGCGTCGCGCTGGCCACTACATTTGAGGAGGCGTGAAAAATGTTAAGCGGGTCCCGGTTGTCGTCATTCCCGATGGGAGAGGGTTTGTTCGGAGATTGGTCAGAGTGAACCGCATTTGGGGTTGGGCTGGCATCTCCGTCAACCGTGACAGGAAGATGTTTTGCCGGGTTACTGGGTTGATGGCCATTGTCCGATGCATTCGCTTTTGTAGCGGTGGATATGGACTGGTTTGACCTGTTCAGTTTTTGTTCCGTTTCTGGCGTGGGCCGTTTCGTTTGCTTAGCGGTGACTCCGTTGTTGTCAGTTGAAATAGAGCCAGTAGAGTTGGTGAAAATGGCGTAGGAAAAGACGGAACAAGCAATGCCAGCACCAATCAGAGCAATGGTTTTTCGTTTGATTTGCGTGCTGTATTCTTCGGGAGACAGGTCATCTGTGTCAAACTCAGGGGTGGGTAAATACGCTTTGTCCTTCAATGCTACAATCCCCCTTTATACTATGAAACTCGACTTAATGCTACTCTATTTTCCAATATTTGAATAGTAGACTAAAGTCCCGTTTTCGGTTGTGCCATAAAACGGAAACATGTTGACAGCCCAAAGAAACAGAGTAAAAGAAGTTTGCTGAACGATGTCGAGAGAGGCATCGTAAAAATAAGGTGCGGCTTTCTTGAATCAGCCTGTGGCCGCTCAAGAAAACCGCCCAATGCTATTTTATGTTAAAAGGTGCTGTCAATAATGCCCCCACCTAAACAAATTTCCTCATCATAGAAAACTACAGATTGCCCTGGGGTGACTGCCCGTTGCCGTTCGACGAATTCCACGCGGAAGGTGCCGTCCGGTTGCGGAAGTACGCGCACCGGTTGGTCTTTTTGACGGTAGCGGAATTTAGCGGTGCATGTAAAAGGCTCGTTTGGAGTGTCGCCTTGGCCTAACCAATTGATATCGGTGGCGATGAGTCCACCGGAGTACAGCGCTTCATGGTCATGGCCTTGCGCCACATAGAGAATGTTCTTTTCAATGTCCTTTTTCACGACAAACCAGGGTTCGCCTGTTCCGCTTCCACCGATCCCCAATCCTTGACGTTGACCCAACGTATAATACATCAAGCCATCGTGCCGCCCTTTCACTTCCCCATCCAGGGTAAGGATCTCTCCAGGTTGTGCAGGCAGATAGTGGCTGAGGAATTCACGGAAATTCCGTTCGCCGATGAAACAGATGCCGGTGCTGTCTTTCTTTTTGGCTGTGGCCAAACCGACTTTTTGCGCGATCTCACGCACCTCCTGTTTCTGCATGTGCCCAATGGGGAACATGGCCTGCAACAATTGTGGTTTGTTGACGGCGTACAAGAAATAGGTTTGGTCTTTATTGGGGTCTGCGCCACGGGCAAGGTATTTTTCTCCGTTTTTCTCGATGATTTGTGCGTAATGGCCCGTTGCAATGAAATCGGCCCCCAGTTGTTTCGCTTTGTTTAAGAACTCGCCAAACTTGATCTCCCGGTTGCACATGATGTCCGGATTGGGGGTTCTGCCTTTTTTGTATTCATCAAGGAAATACTGAAACACTTTTTGTTCGTATTCCTTTTCGAAGTTGACAGAGTAATAGGGAATGCCAATCTGTGCGCAAACGCGGCGCACATCTTCGAAGTCTTCCGTGGCTGTGCAATGGCCGAATTCGTCGGTGTCATCCCAGTTTTTCATGAACAGCCCGATCACTTCATAGCCTTGCTCTTTTAGCAACCAGGCGGTTACGGACGAATCCACGCCGCCGGACATGCCGACCACCACGCGTATATGTTTCTTGCTCATTTGCATCACTTCCAGTGTTCGGTTTCATACCCTTGTTTCGATGGCATGTCTTCATTATAATCGAAACCAAATGTTTTCAACAAATCCGCAGGCAAACGATCTGATTGATTAGAGATTGGTGGATGTGCAAATATGGACCAAAAACAATTATTGCAAAGCAGGCTCACTTCGACACAAATTTTGGTGCTCGGATTTGCTGTGACGATTTTGATCGGGGCGTGTTTGTTATCTTTGCCGATGGCTACAGAATCCGGACAGGGATTGCCGTTTATTGATGCGTTGTTCACAGCCACCTCGGCTGTATGCGTGACGGGGCTAGTGGTGGTTGACACAGCAACAACGTTTAACACCTTTGGCGAAGTAGTCATCTTATTGCTCATTCAAGTGGGCGGATTGGGCTTTATGACGTTCGGCACGTTTTTCGCATATCTTGTGGGCAAAAAAATCGGATTTCGGGAGCGGTTGGTGTTGCGGGAGACATTCAACCAGTTCAACATGCAAGGGGTAGTCAACCTCGTGTTGAAAGTCCTCAAAATTACCTTCATTATTGAAGGAATCGGATTTGTATTGTTGAGTGTGCGGTTTGTTCCCGAATTCGGATTGGAAAAAGGACTTTATTTCTCTCTTTTTCATTCCATTTCTTCATTTAATAGTGCCGGGTTTGATTTGTTTGGAGAAAAGGAACCGTTCAGTAGCATCACCCATTATGTTGCAGATCCGTGGATGAACCTGGTTGTTTCCTCCCTTGTTATTTTGGGTGGGATCGGGTTTGTTGTCATTTTAGAATTGCTTCATTATCGAGCGACCAAACGGATCAGTTTACATACCAAGATTGTTCTAACCATGACGGGCATCTTGATCGTGATGGGTATGTTGGTGATTTTGGTGGTGGAATGGACCAATCCCAAAACTTTGGGCGGGCTGTCGTTTCAAGGAAAAATCATGGCATCTTATTTTCACTCTGTTACACCGAGATCAGGTGGCTATAACACGCTCAGCATGGGGGATATGTACTCAGCGACACTGTTTTTCACTGTGTTGCTGATGTTTGTGGGAGCTTCTCCCAGTTCCACGGGCGGGGGAATCAAGACGACCACCTTGGCGACCATTCTGCTGTCGGTCTGGTCAATGATCCGCGGACGGGATGATGTCATCGCATTTAAGCGCCGCATTCCCCACGGGTTGGTGTACAAAGCGCTCACCGTGACTGTGGCGGCGACTACGCTGGTCATCTTGGATACGATGTTGTTGACGATCACTGAGCAAACGGATCTGTTGACCGCTGGGTTTGAGACGGTTTCCGCGTTTGGCACAGTTGGTTTGACCATGGGATTGACCCCGACGTTGTCAGTGCCAGGCAAAGTGATTGTTCTGCTCACAATGTTTGCCGGTAGGTTAGGGCCGCTCACCATCGCTTTTGCCATTGCTCACAGTCAGCAACAACCGCCTTACCGTTATCCTGAAGATAGACCGTTGATCGGTTGACGAACAGGTCGGATGGGGGGAGTACCCTCCCGGCATGGCAAGTGGTTGATCGGTCGTTAAAGTGGGCATGCTGGTAAGGAATGTGGTGTGACGGAGTTGGCTAAAAAATCGTACTAAGATTGTCGAAACGCCAGGCTTAAAAGCGGTTGTCAAAGCAAAGTGGTTCCAGTAAGCTATTTACAAGCGCAATGGCATAGAAATGAGTATCATGTAACCACTTTCAGTAAGGAGGGGCTTATGCGAATCAAAAAAAAAGATTTCTTGCCATCGGCTCTCCTCTGCTGCAGTTTTCTTTTCTTAAGCGGTTGCGCCACCGTGATAGAAAAAATTCAGCATACGACTGGAAACCAAGTTGAAAAAGTAGAACAGTTGGCAGTAGACGATATTCAAAAGCAAGAGACGGAAGAGACACCGAGACAAGAGGATACATCGGATTTGCCCAAGAGCCCGGCTCCACATACGGAGTTAAATGATATTTTAAACGATGAAGGAAAAGGGGAGTACGCCGGCGAGAAGTTCAACCGGAGTAAGGTGGTTCAAGCTTTGAACCAGATGCCCAAAGGTTTGAGCGATGACAAGGCGTATGCCTATTTATTGGGTTTAGTGGGTGAGAACTACCGGAGCGATGTGGAACGCTTCAAAAATCTAGAGGAAGCCGATTATAAAGAGATGGTCGATGTTTGGGTGGCAGCGCGCCACAAATACCCCAAGCCGACACCTGCTTCCGCTTCCAAGGATAAGCCGTCTTCAACGCTTACACCTGAACAGCCCAAGAAAATGAACATGTCCGTCATGCTCGACGCCAGCGGCAGCATGAACAGCCAGTTGTCGAATCACAGCAAGAGCAAGATGGACAGTGCCAAACAGAGCATTGAACAATTGGCTGCCGCCTTGCCTCCGAAGCGCTCCCTGTTGCAAGTGAAAGTGTATGGCCATGAGGGAAGCAGCGCGCAAAAGGATAAAGAACGGTCATGCCGAAGTCAAGCGAAAATCTACGCCGGGGATAAATGGGACCGAGAAAAACTGCGTAAAGCGCTGAGCCAAATTCATCCGGCTGGATACAACCCATTGGCACTGGCTATGGGTAGCAGTTCCAAAGACATGCAAAAAGGGGCTCCGGCTACCGTGGAAAACCATATACTCATCATCAGCGATGGGTTTGAGAATTGCGGCGGGGACCCGGTACAAACGGCTAAACAGTTGCATCGCGAGTACATGGCCAACATTCATGTGATCGGTTTGGATGTGGAACCGGAAACGGAGCGGCAATTGCGGGAAGTGTCTACCGTTACGGGAGGCGCTTATCAAACCGTGACGGATGAAAAAGAATTGAAGCAGGCCGTAAAAGAACGAGTGGAGATGGTGAACCGACTGAATGATCCATGGCAGATCCGGGCACTCCAAACTGCGATCCATGCGCATCACCAAGACGAAAAAGAACTGACTAAACAGCATCAGAAGATGAAGAAGAAAGTGGAAACCGAGCATCAGCGTTTGAATGAGGCCAATATGTATATCAAGAATGAAGGAAAAATTGACAAAAAGACATGGACGGAAATCGATACATGGATCGACCAACGTTGGCAACAGCTTGAATCATTCACGGAAGATCGATATGGGGAAGTAGACTCCCTGTTGGATTCTGAGTTTCAAGAAGAGACACACCGCTTGATGAATGAATGGGAAAAAGATGGCGGCAAAAAGGAAGAGTTTCAGAATAAAGCCGTGCAGCTGTTAAAAGAGGATTTGCTGAAGAAAAAAGCGGAAGAGGCTGGCGGGCTGACGGACCTGTCGAATCAGCAGAGCGAATGAGGGGAATGTGATGTCTGAGTGTCCATTTGCGTTTGTGTATGATGAGCGTCTGGGATTGGCTCGACCTGTTCTTTATGTCGAATATGAAGAGCTTTCCCAAGAGAAGCAAGATGAATTTGAATTGAAATGCCAAGAGTGCTGTTCGTATATTCCAGAACGGATTAAGGAGATCGAGCAGGACTATATGCAGCGGTATGAAGCACTAGCAAATACGGAGGATGAAACGGAATTTTTGCGGTTGAACGACGAATTGAACGAGTTGTCCAAGCGCATCTGTGAATTGAATTTGCTGTATTTGCAAATAGAAGGAACCTATTTGTCTGCCAATGTACATGCGTAGATTAAAGGTTGGGGTGTGGAAACATATCCCAACCTTTTTTATTACTATAAGACTTTACCATGCTAATGTATTAGTGTATCATCAAACAATAGTGAAACAATGTACAGAAAGAAGACGTGTTTTAGGAGTGGAGAAAATGAAACAGAAACAATTGGGTTTATTCTCTTTGATGGCGGCGGTCGTGGGAACCATCGTCGGCGGCGCCGCCTTCAATTTGCCAAGTGATATGGCGGCAGCAGCAGGAAGCGGTCCGGTCATCCTGGCTTGGGTGATCACCGGCTTGGGCATGTTGGCGCTGGCGATGGTTTTCCGAAATCTTTCGTCGCGGAAGCCGGAGTTGAGCGGAGGGATCTACAGCTACGCCAGAGCCGGATTTGGACCGTTCATCGGTTTTAGCAGTGCTTGGGGTTATTGGATTGCATCAATTTTGGGGATTGTCGCGTTTGTGACATTGTTTTTCCAGACACTTCGCTTTTTCTCTCCGTTGTTTGGTCAGGGGGATAATCTGCCTTCCTTGGTGGGAGGGATTGCGTTTGTGTTGTTTTTTCACTGGTTGGTAGCACGTGGGATCAAGGAGGCAGCTATTATCAATATCATGACGACAGTGGCCAAGTTGATCCCGATCCTGATCTTTTTAATCATTGTAGCGGCGGCATTTAAGCGCGATGTGTTCATGGCCGACTTATGGGGCCCGGGGAGCTTTTCTTGGCAGTCGGTCAGTCAACAAGTGAAAGACACGATGTTGGTTACTTTATGGGCTTTCGTAGGAATTGAGGGTGCCATTGTCTTGTCGGGTCGGGCTAAACGAGCAAAGGACGTGGGCGTGGCGACCATTGTGGGGTTGCTGGGCACTTTGGCGATTTATCTGTTGATTTCCGTACTGTCGACAGGGATTTTATCACAAGCTGAGCTGGCTACATTGCCAGAACCGTCCATGGCCTATGTCTTGAAAGCGATCGTGGGGCCTTGGGGGGCAGTTTTGATTGTGATTGGCCTTCTGATTTCTATCTCGGGAGGCATGCTCAGTTGGTATTTGGTGACGGTTGAGATTCCGTATGTGGCGGCGCAAGATGGCGTGTTTCCGGATCGATTTGCCCAGGTGAATCGTCAAGGTACACCGATGGTATCGCTGTGGTGGTCGACGGGAATCACTTTGCTCTTTACCGGTTTGGTGTACGTGTCGGCGTCCACTTATCAAAAAGTATATTCAATGGCCAGCGTTGCCATATTAATCCCATATCTATTGTCTGCCTTGTACCAAGTAAAATTGGCCTTGGTGGGGGAAACTTATCTTAAGGATGGACGGAGAACAAGAGATCTTTTGATCGGCGCGTTGGCTACAGGCTATTCGCTATGGACGCTTTATGCCGCTGGCCTCACTTATTTGTTGATGGTTTCCGTTGTGTACGCGGTGGGCATGGTGCTGTATCTCTGGGTGCGACGAGGGCAGGAACAGAGCATGCGCAAGTGGGATTGGATTGTTGCCGGAATCATTGTGATGGCGGCTTTGGTAGCACTGGGCGGCGGGATGGTGTAAATTGGTATATTAATTTTTTGTAAAGGCGAAATTAATATATGGTTAAATGTGCGTCCGAACTCTGTTCAATCCCTTTTGTTAAGTCTATGATTATTTTTGGT
The DNA here is from genome assembly GCF_004343255.1 of Laceyella sacchari. Lineage (GTDB taxonomy): Bacteria > Bacillota > Bacilli > Thermoactinomycetales > Thermoactinomycetaceae > Laceyella > Laceyella sacchari. The sequence continues at coordinate 635,502 of NZ_SMDD01000003.1, read as the reverse complement.
TAAATAATGGTTAACTAGGAGGAATTGAACGTGCTGTTTAACCGCTCAAAAGACCGCCTTTTTTTCAAAATAATGGTTGACGCAACCACCAACATCGCGGAGGCCGTCCAGCTTTTCCGCGAAAATGTGGAGACGCTGGAAGAAAAGGAAGCCTATGCGGAACGCCTGAAAGAACTGGAAGACAAAGGGGACCATTATACGCATCAGCTCATTAGAGAGTTGAATCAAACCTTTGTTACGCCATTAGACCATGAAGATATCCTCAAGCTGGCCTATACGCTGGATGACGTCATTGACGGCGTGGAAGCCTGCGCGGCTCGCTTTGTTTATATGCAGGTGGACAAAACAAATTCCTGCCTGATCAAGTTTGGAGAGATCTTGGAGAAGAGTGCCCGCCATCTCCATGATGCTTTCATCGCTTTGGAAAAGCGCGACTATGAGTTGATCCGCAAGATTTCCATCGAAATTAACTTGCTTGAGAATGAGGGCGACCGGTTGATGCGCGAAGGCATCATGGAGTTGTTTGCGGATCCGGTGGATGTGGTTCATCTCATCAAAATGAAAGAGATTTATGAGAAACTGGAAGATGTAACGGATGCTTTTGAAGATGTGATGGACATCATGGAAAGTGTGGTCATGAAGTATGCTTGATCCATTTTGGGTTTTAGTCGCCGTCGTCGCATTGGCCCTCGTGTTCGACTTCACCAATGGATGGCATGATACGGCTAACGCTATTGCTACTGTGGTGGGAACACGAACACTTTCTCCGGCGATGGCGATTCTGATGGCTGCCTTGCTCAATATAGCGGGGGCTTTTTTTTCGACGGAAGTGGCGAAAGCGATCGGAAAGGATATTGTCGATCCAAATCACGTGACATTGATTGTGTTATTGTCGGCGTTGTTGGCAGTAATCTTGTGGAATATCATTACAGTGATCCTGGGTTTGCCGACAAGTTCGTCCCATGCCTTGATCGGTAGCTTGATTGGCGCCGCCGTCGCTTATAAAGGCACTGCGATTCTGCAAACTCACGGTATCCTGATGATATTGGTCGCGTTGCTGGTTTCACCGGTGTTGGGTGCGTTGGTTGGGGCTGGTCTTATTAAACTCATTCGTGCGTTATTCAGCAATATCCCTCGTTCCAAGGTGAAAAGGACGTTTAAGCCGTTGCAGATCTTTTCCTCCGCGTTCATGGCGTTCAGCCATGGTGCAGCCGACGCCCAAAAGGCGATGGGAATCATCGCGATGGCATTGGTTGCGTATGGCTCCCATACCGAGTTGTATGTGCCAGATTGGGTGAAGATCGCAGCTGGGCTCGCCATGGGCTTGGGTACAGCGATGGGCGGTCAGAAAATCATCCACACCATTGGCTCGCGTCTGAGTCGCTTGGAAACACCACAAGGTTTTGCTGCTGAGACGGGAGCTGCGCTGTTGTTGGCGACAGTGGCGAAAATCGGAGTTCCGGTAAGCACCACGCACACCATCACGGGTGCCATCATGGGCGTGGGTGCGGCGGAACGGGTTCGTAGCGTTCGCTGGAGTGTTGCCACCAAGATTGTGTACGCTTGGGTTTTGACATTGCCCGTTACTGCTTTGATGGGCTATATCTTTTATACCATCTTCAAGGTGTTAGAAGGATAAAATGCCAAAGCTTGCGCTCCGTTTGTTCATCGGATGGGCGTAAGCTTTTTCATGGCAAAGAAATATGAAAAAACCCAGTGGATTTCCACTGGGTTTTGATTGGCGTGCCCTGGAAGATTCGAACTCCCGACCTTCTGATCCGTAGTCAGACGCTCTATCCAGCTGAGCTAAGGGCACATATGTGATTGGTGCGGACGAAGGGACTTGAACCCCCACAGCCTTGCGGCCACAAGAACCTGAATCTTGCGCGTCTGCCAATTCCGCCACGTCCGCATAAATGGTAGTGGTGAAGACAGATTTAAATATATCATCATCTTAAAGAGATTGCAATCATTTTTTTGCAACAAAATCATATTTTTAATATTCGGCCCTTTTTTGGTAAATGGGAATGGCTTGTTTATTCGGATAGGGCGTGTAGTGCAGGAATGGCGTGGCGTTTCTGCTGTTGATGGGTTGTTTGATTTTAAAAAAATTTGGTCGAATGTTTGGCCGCATGGTATAGTAAAGACAGTCAAACTTCAATGAGCGGGGGATTACCCACCCCTTATCTTGCAGGTGAACGCCTTAAGAGGCAACTTACCGGCTCCCCATTACAGGGTGGGGAGGTTCGCAAAGAACATAGCAACGGTCTGTATACAACATCGCGGAAATAGAGACTGAACAAAAGCAGGAGGAATGACCGATGAGTGAGATTCGCTGGTTGGACGAAGTGGAAAAACGCAAAGAAGATTTATTAAAAGATCTGGACGGGTTGCTTAGAATTGAAAGCGTACTCGATGAATCCACAGCGGGGGAGAAGGCGCCATTTGGGCAAAAAATTGCTGAAGCGTTGGAATATATGATGCAGTTGGGGGAGAAAGACGGGTTCCTCACAAAAAATGTGGATGGGTATGCAGGTCACATCGAATACGGTGAAGGTGAAGAACTGATCGGTTTGATTTCCCATATCGATGTCGTTCCGGCAGGTGAAGGGTGGACTTCTCCTCCTTACGAGCCGGAAGTGCGTGGTGGCAAACTTTATGCCCGTGGTGCAATCGATGACAAAGGGCCAACCATGGCCGCATACTACGCCTTGAAAATCGTTAAAGAGTTGGGCTTGCCTCTCTCAAAGCGCGTGCGGCTGATCATCGGTACTGACGAAGAATCGAAGTGGCGGGATATGAAGGCTTATTTTGCGCGTGAAGAGATGCCGACAATGGGATTTTCGCCGGATGCTGATTTTCCGATTATCGCCTCTGAAAAGGGGTTGTTGGATATCCTGCTCACTGGAAACGGTCAAGAACAACCAGTTGATGGGGATTATTGGACACTGGCTGAATTCAAGTCAGGCCAGCGGGTCAACATGGTTCCCGATCAAGCGGTGGTCAAATTGGCAGGCGAGGGCGATGTGTTTGAATTAAAAGAGAAAGTGCAAGACTTTTTGCTGACACATCGAATTCAAGGTTACGCGGAAGAAAACAACGATGGTGTGTCGATTGTGATCCAAGGGCAATCCCACCATGGTTCCGAACCGCATAAAGGGTTGAATGCCGCATTGGAAATGGCTCGCTTGCTGGGGCGTGTTCCGCTTGATCCGTCGGGGCGGAACTTTGTTGACATGCTGAATGATCTGCTTGTTGACGGGTATTTTGGCGAAGGATTGGGTATTGCCCAAGAAGAAGAAGTCTTAGGCAAACTGACTGTAAATGCGGGCGTGTTTGAACATGTCCACAACGGGCGCCAGTCGCTCCGCATCAACGTCCGGTATCCGCTCGGAGGGGATGCTGAATCCATCTTGCAGACCATCACGGACAAAATGTCGGCTTATGGCTTTACTATTGACAATGTGGATCACAAACCGTTGCATCACGTGGAGCGCAACCATCCATTGATTCAAACCCTGGCCAAAGTCTACGAAGACCAGACAGGAGAAAAGGCCGAAATCCTGGCCATCGGCGGCGGCACGTTTGCACGGGCACTTAAGACGGGAGTTGCTTTCGGCCCGTTGTTCCCAGGCAGTGAAGAGACAGCCCATCAACGGGATGAACACATCCTGCTGGAAGATTTATGGCGGTCTACCGCAATCTATGCGCAAGCAATTTACGAATTGGCGCGCTGATAACAAACCCCCCGGCCCATTTCAGGGTCGGGGGGTTGCGTTATTTTGCATGATACATTTTATAGATAAAGCTGTCTGGTGTGACGTCTGGAGGAAGAGGCCGCATCGTTTTCACCCTAATTTTGTTATTGAGGATCGTGCGGTGAAGGGCTTCAAACTCCGTTTGTTTGTATAAAGGGGAGTTGTAACCGTTCAAATCGATCATGGTGTTGTCTTTGAAATAAACCATGTATTTTAACCGCAAATGGCGGTCGTCATGAAATGGCCACCGCTCATAATCGTAATCCAGCACGACTTGGTCGATATCGCGCCATCGTTTTACTTTGGCATCGTCCAAACTAAATAAGGTATTATAGGCAATTCCTTTGGGAGTCACCAACAGATAGTTGTCAAAGGCCAAAATGACCAACGGACTGGATACCAAATACAAGGAGGCGAAGACCAAAAAGGTTCGCCGTAGTTTTTGTGGGTGTTGTCGCATCCGGAAAAAAGCGATGACAAAGAAGACGACGCCACACAAGAACAAGAAGACAAATCCATAAGCAAATGGGGTGCCCATCAGGTAAACCTGATCGGGTTCTGCGTAATTTTCCAACTGATAATAGATGAAAGCAATCCACAGCAAGGTGGACACAATCAACCCGCCAGCTAGCCGAAGAATCCAATTTATCATCGTCCGCAATGAAGTCGAGCCTCCAGATTGTTAGAGTTCTTGGGGAGATAAGGAACGCAGATAATGCATGACTTCTTTCAACTCGTCAACGAATCGGTCGATCACTTCTAGGGTCGTGTCTTTGCCAAAGGTGATGCGTAAGCTTTGGAACGCGGTGTCCAAGCTTTTGCCCATGGCGATTAACACATGCGAGGCGGCGTGCTTGCCAGCGCTGCAGGCGGAACCGCTGGACACGTAGATTTGTTTACGATTCAGTTCCAAAAGAATCGCTTGCCCCTCTACACCATGAAAACTTAAATTCAAGTTGTTGGGTAGACGGTCGGTGGGGTGTCCGTTTAAATCTACATCGCCGATTTCCGACTGGATCCGCCGCCAACAATGATCGCGTAGCGCGGTGAGGCGCGCCTGTTCATCAGCCACTTCCTGTGAGATGAGTTGGCAAGCGGCACCGAATCCGACGATGGCGGGCGTGTTTAGTGTGCTGGCACGCAAGCCGCGCTCCTGTCCGCCGCCGTGAAGCAGGGGTTCAATCCGCACTCCTTTTTTTATATACAGGGCTCCAGATCCTTTTGGTCCGTACACTTTGTGCGAACCGAGGGAAAGGAGATCGACGCCCAACTCGATGACAGAAAAAGGAACCTTGCCAAAGTATTGAACGGCGTCAGTATGAAACAATATAGGAGAATCCTTCAGTAATTGCCCGATTTCGCGGATGGGTTGCAGAGTTCCCACTTCGTTGTTGGCAGCCATGACGCTGACGAGAATGGTGCGGTCGGTGAGCGCCTGTTTTAATTGATCCAGCTTCACCAACCCATTGGAATCCACCGGCACATAAGTAACTTCAAACCCTTCCCGTTCCAAAAAACGGCAGGCTTCCAAAACCGATGGATGTTCCACGGATGATGTGACAATATGGTTGCCGAAGGCTTTCCGTTTGCGGGCGGCGCCGATCAAGGCGAGATTGTTTGACTCGGTTCCGCTGCTGGTGAAAATAATTTCACGCGCAGTGGATGCCCCGATTGCTTGGGCTACCTGTTTTCGAGCCGTTTCAATTGCCTCGCGGCTTTGCTGGCCGAAATCATGGATGCTGCCGGAATTACCATAAGCTTGGCTAAAGAATGGCAGCATTGCCTCCAGCGCTTCGGGGCGCACAGGGCTGGTTGCCCCGTAATCAAGGTAAATCGGTTTCATTGGTTGTGCCTCCGCTCTTTCTTTCCTTTCTTCATACATTATAACGGAAAACGCTTGGTTGAAGACCTGCATTTCCAATCTGTTCACAATGAAGTCGCTTAAAATAAAGGTTGACATTCGTCATTTTCCTGAGAAAATAAAAATGTTAAGATTTCGTGAAAGGATTAATTGAAAATGACCCGATTAGTGACCGATTATGTTGTGGTGGGAAGCGGAATCGCAGGCTTGACGACGGCTCTTTCTCTTGGGGAATCAGGCCGTGTGATTGTGCTGACCAAATCGCGTGAGCAAGAAAGCAATTCTTTCCGGGCCCAGGGAGGGATCGCGGCCGCCATTGGCGAAGGGGATTCTCCTGAATTGCATAGACAAGACACCCTGCGCACCGGGGTTGAATTATGCATTCCACAATCGGTCGACGTTCTGGTAGAGATGGCTCCCCAAACCATTCAACTGCTGTCTGGATGGGGTACTCCGTTTGACCAGGAAGGTGCGCAATTTGCTTTGGGGCGGGAAGGCTCCCATAGTGTTTCGCGCATCTTGCATGTCGGTGGGGACTCGACGGGGGCGGGCATCACAGACAGCTTGTTGAAGCAGGTGCAAGCTCATGAGCGGATTGAAATCATGACGCACACCATGGTGGCGGATCTGATTGTGCATGGGGGAGTCTGCCTTGGGGTCACCGCGCTCGATGAAGGCCGTGAACCGATCGCTTACCTGGCGCGCAAAGGGGTAGTTTTGGCCACGGGCGGTTGTGGACAGTTGTACCGCTATACAACGAACGATCTGGTGTCCACCGGCGATGGTTTTGCGATGGCCCATCGTGCCGGCGTTAAATTGATGGACATGGAATTTGTGCAGTTTCATCCAACCGCGCTCGCGATAGAGCAAAATCCGATGTTTTTGGTTTCGGAAGCGGTACGTGGAGAAGGCGCGCATTTGGTGAATGACCGGGGCGAAGCGTTTATGGTGCGTTACCACTCCTGGAAAGATTTGGCCCCGCGCGATGTTGTCTCCCGCGCGATTTATACGGAGATGAAAGCAGGAAGAAAGGTTTTCCTCGATGCTCGCGTTCTGGGAGAGCGGTTTGAGAAACGCTTTCCGAAGATCTACCGGCAAGCGCGCGAACACGGAATCGATCCTGAAACAAACCTCATTCCTGTAACTCCGGCGGCTCATTTCATCATGGGTGGGATACAAACGGATTTGCACGGACAAACCTCGTTGCCGCGTCTGTTCGCGTGCGGGGAAGTCGCTTGCACGGGTGTTCACGGAGCGAACCGCTTAGCGAGCAACTCCTTGTTGGAAGGAGCCGTGTTTGCGCAACGGGTGGCGGATAAGCTGTCTTCCTTGGCGGAGCAAGCAGTTGAGGATGTGCCCGATTTTTCTATTCCGACTTTGTGCAATGATAAGCAATCTGAAGAAAAGTTAAAACAATCCATACGTCAGATCATGTGGGACTATGCAGGAATTGTAAGAACGGATGAAGGTTTGCGCAATGGTCTATCCCTACTGGATAAGGTGGCGGCACAAGTAAAAGATGGGATGCTTGAAACGAGAAATATGTTAATAACTGCACAAATCATTATGAAAGCGGCGTGCATGCGTGAGGAGAGCCGCGGCGGTCACTACCGGCGCGATTTTCCGGAAACTCGGGTAGAGTGGTCTCATAAACATTTGGTGATATAGGGAGTATGGAAGATGAATCCAATTTATTTAAAGCAGTTTATTCGTGAAGTTTTGAACGAAGATATCGGCGCCGGTGATTTGACGACGGAAGCACTCGTTCCGGAAGGGCACCGTAGCACCTGCGTGCTTCTAGTCAAGCAGCAGGGGGTGGTGGCCGGTCTGCCGGTCGCTGAACAAGTGTTTAAAGAATTGGACCCCGCCTGTGAATGGACTCCCTTGGTTGAAGAAGGGGCGGAGGTGGACAAAGGAACGGTGATCGCGCGGATCACGGGAAGCACCCGTGCTATTTTGACCGGAGAACGGGTTGCGCTCAACCTAATGCAGCGCATGTCGGGTATTGCAACCGTTACCCGTGAGCTGGTCAACAAGCTGGAAGGGCTTTCATGCCGTGTACTGGATACGCGCAAGACGACGCCGGGGTTGCGCCAGCTGGAGAAATACGCGGTACGTGTTGGAGGTGGCGTCAATCACCGCTATGGTTTGAGCCACGGGGTGATGATCAAGGATAACCACATCGCCATGGCCGGAAGTTTGGAAGAAGCCATCAAGCGTGTACGCGAACGGGTTGGGCACATGGTGCAAATTGAAGTAGAGGCCGACACACTGGAGCAAGTGAAACAGATATTGGCGTTCGATGTTGATGCGATCTTGTTGGACAATATGGATCTGGATACTATGCGCCAGGCAGTGAAGTTGATTGATGGCCGCGTGTGGACGGAAGCGTCAGGAGGCATCACTCCCGAGACGATCCGCCCGATTGCGGAGACCGGGGTGGATGCGGTGTCTTTGGGCTGGCTCACACACTCTGTCTCTTCACTGGATATCAGTTTGGATTTTGAAGATGAAAAGGGGGATGAATAATGTCTATTGACACGCTCACCTATTTGGACGCGGAGTTGCCCGAAGTTTACCGCAACATGTCCAGCCAGGAGCTGGATGAACGCATCGCTCGCGCTAAGCAACAACTGGGGCGGGATCTCGTGATTTTGGGCCATCATTATCAACGGGATGATGTGATCAAGTTTGCTGATTACCGTGGAGATTCGTTGAAGTTGGCGCGGATCGGCGCGGAGCAGAAAGAAGCCAAAACCATCATTTTCTGTGGAGTACATTTTATGGCCGAGACGGCTGACACATTGGCTCAAGATCATCAAATCGTCATTTTGCCCGATTTGCGGGCGGGATGTTCGATGGCCGATATGGCTGACATTGAAGACCTGGAAGAGGCGTGGGAGATCCTGCAAGAACGGTTCGGCGACACGATCATTCCGCTGACATATGTTAACTCCACTGCTGCGATTAAGGCGTTTGTCGGCAAACATGGTGGAACCACATGTACTTCTTCCAATGCCCACAAGGTGCTGGAGTGGGCTTTCAGCCAGAAAAAGCGAATTCTCTTCTTGCCTGACCAACATCTGGGCCGTAACACGGCATATGCGATGGGCATCCCGTTGGAGCAGATGGTGGTTTGGAACCCGCAAACGGAAGAATTTGAAGAAGTAAAAGGCGATTTGGAGCAAACATTGATGATTTTGTGGAAGGGTCACTGCTCTGTGCATCAGAAATTTACGGTTGAGCAAATTAAACGCATTCGTGAGCGGGACCCGGAGATGAAAGTGATCGTGCATCCGGAATGTTCGTTTGATGTGGTGCAAATGGCTGATGACTCCGGATCGACGGAGTACATCATCAAAACGATTGAAGCGTCTCCAGCGGGGAGCAAATGGGCTGTGGGAACGGAAGTCAATTTGGTGCAACGGTTGGCCAATGAGAATCCGGACAAAAAAGTGGTGCTGTTAAGCACGACGATGTGCCCTTGCCTCACCATGAACCGCATCGACCGTCCTCATCTTTTGTGGGCGTTGGACAGCGTCTTGGAAGGTCGTCCCATTCATGTGATCAAAGTGGATGATGAAACCAAGCATTGGTCCAAAGTGGCGTTGGATCGGATGTTGGCAATTTAATAAAGAGGGAATACAAAATCACCTCTTGCTTTGCAGAAAAACGAAAAGGAGCCCGATCATGGGCTCCTTTGTTATATGAAGGGGAACAGTTATTTGGCGACGGAATTGTGAATAAATCCAGTGCGTCCGTCTTTTAACTTCACAATAAACCATTCGCCGTTTGTGCCTGTGCGTTCCAGTTTGGTGCCTTTGGCCACTCGCATGATAATGGTTGCTTTTTGTGAAGGGGCGTTGCGAATGTTGGCCAAGTTCACCGTTACGGTCACCATTTGCTTTTGCACCGGTGCTGTTGCGGAGATTTTGGAGACCGATTTATGGACATACGCTGTGTAGCCTGTTGTCAGTTGAACCCGGAACCAATCTTTGTTCTCACCGGTCAGCGCGATTTTGGTTCCTTGTTTCACTTTTTGCACGATCGGTGCACTCAGTGAAGGGTTGGAACGAATGTTGACCACGTTTTCAGTGGTGACCACGGTTCCGCTTTTGGAGACAAACGAGGAAGTTGGTGTGTCGCTTGGTTGACCGGAAACTTTGGTGACGGTCGAGTTGTGGATGAAACCAATCTTCCCGTTTTCCAGTTTTACTTGGTACCAATCTTTGACGAAGCCGGTCAATTCCAAGACGATACCTGTTTTCTCCTGTTGGATGATAAAGGCACCAATCGATGGACCGGTACGTACATTGGCCAAATTGACGGTGACTTTCACTTTCCCTTCAGTTGGTTGTACAGCGAACGAGGGGTCGCCTGACCATTTGCCGTTGGAAGCGCCTTTGTGAATCCATACCGGCGTTCCTTCAGGGATGGTATTGTACAATTCAATCAAGTCTTCTTTTTTCATGCGCACACAACCACTGGAAGCGTGCGTGCCGATAGACTCAGGCTTGTTGGTGCCGTGAATGCCGTAAGTGCGGCCATTGTCGCCGTTGACGCTCAGACCCATCCATTTTTCCCCGAGGGGATTGTTTGGGTCGCCGCCAGGAATGTTTTTCCAACCCGGCTTGTTGATCTTCACGACCATGGTGAATGTGCCTTCAGGTGTGAGTTCTTCCGTCCGCCCGGTAGCGACCGGATAGGTTTTTTTCAATTCACCGTCTTTATACAAATGCAACTTATTGTTGGTTTTGTCGATCTCTACTTGGTAATTGGGTGCGGCCCCAGACGTCGTGTAGTAGAACCCGAACACGACGGCGATGGCAACAAGTGTGGGGACGAACCATTTCAGATGTCTACCCGTAACTCTTCCCACCTGCGGGCCAGATGACGAGCAGGTGGGTTTCACCTCTCTTTGTTTATGTTTTTCAATGTATTTGTGATTTGCTCTCTTCTCTAAATGCGAACAGACGGCTTCCCCTTCATGTGTTCATGAGGACAAGCCATTTGCAGGCGTGTCTTTTTTACTATACAAGGAAAAGGAAGCGAACGGGGGAGTATATTTTAGCTAAAATATGAATTATTGATTAACAAAATATGGCGCCCGTAAGCGCCATGAAAGACCGTCGCGGATATGCACTTTCAGGAAACACAAGAACGATGGATGTATGCCGTGCTTCCGCTTTTCAGCCGGATTTGTACCCACTCTCCCGACATGCCCGTCTTGGTCAGTGTCGTGCCCTTGGCCACGCGTTGCAGTACCTTGCCGGTAGTAGAAGGCGTGGCGCGGATATTGGCGAGATTGACACTCACTTTTACGGTGGAAGTGGAGGCTGTGCTTCGGGTGGCCACCGTGTAGTGCAGATATGCGGTGTTGCCATTAGCCAATTTGATGCGGAACCATTCCTTGCTAGCTCCAGTCAAAGTAAATTTGGTACCTTTTTTCGCTTTGGTGACAATGGAAGCGGACAGGCTTGGAGCGGAACGGACATTGGCGACCGAAGCCGTCACCGTCACTTGCCCGGTAGCCGGTTGGATGCCGGATGTCGGGGATTGGTCGCTCCCCTTGGCCTCATACTTTACATAGGGACTGTACACAAATGCGAGGCGCCCATTGGGCAATTTCACTTGATACCAATCGCCGGAAATGCCGGTGACCGTCAAGCGGGTGCCTTTTGCCAGGGTTTGAATGACGAAGGAACCGGTTGATGGGCCTGTACGGGCGTTGACATTGCTACCCGTGATCGTGGCTGTCCCTGATTTGGGTTTGAGTCCGACGCGGCTGTCCCCACGCCATTGGTTGTTGCTGGTTCCGGAGTGAATCCAAACCGGAGTTCCTTCATAAATGGTGTTATACAATTCAATCACGTCTTTGTTGTGCATCCGGACGCAACCGCTGGAGGCATGTTTGCCAATGGATTGAGGATTGTTTGTCCCGTGAATGCCATAGGTGCGGCCGTTGTCGCCGCGGACGCTGATGCCATTCCAACGCTCCCCGAGCGGATTGTCGGGATGGCCGCCAGGAATGTTTTTCCAGCCTGGCTTGTTGATTTTGACTACTATGGGCCAAGTGCCTTCAGGTGTGAGTTGGCTGGTTCGCCCAGTTGCCACGGGGTACACCTTGCTCACTTTGTCATTTTTGTATAAGTAGAGTTTGTTCGTTTTTTTGTTAATTTCGATTTTGTAGTCAGTTGAAGCCGCGAAGCTGTGTTGTGGAATGATCAATGTGGCCATTAAGGCGATGATGGCAATCAAGCCCATGTTCAAAAGTATCTTTCTATGGAACAATATGTCCCCCTCCCTTTAAGTAAAAAGCCTTTGGCGACGGGCAAAATTTGACAAATGCCTCTATTTCGATCATACTTCATGTCAAATTCCCTGTGAAGACTATATAATCAAAAATATTTAAAAATAATCGTAAGATCATTAACTTGCCTTCTACCTGCCAGATTGGGATGCCTGCATTGTGCCGGTGGGTAGGGGATTGATGGCGAGTGACATCATTTTAATAAAGAATTAATGCGATAAAGGCTAGAAGTCGGCGGCGGGTTAATGGTAACATCAATCTCATAACAAACGGCAAGGCAAAAGCGAATGCCATCACTTTGGGGGAGGGTTTTGCGGTGTATAAGACGGTTTTGTTTGATGTGGATGGTGTGTTTTTGAGTGAAGAGCGGTGTTTTGATGCTTCGGCTCTGTCAGTGTGGGAATTGTTGCATGCCCCCCACTTCCTTGCGTTGCCGCAAGCGGAGCATGATGTTCAACCGGAAGAATCCGCCATTCGGCTGATCCGGGACCGGGTGTTCGACCGCAATCGGGTTTTGGATTGGATGAAGACGCGGGGGCTTAATTCCAATTGGGACATGGTATATCTCGCTTTTGCGGGCCAACTGCTTTTGTTGTTGAAACATCTGTATCCAACGCATCCGACGGAAGTGAAGGCGTTTGTCAGCCAGCCGATCACGGAGGAAGCGCTTGCCGGAATCCAGCAGTGGGCAGGAAAAGATAAGAATGGATTCGCACCAGAGTTCACCCGGTTCCCGGATCTTTTTGCAGGGCAAGAGCAGTTGGACAAGATGGCTTTGCTCACCTATTTCAACACGTTAGCCTCTGATTGGTTTGACGTAGAAGTGAAGCAGTTTTCACGAAACAGCGCCTTGTGGGAATGCTGTTACTCCGTTTATCAGGAGTGGTATCTGGGGGATGAATTGTACCGAAAAAGCGAAGGTGTCGATGTGCGCATGCCCGGAAAAGTAGGCTTTTTGCAACAGGAAATTCCCATTGTCGCCCCTGAACGGATGGGGGAGATGCTCAAGCTGCTCAAAGAGAAAGGGATTACCGTGGGCATCGGAACCGGGCGCACCTTTGAAGAAACGGCAGTGCCGCTAAAACAGCTGGGGCTATTCGGATTGTTCGATAAGTCGCACATCGCCACGGCATCAGACGTGATCGCTGCAGAGGAAGCCTATCCTGAAAAGGCGCCGCTCGGCAAACCCGAACCATATACGTATATTAAGGCTCTCTTGGGGGCGTCGTCCTCCATAGAAGCGTGTCTCGATTGCGCTTTGCCGCTGGCAGAGGGTGCTGAGATCTTGATCGTGGGGGATTCCGTCGCCGACTTTTTGGCAGCCAGAAAAATGGGTTGCGCTTTTGCGGCCACTTTGACAGGTTTGACTGGGAAGGCGGCGCGGGCTAAGTTTGAGCAGCTGAGGGCGGATTACATTCTGGACGATGTGACTGAATTGATGAAGGTGTTCACTTAAGAAAAATAAGTTTTTGGGTGAGTTCGTTGACTAACATCACCGATTTTTTGCATAATAAAAATTGAGACGCAATCATGATAGCAGCTCTTCTCCCCATCTTGGGGAATAGGAGTGTGGACATATTACATAGGAGGGTTCTGGAATGGCGAAATTCGAATTGCCCGCATTGCCTTACGCTTTTGATGCTTTGGAGCCGCATATTGACGCGCAAACCATGGAAATTCACCATGACCGCCATCATGCCACATATGTGAACAACTTGAACGCCGCTCTGGAAGGAGTGGAAGTGAGCGCTACTTCCGTAGAAGCGTTGATTGCCAACCTGGATGCACTGCCAGAGAACGTGCGCACCGCTGTTCGTAACAATGGTGGTGGCCACGCTAACCACAGCCTGTTCTGGGAAATCTTGAGCCCAAATGGCGGCGGTGAACCAACTGGCGAAGTGGCTCAAGCGATCAAAGATACATTTGGCGATTTCGACAGCTTCAAGAAACAATTCACCGATGCGGCGACCAAGCGCTTCGGTAGCGGTTGGGCTTGGTTGGTTGTGAAAGACGGCAAGTTGGCTGTGACCAGCACCCCTAACCAAGACAGCCCGCTGATGGAAGGGGCTACACCAATCTTAGGCCTGGACGTATGGGAGCACGCTTACTACCTCAAATACCAAAACAAGCGCCCGGCTTACATCGAGGCTTTCTGGAATGTGGTCAACTGGGAAGAAGTAAACAAACGTTATCTCGCCGCGCGCGGATAATCGGGAAGCGCAACCCGTTATGGGTTGCGCTTTTTTTGCTCTGGCGGGGCATGCCGGGGCGGAGTGTGCGCTTTTGCGCCCTGTAAACAAAAAGTGTAGAATAAAAAAAGTTCACCCCTTATATTTGCTGAAGTGTTGTCGCAGACTATCCAACAAGGAGGGGATGTGATGGCGCGCAAAAGAAAAAACCGGTTGCTCCATCCCGCAGCCAGACAGGGAATGGATATGCTTAAGAAGAATGTGATGGGCAAGGCGTTGGGCAAGCATATCGCAAGCCCAGATGACGTAAGTATGGAAGTAGCCAAGCAATTAGGCATTCCGTTTCAGGAGCGTGGGAACGGAGAGCTGAAGGCTGAAGACGCCGGCAAGATCGGCGGAGTCATCGGAGGAAGCATGGTGAAAGAACTGGTGCGCATGGCTGAGGCCTCGTTGGCTCACAACCGAAAATGAGGGCAAATCGGTATGAACGGTTAGTTAAGATTAGTATAGAAATCAACAGATTCATATATATGCGCTAAATGAGCGCGCTATAATGGGGAAGACGGGTTAAGGAGGGGAGTGCCATCGAACGCATACTCTTGCTTACAATGGGATTTGGGACAGGCCACAACTCCGCCGCCAAAGCGTTGGCGTGCGAGTTTAATAAACAACCGAACGTCACCGCGGAAGTCGTTGATCTGCTGCAACTCATTCCAAACAGTTTTCATCCCCTGTTGCAGTCCGGATACCACGGCATGCTAAGTAAGTTTCCGACCTTATACTATTATTTATATGATTGGACTCACCATAACAAAGTCATTCGGTACGTTTCTAGTGAAGTGATTGAAAAGATGGGCTGGTCCATTCGCAAAAGGTTGAATCAGCTGATTCGCGTGACGGAGCCAACCAAAATTGTGACCACCCATCCTTTCGGATTGCTCATGTGTCCGGACATCTACGAAGAGATCCCGACGGTTGGGGTGGTGACGGATTATGAGTTGCATCCCATTTGGCTCGCTCGCGTGCCCCATGTGTTGTGCGTGCCCAAAAAATTGCCTAATTGGCATCAGTTTGAGCGGATACAGTGGCAAACCGGGTTGTCATTGATTGAGACCGGCATTCCGGTCAATCCCACATTTTATGAGCATGTATCCAAGCAAGAGGCGTGCCGCCGGTTGGGGTTGTCCCCCGTGCGCCCGGTGGTGCTCGTCATGGGCGGAGGCACTGGCCTGGGACCGTTGGAACAAGTTGTGGGCGAATTGCAAGAGTTGGACCATTTGCAGTTGGTGGTGCTGACAGGGAAGAATCGGGGGTTGTTTGAGCGGCTGACTCAACAGTTTGTTGCACCGCACATACGGATTGAGGGGTATCGCACCGATGTACCCTTATGGATGTCCGCCGCCGACCTTTTGATCACCAAGCCGGGTGGGGTGACCATCACCGAGGCTATTGCTAAACAGTTGCCGATGCTGTTGTTTGAAGCTTTCCCGGGTCAGGAAGAAGCTAATCAGCAATATCTCTTGCATCATCGCGTCGCCATGATTACGCGTCCGTCAACCATTCGCCTGCAAGTCTCCAAACTGCTCGATTCACCGTTGCAATTGGGGCGGATGCGCGAACGGTTTGAGGTACTGATGTCATCAGACGCGTGTCAGAGAATCGTCAAAGAGACATGCAATGCCAAAGCTCCCATTTTACAGACTTTGTAATGAAGTCTGTTTTTTTATGCGCCGTAGGATGAATCATTTCGCCGCTTGCTAAACGATTCAAAGTTGGAATATTGTAAAAAGGAGGGGAGGGAAAGTGGATGAAGTTGGTTACTTATATGGTTAAAGTGGATGAACTCAATATTCAATCACAAGATGGGATGCTGGCCCGTTTGGGCTGGGTGCGGGACGGGCATGTGATCGATGTCGGGCTGGCACAGCAGTGCATGGAGTTGGAGCAAAACCTCGTCTTTCCTTACCGTCTCGCCACCGACATGCTTACGTATTTGCAACGGGGTGAACAGGAACGCGACTTTCTGCAACAACTGGATCAAGCATTGGGGCAGAGAGATTGGTTGCGCTTGCAAGTGGAAGGGGAACCGGTGGCATTGGCTCTGGCCGAAGTGGATTTATTTGCGCCGATTGCGACACCGAGTAGCCTGCGCGATTTCTACGCCTTTGAAGAACATGTGCGGACATGCCGCCAAAAGCGGGGATTGGACATGGTACCGCAGTGGTATGAAATCCCCGTTTTTTATTTTTCCAACCATCAAGCAGTGATTGGCCCAGAAGCGCCTGTGAAAAAACCGGCGTACACCAATCAGCTGGACTATGAATTGGAGATTGCCTGTGTCATCGGCAAAAGGGGTAAGAACATCAAGCGCGAAGAGGCTCTTGCCCATATCGCAGGCTTCATGATTATGAATGATTGGAGTGCTCGCGACGCCCAACTGCAAGAGGTGGCGGTCGGGCTTGGGCCGGCGAAAGGGAAAGACTTCGCTACTTCGCTTGGCCCCTGGTTGGTGACGACAGATGAATTGGAAGATTGTCGCGATGGAGAGCACTGGTCGCTTACGATGCGCGCGCGTGTTAATGGCCGTGAGCTATCCAAAGGGAATACCAAAGAGTTGCATTGGACCTTCGCGCAAATGATTGAACGGGCGTCTGCTGAGTGTGAATTGGTACCAGGAGACGTGATCGGATCAGGCACGGTGGGCACAGGTTGCTTGTTGGAGTTGGGTGAGGAAGTCCACCCTTATCTCCAACCAGGAGATGTGGTAGAATTGGAGATCGACCGCTTGGGATTGTTGCGCAACACGATTGTGGAATGACATTTTCTTTTTAATAATTGACAAGTATCCTCGGTTAGCCCATAATAAATTAAAATATTGGAAAAACGATATCGGTTGTACGACTTTCTTATCCAGAGTGGCGGAGGGACTGGCCCGATGAAGCCCGGCAACCTCGGTATATCCTTACCGGAAGGTGCCAAATCCTGCAGTGCCCATGTTGCACTGAGAGATAAGAAGAATGGTTTCGTCGTGTGCAAAAACCCTCTTCTTATCTAGAAGAGGGTTTTTTCTATATTCAAACACAATCATTTGGAGGGATTGGGATGGAACAGGTGCGAGTGGCACTGTTGGGCTTGGGTACGGTAGGCACCGGCGTGTGGAAGATGATTCAAAGCAACCAAGACGTGATCGCCCGGCGCACGGGCATGTGGGTAACGGTGGAGGCCATCTTGGTGCGCGATATCAACAAAGAACGCCAAGTGGAAGGAACGCAATCGTTGTTGACCAACTGTTTTGACGAAGTGCTGGCCCGCGAGGTAGATGTAGTTATCGAAGTGATGGGAGGCGTCGAACCGACCCGTGATTATTTGCGGCGGGCAATGGAAAACGGTTGTCACGTTGTGTCCGCCAACAAGGAGTTGTTGGCCCGCCATGGGGAAGAATTGCGCGCATGGGCAAAGCAGTTTGGTGTGAAGTTGGCTTATGAAGCCAGTGTGGGCGGTGGAATTCCGATTATCGGCACGGTTTCCCATTTCCTGAAGGCCAATCGCATATGCAAAGTTTCTGGCATATTAAATGGTACAACCAACTTCATTCTAACCAAAATGAAGGACGAAGGTCGTACGTATGAGGACATATTGATAGAAGCGCAGCAAAAGGGATATGCTGAAGCGGACCCGACGGCAGATGTTGAGGGAATCGATGCTGCTCATAAACTGTCGATTCTCTCGCGCCTCGCTTTTGATGTGCATGTGCCTGTCGATCAGATTCAGCGGGTGGGCATCACACAGATCTCCCCGATCGAATTGGAGTTGGCCGATCAGCTTGGCTTTGCGGTTAAATTGCTTGCTTCCGCTGAACAATACGGTGAAAACGGCCCAGTGTCCTGCTCGGTATCCCCTACCTTGTTGCCGTTGTCCCATCCCTTGTCCAATGTGAACGATGTGTACAATGCTGTGCATGTAGAGGGAGACTTTGTTCAGGACCTTACGCTGATCGGCCAGGGGGCGGGTGAGAAGCCGACTGCCAGCGCTGTGGTGGAGGATTTGTGCAACTTGTGGCGGTTGACGGGACAGACCGCCGGCAAAGCGGCTCCCCGCGCATTGTTATTGGAGAGTGCGGATGGAGATGGTTCACGCTTTCATCTCTTGTCTTATCCGTCCGTGCAAGCATCGGCTGCCCAAGTGGTCGGGCACCTGGAGCGGGCAGGTCTACCGGTACAGGCATGGAAGGCGACGCAAGAGGGAGAAACAACGTGGTTAGCGTTGATCGCCAACGGATGGAAGCAAGGGCAAGCGGATTGTTTGTTGCGTGAGCGGAGCTTGGCAGTGACTTGGCATGCAAACCGTCCCGTTGTGGGCGGAGGGGTTCCATGGAGCTCCAAGGCAGTGCCGTTGGCTAAAGCGGCGGGCGGCCAGTGAACAGGCAGAAGGCTCCTGCTGTTTAAAGCTTTTGGTTTTTTCTTTATTCCGGCGGCCACCAATGGCCGTCTTTTTTTGGAATCACCTGCCCGTCAGACCTGCGTTTTCAAATTGTTTCGGGTACAATAGGATAAGCGCATTTATTAAGGAAAGGAAAACGGCAGATGAACAAGTCAACCAAGCAAGCAAAACAGATTCGCTTGAAGCGGGGAGAGGTGATCCAGCTTCCCATCCGCCGCATCGGCATCAATGGCGAGGGTATAGGCCACTACCAAAAGCAAGTCGTTTTTGTGGAAGGCGCTGTACCGGGTGAAATCGTGGTTGCCCGTGTGGTACAAGTGGAACCCAAATTTGCCAAAGCCCAATTGCTGAAAGTGAAGAAAAAATCAGCTTATCGGGTGGAACCGCCGTGTCCGGTGTATCGGGAGTGCGGTGGGTGCCAATTGCAGCACATTGACCGCCGGATGCAGAAGCGCTTGAAGCGGGAGTTGGTTGCCGAGAGTTTCGCCAGGTACGCTGGTTTGCGAGATGTGCCGATCGGCGAGACTGTCACCATGGATGAACCGTGGTCGTATCGCAACAAGGCGCAATTTCCTTTACGGCGCGTGGGCGGTCAAGTCTCTATGGGCATGTTTTCCGCCGCTTCTCACCAATTGGTTGATGCGAGTGCATGCATGGTGCAACACCCTAAGCTGAACGAAGCCCTTTATAAAGCCAAGCGACTGGTGGAGGAGTTGGGGGTGGATATCTATGATGAGCGGAAACATCGCGGCACACTCAGGCATTTGGTGGGGCGGATTGCTTTCGCCACGGAAGAAATCCAGTTGGTGTTGGTCACCCGGACAAAATCATTTCCCGAAGAAGAAGCTTTTGTGCGTGAAGTGACCCGAAGGCTACCTCAAGTGAAAAGCGTAGTGCTGAACTACAATCCAGATAAAACTTCGCTTGTATTTGGAGAAGAGTCCCGGCTGTTGTGGGGGAATGAGAAGCTGATTGAGCGATTGGGAGAGTTGACGTTTGCGTTATCTGCCCGGGCCTTCTTTCAGCTCAATCCCGTCCAGACCGTCCGGCTGTATGACGCGGTCAAACGAGCAGCTCGCCTGACAGGGACAGAAACTGTGATTGACGCCTATTGCGGAGCAGGAACCATCGGCTTGTGGTTGGCGTCTGGAGCGAAGCGTGTCATCGGCATGGATACAGTACCTGAAGCTGTTGCCGATGCCAAGGAGAACGCCAAGTTGAATGGTATCGCCCATGCCGAATATTACGTGGGTGCGGCAGAAACGCTTTTGCCCAAGTGGATCAAAGAAGGGTTGCAGCCAGATGTTATCGTGGTAGATCCGCCGCGGACCGGATTGGGACAGCCTCTGTTGCAGGCTCTGATGCGGACAAAGGTGCCGCGCTTGGTATATGTTTCTTGCAATCCAGCGACGTTGGCCAAAGATTGTGCGCAGTTGTTGAAGAGCGGGTATCGGGTTGCAGGGATTGAACCGTTTGATATGTTTCCGCAGACAGCGCATGTGGAAGCCGTGTGTGAATTGGTGCAGACATAAATGAATAGCAAAACAGAAAGAGCGGGTGGGAGAAGATGAACCGTAGCGTGGATTGGAAGAAGGGGATGCGCGCTGGCCTTAAAACATCGTGGGAGTTGAGCAAAATCGTTCTTCCCATTGCATTTGTCATTCAGGTGGCTAAGCAGACGCCCGTGTTGGAATGGGTGACGGAACGCATTGCTCCCTTTATGTCTGTGTTTGGATTGGGTGGGGAAGCGGCGATTCCGCTGGTGTTGGGCAATGTGTTAAATCTTTATGCCGCATTAGGGGCTATGCAGGCGGTTGACTTGACGGTGAAGCAAGCGTTTATCTTGGCGGTCATGCTTAGCTTCTCACACAACATGTTTATCGAATCGGCGGTTTGTCGCCGGGTGGGTGTGGCGACATGGGCCGTGATCACTGTGCGGATGGGACTGGCAGTGGTCTCGGCCTTGATCATCAACTGGACGTGGGCCGGTGGCGGAGAACCGATCACACAAGGAGTGTTGGCGCCAGTTGAGCATGCCCGTGCCGACGGCTGGGTGGATATCTTGCTGACGGCCCTCTACGCATCGGCCGAAGGTGTATTGCAACTGGTGGTGATTGTGCTGCCGTTGATGGTCGTTTTGCAGGCCCTCAAGGATGTCGGTTTTCTGGATCGGGTGGCGCAGTGGATTATGCCGCTGCTCAAACCTTTGTCGATTTCCGGGCATGGAGCGATTGCGATGGCCACGGGGTTGTTTGCTGGCTTGTTTCTGGGGGCGGGTCTTATCATTCAAGAGGCGGAAGAGCGCAATTTTTCCAAGCGTGATATGACATTGATTATGATTTTTTTGGCCGCTTGTCATGCGGTCGTTGAGGATACCTTGATTTTTGTCCCACTTGGAATTCCGGTCATTTACCTGTTGTTGATCCGATTGCTGGCTGCGATCGCCGTCACACTGGTTGTCGCACGCCTTTTAGTGAATTCCGGAGAAGAGCCCTTAGGGCAGCGGATGCAAAGACAGGTGCATTGAAATTGATGATTGGGTATTTTTCTACATTTTATAAATGTTTAGCAGGGTTAATCTATATAAAAGTCGAATAAAATCATTTAATATTCTAGTGGTTTGGTGCAATGACATGAAAGGGATGAACATGACATGGAACTCGTTTTTCGCACGATTAAACCTGCTGATGCACCTGTGTTAAAGGAATTCTTGGAGTTGGCGATGGAGTTTTATGGAAACGAACGTGAACAAATGATGGATCATTATCTCGCAGATTGGGGAAAACGGGTGGATATCGGCTTTATCGTTTTATTAAAGAAAGAAAAAAAGCCGATTGGTGCAGTATGGTTCCGCCAATTCACACAAGACCGCCCGGGGCTCGCTTTTCTTGATGAGAAGACGCCAGAGCTGATTGCCGCTGTTTCGCCAGAGTATCGCAATCAAGGGATTGGGCGCTACCTGATTACCCGGTTGGTTAATCAAGCCCGCATGGAGGGCTTTCAGGCACTTTCGGTTGCCGTGCATAAGGATAACCCGGTGCTCGGCTTATACGAGCGGCTCAGCTTTCAAGTTGAGCGCGAAGATGGGTCTCTCAAGGTGTTGCGGTTGACGCTTTAGCCTTGAAACTCCTGGGCGCATTGTTTTTTACCGTTTTTGCTTCGGTAAGGTTTGCCTTTTGCCCGATCGTCTTGCAGTTCGTTGACCGAGTGCGTTTGGGAGGGTTATAATAAATGACAAATTGAAGGAAAGGAACGGTATGCGAACAATGGACAATGTATCTCGCTAATCGAAACCAATCATTGAGGAATCAATTACTCAGTGTTTTCGGAGCGGGATTCGTCTGTCCATTTTTCGTTATTGCACGAGCATCACTGGCGCGTTGCTTGGCTGGTTTATACCTGTCAAGTGATGGGCTTTTCGTGTATGCCGTTAAACGGATATGGCATGAATCCTCTCTGAGAACGAAGGGAGGATTTTTTTTGTTTTTGCTAGAAGCGGCAAATGTGAATAAGTGGTTGGGTGAGCGGTTGTTATTCTCATTGGATGAATTGAAGGTACAAGCCGGTGAAAAAATCGGCATCGTCGGTTTGAACGGCGCTGGCAAAACGACGCTTTTGCGCACATTGGCCGGGGAAGAGCCCGCCGACGAAGGACGGATTGTGCGGCACGGTTCGGTGGCCTGGATCAAACAACTGGTCAGCGACAGCGAAATGCCGCTGAGCGGGGGTGAACAGGTGCGCGAGCAGATTAAACGGGCCTTTTCAAAGCAAGCCTCGCTTTTGTTAGCGGATGAGCCGACTTCTCACCTCGATTTGGCCGGGGTCAAGTGGCTGGAGAAAGAGTTGCGGTCGACAGACCGTGCCGTCCTGCTGATCTCACATGACCGGGCGCTGTTGGATGCGGTTTGCGGTAAGATTCTGGAGATTGAACAGGGAGTGTGCACACTGTATCCGGGCAACTACTCCTTTTACCGCGAAGAAAAGGAACAGCGTCGCGCCTTTGCCCAAGCGGAGTATAATCAGTACGTGGCCGAGAAAAAACGGTTGCAAGCGGCGATTCGTGAAGTGAAAGAACGGTCGCGGAGGATGATGAAGCCGCCGAAGGGGATGAGCGTGTCCGAAGCACGTATGGGAAAAGATTATCGAGGGACGAAGCAGGGAAAAGTGGCGGGACGCGCGAAAGCGCTCGAATCGCGGTTGGCCCGCTTGGAAGAGAAAGAAAAGCCGCGCGAGTTGCCGCATGTGCAATTTGATGCCAGCCATCACCATCCCATCGGAAGCAAGGTGGTGTTGCGACTGGAGCAAGTCGGCAAACCAGGCCTGTTTGCACCGTTACGGTGTGCGATTCCGACGGGAGCGAAGGTGGGCGTGATTGGTGCCAATGGTGCGGGCAAATCGACATTGCTTCAGTTGCTGGTTTCCCGCGCGCCTAGGGTTGCCTGGGCCTCGGCGGCGAAAATCGGTTTTTTCCAGCAACAACTCAATGTGTTGGATGAAAGAAAATCGATTTTGGAGAATGTGCGGATATCCAGCCGGTATGATGAGACCATGATCCGCACGGTACTTGCTCGGCTGTTGTTTCGCCGTGAGGAGGTGCACAAGCCGGTGAGCGTGCTCAGCGGCGGCGAGCGGGTGAAGGCGGCGCTGGCCAAAGTGTTTTTGAGCGAGTCCAATGTGTTGGTGTTGGATGAACCGACCAATTTCTTGGATCTGTTTGCGCGCGAGGAGTTGGAACGGGTGCTTAAAAGTTATCCGGGAACGTTGCTGTTCGCTTCGCATGACCGTCATTTGCTCCGGGAGGTGGCTGACCGCTTGATTATCATTGATGATCAGCGCGCCGTTTATTTCCAGGGAACGTTTGCGGAGTATGAGCGAAGCTTGACCCGAACAGTCGCCTCTCAGCCCCAACAGTCGGCTGAGTCCTTGTTGCGGGTTGAAACGGCATTGGCGGAAGTGCTGGGGCGACTCGGTTTCCCGTTACCAGAGGCGGAGCGAGCTGAGCTGGAACGGCGTTTTCAGGAGCTGGTGCGAGAACGCGATCGGTTGAAACGAGGGAAATAGAAGCGTGTGAGAGGGTTGCATCCATGGGGTAGGATGCGGCCCTTTTTTCGTTGAGGGAGTGGAGACATCGGCATGGTTTTGCCTTAAAATCAGAATATGATGCCAAAGGGAGGTGAAACGATGAATCCATCGCGTGCCGGTGTGTTTTTGTTACTCGCATTGGGAGTGGTGGCATTCTCTTTTTCCGGTATTTTCATCAAGTGGTCGTCTGCGCCTGCCAGCGTGTTGGCCACGCATCGTTTGTCGCTGACTGCGTTGCTCATGTTGCCATGGGTCTGGCGGGAGCGTGCCGGGCTGACTGGCCTGACGGGTAAGGATTGGGTTCGGCTGTCGCTGTCGGGCTTTTTTTTGAGCTTGCATTTCTTGTTCTGGATGTCATCCTTCCATTACACCTCAGTGGCTAGTGCAATGATTTTCTTGAATCTGACCCCGCTCCTGGTGGCGGCGGGAGCTTTTCTGATGTTTAAGGAGAAGTATCCGGCACGTGCGTTTTGGGGAATGGGATTGGCGCTGGTCGGCACGGGGCTGGTTGTTGGCGGTGATTTTACTTGGACCCTTACGGCGCTGTGGGGAGATGTCTTGTCGTTTTTGGGCGCGGTTGCTGTTGCCATCCATATGCTATTGGGGCAAAATTTGCGCCAGCGCATCTCTTCGACGGTTTACAGTTTTGTGGTGTTTGTGGTCGCCACCTTGGTGCTGGCCGGATATAACGTTGTTTTCGGTGTCCCGCTGTTTTCCTATCCAGCTGAAGAATGGGGCATCTTCTTCCTGTTGGCCGCCGTGCCGACCGTCTTTGGCCACTTGTTGTTCAATTGGTTGCTCAAGTTTACCAAAGCGGTTACGATTCAGATGGCCGTACTGGGTGAACCGGTAGGAACGGTTTTGTTGGCGGCGTGGCTCCTTGATGAGGCGGTCATTTGGTCGCAACTGGTGGGTGGATTGCTGTCTATCGTCGGAATTGTGTGGTTTATTCGGGCGCAGGCGCGGTCAGAAGAAGATGGCAAGGTTCAGACGGCTGCTTGAGAAGGCTTCAACCTCTGAGCGGAGCCACATGGCCTTATACGTCATCCCTGTCCGTAGCCTTTTCCATTCCGTAGATGTCGGAGAAGGGAATGGTGGTGGTTTCCCGCCCATTGGCCAGTCGAATCCAGCGCTCATGCGGATTGATTTTTTGCACAAAGCCGCACCATTCACAGGGGCGGCGCCGGCTCACATAACGGACGAGCAGAGGGAAGTCGCCATCCACCGCCTCCATCAGCAGGCGATTCATCTCGACGAGCTGGTCTTCATCCAACTGAGGGGGAATGAACGCTTCCTCGTCCTGTTTGCGTTGCAAGAGTGCCGCACGGTGTTCTGGGAGAAACATACGGCTGCCTTCCCACAGCATGTTGTGGCGATTCAAAGATTCATTCATCGGTAATGCCCTCCTATTTTTTGTGACCGTTCCAGAGCTTGCCCGGCGCGGGTTAGCGAAGCGGCTCGCAAAATGGCAGTAGGACCGAAGCGTTGGTTGATTTCATCCATGACATGGCCCAAACGGTACTGTTGCTCATTGTTCTCAAATAAGCTGAGTTGCATGGGTTGATCAGTGGACAGCTGGCTCAGGCTTACACCGATGGAACGGATCGGCTGGCCGTCCCAAAAGCGGGTGAACAATTCCCGGGCATGGCTAAATACAGTCATCGTGTGATTGGTTGCTTCCGGCATGGTGCGTTGCCGATGGAAGCCGCTGGGGAAGTTGAAATCGGCTCTGCGGCAACCGACGCTGACAGTCCACCCCACTTGCCGTTGCCGACGCGCGCGCCGGCACACTTCCTCGCACAACTCCAATAAAACGACACTGATTTCTTCCGCGGTGCGATAGTCACGGGGCAAGGTCATCTGATGCCCGATTGCTTTTTGTTTTTGAAACGTGTCAGGATGAACGGGTGATAGGTCAATGCCGTTGGCTGTCATCCACAGAACATGCCCGTTCACTCCCCACCGTTTTCGCAGGCGAGCCAGTGGGCAACGGGCGAGGTCGCCAATTGTGGCGATTCCCATGCGGCGCAAGTGGCGTCCCATCCGTTTGCCGACACCAAACATTTTTTCAACGGGCAACGGCCAGAGATGGGTTTCCAACTTGTCTTTGGTCAGTTCAAACAAGCCGCTTTCGTTCTTTTTGGCAAAGTGGTCGCAAGCCATTTTGCTGAGCACTTTGTTGGGGCCGACGCCAATTCGGGCATACAGACCGAGTTGGATGGCGATCTCTTGTTGGATTTTGCGGGCCGTTTCCATCGGGGAGCCGAATAATGTTTGGCAACCGTTGATGGAAAGGAATTGCTCATCAATCGAATACGGTTCAACCCGATCGCTAAATTGGCCCAAAATCTCTGTAATCCGCAAGGAGGTTTGCAGGTAAAGAGACATTCGCGGCCGAACCACGGTCAAGTGGGGGCAACGCTCTTCCGCTTCCCGCAAGGTGATAGCGTTTTGGATGCCATACGATTTGGCGAGCGGGCAAGCGGCGAGGATGACGCCACTTCGCCGCTCTGGGTCACCCGAGACGACCAGGGGGCGATGTTGCAACTCGGGCCGCAAGGCTTTTTCGATGCTGGCGTAGAAAGATTGCATGTCAATGAGAAGCACCGTTGATTCCATATGGGTCACTCCATTATGCGAACATATGCTTGCGTTTGGTTTTATTATATGCAAATATATGTTCGGGTAATATCGTAAAATGTTTCCAATCAGATCAGGACAGGGGAGAGGACTGGCATGAACGGGAAAACGATCTATTATCACGGACGGATCATCACATTGGACCCGTCCCAGCCATTGGCGGAAGCGGTAGTTGTGGAGCAGGGGCGGATTGTAGCGGTGGGGGAGACGGAACAGCTTTTGCTCGATCATGGCCGGGCGCAAGTAAACAAGGTAGATTTGCAAGGGGGCTATGTTTATCCGGGGTTCGTCGACAGCCATCTTCACCTGTCAGGGGTTGGGCAACGGTTGCGATGGCTGGATCTGGGTGTGTGTCGGAGCAAAACGGAGTTATTGCAGGCAATCAAACGGCGGGTGGTAACCAGCAAAGAGGGTGAATGGATTCTGGGCATGGGGTTGGATGAAAACCGTTTGCAGGGCGGCGCACCGACACTGGAAGAGTTGGATGAAGCCAGCCCCCACCATCCCGTGCTTTTGGCCCGGGTCTGTTTGCATGCTCATCTCGTCAATTCGGCTGCTTACCGGGTGGCGGGGATCACAGAGTCAACGGCGCCACCGGAAGGCGGTATGTTTGGGAGGGACGGAAGCGGACGGCTGAACGGATGGGTGTATGAACAAGCTTCCCAGCCTTTCTATGCTGCGCAACCCACCCCGTCTTACCACGAAAAGAAAGAGGCGATTCGCCAAGCGATGAAACAGGCGTTGGCTTGTGGATTAACTGGCGGGCACAGCGAAGATTTGCGGTATATCGGAAATGTCGGGGAGTTGGTGCGGATTTATCGCGAGTTGGTGGATGAGGGAGTGAAGTTTCGAACGCATCATCTGTTGTATCACCCTTATCTGGCTGAACTCGATGAGCTGGAGCCAACGGAGCTGGTGCCAAATCCGTGGGTTCGCTTGGGGGCGGTAAAAATTTTTGCCGACGGTTCGATTGGCGGAAGGACCGCGTTGATGTCGGCACCTTATACCGATGATCCGAATCAAATCGGGGTGGCGATCCACGAGCAAGCGGAATTGCTGGACTTGGCGCGCCGTGCTGCTACCTGTGGACGCCCCATCGCGGTGCATGCGATTGGTGATGAAGCGGCGCGCCGGGTAATTGAGACCATGGAGCAAGTCCCCGCTCCGGCAGGAGAGCTACGGCATCGCCTCATTCATGGTCAATTTTTGCGGGCGGATCTGATTGCGCGCCTGCAAAGGCTGGATGTGGTGGTGGACATTCAACCGCGTTTTGTAGCGAGCGACTTTCCATGGGTGTTAGAGCGGGTGGGAGAACAACGGATTGCTTATGCCTATGCATGGAAAACGTTGCTCGAAACAGGAATTTCCTGCGCGGCAGGGAGTGATGCTCCAATCGAGCCTTTGCATCCGCTCTTGGGAATGCACGCGGCAGTGACCCGGCGACGCCTGGAAGATCCAGTTACTCATCCTGGATATCTGCCTGAGCAGAAATTGCAACCGCTTGCGGCTTTGCGTTTGTTTACGCAGGGAAGCGCTTACGCGGAAGGCATGGAAAAGGAGAGAGGCGTGATCGCTGTTGGGCGCTGGGCAGATCTCACCGTGTACGACCGCGATCTTTTGCAGTGCCCAGCGGAGGAATGGATCAAAGCGAAGACGGTGTGCACAGTGGTGAACGGACAGATGGCATACGATGGGAGATAATCCGAACCCGTCGACTCCGCTTCCAAACATTTGATGTTCTTTTTTGACAAGGGGCCACATATTTTTACCTCAGGGGGGATGGTATGGCCATCATCAACGCGCGGGAAAAAGATGTCAAGTTGTTGGCCCGGTTGATGCGGGCGGAAGCAGAAGGAGACGGGAAACTTGGTATGTTGAATGTGGGCAATGTGGGCGTGAACCGGGTGTTGGCCGATTGTCTCGATTTTGAGGGGCTACGCTCGGTCCAGGACATGGTGTTTCAATCTCCGGGCGGGTTTGAAGCAGTGCAAAAGCCTTATTTCTACCAAGCGGCGCGCCAACAGGACATCCGGCTGGCCCGACAAGTCGTTCGCGGCCAGCGGTTCACCCCAGGACGGTATGCTTTGTGGTTTTTCGAGCCACCGGGAGCATGCCCGGCCCGATGGTTCAACCAAGTTAACGCCGGGCGTTATAAAAGCCATTGCTTTTATATACCGAGCCAATCGGATTGCCCCAAAGTATTCAGTTTTTAGGAGGCGGTGGAGATGTACTGGTCTTATCCATATGTTATGGGCATGGATGCCAATGTGTCGCAGCGGCGGCAGGAGCGGCGGTTTTCGGAAGATTTGATGCAAGCCAATGTGGGAAGACGAATCACGGTGTTTTTGACTTATGATGGTAGCCAACAGTGGCGGGATGTGACATTCTCGGGGGTGTTGCGCCAAGTGGGCCGGGATTATTTCATGATCCGGGAACAGAATTCTGGCCGGGACATGATGTTTTTAAACATCAATTTGGATTATGTGGTATTTGAGGATCAACCAGCGCGATTGGCGGAAGCATAGGGGAATGTGTGAAATGGAACGATGGCAAGCCGGGCGGAAAGGCGCCTGGTTTTTTCTGTGGATGAAAGGACTCCAACAAAGCGGAGTCCTTTACTCTTCAAAGAGATAGGCCAAGGCGTCCAAAGCTTGTTCAGGGGTCTCGACGACCAGTTGCGCGCGTTGGGCGAGTTCTTTGAGCGGATGGTGCAGACTTTCTGGCCGGATGAGAATCAATGGCTTATTTAAAGCCAAAGCCATAGATGCATCCATGGCCGTGTTCCATTGCCGGTATTTTTCACCGAACAGTGCGATCACAATGTCGGCTTTTTGCATCCAAACCCGTGTACGCAGGTTATTCACTTCTGAAGCGACATGGTCGCGATACACAGCATTTGGTTGCGTTCCTTTGATGCGTTCGCCGATTGCATCGGAGAGGTCATGGTTTTCTTGCGGCCCTTTGAAGCGGATGGGGAGGTTGCGGGCTTGCGCGCCTTGACGCAATTGTTCCCGCCAATCATCGTGAATCTGCCCAGCCAAATATACGATCAATTCCATAGCAAAACGCCTCCTTGATTCCCACGGGGGAATGTGTTTTACATGGCGGCTCCGTGTGGGCGGGCCACAAACTAAAGTGTATCAAATGAGCGTTCTGCGATAAATGGGTTTGCCGTGAATCGGAACAAGTGAAGAGGAAGGGTTGGCAGAACATTGGTGAAAAAAAGCTTCTTACAATCGAAAATGAATGGATCGTATCAACAGGGAGGTTCGGTCAAATTTTAATAAACCCGATCATCTAACTTGGGTTATGATGTAAGAATTGAATAAAAATGATTGACTGTATTAGTTATCTATTTTATTCTTAAAGCAGTGTACTTAATTCCGAGTTAATGTATATGGAATACCTGTTTTGCATGAGCAGACGCTGGAGGAAAGCGTGGGTTGTCTGTTAACACGGGGGAAATTGGGCAAAGGGAGTGACTGCCATGACGGTAGAATGGAAGTGGGCTGAACAAGCAGACAAACTAAACTCAGTAGAGCAATTGAAATTGAGACAGGATGGGCTCGACATCATCGACGAGATCAGAGAAGTTTACGCCAAACAGGGATTTGCCTCCATTCCGGAGGAGAAATTCGCCTTGTTCAAATGGGCGGGCATATATCAACAGCGCCCAAAATCTGACGGTTACTTCATGATGCGGGTTCGCATTCCCACCGGCATCTTAAACAGCCGTCAAGCGAGAGTCATCGCGGAGCTCTCTGAACGGTTCGGACGTGGTTTGATCGATGTGACGACGCGGCAGGCCATTCAATACCATTGGTTACGGGTGGAAAATCTGCCGGAGATGTTCGACCGTTTAGGCGAAGTAGGCCTCCATTCATACGAAGCGTGTGGAGATTGCCCACGGACCATTATTGGCAATCCGCTGGCGGGCATCGATCCCAATGAATTGATTGATACCCGGCCGATTGTGGCTGAGTTGGAGAAGACTTTTTTGCTGAACAGAGAGTTTTCCAACCTGCCGCGCAAGTACAAAATTTCGGTTTCGGCAAGCATTTATAATCCTGCCCATGCGCAGATCAATGATCTTGCGTTCACTCCCGCAGTCAAAGAAATAGATGGGGAAGAAGTGGTTGGATTCCATGTTTGGGTGGGCGGCGGCTTGTCCAACCGTCCGCATTTGGCACAACAATTGGATATATTTGTCCGACCGGAGCAAGTGGTGGATGTAGCCGTGGGTGTGACCAAAGTGTTCCGCGATTATGGATATCGACAAAAACGACACCGCTCCCGCCTGAAATTCTTGGTTGCCGACTGGGGCCCGGAGAAATTTTTGGAGGTGTTGTCCGGCGAGATCGGCACCTACCCGACGCGCGGGGAAGATCGGATCGTTGGCTGGAATGCAGGATATTTCACCGGAGTGCATCCGCAAAAACAAGCGGGCCTCTCCTATGTGGGGTTGAGTATTCCGGTCGGCCGGACTTCGGCGGAAGAATTCACAGCGTTGGCTGATTTGGCTGATCGTTATGGCTCGGGCACATTGCGCACAGTCAACACGCAAAACATTATCATCTCCGATGTGCCTGATGAGAAGGTAGCAGCCTTGCTCGAGGAGCCGCTCTTGAAGCGGTTGAGCCCGTCGCCAAAACCGTTTGAAGGCCACGCCGTGTCCTGCACCGGCAATGAGTTTTGCAACTTGGCGCTCACAGAGACGAAAGAGTTGATGCGAGAAGTGGCGCGGTATCTGGATGAGCATGTGGAATTGGATACCCCGATCCGGATTCATGTCAATGGATGCCCCAACTCCTGCGGACAACAGCAAATCGCCGACATCGGCTTGATGGGTGGCAAAAGCAAAACAGCCCAAGGGATGGTCGAGTCTTACCAAATCTCCGTCGGCGGTCATCTGTTCGGAGCAGGGAAGTTCAACACTCCGCTCAAAGGGCGTGTGGCCAAAGAGCATGTAGCTCCGGTGCTGAAAGAGCTTGTTCTGTTCTATAAGGAACAAAGACAGGCCGGAGAACGGTTTACACAGTTTATCGAGCGAGTTGGCATAGAGGCGTGCCAAGCAGAGCTGGATCGCATTTGTGAACGGGTGGTGCCGTCAGTATGAGCCAGGAATTGTACTTATACCGGTTGAAGGCTGAACTGAAAAACGGTGACACCCATGCGGTGGTGGTGTTGTCGACGGGCGATGAGCAAGCTTTCACCCATGCGGAAAAGGAATTGGAGCGTTATCTCATAGCCACACCAGATGTGAGGGAATGGACACTGGAAGAGAAAAAGAGAGTTCGCCCGGGTTCTGGTTACGTCTTGTCGTCCAACGGCTGAAATTGGTCTGATATGTGATCAAACCGTGCAACCAGACATATATGGAATGGGTGAGGAGGAATGAAAATGGAAAAACAGCTGTTGCAACAAGCGGTGTTGGATGAAACGCGGCTGAAGAGTTTGCAAGAAGAGTTGCGGACGAAACATCCGGAAGAAATCATCCGTTTCGGCGTAGAAGAGATTGGAGTCAAAGCGATCACGCTGGCTTGTAGTTTCGGTTATGAGGATGTGGCGCTGGTGGATATGGCGCTGAAGGTAAATCCTGAACTAGATATTTTTTATTTGGACACTGACTTGCACTTTGCGGAGACATATCAGGTGCGCGACCGCTTGAGCGAGCGTTACCGGAAAGAATTTATTCGTGTTGCGCCGGCACTGACGTTGGAAGAACAACAGGAGCACTACGGTGCTGAGCTTTGGAAACGCGATCCCGACTTGTGTTGCAAATTGCGCAAGGTGGAGCCGCTGAGAAAATTCCTGACCGGCTATCAAGGGTGGATCACCGGCATCCGTCGCGAACAGTCGCCCACGCGAGCGCATGCGGAAGTAATTGAATGGGATAAAGCCTTTGGCATGGTCAAATTGAATCCTTTGGCCTTTTGGAATGAAAAACAGGTGTGGAACTATATCTTCGCTCATGATATTCCGTACAACCCATTACACGACCAACAGTATCCGAGTATTGGTTGCCAGCCATGCACCCGGCAAGTGAAACCGGGTGAAGATCCGCGCGCGGGCAGATGGGCCGGGTCTGCCAAAACGGAATGCGGGTTGCACGTCTCGCAAAGCGAGTAATGTTGACAGTCTCCTTCACTGGATTCATCGTCGGTTTGCTTGTGGGCTTGGCGGGAATGGGTGGGGGGCTTCTGATGACACCGCTACTCATCTTGCTGTATGGCTTTTCACCGACGATGGCAGTGGGGACGGACTTGATATAAGCAGCAGTGACCAAAGTGGTGGAGAGATTTCAGCATTTCCGCCGGAAGACAGTCGATTGGAGCATTGTTGGCGCCTGGCCAAAGGAAGCGTTCCAGGCGGTTTGTTGGTGGGTCTGACATCGCTTGGCAGCGGGACGCAGTTTATGGCAATCTTGCTTTCCAGCAAGTCACTCGCGGCGGCGAAATTGGTGGAACCGATGTGGTTCATGCCTTTTTTCTCACCTTAAGCGCGCGGGTGCGATGCATGCTTCATTCGGTCAGGTGCACTTGGAGTTTGTTACAGGAATCAAGATGGTGTGAAGGGAGACGAAAGCATGGCAGAATTGATCGCCCCTCACGGAGGACGATTGGTGCAACGTGTTGCAACAGGAGCAGAAAAAGAGAAATGGTTAGAAAGGGCGGCGGCGTTTCCCTCCATATCGGTCGGCGCAGTGACATTGTCTGACTTGCATTGCTTGGCAACGGGCGTGTTTTCCCCGCTGACAGGATTTCTCAATGAGCGGGATTATCAGACCGTTCGGGACGAGATGCGGCTTGCTGACGGTACGGTATGGAGCATTCCTATTACCTTGCCTGTTCCGGAAGAGAAAGAGGCAGAAGTTAAGCGAGCGGAGTATGTGTCCCTGGTGACGGAAACAGGAGCGCTTGTGGCCGTGGTACGCGTGGAAAGTGTGTACAGAGTGGATCCGGAGTTGGAAGCGAGCAAAGTGTATCAGACCGTGGATCGCAACCATCCTGGGGTTGCCCGGTTGGCCGCGCAGTCAAACGTGTATCTAGGCGGGGAAATCACGCTCCTGGAAAGATTGGATCAAGGCATTTTTGCGAAGTATGCGTATGACCCCGCCGATACGAGAAAAATGTTTGAAGAGCGGGGCTGGCGGAAAGTTGTCGGCTTTCAGACGCGCAACCCTGTGCACCGGGCGCATGAATACATCCAAAAAGCGGCGTTGGAAACGGTGGATGGTCTCTTTTTGCATCCGCTGGTAGGGCAGACGAAGTCGGATGATATCCCTGCTGATGTGAGATTAAAAAGTTATGAAGTGATTTTGGAACACTACTACCCGCGCGACCGGGTGATGTTGGGTGTATTTCCGGCAGCCATGCGTTACGCCGGGCCACGTGAGGCCATCTTCCATGCGATGGCTCGCAAAAACTACGGTTGTACCCACTTCATCGTCGGCCGCGACCATGCGGGGGTAGGAGATTATTATGGCACTTATGATGCGCAAAAAATCTTTAGCCGGTTTACCCCTGACGAATTGGGAATCACCCCACTGTTTTTTGAACACAGCTTTTATTGCAAGAAGTGCGCGGGAATGGCTTCATACAAAACATGCCCGCACGGCAAAGAAGACCATGTGATCCTGTCAGGAACAAAAGTAAGACAGATGTTGCGCGAGGGAACGATGCCGCCACCGGAGTTTTCCCGTCCAGAAGTGGTTCGGGTGTTGATTGACGGCATGAAAAACGCTTAAACAAACAAATTTGAACAACGAAATCGCCAGGAAACAAAATGCAAACCACCCGGCATATGCCGAGGTGGTTTGTCGCTTTTGCGGTCATGGCAAGAAACGTCGGATGTCAGCCAACACATCTTCAATGGGGATCGCAAACCCCAAGCTCTGTGAGGGAAAAATAATCAGGGTGTTGATGCCGATCACTTCGCCTAAGATGTTGACCAATGGCCCGCCGCTGTTGCCGGGATTGATGGCGGCATCGGTCTGAATGACGTTGTCATAGTGCAAGCCATTGATGTGGAGGGGACGATTTTTGCCGCTGATCACCCCGACGGTGACGCTCTGTTCCAGGCCCATCGGATTGCCCATGGCCAGCACCCATTCTCCCACTTGGGTCGCTTCGGAAGATCCCAAAGTAAGCGACTTTAAAGGCCGCGGTGGTTGAATTTTCAATACAGCAATGTCCTTGTCCGGGTGGGACCAAACCACAGTGGCGGGCAAGATGCGCTTGACTCCGTCCACTTTGACCCGGATTTCCGACGTGCGTTCAATCACATGCTGATTGGTCAAGACATAACCGGACGGATGGATGATGAAACCCGAACCGAATTGGCGCGACCGGTTGACCGGCTTGGCGAGTTCGGGAAACAGCATGCCCAAGACCGCGCTTTGCAGAGAAAGGCCTCTTTGCTCTTCCATGGTTTCAATTGCTACGACACCGCTTTTGATACGGCGGGCGACGGATACAAAGAGATTGGCGGGGTGATGGGCAGCAAGTCGAAATTTGTGCGTGTACGCACGCGGATTATCATGGTTCAAAGAAGGTCACTCCTCAGCACTTGTTGACCTGGATGGGATATCTTATGTTCCGCGCCTGCGCGCTGACAAGGCGCTTGCCCGGAAACAGGCGAATCAATTGGCATGGGGATAGCACACAGAGAGGCGAAGTGAGGTTTGTTTGTAAACGGGAAAAGGTTAATTGGTTGACAATATAAACCGAACGCTATAATCTAAAAATGATTTTATAGTCATTTATTAAGGAGACTGCAAGATGGACAAAAACAGGCAGACCGTGCGTGACATGACATGGATTGCATTGTTCACGGCATTGTTGGCAGTGAGCGGACAATTTCAGATTCCGATAGGACCGGTTCCTATCACCCTGCAACCATTGGTAGTCATGTTGGCAGGCTCTCTCTTAGGCGCCAAGCGGGGCGTTATCAGCATGGCGGTGTTCATTGGCCTCACCGCGGCCGGGGCACCAGTCATGGCGGGAGGAACAGGCGGGCTGGCTAAGTTGGTCGGGCCGACCGGAGGGTATGTCTTCAGTTGGCTGTTAGCCGTTTGCGTGATTGGTTGGATGGTTCAGAAGATGGCGCGGCATGGGCAGATCGCCTTATGGCAGCTTATCTTGGCCCACTTGGTCGGAGGCGTCGCAGTGGTACATGCGATCGGATTCGCTTGGGTGGTCACGTACTTGAACCTTCCCCTCACCATGGGCACGTTGAGCGCAAGTCTGTTGATTTTCCTGCCTGGCGACATCGCCAAAGCTGTGGTCGGTGCCATTGTGGCGCAAGCGATGTATCGTGCGATTCCCGCTTTGCGTCCCGTGTCGAAGGGATAATCCCATAATAAAAAGCCCCCCTGTTCCGTCATCAGGCATGGGGGGCTTTTTATTATGGCAACAGCGTTAAGTTGGTCACTTGGCTCAAAAAATGGATAAAACGGCTGTTGAGGGGAATGATCAAGTCCGCGGTATCTTGGGTGAATGCGCCTTGGCGGTTGACCAGATGAAGACGGGCGACGGATAGCTTGTAAAAATCACGGTGCCGATTGGGTTCGAGCCAGCCAACCACCGAGTGGGTTCCGCGCTGGTTGGTTTGCAGGGGATAGGGGACCAGGCCCAAAATGTCATCTAAAAAAATATGGTAGGATAAATGGGGACGTTGAAAAATCAACTCTTTGGTTGTCAAGGTGGCTCCCCAATGGTTGTGACGTTGTGACAAAATCAATTGACCGGCTAATTGTTTGATGGGAATGAATGATGATCGGTACATGGGGACACACCTTTCTTGGTTGAGTTGCAACTATTGTATCATAAGGGAGGGAATCTGATGCGGACGTTCGCGGATGTGCGCAAGCTATTGAAGCAATTCGGAACCGTCATTTACACCGGGGATCATCTCGGCGATTGTGAGTTAATCTTAGATGAATTGCGGGAAATGAAAGCGTATGGGATGATCGACGCGGACACGTACCGGATGGCCGTGATGATAGTAAAAAGCAGCCAACAACGCCAAGCTTGACCAGGGTATGCCCGGCAAATCAAGTTGATGGGGAAGTAGCGGCAGAGAAATCTTTCTCGAAGAGTACCGAAGTACAAGTGAAGCGAATGAGAAAATGGTTTTGGAGCCGCTGGCCGATTCATCAGACATGCAATAGTGGGAAAATTTACTCCAGTATGCTGGATACAGCGTCGTCAGGCGTGAACGGTTTGTTGACAGGAGGCGATCAAGTGGAGTGGCAACGAGTGGTACAGGAGGCACGCGCGGCTGCCGAAGAATTGGCGGTTGCGGCAGGGAAATTGGCGAAGGAAGCTTTTCTCCAGGACAAGGAGATCGAAGCCAAAGGGGAATACGGTGACATTGTGACGGAGATTGACCGCCAAGCGGAAGAATGGATTGTGTCTGGCATTAAGAAACGGTTTCCTAGTCACCGCATCTTGGGTGAGGAGTTTGGCTGGCAAGGTGGGAACGATCCCGACTGGTCCTGGATGATCGATCCGCTGGACGGTACCAACAACTATGCGATCGGATTGCCGGTGTATGCAGTGTGCATCACCTGTTTTTATCGTAATGAGCCCGTATTGGGAGTCATCTATGATTCGCATTTAGAACGGTTGTATGTTGCTGTAAAAGGGGAAGGGGCAACAGTCAACGGCAAACCGCTAACCATCGAACCTCAATCGTTCAAGCGCCCCACTGTCGCCTGGGTACAGGGACATCATGTACAGGGGGATGATCGCTCTTTGGCTTTGCGCCAAGCCTTGGAACAACGGTGTAAGCGGGTGTTGCGCCTCTGGGCTCCTGGGATCGCTTGGAGCTTGTTGGCACAAGGGCAGATTGATGCCATGGTGGTGTACCGTTCCGGTGGGGTCGACATGTATGCGGGAATGCTATTGGCCCGTGAAGCGGGTGCCGTCACCGTCGATTATGGGGGCAAAGCGTTTGAAGGCATCGATCCCGACGCTTCCTTGATCGCCTGTCATCCCGAGAAGTTGACAGAGATCATCAAGTTGGTGCGAACATAAAAAAGGGGGGCATCGTGGTGCGTCAGATAAATCACAAACGACTGCATGAAGAGGTTAAGAGACAAGCAAAGCGGCATGTGGACAATTTGACCAAGCCGTTGGGCAGCTTGGGGGCGTTGGAACAGATCTATGTTAGACTAGCCGGCATCACTGGACAATTGCATCCGGATATCGGCCAAAAAGCGATTGTCATCATGTGCGGGGATCATGGTATCGCGGAAGAAGGGGTGAGTGCCTATCCGCAGGCCGTGACTGGATTGATGATACATAATTTCGCCAAAGGCAAAGCCGCGGTCAATGTGTTAGCTCGCCAGCATGGAGCAGAAGTAAGAGTGGTTGATGTTGGGAGTTTGTTGGATGAAGTGCCAAACCCCGTAGTGGACAGACGGGTGCGCAAGGGCACTGCCAATTTTACGGTTACTCCGGCGATGAGCCTGGATGAAGCGGAGCAAGCCATTCAGGCCGGGGTGGACGTTGTTCGCCGATTGAAGGCAGAAGGAACGCGCTTGCTGGCTGTTGGCGAGATGGGCATCGGCAATACGACTTCGGGGGCAGCTTTGACCGCGGCGTTCACCGGATTGGAGGTGGAGCACCTGACTGGCCGCGGCACGGGGGTCTCCGACGAAAGCTTGTCTAAAAAGCAACAGGCGATTAAACAGGCACTTGCCACTCATCGCCCTGACCCTAGTCGTCCGCTCGAAGTGTTGGCTCAACTGGGTGGCTTGGAAATTGCAGGCATGGTAGGGTGCTATTTGGGGGCGGCGCAAGAGGGGTTGCCGGCGGTGATGGATGGTTTGATTTCCACCGCCGCCGCCCTCGTTGCCGTAAGATTAGAACCGATGGTCAAAGACGTGTTGTTTGCTTCCCATTTGTCGGTGGAACCGGCTCATGCCGTGCTGTTGCAAGAATTGGGTTTGGAGCCACTCATTGCGGCCGGCATGCGGCTGGGAGAAGCGAGCGGCGCAGCGCTCAGCTTTCCGCTGTTTGATTCAGCTGTGGGATTGGCCAGGGAAATGGCTACCTTCGCCGATCTGGGTTTACCTGAACCAAACTCGTCACTTGGTGAAATAGAGCAGGGCGAAGAACAGGGTACCAATCAGCCATAGCCACCATAACTCCACGCATTGTATCAGCAACAGCTTGGAGGCGGGAAGTGGGATGGCGGGATTTTGCCGATAGATCACAACCCAGTATCCGTCATTTACCGCATGGATGTCATGTTGCCATTCATCCTCGTGTTTTGAGGTGAGCCAAGCATCCATGCTTTCTTCCATGCCCCGATGAAAGAAGCGGGCGCGGGTGAGCAGGCGGTGTGCAGGATCATGGATCAAATGGGCGAAATAACCCGTTTCCAACTCGGTGAGGGTGGCAATGGCATAGCCGCGGTTGAAATGTTCGTTTAACCAATCTTCTTTCTCACGAATTTCTTCTTTGGTGAAGAAACGTGAACGAAAGTGCACGTTGTCAGCCATAGGCATTCTCCTGACGATGAAAAGGTGTCTTTGTTGATCTTATTCGAAGACAAGCGTCATTTTAAAGAGGTTTTATAAAAAAGCGCATTCTTTCCACGGTGAGAGTGCGCTTTTTTGCAAATGGGGCTGAGTGTGCCCGTCTGGCGTGTTATGATGAAATGGCAGACTTTGAAAAGGTCACCGCAAGGTTAAAAAGGGGTTAATGAAGGGAAAAGAGAAGGGAAGGACAGAGATGATGATCGAACGTTTTGGGCACGGCGGGGATCTGGCCACAGCCCAAGCGATGTTCTTAATCGAAGAAAATGCATGGCTTGATTTCAGTT
Organism: Laceyella sacchari; assembly: GCF_004343255.1. Lineage (GTDB taxonomy): Bacteria > Bacillota > Bacilli > Thermoactinomycetales > Thermoactinomycetaceae > Laceyella > Laceyella sacchari. The sequence goes on along the minus strand of NZ_SMDD01000003.1, from coordinate 596,388 downwards.
CAAACATATATCCTTACGGCCCTCCATCCAGTGTGTTGGATGTGTTAAATCAGGCGCTCAGAGAGCCTGGGGTTCCTGTGTTAAGCCGTTATCCCGATCCGGACGCTCGCGTGTTACGGCGGATGATCGCCCAGTTTCACGAAATGGATGCGGAGGGGGTGATCGTGGGCAATGGAGCGGCTGAACTCATCGATTTGTTGGTGCAGACCTTGTCGCCACAGAAGGTTGGTGTGATTCAGCCCGCTTTTGCCGAATATGCGGACAGTGCCACAAAGCGGGGAATACCCGTGCATTCAATCCACACCTGCTGGGAAGAAGGGTTTCTGCCTGAGCCGTCTGCGGTGGAGGCATTGATGAAGGAAGTGGATGCGCTCTTTGTAGGGACGCCGAACAATCCCACCGGTCATCTGTTCCCCGCCGGACTAATGGAGCAGATGGCGGCATGGGCGAAGCGGTGGCAGACTTGGTTGATTGTGGATGAGGCGTTTCTCGATTTCGTGGCCGATGGGGAAGAATGTTCGGCATTGCGGTTGATTTCTGCCCATCCACAGGTGATGGTGTTGCGCTCATTGACAAAATTCTTCGCATTGCCCGGCCTGCGGTTGGGATATGTAGTGGCTGCTCCCGAAGTCGCCGCGCGGTTGCGCTTGATGCGGACGCCATGGAATGTGAATGGTTTGGCGCAGATGGCGGGCGAAGAGGTGATGCGCCCGGAAGTGTATCGTGCGCATGCGTTGGCGGTGCGTCGCTGGCTTGAGCCGGAGCGCGCGCGGATGATTGGAGAATTGGCTCAGTTTTCGGAAATGGCGTTTTTCCCAAGCGAAGCCAACTATCTGTTGGGAAGGGTTAACGGCGGCAAGATGGACGCGCGGCAACTTCAATACGCCTGCGCCAGTCAAGGTGTCCTGATCCGGAGTTGCGCCAATTATCCAGCATTGGGGGACGATTATTTCCGTATTGCCATCAAAAGACCGGAAGAGAATGACCGGCTGCTCGCTGTATTGCGGTCATGTATGGATTGAGGAGGAAACGATGGGAATTCGATTGGTAACGGGCGGCGTGCGTTCTGGCAAAAGCCGTTTCGCCGAATCGTTGTGTGTGAAAGAGGGGAAACCGGTCGTCTATTTGGCAACAAGCCAAGTGATGGACGATGAGATGAAGGCACGTGTGATAGCCCATCAGCGGCAACGGCCTAAAGAGTGGGAAGTGAAGGAGGAAGCGTTTGATTTGGCAGGAGTGATCGCAGAGATCCCCACGGGTAGCGTACTGTTGGTTGACAGCCTTACGGCTTGGGTCAGCAATCTGTTAATGAGCGAACCTCTCGCGGAAGGGGAAGATCCTTCTCGTTGGCGCTCTCGGAGGCTGACGCAGGTAGAATCGCATGCGCATGCGTGGCTTGACTGTCTGGCGGCGCGAGATGCGGTGATCGTGACTGATGAGGTAGGTTTAGGCGGTGTGGCGATGCATCCGATTAGCCGGTGTTTCCAAGATGCGCTCGGCTGGGTGAATCAGCAAGTGGCACTACGGGCGGATGAAGTGTGGTTTGTCGTATCTGGTGTGCCGTGGAGAGTGAAAGGATGAGCGGTTTTGCACATGCAGTTGCGTTTTTGACCCGGTTGCCCATGCCGCGGCGATGGTTGTTGGGAGATTATCGGACCAGTCCGATGTGGTATCCCGTGGTGGGGGCGTTATTGGGTTTGTTGTTGGTCTGTTTCGATTGGCTAGTGGCCCAATGGTTCCCGCAGATGGTGCGCGCGGTGCTGGATGTGGGATGTTTGGTTTATCTCACTGGCGGATTACATTTGGATGGGCTGATGGATACTGCCGATGGGTTTGGGGCCAATCGTGATCCCGAGCGCACACGACAAATCATGAAAGATCCGCGTGTCGGAGCGATGGGCGTGTTAGCCGGCGTTCTCGCTCTGTTGTTAAAAACGGCCACCTTGTATTATCTCTTGCAGTCCCATGTTTGGAACGGAGCTTTTGCTTGGGCTAGTTCGGTGATGCTCGCGCGCTTTGCGGCCGTTGTGGCGATTTTCGTGTTTCCTTATGCCCAAGCGCAAGGATTGGGAAGTGGCTTGAAAGAATCCTTAACTTTGCGGCGCATGAATATGGCCAGTTTTTTCACCATTCTCCCCCTGATCTGGTGGTGGGAGTGGGAAGGCATCGTCTTGTTGGGCATTGTGTTCGTTTGGACTTGGTACCTCGGCAAAACGGCGGTTCGCCGGTTGGGAGGTTGCACGGGCGATATATACGGGGCTTTGATTGAAGGGGCTGAAATCGTTGCCTTGCTCTTTTTTACGTTGGGGGTGAAACTGGCATGAAATGGATTTGGATTCGGCATGGGGAAACGAAAGCTAATCGCGACAAAAGGTACTGCGGACAACTGGATGAACCGTTGACGGAGGTTGGCAAGAAACAAGCGCTGCTGCTGTCCAACCAATTGGCGGATTTGAAGCTGGATGCCATCTATGCCAGCGATCTGCAACGATGTGCCGAAACAGCGCAAGCCATCAAAGAGGCTCACCCGTCACTTTCCATCCGTTTCACGCCGGCACTGCGCGAGTGCTCTTTTGGCGCTTGGGAAGGGCGAACTTATGATGAGCTGATGGGCACTGATCCCGAACATGTAGGCAAATGGCTGGAAAATCCATTTTTTCATGCTCCTCCAGACGGTGAAACCCTACGTGACCTGGATCAGCGCTTGATGGCATGGGTTAGGCAGGTGATCAAGCGGCATCGAGGGGAGACGGTTTGCGTTGTGACGCATGGTGGGCCGATGCGATGGTTTTGGGCACGGATGATTCGCCGCGATTGGGAGTCTTTTTGGGAGCCGGAGTTGCAGACGGGTCAAGGCTGGCTGGTAGAACGTATTGGAACGGAGTGGCAAGTCGTGAGGAAGTTTGGGGAAGAACGGGAGGAGTGAGTGGGATGTTGCCACAGGAAAGCCGGCTGACAGTGCAATGGGACGCAGAAATGATTCAGCTGGTCGCAGCAAAGCCCCTCACTTGCCTGAGCAGTGCGGTGGTTGGCGGAGGTGTGCAACAGGCGGTGCGCATCATCAATCGCCATGTAGATAAACAATATGACGCGCTTGATCCCACGAAGGAGATCAACGAATGGTTGGCTACGCGGGGCATACCGCGAGAAGGAACAGTTGTATTGCTGACCGCGGCTGATTTGACATTGGGCAGTGAACAAACAGCGGAGACACCGACATTTAGCTTGAGGACATGGGTGACGGCTGGGATCGGGAATGCAGCGCGAGCCGGGCAGAAGGGACCCACATTCAGGGAGCCCTCTTTTGGCATGCCTGGTACAATCAATATTTTGTTGTTGATTGAGGGAGCCGTCGCTCCAGCCGCGCTGGTAGGCGGGGTGATCACGGCCACAGAAGCGAAAGCGGCGGCATTAGCCGATTTGGGAGTGACAGATTGCAAAGGGCTGGTGGCGACAGGGACGACGACCGACGCAGTGGTTATCGCCGCTACGGGGAATATCCGGGGTGGAGTTATCCATCCGTATGCCGGCACCCTGAGTCCGCTTGGGCAAGCGATTGCGCGGACAGTGTATGCGGGAGTTACAGAAGCGGTGGAAAACGAACGGCGCAGAAAGCGGTGAGGAAGATGGATTGGGGTTTAATCATATTGTTCGCTTGCCTGCTGGATGTGACGTGCGGAGATCCGCGATGGCTGCCCCATCCAGTAGTGGGGATGGGGAAAGTGATTTCCTGGATGGACCGAGGGATTGGCCGGTGGCTGGAGAAGAAAGGTTGGTCTAATGAGACTCACCGTGTCCCCATTCGTTGGCTGGGGCTCAGTTTCCCTATCGTGGTTGTCGGTGGCGTCTGGATGGTTTGCGCGGGATTGGTGCATCTGGCCTATGATTGGCAACCGCTGGCTGGAGGGATGCTGGAAGCGATGATGATTTGGCTGGCGATTGCACCTCGAGGATTGGCTGAAGCAGGGTTGAACATATACCGCGCGCTTAACAAGCAGGAACTGGAGGAAGCGAGGCGCCAGCTGGCGATGGTCGTCAGCAGGCAAACGGAAGGGTTGGATGAAGGAGAGGTGGTGCGCGGGGGAGTGGAAACCGTCGCCGAAAATCTGGTCGACGCCATCGTGGCACCGCTGTTTTTTGCGGCCATCGGAGGGGCGCCTCTGGCGATGGCGTATCGGGCGGTGAATACGCTGGATGCGATGGTGGGTTACCGCTCTGAACGTTATCTTCATCTGGGGACAGCTTCGGCCCGCTTGGATGACTTGTGTAACTTTATCCCCGCCCGCCTGACAATCGGGGTTTTGCTATTGGTGTTTTGGATCATGCGCTTAGATGTGAGACAGGCTTGGCGCACTTACCGTCGCGATGCCCATCTTCATCCCAGCCCCAACAGCGGAATACCCGAGTCTTTGGTTGCGGGAGCACTCCATATCCAATTGGGTGGGGTAAATGTTTACCATGGGCGCCTGTCAGAACGGGCGCGGCTGGGAGACCCGATCGAACCGCGCCAGGCCAAGCATCTGTTGCAAACAGTGCGTGTGATGTGGTGGGCGACCGGGGTGTGGGTGGCTATCCTGGTCGGGGTCAGTGCATTGGTTTAACTCTTTATTGACCTGGTTTGACCACCCAGCGCCGGACAACCCAGCACCATCCCAACCGCCACAGCGAGAAAGCGACCAACATGAAGAGGGCGGTGATGCACAGAAACAGCCAGTCAAAAGGGCGATTCAGATACCAAGCCCTGAGCGCGGTTCCCAAGCAAGTGCTGATCAGAACCGCGCCGCACAACTGGAGCCAACCCGACAGTAGCGGTTGACGATGCGGAGCGCGATAAAGCCCCATAGAGAATGCGACCATGAACCAGGCGATGAGGAAGGGAGCGGCCGTAGTCAACACCGACGGCACATCCAACGGCATCTGGTGAGTGACGCGCCCTTGCCATGAAAAATAGATAAACAAGAAGCTATCCCCAAGCAAAAGAGATGCCAATAACTTATAACATTGGCGCATGTTCTTCACTCCAATCGGGAAAATACTGTCTATAGAATAATAGAAATCTTTGATTCGGTACAGGGGCACACTCAATCACAGGAGGATCCGGAATGGATGACAAGCTTGATGCAAGCTTAAAGGAAATCATCGTTCATGCGAATGACCGAAATGAATTAGTGGATGTGAAATATATCCCATCACCCTTGCGCTTGATCGGCGTTGGTACGGATGCGGTGGTCGTCCAGCATCCCGACTACCCTGACCTGGTGTTCAAATGTTACGCGCCAGATCGGCTCGCCAAAAAAGAACAGGAAAAACAAGTGTATGAACGCTTGGGAAACTCGCCGTACTTCGCTCGCTTACGTGGGAGTGGAACCAATTACTTGGCGTTGAGTTATGAACAGGGTCCCACGCTGTACCAATGTTTGGAGCGGGGAATCACCATCCCAGAGCAAGTGATCGAGCAAGTGGAAGAAGCGCGCCGATTTGCAAGGAGCAAGGGGCTCAATCCGAGGGACATTCATTTGAAAAACGTGATTCTGCAAGGAAATAAGGCCAAGGTGATTGATGTCTCTGAATACTTGAACCCCGGCGATGACAAGAGATGGGATCATCTTGTTGAGGGATATAATGCGTTTTACAGTTTAATCAAGGGAAAAAAACTGCCCATTTGGTTGATTGAGATGGTGAAACATATTTATTTGCAACAACAGGACGGACCTTTTCATTTGCAAGAATTCGGCAAAAAAATCATGCAACGGTTCGGTCTGGGACTAACCAATCACGATCGGAATGAAGGAGGATAATCATATGTTTCAAAATCCAACGGATCAGGAAAGAAAAGAATTGCTGGCAACTGCCAAAAATATTGCCGTCGTCGGTTGTTCCAACAATCCGGAGCGAACCAGTTATCTGATTGCGGAAGCATTGCAAAAAGCTGGTTATCGTATTTTTCCGGTGAACCCCAATCTGACAGAACCGGTTCTCGGGGAACGTCCCTACGCTTCCTTGGATGAGATTGCTGAACCGATTGACATTGTGGATGTGTTCCGGCGGAGCGAGGCGGTTTTGCCCGTGGTGGAAGAGGCGGTTAAGGTGAAACCGCGCGCAATCTGGATGCAGTCAGGCGTGGTGAATGAGGAAGCAGCCCGCTTGGCGCAAGAGCATGGCATCATGGTGGTCATGGATCGTTGCATCAAAGTGGATCACGCGATCTTGCTCGGCGGAAAATAGGTGTGGATGGTGGGAGGGCTGCAAGCGGATAAACATCACAGCAAGAGGTGAGGCGAATGCAAGCAATAACCTTGTCCCGCTTGGTGTTGGACCGGATGCCCGAAATACATGAGCTGTTGACGGAAACAGAAAAAGAAGCACAAATCCTCATCTATGGTGAAGTGTCAGCATTAAAAGAAGAAGAGATTTATTACATTGTCGCTGAAACGATTGCAAAAAAGCGCATGTGCTTATATTACCACTAGGGGCATGTCTGGTGAATGGCTAATAAAGCAAAGCACCAGAGAACATAAGGACGATTTGTAATGAAATGATCTGGTCTCTCATGAGGCCTCTTTTTTTCCTCCCCGCACGCCTTGAAGGTGCGGGGAGTGTTGGTTGTGGCGGATTAAGGCTGCTCTTTTTCAAAGGAGCGAATCAATTCTTTCGCCTGTTCAGGCAAAGGCTGGCTTTTGCCAGTCGCGGGATTGACATAAACCACTGTGCCGCGTCCGATGGCTGCGATGATTTCTTCCTCTGTCAAAAATAAAGCGTATTCAATATCTAAGCTGCTTGTTCCAATACGACTGACGCGAACACCTAGGCGCACATCTTTGCCGAAATGAATTTCTCGCAGATATTGGCATTCTAGATTGGCCGTGACAATATATCCGCCTGGCTCTGTCGGGGACTGCAATAGATAACGGGTCAGACCCAATTTTTCCAGATAAGCGATCCTGCCATGCTCGAAATAGCTGAAGTAGCTCACATTATTGATATGCCCCAACATGTCGGTATCGGAGAAGCGGACCTGGATCGGAGTGAAGAAGCGGAATTGTGTGCTCCATTGGGCCAAGTCGGTGGGTGGCCAAGCTGTGTTCATATGCCATTCCTCCAGTGGGATTTAAACTAGGTGTGTCTGGCAAGTCGCGTTGACGCATATCATAAGGATCAGACACGCCTTGGTTTCGGTAAATTCTTGTTTCGTTATATGAATTCCTTCTAAGGTCCTAGTCTTTTTCTCTCTTCTTATTTTTAAAATATCTAAATTGATTGCAGAAATGAAATGGGCCATATGATATACTAAAAGTGGAAATTTAACATGGGCGTAGTTTGTCGCAACAGGGGGTTGTTTCATCGTGCCAGCTGAGCAAACCAAAGAGCTGTGCATTCTGGTGAAGGAACATTTGAAAGAGGCCAAGACACAACTGAACGAGTTTTTGGATTATACCGCCTTGCCGCAGCTGACGAGTGAGTTCGCACCAGCAACCAAAGAGCAGGAAGCGTACGTTCGGGAGTTTTTGCATGATTTGCGCTATCTGAGTGTCGCCTGCGAACGGGGCTATGAACAGGTAAGCCGGGTGTTGCGTCGTGCTGATTTTCATCAGGAGCTTGCGGAAAAAGCGTTGCGTAACATCGCCCATACTTGTGTTCATTTCTTCTATCATCCCCAAAACGAAGTGTATTGGGAAAACAGCCGATATAGTTATACACGGGGTGACAGCATTATTTTTCGGCAGACGCCGCCGACCATGTTGCGCCGCGTTACGCTCTCATTGTCGGGATTATTCACCACATTGCGGGATGAGCTGGACTGTTACGAGACGGACGATGTGACCCGCATGCGTCTGTGATCGCGATCAGGTAGCTGCGCTTAGGATTTTATATTAGATAAAGGGGGAGAGAAACGTGGCCGGACCCATTATCGAGTTGGATTTCGCAAGGGAGGCACAAGGGAAGCGGTATATATCGGGGAGCTACCGCCGCAATCGGGCAAAGCTGGAACGCATGATCAAGGAGGAGCCTCAAGCGGAGTATTTTTTGATGTTGGCTGTGCTGGAGGTCAGAAAGCAATATTGGAGCCGGGCGCATCAGGCTGTGGAAAACGCGCTCGCCCTCGCACCAGATCACAAAGAAGCGCATCTGCTGTATGCGCAAATATTGGAAGCCCAACAGGAGCTGACGGAAGCGGGCCGGTCTTATCAAGCGATTTTGCACCGGTTTCCCCACTTCAGCAGGGGGTATCGGGAGTATGCCCGTTATTTGATGACCCATACCGATTGTATCACCATGGCACAAAACTTGTTGTTGCGGGGGCTGGAGTTGGAGCCTACCGACGCGCTGAGCCATATTTTGATTGCGGAGATTTGTTTGTTGCGCGGCAAAACGGGACAGGCGCTGTTGCACTTTGAATTGGCGCAACAATATTATATGGAGCACCCCCGCTACCATCTGGGGAAAGCCCGATTGTTCATGGAGATGGAGCGCTATGAGGAAGCGGCCAAGCATCTCAAAATGGCGATGCGCCTCGATCCGAAGAATAAAGTGCTGCGAAATCAATTCGCGCAGGTGCTGAAAGCGACCAACACGCCGAAAATCTTTATGTTTTGGAAGCGTTGGGTGATTTGAAAAGAAGGGCAAAATTGAAAAAGTTTGAAAACAACCCTCGACACCATATCGACAAAATTCGCGGAGCGTGATAAAATGGTTCCTGTAAGTAAGGTTGACCTTCTTGCTTACGCTACCACGCTTCTTTTAACTCCTTAATCTTGACCCTCTTTCATGTGACCAGGAACGGAACCTGGTCTTTTTTCTTTGCCTTTTTTAGGCAAGGTTTCCTTGATAGGGCAAGTTCATATAAAATGAAATCGGATGAATGAAATTTTCCTTCGCCGGGAAAAGCGAAGTCTCCCGCGCGTTTGGAGAGAGGAAAGGGAGTTGGCGATGTACCACACCAATTATCTCAGTTTCTTCCGCCATTATCACGCCGAAGAATATTGGGAAGCGCATGAAGTGTTGGAGGAGCTTTGGCAAACACAGCGGGACAATGATTTTTATCACGGACTGATCCAGATTGCGGCGATCATGCACCAACTAAAGCGTGGTAAAGTGCGGGGAGCGCGTAAATTGGCCACAAGCGCCTATCGCTATCTGTCGCCTTTCCGCCCTGAACGCGACGGAGTAGATGTGGAGGCGTTGCTGGTGTGGCTGGCCTTGTGCTTAGAGCGTTTGCCGGAAGGTCAAGCGGTCATGGCGTTGCCAGATTTGGAGCAACTGTTGATTCCCGTTGGGCCACTCCCTCGGTTGCATGAGATGGGATTTTAAGTTTGAAACATAATATCCTCCCTTCCAGACTACATAATATATATAGAAAAATATTGTTCACAGGATGAAAGTGAGGGGAGGGGCAGAATAGATATGAAAGGGCGTCGCTGGACAGAAGAGGAAGACCAACTGTTGCGTGAGTTTGCGTTAACGGCAATCGAAAGTGGCAAAACGCAGATCGAAGCGTTTGAGGAAGTAGGCCGCAAATTGAACCGAACACCAGGAGCCTGCGGTTTTCGCTGGAACGCCGTGCTTAGGCAACAAGACTTGAAGGCCTATGCCGACGCGAAGAAAAAGCGTGTGTATAGACAATTAAAAAAGAAAAAAGGGGATCAATTGGAGTCGTTAACGCAAGTGATTCCGCTCATCAAAGAGCTGGATCGGGAAGGACGCCGGGCCAAGGATGAGGTCAAACGGTTGACCAAACAGTTGGCTGACGCGGAGAAAGCCTTGCGCGAGCTTGAATCGGAGAATAGCAAACTAAAAGAAGAGCGGAAATCCTACGATTGGTATGAAAACGAAGTGAAAGACAAATACCAAGATCTTTTGCGGATGTTGCAATCGATAAGAAAACAAGCGGAGCTACCAGAGCTTGTCATTAAAAATGAGGAAGCACAACAGGTAAATGCGGATAGCGGAATAGGGGAATCATCATAAGATAAAGTAGCAGCCAATGGGGAGAAAGAGGTGGCGAATATTGCCTAATCCAAGCAAGTCCGCCCGTGAACTCAGCCATGTCCGCATATCCCAACTGGAAGAGCAAGTGGAACAGATGGGGCAACAAATGAAACGGTTGGCCCAGGAAAATCGCAAATTAAAACAAGATTTGCGTTTTTTTGAAGTGATGTTGATTGAACAATATCACATGTTGCTCCATCTGCTTGGCAAAGACCAAAGTAAATGCTTGATCCAATCGGTTGCGCCTTATCATGAAATTTAGCGAGCCAGGAATTTCCCGTGGCTCGTTTTTGTTTCGTCCTTTTCTTCACAAATGATTTGATAGCGTTTTAAAATGAAAGGGCGAGGCTGGATGAAAGGGACGAAAGAAATGAAGCGATATCAACTCATTGTGATTGGTGGCGGAAGATTGGGCTCAGTCATTGCCGGCCAAGCGGCCACCTGGGGTGCCCATGTGGCTTTGCTGGACCCGGGCGGCGAGGGAGAAGAGGACTTTTTCGCCTACGAGGGCATGGTGGATGTGTACAAGGGGAATGTGCGCTTTCTTACAGAACATGAAGTAGAAGTGGCTGGACAGGTGCGATTAGCGGCTAAGGCATTCATCATCGCTTTGGAACACGTCCGGGAGGTTCCGGAGCCCGCAAGTGTAGCCACAACCGGGGAAGTGGCAGAAGAGCCCGGTTGGAGGCAGCCGCCAACCAAAAAATGGGTTGTGCTGGGCGGAACGGAGCATGGAATCGAATGGGCCCAAGCTCTTGCCCGTCAAGGGGCCCAGGTGACGGTGGTCGAAACAGGAGCCCGCTTGTTGCCAGACTATGATCCGGAGTGCCTGTCCATTTTGGAAGCATCGTTGCGGCAAGAAGGAGTCAGAGTGCGGTGCCACACCCAAGTGGTGAAAGTGGTGCAACGCGCTAACAAAAAGATCATCCAGTTGCAGTTTGACGGTTTGGTTGAAGCCTTGGAAACGGATGAAATCGTATCGGCGGATGTGTCTTTACCCCAAGTGTCCAGTCTGTGATTGGCGGAATTGGGGTTGACCTACAAAGAGGGAGGGGTGGTTACGGACTCGTGGATGCGGACTTCCTGCTCCCATATTTATGCTGTTGGGACGCTAGTCCATGGGCGTCCCGATTGTGGTGTTTGGCTGGAAGAAGTCAGGCGTGTGACGATGAATGCCCTTTTGGGCACCAAGCACCGAATCGATTACTCCATTGCTCCCCGAATCGTCAAGACTGATCCCCCCTTAGTGGCAGTGGGGATGAGTGAGGAACAAGTGCAGCAAGTGGATGATGGTGCTCAGGTATGGCGTGAGCAGCGAATGACGGGCCTCATCAAGCTGATCACTCGCCGAGATGGGGAGATTGCAGGAATCCATGCGGTAGGGACGGAAGTGGACGGCCCGGTGGAGGCATTGCGCCAAGCCAAGCGGAACCGTGTATATGTAGATCGTCCAGAGCGCTTTCATCAGTTGTTGCAACAAAAGCGGACAAGTTTGTTCCATTCGTTGCCCGTTTGGTGGGGGGACTGGGTGGACAAAGGGATACGCGCCTATGTGCGTTTGCGCAGATAATGAAGAGCGCCCTCTGATTAGAGGGCGCTTTTATCAATCCTGGCCACCAACGCTTTGGAGGTGGAGGCTTAGGCATATTTTATTTGGGAAGCATCTGCCGACAAAGATGCTTTAGCAATATCCTCTGCCAAAGCAACCAGCCACAAACACAAAGATGGTTGCGATCACCAACAGGAAGATCAAGAGCTGTCTCCAGCCAAAACCGCCGTAGTATCCGCTCATGAGAACCCCTCCTTTGGATGGGTCATGTGGTCATCACTGCCGTCAGCTTAGCAATATCCTCTGCCATGGCAACCAGCCACAAACACGAAGATGGTCGCGATAACCAACAGGAAGATCAAGAGCTGTCTCCAACCAAAACCGCCGTAATATCCGCTCATGATTACACCCCCTTTCAGGAGAGATGCGGCCTGTTGCAAGCGAAGTTACATAGCTTAGCAGTAACCGCCGCCTTTATAGCTGAATCCGCATCCGACGAAGACGAAGATCGTCGCAATCACCAACAGGAAGATAAGAAGCTGTCTCCAGCCAAAGCCACCATAATAACCGCTCATAGCGATTCCTCCTTTGATCTGATTTAGCTGAATGAAAGAGTGGTTGATAAAAGTCTTTAAACTTTCATCAGCAGTTGATTTACTCTATGCCCCAGTGCAAACGGTGGGAAAGGCGGATGTCCAGATTGCGGTAAAATGGGATTCCGTCTAGAAGCACAAGCTTTCAACGAAAACAAAAATGGTGGGAATAATCAAAAGAAAGAGCAACAGGCACTGCCACGGATGGAGGCGGTCGGGGGGCGCCGCATAATAGGCGCGGCAATGTTTCAATGCGTAAGTCATGCGAGCCATCCTTTCTCGCTGAGATATAGAAACGTACTATCAACTTTATATACGGCACGACGGTTGGAAGTGATAGGTGATCCGTCCATTTTCCACGGCATGGGCGCGCTGATTTGGGCATATGCCCGGGACGGGATGGGCAAACGTGGCATATGGTGTAACGAGTGCGCAAACAGGAGGGAATGATTGAGATGCCACGTAACAACGAGTTTTCTATGAAAGAGTTGGCGCAGATGATCAATACGATCATGGGGCGCAAGGTGTTGACTGAAGAGCAGTTGAGCAAAATCATGGACGGCGCCAAAGAGGCTTTTGATAAAGGTGGCATGAACGCGGTGTTGGAATATCTGATGAAAGTGACGCAAGCCGACGTCGACATGGGCCAGCTTCAGCGATTTGCCGACCAGGTGCAATCCAATCCCGCGCTGGGTTTGGACATTTTGCAAGGCAAACAGCGCTTACCGAGAAAAAAATGATTACCATCAGATAAAGCCCTGCGGGGCTTTTTTTGTTGCACATAAGATGAAGAGGAAATATCCATACTAATTGATAAGCAGAGCGATTGATAAAAGTTGAGTTATGCCGGCATAAGGAGGGTAACAGATGGAGCAACTCACACAAGAGGAATTGTTGAAATTGGAGGAACTGCTGGAGTTGGAGGCATTGTCGATCAAGAAAACGCAAGCGGCCATCAATGAAGGGAACGAGACGGAATGGGAGCCATTGCTGACCGAGGCTTTAACAATGCACAAGCAGCATCTGCAACAATTAATCGACCAATTGCGCAACCATAGCGGACAAACGCGGATGCAACATTGAAAGGTCAAGTGAAAATGAAGTTATCTTACAAGGAGGATGTCGATGATGGAATGGGTGATGCGAGACATGATTCGCGACCTTTTGACCACAGAGCGGACATTGAGCCAGCACTATCTGCAAGCACAGCACATCAGCGCGAACGAGGAGTTGCGGCAAACGCTTGAACAGTGTTTATACGAAGTGAACCGGGTTCAGACCAAGTTGTTTAACGAAATGGAACAACGGGGTTGGTTGACGTTGACGACGGCGGGGCAGCAACCGATTGAGAGCGCCATTATTCACTGGGAACAACAGCTGGAGCGCCATCCCGAATTGGCGGCAAAGGAGTAAGCGTTATGTTGACTCGCATTGTACACCGCATCATCAATACTGTGGCGGATGCAGTGATGAACCGGATGATGCAAGACCCTTATACCGAGAACTTGTTTTCTTATGTGACGATTACGCAAAAACTGACATTGCGTGCAATTGTAGAAGCGGCGATGCGAGCGGAATCAGGCAAACCGATCCCTCGGCCATTGGGTAGCCCTATCGTTTTATCACAGTGGGAGCAATTGATGTTCAACCCCGTTCATCTGTACCGTATGCCCACGCAAGACGGGGTGCGCGTACAGACGGGCGTGACGATCGGCCCCAAAGCGAAAAAGCCGCTCACGCTGGAAATTCCCATTTTGATTTCGGGTATGTCTTACGGCGGGGCATTAGGATTAAAAGCGAAACAGGCGTTGGCGCGGGGCGCGAGCATGGCCGGCACGGCGACCAACTCGGGGGAAGCGCCTCTGGTGCCTGAAGAGCGACGCGAGGCCCGGTATTTTATCGGCCAATACAACCGGGGAGGATGGATGAATGACCATGAATCCCTCTCGCAACTCGATGCCATTGAAATTCAGTTAGGACAAGGGGCCCAAGCGTCTGCGCCAATGGGCTCGTCGTCGTGGCAGATGGATGACGAATTCCGCCGCCGTTTTAACATCCCGGAAGGGGAGGACGCTCCCATCCATTCGCGGCTGAAAGGGGTCAATCGACCCGAAGAGTTTCCGCCGTTGGTGCGCAAATTGAGGCAGACTTATGGTGTGCCTGTCGGATTGAAGACATGTGCAACGCACTATCTGGAAGATGAGATCGATTGCGCATTGGAGGGTGGGATCGACTATATTGTGGTCGACGGTGCCGAAGCGGGTACACACGGAGGGCCGACGACGTTGCAGGATGACGTGGGATTGCCCACGTTGTATGCTTTGGCACGAACCGTGCGTCATCTGGAAAAACGCGGGGTGAAGCACGAGGTGTCGGTGATTGCTGCGGGTGGACTTACCACGCCGGGCCATTTTTTAAAAGCGATGGCATTGGGGGCCGATGCGGTTTATATCGGCTCGATCGCCTTGGTAGCTATGCTACAAACACAATTTAACTTGGCGTCCCCGTTTGAACCGCCGGTGCAGAGCGTGCTTTACCACGGAAAGTTCAAAGAAGACCTCAATATCGAACAAGGCGCAGAACATCTGGCCAAGTTTTTGAAGTCCTGTGTGGAAGAGATGAAGCTGACGGCCATTTCGCTGGGGAAAACCGATCTGCAACAAATCGGACGTGATGATCTGGTATGTATGGATCGCGAATTAGCTACGGTGCTGGGGGTCGACTATGCCGGATGGTCACGCGCCGAACAGCGTGCCACCAAAAAAGAACATATGGCCTTGAAGCCGGACAAGGCCGATTCGTTGTGGAAATGGGATGACTTCATGTCCTACAATTCCGGAGAGGAAGCCGGAGATACGACAAGGCCCCTCCATTGATCGCATATCTGTAAGACAAAAGCCAACTCCTCGTCAGGAGTTGGCTTTTTGCTTAAAATCCTTGCAAAGTGGTCCACACTTCCAATTTGGTTTGCACTTTGCTGATCACTTCATTGGTAAATTCGGAAGTGGTGGAGCTTCCTCCAAGGTCAGAGGTACGTACGCCTTCCCGCACCGTTTCGATGACCGATTCATAAATTGCGCGTGAAGCGGCAGAGGCTTTGGCATCGCCAAAATAGGTGAGCAGGGAGGCAGCGGCCAAGATCATCGCCATGGGGTTGGCCACGTTTTTGCCGAAGAGCGATGGCGCTGTGCCATGCGGAGCTTCAGCCATGATCACTTGCGGATTAAATTCATCGTCAAAGCTCATCAAGATCGATTCGGAACCGGCGATGGAGCCAAACAGTTGCAACACCATATCGCTCAAGCAATCACCGTCGCGGTTGAGGGCGGGGATAACTAATGGATCGCCGGAGTTGTTGATCAGAAGCGCGTAGGTCGCGTCGATCAACTGCGGTTCATACCGGACTTCAGGATATTTTTGGCTCGCCAGGTCCATTTCTTCTTTTAGCATGCCTTCATACACGGGGCTTACGGTATATTTGGGGCCACCAAATACTTTGGCATTCGTTTTTTTGGCGTGACGGAACGCGAATTCGGCTACGGCACGGCAGGTCTTGCGATCGATGGTTTCCGTGCGATATGCGACTTCATCGAGGCCTTCCCCATCCCGCCATTCTTTGGCGCCATAAGCGTCGCCAACAGCCATCCGAATCACAGAGATCGGCGCGAAAGTCCCTGCCACGGGCCGTACGCCAGGAATCCGACGACCTGTGCGGATGATTACTTTGCCGTCAATCTCTTTGCGCAAGATAGCATTGGGGCTTCCTACATCCCCTTTTTCTTCAGGGGTGATGGTGGCAGCTTTCAATCCGAAGCCAGTGCGTTTCATCGCTTGTGCGGCTTCATAGACCACTTGGTTATTGGTTTTACGGCGATGTTCCAAGCTAAGGTCAAAGGTTTGGAAATCGATTTCAAAACCGATTACATTGGGATCCAGAACGCGCAACGCTTCTTCCAGCAATTCCTGTCCGGTTTGGTCTCCCTTCATGATCACAACGGATTTTGTGCTCAAGTTTCTTCACCTCGTTCAACGGATCACAAATTTATATAAACAGGTGGGAGATAGGTCCTTTATCTCATATAGCCTGTTGACAAAGTGGCCCAGAGCCGATTTTTGAGTCACCGTTTCCAGTTGCTCAGACGGGAAGTGGCTCCGCCGCCGAACGCAGGCAGCGGGCAACGTCCGCTTTCGCGAGGCGTTTTTGCCCCTAAGCCCGCTTTCTTCCTCCGTTCGGCGCTCCGTTTTGATTCAGAGCTTCCAGTCACACTGTTCTCAAAAATCTTGCTCGTTTCGGGTTTGTCTACAATATGGGAGATAAGCCCTTTATCTCTGTCGATATTTTATTATACTATTATATATTTGTCCATTTTATTGAATTCAAGACCATTTTTACAATGGCCTTTCTTGCCTCTTCCACCTGCCATCTCGGTTTGCAGGCACTTCCGAATGATTGAGAGAAGTTGTAGATTCATTGAAAGAGAAGTGACATTTGTTTCCGGTGTTCCAATTATCGAGTAAAATGGGGAAAGACTGATTTTTGCGCAGATGTTTTGAATGATTGGCAGCCCGTGGCTTGGCGGGCTTTGTTTGAAGAGGGTGAGAAGGGAGAGTCATTGTGTGATTTTAAAACAAGGGAGAAGATGGGCGCTTGTTTTGTCGAGCTTGCTCCTTGCTACGCAAGCTGCATGCTCTCCTCCAGCACAGACTGGTCGGGAATCGCCCACCACCTGGGTGGATGAGAAGATCGAGCAGATGAGTCTGGATGAAAAGATCGGCCAGATGTTTATCATGGGCTTTCGTGGTGAAGCAACTGAACAAGCTCACACGGTGAATGCCCAAGCTGAAAAGCTGGTTAAGGACTACCATATCGGGGGGATGATCTTATTTGATCGCAATGTGGACAACCCCCGTCAAGTAACCAAGCTTAATCAGGACTTGCAAGCACTGGCGATGAACAACGGTGCCAAAATTCCGTTGTTTGTGACGATTGACCAAGAAGGGGGCCGCGTGAGTCGGTTTCAAGAAGGGGCTACACTGTTTCCTGGCAACATGGCTTTGGGTGCCACCCGCAAGCCCGAATTGGCTTACCGGACAGGAAAAGAGATGGGAACCGAGTTGAGAGCGATGGGCATTAATTTGGATATGGCCCCGGTGCTAGATGTAAACAACAATCCGCGCAATCCGGTAATCGGTGTTCGCTCCTTTGGAGAAGACCCGCAGTTGGTCTCTCAGATGGGGACAGAAATGATTCGCGGTTTTCATGATGCGGGCGTGCTGACGGTGGTAAAGCATTTTCCCGGACACGGGGACACTGCGGTCGATTCCCACGTAGGTTTGCCCAAAGTGCCGCATGACCGGAAACGGTTGGAACGGTTGGAGTTGGTTCCGTTTAAACAAGCCATCGATAAAGGTGCGGACATGGTGATGAGCGCACACGTGGTCTTTCCGGCCATTGAACCGACACCGGGCTTGCCAGCCACCTTGTCCAAACGCGTATTGACGGATTTATTGCGCAAGGAGTTGAAGTTTGACGGCGTCATTACCACGGATGACATGGAAATGGGCGCCATCAAAGATCATTTCGGAACCAGCCGGGCGGCGGTGAAAGCGATCCAAGCGGGCGCGGATATCGTATTGGTCTGCCACCAATTGGATGTACAAGAAAAGACGATTGCCGCTGTCAAACAAGCCGTCAGTGAAGGGAAGATCACGGAAGCGCGGATTGACCAATCCGTTCGCCGCATTTTGTCATTGAAAGCAAAAGAAATTGGCAAGCGTTCGATCATCACCCATACCCAACCGGAATCAGCGCAAGGGGAGCCGTTCGCCAACAGCGCCCAAGCACAAGCTGTGGCTAGGAAAACGGCGGAAGGGGCAGTTACTTTGCTGCAAGACAAACAGAAGCGCCTTCCGTTGGCCCCATCCAAGACGGCTCGTCTGCTGATTGTCACTTCAAATAAGCCGCAAGCGTTTAAAGCCGCGGCTGAAAAAGCAGGGTACCAAGCCGACGTGGTCTGGGTGGAGGAGTGGGCCAAAGCGCCAGTGAATGAGCTTATAGCCAAGGCGGAACGGGCCGACGCGGTGGTGATAGGCATGTCACGCGCGCAAACCAAACAATTGGCGCTCATCAGACAGTTGGAAATGAAACAGAAACGGGTCATCGTGATGGGCATGGATGTGCCATATGATGCGGTCAAACTGCCGTCCGCCTCCACTGTGTTGGCGCTGTACGGGGCAACCCGTCCTTCGATCGAGGCCGGCATGCGCGTGGTGGCCGGACAGCTCCCGGCTACGGGCCGATTGCCGGTCACCGTGTCAGGTGCTTATCCTTATGGGTTTTCAGCAGGAGTTGATGGAGGGGGAAATGAATCGTGATCATAACGATTAGTGTGGCGGTAATCGCTGTTGCATTCGTGGTGCTGTCCATCTTTTTGATTCGCACGCTCAATGCGGTCAGACAGGTGATGCTCAATGTGGATCAAACGGTGAACGGCTTGAAAGAGAAAGTGGAGACGACAGTGGAAGAAACGCGACTCACTTTGCAAGAAACCCGGTTGTTGGTTGAAGATGTTCGCGAAAAGTCCCGCAAGGCAGATGCTGTGGTCAACTCCTTAACTGAAGTCGGCAAGAGCTTGGAGCAAGTTTCTTCAAGCATCAACCGCACCGTTTCCGCAAACCAAGAAAGATTGGGCAATGTTGTTGCTTTGGTGGGAGCCGGAATCGATTTGGTAAAAAGATGGCGGTCTGACCGCAAATCTTGATGAGAGAGGATGAGACACCGATGAGCAAAGGTAAATATTTTATGGCGGGTGCTGTGATTGGCGGCTTGATCGGGGCAGCGACTGCGCTGTTGGCTACGACCAAAACGGGCAATGAAATCCGTAAAGAATTGGGGAAAGGCTTGGAATTGGCCAAAGAGCGTGGAAAAGAGTTATACCTGACGATCAAATCGCAAGCGCCGGTGGAAAACAAATGGGAAAAAGTAAACGATGAGGGGACCGTGTTGGTTAACCGCTATATTGATGCGCCCTCCTCTACCACGCCCGATTATATTTCGATTGAAGATAAGAAATAATGAACGTGAAGGCGGTCATGCATGATGATCGCCTTTTTGCATAAAGTTGAAAAAGGTTTGCGAAGACGTGCCAAGAAAGAATACGAACGTGCGTCTGACGCCTGGCGCAAAGATAAGCTGAAAAACTGATAAGGATGTGGAATGGATGGAAAAACCAGCGCGAATCACCTCTGTGGAACAATTGGACGAATGGATGGCAAAAGCGGGCAAACGCCCCTTGTTGTTGTTTAAACACAGCACTTCGTGCCCAATCAGCGCGGCGGCCTACGGCGAATGGGAAGCGTTTTTATCTTCGGATGCAGCAACAGAGGTGCTGTCCGCTGCCGTGTTCGTAATCGAAGATCGACCACTGTCCAATGAAATTGCCGAGCGATTTGGGATCAAACATGAGTCTCCACAAGCGCTTTTCGTGATCGGAGATGAAGTGAAGTGGCATGCTTCTCATTGGAATATCACCAAACAGGAGTTGACCGATGCCGTGCAGTCACTCTAAGTTGATACAGGTGCAGAATTCCCTCGACAAAGTGCTTGTTTTTCGATATAATGGCGAAAATTATTTTTCTAGTTGAGAAGAGAGGAGCAAGAAGAGTGAGAGAGAATCAATTAGACGCATTGCGACAAAAGCTGGATGAAGTCAATTTGAAACTGTTGCGACTGTTAAACGAACGAGCGGAACTGGCAAAGCAAATCGGTGAAGTGAAACAAAAGCAAGGCATTAACAAATTTGATCCGGAGCGGGAGCGTGTCATGTTGGAAACGCTTGTTCAACACAACGAAGGGCCGTTTACCGACAACACCGTGCGTTACCTGTTCAAGCAGATTTTCAAGGCATCTTTGGACTTGCAACAAACAAGCCAAAAGAAAACTCTTCTTGTAAGCCGCGAAAAACAGGCGACCGACACGGTGGTAGACATCAAAGGTACCTTGGTGGGGGCGGTGAAGCCCCAAGTGGTGGCTGGGCCCTGCTCCGTGGAATCAGAAGAGCAAGTGTTTGAAGTAGCCCGAGCATTGAAAGAACAAGGCATCGAACTGATGCGCGGCGGTGCATTCAAACCACGCACCTCCCCTTACGACTTCCAAGGATTAGGGGAAGAAGGGTTGAAGATTTTGCGCAAGGCCGCTGACCAATTCGGTTTGAAGATTGTCAGTGAAATCGTCAACCCGAGTGACATGGAGATGGCTGAACAATATGTAGACGTGATTCAAATCGGTGCCCGCAACATGCAGAACTTTGAGCTGTTGAAGGCGGCGGGTGCGGTTCGCACTCCTGTCTTGTTGAAGCGAGGATTGTCTGCGACGATCGAGGAATTCTTGTTTGCTGCCGAATACATTTTATCGGGTGGTAACGATCAAGTTATTTTGTGTGAGCGCGGCATCCGCACCTATGAGAAAGCCACGCGCAACACATTAGACATCTCGGCTGTGCCGATTTTGAAAAACGAGAGCCACTTGCCGGTGTTGGTCGACATCACACATTCCACAGGCAGACGGGATATTTTGTTGCCATGTGCGCGGGCGGCTTTGGCAGCGGGGGCTGATGGCATCATGCTGGAAGTGCATCCAAATCCGGCAGTTGCTTTGTCGGACGCCAAACAGCAGATCGACATCCCTACTTTCGACACTTTTATCAAAGACTTGCGCGCTTCCGGTTTGCTAGATCAAAAACAAGTGACCGTGCGTTAAAATGACATAAAAATATATCCAAAGCAGTACTTTTTGGTGAAAAAGCGAACAGACCTATCGTCGGTTCGCTTTTTTTGCTTATAATTTGTTATGATGTTACAAGGGATATTACTTTAACGCTTGCCATAGTAGATAATTGCGAGGCCTTTGCAAATAAATGAGTTGGACTTGTTTTGTAGGGGGAGGAAGCTTCGTTGAATGTACGCGAATGTTTGGAATTGGCCAGTGCCAATCGTGTTACACCAGAGCAGTTGTATCAATTTTTTGCGACACGCCTGCCGCGGTTGATTGTTTTGTACAATCACGGCGAAGCGGGGGAAACGCCGTTTCTGGCGCGGGGAAATGAACCCAACAGCCGCTTCATCGTGACTTTTACCGATTTGGAAGCGGCACGCAATGTTAAAGTGAATGAACCGGAACATGTGCGGATGACCGAAGAGCCCGCCCTTTCGTTTCTGATTAAGGCCTATCGATCGGATGCACAAGGGATTTTATTTAACCCCGGACTCCCGTCACGGCTGTTTCTGACCAAGCAACATGTTTTGCAGATGATCCAAGAGTATGCCGCCCAACAGTTTTCACAAATGACCGGACCCTGGGTGCCAACCATGGATCAAAACATGTTGATGGTGGAGTACCAGCCAGAGTCGTATACGATCGCCGTTTACGCCTCTGAGCAAGATGCGGAGTATGTGACCCGGAAATCAGGTGGGCAACCTGTGCAACACCCATGGTCCGTCATCTGGGATCGGTGTGAGGAGCTGGGCACGTCGTCCTTGTTTTTCCACTTTAGCTTGCCGGAACAAGCTTTGTTGACAAGCAAGCATATGGAAACGATCCGTTTTGGCAGCCAACACGGTATCATTGACGAGAACGTCGTGGAGCATCCGTTTATGATCGCTTTTGACAGCGGCTCCTCCCAGGTTGCGGCAACGCCCCAAGAAGAAGTGCCACCAGTTGAAGACCATCCGCTGGAACCCCATTCATCCCAAGCGGTGGAGTCCCGGCAGGAAGATGTGCCGTTGGTGGATCACCCAGCACCGCCAATGACTCCGCCTATTCCTGAAGTGACTCCAAAAGCGACGGAATCACCGCAACCGGTGATGGCGCCGCAGGGAGCAGCTCAGACTCAGGGATCAGAGCGGCCGATAGACCCGGATGTGGCGCAAGGGCTGAAAAAATTAGAAAAAGCGACTATCGAAGGGCAAGGAATGGGCAACGGTTGGGAAGTGTGCCGGGCGATGGCTGAATTGCGCCGAATCTGGGTTGTTGTCGACCCCGACGGCAATATGGTGATTTTGGCCGGACAGGATCATAGCCCCATTGTCGACTTTTTCACTTCTGCCCGTCACGCAGAGCGGCTGATTGCGGAAGCGCGGCAGAAAAATCCGCACTTGCCGCCGATGGTTCCTCGCTTGATCTCAACCAAAAAGCTGTACAAAGCGTTGGCTCCGCGTACCCCGATTGTCTGGATCAACCGGGGATCGCCGGAAGCGTGGACGAGTATCATGGGCGACACCCTGCCATATGTGTTGCAACTGATGTCCCAGTTGCGCAATGAAACGATCTGAGGCCCATTCCGAGGACATAAGACAAAAGTGTGGTTGCTTTTCTTATGTCTGGAAAAAATAATCGTGCGGCCATAATCGTTTGTGAAAGGCCAAGATAGACTGGCAGATCAAGAAATTTGACTGAACTGGATGTGAATGAATAAGTATGGTGAAGAAAAAAGAGACGATAACCATTTATGATGTGGCCAGGGAAGCGGGCGTATCGATGGCGACCGTTTCCCGTGTGGTGAACGGAAACCCTAATGTAAAACCAGTGACTCGCAAAAAGGTGCTGGATGTTATTCGACAGTTGGGATATCGGCCCAACGCGGTGGCGCGGGGCCTGGCCAGCAAAAAGACGACCACGGTGGGCGTGGTGATCCCGGACATCTCCAACACCTTTTATGCGGAGTTGACCCGTGGGATCGAAGACATTGCCACCATGTATCATTACAATATTATTCTAAGCAATTCCGATATGAAAAAAGAGAAAGAAATCCAGCTGGTTGAGGCGTTGTTGGAGAAGCAGGTGGACGGACTTCTGTTCTTAGGCGGTGAAATCACCGACTCCCACCGCGAAATTTTTGCTGCTAGTACGGTGCCGGTGGTATTGGCCGCCACGCGTGACGAAAGAAGAGAACTCCCTTACGTGACGATTGATCAAATCCAAGCAGCCAAAGAAGCGACCACTATCCTCGTTCATGAAGGGCATGAACAAATCGCCTTTATCGGTGGGCCGCTGACCGATTCGGTGAATGGATACCCGCGCTATGTGGGTTACAAAGAAGCAATCGAAGAAAGCGAAACTTCGTTTGATGAAGCGTTGGTGCGGTTGGGCGATTACCGTTACCGTTCCGGTTATGAGGAGATGAAGAGTTTGCTTGAAAGCCAGCCGGGCGTGAGCGCGGTGTTTGCGGCCAGCGATGAGATGGCGGTGGGAGCGATCCACGCCGTGCAGGATTTAGGTAAGCGCGTGCCGGAGGATGTGTCCGTTATCGGTTTTGAGAATATCCCGCTTTCTTCCCAGGTGCGCCCGTTACTCTCTACGGTCAGCGTGCCTATGTACGACATCGGCGCGGTTGCGATGCGCTTGTTGACCAAGTATATGAATGACGAGCAAGTAGAAAGCGGACAAGTATACCTGCAATATAGCATGGAGCTGAGAAATTCCACCAAACTGAAAGAATGGGAAGATGAGCGCTAAGCGGATCGGCCCGGGGAGAAGAGGGATGAACAGATGAAAGACAACAAAGAAATTATCGGCGTCATCGGCGCCATGGATGAGGAGATTAAAGCGTTGCTAAACGCTATGGAGGATGTTCAAGAGCAGGAGCGTTACCGTGTCACGTATTACTCGGGAATGCTGTGTGGCACACCTGTGGTTCTCTGCAAATCCGGCGTGGGCAAAGTGAATGCCGCTGTGTGCACACAAACGCTGATCGACTATTTTCAAGTAGATGCCGTGTTGTTTACTGGAGTTGCAGGGGCTCTGCATCCCGATTTGGACATTGGGGATATCGTCGTTTCCACTGCTTGCCAACAGCATGATATTGATGCCAGCCCGGTCGGTTTTCCGAGAGGGACTGTACCATTCCAAGATGTGTCGATTTTCCCGGCCGATGAGCAGCTCGTCGCTTGGGCGGTCGAAGCAGGCCGTAGCATTTCCGGCGTCAAGGTATTGACGGGCAAAGTCCTGTCCGGTGATCAATTCATCTCTGATGCCGGCAAAGTGCGGGAGTTGCGAGAGCAGTTTGACGGGGCTTGTGTAGAGATGGAAGGGGCTGCCGTCGCCCATGTGTGCCATTTGGCCGATGTACCATATGTGGTGATCCGCTCTATGTCTGACCGCGCTGATCACACGGCTGATGTTAATTTTGCCGAGTTTACAGAGCTGGCCTCCGAGCGTTCTGCTAGCATGATTCAAGCGATTTTGCGCCTGCGGATGCAGAAATAATTGGATGAGTACTCCCTCTTGTTCCAGGACAAATTAGGTTTAGGAAAGGGGGAGTTTATATGCCAAAAGATGTCTTGTGTGAAGTGAGCAACTGTACTTATTGGGGACAAGGCAACAAGTGCAAGGCGGATGCCATCTATGTGGTCACCCATAAAGAAGAAGCGGAGACGAGCAAGGAAACAGACTGCAAGACATTTCAACCGCAGCATTAAACTCCAACCGGCGGCTGTCTAAGCCGCCGGTTATTTTATTGTGTTAAATTGCTAATATTTATTCATGTGATATAATAATGAAAACTGAAATCGTTTGCAAACAAAGGGAGGCGTGACTTGATGACCCATGAAGAACGCGTGCCAGTCCAAACCACCGGCAACAATATGAGCAGTTATGAAGAGGCGAGATCCCATTTTGATTGGAAACAAGTGGAGCAGGCATTTTCTTGGCACCACACCGGCAAGGTGAACGCCGCCTATGAAGCCATAGACCGTCATGTGGAAGCGGGGAAGGGAAACAAAACAGCCTTGATCTACAGCGACGCTGTGCGAGAAGAGCGTTACACGTTTTTGCAACTAAAGGAAAAATCCAATCAATTCGGCAATGTGTTGCGCAAGTTGGGCGTCAGTAAAGGGGATCGCGTGTTTGTGTTTATGCCGCGCACTCCGGAGCTGTATGTCAGCGTTTTGGGAACCATCAAAATCGGAGCCATTATCGGGCCTTTGTTTGAAGCGTTTATGGAAGCGGCCGTCAAGGATCGGCTGGAGAATAGTGAAGCCGTTGCGCTGGTGACAACGCCTGCTTTGTTGGAGCGGGTGCCGGTGGATGCGCTTCCTCATTTAAAACACATCATTTTGGTCGGTGCGGTGGGAGAACTGGTCGAAGGATATTACAGCTTTGAAGAGGAAATGAGTCAAGCTTCCTCCGATTTGGACATTGAATGGGTTGATCGGGAAGACCCGATGATCATTCATTATACATCTGGTTCTACAGGGAAACCCAAAGGCGTTTTGCATGTGCATAATGCCATGATCCAGCATTACCAGACAGGGAAGTGGGTGCTAGATCTGCAAGATGACGACATTTACTGGTGCACGGCTGATCCGGGCTGGGTGACGGGCACTTCCTACGGAATTTTCGCGCCGTGGCTCAATGGCGTGACCAATGTGGTGCGCGGTGGCCGATTTAGTCCCGATGATTGGTATCAAACATTGGAAAAATACAAAGTAACAGTCTGGTACAGTGCGCCGACGGCTTTCCGCATGCTGATGTCGGCGGGGGAGAGCGTTGTTAAAAAATATGATCTTTCATCGGTAAGGCACGTGCTGAGCGTGGGTGAACCGCTGAACCCCGAAGTGGTGCGCTGGGGCCTGAAGACGTACGGTAAGCGTATCCATGACAACTGGTGGATGACGGAGACTGGTGGCATCCTCATCTCCAACTACCCGCAGATGGAGATCAAACCGGGCTCGATGGGTAAGCCTTTCCCTGGTATCCATGCGGCGATCATTGACGATGAAGGGAACGAGTTGCCACCGTATACGATGGGGAACCTGGCGATCCGGACTCCATGGCCGTCGATGATGCGCCAGATCTGGAAAAATCCCGAGAAGTACCAAGAATATTTCCGCATTCCTGGATGGTATGTGTCAGGCGATTCTGCCTATATGGATGAAGACGGGTATTTCTGGTTCCAAGGCCGACTGGACGACGTGATCAATACATCCGGTGAACGGGTCGGGCCGTTTGAAGTGGAAAGTAAGTTGGTGGAGCATCATGCCGTGGCTGAGGCAGGAGTGATTGGTAAACCGGATGCGATCCGGGGTGAAATCATCAAAGCGTTCATTGCGTTGCGGGAGGGCTATGAACCTTCGGAGGAGCTGAAAGAGGAGATCCGCCAATTTGTGAAGACGCGTTTGGCCGCCCATGCTGCCCCGCGCGAAATTGAGTTTAGGGATAAGTTGCCGAAGACAAGAAGTGGCAAAATCATGCGCCGGGTGTTGAAAGCTTGGGAGTTGGGTTTACCTACAGGCGATTTGTCTACCATGGAAGATTGAAAAAAAGCACCTTCCCCGTGGTGATGGGGAAGGTGCTACTTTTATTGCGACGTTTCGCCGCCACCATTTTGTGTGTTGTTGTGCCCGTTTTCTCCCCCGGTCGGCTGTTGAGGAGTTTGATCTCCAGCTGGCTGTTGGGGAGTTTGTCCCGTATTGGGTTGTTCTGGAGTCTCTCCTGCCGGAGGTTGTTGTCCTTGAGGTTGTCCCTCTCCCTGTGCGGGATCTTTCCCAGGCTCCGCATCGGTTTTCGGGACGGCGCGGCCGCATTCAAAACATTTGCCGCTCGTCAAACCGCCTGGATTGTTAAAATTGCTACCCGGTTTAATCAAATCCGGCTTGGTTTGAGCTGCCGCTTTGAACAGGCGAGCCCATGCTTGCTTGGTGAACGTTTCATGTGCATTTTTATAATGTTGATCATAACCGGACCATACTCCCAGAGACACCTCAGGAGAAAAACCGACAAACCATAGATCAACGTAATTACTGGTGGTTCCTGTTTTACCGGCGATATTGTATCCGCCCAATTGTCCACCGATAACTTTAGCCGTACCGTTACGTACAACTTCCCGCATCATTTGCGTCAATTGGTATGTGGCTTGCGGGCTAAAGATTTGTTTCTCTTTAAACTGCTTATTAAAATCATAAATGACATTGCCAGAAGAATCTTCAATTCGCTCGATTAGGTGAGGCTTGTTGTATACACCGGAGTTGGCGATCATGGCAAAAGCAGCAGTCATTTGAGCTACCGTATATCCTTTTCTCATCCCACCGAGAGCCGAGGCTTCGCCATCCCATTTATGTGGAGGCATGTCCATCTTCCGCAAGTAGTCGAAAGCGTGTTGCACCCCAAGTTTTTTGATCAACTTGATTGCCGGAGTGTTCAACGACCATTGCAAGGCATAAGTCGCTGTGACCGGGCCATTTTTGTATTTCCCGTTTGCGTTTTTGTACATCGTACCGTCACCTTTGGGAACGGGTTCATCCCAAATCATCGAATCAGGGGAGATGATGCCGTCGTTTAAGGCGGGACCGTAAACCAACAGCGGTTTGATTGCAGAGCCGGGTTGCCGTTCTACTTCAAACGCGTGATCAAGTTGCGTATCTTTAAAGTCGGTTCCTGAAACAAAGGCAAGTACAGAACCGGTTTTATTGTCAATGAGTGTTGCCCCAATTTGCTCTTTGACTTTCTTCCCGTTTTTCCATTTTCCTGGGACATTCATATTTTTGATCGAGTCATTCAAAGCATTATAGAGTTGCTCATCAATGGTGGTATAGATTTTATACCCACCTTTTTTGATGCGGTCACGGTATTCTTTAATATTTGCTGCGTTTTTTTCTGCTTTGTCCTGCTCCATCAATATATCAACGGCTTCGTTTTCTGTGGCTGTAATGATGTAGGGGTATTTTTCCAATGGATTCACAAAATCAGTTGGTTTGGCCAGGGAGTTTTTAATATCGAATTTAATCGCTTGATCATAGTCAGCTTTCGATATTTTTTTGTTCTCAAGCATTTTAGCCAAAACCAATTTCATCCGTTTTGTCCCTAATCGGATATTGTCATCCCCACGGAATGGATTGTATGCATTGGGGCGTTGAACCATCCCTGCAATATAAGCCGCTTGTGGCAAACTGAGCTCTTTGACGTCTTTATTGAAGATCCCGCGTGCTGCAGCGACAACGCCGTACATGTGCTTTCCGTGAGCACCTTTGCCAAAGTAAACGCTATTCATGTAAGCGACAAAGATTTCCTCTTTGTTGTAATATTTTTCAATCCTTAAGGCATTAATAATTTCAAGGGCTTTCCGTTCCAACGATTTTTCTTGGGTAAAGAGTTCATTTTTCACTAATTGTTGTGTAATGGTACTACCGCCTGTGGTCACTTCACTACCGGAAACTTGTTGCCAAGTTGCACGGATCAGAGATGAAGGAACGATCCCTTTATGTTGATAAAACTCATGGTCTTCGACTGCTAAAAAAGCATCGGTCAAATAAGGGGTGACTTCATTCAGTTTTTTGACGAGCTTGCGATCATCAGGGGAGATTAACGCACCAATCGGTTTAGGTGGTTGATTCCCATCTTCAGATCGGAAATAAGCGTAACTCGTTTGTGACCAACCAGACAATTCTTTGTCAAAATCAGATTTGGTACGTATTTTTTCGTCTTTGGTTAGCGCTGATACAACGCCTGCACCAACCCCAACACTGCCAACGGTAACGATAGAAATCGTAGCTAAACTAATATATAGAACTTTGCCAATTATTTTTAATGCCTTTTTCTTCCCTTTGGCTTTTTGTTTATTGTAAGGGTATTTTTCCATCTTTCGCCCCCCCCTTGGTTCCATGCGAAGATAATTATATCACAGGGATATGCATGCTAGGTGTTATACAAATTATGACAATATCTTTTGTGATGGAACGATGATTTTTGCTTTTGGATTCATTGTTAATGGGAATGGGCATATTGGTAGTTTGGGGTGGTTGCACACTGATGAATAGCAGCGGCTCCAAAACCGTTTTCCCATTCGCTTCACTTGTGCATCGACGCTTATTGGGACAGGTTTTTCGGTCGCTTCTTTTTAACTTGATGTACTAGACACGATCAGGTCATTGGCTGTGGATGAGAAGTGTTTCATACGGGTATAGCTGATGATTCCGGCCTACTCTTTTTGAGTGAATACAAATAACCCTCCATCCCTTGACGGGTGGAGGGTTGTTTATTAATCGGTCTTGGCGGGATTAATCCCGATTCGGCGGTCGTGGTGGGAAGGCGGGCCTTTGATTGCCATCCCCGGGTTCGTCACCACCGGGATTGTTACCAGGACCGTCGCTTGGATTATCACCGGGGCCATCCCCCGGATTGTTGCCAGGGTTGTTACCGGGATTATCGCCAGGTTCGTCACCAGGCTCGTTACCGGGATCGCCAGGCTGATTTGGCTTTCTCTGCTTCTGTTCTTCTTCCTCTTTTTTCTTTTGCTTCGACAAGTAGTCGTTGATGGCGCCGCAATCCAAGCAGGAGATGTTGTCTCTTAGGCCGCCGGGCGATTGGAACCGGGCATTTTTGTCAAAGTATTCCGGTGCGGCAGCTGCAGCGGCTTTAAAGATGTTGACCCACGCCCGCTTGGTGAATTTGTCGTTATGGGACATGCGGAAGTTATGGTCATATCCGCCCCAGGCACCAATGGTGATGTTTGGCGTGGAACCGATGAACCACAAGTCTTTGTCGTCGCTGGTCGTTCCTGTTTTGCCGGCAAGGTCATACCCATACACACGAGAACCGATATAGACCCCGGTGCCTTGGGTGACGACATTGCGCAGCATTTTAATCATCTGATAGGAAGTTTGCGGCGAGAAGACCTGTTTTTGTTCTGCTTGGTGCTCATAGATCGTGTTGCCGTTCGCATCGGTGATCTTGGCGATCAGATGAGGGGAATTGTATTTCCCTTCATTGGCGAATGTGGCAAACGCGGCAGTGATCTTATCCACGGTGTAGCCACGGTATTGCCCGCCAATGGCCGCGGCTTCCGTGTCATTTTTGTGGGGAGGGATGTTCAGTTTGCGTAAGTAAGCGAAACCCACATCGTGTCCCATTTTGTTAAATGTTTTGATGGCCGGGATGTTGAATGAATACGTGAGCGCTTTGGTCACTGTCACAGGGCCGTAGTATTTGTTGGCCGCGTTCTCGTAATAGCCTGAGCCGTCCGCTTTTGGATACTTCTCGTCCAGAATGAGGGTAGAGGGGCTAATAATCCCTTCTTCCATCGCTGGGCCGTACACGATGAGCGGCTTGATGGCCGAACCGGGCTGGCGGTAAGCGTCAAGCGCGTGGTTTAGTTTCCCTTTGTTGTTGGAAGTGGGTACAAATGCCAGCACGGAGCCGGTGCGGTTGTCTAAGACCACGGCGCCCAGCTGTTCTTGCTCTTTCACTCCCTTGTAAGTGCGGGTGTGAAAGGTCAGCCCTTTGCTGGCGGCGGCGTTAATGGCGTCGTACATCGGTTTGTCGATGGTGCTGTAGATGTGGTAGCCGCGCGTCAGCACTTGTTCGATGTAGTGATTCAAAGTCGTCAGGTATTTCCCTTCCTGACTCAATTTTTCAATGTCCAAGCCGTCCTTCTTCATCAGGATTTCGGCCGCTTCCTCTTCCAGAGCGTACATGATGTATGAGTAGTTGGTGTAGCCGTTGCTCTCGTTATTGGGCTTGGCCAGGGATTGTTTGATGTCAAAATTTAGCGCTTTATTATATTCTTCTTTGGTGATTTTATCGTTTTCTAGCATTTTATCCAACACGAGCTTCATGCGTTTTTTGCCGCGGGCGAGGTTTTTTTCGCCCCCAAAAGGATTGTAATCATTGGGCCGCTGTACCATGCCGGCGATATAAGCGGATTGGGCCAAGTTTAAGTCTTTGGGGTCTAAGTTGAACAAGCCTTTGGCCGCAGCCTGTACGCCATGAAGTCGCTGTTTGTTGGCACCGTTGCCAAAAAAGACAGAGTTCATATAATAAGTTAGAATTTCATCTTTTTCATACATGGCATCGAGCCGGATGGCCAAAATGATTTCTTTTGCCTTCCGCTCGAGGTCTTTGTCAAAGTCTTTCAGGATGACGTTTTTGACGAGCTGTTGCGTGATCGTGCTTCCGCCAGTGCTCACCTCGGACTTGGCCAGTTGCTGGTACGATGCGCGTAATAGAGATCGGGGAACCACACCTTTGTGCTTGTAAAAGTCGCGGTCTTCGACGGAGATAAAGGCATCTACCAGATACTTGCTCACATCGTTTTTGGATCGAATCAGTTTGCGCATGTCGCCACCATTGCGAAATGCGCCAATTCTCAGGGGTTGGCCTTGTCCGTCTTGGGTTTGGAAGTAAGCGTAGCTGTTTTGGAACAGACTGTCCAATTCCTTTTGGAAATCTTCTTTGGTGCGAATCGGTTCATCCTTCACCATGGCGGACACGATCCCCGCCCCGACTCCGATTCCCGCCGCAACCAAAATCAGTGCGACGGCGAATAAGACGTAAAGGGCCCCAAGGATTTTCTTGAATATGCGAGTATTGGAACTCTTGCGAGAACGCCGCATTTGGTGTTTATCCATTCACTTGATACCCTCCTCGTTCTAGGGTAATATTATAGCATAATCGCATGTCACAAGCCCCTGACTCGTCAGGTAACATATTGAAAAGCTGTGAACAAGCGCAGTAGTCGATGGATGGAATCCATGTCAGAGAGCTGGTGGTTGGTGCGAACCAGTGGATCGCTATCGATGAATTACACTTGGGAGCTGATGCCGGCCTAATGAGGTCGGTGTACGGAGCGATCCGTTATGCAATGAGGGGAAAGCCAATTCGTGCTTTCAATTAGGGTGGTACCGCGGAAATAAACTCCGTCCCTTTTGGGGGGCGGGGTTTTTTTATATTTCAAAAAGGTTGGTGGTAAACATGGGTACGCAAGAGCAAGCGATGAAGCCTGAAGTTCAGGCTGAATTGGAGAAACAACTGAAAATTATTCAACGAGGAGCGGCAGAAATCCTTCCAGCAGAAGGATTGATTTCCAAATTGCGCCGTTCGATTGAAACGGGAGAGCCGCTCAAGGTTAAATTAGGTTTGGACCCGACTGCGCCGGACTTGCATATCGGCCACACGGTGGTCTTCAACAAGCTGCGCGACTTTCAGAAACTGGGGCACATTGTGCAGTTGGTCATCGGTGATTTCACGGCCCAAATCGGCGACCCGACAGGCAAGTCGGAGACGCGCAAACAGTTGACGGAAGCGGAAGTAAAGGAAAACGCCAAAACGTACACGGAGCAACTGTTCAAAGTGTTGGACCCGGACAAGACGGAAATCCACTTCAACAGCTCTTGGTTGAGCCCGCTCACTTTTGCCGATGTGACATTCCTCGCTTCCAAGTGCACGGTGGCTCGCATGTTGGAGCGGGATGACTTCTCCAAACGTTACCAAAGTGGGCAAGCGATCAGCATTCATGAATTTTTCTACCCGCTCATGCAAGGATACGACTCGGTGGCGCTCAAAAGTGATATCGAGTTAGGTGGAACGGACCAGACTTTTAACCTGCTCATGGGGCGTCAACTACAAAAAGAATATGCGCAAGAGGAACAAGTGATTCTCACCATGCCGTTGTTGGAAGGCTTAGACGGCGTGAAGAAGATGAGCAAAAGCTTGGGCAACTACATTGGGGTGGATGAGGACCCCAACAACATGTACGGCAAGGCGATGTCTATCCCAGATGAGTTGATGGTAAAATACTTTGAACTGGCCACGGATCTGTCGTTGGAGGAGTTGGAGGAGCTGAAACAAGGGTTGGCTGAGGGAACCATCCACCCGCGGGATGCCAAGATGCGCCTCGGTCGCACGCTGGTGCGGATGTACCACGGCGAACAAGCGGCGCAAGAAGCTGAGAACCACTTCAAGACCGTGTTCCAACAGCGAGACTTGCCGGATGACATGCCCGAAGTGCAGGTCAATGCCGCCGACTTGGAGGATGGACGGATGTGGATTGTCGCTTTGCTCAGCAAATTGGGGCTTGTGGCCACCAATGGAGAAGGTCGCCGCATGATCCAGCAAGGGGGCGTACGCATCAACCAACAGAAAGTGACGGACCCGCAGGCAAAAGTGGAAGTGCAAGATGGGATGGTTGTGCAAGTAGGTCGGCGAAAGTTTGCCAAAGTGATCTTGGGTTGATGTAAACTCGATACCAGGACGGCATGCCGATGGAGGATGCCTCCGTCGGCTTGTTTGTCCCGGTGTGATGACAAGCTGGCACGGAGCCAAATTCGGATAAATAAATCATCATCCTTTTACCGATTTTTCTCACTTTTCAGTATAATAGAGGTGAGTTTAAATCCGATTAAAAGGATGGGGATGATTTATTTTGACTAAGCGAAGCAATAAAGGATTGCAGTCGCACGATCATGGACTGCGGGTGTGGGAGAAGTTGCACCATGAGTATTGGCATGAAGAGTTGATGGAAGAGATCAAGGCTGAATTGGAGGAAGCGGTGGCTAAAATGGAAGCCCACATGGAAGAGGAATGTGTGTGCGGGGACAGTCGTCTGGATGTAGCGTTTTATCGAGAAATGCTGTCATTGGTACAGACAGGGCATCACGAGCGCAACTTTCGGGTCTTGCCGTTCGTAGAAGAATCCTTGCGTCGGTATGTGGAGACGAAGCTGTCTGATCACAAGTGTCTTCGCCATCTTCTGAGGACGCGGCACCGTTGGGGACAGGATGTGTTAAATCAAACGCATGGCTGCTAACTGATGCTCAACGACTGGGAGAAACATGCTGGCTCCGCCTCCGGCCCATCAGAAGGCGGAGCCGACCCTTAATATTCTACAAAGAATGGATGTCTGCGTTCATCTAAACAGTAGAGAATCCGTTGTTTCATATGTCGCCATGTGACAAGGCGCATCGCTGTTTCAACCGGGAAATAGCCAGCATCTTCGTATTCATCGCCATTGGTGGAGATGCGGCCGCCGATCGGTTTGCCGATGAATAGAAAGTTGCAGATATTCGAGCGCACATTTTGGAATATGCCGCAGTATTTGACAAGTTTGATGAGAACCCCGGTATCTTCCTTGACCTCGCGAATGGCGGCAAGGCGGATGGATTCATTCTCTTTTACTTGACCACCGGGAAGCTCCCAACCGCGTTGAGGGTGTTTGATAAGCAGGATTTCCGCGTCATAGTTAAGGATCAACACATATGCGGCGAGAATATGCTTAGGTGGTGTCACAGGGATCACCTAACCTTTGAGGATTTTAAAAACGTTCTAACCGGTATGGAAAAGGGGTTTGGGGTTAAGCACCGGGAAACGGTGCAAAAAAGCGATATCTGATTTGAGCGGCGTTTTTGGAATGTTGAAACAACAGTAAGGCGAAGGAATGAAGAGATGGAGGATGAGATGGGGTAGTGAGAAGAGAAACAAACCCCTGTATCTATATTTTAGCAAAAATTGCTAATGAGTTATATATAGAAAGGGATAAATATATGTTAAATAAGATTCATAGTTCTCGCTGACACTTCATCACCATGAAAAAACGGCTGATCCATGGGATCAGCCGTTTTTTTATCAAATCCCCCAAATTAACGGGAGTAGAACTCAACGATCATGGTTTCGTTGATTTCGGATGGCATTTCGGAACGCTCTGGCAGGCGGTTGTAGGTAGCCTCCAGTTTGTTCTCATCGAAAGACATGAACTCTGGCAGGTATTGACGCTCTTCCAGAGCTTCTTTGATGATGCTCAGATTGCGGCTTTTTTCACGCAATCCGATCACTTCGCCAGGTTGTACTTGGTAAGACGGACGGTCGAGCTTTTTGCCGTTTACCGTGATGTGGCCATGCACCACCAATTGGCGGGCTTGGGCACGGGTGCGGGCGAAACCAGCGCGGTAAACGAGGTTGTCAAGGCGAGATTCCAGGAGTTTCATGAAGTTTTCACCATGAATCCCTTTCATCTTGCCTGCACGCACAAACAAGTTGCGGAATTGTTTTTCGCCCACGCCGTACATCAGGCGCAGTTTTTGTTTTTCTTGAAGCTGAAGTCCGTACTCACTTAATTTTTTGCGTTGGCCTGGTCCGTGTTGACCTGGGGCATATGGGCGTTTAGCCAACTCTTTACCGGTTCCGGAAAGAGAGATACCCAGGCGACGGCTCAGTTTCCATGTTGGTCCAGTGTAACGTGCCATTGTTATTGCTCCTTTCATCATTTGCATTTGTTTCTTGCAAATGACAGGGTGCTGATTCGCTAACGTTATCCACGCCTTCCGGATAGCGGCGAAAGGCAGGACACCCATGAAGAGCTCATGGGGCGAATCAGTGAGGGTGATCCTCTCACCTATCGTTTGCATGCTATCCTCAAATTCCCTCGGAGGCAGTTTGAGCCATACAAAGAATAATTATAGGGGAAATCCATGAAAAGTCAATGTGCCGGCGGTTTGTTCCAGCTGTTAATTTTCGTCAGCTACAGCCCGCTCTTTGGGCGGAGTAACCCTCACATAGTGAATAGGCATGCCTCGGGAAGAGAACTTATCTTCGTATTCCGTGGTGATGTTGGTGGGGGCATAGGGACTGTGGTGCAGATCGCGGCTGATTTCGACCACTTCCCACCCCCGCTCTTCAAATTCTTCCAACGAGAAGTCGAACAGGGAGACGCTATCCGTTTTTAAGATCAGGTCGCCAGCCGGCGCCAACACTTGTTCATATAAATCAAGAAACCGGCGGTAAGTTAAGCGACGCTTGGCATGCCGCTTTTTGGGCCAAGGATCGCTAAAGTGCAGATAGATGCGGTCGACTTCTCCGGTTGCGAAAATGTCGGTTAAGTTTTCCACATCGGCCCATATATAGCGGAGGTTGGTGTTTTCGGTTGCTTCGCCCTTGCGAACAGCCTGCAAGAGCGGCTCTTCAATTCGTTCCACCCCGATCCAATTAATATCAGGTCGCAATGTTGATGCTTTGGCCAGGAATTGGCCTTTTCCCGTGCCGAGCTCTACATGAAGCGGATGGGTTTCATGAGGGAAGGCGGAGCGCCACTGGCCTTGCATCTGCCCTTTGTTGTCTTCTGTTGGGGTGAAGACAAGGGGATGTTCCATCAATTTTTGCTTTGCTTCAGGTTTTCTTCTTAATCTCATCGTTAGCCTCAACCATTCTTCCAAGTATTTTCGTGTTTTATTATAAACGGGCGGAACACGGAAAACAAAAGATTTATCCAGACAAGGTCGGAGCATAGGCTACTCGCGCCTTGCTTTTTCACCGC
This sequence comes from Laceyella sacchari, assembly GCF_004343255.1. GTDB lineage: Bacteria > Bacillota > Bacilli > Thermoactinomycetales > Thermoactinomycetaceae > Laceyella > Laceyella sacchari. Next base: position 560,185 of record NZ_SMDD01000003.1, on the reverse strand, counting down.
GCCCATGTGATGATAAAACCAAAATGGTGCGAGCGGAGGCTTGGTCAGATGTCTTTCCAAAATGCGATGCAACCCCGTTTGGCGGAGTTTTTCCAGCGCGCGATCCGGCAAAACAAGCTGGCGCACGCGTTTATTTTTTACGGCAAGCCGGGGACAGGCAAAAGGGAATTGGCGTTGGAATTGGCGAAAGCCGTCAACTGTGAAGAGAGCAAGGGGGACCCGTGCGACCGCTGTCCTTCATGCCTGCAAATTGCTCACGGCAATCATCCCGATGTGGTAACCATCCAGCCGGACGGGAATGTGATCAAAATCGCCCAGGTGAGGGAGCTGCAAGCCAAGTTTAAATACAGCGCGCGCCAAGGCATCACCCGCGTCGCCGTGCTGGAACAGGCAGACAAGATGCGCGATGAAACGGCCAACAGTCTATTGAAATTCATTGAAGAACCCAGCTCCCCCATGGTGGTGGTGTTGATTACGGAGAATTTATCCGACTTGCTTCCCACCATCCGATCCCGGTGCCAACGCATCCGCTTTCCTGAACTTTCTCCGGAGCAAAAGCGTCAGAAACTGGTGGAGGACGGTTTGCCGGCTAAAGTGGCAAGTGTGATGGCGCACCTGCCAGGAAAAGTGGATATGGAGGAGTTTGACCCGCAAGCGTTTGAAGAGACATGCCGGCGAATCATTGACTGGGGTAACCAAATTTTGGCCGGACAAATGAGCGCGCTGTTGACCCCGACTGAAAAATGGTTTCAAACTGAAGTGGAGCAAGGGCGAGCGGAGCAGCTTCTCGATGTCCTGCTCCTTTGGTATCGTGATGTACTTATGCATGTGACGGTAGATGGGGCGCGTGTTTTCCGGGAGTGGGAGGTGCGCTTTCCCGACCGATACGGGCAGGATCAATTGTTGCTTGCTATGGATAATGTCATGATCGCCCGTCGGTTGTTGATTCGACCGCAATACAACAACCAGAGCATTATCGAGCAGATGGTCATGTCGATCCAAGAAGGGCGGCTGACCATGGAGAACGGCTGGCAACTGATCTCCCTGTCCAAGGTTTGAGAGCGGGGCTCTTTTGTGAAAGAGCCCCGTTTTTTTTATGTCAAACGTGTGCGAGGTCGGTGTAAACAACAGATCACAGCAGGGTAAGCCGTAGGCTGAAAATCGGGCGGGGCACTTTTGTCAATAGATTCAATATATAATAGAAAAAAGCAGATCATATAGCAGAGAGGAAGACGAAAATGGAAACCCATGTATTTCTAGTGCGTCATGGTGTCACCGAGTGGAACCAAACAAAGCGCTATCAAGGGCATCAGGATGTGCCGTTGAGCGAGCTGGGGCGACAACAAGCGGAACGGGTTGCCGCCTATTTGGCCGATCAGCCGTTTGCCGCCATTTACTCCAGTGATTTGGAGCGGGCTCATGAAACCGCGAGGTGTATCGCGGCCAAACAGGGGATATCCGTCACTTGTTTTCCCGAATTTCGCGAGCGCCACGGTGGAGAATGGGAAGGACGCACGGTGGAAGAAGTGTTGCGGGAGTATCCTGACTGGGAGACGGTGCGGCTGACGGGTGGCGTGTACGGAGTGGAACCCACCACAGCGGTGCAGGAGCGGTTTGTGCGCAAGTGTGAAGAATTGGTGCACAAGCACCGCGGCGAACGGATTCTGATTGTGGCCCATGGCATGTGTATTACCGCCGCGTTAGGCGTGCTGACTCAAGGAGAAATCGACTTTGGGAAAACCAGGCTGGAAAATACAGCCATTTCCCATCTGACCCATCATGAATTGGATGGGTGGAAATTACGGTCGTTTAACCAGACCCCTCACTTGGAAGCAGAATAGAAGTCCGGCCAGATCAACATGCGCAGATGGCCTGGTAATACTTGCAGGCGAGTGGGGATAAACATATTTTTCTCCCCGTCGCAGTCCACCTTCAAGCTCGGCTCTGTGATGACTTCGAGGTGGGGAGTCTTGAACGAAATCAACCCTTCGGCACTCGGTCTTTCCGCTGTGAACAGCGAATAGGTGAGGGAAGTGACGGCAGAGAGGGAGAGTTCTTTGAAGATCAAGAAGTCCAACAACCCATCATTGACTTGGCTGTATGGGAAATACGCTTCCACTCCGCCGACATAGGAACCGTTTCCCACCAGTACCATTACTGCTTCGCCTTTGAAATGTATCCCATCTCCGTTTACTTCCACGTGGAAGCTTCGTTGTTCTTGGATCATGTGAAAGGCACTCAAGTAATAGACGATGCGGCCAAACTGCTTTTTTATTTCGCTGTCGATCTGTTCAGACACTTGCGTGATCAGCCCGATCCCCCAGAAGTTAAGAAAATAGCGGTCTTCATACTTTCCGACATCCATGGCTTCTCCCCTGCCTTCAAGCAAGGTCTCAACCGCCTCGTCAATGTTTTGGGGAATGCTGAGCGTACGCGAAAAGTCATTACAAGTGCCTAAGGGTAAGATGCCAAACACTGGGCGCCTTTCTAATTTGATGCATTCATGCACGATGCCGTCCCCACCAGTGGCGATAATGAGGTCGACGTCCGCCGCCTGCGAGGTGATGGCCCTGGCTCCATCACCGGGGCGATTGGTGTGAACCACTTCAATCGATCCCAACGCATGGCGGTGCGAGCTGGGGTTGCTTGCTAACCCTTTTTTGATTCGTTAATATAAAGTAAGACATAAAACAGTTGGCAAGGTAGGAAAGCGCGATGACATTGGAAACCTTATATCAAGAGATGCAAGACTTGACCCCATCGGAAGTGAAGACGATCCACAAATTGGTGCAAGCTTTGAAACGCACTCGTGTCAGCCCGCTTGCCTATATCGAAGAGATGATGAATTTTCAAGTGCTCGGTTATGATGCAGACAAAGGAGTTTACTTGCACCGCATGTTCATCACTGATGAATTGCGCAACCGCTTCAACATGTTGCATGGTGGCGTGACAGCGACGTTTATTGACACGGCGATGGGTTCGACCGTCATCCAAGCCGAGGGGAGCCAGGCGAAAGCGGTGACGCTGGATTTGAACGTGCATTTCCTCGCGCCGGGCGAAACGGGATGGCTGACGGCAGAAACGTCCGTCATCAAAAAGGGAAAAACCATCATCGTGATGGATACGAAAGTAACCGACGAGCGGGAAAAGTTAATCGCCACAGCTTCCTCAACCTTTTTTCGCTTGAAGTAGGTGGGGGCTAATATGAATAAACCTTATAAGATTGCTGCGAAAGCTATTATTTTCGATCGGGACCACGTGCTGATCTTACGCAAGTCTGAGGAAGAGCGGACGAGAAAAGAGACGCATGGGTGGGATTTTCCGGGAGGCGGATTGGAGCCTTCCGAACCGTTGATGGACGCGTTGTCCAGAGAAGTGATGGAAGAGACGGGTTTGCAAGTAAAGGTGGTTGCACCGGCTTACATCTATGATGAGATTCAAGAGGAGAAGCACTTGATTATCGTCAAGTTTGCCTGCGACCAGCCGTTGGGCCAAGTGCGGTTGAGCGCCGAGCATGAGAGTTACCACTGGGTGCCGTTGGCCGACTTGGATCAAGGAGAATTTCCCGATTGGATGAAAGAGGAGATCCGCCGCGCTTACCGCGTGTATACCGATTTTCGCGGGATCGAGCGCGAATGAAACCTTCCGCCGCTAGGAAGGTTTTTTTCTTGTTCACTGTAATGACAAGCTCTCAGCCCGAAAACATGCTATTATTTTTCTGATGAGGTTTTAGGAGGGGTATTTCTTGAAAAAAGGTTGGAAAGTGTTGGCCGCGATATGTTTGTCCAGCGCCCTCCTTCTGGGCTGCCAAGAAACTGAAGAGCTTGGAACAGGCACGGTCGTGGGCAATGAGAACAAAGTCGCGTTAGCCGAAGAGAGCAACCTAATGCAATTAAGTCCAGACGAATTGAAGGTGTATGCCGCCTTTAAAAAGAAATTTGATGACCGTGTGCTCAAAGAAGCCGACCCCATCATGGTCGCCAAGCTCTACTTCCATGCGATTGAAACCCATGATTACAACACGCAGTATGAACTGTTTGTTGACGATGTGGAACAAAGGGAATGGAGCAAGCAAGAGCATATGCAAATGATGAAAGAAGAAGGCCCCAAGATGGCTGAAAAGATGCGCAAGCTCTTCGCCCGGATGCAAGAAGTTAAGTTTATCGAAGTGGATCAAAAAACAGGCTATCTGGAATTTCCGGAAGAAGGGGAGAATCTGGGCCAGTTCCAGATGGTGAAGAACAAGGCCGGAATCTGGAAAGTCAAATTCCGCCCGATGCAATGGGGATACAATATGAAGTGAGGAAAGCCACGCGAATCGTGGCTTTTTTATTTTAATAAACTACTCCAGTCACACCCTTGGCACAAAAGCTCTGCTACCCGCTCCAGCGCCGTGCGGTCGGTGTCGTCGAAGCGGTTAATGACCGGGCTGTCAATATCTAGTACGCCAATGATCTGACCATCCACTTTCAAAGGAATAACCATTTCCGAGCGGGTGGCGGCGTCGCAGGCGATGTGGCCTGGGAAGGCATGTACATCTTCCACCAGCAACGTTTTTGCTTCTTGTACAGCTGTTCCGCACACGCCTTTCCCCACTGGGATGCGAATGCAGGCCGGCAAGCCATGGAACGGTCCGAGGACCAGTTCGTTTCCCTTCATGAGGTAAAATCCAACCCAGTTGACTTCACCGAGGGTATGGTAGAGGTGGGAAGCTGTATTGGACAAATTGGCCAACCAGTCCCTTTCCCCGTCAATCAGATGGACTACTTGGTTCACGATGCTGTTCAACCGGGTTTGCTTGTCTCCGGCCGCTTTTTCAAATGTGAACAATTCAATTCCTCCCAGTTATGGCATTTGTCATCAGGAAAATTCATGATAAAATAAATTATTGAGGGTTCGATTGTGCTGGAATTAGGCTTGACCATTTGATCTCGTGTCATTGTACAATGATCACTCACAAATGAAAAGGGGATGAAGTCATGCGGGATTCTCGTATTTCCAAATTGGCCAAAATACTGGTTGAACATTCGTGCAAGGTGCAAAAAGGGGAACGCGTTTTAATTGATGTTTTCGGAAAAGAGCGTGAACTGGCGCGCGAGCTGATCGCCGCTGTGTATGACGCTGGCGGTTATCCGTATGTGCAACTTCATGATGAGAAGATCACGCGTGCGCTGTTGCTCGGAACCTCTGAGGAGCACCAAGAAATCTGGGCGCGTCATGCACTCAACCAGATGAAAGACATGGATTGTTACATCGGCATCCGCGGAAGCGACAACGTTTCTGAGACGAGCGATGTGCCGGATGACAAAATGAGTCTGTATGCGCGCATGTTCAAACAGCCAGTACATAGCAACGAGCGGGTCAAAAACACCAAGTGGGTTGTGCTACGGTACCCGAACTCTTCCATGGCACAATTGGCCAACATGAGTACGGAGGCGTTTGAAGACTTTTATTTCCAAGTGTGCAATGTGGATTACGAGCGCATGGCGGAAGTAATGGAACCACTGGTGAAACGGATGGAGCAAGCAGATCAAGTGCGGATCGTCGGGCCTGGCACAGATTTGACATTCTCAATCAAAGACATCCCCGTGATTAAGTGTGCCGGGGAGTGCAATATTCCTGACGGTGAAGTGTACACGGCACCCGTTAAGGACTCGGTCAACGGAAAGATCACGTTTAACACGCCGTCCGTGTACCAAGGCGTCACCTTCGAAAACATCTGTTTCGAATTTGAAAACGGCAAAATCGTAAAAGCGAAAGCCAACGATACCGAGCGCATCAACCAAGTGTTGGATACGGATGAAGGCGCCCGCTTTATCGGCGAATTCAGCATCGGGGTCAATCCATACATCAACCACCCGATGAAAGATACGCTGTTTGATGAGAAGATCAATGGCAGCTTCCACTTTACGCCGGGTAACGCGTATGAAGATGCTGACAATGGCAACCGCTCCTCCGTGCATTGGGATCTGGTTTGCATCCAACGTCCCGAATACGGCGGTGGGGAGATTTACTTCGACGGAGAATTGATCAGAAAAGACGGGTTGTTTGTGGTTGATGACTTGATTCCGCTCAATCCGGAGAACCTAAAAAACAGCAATTCATTTTAAAAGAAGGTAGGAACTAGCACGCATGTTTTTTTGGAAGCGCAAGAAAGAAACCGAGATTTTGTCACCGCTCTCAGGACGGAAAATACCGCTGGAGCAAGTGCCAGATCAAGTGTTTTCTCAGAAAATGATGGGCGATGGCTTTGCCGTGGAACCGGATGCGGGCCTCGTGTGCGCGCCGGCGGACGGGGAAGTGATCAATCTGTTTCCAACCAAACACGCCATCGGTTTAAAAACTGCCGCAGGTGTGGAAATGCTGATCCATGTGGGAATTGATACCGTCGAATTAAACGGTGAAGGGTTTGTCGCCCATGTATCGGAAGGGGACAAAGTCAAAGCAGGTCAGATGTTGCTTGAGTTCGATATGGATTACATCAAGGAAAAAGGCAAGCCGTTAACCACACCGGTCATTTTTCCTCAACTAGCGGATTGGACCATTCGCGACCAAGTGCAGGAAAAAGTAGAAGCAGGAAAAACGGTGGCCGCCATCCTTGAACCGAAGAAATAAAATAATCGTGAATGGGGCTTCCTTCTGATATTGGGCAAGGCGAAGGAAGCCTTTATTCTGATTGCGGGGAGGGTGCCTAATGGCCTTTTTTCGAGAGAAAGAGACACGCCGGACATTGGTTCAATTGTTAAATATTCAAAGCCCCACAGGTTGTGCGCATGAGGCGATCCAATATATTGAACAGCGCATGGATGCCTTGGGTTTGCCGTGCAAAAAAAACAACAAAGGCAGTTTGATGGTGACCATAAAAGGGGAGGATGACGATGTCCATCGCTTGGTCACTGTGCATGTAGACACATTGGGGGCCATGGTGAAAGAGATCAAGGCCAACGGACGGTTGCGGTTGAGTAAAATTGGCGGATTTGGTTGGTTTTCCGTCGATGGGGCATATTGCTTTGTCAAAACGCGGTCGGGACAGGTTGTGCCGGGAACGATTTTGGCGACTCATACCTCTGTGCATGTGTATGCGGACGCCGAAGAGCAGAAACGGTCGGATGAGCATATCGAAGTTCGGCTAGACGCCAAAGTGAGCAACGCGGATGATGTGAAAGCACTGGGAATCAGCGTAGGTGATTATGTCGCATTTGATCCACAAGTGGTAGAAACAGAATCAGGCTTTATCAAAGCCCGTCATTTGGATGATAAGGCAAGTGCGGCCATTTTAATAGAATTAATGGCTGATATTAAAGAAAATAATATAAAATTACCGCATACAACGCATTTTTTCTTTAGTAATTTTGAAGAAGTGGGGTTTGGCGCCAATTCCAATATCCCTGCTCAAGTGCGTGAATATCTGGCGATTGACATGGGTGCCATCGGGGAAGGGCAGACGACGGATGAATTTTGTGTCTCTATTTGTGCCAAAGATGGAAGCGGCCCTTATCATTATGAACTGACCAGCAAATTGATCCGGTTGGCGGAAGAGCACGGAATTTATTATCAAGTGGACCTTTATCCGTATTATGCGTCCGATGGCAGCGCGGCTGTCAGAGCCGGATTTGATGTGATGCATGCATTGATCGGCCCTGGTGTGGACGCTTCCCATGCCTATGAGCGGACCCACCGAGACGCTTTGGAACACACTTATCGGCTTCTGTATCATTACTTGCAATCCGCCTCGCTTTGATGTGACGCGGTTGTGGAGAAAAACAAATCATTGAAATAAGCCTCAGTGATGAGGCTTATTTTAATTTTTCAACAAACCGTAATAAGTATTCAGTTGGAAGTGGTGCATGATGCAATAAAATGCAAATTGAGCCCTTAAAACCCCATAAAAATGCATCAACACGGGGCATGGGTTCCAGAGAGGAGTGAAGGAATTGAAACGACCTGCCAAGCGGCGCCAATGGCTGTCTGTTCCATTGCTGACTGCGATGGTGGCCATGTTGTTTCTATCGCCCAATCCGTCCGTTTTCGCGCAAAACAAAACCACTCCTGAACCGATGGGCAAAGTGAAGGAATTGGTCGAACTTCGGACGGAAAAGTCCAAAACTTATATCAAAAACGACGGAAAAACCTATGTCACGGAGCAGTACTTAGAGCCGGTTCATTATAAGAAGAACGGCACATGGATGGATATTCGGGAGCAACGCAAAGCCGAAATAAAGGCTAAAACGGCGGGGGCAGGGATGACTTATATCGAGTTGGGACATGCCACCCGCTTTGCGTTTGCCGGGATTTCCACTTCTCCTTCGCTGATCCGGTTTGAACAAGGCCCAGTAAAAGTTGATTTCGGATTGATCGATGGCAAGCGGGTAGCGGTTAGCCCATTGGATCATGGCATTCGCTATCCCAATGTGTATGAAGGGACAGATCTGGTCTACAAAGTTGGAGCTACAGGCGTCAAAGAAGAATGGGTGTTGCATAAGTACACGGGTCGATCCGTTTTTACTATGGCATTGAAAGTCAAACACGCCAAACCAAAGTTGCAAAAAGACGGTTCTATTCAGTTTATCAACGCGAAGGGACAATCGGTCTTTGAAGTTCCCGTCCCATTTATGTACGATCAGCAGGATGCTTCTTCCCACAAGGTGAAATTTGCCTTGCGTCAGCAAAATGGTGTCACTTATCTGGATATCAAAGTGGATGACAAGTGGTTGAGAGATCCAAAACGGGTTTATCCGGTGGTGATTGACCCAACAGTGGGCCTGCAAGGGGTGAATCAGACGTATGACAACCTCGTCTCCAGCAAAAACCCTACCCAAAATTATCGCTTGTATCCTTTTGTGATTACGGGTACCCACGCGGATTATGGCGTTGCGCGTACTTATCTCAAATTTGATTTGCCCGCACTTCCCACAGGAGCAAAGATTAAGGATGCTAAATTGTTTTTGCACCAATACGCCACCGCGCAAGAAGAGCAGGTGGATGTGCATCCGGTTACATCGGAGTGGATCAGCGGCGAGCTCACCTGGCAGAATCAGCCGACCGTGGGAGCCGCGGTGACCCAAACAAATGTGGCCGGTGCAGGGGAATACGCTTGGGATTTGACAGAACTGAGCAAAAACTGGTACAGCGGCACCCCTAACTATGGCATTTCTTTGCGCCATCATACGGAAAGCAATGACCGCAAATCTTTCCGCTCCAGCGATTATGTGGATGATATCACCAAAAGACCGAAGCTGTTGATCACCTATCAGGTAGATCCAAATGTCCCGATCGCCGAGCCGAAGATGGAGGCTAAATCGTATATTCTGATGGATTATCAGACAGGATTACCCCTTTTCGGTAGTCAGATGGATCAACCTCTCCCGCCTGCTAGCATGACCAAAATGATGACCGAATACATTGTGCTAGAGGAAATTCGCAACAATAAGTTGACTTGGGATGAAATGGTGCAAGTTAGCCCGCGGGTGGCGGGAATTAATGAAGCCCAGATCGATCTGGAAGCCGGCGAGTTGATGAGTGTAAAAGACTTGTTCATGGGCATGGTTGTATATTCGGCGAATGACGCTACTGCGGCTTTGGCCGAGAGGGTGTCGGGAAGCGAAACGCAATTTGTGCACCGGATGAATGAGACAGCCAAGGCATTGGGACTTAGAAACACGCATTTTCGCAATGCAACGGGGTTGGAGATGACCGATTACCCTGATCCGCCGCAAGTGGATGGGGAGCATGTGATGTCTGCGCGGGATGCTGCGATCCTGGCACGAACATTATTGCAAGAGCATCCTGAATTCACGCAGATGGTTTCCGTTTCCCAATATACGTTCCGCCCGGGGACGGAACGGGAAAAGAAAGTGGTCAACTGGAATCGCATGCTACCAGGCTTTGACCATTACTACCCTGGTGTTGACGGCTTGAAGACCGGTTCTACCCAAGCCGCTGGCTATTGCTTCACCGGAACGGCGCAACAGGAAGGGCGCCGACTGATCTCAGTTGTCATGGGTACTAGCTCTGAAGATGGCCGTTTCTTGGAGACGAAGAAGCTGTTTGATTATGGATTTAATCAATTTGAAACAGCCACTTTGTTAAAACGCGGTGAAGTGATCCAAGGAGCGAAGTTACGGGTTCCAAATGGGGACGGGCAATATGTCCCGGTCGTCAGCAAGTACGACATTCGCTTGCCGATTCACCGGGGTGAGCGAGATCAGTATGAGATTAAAGTCCGCTTCTTCACTGGCTTGAAAGCTCCGCTCAAAGCAGGGGCGATTGTCGGCGAAGCGCAAGTGTTATACCGTGGGAAGCCTTTGCAGACGATGACCACATTTCCGATCAGCATCACCCAGCGGGTCGAACCGGCAGGGCAATTGGAGAAGTTTTTCCAAAAGTTGTGGTAAACCAGTTTTGTCCAAGCCAAGGAACTGAGTCGCATACCCACCTTTGCTAAAAAGCGGAGGTGGGTTTTGCTTTGCCTCAGCCTCTTCTCTGACTTGTCAAGCTTTTCTTTATTAGGTGGGGGATATTGTTTAAAATAAGAATGATGATTAGCCTAGAGCGTGTCTGGTGGTAGCCAGCGACTCCCAGACACTCCCTGGAAAAAGCAGTAGGGGAAAGGAAACGGTGAGCCATGAATTTGGATGGAGAATTGCAACAGATCTTGCAGAATGGGACAGATGAAGAAAAGCAACTGTTGGCGCTAGCTGTGCAGGCGATCAAACAGAAGCGGGAGCGGAACAGCGCTTATATATCAGGGTTCATGGGGTTGAAAGGCCGGTTTGTGGAAGACGATGTATATGAATTTCGCGTTCCGGTAACCCCCTTCACCCTGAACAGGGCAGGAATTGTGCACGGGGGCATTACGGCGACACTGGCCGATTCGACGATTGGTTCGCTGATTAATCAGCGGTTGCCGGAAGGGTATAAAGGTGCCGTCACCGTGGAGTTAAAAGTGAATTATTTAAAACAGGGACTGGGAAAAGAGCTGATCTCTCGCGCACGATTGGTACATATGGGGTCTACTTTGGCCACGGCCACCTGTGAGATCACCAATGAAAAAAACAAATTGATCGCATTCACCACAGGGACGTTTTACATGATTAGAAAATAAGGATATGAGAGACATTCCGATGAGGGATGTCTCTCAGCTATGTTTGGGAAAGTGGGGTTTGTGGTAAATGGAATATAAATTCAAAATTTTTTATTTTATTTTTGCGGCGCCCTGCCGCTGTTCTCATATAGAGGAGGACCCCAGGGCGGCGCGGTGCCGGTCGGTTTAACCCTTTATGAAAGGATGAGCGCAGGGGATGTCGAACATCCTAGATCGTTTGCTGGATCAAATGCGAAAGGAACGCATCTTGGTCACCGTTTTCATGGGCACCGGAGTGACCGTTCGGGGGTATATTGCCGCTTTTGACCCCTTCATCGTTCTTCTTATCGATGACAAAGGTCGGCAGCAACTCATTTTTAAACACGCTATTTCCTCGATCCAACCCATGCGTTATGTTGACATTGATACAAAACAACCTGATAACTGAGCGGACGAATAAGCGAAAGGAGACATCTGCTCCCACTGGAGAGGAAGCGGATGTCTCCTTGCTTGTTACACCAGTTCCAGTTCTCTGATGTAATCGATGGGTTGCTCTTTGTTGCTTCCGTCAGCGAGATAGAGCAAGGCTGGTCCTCCTTCGCGAATTGGGCGACCGTCCTTGGCAAAACACAGAATGGCGGTGCGCGCCTGATCAAGCGTCAGGGTGACCGCCTCTTTTTGTTCACGGTGGCAGATGACTTTGGTCACCGACGCATCCGGTTCAGCCTTGTCCAAATAGGGACCCAACTCCATTGCTAATCCTTCCGTCCCTGCAATGCGATCCTCCAGTGGAAAACGGCGGTCATCCAAGATCCAAATGGAGGGGTCGAGATTGATGCGAAATGCGACATTGCCGGTGATAAGGATGATCGGACTCATGATATGCGATGCTCCTTTAAAAATCACGTGATTTGTCAGTCAGGTTGAAGCTGTTCTACTTTAACTCACGATAACAGCTTCAGTTACCTCATTATAGCAGATGTCTACCAACTCGCGCGTCAGAAAGGAGATCACGAGAAGCAGGTGAAATTATTGGAAAAGCAATGAGTGCTTGCAGCGTGCGGTTTCTCGCAAGTTCTGTTTTTTTTGCAAAGAAATGTTGATCGTGATACACTGTGTTTAGTGTAAAGTATGGGCCGTTACTTATAGACCGATCGGAACGGTCGCTGGGGGGGGTTACTTTGACCACGCCAACACAGACCGATTTAAATCTAAAAGCCTTACAACTCTTGCAAGAGGATGCGGAAAAAATCGCTCAGCTGATTTCGGTGCAATTGCAAAACCTGATGTTACCGAAGTGTCCTCTTTATGAAGAAGTGTTAGACACACAGATGTTCGGTTTGTCGCGCGAAATCGACTTTGCCGTTCGAGCTGGGCTCATCACTCGCGACCAAGGTCAGCAGATTATTCATGATCTGGAACGGAAGTTAGCAGATTTATATTCCAAAATTCTCCCGTCTTGATGGGAGTGTGAACGTATGACTCCAATCGTGGAGTCTTTTTTTGTGCAATCGGTAAAAAAACGGATTTCCCTGTTGGAAATCCGTTTGCTCATTACACCACAAAAAACACGGTGCCCAAAATCGTATATACGATCAACAGCAGAACCCCTTCATACCAGTTGGTCGATCCATCGCGTGAGATGGAGCTGGCGATAAAGGCGGACACGGCGATGGCCGCGATTTCGTATGTGCTGAAAATGATGTTCATGGGATTGCCGAACAGCCAGCTGATAAACACCAACATGGGCGCGACGAACAAGGAGATTTGCAAGCTACTGCCAATGGCGATCTCCACAGCCGCTCCAATGCGGTTTTTCAAGGCCAAGAAGACGGCTGCGCTGTGTTCGGCGGCGTTACCAATGATGGCGATCAAAAAGGCGCCGACAAACAGTTCAGACCAGCCCAGCGCTTGGGCTACGGCTTCTACGCTATGTACGAGCCATTCACTCTGCAAGGCAACAAATGCGGTGGACACGACAAGTAGCAAGATGGAGACTCCTTTGCTCCATTCTGGCTCTTCCCCCTCGACATGGTCCGGCATGCCGTCAATTTTTTCACCCAACTCTTCTTTATGGGTAACCAGAGAGAAATACAGCCACAAAAAGTAACCCAGGATGAGGGCACCGGAAATGATTAAGCTCACATTGTTAATCTTGGACGAGGGCAATTGTTGCAGGAACACTGCGGGCACAAACAGAGCGATGACGGAAAGCATCATCAAAGATGCGTTGTGACCGGCCAGCATGGGATTGAATTGCTGCGTTTTGAATTTCAAACCGCCGGCGAACAAGCTAAGTCCAAGCACCAAGAGTAAGTTCCCTATAATCGACCCGGTTACGCTCGCTTTCACCATGTCAAAGAATCCTTCTTTGACCAGGAAGATGGCGATAATCAATTCGGCGGCATTGCCAAATGTCGCATTGAGCAGGCCGCCCAACCGCTCACCGGCGTAGTGAGCCACGTTTTCGGTCGCTTTTCCCAGCATAGCTGCCCAGAATAAAAGGGACAAACAGGCTGTCGCGAATTGCAATGGTTGGTTGTGAACAGTAAAATGAACAACGGTACTGATGAGAGTGGATAAGATCAAAATTGGATAAAACCACTTTTTGTTCAAGGAAGTCACCCCTTTATCATATTGGTTGATCGACCTATTCGTTCGTCCCTCGACAAGAATAGAGAATGAATGATAATTACCACACCCAATCTAGCATACGAATTAGTGGAAAAATGTCAAATTCGATCAAAGAACGTTTGAGACGATTTTGGGCTGTTTTGGCAGGAAAACACTCGGAAAGATCGAAATAGTTCAACATGATTGATAGATGGGAAAGGGGGGGGACGATGAGCGCCAAGGTTAAGGATACGGCGATATTTATTGATTTGGAAAATGTCTATTACGGCTTAAAAAAATATCATATGGATCCCGATCATCCCGATGAAACGCACAACCTTTTCCTGAGATTGCAGGAGTATTACGGCCGGGAAGCGATCCGGATGGTTGAAGCGTATGCCGACTTTGAGCAACTGGAGATATCGATGATGAGTTTGCAGAAAAAGCGCGTTCATGTGCATCAGGTATACGGAAACGGGCGGGACGGCAAAGAGCGCAAAAACGCGGCGGACATCCAGCTATGTTTGGATGCGATGGAAGTGCTTCACCAAATCCCGGAAATCCACACGTTTGTCATTGTCAGTGCGGATCAGGACATGATCCCGCTACTCGACCGGCTGTGGTCCAAAGGGAAGCGGGTGGAACTTTTTTGTTTATATGACGAAAGTTTGTCCAGATCAGCGCAATTACATGAGTTTTGTGATAATACACACAATTTATTTGAATTTTTGAATATTCGGGAATTCCAAACGCTATCCCGGGTGGATCGGCTGATTCACAATGCGGTGGTCCAAATCTATGAGTGGTACCACGATCCCAACAACATTGGCAAAAGTTACGGAAGCACGTGGATCAAGAACGATTTCATGAGGAAGTTTCATGTGACTGATTTGGAAGCGAACGAGCTGTTCACCAAGTTACTCAAGGGCAAGTACATTGTCCCGGTGGAGATCGAAATGGATGATAAAACGTATTATGGCTATAAAGTGAATTTGTCACACCCGCAAGTGCAGTTAATGGTCAAAATCGCTGGTTACAAAGTGAGTTGACAAGCGAAAAAGCAGGCGGGGCTTTTTTTTCCCGTACAGCAGGCCGCGAACAGGCAATTTCATGTTACACTACAGGTGGGGATGCTTTGGAGCGCTTCACGAAAAGGAGGCTTCACATGGCAGAATCCAATGGAGGTTCCATACGGATCACCGACGGCGTGGTTGCGGTTATCGCCGGACTCGCGGCCGCGCAAACACAAGGGATCAGCGGTATGTCCAGTGGGATGACGGAAGGGATTAAAAAACGCGTCAGCGGCAAAGGGAACATGCGCGGGGTGCAGGTGGTTGTCCAGGACACCCAAGCCTCTATCAACCTGCGGGTGATCGTTCAATATGGATGCAGGATCAACGAGGTTTGCCACCGACTGCAACGCGATGTCAAGCAGGCCGTCGAGAATATGACAGGGCTGGAAGTGACACGGGTCAACGTGCGGGTGGATGGGGTGGAGTGGACAAAGGAAAAGCGGGGTTCGCAAACGGAGAAGTGAGAGAAGAGGGGGAATGGGTTCCGCCCTCTTTTTGTGCGTCTGAACGGATGAACGTCACGCCGTAAGCGCTTTTTCCAATTCAGCCAATTTCGCGTCCACTTCTTCTTTCAACGCGTCTGGAACTTCTGCGTTGTGATCCAGACCGTGTGGGAAAAAGTGGCGAACAAATGAAGGATGATCCAATTCTACCAACGCTTTGGGGTTTTCCAACATGTAGTTGTTGACGACTGTTCCCCGCAGGCGCAAGTAATAGTCCACGCCGTCCACTGTGTATTTTATTTCATAGGTCACTTTTTCAAAATCCCAGGTCCAGCGGATAAATTGAAGTTGCTTCATCAATTTTTCCAGTTCACGAAACTCTTTTCGAATACCTTTGGTTTTGATCTCTTGAAATATCATGGGAAATGTGCGCCTCCTTTGACTGGCACCATAGTAAGTCCTTATTAATGATAGTATGAACTTCCAGATCGCGCAACTGCAACACGCGTGACAGAAGTCCGACAACTGGCGAAAAGAAGCGTGGGATCAGCGTATTGGCGAGAGGTTAAACCAACCATTTCCATGGAGAAGGAAGGGACGGGAAAATGGAAGGATTAAAAAAAAGGGTGGCTGACCTGTTTCCGCAAATGGTTGAGTGGCGTAGGGATTTTCACCGGCATCCCGAGCTTTCGTTTCAAGAACAACAGACGCAACGCAAGTTGATTGCCTTCATGGAGTCGTGCGGACTGGAAGTAAAAACGGGTTGGGGCGGTTATGGGGTGACCGGATTATTGCGGGGGGCCGAGCCCGGTCCCACCATCGCGCTCAGAGCTGATATGGATGCGTTGCCCATCCAGGACGAGAAAATAGTCTCTTATCGCTCGCAAGTGACTGGGGTGATGCATGCCTGTGGGCATGATGGGCACATGACGATGCTGATGGGAGCGGCCCGCTTGTTGACCGAAATGCGGGATAGATTGGCGGGGAATGTATTGTTTTTGTTCCAGCATGCCGAGGAGTTGTTGCCGGGCGGCGCTAGGCAAATGATCGAAGCGGGGGTGCTGGAGGGAGTGGATGCCATTTTCGGCATTCACTTGTGGACGCCACATCCCGTCGGAACGATCAGCCTTTGTAGCGGCGAGCTCATGGCGGCGGCTGATTCGTTTGAAGTGGAAATCATCGGCAAGGGCGGGCATGGCGGCTTGCCACATGAAGCGACAGATGCGGTAGTGATTGCCGCGCACGTGATTACCCATTTACAAACCATCATTTCGCGGCAAGTAGACCCATTGGATTCGGGGGTTATCTCTGTCGGGGCGATTGAAGGTGGAAACGCGTTTAATGTTATTGCCGAGCGGTGCCGGATGAAGGGCACGGTGCGCAGTTTCAACAAAGGCGTCCGCGAAGCATTGGCCAAGCGCATGGAAGAAGTGGTTCGACATACCTGCCATATGTTTGGAGCTGATTATCAGTTTCAATATGGTTGGGGATATCCTCCGCTCATCAATCATGAAAAAGAGACGCGACAGCTGATGGAAGTTGCTCGCCAGGTGGGAACGGTTCAAGAGATGAAGCCGATCATGGGTGGGGAAGATTTCGCCTATTACTTGGAACAAATTCCTGGAGCGTTCTGTTTTGTGGGAGCAGGTAACCCCGACAAAGGGATCACCGCTCCGCATCACCATCCCCGGTTTGATATTGATGAAGAAGCATTGAAAGTGGGCACGGAGCTGTTTGTCCGCTTGATCTTGGAGCGCATTGGGCGTTAAAAGATGCCAAGTATGTCTAAAGAGAATAGGGCAATGATAAAGGGCAGGGAGGGGATCCATGATGCACAAACTGCGCGATATCATGTCCACCAATGTGACGGCGGTCAATCCGCAAGAAAACGTCTACAGTGTTGCCAGCAAAATGAGGGAACAGAACATCGGCATGGTGCCTGTCGTGGAAAACGGCCGGTTGCTGGGCGTTGTGACTGACAGAGACTTGGTGACACGCGGAATCGCCAACAAAATGCCCAACTCCAGTTCGGTCAGAGACATCATGTCCACCCACATTGTCAGCGGCACACCGGATATGACAGTGGATGAGGCGTCCCGGATCATGGCGGAAGCGCAAGTGCGTCGTCTTCCGGTTGTTGAAAACAATCAGGTGGTCGGCGTCGTTTCCTTGGGTGACCTGGCCGTCAACCAACCCTACCAGGATGAAGCGAGCCAGGCTCTCAGCGAGATTTCGGAGACGCATAACCCGCATGCATCAAATGATCTCCAATCATGATAGCAGGCTACCGGCTCCGGCTGGGGGCCTTTTTTTGTTTTTAGTGACAGAAATGGTTTGAATAATGCAGAAAAGGGATATTAGATTGGGTAAAGATGGAACGTTGCGGTTCGCAAGCGCGAACCAGCAGGAAGACGCTTGTGAACGGCGGCCAACCCAGCTTGATGGTGTAAAGAACTAGAGGAGCAAAAAAGGAAAGTTGGGGGTTTTTCAAGTGAACAAAATCTACTTAATCCGGCGCAATGAACGCGATTATATTCAAGTTGGTTCTGGCGTTTCAATGTCGTATTTGCGCAAAGAGGCGGACGAATACAGCTTGGTGCTAAAAATGGAGCCGGGGAGCCGTTTCCCTATGCATGGACATCACGGGGGCGAACAAATCTACGTGGTCAATGGACGGGTAAAAATCGGCCAGTATGAATTGAATGAAGGCGATTATTTTTTCACTCCGTTCAATCACACCCAAACGCTGGAAACAGAAGAAGGATGCAATCTGTTGGTGTGTTCAGCCAAAAAAGTGGATGCCGCGCACCATTTTTCACAAGCGGAAACAACCGCATAAAAACAAAGGGACACTCTGGACAGGGTGTCCCTTTTTTTGTGCATAAAGACAAATGGAAAACTGCACGATAAAAGAGAGGACGAGGGAATGGGAAACGATGGCCTCAAAGGAAAGGCGTTCTTGGTCAGCCTGATTGCGATCTAAGTGATGGGGACGGAGATCGCCATTATCTTTTGAATAACCGGCATGACATTCAACTTGATTACTAAATAAGGGGAAGAGAACCATGGCGAATAACAAAATCGGGCAATGCACTTGGAAATTTGCAAATCATGTTCATGTCTTGTCCAGTGCAGCCACGGTGGGCCCCATGGAAGGGGAAGGAAAGCTTAAAGATAGTTACGACCGGATTTACCCCGATTTGTACGCAGGGCAGGACACGTGGGAAAAAGCGGAGCGCACCATGATGGAAGATGCGGTGACCATCGCCATACATAAAGCCGGGCTTACAGAGCGAGAAATCGATGTGTTCTTGGCTGGGGATTTGTTGAATCAAAACATCTCCTCCTCCTTTACGGCCAAGACGAACCAAATACCGTTTATGGGTGTGTACGGTGCCTGCTCTACTTCTATGTTGTCTCTCACATTGGCAGCGGCATTGGTGGACGCAGGGTTTGCTAAGTATGCGGTAGCGGCAGTCAGCAGCCACAATTGCACTGCCGAGAAACAATATCGGTATCCCACAGAATACGGGGGGCAAAAGCCTGATACGGCGCAGTGGACAGTGACGGGTGCGGGCGCTTGTGTGGTAGGCTCGGCGCACCAAGGCCCACGGATTACCCATGCCACGATCGGCAGTGTACAGGATATGGGGATCAAAGATCCGTTTGATATGGGATCGGCCATGGCCCCTGCGGCGGCGGACACGATCCAAAAGCATTTTCAGGACACAGGACGCTCACCCAAAGATTACGATCTGATCGTCACTGGAGATCTGGCCTCCGTCGGTTTGCCCATCGCCCGCGAACTGCTGGAGAAAGCCGGCTATGTTATGGGGGAGCGTTTCCAAGATTGTGGGTTGATGATCTATACCTCGGAACAAGACACTTTTGCCGGCGGAAGTGGGTGTGCCAGCAGTGCGGTAGTCACGTACGGGCATTTGCTACATGAAATGTGTGTTGGCAAATACCAGCGGATACTGGTGGTGGCCACAGGTGCGCTCTTAAGTCCAATCTCTTACCAGCAGGGGGAATCAATCCCATGTATTGCCCATGCGGTGGTGTTTGAGAATGAAAAGGGGGGAGAACAAACAGATGCGGGAAGGTATTAAGCCAGTTTCTTATTTGGCATTGGGAGATTCATTAACGGAAGGAATTGGGGCGGAAAGCCCGACTAAGAGCTTCGTGTCCCAATTCTTCCAGCATATCAAACATTCGGATCGGTGCCATATGCGCAATTGGGGTGTATCAGGAATGACATCGGAGGAATTGTTGAGTTTGGTCAACAGCCCCGGCATGCACAAGCTATTTCCCAAAATGACCCATATTTCGGTCACCACCGGCGGATGTGACTTTATCGAGCTATACGAGCGCGGTCATTTCGGGTTGCGAGATTTGTTGAATACATCACGGCAAATCATTGATCGCGTGAAATCTATCTTATCTATTATCGTGATGAATAACCCGGCATCGAGAATTAGCCTGATGGGATTTTATCTGCCTCCTCCCGCCTATGAATGGGGATTTCAAACCAGTGCGGCGATTGTACAGATGATGAATCGCTCCTATGCCAAAATTTGTGAGGAAGTGGGTTGCCATTTTTTCAACCCCTACGATGTCTTCTTGCATCGGCAAGATTATTTTTTCGATGAAGTGCATCCCAATCAAGTAGGGCATGACGAATTGGCCAAATTGGCCATCCAAACAGTGGCCGGGGAATCCGGAACGATCCAAGCCCAAGTATGAAACAAAAAGCATCCTTGCCAAAAATCAATTTGGGGGGATGTCTTTTTATTATCAATGTGATATCATATGAATATAACAATGATAAATTTCTGAAAAAAGGAGTCGGTGACGCGTGAATAATATCAGGGAAAAAAAAGCGTTCCAAATGAACGGATTTCTCTTTCTGCTCATTGAATTGTTTTTATTGGGGGCGGGCCTTATCTTGATCTTTGGGATGGAAAGTTTGGCCTTGGGCATCATCTGCATCGCGCTGGTGCTCATCTGCGCCAACGGGTTTGGTTTAATCCAGCCCAATGAAGCCCATGTGTTAACGTTTTTCGGTCGTTATGTGGGGACGATTCGAAAGGATGGGTTTTACTGGACGAATCCGCTGGTGGGCCGCAAAAAGCTTTCTTTGCGGGTACGCAACTTTCACAGTGACAAGATCAAAGTAAACGATGCGGATGGGAATCCGATTATCATCGGTGCCGTGATTGTGTGGCGTGTAGTGGATACGGCCAAAGCGGTGTTTGATGTGGAGAACTTCAGTGCGTTTGTCGATGTGCAGAGTGAAACGGCGATTCGGGCGCTGGCTAGCCGGTATCCATATGATAGCCATGAGGAAGGCAATCCATCATTGCGCGGGGCACCAGAAGATGTAGTGGAAACATTGCGCGAGGAATTACAAGAACGATTGGAAATCGCTGGTGTGGAAGTGTTGGAAGCTCGGATCAGCCACTTGGCGTATGCGCCAGAGATCGCTCAGGCGATGTTGCGGCGCCAGCAAGCGCAAGCGGTAATCGCTGCCCGCAAGCAAATTGTCGAAGGGGCGATGGGTATGGTTAAGATGGCTTTGCAAGGTTTAGAACAGCAAGGAGTAGTGGAGTTGGACGAAGAGAGAAAAGCGGCAATGGTCAATAACTTATTGGTGGCTTTGGTCTCTGAAGGAGAAACGACTCCGGTGATCAACACCGGTTCGCTGTATTCATGAGTGCAAGTAAAAAACGCTTTCTCCTTCGGATCGATCAGCAACTCTATGACTCACTTGAGAAATGGGCAGCCGATGAATTTCGTAGTGTTAACGGGCAAATTGAGTTTTTGCTGAAGGAAGCAGTGCGTAAAGCAGGTAGGGCGCCTAAAAAGCGGACGGAAAATGGGCAGGATGAAAACTGAAAATCAACGGTTCTCTGGAGTAGAATCCAAGCAAAATCACCCCTTTATTCATAACTAGGATAAAGGGGTGATATTATGTTAGCGAATCATTGGCAGAGAGTGAACCTCGCCGATTTGACGGCTGAGCCAGCGGAAGATGCGATGGAAACGGTCAGCTGCCAAGAGAGACTGACCGCTTCCTCCTCTAAAAAAACGCGACGCCCCCGGCCATTGGTGGCGCAAACGAGCCTGACCTTGCCCTATTTCAAGGTAGAACGGGTGTTGGCGAAAGCACGGATATCCAACCAACGGCGTGCTACATCTCGCCAGATCTCTCCTTGGAACATCACCCGTGTCATCGGAAATGGACGCCCCAATCAGGGGGAAGGGGTGCGGGTGGCGATACTGGATACCGGGATCGACTTGTTGCACCCCGATTTGGCTGGCAATATCAAAGGGGGAATCAATATTGTCGAACCCAATCGCTATCCGCAGGATGACAATGGGCATGGCACGCATATCGCAGGGGTGATCGGTGCGCTGAACAATCAATTTGGTGTGGTGGGTATCGCGCCAAAGGTATCGCTGTATGCGGTAAAAGTGTTAGACCGCAACGGAAGCGGCACGATTAACAATCTGATCAAGGGGATTGAATGGGCGATTGACAATGGCATGCACATTCTCAATATCAGCATCAGCGGTGGCATGATTATTCCGCCCGCATTGGCGCAAGTAATTCAAGAGGCTACCAACCGCGACATATTAGTCGTCGCTGCCGCCGGTAACGCAGGCAATCCGTCTGGCAGCGGAGACACGGTCGAGATTCCTGCCCGCATCCCGCCCGTGATCTCGGTTGCGGCGTTGACGAGAGCCAATCGGAGAGCTTATTATTCAGCCACGGGCAAGGTGGATATCGCCGCGCCGGGTTCGCAGATTTTAAGCACGTACGCCAACCAACGGTATGCCGTACTGAGTGGCACTTCCATGGCAGCCGCTCATGTGAGTGGTGTACTGGCGGTGTATCGAGCGGCGTATCCGCGCGTGCCAGCGACGGCGCTCAAAAATCTCTTGTACGCCCGGGCAATCGATTTGCCTCCGCGCGGAGCGGACCCTTATACCGGCAGGGGATTGGTCCAAATCTAGTCTTCCGGCGACGCGGTTGGTTCGACTGCGGGCGGTAGGGGTTTGACCAAGATGCGGGTCACGCGCCTACCTTCCATTTCCTGCACGGAAAAGCGGTGTCCGTGGGCTTCAATCGCGGAGCCGGGCTTGGGTATTTCCTGCAACTGGGAAAAAAACCATCCGCCGATCGTATCATTGTCCTCATCTTCGATGGCGATGTGAAAATGTTCATTTACCTCTTCGATTAACAGTTGAGCGGAAATCGATGTTTCGTCCCCTTTTTGTTGAAAAAAAGGCCGTTCGTTGTCAAATTCGTCTTGAATCTCACCCACAATCTCCTCAACAATATCTTCAATCGTGATTAGACCCGCCGTTCCCCCGAATTCATCAATGATGAGAGCGAGTTCAGTGTGATGTTTTTGCAGGGTACGCAAGACATCTTTGATTTCCATCCCTTCGGGAACGAAAACGGGTGGACGCGCTACCTCAGTCAATACCGGAACTTTTTGGTTGACGATATCATTGTACACGTCGCGAATGTGAATGATGCCCAGGATGTCGTCTTTGTCTTTGTGACACAGGGGATAACGGGTGAAGGGGCTTTTCTGTATGATGTTCAGGTTTTCTTCCAAAGAGCGATCCCGATACAAGCAAACCATGTTCACGCGGGGAACCATCACTTCCCTGGCAATCCGGTTAGTGAAATCAAAAATATTGTCAAACAAGGACAGTTCGGTTTGGTCGATCATTCCGCTTTTATGGCTTTGTTCCACTAACATCCGAATTTCTTCTTCTGTGTGTGCTTGTTGCTGATCGGGTACCAATTCCACACCAATCCATTTCAAAATAAGGTTAGCCGCACCGTTTAAGAGCCAGATGGTCGGCTTGAAAATGACAAAAAACCAGTGCAACGGCTTGGCCGTCCATAACGCAGTAGCTTCTGCCCTGCGAATTGCCAATGACTTTGGTGCCATCTCTCCAAGGACGATATGTAGGAAAGTGATGATGGAAAAGGCGAGCACGAAGGAAACCACATGGATGAGCGGTTTGGTCATTCCCAGCCAAGCAAGCGCGGGGGTGAGCAAACGAGCCAAATAAGGCTCACCAATCCAACCCAAGCCAAGTGAAGCCAAAGTGATTCCCAATTGGGTTGCGGATAGGTAGGCATCCAGATCAGCCAATATTTTTTGCGCTGTTTTTGCACGGTGATGCCCTTCTTCGCTCAATTGTGCGATCCGGGTGTGTCTCACTTTGACAATGGCAAACTCGGATGCCACAAAAAAGCCGTTTAGCAAAACCAAAAATAGGATCATCACCATCTGTGACAAAAACGTCAAAATATCGGTAGCCAAGGAAGATTCACCCCCTTATGGATGTGTAAGTTGGTCGATGAATAGCGTGGCCAAGCCAAAATAGATCAACAAAGACAAGATATCGTTTAACGTGGTGATTACCGGTCCGGAAGCAGCCGTGGGATCAATGTTCATACGGTTGAGCAACAACGGGATCAACGTCCCGATTAAAGTGCCCAATAACAAGGTGGCAAACATGGCACCGCCGATGACCAGACCCAGACGAGGTTGATGAAAGGCTAAGGCAACCAAAAGAACGAACAAAAAACTGCAAACCATGCTTACGAGAAATCCCGCCAGCCCTTCTTGCTTTAACATTTTTGCCATGAACGAAACACCAGTCCGTTCGTGTGGGAGTCGTTGGATTATTAAGGCCAAAGATTGCGTGGCAGCATTGCCGGTCATGCCCGCTACCATCGGCATGAAAGCGGTAAGCGCTGGTACCGCGGCGATTGTCGGTTGAAATAGATTGATTAAATTGGCGGTTGCCAAGCCGATAGCCAACAATAGCATCAGCCATGGGATTCGTTTTTGCGCCGAGCGCCAAGAGGAGACGGCTTGTTCATCCAGTCCGGAAGTTAATCCTGACAGGTGCTGGATATCTTCCTCTGCTTCTTGAATCAGCACGTCGATGATGTCGTCGACTGTCACGATGCCGAGCAACCGACGAGACGGGTCAATCACCGGGAGAGCCAAGAAATGATAGCGGCTCATAATGCGGGCCACTTCTTCTTGGTCCATGTTCACCGGAACCGATATTACCCGTTCCACCATGATTTCTTCGATGGACTGTTCCGGCTCAGCCAAAATCAATTCCCTCAGTGATAAAACCCCCACCAACGTTCCATCTGATTGCTGGACATAAAGATAATAGATCGTTTCCGACTCCTCCGCTTTGTGGCGCAACAAGCTGACTGCATCTTGTACACTCGCTTTGGGATGAATGCTGACGAATTCGTCTGTCATCAACCCGCCCGCACTGTCCTCCGGATAATCGAGCAAAGCGCGAACCTTGGCCGCTTCACGGTGTTCCATTTGCGTGAGCAAGTTTGTTCGCTCTGCGCTTTCCATGCTTCCCAACAGATCGACCACATCATCCCGCGACATCAATGCCAACACGTCGGCGATTTGGTGTTTACCAAGACTGTTGATGATGTGGCGTTGCGTATGGAGATCGCATTCTTCCAATAGCGTCGCTACTTCTTCGGTTTCCAATAAGTACAAGAAACGACGCCGTTCAAATTCGTTGAGGCGGAGAAAGAACTGTTCAAGGTCGTAGGGTTGCATTTCCTCCACCAGCTGACGGAAAGCGGCTTGGTCTTTGCGCCGCAGATGGTTGAGCAGGCGTTCCGATTCCTGGGTTCCCTTATTCATTGACCTGCGCTCCTTCTCCGTTTGACATAAGACAAGCTTGGTTGGCATAGGGTGAAATGAAGAATGATTGGATAAAGGAGGATTTTTAATGCACAATCAAGCTGTTCCCCCCTATATTCGGCCTTATTATGAGGGAGCGCATGTGCATGGCACGCCGCCTCATCATCACTACCATTATCCACCCATGCCGATGACGTCGGGGTGCTGCGGTGGCCCGATGGCTCATGTTATTCCGCACCCGGTAGCGCCAATGGTTCCCATGTGGCCATGGGGAATGCCATATGCGCCGAATCCGGTTTATCAGCCAACTACTCCTATGATGCCACCAGGACAGGGAAGTTATAGGCCGCCAGGTTACTATTCTCCGGTGTGGGAATCTCCTGAATCTCCGGAATCTCCTTGGATTCGAGCTTACCGCAAGCAAGAGCAAAATCAGAAGGGGAAAGAATAGCGAAGATAAAAGGAACGGGAATAGGATGTCTTGTTTGCTGAGTAATTTGGAAAAAGATGCCTCGGTAAACGGCTTATCAGAGGGGAAACTACCGACAGAACTTTAAACAAGGAGGAAAACGCATCATGAGAATCCCCGATCTGACACCGCTTACCGATCCGGAGATATATCAACCTCCGTTGCCGGAAATCATGACTCCCCAAGAGCTCGAACCGCTCCGCCGCGAAGAACCTCACGCGCCAGAGCGGGTGAAGGAGGACTGAACACAAAAGGAACGGCCCTCGTGATGAGGGCCGTTCCTTTTGTGTGTCAGGATTTGCTCAGTCTGACTTCTACTTCGGCCGATCCGATGTTTTCCTGCAATTTGACCACTGCTTGCGGATAGCTGAAGGCTTGGGTTACCATCATGCCTTCTTTGGGCGGGATCTCTGTCGCGTTCACTATGATACGCGATCCTTGTTTGATGATACGATTCACCCGCACATCATAGCCGCCGGTCGGGCGCTCGCCGATGCTGACAATGATATGGTCACCAGAAACCACTTTGGCTGTGGCTTCGTGGGCGCGCCATTGTTCTCCTTCCCGTTTCACATTCTCAGGGATTTGGTCTGGTTTCAACTGGGTGAAAGGCAACGATTTTTCATTATCCATAGGTGATCCTCCTGAAGGTGGGGCATGATTCGTGCATCCAATGACAAACATCATGATAAGCAAGGGGAACCAAAACCAACGAAAAAAGGTTTTCAAGGGTATTCCTCCTTATATACCAAGAAATTTATATACTATAAGACGGTTTTCCTGCATGGGTTGTTGCGTAGTTCTCATGCCCACCCACCGCACATGGGTTTTCATGGAAACGGGCAAGCTATGAGCGAGTGGAGGGAGTTAGATGAACCAAGAACAGCGACCATTTATTATCCATAGTGATGGGACGATTTTTGTGGAAAGGCGGCACCCGGACATCGTTCGCCTGTGCCGCGAATTGCGGATGCTGGCTTATCAGGTGAAAGAGACAGAGCAACTTTTCATGTTTCGACTGAACATCGATTCGGCCAGAGTGCGCCGTGCTACCGAGGAACGGACAGCGGAAGCTTGGATTCATTGGCTCCGTCAGCATAGCAAATTGCCAGTGCCATCGCAAATTGCGCAGCGGATCAAAAAGGAATTTGCATCGACTCCATCGCCACCGTTTCCGGAGCCAAAAGAATTTCTTGATATAAACCTGGAGAGTTCGTCGCGCTTTGCCGATTTGCGCGATTATCAGCGACAGGCGGTGGAGGCTTACCTCGGATTGGCCCGTCAGGAGGGGGGTGGGATTATCCTGTTGCCTTGCGGTGCAGGTAAAACGGTGGTCGGCTTGGGAGTGATGGCCAAACTGCAAACGGAAACCCTGATTCTGGCCCCTAATGCAACTTCAGTCAAACAGTGGGAGCGGGAATTGTTGAACAAAACGACGTTGCGCGCGACGGAGGTGGGAACATATACCGCAGACCGGAAACAGATTCGCCCAGTCACCGTGACAACCTACCAGATGTTGACTCATCGAGATGTTCAAGAAGATACATATCCGCATTTACAGGCTTTGTGTCAACGGAATTGGGGGTTGGTGATATACGATGAAGTGCACATGTTGCCCGCGCCCGTGTTTCGCCTGACTGCTGAATTACATGCGGCGCGCCGCTTGGGATTGACGGCGACACTGATACGTGAAGATGGTAAGCAGAATGAAGTTTTTTCTTTGATCGGCCCATTGGCATACCAATGTTCATGGAAAGACTTGGAGCGACAAGGTTGGATTCGGGAGGCTGTATGCCGTGAGATGCGCATCCCCATGCCAGCAGATGCCGAGCGTGCTTACCAGATGGCAGATAAGAAACAACAGGTGCGAATCGCTGCCGAAAACCCAGCCAAACTGGAGGCTATCGCTCGCTTGCTGGCGTTGCACGAAGGTGAGCAGATGTTAATCATCGGCCATTATTTGCGGCAATTGGAAGAGATCGCCGGTCGGTTTGGCTTTCCGCTCATCACGGGGCGCATGCCGCAAGCGTTGCGGGAGGAATGGTATGAGAAGTTTCGTTCGCGGGAAATCCCTGTGCTGGTGGTGTCCAAAGTGGCAAATTTAGCAGTGGATCTTCCTTCTGCATCAGTCGGCATCCAAGTATCAGGCACGTATGGTTCCAGGCAGGAGGAAGCGCAACGGCTTGGTCGTGTTCTGCGAAGTTCGTCCTCTGGGGGTAAAGCCTATTTTTATCAGCTTGTGACAGAGAATACGGTAGAGGAAGAATATGCATGGCGGCGGCAGTGCTTTTTGGCGGAACAAGGATATCGCTATGAATTGGTTGAGTTGGAGGGATGGATGAATGGCACAGGAGCTTAGCCATTGTCTGAATCAGTTGTCAGATGGTGCGGTGGCTCAGATCGGTTTGCAATACGGGTGCCAAACGCGCAACGAACTGTGCCGCGCATTGCTCCAGGTGTCTCATTTTACTCAAGCGTGGGAGCAATTGGACCAGGTGGAGCGACAGGTGTTTCTATCGTTTCTGTTTGCCGCACGCGCGGGTGCTATTCCAGAAAGGGAAGGAGAAGTATGGGCGCGGGAGCACCGTCTCTCCCACTCGGCATGGCAGAGAGCGCTGGTGGGTTTAAGACACCGGGGCTGGATTTATGCCTTTCGGGATAAACATCGGCAACGCATCTATGTATGCCCTTTGGAAATCAGGCAATTGCTGAGTCGCGTTCTGTTTAAAGAGGATGGGGAGCCATGGCACAGGAAAGGGAATGTATCGGTTGAGGGAGAGCCCAGCTATGGATTGGGACAGGCGCTGTTTCATTTGTTAGCCCGATTGGAGCAGGAACCTTGGCGCCTGACGCGGACAGGAGGTATTCATAAGACAGATGCGCAAAAAATGGATGTGGAGTTGGGGTTGGATTCAGAAGCCCTGCGCTACACGCCTTGGTGGGGAACGGAGATGCCTCCTTGGGTAGCCTTTTTGCTCGATCTGGGTCGGCAGCTTGGGTTGATTGTGGAGGACGGGCACATCCTTACCGTTGATGCCAGTAGTTGGTGCCAATGGACGGATCAAGATTGGGAAGAATGGATGAACGGATTGTATTGGGAGGCACGAGAGTTGCTCTCGCAGCGGATTCCTGGTTTGGAGGCCGACTTTCTCCTGATGGAAGAAGTGGAGCCGCGCCAGTGGTTGCCATTGTCGCAATGGAAGGCAATAAAGCGGTGCTGGTACAGGGAAAAAGGGCGCAAGGCGCGGGAGGAAGAAGAACGGTTGGACGCGTTTGTCGCCGTGATGGCATCCGCCGGATGGCTGGAGATGGGTTTGACGAAATCGGGGGAACGGTGTGTACGGCTGACGGAGATGCCGCCATGGCAACAAGCCCCGCTTCCGGAGATGCCAATATATGTCCAACCGGATATGGAACTGATCGTGCCCGGCCATTTTCCACCGTCCCACCGTAGGCAGTTGGAGAAATTGGCTGATTTTATGGGAGGCGAACAAGTGCTGTTTTATCTGATTACGGAAGAGTCTTTGCACAGGGCGCGACGGCATGGCATGACCACCGAGCAGCAACTTGATTTTCTGGCAACCTGGAGCGGCCAACCGGTTCCGGAGGGGGTGGCGAGAAAAATCCGTGACGAAGCCAAGCGATCCCCGCTTGTTTTTCGCGAAACGCTGGTTCAATATGCCTTACCCCTGTCCCTGCCGCGAGAGCGGATTACTCCGCATTTGTCCGCATGGCAAGCGGTGCTGATGGAGGACGGACGGCTACTTGTTCCGCAAACGAAGACAACAGCGGTGGATCGTTGGCTGACTGAGGCCGGATTGGAAGTGGTAGAGCGAAAGCCGGAAAGCAGGGAGTCCGCCGAAAACGACGCGCGCGCGACAGGGGGGCACGATCGCATGCGCGATTGGCAAATAGAGGAGGAGCTGCCTGATCCCGATGCCGTTTCCCGGGGGCTCGAACATCTACCTAAGCTCTGGTGGAGCGGAATGCGCGCCTACCGGTTGCCGATGAAGCGGGAATTATTGCAACACGGGATTCATGGCGGCTTGCGTGTCAAAGTGGAGTGTGGCGGAGAAAGACAAGTGTTATATCCGCTTCGTATCGAGGAGCGTTCCGGTGATTGGTGGCTGACAGCGGAGCACAGCGGGCGTGAAGTGCAGTTGCCGCTGGCACAGCTGGAGAAACTCCAACTCATCGACGAATGAGAGCGGGCGCAGAGGATGGATGGTGCCATACGCTACCAGCTGGTTATAGATGCGAACGGGGAACTGTTAAGGTAGAATGGGGAGAGGGAGGAAAGTTAAAGTGGAAACGTTAGATATGGCAGAAATACTCCTTGGCGCATACAAATTGGCCGATAAGATAAATGACTCAGAAGAAGTGGAAAGATATTTGGAGTGCAAACGGCGGTTGCAAGAAGATCAGGAAGCGCAACAGATCATTAAAGATTTTCAGCGGGTGAAAGAACGGTATGAGGAAGCGAAGCGGTTTGGCATTTTTCATCCCAATTACCATGAAGCGAAGGAAGAAGCTCTGCGTTTTCAAGAGAAGTTGCAAGCCCACCCCACCATTCAAGCCTTTCTGAAGGCTGAGGAAGAGTTGGATACGCTGTTGCACGATGTTTCAACGTTGATCGCCCAAGCGGTGTCGGATACGATCAAGGTGCCTTCTAACGATCCCAATCCAGTCGTCAAATCGGGATGCCGACCATGCGGCGGAGGGGCTTAAAGGTTTCTGTATAGGATGCAGTGGGGACACTGGTTTCCGCAACAAAAGCTTTTCTCATTGGGAACGGACAGCTGAAACCGGTAGATCAATCCCCGCCGCTCTGAATGGCGTACAAACGAAAGAGACGCTTGCCAAGCAGTTCCGTCAGTGAAGCGGGCTGCTTCTTTTTCTATGAACGATTCCACATGTTTTTGGTCAGATTGGCCTTCCACTTGAATATAGAAAAAAGAGGCCCCGGCAAAAGTCTTGTGCTCCAGCCGTTCAAACGGCAGGGAGTCCAAGTGCATCAAATGATCGACAAACAGATCCACAGGATGAATCATCAACTCTCACTCCACAGATGGGATATGCATTCATTTTAACAAAGTCGTGTGTGGATGGAACAGTACTGGAGCCAATCGGAAAACGGTGTAATGGTTTCCGTTGAATCTGGCCAGCTCCAATGGTACCATGAGATTAGACAGATTTGTTACAAATCGTACCGTGTATTGACAAGATGGCAGCGCCCTCCGGACATATGGTATTGGCAAAGGAGATAATCACATATGGATATTGTGGAACGGTTAGGTCTGGCTGTGTGGGTTAAAGACATCAAGGCAGCCCGTTCGTTGGGACGCATGGGAAATATCCATTACATTTCTAAACGGTTAAAATACGTTTACCTGTATGTGGACGGCAAAACCGCTGATCAGGTGATTCACCGGATTGAGCGTTTGCCCTATGTGCAACGAGTTGAAAGATCGCAACGCACGAATATATCGTTTGATTTTGCCAAAAACAAGAGAACACAACAAGCATGAGTTCGCTCCTGCCACGATCGTGTGGCAGGTTTTTTGTGTTTATAACGGAATGTCGGTTGCATGGACATGGTTTTTCGCGGCGCAAGGATGCAACAAAGTGCCATCTGTTTATATTCCCGAGCCGATACACGGCATGACGGCCTTTTATCACGTGCAGGGAAAACAGATCCGGTTTGATGTTTCTGTACACGAAATTTAAAATGAACGTAAGGAGAGGATAGCGAATGGAGCAGTGGAAAAGAAATTTATATATCTTGATGTTTTCCCAGTTTCTCGTGTTGGGGGCCATGTCCATGGTCATCCCGTTTTTGCCGTTGTATTTGAAAGAGATGGGCACCAAACCGTCGGACATCAACTTTTGGGCCGGGATTATATTCGGTGCCAATTTTCTGTCGGCGTTTATCGTGGCACCCATCTGGGGTCGCCTAGCAGACCGGCATGGCAGGAAAATCATGATTTTGCGGTCAGGTTTCGGCATGGCGATCGTCATTTTTTTGACTGGCCTAGCCACATCGCCGTGGCAATTGTTGATTCTTCGTTTGTTGAACGGTACCATCTCCGGGTTTATTCCCGCTTCGATTTCCCTTGTCGCTACCAATACCCCGAAAGAACGGGTTGGTTACGCTTTAGGGATGTTGTCGTCAGGAGCTGTGGCGGGGTCGATTATGGGACCATTTGTTGGGGGAATGATGGCTGAGGTTATCGGATATAGCGAAATCTTTTTCTGGACCTCCGCTTGCCTGATGACGGCCAGCTTCATCGTATTGTTTGCGGTGAAAGAGGAATTTGTCCCAGTCAAAGAGGAGAAGCGGGCGAGCTTTTGGGCGGAAGGGTCTATGATTTTGCACCAACGCCCATTGGTGATTATGTTTACCGTGGCCATCTTATTGCAGTTCGCGACGTTGGGCCCGGGGCCCCAAATGTCGTTGTTTGTGACGGAACTGGGCGTACCGGGAGGGTATGTCGCTTTTTTTGCAGGGCTGGTCATTTCTATTACCAGTTTTTCAAACATGATCTTTGCTCCGATTTTGGGCAAATTGGGAGACCGATACGGTTCGGAGAAAGTTTTGTTCGGTTGTTTGATTGCCACTGCATTGTTTTTTATTCCGCATGTGTTTGTCCATTCTGTCTGGCAACTGTTGATTTGCCGATTTTTATTGGGGCTTTGCTTAGGAGGATTGATGCCTTCGGTAAGCACGCTAATTCGAAAGTTTGCGCCGGCTGGTAAGGAGAGTACAGTCTTCGGCTATCTGACAAGTGCCAACTGCATTGGAAATATGCTGGGGCCAGCCACGTATGGGGTGCTGTCTGGTCTTATTGGGATTCGCGGCATCTTCTTGATTACGTCAGTCATTCTCTTGGTGGCAGCCTTATGGCTGAAAGCAGGATTGAAAGGCGCAGGCAAGGAGTCGATGGCGACGATGAAAAGCTCTGCTTGACGATCTGCGAACGCATTTTGGATAAAATGGTGAAATCTCGTCTAATCGGATAGAAATGTCGCCAGAAGGGGTATATGATGAACGGAACCGCGTTTCTCCGGTGCGCTCCCGGGGAGATGAGAGGACGCGGCATTTTTGCGTGACAGGAAACGATTCTGCTCGAAATCATTCTTGTGCAAGGAAGAACGACTGGTTAATATTAATACCAGCAAGGTGCACTTAAGGAGCGATAGGATGAGTTTTTTACAAGAATTGAAACAGAAACTGGAAAAAGGGGTAGAAACGGCGGGTCAAATGTCTCAACAGATGTTGGAAATCAGCCGTTTGACATTGCGGATAAAAGGAAAAAAAGATGATATCGATCGGCTCATCGCCAATTTGGGCCGGGAAGTTTATCAAACGTGGGAACAAAATCAGGATCTGTCTGAGTCGGAAGCGATCAATCAGCTCTTAAAAACGGTGCGTGATCAATATGAACAGTTGCATGCCTTGCAACAGGAATTGGAAGTGTTGAAGCGGTCTAACCAACAGGCCGATCACGCGGAAGAAGTCACTCCGACGCTGGTAGAGGAGAGAGCAGATGATCTGGCCACCGTTGAAGCGCTCCCACAAGCTGAGGAGCACCAAGACGCGCCGGCCTCTATCGATATGGGTGGAACCCGCGTGGCTGTGTTATATCTTTGTCCTTTCTGCGCGCATCAGGTAGAGAGCGAAGCGACCAGTTGTTCGCATTGTCACAAGCGGTTTTATTGAGATGAATCTGCATTCGCCGTTTCATCCGCACGATCATGTTTGAGGAGGGGCTCTCGTTGGCTGAACATCCAGATCGACAACGCATTTGGAGCAAGCTGATGGCATTTAAACGTCGGGCCATGACCAAAGAAGGCTCGCAAACCATTGTGAATGAGTTTAACCACAAAGTGGAACGAGTCGGCGGGATCGACGCCATCATCGACAAATTGAAGATCATGTATCAATATTTTCGGGATCCAGAAGTACACGCAGCTAAAAAAGGGTTGATCGGGGCGGCGCTTCTGTACTTCATCATACCGACGGATGTTGTTCTGGACGTGTTGCCGGCGGTGGGGTATGTGGACGATATGACAGCCGTCCTCCTTGTTTGGCGCTTATTGTCGAGTGAACTAGAAGCTTATAAACATACCCGTTGACAACCGGTTGCTCGGTTGCGGCGTGAAAGTCCGATGGGTAAGGAGTCGGCAAGCGAACCTGCAAGGGTTTGGGGCTGATTTCTTACTTTTTTTATTTCTGCGGGTTTGCTACAATAATGTTGAATCTTGTAGAAAAACGCGGGAAACAGCCAATGTGAAAAACGAGTGGCGCTTCAGATACATAAGAGGGTTAGGAAAGGGGTAATCGCGGAATGAACCACAGGTCAATGGCTATCACCGTGACAAGTGGCAAGGGCGGAGTGGGGAAATCGACGACAGTCGCCTCGCTTGGTCTAGGCCTTGCCCAGCTTGGCTACAAAGTGTGCCTGGTGGATACCGATATCGGACTCCGCAAGTTGGATTTAATGCTGGGATTGGAAAACCGGATTGTGTATGACTTGGTTGATGTTATCGAAGGTGTGTGCCAATTGCGCCAATCACTGGTCAGACACAAAGAGTTTCCGGAGCTGGCCCTGTTGCCGGCAGCCCAGACAAGATACAAAGAAGAGGTCTCACCCGATCAGCTTACGGCAGTCGTAGATGAACTGCGTAAGGAATTTGATTACATCTTGATTGATTCTCCTGCCGGAATCGAGGGTGGGTTTCGTAATGCCATAGCCCCTGCAGATCGTGCCATCCTCGTAGTGAACCCCGAGATCCCGTCGGTACGTGATTCAGACCGAGTCATTGGATTGTTGGAAGCGGCCAATGTCAAACATATTGATTTGGTGGTCAACCGGGTTCAACCCGGCATGGTGCGAGATGGGGACATGTTGAGTGTTGAGCGTGTGCAAAGCCATCTGGCGATCAGCTTGCTCGGGGTGGTGCCGGAAGACAAACGGATCATCCGTTCGTCCAATACAGGAGAACCGGTGATTTTGGATGCCAAATCGATGGCCGGCAAAGCTTTTTCCAATATCGCACGCAGAATTGCTGGTGAAGATGTGCCTTTTTTGGAATTAGAGGAAACCAACCTGATCACAAAAATCAAACGTCTATTCAGTATTGCTTGAGTAGGCCATTGGGGTGAGCATTGTGGCTTTTTTAAACATGTTCGGTCGTGATAAAGACGAGCCGACCGCAGTGACGGCGGATGACCGGTTGTCACTGGTACTGAGCTTTCAACGTTCAGATATTGACGAGAAAAAAATCAAGATGTTTCGCACGCGCCTGATCGAGTTGTGCGATGAGTTCGGGTATGATGTGGTGGGGCATGTTGAAGTGATCCCACAGGCAAAAGAGAGAACCACTATTATCAACGCAAGCATCCCAGTCAGATTGAAAGAGCCGATTTAAAAGAGCACGGACCGTAATAGGTTCGTGCTTTTTTGTTGAGTTCGTTTACCATTTCACAAAAACTTATGATTGCGTAACCGCCGCTCCAAGAATTCCAGAATATAAACAGGAAAGGCTTTGTCTTCTGCAAGGGTGAAAATGGCGATGGAGACGCGGGTGCTGCCGTATGTACGCATCAGATCGATCATTTTGTTACGCGATTCGGGATTGAGGTGTCCATAACGTTCCGTGAAGGCTTTGATTACCATTTCTTCCTCATTGGTCAAAGCAGCTGCTTGATCTTTGTTGTTAAACGAAATGGGTTTGAATAGGGATTTGTTGTATGTATGAAGGTGGTCGATAGCGGTGGCTAGCTGTTGCTCTGCAGTCGACGAGAAATGGTCAAAGCCTGATTGATTGCGTGCGCTGTACTCATCAAGTGAAGGAATCGAGGCATGTTGCGGTTCCCAATCATGTATTTTCCGCCGGCGTCGCGGTCGTCTTTCGGGGAGATGAGTAAATTTGTCTGGATGCTTCCGTCTGAGCGTGTAAATGCGTTGATAGATGGCACCCTGGGTGCGGGAGAGCTGGCTTTCCAGTTCGGCAATGGCTTGGGACAACGGTTTTCCTTCCTCCAAAAATTGATTCACGGTCTTGATCACGAGTTCCTCTTCTTCTTCACTCCAGCTGTTCAAACGGTTTCCATCTCCCTGGTCATCATATGCGTGGAAGCGGTCGGGATATTCCGATCTCAGCTTTCGAACATGGGACATGATGCCCGCATAGCCTCGTTTTAATTGTTGTGACAATTCTTTTAAAATCTCACGCTCCCGTTTTCCTTCTTTTAATCCTTGATTCATCGTTTCAATGATAATTTGATTTTCCTCGTCAGTATATTTACCTTTTTTTGTATCAAAAATCATTGGGTTCGCCCCCTTTTGTCGATAATTATCGTCGAAATCTTTACTTATAAATATAACAGAAAAGACATAATCTTTTCTAGCACCCATCGTAAAAACTTTTCATACTCTGGTATTTTACAGTAAAACGGGAGGTTCGGCATATTGTTTGGTAAGAAAATTTAAGTAAATGAACATGAAATTATATATACAGCAGATGTTTGAATGGACAGGTATATAATGGCGGACTTTTGACCATAACCCATATTAGGCGCTATAAATTGGTTTTTTTTGGTTTTGTTCACTGCGGAAAGGGGAGATTTTCGTGAAACCGTTGTCAGTGAATGAGATGAGCGCATATTTGCGTTCGCGACCTGTCCAGTCTGAACAGGAAGAAATGTATCCCCATCGGTTGTGGGAACCATCAAAAAGGGCGGCCCTTGTTATTTTATGGGGTTTATTGATTTATCCACAACTGGACCCGGATTTGCGCCAACAAAAGAGAACTTATTCCATCCATGTCAGCCAGCTGATCAACTTGTTTGGCGACGCGCTTGGGCCTGATGGCGAGAATGCGTGGCCGGCCACGTTACGACTGTTAGCGCGCCATGATTATATCCGCATCAATGGAGAGATGATTACGCCGGGCACGGGCTTGTTTGTGGCTGTCGATGCGGCAAAAATGTATAAGATGTTCCGGTCTTCTGTTTTGTCGCGGGACATATTTCAGAGGCGGTTTGGTACATGACAAGCACCCCTACTTTCATTGTTGAAGGTAGGGGTGTTTAGTCGTGTTTGAGGGATTCGATGAAGAGTCTCAGGGTTTTGCGCTGCTCAGGTGATAATTCGAGGGCGATCTGAATAAGATGTTGAATATCTTCAGGGAGGTGATGGACGAATTGTTGCTGTTGTCCCAACTGATTAATCAGCTGCTCCAATAGATTACGCGACTCATTAATATGTTTGTAGGTTTGAATTAACAATTTTTCTGTCGGTTGAGTCATACGGTTCATCCTACTCTTTTTCAGAATGAAGGAGTTCATCAATTTCCTTTTTGATTCGGATAAGCTCCTCATGGCTCAATTTGTGAAGATCGCGAATCATCATTTCCAGTTTCATTGTGCGAAATTCTTCCAGAAAAGAAGGCATATATTGAGGGTTTACGGACACGAGCCAATAACTCCTTTCATATAATCGCTAGTTTGCCAGATTACTATTTTAACAGAGATTCGACGTGGGTCAATGTGAATATAGTGGATTTTTTCCAGTTTTTTGTCGTGCATTCGCCCCGTATTCAGTTTTTTCTCTTATTTAGGCAAAATTGTTTGAGAATGTGTCAAAAAATGTGGTTTAGCTTGTTTGCAATTGGGGTAAGTAAGCTTTAGTTCCTGAAAAACTATTATTAAAAAGAATGAATCGAGGTGCTTGCGATGGTTGAACAATTGAAAGCACTGGAGGAGCGTCTCTTTTCCGTGAAGCAGGAGTATCTTCTGGCAAAAGAGCGCCATGAATTTTTGGCGCAATACGACTTATATGAAGAGTTGAAACAGTTGAAACAAAAACGGCGGGAACTGAAAACAAAATTGGGATTAATGTAATAGATAGACAACGCAAAAGGTTGGCTTTCCGAGTGGGAGCCAACCTTTTGTTATGTGCGGAACCAGTATTTTTCAGGTTTGAGAACGAGCAGTGCCGTCAGCGCAAATGGACAAAACACCACTTTGTGTTAAAAGGGGAATTTTAAGAAAATATTTTTTGTTTGTGTATTAATTTATATTCATATTAATTGGTATCGTTTATTTGATATACTATTTATTGCGAGTTTTTAATATAGCATGTCAAAGTCTGCAAATTGTTAAAAGGGTGAATGATGGATGAAAATGCGAATGTCCAGACATGCCAGAAAGGTTTTATCTGCTTCAATCGCCTTGAGCCTCATTGCGGCACCTTTGTTTTCAAATAAAGCAGAGGCTGCCAAATTTGATCAACACCATCTGCTGAAGTTGCGCATCATGGAAACAACCGATGTGCATACCAATCTCTTGAACTACGACTATTACAAAAACGCAGATTATGAGAAAGTGGGTTTGGCCAAAACGGCGACGCTGGTGAAAGAAGCGCGCAAAGAAGTGAAAAATACCGTACTCGTCGACAATGGGGATTTGATCCAAGGAACGCCGCTTGGAACGTACAAAGCGAAAATCAAGCCTTTGAAAAAAGGAGAAGTGCATCCCGTCTTCAAGGCTATGAACCTCATGGGTTATGATATCGCGACATTGGGCAACCATGAGTTCAACTATGGACTGGATTTCCTTGAGGAAGCTTATAACGACGCCAAATTCCCTTATGTGAACGCCAATGTGTATGTAGATGATCATGACAAGAATCCCAAGAATGACAAGAACCGGTTTAAACCGTATCAAATCATGAAAAAGAAAGTGGTCGATGAGCGGGGCAAAACCCATATGCTGAAAATTGGCTTCATCGGCTTTGTTCCGCCACAAATCAATGAATGGGACAAAACGAACTTGGAAGGGAAAGTCATCGCCAAAGATGTGGTGCAAACAGCCAAAAAATTCGTGCCTGAAATGAGAAAAAAAGGGGCCGATTTGGTTGTGGCCATGGCCCATTCCGGCTTCAGCGGCAACAAGAACAATACGGAAGATGTGATTTATTCCTTGAGCGAAGTGCCCGGCATCGACGCCATCACGTTCTCTCACACGCACAAGGTGTTTCCAGCGAAAAGTGAGGCCGCGCTTGATGAACTGTTCCTCGGCCCCGACAAGAAGCCGTTACCCGGCGTTAACAACCAACGAGGCACCATTAACGGGGTTCCGGCGGTGCAAGCTGGCTACGGCGGAGGCTCTCTGGGTATCATCGACCTCGTCTTGACCAAGGAAAAAGGAAAATGGCGGGTGGTCACTTCCCAGTCATTTACACGCGAGACATGGAAAGATATCAAGGACCCAGCCACCGGAAAAAACAAAACCGTCAGCACGGTTCAGCCTGATCGAGATGTGGTCAAAGCCATCAAAAAAGATCATGAAGCAACCGTTGCTTACGTGAATACCCCCATCGGCAAAACCACCGGCGACATTCACAGTTACTTTTCGCTGGTTCAGGATGACCCTTCGATCCAAGTGGTGACCAACGCCCAGAAGTGGTATGTGGAGAAAATGATCGCCACGACGAAACCTGAATATAAAGATTTGCCCATCTTGTCTGTCGGCGCGCCATTTAAAGCCGGGCGCAACGGTCCAGATGAATACACCGAGATTAAAAAAGGTGATCTCACCATTCGTAGTGCCGGGGATTTGTATTTGTACGACAACACATTGAAAGCGATTAAAGTCACCGGCTCCACGGTGAAAGAATGGCTGGAAATGTCGGCAGGCAAATTTAATCAGATCATCCCCGGCAAGGCTGAAGAGCAGCCGCTGTTAAATCCGTCGTTTGCAGTGTACAACTTTGACGTGATCGATGGTGTGCGTTATCAGATCGATGTCACGCAGCCGGCGAAGTATGACACGAATGGCAACCTGGTCAACGCCAAAGCGAATCGCATTGTTAACTTGACTTATAACGGCCAACCAGTCAAACCCGATCAGGAATTCATCGTGGTTACCAACAATTACCGCGCCAATGGTGGTGGCAACTTCCCCGGCGTCAAGGAAAGCGAATGGGTGTTGGACTCCACGGAAGAAAACCGCCAAGTTCTCATGGACTATATCGCTGAGCAAAAAGAGATCAATCCCACGGCCGACGGCAACTGGTCGATTGCCCCGATCGCCGGTGAAGCGCATGTTACTTTCACTACCTCACCGCGCGCGGAAGCTTATCTTGAAGAAGGAAGCAATATCAAGCCGACGAACCAAACCGATGATAAAGGGTTTGCCATTTTCTCCATCGATTTGGGAAAAGCGCCACAACCGGAAGACAAAGTGAAAGTACAGTTGCTAGGCTTAAATGATTTGCATGGCCAACTTGACACTGACACCAAAGTGAAGCTGGACGGGCAAGAGGTTCTGGCTGGTAGCATGGAATACACGGCGGCAGCCATAAAACAGCGTGAAGCTGAAAACAAGAACACCCTGTTGGTTCACGCTGGTGACATGATCGGTGGTAGCCCACTCATCTCGGCATTGTATCAAGATGAGCCGACGGTAGAAGTGATGGAAGCGATGGGTTTTGACGTTGGTACACTGGGAAATCACGAGTTTGATGAAGGAATTGCTGAGTTGCGCCGGATGATTAAAGGTGGTGATCATCCCAAAGGGACAAAAGGCTACGATGGCATGAACTTCCCGATTGTTGCCGCCAATGCGTATGATACATCGACAGGGGAGTTGATCACTGAACCATACACGATCAAAGAAGTGGGTGGCCAAAAAATCGGTTTCATCGGCGTGGTGACCCAAGAGACGCCACACATGATCGTCAAAAAAGGGAATGAAACCCTGGAGATCCGCAGTGAGGTAGAAGCCATCAACAAATATGCAGCCGAATTGAAAAAACAGGGAATTAAAGCGATTGTCGTGCTTGCACACAACCCCGCGGTGCAAGGTGGCAAAGCTGACGCATTTGACGCATCAGAGATCGCTGAGCAAGTGGATGATGAAGTAGATGTGATTTTTGCTGCCCACAACCATGTACGTGTCAACCAAGTGGTGGATAACAAACTGATCGTGCAAGCGTATTCTTATGGTTCCGCATTTTCAGATGTGGATTTGGAAATTGACCCCGCCACGGGAGAAATCGTCAACAAGAAAGCCGAAATCGTCACCGTATACCAAAAAGATTACACACCGGACGCCACTGTGGCCTCCATCATTAAAAAGTATGAAGATCTGATCGCTCCGATCAAAGCGGAAGTGGTTGGTGTCTCCGCAACGGATCTGCCCAAAGGCTATCCGAGCACGGCGGCAATTGGTGATCTCGGGTTGGGCAATTTGATCGCAGACGGCATGAAAGCGGCAATGGACGCTGATTTTGCCCTGATGAATGGCGGCGGTGTTCGGTCTCCGATAGATGCCGGGGATGTCACTTTTGGCGAGCTGTTTGCGGTTCAACCGTTTGGCAATGTGTTGAATAAAGTCAAGTTGAGTGGAGCAGATCTGGAAGAGATTTTAAACAATCAGATTAGCGACAGTGGTCTCGATTTTCATATCGCAGGTTTCAGATACACTTGGGATGCCAATACCAAACGGGTAGTGGACATCATCTTGCCGGATGGCAGCCGGATTGACAAAACCAAAGAGTACACGGTAGTGGTCAATAACTACATGTATGGCAATGAGAAATACGGCATTGCGGCTCGTGCCACCGATATGGAAGTGGGTCCGGAAGACTTGGAGGCAACAGTAGCATTCGTCAAAACGCTTCCCAAACCGTTTACGTATAAGCCGGAAGGGCGCATCCAAAAAGTGGGGAGTACCCCATGACCCAATAAGGCGT
The DNA here is from genome assembly GCF_004343255.1 of Laceyella sacchari. Classification (GTDB taxonomy): domain Bacteria; phylum Bacillota; class Bacilli; order Thermoactinomycetales; family Thermoactinomycetaceae; genus Laceyella; species Laceyella sacchari. Next base: position 519,018 of record NZ_SMDD01000003.1, on the reverse strand, counting down.
TACTTGAGAAGAGGTATGAAAAAAGACAAGGCGACGTTAACGCCTTGTCTTTTTTTATGTCAAAAAGTGGCTTCAATGGGCAAGTGGCAACAAGATGGAGGGGTCATCGTTTTTTGGTGAATTGACCCGTGTGGATACGGGGAAAGCCTTCATTTCATCTGCGGGATAGGGTTGCAGCAAGGATTTTAGAAGTGCCAAATCCTCCATGTCTGGGTGCAACCAAGTTTCATAATCTTCGGGTCGAAGGATGGCCGGCATGCGGTCGTGCACTTCTTTGGCGATGGCATTGGGCGCGGTGGTGATAATGGTACAAGAAACGAGGGTTTGGTCTTCATGGCTCCAATGATCCCACAGCCCGGCAAAGGCAAACGGCTTGCCGTCAGCCATCTGAAAGCGGTACGGTTGTTTTTCTTTCCCGGTTTTCTTCCATTCATAAAAGCCATCGGCCAAGATCAAGCAACGGCGTCTTTTCAGCAGACCTTTGAATGTCGGCTTCTCGTCAAGGGTTTCGGCTCTGGCGTTGATCATTTTGTAGCCGATTTTCACATCTTTGGCCCAACCAGGAACGAGACCCCAGCGCATGTGTCGCCCCACCCGGGCTCCCTCTTCCAGCACCACCGACAGAATGGGTTGGGTGGGAGCGATATTGTAGCGGGGACTCACCTCATCGATCAACATCATCTCAAATTGCTTTTCCAATTGGTCAAGTTGAGCGGACAAGGAAAAACGGCCGCACATAGGATCACCTCCTTTTCATTGTAGCCTAGACACAAGCGAATCAGACAATAAAAATGAACCTAAGGGTTACACCTTTCCAGTCAATGGGAAACAAGGTCAAAGCGCCCCTAGCTATGATTCGTGTTTCATATTGGTTCATAAAGTTGATGAATAAAGGATTTTTTTATCATCAGTTGAATAGGAGCGTAAGTGATGTTCTTTCGACGAAAGGGAGGGGCATTTGTTTCAACAAAAGTTCGATATGTCGGTGGCGCATCGTCAGCCATCTTTGCGCAAGGAGGGAGTATACGAACGTAAAATATGTTATTTCCCTGCTCGCCACCATAGCGACAGAATGGTTATGCAGTTACTTATGTGCCAAGTTGCTTGATGTCGCACTGGTGGAGGTTGCGTGCTTTGTTGGATCAATGTTTCTTATCCTTTTTATTTGTTCAACACCAAGGGAGGCTTCTGAGCAAGTGGATGGATGCGGAGATTCAGGCGACGACGGGGTTGAAAACGGAGAACGCCGCGATCCGGATTCGATTCACTCCGGTTTTGGCAGGGCTTGTCCTCTGTTTCATCATCACCATGGTGTGGACGCTGGTCGCGTTTGGACCAGACCTTATTGCGTAACTGGAAGGCAGTTTTGGACAGAAAAAGCCGTGCTTATCCGTTAGCCAAAAATAAAAAAAGCCTGGAGACGCCTGCGCTTACCGCCTTGTGACCGCAGGCAGTCCCAGGCTTTTTCCGTTTTGCCGCAACCCACACAGATTAGCCTAAAAAAACTTCTTCTGGTCCCGATACTCCTTGAGCAACTCCACTGCTTCTCGAAAGCGTTGCGAGTGAACCACTTCCCGTTCGCGCAGGAATTTCAGCGCATCATTAATGTCCGGATCATCAGAAATGTCGATCAGCCATTGGTAAGTGGCGCGTGCTTTTTCCTCAGCGGCAATGTCTTCATACAAATCGGCGATCGGGTCGCCCTTGGCTTGGATATAGGTGGCGGTAAACGGAACCCCCGCCGCATTGTGATAGAAGAGAGCAGAGTCATGATCGACAAAATGTTCGCCCAGTCCGGCTTCCTTAAGTTGCTCTGGGGTGGCGTCTTTGGTTAATTTATTTGCTATCGCATCATGGAGACGGAAAATGGTTACTTAACTGAAATAATCTTCTGTTTCATTGAGCAGTGAATGTTTTAACATGTCATTCTCAAGGGATTTTGTCCGTTTCACCCATTCCCCGGACTGGAGCGATTGCATTTCACTAAATATGCAGAACATCATCGCATCCAGCTTGTCAATCATATGCAGAACCACCGCTTCTGGAATTTTCGGCGTCACCGGTGATCCCCATTCCAACTTTCCATGGTGGGACAAAACCATGTGTTGGAGCAACTTGAACGCTTCCGTTTTTACCACGCCTTGCTGTTGCCCGAATCGTTGTAACAGTGTGGCGGAAAAATGGATATGGCCGTGCAGTTTTCCCTCCAGCGTATAATCCCCACCATCGCGGAGATGGGTCAATTCGCCGATTTTTCCCAGATCATGGTACAAGACACCGGCCAGGAGAAGATCCCGATTTAAGAAAGGATATTGTTGCTGCACTTTATTGGCGCATTCCATCATGGAGACAATGTGATGTAGTAACCCGTGAAGGGTTGCGTGATGATTCGTTTTCGCGGCAGGGTAGGAATATAAGCGCTCAGAGATTTCACGATCAGAGAGAACAGCTTCAGCGAGCGCTCGCAAAATGGGGTGCTCCATGGAGCTAACCATACCATGCAACCGTTGCTTGAGGCGGTCGGCTGATTGTTTGGGACGCGGCAATAATTGGTCGACCCAGGTGGCTTTGTCTTCGTCCCGCCATTCAAGGTGATCGACGCGGATTTGTATTTGTTTTTGATATTCGCTGGCTTCCCCTGTGATGTGAATAACATCGCCTTGCTGAATCTCACGCTCATACATTTTGATTTTTTCCTGCCAATCCCAAATCCGCCCGGGAAAGCTTTCACCGGATTGCGCAAACATAACTAGATCTACATACTTCCGTTGTTCAGAGTTTTTATAAGTACGCACTTGCACAGCTTTCACAAAGAAGGGTTGATTGACGGAATCGCCGTGTTTAAATGTCAATGAGAATCACCTTTCTATGGTTGGTGTAGAATTCTTATGTTAATTCGGCTAAACAAACAAATGTTCCTCTTTTTTGGTGGAAAGTACAGGGGCATTAGGGTGTTAAACAAAAGAATGGGAGAAACATGAATGAAGGGATTCTTATAACTAAAAGAATCCCTTTTAACAATGAGAAGGTGATAAGGAGTGGATATGCGGTCAATTATTTTAGCCGCGGATACAACTGTAGCTCGAATTCATCATTTTTCTGATGTTTCTCTTTGAGATAAACACATTTGTCTAGAATCAGCTTGAGCAATTGATTTTGTTGGTACGTCTTCGCGGCAGGGTAGACATCCAGTACGTGTTGGATTTCGCTGACCTTAGGTTGGAGGCATGCCGATGCACTTTGCTCCTGCCTTATGTCCGCTTCGACTTGTTTTAGCGCGGCCTCTGCTGCTTGCAGACGGTTGGTAATGCTTTGTGACCGTTTTAGAAACGTGGTTTCATCATAGATGCCTCTTTCCAACAGGTCATGAAGTTTTTCTTGCTGTGTTTGTAAGTGGGAGATTTCTTGGCGCAGGTTTTTTTCGAGCAATAAGTAAGTTTCCACTTTTTGTCTCTTTTCCGCGTTCGCAATCTCCGAAGGTTCGATTGTCATTTTGCAATGGGTTAGCCATTGACGAAGCTGATTCAATATATGTTCTTCGACCAAGTCCAGGCGACTGCTTTTATTTGTACAGCCGGCTCCATTGCGATCGCAGACCAGGTATTGGTGCCGATTTTTGGTTCTCCCGCATTTCATCACCATAGCGGACCCGCACTTGCCGCAGATGATGAGTCCGGCCAAAGGGTTTTTCAAGGCTGTGCCAAGTTTCCAATGGGGATGAATTTTGTTTTTGCGAATGGCCTCAGCTCTGAAAAAGACGTCTTCAGGAATGAGCGGGGGGTGTTTGCCGTCGACAATGATGGCTTCCTCTTCGTTTCTCCGTTTTGCGGTCACGTTTTTTCCCGGTTCTTTGGATTTTTTTCGTTCAATGTGTCTCCAGCGGATTTTACCGATATAGACTGGATTGCGCAAGATTTGCAGGACAACATTATTCGTCCAATCTTTTCCGTTTGCCGAGGGTACACCCATGTCGTTTAATTTTTTGGCAATCTTGAGTGAGCCCAACCCGTCGTGGATATACCAGTCAAAGATCATCCTCACTATAGCCGCCTGTTCTTCGTTGATCGTTAAGGTATGGTCTTTGCCTACTTTTGTTTTATTGTAACCATAGGGCGCGCGAGCCCCGATGTAATTGCCATCCTTGACGGAGCGGATACGCCCTTGGTGCAGGCGCCGTTTGATGATTTTGAACTCTTTTCGGGCCATGAACGCTTCAAACTCCGAATACTCTTCATCAAATTCATCATCTAAGTTGTATGTTTTTCTTGGGGTAATAATGGCTGTTTTTGCCTGTTTAAATGTTTCCAATATGATACCTTGATCTTGCATGTTGCCCCGCCCCAGGCGGTCAATGTCCATGACCAAGACGGCATCGTAGTGACCAGATTCTACTTCTTGCAAAAGAGCCACCATCTCGGGGCGGTGTTGTATGCTTTCTCCTGAAGCGATTTCCTCCCTGACTTTGACTACATGGAGGTTTCTTTCCCGAGCCACATCGAACAGCACTTTCCGGTGTTTGGACAGTGTTTCACCTTCTCCGCGCTCCTCAGCTTCTTGGTCGGCGCGGGACTTCCTCAGATAGATGCACACCCGCTCCATCCGCTTCACTCCTTGCCTTTCTCTGGAGAATTTCCCACGACTGATGAGTTAGCTTGCCAGATCTTTCTATGCCATTTCTATTCTGCGTTTGGACACTTTATCGCTAAGATGTTATACGCTATGTGACCATTTACTTGATGGCATGGGACAAGTTGCTGAAAAATAAATTGAACTAAGCGCTTTTGCCAAGCGGAAAAGCTATTCTATCCATGTGATTGTGGGGGAGTGATGCGCGATGATTGAGAAGCAGATTGGCAAGACCAAAATCGTGATAATTCCGCCCAACATTTCAGATGAAGAGAATGAGCAACGCTGGAGTGACGTAAGAAGCTTGGTGGTTTCCATTTTGCAATCAAACCTGAAAAAAGAAGCCGGCTAGTAATAAATATGCTGGGCGGTGGAGAAGCCCAAATGGTAAAACGATAGATCCAAGATTTCGCATGCACAAAGACAGGCTACCCCATATGAGAGGTAGCCTGTTCGTATTCATCTGTTTCGCTGTTCCAATCATTCGGAAGCTGGAGCGGGATGCAATGCTCTTTTTAACGCGTTCATATATTCCATTCCGGCTCGTTTGCTAACCTCTGCTTCCGGTGCAAATACCTCAAAGCCGTGGAAACAACCTGGATATAAATGGAATTCTACATCGACACCAGCTTCAACGAGTCGGGAAACATATTCGATGGTTTCATCACGGAAGGGATCTAATTGTCCTACACAGGTATAAGTGGGTGGAAGTCCTTTGAAATTATCGGCATGGATCGGTGCGGCATAAGGAGAAACTTCGCCTGAAGCATGTTCGCCCAAATACATTTTCCAGGCGGCGATGTTGTGGTCACGGTTCCAGACAGCTTTGGGTGATGTGATTTCCCGGCTGGAAGGAGAGGTGTTGCGGTTGTCAATCATGGGATATAACGGCATTTGGAAACAAATCGCAGGGCCTCCTTTATCACGGGCCATCAGTGTAACAGCGGCAGTCAATCCGCCTCCTGCGCTCCCTCCGCCAACAGCAATGCGTTTCTTATCTATGCTCAATTCCGCTGCAGAGTCTGCCATCCATTTCAAAGCGGCATAACAATCCTCAATTGCCGCAGGATAAGGATGTTCTGGAGCGAGACGATAATCGACGGACACAACGACACAATTGACTTCCAAAACTGTAATTTCGCAGTTGATATCATCTCGATCCGGATGACCGAGAACATAACCGCCACCGTGAATGTACAATAACCCAGGCAAAGGGGTGTCTGGCCGGTTTGCTGGTTCGTATACCTTCACCATTATCTCGCCAACCGGCCCGGCGATCATGCGTGTAGTCGTAATCACATGAGGGGACTTTTCATATTCGGGAATAGGGGCGTTACACATCTTTTGGAGGTCCTCAGGTAACTTCATTTGCGGGAGAAGCGCTAAAACGGGTCTCAGTTCGGGCAAGACTCTGCTTTCAAAATCCATATGAATCATCCTCCATGGACATGGCCCTAATTTTTAAATTGTGACTACATTTGTCACAGTTGAATTATCAATTACCGGGGGAAAGTTGTCAAGACTTTTTCCTGATGTGATATAGTGAATGTAATTAGGGCTTGTCTAAGTATTGCTTTTGCCACTTGGCGTAACTGCCAGGCATGCCCTAAACGATCATCAACTGACATAGAGGTGGATAAGTTGCAGTTACTTATTCAATCTGGTGATCTGGGCCCGAGCTGGTTTCATGTGTCCCTTCGCGCGTTGGTGCTGCTATCCAAATCAGATTCGCTTATGAAAAGCCACGTCATTGCGGAAGCCTTGGGCGTGGATACTACATACATCAGGAAGATCTTGGCTTCGTTGTCCAAGGCCCAATTAGTGACGACAGTCAGCGGGCGGTACGGTGGATACGCTTTGTCCAAGAAAGCTTCAGATATCACTGTGGGAGACGTGTACCGTGCTCCTGGCAAGGGACAAACAACCCCCTATTGGTCGGTTCCGAAAACCGGTACGGAAAAAATGATTTCCATGATTCTCGCAAAAGCGGAAGAGCAATTTCAATCTGTGTTAAACAGCTATACGATTGAGGATGTCGCCCAACAAGCGCACCTGTTTGGGTCCTGATTGTGGATTATGGATATTTTTCATGTGGAAAATGCTCATACAGGATAGATGAATGATGAACGGAGGTGGAAAGCGGGCAGTGAAGCGAGAGCGACAACGAATATGATGATTGCCCGCGCCGCCTTTCAGGAAAGAAGCGGTTTTCAAATGGTTGGTTGTTTTATGGTGAGGAGAAGGTAATTTTTTGAAAGGGATATTTAACTTGAAAATTTATTAGCACTCGTTTTATTTTTCTTCTATTTATATTTTTTTGATTTTTTATAAACACATATTAACTAAGTATGCAAGCTGGCAATGTCGTTTCTTTAATCAGTATACCCAGCTTATTTTTTATTTCTCTATTTTTGGCTTTATTTGTCAGAGATCTGCTTGATCATTAGCATTTCATTGACAGTAAAAGACGGCATGGTATCAGGATTTATTTCAATATATGAAAAAGAATGCTAGAATGAAATGATAAACGAACATTCAGTGAGTTATGAGCAATATTGCTTGCTGAATGACAGAAAGTCTTGGGAGTGGGAGCATGGAATTTGAATTTCACATCACCGTGAATGATTTAACACTTGCTGAAAAAGATGCCTTTGTAGAGTTATGCAAATCGGAACAGGTGAAACCGCTGATGATTGTCCTGGATAAAGGAAATTACATCAATCAACCGATGTGTACGGGTGTGATTAAGCGCCCTGATTTCCATTTAGCGAAAAAAGAAATTGACCGCATCGCAAACGTGTTTCAAGAGCACGGGTTTACCGTCATGAGAACGAAAGTGGAAACATCTCCCAATGAAGAAACGTATTTTCACCAACCGCTGACCAAACACACCAAGCCTTATTTTGAGTGGCATGGCAAGGTGGAAGTGGAGGATGTTGCGATGGTGAAGCGTTTATGTGAGGGGTTGGGGGGGCACATTTCCCGGAACTCTTTAAATGCCAATGGCAAAGTGAGATTTATCACTGTCAGAGAATACGAAAGTAAAGAAATATTTTATGATAGAGTCAAGAAGATTCATGCTATTTTGCAAGCGAATGAGATTTCGTTATTAAAAGAGCAATATGAATTATGTATCTATGACAGTAGAGAAGAGTTAGATAGTGGATGGCTTTCATGATATGGGGGAATAGCTGTGATTAAACGAGAAGATATAAAAAAGATGGATTATGATGATAGAGAACTAGTTGTGTTAGAGGCGCTGTTGCGAAGAATTGCGTTGGTGAACGAGCCATTTGTGTTAAAAGGCAGCCTGCTGACGAGGCAATACTTGGAGGATCCAGGCATTCGATATGTAGAAGATATCGACTTTTTATATCTGGGCAAAATCAAAGATACCAACCATGCGAATGAAACATTTACCAACTGGATGATTCAAGTGACGGAAATGGATTTGAACGACGGAATCAAGTTCACCAGCTTTCGGGAGAATGCGTTTTGGAGATACATAGATTATGCCATGGCGGATGACTTTCCGACGATCAATACCGATCTCACTTATGTGTTCACCGATGAGCCGGATGAGTATCATGAGTTGTACCTGGATATCTCGTTTAATTTAGAGATGGACTTAGAGCCCGTTCCGTTGGAGTATCGTCCCGTCTTCGGTGACTCTTTTATTGTTCCGTATTCTGTGCCGCTCTCTATCCAAGTCGCTTGGAAGCTACATCAAACGATTGTGAGACCGCGGTTCAAAGATCTTTATGATTTGAAATATTTGTTATCCCATCCATCGTATGACGACCAGGCGTTGCGAGTTACCTTGCAAACGCTCGTCAACGAATGCAGTATGGATGCTTCCATCACCAAAGCAGACATCAAAAAAGTCCTAGTGGATGATTTACGCGGTTTGTACCCTTCACTATCCAAGGATTATTTCTTGAGTAAATATGCCGCGGGTGAGAACCAAGAAGATTATTTCAACGCATTTGTAGCTGAGTTGCGGAAAATCATGGATCTTGCCGGCATTAGCCAGAAGGCGTTTGATCAATTGCCAGAGCCAACATGTAAATAATGGTGGCTGAAGGCTTAAAGGAGAGCATGGTTATGTGGAACCCTGTGGATACCCGTTTTTACGCCAAAAAGCTTCCCGTGGCCATCGCCGCCATCGATGATGGTTCGGAAGCCAATTTTATACGCACATTGCTTGAACAGCTGAACATCGTCACGCTGTTGCATACGATCGGTACGCCGAACGACTTTTTGCAAGTGATCGGTCAGGAAGGAGAGGCGCCTCCGTTTTTGGTCATCAGCGCACACGGTGACCAAGGGGGATTGATTTTTGGCGAATATATCGATGAGATTGATGTGTCTAGCCTACAGAACGGGGTCATGTATCCTTCGACCATTGCTGAGGCGATTCGCCTGCCAGGTACGGTAGTGATTAATACGGCTTGTTCGGCTGGCGTGAAAGAAGCTGGCGAAGCGTTTATGAAAGGAGAAATTCAGGCGTACATTGCGGCGGATGAGGATGTGACCGGGGAAACGACCGCATTGTTCCTTATGCATTTTTTTCATAAGTTGGTAAAAGGGCGCTCGGTAGAAGAAGCGTGGGAACATGCCGCGGCCTATGATGAGGAGAGTCGTTTATACCGGTTGTATCTGCGAGATGGGATTTATAAAGTAGGGGATGACGGGAAAAAGATACGTATTGAAGGATAATAAAGCCAATGCCAACAAGTAATATCTATCGCATATAAGATATACCAAAAAAAGCCGGAGGGTAAAACCTCTGGCTTTTTTTATAACCACATATGGCAAGGCCAACAAGCGCATGCTTTGCTTTTTCGAGTGAAATCTCCATGATGCGACAATTGATTTGTAAACCATGGTGGCGATCATTTCCAAATGGGCAAGCTCCTCCGTGCCGATGTCGGTAAGGAGGCCTTTGACTTTGGCGGGTAGGGTGTACCGTTGATTCAGGTAACGCAAGGCCGCGGCGAGTTCACCGTCGGCTCCGCCGTATTGTTCGATAAGGTATTTGGCCAAGGTGGGGTTGCATTTGCCCACTCTGACCGGGTATTGTAGTTTCTTTTCATAAATCCACATTGTTTCACACCTCTAAATTTCCCAAGGCCAAGGACTTTCATCCCAGCCGCACGGGTATTGGTTGAGACTGTGACCGAAATTGGTCAGGGGGCCGTATTGCTGCTCGTAGGCGGCCGCCAGTTTGGCCCTCTCTTGCGCATACCAATTGAACTGTTGCAAGGCGTTCATGTCGCCTGGGTGGGTGTCGAGATAAAGATTAAGCTCAACTAAGACAAAATCGATTTCTTGCAACTGTTTTAGCTGTTCAAATTGTTGTTTGCGGTCCATCATTGATCACCTTTATGGCGTTTGGATTTTTTACGGTAAGGACTGTAGAAAATCGGCCACAATGTGCCCCGTTTTAAGGCTTCGTTGGGGGGGAATTGCGGCAGGTCGGGTGGCTGAAAGCCGAGAAATAGGTTGGGTGGCACAACATATGTTTTTTTGCACAGGGGCGGGCAAGGGTCAAACGGGCTGACATAGGGATACCATGTGCGCTCTTGGTTGACAAAAGGATTGGGCTGGTGCCTGTGTGAACGTTCCAAGTGGATCATCCTTTCGCGGTTGCAGAATTCGATGAAGTCTTGGTTTCACTATATGACTGGGCGGTAAGAATATGCTTGTTCAACAGAAAATATTAGGGAGACGTGATGGTTTTTTGTTCCTGGACAAAGGGATCTTCTTGAGAGTGGATGATGAGCAGATGTGGTATCCACTAGCTGTTAACGCACAGCGGCGTGGCTTCATCAATGGATGGCAATCGTGGTAAACTGTGATTGGCAAGTGACAGCAAGCTGGGGTGCGTGGCCGATTTTGTACGTATAGCCGGTGGCACCGGATTGTGGGGAACAGGACAGAGACAGATCAAGTCGCAGGAGGGGGTGAGCTGATGGATCGTGAAAAACAACGGCTAAGCATCGAGGCGGCGAGACTCTATTATTTGTCTGATTACAGCCAGCAGGAAATTGCGGCCAGACTGGGGGTCTCCCGTCCGACGGTTTCCCGGTTGCTTCAGTACGCGAAAGCCCGGGGTTATGTGCGTATCGATATTGTTGATCCGCTGGAGGATTTGGCTTCCCTGGGAAAGGACCTGAAGAAAAAGTACAAGTTGGACGAGGTGTTCATCAGCTATTCGCCGGTGAATGAGTACAAGGAGATCCAGAAGCACATCAGCCGCAAGGCGGCAGAGTATCTTCATGAAACGGTGCAAGATGGGGACATTATCGGGGTGACATGGGGAACGACGATGTACTCCGTCGCACGCAATCTGCAACCGAAGCCGGTTAAAGGAGTAGAGGTTGTCCAGCTAAAAGGGGGAGTTAGTCACTCCCACATCAATACGTATGCCGCGGAGACGGTATATCTGTTCGCTGAGGCGTTTCACACGGTGGCCCGGTATCTTCCGTTGCCCGTCATTTTTGATAGCATTGAGTTAAAGCAATTGGTGGAGAAAGACCGGCACATCCAGCGGATCATCGAGCTGGGCAGACAAGCCAACATTGCTGTGTTCACGGTTGGTACGGTCAAGGAGGATGCGCTGTTGTTCCGTCTCGATTATTTTAGTAAAGAGGAACAGGAATTGTTGCAGCAGATCGGTGCCGGAGATATCTGTTCGCGGTTTTTTGATGCAGAAGGAAAGATCTGCATTGAGGAAATGGACAACCGCACGGTGGGAGTCAATCTCTCTGATTTGCGCAAGAAAGAAAAAGCGATTTTGGTGGCTGGTGGACAAAATAAGTTTGAAGCGATTCACGCTGCCCTGATCGGTAGATACGCCAATATCTTGGTGACAGACCAGTTCACGGCCAAAGCCTTGTTGGAGCATGGATAAAAACCTATATGGGATCACAAAACCTGTCGTAGACTTACGGCAGGTTTTTTATGGTGTGTGCCATGAGTTTTTGTATACAGGTAAAGTGAACCAAATTTCATAAGGTGTTTCACATTTGTTCAAAACGTGCTATGATAGCCATGAACTTAAAAACCAGCTAATAAAATCAGACAAAAATCAATTGGAATGAGAGCGTTCCGACTAAATATGATAGCGGCTTCAAAAGAGATTCTACACATTTGCCAACGGAGCACTGTTTTTTTGCCGCCTGCGCTTAGCCGGATGCGCTCATATAAAGGAGAGATTCAGATGAATTTAGCCGGCAAGATTGACCACACCTTGTTGAAAGCGGATGCGACCCAAGCAGAAATTGCCAAATTGATCGATGAAGCTAAGAAATACCAATTTGCATCGGTCTGTGTTAATCCGACTTGGGTATCTTATGCTGCGGAACAGCTTGCGGGCACACCGGTAAAAGTGTGCACTGTCATCGGGTTTCCACTTGGAGCGACCACTTCGGAAACCAAAGCGTTTGAAGCCAAAGACGCGGTTGCCAAAGGGGCTTCTGAGGTGGACATGGTGATTAACATCGGCGCGTTGAAAGACGGGGATGACAACCGGGTGATGCAAGATATCAAAGCGGTAGTTGACGCTGTCTCGGGCAAAGCGTTGGTGAAAGTGATCATCGAGACGTGTCTTTTGACTGATGAGGAAAAAGTGCGCGCTTGTGAACTGGCAGCGAAAGCGGGCGCAGACTTCGTAAAAACGTCGACCGGATTTTCCACGGGTGGTGCGACGGTAGAAGATGTTGCGTTGATGCGCAAAACGGTTGGTGAACAGTTGGGCGTAAAAGCTTCTGGTGGTGTACGTAGCTTGGACGACATGAAGAAAATGATGGAGGCTGGCGCTACCCGGATCGGAACGAGCTCCGGTGCTAAGATTTTGGAAGGCGGTCAAGCCACTTCTTCTTATTAAACCTTCGTGCCAAGGAGGAACCGACCATGTTGAAACAGCAGCTGATCAAAGAGGCGATTGAGGCTCGCAAGCAGGCCTACACCCCATATTCACATTTTCCGGTGGGCGCCGCGGTGTTGGCTGGCGGCAAGATTTATCGGGGATGCAATATCGAAAACGCTTCTTTTGGTTTGACTAATTGCGCGGAACGCACAGCCTTGTTTAAAGCGATTTCAGATGGCGAGCGCACCATTGAAGCAATCGCCATCGTGGCTGATACTGATGGCCCGGTGTCTCCGTGCGGAGCTTGCCGGCAAGTGTTAGCCGAGTTTTGCGATAAAAACACCAAAATCTATTTAACCAACCTTCACGGCGACACCGAGGAATGGATCATATCTCAGCTGCTTCCGGGCGCTTTTCAGGCCGGAGACATGGAGAGGGATTAATCCGCTGAGCGGTTCCTTCTCTGAAGGAGTTGAAAGCGCTTCAGACTCGGTTGCCCAATCATAGGAGAGGATTTAGTCATGAAATATATTATTGCCATTTTGGGCGTGCTTGTTGTGTTTATCTTGACATATGCGGTAAGTAACAATAGAAAAGAGATCCGTTATAAGCCGCTCTTTATCATGATTGCTTTGCAGATGTTATTCGCTTTTGCCTTGTTGAACACTGGCGCCGGCGAATTCCTCATCAGAGGGTTTGCGTCGGTATTTGAGAAGTTGTTGGCCTATGCGGCTGAAGGGGTTAATTTCGTATTCGGTGGCATGGCTAATGAAGGGCAAATGCCGTTCTTCTTGTCCGTCTTGTTGCCAATCGTATTCATTTCGGCACTGATCGGGATTTTGCAGTATACTAAAATTTTGCCGTTTGTCATCAAGTATATTGGCTTGGTGTTAAGCAAAGTGAACGGAATGGGCAAACTGGAGTCATATAACGCAGTTGCTTCCGCGATTTTGGGGCAGTCTGAAGTGTTCATTTCCGTCAAAAAACAAATCGGGATGTTGCCGAAGCACCGCTTGTATACCATGTGCGCCTCGGCTATGTCCACGGTATCGATGTCGATTGTCGGCGCCTACATGCAAATCATCGATCCAAAGTATGTTGTGACAGCACTTATTCTCAACCTGTTCGGCGGTTTCATCATCGCTTCCATCCTCAATCCATATGCGGTTGCCAAGGAAGAGGATATCCTCGAAGTACAAGATGAAGAAAGACAATCGTTTTTTGAAATGCTCGGGGAATATATTATGGACGGGTTTAAGGTGGCTTTCACTGTTGCGGCGATGCTGATCGGGTTTGTGGCGATCATTGCCATGGTCAATGGGATCTTCATGGGTATTGTTGGGATTTCGTTCCAAGAACTATTGGGGTATGTGTTCGCGCCGATTGCGTTCGTGATGGGCGTGCCATGGCATGAAGCAGTGACTGCAGGGAGCATCATGGCGACGAAGCTGGTGTCCAATGAATTTGTAGCAATGCTTGACCTTAGTAAACAGACGGCGCTATCTGCGCGGACAGTCGGCATTGTGTCTGTGTTCTTGGTTTCATTTGCCAATTTCTCGTCGATTGGTATTATTGCCGGCGCTGTAAAAGGGCTACATGAAAAACAAGGAAACGTGGTTGCCCGCTTCGGCCTGAAATTGCTGTACGGAGCGACGATGGTTAGTGTTTTGTCTGCAACGGTGGCCGGGTTGTTCCTGTGATTTTTGAACTGAGGTAAGACGTCTGACTTAGTGATGGCTTATCACCTGCGGGGGTGTGTCCAGCAAACTTTGTATTGTTTGTATAGACATACCCCGGTTTCCGTGATTTGGTGACAAATCACTTGTGGCGTGGCCGGGTTGGCTTAAAGCGGTTTAAACTGTCTAAAGCGAGGAGAGAAATAAAGATGAGAATGGTCGATTTGATTGAGAAAAAACGCGATGGTGGAGAGTTGACCACCGAAGAGATCAATTTCTTTGTCCAAGGGTACACCAGAGGCGAAATACCCGATTATCAAGTTAGTGCCTTAGCTATGGCCATCTATTTCAGAGACATGACAGATCGGGAACGGGCCGATTTGACCATGGCTATGGTACGTTCGGGTGAAACCATCGATCTGTCGGCGATTGAAGGGATCAAGGTGGACAAACATTCCACCGGCGGTGTAGGCGACACAACCACGCTGGTTTTGGCTCCGCTTGTTGCCGCGCTGGACATTCCAGTGGCGAAGATGTCTGGTCGGGGACTGGGTCATACCGGTGGCACGATCGATAAGTTGGAAGCAGTGGAAGGGTTCCATGTTGAGATTAGCAAGGAACAATTCGTGGAGTTGGTGAACAAGCACAAAATCGCGGTGATCGGACAAACCGGCGATTTGACTCCGGCAGACAAGAAGTTATACGCCCTGCGCGATGTGACAGGCACGGTGAGTTCCATCCCCCTTATCGCCAGTTCGATCATGAGCAAAAAAATTGCGGCGGGTGCCGATGCCATTGTGCTTGACGTGAAGACGGGGGCCGGGGCATTTATGAAGACGGTGGAAGACGCCAAAAAATTGGCCCAAGCGATGGTGCGGATCGGTAACAATGTGGGCCGCAAGACGATGGCTGTAATCTCCGACATGAGCCAGCCACTGGGACGAGCTATCGGTAATGCGCTGGAAGTGAAGGAAGCGATTGATACATTGCGTGGGAAAGGGCCTAAGGATTTGGAAGAGCTTTGCTTAGCGCTCGGGCGGCAAATGGTATTTTTAGCCGGCAAAGCCGAATCGCTGGAAGAGGCGGAAGAGTTGATCAGAGGTGTCATACAAAACGGTAAGGCCTTGGAGAAATTTAAAGAGTTTCTTGCCAATCAAGGGGGTGACCCTTCCGTTGTGGATCATCCGGAAAAATTGCCGCAAGCGGCTTATCAAATTGAAGTGCCGGCTAAAACAGACGGCGTAGTCGCGGAGATGATTGCGGATGAGATCGGTACAGCCGCAATGTGGCTTGGAGCAGGCCGGGCAACCAAAGAATCTGAAATCGACTTGGCGGTCGGCCTGGTAATGAACAAAAAAATTGGCGATCCGGTAAAGGCCGGAGAATCCTTGGTGACCATCCATGCCAATCGGGAAAATGTGGATGATGTGATCGAGAAGCTTTATGCCAGCATCCGCATCGATAAGCAAGCGGAAGCGCCGGTATTGATTCGTGACATTGTGACGGAATAACACGCACAGCAAACGGCGACGCAAATTATATGGATGAAAGGGTTGCAGCTGACCGCAACCCTTTTTCTTATGCCTTAAGAACAAGCCTTTGCGGCAGTTTATCCATAATTTCCTAGCATGCATTCGGGGCAAACGACGCAATATAAGACCAACAAGAGATAAGGAGGTGAAAACACATGGCACAACAAGGACGCAGCCGTAGCTCCAACCAACTGCTGGTAGCTGGTGCAGCCCAAGCGATTGATCAAATGAAATTTGAGATCGCACAAGAATTTGGTGTAACTCTGGGTGCTGACACCACTTCCCGCGCAAACGGTTCGGTTGGGGGAGAAATCACCAAACGTCTGGTTTCTTTGGCTCAACAACAACTGGGTGGTAGCTTCTAATAATTGAATAACTGGTTCCCGGTAGCGACCCGCGAGGGTCGCTACTTATTATTCATTAAAAAGGATTTACCACTCATTTGAAAGAATATTTCTATAGATACCTTTTCTTTGATCTGATCTTTGGGGAGGGGAATGGGATGACAACGCGTTATAATATTGCTCAGGATATCGACCGACATGCTACTGTAACTGGAAAGGTCGCGATTCATTGGCGAAATGAGGCAGGGGAAGAAAAACAAATTACATATGCGGAATTAAAGGAAAAATCTGATTCCTTGGCCCGGGGATTGGTTGCTTTGGGGCTCGCCAAAGGGGAGCGGGTGATGATTTTGTTGCCGCGCGTGCCGGAAGCGTATATTGCCTATCTGGCTTGCTTAAAAGCGGGATTGGTGTTGTTGCCGGGGTCAGAAATGTTGCGATCCGGTGACATCGCCTACCGCATCCGACATGCTGAGGCGAAAGCGGTGATCGCTGACGCAACCTTGACGGCAGGGGTAGATGAGGCTTTGCGCGAAATTGGAAGCGCTGCCATCCGAATCGTCCGCGGCCAAGCACAGGAAGGATGGTTGGCGCTGGATGAATGTACAGGGGATGCCAGCATTGCCTTGCCGGAAACAACAGCGGATGACCCTGCGTTTATCTCATACACTTCCGGGACCACAGGGGGACCCAAAGGAGTGGTTCACCATCACAGCTGGGCAGTTGCCCACCAACAGACGGCTACACAAGCGTGGCTTGGCATTCAAAATGGGGACAAAGTGTGGGCCACGGCGGGACCAGGTTGGGCCAAATGGATTTGGAGCCCGTTTGTTTCCACTCTGGGGGCAGGTGCGACAGCATTTGTTTACCAAGGTTCGTTTCATCCGGAAACCTATCTTCGCTTGCTAGAAGAACAAAAAATCAATGTCTTGTGCTGTACGCCGACGGAATACCGGTTAATGGCCAAGTGCGAGAAGCTCTTGGAGTATCGTCTTCCGGCTCTGCGTAGCGCGGTCAGCGCCGGAGAACCGCTGAACAGGGAAGTGATCGATACTTTTCTCAACGCGTTTGGAGTGCAAGTGCGTGATGGCTATGGACAGACTGAGAACACCCTCCTGATTGCCAACTTGACTGGAATGCCGGTGAAGCTGGGCTCGATGGGCAAACCGACTCCCGGCAATCGGATTGCGGTGGTTGATGACGAGGGACAAGAAGTGAAGCAAGGGGAGGTGGGTCATATCGCTGTCCACCGCTCTTCTCCCGCTCTATTTAAAGGATATTATCAAGATCCGGAGCGTACCCAAGCGGCGTTTCGCGGGGATTGGTATCTCACCGGAGACAGAGCCAGAGTGGATGAAGAGGGATACTTTTGGTTTGAGGGGCGGGCTGATGACATAATTATCAGCTCAGGGTATACAATCGGCCCCTTTGAAGTGGAGGACGCCCTCGTCAAACATCCGGCGGTAAAAGAATGTGCGGTAGTAGCCAGCCCTGACCCCATCAGGGGAACCATTGTCAAAGCATTTGTCGTGTTAAGGGAAAGCGTCATCCCTACAGCGGAACTTATTCCCGAATTGCAAGACCATGTCAAGACGTTGACTGCTCCATATAAGTATCCGCGCGAGGTGGAATTTGTCACTTCCCTACCGAAAACGGCCAGTGGGAAGATTCGGCGAGTGGAATTGCGGGAGTTGGAAAGAAAACGAAAAGGAACGGCTTCTTGAAAAGCGTTTTTTCTCTTCGATATAATAGATGCGATGTGCACGGTTGATCAAAGGAGCTAATGTTGATGAAATCATTTACTCATGGGATGTTGTTCAACTTTCAAGAAGCGGCCAGGGAGATGTTTGCCCGGGACATCAATCGCAAAGTGAACGACTATCTGGCCGCATATCCCCAAAGTTTGTTTGGTACGATTGATTTGGATAGTGAATCGATCTATGTGTACGGCCATCTACGCCAAGCTTCGTTTGATGAGGAGGCAGACCGCTGCGAGTTTGATTATGTAGCGGTCGAGGGGGAGCAGGGAGTGGAATCCTGCTCTTACGAAGAATTACTCATCACCCACGAGGCCGGTTTTGATATTATCGAAGAGGAAGATGGGTCTCCACTTTATTACGACGTGCTGTATGTGACGTTTATGGATGACGCGACCGGGAAAGAAACAACTTATTTCATCGCCGACGAAAAACGGGTGAAGCAACCCTTGGCATATGTGGGCGAGTATTGGCGGCAAGTCTCGGAAGTGGGACGCGACATCGATTTCCAGATGTCTGGATGTAGCAAAGTCGATCTCGGCAAGGGCCCATGCGGCGGTGGAAAGTAAATGAAAAGGCAGAAGCTAACAGGCTTCTGCCTTTTTTTGTGGCCTATGGGTGTTTATCGTGCGAATGTGCAGGCGAATTTCATATTACTAAGATAAACGCTGGCGGTTGGTTAGGGGGGAGTGCGTGATGCAGCATACGCAAGCGCTGAAAGCTTTTGCCGATTGGATGAATCAATTAGTGGGAAAGCCGTTCATGGATGAGAGTCAATTGGAGCAGTTCATGTTCAAAGCGATGGAACGTTATCAGAAGCATGGAATACCCGGCTTTATTGAATATATAAGCCAAGTCGTCCATATGCCCATATCGCAAGAAGCGATGATGGGATTGATGAAACAAATGATGACACCAGAAGGCATGCGTGAGATATTGGGCCAATTGAACATGACGCCACCGGCACAGGTCAATGAGCTGATGTTGAAAAGAAAACAGAAGCAACCCCGCCGAGACCGATAATCACCAATGACGCTTTCTCTGTTTTAACACCGTCTGCACGATGTCGCGCATCGCTGGTGAGTTGAACATGTCCATCAAGCTGTTGCCAGTTTGGAGTGTTTCTTGTGCGGCTTTGGAGTCGTCTGCTTTCGTTTTCTTTTGCGCCTGAATTTTGTTTAGTTTGGCCAAAGAAGTGATGATTTCTTTTAAAGTTTCTTTGTCCTTGGCGGCAAGATGCAGGGATTGCAGTGCATGGGCAAGATCATCAAGGTGGTTGGTTGTCTTTGAGAGCCGGTTGGTCCATTTTTGGATTGTCGACCAATGGTCTATTGCATTGTCGTCGCTGAGGGACAGTCGCAGTGAATCGTCAGATTGGGGTGGTTTCGCTTTGCTCATTCGTTATCACCCGCTTTGTTTTTTGTATGTACCATATTCAAGGTTTGGGCATTGAGTGCAGATGGGAGTGTGAGATCATGAATGATTCTGATTGGAGGCTCCCTTTCCCATGCAACCAAGCGTCATGCAAGAAGCGGATACGCAAGATCTACTATTTGCGAGATGGCATCCAGTTGGAGCGTTGTTTGAATAATCTGCGCCGTTTGGGTGTGCGGCCGATCCGCTATCTGTCCCAATTGGGCATGGTTATCGGGGAATATCAAGCTCCCGTCGTCCCCACAGAGTCGGTGCCTGATGTAGCTTACACGGAGCCGGATATTCGGCTGACAATCACGGAACCATATGTAGGCACCATGCTGTCGGTCAAGGAGCAAAATTTGCCGTGGGGCGTGCAGATGATTGAAGCGCCCAAAGTTTGGCCCGTCAGCCAGGGGCGAGGAGTGAAAGTAGCGGTCATCGACACGGGGATTTCAGCGGATCATCCGGCGATAAAAGACAATTATCGGGGCGGGGTGAACATTTTGTCCCCTTATTTCGCCCCTCAGGATTACAATGGGCACGGCACCCATGTAGCGGGGATCATCGCTGGCAACGGGGCGGGCTTGGGCATCATCGGGACGGCGCCAAAAACGGAAGTATATGCGGTAAAAGCATTTAACCGCAAGGGTAGCGCCAATTTGTCCGATTTATTGAGCGCCATCAATTGGTGCATTGAAAACGGCATGCAAGTGATCAACATGAGTTTCGGCATGGAAAAATTGAGCGAATCGTTGCGGCAAGCGATTCAGATCGCCCACCGCCGGGGTATTGTGATGGTGGCGGCCACAGGGAACCGGGGCCTCCCGTCAAGCATTGATTTTCCAGCTCGTTACCCAGAGACGATCGCCGTGGCTTCTGTTTCGCGTGAAGGTGTCTTATCTCAATTTAGCAATATGGGCAAAGGCGTGGATCTCGCCGCACCGGGGGAGAGAATTCCGTCGGCGTGGTTAAACGGGGCCAAGCGGGAAATGAGTGGCACTTCCATGGCCGTGCCGCATGTATCCGGCACGATCGCCCTCTTGCTCCAACTAAACCCTTATCTGAATCCTGAGCAAATTCGGTACATTTTGTTGCAGTCGGCGCTGAAGACATCGCGGTTGGAACGGGTGAGCGTGTTGAATTCATACCAAGCGGTGGAGTTTTATCGCAGGTTTTGGAATCGTTAAAAAATGAAAGGGCGGAGCTTTCTCCTGACGGGAAGAGCTCTGCCTGCTCTTCAACCCACTTATTTGGACAAGCCTGTACACTCCGCACAAAATTGTCGCTGGTTGGATGTGGGAATCCCCTCCCTCTTTTTCCTTGTGATGTGATACACTAATAACGAGTTGGAAATGCACTATAGGTTGCAAAGGATTGAGTGGTGGCATGTTTCAAGGCAGACGCAAAACTAGCTCAGCCGGGCTGCTCTCCGGAAGGTTGCACGGATTGTGGCTCATTGTCATCCTGTTGTTCGTTGTATTGATTCTACGCCTTAGCTCGATTCAGCTGGGGGCTGGAGCTGAATACAACCAGTTGGCGGTGGAAAATAATTTTAAGCAAGTGCCGCTGGTTGCATCGCGGGGAAAGATCTATGATCGGAACGGCAACATATTGGTTGAGAACCGTTCTCTGTTCACTGCGATTTACCTCGAACCGGACAGCGATAAAAAGAAAAAACTAGCAACGGCTAAGGAATTGGCCAATGTGTTAAAGATGCCGCTGAAAGATGTGCTGGAAGCGATGGATATCGGCTTGGATGCCAAGGGGAAACCCACCATGCGAAAACAGCCGCCTTACTATCCTAAAAAACTGAAGGACCGCTTGTCCGATGAAGAGATCGTGAAGATTTCGGAAAATCCGGATCGGTTTCCGGGCGTCAACATTTTTTCCGAACCGTTGCGCCAGTATCGGAAGGATAGCATCGCCGTCCAAACGATTGGTTATGTGCGTCCATACGCCGGGGCAAAAACCTCGATGAAGAAGTACAAAGCCTTGGCAGCGCAACCGAATCAAGCGGGTTACTTGGATTGGGAACAAGTGGGGATGGACGGCATCGAATACAGTTATCAAGATGAATTACGAGGAAAAAATGGTTACCGCTTAGTGCGGGTGAACTCGCAAGGGAAATTGGTTGAGGTATTGAAAGAAGTCTCCCCTAAACCGGGCAATGACCTGATAACAACCCTTGACCAGGATATGCAGTTAGAAGCGGAGGCATTTGTAGAGCAACACCTGGCTCGCTTACGCACACAAGCGGGGAACAAACGTGCCCCATATGCCCGCAACGCCTATGCGGTGGCAATGGAAGTAAAAACGGGGAGAATCAGGTCGATGGTTAGTTATCCTGATTACGACCCCAACATCTGGAACGGAAAAGTGGGAAGCGAAGATTATCGGAACCTCAGCTTTGTTATCAATAACGGCACGATCCGAGAGGCGCCATATGATGCCCGGGGATCTGCCTCTCCTCAATCGGAAGTGAAGCGCCACCCATTTTCCGTCTTACCGTCAGGCTCCACTTTTAAACCGTTGACGGTGCTGATGGGCATGATGGAAGGAGTAATTAAACCGACCACCTATTGGCGCGATCCAGGCGCTTTTTATTACGCCAAAGCGACCCCACCAATACGTAACTCAGGTCGTCACAATTACGGCCTGCTTGATCCTGTCAAAGCGATTCAAAAATCGTCTAACACGTTTATGGCTTGGTTGGGAACCAAGTGGTATCGCAGAGACAAGTTGGAAGCCGTCGAAAAGTTTGAGCAGTTGGCCCATGCCTTTGGACTGGGTATCAAGACCGGTGTTCCCTTGCCACGCGAACAAGATGGTTTGGAAGACTACAAGATCATCGCTAAGCGAAATTCGGGTATGGGGGCCATGGCGCTGGCTTCGTTTGGGCAAGCGCAGCGGTATACGGCATTACAGTTAGCGCAGTATATGCAAACGTTGGGAAACAAAGGAACGCGCTTACGTCCGCAATTGGTTGAAAAAGTGGTGAATCCCACCACCGGGAAGACGAAAGAAATCAAACCGGAAGTGATGCAACGCACCCCGATTAAAGAGAACTACTACCAAACGGTAGTTCGCGGCATGGTACAAGTGACCAAGCCGGGGGGGACCGCGGCGGAACTGTTCAACCATTTGCCGTTTGATGTAGCGGCCAAAACGGGAACATCAGAACAGGACATCCCAGGTCGCGGACGAGTGGAAAATTCGGTGTTCGTCGCTTTCGCCCCTGCGAATGATCCGCAAATCGCCGTGGCCGTGATTGTGCCCGAAGGGGGTTATGGTGCGGTGGCGGCAGGCCCCATCGCCGACCACTTGATTACTTCTTACTATGAGAAGTTCATGAAGAAATGAGGTGGTTGTTTTTGCGGCGAAATGGTTTGATCAAACGCCTCAGCATCTATTTCCTAAATGGATTGCTTGTGTTTTTGCCGATTGCCCTCACTGTTTACCTCGTTCGTTACATTTACCAGCTTCTTAACAACTTAGGCATGAATTGGGCAGAAAAGGTGCTACCTTGGTCCTTTCCAGGGATGGGGTTGCTCTTTGTCATCGCTTTAATTTTGGTTATCGGTTTTTTGACCAAATTGTGGCTAACCAAAAAACTCTTTGATATGATTGAGGCGATATTAGATAAAATCCCCCTGGTCAGAGATTTGTACGGAACGCTCAAAGATACCATCCATTCGTTTATCGGTGAAAAGAAATCGTTTGACACCGTTGTATTTGTTCACCTGGGCGGTTCGCGCAAGCTTGGCTTTTTGACGGTGAAAGCGCCGGTATTTCGTACGGCGGACGGCAAAGAGTACGTGGGGGTTTATTTCCCGCAAAGCTATCAATTTTCAGGGGATTTACATTGGTATGAGCGGGAACAAGTGGAAGAATTGGATATGTCGGTGGATGATGCCTTGCGGCTCATCATTTCCGGCGGCGTCACACACAACCATAAATCCCATCTGCCATAATGGCGGATGGGATTTATGGGTGAAGCATGTACCACAAGCTTGATTATTGTTGGTTGTTACGCTTTTTAGCCTCAGATTGTTGGTTTTGTTGACGGACTTGTTGTACGTTGGTTTCGCTAGCGAACTCCGTGTTGAAGCCGCCTGCGGTCGCACCGGACATGCGGCCAGCTTGAGCGGATTGTTGGTTTTGTTGACGGACTTGTTGTGCATTGGTTTCGCTGGCGAACTCATTTGCAAAACCGCTGGAAGTACCTTGAGCGGATTGCTGGTTTTGTTGGCGAACTTGTTGTGCATTGGTTCTCGATTCTTGTGGAGTAAAGTTTTTGGTGTTCATTTTTTCACCTCCTTGTCGCTTATTATGGTGTCCGGTTAAGGTGAAGATATTACTGCCGAAATTTTCCTGTGAGGAGGATTATATGAAGCAAAGCATAACCAAAGCGATTTGGCGGGGGTTGCCCAAAAAAGGGCTCTCGCGCCTGATGGGAAAGGTGGCGCGGCATCCATTCAGTCGTCACCTGATACCCTTGTACATACGTCATTTTGACATTGACCTGGCTCCTGTAAAGAAACCACTTGATCAATTTGAGCATCTGCTTGACTTTTTTGTTCGCGAGCTTCATCCCGAAGCGCGCCCGATCTGCGGTGGGAAAGCCCAAGTGGTGAGCCCGGTGGACGGCACTGTGTCCGAGGGTGGGACGATCACGGAGGGTCGGTTGATCCAAGCCAAAGGGATTTCTTACTCATTGTCCCAATTGCTGGGTGGAAATGAAGCCGCGGTGAAACGCTTTGATGGCGGGCAATTTGTCACCATCTATTTAAGCCCGCGGGATTACCACCGCATTCATATGCCGATTGCCGGGAGAGTTGTTTCATCCACCTACATACCGGGTGAGTTGTATCCCGTCAATGAGATGGGCGTCCGGCTGGTGCCGGGACTATTTGCAGTGAATGAGCGGGTCATCACTTATATTGAAGGAGAGAGTGGGCTCACGGCACTCATTAAGGTGGGGGCCACCAATGTCGGTAGCATCAAAGTGACCTACGATCAAGCGATCGCTACCAATCCCAAACCGAGCCGACCTTTCGCGCACAAGGATTATGCTACTCCAGAACGCTTGGCCAAAGGAGCGGAGGTGGGGCGGTTTGAGTTCGGTTCCACTGTGATTCTTCTGTTTGAACCGGGACAAATCGAGTGGAGCATTCCTCTGGCCAAAGGAACGAGCGTGCGGATGGGACAAGAGATCGCCCGATTGGTCAGATTGGAGGAGGAAGCTTCTTGTTCAGACACACATTGATTCCGGTTCGGCGTTTTCCACAGCTATTTCCTGTTGTGACAGGTATCATCTTGGTTCAAATTGTCGTCTTCCTCATGTATGCCTTTAGTGGCAAAGGTGTTGGTCCGGCTGCTTGGGTCCAATTTGGGGCATTTGTGCAATGGCGCATTCAGGATGGGGAGTATTGGAGATTGGTCTCTTCTCTTTTTTTGCACGTCCATCTGCTTCAATTGTTGATGATGGGAGTTTCCTTGTATTTGTTTGCGCCCCAATTGGAATGGTTGTTTGGTAAGCTCTCATTTTTATTCATTTATTTGTGTGCGGGAATCGCTGGATATTGGGGTATTTATTTGACTGACGTCGACGGGGTGATTACCGGAGCC
This sequence comes from Laceyella sacchari, assembly GCF_004343255.1. Classification (GTDB taxonomy): domain Bacteria; phylum Bacillota; class Bacilli; order Thermoactinomycetales; family Thermoactinomycetaceae; genus Laceyella; species Laceyella sacchari. The sequence goes on along the minus strand of NZ_SMDD01000003.1, from coordinate 494,166 downwards.
AATGAAGCGATTTACGGCCTGTTAGGCGTATATCTGTTTTTGGCGCTGCGGGGGATGATTCATCCCGTCATGGGCCGGATGGTTCTCGTTTTCGTGGTAATCAATTTAGCGTTTGGTTGGAATCTGCTGTTTGGACATATTGTTGCCCTGACTACGGGCTTTGTCTTGGCGATGATTTTCATTCAGTTCAAAAGTATGCAGTTTGATCAAGATGAGGATGATTGGCAGTAGGGGTGGAGCATTCCACCCCTTTTTCATATTCGAGGGGCAGTTGGTTAAGCTAAGACTGGTGAGCTAACCTATGCGACGAATAAACACATGGAGTAAACTGGATCGTTCAGCATGGCTATTGTTGCTGGAAAACGGCTTGTTTGCTGTAGCTACTGCTTTGTCTGGAACATTTGTCAATGTCTTTCTGTGGAAGATCAAAAAAGATTGGAGCATGATCAGCTGGTTTAATCTCATCCATTTCGTGGTGGCGGCGCTTACTTTCGTCGTGGCCGGATGGATGGTGAAAAAGGTTGACCGCGTGGTGTCGATTCGCTTGGGTGTGGCTATCTTGTCCTTGTTTTATTTGGTGGTTTGGCTGCTTGGCAAAAATGCGGCCGCTTATGTCTACTTGCTCGGTGCGCTGCTGGGGTTGGGAGCGGGGTTTTTCTGGCTGGCCTACAATGTGCTTTATTTTGAAATCACTGAGCGGGACAACCGTGATATTTTTAATGGGGCAAATGGACTGGTTACATCCATCACGGGGATCGCTGCCCCGTTTATTTCCGGTTTGTTGATTCGCAACATGGGACAGGTGCGCGGTTACCATTTCATTTTTGGACTGTCGTTATCTATTTTCCTAGCGGCGGTGGTGGTCAGCTTTCTTTTCAAGTCCCGATTGGCTCGGGGTGAATTCCAATTAGCCCGGGTGTTGCGTCTATTGGGGAAGCGTGATGCCCATTGGCGTTATGTCGGTCTGGCTATGGCCGCGCAAGGGTTGCGTGAAGGGGTGTTCTCCTTTCTCATCAGTTTGCTGGTGTATGTCACCACTAAAGATGAATTCACTGTAGGTAGTTTCTATACAGTGGGCTCCCTTGTGTCTATGCTGTCGTATTTTGTGGTCGGCAGAATGATGAAACCGAAATCACGAAATATGTTTATCTTGGTTGGGGCCTTGATGATGGGTTTGGTCATTTTGCCGTTTGCGTTTCACATGAGTGAATGGACGATGTGGGTGATGGGTGTGGGTGGCGCGCTGTTTTATCCGTTTTACCTGGCGCCTCTCACTTCTACTGTGTTTGATGTGATCGGTGAGACCGAACAATCGGCGGCTTTGCGGGTGGAGTATGTGGTTTCGCGGGAGTTGATGTTAAATGTGGGACGTGTCACAGGGATTTTGCTCTTTATTTTGTGGGTTGCCCAAATCAAGGATCCCACCGAGTTGCGGTGGTTTGTGCTGGTCATCGGTTTTACTCAATTGCTGACATGGTTGGCGATTCGCAAGGTGCCGCTGGTTGGACGGGTGAAGAAACCATTGCCCGCGAACCCGGCACATCAGGGAACGGGGCGTTAACGCCCCTTTTTTTGTGTATTTTCCCAGCTGAACGGGTAAAGAAGATGGACGGTTAAACATATGATGGTTAGAGCGCGTTCGGCCATTCGCGTTGACCGGTAGACAGTAGTCTCCGGATGAAGGGAGAGGAGAGCGTGTTATATTATTTTGCATACGGTTCATGCATGGATAAAGAGAGCTTCAAAGGGACGGTGGGCGAAGGGCGCTATCAGGTGCTTGGCTCGGCGACGCTTCCCGACCATCGGCTTGCGTTTACCATGTACAGCGAATATCGGCAGGGTGGGGTGGCAGACATTGTGCCGGCGCCAGGAGAAGAGGTAGAAGGTGTGCTTTATCGCCTCGATCAAGAAGCCTTGCCGGAATTGGATAAACGGGAAGGTGTGGATGTTGGCCATTATCGGCGCATTCGCGTGAAGGTGCGACATCGGGAAAGCTGGTTCGAAGCGGAAACATACACAGTGGTTAACAAATCTGAGGAAGAAATCCGGCCTAGCCTCGCTTATTTGCGTTTGATTCATCAAGGGGCCGTTCAGCAGCTGAGTGAATCATACCGTCTCCGTTTGGTGGAACACTGGCGTGAACGGTTTGGGGTGCATTCGACATTTAAATGAATTGCTTTTCTTGAGAAAGTGAGGCTCATTTTCTATACTGAAGCTGATAACATCTGAGTGGGGGCGTGGTGAATGGATGCGACATAAAGAGATTTTTGAGAAGCAGAAGGAGTTTTACCTGACGGGGAAAACCAAGGAAATCGCCTTTCGCTTGGAGAGCTTGCGCAAATTGCAATCAGCCATCAAACGATATGAGCCTGACATTACCACCGCATTAAAAAAGGATTTGCATCGTTCAGAGTTTGATGCATATTTGTCGGAAATCGGACCGACGCTGGATGAGATCAAATATGTTAGCAAGCGTTTGAAAACATGGGCCAAGCCGAGAAAAGTTCCGACACCGCAAGTGCTGATGGGATCGAAGAGTTATGTGTATCCTGAGCCGTATGGGCTCACCCTGATTATTTCCCCTTGGAATTATCCATTCAATCTCGCGGTGATGCCGCTGATTGGAGCGATTGCGGCAGGGAACTGCGTCACACTCAAGCCATCGGAATGGGCACCGCATACGTCCCAAGTGATCATGCAAATGATTAAGGGGATTTTCGAGGAGGAATACATTGCGGTGATTGAAGGAGATGTGGAGACGAGCAAAGCGCTGTTAGATCTGCCGTTTGATCATATCTTCTTCACCGGAAGTGCGCAGGTAGGCAAAACGATTATGGAAAAGGCGGCCCAAACATTGACTCCGGTGACGTTGGAGCTGGGGGGCAAAAGTCCGGTCATCATCGATAAAGATGCCAATATTGAGCTGGCTGCCCGCAGAATTGTATGGGGCAAATGGTTGAATGCGGGCCAGACGTGCGTCGCGCCAGATTATGTGTTGATTCATGAAGAACGCAAAGATGTGTGGTTGGCGCAGTTAAAACAAGAAATCGCGCGGTTTTACGGGAAAGATCCGCTGACGAGCGAGAATTATGGGCATATTGTGAATGAACGCCATTTTTCACGATTGGAGGCGTTCTTGGCTGATGGGGAGGTTGTCATTGGTGGCAAAACCGATGCGCAACGGCGTGTCATTGAGCCGACGGTGTTGACAGGAGTAAGCTGGGAGGCACCGGTGATGCAAGAAGAGATTTTTGGGCCGATTTTGCCGGTGTTTACTTTTACCGATCTGGATGAAGCGATTGCGGCAATTCGCAAGAAGGAAAAGCCATTAGCGTTATACTTTTTTTCGGAGAACGAGCAAAACCAAGAAAAAGTGATACGTTCCTTGCCATTTGGTGGTGGCTGCATCAATGACACCATTGTACACATCGGCAATCCACATCTGCCGTTCGGTGGTGTTGGCACGAGCGGGTTGGGTAATTACCATGGAAAGTACAGCTTTGATTGCTTCAGCCACGAAAAAGCGATTGTTAAGCAGACGACGCAGTTTGACATGCCCTTGCGATATTCTTTTACTAAGAATGCGCTCAACTGGTTGAAAAAATTTTACGGTTGATAAGATGGGAAAGGGATTCGCCCGTACAAGGCGAATCCCTTTTTTGTTTATTCATCTCCAGTGGCGACCGGATTGTCTTGGTATGAAATCCAATCACTCCAACTGCCAGCGTAAAGCTTGACCTGTTGGTAACCGGCCTCCATGAGGGCGATAACATTGGGGGTCGCTGTTACCCCAGAACCACAATAGACGATCACTTCCTGTTCTTTGGAAATGCCGGCGAAGTGTTCAGCAAGCGCTTCTCCTGATTTGAAACGGCCGTCAGCGAGCTGGGTTTCTTTGAAGAAATAGTGTTTCGCGCCTGGTATATGTCCGGCCACGGGATCGATCGGTTCCTGTTCGCCGCGGTAACGTGCGCCTTCGCGAGAGTCGATGATCACCGTGTGTGAATCGTTAAGCTTAGCCTTCACCTCTTCCATGGAGGCCAACCAGCGGTGGTTGATCTGTGGATGGAAGGTACGGGGCTGTGCTGTTGGCCGTTCGGCGGTAATCGGCAAGCCTTGTTTTTTCCATAAGGTGTAAGAGCCGTTCAACACTTTTGCCCGATGGTGCCCGAAATAATGAAGCAACCACCACAAACGTCCAGCCATGGCTCCCCCTTGATCGTCATAAGCGATGACGGTGACGTTGTCACCGATGCCGATGGCTCCCGCCTTGGCGGCGAACATATGGGGATCAGGCAGGGGATGACGTCCGCCGTGGACGGATGGGGGAGCGGACAAGTCTTGGTCAAGATCAAGATAAAAGGCGCCTGGGATATGATCACGGAGATAAGCTTCCTTTCCGGCGGTAGGTTGTCCAAGCTGGAAACGGCAATCCACGATAATCAATTGCGGATCGTTCAGGTGGTTGTATAGCCATTCAAGAGAAACGAGCTGAGTCATAAGCCGAGTCCCCCTTTTGAGAAATGTGTTAAAACGGGTATAACGCGACAATGCCTGACATCGGTGTTGGCGTCATGGTTCAGCGATTTGAAAACAGGGGTTGGATGGCCCTTTCGCTTCACCGTTTTTCGATGTATTCACTGAGGAACGATTCCCCGTCGCGGTAAAAACGCGGATCATAAATGCCCAAGCGTTTGCTGTCATTGACGATGACGACAAACGGCGACCATTCGTAGAGAACTTTTGCTTTGGGATTTTGATTGAACAAGGGGGACAAATCGGCTTCTTCATGCGATTTGAGAGAAGCCACTGGTTGGCTGGTCGACCATACGGTGGCATCCGTCAATTCTACATGGTTTCCGCTTTTGCCGATTACCCGAAAATGCCAAGGAACAAAGCTGGCTGCCAGTTCGACGCGGTCATAACGTTGCTCGGCCCGTTGTTCCACAATCAACCCTTGTGCTGTTTGGATGCTGAAATGAAGGAGCATTCCCAAAGCCACCCATTGGAAAATTCGCTGTTTGGGGATGTGTTTTTTTATATAAGAGAGCAAAAAACCGGCCAGGAAGATACCCCAAAAGACGAAGTCGACAATGGGAAGGGTTCCCAAGGTGATGCGTGCGGAGGAAAATGGCTCAAATAAGCCGGTGCCCCAGGCGTTGAAACAATCGACAAAATCATGAAGGGCGACTCCGAACAAAGACAGGTGGAAGAAGCGCCATTCTTTTTCTTTGAACATCAGCCGCACCAAAACGTAAAGAAGCAAAGCCCAAATAGGAATGAACAACAAGGAATGAGTTAGCCCGCGATGCCACATCTGTTCCATGATACGGCCCGTTTCGGTTACGCGGACAACCACGTCGATATCGGGGATTTGGTTACTGACCAATGACACAAACAACAGGGCTTTCCCTTCTTTGACGGGCATGTCCTCTTTTTTTAAGCACTGATACATCGTATAGCCAAACAGGCCGTGTGTGATTGTATCCATCGTGTCCCTCACTCTGTTTGTTGGAAGTTCATCATTTATTATAAAGGAAATAAAAAAAATCGTCATATGACGATGGAATGGAAGCAATATCAGACGAGCGCGAATTTTAAAAGGCAGTGGTTGTTTCCGGCTTGCGAATGGGATAGCCGAAAAGCCAAAAGCACTAGGGATGATGAGAGATATGGGAGATACTATATTCGCCAGGCCCAGTGAACATGAGAGAAATGGCGTTCACTATGATTAAGGCGTCAAATTCGTACCCATCGATAAAGCCTTTGGCCCCTTTCACCGTGATGATGGTGCCACACATCAGCAGAATGGTACACAATCCGGCCAACCGGATGTGAATCCCCAAATAAAACGCGATGCCGCACAAAGTTTCCATCGTGGCGATGCCATAGGCGGATAAGGTGGGGAAAGGAATGCCAATCAGCTCGAAAAATTCCATGGTTCGGCTGATGAACAAGAGTTTTTGCAGTCCGTGGGCGAAAAGGATGCTCCCTAGGCCGATGCGAAGCATCAAGGGAGCAAGTGCGTTGGGTTGTAACATGATTTTCTCCTTTCTGTCTGTCATGCACCAGTGAGTGTGACCACATTCTACCTGCCGATTGTTGAAGAATGATGAAGGGATTTTTAAAAGCTAACAAATAATGCGGCTCCGCCTTTCGGTCGAGCCGCATTTCAATGAGATATAGAAGTAAATGTTGAATGGATTGATTTATATTTTTACTACTCTTCCTTCGTGTGCGCTGGTGATTGCTGCCGAAATGACTTGCATCGTTAGTCGCGCATCTTGAGCTGAGACGGGCACTTCGGCTTGTCCCCTGATCGCTTGGGCCAATTGTTGATAATACCTTTCATATCCTCCAGTCAGAGTAGGAACGGTACCTTGCAATTCTACCCCTTGCACGGTGGTGGAGAGAGTGGCTTGGAATTCCGGAGATTCCTGGCCCCACCCTGGATCGCCGGGTTTCATCCCTTGTTTCAACATTTCTTCTTGCGGGTCCATCCCGTATTTGGTCAATGTGCCAAGGCTGCCGTGCACCTGATATCGCGGCCCAGGTGCTTTAACCAGACAGCCGGCACGCAAAATGGCACGCAACCCTTTTTCGTATCCGAGGATGAGATGGAAGCAGTCAGTTACTAGGGCTTGCGGGCGTTGCTTCAAGAGGTCAGCCCACACTGTTTGAGGTGGACCGAACAATTGGATGGCCTGATCGATCAGATGAGGCCCGAGATCGTACAACACTCCGGCGCCTGGTACATCTTGTTCGCGCCAACGAATGCGCACCTCCGGGCGATACCGGTCAAAATGCGCTTCATATGTATGAACCGTACCGAGCAAACCTTGCTCAATCACCTGCTTGACCGTGAGGAAATCACTGTCGTAGCGGCGGTTGTGGTATACGCTTAGGATGCGGTTTTGCTCGGCGGCAAGTTTGATCAATTCATCAGCTTCAGCGACATCAACCACGAAGGGCTTTTCTATTACCACGTGTTTCCCGCTCAGCAAGGCTTCTTTGGCGTAAGGGAAGTGTGTGTCGTTAGGCGTGGTGATCACGACCAACTCGATGTCGGGATGCTCCCACAACGCACGGGGGTCGGCCAGTACCTCTACTTGGGGGAGCTGACGATGCACTTTGCTGGGATCAGAAGAAACGACATGAGTCAGGTTGAGGCCAGGCACCTGTGTGATGACGGGGGCGTGAAAGGTGGACCCCGAGAAGCCAAAGCCGATTAGTCCAACTTGTATTGCTTGCAATAGTATCACTCCTTGCATCGAACATAAGTTTGACAGAGAAAGACAGTGAGGAGAAAGTTTTGCCAGTAAAGCGGCTGAGAGCCGATGTTTTATCCGTCCTTTAAAGCATGCGTATGCGACAAACACCGGTAGCGGGCAATGCGTTGGCCCGCTTTTCCCACTTGTGCGAAGATGCTCCTGGGGATTGCCTTTGATCATGGTGGCGAATTGTTGATTAACCTCTTGCCAGCACTGCCATATTTGTTATTATAGCATTACGGGTTCACCAAGCAGTGAACGCCGGGAATGCATCCCAGAATAGTTGGTTTATCATTACCAACAAGAAAAATGATTATCATTTGATGATTATATAGGTTTTTTAGCAGGATATATAGGTCATTTTGTGGAATATTATAATAATTGCCAAAATAGTTCTTGGTTGTTGAACAGGTGAGGTCGAGGAGGAACGAAGGATTGAGACCGCGAGTCGTAGTGACCAAAGACATAGGGAAAGAACCGTTGGCCCGGTTGGCTAAGCATGCTGAAGTGGTGCTGTTGCCACCGGGTTGGACGGCTGTGGAGCTGATCCATCATTTGCAAACAAGCGAGGCCTTGCTCTGTAACGTGACTGACACTATCGACGAGGCTCTGCTTCGCGCTTGTCCCCGTTTGCGAATGATCAGCAATTACGGAGTGGGATTCAATCATATCGACATCGCTTACGCCCGCGAACAACAGATCATTGTGACCAATACGCCCGGGGTGTTGACGGAAGCCACGGCTGATTTGACATGGGCGTTGCTTTTGGATGTTTCGCGGAGGGTGAGTGAAGGCGACCGATTGGTGCGCGAAGGGAAATGGACCGGTTGGGAGCCTTTGTTCATGTTGGGAAGGGAAGTGTCCGGCAAATGCCTAGGCATCATCGGCATGGGACGCATCGGGCAAGCGGTGGCACAGAGGGCCAAAGGTTTTCGAATGCCAGTCATTTATCATTCGAGACACCGCTTGCCAGAAGAACTAGAAAAGGAGCTAGGGGTTCAATATGTCGATTTGGAGCAGTGTTTGAGCGAGGCTGATTATGTTTCCATCCATTGCCCTTACACGCCCGAGACCCATCATCTGATCGGTGCGGCCGAATTGGAACGGATGAAGCCCACGGCGTTTTTGGTCAACACGGCCCGCGGCCCGATTGTGGATGAGACCGCCCTGATCAAAGCATTAAAGGCTGGGCGCATCGCTGGAGCCGCGCTGGATGTATATGAAGATGAGCCTTATGTGCCCAGGGAATTGCGGCAATTGGAACAAGTGGTGCTGGCTCCCCATCTGGGTAGTGCCACAGAAGAAACCCGCTTAGCGATGGCTGATATGGCGGTGAACAATTTGATCGCCTATTTCCAAGGCGAAACTCCACCCAATGTTGTTTGTTAACCAAAAAACTTTAAGTATTCACTTGGAGTATTGATATAAATGTGCTAATATATTGTCCAGCTTGGCTTTTTAGTGAGTATTGCTGATGCGACATCACTAAATGGATGTGAAATCGTTACCAATGAATCTTTTGATCTGCGTAAAGTGACTAGAAGTATGCATAATACTGGCTGGTTTGGCATATGCATTTGACGGGGATCTATCACATTTGCAAGCTTATGTGATTAAGGAGGAAACGTTTGATGTCTCAAAATAAAAAAGAAGTTTTATTAACTGAAGAAGGCCTAGAAAAAGTAAAACAAGAACTAGAACTCCTAAAAACGCAGAAGCGCCACGAAGTAGCGGAACGCTTGAAAGAAGCGATTGCGCAGGGAGACCTCAGCGAGAATTCGGAATACGATGCGGCGAAGGAAGAGCAAGCCTTTATCGAATCACGGATCATTACGTTAGAGAACATGATTCGCAATGCGAAAATCATCGCTTCCAATCAAAATACGGGAGTGGTGAGTGTCGGTTCCAAAGTGACGATTGAGGAAATTCCGGATGGGGACAAAGAAACATATACTATCGTGGGCAGTGCGGAATCGGATCCCTCTTCATTTAAGATTTCCAATGAATCTCCGATCGGTGCAGAACTGATTGGCAAAAAAGTGGGCGAAGTGATCAACGTATCCACTCCGGGTGGGACGATTCAATTTAAAATCATTGAGATCGAGTAAAGTGAACCCCCGTTGGCGCGGGGGTTTTTTTACGCATGTCCAGAAGCGGAGCATAAGTCTAAAGCGATTGTAAACTTCAAATGTTTTATTTTTGCGAATCCATTGTAAAAAAAGTTTGAAGCCGGATCAACGAGAAGGTGGAAGCGGCTCCCCAAGAGTGGGCAGGTTTTGACCTGCAATGGGCGGAGGGGTGCCTTGGTGCATGAGCGAAAACAGGGTGCGCAGACGATACAGATCCGTATGAGTGCAAGGCGGTGTGAGATGTCCGCCGGGGAAAACGGGTTCTCTCACTTATTGATGATATGCGGCTTTACGCTACGCAAGAAGGCTTCAATCCGCGCAATGTCTTCCAACGCGATTTGGTTTTTTCGCAATGCGCTGTTGAGGTGTTTAATGGCGATTTCATATTCCTCCGACGTGATGTTCAAACCGCTGTGTGCTTTGCGCAAGGTATTTCCTTCATAGTGTATGGGTCCGCCCAACGCGTAACTCATGAAATAGGTGACTTGGTGGCGCTTTAGCACATCCATGTTCACGCCGATGAAGTGATGGTTGACACGGTCGTCTTCAAGCATGCGATCATAAAATTCATTGATCACAATAGTGATCAATTCTTCCCCACCCAGTCTCTCGTACAAGGTGCTTCGCGTGCTTCTCAGCATGATGGGTCCCCCATTCCCAAAGTGAAATAGACTAAAAATTTAATCAAATGAATGCGGATTAAGTTCTTCTCAATTATTTATGTAAGTTCTAGAACATCATTTGAAACTTAAAAGGAAGCAATTCATTTCTTTTCCAAAAACGCCCATTTAACTGATAATTGGTTTGCCAGAGCATGGTTGATCAAAACGTGCGCAGTTATAGAACCTTAACGGGGTCTTTTCATATTTTCAAGTGCAAATAGAATGTTGCGTCAATGTTTGATAAATTTCGTATATCATCATATGATATTTTTTACATTTGCGCAATGGTATTTCTATTTCATTAGAGCGAATTAAGTCCCATGATACCCATGGGACTTAATTAAATTCTTACTCATTATCATGATTTCCTGCTTGGCTATACATTTGTTGAATGGCGTTTTGCACGTGGCGGATGCCCTCATCCAGACTGGAGTCCACCGCAAAGGAGGATTCCGCCGGTTGGGGGGAGAAATGGTGTTCCGTCTCTTGGCGCGGGTTGTGCATGGAAAGTCACCTCCTGAAGCGGATGTGGTGTTGACAATGGTTAACCTATCACCGCGCCTAATGGAATATGCGTGTCAGCCAACTGTATAATTATTGTAAATTGCCAGCAGGAAAAGGTTTGTCTTATGATGGAATGGGTATGATCATCTGAAAAACATCTGTTAAGGAGAGTATGGAAAGTGGAAGCGTTGCAAGAGGGATTTTCCGCATTTATTTCTGGATTTGCTCGCGTTTTTTTGGTATCGATTGTCATTTGGATGATTGGCTTGGTAGTGATTCTGTTTAAAGAAATGTTCCACTCGAGAGAGCTCAATTTACGCGATTACTTGCAAAAAGTGTGGAAAATGTTACTTTCGTCCTTTGAGTTTACCGCCTATGGGGCTGTGGTTGTCGGGCCCATTTTGTTCCTGCGGGCTGAAGAAGAAGAGCGGTTGACTTATGGGATGTTGACGGTGGCGGCGGTGATCCTGTCCATTATCTATTTGTATATTCGCAAACAGACAGGCGGGTTCAAGAAAGCCAAGCAAAGTGAATAGCCGCCACGTTTGCCGGTCGGTGTCAGCCGACCGGTTTTTTGCACACGTGGGAGGAGGCATTGTTTTCTGGTTTCCCGATACAGCAGTCTTTTCCAACGCTTTACTTTCCTATTGGTCTGAGTAATAATAATAGGAAAATTTCATTCTAGGTACGGAAGTGAGCGAAATGCCGGTAGAACAATTACTAAGCTTAGCCGCCACATATTTGACAGAGGATGACCTTGTGCAGCTGAGACGGGCTTATGAGTTTGCGGATGAAGCGCACAAAGGGCAATATCGTAAGTCAGGGGAACCTTATATTTTGCATCCCATCGCGGTGGCGGAAATTCTTGCCGATCTGCGCATGGATGTTCCTACGCTGATCGCCGCTTTGTTGCATGACGTGGTGGAAGACACGGGAGTGACGTTGGAAGAGATTGAAGAGCGCTTTGGGTCTGCGGTACGCCATTTGGTCGATGGTGTGACGAAACTGAAGAAACGGATGAAATTCAAATCGAACGAGGAGCATCAGGCGGAAAACCATCGCAAAATGTTTGTGGCCATGGCACAAGATGTGCGCGTAATCTTGATTAAATTGGCTGACCGCTTGCATAACATGCGGACACTCAAATATATGCCAGAACACAAGCAACGGCAGAAATCAACGGAGACATTGGAAATATTTGCTCCGTTGGCTCATCGCTTGGGGATTTCCAAAATCAAATGGGAGCTGGAAGACATCTCGCTCCGCTACTTAAAGCCCCAGCAGTATTACCGAATCGTCCATTTGATGAAGAAAAAGCGGGCGGAGCGGGAAAAATATCTCGACGAAATTATCGATACGTTGAAGACGCGCTTGGAGGAAATGGATGTCAAGGTAATGGACATCTCTGGTCGACCCAAACATATTTATAGCATTTATAAAAAAATGGTTACGCAAAATAAAGAGTTTAATGAGATATATGATCTGATGGCCGTACGGGTCATCGTCGATACCGTCCGCGACTGCTATGCCGTCCTAGGTATCATTCATACGGTGTGGAAGCCGATGCCAGGCCGTTTCAAGGATTATATCGCCATGCCCAAGACGAATATGTATCAATCCTTGCACACCACGGTTATCGGGCCGAAAGGGGAACCGATCGAGGTGCAGATCCGCACATTGGATATGCATCGAACAGCCGAGTACGGGATTGCGGCTCACTGGGCTTACAAAGAGGGGTCAGCGGTAGAGAAATCCAAGTTTGACGAGAAATTGAAATGGTTCCGTGAAATGATGGAATTGCAACAGGAAGCATCTGATGCGAAGGAATTTGTGGAAAACCTCAAGATGGATTGGTTTTCTGATTCTGTCTTCGTTTTCACCCCGAAAGGCGATGTAATCGAATTGCCGATGGGTTCGGTTCCGCTGGATTTTGCTTATCGAATTCACACGGATATCGGTAACATGTGCATCGGGGCGAAGGTAAACGGCAAGATCGTCCCCTTGGATTATCCACTAAAAACGGGCGATATCGTCGAGATTTTAACGTCAAAGCACAGCTATGGGCCAAGCCAAGATTGGCTCAGCCTAGTCAAATCTTCCCATGCCCGGAGCAAAATCCGCAATTGGTTTAAGAAACAGCGTCGCGAAGAGAGTGTGGCCAAGGGCCGGGAGATGGTTGAGGCCTTGTTGAAAAAACATGATTTCACAGTGAGTGACGTGTTGACGTCGGATCGGATCGAAGATGTCACCAAAAAGTTTAATTTCAATGAGGAAGAAGATTTGTTTGCCGCTGTGGGATACGGAGGCATTTCTACCGCCCAGGTGGTTCATCGCTTAACGGATGGGTTGAAAGAAGAGCAGCAGCCCGTTGTCCTACCGGAAGTCAAGGCGTTGCCGATTCGCAAACATAAACTGGATCAAGGGGTTCGCGTAAAGGGTGTAGACAACTTATTGATCCGTTTGTCGCGTTGTTGCAATCCAGTGCCAGGGGACGAGATTGCTGGCTATGTGACGCATGGGCGGGGTGTAACGGTTCATCGGATTGACTGTCCCAATCTCAGTACCGTCCCGGATGAGCGCCGCATCGATGTCGAGTGGGACAGTCATGCAACCAAACATTATTATCAGGTGGACATCGAAGTGTCTGGGTTTGACCGCCAGGGTTTGTTAAATGAGGTATTGCAGGCGCTGACTGATTCCAAGACGGAATTGGCGGCCATCAGTGCCCGCGGTGACCGCAGAGGCATCGCTTCGATTCATGTCCGTATCAGCATTCAAAATATCAACCACCTCAAGTCAGTGGTGGAACGGGTCAAGCGCGTGCGTGACATTTACAGCGTGAGAAGAATCATTCAGTAAGGAGGACACCTGATGAAAATCGTGTTGCAGCGCGTGCGGGAAGCCAGTGTTACCGTGGAGGGCCAGACGACGGGAGCAATCGGGCCAGGCGTGATGTTGCTCGTCGGCGTGGCTGAAGGGGACACAGAAGAAGATGTGCGCTATTTAGCGGAAAAAGTAGTTCATCTGCGCATTTTTGAAGATGAGACGGGCAAGATGAACCGCTCTCTGTTGGACGTGGGCGGGAGCATCCTGTCCGTTTCCCAATTTACTTTATACGGGGACTGCCGCAAAGGGCGGCGCCCCAATTTCATGAACGCGGCGAAACCGGAACTCGCCCGGCCGTTGTATGAACAGTTCAACGCATGCTTAGCCCAATACGGCGTCACTGTGGAAACTGGCGTGTTTGGGGCGATGATGCAGGTTTCGTTGGTTAATGACGGCCCAGTCACACTTATTTTAGAGAGTAAAGCGTGAGTGGGTTAAAGTGGGTTGTGCTATAATAACCAAGAACATGTTGATGTGAGTATAGTTAAGGGGGATACATAGTGACAAAAGTAGAACAACAAGCGATCAATACCATCCGGATGTTGTCCATCGATCAAATTGAAGCTGCGAATTCAGGGCATCCGGGGTTGCCGATGGGAGCGGCGCCCATGGCTTACACACTGTGGGCACATCATATGAGCCATAATCCGGCCAATCCGGAATGGATAAACCGTGACCGCTTTGTTCTCTCTGCAGGGCATGGATCAGCCCTGTTATATAGCATGTTGCATTTGTTTGGATATGGCTTGCCGCTGGAAGAGTTGAAGCAGTTCCGGCAATGGGGAAGCTTGACGCCAGGGCATCCGGAAGTGAAGCACACCCCGGGGGTGGAAGCGACGACTGGTCCGCTGGGACAAGGGATCGCTAACGGTGTCGGTATGGCTATGGCCGAAGCGCATCTTGCCGCTACCTTCAACCGGGATGGGTTGAACATCATCGACCATTTCACCTATGTGTTGTGCGGCGATGGCGACTTGATGGAAGGGGTGGCTGCAGAAGCCGCATCGCTGGCTGGTCATCTCAAGCTGGGCAAGCTGATCGCTTTGTACGATTCCAATGACATTTCCTTGGATGGGGAACTGGCGCATTCGTTTACCGAAAGTGTGCAAAAGCGGTTTGAGTCATACGGGTGGCAAGTATTGCGCGTCGAAGATGGCAATGATGTGGAAGCGATTGGCCGCGCAATTGTTGAAGCGCAACAAGAAACCAGCCGTCCCACATTGATTGAAGTGCGTACGGTGATCGGGTACGGAAGCCCCAATCGCGCTGGTACTTCCGAAGCACATGGAAAACCCTTGGGCCAGGAAGAAGTAGCCGAAGTCCGGAAGTCTTACAACTGGGCTTATGAAGAGCCGTTTACGGTTCCGGCGGAAGTGAGAGCGCATTTTGAAGCGATCCAATCCCGACTTGCGGAAAAGGAAGTGGCTTGGAATGACCTGATGAAGCAATATGAGACAAAGTACCCTGAATTGGCACGTGCCTTGCGTCAAGCGATGAATGGGGAACTGCCGGAAGGATGGGATGCTGAACTGCCCAAATTCCAAGTAGGCGACAAGGCGATTGCAACTCGCGCCGCTTCTGGTGCAGCGCTTCAAGCTTTGGCCAAAGGCGTGCCGTCATTGATCGGTGGATCGGCCGACTTGGCTTCGTCCAACAATACCATGATGAAAAGCGAAGGTATCTTCCATGCCGAAGATTACAGCGGCCGCAACATTTGGTTTGGTGTGCGCGAACATGCCATGGCGGCGGCGATGAATGGAATGATGCTCCACGGGGGCGTGCGGGTTTATGGCGGTACGTTCTTGGTGTTTTCTGATTACTTGCGCCCGTCTGTTCGCCTGTCTGCGCTGTCCAAGCTACCGGTTGTCTATGTGTTGACACATGACAGCATTGCAGTCGGAGAAGATGGGCCAACCCATGAACCGGTGGAACATGTGCCGTCTCTGCGTCTGATTCCGGGCTTAAAGGTAATTCGCCCTGCGGATGCCAACGAAACGGTGGCCGCTTGGCAGTATGCGCTCAACCAAAATGAATATCCGGTCGCGCTGATCCTGTCCCGGCAAAATCTGCCCATTCTGCCGGGCACAGTGGACAAAGACCAAGAGATCATCGCTAAGGGTGCATACATTGTATCCGAAGCGGATGGTGACCGCTTGGATGGTATCATCATCGCGACGGGCTCTGAGGTGAGCTTGGCTGTGGAAGCGCAAGCGAAACTGAAAGAAAAAGGTTTGCACGTGCGCGTGGTCAGCATGCCTTGCCGTGAGAACTTTGACGCACTCCCAGAAAACGAACGCGAAGCGATTCTGCCTAAAGCCGTTCGTGCGCGCTTGGCTGTGGAAGCGGCTCATCCGATGGGTTGGGACCGCTATGTTGGCGAACAAGGCGCTGTGATTGGAATCGAACAATTTGGTGCTTCTGCACCGGGCGGATTGCTCATGAAAGAGTATGGTTTCAGTGTGGAGCATGTGGTAGCAAAAATGGAAGCCATTTGCAAAAAATAATAACGGATAGAAAGTTAAACGGCCGCTGTGCAAACAGCGGCCGTTTGATTTGTCTGTGCGGGGGCAAGACTAAGATCGATCAATGAAATGGAAGAGGTGAACGAGAAATGCGGCGTTCCCCCCGCGAGATTGATATGCAATTGCAAATGGTGCTTCATGGCTGGGCTGATCGGTTACAACCGATGCCGCTGACAGACTTCCGCACTGTGGGCGGCGACAGGCACACGCAAATGAAAAAAAGCAGGCAAGCACTTTGCAGGCGATAAGGTGAAGACTATGATGGCCTAAGACTGATCGGTCAGCTTCATGAAGCGTGCATCACAGATGCTTGACTGCGGTGACGGCGACCAGAATCCAACCGGCGATAAACGCGACACCGCCAATCGGGGTTATGGCTCCCCACGTTTTGACACCAGTGAGCACCATTGCGTACAAGCTCCCAGAAAAGAATAGAATCCCGGCGACAATCAGCCATCCGCCGATATTCAGCAAGGAAGAGGGTTCGTTTATTTTGGACATCAACAGCCCAATGACCAAGAGGACTAAGGCGTGAATGATGTGGTAATGGGCTCCCGTATTCCAGTTTTGCAGCATTTTTTCGGTCACTTTGCCGGCCAGTCCATGGGCGCCGAATGCCCCGATGGCCACAGCGAGCGCCATGTTGATGCTACCGAGCATGATGAACAGTTTCATCCGTTTGGTCACTCCTCATTTCAACATAGGTTCTTCCCATACTATACCACATCCCCTGTTGTAAAAGCCGTGAGCCTACTTCATGGTGAAGGGGGGCCAGTGTTGCAAAAAAAAACTTTTTTTCATTTCTTGACAAACCGATAACACCTGTTTAAAATGAGTTAACAAATCCGCATGAATCAACTACATACTTAACTCCTATGAAGGGAAAAGTAACCGTTTGACGGGCAACCAGAGAGGAGAACCCATCGGCTGCAAGGTTCTCTATGTTACGAAGCGGCGAAAGACACCTGGAGGATCTAACCGAACGCCGCATGCTGCGGTTAGTAGACTTAGACGTCATCCTGGCGATAACAGGATTTGAAGCGGGAAACTCCGGCAGATCGGGGTTTTCAATTAGGGTGGTACCACGGGAAACGTTAAACCAATCTCTCGTCCCTGACAATGAGGTCAGTGGCGGGAGATTTTTTATTTATGAGCCAAGTTGATCGAGGGGGGTACGCGGCAGTGAAGTTTCAAACTTCAACCAAATTGCAAATTCCTCGCGGCACGGATGATATCATGCCGGGGGAAGTTGAGCAGTGGCAGTGGATAGAGCAAAAAGCGCGAGAAATTTGCAGCTTATATGATTATCATGAGATTCGGACGCCGATGTTTGAACACACCGAGTTATTCCAACGCGGCGTAGGGGAAGCGACCGACATTGTTGAGAAAGAGATGTACACGTTCACCGATCGCGGCAATCGGCAGATTTCCTTGCGTCCTGAAGGCACCGCCGGTGTGGTGCGTTCGTTTGTGGAGAAAAAAGTGTTTGGTCAGCCTCAACCGACCAAATGGTACTATATGGGGCCGATGTTCCGGTACGAAAATCCACAGGCGGGGCGGCGCCGCCAATTTCACCAGTTTGGCGTAGAAGCTTTCGGCAGCCCGGACCCGTTGTTGGATGCGGAAGTGATTGCGCTCGGGATGCATTATTTCCAAGCGCTGGGGCTGAAAGATGTGCGGGTGGAAGTGAACACACTGGGAGATGTGGAAAGCCGATTGCAATATCGGGAGAAATTGATCGCTTATTTCGAGAAGCATATCGATAAGTTGTCTGACGAGGCCAAATCACGGCTTTACAAAAATCCGCTCCGCATTTTGGATAGCAAGGATGAACGGACCAAAGAGATTGCGGCAGGGGCGCCGTCCTTGCACGATCATTTGAATGACGACAGCCGCAAACACTTTGACACGGTGTTGCGTGCGCTTGACTTGCTCGGCGTGCCCTATGTGGTCAATCACCGTCTGGTGCGCGGCTTGGATTATTACACGCACACCGCGTTTGAATACACGGTGGACATCCCAGGGGCGCAGGCAGGGAGCATCGGTGGCGGCGGCCGATACAACGGCTTGATCGAACAATTTGGCGGGCCAAGCATGCCGGGAGTCGGCTTCGGCATCGGATTGGAACGGGTGCTCTTGGCACTAGGAGTGCAACAAGTGAGAACACCGTCGAAAGCTGGGCTGGATTGTTATCTTATCACCATGGGAGAAGAAGCCAAGCTGGTCGGTATGAAAGTGTTGCAAACGATGCGCCAAGCAGGGTTACGTGCAGAGCGCGATTATCTGGACCGCAAGATGAAAGCGCAATTTAAGGCCGCTGACCGTTTACAAGCGAAGACGGTGGCCATTTTGGGCGAAGATGAATTGAAGCAAAATCAAATCAATGTAAAACAGCTCGCGACCGGGGAGCAGGTGACTATTGCACTGGATGAACTGGTCGCTTACATCAAGCAATTGCCTTAAGGGGGAGAACGTGATGGAAGGTGTCCATCGTACACATTTTGCAACAGAGTGCACAAAAGAATTAGTTGGGCAAAGAGTCACCTTAAACGGATGGGTCCATAAGCGCCGTGATCTGGGGGGATTGATTTTCTTGGACTTGCGTGACCGTTCTGGGCGGGTGCAAGTGGTGTTTAATCCGGAAATCTCCCCGGAAGCTGTTCGCATCGCTGAACAGGTGCGCTCGGAATATGTTTTGGCGATCACGGGGAAAGTGGTGGAGCGTGAACCAGGCACCGTCAACCCTAACATGAAGACGGGTGAAATCGAAATTCAAGGCGAGCAAGTGCATGTGTTTAACGCCGCAAAAACTCCGCCGTTCATGATCCAAGATGATCTGGATGTGGATGAATCGATTCGGTTGAAGTACCGTTATTTGGATTTGCGCCGTAGCAAAATGCAGAAGACGATGCTGATTCGGCACCGGGCGATGCAAATCGTGCGCCAATTCTTAGACCAGCACGGATTTGTCGAAATGGAAACACCCATGTTGACCCGTAGCACACCGGAAGGGGCGAGAGATTACTTGGTGCCGAGCCGGGTGCATGAAGGTTCGTTCTATGCATTGCCGCAATCCCCACAGTTGTTTAAGCAATTGTTTATGGTGGCGGGCATGGAGCGGTACTTCCAGTTTGCACGTTGTTTCCGCGATGAGGATTTGCGGGCTGACCGGCAACCGGAATTCACCCAGATCGACATTGAAGCCTCTTTCTTGCCGACGGAGACGTTCTTGTCGATGATGGAAGAGATGGTGGCAAAGCTGTTCCAAGAGACAATCGGTGTGGAGGTGCCTCGCCCGTTCCCGCGGTTGACGTATAAAGAGGCGATGGAACGGTATGGTTCAGACAAGCCGGATTTGCGCTTTGGGATGGAGTTGATCGACTTATCCGACATTCTGCGTGACTCTTCATTCAAAGTGTTTAGCGGAGCGATCGCTTCCGGTGGTCAGGTCAAGGCGATCACGGTGAAAGGTTGCGCTGATTGGAGCCGTAAAGAAGTGGACAACTGGGGTCAAGTCGCCCAGGCTTTCGGAGCCAAAGGGCTGGCATGGCTGGCTTTAAAAGAGGGCGGCTTGAAAGGATCGGTCGCCAAATTCCTCAGTGAGGAAGAAGTGACTGCGATCCAAAAAGCAACCGGGGCAGAGACGGGTGACATGCTGTTCTTCGTGGCCGACAACAAAAAAGTGGTTGCCGATGTACTGGGAGAATTGCGTGTTCGCTTGGCAAAAGCACTTAACCTCATCGACCCTGACCGTTATGCCTTCGCATGGGTGACCGAGTTCCCGCTGTTGGAGTACTCGGAAGAAGACAACCGCTATTATGCGATGCATCATCCATTCACCATGCCTATGGAAGAGGATGTGCCGCTGTTGGAGACTGATCCGGGACGGGTGCGCGCCAAAGCTTACGATATGGTCTTAAACGGTTTTGAAATCGGCGGCGGTAGCCAGCGGATTTACCAGCGCGACATCCAAGAGAAGATGTTTCAAGCGTTGGGACTTTCCATGGAAGACGCCAAAGAGAAATTTGGCTTCCTGCTTGAAGCGTTTGAGTATGGTGCACCGCCGCACGGTGGGATTGCCTTTGGCTTCGACCGCATTGTCATGTTGCTTGCAGGCCGCACCAACTTGCGTGAGTGCATCGCCTTCCCCAAAACGACAAGCGGCACTTGCTTGCTGACAGAAGCTCCGGCGCCGGTGGATGAACAACAGTTAAACGACTTGCACATCCAAATAGCGACACAAAAATAGGCTTTCCTGTAATTGTAACAGCTGACAGCTTGATCTTGGCGCTGTGATCTGATAACATAAAATCAACAAACGAGTCCTGCGATGTTCGTGACACCCGAAAGTTTTGAGCCAACACGTTGACAAAGGGAGCTTGAAGTCACCCGAGGGAGTGGAAGCCACCGCCGAGTGGACCCATGAACTGCGGGTTCAGGGCACCCACCTGCTGATGAGGCAGGTTCAAAACTGACGGAGCACGGCATAATGGGGCTCCTTTTTTTGCGCATATCTCGCTGGTTTTGGGGAAAATGTTATATGAAATGACTGATCTTGAGAGAAGGCAGGCGAGATGGCATGATCTTAGGTGTAGATATCGACGGCACGATTAAGGATACCCAACGCGCCGCTGTCGAAGTACATAACCGGGTCTTGAAGCGCAATGTTAAATTGGAAGATATCAGCGATTTATATCTTGATAAAGCATACGGAATTACTCCTAAGGAAGCGTCGCGCTTGTGGCGAAAGCTGGAGGTAGAGATTTATTCGCTTGGCGTTCCACTTCAGCATGCGGCTGAGGTGTTGAATGAACTGGTCAAGCAAGGGCATCGCGTTTATTTTATCACGGCCCGGCCAGGCTTTCCCAACGTCACGAAAGTGACAAAAGAGTGGTTGAAGAAACATGGGTTTCCCTACACTGGAGACAACTTAGTCATGAATTCGCAAGATAAAGCACGCAAAGCCAAAGAACTCGGTGTGGAATTGTTTTTTGAAGATGCCCCTAACCATATAGAAAATCTTGTTAAAAACAACGTACCCACGGTGATTGTCGATGCCGTGTACAACCGTAAAATGCCAAAGGAAATCAAACGAATTACCGATTGGCGGCAAGTGTATGCCCTGGTAGAAGAACATGTGAATCAGAATGAAGCATGATGAAATGAGTCCGCGTTTTGGTCAGAATGCGGACTTTCTTTGCGTAGCCAAAAATTAGCTCAAGCAAAAACAGCCTAGCGAAAATGCTAGGCTGTTTTGCGCACTTATGGTCACTGCAGGGGAAGTTGGGGAGGAGTGGCCGGGCCGAAGGATGTGGTGAGTTGTTGCATTTCTTGTTGGGAGAATTGAGGCACTTGGT
The DNA here is from genome assembly GCF_004343255.1 of Laceyella sacchari. Lineage (GTDB taxonomy): Bacteria > Bacillota > Bacilli > Thermoactinomycetales > Thermoactinomycetaceae > Laceyella > Laceyella sacchari. The sequence continues at coordinate 472,835 of NZ_SMDD01000003.1, read as the reverse complement.
AGTAGCCCCGCTTATTTTGATAAAGGAAGACTTCATACGCCATCTCAATGCAGTTAGGAATGCTGTCAGCCAATACGCGGCGCACAACTGGGTTGGTTGTTTCTGTGGCGGCCACGGCTTTATGGCTTGCTCCAGTCTTCAGCATACCCAGTATTTGCGACGAAATCCGTTGGTCGTTGATTTCGGACGGGTTGGTCATGGGCTTATGCGGTTGCCCTTGCTGCTTCATACCGTAGATTACGTTGTTGCCTTGTTTCATTTGATAGCGTGAAGTTGGTGTGGCAGGATCACGTCCCGTAGAGAAGCAGTCCACCAACGTGTTATATTCGTTCACCATGTACTGGTGTTGGCGTTGCATGATATCCGCCAACTCGGGATCTTGCACATGAGGCCGCAACATGACATAAGTGTTCATCGTGTTAACCGCATGCGACAAAATCTCATGTACGTCCAACACTTCATGCCCCGCATGGTTCATGACCGGTGGCACCGGATTCACCGTTTGGTTTTCCATTTGATTGTTCGCGTTCATCGGTTGCATGTGCATGTCAGAACTCCTCCTTCCTGAATGTGACATTAAGTAATATGTCCAAGTGAGGGGGTTCTACACATCATTGCCGATGGGAAGGAGAGGAAACCGACGAACCGTTTCATTCCGGTCGGCCGTGATCCTCCCCTTTCATCCAGCGCAGGAACGCTTGCAATTTATGCTCATATCCATGCGGGCTGGGATGGTACAGGCGTTTGCCGCGGTGCTCGTCTGGCAGGTATTGCTGAGCGACATAGCCCCGAGGATAATCATGCGGATAGCGGTAACCTTTGCCCCTGCCCTGGGCTTTAGCCCCCGCGCCATGAGCGTCGCGCAGATGCGGGGGAACATCCCCGCGATGTTCTTGTTTAACCAAGGTGTTCGCTTCATTGATTCCCCGCACGGCTGAATTGCTTTTGGGAGCCGTGGCGATGTAGATGACCGCTTGCGCCAATGGGATTTGCGCTTCGGGCAAGCCAATGAAATCAACGGCATGTGCGGCGGCGGAAGCGATTAAGAGAGCGCGGGGGTCGGCCATGCCCACGTCTTCTGCGGCGTGGATGAAGATACGCCGGGCGATAAAACGAGGATCTTCGCCAGCTTGCAACATTTTGGCCAAGTAATAGAGTGCGGCGTCGGCGTCTGATCCACGCATGCTTTTGACGAAAGCGGAAATGGTGTCATAATGCTGGTCGCCGCTTTTGTCATAGCGAATGACTTTGCGTTGGATTGACTCTTCCGCCACTTCCAACGTGATGCGGCGAATGCCTGAATCGTCAGGTGGTGTGGTGACGACCGCCAATTCCAGTGCATTTAAGGCTGTGCGGCTGTCTCCTCCTGCACAGCGAATGAGGTGAGCTTTGGCCTCCGGATCCAACTCAACTCGATACGCGCCCAGCCCGCGTTCGGAATCGGCCAGGGCGCGGTCCAACACGAGGCCCAGTTCCTCTTCGGTTAGTGGCTTTAACGTAAAGAGCCGCGAACGCGACAGCAACGCGGCGTTCACTTCGTATGAGGGATTTTCAGTGGTTGCGCCAATTAAGATGACGGTTCCGTCCTCGACATGGGGAAGCAAGGCATCCTGCTGAGAACGGTTGAAGCGATGGATTTCGTCGATGAACAACACGGTTCGTTGCTCGTACATGTTGATTCGTTGCTTCGCCTCTTCTATGATCCGGCGGATGTCGCTGACACCGGCTGTAACCGCATTGATGCGTTCAAAGTAGGCACTGGTCTGATTGGCGATCACATGGGCGAGCGTGGTTTTGCCTGTTCCGGGCGGCCCATAAAAGATGATTGATGACAGCTGATCGGCTTCAATCATCCGTCTCAGCAATTTTCCTTTGCCAATGATATGGGTTTGCCCCGCAACTTCATCCAAGCAGCGGGGACGCATGCGGGCGGCAAGCGGCTCGCTTCGCCGCGATTGCTCCCGGCTGTATTCAAATAAATCCACCGTTTTTTCCGCCTTTCTGTCCATCCTGATTCTCCTATTTATGATAGTGTGAATTCCACACATTGGCTAGAGCGGGATGGATGGATTTTTTGCATGCGGGAAAAAATCATGTCGAAACGTAATAATCCTATGATAAACTTGACAAGTGTGGCCGTAAAATAACAGCTGAAGGATCGATGAGGATGCATAAGAGAAAGCGGGCTTGGGTTTGGCATTGGATGTTTTTCTTCAGCGGATTGTGGACCATTTCTTTCGGTACGGTCTTTGCCATAAAATCAGATCTGGGTGTAGCGCCATGGGATGTGCTACATATCGGATTGGCTCGGGTTTCATCGTTATCCATCGGCACATGGGTGACCGTCTTGGGAATTGTGATTGTGGCTGTTACGTGTTGGTTGAAACGTTCAAATCCACAATGGGGAACGTTTCTTAATATGTTGCTCTTGGGGCCGTTTATTGATTTGATTATGTTTGTGAACCTGATTCCCGATGTACGTGGATGGGTGTTGCGCTTGGTTTACCTGACGGTCGGGGTGGCCTTGGTCGCCTTTGGGGTAGGGTTGTACATTGCGCCGCGCACCGGGGCGGGACCTCGCGACGGGTTGACTCTGGAGTTGGCAAAACGGACTGGCTGGTCGATTCGCGCCGTTCGTACTATAATGGAGGTAATCGTTGGAGGGACCGGCTGGCTTCTGGGTGGACCTGTACATATTGGAACACTCTTTTTTTGTTTTTTGACGGGGCCGTTAATGCAATGGTCCATTTCTTACTGTGAGCGGTTGTTGGAAAAAATAACGAAAAGGGGTGCCATTCTTGAAAATCTCAACCAAAGGAAGGTACGGACTTACCATCATGATGGATTTGGCTGCTAGGTACGGCAAAGGGCCGGTACCATTGAAAAGTGTGGCTGAGCGTCACGCTTTGTCTGAGCATTATTTGGAACAGTTGATCGCTCCGCTTCGCAATGCCGGATTGGTACGGAGTGTGCGGGGAGCTTACGGTGGTTACAAGCTGGCGAAGGCCCCAGAGGAGATTTCGGCGGGAGATATCATCCGCGTGTTGGAAGGGCCGATCAGTCCGGTCGAGTTCAATGAAGAGGAAGATCCTGCCCGTCGTGACCTGTGGAAGCGGATTCGTGATGCGATCGCTAAAGAATTGGATACGACGACGCTTGCTTCTTTGATCAATTTCACGCATGATGGACACAATGACAACTATATGTTTTATATTTAGCGGGTGAAACATGATGGCAATTTATTTGGATCATGCCGCAACGACACCGATCCATCCACTGGTGAAAGAAGCCATGCTCCCCTATTTGGAGGAGGCGTTCGGCAATCCGTCCAGCATGCATCAATATGGCCGCGACGTGCGTGTGGCCATCGATCAAGCACGCGACCAAGTGGCGCGCGCGTTGGGAGCGGATGCTGGGCAGCTGGTGTTCACTAGCGGTGGGACTGAAGCGGACAATATGGCTTTGCTTGGCGTGGCTGCGGCATATGCGGAGACAGGAAAAAAACATCTCATTACCACTCAAATCGAGCATCATGCGGTGCTGGATGCCTGCCGGTATTTGGAGCGGATTGGCTTTGAAGTTACTTATCTGCCGGTCGATCACACCGGTATGATTGATCCCGAGCAACTGCGGCGAGTGATTCGCGACGACACGGCGTTGATTTCGATTATGATGGCCAACAATGAGATCGGTACGGTGCAACCCATTGAACAAATCGGAGAATTGGCGCGCGAGCGGAGTGTGCTGTTCCACACGGATGCGGTGCAGGCTTTCGGTTCCCTTGAGATCGATGTGAAGCACCTGCCGGTGGATTTAATATCAGTATCAGGTCATAAGATTAACGGGCCGAAAGGGATTGGAGCGCTTTATCTGGGGAAGAATGTGAAGTTTATCCCGAGGACGTTCGGGGGCTCCCAAGAACGACGCCGTCGACCCGGCACAGAGAACGTGATGGGGATCATCGGCTTCGCCAAAGCGGTTGAGCTGTCGCAAGCCTCCCGGGAACAACATATGGCAGACATGCGCGTCTTGCGCCAAGCGTTTGTGGACGAGTTAAACAGACAACCGATTGAGTTTGTCGTCAACGGCCATCCCGCAAAGAGTTTGCCCCATATTTTGAATGTCAGCTTCCCGGGAACCGATTCTGAAACCTTGCTCATGAATTTCGACCTGGCGGGAATCGCATGCGCAAGCGGCTCTGCTTGCACGTCTGGTACGCTGGAAGTATCCCATGTACTTCAAAGCATGCATTTATCTGAAGAAAGAACCCGGTCAGCCATTCGCTTCAGTTTTGGGCGCGGCAACACCGTTGATGAAGTGAAACGCGCCGCTGAAATGGTAGCCAGCATTGTTCACAGATTACAACGACATGAAGAGATTTGAGGGGAGAGGGACTGTGAATTTCAAAGAGCTAGATCAAATGGTGGGCTGGGAACAGGAAGTGGATAACATCGATTGGAAGTCGATGTTGGAGGATATCGATCGTGCCCTAATGGACAACTTGGCCGCGGAACTGGGCTTTCGCACCTATGAACAACTGGAACACGCATCAGAGCGGATTGTCCAAGATTATTACATCGTATACCTCTCCGACGGAAGATACGCATGGTGGAATCCGTTGAAGTATGCTACGGAAGATCCGCTATACTTTGCCGACAAAGAGGAAGTTGAACAATACATCACGGGTTTGCTGAGACTGGATAATGAACAGCGTGCCCAATTGCGGAACGGACTGGCCCGCATTCCTCAGATGCATCGTTGCATCGTGTGCGAATATGAATTCAATCCCAAAGATCCCGAGCGGCGTAAGTGGGACAGCTCAGAAGAACGGAATGAATTCTGCTCTGCGGAATGTGCGATGGAACATGTGATGACAGAAATGAAAGAAGACTTCACCGGATGACGTGACCTCTAGCAACTAGAGGTCGTTTTTGTAAGTCCTTCTTACCGAGCGTTTTTTGCGAGGTTAGAAGGACTACACTCCGCCGAGCGGAGTAACCGCTACACTTCTTACCGAGCGTTTTTTGCGAGGTTAGAAGGACTACACTCCGCGGGCGGAGTAACCGCAACACTTCTTACCGAGCGTTTTTTGCGAGGTTAGAAGGACTACACTCCGCTGAAGCGGAGTACCGCTACACTTCTTACCGAGCGTTTTTTGCGAGGTTAGAAGGAGGACGCTTTCGCATGGGGGCGATGATGAGGCGCATGATGAGAATAAGGTGTGCATGGAAATGAAGCAAGCGGAATTGGAATTGTATAAAGACAATTTCATCAAAGGCTCATTCATTCAAGAGATTTTTTACAACGAGGACAATGGATACGGTGTTTTTTTGATGCGCGTCAGCGAAGCGTCCGACGATAGGGTGGATGAAGAAGTGACGGTGGTGGGCCATATGTTGCGCCCGCATGAGGATGAGGTGTACACCTGTCATGGCGAATGGCGTGAACATCCCAAGTTCGGGCGACAATATTATGCGCATCAAGTGAAGAAAGAAGTGCCGCGCTCAAAAGAGGCGATTGTGAAATATTTGGCGAGCGGCTTGTTTGAAGGCGTTGGCAAAAAAACAGCGGAGAAAATCGTTGCGCACTTGGGTTCTGACGCGTTGGACAAAATCGCTCAAAATCCCGAGGTTTTGACGGAGATCCGAGGCATCTCCCGTTCCAAAGCGCAGCGGATCGCCGAGCATCTGTATGAGCATCAGGCATTGGAACAGGCGATGGTTTATTTGTATCAGTTCGGCATCGGCGCGACCATGGCTCTAAAAATCGTCCAGGCATACAAGCACCAGACGATCCCCATCCTGAAGGAAAATCCTTATCGGTTGATAGATGATATCGATGGGATTGGTTTTCGACGCGCTGATGAGATCGCCCAAGTCCAAGGATTGGACGAATCGGCCACGGAACGGTTTCAGGCTGCCGTTTTGTATGCCATCAAAGAGGCATCCATGTCACAAGGGCATGTGTTCCTCACTTGGGAGCAGCTAAACGCGCAAGTGAATGATCTGTTGGGCGAGCGAGCCGATGAGCTGTTTCCAGAAGATGCGCGTAAGCAAGGGTTGGAAAAGCTGCTGGACGACGAACGTCTGCTGTGTGAGGAAGACAGGTATTATATGCCGTCCCTGTATTATGCAGAATACGGTTGCGCGCTTCGGGTGAAACAATTGCTGGAGCAGGAATTGGATCTTGAAATTAGCGTGGCAGATCTCTACCGAGCGATCGGGGAGATTGAAGAGGAATTGGGTGTCAGCTATGCCGACAAACAGCGCGATGCGATGATTACGGCGCTGACGTCTCCGTTTATGATCTTGACGGGAGGGCCGGGCACGGGTAAAACGACCGTCATCCAGGGAATTTGCCAACTATATGCCCGTTTGCGGGAAATTTCCATTGACCCCGCAGATTATGAAGGGACGGATACGCCATATCCCATTCGCCTTGTGGCGCCGACAGGCAGAGCGGCAAAACGGATGTCTGAAACCACGGGTCTGCCGGCCATGACTATCCATCGTTGTTTGGGTTGGAAAGGCGATTTTTTTGAACATGATGCTGAACACCCGATCAGCGGAGCACTCCTGATTGTGGATGAAACGTCCATGTTGGACATCTGGTTGGCCAACCAATTGTTGCGTGCCTTGCCGAAAGGGATGCAAGTGATTTTTGTCGGAGACCAAGACCAGTTGCCCTCAGTCGGTCCGGGGCAGGTGTTGCACCATCTCCTGCAAGTACAAGCAATCCCCCGGGTTGAATTAAATGAAATATTTCGCCAGGCAGAAGGATCGTCCATCATTCGGTTGGCTCACTCCCTCAAACGGGGAGAGGTTCCTGATGATCTGATGGAGCGGTGGGCAGATCGACGCTTCTTTCCCTGCAAGAAAGAACAAGCTTTGCCGATCATCGTGAAAACGGTGGAAAATGCCATCAAAAAGGGTTACACCTTATTTGATGTGCAAGTGCTGGCTCCCATCTATAAGGGGCCGGTAGGGGTGGATCGCATCAACCAAGAGATTCAAGCTGCTCTCAATCCCAAATCCCCTGACAAAAAAGAGGTGACTTGGGGTGAAACAGTATTCCGATTTGGTGATAAAGTGCTCCAACTGGTCAATCATCCCGAACATCCCGTTTACAACGGGGATATGGGGATTATTTCGGCCATCGATGAAGATGCCGGCGGGGACCAGCCCGTGCTATGGGTGCGGTACGATCAGCTAGAAGTCCCCTACAAACGGACGCAATTGAATCAGATCGCTTTGGCTTATGCTTGTTCGGTCCATAAATCGCAAGGGTCCGAATTCGCGATTGTGGTGTTTCCCCTGTTGCACGCATACCGTCGGATGTTGGAACGCAATTTGATTTATACCGGCATCACGCGCAGCAAGTCTTATTTGATCATGTGCGGCGAGCAAGAGGCGTTTGCGGAAGGGGTAAAGCGGCAGCGGGTCGATGGGCGAAACAGCTGTTTGAAAGAATTAATTGAAGAGGATTGGTAAACAGGGCTTCCCATGCACTGGGTGTGCGGGAAGCTTTTTTTAGTTTGCCGGGAATTCGGCTTCCAACATCTCCCCCACATGCTTCAGCCCGCCTTACCCATACTATTCATTAGGCGGAGGAGGCGATCATCCTTGCGCAAATCCCAGGAAGTGATTGGGCTATCCATCATCCACCGCTACACAGGCAAACAGTTGGGGACGGTTTCCGATGTGCTCTTTGATTCCGCCAATGTCTGGCAAGGGATTTTATTGGAGCAGGGGGGCTTATTCAAACGGCGCAAGTTCATCCCGGCCAAGCGATTGTGTTCGGTCGGGGTGGATGCTGTCGTCGTTGAGAGCGAAGCGGACATACAAGATCTTCCCAAAGAAGCGGAGTCCTGGATCGGTCTTTGTTCCGGAGAGAAAAAGCTAAAAGGGCGCACCATTATGCTAAGCAACGGTCGAGAATTGGGGATGGTAGAAAATGTCTATTTCCAAGAAGAAGTGGGAACGCTGGTAGGGTACGAAGTATCCGAAGGGCTCCTGGCCGATCTCAGACAGGGGCGCAAAGTGCTGAGATGTGCTCACCCCCTTGTGTGGGGGGATGATGTGCTGATCGCGCCATTGGACGGGATCCGTTTCAAAGAAAGTTAGCTTGAAGGAAGGGAAGAAGTATGCTTCGTTGCCCCAACTGCAATTCGCACGACCTGGGAAAAGTGGGAACCAACCAGTTGTATTGCTGGCAATGTTTTGTAGAGATGACGACAGATGATAAAGGGATTTCCTCCATCTACCAAGTGGAGGAAGACGGAAGTTTGACGTCCCTCAACGACCTGTTTTTTGAAGAGGATAGCCGAACGGTTTATTTGGATTAACTCATCTTTCAACCGTGCCAAAAGGAGGGAACCACATGAATCGCCCGATGGTGATCACCCTGATGCTGGGTAGCTTGCTGGCGATCGGAGCCAACGCTTTGATGAATGCGAGACGGCGGAAAAACAAATGGTTCCGTTATGTGTATCCCATGTTGAAGCAAATCAATGGGAACCGCATGATGAAACGGATGATGAGAAATCTCCCGCTGGCTAGGTAAACACCGCACCCTGGGCCGTATGGCGCGGCCCGGGTTTTTTCCGTTTGTGAGTGAAATGGCGGACATGTCGGAGATGCGATCATAAACTCTCTTTTTTTCTCGTATCTTAAGGGTAGCAAGTCTTGTCCGATTGGAGGGGGAGCTGTTGGAAAGGTGGAACCTCAGTAAAGCGCTACAAGTGTCCTTGCTGATATTGGTGCTACTGGGGATATTGTTCATGCTGTATCAGATCAACCCGTGGCTGCAAGTGGTGTTTCAGTTTTTGCGTGCCGTGTTGGGTCCCTTCTTTATTGCGATGGTCATCTCTTACCTCCTCCATCCGATCGTCAATTTGTTGAGCCACAAAGGCTTGTCCCGCTCATTGTCCGTTTTGTTGATTTACACGCTGTTCATCGCATCGTTGGTGATCCTCACGATGAAGACCGTGCCGATCCTTGAAGAGCAAATACAAGAACTGTCCGAGCATTTACCGCAATGGAGCCAAAAGTTCCAACAGATGATGAAAGAATATAATGATCACAGTAGTGAATTGCTTCCGTATGGGGTTAAGCAAGGAATTGAAAATTCGCTGGGCCGGTTGGAAACGAAATTGACAGAACATGTTGAGAAGATGATGAGCGGGTTGGCAGCCACATTAAACCAGCTGTTTTTGTTATTTATCACTCCTTTCTTGGCTTTCTACATGTTAAAAGATATTCACTCCATCGAACGCTCCTTTTTTTCGCTGTTTCCCAAACAGCGACGCCGTGAACTGGTTCGGTTGATAAGAGATATGGATCAAGCGTTGGGAAACTATGTACGCGGTCAGTTTCTCGTGTGCTTGGTGATCGGGGTATTGGCGTATATCGGATACCTGATCGTGGGAGTGCCGTATGCGCTGTTGTTGGCGGCGATGGTAGCCGTATTTAACATCATTCCGTATCTGGGGCCGATTTTTGGAGCGATACCCGCTGTATTCGTCGCTTTGTTCCATTCGCCGCGCATGCTCGTGGGAGTGGTGCTGGTCAACTTGGCGGTGCAGGTTCTGGAGGGAAATGTAATTTCGCCGCAGATCGTGGGCCGTAGCCTTCACCTTCATCCTCTCGCCATCATTTTCGCGCTGTTGGTGGGTGGAGAATTGGGGGGAGTGTGGGGATTGATTCTGGCTGTACCCGTTTTCGCCATGGGCAAAGTGATGTTGGAACACATCGTGGATCATTTGACGAAAGTTAGGGTTTGAAACTTTCCATGCAAGCTTGTATAATGGGAAAAGACAATGCAAAAGCGAACAAGATGGTGATGAAACCGAGCGATCCTATCCCCCGTCAGAGAGAAAAGCCCTTGGCTGAAAGGCTTTTTCGGTTCAGGTTGGTTCGCGGCCAGTTTCGGAATGCAGCTAATCCCTGCCGGCATTGACCATGCCGTTATCCAAATGAAGTGACCGTGTTACATAGTCGGCTGTTGGCCGCTTGCATAAATGCGGTAAATAGGGTGGTACCGCGGAAACCTTTCCGTCCCTTACTGACAGGGGATGGAAAGGTTTTTTCTTTGCAAAGAAAAGGAGGCATACACACATGAAAGCAAGTGAGATTCGTCGCAAATACCTGGAGTTTTTCAAACAAAAAGGGCACGCAATTGAACCCAGTGCGTCGTTGGTTCCGGTCGATGATCCCACCTTGCTGTGGATCAACAGCGGAGTGGCAACACTTAAAAAGTATTTTGATGGCCGGGTCACACCAGAAAATCCACGCATTGTCAATTCACAGAAATCCATTCGTACTAACGATATAGAGAATGTGGGTTACACTGCACGTCACCACACCTTTTTTGAGATGTTGGGCAACTTCTCCATCGGTGATTACTTTAAAGAAGAAGCGATCACCTGGGCTTGGGAATTCCTGACTTCGCCCCAATGGATGGGTCTGGACCCCGATCGCCTATCGGTGACTGTCCATCCGGAAGATGAGGAAGCGTACCGTTATTGGCATGAGAAGATCGGCATCCCCAAAGAGCGCATTGTCAAGCTGGAAGGCAACTTCTGGGATATTGGCGAAGGGCCAAGCGGACCCAATACGGAGATCTTTTATGACCGCGGTGCGCACATCGGCGATCCCAACGATCCTGAGATGTATCCCGGCGGTGAAAATGAACGCTATCTGGAAATCTGGAACTTGGTGTTTTCTCAGTACAACCACAACCCAGATGGCACATATACCCCCTTGCCGAAAAAGAACATCGATACCGGGATGGGATTGGAACGGATGGCTTCAGTGATGCAAGATGTGCCGACCAATTATGACACCGATCTGTTCCTGCCGATCATCGAAGAAACCTGTCGCATCACCGGAGCGACTTACCGGCAGAACGAAGAGACCGACATCGCGTTGAAGGTGATTGCCGACCATATCCGCACCATTGTGTTTGCTGTGGGCGATGGCGTTTTGCCGTCCAATGAAGGACGTGGGTATGTCCTGCGTCGCTTGTTGCGCCGCGCCGTCAGATACGGACGGAAGCTTGGCATGGAACGCCCATTCCTGCACGAGCTGACTTCGGTGGTGGCGGAAATCATGCGCGACTACTATCCAGAGCCAAGTGAGAAGAAAGCATTCATCGAACGGGTTATCAAAAGCGAAGAAGAGCGTTTCTTGGAAACCTTGAGCGAAGGTTTGCATATCTTGGAAAACGTAGTGGCTGAGGCGAAACGTGAAGGGCGCACCGTGATTGGCGGAGTTGACGCGTTCAAACTGTATGATACCTATGGGTTCCCCGTCGACCTGACCGAAGATTTCGCGAGGGAGCATGGGTTGGAAGTGGATCGTGCTGGCTTTGACCGGGAAATGGAATCGCAACGGGAGCGTGCCCGTGCTGCTCGTCAAGAAGTGGACAGCATGCAAGTGCAAGGGGGCGCTTTGAGTGAGCTTGAAGTCGCTTCGCAATTTGTGGGTTACACCGAACGTGTGCGGCAAACCCGAGTGAGTGCGATCATCATCGACGATCAGCTGTCCGAGTCGATTCAAGCGGGCCAAAAAGGACTCATCATTCTAGATGAGACGCCCTTCTATGCAGAAAGCGGTGGCCAAGTAGCCGATACGGGCTGGATTGCGTCTGCTGGCGGCAAGCTTCGGGTTGAAGAAGTGAAAAAAGGTCCGCGTGGCGAACATGTGCACACCGTTGTAGCTGAGGAAGGAACCGTGCGGCAAGGGGACGAGGTTCGCGCTGCTATCGATGAAACCTTGCGTCAGGACATTGTCAGAAACCACACCGCTACGCATTTGTTGCACAAAGCACTCAAAGAAGTACTGGGTGAGCATGTGAACCAAGCCGGTTCCTTGGTGGCGCCGGATCGGCTTCGCTTCGACTTCTCGCATATCGGCGCGATGACGGATGATGAAGTTCGTGAAGTGGAACGACGTGTAAACGAACAAATTTGGGTGAATACTAAGGTCAACATTATGCAAAAATCTCTGTCTGAAGCGAAAGCGATGGGTGCAATGGCCTTGTTTGGCGAGAAATACGGTGAAGTTGTGCGCGTCGTTCAAGTTGGCGACTACAGCTTGGAACTCTGCGGAGGCACCCACGTTGAGAGCACAGGGGAGATCGGTCTATTCAAAATTCTGAGCGAAAGTGGCATCGGTTCAGGAACACGACGCATTGAAGCGGTGACGGGCCGCCGGGCTTACGCTTATTTGGAAGAACAGATGGCGCTGTTGGGCAAAGCGGCAGCCTTGCTCAAAACCAAGCCGGCTGATGTGGCGGAACGCATTGAGCAATTGCAAGAACGAAATAAAGAATTGGCACGGGAAAACGAGTCGCTCCAAGCGAAGCTCAACCAAGCGGCAGTCGGCGAACTCATCAACCGGGTGCATGAAGTGAAAGGCGTGCCAGTACTGTGGGCGCAAGTCGATGCCAACAGCATGGATCAATTGCGTTCGATGGTGGACGATCTGCGTCAAAAGATGGGGCAGGGCGTCATTGTGCTCGGTTCCAATGCCGATGGCAAAGTGCAGATTGTCGCTTCCGTATCGCAAGATTATGTGAAAGCTGGCTTACACGCAGGCAAATTGGTAAAAGAAGTGGCTACCCTTTGCGGTGGTGGCGGTGGTGGCCGCCCCGATATGGCGCAAGCAGGAGGAAAACAGCCTGAGCGGTTGCCGGATGCGCTGAATCGGGTTGATGAATTCGTTGAAGCGCAAATATAGAATTTGACAGGAGAATGTCCGGGCTAGGGAGAAGAAAGTAAACGCTGGTCATCCAAACAGAGAGGTGTGAAATCATCCATGGATGAAACAATGAAGTTTAATTTTCGGGGTGATCAAGACCTTGACCCTAAGGATGTCTTGTTTCAAGTGTATGGGGCGCTACAGGAAAAAGGGTATAACCCGGTCAACCAAATCGTTGGCTATCTCATTTCCGGAGACCCGGCATACATTCCCCGCCACAAGAACGCCCGGACATTGATCCGCCGGCTTGAACGCGATGAAATCATCGAGGAATTGGTCAAATTCTACATCGAACAAAACAGTCAATAATAGCGAGGAAACCAACATATGGGGTTTGAGGAGTTCTCTTCATTGGATATAGATGCCCCTCGCATCCTCGGCTTGGATGTGGGGGAGCGGAGAATCGGTGTCGCGGTGAGTGATTCCTTGGGTTGGACGGCTCAGGGAGTCACCGTGATCGACCGCAAAGCGGGTGATTGGTGGCAGGCACTGGATCGCTTGGTTCAGGAATACCGCGTTAAAGAGATCGTGGTGGGACTGCCCCGCAACATGAATGGGACACTCGGTCCGCGCGGGGAAGCGTGCCAAGCGCTGGCCGAGCAAATCCGTACCCGTTATTCCCTGCCCGTCCACTTGTGGGATGAGCGCTTATCCACCGCCGCGGCGGAGCGGACGCTGATTGACGCAGACATGTCCCGGAAGAAACGAAAACAAGTGGTTGACCAGTTGGCGGCTACTTGGATCTTGCAAGGATATATTGATGCAAACAGGAGGATTTAAACATGGCAGAACAACAAGAATTTCTTATGATTCCCAACGAAGACGGCACTGAAGAAAAGTTTGAGATCCTGTATACATTTGAAAGTGATGAAACGGGCAAAAAATACATGTTCGTCGCGCCGGCGGATGAGTTGGAAAACGAACGGAACAACGAAGACGAAGAAGGCGTGGAAGTGCTTGCTTTCCGTTATACCGAAGAAGGCGACGATATCACGCTGGAGATGATTGAAGAAGACAACGAGCAGGAATGGGATCTCGTGGAGGAAATGTTTAACACCCTATTTTCCGGCATCGAACTAGAAGACGAAGAACATCAGTAAGCGAGGTTTTGGCACGATGGATGGACTGGGAGCGCGCGAGGTTCAGATCTTGCGGCAACAATTGGCCGACAGGCCGATGATTCATCAAGAAACCCCATATCATTTGGTGAATGAAGTGGACGTGGGGGGGCAACATTACGCCCTGTTACGCAAAGAGGGCGACCCTGCGGATGATGCTTATCTTTTTCGTGTCAACCAAGGAAGGTTGGAAGAAATTGAAGATGACAATGAATGGGAGAATATTGCCGAAGCTGTAGATGAAATGTTATATTTTCATGAATTTCAGTAAAAACGGGGAAATTTCCCCGTTTTTTTTTAAGCCATGTGTGATACCCTATAAAAGAGTTTTTTGACAAAAGAAGATCCTATTTTCACTGAAGTAGAAGGGGTACAAAGACATATGACATGGTTTTGGCGCATCTTCTTTACCTTTGTTCTCCTTGCCGGGTGGGGGGTATTAGGTTACTTCTATGTTGATTTTACGCTGGGATCACCAAAACGAACCAAACCAGTGGAAGTTGAAATCCCAAGCGAGTCCACCTTGCAAGAGATTGGAGAGATTCTTGAACAGAAGCGATTGTTGCGAGAGTCAACTTTTTTCCGTTATTATGCGAAATGGAAGAATAAGACCAATTTGCGTGCGGGAACGTTTGAAATCCTGCCGAATGAAACATTGGACCAAATATTGGTGAAGATTGCCGAAGGAAAAGAAAACAAAGTCAAAATCGTCGTCCCTCCAGGCTGGACGGTATATGAAATTGCTGATCGCTTGGAAGCTAAAGGCTTTGATAAAAAGGCGTTTTTGGAAGCGTTAAATAATAAGAAACCTCGGTATGCCTTTGAACATAAAATCGCCAAAAGCCCGGATCGCAAATATAAGCTGGAAGGTTATTTATATCCAGATACATATTATTTTAAGCCAAGTGAAAAACCCGAAGAGATCATTAACACGATGCTGGGACAATTTAATACCTATTATGAGAAACTCAATCTCGAACAGAAACTGCAAAACAATCCGCGTCTCAAGAACATGACGCTTGATAAGGTGGTCACTGTAGCATCGCTCATTCAGCGCGAGGGGCAAGACAAACAAGAATTGCCACGCATCGCCGGCGTTATTTATAACCGGTTGGATATTCGGATGCCGTTGCAAGTGGACGCATCGATTGTTTTCATGTACAGGGAGCAGGGGAAAAAAGTTACCCGGGTGTATCAAAATATGTACAAAGGCGTCAATCATCCATATAATACGTACATCAATTACGGCTTGCCCCCCGGACCAATCTCCAATACTACGGCGGAGGCGTTGGCAGCAGCTGTAAATCCGGAGAAACATAAATACCTGTACTACGTGACAAGGGAAGATGGGACAAAACGCCACTTCTTTGCCACAAACTTCCAACAGCATCAACAGTATAATGCAATTAGTAAAAGAAATAGAGAAAAAGGCCAAGCTATGCCGACAATCGGAGAGTAAATGGCCAGACCAAAATCACCTTCTCCCTCGGAAGGTGATTTTTACATTGGAGCAGATGGTCGAGATAAGGAGGGGGATCACGGCTACAAGTTCATTGGATGACTTTTCTTTGTGTGGATGTGGGGTCAGTTATGTTAATATGAAATAAAGTTTCGCAAAGACGATTGACTCTATATTAATAAAAGGAGTACTAGATAATGAAATGGTTTTTACGTATTTTCTTTACCTTGGTGCTCTTGGCGGGATGGGTTGGATTAGGCTTGCTCTATGTGGATTTCACATTAGGATCGCCTAAGCGGACAGAACCAGTACAATTAAAAATTCCGCCGCAAACCTCCTTGGAGGGCATTGGCCGGATTTTGGAAGAAAAAGGCTTGATTCGGAAATCCACCTTTTTCCGATATTATGTTATATGGAAAAACAAAACCAATCTGCGCGCGGGCAACTATGAAATCGCCCCAGGAGAAACACTGGATCAAATGCTGACCCGGTTTGCTGAGGGAAAGGAAAATACCGTTCGCATAGATGTTATTCCTGGTTTTACTGCTTATGACATAGCGGATCGCTTAACAAAAAATGGATTGGATGGACAGGGCTTTCTCAATGCGCTAAACAACAAGCCACCCAAGTTCGCCTTTGAAAAATCGATCCCTAAGCATCCGCAGCGCCCTTATAAGCTGGAGGGGTATCTGTATCCGGATACGTATTATTTTCCCAAAAAGGAAAAACCGGAAAATATCGTTAATGCAATGTTAGAGCGCTTCAACGAGCAATTGGTTGCATTAGATATCGAGAGAGAATTGAGGGAAAAGTCTCCGCTTTCTGGCAAAAGGATGACATTGGATCAATTGGTGACGGTCGCTTCCCTTATCCAACGCGAAGGCCAAGTGGCGAGTGAAAAGCCGATTATCGCTGGTGTGATTTACAACCGGTTGAATAAGAACAAAAAATTGCAAGTGGATGCGACCATCGTGTTTATGTACCGGATGAAAGGGCAAAAAATCAAGACGGTGCTGGAGCGGATGTATTATGAGAAGCATCCCTACAGTACGTATGCGATCACAGGATTGCCGCCAGGCCCGATTTCCACACCGACCAAGGTGGAATTGGAAGCGGCATTGCATCCGCAGAAACACCGGTATTTATTTTATGTGACCAGAGACGATGGTTCCAACCTGCATTATTTCGCAGAGACGGATCAAGGCCATCGGGCCAATCTCCAGAAGCGAGAGCGCAACCGCAAAAGCGCCCAAGCGAACAGCCAATAGGCGCATTGGCGCATGAGCTGATGCATGCTAATAAAAAGAAAGGTGCCGAATGAGATCGGCACCTTTCTTTTTATTGATCTTGGATGTCTTTGATCAGGGCTTGCTTTGTTTCCAGCTTTGCGATGGCCGGGGCGACTTTATGGGCGGGGGAGATGGTGTTGCCATCGACGGCGAATTTCCCTTGGTATGCGCCGATGATTACATAAGCATCTTGATTGGTGACGGAGCCTTGATATTTTTGCAAGAACAGGACATAAGACTGGTTCTTGTCCATAATCTTATTCCCTTCAATGGTTAAGTAGTTTTTACCGTCGAATCCGCCCGTTTCCAAAATGCGAATCGTTTTTTTGTCCGCATGGCCTTTGATTGTATTGTTGATATGAAAGTCCGTAACTGTAAAAAGCATGTTTTGATAGCGGATGCCTTGCTGTTTGGTCGATGCCGTACCTTCAACAATCAATTGGGCTTCTTGCTTCATTTCATCTACGCTGCTGTATTGCTTGTCCAAGGAGACGCCAACTTCCACCTCTTTTGGAGCGACGAAGGAAAAGTATATTCCACCCACCAGCAAAAGCCCGAGAGCGGTCATCATCAGGGTGTAAGCATTGCGCTTGATGCGTTTAACCATGGGATGGTTCCTCCTTTATGATCGGGATTGGGTTTGGGATGAAAGGGGATCAATAAATCGCATTTACCCCGTTAATATCGTCTTGTGTGGGGGAGTAAACGGTTCTTCCATCATTGTCATACATGACGGAACCTCCAGGCCCCAAGCGGTTTTCATGGCTCAGGCCCAAGGCGTGCCCCAATTCGTGGGTAATTACCCCTTTGCGTTTTTGGGAGGAATAACTATCTGTATAGTATGTGTTAATGGAGATATCCATGCGGTAAACCGTGCTTCCCGAGCTGGAGCCGACTGAGCATAATCCACTCCAAGACACGTTGCCGTAGTTGCCTGCTGTAGTGGTGATGCCGGGATTGGAACTGTAGGATAAATTGACATCGGTCCAGTTGCTCCATTCTGTTTTGCCGTTGTTGCACTGTGTGGTGTAATCGCCGTACATGTCGCACTCGTACGTGATATTGGGACTTGCCCATTTGTAACCCCATAGTACATAAGCGAATGTGGGAGACCAAGCACCTAAGACCAGTAAAAACGCGAAAATAGCCAACCCTTTTTTCATGTTGTGAACCTCCTGTGGCCAATAGGTTGATTGTGTTAATAATTTAATAATTAGATATCGAATTAAAATTACCTTTATTAAAATGAAAAATTATTATAATAGTATAATTATTACAATGAAATTTAATTATCTATCAAAATTGATTGTTAGCGTGTGTCCGTTGCATAGGATCGTGGTTCGCGGGCGCGTTTTCCCACTCATCTCAACGGTAAAAGGACTTCCTCGCCGCTTTGATCCCCCAGCAAGATTTGCGAGACACGTCCAGGATGCAATGTATCGGTTTTTGATATTTCTCAAGAGAGAGATGATGTTTCACCGATGATCGCACGCGTTTTTGATAGAACTAAATATCGAAATGGTATAAATATCCGATTCAAAACGGGATCTTTATCGTTCGTTTACGTGTTATTAACATCTTTCCATTAATTTAGAACATGATAGATGATTGACATTTCCGGATGGAGAGTGAGTGTCAGCATGGCAGAAAATCATATTACGCGACGCGAATTCATGAAGTTTGTTGGTGTGGGGACGGCAGCATTGGTCGGAGTGACCACCGGATTGGAACAAGTCGCGGAAGCAGCGGAGAAGGGTGCGACTGATACGTTTAAAAAGATGGCTTACCGTCCCCCATTTCGCCCCATTTCCCCATCGAATCAAGATAAGCTCGTTTTACCCAAGGGATTTCGGCAGGATCTCATTGCCGCTTGGGGTGACGACATCGGCAATGGTGAAAAGTTTGGCTACAACTGTGACCTGACCGTTTACTTTCCCATCAATGAATCATCAAAGCACGGATTGTTGTGGGTGAATCATGAGTATATCGGCACTGGGGCGCTCTTCATGTATGGCGCTGACACGCCGGAAGCGGAGAAACATGCGATTGAACAATACAATGTTGGTGGAAGTGTCATTGAGATCAAGCTATCTGACGGCAAGTGGCGGTTGGTGAAAGGCAGTCGGTATGCGCGCCGGATTACAGCCAACACCATGATGGAACTGACCGGTCCCGCGCGCGGGGATGCTGCGGTTGGCGGAGTCCACAAAGTGAAAGGGACATTTGCCAATTGCAGTGGAGGCCGCACGCTGTGGGGCACTGTTCTCACTTGCGAAGAAAATTTTGAAGAAGATGCAAAGCGCTGGGGCCGCAATGACACCCATTATGGCTGGGTGGTGGAGGTGGACCCGTTTGATCCGTCTTCCACTCCGCAGAAGCATACGGCATTGGGACGGTTTTCCCATGAAAACGCAGCGATGACGTTGTCAAAGGATAGTCGATTGGTTGTCTACATGGGAGATGATTCCAATGACCAGTATTTTTACAAGTATGTGAGTAAAAACAAGTATCAGCCGGCCCGGGGTAAAGACAATCGGTCACTGCTCAGTGAAGGCACGCTCTATGTGGCCAACTTGGCTGATGGCAAATGGGTGCCTTTGGATTTAGAAGAGAGTCTTGCTTTAAAAGCCAGGTTTAAGACGCAAGGGGAAGTATTGGTGCATGCACGGGATGCGGCCAAGCTGGTGGGAGCGACCCCGCTTGACCGGCCGGAAGATGTGGAAGTAAATCCACGTGACGGCAGTGTGTACCTCGCGTTGACTAACAACACCAATCATGGCAACTTCCATGGGCAAATCCTTCGTCTGATTGAAGATGGGGATGATGCCGCCGCGAAACGCTTCGTCTTTGAGATATTTGCCGTGGGGGGACGGCAAAGCGGGTTTTCTTGCCCCGACAATTTGCTGTTTGACAAACAAGGTAACCTATGGGTGTGCACGGATATTTCATCTGGCAAGATGAACAAGGACAATACCTATGAATCGTTTAAAAACAACGGCCTTTTCTTTATCGCGACCCAAGGGCGACAAGCGGGAGAAGCTTTCCAATTCGCGTCCGGCCCCCGGGAAGCGGAAATGACTGGACCCGATTTCACCCCGGATCAGCGCACGTTGTTTATCGCCGTTCAGCATCCAGGTGAAGAGACCAAAGACCCAAAAAATCCAACTAGCCATTGGCCGTATGGAGATATTCCCCGTCCGGCTGTTGTAGCGATTCGTGGATTCTGAGACAAGCCGGTTAGGACTTATGCGTATACCCCGCTCATTTCCTGTCCAAGATGGAGAGAGAAGAGCGGGGTGTTCATGTTATGAGGAAGTGGCGTACTTGGCTTATCAGCTTCGGTATGATCGCCGCGTTTGGTTTGATTGTGTGGCGGCTTTATTATATCCAAATTGAGGCGACGCGCTCATTTTCCATGCGTGATCAGCAGGTGGATCTCATTCGTCTAGCGGAAGAGCGTCAACGGGAGGAGATGCTACTGAATAGCGGTCGTGGCGCGATCTTGGATCGCCATGGGGAGCGGTTGGCCGGAGGGGACGATTATCACCTCCTTGTGTTTCCGCAAACACGTCACCTGATGAAAGCGAAGCGGCAACAGTTTGCCCAATTGGCCTCGTTGATCCATATGCCACTAACCCAACTGGAGAGTCAATTGATGCAAATCCGGTTTCCGGGGCTGTTGTCCGGGCCAGCGGGGGAAGAGATTGTGTTGTCGCAGGCCGATAAGGAACAGATTCACCGCTTGCAATTGCCCGGCGTGATGGTGGTGCGTTCCGATTACCGGATGTCCATCAATCATCCGGCGCAACAGGTGTTGGGACGATTGGTTCAAAATCCGGGCTTAATGAAATCGTGGTATCCAGAGCAGGTGGCGAGTGGCAAGTGGACCCCCGATTCTCACTTAGGTGTGACTGGCATTGAGGCTGCGTTTGAACCTTTCTTGCATGGCAATGTTGAAGAGCGGTTGGCTTACACGACCATGGGTAGTGGACTGCCGTTAATCGGCGGGGGGATGAAACGAATAACGAGCAGAGCAGGAAACGATGAACATCCTTACACAGTGGTTACCACGTTGGACAAAAAGCTGCAATTGCGGGTCGAACAGATTTTGCGCCAGGAAAATGTGCAAGATGGCGCCGTTGTGGTGCAAGATGTTGCCAGCGGGGATGTGTTGGCGATGGCCAGCCGACCCGCTGTTCGTAAAGGTGTGCATGAGAACCAACCTTGGGATAACCGGGCGTTGCTGGAGACTGTACCTGGGTCCATTTTTAAGACGGTCGTCGCGGTGGCTGCATTGGAACAAGGGATTGTGAAGCCGGATACTGTTTTCCAATGCGACGGAGAATTGGAACAAGCTAGGTTAACTGACGACAAACATGGAGGACATGGTCGTCAAACGTTTGCAGAGGCTTATGCCAACTCCTGCAATGTAGTGATGGGGATGGTGGCCCAGAAGTTGGGGGCCGAGCATCTTGAAGCATATGCCAAAAGGCTAGGGTTGGCGCAAGAAGTACTTTGGTCAGGCAAAGTGTTCCATGATGAGCATTTCACCCAATTGCCCCAAGAACAGAAGGGCATGGTTTTTGCCAAGACAACGCCGAAGAACGATCCTGGAGTCATGGCGCAAACAGGTATCGGGCAGCGGGACGTACGGGTGACCCCGCTTCAGGCCGTCAATATGGTGACAGCCCTGTTTCACCAGGGAAAGCCTTTCAAACCGAGAGTGGTTAAGGAAATTCGCGATGGAACGGGGCGGGTGGTATATCAGTTTAAACCACAAGTATTGCCTGGGGCCAAGACGTTAAAGCCGGAGACGATTCAGGCGATGAAACAAATGATGCGGTTGGTGGTGGTGAAGGGGACTGCCAAATCGGTAGCCGGTACGACATGGTCACTGGCCGCAAAAACAGGGACAGCGCAAATCGGATTGGATAAAAGACGCTATAACAAGTGGATGATCGGCTTCGGCCCCTTCGAGAGGCCACAAGTGGCAATCTCCATTGTGTTGAGAAATATCTCGGATTCTGAAGATCCACGGGCCAAGCGTGTATTTAGAGCAGTGATGGAAGAGATCGCTAAACAGAAACCTACCGATGAAAAAGAGCATGTAGCAAAGAAGCAATCTGCCAAGAAATAGAAGATTATATGAATATAAAAGCAACCAGCGTGTGTTCTGGTTGTTTTGTTATGTCGTTATGATTATCATATAGGTAGGTTAAAAGGATAAGTCAAAGGAGTAGACACAATGAAGATCACCGTGAATCTGACAAAGGCTGAACTAGATTTGATTGAAGAGGCGCTCTTGCAATATCAAAATCTTTTGCTGAAATCGAAAGATCAGGATGAGATGGTATCGGATGAGCTAAAATTAGTTCAACGCGTATTGGAAGAATTTGGGATGGAAGGTTTGGAAAGTGAAGAGATGGATCAGGCGCAAGCACAACCTCAATCGCAAAAAGCGCTACCCATCCCACCTGCCAACAATCAATACCCAACCCAACCCAATCAGTTTCCAGGCCCGAATCAATATCATGGCCCAGGGACGTTTGTCACGCCAAACCAATACCCATTTTCCCGATAAGGTTAGCTACTTCAACGGGAAGGTGGGGAATGTTTCGTTCTGTGGAAGGATGAAACGGCTAGCTATGACAGGATAAAGGAGTTGCACTCACCAGAGGCAACTCCTTTTTATGTTTGTGACTCTAAGTGAAAGTTCAAATATGTGAAAAGAAAAAACTGCTATGTTAATGTATAATCTTTTTATATAAAAGTGTGTTGATTACCCATTGAATGGAAAAGGTGATTGGAATTGGGTGGCCGAATATATATGAAATAGCGCCTTACCAGTTTTCCAGAGGCCGGACTCACCACACGAAGACATGATGCTTCGGGAGGCGTTTATGCAAGTCATACGAACGGGTGTGTTAGCCCTCGCACTGGTCATAGTACTATCAGCGTGTACCATGTCTTGGCAAGATGTGAAAACCGGATGGGGAAAAATAGACCCTACTTTGCGCGAGCCGACATTGGCGGAAATATTGGAATTGACCCAGACGACACTCAAAAAAGAAGCGGGTTGGACTTACCAGGTCAAACGTCAGGAGAAGTTGACCAGGAATCAACAGCAAACGGCGTCACAGTATGAAGCCAAGATCAATGTGACCAGTGACCCTTATGCGATGAGAAGTCAGGGCACGATCACATCCACTGGAAAAAGCGAATCCGAACAATTAGTGATGATTGGAGATAAAGGATATCTAAAGACCGGGAATGCACCGTGGAAAACGGGCACGCGTGCGGAAATGCGGACAAGTGTTGAAGACCCGACACAAGCACTCATTGAATTGGCGGCAGCTGTCAAACAAAAAAGCGCCACATTTCGCATGGTTGAAACCAATGGATTTTTCCGTGTCACTGCGGAGTTACCTCCCGGACGGGCGGCGGGGATATTAGGAAACAATGACCGGGCCGAATTGGAGCCTTCCTTGGCGCAGCTACGGGGATGGGGCATCCGGGTGGATCCAGCAAATATACGTTTGAAATCTTATAAGAGAGAAGTACATATTGATTCGAAAACCCACGTGTTGCATGCTGTGTTGACCCAGTTCTCATTTGAGATTCCAACCCCGACCGGGACGGCGACGTATCAACAAACGCAAACGGCAGAAGTGGGTGGTGTGTTTAAGGAGAAAATCACTCTACCGATTGAGTTGAGGCCAAAAGCGAAGTGAGGTGCGGTTGTCGTTCATGTGGAGGGCCAATTGGCCGGAAAGGTTCCTTGTGTGAGGAACCTTTTTTTATTTTACCGTCATCATCTCGGTATCGTTATCCAGCGATCTTACCGATGCGATGGGCTTCGTGGTCAGGGAATCATAAAGGATTCCCTATGGATTCTTCGTGGATTCCCCTTAATTGGGTGGCAGTAGCAAACGGGCGATTGTGGTCGGCTTGCAATTTTTTTACTTGACTTTCCACTTATATGGAAGGTTTATACTTCTAGTACAGAAAGGAGCTATTCCCATGTTTAAGATCAGCGAGTTCTCAAAGTTAAGCCAAGTGCCCGCTAAAACATTACGTTTTTATGATCAAATTGAACTTTTAAAACCGGCCTACACGGATCAACAGAGCGGTTACCGTTACTACAAGAGCGAACAGTTGCTCGATCTGCATCGGATTCTGGCGTTTAAGGAGCTTGGCTTTACCCTTGAACAAATCAAACAGCTCTTGAAAGACAACGTATCTACAGTTGAAATGCGAGGAATGCTTCGTCTTAAGCAAGCAGAACTTCACTCGCTGATTCAGTCGGAAATGGAGCGTTTAAGGCGGATTGAGGTGAGACTTGAACAAATTGAACGGCAAAGTGACGGTCTTTCTCCGTATGAGGTTGTGGTGAAGAAGGTGGAGCCCTTATTGGTTGCGACGCTGAAAGAGACCACTAGCAGAGCAAGTATTCCCGAACTGTTTGAAGAAATTGATGAATATCTAAAGTGGAATAACTTACCACTCCCTGTCACCCATATGGTGATGTGGCATGGTTGTCCGGAATGTGAAAGCAACATCGATTTAAAAATCGCTTGCCCCATTCCGCGCAAGCTTCAAGATACCGCACGTTTTCGTACAGTGGAATTGCCGGGATTGACTGTTGCGGCGGTGACTCATATCAGCCGACCGGATGTGGATACGCCAGTGAGCATCGATCTGGGATCATGGATTGAGGAGAACGGCTATCAGATCAGCCCGGAAATGCCAAGCAGAGAAGTATATTTATCAACTGAAGAGGGTGACAAGCTGCGGTATGTAACTGAGAGTCAGATGCCCATTTTGAGAGCCGGGTGTATGTAATAAACCAGTATGCCAATATTTTAGTCAGTCAAGCATCAATGACAAAGCAAAAAAAGGAGCATGTAATATGACTGATTATCAGATGATTTCGGAATTTGATGTGCCCGTTAAGATGAGAGACGGGATTGTGTTGCGTGCAAATATTTATCGGCCTAATCAGGAAGGAAAATGGCCTGTTCTACTCCATCGCCATCCGTATAATAAAGATAACCCTCCTGTTTCTTTTGGGTTATACGATATTTCTCGTGCCGTTCGTCAGGGATATGTGGTCATCGTTCAAGATACAAGGGGAAGATTTGCTTCTGAGGGAGAGTGGGAGCTTTTTTCGACCAGTCAACAAGAAGCTTCTGATACCGTTGAGACCATCCGCTGGGCAAGCACGCTTCCTTATAGCAATGGTAAAATTGGTTCGTTTGGTGAATCTTATTCCGCATTTGTACAGTGGGCAGGCATGCTGCATCATCCACATGAACTCAAAGCAGCAGCGCCTTCTTTTTCTTGGAGCGACCCCTATGATGGATTCATCTACCGTGGAGGAGCGTTGGAACTTGGGTTTTTGTCCTATTGGCAATTAGGAATGTATTTGGACACGCTCTCAAGAATATATGCCGATGAGCAAGAACGATCCATTGCTTTGGCGCAGTTAATTTCAGACATTGATCAACTAAAAAAGGAGATCAACGCACTGCCATTGAAACATTTTGCGCCTTTTGCCCGAAATAAGGTAGCTCCAGGCATTCTTCAACATTTTGAGCGAGGCATGGCTCAAGAAGATGTAGAAGCATTATCGTTGAAGGGGAAATATGACAAATTTATGGTTCCTACACTAAACGTGGCTGGTTGGTACGATATCTTCTTGCAAGGAACCATTGAAAACTTTTTGCACATGCGTAACCAAGGCGATAGTCCAGAAGCGCGGCAGAGCAAACTAGTCATCGGGCCATGGGTGCATTTGGATCACAGTCATCAAGCCGGTGAAGTGAACTTTGGATTGGCTGCCAACGCTGCCGTTGTGGATTTGGTTGGGCTCCAGTTGCGATGGTTTGATCATTTCTTAAAAGGAAAGGATACCGGTATCCTCAATGAGGCACCTGTCAAGTTATTTGTGATGGGCGAAAATGTTTGGCGTGATGAATATGAGTGGCCGCTTGCTCGGACTATTTATACTCCGTATTACTTGCACAGCCAAGGACATGCCAATACGCTTCTGGGTGATGGCGTACTTAGTACAATCGCACCCGATCAAGAGGCGGCCGATCATTATACGTATGATCCCTTGAATCCGGTCATCACGAAAGGCGGTGCGATCATGATGCCTCCTGACATTTCTAGCGGTGCAATGGATCAGCGAGAGATCGAATCACGCGATGACGTATTGGTTTATACCACTCCCGTATTAGAAGAAGACATAGAAGTAACAGGGCCAGTGAAAGTGAAACTGTGGGCAAGCTCAAGTGCCTTAGACACCGACTTTGTTGCACGATTAGTTGATGTTCATCCCGATGGGTATGCCCAAAATCTGACTGATGGCATTATTCGTGCCCGTTATCGCAATGTTGCTAAAGGAGAGGCTCCTAGCTTAATCGAGCCTGGAAAAGTTTACTTATATGAAATCGATTTATGGGCAACCAGCAATCTCTTCAAAAAAGGACATCGCATTCGCTTGGATATAACGAGCAGCAATTTCCCGCGTTGGGACCGGAATCCTAACACTGGCAGAAATCCGGGTGAAGATCAGGCTGCAGATGTTGTGATCGCTCGGCAAACCATTTATCATGATGCAGAACATCCTTCTTCCATTATTCTGCCGATCATACCAAGAAAATAGATAAGGTCTGTCTTTCCTCAGACATCTTTATTATTCAAACCAGATATCAATCATTTAATTATTGAATATTTGCTTATTTGTGTTTGTAAATCCTCAAAGAAGCAGCTGGAGCATGGCATCCGGCTGCTTCTTTTAGATCGCGTCTGCTGGTAAGTTAAGTTGCACTTCATTTTCGCATGCCGAATGCGGCGTTGATTTGGCCCCGGATCATTTGATTTCTCAGCTGACGGTGCTTCCGCTGGTTTTCCATTCGTTTGATTTCCACTGTTTGCAGTCCGTCTTCTATGTGGTTGGCAATATCCATCAACTTCTCAATATCCGAAAAGGAAAACTTTCGCGTCCCGCCTTTTGTCCGCTCAGGAAAGATTAATTGTCGTTCTTCATAATAGCGGATTTGTCTGACGGACAGCCCGGTCATCTCGCTAACCGTTCCGATATTGATGACTTTGCGATCTTTGTAAGACATAAGCCGCTCACCTCATATTCACTTTAACATAAAACCAGTCAGCTTCAGGTTATTTTTGTTAGATTATCTCACATAAATAAATGTTGAAATGCGTTTTGTGTAACATAATATGACATGATTATAGAGTGAATTGAAACCATTATGACATAATGAAGTGACAGGAAAAAACGTGCGGTTAGAGAATCTTTCAACAATTGGAAATGAATGTTAGATGACAGCGGGATGTAGGAACAGAGAGGAGGCGGCCGACATGACGGAATATGTGACAGCTTGTCAAATCCCGTCAAAAATCAGCTTACTGGAAGTGATCCGCTTTGTGGAAAAAGCAGATCAATATGATTGCTATATAGTCATTGAAGCGAATCAAATTTCTATCAATGCCAAAAGCTTACTCAGCATGTGCGTGTTGGTGTCGGGAATTATTAAAGGTCCTGTCACTATTCGAACTTCTGGCGTGGATGCAAAAAAAGCGCTGGTGGCAATGAAGAGGTTGTTTTCGCTTCCCCGTGGCAGCGAGCAAATCGGCGCCGCGGCTGGTGTCGATTTGCCCCGTACCGAGATAAGCGCAAAACGGTTTTCGGCATCGTCGGATCAATAGAATGAGTGTGGTGTACACTTTTTTCAGGAGTGCAGTGCTCTTGGAAATGAGCGTGTAGTATCGTCGATTGCTGACTTTGAATTATTGTTATTGAGTAAAATATCGATACGGTTGGTTTATGGTTTATCGCGACGTAGCCAATGGAGTCCGTTCTAATGACCTGCTGATTATGGCATGTCATTGATGAACAGATTGATTGCTTATGCAAGCTGGGTGTGATGATTTGTGGCAAATTCGATCAGAAGATACCAAACAGGGCTGGATGGCTATAGCCTCAGCCGATCTGTGACCTAACATATAGACGCGTATTGATTTACGAAAGTTAGGTTTCGTAAACTAAAAAGAAAAACCCAGTGTTTATAAGGGGTTTGAGGCGGTTTGATTTGATTGTTTTTGACGGCAGGCATTGGCATTTTCTGTTTATTTCTCATTACATCAAGTTATCTTAAATATGGAGAAAGAGGTGAAAACGTTTGATGAATTGGCTCAAGAATTAAAACCCGCTGATCCCGATGTTTCCGCTGCTTGGAGAATTGTTTTAATTGGATTGGATACAGAGATATTAACGGTAAGGGAGTTAAAAGAGGTTTATGAATGTATGAAAGAAAATGTCGGCCGTGGCTTTGATGAATTTGATTTTGATCCACATTTTCCTGATGGTGAGATTCGGGTTTCCTTATTAGATGAAGAAGTATTTTGTTCAAAGGAGTTGTTTATTGAGCATTTGGGAAAAGTGCTTCACAGTTATAACGAATCTGGTTAGAGTATAAGCGAAAGGTTAGGTCAAATTTCTTTTAAGTGGTTAACAAATAGCCCCACTCTTTTCACTCATCGGCGGTGGAAAAACAGGATTTTCGATGAGGAGGGAGTGGGGCTTTTTTATCGTTTGATTCGTTTGTAGGTATCTAACTATGTGTAGAAGGTATTCATTCGCCGTTCCATTGTTTTTACTAATTAAGGGAGTGCTATCCTGTGGAGATAGGACAATAACCGTTAAACATATACATAACAGTGGTGAATGGAACAGGAACCCAAAAGCCCAATTTGTCATAAGGTAGTATGGTCTGCGCTTACGATCGGGTGGAGGTGGAGTGGATTGTTTGGACTTTTCACAGCCGTGGCGATGGTGATCAAAGAAATGATCGCCTTTGTTTCGTATATTAAAAACAATGCCTTTCCGCAGCCCTTATCAGAAAAAGAAGAAGCAGAATGCTTGCAGCGCTTGGCCCAAGGAGATCAGGAGGCAAGAAACAAGCTGATTGAACACAATCTGCGTTTGGTGGCGCATATTGTGAAAAAGTTTGAAAACACCGGTGAAGACAATGAAGATTTGATTTCCATCGGCACCATCGGTTTGATCAAAGCGATCGAGTCTTACCAATCAGGCAAGGGCACCAAGTTGGCCACCTATGCAGCCCGGTGTGTTGAAAATGAAATCTTGATGTTTTTGCGGTCCCTGAAGAAATCGCGCAAGGATGTGTCATTGCATGATCCAATTGGCACAGACAAGGAAGGGAATGAAATCACATTCGTTGATATTTTGGGGTCAGATAAGGATGAAGTGGTGGATTCCGTGGAGTTGAAGATTGAACGGGATAATATCTATTCGCATCTTCACATCTTAGACAAACGGGAGCAAGAAGTGATCTGCTGCCGGTTTGGCTTAAATGGCGAGGAAGAGAAAACGCAACGGGAGATAGCCAAAGCGTTGGGGATCTCGCGCTCATATGTGTCACGGATCGAAAAGCGGGCGTTGATCAAGTTGTTGCATGAGTATTATCGGTCGGGAAAGAAGCGGGAGTGAGGGGATTTGCCCAGGAAGTGTTGGAAGAACGGCATAGGTTTTATGACCCATCCACGTTGGAGCGGACCAACTAGAAAGCGCCTTACCAGAGGTAGGGCGCTTAATTTTATGCCATTTTCTTTTCTGTTTGCGAAAAAATATGCCATGAGGACTGACTAGTCAGATGGGTATTGTCTGTGATGTCCATAGGGCCATTGTTCTGGTGTCTGATGGACTAACTAAAGACCGGTATTTTTTTGCTCAGGCCAAGCGTTTGTGATGTTTCAGTGCGAATTTCTTGGAGAAGTTTTGGGTTGTCGACGAGCGATATGCCATAAGAGGGAATCATTTCTTTGATTTTGGGTTCCCATTCTTTCATTTGTTGCGGGAAGCATTTTTGCAATACCTCCAGCATGGCGTGAACGGCTGTCGAAGCGCCTGGTGAAGCGCCGAGCAGGGCGGCGATCGAACCATCGGCAGAACTTACGACTTCCGTGCCAAATTGAAGAGTGCCTTTGCCTCCAGTCTCGGTATCTTTGATTACTTGCACGCGTTGGCCGGCCACGATAATGTTCCAATCCTCACTTCTAGCGTCAGGAATGAACTCGCGCAGTTCTTGCATGCGCTGTTCGTTCGATAACAGCAATTGCTGGATCAGGTATTTCGTCAAGGCCATCTCTTTTACGCCAGCCGCCAGCATGGTTAAGATGTTGTTCGGTTTGATGGAGCCAATCAAGTCAAAATAGGAACCCGTTTTTAAAAACTTGGGTGAGAAGCCGGCAAACGGCCCAAACAACAAGGTTTTTTTGTTGTCGATATATCTTGTGTCAAGATGCGGAACCGACATGGGGGGAGCGCCAACTTTTGCTTTGCCATACACTTTTGCATGATGCTGTTCAACTACTTCTTGGTTGTTACATACCATGAACAGCCCGCTTACCGGGAACCCTCCGATCCGCTTTGACTCAGGAATACCGGTTTTCTGTAGCAGTGGCAAGCTTCCGCCCCCGCCTCCGATAAAGACAAATTTGGCGGTATGGCGTTCGACTTTGCCACTTTCCAGATTACGTACTTTGACTTCCCACAAACGGTCACCGGCGCGTTTGATATTCTTTACTTGATGCTTGTAGTGAACCTCGACGTTTTCGTTCTTTAAATGCTCAAACAACATGCGTGTCAAAGCGCCAAAGTTAACATCTGTGCCTGATTCAATTCTCGTCGCCGCGATGGGTTCCTTCGGTTGGCGGCCTTCCATGACGAGTGGAATCCATTCTTTTAGTTTTTTAGGGTCATCGGAAAATTCCATCCCTTGAAATTGATGATAGGCTGTAAGCGCTTCAAACCGTTTTTTCAAAAAGGCAACATTCTTTTCCCCTTGCACGAAGCTCATGTGAGGGATAGGCATGATAAAGTCTTTTGGATTGCAAATCAGGTTGCTTTTTACCAGATAAGACCAAAATTGCAGGGAGAGCTGAAACTGTTCATTGATTTTTATCGCTTTGCTAACATCAATCGAACCGTCAGGCTTTTCAGAGGTATAGTTGAGCTCACACAATGCAGCATGACCCGTACCCGCATTGTTCCATTCATTTGAGCTTTCCTCTCCTGCCTTTGCGAGCTTCTCAAACACTTTGATTTCCCATTCAGGTGCTAACGCTTTCAGCAATGCTCCCAGTGTCGCGCTCATGATTCCGGCACCAATCAAGATAACGTCTGTTTTTTTCGGCATGTTGCTCATTGCGATCTTCCCCTAAAAGTAGTTTCGTTCCAAGTCAGATAAATGTGAAGCAATGGACAAAGAATAAAACACGAATGAATTGAAAGAGATCAGATAATATATTCATTATACAGTAGATAACAATAGAAATGTGAAATAAGAAACTTTCTACCTTGAATAGAAAATCTGAAAACACAATAAAAAAAGGACGGTGACTCGCCCCCATCTGTGTTTTTAACTCTTGGGCTTCCTTTTCATCACATTTCCTTCATCAATCCAAGGCACTTGGTAATGTTCGTTTCAACCGTTCATCCTGTTTCCGCTTGCTTGCTGACAAGACCGGTCCAGCGCTTGAAGTGAAGGGGTTCACAACCTTTTGAACACCGATCACACTAATGGGCAGCTGCTGTTCAACCGAACGTCACGCCTGCTACTCCCAACATATCGAATTTTTCTGTATATGGCAAGGGATGTTTTTCGGATGCCTGCGAGAGAGGGAGCCATTTGTTTACCTCTTAGCATAGAAAGACGATGCTCCCGGTCTTATCCTCATCGACTTGGTTCCCATTTTTGCTTCGATGGTCATCGCCGTGTTCACTGCTGTTCTACAAAGACTTTTACACGAAGCTGTTGAGATCAAATCGGAAAATGACTTAATCATCTGAGGTAATAAAGTGGCAATAATCATCAACATTGATGTCATGCTGGCTGAAAGAAAAATGAGTGTCATGGAACTGTCCGAGAGGGTAGGCATCGCGATGGCCAATCTGTCTATATTGAAAATTGGAAAGGCAAAAGCGATTCGATTATCAACGTTGGATGCGATTTGTAAGACTTTGGACTGCCAACCTGGGGATATTTTAGAGTACAAAAGTAATGCATCTGATTAAGAGAGGTGATCCGATTTGGATCACCTTCTTTTTTAGAATCTTAGAAGGTTTCTTTGGTGAAAATAACCCCGACGATAAAAAGGCGTCAAGTTATGGAGGAATGAACCGTGTCGATTCTGTTTTCGTTGACGGGGTTGTTGTTGGTGTATGTACTGGGAAGGTTGATCAGTTTTAACCGCAGGGGGATTAAATACAGGCCCATTCTCACTATGTTGGTTGTGCAAGTGGTTCTTGCCTTTATCTTGTTAAACACCAAAATTGGGATTTCTTTGATATCCGCCATCTCCCGAGGATTTGAACGCTTGATGAGCATCGGGGTGAGTGGGGTGGATTTTGTGTTTGGTGGATTGGAAAACAAAGGCATATCCACTTTCTTTTTGGATGTGCTGCTCCCCATCGTGTTCATCTCTGTGTTGATCGGTATTTTGAGTTATTACCGTATCCTTCCTTTTATCATTAAATATGTTGGGCTAGGATTAAACAAAATCAATGGCATGGGCAAACTGGAAAATTATATCGCCGTGTCATCCGCGATCTTGGGGCAGTCGGAGGTTTTTTTGACGACCAAGAACCAGATCGGTTCCGTCTCCGAGCGGCGGTTGTACACGCTGTGCACTTCTGCGATGAGTGCGGTCAGCATCGCGATTGTTGGCGCCTATATGACGATGATTGAGCCTCGGTTCGTGGTGACGGCCATTGTGATTAATATTTTCTCGGCATTGATTGTTGCAAACATCATCAACCCGTATGACTTGGAGAATGAAGAAGATTTGGCCATTGAGCATGAACGAGAGTCAAATCTGTTTGAGAATATCAGTGAAAGCGTCATGGACGGGTTTAAAGTGGCTATTATCGTCGCTGCTATGCTAATTGGGTACATCGGGTTGATCCAGTTAATCAATGCCCTGTTTTTAACCGTGTTCACCATTTCATTTCAAACCGTGTTGGGATACATTTTCGCTCCGATCGCCATGTTGATGGGAGTGCCGTGGTCGGAGGCAATCCAAGCGGGAAGCATCATGGCTACTAAACTGGTTACAAATGAATTTGTGGCTATGCTTGACTTCAAGAAGATTGCAGGGCAGGTCTCCCCGCGCACGGCGGGCATCGTATCCGTTTTCTTAGTTAGCTTTGCCAACTTCAGCTCGATCGGCATTATTACAGGTGCGGTCAAAGCACTTCATGAGAAGCAGGGGGATGTCGTTGCGAAATTCGGTTTGAAATTGTTGTATGGTTCTACACTGGCGTCAATCTTATCGGCAACGATCGCCGGATTGTTCATCTGAATGGAAGGTTGAAAAGGAGCGCGTTGGCGACTCTTTTTTTATATAAAAAAATCATCCCCGCAAAGCAGGGATGATGAGGGCATGTCTGGCCTGTTCATCAGACACGCCCTGGTGCGATGGATTAAGCCATCATGCGGGTCAGCTTTTTGGATACCAACATGAGAACAAGGCCGAAGAAGATTGCCAGCCCGCCGATTACGCTGAAGATTTCCAAATAACCGAGCGTTGCGGTGAGTGCCGCTACTTGGCCCGCGACGATATTGGCGATACCGGTGCTAGCCAGCCATACACCCATCAGCAAAGATGCCAATTTGACAGGGGCGATGCGGCTGACCATCGACAAGCCAATCGGCGATAGGAACAGTTCGCCCAAGGTGTGGAACAAATAAGTCATCACGATAAACAGCAGGTTTGCTTTGACTACGATGTTGGTCTCATCGCTACCGGTTTGCAATACAGCGATAGCCAAGATGATAAATCCGGTACCCAACAGGATCATGCCCAAGCCCATTTTGATCGGTACGGGCAAATCGCCGCGTTTGGATCGTGCCAGCTTGATCCAGAGCATCGAAACCAGCGGCGCCAACAAGATAATGAACAAGGGGTTCACTGATTGGAACCAAGATACGGGGATGGTCCAACCAAACACTTCTCTGTCCACGAATTTTTCCGTATACAAGGACAGGGACGTGCCGGCTTGTTCAAACCCGGCCCAGAAAAATACAACAAAACAGGTAATGATGATGATGGCCCAAGTTCGATTCTTTTCTTGTTTGGTCAGCGGTGCGTTGCTCACTTGCTTCTTGTCCACGGTTGCCGCTTTCACATTTGGCTTTTTGCCCAAGTCGCCAAGGTAACGGTTGCCTAGCATGTTAAAGATGATTTGTCCGATAATCATACCGATGGCAGCAGCCAGGAACCCATATTTGAAGCCGAATACTTCGACGCCGTTCACGGTTGTTTTGAAGAAGTCTTCAGCCAAAAATCCGCAAACGAGCGGAGCGAAAAATGCCCCTAAGTTAATCCCCATGTAGAAGATCGTAAAGGCGGCATCACGGCGCTCATCTTTGTCATCATACAATTCCCCAACCAAGGTGGAGATGTTTGGCTTGAAGAAGCCGTTTCCGATTATGAGCAAGCCCAAGCCCAGAAACAGGGCGGCTTTTGTTTGCGATACGAACAAAGCCAGGTTACCCAACGCCATCGTAACCCCGCCGATGGTGATGGCCAAGCGTTTGCCGATGAAACGGTCGGTCAGCCAGCCGCCGATGAGCGGAGTGAAGTACACCGCACCGGTGAAGAATCCGTAGATGCTAGCGGCGACTGCTTCACTAAATCCCAGCCCACCGCTGATAAATGTTTTTGTCAAATAAAGGATTAATAGGCCACGCATGCCATAATAACTGAATCGCTCCCACATCTCTGTGAAAAAGAGCAGGTATAGTCCAGGTGGGTGTTTTTTACGAGCCGCTTGCGGCGAGCCAGATGAATCCAGCTTCGTAGCTGTGTTCATTAGTAGTCCTCCTTCAACTATCGATGCATGATAAGATTAGTATGATCTTTAATGTAAAAAGAATTTATCTAATCACACGAGTTAATGTGTGATAGACTCGCGAATTAAAGCAAATAATGGAAACAAAAAGTCTAAAAAAAACAAGGATACTTGCAGTTGTAAATGTTTGTTTCATCTCCAATCCTCAATCAATGCATCTGATCTGCGGCTCCAGGTGTTTTTATTCCGTGAATTGATTGAATTTAGGTACAAAAAAAGAAAAGATGTTTTATTTTCCAGAGATGTTTGCCACTGCGCTCGGGAAAAGGATTTTAAAAAATTTTATACAAAAACATAATCTTTTCTCATCACAGATTTTAAATGATTATCTACCGGTTAGTCAACAGAAGGATATGGAAGTATATTCACGAAGAATGGATAAATCTGCATGAAACCGCTTTTAGCCCCGATTTTTCTAAACCAAAAAAATAATCGAACCGTAAAAGAACGATTCGATTAAGGTTTGCAGATGTTCCGTTATACCATGATTATGGGAGAAGGTGCGGGCATATGTGGCGAAACAAGTTGGCCGGTAGAAGAGACGGCATCCCTTTCCCAATGAGCGATTTTATACGTGTGAAGCGAATGGGAAACAAAGGTAGAGCCGCTGGCCTATGTATCGGACACGCCCTAGTAGTTGTAGGTGATTTGGTACATCGTGAGCACGCTTTCACTGTTCATGCTACGGATATAGAATCGGTAATCACCAGCGATCATGTTGGTGAATGTGACGGCATTTGCTGTCTTGGTCAGTGTTTTGGTGATTTTTCCACCGCCGATCCTTTCCACGGTGATATCGTAGACGTAGTTGATGCAGGGCGCAACGCCTGGAATCCAAACCTTGATTGCTTTGCCGGCTTCGACCTGGCCGTTGAACACCAATGCGTCTCCTTCACTGATATTGGACCAATTTTGGATAACGTTCATCTTACCTGCCCCTTATACAGTGATGTGAAATGAAAAGTAGTCAGGGCTATTATATAATATTATTCATTTTGTGAATAGTATAGGAAATATTAACTTCTCCTGGTTACTTTCGTGTTGGGGTATCCAGCGTTTCTTACATCTTCTGCGCGGGCATTGGCCAATTCTTCATCGTCAAATTCGCCGGCCGAGACCACATAGACGGTGCCCGCATCACCGTTCTTTTCGTAATAATGGGCCGGAATTCCCTTGCTATTTAAAGATTTGACGCATTCATCGGCTTGAGCTTGCTCCGCGAACCGATCGACAATGACCACGTATGCAACTGGCGCCGGCTCTTGTGGCACTTGCGGCTTCTCTTGTCCGGGTTCTTGACCGTGCGGTCCTTCGTTTGCGGGTTCTTCTTTCACAGTGTCGTGATCAGGGTCCTGCAGGACAGGCACTGGTTCGTCGACCTCTGTTTGCTTACTTTGCTCCTTGTGGCCACTGTTTTTTTCCTTCCATGCTGTTGCTTCCGGCTTGACGTTTTGCAATGCCTGTTCGTTGGGCTCAGGAGGAGGTACTTGCCCAGTTTGCGGCTTTTGGAGCGCTTTTTCGCCGCTTACATTGAAATAGACAAAGCCTGAGATGAGGAAAAGGGGGATAATCCCCATCAGCGCAAACCGGAAAAATTTGCTCGGCTTGGTTGTTGCCACCGTCGCCGAAACGAGCGGTTGGTCTTCAGCGCTTTCTCCCCTGTTGATCGGAAGCGCCAGCGCGCGTGTCGGGGCGGTCAAGGCTTGTTGCAGGGCTTGCTTGAATTCTTCTGCTGATTGGTAACGGTCTTCCGGTTTTTTCGCCAGTGCTTTGTAGATGATATCGCATAACGCTGCCGGCAAGGCTTGGTTTTTGCCGCGTGGGTCTGGTACGGGATGTTGCAGGTGTTTTAGCGCGATGGCCACTGATTGGTCTGCATCAAAGGGGACGTCACCTGTGACCAATTCATACAGGACAATCCCCAGCGAGTACAAGTCTGAGGAGTAGTTGAGTTCTTGCCCGCAAGCCTGCTCCGGCGAGAAATAATGGACCGAGCCCATCACGGTGCCCGTTTTTGTGTATTGTGTTGCCGCACTTAGCAAACGAGAAATTCCAAAGTCGGTGATCTTGTAAGTTCCGTCGGCCGTCGCCATGATGTTGTGCGGCTTGATGTCCCGGTGGATAATCCCATGCTTGTGGGCGTGGGCCAAGCCGTCGCAAATTTGCATCACGATGGAAATCGCTTCCTTGGCAGGCAGGGGGCCTCGTTCTTCAATCAGATCGCCGAGGGTGGGTCCTTCGATCAGCTCCATGACCATGTAGTATAAGTTGTCTTCGTTGCCGATGTCGAATACATTGACGATGTTTTGGTGGGAAAACTTTCCTGCTGTCTGAGCTTCGCGAATAAATCGCTTAATTGCGGGTTCGCCTTCGTGCAACTTTTGATTCATGATTTTAATTGCTACATCGCGGTTGAGATGATGATCCTTGGCCTTGTATACGACCGCCATCCCGCCTTCGCCCAAGAGATGGAGAATTTCATACCTCCCGCCGAGCTGTTTTCCTTCCACTGCTATCACCTTTCTGGGATGAAATCGTGCCGTCCCTATTTTGTGAATGAGTTGCAAACATTCCTGGAAAAGGTATTGTAATAAATAGCAAAATAAGACCACCTTATTATACATAATAGATAAAGAAAAGATCGAATTGCGAAAGTTTATTCAACAAATAGTCAAGTAGTATTTGTTGGGGACGGGATAAGGACTATACTTGAGTCAGAAATGAATCTGATACAGAATTAGATATTTTATTTTCGCGCATATGGAAATATTTCCTGCCAACCTTTTGTGAAATTTGGAAGAGATTGAGAAGAGTGGCATTTATAAGTCAAAAGCAAACGAACCCATTCAGGTTCGTTTGCTTTTTTTCATCAGCCGTACCAAGAACCACGCGACAAAGCCCAAGGCGGTGGCGGGAATGAGGAGGAACAGGACGCAAAACCAGACAAACTCTGCGCTACCGACAGTGGGCAGGCCGGAGCCGGCAAATTTTTCAAAGATGCTCAAACCGTCAGCGATGGTTGAAACGAGGACAAAGGCGAAGGATAGTACAACCACCCAGGTGTTGAAACGCGTTTTCAAGTCTTCTTCACGCTCTTTTTCTTGTTTGGCTGCCTCCTCTTGCAATTGGCTTCGCTTTTGTTCCTTCAATTGAACCATCTGCGACAGAGAATCCAGTTCAAAATGCAGTTCTCCCAGCAACTGGTCAATGTGTAGATTGGTCTGAAAAAGGTTGTACACGGCCGTGTGGTGGGAGGTATTAGACACCTGCTTGAAGACCGACCGCAATTTGAACAAGATGATTTTCTCTTTCAACTCGGTGATGAGCCGGGCATCTTGCAGATACTGTTCCATCCGTTGGTGTAGCGACAAGTTGTGATCGGTTGTGCTGGTACCACTGAGCAGCGATTCGGAAGCCAGCATGGAGAAGTGCAATAAGGCGTAACGTTGGTGCAGGCTCAGCAGATAGAGATAAAAGTAAGTAGATTTCACATGGGGCAGGTAATTCATCTTGAAATATTTTTCGTTCTGAGGGTGGTTGCCGATAAAGGCCAGATTGGCGCAACCCTCCAAGGAGATGCCCCAGTAGCTGTTGGCGTACAATTGCAAAACTTCGGGATTGCCATGAGGGTGCTCATCCTGCTTGTTCGGGCTGTAACTGTCGGTATAGGTGCGACGCATCCAAAACAGAAGCGGCCCAACTTCCTCTTCTAACAATGGTTCATCCAACAGATAGGATTGAAAGACCAGTGCTTGAAACGGGGCATTCAAGTGGCTTGCTTCAAAGAAGGTGGTTACTTTCAGGGGAGCGAGCAGTTGTTGGGTCAGCTCGCGCAGATGGAGTTCCACTTGTTCCCCCTTCAGCAGATAGACGAGGCGCATTTTGCTGTTGTACAACTTTTTCAATTGATGGTTGGCTTCGATCAGCCGGTGGATGTCAGTCTGTTTGGGGTAATGGATGTCCAAAGTCAAAAAACCGACATTGCTCTCGAAGAGGGTGCATTCCACCTGGTTAATGGTGAGTTTGATGTCCGGCATGAATCCATTGGCAAAAGTCAAATAATGATTTGTTCCGGGCGGCAGGCCATGCGTTTGGCGCCCCTCTTTCGTGAGGTGATAGCGCTTGCCGATCACAAACGGGTATGATTCGGTTGATACCAATTTTTCAATATGAGTGAACAGACGATTCATATGTAAGTCTTTCGGCTCCCACCATTTACTTTGCTCCAGGGCCAACGTTGCTTCGGTGGCTTCATAAGCAAAAGGAACAATCAGGCGGGAGAGTTGTTTTATTACATGTGCCATAATCCATTGCCACTCCCATCCGTTGTCATGCTTTTTCTCCTAGCTAACCACAAATACGGGACGGGGGCAATCTAAAAAAGAACCCGCCCAAATGACTTGTGGCGGGTTAAAAAAGAGGGTTATCGCTTCGACACTACCGGGCAATCGATCAAAGTGATGCCATTTTGAATCAGCGAATCCAGGGCGGGATTGGCTTCCCGCAAGGTGTCCAGTTGTTCCCGCAAGCGGGTGACCCAAGGTTTGATCTGGTGCTCGGAGACGATCTCCAATATCTCCAGACGCAACAACCAATCTTTGGGATAATGGTGATCCAGCATCTCCATGATATTGCTTAAGGAATGGATGTCCCGCTGTCCTTCGCGGACTTCGCGAACGGCTTGATAGAGGTGATCCAATGTGGACAAGGCGGGGGCAGGATCGTCTTCTCCTTCGATGGCGGCGCTCACTTCATCGGCAAAATAGGTTTCTGGATCAGCCGCGCCAGCGTATACGGACGTGATGTGGCTACCGATGGCTAAATCGTAAGTTCCCCAATCGGGATGGAACAAGAGGTGGTCACCGCGCATGACGGAACATTGCTCAAATGACAGCAGAATC
Source organism: Laceyella sacchari (assembly GCF_004343255.1). GTDB lineage: Bacteria > Bacillota > Bacilli > Thermoactinomycetales > Thermoactinomycetaceae > Laceyella > Laceyella sacchari. Next base: position 433,345 of record NZ_SMDD01000003.1, on the reverse strand, counting down.
AGACGGCCGTTGCGGAAGATGGCGTCTTTTAGGATGCCTTTGAGCTTAATGCCACTGGTGTAATGAAGCTCCAGCTCAGTGCCGGGCGACCACCCGTCGTTGGCCCAGCGGTCAGAAGTCATCTCTTCCAACGGACAGGGCAGATCGCGCACATGGCCAATCGGTGCACCGAAGCCGTCGCAGTGCGTCGCTTTTCCATGGCCGGGCAAGGTGCACCCCTCAAAGGAAAGGGCGGTTGGTCCGGCAGTGCGCAAGTAGATCGCTTCTCCTTGTTCGTCATAGATCAATTCAGTAAAGACGCCGCTTACCTGCAGGCCTGAATTAAATTCGGCGGTGGCCAGATGGGCGGAACGCACTGCTTTTTGCAAGCTGGCGGTGCCTCCAACCCGAAAGGCCATCCGATCAGCGAAGCGCTCAACGGCTTCACTAAGTTCATCGAAATCCCGACAGACAAACAGTTGCGGTTGTGGTTTGGTGACATCGTAATCGGTTTGAATACATGCTTCCAAAGAAAAAGGAAGCTTGGTCACTTCCGGGGAGAGGCAGGACCGGCCTTCGCCGATGGAGGATAACAGTCCGGCGCCGTAGATTTTGGGATTATTTAAGTCGCCTATCAAGCCGTATTCCACCGTCCACCAGTACAGGCGGCCGATTTGGGTCGCTTCGGAAACCTCTGTCGCCGCGGCGATTCTCTCTTGCAACGCCTGTTCCGCGTCAGCGATGATGTCAGGGGTGGAACGGGGATCTTCCATCACGATCGTCAAGTGCCGCGTCGCTTCAAACACCTCATGTTCTTCTCGGTTCGCCAATGCCTTGGCGCCGATTTGTCCGAACCGTTTGACATAGTCGGCATATTTTTCGTCGGACAGGATCGGCGCATGGCCCGCCGATTCGTGAATGATATCGGGAGCCGGCGTGTACTGTATGTGTTCCAGCGTGCGGATCTCTGTGGCAATCGGCAACAGGCCACGAGCTTGAAAATCAAAAAAGGCCACACCAGGAATTAAGCCGTTGATGGGAACGGCTCCCCAGCCAAACGGTTTCAAACAGGCATTCATTTTCTCGACGCTGGGGATTTGTTCTATATCAATGCCGGTTTTTTGCAAGCCACTCACATATGCTTGGTGGGCGGTATGCTGAAAAAAGTGGCGGTTTTGTCTCATCACGTATCGCCAAACAGCCTGGTTGACTGGAGTGTAACGTTGGTACTGCTGCTTGGCGACATAAGGTTGTAAATGAGCGGGTATGTTCATAATCTTTCCTCTCCCAAAATACTTTAGCGCTAAAAAGCGTATAAGCTAAAAAGCGTTAAAGTAATTATAGGAGAGAAAAAGGGGACTGTCAATGCAAGGATGAATAAAAAGCATGAATAAATAGAATGTGTTTTTGGGAACTTTCTTTTTTCCAGTACCTTATGTTTAAATGGTAATAGAGGGGTTCTCCCTTCGCAGAGGAATCTGAAACGGGGGTTTTGCTGATGAAACATTTATCTGATGCGACCGTATTACATAATGGAGTGAAAATGCCTTGGTTCGGCCTAGGCGTATGGAAAGCAAAAGAGGGAGAAGAAGTGGAAAATGCGGTTAAGTCCGCAATCGCAGCGGGTTACCGTAGCATCGATACCGCCGCGGTGTACCAAAATGAAGCGGGTGTCGGTGCGGCGATCAAAGCGGCAGGAGTTCCCCGTGAAGAGTTGTTTATCACTACCAAGGTGTGGAATGCCGACCAAGGGTATGAGTCCACGCTACAAGCGTTTGAAGCAAGCCGAACCAAGTTGGGACTGGATTATGTTGACTTGTATTTGATTCATTGGCCGGTAAAAGGAAAGTACAAAGAGACATGGAAAGCGTTGGAGAAATTGTACAAGGACGGGAAAGTACGGGCGATTGGAGTGAGCAACTTCCAAGTTCACCATCTGGAAGATTTGATGGCTGATTGCGAAGTGAAGCCGATGGTAAACCAAGTTGAGTTTCATCCGTACTTGGTGCAAACGGAGTTGCGGGCTTTCTGCAAACAGGCAGGCATCCAGTTGGAGGCGTGGAGTCCGTTGATGCAAGGGGAGGTGTTCCGTGTCCCGCTTCTGCAAGAATTGGCGGAGAAATACGGCAAAACCCCCGCTCAAATCGTGTTGCGTTGGGATTTGCAACATGGCGTGGTCACCATTCCGAAATCGGTTAACCCCGAACGGATTAAAGCGAATGCCGATGTGTTTGACTTTGAATTGAGTGCGGAGGACATGGCGCACATCGATGCCTTGGACAAACACCATCGCTTCGGTCCCGACCCAGACAACTTCGATTTTTAAGTGCATGGCAAAACATCCCTTGGTTTCCCGCCAAGGGGTGTTTTCACAATGTGGTCTAGGTACCGGGAACAACTGACAGAGACGAGACAACCCAAAGGAGCCAAACCAATGTTGTTTGACGCCCATATCCACCTTGAAAAATATGATGACGATGAAATAGCTACCATGTGCGCCGATCCCTCCCTTGTGGGGATGATCGCCGTGTCCATGGATCATGCTTCCTCGCGCCGAACCTTGGCTTTGAAAAAGCGATGTCCAGAAAAAGTGTATGCTGCATGCGGTTTCCACCCTGAGCAACCTATGACGGAGCAGGAAGCTTTCATGGCTTGGATTGAAGAGAAACAGCAGGAGATCGACGCCATTGGGGAAATCGGCCTGCCTTATTATCTGCGGCGAGAACGACTTGCCCAAGGGATGGACTGGAATGAGGATACATATCTGTCGGCGCTGGACCAATGGCTTCGCTTGGCTGAACGTTTGCACAAGCCAGTTGTTTTGCACGGGGTGAGGGAAGATGTGCGGACGATTTTGTCTTACCTTGACCGCTATTCGCTTCCCAACGTGCAGTTTCACTGGCTGAAGACCGACGTAAACACATTGTGCCAACTGGCGGAGAGGGGAATCTACGTTTCTTTCACACCGGATCTATTGTATAAGGAAGAAACGCGGAAAATCGCGACTGCCTACCCACGCCACCTCATATTGCTTGAAACGGATGGGCCTTGGCCGCATGACGGGCCTTGGGCGGGAATGCGCACCCATCCTCGCATGCTGGAACGGGTATTGGACGAACTGGCCATCCTCCGCGGTGAGGAGAGCGAACCGTTGCGCCGGGCGCTCATTGAGAATGCGCGTAGGTTCATCGGGTCAAAGGGATGAATTCACCATACCGCCGACAAAAACGTAAATCCCCCCAAGGGTGCCGGGGGGATTGGTTATTTTAAAGCAGGTTCAGATTGTTTTAACTTGGCCAAAGCTTCCTGATAGTTGTCGCGCACGATCCCTTTTTCTGTGATGATGGCGCTGATATAGCGGTGCGGTGTTACATCAAAAGCCGGATTGAACACGTTGGTGCCGCTGGGAGCGACCGGATGGCCGTGAAAATGGGTGATCTCTTCCGGTGCGCGTTCCTCAATCGGGATGGCGTCCCCTGTTGCCGTCTCGAGGTCGATCGTGGACAAGGGAGCGGCGACATAAAACGGGACACCGAATTCTTTGGCCAGAATCGCCAACCCCAGTGTGCCGATTTTGTTGGCAGTATCCCCGTTGGCCGCCACTCGGTCGCAACCGACGATGACAGCGGAGATCGGTTTGGTGGCCAGCGTGTGGGCGGCCATGCTGTCGCTGATCAGGGTGACATCTACTCCCGCTTGTTGCAATTCCCACGCGGTCAGGCGGCTGCCTTGCAACAAGGGACGCGTTTCACAGGCATAAGCCGACAAGTGGATATCGCGTTCTTTAGCCAGATAAAGTGGGGCCAGGGCCGTGCCGTAACGGGCAGTGGCAATCGCCCCTGCATTGCAGATGGTGAGAATGGTATCCCCATCGTTCATAAGCGACAAAGCGTGTTCGCCGATGCGTCTGCACACATCCTCGTCCTCTTTTTGAATGGCGAGCGCTTCATTTTCTATCAGTTGCCGGGCTTCGGCCACGTCGGTAGCCGTTGCCGCTCTGGCGACGACCCGATCCAGCGCCCAGAACAGATTGACTGCCGTGGGGCGGGATGAAGCCAGATAATCGCGCTCCCGCCGCAACGATGCCAAGAAATCAGTCAAATTGGTTGTTGAGGTACGATTGGCCCATACAGCGAGAGCGAAAGCGGCGGCCATGCCGATGGCCGGTGCCCCCCGCACCTTCAACGCCTTGATGCATTCCCATACCTCCGCGGTCGTCGTGCAATGAACATACACAGTATCATGGGGAAGGCGTTGCTGATCCAATATCCGTACATGATCACCGTGATACGCAATCGATCTAAGCATGGGCAACCCCCCTGATCGACTCGGACAAGTGCGTGATCCGCGTCAGTTGCCGGCGCTGCTTGATCAATACGCTTCCCAAGGTGAGCGCTTTGTCTTTCAGGCGCAATTGTGTTTCCTCGTCGGAGATGGAGTCAAGATCAGCCACATGGGCCAACCCGATGGTGCGGCGGATCACTTCACAACCCGCAAAGCCGATGGTATCTTCCAACAAGCGCTCGAAGAAATCGTCTTCTACGCCGGCCACCCGCATATAGACATCTTGCCCTTTGGTCTGCCAGAGGTGGGTGAATTGCTCCTTGAACCGTGTCCAAGTTTCTTCGATCACTTCCAGCAGATACTCTTGGAACGTTCGCCGTTGTTGCGGGTCCGGGCTGTGGTGGAAGTGGGAGAGATAATTGAGCGCGAGATTGGCGAAGAATTGCCCGATGTCAAAAGCGATGGGGCCATAATAGGCGAATTCGGGATCGATCACCTTGGTCGAATCAGTGGTGACGAAGATGCTGCCGGTGTGCAAATCCCCATGCACCAGTGCTTCAGCTCGGGTTAGGAAAGCATGTTTCAACTTCGCGGTTTCCCGTTTCAGTTCCAGATCGCTCCACAGCAATTCGACAGAAGATTGCAATGCTTTTGGGAAATCGTTGGTTTCGTGATTGAAGAAAGGATCGGTGAACACCAAGTCTTCGGTGATTTTGCACAATTCCGGATTGATAAACGCCCGCACCTGTTCCTTTTTGTCCAAGGGACTAAGGAAGAAATCGCTGGTGTGAAACAGCGTTTGCGCCAGGAAAGTAGCGATGTGCTCGGCTAGCTTGGGGTAGACCTGCCCTTGTATCAAGCCTTTGCGGAGGATCACATGATCGGAGAGGTCCTCCATGACTGTGCAAGCCAAGCGCTCGTCGGTATGGTGCACTTTGGGGACAAGCGCCGGCACGTACTCTGCCGCTCTGCGCAGCGCCTCGCTCTCAATCCGGGCACGGTCTAAGGTCAGCGGCCAGCTTTCGCCGACGACTTTGGCGTAGGGCAAGGCTTGCTTGACGATCAAAGACTTGCCTGTAGCTGGTTCTACCACATGAAAGACGTAGTTTAAGTTCCCATCACCGATTTCTTTGATCTCCAATTGATTCACATCAGCAAAATGGTTTAACGGCGCAACGACTTGAACCACTGTTTCCGTTGTCAAGGGATGGTATCCTGCATTGGCGTGCCCGCCCATTGGAAGTCCTCCTTTGGGCATATAAAAAGAGCCTCTTCCTATCAGAGGCTCGGATCATTCGTTCCAAGCCTCTTATCTCGCAAAACGGGATGTTTTGCTGGAATTAGCACCGTGCCTTGCGTGGTTTTCACCACGGCTCCCTCCTGTTGACGGGCGCCCCATCTCACGATGGTATTACGGTCGGTTGCTGGGCTTCATCGGGCCATTTCCCTCCACCTGCTCTGGATAAGAGACTGCTTCCATATGCCGTTGTCTTTAGATTGATAAGGGAATGATACACCCTCACGCAGATCATTGTCAATCATATTCATTCATTTCGGATGAGATTAGTTTCATTTGGTGATTCTTTATATTTTTTTCTGAAGGGCATTCCGTAGCCAAGGTGTTTTAATATAATTCTGGGCGTCGGTCACTGAAAATGGGGATGCGCCTACGGATTTGTGGAACCTGCGCAAGATCGATCTCCGCCACCAAGGTTTCTTCCTCAGGGCCTGCTTCGGCCACGATCTCTCCCCAGGGGTCGATGATGAGCGAATGGCCGGCGAAGGCATTGTCAGGATCATTCCCCACACGATTGCACGCGATGACGTAGCATTGATTTTCGATTGCCCGGGTGATGAGCAGATGGCGCCAATGGGCGAGCCGTGGCATCGGCCATTCAGCGACGACGAACAGCACCTGTGCTCCAGCAACGACATGTTTTCTGATCCATTCGGGAAAGCGAATGTCATAACAGATGACCCCGGCGCAAGGAATGCCATCCAGCGCGAAGGAACCCATTTGTTCGCCGGGCTGTAGGTATTTCTCTTCGTTCATCAGGCGAAAGAGGTGCACTTTGCGGTATTCACCCACTTGTTCACCGCGGCGGTCAAAGGCGATGAGTGTGTTCCAGGTGCCGTCTTCTTGTCGTTCGGCGACTGAACCGGCAATGATGTGCACGCCGTGTTGCCGAGCGAGCTTGGACATGAACGCTTTTGTCTTCATAGCCATCGGATCGGCGATCTCATCCAAACGGGTTAAATCATAACCGGTGGTCCACAATTCCGGCAAGATGATCACATCCGGTTTGTCGGCGGCCGCGGCGGCGATTTTTTGTTCAGCCATGGCCATGTTTCGTTCCGGTTGCCCGAAGGCGATATCCATTTGAATCACAGCACATTTCCATTTCATAGGAGATGCATCCTCCCAAAAAAGACTTTGACAGATTCCCCACAACGATATAACATAACTGATTAGAATTTCAAGAACATTTCCCAGAGAGTGGATGTGAGAATCTTGAGCAAATTTCAGCGTGCGGAAGCGTTGGATCGCTTGCCGGAGCAATTTTTTGCCCGCTTGGTTGGTCAAGTTGGCCGTTTGCAGGCGCAAGGGCATGACGTGATTAATCTGGGTCAAGGTAATCCTGATTTGCCGACTCCCGCGCATATCGTGGATGCGTTAAAGCAGGCTGCCGATAATCCGCAACATCACAAATATCCGCCGTTTCGAGGCCACGCGTTCCTCAAGGAGGCGGTCGCACAATTTTACTTACGGGAGTACGGGGTGAAGCTAAATCCTGAAACGGAAGTGGCAGTGCTGTTTGGCGGAAAAGCAGGGTTGGTGGAAATCTCGCAATGTTATCTCAACCCCGGCGATGTCGCATTGGTGCCCGATCCGGGCTATCCCGATTATTGGTCGGGGATTGCCATGGCTGGCGCTGAGATGGCGCTGATGCCGTTGTTGGCTGAAAATCGGTTTTTGCCTGATTTTGCTGCCATTGATGAGAAAGTTTGGGACAAGGCCAAGCTGATGTTTCTCAATTATCCCAACAACCCGACAGGCGCCGTAGCCAATGCTGAATTTTTCGCCGAAGTGGTGAGCCGGGCCGAGCGGCACGATGTGCTGGTCGTTCATGATTTCGCGTACGCCGCGATCGGTTTTGACGGATTGAAGCCGATGAGTTTTTTAGAGACACCGGGTGCCAAAGAGGTAGGCATTGAGATTTATACGATGAGCAAAACCTACAACATGGCCGGTTGGCGCATTGGATTTGCGGTGGGGAATGAGCAAGTGATTGAGAGCATTCAGTTGCTACAAGACCATTTTTATGTCAGCTTGTTCGGCGCGATTCAGCAGGCAGCGGCGACTGCACTGACGGGTTCGCAGGATTGTGTGCGCGAATTGGTAAGCACATACGAAAGACGCCGCGATGCTTTTATCGACCGGTTGCACGAGCACGGATGGCAGGTGGAAAAACCAGCCGGCTCCTTCTTCTGTTGGCTTCCGGTGCCGGAGGGGCATACCTCGCTCTCGTTTGCTAACTTGCTGTTGGAACGCGCCCATGTTGCCGTCGCTCCCGGATTGGGCTTCGGACAGGCGGGGGATGGTTATGTGCGGGTGGGCATGCTGGACAGCGAGAAGCGTTTGATTGAGGCTGCTGACCGGATGGCGGCGTGCTGCCCTGCGAAAAACGGATTGACATAAGCGCATGGGTATGTGATAATGACGGGGAAAATTGAAAATTGAAACGGAATTATGTTATTTCTCTCATCAAGAGCCGGCGGAGGGACGAGCCCGATGAAGCCCAGCAACCGACCGTAATGCCATCGCGAGATGGGGCGCCCGATAAGATCAGGGAGCCGTGGTCCATAACCACGAAGGCACGGTGCTAATTCTTGCAGCGAATCAGCTGAGAGATGGGAGGAAGTGGAGTCTGTGGATCATCCCTTCCTCGCGAAGGGTTTTTTTATTTGTGAGGAGTGAGTGGTATGGGTCATGTGGTGGCGACATATCTTGTGCACGAGCAAAAAGCAGACTTGCACAAAAAAGCGGAGAGCATCGCACTGGGGCTTACAGTCGGTTCGTGGACCAACCTGCCGACAATTGAACAAGCTCAATTGGAGCGACATAAGGGAGAAGTGGTGGAAGTGGCCCCGCTCCCGACTGACGGTGAGGGCACAAAAGGGCTGATTTCAATCAAATATCCTGCGGCCAATTTCTCCTTAGATTTGCCAGCGATCTTGACCACGGTATTTGGCAAGCTTTCGCTTGACGGCGAGATCAAATTGGTGGACCTCACCTTCTCCCCGGAGGTGGCAAGCGCTTTTCCAGGACCGCGATATGGCATTGACGGCATTCGGCAAACGCTCGGCGTGACGGGCAGGCCGTTGGTGATGAGCATCTTCAAGGCCATGTTGGGCCGGGATCTGTCCTATTTCCAACAGCAGTTGCGCGAGCAAGCCCTGGGAGGCATCGACTTAGTCAAAGATGATGAGATATTGTTCGACAACCCCCTGACCCCTTTTAAAGAGCGGATTCGCGCGGCCAAGGAAGTGCTTGGTGCCACCGAGTCGGAAACAGGTCACAAGACTTTGTACGCGGTGAATCTGACCGGACGCACATCAGAATTGAAGGAAAAAGCGAAGCGGGCGGTTGCACGGGGGGCTGATGCCCTGTTGTTTAACGTGTTTGCCTATGGGCTGGATGTGCTCATCGAACTGGCGGAAGACGAGGAAATCACCGTGCCGATCATGGCTCATCCCGCCGTTTCCGGCGCGTTTACCTCTTCATCCCGTTACGGTCTGGACCGGGCGCTTTTGTTGGGCAAGCTCTTGCGTATGGCCGGGGCCGACTTGGTCTTGTTTCCATCCCCTTACGGAAGTGTTGCGATCCCTCAGCAGGATGCGTTGGCGATTAAAGAGCATTTGTTGGCGGAATCGGATATCCACCGCCGGGCGTTTCCAGTTCCTTCTGCCGGGATTCATCCGGGATTGGTACCTGCGCTGGTGCGTGACTTCGGCATAGATTGTGTCATCAACGCGGGAGGGGGCGTACATGGTCACCCTGACGGAGCAGTGGGCGGCGGCCGCGCGTTTCGGCAAGCGATTGAAGTGGTGTTGGCTGGTGGAGAACTGAGTGACGTAGACGATGCCCGGCCGGAGCTGGCCAAGGCGCTATCTTTGTGGGGAGGAGCGGGGCGGTCATGAGCAAGCAGCCGATCTTGTTTTGCGATTTCGATGGTACAATAACAGAGACAGACAATATCATCGCCATTATGAAAAAGTTTAATCCGCCCGGTTGGGAGGCGATCAAGGAGGATGTGTTGGCCCAGCGCCGGTCGATCCGTTCAGGCGTGGGGGAAATGTTTGCCATGTTGCCCTCCTCCTTAAAAGAGGACATTGTGCAGTTCGTGCTGGAACATGCCCGCCTGCGCAGTGGATTCCCCGAGTTTGTTCGTTTTGCCCAAGACCATGGCATTCCGCTGTACATTGTCAGCGGAGGCATTGATTTCTTTGTCCATCCCATGCTGGAAGGGCTTGTAGATCAGGCCAACATTTATTGCAACGGCAGTGACTTCAGTGGGGAGACGATCCGCATCTTGTGGCCCCACGCCTGTGATGAAAGTTGCCAAAATGATTGCGGCTTGTGCAAACCGGCCATTTTGAAACAGTATCCCAAAGAACGGTACCATCGCATCGTCATCGGCGATTCCATCACTGATCTGGCCGCGGCCAAACAGGCAGATGAGGTGTTTGCACGCGATTTCCTAGTAAAGAAATGTGAAGAGTTGGCTATCGCCCACACACCCTTTAACACGTTTTACGATATTATCTCATCCCTTGAGCAAAAGGGGGTTGTCGCATGAGTGTAGTAGCCCGAAAATGGCAAGAATTGGCTGAAATCAAAGATGAGTTGGCCAGTCGGGACTGGTTTCCCGGAACCAGCGGTAATCTGTCGATCAAGGTGAACGACAATCCTCTGCTATTTCTAGTCAGTGCCAGTGGCAAGGACAAACGTAAACGGACGATGGAAGATTTCCTGCTCGTCGATGGCGAGGGAAAGGCGGTGGAAGACACCGGATTAAAGGCGTCCGCGGAAACCTGCATTCATCTGGAGGTGTACCGCAACACGACCGCGGGGTGTTGTTTGCATGTGCATACGGTGGATAACAATGTCGTGTCTGAACTGTATGCAGAGCAAGGGTTTGTCACTTTTCGCAATCAGGAACTGATCAAGGCGTTTGGCATCTGGGAAGAGGATGGCGAGATCACCGTACCGATTGTGGAGAATTTTGCCGATCTGCCCACGTTGGCCAAAGAAGTGGCCGGGGTGATCGAAACCAGCACCAAAGCGGTGTTGATTCGCAACCATGGTGTCACCGTGTGGGGCAAAGACGGGTTTGAAGCGAAGAAACATTTGGAAGCATTGGAATTTCTGTTTTCTTACCATTTAAAAATGTTGATGTTGCAACCGCGGTGGACGGCTTCCCCCGCGACTGCGGCTCACGCATAGGAGGAATGGATCATGGCAGAATTGCGTTTTCATGACAACGATCAGAGAGTGAGCCACCCCGATGAGGTGAGCACATATTTGAACAGCCAAGGCATCATTTATGAAAAGTGGGACATTACGAAGTTGCCCGCGCGGCTCAGTGATAAATACAATTTGGACGAAGAAGAGAAAGCGGAGATTATCCAAACGTTCCGAAAGGAGATCGATGATTTGTCGGCACGGCGTGGCTATGTGACTGAGGATGTGATTTCTTTGTCCGAGGCCACCCCCAACTTGGATCAGTTGTTGGAAAACTTCAAAGCTGAACATCACCACACCGATGATGAAGTGCGGTTTATTGTGAGCGGCCACGGCATTTTTGCGATTAAGGGGCAGGATGGCCGATATTTCGATGTAGAGCTGGAGCCAGGTGATCTGATTTCGGTGCCGGAAAACACCCGCCATTATTTCACGTTGATGGCAGACCGGAAAGTGGTGGCGGTACGCATCTTTAAAACCAAAGAAGGTTGGACACCGATCTATTAACCAAAAAGCAGCTTCCCTCATAGGAGAGAAGCTGCTTTTTTCGTAGATTCACCATTGAAACGAAGATTCCCCGTCTTGGTGATCCAAGTCGAGCGGATGGCTGAATGTGTCTGGTTCGTCATTCAGCTTTTTCAAACAAGATTGGCAAACCAAGACGTTTTTACCTTTCTTCGTCAAACGCGCTTCGTATTTGGCGGCCACTTTTCCGCAGCTTTCACACAGATACGTTTTCTTCATCAGTGATCCCCCCGTAAATACTCATGAGTTTACATGCCATGCAAATGGGAGTGAGCCCGAACAGTCAGCTGGGAAAGCATCCGAGTATAATAAGAATTATTTTCCCGGAACATTTTATGCTTAAACCAGATTATATCGATCATATTTGAAAAATTTTTATGCGTGTGTAAATGATCCGTTTCGTTATAATAAAAGTTAGTGATATTTTATGACTACATAAATTCATTGGCAGTTCGGCCATGGTATAGGAGTGTTTTGATGATGGAACGTAAATGGGAAAACATCTCGCAATGGTTGAAACAGGAGGGGGTAGAGATGGCATTTGTCCATTCCACTCCAAATGTTTTCTATCTCACCCGCTTCTTGTGCGATCCCCATGAACGGTTGATGGGCGTCTTTCTGTTCCCGGAAGCGGACCCGTTCCTCGTTTGCCCAAACATGGAGCAAGCACGGGCAAGGGCGGCTGGCTGGACTGAACAGATCATCGGTTACGATGATGCAGAAGATCCATGGTTGATGATTGGCGAGGCGTTGCGCAAGCGGGGAATTGAGCGCAATGCCACCATTGCGGTCGAAAAAGAGTCGTTGCCCTACGCTCGTGCAGAAGCGCTACTCAACGTTGTGCCAGGGGCGTCTTTCACGGCAGTGGACGCACAGATCAACCAAATGCGTCTGGTGAAAAGCGCGGATGAGCTCGTTATTTTGAGACAGGCAGCTTTGATTGCCGATGAGGCAGTGCAAGTGGGCTTGGATGCACTGGAGCTGGGCCGCACTGAGTTGGAAGTCGTGGCTGAGATCGAATTGGCCATGAAGAAAAAAGGAATCCGGGAAATGTCCTTCCCCACCACCATTCTGTTTGGAGCCAACTCCGCTTTGCCCCACGGCACACCTGGCGACCGGCCGCTGAAAAAGGGAGATTTTGTCCTGTTTGACTTGGGCGTCGTGTTGGATGGTTATTGCTCTGACATTACGCGCACGTTTGTATATCAGGAAGCCAGCGAGGAACAACGCGCCATCTATGACGCCGTGCTGACTGCGCAAGAGGCGGCGATCAATGCATGTCGCCCTGGTGTGCGGATGGGTGATGTGGACTTGGCAGCTCGCAACCTCATCAGTGAACGCGGTTACGGCGAGTATTTTAACCACCGCCTTGGCCATGGTCTGGGAATTGGCGTGCATGAATTTCCTTCGATTCATGAACGGAACGACGACCCGTTGTTGACCGGCATGGTGTTTACCATTGAGCCGGGCATTTATGTTCCGGAAGTGGGCGGTGTCCGGATTGAAGATGATGTTCACATCACGGCGGATGGAGTAGAGTTGTTGACCCGGTTCCCGAAAATGTTCCAAATCATCGATTGACGATAGGTAAACCATATCACGAATTGCCAGCGGCGCACTACCATGTTGTCAGATGATGTGACAAGCGCGTTGCAAATGGCGTCAGGAGGAGGCAAGCTTGGCAGAGCAGGATGCTCCGTTCGCCTCCTCTTTTTGATTTGCAAAACACTAGTTGTAAGGGGGGGCGCGGCTGTGGCGATCTCATTTTATCGCGTGAACGATCCATATGGTTGTTTCTCCAATTTTTCCCCACATCCGATTGTGCTGGATGGGAAAGAATGGCCAACTACCGAGCACTATTTTCAGGCGCAAAAGTTTGTGACGACGGCGCCAGATTATGCAGAGAAGATCCGGTTGGCGCCGTCACCTATGAAGGCGGCACAATGGGGGCGTTCCCGAAAAGCGCCTTTACGGTCAGATTGGGAGTCGGTGAAAGACGATGTGATGCGGCGTGCGGTTTATGCCAAGTTTAAAAGCCATCCGGAAATTCGTGATGTGTTGTTGGCGACGGGTGAAGAGAAGATCGTGGAGTTGACGACCACGGATATGTATTGGGGCGTCGGCAGTGATGGGACGGGAAAAAATCGATTGGGCATCATTTTGATGGAGGTGCGTGAGCGTCTGCGTCAAGAGTTGACGTAGTCTACATGGCCAACGACAACGGCTTATTCGCTGTTGCTGGTCGAAACGTTTCAAGGGTTGTTCACTATCACCTGCTCTTATGACCTGCTAAAATAAAATGGTGAGATCATGAAATGGGTTGTGCGGTGATAAACAATCATGCGCGTTGGTAACACACATGATTGTGAAAGAATAGACAGAACGGAAGATGTGGGGATGATTCCAGAAGTGTGCGGGACACGCCAATTGTTGGGAGATGCACCGGGAGGTACCCGATGTGATATACTGATTCTAGATTCCCTAAAAATGAAATTTTGTGCGATCATGAATATAAATGCGCGTGTAAACGTTTTGTAGGCAGGCTAACAAGACAGCAGGGAGTGGACTTATGCTACAAATTGCTTTGGATTTTTTGGCTAAATGTGGAATGTGGGGGCTATTTGTGGCCACGGCGATTGAAGCGTCGTCGTTGCCCTTTCCAGGAGCTCTTTTCGTTCTGATCTACGGTTACCTGATGGATGTTAGCCCATGGACCCTCGTCCTGATCTCCGCTATCAATAGTGTTGTATACGTTGCGTTCAGTTTAATTCCTTTTTATCTTGGCACCCGGATTGAGAAGTTTTCCAAAAAGAAATTTGACCAGAAAAAGATTGAAAAAGCGCAAATGTGGTTCAAAAAATACGGGGAATGGAGCATCACCCTGTCCCGCCCAACCGGGTTTGGTAACTATATTTCTTATATTTCGGGCATGAGCCGCATTTCACTGTGGCGCTTTATCGTGTTTAGTTATCTGGGGGTTTTTCCATGGAACACCGTTTTGCTGTTTGTCGGGCGAAAGGGGAATTTGGACACGGTTCAGCATTTTCTTGATCTCATGGAGAAATTTGGTTACATTTTGGCAGGCGTGGTCGCTTTGGCGTTTGGCGTCTGGTATCTTATCAAAAGAAATAAACAGAGTACGCAATGTGAAAAAGGCTAAATTGTCAAAGGAGCCAGCGTGTAAAACCAGCGAACATGTTGTTTGCTGGTTTTTTAGTTGGCAGGACGGCATTTGTCTTGTCAATGATCTGGATGCAACTGGGACGAAGACAAGCGTTTTGTTTCTGATTTATGTGAATGCTTGATGAGAATGGGAAGAACCGCTTGCATCCTGTATTCATAACCAGCAAAATAAGAGGGAGACAATGGAGTTGGAGGAATGGATACATGGCAACATACCGATTGGAACGAGTTGGAGAAATGCTTGAAGATAAAGGATACAATGTGATAGAGACGGAAGCGGAAGAAGTGATCGCTTGGTTCCAGTACTTGTCTGACGCGGACTTGTTTCTGGCGGTTCTCGCCGAAAAAGAGCGGATGGAAGCGGAGGAGGGACAATCTTCGTAACAGTGAACCTGATGAATCACCACTGCGTCGACATGTGTGGATGCTTCTGGGATGTGTCTGGCAAATCAAGTTGGCAGGGAATAAGCAGCGGAACCCCCTTTTCTTGAGCAGCGCCTCACCACGTGGGAAGCGGATGAGAAAATGGTTTTCGAGCTGCTGGCCTATTCATCAGACACGTCTTAATCAGATCGGCGATGTCCGGTCTTTTTGTTTTTTGCAACCCTTGGTTGCGCTGTGATATATTTATTGCCGACAAGTCTCAAGGTGGACGGTGTGAGATGTGCTAAAATTCATGGTACCTGATCTGTTTGCACAGTCGATATACGTCATTGATTATGAGGAATTAAAACGGAGAGGTGTCAGGGGAATCATTGTCGACTTGGACAACACATTGGTCGAATCGACGCGACCTGACGCCACCCCGCGGTTAGTCACCTGGCTAGATGAGTTGCGATCTATGGGTTTTAAGGTGATGATTGTGTCCAACAACAATCGGACACGTGTGGCCCATTTCGCTGATCCGTTGGGGCTTCCGTACATCCATGCGGCGAAAAAGCCTTTGTTGTCCGCTTTCCGAAAGGCGCTGGAGCGGATGGGAACCAAACGGGAGGAGACGGTGGTGATCGGGGACCAGTTGTTAACCGATGTGTTCGGCGGCAACCGCATGGGTTTGTATACCATCCTCGTTGCGCCGGTTTCAAACATCGATGGGTTCTTCACGAGAATTAATCGTCGTATGGAGCGCTTCGTGTTTAGCTTGCTAAAGCGGAAAGGCCATGTGCAGTGGGAGCGTTCCAATAAAGGTGAATCAACGTAGAAAGCAAGGTGGAAAGACGATTGAACGACATGCATGAGATTCGTTGCGAAGGATGTGGCGTCGCTATTCAGAGCGAAGACCCCAAACGGGTCGGTTATGCCCCGGCACAGGCGCTCAATCGGGAGTCGGTGTTGTGCCAGCGGTGTTTCCGCATCCGGCATTATGGGCAGATTGAAGCGGTGGAACAAGATCCTGATGCATATTATCGGTTGTTGGATGCGATTGCATCGACGGATAGCTTGGTGGTGTTGGTGGTCGATTTGTTTGACTTTGCCGGGAGTTGGATTCCGGGACTGCATCGCCGCATTGGGAATAATCCGTTATTGCTGGTTGCTAACAAGGTGGACTTGTTTCCCCCTTCGACCAAATGGGGACGTTTGCGGGAATGGGTGTACCAGTCTGCACGAGACATGGGGGTTCATCCTGTAGAAGTCGTCATGTGCAGTGCTGCCAAGGGTATGAAAATGCGCGATGCTGCTCAAGCGATTGAGTATCATCGCCGTGGGCGGGATGTGTACATAGTCGGTACAACCAACGTAGGAAAATCTACGTTCATCAATGGCCTGATCAAAGAGGTTACCGAAGAGGGTGAGGATGTGATTACCACCTCACCTTACCCCGGCACGACATTGGACGCCATTCGCATTCCGCTGGATGATGGGAAAGAAATAATCGACACGCCGGGGATCGTCCGCAAAGACCGCGTGAGCGAGTGGGTCGAGCCCAAAGAGCTGAAGTTGGTCGTGCCTCAATCGACGCTCAAACCAAAAGTTTATCAGCTGAACGAGGAGCAGACGCTGTTCTTTGGGGGATTTGCCCGGTTTGACTTTGTGCGCGGGCCAAAGCAACCGTTTGTCTGTTATTTATCCAACCGGCTGTACGTTCATCGGACAAAATTGGCACAAGCCGATGACATTTGGCGGAAGCATCGCGGTGGCTTGCTGACGCCGCCCCGCAATTCGGAGGCGTTGCCCGGATGGAAGAAACATACGATCCATTTAAACGGCCGCCAAAAGCAGGATATCGTAATTTCCGGACTGGGTTGGGTCGCGTGCGGCAAGGAAAAAGCTACGCTGGAAGTGTGGGCGCCGGAAGGAATTCAGGTGACGACACGTCCGGCATTGATCTGACGCGGGCTGTCGGGCAAGCATAAAGAGATCGCATCTCTCAAGGGGGAAGAGGAATGGGGTTCATTGACAGCCATACAGGGTTGCTCGGTTTACTCGGTGATCCGGTGAGTCATTCCAAATCGCCGGTTATGATGAATGCGGCATTGGCCGAACTGAATGCTCCTTATGTGTACTTGGCGTTTCGGGTTTCCCCATCTGCGCTGGAGGAGGCAGTGAGGGGATTGCGGGCGCTGGATGTGAAGGGATGGAATGTTACCATTCCGCACAAAGTGGCGATCATGGAACATTTGGACGGATTGGATGATACGGCGCGGGAGATTGGTGCGGTTAATACCGTGGTAAAACGGGAAGGCAAGTGGATCGGTTATAACACCGACGGAGCTGGCTATCTTCGCTCCTTGCAGGAACAGATCTCGTTTGAACCGGCCGAGCAACGGGTGGTTCTCTTGGGAGCGGGCGGAGCGGCACGGGCTGTCGGTTATGCACTGGCGGCGGCTGGCGTTTCTTCGATTACCGTTGCCAATCGAACAGTGGCTAAGGCGGAGGAGTTGGCGCACCACTTGTCCCGCTATACCCAGACAAAAGCCGTAGCCGTAAATGATAGCCGGAAAGAGATTGAAGCTGCCACGTTGATCGTTAACACCACGTCGGTGGGGATGGTGCCGCGGACGGAGGAGATGCCGATTCCGGGTGAATGGCTCAATGCCCATCATTTGGTGAGCGATCTTGTCTACCATCCGCGCATGACGGCCCTGTTGCAAGCGGCCAAGGCCAAAGGCGCAATCATCCATACCGGTGAAGGCATGCTCTTGCATCAAGCAGCCTTGGCGTTGGAGTTGTGGCTCGGGAAAAAGGCGCCAGTCGAAGTTATGCGCAAGGTGTTGGAAGCCTCCTTGGCGGGAAAAAGGGAACAGAAAGAGTGAATCATCATGAGAGTAGGGATATTTGGCGGGACCTTTGACCCAATTCATCTGGGTCATCTCATCTTGGCGGAACAGGCGCGCGAGGTTGCCGCATTGGATCAGGTTTGGTTTATCCCCGCGGCGGAACCGCCGCACAAATTGGACAAACGGATCTCGGCCAGTAACCACAGGGTCAACATGGTTCGTTTGGCGATCCAACACCATCCTTGCTTTCAACTGTCTACAATGGAACTGGAGCGGAAAGGTCCTTCCTATACGCATGACACGGTGCGGATGTTGTCGGAAGCACATCCAGATGCCCAGTTTTACCTCTTGGTCGGGGCGGACATGGTGAAAGATTTGCCCAATTGGTATAAAATAAAGGAAATCCTGCAATCTGTCCAAGTCATTGGTTTGGGAAGGCCGGGCGTGGAGGTGGAAAGCTTGCCGGTTTACGTGAAAAATCGCCTTCATTGGATACCGGACCCGACGCTGACGAACATTTCCTCCACCATGATCCGCCAGCGTCTCAGTCAAGGGAAATCAGCGCGTTACCTTGTTCCGGATGCCGTTTACCAGTATATGAAGGAGCATGGGTTGTATGGATCTTGAGATTTTATTGCAAGCTACAAAAGAACAGATGCCGATCTCACGGTGGGAACACACCCTCAGGGTGAAAGATACCGCTCTGCAGCTGGCAGACCGGCTGGGCATGAACCCTCATCCCGTAACCGTCGCAAGCATTCTGCATGATTATTGTAAGTTCTGGCCCGACACCGTGCTGGCCGAACGGATTCGGCAATCGGATTTGCCGAAGGATCTGCTCCAATACAACAAAGAATTGTGGCATGGTCCTGTCGCTGCCATCGTAGCCCGCGATCAATTTGGCATAACCGATCCCGATGTGCTTCATGCAATCCAGTACCACACGTCGGGGCGCGAGGGCATGTCCCAGCTCGAAAAAGTGATTTGGCTAGCCGACTATATTGAACCGGCGCGCCAATTTCCGGGATTGGACGAAGTGCGATTGCTGGCGGAAACAAACTTGGATCAAGCATTGCTAAAAGCGCTGGAAAACACGATCCAATTCTTGATTCAGAGGAAGCAAAAAGTGTACCCACCAACGCTGTTGGCCCGCAACTGGTTGTTGGACCAAGTGGCGCAAATGCAAACGGAATCAAGGGAGGAATTTTTTTGAACGTAGTGGAAATCGCACAATTGGCGGCCACCGCTGCCGAGGAGAAAAAAGCTCAAGATGTGACGGTTCTTGACATTCGCGGGATATCGGGATTTGCCGATTATTTCGTCATCTGCCACGGGAATTCCCAAACGCAGGTACAAGCGATTGTGACCGGCATCAAAGAGAAGATCGTCGAACTCAACCTACCACTCAAAGGAATCGAAGGATATCAGGATGCTCGCTGGGTTCTTATTGACCTCGGGGATGTGGTTGTGCATGTTTTCCACAAAGATGAGCGTGAATTTTACGGTTTGGAACGACTGTGGGGCGACGCTCAGCAAGTGAAAGTGCAATAAAGCGTTGACACTGATTTTCCCCTTTGCATATAATGATGAAAAACATATGATTTCACAGCTATGATAAGGAGTAGTACTCCGCTTGGCTCAGCACAGAGAGTTGACGGTTGGTGCAAGTCAATCTGAGGCAGTGGACGAACTCGCCTTATCGCCCTGGAGGGGAACGAACTTTTAGTACCCTTCAGCGATTCATCCCCGTTACCGGATTTTGAGTGAGTACTTGATTGGTGCTAATTAGGGTGGTACCGCGGGAATTGGTTATTCAACCTCTCGTCCCTAGCTGAGACTAGGGGCGGGAGGTTTTTAACTTTTTTAGGACAGGAGCGTACAGGTCATGAGAGAGTATACGCCAAAAGAAATTGAGCGCAAATGGCAACAGGCGTGGCAGGAAGCGCGCCTGCATCAAACGGATGAAGATGAGAGCAAACCCAAGTATTACGCATTGGAGCAATTTCCTTACCCTTCCGGTGAAGGATTGCATATGGGGCATATGCGGGTTTATTCCATCGGTGATGTGGTGGCCCGGTTCCGGCGCATGAACGGCTACCGCGTCTTGCATCCGATGGGGGCGGACGCGTTCGGCTTGCCTGCGGAAAATGCGGCGATCAATCGCGGCATCAATCCCAGAGAGTGGACCTTGTCCAACATGGAGCGCATTCGCAAAGAGCAAGCGCTGATCGGTGCTTCCTATGACTGGGACCGTTATATTGGTACTTGTTTGCCTGAGTATTATAAGTTTACCCAATGGCTGTTTTTGCTGTTCTATGAGCGGGGATTGGCTTACCGCAAGAAGGCCTTCGTCAATTGGTGCCCCGACTGCAACACGGTATTGGCCAATGAACAGGTGGAAGACGGCAAATGCTGGCGTTGTGATTCAGAAGTGACCAAAAAAGAGTTGGAACAATGGTTCTTACGCATCACTGACTATGCGGAACGTCTGCTGGAAGGGTTGGACCGCCTGCCGGACTGGCCTGACAAGGTGCGGGCGATGCAGCGCAATTGGATCGGCAAGAGTGAGGGAGCGCATGTCACATTTACGGTGCCCGAATGTGACGATGAGTCGGTGACCGTCTTCACCACCCGGCCTGACACCCTGTTTGGGGTGACTTACATGGTGGTGGCGCCTGAACATCCCTTGGTGCCTCGTTTGGTGAAAGGCAAAGAAACGGAAGCAGATGTGCTCGCTTTCATCGAACAGATGAAAAAACAATCTGAGATCGAGCGAACTTCCACCGAGGCAGAAAAAGTGGGCTTGTTTACTGGTGCATACGCCAAGCATCCGCTTACGGGAGAAAAAGTACCGATCTGGGTGGCCAATTATGTCCTGATGGATTACGGCACGGGCGCCGTGATGGGAGTGCCTGCGCATGATGAGCGCGATTTCCAATTTGCGTCCAAATACGGATTGCCCATCAAAGTGGTGATTCAACCAGCGGCAGGGGAACCGTTGCCAGAGCCGTTGACGGAAGCGTATACCGAAGACGGGGTACTGACCGGTTCAGGAGACTTTGACGGGATGCCTAACCGCCAAGCGGTGAAGGAGATCGCCAAGTTCCTGGAAGAGCGGAAGCAAGGCGGTTGGACGACGACATACCGTTTGCGTGATTGGCTCATCTCCCGTCAACGGTATTGGGGCACGCCCATTCCGATGATTTACTGTGACTCGTGCGGAGCGGTGCCGGTGCCCAAAGAGCAATTGCCGGTTATGTTGCCGGAAGATGTGGTGTTTGATGGAAAGCGCAACCCGCTGACCACTTCGGACACTTTTGTGCAGACAACGTGTCCGCGTTGCGGCAACAAAGCGCGCCGTGAAACAGATACGATGGATACGTTTATCGATTCTTCCTGGTATTTCATGCGTTACACGGACGCGCAAAATGAAGATGAGCCATTTACGCCGGAAAACGCGGCCAAATGGTTGCCGGTGGATGAGTACATCGGTGGTATTGAACATGCGGTATTGCACTTGCTCTACTCCCGCTTCTTCACCAAGGTTCTCTACGATGCGGGCTTGGTGCCAGTGGACGAACCGTTCAAAAGCTTGTTGACACAAGGCATGGTGTTGAAAGACGGATTCAAAATGTCTAAATCTAAAGGCAATGTGGTGAGCCCGCTGGAAATCATCGAGAAATACGGTGCGGACACGGCTCGGCTCTTCATCCTGTTCGCGGCTCCGCCTGATCGCGATTTGGAATGGAGCGATTCCGGTGTGGAAGGCAGCTATCGGTTCATCAACCGCGTGTGGCGGCTGATCGCCCAGCATGAAGCGCTGTTTGCGCAAGATATCCCTGTGCAGGGCGAACCGCAAAGCGGCGAAGCAAAAGAACTGCGCCGCCTGATGCATCAAACCATCAAAAAAGTGACTAGCGAGATCGGGGAGCGTAGCCATTTCAATACTGCGATCAGTGCGATCATGGAATTGGTCAATGGGCTGTATGCCTATCCCGAGCATGCTGACCGCGCAGTGCTGAAGGAAGCGCTGGAAACACTGGTGGTCTTGCTGGCTCCGTTCGTACCGCACGTGACAGAAGAACTGTGGCAGTCGATGGGGAAAGAAGGCAGCGTGCACCGCGTAAACTGGCCCACCTACGATGAACGGGCCTTGGTGTTGGACGAGGTGGAAATCGCTGTGCAGATCAATGGCAAGGTGCGGGACAAGTTAGTCGTTGCAACCGATGCCAGCCGAGAGGAAGTAGAAAAGCAGGCGTTGGAAACCGAGCGCATCCAAGCGTTGATCGAGGGAAAAACGGTACGCAAAGTGATTGTGGTGCCTGGTAAACTGGTAAATATCGTAGCAAATTAAGGCGGATGTAGCCAAATAAGAGGCTCCGTTCCCGGTATAAGGGGGCGGAGTCTTTTGTCGTTCTGGCAGCACACAGTGGGGTATCAGCCCTATTGTGCAAATGGAGAGAAACAGGTATAGTGTGGGTAATTGGAAAAAAATGTCGGAGCGTGAAGGCGATGGTTTACTGGGGTTGGACACCGAGGGAGAAGGGCTTGGCGATTGCGTTGGCGGGGGTTGTGTTGACGGTGGGGGCAGTCTGGCTGTTTGGACAGGAAGAGCGTCCTGACAGGCAGGAATGGATGGAATACCCTGTTCAGGGCAATCCGCCCGTGACCGAAAGACCTGCGGCAAACATGAGCAAGCAAGTGAGTAAGAATGTGATCATCATCGATGTGAAAGGAGCAGTGCATAAGCCAGGCATTTATCATTTTAGTACGGAGGCGAGAGTGTATGAGGCGCTGGAGCGCGCTGGTGGGGCGCGAGACGAGGCTGATTTGGGACGGGTAAATTTAGCTGAGCCGCTCCGGGATGGGATGGTGTTATACATTCCTAAACAAGGGGAGCAGGGGACACCGTTTATGGAAATGGCGAAGGCAGACTCCGCAGATGCCAGCGGGAAGATCAATGTGAACACCGCGACGGTAGAAGAGTTGGACAAGCTAAACGGAATCGGTCCCAGCAAAGCGGAAGCTATCGTCCGCTACCGCGAAGAACACGGGCCGTTTCAATCGGTGGAAGACATCGCGCAGGTGCCCGGCATCGGCGCGAAGACAGTGGAGAAATTTCGCGAACAGATCACAGTGCATTAAAGGAAAAAGCGATCCAGACAAACTGGATCGCTTAATAAGTAACGCGCTTATTTGGACATGATTTTGCGCACTTTTTCCAGCGAGAGATCCAACTCTTCTTTCGTGATGGTGAGCGGAGGCGCAAAACGGATGGTGTTGTCGTGGGTTTCTTTGCAGAGCAACCCTTCTTTCATCAGTGCTTCACAGTATGGACGTGCTTTCTCATACAGTTCCATACCGATGAAGAGGCCCTTACCGCGTACTTCTTTGATAATCGGGTTTTCGATTTTCTTCAATTCGGTGATGAAGTATTCACCCAACTCACGAGAACGGGTGGTGAGATCATCTTCCACCAGAACATCGAGGGCGGCGATGGACACAGCACAAGCGAGTGGGTTGCCGCCGAAAGTGGAGCCGTGCGAACCCGGATCGAAGACGCCCAAGATTTCTCTGTCAGCAGCGACTGCGGAAATCGGCATAACTCCGCCGCCCAATGCTTTACCCATAATGTACATGTCCGGCTTCACGCCTTCCCAATCGCAGGCGAAGAGCTGGCCTGTCCGCCCGAAACCGGTTTGTACTTCATCGGCGATGAAGAGGACATTGTGTTCTTTACAGATTTCCAAGGCTTGGCGCAGGAAGCCCTCCGGTGGAACGATGACTCCCGCTTCCCCTTGGATCGGCTCCAACATGAAGGCAGCCGTGTTTGGGGTGATAGCCGCTTTAAGCGCTTCCAAATCGCCATAAGGGATCACTTTAAAGCCGGGTGTGAGCGGACCGAATCCACGTTGGTATTCTTCGTTGGAAGACAGCGAAACAGCGGTGATGGTGCGGCCATGGAAGTTATCTTCACAAACGATGATTTCTGCTTGGTTGTCGGCTACTTTTTTCACATCGTAAGCCCAGCGCCGAGCTGCTTTGATAGCCGTCTCAACAGCTTCCGCACCCGTGTTCATGGGCAGAACCATTTCTTTGCCGGTCAGCTCAGCGACTTTCTCATAAAAGGTGCCCAATTGGTCGTTATGGAAGGCGCGGGAAGTAAGCGTCACTTTGTCTGCTTGATCCTTCAACGCTTGGATGAGTCGCGGATGACGGTGACCATGGTTGAGCGCAGAGTAAGCACTTAACATATCCATGTAACGATTGCCATCGGCGTCTTCCACCCACACGCCTTCTGCTTTGGAGATGACGATTGGCAGGGGATGGTAGTTTTTCGCTCCGTATTTATCCGTGAGTTCAATCACTGCTTGGTTTTTGGACATGGATGATGAACCTCCCTTGTAATTTACCCAATTAACATCATTTTAGGTAATAAAGTGCGCGAAATCAATGAAATGTATACTATTTCACTGTTGCGCATAAATAACAGACTTGACGGATAAAAAAGGAGTGGGTATAATCACCTTATCATTAAATATGCAAACGTAATAAACATTCATATTGTTTCTCTTATCAAGAGCGGCGGAGGGACTGGCCCGATGAAGCCCGGCAACCTCGGTGAGATGGTATCACCGGAAGGTGCCAAATCCTGCAGAACAAAAAGTTCTGAGAGATAAGAGGAGACGGTCCGTCCGCGCGCGCAAACCTCTTCTCTTGTCGAGAAGGGGTTTTTTGTTTGCCAAATTTCCGCATCAAAGGAGAGGACACACCGATGAGAATGGAAACAGCGTTGGCGCAAATCGGGAACAAACAGGAACGGAATACAGGAGCAGTGAACTATCCGGTCTACTTTTCGACGGCATATGAGCATGTTGACGGAGTGAGCACTGGATATGATTATTCACGGGCTTCCAATCCGACGCGAGACGTGCTAGAGGAAAGTATCGCCCGATTGGAAGAGGGGGACGGCGGATTTGCGTGCAGTTCGGGAATGGCAGCGATCCACACGTTGATGGGTTTGTTTAGCCAGGGGGATCACTTGATCGTTTCGTTGGATCTGTACGGTGGAACGTACCGGCTGTTTGAGAAGGTGATGACACGGTACGGTTGTTCCTTTTCTTATGTGGATATGCGGAACTTGGCGGATATTGAGCGGTTCATTCAGCCTAATACCAAAGCGATCTTCATCGAGTCGCCCACCAATCCGTTGATGTGTGTGACAGATGTTGCCGCGGTCTGCCGGCTGGCTAAGGAACGAGGACTGATCACCATCGTGGACAATACGTTTATGACGCCTTTTTTACATCGACCCCTTACGTTGGGAGCGGATATCGTTATTCACAGCGCCACCAAATACCTGGGTGGGCACAATGACGTGTTGGCCGGGTTGATCGTGACCAAGGGTGAGGAACTGACGGAACGGGTCGCCTTTTTGCAGAAAGCGATTGGCGCGGTGTTATCTCCATTGGATTGTTGGTTGTTGATCAGAGGGATGAAAACCTTGGCGCTCCGCATGAGGCAACATGAGGCCAACGCCCAAGCGATTGCTGCTTATTTAGAGCGCCATCCGGCCGTTGACGCAGTATATTACCCCGCGCTGGACTCTCGAAGCAAAACCTTGCTCACTGAGCAGGCGGACGGGTTCGGCGGGATGCTGTCATTCCGCTTGAAGCGCAAAGAGTGGGTGCATCCGGTTCTCAACAATTTGAAGATTATTACTTTTGCGGAAAGCCTGGGGGGCGTGGAAAGCTTGATTACCTATCCGGCCACGCAAACCCATGCCGACATTCCGGTGGAAATCAGGGAGCAAACAGGTGTCTGTGACCGCTTGTTGCGCTTGTCAGTGGGGATTGAACATCAAGAGGACTTGATTGCCGATTTGGCACAAGCCTTACCGCAAGAGTAAGCACGAAATCCGGTTCCGCTGCGGGAGCTTTTACACACCGCCAAACGAGTGCGGTAAGTTAAAGAAAGGGATGAGGATGAGATGAGGTTTGACACAAAGTTGTTGCACAATGGGAATGAGATCTGTTCAGTTACGGGTGCGTCGAGCATTCCGATCTACCAAGCTTCCACGTTTCACCAATTTTCAATCGACCAACCAGGAGAATTTGATTATGCCCGTTCGGGAAATCCGACCCGCCAGGCGTTGGAAGCGACGATCGCCCATCTGGAAGGCGGGTGTAGGGGATTTGCGTTTGCTTCCGGGATGGCGGCGATTTCCACCGTGTTTCTCCTCTTCTCACGCGGAGATCATCTGGTGGTTTCTCAGGATGTATATGGTGGCACCTATCGCGTGTTGACCAACGTATTTGAGCGGATGGGAATTGAGACGAGTTTCGTGGACACGACGGATTTGGAACAGGTGATGCAAGCGATCAAGCCTAACACCAGAGCGCTGTATATTGAGACGCCGTCCAACCCGCTGTTGAAAGTGACCGATCTTCGGGGAGTCGTCAACATCGCCCAAGCGCATGGTCTCCTCACGATTGTGGACAATACCTTCCTCACCCCGTATTATCAGCGTCCATTGGAATTGGGGGCCGATATTGTCATCCACAGCGCGACCAAATTCATCGGGGGCCACAGCGATGTGATCGCTGGATTGGTTGCAGTCAAAGACCGAGAATTGGCGGAGTCATTAGCGCAACTGCAAAACGCATTTGGCGCAGTGCTAGGCGCTCACGATGCTTGGCTGGTGATGAGAGGGATCAAAACGTTGAAGGCGAGAATGGAACTGTCGACAAGAAGTGCGGAAAAAGTGGCCTTGTGGCTGCAACAGCATCCCGATGTGGAGCGGGTGTATTATACCGGCCTGCCGTCGCATGAAGGCCACTTTGTACAGGACGCGCAAGCCAGTGGGCACGGGGCTGTCCTCTCCTTTGATCTTGGCGATGGAGATAAGGTGCGCCAATTTTTACAACGCGTCAAATTGCCGATCGTGGCGGTCAGCCTAGGTGCGGTAGAATCGATTTTGTCTTATCCGGCGCTGATGTCCCATGCCTCCATGCCACCGGAAGTCCGGTTAAAACATGGGATTACGGATGGACTGTTGCGGTTGTCGGTCGGTCTGGAAAGCGCCGACGATCTGATTGAAGACCTGGCACAAGCGATGTCTTTTAGCGTGTCGGTAACCGTGGGGAGATAGCACACGCAGGAACTAAATATTCACGCGTGACAAGTCGCTTCTGGGGAAAGGTTCACTGTTTTTACCCACACATGCCCTCGACCGCAGTCTAATGCCTCCTAACACAGGGGGCGCTTTTCTTTTCGCCTAATTTATGTACAATAATAAAGAACGATCCAGCAGAGAAGGAGTTATCCAAAATGACAATCAAATCGGATAAATGGATACGGATGATGGCGAGAGAACGGAAGATGATCGAACCATTTATCGATCGCAATGTGGGAAAGGGGGAGGCCGTCAGCTTCGGCTTGTCCAGTTACGGATATGACCTCAGGGTGGCGAATGAGTACAAGATTTTCCACAATGCGTTAAATTCGGTGATTGATCCCAAAGAAATCAGTTCCGATTCCTTCGTGGACTTTCAAGGAGAGGTATGTATTATTCCGCCGAACTCGTTTGCTTTGGCCCGGTCGGTGGAGTATTTCCGCATTCCCGAAAACGTGCTGGCAATTTGCGTTGGCAAATCCACCTACGCGCGTTGCGGCATTATCACCAACGTCACCCCGTTGGAACCGGGCTGGGAGGGATATGTGACATTGGAGATCTCCAACACGACTCCCCTGCCGGCGAAAATATATTCCAATGAAGGATTGTGCCAAATCCTGTTCTTGGAAAGCGATGAAGCGTGCGAAGTTTCTTATGGGCATAAACAAGGAAAATACCAAGGCCAAACGGGTATTACGTTGCCGAAAGTGTAAAGCTTCAGATCGTGCGAAGGAAAAAGCCGCATTGCCGGCAAGAGAACACTCATGTGCGACATGGGTGTTTTTTTGTTGAAATCTGTTGGAAAAAGAAGGGAATGAGCGTGGCGCGGGAAGAAAGAACTGGGCGAAAAGGAGGTGGGAGAATGAAACGGCCTTTGGTGGTGTTAAGTTTGGCGTGGGTGCTCGGCTACTTCGTACATGGATGGTGTCGACTCCCCGCCACAGTCTACCTGCTCGCCGCGCCGGTCGCACTGCTGGGTGGCGGATGGGCGTATTACCAATGGCGGAAAGGGGTTTTTATCACCTTGCTATTGGTAGGCGTGTGCGTGGCAGGAGGGCGGATCGCATGGGTGGAGGGGCATGCGGTGTCGGCACTTTCGCCACTGATCGGGGCATCCGCCGAGTCCTCCCGATCCATGCCGGTGGTAGGCAAAGTCACTTCCCTGCCTGAACGTGATGGAGATCGCCTCCTGTTTGTGCTCGATGTGGAGCGGTTGTGCGTAGGTGGGAAGTGGCGACATTTGCCGCAACGGGAGCCAGTGCACGTCACGCTAGCTTTGTCCCATCCCAGCCAGTGGCAACGAGCCGCGCAGATTAAACCCCAGCAGACGCTAGCGATGTCACTCACTTTTCAACGTCCGCCTCTGCCGCGCAATCCGGGGGCCTTTGATTACAGAGAATATTTGGCACGGCGCGGCATTTACTGGTTGGCTGAAGGAAAGTCGCTGTCCGAATTCCGTTTGTTGGCCGTTGCCAGATACCACCCTCTGTATTGGATGGGCGAAGTGCGGAACTGGGCAAGTGAAACCGTGAAACGGATGTATCCGGAGCAGACAAGCGGTGTGATGCGGGGCATTTTGCTGGGCGAGAGAAAAGCGATTTCCGAACGGATTGAACAAGATTACGCTACCCTTGGCATCATTCATGTGCTCTCCATTTCCGGTTTGCATGTCAGTGTGTTGCTCGCAGTCGGATATCGGGGATTAAAGCGGCTTGGCATGACCCGGGAAAAGGCGGCGGGAACAGTCATGGCTCTGCTTCCGTTATACGTTATCCTGACCGGTATGGGCGCCCCTGTGATCCGGGCGGCTTTGACAGCAGGAATGGTTTTGCTCGCTACCCTTTTGCGTCGCCAGCAAGATGTGCTATCTTTCTTGGCCCTTTCATTTTTGCTCCAATGTGGCTGGAATCCGCATGTATTGGAAGAAGCAGGTTTTCAATTGACCTATGCCATCACCGCCGCATTGGTCATTGGGACGGGGAGTCTGGGTGATGCCCTTCCTCTTCCATGGGCTTGGGCGCGACAAGCATTAGCGGGAATGCTGATTGCTCAAGGGGTTTCGTTGCCGTTTGCACTGGTTCATTTTCATGAATATTCGCTTTTGTCTGGCGTCGCCAATCTATTGTTTGTGCCCATTGTCAGCTTAGTGGTGACGCCCTTGGGGATGGTTTCGGTGTTGTTGGCGGCAGTTTGGGAAACGGGCGCCCGTGCGTTGGCCGAGATGGTTACGCTTTGCCTGTATATCGTGGATGGGGGCGTTGGCATGCTGGCGCAGTTGACCCCATTGCATCGCTTGTGGCAAACCCCGCCGGGTTGGTGGCTGATGGCATACGCATTGGCGAGTTGGTATCTTTTTGCTGCATGGTGTGGGGCATTTCGCAATTATAGCGGCGCGCATCGCGTCTATGGGTGGATTTGCTGGATCGGCTTGTTCTTTATCGCCGCAAGCATAAAAATAGGGAGCGATGCGACGCGCATCACATTTCTGGATGTGGGTCAAGGAGATTGTGCGGTGGTTGAAGCGAAATCAGGTCAGGTGATTGTAATTGACGGCGGCGGGCGCGATGTGCGGGATAGGGAGGCTTCCTTTGATGCCGGCAGGAGAGTAGTGGTTCCTTTTCTTAAATTCCGAGGCATCAACCAGATTGATACATTGGTGATGACCCACGGCGACTTAGATCACATCGGCGGGGTGAAGGCCATTGTGGAGCGCATACCGGTCAAGCGGGTGGTGCGCAATCCCTCCCCCATCCAATCTCCCATGGAGCGCGAAGTGATGACAGCGATCCGTCGCAGGGGCATTCCTGTGCAGGTACCGCGTTTGCAGCGATGGGAAAGGCTTGGGGAAGGCGTGAATTGGCAATTTTACCATCCGGGAATCAGCACACGTCATGAAAGAAATGAAGATTCGCTTGTTTTTCTGTTGACGGTAGAAGGGGTGCGGTTTCTTTTCACCGGAGATGCGGGAAGTCCGACAGAAGACCAGTTGCTGCGCCAAGTGAGCCTGCCCGATATTCATCTGTTGAAAGTGGCTCACCATGGCAGTCGATCAGGTACGCAATCCAAGTGGTTGGAAGCGCTTAAGCCGGAGCATGCAGTCATTTCTGCCGGTAGGCGAAACCGCTACGGGCATCCCGCTCCAGAAGTGATCCGCCGCTTGCAGAAAGAACGGATACATATTTGGCGGACAGACCTTCAAGGAGCGATCCAAGTGGAGGTGCAAACGGGTCGGCTACGGATTGCTCCCTTTTTACAAAATGACGGATAGCGCGTTGGAATAACAAAAAGGCAAACTTTTTTCAAAAGGGATCTGGCAAATTTATGGTACACTGGTTGCAACATCGATCTGAACGAGAAAGTCTAAATGGTAGGAGGGGTTTTGTTGCTCGACTCTGATTTGATCCGGCGCGCGCAACAGGGAGACAGGCAAGCTGTCGTCCAAGTGTTGAAGCAATTGGAAGTCGCAATGTACCGCACAGCGTATTATTTGTTAAACAATGAGCAAGATGCTCTGGATGCAACACAGGAAGCCTTGTTAAAGGTGTATAAGCATTTGCCGACATACAAAGGGGATGCCATGATCCACACTTGGGCGCAACGGATTGTGACCAATGTCTGTATGGATATGTTTCGTAAAAGGAAGAAGGTGGTGTTAATGCGGGAAGATTTTTGGCGTGAAGATGTTAAGGCCGTCCGCGAAGTGGAAGGCGGCGCAATGATGACTGATCTGAAGCAGGCTATTTCCCGCCTGCCGGAAACGCAACAAACGGCGGTCGTGTTGCGGTATATTCAGGAGTACAATTACCAAGAGATCGCTGAAGCGATGGGGATGCCGATCAATACGGTCAAATCGCACTTGTTTCGGGCACGCAAGCAGTTGAAACAATGGCTGGCGGCTTATAAGGAAGGAGGGGCCACCACCCATGGATCGTGAAAAATGGATTGAATGGATGCAACGCGACCTTGATGGTGATTTGACGCAAGTGGAAAAGGAGATGTTGGAGAAGCATCTGGCCCGCTCGCCTGAAGATGCACGCATTTATGAAGGGTTTCGCTCCTTGTCCGATGAGCTGTCCCGATTGCCGCAAGTGATGCCGCCGACTAGTATAGTTGATTCGCTCTTGGCGGAAATGGAGGACAAACCGTCCGAGTCCCGTCCGAATCCATCCGGCTGGATGGCGCGCTGGCGTCCGTCTCGACGAGTGGCTGTCGGCATGGCGGCTCTGTTTGTCGTGGGATTTGTGAGCGGTGTGTGGGTGAATGGGTGGTTGATGAGCGATCCGCCGAAACAAACGATGACTTCGCGAGGCGACGGCAGTCCCTTCGATCGAAAAAATGCTAGCAAAGTTTCGCCTGATGTACTTATCACCATGAGCAGTGAAAAAGACGGACAGTCCCATATTGCGTTTTCTCCGGATCGTGAATATCAAGCGATCTGGACCGACAACCACCTTTTGGTCAAAACCAAGGATTCGAAAACCACCTATTCGCAAAAGCTGTTCGTCGGCGGGAAAAAGCCGCGCATGCAATGGATTTCCGCCCGACGCGTCAAAGTCTCTTATCAGGATGAAAAAGGGGCTTCCAAACAGCTCACTATTGATGTCGAGCGGGGCGAAAAGGTAAACTAGGGTGAAGAGGTGAAGTCAGTGAACCAGGAGCTTTTACGGGAGCTGAAGCAGAACAAGATTCACCCAGTTTACTTTCTTTACGGCACCGAGCGCTTTTTAATTGAAGAAGCGCTGTCGGGGTTGCGTGCGCATGTGATGCCCGAGAAAGATGAGTTTGGTAATGCGGTTACATTGGATTTGGAAGAAACGCCGATTCAGATGTTGGTTCAGGAGGCGGAGACGCTTCCTTTTTTTGGTGAACGCCGCTTTATCGTGGGCAAAAACGCGCAGTTTTTAACCGCCAGCAAAGGAAAAAGTGGTGTCTCCCATGATTCGGACGCACTGATCCATTATTTAAAAAATCCGTTGGAAACCAGCGTGGTGGTGCTCACCCTGCACGGTGACCATTTGGACAAGCGTAAGAAGGTAGTGAAGGAATTGTTGGCCGGCGCGCGTACGGCGCAATTTGACTCGCTCAAAGGCAAAGAGGCTGCGGAATGGGTTGTGCGCCAGTTGCGCGAGCGACAGGTGCGGATCGACGCCGATGCGCTGAAAGAACTGCTTGTCTTGGTGGGAAATGATTTGCACCTCTTGCATCAAGAATGCGAGAAATTGGCCACGTTTGTGGGTGAGAACGGAGTCGTCACCCCAAAGATCGTATCGGAATTGGTTCCGCGCACGTTGGAGCAGGATGTGTTCAAACTGACAGAGAAAATCGCGGAACGAAAGTTGGAAGACGCCTTTCATATCTGGCATGATTTGCTGTTCCAGAAAGAAGAACCCGTGCGAATCTTGGCGCTGGTCATTCGTCAATTCCGCCTGATGTTTCAAGTGAAGACGTTGGCGGGAAAAGGGATGAGTGAACGTGAGATGGCGCAACAGCTGAAAGTGCACCCCTATCCGGTGAAATTGGCTTCGCGCCAAGCGAGGGCTTTCAGTGAAAAGCAGTTGCGTTCTTTGCTAGCGATGGCCATTGCGGCTGACCAGGAGATCAAATCGGGAAAAGTGGACAAGGAATTGGCTGTCGAACGATTGCTGTTCCGATTGCATATGTCCGCTTGAAAGGAGCAATCAATGATGCAAGACCAACAACGACAAGCTTTGCGCAAACGGCAATGGCTGTATCTCAACGGACTGCTTGTTGCCGTGTTACTTTTGTTGGGACTGTTGCTGGCGTTCAATGTCACCGCCCCGCAGTTTTTCTTAGTGGTGGGGTTGCTCTTTTTGGTGACGCCTGTCAGCATCTGGGTGTTTAAAGAAAGCAACCCCTTGTTGCGAGCGCTCCCCGGCATGGGAGAATTGTCACAATATGAACATGAGAAGCTGGGGGAAAGCTGGGGGAATTATCAGTTCTCCACTGCTTTGTTGCAAACGGCCTGTAGTTTGTTTTTCTTTGTACAGGCCTTCATCCGCGAAGGAGGGGCCCCATTTCGCGAAGGGATACCGATTTGGTATTTCATTGTCGTTCCGGTGATCATACTTTTGATTATCAACTTAAACCATCGCTCGCACATTAAGCGGATGGATGGGAAGACGCCGGAACAACTGCATACTTACGCTGAAGAAAAAAAGTTATTTTCCATTGTGTTTGCATCCGTGACCTTGGGGATGACATTGATCGGCACCTGTGTGGTCATGTTATTAAGTTGATGTTAAATACAAAAAGCCCGGCTCGCTATTTGCAAGCCGGGCTTTTTACGAATCAATCCTGTTCTTCTTCAACAGGGTGTTTCATGATACGGCGGGTGGCTTCATAAGCGGAGGTGAAGGAAAGCTCGGACAGTTGCCCTTTTCCTTGACACCAGTCACCTGCAAAATAAGCGTTGGCCAGGCTGTGGAATTTGACCGGCATCAGCCGCTGGTCATCAATGCATTTGATTTCCTGTACCGTCGCTTTTTTGGACACGCGTTTAGCTACAAGACGGTCGCGCCAGCCGGGGAAGTGCTTGTCATAAATGGATTCGATGATGGCTACTTTCTCATCGGCTTTGTTTTGGGCGATCTCCTCATCATTCAGATAGGCGACAGCTTGCATCAATTGTCCGCCCTCAGGTACACAGGTCGTGTCATAGTATGAAATGTCTGTGATGAATACCTTTTGCGCTTTTTGATAAATGTAAGTAAACGGGCTGGAAATCCGTTCGGAAAGGCCGACGTCGTACACGACCACACTGGTGGGGGAGTAACGAACATATTCTTCGAAATACTTTTGCAAAGGCGTTTCCGCAAACAATTGGCTACATTCTTTGGGCGGTATGCAGAATAGATAATGATCTGCGGTGTACACCGTGTCTTCTTTGCCGTAGATGGCTGTGATTTCCTTGCCGTCCAAGTCGATCCGGCTCACTTTTTCTTTGGTGATGATGCGTCCGCCGTTTTTTTCGATGATGTCGGCGAAAGCCTGCACGATCGCTTGCCAGCCGCCGCCGATGTAAGAAACGGCCCGTTGGGTCGCGAACAGGCGCCGGTAGTAATCGAAAAACAACGTCGAAGGAATGCGTTCCGGTTCATTGGTGAAAAAGTTGGATGAAGCGATGGTCAAAAGCAAATCGCGGACTTGTGGCGTTTCTTTTTGTAAATACTCACCAATAGGGATGCCTTCTTCTCCGCGATTGATGGAGGACATTGTTTTGAACACTTCATAAGCAAACCGCAATTTGTTTTGTGAATCCAGCACTTTGGTACGGTAAAGCCCTTCCAATGTTGCCGGCATCGGCGTTGTATACGATCCCATGTCATAAAAGGCTTTGGATGGGGAAAAATCTTTCCAATCGACATTCAATCCAATTTCATGTTCAAATTTGCGCAAAATGGACTTGTCGCGGGCGTAAATGGCATGCGCTCCAAAGTTGAAATTAAATCCTTTCAACGGAATGGTAATCGCCCGGCCACCCAATTTGGGCGCTTTTTCCAACAAGGTCACATCGTATCCATTGTGTGCGAGCCGAGCGGCGGCGCTTAAGCCGGCCAAACCTCCACCCACCACAATCGCTTTTTCAGACACGTAGAAACACTCTCCTCCAGTAAACGGTTACAAAGCGGAAAAAATTGAGATATCGATCACTTTCCTATTTTATCAAGTTTAAAACACTTAGAGTAGGCTTTTATTTGAGTTCGGAAATTTCTTGCTAGTGCGTTTGATTTCCGGTCCGGAAGGGATGTTGATAAGGATGTGAAGAAGGGGTACATTAGGGCGTGATGGATAAACAAATGGAGTTATATGGAAGACAAGGGAAGGGATACGATGAAGAGAAAATTGGTGAGTGCTTGTTTTGCCGGTATCCATTGCCGGTATGATGGCAAGCACAATCGGGTGGAGCAGATTCAGGAACTCATTAAGCGGGGGGAGGCGGTGCCCGTCTGTCCTGAGCAGCTCGGCGGGTTGTCCACTCCACGCAAACCAGCGGAAATCGTTGGTGGTGATGGGCATGATGTGTTGGATGGAAAGGCAAAAGTGGTCACCGTGGACGGAGAAGATGTGACCGAAGCGTTTGTGCGGGGAGCTTATGAGGCGTTACGCGTAGCCCAAATGCTGGGGGTGGAGGAGGCGATCTTGAAAGAGAAAAGCCCCTCATGCGGCAATTGCATCGTATATGACGGCACCTTTCAAGGCGTGAAGAAAGCAGGACAAGGAGTGACAGCGGCATTGCTTAAGCGCCACGGGATTAACGTCGTGTCTGAGGAGGAGTGGAAACAAGAGTCATAAGCAAGCTTTAATGGAAAACGCGTCCCGCGACATTATGGCGTCTTGCAAAAAAAATGGGCCCCCCGAAGAAGGAGGGCTTACCTTGTCAGGCTGTGGGCGAGGGGACGTTTTTCTGCCCAAGCTGTTCTTTGATCTTTTTATATTGGAACAGCATGGCGACGCGCCACGGCAACAACATGCCAAAGGCGAGAATGAAGAAAACGCCGCCTGTCTGGAAGATGCTGATATGATGTTCGATGTAGTTGTGCAAGGCGAGGCGCACCACAAACAATCCGCTCAAAATGACGACGAAGGTGCGAGACTGCTTCAGGTAGATGTCGTCCCCTTTAATTTCAAATGCGGATGTTTTGATGAGCGGCAACGAGAAGAACAAGGCTCCCGCCAAAAAGGACAGGATCGCCCACGAGAGAGGGATGCGGCATTCTGGAAACACGAACATCAGGAAACCGGTGCTCATCCCCAGGGGCGGTATGATGATTTTTTTTGCTGAGGTCGGCTTTTTGGAAGCTCTCAACCGCATGATAAAAAAAGTCGAAGCCATGGCGAACCCAATGATCGGCGCGATGGTTGTGAGTTGAATCGGTAAAATTTGTCCCATATCCGTCCCTCCTGATTCTAGAAAAAAACTAGCACATTCCCGGCCCTTTGTAAATAAGGGCTCGCTTGACTTTTTGGCAATATTGAAGCAAAATGAATATCATTAAGTATCCTATGCGAATGGGAAAATTTTCATACTGGCACAACGGCGATGATAAAGGAGAGTAGTATAGGAGCGGCCGCATAAGAGAGTTGGCGGGAGGTGCGAGCCAACCGGTCCCCCATATGAATGGGCTTTGGAGCCGTTTTCCTGAACGCGGGGGCATATGATAGATTCCGTCAGTAAGGAAACCCGGGTTATTCCGTTATGAATGAATGAGGTGTGCCCGAAGTATATGTTTTTCGGGCAAATAAGGGTGGTACCGCGAGTTCAAGCTCGTCCCTTACGGGGGCGGGCTTTTTTATTTTCTCAAAAGGAGTGTGTCAAGATGGAACGCGTATTATCAGGCATCCAACCGACTGGCGCCGTGACCCTGGGGAACTATATCGGGGCGATGCAACGGTTTGTCCAAATGCAGGAGGAGGCCGACTGTTATTTCTGTGTGGTGAATATGCACGCCCTCACCATTCCGCAAGACCCCGAATTGCTGAAGCAAAGAACCATTGATTTGGTGGCTATTTATCTGGCGACCGGGCTTGATCCGGCCAAGTCCACCATATTTGTCCAATCTCAGGTTCCAGCCCATGCAGAAGCGGCTTGGTTGTTGCAATGCGTTGCCCGCGTCGGCGAACTGAATCGGATGGTGCAATTTAAAGAGAAGGGCAAAGGGTCCGAATCCGTTTTGGCTGGACTTTACACCTATCCCGTTCTGATGGCGGCTGACATTTTGCTTTACAACCCCAAGCGGGTGCCGGTCGGTGAAGACCAAAAACAACACTTGGAATTAACGCGCGAAATTGCTGAGCGTTTCAACCGTGATTACGCGGAGATTTTCACGTTGCCCGAACCGTACATCGGCGAAGTGGGTGCCCGGATTATGGGGCTGGACAATCCGACCAAAAAGATGAGCAAAAGCGCCGATAGTGAGTTCAACTATATCACACTGCTGGATGAACCGAAGAAGATTGAGAAAAAGCTGAAGCGCGCCGTAACCGATTCAGAGAATGTCATCCGCTTCGATCCGGTTGCGAAGCCAGGGATCAGCAACTTGCTCAACATCTACAGCAGCCTGTCAGGCAAGTCGATCAAAGAATTAGAGAAACAGTATGAAGGATTGGGGTATGGTCAGTTTAAGAAGGATCTGGTAGAAGTGACGATCGATCATCTCGCGCCGATCCAGTCTCGTTTCCATGAAATCCGCAACTCCGGCGAAGTGGAGCAAGTGCTAAAACAAGGCCGGGAGAAGGCGGCGGCGGTGGCTGATGAAACATTAAAACGCATCAAAGACGCCATGGGCATTATCTAAATGAAAAGATCTCGTCCCAAAACCTGGGGCGAGATCTTTTTAAATAAAAGCGACCCAACAAAGCGGGTCGTTCATAAGCTGCATTACGCTTGCAATGCTTGCAGTTTTTTTACGAGGCGGGATTTTTTGCGAGCTGCAGCGTTCTTATGGATCAGGCCTTTGGTTACGGCTTTGTCCAAAGTGCGAGCAGCCTCTTTGTACAGAACGGTTGCTTTTTCGTTGTCTTGTTGTTCAACGGCAACCAAGAACTTTTTCACAGCCGTACGCATAGCAGACTTTTGGGAAGCGTTGCGCTGACGGCGAATTTCGTTGGTTTTAGCGCGTTTGATTGCGGACTTAATGTTAGCCAATACATTCACCTCCTGTGGGATTCTGATCTCCGCATCCCATTTATGCAACATGCAATATTCTAGCATGAGCTATGGCAAAAAGCAATAACACAAGCCAGAGGAATAAATAAATCAACAAAAAGCAAACTATTAGCGGATTGTCGGGGAGGTGTCCCGAACAAAGGTGGCATCCACCCATGGATGCAACGGGGAGGAAGATTCATTCATGAACGCAGAGCGCACTGAACACCAAATCGATTTGTCTGGCTACTCCATCCGCACAGACCTTGCACGGGAAGCGCATCAGATGGCGGTAGATGAGCGGGGGGGCACAAGCGACATCCCCGGCGTACGGATTGAAGAGAACACCGAAGAAGGCATCACCACCAGCTGGATCTGGATCGATGACCAAGCGGGCAGTGAAGCGATCGGCAAAGTGCCTGGCACTTATCTGACGTTGGAAGTGCCGGCACTGAGAAGCAGAGATTCCATGCTGGAAAAGCGCGTAAGTGAACACTTTGCCCAGCAATTCAGCCGTTTTTTGGATGAGGTTGGCATTGGCCTTGACGACTCCGGCCTGATCGTCGGCCTCGGCAACTGGAATGTCACGGCTGATGCCCTCGGGCCGCTTGTGGTCAAACACACCCTCGTCACCCGCCACCTGTTTGAGCTGGCGCCAGAATCTGTCGCTGAAGGGTATCGGCCGATCAGCGCACTCTCGCCGGGCGTGCTGGGCATCACGGGGATCGAGACGAGCGAGATCGTGCGCGGCGTGGTGGAAAAGACGAAACCGGACTTCGTCATCGCCTTTGATTCATTGGCGTCAAGAGCGCTCAGCCGCGTGAACACCACCATCCAAGTAGCTGACACCGGTATACATCCTGGCTCAGGGGTGGGCAACAAGCGCAAAGCACTCACCAAAGAAACACTGGGTGTACCGGTGATTGCGATTGGAGTTCCGACAGTTATAATATTGCTGGTATGGAAACGATCCATTTATTCAAAAGGATTGCTAGGACGTTTCCTGTTCCCATCAAAAAACAGGTGTTAATAAAAGTTGGTTGAGTTGTTCAGTCAGAGGGATTTTAAAAACTAGTGACAGTTTACTTTGACATCATATAAATGCATTATATCAAGATGAAAAACTTAAAACTGATAAGTCTTTTATTGATTATGGGCCTGGCAAGGAGGTGCCGGGCTTTATTTTTTCAAATCGTTTTGATGGTACTTTTACATAATAGAGTATAAATTGCTTAAAATAGGATAAAATATATAATCTGTTTATAAAAAAATAAATTAAAAGATAGATAAAAATAATTGATTTATTATTTATAACTTATTAAATTATATATTGTGGTTGTGACTATTTTGTGTCACGAAACAACTAGCATGTGAAGAAAGAAGGGATATGTTTGCAATTTTTTTATGCTGAACGATACGCGCGAATTCGTAGCATTGTATCGATTACCATTGCATTGACATTGATCTTCACTCTCTGGCCACAAGCAACATTTGATGTATTGGCTGCTCCCGCACCCAAGCCAGTTGAATTGGAACACATGCGGACTGCCACTTCCAAAACTTATATATCTCCAGACAAAAAGACATATACTTTGGAAGAATATTTGGAACCTATTCACTATAAAAAGGGAGATAAATGGGTAGAAATTGATAACGAGATAAAAGAGATAAAAGAAGTCAAATTCAAAAAAGCGGCCGCCGCAGATGATGCTGAACTTTCCCTCGCAAATGGAGGAAACCAATTTCAAGTGGGGTTTGCTCCACGTAGCCGGGGCAAGAAAGTTGTTCGTTTGCAATTGGGACAAGCCCACATCGATTTCGGGTTGGTTGATGGTGCCAATGTAGCTGCGAAAAAAGATAAGAACAAAGTGACATATCCCTCGGTTTATCCATATACGGATCTGAGCTATTATGTCACCAATACAGGTTTTAAAGAAGCCTGGGTGTTGCAAAAATATACTGGACAGTCTACTTATACATTATCTTTAAAAACGAAAAATGTGGATGTCAAACAAGAGAAAGACGGTTCCCTTTCATTTTTGGACAACAAGGGTAACACGGTGTTCGCCATTCCTCGACCTTTCATGGTGGATGCCAATGACGAACAGTCCTTTGGTGCCCGGTATGAATTGCGTAAGGAGAAAAACCAAACATTTATAGATTTGAAAGTGGATACCGCTTGGTTAAAGGATGAAAAGCGGGCATATCCAGTAGTGATCGATCCATCTGTTTCGGTGCAAGGTGCACTTAAGACATACGATGCCACAGTCACAAATTCCACTAATGGTAAAAATGTTAACTTTGGCACTTCTTCATATTTGCTCACAGGAACCTATACTGATCCGACTTATGGTACGGGAGAATATCGTTCGTATCTCAAGTTCGCATTATCTCCATTATTGAGTGGGGCTAATATTTCTTCAGCGACGCTTACATTGCATCAATACGCAACCACTCATGCAGAGCAAGTCAATGTTTATCCAGTCACCTCGGATTGGAACTCAACTGATATCAAGGGAAGCAACCAACCGTCATCTGGTACAACACCTATCTCCACGAAATCGGTTGGAGCTGTGGGAGCTTATGATTTTGATATCACTTCACTAACAAAACAATGGTATGCAGGCACCAGCTCCAACTATGGTGTGATGTTACGCCTGAATTCGGAAAGCAATAACCGAAAAGGATTCCGTTCCAGTGACTATCTCGACCCTGATCCAAACAACTCGCAAAAGCCCAAGCTGACCATTACTTATACCATTGATCCGATAGGTGTAGAAAGTTTCTGGACGACGGCTGCCTCTAATGTGAATACTTATAACGGTAACTATTATTTGCAAGATACGGATGTCAGTATCAATGGTCGCGGTCCAAGTTTGTCAGTGGAACGAGCTTATAACAGCCGTTCAAACAAAAGTGGTATTTTTGGCTATGGTTGGATTTCCAATCTAGAACAAAGTCTATCCATGGATTCCGATGGTCCTGTCGCTTATACTGATGCCGATGGCACCACACATACGTTTATACCGGAATATGGATCGGGCGGAGTATCAACGGGTACGTATAAAGCGCCTGATGGAGTCAACTTGGAATTAGTGAAAAACAGTAACGGTACCTTTACCCTGATCACATCGGATCAGACAAAATACAATTTTAACTCAGCCAAAAAGTTGGCCTCGATTGTTGATAGTAACAATAACACGACAACGATCGCTTATACCGATAACCTGCCCACATCCATTACTGATGCGTCAGGTAGACAAATCACACTGGCTTATGATACCAACAACCGAGTCAGCAAAGTGACTGATCCAGCGAACCGCTCAGTGGAGTACACCTATGACGCGAACGGCAATTTGACTGGCATCACACACAAGGATGCAACAGGTTCGGTGGTGTCAACAGAGGCATATGGCTATGATGATAACCACAATTTGATATCGATCACCGATCCAAACAATCATACGAAAACAATCAGTTATGATACGGACAGTGACCGGGTGAATGCTGTTTCTTATCCCATCACAGTGAATGGTGCGAAACAAACGGCGAAAACAACATTTAGTTATGATGCAGTCAACAACACCACCACTGTCACTGATCCAAAAGGAACGAAAACGATTTATACTCATAACGCGTATGGAAACGTGATCCAATCGACGGAAGATCCGACTGGATTCAATATTAAGAACACGTTTGAATATGACGACAAAAACCAATTGATCAGCCAAAAAGACGGAAACGCCAACGCCGCCAACGGCACGGCCACTTACAATTATTCGTATGATGAGAAAGGAAATCTAACCAGCATTAGTACGCCGCTCAACAACACGAGCAGCACCACTTATGACAGCAAGAACAATCCGGTGACGGAAACGGATGCCAACGGTAACACCACAACCAATGAATATGATGACAAAAATAATTTGACGGCTTCCACTGACCCAGTCGAAAAATCAACTGCGACCAAATACAATGCCTATGGCAACGTCTTGTCCGAAACATCGGCGATGAGCCCAGGCAACAATTTGGCTATCAATGGAAGTTTTGAATTGGATCGCAACAGTGATAATTGGCCGGACAATTGGAGCAAAGTGCCGAGTGGATCAGTTGATATCTCTTGGGATAGCACGGGCCTTACAACTGATGGTATCACTTTGGGGAATAAAAGCATCAAAATTTCCAATGTCTCTGGGGCTACGGCCATTGCCAGTGATAAAGTTGCTTATGATCCCAATAAAACCTATGTACTGAGTGGATATGTAAAAACGAGTGGTGCCCAGGGACGAGGTAGCATCTATGCGTTTGCGTTCAACTCTAAAACTGGAGCGTCCACAGCTATCGCGGGTGCCGGCATTACAGGTACGCAAGAAGCAACCCGTATCCACTTGTCTCTCGATCCGGGAACATTGACAGGATATGACCAGTTGCAAATACGCGGGTATATCAGCGGAATCAATGGTCAATATGGTGGAACGTACTGGTTTGATGGCTTGCAAATCGAAGAAGGGCATTACGGTGCCTATAACGTATTGGAAAACAGCGACTTTGAACGGGATCTCGATCCCGCTGGCGACAATATTCCAGATCGCTGGTATTTGCAAGGAGACACAGCGGCAGGGGACGGCCTAGATACCACAGAAACATATAGTGGTGCACGTTCAGTGAAGCTGGTTGGGGATTCGGCAAAATACAAAACGGTGTACCAAGATGTCAACTTAAAGGGTGGAGCGGGTTCGATCTTAACTGTATCCGGCTTTTCCAAAACGGAAAATCCGAACCCAAATGGCATTTACGGATACATTATCAATACCTATGATTCCAGTGTGGGAACTGATGTAGTGGAGAAGTTTACATTTAACTTTGATCGCTCAAAGTCTCACGATTGGCAACATATTGCCAGCGAGATAAAAACGACCAAATCCTTCGATCGAATCAGGGTGTACTATGAGTACAGCAATCAAACGGGAACAGCTTGGTTTGATACCGCCAAAGTGGTACCAGATGCCATTACCACCTACCATGGCTATGACAGCAACAACAACTATGAAACGTCAACTACCGATCCTGAGCAACGGGTCACACAACGCACTTATGATACGGTTGGCAACACGACCAGTGAAAAGGTTGGATTGGACACGACGCAGTTCACTTACGATGCGCTGGATCGCCTGACCAAGGTGACTGATGCGAAAAATCACACCACCGAATACCAATACGATGCGGCGGGCAACAAAACCAAGGTCATCAACGCCAAAAACAAGGAAACGACCTATACCTACAACGAATTAAATCAAATAAAAAGTGTTACCGACGCTAATAACAAAACGACAACGTATGACTACGATCTGAATGGAAATCAAACCAAGATCACTTATCCGAACGGTAACATTGTTTCGTACAGCTACGACAGTGTCAACCGAAAAGATGCTATTTCCTACAATGGTACGCAAACATACACTTTTAACTATGATGCCAACAACAACGTCACTAATGAAACCGATGTGGCTAGCGGCATTTCGACTGATTATGCTTATGATGCTGACAACCGCCTGAAACAAGTGAAAGAGCCAAATGGCAATCTAACGGATTATACCTATGATGCCAATGGAAACATCACCCAACAAAAGCTGTCCGCTGGATCTACAGAGATTACACAAGGCTATGGGTATAATGGGAACAATCAACTAACCAAAATCACATCCAATGGTACCAACCAAGCATGGTTCAACTATAACGAGCAAGACCAAGTGGCTCGCCGTAAAACGGCTGACGGCAACATGACCTTCAACCGGTATAATGGTGCGGGAGATTTGATAGCACGTGACATTTTTGACAAAAACGGAAACCAGATTGACAGCTTTACCTATACTTACGATAACAAAGGAAATATTACATCGGTCACGTCCAAAGCGGGCACGACCTCGTATGTGTACGATGAACTGGATCAATTGACCAAAGAAACTCGTCCAGATGGCACGACTTATGAATACACCTATGATGCTGTGGGTAATCGTCTGACCAAAAAAGTAACGTCCCCAAACGGAACGGCGACGACTACCACTTATGCTTATGATGATGCAGATCAGCTTACTTCCGTCAACGGCACAACCTATACCTACGACGCTATCGGCAATTTGCTAAGCGATGGCAACAAGACGTATGTCTATGACGCGGAGAACCGATTGACCGCAGTCAAAGACAGCGCAGGTAATACGATCGCTTCGTTCACCTACCGTGCGGATGGCATGCGGAGGACGAAAACGACGGCATCGGGTACCATTACGTTCCATTATGATCAAAACAACAATGTGGCGTATGAAACAGATCAAAGTGGAGCGATTGTAGCGAGCTACACCTATGGTCCAGAGAATGAACCTGTTAGCATGTCCCGTGGTGGAAAGACGTATTTCTATCAGTTGAACGGGCATGGGGATGTGGTAGCACTCACGGATCAAACAGGTGCTGTTGTAAACACTTATACCTATGATGCATTTGGTACCCTCGCCAACCAAACGGGTACGGTTGAAAATCCCTATACCTATGCCGGTTATCGGTATGACAAGGAAACGGGATTGTATTACTTGCAAAGCAGGTACTATAATCCAGAGACGGGAAGATTTTTGACGAGGGATACATTTGAGGGGACGGAAAATGATCCGTTTAGTCTGAATAAATATACTTACGCCTATAATAATCCAATCAATTTGGTCGATTCAAACGGAAAGAATCCCCTTATTCCATGGATTATTCGGGCGGCAACTCAGATTTTACGATGGTTAGGGGTATCGCTGCGTGTTTCCAAGCATTTGGGTCAAAGAGCATATCAAAGGAAGATTGGTCCAAGAGAAATTGCTAATACTGTAAAATACGGAAAGAAATATTATGATCCAAAAGAAAAATCGATTGTTTATTGGCGTAAGGGTATAGCGGTTTGTAGAAAAGGGAGTACGTTAACAACTTGTTACCGTCAACCTAAACCCAAAAGCCGTTGGAAATAATGTAGCTTCTGCCTATCTA
Source organism: Laceyella sacchari (assembly GCF_004343255.1). Taxonomy (GTDB): domain Bacteria; phylum Bacillota; class Bacilli; order Thermoactinomycetales; family Thermoactinomycetaceae; genus Laceyella; species Laceyella sacchari. The sequence goes on along the minus strand of NZ_SMDD01000003.1, from coordinate 388,769 downwards.
GAAATGACCCCTTGAACGTATTAACGATCAAGGGGATTTTTTTATCGTGCTAAGCTACAGGTAAAAAACACTAGATTGTGTGGATATGTTAATGTGATTAGTTTTTCTATTTTTCTTTAATAATTGATTCGTAAGGATGATATTGGATTACATATGTGTTAGTTAGTTCTGCGCTTAATTTTTTTGTTAAGTTTTCACCACTTGCATTTAACCATTCTGAAAAAGATTGTGTTATTCCGTTGTAATTATGAGATGCTAGATGGTTACTAAAAGTACTGTTCCATTCATATAGTTCTGCTTTTAGTTCTTCTGATATTGGAAGTTCATCAAGATCTAAGTTTGCTTTACATTTATTACACCAAATCGGATCAGCAGATACTTCTGCTTCAACAAGTATTTCAAAGGTTTCATCACAGAAACACACATCTTTCATTGTAAATTGCCTCCAGCTATTAGGTGCTTAATCATTATCCATTAGATTTTACTAATATAAAATAAATTCTGCAACAAAATCGGAATATACTATTCTTGTTAATTTAGTAAATTGAATTATAAAATAAAGGTGCATTTTAAGGATTTATGCCTGTCTCATTTTTTTCCTTCAATCTACCCGCTTGTTTTGCCGGCAATGGAGGTTATATCATTGGACTGGATCCGTTTATTTATCGGTGTTTTAATAATTACTTGGCTTATTTATCGATGTTTTTTCAAAAAAATTCGTACTTTCAATGATATCTTAGAACGATCCCATAATTATGAGTTTCTTCTTCGAAATAAGAAATTAGCCATTCAAATATTGCAGGCGGGTTTGCAACGGGATGTACATGAGTTGGAGCGGGCAGTATTAAATTACAATATAGGAAGGCTTTATTATGATAAGGGGGAAATAGATCAGGCCATCGGTTATTTTGATAAAGCCTATCCTATTTTGATTCAGGCGGAAGGGATAAAGGTGAAAGATCAATTTATCAAAGTTATCAAGGCATATTTGCAAAAAGGGATGAATGACAAAGCAAATGAGGTTTATCAATATTGTATGAGACATTCTTTATCTAAACGAAGATATCAAAGACTGAGAAAGAAATATCCGCAGTTATTTGAAGGCCAAGGATGAAAAATGTGTAATGGGTGTCTTGTTGAACGTCCCATGATTGTGCAGCTCCATCGGGCGTCAAAGTAAAATTGAATGCCTTTTAATAAGGTGGTATGGTACAGTACTTGCCACCTTATTAAACAAAGGGGATTTAAGACGATGATCAATGAACTGAAAGAGAAGTTTAATGATAACTACCGAAAGGTAATTCTGTTTCTTTTTTATTAATTATATTTTCATGTCATTTGTTTTGTTGTGTATATATTTTAATAGTATCGAATATGCGTTACTTTTATGCTTGATTAATGGGATAAATATTGTTTGGCTTGAACATAAGTGGAAGGTAAACGTTAAACTAAAAGGGACGATCTATAGAAGGTTTGTAGATTATTATCCTTTATGTTTTATTTATATAATTATTTTCGTATTTTTAACTGCAGAGTATTTGGAGTCAACGACTAAGGGAGAAAAAGAAAATGAGTAGAAAAGAAAAAATAGAAGTAAATGTAAGTGCAATAGGATGTGTGCTAGTAGCAGGATTATTATTTATTTTAACGGATTATGTTCATGATGAGCTAAAGTCGTTATTACAAGTAGGGTTTGTTTGGGTTGTTCCATGGGTACCGTATCTGGTTAAATTTTTATTTTCACAGAATAAAAAGGATTATTTATCGAGGAACAAAAAGTTGTTTTTAGGTTTTTTTATATTCGACTGTGTGCTTAGTGTTTTGGCGTATAAATATATGCCTATTTCATATTGATGCTCATGCAAAAAGGGATATGCTCTTTGAGTATATTCCTTTTCATTATAGGAAGGGGAATGAAGAGCGGGATATTCCCTATAGACGTAAATAAAGGTGATCAAGGGCTTAAGCCCGATTTGTTAGGTGTGGAGGAAGAATTTATCCTGCATGAAATGGATGAAAGAGGAGAAGAGAATACCATGTTGGAAGTAGCACTTGCAATTGTGGTCATTATATTAACGCAAGAGCTCGTTTATGCGACTTTGTTTAGAGATTCCGATTTTTACATCGATGTTAGTTGATATGTTTATGGACATGATGAAAACGATCTCCGAACATCGTTATGCTATTGCTATGCTTTATTTATTTTTATTTGTGGGAGGAATTTTGTTAAGTTCCATGGTTATTATTTGCGAAATAGTAGGTGTATCTAGATTGAAAAAAATCATTCATTTGTTTATTAACACTAAACAAGGGGATGAGACAAATGGGAGAAAGCCGTATACTTGAAGCTTTAAAGCGTTCGCTTTATAAAGGGATGATTGTTTCTGTTTATTCCGATCGGAATCAGCCGGGAAATTTCTCTGCTGGATTTATAGATGCGATCTCCGATGAGCAGTTTGTTATGAAACATGTAACTCCTGAGGGCACAAATGATGGTTATATCATAAGAAGAATCGAAGATGTCTTCAGAGTAGATGTTCATGGAGAGTATGAACAAAGGATGGAACTACTGTACACGCTTCAAAAGCAGAGGCATGAGGATTTCTTAAATGGTGCAGCCTCCAGTGAGTAGATATAATAATCCATTAGATTTTACTGGAGCGTTGATAAATAGGCCAGTAGCTTCATAATCGTTTTCTGCTTTGCTTCTCATGTCTATCAGCCCTATGGAATGGCTATCGTCTGGATAGGAAATAATGTTGATCAGAAGTGGAAAGGGCTGACATGACCATGACTGATTACAACATTAGAATAGTCCATGCAAAGAACAAGTTGTCATCTGTTGAGATTGAGCGCAGGGTGGATGATTTCCAAAAAGTTTTTATCCAGGTCGCTTCCAGGTATTACAGCCAGAAGGCGAAAAATCAGCTGGAAAGGGGAGAAGATTAAATCTCTCCTTTTTTCTTTGTTTGCGCCCGTGTTCTCAATCGATGTATAATACCAGCAATAATATGACAGTAGGATAGAAAAGGAGATAGACAGAATGGGGGAAAAGCTACGAGTTGCTTTGTTTATGAGGGCGAGTACGAACAAGCAAACTAGCCAGGGGAAAAAGAAAGCAGCTTCCAGGACTGGGAAAATGTCCGCCAGACCCATTTCAGATGAGAATGATCTGCCCCTGCAAAAAGAGAAATGCATGGAATATATCGCAAATAAGCCCGATTGGATATTTACAGGGCTGGAGTATGTGGAGGCGGGTGTGTCTGGGTTTCACACACATGTCAGCAAGAGAACGGGTTTAAATCGGGCGTTTGAGGATGCCAAAAAAGGCTTGTATGACATTTTGTTGGTGTACAAGCTGGACCGAATCGGCAGACGATCTACCGAAAGTTTAAACCATGCTATCCGGTTTCTGCGGCATTGCCGCATATGGGTCGTGGACAAGGACAGGGAGTTTACCAATAACGGAGATGCGGATGAGATTTTAAACTTCATTGAGTTTTGGTCAGCCAAGAAAGCGTCCATGGACACCAAAGTGCGTGTTACTGACATGATGAAATTGATTCACAAGGAAGGGTTTTGGACTGGGGGCAACCCACCCTATGGCTATATCAATCATCCTGAAATGTCCAATATGTTGCAGATCAATCCCAAAGAGGCGGAAGTGGTGAAAGAAATATATCGGCTTTACACCTCTGAAGGGTATGGCATGTTAAAAATCGCGGGTATTTTAAACGAAAAAGGGTTAAAAACGAGAACCGGCAGAGAGTGGAAAGCAGAAGGGATTCGTAAAATTCTCCGCAACACCATTTACAAGGGGTATTTATCCTATGGAAAAACCAAAAAAGTAGAAGGAGAGTTTGGTTCCTATCAAAAGTACACCAAAGAAGGAGAAGAGCTTGTATCCGAGCGGTACTGGGCAGAGTATGAGATTGTTCCTGCCGAGGTGTGGGAGAGAGCACAGAAAATGAAAAAAGCCCGGGTAGATGTCGCGTCACATTTTGGTGGTAACACTCCCGTCAGAAAAGGAACGGGCAAAGGCCTGCTCGTGGGTGTGTTAACTTGTGAATGTGGGAGCAGCATGACTTATGGCAGCCGGAGGGACTGGCTTGACCATAAGAGAACCAAAAGAGGCGAATTGTATGGCATTTACAGGTGCCTGAAAAGGCTTAAAGCAGGGGTTCAGGCATGCGGAGCAAAGAAAGGTTCACACAGGGCGGAGAAGATCGAGTCTGCGGTGATTGAGAAAGTAAAAGAATATCTGAAGGAAATGGTAAACTCCAATGTGTTGGTGGAGATTCAAAAACAGACTTTAAACGCCTCCAAGGAGATTGAAGAGAAGCTAGCACAGTCGAAGCAAGACATGGAGCAATGGCAAAGGGCAAAAGAAAACGCCAATAACCATCTGTTGAAGATTTTGATGGGTGAGGAATCCCCTTTTTCTGAAGCCCAGCTTAAGGAGTTGTATGAGAAAGCTGTAAAAGAGTTGGAAAGCGCGCAAAGGCTGTATGAAGAGATGAAGGCACTGAAAGATGCCAATGGGCTTTCAGAGATTGACGTGCTCAAGTTGCAAGATCTGTTGTTGGATTGGGGAGCGCTGTTTGACCAAGCCACCACGGAAGAAAAAAGACAAATGTTGGGGAGCATTGTGGATTATGTTACGGTCCGCGAGGAGACGATAGAGGTAGCGATTCACTTTGATGTGGTCAAGTTTTTTGAGGCGGTGAGTTGCGCACGAGAAACGGCTGCGGCGTTTGCTCATGCCGGCACAGATTCATACCGGCAAAATAATGGCAGTAGGAGTTCCTACGGTAGTTGATGCAGTGACCATCGCCCATGACACGATCGATTATGTATTGTCCCATTTGGGACGGGAAATGCATGGGGTGCGCGGCAATCCGCTGGACCCGCATAACCGGCCGAGTGTGCGGGACTTGCAAAACTACCAAGTACCGCCGGAAACGCAGACGCGCATGATGGGGATGTTTGGATCGCTTGATCCCGAAGACAAGCGGCAACTGATTCACGAGGTGTTGTCACCGCTCGGGCAAAATCTGATCGTCACCCCAAAAGAAGTGGATTCTTTCATCGGTAACATGGCCAAGCTGTTGGCAAACGGATTAAACTGCGCCTTGCACGGGGCGGTGACCATGGATAACGTTGCTTCGCATGTGAGTTGAGCGTGGCAATGTGGAAGATGGGTCATGAACGGCTGTTTTGCGCCGGCATGGCCCTTTTCTTTTTGCCGAAGGATGGCGCTCTCTTTTCTATCAGCCTTTGAAATGAAGCGTGCTAGGTTCTACTTCGATTTCGTCTCTCATAAGTTGTGGAAGAGATGAATTGATAGAAGGTGGACCTGGTGAAAAAACGGTATCACAGCTTTATCACCGTCAACATGTCGCAACCCAGGACGAGGCAGACGTTCGTCCTGCTCTGTTTGGCTGTCGCCTTTACTTTCGCTTTGGCGGGAGCGCTTGCCATGGGACAAGCCAAAAGCCGATTGGCTTCTGCAGAATTTAGCCGCATCACCTCCCATATCTCGTCCAAAACGCTGTTGATGGCGATGAGTGAAAATATCCCGTATCTGCAAGAAAAGATGCAGGAAGCCGGAATGGAAGAGATCGCGTCTCGAATGGCTTTGGAATTAGCTACTAGCATTGATCTGAGAGACCCGCGCACGTATTTGGGAAAGGAGCTTCCCATGTATGACTTGTTTGACAGTGAAATCGATGTGGCGAGCAGCGATTTTGATTACACCTCGATTCCGATTGAATCCCCGCCGCCTCCGGAATTGGAGCAAGAGATCATCAAAGCGATGGAAGACCCTGATGAAGATGTGAATGAACGTCCCACCGGTTCGATCAAAAATAAACAAGTGTTGATTTACAATACGCATTTTTGGGAGTCTTATCTTCCGGAGTTAGGAAAGAAAGATCCCCGCTTGGCTTCGGACGTACGCAAAAATATTACCACTGTATCCAAGCATATGGCCAACCAACTGGAGAGGATGGGCGTAGGGGCGGTAACTGTCAATCGAAAATACACATGGAATTCCGGTGCGTATGTTCAATCGCGAAAAATGGTGAAGGAAGCCATGGCGCAACATGAGGATGTCACTTATTTGATTGACTTACATCGTGATGCCCAACGGCGCCCCAAAACGACCAAAGTGGTGAATGGGAAAGCTTATGCCCGGCTCGCTTTTGTGGTGGGCAGGGAAAGCAAGAACTATGAAGAAAATCTGCGGCTGGCGCGCGAGTTGTACAAACGGCTGAACGAGGTGGTTCCCGGAATTTGCAGCACGGTGATTATTAAAAAGCGCGAAAAAGGGAACAACGGAGAGTATAACCAATCGTTGTCACCCAACAGCCTGCTCGTTGAGGTTGGGGGGGTGGATAATACGTTTGAAGAAGCGAACCGTTCGGTAGAGGTGTTGGCCCGCGTCATCGCGGAACGAATCGGCAAGGCCAAACCTGTCTCGAACGGGCGGTGAGGTGAGTGAAGTGCGCGTCATGCTGCAATGTTGTTGTCTCATCATCATGCTTATGGTTGGCATCGGTATCGGCATTAGCCATGCGGAAAAAAATATGCAGGCGATGCAAGGGACGGAGGGAGCGCCGCGTGCGATACAGATTACCCCAACAGCGCAGGGACGGATTGAAATCGCTGTTTTGGGGCAAACAGTAGAGACCGAACACCCCGCATCGGTGGCCACTCAGGAGAAAGTCGTTGCGCAGGTGCGGCAGGGCACCAATCTTATGGCGGCCATGGGCAATGAAGTAGGCGCGGGGATCAGGCAATTTACACGCGAATTGGCTGCGTGGATGTTTCGTTGGGCTGAGTGACAGCCTTATTTTTTTTGCCCGTTTATGGTTAACTGGTAGGTGAACAGGAAATGCATTGAAGAGCGGGGGGCAGATTGTTATAATTAAGCAATGCAGTCTTGCTATGCACGCAGGAGGGAAATGAACGGGAATGGATAAGAGAGAACGACAAGCAATCATCCGCAATTTTTCGATTATCGCACATATCGACCATGGCAAGTCCACCTTGGCCGACCGGATCCTTGAGAAGACCGGAGCACTTAGCGAGCGGGAAATGCAAGATCAGTTCTTGGACAAAATGGATTTGGAACGAGAACGCGGCATCACCATCAAATTGCAATCCGTGCGCCTGCCGTATAAGGCCAAAGACGGGAAAGAATACATTTTGAACCTGATTGACACACCGGGGCACGTGGACTTCACGTATGAAGTGTCCCGCAGTTTGCAGGCGTGCGAAGGAGCGCTCTTGGTGGTGGACGCATCCCAAGGCGTGGAAGCGCAAACGCTGGCCAACGTTTACCTGGCGTTGGAGAACGATCTGGAGATCATTCCCGTCATTAATAAAATCGACCTGCCCAGCGCAGACCCCGAACGGGTGAAGAAAGAAGTGGAAGACGTCATCGGTCTTGATGCCAGCGATGCAGTGCTCGCTTCGGCCAAAGCGGGGATCGGGATTGAGGAGATTTTGGAGCAGGTGGTGGAAAAGGTGCCCGCGCCAGAAGGCGATCCAGATGCTCCGCTCAGAGCCCTGATTTTTGACTCCGTTTACGATCCCTACAAAGGAGTTATCATCTACATGCGGGTGGTGGACGGTACGATCAAAAAAGGTATGCGCATGCGGATGATGGCCACGGAAAAGGAATACGACATCACCGAAGTGGGCGCGTTTGCTCCTCATCCGGTGATCATGAACGAGTTATCGGCGGGCGAGGTTGGCTTTGTGGTGGCTAACATCAAAAACGTACGCGACACCCGTGTCGGCGATACGATTACAGATGCCAACAATCCTGCCGATGAGCCTTTGCCCGGATACCGGCGGATCAATCCGATGGTATTTTGCGGGCTGTATCCAGTGGAGTCCTCAGCGTACGATGATCTGCGGGAGGCGTTAGAAAAGCTGGAACTAAACGATGCTTCACTCACCTATGAACCAGAGACGTCAACAGCGCTCGGCTTTGGTTTCCGTTGCGGATTTTTGGGGCTGTTGCACATGGAGATCATCCAGGAGCGGATCGAGCGGGAGTTCGGCATTCCATTGATTACGACTGCGCCGAGCGTAGTGTACAAAGTATATCAAACGGACGGCAAGGTGCTGGAGATTGAGAACCCGACCCTGATGCCGGAAATGCAGAAGATCGATCGCGTTGAAGAGCCTTATGTGAAAGCATCGATCATGGTGCCTAACGATTATGTCGGCACGGTGATGGAGATTTGCCAGAACAAGCGTGGCAACTACCTCGACATGAATTATCTTGATACCAACCGGGTGACGCTAACCTATGAATTGCCGTTGGCTGAAATCGTCTACGACTTCTTCGATCAATTGAAATCAAGCACCAAGGGATATGCCTCCTTCGATTATGAATTGATCGGTTATAAGGCTTCCAATTTGGTGAAGATGGATATTCTCTTAAATGGAGAAGTGGTGGATGCGCTGTCTTTCATCGTCCATCGTGATCGCGCATACCAACGCGGACGTGCGCTGACCGAGAAGTTGCGCAAACTGATTCCACGCCAGATGTTTGAAGTGCCGATCCAAGCGGCGATTGGCAACAAAGTCATCGCCAGGGAGACGATCAGCGCGATGCGCAAAAACGTGTTGGCCAAATGTTACGGTGGGGACATCAGCCGAAAACGGAAACTGCTGGAGAAGCAGAAGGAAGGGAAGAAGCGCATGAAAGCGGTGGGAAGTGTGGAAGTCCCACAAGAAGCGTTCATGGCGGTTCTCAAGATCGATGACAACAAGTGAGGGTAAGCCGCAGGCGGGAAATGAGTCCGCTTGCGGCTTTTTTGAGCAATCATTTCAATAAGGAGGAGAAACTTTATGGCTCCCCAAGCCGTCTATATACATGTCCCGTTTTGCACGCACAAGTGCCATTACTGCGATTTCACAGCCTATGCTGTGGGAGGACAACCTGTGGACGATTATGTGTCCGCACTGGATAAAGAGATGGCCCTGACAGTGGCCAACACCCCTCCGGGAATTATCCGGTCCATCTTCATCGGCGGAGGGACGCCAACGGTGTTGACGCCCAAACAGATGGAGCGCCTTTTGGCAAGTGTCCGGCGCCATTTTCCCAACTGGGATGAAAACATCGAATTTACCATTGAAGCCAATCCGGGAACAACCAGCCCTGAATTGCTTCGGGTGATGAGAGAAGGCGGGATTAACCGGATCAGCTTTGGTGCGCAAACGTTCCGTCCGGATTTGCTGGAACGAATCGGCCGGGTCCATGGGGTGGAAGAGATTAAACGCGGCGTGGAGTTGGCACGGCAGGCCGGCTATAATAATCTGTCGCTCGATTTGATGTTTGGTTTGCCAACGCAGACCGTCGATGACATGGAAACAACACTCAAAGAAGCGGTCGCATTGGCGCCAGAACACTTTTCTTGCTACAGCTTAAAAGTGGAAGAAGGGACATTGTTCCATCATTTACAAGAGCGCAAAGAGCTGCCGTTGCCATCGGAGGATGCGGAGTTGGCCATGTACCAATTGACCCGCTCCTATTTGGCCGAACAAGGGTATGCGCAGTATGAAGTGAGCAACTTTGCCAAACCAGGCTATGAAAGCCGCCACAATCGGACTTATTGGCTGAATGAAGAGTATTACGGCCTGGGAACAGGCGCGCACGGCTATGTGCTTAAACGGCGCCACGCCAATATCAAAGGTGTCAAAGAATATATTCAACGGTTGCAGGACAACCAACTTCCCATCCAAGAGAGTTATCAAGTGACTCGCGAGGAAGAGATGGAGAATTTCATGATCTTGGGCTTACGGTTGATGGAAGGAGTGAGCCGGGAGAAGTTTGCGCGCTTGTACGGGATGGAGTTGGAGCGAGCATTTGGCCAGGTTCTGACACCACTGATGAACAAAGGATTGCTTGAGCGGAGCGGAGATCGCTACCGTTTAACGGAAAAAGGATTGATTTTTGGCAATGAAGTGTTTGTCGACTTCATTGGTGGGATTGAATTATAAACGGATAGATTGACATCATTTCGCCCCTTTGGTAATTTAAAATTAGTATTTTAGCACTCGACCATAAGGAGTGCTAACAAAGGGGGGAGGCAGATGTTATCCGAGCGCCAAAAACGGATTCTCTGGGCTATTATTGATGATTACATTATCTCAGCAGAACCTGTCGGCTCACGTACCGTTTCCAAAAAGAAAGGGGTCAATGTGAGTGCGGCGACCATCCGCAATGAGATGGCCGATTTGGAAGAGATGGGTTTTTTGGAGCAACCACATACATCTGCCGGTCGCATACCTTCGCAGAAAGGGTATCGTTTCTATGTCGATCATCTGTTGAAACCATATATGTGGTCGAAAGATGATCTGATGGCATTGCATGATTTTTATGCTTATAAAGTGGATCATGTGGAGCAAGCCATTAAGCACATGAATTCCATTCTCGCTTACTTGACCAATTGCATGACATTTATCCTGGGCCCCAACTTGTCAGAGAGTCGGCTTAAGCACCTGCACATCATACCACTGTACGACAGGCTGGCGGTGTCCATCTTGGTGACTGATACGGGCCATGTGTATCAACAACGGCTCTTGTTGCCAGAGGACATTCCATGGTCGACGCTGGAGAAGTTGGTTAATCTCCTGAATCACCGCTTAAGCGGTGCCTTGATCTCTCGTTTGGATCAGATCGTGGCGCAAGAGTTGACGGATGAATTGCAACGGCATGTCGATCACTTTGAGAAGTTGTCTGACCTCACCAATCAACTATTGCACACGGAACAGGAAGACCGGGTTTACACGAGCGGGACGACGCGCATCTTGGAACAGCCAGAGTTTCGCGATGTGGATAAAATGAAGTCGATCTTGGATCTCGTGGAAGCCAACGATGGGTTAGTTCAACTGTTGAAGCATAAGACGGACGGGGTGCAAGTGCGAATTGGTTATGAGAATGATTTGAAAGCTGTGCAAGATTGTAGCGTTATCTCCGCTTCTTATATGATAAACGGCAAACCGGTTGGAACCATCGGGGTGCTCGGCCCGACTCGGATGGATTACGGGCGCGTCATTGGAATTCTTGATTTTTTGGCAAAAGATTTCTCCAGACGGTTGAGCACGCTCTATGAAAAAGAATAAACTAAGCATATTAGGATGCATCACGCGTATAAGGGGTTGCCAAAAGTGACGCCCCCTGCGCCAAAGTGAAAGGAAGGAGAAATCCGGTGCCGGATAAAGTCCACTTACACCAAGACGAAGAAAAACCGTTCCTGTCAGCGCTTCAAGCTAATGCCCAAGCTGTAAAATCTGTCTCGCAAGCGGTTGCGCCCACGCTGGGCCCCAAAGGTCTTGACACGATGCTTGTCAATTCCAAAAATGAAGTGGTTGTGACCAATGACGGGGTGACCATCTTAGATCGGATGGCGATTAATCATCCAGCAGCCAAAATGATCGTCAATGTGGCCAAAGCGCAACAGGCCGAAGTGGGTGACGGAACGACAACCGCCACCCTGCTTGCGTCCGCGCTTGTTGATGAAGGGCTGAAGCAGGTATTGCGGGGCGTCCCTGTGACTAAAGTGATTACCGGGATTCAGCGCGGAACCCGCTTCGCCCTGATTAAGATGCAGGAACGGGCCCGCATGATTTATGAGATGGATGACGAATGGTTGCAACGGATCGCGTTCACCGCTAGCCGCGAAAATGAGGACATCACTTTGGCCGTCATGGAAGCGGCGCATTTGATGGGGCGCGAGAAGTTGTTGGAAAAAGGATTTAAACTATCCAGTTGCGTGGTTGCCCATCCACGCATCGAAAGTAAGGTGTTCGCTGGGATCGTTGTCAGCAAACCGCGGATGAATTCCCAGATGCCGCGGACACGGCAAAACGCGCGGGTGTTGGTGCTGGCCGACGCATTGGAGCCGGAGGCATTCTCTGACGATGTGCGGACGGATGAAGCGTTCAGCCGCAAGGAACGCCTGCGGGAAGAATTTTATGTCATGCTGGAGCACTTGATTCATTTAAATGTAGGCCTTATCGTTACGGAAGGGGCCGTCGATCCCCATGCGGAAGAAGTTCTTGCAGACGCGGGAGTGATCGTGGCGGCCGAGGTGGCGAAAGAAGAGCTGAACAAAGTGTCTGAATATACTGGAGCACGCCAAATCAAACGGAGCGGTCTGAAGAAAAGTCCGGAGGAGATTGAAGCCCTGCTCGGTCTATGCACTGAAGTGGAAGATGATGAAGCGCTGTCCAGAATCCGTATCAGCGGCGGACAAGGTACTCCGTTCGCCACGATATTGGTCGGAGCAGCGACAGATGAAGTGGTCGAAGAACGCGAACGGATTTGCAAAGATGCAGCTTCTGCGGTGCAAGCGGCCATTCATGGTGGATTTGTCCCGGGCGGCGGTGCCGTGGAATTGGCGATTGCCCGGGATGTTGAGCATTTCCGTAACACAGTGCAGGGGATGGAACGGTTTGGCGTGTCGGCGGTGTCCGAAGCGTTGCAACGCCCGATGAGCCAGGTCGTCGCCAACGCTGGGTTTAACCCCTTGGAAAAAATCGAGGCAGTCAAAGCGTTGCAATTGAAACGCCAGTCTGATTCCTTGGGAATCGATTGCGATCGGGGGATCGTTGCGGATATGATTGAGATGGGGGTAGTCGACCCTCTTCCGGTCAAAGCGCATGCGCTTAAAACGGCTGGCGAAGTGGCTGTTGCGATTTTGCGCATCCACACGATCGTGCAAATGAAAGAAGACCCTGTTTTCTAACATAGGAGGACCTGTCAATGATGAAGCATGAAAATGAAGAGCTTCAGCATCCAACTGGAAGCCAGGAACCCTCGAATGAAGGTCCATTCGAGGAGCAGGAAAGTATACATACCGGCGCCGAGGCATCCTCGCCCGAAAAATCCCTTGAGCAAGAGCTGGAAGAGGCCAAGTTGCTGGCGGAGAAATGGAAAAGCCAAGCGGAACAACACCGTGAGCTTTATCTGCGCGCTCTCGCCGACTTGGAGAATTTCCGCCGCCGCGCCCGCAAGGATAAGGAAGATGCCGTGAAATACGCGGTGGTTCCTTTCTTGGAAAGTATCTTGCCTGTACTTGACAACTTTGAACGCGCCTTGGATGCGGCCGATCAAAGTAAAGACGCGAAAATGTTGCAAGAAGGAATTGAGATGGTATATCGTCAATTCTTAAATGTTCTGTCCGAAGCCGGTTTGACGATGATCGAAACTGAAGGAAAGCCATTCAACCCGCATGAACATAACGCGGTCATGCAAGTCGAGGCGGAGCATTTGGCGCCGGGTATGATTGTAGAGGAGCTGCAAGCGGGTTACCGTTATAAAGACCGTGTGATCCGCCCGTCAATGGTTAAAGTGAGCCAATAAAAATACTACTTACGCAAAGGTTGAAGTAGGAGGTTAACAGTCAATGGGTAAAGTGATTGGAATTGACTTAGGGACAACCAACTCATGTGTAGCATTTATGGACGGCAATGAAGCTGTCGTCATCCCAAACGCAGAAGGCGGACGAACCACCCCTTCAGTGGTTGGGTTTTCCAAAACGGGTGAACGGTTGGTAGGGGAAGCCGCCAAGCGCCAAGCTATTACCAATCCAGAGAAAACCATCATTTCTATCAAACGCTATATCGGTACGAACCACAAAGTGGACATTGATGATAAATCATACAGCCCACAAGAGATTTCCGCAATGATTTTGCAAAAGCTGAAAGCTGATGCGGAAGCTTACCTGGGCGAACCGGTGACGCAAGCGGTCATTACCGTTCCAGCTTACTTCAACGACAGCCAGCGTCAGGCGACCAAAGATGCAGGTCGGATCGCTGGTTTGGAAGTACTGCGTATCATCAACGAGCCGACAGCAGCGGCGTTGGCATACGGTATGGAAAAGACGGAAGACCAAAAAATTCTTGTCTTCGACTTGGGTGGCGGTACCTTCGACGTATCGATTCTGGAACTGGGCGATGGCGTGTTTGAAGTGTTGTCGACCAGCGGGGACAACCAATTGGGTGGTGACGATTTTGACCAAGTCATCATCGATTACCTCGTACAAGAGTTCAAAAAGGAAAACGGCATTGACATCAGCCATGACAAAATGGCAATGCAACGCCTGAAAGACGCAGCGGAAAAAGCGAAAAAAGACTTGTCCGGTGTGTTGACCACAACCATCTCCCTGCCGTTTTTGACCGCTGACGCGACCGGTCCGAAACACTTGGAAGTTTCATTGACTCGCGCTAAATTTGAAGAATTGAGCGCTGATCTGATTGAACGTACCATGGTTCCAACCCGTCAAGCATTGAGCGATGCCGGACTCACACCAAACGACATTGACAGAGTGATTCTGGTTGGTGGATCGACTCGGATTCCTGCCGTGCAAGAAGCGATCAAACGCCTGATCGGTAAAGAGCCGAGCAAAGGGGTAAACCCGGATGAGGTCGTAGCGATGGGTGCAGCGATCCAAGGTGGTGTCTTGTCCGGTGACGTGAAAGACATCGTTCTGTTGGACGTAACTCCGCTGTCACTCGGGATCGAAACCTTGGGCGGCGTATTCACCAAATTGATCGAGCGTAACACGACGATCCCGACCGAGAAATCGCAAATTTTCTCCACCGCGGCTGATAACCAAACTTCCGTGGACATTCACGTTCTGCAAGGTGAACGTCCAATGGCAGCTGACAACAAGCCGCTCGGCCGGTTCCAGCTGACTGACATTCCGCCGGCACCACGCGGTGTTCCGCAAATCGAAGTGACCTTCAAAATCGACGCCAACGGGATTGTGCACGTTTCGGCAAAAGACAAAGCAACAGGTAAAAGCCAAGCGATCACGATCCAATCTTCGGGCGGTTTGAGCGATGAAGAGATCGAACGCATGGTGAAAGAAGCGGAATTGCACGCTGAAGAAGACAAAAAGCGCCAAGAGGCAGTCGAGCTTCGCAACAAAGCGGATCAACTGATCTTCACCACTGAGAAAACGATCAAAGATCTCGGCGACAAAGTGGGAGCAGCTGAACTGGAGCAAGCAAACAAAGCGAAAGATGACCTGAAAAAAGCTCTTGAAGACAATAATCAAGAAGAAATCAAAAAAGGTATTGAAGTCTTGGAGCAAGCTGTGCAACAATTATCTGTAAAACTGTATGAAAAAATGCAACAAGAAGCAAACCAAGGCACAGGAGCACAAGCTTCTGCAAGCAAAAAAGACGACAATGTCGTCGACGCCGAGTACGAAGAAGTGAAAGACGAAGAGAAATAAAGAGGAGAAGGGAAGAGTTCTCCTCGACTGGAAAGTCAATGTCGAGGCTCTGCCTTGGCTTGGCTTTCCATTTTTTGTGGATATCGTAGTTTAGATGGGTTGAGGTAGAAGAGGAGGTGACCCGGTGAGCAAACGTGACTTTTATGAAGTTCTGGGTGTTAGCCGCAATGCTTCTGATGATGAGATTCGCAAGGCCTACCGAAAATTGGCACGCAAGTATCACCCAGACGTGAACAAAGATACGGATGCAGAACAAAAGTTTAAAGAAGTGAAAGAAGCATATGAAGTATTGAGCGATCCGCAGAAAAAAGCAAATTACGATCGCTACGGTCATGCTGATCCCACCGGTGGTTTCGGCGGCGGTGGCGGTGCGGGTGCCGGATTTGACGCTGACTTTGGGTTTGGGGACATTTTTGATATGTTTTTTGGTGGAGGAAGACGCAATAATCCCAATGCCCCACGTCAAGGCGCTGATCTGGAATACCGCCTGCAGATCGAATTCAAAGATGCCGTTTACGGTAAAACAGTGGATGTCGTCATTCCGCGTACCGAAACATGCGATCAGTGCCACGGTTCGGGAGCCAAGCCGGGAACCAAGCCGGAAACCTGTTCCGTCTGTCAAGGAAGCGGACAAACCGAAGTGGTGCAAAACACACCATTCGGCCGCGTAGTCAATCGCCGAATCTGCCACGCTTGTAATGGGACGGGCCAATTGATCCGGGAGAAGTGCACCAATTGTTCCGGCCAAGGGCAAGTGAAGAAGAAGAAAAAGATCAACGTCAAAATTCCGGCTGGTATCCATGAAGGGGCGCAATTGCGGGTAAGCGGTGAAGGCGAACCGGGAGTGAACGGTGGACCGCCGGGGGACCTCTACATCACGATTTATGTCAAACCGCATGAGTTTTTCAAGCGGGATGGCGATGATCTGACATGCGAACTGCCAATCACCTTCGGCCAAGCTGCTTTGGGCGATGAGGTGATCGTGCCGACCTTGAACGGGCGTGCACGCTTGAAGGTTCCGGCGGGTACGCAGACCGGTACGGAGTTCCGCCTGCAAGGAAAAGGGGTACCGCGTTTACGCGGATATGGCGAAGGCGATCTGCGCGTCAAAGTGCGCGTAGTCACACCAACCAAGCTGACCGAAGAGCAGAAAGAAGCCCTGCGCAAGTTCAGCCGGCTTTGCGGTGAATACATCAACCAAGAGCAGTCCAACAACTTCTTCGATAAGATGAAACAAGCGTTTCGCGGCGAATAATGAAGGTAAACGGGCATCTTTGCCCGTTTTTCTTTATCATGTGGAGGGATTGAGTTGAATTGGATCGAGATATGTGTCCATACCAGCCAAGAGGCGACGGAGGCGGTTAGCTATATTTTGCAAGACCTCGGCGGCGATGGGGTTTCCATCGAAGACCCTGAAGTGCTTCACCGCGAGTGGGACAACTGGTATGGGGAGATCATTGAATTGTCTCCAGACGATTATCCGCAAGAGGGTGTGCGCGTGAAAGCCTATCTATCATCGTTGGTTTGCCCGGATGCGGACGCATTTGTCGCGCAGGTGAAACAACGGTTAGAGGATTTACGCTCTGCTGGATTCGATGTGGGACCAGCCGCTGTCACGACACAAGAAGTGAATGAATCCGCGTGGGCGGATGAATGGAAAAAATATTACAAGCCAATCCGGGTGACCGACCGCATTGTTATCAAACCCCATTGGGAAACCCATGAACCGACATCCGCGGATGAGCATGTCATCGAGCTTGATCCTGGTATGGCATTCGGCACCGGTACCCACCCGACTACTGTTCTGTCCATCTGTTTGCTGGAGAAATACCTTCAGCCGCAACAGCGAGTTATTGACGTGGGATGCGGAAGTGGGGTGTTGAGCATTGTTGCGGGTAAACTGGGAGCCGGACCGGTTATGGCCTTGGATTTGGATCCGGTGGCGGTGGAAAAAGCGCAGGAGAACATCGCCATCAACGGATTGTCGGCACAAGTGACCGCTAAAGAGGGGGATTTGCTCAAGGGCGTGGCCGATACGGCTGAAGTAGTAGTAGCCAACATCCTGGCGGAAATCATATTGAAGTTTGTTCATGATTTACCGCGTGTTTTGGTTCCTGGCGGAGTGTTTATCGCTTCCGGTATTATTGAGGAGAAACGGGAACTCGTGGAAGAAGCGCTCACCATGATGGGACTTGAAGTAATGGAAACCATTCACCAAGATGGCTGGGTAGCCATTGCGGCAAAAAAATGGTAGACTGGTAGGAGTGTCAAATGCAAAGATATTTCATTGCTCAAGAACAAATCGTGGAGACATCCATTCGACTGGTCGGAGATGATGTCCATCACATAAAAAACGTGATGCGCAACAAACCGGGTGACCGAATCATCTGTTGCGCTGGACAGGGCTTAGACTATCTGGCGGAGATTGAATCCATCGATGGTGACCAGATCATAGCCCGTATCGTTGAGCGGACGCCTTCGCGGGGAGAGCCCCGGACGAAAGTCCTGATTGCACAATCCTTGCCCAAAGGGGACAAGTTGGAGTGGATTTTGCAAAAAGGAACGGAGTTGGGTGCTTCCGCCTTTTTGCCGTTTTCGTCGGAGCGGAGTATTGTGAAAATCGACGCTCGCAAAATCGGCAAGAAACGGGAACGGTGGGAGCGGATCGTGAAAGAGGCAGCTGAACAAGCCCATCGGGGCAAGCTGCCGACAGTGGCCACCCCAATGTCCTGGAAAGCGCTCTTGCAAGAAATCGGGAATCGGGAATGCGCATGGATTGCGTATGAAAAAGGAGGTCTCCCCTTGGCCGAAGCGATGGCCTCAGCCAAGGATGAGATCTTGTTGATCGTGGGCCCGGAAGGTGGGTTTACGGAGTCGGAGATCGAGGAAGCGAAGGAGGCCGGCGCAGTGCCGATCTCGCTTGGTTCACGTATATTGCGAACAGAGACGGCGCCGCTGATGGCGCTATCGTGCATCTTGTTCGCAAGGCAAGATTTAGGGGGTGAATAACATGAGAACAGTTGCGTTTCACACGTTGGGATGCAAAGTGAACGCATATGAGACAGAAGCGATCTGGCAACTGTTTATGAAAGCGGGTTATACCCGGGTGGATTTTGAAGACAAGGCAGATGTGTATCTCATCAACACATGCACGGTGACCAACACAGGCGACAAAAAGAGCCGGCAAGTGATTCGCCGTGCGATTCGACGTAACCCGGACGCCGTGATCGCTGTGACCGGTTGTTACGCGCAAACGTCGCCTGCGGAAGTGGCGGCGATCCCAGGGGTGGACATCGTGGTTGGCACCCAGGGGCGCGACAAGCTGACAGAGTATGTAGAGCAGTATTTGGCTCAGCGCCAGCCGATCAATGCGGTTGGCAATATCATGAAACAGCGCGAGTATGAAGAGCTGGATGTGCCCGACTTTGCTGATCGGACCCGCGCATCGCTGAAAATCCAAGAAGGGTGCAACAACTTCTGCACATTCTGCATCATCCCGTGGGCGAAAGGTCTTTCCCGTAGCCGCAAACCGGAAAACGTCTTGAACCAAGCCCGCCAGCTTGTGGCTGCCGGTTATAAGGAAATTGTTTTGACCGGGATTCACACGGGCGGATATGGCGAGGACTTTGAAAACTACAAGTTGGCCGACCTGCTCTGGGATTTGGACAAAATCGAGGGGCTTAATCGGGTGCGGATCAGTTCGATTGAAGCGAGCCAGATCGATGAGCGCGTGATCGAAGTGTTGAATGCGTCTGAAAAAATGTGCCGCCACTTGCACATTCCTCTCCAAGCTGGGGATGACGAAGTGTTGAAGCGGATGAGACGCAAATACACGACAGCGGAATTCAAAGAGAAGATCATGCAATTGCATGAGGCGATGCCCAATTTGGCCATCACCACTGACATGATTGTAGGTTTCCCAGGCGAGACCGAAGAGCAGTTTAATAATGGCTATCGTTTCGTCGAAGAGCTGAAACTGTATCAAATGCACGTCTTCCCTTACTCCAAACGGACAGGGACGCCTGCTGCGCGCATGCCGGATCAAGTGCCGGAAGAAGTAAAACATGAGCGCGTTCGCAAATTGATCGAGCTTTCGGAACGCTTGACGGTGACATACGCGCAAAAATTTGTCGGCGATGTGCTGGAAGTGATTCCGGAGCGTCCATACAAAGAAGACCCGACGAGTGGGTTGTATATGGGGTATTCCGATAATTATCTGCAAGTGGCGTTCCCGGCGACGGAAGAGATGGTGGGGAAAGTATGCCGCGTGCGGATCGATAAGGTTGCATCGCCTGAATATTGCCTGGGCACATTTGTCCGCGTAGTTGATGATGTGCCACGGCCAGCGCGTGTCGGTTAATGCCAGTCAAGAGGAACAGCCGTGAAGCTCCCAAGTTTGGGAGTCCGGCTGTTTTTTTGCATCGGCAAGTCGGCATACCCAAAGACAACACCGCGAGGCGCTGAATCTTGTGCCGGTTCCTTGACTGTGCTATGATCGCTGATGCATGGTGGCGGCAACATTGAGTGACACGCCTTCAACCAGAAGGAAAGGGAGGACGCAAATGAAAGAGATTTCGGCAGGTGGCGTGGTCTATCGCGAACGGCCCCACGGGTTGGAAGTCCTGATGATTGAAGACCGGTTTGGCCGTTGGACCCTGCCCAAAGGCAAAAAAGAAGCCGGAGAGACGGATGAAGAGACTGCTTTGCGGGAAATTCTTGAAGAGACGGGTATCGAAGGGAAGATTGTTTCTTTCTTGCAAACGATTACATATGCTTACACGCATGAAGAGCATGGCACCGTGGAAAAAACGGTTCATTACTATCTCGTTCGAGCCATTTCGGGCGAAGAAACCCCACAATTGGCGGAAATTAACGGCGTTGTTTGGTGCTCGCTCGCGGAGGCATGGGAGAAACAAACGACAATGGGTTACGATAACAATGATGAAGTACTCAAATTGGCTCTGGACAAACTGGAATCAATGAGAAAGGATGGAGAGCAAGGATGAACGCTAAAGAGTTGGCAGCGATGATTGACCATACGTTGCTGAAGGCAGATGCGACCAAAGAGCAAGTGACCCGGTTGTGCCAAGAGGCAAAAGAGCACGGTTTCGCTTCGGTATGTGTCAATCCATATTGGGTCAAAGAAGCGGCGTCCCGCTTGGCAGGCAGTGATGTGGCTGTTTGCACGGTGGTAGGTTTTCCACTGGGGGCGACGACGCCTGAAACCAAAGCGTTTGAAACCAAAAACGCCGTGCAAAATGGGGCGAGCGAAATTGATATGGTCATCAATGTAGGCGC
This sequence comes from Laceyella sacchari, assembly GCF_004343255.1. Classification (GTDB taxonomy): domain Bacteria; phylum Bacillota; class Bacilli; order Thermoactinomycetales; family Thermoactinomycetaceae; genus Laceyella; species Laceyella sacchari. The sequence goes on along the minus strand of NZ_SMDD01000003.1, from coordinate 368,205 downwards.
ACTCAAATCGGGCGATGTGAAAGCAGTAAAGGAAGATATCCGTGCCGTGGTTGAGGCGGCCGATGGTGCGTTGGTTAAAGTGATTCTGGAAACAGGGCTTTTGACAGAGGAAGAGATTGTGGCTGCGTGTGAGCAAGCCAAAGCGGCGGGGGCCCACTTTGTGAAAACTTCCACCGGTTTTGGCAAAGGAGGCGCCACCGTTGAAGCTGTTCGCCTGATGCGGCAAACGGTGGGTTCGGATTTGGGAGTGAAAGCTTCCGGAGGCGTGCGTGATAAAGAGACAGCGTGGCAAATGATTCAGGCCGGCGCCAACCGCATCGGCGCCAGCGCCAGTGTCGCTATTGTCAGTGGCGGTAAAGGCACGAATGCTTATTGACGCCGTGTAGCGGGGACAGCAGTTGCTTTTTTCCACGCCGTCGATTCATCGGGTACCAAGCGGGAAATGAATGACGCGAATTCATGGCAAAACGGCATCACGGCAATGGAGCAAATGATGTTGAACAGGGTTTGAATGTGTGCCACTTGTGTTGCCGGATCTGAGGACAGATAGGGACTGATTTCGCTGATGAACGGAATCAGAGGGGTGAAAATGGCTGTTCCGGCTACATTGAGCAATAAATGGGCGAGCGCGACTTGCTTGGATGCGATATTTGCTCCCACCGATGCGATCATCGCCGTGACGCAAGTCCCGACATTGCTGCCGAACACCACTGCGATTGCAAAGGGAAGGGTGATAACCCCCGTGGCGTAAAATCCCATTGCGATCGCGATGCATGCGCTACTGCTATGGATCAGCGCGGTCAAGAGCATTCCGACAAGCAATCCGCTGACGATGGGATTGCCGCTGTGTTGGATGAACCACTCCACCCAGCCCATTTCTCTCAAAGGATCGTTAATCGTTTGCATTAAGTGGATGCCCCAGAAGATCGCCCCAAAACCGATCAGGACTTTTCCTATGAGACGCAAGGTGTCATGCTGAAACACGCGCAGGATGAGGCCGATGATCATAAGCGGAACCGCGAAATCCTCAATTTTTAGTGTCAACAGCTGTGTGGTAACGGTCGTGCCGATATTGCTGCCCAGAATGATGCCGATGGAGTGGGCAAAAGATAGAATGCCTGCATTAACAAACCCGATCGTAAGCACAGTGACTGCGGTGCTGCTTTGCAGGCAGGCGGTGGTGGCGATCCCGGTGGCAAATCCGCGGATCGGGGTGCGGGTGAAACGGAGCAAGATGTGGTGCAATCTTTCGCGGGCGAGAGCTTCCAACCCCGTCCGCATCCACCCCAAACCATATAGAAAAATGGTTAAGCCGATAAAAAACGGCAGGATAATCGCAGTCCAAACCATGGCGCACCTCCTTGTCCTTTTCACATGTATATGGTGGACAGGGAGGGGGAATGACCAGTAAAATGAAAATAAGCCCTTAGACAAGGGCAACCAAGCTGTGGACAATTCCCGATGAGCGAGATTTTTGAAAACTTCAGTGACTGGAAGGATTCGATCAAGTTGTCGCCGTAGAGCTGTCATTCTGGTGATGGCAAGGACTTGCCCGTTGCCGGCGTTCGGCGGAGTCACTGACTGTGTGATTAGACTCAAAAATCGGCTCCGGGCCATGTTGTCTGCCAGCTTCAAACCCTTGAACCGGATCATCATCCCATGCAACGTGTGCAGGAAGGGAGATTCACCGCTTGGTGTGCTTCGGGAATTTTGGGAGATAGGGTGGGCTTTCAAGCTCACTGAAATCAGGATGGTACAACTCTGGAAATCCGGGCAGGGCGCGAGCTTGTTCAGGACGATTAGAGGAGCGGGGCTCTGTCGCGCCGAAAATGTGCCAAGTTCCAGTGTCCAAATCTTCTGCCAACCGTGGCGCGGTGAATTGGGTGAATAAATCGTCAGCTTCGTGCTCGGCCTCTAGATTACTGAGCGGGTTTTCTTTTTTTTTGTATATGGAGGCGAGTTCTTCTTTGACGATTTTGCGAATCATTCGCGTCAGGTGTGATGCGCGAGTGGAAGATGGTTGTGACATGGCCTGCGTCTCCTTCCTGTGCAAGAGTGTTATATCATATGTTCTTGGGAAAAATGGGTGAATGATCAGGTGTGTTTTTCCAGTGGAGGTTAACAGATGGAACAGTGCATTTTTTGTCAAATCGTCGAAGGGAAAATCCCATCCAAAAAAGTGTATGAGGATGAGCATGTGCTGGCGTTTCACGATATTTCGCCAGTTGCGCCAACGCATGTGCTAGTTATTCCTAAGCGCCACATCGCCTCGCTGATGGAAATTGCGCCGGAGGACCATGTCCTGCTGGGGAAAATTTTCTCAGCTGTTCAGACGGTTTCCCGTGAATTGGGGCTTGCTGAGAAGGGCTTCCGTGTAGTAAATAATATAGGGGAAGATGGTGGACAAACCGTCCATCACATTCATTTTCATGTGATTGGTGGCAGAACTTTGACTTGGCCGCCAGGCTGATTTTGACAGAAGCCGGCATGCTAAGTTATAATAAAAGTTGACTGCTTACATTCCAACGGTTTTGTCAGGGTTTCTGCTCTGAAGTTGGGCATCGTTGGCAATTTCACATTTGCAGGTGTTGTTGGTGCTGATCCTCCTGAGGGGATGAGGCCGCTAACTGCGTGGAAATGTGTGGGTCTTTTCCTTGAGTTAGGTTGCCCGCCCAAGCGGCCTAACGGACCCGTGGAGGGAGGGAATAGCATGGTTGAAACCCGAGTGCGTAAAAATGAATCGCTGGATGCCGCTTTGCGTCGTTTTAAGCGTGATGTCGCAAGAGCAGGCGTTTTAAGAGATGTGAGAGATCGCGAACGCTATGAAAAGCCCAGCGTGCGCCGTAAGAAAAAAGCGGAAGCCAACGCTCGCAAAAGAAAGCGTAGCAGGTAGTGAGGTGTCAACAGTTGAGTCTTTCAACCCAATTGGATCAAGATATGAAGTTGGCTCTCAAAAATAAAGACAAAGGCAAGCTCTCCACCATCCGCATGCTCAAAGCGGCGTTGAAAAAAGTGGAGATCGACAAACGCCGTCCGCTCACCGATGACGAAATCCTTGACGTCATCACGAAACAAGTGAAACAACGGCGGGATTCCATCGCAGAATATGAAAAAGCCGGGCGTGACGAGTTAGCCGCAAAAGAAAAAGAAGAGATGGTTATCCTGGAATCATACTTACCTGAACAATTGAGTGAAGAGGAAGTTCGCGCAATTGTGGCTGAGGCCGTGAAGCAAGTCGGCGCTTCATCCAAAGCGGATATGGGTAAAGTGATGGGTGCCATCATGCCTAAAGTGAAAGGACGCGCGGATGGCCGTTTGGTCAACCGTTTGGTGTCGGAGGCTTTGGGTTCGTAACAGCGTGTCCATGACACGCTGTTTTTTTATAACAAGCGAAGGGAGTAAGAACACAGATGGCAGAATTCGCTCAGTTGTTGACTCATCCCGTCGTCATGACGTTGCTCTTATCGGTTGGTTTGATTGGCTTGACCGTCGAATTGCTGTCCCCCGGCTTGATTTTCCCCGGACTTGTTGGTGGCTTAATGTTCTTTGCCTATTTTTGGGCTGTCTGGATGGCGGAGCCCATGGGCTGGCAGCCACCAAGCCTATTCGTGCTCGGGATCGTGCTGTTGATTCTGGAGATGCTGTTGCCCACGCTCGGGATTATGGGGGCTTTGGGGAGCATTGCTCTCATCGCCTCCTTGGTGATGACTGCCTCCAGCTTGTGGGTGGTGGGATGTGGCTTTTTGTTGGCTTTGGTTGTGATTTGGATCCTGTTTAAATTCTTTGGTCTGAAGATCGGTTGGAATAAGTTAGTGCTGCGAGACGAACAAACTAATGAGGCGGGCTATGTGTCCGCGGAAGACCGAAAGTGGCTCTTGGGGAAGGAGGGAATTGCTATCACCCCGCTTCGTCCGTCCGGATACGCCCAGTTTGGCGAACGCAAAGAAGATGTTGTGAGTGAAGGCGATATCATTCCCAAGGGAGCCAAAGTGAAAGTGATTGCGGTCGATGGCATGCGAGTAGTCGTCCGAAAATATGTTGCAGATGAATAAAAATCGGGTATGTATAAAGTGTTGCATCTCCGTGTTTGAAAGCTAAAAGGAGTGATTATATGGAAACAAGCATCATTGGATTTGGATTTATTGTCATCCTCGTGATTATTGGATTGTCTATCCTCTTTTCTTTTGTGCCGGTCATGTTGTGGATCAGCGCAATGGCTTCCGGCGTATATGTGGGGCTTACCACATTGATCGCGATGCGGTTACGCCGTATTGTCCCTGCCCGCATTGTTAATCCGCTCATTAAAGCGCGCAAGGCGGGGTTGACCGTTGATTTGTCACAGTTGGAAACACACTATCTGGCAGGAGGGAATGTGGACCGCGTGGTGGATGCCCTGATTGCGGCGCAGCGGGCCAACATTGACCTCGTGTTCGAACGGGCTGCGGCAATTGACCTTGCCGGACGGGATGTGTTGGAAGCAGTACAAATGAGCGTTAATCCCAAGGTGATTGAAACCCCGGTTGTTTCGGCGGTGTGTAAAGACGGGATCGAGGTAAAAGTGATTGCACGGGTTACAGTTCGCGCCAATATCGATCGCCTGGTCGGGGGAGCGGGGGAAGAAACCATTATCGCGCGCGTCGGCGAAGGGATCGTTACCACCAACGGTTCGGCAGACAGTCACAAAGAAGTGCTTGAAAATCCTGACATGATTTCCAACATGGTTTTGTCCAAAGGGTTAGATGCAGGCACTGCTTTTGAAATTTTGTCCATTGATATCGCCGATGTCGATATCGGGGAAAATATCGGGGCGAAGTTGCAGATCGACCAAGCGGAAGCCGATAAGAAGATTGCGCAGGCCAAAGCCGAGGAGCGCCGTGCCATGGCCGTTGCACTTGAACAAGAGATGAAAGCCAAGGTGCAAGAGATGCAAGCTAAAGTGATCGAGGCGGAAGCGCAAGTGCCACTGGCGCTGTCAGAGTCGCTCCGGTCGGGCAAAATGGGTTTCATGGATTATTATGCGTTGCAAAACATTGAAGCCGACACCAAAATGCGCCGTTCCATCAGTCAAGATCAAGCACAGGATGGCGAATCATGAGGAACAAGGAACGGAACGGGTTGAAAGTGGATGAAGCGCGGCAAGAGGTAACAACCCCGCCGAAGAAGCTTCCTTTATTGGGAGCCCACTCGTTAAAACAGGCGTTTGTCATCAAAGAAATCCTCGATCGGCCGCGTGCTCTGCGTCCATATCGGCGATTTGGGTTGTTTCGGTAAGCTTGGAAACAATTATCCCTGTTAGTCCCATCTTCTTCTTTTCATACTAAGTGTACCAACATGAAGGAGGTGGGGAGGATGGCCCGATCCAATCGTAACCGCTTATTGGTGCCGGGTGCGGCTCAGGTGCTCAACCAATTTAAAGAAGAGATTGCGGCTGAGTTTGGGGTGAATCTAGGGTCAGACACGACGTCCCGTGCAAACGGCTCAGTCGGTGGAGAGATCACCAAGCGCTTGATATCTCAAGCACAACAAGATATGAAAATCTAATACGTTGGTGCAAGCGGCACAACTTTGGTTGTGCCGCTTTTTACTTTTCATAAACGAAGCCAACCAGGCATAAGAGTTAGCAAGAAGAAGAAAAGGGTGCAAACATATATGCGCAAATGGGCATCTGATTTTTTCGACTTGCCGGCGGATGTGACGCAAGAACTGCCGCGTGTAGAAATGTTGGGAAGCTCCCAATGTCTTGTGGAGAACATTCGCGATGTGGAGCGGTTTGAGCCCCAGCAATTGACGTTGAAGCTCACGCAAGGGCGGCTGTCAATCCGCGGCCAAAGTCTGAACATTAAAACGATAACGCCTGGCATGATATTGATCGAAGGCCAGATACATTCATTGAGTTATGAGGAGTAAGGGGCGAGCACATGTGCAATCCATCTACGGAAAAGTGGAATTGGTCTGCAAAGGGGAACGGTTACTCGATTGGATAAACCAAGCTGTGCAAGCACAAATCCCATTGGAACACATACGCTGGGAAGACAGTGGAACCATCCGCCTCACTGTCCCCCTGCCGCATTTTTTTCGCCTGTACGCCTTGGGCCGGCAAACGGGGGTTCGGATGCGCATGGTGCGGAAAGAAGGGGTGCCGTTTCTATGGAAGCGGGCGAAGCGAAGGAAATTTTTCTTCATCGGCATTCCTCTTTTTTTCTTGATGTTGGTGACGTTGAGTTCATTCATCTGGAATGTTCAGATTGAGGGCACTGAACGCATTCAAGCGCAACATGTACAAGCACTCTTGAAACGGGAAGGGGTATATCGCGGTCAGTGGAAAGGAAACCTTCCAGACCGCGAACAGGTGCAACACCAATTGCTCATGCAGTTGCCGCAGGCAGCTTGGATTGGCATGCGCGTAGAAGGGACACGCGTGGTAGTTACCGTGGTCGAAAAAAAAGAAGTGGGTCGGCCGGGGGGAGACGAAGCCGGGGCGGGCCCCGTTCATTTGGTATCAACCAAAAATGCGCTCATATACGATATGCAGGTCATCCGTGGAAATCCCCAAGTAGAAGTGAATGATGTGGTCAAAAAGGGGCAAATTTTGGTATCCGGCATCTATGGTAATCAAGATGACCCCAAATCGGGAAAAATAGTGGGAGCCCAAGGTAAAGTGTGGGGGGAAGTGTGGTACGAATCAGATGTGTCCGTGCCGCTTGAACGTAAGCGCAAAGTGTATACGGGTGCAAAGGTGAAACGGAAGCGCCCCTACCTGTTTGGCTGGGTGATTCCAAATCCATGGGGGGAACCGGTGGGTTTCGCCAAACACGAGACAAAGGAGCGCGCTTATGCCCTGTACGTCGGGAAATGGCCCTTGCCGGTTGGATATATAGAAGAAGAAATCATGGAAGTCGAATGGGTGGAGGAGAAGTGGGAACCGAAGCAAGCGATTCAGCTTGGACGCGCGAGGGCCAGCGACGAAATGCGGCAAAAATTGGGGCGGGACGGACGGATTCTTGGGGAAAAAGTTTTGCACACTCGCGTGGAGAATGGTAAAGTTTATTTGAAAGTACACTTTGATGTGATTGAGGATATCGTTAAAAAACAACCGATTCTGCAAGGAGAATGAGCCATTGCAAAATCATGAAACCACAGTGAAAATCAGAGTGCGGGATACCGCGGAAGCGCTTAGCCTGTTTGGGCCACAAGATGCGCATTTGAAGCAGATTGAAGCCAACACCAACGCAAAGATCCATTCACGCGGCGAAGAGATTGTGATCCAAGGGCCGAAGGAAGAAACGGACGTCTTGGAGCCGTTGTTCAACGTTTTGTTGAAGCTGATCCGCAAAGGAATGACTTTGACTGACCGGGATGTCATTTATGCCCACCGTTTGGCCAAGCAAGGCATGGTTGACGACTTGTTGGATCTGTTTCAAGAAGAAGTCGGCGTCACGCAAAAAGGGAAAGCGGTGCGTGTCAAATCCATCGGACAGCGCCATTATGTTTCCGCCATCAAAAAGTCGGACATCGTGTTTGGTGTCGGACCTGCGGGGACAGGTAAAACCTTTTTGGCTGTCGTGATGGCGGTGTCGGCATTAAAGTCACATATGGTGAAGAAAATCGTCCTCACCCGCCCGGCGGTGGAAGCAGGTGAAAACTTAGGGTTTTTGCCCGGTGATTTGCAAGAGAAAGTGGATCCGTACCTCCGTCCGCTTTATGATAGCTTATACACCATGTTGGGTACCGAACAAGTGAGCAAGATGATGGAACGAGGTCTGATCGAGGTTGCTCCGTTGGCGTATATGCGGGGAAGAACGCTTGAAGATTCGTTTGTCATTTTGGATGAAGCGCAGAACACTACGCCGGAACAGATGAAGATGTTCTTGACCCGTCTGGGCTTCGGTTCCAAAATGGTGATAACGGGGGATGTGACCCAAGTGGATTTGCCCAGAGGAAAGCAGTCGGGTCTGAAAGAAGCCGAGCGTATTTTGGCTAGGGTACCCGAAATTAAGTTCATCCATCTGGGGCAGGAAGATGTTGTGCGCCACACGTTGGTGCAGAAGATTATTGATGCATACGAGCTTGATGAAAATCAGGAATAAGAGATAAGGAGCCGGTTCAACGATGAAAGAGAAAAAGGAACCGTCATCCACAGGCGCGCTGTCATGGTTCACTGACAGATGGAAAACGAGCATACGCATGCATTTGTTGTTATACGCGATCTTTGGGATCGCGTTCTATTTATTGCTCATAAAACATATTTTACCTGAGCGGGTAGAGATTCAAACGGGCATGGTGAGTCCGGAAACCATCGTCTCTCCAGTGACTAAGATTGACATGACGGCTACCGAAGAAGCCAAGAAACAGGCGGCAGAGAAGGTGGATCGGGTTTATGCCAAGGATGATCGGTTGACCAATCAACAGATAGACAAGATTGACCGTTTTTTCGCGGATATCCGCAAAATCCTTTCCGATGACGGCCTGTCCCAAGCCCAAAAGGAAAAACAAGTGAAGACGGTGTTGAATGAAACGATCTCGGATGATTTTCCAGAGTCCTTCTACCATACGCTGTCCACCTTGTCTCCTGAAGCATTGACGGGTGTACGTTTGAAAGCGCGTGAAATCGTTCATGACATTTTGGAAAAAGGTGTTCGCCAATCTGAATTGAAGGAGAAGCGCGAATCCGTCGACGACAAGATTTTGGCTACGATGATTGAAAATTCATTGGACTCCAAGGCGCGGGTCGTCCTTAGGGAGATTGCCAAAAAAAGCATTGTGGCCAACGAATTTTACGATGAGAAGCAGACGGAACAACTGCGCGATGCGGCCAGAGAGGCTGTTCGGCCGATCCCGATCAACAAGGGACAAATTATCGTCGCGTTGGGTGAAGTGGTTACAGAAGACCAATACCGCAAGCTGGAGGAGTTGGGGTTGCTACGCAAGGACAGCAATTTTTTGCCCCACTTGGGCTTAGGCCTGCTGGTGATTTCCTTGTTAAGTGCCCTGTTCTTCTACATTCGCCGTTTTCACCGCTCCGTATTCCGGAACAACGCAAGGCTAGTTCTGTTGTTCAGTGTGTTGTTGTTAACCCTTGTGGGGATGAAGTTTATCGCCTTTGGGCAAAATTTGGAATGGAGTATGATTGGCTATCTGGCTCCGATCGGTTTGGGAACCATGTTGATCACCCTGCTTTTAAATATGGAGCTCGCCATCGTCTGTGCCATGCTGTTGGCTGTGGCCGCAAGCATGATATTTAATGGAGAGAACCATTTGTTGTTCGATTTCCGGTATGGATTGGTCTCTTTGATCAGCGGTACCGCCGCGGCGTTCGCTTTGACTGATATGCGCAAGCGTGGCGCCATATTGAAGGCGGGGGCGGTTGCAGCCGTGGCGAGTATGTTTCCGATTACCGCTTTGCATTTTATGTTGCCTTCAGAGGGGACCTGGACGGTTCTACTCCAATCGCTGGCTTTTGGCGTGCTCTCTGGGTTGTTTTCAGCCGTGTTGACAATGGGCTTTTTGCCCTACTTTGAAACGGTGTTCGGCATCCTGTCTCCCATGCGCTTGATCGAACTCAGTAATCCAAACCATCCGTTGCTGCGGGAGTTGTTAATCAAAACCCCGGGTACCTATCATCATTCAATCATGGTTGGTAATTTGTCTGAGGCGGCTGCGGAAGCGATCGGGGCAGATGGGTTGTTGGCCCGCGTGGGTTCGTATTACCATGATATCGGGAAAACGAAGAGGCCGCAGTTTTTCATTGAAAACCAACTGAAACGCTTAAATCCCCATGACAAGATTTCACCTAACTTGTCCAAAACGATCATCATTTCCCATGCGCGGGATGGTGTAGAGATTTTGAAGCAACATAAAATCCCCAAGCAGATCCAGGATATCGCGGCACAGCACCATGGGACGACCTTGATCAAATACTTCTACTACAAAGCATTGCAGCAGGAAAGAGATGGCGATCAGGTGCGTCAAGAAGATTACCGCTATCCAGGACCGAAAGCACAGTTTAAAGAAGCGGCGATCGTGGGGATTTGCGATTGCGTCGAAGCGGCGGTTCGTTCGTTGCAGCGGCCGACGCCGTCGCGCATTCAAAACATGGTTCACAAGATCATCCGGGATCGCTTGGAAGATGGACAATTCAACGAATGTGATTTAACCTTGAAAGAGTTGGAAATCATTGCTAACTCGATTTGTGAGACCCTGCAAGGCATTTTCCATTCACGAATCGAATATCCGGAAGAACCCGTCAAAGGAGCAAAACAAGGATGAAGTGTAAGATCGAGCTAAATGTGGAAATAACATTGACACCAGATGAACAACATGCGATCAACTGGGTGGAAGCCGCGCTCAATCGGGCGGCAGAGGTGGAAGAACTGCCGCCCGTCGAAGTCTCGGTAACCATTGTGGATAATGAACGCATTCATCAATTAAACAGAGAATATCGCGATGTGGACAGACCGACGGATGTCCTCTCCTTTCCGTTGTGGGAGCCGGATGAGGAATGGGTGATCGATGAGGAAGAAGAGCGAGTGGCACTCGGCGATATTGTGATCTCCCTTCCCAAAGCCAAGGAGCAGGCTGAAGCGTATGGCCACTCCCTGGACCGTGAAGTAGGTTTTTTGGCTGTCCATGGCTTTTTACATCTGCTTGGCTATGACCATGAGACCAAAGAAGAAGAGAAAGAAATGTTTGCGAAACAGGAGGAGATTTTAAGCCTGGTTGGTCTCCATAGATAGGAGGCAAGCTTGTGTGGGTGACAAAACTGATTAAAAGCTTCATTTATGCGTTGGAGGGATTAAAATATACGATCGGTACCCAGCGCAACATGCGGATTCATTATATCGCGGCTTTAATCGTCTTATTGCTCGCCATGTACCTCCCGATGAGCAAAGTGGAAGTCTTGGTTTTATTTGTTACGATCATCTTGGTGCTGTTCGCCGAATTGATCAATACGGCGATTGAAGCGTTGGTTGATCTGGTGACTGAAGAGTATCACCCATTGGCTAAAGTGGCCAAGGATGTGGCGGCCGGCGCTGTTTTGCTGACGGCAGGCTTGGCTGTGATCGTGGGCTTTAGCGTGTTTTATCCCTATCTTCAGTCGTTGTTTTTTTCGCTTAAGACGTCGGAAACGGCGTCCTATCCCGCCAATATGGGATTAGCAGTTATTATTGTATTTAATTTCTTTTTGACGATGTTTCTCAAAGGGTGGTTGCACCGTGTGGATTTGGCTGGTTGGGAACCCAGTATGATCACGTCGCTCTCTTTTTGCGTGGCCGCTTTAATCATTGCGGTGACAGGGAACCTCTACATCGGGTTATTGGCTCTGTTGCTTTTGGGGATGGTGATGGGCGTCCGTTTGCGGGATCAAGTGAACCGCAAGCCCATCCTGCTCGGCGCGGCCTTGGGAACCATCGTGGCCGGAATAGGGGTGCAATTCTTGTAATGCTCCCCTTTTTTTTTCTATAATAATGGAACCCTGTTTAGCATGTGATTGTTGTTTAAGGAGAAGAGGATGGAAATGGAAAAGTTGATCGAAGCTGCAAAATCGGCAAGGCAGCGGGCGTATGTGCCCTATTCTCAGTTTCCCGTCGGTGCGGCTTTACTGACGGCGGATGGGAAGATCATCGCCGGCTGCAACATAGAAAATGCGTCCTATGGATTAAGTAACTGCGCGGAGCGGACAGCGCTGTTCAAGGCTGTGTCGGAGGGGTACCGAGCGTTGGAAGGGATTGCGATTATCGCCGACACCCCGGGGCCGGTTTCCCCTTGTGGAGCTTGCCGTCAAGTCATGGCGGAGTTGTGCCCGCCTGATATGAAAGTGTGGCTTGCCAACATGAAGGGAGAAACCATGGTGACGACAGTGGGTGAGTTGTTGCCGGGAGCGTTTGGAAAGGAAGATTTAGATGGCCATGGACAATAATTACCGCTCGGGATTTGTAGCATTGATCGGTCGCCCAAATGTGGGCAAATCCACGCTGATGAACCATGTGGTGGGGCAAAAGATCGCCATCATGTCAGATAAACCACAGACGACTCGCAACAAAATTCGTGGGGTGTATACCGATGAGAGAGGGCAGGTCGTCTTTTTAGACACGCCGGGAATTCATAAGCCACATTCCAAATTAGGGGAGTTTTTGGTCAAGACAGCCCGGGATGCCCTCGATGAAGTGGATTTGGTGTTGTTTTTGATTGATGCCGCGGATGGGTATGGGCCAGGGGATCGCTATATCATGGAAAATCTGCGCAATGTGAAAACCCCTGTGTTTTTGGTCGTCAACAAGATTGACCAAGTTCATCCTGATGAGTTATTACCGCTGATCGACCGTTATCGTAAGGAATATCCGTTCAACGAGGTCGTGCCGATTTCGGCGTTGCAGGGTAACAATACCTCTACGTTGATGGATTTGTTGATAAGCCATTTGCCGGAGGGCCCGCAATATTATCCCGCTGACCAAGTGACGGATCACCCAGAGCGGTTCATTGTCGGGGAATTGATTCGTGAAAAAGTGTTGGAGATGACTCGCGAGGAAATTCCCCATTCGGTGGCAGTGGTGATTGAGGAGATGAAGCGGCGTGAAGACAAAGACATTGTCGACGTCCGCGCGGTCATTTATACCGAGCGTCCTTCCCAAAAGGGGATTTTGATCGGAAAGAAAGGCTCATTGCTGAAGGAAGTGGGGAAACGGGCCCGCGAAGAGATGGAGCGATTGCTTGGAACCCGTATCTTCCTCGATCTGTGGGTGAAAGTGAAGAAGGATTGGCGCAATGAGGAGATGATGTTGCGGCAATTCGGATACCGCGAAGAAGAGTAATACCAATTTTTCCATCTAATACTCCTCGCCTTTCTAGTTCATCCTAAGTTTGTGTATCGCACAGCCGAAAGGATGATGCTAGTTGCGAAATCTGGCCTGGAATATCTTTCAGCGAACGGGAAGCGTTGACGCTTACCTGTTGTACAGAGATTTGGCAGTGCCCCAGCAAACGGACGGAAATGACCGCCCGGAAGAGGACGAGGAGGACGGTTAGGAGAAAGGGCGATTCGCTTGTTGAACAAATTTGAAGGGATTGTCCTGAAGGCTCGGGATTATGGGGAAAGCCATCAGATAGTGACGGTGTTCACTGAGTTTTTGGGCAAAGTGGCCTTGATGGCCCGCGGGTCCAAAAAAACGAAGAGCCGTTTCAGCGCCGTGACCGAGCCTTTCACCGTCGCCCATTTCGTCAGTTTCGGCGGCGGTGGCATCGTTTCCTTGTCTCAAGCGGATCTGTTGGATTCGCATCATGGGATCCGTTCTGATTTATTGCTTACTACATATGGAGCATATTGGTTTGAATTAATTGATAAAAGTTTGGCGGAGAAAGAACCGCATCCTGCTTTTTACCGCCTTCTGAAAACCATGCTGACCCGGCTGGAACAAGGGACCGACCCTGAAATTTTGACCAGGGTCATCGAGTTGAGAATACTTTCTCTCGCCGGAAGTGCACCCGTGTTGGATCATTGCACGCATTGCCTTCAAGATGCGCGTCCGGTTCGGTTTAGTGTGACCCAGGGCGGCTTTTTGTGCGAAGCATGCGCCCATCTTGATCCACGCGGGCTTTCGGTATCGCCAGCAGTAGCCCGCATCTTACCGCTGTTGGGCCGCCTTGCCCCCGAACGAATGGGCGAAGTGTCGGTCAAAGCAGAAACAAATGAACAGCTGGAGACGTTGCTCCGCGCGTTTATGCAAGAGCATCTGCCTTGGGAGTGCAAATCGCACGCTTTGCTTGACAGCATACGCAAAACTTGGGCTGGCGGATGATTGACAACGGCTTTTGGTTTTGTTATATTTTTTGCCATGAAACGCTTGCTTGTGATATAGAAGCAAGCCGCAGGCTAGATCAATGCGAGTGTGCGTGAAGAAGGAAAAGGAGTAGCCAAGACGGCCGTGCAAAGCGAACCGGGGAGGGTGGAAGCCTGGTGACGGTGCTTGGTGAAGGGCAGTTCCGGAGCGCACCATACTGAGAGCGGGCTGGCGATACGTTGTCAGCCAAATAGGGTGGAACCGCGGGAAATAACCTCTCGTCCCTATGGCAAACACTTCTTTTGTCATTGGACGAGAGGTTTTTTAGTGTTTAAAAAGACGTGGGGGGTTGTGTATTTCATGAATATGCAACAAATGATCAAACAGTTGCAGGAATTCTGGTCGTCACAAGGTTGCGTCCTCGTGCAACCATACGACACGGAAAAAGGGGCTGGCACGCTGAATCCGATGACGTTTTTGCGCGCGCTCGGCCCGGAGCCATGGAAAGCGGCGTATGTGGAGCCTTCGCGCCGTCCAGCTGACGGGCGCTATGGCGAAAATCCCAACCGGTTGTATCAACACCATCAATTTCAAGTCATTTTAAAGCCGGTGCCAGAGAATATCCAGGAAATTTATTTGGACAGCTTGAAGGCACTGGGGCTTGATCCGCTTCAGCATGACATCCGCTTTGTGGAAGATAACTGGGAAAATCCCACTTTTGGTGCCGCGGGATTGGGCTGGGAAGTATGGGTTGATGGAATGGAAGCAACCCAGTTCACCTATTTCCAACAAGTGGGGAGCATGGATGTAGAGCCGGTGTCGGTGGAGTTGACCTACGGTCTGGAGCGACTGGCACTCTACATACAAGACAAAGAGAATGTGTATGAGCTTGAATGGGTGGATGGCGTAAAGTATGGTGATGTTTTCCAGCAACCCGAATACGAGCATTCCAAATACACATTTGAAATCTCGGATAAAGAATGGCTGTTCCAATTGTTTGACCAGTATGAGCGTGAGGCGAAGAGAGCGTTGGAAGAGAATTTGGTTTTCCCGGCATATGATTATGCGCTGAAATGTTCCCATACCTTTAACCTGCTCGATGCACGGGGAGCGATCAGTGTGACCGAACGCACCGGTTACATTGGCCGGGTACGCAACCTATCACGCCGCATCGCCCGCGCGTACATTGAAGAACGTGAAAAACTGGGCTTCCCATTATTGAAAGACAAGGGAGGGGAATCGAAATGAGCGAACGGGATTTGCTATTGGAAATTGGTTGTGAAGAGGTGCCGGCGCGGTTCATTGACGGGGCGGTACAGCAACTGGGAGATAAGTTGTCCGCTTGGTTGACAGAAAATCGCATTCAGCATGGAGCAGTGAAAACCTATGCGACACCGCGGCGCCTGACGGTGCTTATCCACGCTGTGGCTGAGAAGCAAGCCGACAAGGAAGAAGAAGTGAGAGGCCCAGCAGCGCGGATTGCTAAGACCCCGGACGGAGGCTGGAGCAAAGCGGCGGAAGGATTTGCGCGCAAAAACGGGTTGACCGTCGACCAGCTCACGTTGAAAGAAGTGAAGGGTGAGACTTATGTGTTCGCCCAATTGCATCAGCCAGGTGAAGAGACGGTTGCCCAGCTGCTAAAGGGGTTGCCGGAAGTGATCTCCAGTTTGCACTTCCCAAAAACCATGCGGTGGAATGACCGCACCCGATTCATTCGCCCGGTGCGCTGGTTGGTCTGCTTGTTTGGAGAAGAAGTGGTGCCAGTGGAATGGGCGGGGTTAAAGGCTGGCAATCTCACCCGTGGACATCGTTTCTTAGGACAGGAAATTGCGCTCTCCACACCGGAGCGCTATGTAGAGGACTTGCGCGGCCAATATGTGCTCGCCGACGTCGAAGAACGCCGCAACTTGATTTTGAGCCAATTGCGGCAACTGGAGGAGACGCACAACTGGAAAATCCCCGTTGATGAGGGTCTGTTGGACGAAGTGACGCATCTGGTGGAATACCCGACTGCGTTTTATGGCACATTCTCCGCAGAGTACTTAGCAGTGCCTCGTGAAGTGCTGATTACTACCATGCGCGAACATCAGCGGTATTTCCCGGTGGAAGACCGATCCGGCCAATTGCTTCCATTCTTCGTGGCTGTTCGCAACGGTGACAGCAACGGGTTGGAGAATGTGGCCAAAGGGAATGAAAAAGTATTGCGCGCGCGGCTGGCCGATGCCCGCTTCTTCTACGATGAAGATTTGAAATTGCCGATAGAAGAGGCCAATGCGAAGCTGGCCAACATCGTCTACCAAGAAGAGTTGGGTAGCGTCGGTGACCGGATCGGACGGATTGGAGAGGTGGCTCGGATTTTAGCCGAACAAGGGGGCTTGCCAGTCGACCGATCCAAACTGGATCGCGCTGCCGCGATTTGCAAATTTGACCTGGCTACGCAAATGGTCGGGGAATTCCCGGAATTGGAAGGCATCATGGGCAGCCATTATGCATTGGCGCATGGAGAAGACGCGGAAGTGGCAAAAGCGATTCATGAACACTACCTGCCCCGTTTTTCAGGAGATGACGTGCCGCAGCATCTGCTCGGCGGATTGATCGGTTTGGCAGACAAAATGGATGCCATCGCCGCTAGCTTTGGTATCGGCATCCAGCCGACAGGTTCGCAAGACCCCTATGGCCTGCGTAGAAAAGCGGCCGGCATCGTGCAGATTCTGCTGAGCCCCTCCTTCCAGTCGCTTTCGCTCACTGCGTTGATCAAAGCGGCGGTGGATCAGTTGGCGCAGGCTGGTCTTCTCAAAGTAGAACGCCTTGAGGTAGAACGGGATTTGCTCCAATTCTTCGCTTTGCGCCTGAAAGCCGTCATGCAAGAGATGGAGATTCGCTATGATGTGATCGAGGCGGTGTTAGGAGGAGAACTGTCGTATCCAGCGTTTATCATCCGCAAAGCGCAAGTACTGATGGATCAGTTGGATCGAGATGCGTTCAAATTGGAAGTGGAAGGTTTCACCCGCGTTGCCAATTTGGCGGCCAAAGCAGACGATACAGCGGTGACGGCCGACTTGTTCGCTGATCCGGCTGAACACAGCTTATATGAAGCCCTTAACCGCGCCAAAACGGAGTGGGAGCGGGCCAAAGAGAACGATGATCCCAGCGCTCTCTACCACGCCCTGATAATCATGGTGCCGGAAATCCATCAATATTTCGATCAGGTCATGGTCATGGTTGATGATGAAACGGTGAGAAAAAACCGCTTGGCCCTGTTAAGGGAAATCACGTCGTTGACAAGCGCATTTGCCGCGTTTGAACATGTGGTTTTCCCTTCCTGATTTGTATGCAAAACGCAAGCTTTCACTCGCTTGCGTTTTATTTACAATGTGGATTCCCATCACTCGCTGTGAAGGAGGAAGAGGACGTTGTTTTATTTTCAGGTAAATGAACAGCTTTCATTAAAGTTGCCCACACAAGCAGATCGGGAAGAGTTATACGCGGTCGTCGATCAAAATCGCTTCCATTTGCGTCCTTGGCTGCCTTGGGTGGATGATATGAAATCACCCGACGACTATGAATCCATCATAAAAAATTGGTTGAACCAGTACGCTGACAATCAAGGATTCCAAGCAGCGATGGTGCTTAAAGGCCATATTGTCGGCATGATTGGTTTCCATCAGTTAAACTGGCTCAACCGTCAGGGGGAGATCGGTTACTGGCTTGCTGCCGATCAGCAAGGAAAAGGGCTGGCAAGCGCTGCAGTCCGGGCGCTTCTTGCAATTGGCTTTGAGCATTATGGTCTCAATCGCATCGAGATTCGGGTGGCAGCCCCCAACCATCGAAGCAGGGCGATCCCAGAACGATTGGGATTTCGTCAGGAAGGGATATTGAAGGAAGCTGCCCATCTGTATGGGCGATTTGAGGACATCGTCATATACGGGATGACAGCGACGGATTATCATCAGGGAGTTGGAAGGGAAGGCACCGGTTGTAACATAAAATAAAAGATTTAAAATAAGATGTGGAACCATTATGTATGCTGATTAGCCATGGAATGGGAAGTAGTGATGGATGCGGACGGATAGGGTTTTACACGCTATCCGCTTCTGTCTGCATCGATGAAAGGCAACAATCGGCATCGTTTTTGAAACCATTAGATATATGCCAAATATTGGGAGAGTGTGATACCCGATCATGCCAAGAAAAAAAGAGACAACACCAAAGAAACCGCATCCGCATGAGCAAGAGTTGAGCCAAATGTTAAGTGAGACTTGGGTTAATCTCGCCCGCACCAGTGTCGAACAAATCGGACGCACACCGACATTGGAAGAATGGCAGGGCATCATGCAAGTCTCCCTCGCCATCGCGGGAGAACGCGCCAGTGACGAACTGGCTGGCAAGCAAGTGACCGATTGCAAAATCAAAGTGAAAAAAGCGCCCAAATCGGCCAAATCAGATCAAATTCAACCGGGTGACATCGTGGCAATACCGCTGTTGGACGGTAAGCTGACCGGATACGGCATGATTGTCCGCGGTGGGAAGCCGGATGAGCCTTGGTACCTCGAATATTATGATCTGTTCAGCAAAAGAGCGATGACCTTGGCCACCTTCAAGAAGAAAGAGAAAAAACAAATATTTACTTTGTGTACGGAGGCGGCGCCGATTCTGACTGGCGCTTGGAAACGGATCGGCAAAATGCCGTTTGATGAGGCCGCCTATCAACTGCCTGATTTTTATGGATACGACATCACGTTTTTTGGGAACAGCCGTTTATATTATATCAGCCGTGGGGCGGCCAATTCGCCGGATGCCAGGGAATACGGCGTCTCCAAAGAGGAGGCAGAAGCAGTGCGCAATCCAGACGGCATCCATTCACGACAGCAAGTGGAATCCTGGTTGTATGAGGTATTCGTAAGTGCCAATCAATAAAGCAATCGAGGCCGGAGGGAAAACGCTCTTTCCCCATGGCCTCGGCATAAAGATCATACCTATTATGTCCGTTTTAATTCATGAAGTGTGGCCAACGATTGCTGTAGCGATTCTTTTCCGCCGACCGCCAGTACAATGGGGAGAGAGGGGTCGACTTGCTCAGCGAAATCGATCAATTCATCGTAGGCAGATTCGGGAAATGGGATGTGACGGGTGGAAGGGGTGTCTCCCCAACTGAGCGCATAACCCAACCGTACCAGTCCGATGCGTTCTTTGCACAGTTCATGGAAACGAAGCCAATGGTTTGGAGCGTGCAAAATCTCTTGTTCGGTGGCTCCGGCAAAAAGGCTCCGGGAGCGGTGCATATAAGTGAGCGCATTGGACGTAATCCGGGCATGAGCCGTGTCAAAACAGATCTGCACGGGGGCTTGCTCGGTTAATTGCAAAAGATGGCGGGGAGTTCGCAGAACTGGGTAAAGCATGGAATGACCTGGTTCAAAATAAGTATCTCCGCCCATCGGAGCATTTTCGATGAACAACTCAATGTTGGCCGCCTTGCCGATTTCGTGCAGTTGGTTGAGTTGTGCGGCGATGCGCTTTACCAACTCGCTTTTCATTTCTTGCAATGAATGGAAATCGGTTGGGTGATCATCCATGTATTCAAAGATCGCACCGAGTGGCACCGGAGCGGCGTGACATACCAAACGGGGTTTTTCCAAGTTTAGCTGGGCGATGAGCGCAATCCAATGTTTCCATTCTTCCAATGGAAAAGAGGAGGTGCCCAATCCCAGAGAAACAGGAGCTCTGAAGGCGACCGGTGTGAGCTTTGACAGTTGCAGCAGCTCCGATAGCTCGGTGGCTGAATAGGTATCGCTGGGGAGTTGCAATTCAATCTGCTGGCAGCCGGCGTCCGCCGTTTGGCGCAACGCGTGAAAGTGAATAGGACAATATGCGGCAATCGGATTGGTGAACAGCATGTTATTCATCTCCTATGATTAGTTAGAATCCATGTCCAATACTTCATTAGATTTTTGCAATCTAGTTGCTTATAGCGTAACCTATGAGCCAAAAAATTGCAGTGGTAAAAACAGAATCATTTAGTATATACTATATCTAGATTATCATAAAATAGTATGTCATATTAAAATGAGATATTTTGCTCCACCAGGAGGTGTAAGCGTATCGAACTGACGAAACGCCAAGAAAAAATCCTTGAGATCGTAAAGGCGGAAGGCCCGATCACAGGTGAACAAATCGCGGAAAAGCTCAAGTTGACTCGAGCGACATTAAGGCCTGACTTGGCCATCCTGACCATGGCTGGTCTGTTGGACGCCCGGCCTCGCGTTGGCTATTTCTATTCCGGAAAAACGACAAACCAACTGCTGGGTGAACATATCCGCAATTTATCTGTGCGAGATTATAAGTCCCTGCCAGTCGTGGTTCGGGAGGAAACATCCATTTACGACGCGATTTGCACGATGTTTTTGGAGGATGTGGGTTCCCTGATTGTGACCAAAAATGAGGGACAATTGGTTGGCGTCGTTTCCCGCAAAGACCTGTTGCAAGCTGCAATGGGTAAGCAAGAACTGCGTTCGATGCCTGTTGGCGTCATCATGACGCGCATGCCGAATATCGTCACGTGCACGCCCGACGACACGCTCTATTATGCGGCGGTACAGATGATGCGGCATGAAGTTGATTCACTTCCTGTCGTGCGCCCGTTCCAAGATCGTCCCCAGGAGATGGAAGTGGTCGGTCGGATCAGTAAAACTACCTTAGTGAAAGCATTTGTCGAACTAGGACAACCGTAACCCGGTTGAAGGAGGGAAGCCCAATTCATGATTGAACATCAACCTGTCGTTTATGTGGTGTCTGACTCTGTAGGTGAGACGGCGGAGTTTGTGGTGCGGGCGGCATCCATCCAATTCAATGGAGCGTCCCTGGACATTCGCCGCATTCCTTACGTCTCCGATAAAGAAACCATCAAAGAAACGGTGCAAGCCGCCAAAGAGGAAAATGCCCTGATCGCGTTTACATTAGTGTTGCCAGAATTGCAACAGCTATTGATTGAAGAGGCTGAACGGAAAGATGTGCCGTATGTGGACATCATGGGGCCGATGATCCGCGGCATGTCTCGCCTGTACCAAATGCAACCGCGCCAGGAACCGGGCTTGATCCACAAGCTGGATGAAGATTATTTCCGCAAAGTGGAAGCGATCGAGTTCGCTGTCAAATATGATGACGGAAAAGACCCGCGCGGCGTGCTGGGGGCGGATGTGGTGTTAATCGGGGTGTCACGCACTTCCAAAACCCCATTATCCATGTACTTGGCGCACAAACGGTTGAAAGTGGCCAATGTGCCCCTTGTGCCAGAAGTAGAACCACCTGAAGAATTGTTTGAGATTCCGGTGAACCGATGCATCGGTTTGACGATTGATCCGCAACAATTGAATAATATCCGCCAAGAACGCTTGAAGTCACTGGGCTTGGCCACAGGCGCCAACTATGCGAGCATGGAACGGATCATCTATGAGCTGGAATACGCGGATCGCGTAATTCGGCGGCTCGGATGTCCAGTGATCGACGTTTCCAACAAAGCGGTAGAAGAAACAGCGAACATGATTTTGGATATGCTCAAAAAGGGGGGCACTCCGGCATGACTGTGAAAACCATCTATTCATTTGCAGAAGGGAAGGCCGAGTGGAAAGAATTACTAGGGGGGAAGGGAGCCAATCTTGCGGAGATGACGCGGGTGGGGCTCCCCGTGCCACCCGGATTCACGATTACCACTGAAGCTTGTCGCCGTTTTTTTGCTGAAGGCGAACAACTCCCGGAGCAAGTTGCGCGTGAACTGCGGGAAGCGTTGGACGATTTGCAAGAACAGACTGGAAAGGGGCTGGGTAACCCCGACGCTCCTCTGCTGTTATCCGTACGGTCGGGCGCGGTGCATTCGATGCCAGGCATGATGGATACGATCTTGAATCTGGGCTTGAATGACGACACGGTGGAAGGATTGGCCAAGCAGACCGGCAATCCCCGTTTTGCGTATGATTGTTACCGCCGTTTGATCCAGATGTTCGGCAATGTGGTGTTGGGGCTTGATCATTTCCACTTTGAGCAGATCATGGAGCGGCACAAGCAGGTTGCGGGTTTGCGCTTGGATACCGAGCTTTCCGCCAAGCATCTGCAAGCGATCATCGAAGAGTATCAAGGGTTTATCTTGGAAAAGTCAAAACGGCCATTTCCGCAAAATCCGCTGGAACAATTGCGGCAGGCGGTGGAAGCC
Organism: Laceyella sacchari; assembly: GCF_004343255.1. GTDB lineage: Bacteria > Bacillota > Bacilli > Thermoactinomycetales > Thermoactinomycetaceae > Laceyella > Laceyella sacchari. The sequence continues at coordinate 346,227 of NZ_SMDD01000003.1, read as the reverse complement.
GTATTCCTCTCCTGGAATAACGCTCGCGCCCGTGTTTATCGCAAGATTCACCGCATCCCGGATGATTTGGGGACGGCGGTCAATGTGCAGGCGATGGTGTTTGGCAATCGCGGCAATGATTCCGGAACCGGGGTGGCCTTTACACGCAATCCCGCGACGGGTGAGCAAAAATTGTATGGGGAGTTTCTCTTGAACGCTCAAGGCGAAGATGTGGTGGCGGGTATTCGTACGCCGCGGCCGATTGGGGAGCTGGCTGAGAGCATGCCAGAAGTGTATGAGGAACTCATGATGATTGCAAAGCGGTTGGAACTGCATTATAAAGATATGCAGGATATCGAATTCACGGTTGAACAAGGCAAGCTGTATATCTTGCAAACGAGAAACGGCAAACGAACCGCCCAAGCCGCGGTCAAAATCGCTGTTGACCTCGTAAATGAAAACGTTATCACCCGGGAAGAGGCCTTGATGCGTATTGAACCGGAAATGATTGAACGGTTGCTTCATCGCCAATTTGCGGAACTGGGCGAACGCAAACCTTGGGTTAAAGGTTTGCCGGCTTCGCCTGGAGCGGCGACGGGCCGTATCGTTTTCAGCGCTGACGATGCTGAGCGTTGGGCGAAAGCGGGTGAAGCGGTAATTCTGGTGCGACCGGAAACGACACCGGACGACATCCACGGCATTCTTGCCGCCAAAGGGATTCTTACCAGCCGGGGAGGCATGACCAGCCATGCCGCCGTTGTCGCCAGGGGCATGGGCAAGGCGTGCATTTGCGGATGTGAGGAGTTGCGCATCGATGGTAAGCGAAAACAGGTAACCGCAGCTGGACAAACCTTGCATGAAGGGGATCGCATCTCCATCGACGGTGGCACGGGGATGGTCTATCTTGGTGAGTTGCCGCTGATCGAACCGATGTTGTCAGCTGAATGTGAGGAATTGCTTGCATGGGCGGACGAGGTGAGACGCTTGCAGGTACGCACCAATGCCGATACACCGGAAGACGCCAAGAAAGCGCGTGCGTTTGGTGCGGAAGGTATAGGTTTGTGCCGAACCGAACATATGTTCATGGATGCAGGCCGTTTGCCTGTCATGCAAAAGATGATTATGGCTGAGACGCTTGCGGAGCGCAAGGAGGCCCTGGAAGAGCTTTTACCGATGCAGAAGGAAGATTTCGTCGGGTTGTTCCGCGCGATGGAAGGGTTGCCCGTCACCATCCGATTGTTGGACCCTCCGTTGCATGAGTTTGTGCCAGACTTGGAAGAGCTAGTGGTATCACAGGCTAAGCGTGAGAGCATGGGTGATGTGGACCCGCAACAGCGGAAACAACAAGAGCAATGGATCAAAAAAGTGCGGGCATTAAGTGAAGCCAATCCGATGCTGGGACACCGCGGTTGCCGTTTGGCTTTGACTTACCCGGAAATCGCTGAGATGCAGGTGGAAGCGATTGGTTTGGCAGCATCCGAATGCCTGTCTCAAGGTATTCCGGTACAGGTGGAGATCATGGTTCCGCTGGTCGGCCATGTAAATGAGCTGAAGCGATTGCGCCAGATCATTGAAGGAGTACTGGCACGGCATAAGGCGGCAAATGGTTCATCTATCGCTTTTCGGGTGGGAACGATGATCGAGGTGCCACGGGCGGCGTTGACCGCTGATGAGATTGCCGCTGAAGCCGACTTTTTCTCCTTCGGTACCAACGATTTAACGCAGATGACATTTGGTTATAGCCGTGATGATGCGGAAGGAAAATTCCTGCATGCTTATGTGGAAGAAAAAATCTTGCCAGAGAATCCGTTTATGGTGCTGGACCGTGACGGGGTAGGCAAGCTGATCCGTTGGGCAGCCGAGCAAGGGCGGAAAACCAACCCGCAATTAAAGTTGGGCATTTGTGGAGAGCATGGTGGCGAACAAAAATCGATTCAGTTTTGCCATGAAGTGGGGCTCGACTATGTGAGTTGTTCTCCATACCGCGTACCGTTGGCTCGACTCGCCGCCGCGCAAGCAGAGATTGCACGACGTAGCCAGTAGGGAATCGTCTGTTTTAAGGACAGATAGATGGGACAAGGTCTCAGCAGCGCCAGGCATTTTGCGATGTCCAAGATTTACCCGGAAAATTCCGGGTATTTTTTGTTGAAATGGTTCTATGATAGAAGTAAGATAAAAAGTTAAGGGGTAGGAAATGCCATAACTCGACAACAAATTACAAAATCCGTCAATTGTAAAAAAAGGTTAACAGAAGGAGAACCTATATTTATGTAGAATAGGAGGATAGGATAAGTAAGTGCCAAGGATTGATCAGTAAATATTACCAATTGAATTTGAGGCTTACTGAGAAGGACTTTGACGAATGTTGGCGAATAGATAACATTCGTTCCGCACATCACACTCCTATTTACATCTATCGGAAATGTACAGAAAGCAGTGATTCTGTATGGGGGGACGAATCCCTGACGAAGTGATTGACCAAGTACGACGGCATTTTGATATAGTAGACATTGTTCAACAGTATGTATCTCTTAAGAAAAGTGGCCGCAATTATTTCGGATTATGTCCATTTCACTCTGAAAAATCGCCCTCATTTTCTGTAGCGCCCGATAAACAGATTTATTATTGTTTTGGTTGCGGTGCCGGTGGAGACACCATTAAGTTTGTCATGGATGTCGAACAGCTCACCTTCGCAGAAGCCATTCGCCATTTGGCCGATCAGGCGGGTATCCACGTTCCCGAAACGGGACCGTCTGAGACAGATCCCGCTGAGATTGAGCGGATGGAGATGCGCAAGGCCATGGACTTGGCAGCGAAGCTTTACCATCATGTGCTGATGAAGACGCGCTATGGGGCAGAGGCGCGTAATTATTTGGCAAAGCGTGGTGTTTCGCCGGAAGCGATGGAAGAGTTTCAGCTAGGTTACGCGCCTGCATCGTTTGATTTTCTCCTGTCGTTTTTGAAGGGAAGGGATTTCAACGAAGCGCTGTTAGAAAAAGCGGGGCTTTTATCCTTGCGTGAAGACAAAGGTATGAAGAAGTACTTTGACCGCTTTCGTGACCGCATCATGTTTCCGATCATGGATTCGCAAGGCCGGGTCATCGCGTTTGGCGGGCGGCTGTTGGGCGAAGGGCGCCCCAAGTACATGAATAGCCCAGAGACGCCTATCTTTTCAAAAGGGAATTATTTATTTAACCTCCATCGCGCACGTTCGCACATTCGCAAGGAACAACAAGCGATCTTGTTTGAAGGTTACATGGATGTGATATCTGCTTGGCAAGCGGGCTTTCCAGGTTGCGTGGCTACGTTGGGTACTTCGCTCACTGATGATCAAGCGCGGATTCTGAAACGCAATACTGAAACGGTCATCCTTTGCTATGATTCCGATCAAGCGGGTCAGAATGCGGCGGCCCGGGGGATGGAGCTATTGAGGAAGCAGGAGTGTACAGTCAAAATTGCACAAATGCCCCACGGTATGGATCCTGATGATTACATTCTCCGGTTCGGGGGAACAGCATTTAAGGAAGAAGTCCTGTCCGCGGCTTTGACATTAACCGCATTTAAACTGGAAAACCTAAAGAGACACCACAATCTTCATGATGAAGACGATCGGATGAAATATTTGGCGGAAGCGATTGGCACAATTGCGGAATTGCCGCTGGTTGTTGAACAAGATCATTACCTGCGGCGATTGGCCGAAGAGTTTGGGCTCTCGCTGGACGCGCTGAAGGAAGACCTCAGGCGCGCAAAAAAACGGAAAAAGGGCGAGACCAGAAGGGATAAAGAGGGCTTCAGGTGGAATAATGGGTATCGAGAGCCTGGCAAACATTTGCTCGCTGGGACACAAGTTCATTCCGTCGCGGAAAAATCGGAAATGTACCTCGTCGCCCACATGATGAGGAGCCGCACGGTTACGGAATGGGTGAAAGAAAAGATCGGCGCAGATTTTAATACGGAGATATACGCAGCGCTTGCTGCCTATCTATATGTCTATTATGATCAGGGGAATCCCGAAGACATGGGTCGATTCATCAGTTCTCTCCCCGATCAGGCGCTTATTTCCAAAGCAAGTGAATGTGCGATGCTTGATGTACCTGAACATTTACCGGAAGAAGCGTTGTTGGATTATGTCCGGCATATAAAGAACGTCCCCATATTGAGAGATATTGAAGAAAAAGAAAAAATGGTTGAACGATTATCGCGTGCTGATGAACCCGTCAAGGCCGCGCAGTTGATGCAAGAGATCGCGCAGCTGAGGAAACAGCTTCAAACACGGATGAAGTAGGAGTTCATCAGAAAGGAGGAAATCGATCTTGGCGAAAGAACAAAATGTGGATACTGAGATGGAATTGACGCTCGACCAAGTGAAGGAGCAGCTTGTTGAGGGCGGTAAAAAGCAGGGTGTGGTCACCTATAAGACGATTATGGAGAGATTGGCTCCGTTTGACCAAGATTCCCAGCAGATCGATGACTTCTTTGAGCAATTGAGTGAGCAGGGAATTGAAGTAATCAACGAAGAGAATGATGATGAGTTTGAAAGCCCAGACGACGTGGAAATGGAAGAGGACGACTCTTATCTTGACGAAGATCTGAGTGTGCCTCCTGGGGTGAAAATCAACGATCCGGTGCGCATGTATCTGAAGGAGATTGGACGCGTACCCCTGTTGACCGCTGAAGAGGAAGTGGAATTGGCAAAACGGATCGAGCATGGAGATGAGGAGGCTAAGCGTAGGCTTGCCGAAGCGAACTTGCGTCTGGTGGTCAGCATTGCCAAACGTTATGTTGGGCGCGGTATGCTCTTTCTCGATTTGATCCAAGAAGGAAACATGGGTTTAATCAAAGCTGTAGAAAAGTTTGATTTCCGCAAAGGATTTAAGTTCAGTACTTATGCCACTTGGTGGATTCGCCAAGCGATCACCCGGGCGATTGCCGACCAAGCGCGGACGATCCGGATCCCTGTGCATATGGTGGAAACGATTAACAAGTTGATTCGGGTGTCAAGACAATTGCTACAAGAGTTAGGGCGCGAACCCTCACCTGAAGAGATTGCTAAAGAAATGGGCCTAAGTCCGGAAAAAGTGCGTGAAATCATGAAAATCGCCCAAGAGCCCGTATCGCTGGAGACACCGATCGGTGAAGAGGACGATTCCCACTTGGGTGACTTCATTCCGGATGATGATGCGCAAGCGCCCGCGGATGCTGCGGCTTATGAATTGTTAAAAGAACAATTGAAAGAAGTTCTTGATACGCTGTCCGAACGGGAAGAGAATGTTCTGCGACTGCGTTTTGGTTTGGATGATGGACGCACCCGCACCTTGGAGGAAGTGGGCAAAGTGTTTGGTGTTACCCGTGAGCGCATTCGCCAGATTGAAGCGAAAGCGTTGCGCAAGTTGCGCCATCCCAGCCGCAGCAAACGCTTGAAGGACTTCTTGGAATAAAACCAAAACCCATCCATTCTGCTTCTTTTCACACCCTGCCTACAGGGTGTGTTTTTGTTTCGTTTGTTGATTCAATTTTAATCCTTTTCCCAGTCCAATGCAAATAAGTTTCGGACAATTCTCGGCCGGGCGTTGTTGCATTTTTAAAAATTATTGAAGTACTCCAACAAATGAACCTATAATAGAAATGGAAACGCTTGCAACAAGTCAGCGAAGAGGAGTGGGGTTCATGAATTATGATTTAACAGCAGAACAAAAAATGATTCGCAAACTGTTACGTGATTTTGCAGAAGGAGAAGTGGCCCCGGGAGCGGATGAACGAGATCGAAGCAAACGCTTTCCAATTGAAATATTCGAAAAAATGGCTGACCTCAATTTGATGGGTCTGCCTTTTCCGGAAGAAGTGGGCGGTGCTGGAGCGGATACGGTGAGTTTCGCGATCGCTGTGGAAGAGTTGAGCCGCGTGTGTGCATCCACCGGCATCACCTATTCGGCACACATTTCGTTAGGTTGCGCCCCCATTTACCTGTTTGGAACGGAAGAGCAAAAGCAACGCTACCTCGTTCCATTGTGCCAAGGAAAAACGCTGGGGGCGTTCGGCCTGACGGAACCAGGGGCGGGTTCAGATGCAGGAGGCACGAGAACCCGAGCGGTCAAAGATGAAAACGGCTGGGTTATCAACGGCAGCAAGTGCTTTATCACCAATGCGAGTTATGCCAAGTTTCTGGCGCTGACGGCGGTGACAGGCCAGTCGGATGAGGGCCGGCGGGAAATCACCGCATTTATCGTGCCTACAGACGCACCTGGTTTTCAGGTATTGGATAATCTGAATAAGCTGGGCCTGCACAGTTCCAATACCACCGAGCTGGTGTTGGAGGGCGTTCGGGTTCCTGAAGACAGCGTTCTGGGGGAAATTGGGCAGGGTTTCAAGCAATTTTTGATTACGCTTGACGGAGGGAGAATCGGCATTGGGGCGATGGCAGTAGGAATCGCTCAGGGAGCCTATGAATTGGCGTTAAATTATGCACGGCAACGCACGCAATTCGGGCAATCCCTGTCCAAATTCCAAGCGATTCAACATAAGCTTGCAGATATGCACATGTTGATCGAATTGGCCCGCACGTATGTGTACAAAGCGGCTTGGCTGAAGGATCAAGGGCGCAAATTTACCAAAGAGGCTTCGATGTGCAAGTTGTTTGCCTCAGAAATCGCGATGAAAGTGTGCAACCAAGCCGTACAAATCCATGGCGGCTGGGGGTACATTCATGATTATAAAGTGGAACGTTTCTTCCGTGATGTCAAATTGACGGAGATTGGTGAGGGAACATCGGAAATTCAACGAAACATCATTGCCAGAGAAATTGGTTGTTAATGTAAAGATGGTTGTTTGAAGAAAATACGAACTTATTTTTCAAAAAGAGTAAAATGACGAAATGTTTAGCCGAATCCGTGCGGGATTCGGTTTTTTTTAAAAAAACGATTCTGTAAAATTTGGTTAGAGTCATATCAATGGAAATGGGGGGAGTCTGTTGCGATGAAGCCGATGCCACCGATACTCAAAGATTTTCCCCATTCGTTTGAGACAGAACGGTTGCTGATCCGCCTTCCCCTTCCCGGTGATGGGAAGTTGGTGTATGAAGCAGCGATGGAGTCGCTGGATAGCTTGCGGCAATGGATGATTTGGGCCAACAAACCATTGTCAGAAGCAGAGATGGAAGCAAATGCAAGACAAGCACATTGCCACTTTTTGGAGCGGGTCGACCTGCGGTTTCATTTGTTTGACAAAGAAAATCACATGTTCGTGGGGAGCAGTGGATTGCATCGGATTGACTGGAGCATTCCCAAATTTGAGATCGGGTATTGGTGCCGCACCCAATGTCAGGGGAAAGGCTATATTTCCGAAGCGGTTCGCGGGCTGACTGTGTTTGCGTTTGAGATTTTGGGAGCGAATCGGGTAGAGATCCGCATCGACCAGCGCAATGTACGCTCGCGCAAAGTAGCCGAGCGATTGGGGTACACACTGGAAGGGGTGCTGCGCAATCATCAGTCGGCGGTTGATGGACGCTTGGAAAATACATGTGTCTACGCAATGGTGCCCGAAGAATTTCGGAGCCTTTCATTGCGTAAAAGCGCAGGCGCATCGCTGTGAATGCTTGCGCCTTTTTTTTGTACGCGTTAATCTGAATATAAAGAAATATTTTTCATCGGGAGGGGTTAGCATGAGTAAGGAACAGATGATGCCGGAACTAAAAAATGAATTCTTCCCCATTCAGGATATTGATTATTTGGAATTATACACGGGCAATGCCAAACAAGCGGCCTACTATTTTTGTCAAACTTATGGCTTCCGGTTAACCGCTTATTCCGGGCTGGAAACAGGGCAAAGAGAAAAAGCCTCTTATCTGTTGGAACAAGGGAATTTCCGGTTGGTAGTCAGCGGCGCCTACTCCCCAGAACATGAAATTACCACATTTGTCAACTTGCACGGTGATGGGATTAAAGATATTGCCCTCCGTGTGGATGATGTGGAGCGCGCATTTTCGGAAGCGGTTTCAAGAGGGGCCAAAGTGGTGAAAGAGCCACATGTTGTCAAAGATGAGCAGGGCGAATTGAAAAAAGCAGTCATCGGAACATACGGCGATACAGTACACACATTGGTGGAGCGGAAACAATATCAAGGTGTTTTCCATCCGGGCTTTGTTGCCGTAGATAGCCACATCCCCTCCCAGTCGACCGGCGTATTGGGCATCGACCATGTGGTAGGCAACGTGGAGCGAATGGAAGAATGGGTGGAATATTATGAGCGGGTGATGGGCTTTAAGCAGCTGATTCATTTTGACGACGAAGACATTAGCACAGAATACTCCGCACTCATGTCTAAGGTGATGCAAAACGGAACCGGACGCATCAAATTCCCGATCAATGAACCGGCCGAAGGCAAACGTAAATCGCAGATTCAGGAGTATTTGGATTTTTACCGCGGTCCAGGGGTGCAACATGTAGCGCTGATTACCGAAGACATCGTGGCCACGGTGGAAGCGATGCGCAAGAACGGTGTAGAATTTTTGGACACCCCAGACACATATTACGAGGAGCTGACCAAACGCGTAGGCAACATCGACGAGAGCATTGAGGACCTCAAGCGGCTTAAAATCTTGGTTGACCGCGACGATGAGGGATATTTGCTCCAGATCTTCACCAAGCCGATCGTGGATCGTCCCACCCTGTTTTTCGAGATTATCCAGCGCAAAGGTGCGAGAGGATTCGGTGAAGGCAATTTTAAAGCGCTGTTTGAAGCGATTGAACGGGAACAAGCGCGTCGTGGCAACCTGTAACATTTAATACAGCTGTGCCGTAAGCAAAGGTAAAAAATGCAAATGGGTCATACTTTAACCAAGAGTGGGCATCCTGATAAGAGCCCACTTTTTTGGTTTGAGGTGACTTGTTCATGAAGCATCGATTATTTTCTTTCGGCATAAGCTTGGTGATGGTTGCGATGGCGTTTGCCTCAACTTACAACCATATTGAGCAAGAGAATCCGGCCACTTCGGCTCCTGCGATACATAAACCAAAAGCAACCGAAATCCCCGAATCAGGGAGCCGTCCCTTCTACCAAATTGACGCTGCCTATCACCCTGAAAGGGACGAAGTGACGGCCAAGATGGAAGTGACGGTTCCCAACAAGCAACGCGAAGCATGGCGAGAAGTCTTTTTTCATCTTTATCCCAATGTGTTTCGCAAATGGAAGTATGGAGAAGAAAGCAAACCGAGCAAGCCGGGTCATATCCAGGTGCATCAGGTCAAAGTGAACGGACAACCGGTGAAGGAGAAACTGGTGCGCGATGAAATCATGAAGGTTCCTTTGCGCGAACCGCTAACACAAGGCCGCACGGCACGGATCACCATGGACTTTACCCTGCGGTTGCCGCACGGGGGAACGCGATTAAACACGTTTAAACAGACAGCCTTTTTGGCACAGTGGTATCCTATGTTGGCGGTTAAGGATCGGGACGGATGGCAAGTCGAGCCGTATACGACAGTGGGTGACCCGTTCTATTCCGAGATATCCGACTTCGCTGTTACGTTTCGCATGCCCAAGGGGTACCGCTTGATTTCGACAGGCAGAAACGCAGATACTACCAACTCCGTTGTGACTGTAAAGCAAGACCGGGTGCGGGACTTCGTCGCCGTCTTGACCAAAGATTATCGCAAGCGGAGCGCCAAATCGGGCCAAACTGACGTCAATCTTTGGTATTTGCCGGACATGGAGCGATCAGTGAACCCCCTTCTTAAAGCGGCGGTGCAAAGTATGGAATTCTTTGGGGAGATCTATGGCACCTATCCGTATGATGAAGTGGATGTGGTGTTGGGAGAAACCGGATTTGGCATTGCGGGCATGGAATATCCCGGCTTGATCACATCCATTCCAACCATGGCGACAGAAAAAGGCATTCAACCGGCTGTCAGCGTGGTTGCACACGAATTGGCTCACCAATGGTGGTATGGAGTGGTGGGCAATAATCAGGCTAAAGAACCGTGGCTGGATGAAGGGTTGACCACGTTCTCCGAATTCCTGTTCATGAAGGAGAAGATGAAATCCAATGAGCAAGAATTCTTGCGCCGAGCTACTCAGAAAACAAACGAGATTCACCAAGCAGCTGGTATCACTTGCGTGGACACCCTTTATTCTTATCCCGACATGGTTTATGGACTCATGGTGTATATTCGGCCGGCAGCCATGATGTTTGAGTTGATGGATGAAATTGGGCGGGAGAATGTGTTGAAAATCATGCGCACATATTATGAGCAATATCAATTTAAAACCGCGACGACGCAAGACTTTATTCGAGTGGCCAATCGTACTGCGGGCAAAGATTTGACTCCGTTTTTCCACAAATGGTTGTATTTCGGGAAATAAATGTGGGAGAAGCCGGGATGATCCCGGCTTTTTCTTGTGGATGGGGATGATGTTATAATGAGAGAGGCGAAGGATTGTTAAAAAGGAGAGACATGAGCGGATGGAATCGAGTATCAAGCTATGGCAATTGTCGGAGCGCTTAAAGACGATTGCTTCTTTTATTCCCGATCATAAGCGGGTTGCCGACATTGGAGGGGACCATGCTTTGCTCCTCACACAAGTGGCTAAAGAGAACCGCTTGCAAAAAGGTATTGTCGGGGAAATAAACCGTGGGCCCCATCAAAACGCCAGTGAGCGGGTGAAGCTGGCGGGCTTGACCAATTTGATCGATGTGCGTTTGGGAGACGGGCTCGCCGTGATTCAACCTGGGGAAGTGGAGGTTGTGGTCATTGCCGGCATGGGCGGGGCGTTGATCGCTTCCATCCTGGAGCAAGGCAAGGACAAACTGGCAGGGGTTGAGCGCCTGATCCTGCAACCCAACATAGGGGAAAGCCGGGTGCGATGCTGGTTGGAAGAAAACGGCTTTCGCTTAGTGGAGGAAACCATTGTGGAAGAAGCGGGAATTTATTATGAAATCCTAGTGGCTGAACCAGGAAAGCCGGGTTATGCGGCAGATCAAATATTGGGCCGGGACATGGCCAGAGAAGTGGGGCCGCTCTTGTGGGAGAGGCGACATCCGCTGTTACATAAAAAATTGCAGGAGGTTGTAGCTGGCAAACGGAAGATCCTTCGCCAGCTAAACCTGGGGAAAACAGAGCAAGCTATCGCACGCAAACGGGAACTGGAGAAGGAGATTGAAACTTGGGAGAGGGTGATTCAATGCCTATCAAAGGAAAACAATTGATACAAGTGCTGGAGGCGTTTGCACCGGCAAGCCTTGCTGTGGAAAAAGACCGTATCGGCCTGCAGGTGGGAAATCCGGACAGCGAGGTTACCGGTGTGCTCGTTACATTGGATGTGAATGAAGATGTGGTTGAAGAAGCGATCCGTCAAAAAGCCAACTGGATCGTTGCCCACCATGCAGTGATTTTTCAACCACTGAAGGCATTGCGCTCAGATCAGCCAGCGGGGCGGTTGTTTCACAAATTGTTGAAGCATGACATGAATGTCTACATCGCGCACACCAATCTGGATGCGGCCGCTGGCGGCGTCAATGATGTGATGGCAGAGAAGTTGGGTCTTGGTGCGGTAGACGTGCTGATCGGCTACCGTGAAGACAAACTGAAGAAACTGGCCGTATTCGTGCCAGAATCGCATCATGAGGCGGTGCTTGACGCGATGTGCGAAGCAGGGGCAGGTTGGATCGGCAACTACAGCCATTGCAGTTTTCAGGTGGAAGGTACAGGTACATTTATGCCCCGCGAAGGCACGAATCCTTATATTGGACAGCGGGGAACGCTGGAGCGGGTCAATGAGCGCCGGATCGAAACCGTTGTGCCGGAAAGTAAGCTGGCACAAGTTCTTGCGGCCATGTTGGATGCCCACCCATATGAAGAGGTTGCTTACGATGTTTACCCACTTGAGCTGCAAGGTAAGAAACAGGGGTATGGACGCATTGGAGAACTGCCTCATGCACGGACCCTCCGCGACTTTGCCGCGCAAGTGAAGCAGGCGTATGGCGTGGAAGGATTGCGTGTGGTGGGAGATCTTGACCGCATGGTGAAGCGGGTAGCACTGGTAGGCGGTTCGGGAAGTCGCCACATCGAAGATGCCAAACGCGCTGGTGCGGATGTTTATATTACCGGAGACGTCGATTTTCACACGGCGCAGGATGCTTTGGCAATGGGCTTGAGCATTATCGATCCGGGTCATCATGTTGAACATCATGTGGTGCCGCGGGTATGCGATGTCCTGGAACGGGGACTGGGAGAACAAGTGCCGATCATGGCTTCAACCGTCAACACGAATCCCTTTCGCTACCTCTGATGTTTCCAATGTCCACCAGTTGCTTTGCCTGTGAGTATTTGATACAATGAATTTTGCTTGAGACGGGAAAGTAAACAAGGCAATCGCCGGTGGAGTGCCGCAAGGCCCCACGGGAGGAAAGTCCGAGCTCCACAGGGCAGGGTGCCGGCTAACGGCCGGTGGGGGCAACCCTAAGGCTAGTGCCACAGAAATGTAGACCGCCGATGGAGGTGTCTCACCTCACAGGCAAGGATGCAACGGTGCGGTAAGAGCGCACCAGCAGCATGGAGACATGCTGGCTAGGTAAACCCCACCTGGAGCAAGACCTGATAGGAGATCGGCGCGCTTACGCGCGCAACTGTGGCCCGCAGTGATCTCGGGTTGGTCGCTTGAGCCTTGCAGCAATGCATGGCCTAGATAGATGATTGCCACTCCAATGGGTGGAAGACGTCCACAAGCCGTCGTTATACCACTCGGAGAACAGAACTCGGCTTATTGTTTGCTTTCCACAGGTAGCTTGTGACACCAAGACGCTAAGGCGTCTTTTTTATTTCTCCTTTTTGACGGAATATTCCATCGTTGGGAGTCTGTAGCGGATCGATCAGCCATACTGGGGATGGGAGACCCAAACCCGCCTGATTTGCATAGGGTGGCTTCCATAATGACATGCTAAAGACAAATCCCTTAGTGAAGGTTGGTCGTCTATGCATGATGATTTCGCTTCTTATGAAGCTTATCTAGAACGGTACAAGATGTTTTATGACGAGGAGGGGGATGGCCGCCCTCCCATCGTGTCGCGCGAGCAGTTTGCGGAGACTTTCCGTTTGCTCAAGGAAAGCTACCAAGCGTATGAGGATATGATCCGCATGGGGCATGTGGATCAAGCGGCCAATTATTACACCCAAGTAATCAATAAATTGGAGAACACCTTGGCTATCGCTGACGCTTCGGACAATTTCCACAAACAAATCTTCAATGATTAAGCCGTGTCTCAGTTGGACACGGCTTTTTGCATTGCCTAGCTTACTCTTCATCCAGCAGATGATGTAATTGATGGGCGTCGCGAATCAACGCTTCTTTGCGGTGATAAGGAATATGCCGGTCAAACAGAACCAGACTGGGTAACTCCTCTAACAGATGGAGAGCGAAAGGAAGACGATCTAATAAAATGCATGTGAGCAAGCGGTCTGCTTTGCGAATTAACAGGGGGTGTTCGGTCCACTGCGTCAAATCTTCATGCAGGCGAAACGTTTGGTACATCCGGCGCACTGCTTGAAATGTTCGGAAACGGCGGCTCGGGTCGTAGCGCAAGACTTCTCCCATCAAGTTTCGAGTGCTGGAAATCAGTTCCCATTCATTTCCCTGATATTCAAAATCGCCGTTTTGCAATGAAATACCTGAAGCGGATAAACAGTCAAAACCGCTGTAAGTCCAAGGGGCTGGCCCTTTTTTCATTTTGGTGAGGCGAAGGGACAAGATGGCTTTCCTCTTGCCCCGCAATACCCGCGTCAAGTCCAATGTGACGGGCACCCACGACTCCGAAGCATGACGGGTGATGCTGCTTTGCCAAACGACGCGATTGTCGATCAGCACTTGTTTTGTATACGTTCCTGCACCGGTGTTGGGGGGATAAACGCTCATATGCCAAAAAGAGAGTTTGGCCTGTGTGCGTGGGTCCAGATAAATCCGTTGACGCCATTCTACATAGTGGCCAGGTGCATCATCATCGTGGGTCGAAACGGCTGGCGCGAAAAGATTGGCATAACTAACTCCTGATTTGGCGACCGCATCGCCCTCTTCCTGAAGAAACTCTTTGTGCAGCACATAGGTGACCACCCCATCCAACCGCCGCAATTTCAACCGACCCAAGGCTATTTTCAGAGCGTTAGCCACATATTGCGCACTCGGATTGGCCGGGGTAGCAGAAAGGCGGCTGGCGTAAATCATCAGGATGAAGGGGAGACGGGTTCGCTCCAGGCGAGCTTGCACTTCGTCCAATTGTTCAATCATGCGATCCGTTTTTTGCGTGTTGCGGTAATGATCATCACGAAAGGACATGACCACCCCATCAAAGAGATGTCGGTAGTGTGTGAGCAAGGCGTTGTCGAGGGCTGGGTAATAAATTTGCGGATAAAACAGAAACCCAGGATTTTCTTTACGCCCTGCTCCCTTCGCTTTGGCTAAATAAGCCGGGGTGAAGAAGGTCAAATTATCGTTGAAATCATCCATCACGATGCCTTTGAGATTGGGGAAATGCCGTCCAAGGCGGCCGACGGCGCGAAACCAAGCGACATAATCCGTGCCAAATGGCTCCGACCGTTTCAATTGTGCTTCGGAAGGGGGCACCAGATAGACCCATACATTGATACCCGCTTGGCGGGCGGCCGGCAAAAACTCTTTGCGCAAATCATCCCAATCCGACTTTTCATGCCAGATCAGGTAGAAGTACGTATTGGCATGCAACTCTTTCAACCGCTGAATGGTTCGGGGGGTGTCCACGTGAACCATTCCATCGGCCCGCGGCTTTTTTTCCCTGATTTCGCCGCCGTAATCCCCAAGGATGGGATAAGGGGAAGGGGGAGCGGCTGTGACGGAGACAGGCTGAATGAGAGTGAAGATCAATGCAAAACACAAGCTGACGAGCCAACATCGACACTTCCAGTTTCGTTTGAACAGCCAACTCACCATAGTTACTTTCTCCTAAAGTAAGGACATTCTTCTGCTTAGTGTGAAAGCATCATCGAAAGAATATGTATGAACATAGAAAGAGGATCGAAAGGAAACACTGAGAAACAACCGGGAGTTTCCCATGAGAAGATTTTTATGAGGAAGAGGTGTGCCAATGCGTTTGCTGCAAGAGTTGACGGAAGCCAAAGGCGTTCCGGGATATGAACAGGAAGTGCGCGCCATCATGGAGCGGGAATTAAAAAAGCAAGATGTAAACCTGATCACGGATGGATTGGGAGGCATTTTTGGCGAAAAAAAGGGGACAAGCGACCAACCTCGGATATTGTTGGCCGGGCACTTGGATGAAGTCGGGTTTATGGTGACAGAGGTGACCAAAAGCGGTTATTTGCGATTTGCGCCATTGGGTGGATGGTGGAGTCAAGTGTTATTGTCGCAACGGGTGTCTATCGTGACAGAGAAACGGGTGTTTACTGGGGTGATCGGTTCTCGCCCGCCGCATGTATTGACATTAGAGGAACGGAACAAATTGGTGCCTATCCGCGAGATGTTTATCGATGTGGGGGCCCACAGTGATGAACAAGTAAAGGAATGGGGAATCCGGGTGGGTGACCCGATTGTGCCCATTTGTCCGTTTGAAATCATGCCCGATCACGACACCATCTTAGCCAAGGCGTTGGACAACCGGATCGGTTGCTATTTGTCTATCGAAGTGTTGAAACGCTTGCAAATGGAGAGCCATCCCAATACAGTGATTGCCGGTGCAACCGTACAAGAGGAAGTCGGATTGCGGGGGGCGGCCACCGCACCGTATGTAGTGGAACCGGATATCGCGTTCGCTTTGGATGTGGGAGTGGCAGAGGATTCCCCGGGCAATGAGGGGAGCGGCAAAGCCAAGCTGGGCAAAGGGCCATTGATCACGTTTTTGGATGCTTCGATGATTCCCAACATCCAATTGCGGAACCTGGTGATCGATATCGCCGAACAAAAGCAAATCCCCTACCAAGTGGATACAATGACGGGAGGGGGCACTGACGCCGGCAAGTTCCATCTGTACAAAAAAGGGGTTCCCTCTTTGGTGATCGGGGTGGCAGCTCGTTATATCCACAGCCATGTTTCTATGATCAGCAAGTCCGATTTGGAACACGCTGCCGAATTGTTGGTAGAAGTAATCAAAACACTGGACGCAGCCAAAATGAAGGAGATAACCCGTTTTATCTGACCCATTCCTTCTTTTAAATCAAGCTTGTCTTTGTTAAGATGAGAGCGAATCATCATAAAAGCGGAGGCGATCCAGTTGCAACATCATGTTGAAGCCATCGGTCATATGGAGAGGGTCGTGGCTAAAGCCCCCGTCTGGTCCATTGCTCAGATTAAGAACCAATTGGGGGCCTGGGAACGGGTGTATCTTGTTTTTGTCGATGTGTTGAAAGGGTTTTGCGATGTGGGGCCTTTAGCCAGTCCGCGCGTGCGTGAAATGGTGAAACCTGTGTCAGAGTTGGCTCAAACGCTCATAGCGCAAGGCTTGCCGACGGAAAATATCATTTTCCTCAATGACGACCATCCGGCTGATGCAGTTGAATTCACTGCATTTGCGCCCCATTGCGTGCAAGGCACAGTGGAGGCGGAAGTGGTGGATGAATTGAAGTCGGTCTTTGACGCGCCGGGCGTCCAACTGTTTCGCAAAAACGCCACCAACGGGTTGTTTGGAGTAAATGGAGAAGGCGTCCGATTTTGCGACTGGTTAGAACAGGTATTCGCCGCTGGCCCCAGTTCTTTTATCGTGGTAGGAGATTGTACCGATTTATGCATTTACCAAAACGCGATGGGCATCCGGTTGCTGGCCAATCAAGTTAACGCTCGAACGCAAGTGATTGTTCCTGTTTCTCATGTGCGGACATACGATTTGCCAGTGGAGACAGCCAAACAGATCGGGGCGATGGCCCATCATGCGGATCTGATGGACACCGTGTTTCTTTATCACATGCAGTTAAACGGAATTAAACTGATCTCTGGCATCACCGACTGACCATAGGCGGGATCGCATCTTTTGCTGGACGGGAAAGTATGATATTCTTAAGTTGTTTGTACGTATTGGGTAAACGGGGTTAGACCATGGAACAAACATTATTGGAGCTGTTACAACAATACGGGTATATCGGGATTTTTTTCTTTTTGGTGTTGGGGATCGCGGGATTGCCGTTGCCGGATGAGATCATGATGACGTTTCTCGGTTATCTCACCTCAACGGGTCAACTTAATCTCTACCTCGCTTTCCTCAGTTCGTTCTTGGGATCGGCTTGCGGAATCAGCATCAGCTATTATTTGGGAGTGCGCTTGGGGTATCCGTTCCTCAAGAAATATGGTGGCAAGATATTTATTACGCGCCGCCGCTTGCGAATCACGCAACTCTTGTTCCGCAAGTATGGAAACTGGTTGCTATTTGTTGGATATTTCATTCCTGGCGTACGCCATGTCACCGCTTACCTCGCCGGCATTTCCAAGATATCGCTAGCCCGGTTTTCCCTGTTCGCCTATACGGGGGCGTTTTTTTGGTGCGCTACCTTTATCGGTCTGGGGCATGTGCTTGGCGCGAATTGGGAAATGGTTTTCGGTGTGATGCACAAATACGGCGCCCGATTGTTATGGATTGTGCTTCCCGTTGTGGCGATCTGGTTGGGTTGGTACTTATGGAACCAAAACAACAACTCCTATCACACGAAGCAATAAATAGCAAAGCAACACACCATCACATGTTGACGTGATGGTTTTTTCATGGGGGAGGGCTGAACAATGGCTAAAGTGAGTATTCAAGTCGCCGGACAGATGAAAGAAATGGAAGTGGCTGAAGGAGCCAATCTTTTGCTGGAAGCGGCGTCACAGTCGATTCCGATTCCGTTCAAGTGCACGACAGGTCGGTGTGGAACATGCCGCGTGCGTGTGATCGAGGGGAGTAGCCAATGCAGTGATTACACAGATCCGGAATTGCACCATTTGAGTGAAACGGATTTGGCTTCCGGCCGGCGTCTGGCATGCCAAACGTTTATTTATGGTGATGTCACCATAGAAATCCCTTAAAGGAGCGAGTAGCCGATGATGCGCATACTGGACGTGAAAGATCCGGTCACATTAAGCCGGATCGTGGAGATCCAACAACGAGCCTACCGTATTGAGGCCGAGATCATCGGTTGTGATCAATTGCCGCCGCTTAACGATACAGAAGATTCGCTGAAATGCTCGCCGGAAACCTTTATTGGTTATTATGAGCGGGATGTGCTGGTTGGCGTCCTTTCATATGAACAGAAAGGGCAGCTGGTAGAGATTTGCCGGTTGGCGATTCACCCGGCATACTTTCGCCGGGGAATTGCTTCGCGCTTGCTGTCGCATGTGTTGGAACTGGATGATGCCACCATCTGGGAGGTGCAAACAGGGCAAGCCAACCGTCCTGCAATCAGCTGTTACTTAAAGCATGGATTTACGGTCGTGGAATCATTTACTTCGCCAGAAGGGATACAATTAGTGAAGTTGAGAAAATAATTGTTTTGATTTAAAATGAGATTGGACAAATGAATAAGTTGTCGTACCACTAGGGGTGCACAGGTTGTGCTGTGCTGAGAGGAACAAGTCGGTTCCAACCCTTTGAACTTGAACTGGGTAATGCCAGCGAAAGGAAGTGGGGAAGATCGTGAACCCTTTTTTGATTAGTAGCCCGATATCCCCATGGATATCGGGTTTTTTATGTTGTGGTGATGAAATTGGAATTGCACGTGATTTCAAGTCCTAAGCAGACCGTGCAGGAGTTGGCGCGATGTTGGCTTCGACTGGTGCCGGAGGTGGATTGGTTTCATTTGCGGTACAAGCAACTGTCGGATGACGAGTTGATGCAAAGAGCCAAAGCGCTGTTGTCTGTTGGCATTCCGGCGAAATCGTTGATCGTCAACAGTTCTGTGTCCGTGGCGGAAGCGCTGGGACTGGGGGGGATTCATCTCCCTGAGCGGATGCCGTTTCCCGCTATGTCCCCGGCGATGCGGGTGGGAAGGTCGGTTCATTCATTGGCAGCGGCAGAGCGGGCCGCAGCCGAAGGAGCCGACTATCTGATGGTTGGCCATATCTTTCCTTCCGCTTCCAAGCCGGGATTGCCGCCGTTGGGAAGCGACCGGCTTCTGGTGTGGGTGAAGCAGGTTAAGATTCCGATGATTGCCGTCGGAGGCATCGACGCAGGCAATGTGGCAGAGATCAAGCGTGCAGGTTGCCATGGCATTGCTGTCATCTCTGCAGTGGCCAATCATGAACAACCCGAGCGTGTGGCCAGAGAGCTGAGAAGAAGGTGGGAAAATGCAGACTGCTGAGGTGTTGATTATTGGGGGAGGCGTGATGGGATGCTCCATCGCCTTTCATTTGGCCCGGCGGGGGATCAAAAGCGTGGTCGTCGAGCGAGATGCTATTGGGAGCCATGCTTCATCCGCGGCAGCGGGCATGCTGGGGGCACAGGTGGAGATGGATGAACCTGGGCCTTTGACCGATTTCTGTTTACAGAGCCGCTCGATGTTCCCGGCGTTGCAAGCGGAGTTGCTAGAACGGACCGGGGTGGACATTGAGCTGAACCGGGCTGGGTTGCTGAAGGTAGCCCGATTCGATGAAGATGTGAAGCGCTTGCGGGAGCGTCAGGCATGGCAGACTGCTTATGGACAGACTGCCCGTTGGCTGAAGCCGGAAGAATGTTTGGCGCTTGAACCGAGTCTTCACCCGGAAGTGAGGGGCGGATTATACTTACCAGAGGATTGGCAGGTATCCGCTCCCAAGTTGACGCAGGCATTGGCGGCAGCGGCGCAACGGTTGGGAGCCAACCTGGTGCAAGGCACCGAGGTGCGGGCGATTGAGCGTAGCCCCGATGGGACGTGGCACGTTGATACCACGCAGGAGCATTGGATTGCGGACTGGATTGTTATCACCGCGGGAGTATGGAGCCAGTCCATCGCCGAGAAATTGGGTTGGCATTTGCCGATGACGCCCGTTAAGGGGGAGTCATTGGCATTGCGACCAAAAGAGCCGCTGTTTAGCCGGACGCTGTTTGGCCCGGAGTGTTATCTTGTGCCCAAGGCCAATGGTGAAATCATTGTAGGTGCGACGGAACGGGATGGGGCATGGGACGAAGAGGTGACCGCCGATGCTGTGCAGAGATTGTTGCAATCCGCTTTTAATTTGGTGCCTAGATTGCGGGATAGTCTGCACACCCGTAGTTGGGCCGGGTTGCGGCCCGGTACGCCAAATCGATTTCCCTATGTCGGACAGTTGGGCGATGAGAACCGGGCAGTGATTGCGACCGGTCATTACCGAAACGGTATTTTGCTCAGCGCTGCCACAGGCGATGCCGTTGCTCGACTGCTACTGGGAGAGCCAGCGCCTGAATTGGCCGCGTTTGCCCCAATGAGCCAGGCGGATGTACAGAAGTGGGAGGAGGGATAAAAACGTGATCATTCAGTTGAATGGAGAGCCATTCACTGTGGCTGAAGGCACAGAGACGGTGGCTGATTTGGTCGCCGCCTTAAATTTGGTGTCGCGCATTATCGTCGTGGAACACAATCGGACGGTATTGATGCGAGACGATTATCCGCGTGTGGGATTGCAAGATGGAGATCAAGTAGAGATTGTTCAATTTGTGGGGGGAGGATGAGCCATATGCTCAAAATAGGAAATCATACATTTCATTCTCGTCTGTTTTTGGGAACTGGCAAATTCCCGTCGTTTGAGGTGCAAAAAAAGGCGGTAGACGCATCAGGCACGGAGGTGCTGACCTTTGCGGTGCGTCGCATGAATATTTATCAACAAGACCAGCCTAATTTTTTGGAGATGCTGGATTTGACAAAATATAAGCTCTTGCCGAACACAGCCGGCGCCCAAACGGTGGATGAGGCGGTGCGGATCGCGCATTTGGCCCGGGCTTCCGGTTTGTGCGACATGATCAAGGTTGAAGTGATCGCTGACACGAAGACCCTGTTGCCTGATCCTATCGCCACGCTGGAAGCGACGAAGATCTTGGTCGAAGAGGGGTTCACGGTACTTCCGTATACTTCTGACGACCCGATCTTGGCACGAAAACTGTGGGAAGCAGGTGCCCACGCGATCATGCCGGGAGGATCTCCTATCGGGTCAGGGCAAGGCTTGTTAAATCCGTTGTACCTCCGCTATATCATTGAAGATTCCCCTGTGCCTGTCATCATCGATGCGGGCATCGGTTCTCCGGCCGATGTGGCGCAAGCGATGGAATTGGGGGCTGACGGGGTGTTGTTAAACACGGCTGTATCGGGAGCAAAAGATCCGGTCAAAATGGCACAGGCGATGAAATGGGCCGTTGAAGCCGGACGGCTGGGCTGGGAGGCTGGGCGTATCCCCAAAAAGGTTGTGGCTACGGCCAGCAGTCCGACAGAGGGCATGTTGGACTGAGTGCATGAAAAAGGCCAAATCGGAATGCGCATCCGATTTGGCCTGGTTTTACATATGGACAGGTCGAGCGACGGTTGGGCGCTTGCTTGTCTTTTCTTTTTTGGTGCGATAGCGAGAGATGTTAAGCAACATGCCTAAGCCGATCATTTTGATAATCAGAGCTGTCCCCCCATAGCTAATCAGCGGCAGAGGAACGCCAGTCACGGGGAGCAGAGCAGTGACAACACCTAAGTTAAAGATCGATTCGATGGCCATCAAAGTGACGATCCCGATTCCGAGCAGTGTGCCAAATTGGTCGGGCGCCTGCAATGCGATCAACACTCCGCGCACGATGAACAGGATGAACAACAAAATCACAAACGATCCCCCGACAAACCCCAATTCTTCTGAGATGATGGAAAAGATGAAGTCGGTATGAGCTTCAGGCAGATAAGCGAGCTTTTGGATGCTTTCGCCCAATCCCACTCCTGTCAAGCCACCGGGGCCGATGGCGATGAGCGATTGAATGATCTGGTATCCTTCATCATTGGGATTGCTAAGCGGGTTTAATAATGTGTGCAGACGCTCGATCCGGTAATCGCTAGTCAGCATGATTAAAATCATGGCCGGGATGCCGGACATGAGCAATAAGGCTAGGTGCTTGATGCGCGCGCCGGAGCAAAAAATGATCACAAAGCAGGTGGTGACGATGATAACAGTTGCGCTGAAGTGGGGCTCCAACACCAACAAGGAAGAGACCAAGCCAATAACGATCAGCGGCGGTAACAAGGCCCGCTTGAAATTGTCCAACAGGGGTTGCTTTTTTACCATGATCGAAGCGGTATAGATGATCATGCCTAGCTTCACAAGTTCCGACGGCTGGAAATCAAAGAAGCCCAAGTCGATCCAGCGGCGCGCGCCGTTGCGTACTTCGCCGAACAAAAGTACGGCCAATAGGAAGAAAAGCGAAAGAAACAAGATAATCCCTACGTATTTGCGGTAAACTTGGTAGGGGATGTTGGAGACCACAAAAAACAGCACCAGTCCCAACAATCCGTAGACCAATTGCTTTTTGAAAAAATAGTATGAGTCCTGCAAATCCACATAGCCTTTAAAATAACTGGCGCTAAACACCATGATGAGGCCGATACCTAACAAGGTAAAAGTGATCAAAATCAGCCAAAAGTCAGGTTTGCCGCGTTTCATAACTACAATCTCCTTTTAGCGAAGAGTTATCCTTTATCCTAAATGGCGTGATGGTAAACGGCTCCGCCTCCCGGGATGGCGGGGAAACAGGAAAATAGGTTTACCAGCGCATGTTCGTTTGTTAAGCTGTGATTAGTTGTGGCGGGACTGAAGACAAGCGTGTCCGCGGGCGCAGGAGTTGTACCTGCAAAGCCGCGCACGGGGCGAATCGGCGTAGTACCGTGCGCTGTCGTCAGGAAGTGTCACAGGTGATGGTCAGACTCTGATTGCAAAAAAGGGGCAAGGGATCATGAGAACAGTCCAGAAAAAGAGGTTCTTAATTCTTAACATTGATCCATTTATTATCATGATGGTATTGGTATTGGCAACTATCAGCATTGTTGCCATATCGAGCGCAACTTACACCGACCCCACTTATGTAAATAAGCAGATTGTATGGTATGTAGTGGGTTTTCTATGTATGTCTATTTTTCTCCTGTTGGATTATAAAATTTTGTCACAAGGGAGATTTCTGTACATTTTGTTTGGTTTCAGCGTGTTGCTGAACTTGTTGGTGATGGTGCCCGGTTTGGGGGTCGAGGTGAACGGTGCCCAGCTGTGGTTTCGCATCGGTGGTTTTCAGTTTCAACCTTCGGAAATGATGAAGCTGATCCTGATTTTGATTTTAGCCAAAGTGTTGGCGGAGAAAAAGGGTCACCCTTGGTCCGACCTGTCTTCTCTTGGGCGCATTTGCTTGTTGTTTGGGGTGCCGTTTCTCATTATTTTAGCACAGCCTGACTTGGGGACGTCACTCATCCTCTTCGGTATTCTGCTTAGCATGTTGCTGGTGAGCGGACTCGATTGGAAATGGTTTGTGAGCGGGCTTTTGGTCATTGGTTCAATCGCGGGCAGCGTTCTTCTTCTATATGTTACAGACTCTCCGCTGTTGCACGTCATTCTTCAGCCGCACCAGGTCAAACGGATTCAAATTTTCATCGATCCGGCATCTGACCCGTCGGGAGCGGGCTACCAATCAACACAGGCAAAGATCGCGATTGGCTCCGGTATGTTACATGGCAAGGGCTTCCATCAAGGGACGCAGGCGCAAGGTAATTGGATACCAGAACCGCACAATGACTTTATTTTCGCTGTCTATGCAGAGGAATTCGGCTTTATCGGCGCCAGCATTCTCATTTGCGCCTATCTGCTATTGATATACCGCATGTTGGTTGTCGCCTTGCGTTCGGATCACCTATTTGGAACCTATATTGTGGCGGGAGTCATGGGGATGTTTGTGTTTCAAATCTACCAAAATATCGGAATGACGATCGGCTTGATGCCAATCACGGGAATCCCTCTTCCCTTGATTAGCTATGGGGGCAGTTCGTTGTTGACGCAAATGCTGGCGATTGGATTTGTGGTCAATGTGGGTATGCGCACCCAGACGGATGCACTGTCTTTTTGAAATGCATATCACTTCATGGCACCTATGGCTTAGAAGCCCGGGTGCTATTTATTCTGTTTTGGAATTGGAAAAACAAACCTATATTTTTACAAATTATTGATTTCTATCAAATCGCTGTCATGTTTTTAGATGAAACGGGGTAAGGTTATGATAGGGGGGAAGGACAGAGATGATCAATGCATTGTTTGGTTTCACATTTGTTGTCGGTTTGGCGTTGACCCTATGGGCTCAGTGGAGAGTGAAAAGTAATTTCAACCGCTGGTCGCGGGTCGCAGCCAGATCGGGAATGACCGGGGCTGAAGTTGCCCGGCGCATTCTTGATGACAATGGATTACACCATGTACCTGTTCAAGTGGTGCCAGGACGTTTGTCGGACCATTATGACCCGACCGCGCCTGCTGTCCGCTTGTCCGAAGATGTCTATTATTCAAACTCGATCGCGGCTATTTCAGTGGCGGCGCATGAGTGCGGCCATGCCTTGCAACATAAAGAGTCCTACGGGGCATTGGTATTTCGCCACCGCATGGTTCCGGTACTGAACTTTACATCCGGAGCGGCGCCCTTCCTGCTGTTTGCTGGCGTTGCTTTTCGTATGGCCGGCCTTCTGGTGTTGGGTCTTATTTTCTTTTCCACAGTGGTTCTTTTCCACTTGGTGACTCTGCCTGTGGAATTTAACGCCAGCGCCAGAGCCAAACAAATCATGGCGCGGCAAGGGTTTATCAACGGTGTGGAGGAAGAGCGGGGAGTCAACCGGGTGTTGGGTTCAGCTGCATTCACCTATGTTGCCGGAGCGTTGGTCGCTTTGATGGAGTTGTTACGATATATTGTGCTTTTGCTTTTGCAAAATGGCAGTGATGATTGATACGGGAAAGCAAATGGGCTTTCCCGTTTTTTTTGCCAATAACCTCCTTAGTTTCCTGATTCTCTACTGGCGATTAGACACATAATCGCCGGGGCGCAACCCATACTAACCCTGAGCGGAACCAGTTGAACCAAGGGAGGCAGATCGTGTGAACAGTAGAAAATGGATGACGGGCGCAGTAGCCGCTGGGCTGTTGGTAGCGACATTGACCGGATGTGCTACCAATAACAAAGAAGCGGTGGAAAAACGGCAAGATCAGGGCATGCGGACAACGAGAGTAACCGACAGGACTTACAGACAAATCAATCGTCCGGAGTATCCCAATGTCGCCAGAAACCGCTATGACACCTTGGATGACAACATGGCGCGGGGGGTTCGGTTGGCAGACAATGTGGCGTACGAAGTGGCCCGCATGCCTCAAGTGAACTCCGCCTCGGCGATTATCATGGGCCGAACCGCTTACCTTGGAGTGATGCTGAAAAAAAGAGTTGGGGACGGGAAAATATCCCAAGACCTAAACCGACAAATTTCCGCTCGGGTGCGTGCTGTTGATCCTAGCATCCGCCGCGTGTATGTGTCGCAAAACCCTGATTTTGTCAAGCAGATGAACAACTATGCCCAGGATTTGCGACAAGGTCGCCCAGTGCAAGGTTTTTTCAAAAACTTGATGGATATGATTCGGCGGACTTTTCCGGAAGCCAGATAATGGATTTGGGGGCGGGAGAATTTCAACCGCCCTTTTATTGTTTCTATAAAAATCACTGGGTGTTTTGTCATTTGGCCGTTGGTTGAAACAGCAGGGTTGAGCGGCCGTGGCGGAAGCCGGATTGATTCGATCAGGGCATGATGAAAGGGGACGCATTGGTGTAATGGGTTTTGTAGGGAGTCATTATAAGAAAATGGGCTGGAACCGTGTCATTCCAAAAGGAAAAATGAACTTTTAATAAATTTCACTCTTCCTTAGAAACGGAATCTTGGTTATTCTATAAAATAAGATGGGATATATTCATCAACGCATCTGAATCTTCATACAAAGAAGATGTTTCATCGAAAATGTTTTTATATAATGAATGTAAATGGAATGCAAAGGGGAGCGTGTTGTAGATGAAAAGAATCACTCCGATGGAGATCTTTAATAAAGATTTCAAGCATGCCATAAGAGGGTACGATATCGAGGAAGTGAATGAATTTTTGGATTTAATCATAAAAAGCTATGAAGATGTATTGCAGGAAAACGAATATTTGAAGGAACAGCTTAAAAAGGCCAAAAGTGCCGCCGGCCGGCGCACAGGTAACACCGCGCCACATGCGGCCGTTGGTAATAGCGGCGGGGAATATGACGAAGTGATTAAAAACATCCTTAACCGGTTGGAACATCTCGAATCATTGGTGCTCAGATAAAAGGGGGATGGCGATTTGTCCAAACTTCAGCGTTTTTTCAGCGGCGTGGTGGAAACCAGTGACGATGCCAAGGAGAACGCGTTGCGAACAAGGTATTACCGTGACCGTTTGTCAAACGCCGTGGCCGCGCTCAAACAGATTCCTGCTCAAGCATCTCGCTTTCGGCTGATTCATGTTGATAGTACCAGAGGTGAGGTGATGCTGGAATATGCCAATGGGTTGGGATTGAAGCATGATTTGGTGGTCACTGTGATTGAGGTGTCGCCGATGCGACTGGCGGTAGATGTGCATGCGGCTTTGCGGGCTCGTTTTGTTGATATGGGATGGAATGTACAGGCGATCAGCATCATCTATGCCATGCTGGATCGGCAGTTGGCCAAGGATGAGCGGTTGCATTGAAGGTGGCATGAGGGGTGCGCCTGCGCACTTCTTTTTTCGCAAAAATATTCAGTTTATTCTATTTATATAATATAATGTGTTTATTACGTCATTTATTGCGAAAAGTGAAGGGATTGGCGAGGGAAAAGGGGGAATCGATGTGAAACGGATTGGATTTATATCGTTGCTTATCCTTTTAGTGGCAAGCGGATGTCTTTCCGGTTGCACCTCTGGGGCCGGCCAAGGCACGGCGGACGACAAGACATTGCAATTAATTTTGAGCGGTGAACCAACTTCGCTTGATCCGGCTGATGCGTTCGACTCTGATACTTTGGACGTGACACACAATTTGTTTGAAGGGTTGATGCGCTTGGACAAGGCGCACAAGCCGCAACCAGCTGTGGCGGACAAAGCGGAGTTGAGCGCAGATGGCCTTTCTTACACCTTCAAGTTAAAAAAAACTTATTGGTCCAATGGCGATCCATTGACAGCCCATGACTTTGAGTACGCTTGGAAACGTGCGCTCAACCCGAAACGAGCTTACCAGACCGCTTTTTTGTTTTACTTCATCGAAGGGGCGGAGGAGTATAACACAGGCAAAGGTACGGAAGACCAGGTTGCCGTGAAAGCGGTTGATGACATGACGCTAGAGGTAAAATTGAAACAACCCACTCCGTCTTTTTTGGAATTGGTGTCATACCCTGCTTTTTCACCGGTTAACCGGAAAGTGGACACACAAAATGCAAATTGGCATGCCGAAGCGAAAACATATGTGAGCAATGGCGCCTTCAAATTGGCCGAATGGAAGCACGACGCTGAACTGAAGGCGGAAAAAAATGAAAAATATCATAACAAAGACAAGGTGAAGCTGACTACCCTCCATTACTCTGTCATCAACGATAACAAGACCGCCTACACGATGTTTAAAACGGGTAAGTTGGACGTCGTGTCAAAGTCGCAGGTTCCAGCCGACTTGGTTCCTTCCCTGATGGAGAGTGGAAAGCTAAAACCATCTGATGGGAACGGACTCGCTTTTTTCCGGTTCAATGTGGAAAAAGAGCCGTTTACCAATCAAAAAGTGCGTAAAGCATTTGCCCTTGCCATTGACCGTAAAACCATTGCTCAACAGATTATCGCCGGGGGAGAGCAACCCGCTTACGGCTATGTGCATCCATCGGCGCCTAACGATTTTCGCCAAATCGGTGGCAATTTGATCCAGGATAATCAGACCGCCGAAGCGAAGCAGCTGTTGGCCGAAGGGATGAAAGAAGAAGGTTGGGACAATTTGCCGGAAGTTACTTTGCTGTACAGCAATTCTAATGAGAAGAATAAGAAAGTGGCGGAAGCTGTCCAAGAGATGATCCGCAAAGGCTTGGGTGTGAACATCCGGTTGCAGGCCAAAGAGCGAAAAGTGTTCTTTGCCGATGAGCGGTCACAAAATTACAAGATGTCCTTGTCCAGTTTTTTGGCGGATTATAACGATGTGTACAACTATCTGGAAAGCTTCCAAACGGGACATTCCATGAATCGAACCAATTGGAGCAATGCTAAATACGACGAGCTGTTGAAGGAAGTGGCCAATACGGCAGATATCAAAGAGCGAGACCGGTTGCTCCATGAAGCGGAAAAAATCCTGATCGAGGAAGCACCATTGACGCCATTGTATTTCTATACCAATGCGGTAGTGGAGCAACGTGGGATCACCGGCATCCTTCGACATCCGGTAGGCCCGTCAGATTATACGCAAGCCGACAAGGTGAATGATGGTAACGATTAATATGTGTGGGAATAAAGACGGATTCCCAGCTGCTTCCTATGCGTCGGGGGCGCTCACTTTATACCACTTATGCGCCAACTCGGATCGCTGGATACCTGTTTACCTGTGCTAGGTGGCAGACGCCGTGAGCAATCGAAAAACCATTTGCAAATAAGCCTGTTCAGGGTTCCCCTGGAAAATAAAAAGTCCGCGAAGTATTCCCGCGGGCTTTTTACTTTTTCAAATGGGGTTTATTAACAGGTAGAGCCATAGGAAAAAGGAGCATACTAACTGCAGGATAGCGAGAAAGGAGGGGTAAGATGGCTGACAGACCAAATCAACATACAGACGAAGAAAGACGCGTGTCCAAATTGGATCATGATGAGGAAGTGGCGGCGGAGTTTTCACCAACTCCTGCGGGCATTCCCATTCGTACCAACAACAAGGAACACAATGAGAGGGAAGGTGCGGATACGGAGAACAGCGGGGTGGGACTGGGAATTACCGCGCTTATTTTGGCAGTGCTCTCCTTTTTTATGTTGCCGTTCCTTCTCGCGCCGGCGGGAATTATCATCGGTGCGATTGCGGCACGCCGTGGGAGCAGTTGGGGAATCTGGGCGGTTGCGGTCGGCATCATCGCGGTGATTGTTTCCTTGATCGTTTTGCCATTTCGGCTGATATTTTAAGCACCCCAAAAAGCTCCCGCTTTGGGGGCTTTTTGTGCTTGCCAACAGATTGGTTCTCTGTTAAAATATTAAATGTCAGCGAACATATTAATATGCGGATGTAGTTCAATGGTAGAACTCTAGCTTCCCAAGCTAGCAGCGCGGGTTCGATTCCCGTCATCCGCTCCACATTTTTAAAGAGATACCTGCAAAGGTATCTTTTCTTTTTATTTAACGCTAAAATTAATTTGTAGGATCACCAATTACAATAAAGGGGAGAAGTTTCTTGCGGGAACAAGAATATGTTCGCTCGCTATTCGCCCAAGAGGATGAAGTGTTGAAAAGCATCGCGCCTGGTTTGGATGAGCGGGGTATGCCGCAAATATCGGTGCCGCCGGAAGTGGGCAAAACCCTATATCTGTTGGCCGGTTTATCGGGAGCCAAACGTGTGCTGGAAATTGGAGCGCTGGGCGGATACAGTACGATCTGGCTGGCGCGTGCACTGCCTGCGGACGGGCAAGTGATTTCGTTGGAATTGAAGGAGGAGCATGCGGCATTCGCGCGGGAGAATGTGGCCAAAGCCGGGCTGGCAGATCGCGTCACGATTATGGTGGGTGATGCCACAGAGAGTTTGGCTAAGCTGGTGGAAAGTCAAGAGAAATTTGATTTCTTCTTTCTCGATGCTGATAAGCCCAACTATCCGCACTACCTGGAACAAGCGATTGCATTGGCTTCGCCCGGCGCGGTGATTGCTGCCGATAATCTTTTCCAAAACGGCCGGATTTTCGACGAATCCTACCAAGGGCCTTCTCCAGTGACGATTCGTCGGTTCAACCGACAACTAGCCGAAGATCCGCGGTTGGAATCCATTATTCTGACCATCGGGGACGGTTTGGGCGTGTGTCGCGTCAAAAAATAAAAACTTCCCTGTGATGGGAAGTTGCCTTTAGTGCTACGGAACAAGTGTAGGCGCTTATTACTGAATCGGCGCCTACTCTGCGAATTTTGCAGGATGGGATGTGTCAGTGTTTTTCGTGCGTGAAGTGGGAAAGGGGATGGCAACAGCTTTCATTCTTGGTCGGGGGAATTTGCACCCCAATTGCGTTTTCTCTTGTTGGGAGGAATGATCCAACCTTCCACTCGATGAATCCAAGAGTCGAATGTGGCCGACAGCTTGGGGTAACGCGATTTCAAGCGTTCCAGCCACCGCTTGGCCCAAGGGGAGCTTTTTGACAAAAGATAAAGCCCGATCAGAAGGAAGAGGATGCCCTGTAAAAACGGAAGGAATAATCCAAGCACGCCGAGAATGAGAAAAAACCAGCCAAAAATGTTATAGAGCAACATGCGTTTCGTCGAATTCATGCAACGAATCGAACTCCTTTGATGCGTGTTTTTTAACAGTATACCCGAGCTGCGCATGGATGAATATGAAGGATTTTTGGCAATGAACTGGGGGGATTCTGATGAGCCAATTGGAAAACATCTTGCAACATAATCGCGAATTTGTGGAGAATAAAGCTTATGATCCATATAAAGCAAACCGATATCCCCTCAAGAAGCTGTTGGTCGTCACTTGCATGGACACGCGATTGGTGGAATTGCTTCCTCGGGCGCTCAACCTCAAAAACGGGGATGCCAAAGTGTTGAAAACAGCCGGTGCGCTGATTTGTCAGCCATATGGTAGCATCATGCGTAGCGTGTTGGTGGCTGTCACGAAGTTAGAGGCTCAGGAGATCATGGTTGTCGGCCATCATGATTGCGGTATGGTCGGCTTGACAGCGGAAACGGTGTTGGAGGAATTGAACGAACGCGGCATCACGGACGCTGATCTTACCCGCTTGAGCGAAGATGGGGTGGATGTAGGCACATGGTTGCGCGGGTACAAAGATGTGGAGACAGGCGTGATGGAAAGTGTTAAAATGATCCAAAACCATCCTCTGTTGCCCAAAGATGTGCTTGTGCACGGATTGGTGATCCATCCGGAAACCGGAGAATTAACCTTGCTTCACGATGGAAGAAAATGAGTGGAGGGTATGGATATGGCATTGGCGACATTTGGTGCAGGATGTTTCTGGGGAGTAGAAGAGACGTTCCGCAAACTGCCGGGCGTTTTGAACACCGCCGTCGGTTATATGGGTGGGACGAAAGAAAACCCCACATACGAAGAAGTGTGCACAGATAAAACAGGACACGCAGAAGTGGTACAAGTCGAGTTTGATCCGGAACAAATCACGTATGCAGATCTGCTGGATGTGTTCTGGAACAACCACAACCCAACCACTCTCAACCGTCAAGGCCCCGATGTGGGCACTCAGTACCGTTCCGTCATTTTTTATCATGATGAAACGCAAAAGAAACTTGCGGAGGAATCTAAGCAAGCGTTGGATCGCTCGGGTCGCTTTAAAAACCCGATCGTCACCCAAGTGGAACCGGCTACGACTTTTTGGCGGGCTGAAGAATACCATCAGCGCTATCTGCAAAAGCGTGGCATGGATTCTTGCCATCTGTGACGCTACCCCTAACCGTGATGGGTTGCTCCTTATTTGGGGTGGTTCGCGGACTATAACTTGGACATGGGCTGCCCTCTTTTGGGCTGGCCCATTTTCGTTTTCAGAAGGGAGATGGTCCAGTGGGCGAGGTGATTATTCACGGAGCTGTTGTCGACGAAGAAACCCGATGCGTCCACTATCGTAGCGAGCGGGATATCATCGCGATTCGTTTTGCGTGTTGCGGTCGTTATTATCCTTGCATCAAATGCCATCAAGAGGCGGAAACCCATTTGGTCAGAACCTGGAAACCGGAGGAGTGGGATCAAAAAGCGGTCTTTTGTGGCAGTTGCAAACAAGAGCTGTCCATACGGGATTATCTTTCAGCCGCAGGGGCTTGTCCGTCGTGTGGCCGATCGTTTAATCCAGGGTGCCAAAAACATTGGCACCTGTACTTTGAGATCGGGCAACAGTTTGGATGTCCACGGTAAAACCTTTTTCGATCGTTTGCAAGCTGGTTTAGCGCTGTTTAACCAGAAAATGTGCGGCAACTGGAGTATAATGAAGGTGAACAATGATGGGTGAAGGAGCGCTTTTATGGTTACAATCAAAGATGTTGCAAGACGGGCGGCTGTTTCCCCTTCAACCGTTTCCCGTGTGATCGCGGGAAGCAACCGGATCAGCCTTCAAACGAAGCTGCGTGTGCAACAGGCGATGGAGGAATTGAATTATGTTCCCAACGCTATTGCTAGAAGTCTGGCCAGAAGCCATACGCGTACCATCGGTTTTACAGTTGCCAGGCAAGCCGATGAAGCTTTTGCCAACCCTTTTTTTTCAGAAGTGATGAGAGGGATGTCTACGGTTGCCCAAGCGCGTGACTACAATATATTGCTGTCGATTAATCCATCCGCGGAAGAGGAGCGGGAAAAATGTATGCGCTTAATCAAAGAGCGGCGTGTCGACGGGTTAATTGTATCCACCTCCCGGATGAAAGACCGCTTGATTGATGCCTTGGCAGAAGAACAGATTCCGTTTGTGCTCATCGGACGAAGTGCGGAAAAGCCCGTGCTGTCGGTCAATAATGACAATGTACAAGCGGCACGAACGGCGACCATCCACCTGTTTGAACAAGGCTATGAACGGGTCTTGTTTCTTGGTGGAGACCGCCGCCTTGTGGTGACGCAAGATCGCTTGGCCGGTTACAAGCAAGCATGTTACGAATGGCAACGCGCATATGATGAAGCCTATGCGCTTGAAGCGGAGTTTTCGATCGAAGGTGGGTACCGGGCGCTTTTGGAAGCAAAAGAGAGAGGGATTGCCTTTGACGCTGTGCTGGCGGCGGACGATTTGTTGGCACTGGGCGCGTTCAAATACGCTGAGACAAGCCATTACCGGGTACCTGAACAATTGGGTGTGGTTGGTTTCAATGACTCGCCGCTCCTTTCGTTTGTAAGCCCCCCGATGACCAGCGTCAGAATATTGGCATACGAATTGGGGATTGAGGCGATGGAGCTGTTGATCGACACGTTGGAAAAACCGGCCAAGGCGGGGATGAAAAAAGAGATTCTGCTCCCTTCTGAACTGATCGTGCGCGCATCAAGTGTTCGAAGCGGGGGAGAGAAGACTGCCGGAAGGTAAGGAAGGTATGCTAGGGTGTGTCTGGCAACGCGTGAAGCGAATGAGAAAATAGTTTTGGAGCTGCTGGCATATTCATCAGACACGCTCTAGTGGGAAGGGAACTGTCAGCATGATACTGATTTGTCAAGAAGCTCACACCTGACCGTCATGTCAGGTGTTTTGTTTTATGTTAGAATGGTGAAGTTATAGAAGTGAGGAGAATGAAAGGAGGGTTGTGCGATGATCTATTTGGACAACAGTGCGACGACGCAAACAGACGCCGACGTGATCAAGGTGATGGCAGATGTGATGGCCAATGTGTACGGGAATCCGTCTTCTCTGCACGGGTTGGGGGTCAAAGCGGAACGGCTGATGGAGCAAGCCCGTAAAATCATTGCTCAAGAGCTCGCTGCCAGTCCGCAGGAAATCATTTTCACCTCGGGCGGAACCGAAGCAAATAATATGGCAATCAAGGGAGTGGCCGAAGCGTATCAGCACCGGGGCAAGCACATCATCACCACCGAGTTGGAGCACCCTTCAGTCTATGATACATGCAAACAGTTGGAACAGCGGGGATGGCGGATCAGCATGCTCCCTGTTGACCATTTGGGCCGCGTCAGCCCTGAATTGGTGGAACAATCCATAACAGAAGACACTGTGCTTGTCTCAGTCATGCACGTCAACAATGAAATCGGAACCGTTCAGCCAATCAGTGAGATTGGGAAACGGTTGAGACGTTATCCCAAAGTTTTGTTTCATGTGGATGCTGTCCAATCGTTTGCCAAGCTTCCCATTCATCCCGAACAATGGGGGATTGATCTATTATCGGTGTCAGGGCATAAATTTCACGGGCCGAAAGGAATCGGCTGTTTATATAAGCGAAAAAATCTACAATTGACGCCCCTTATTGCCGGCGGTGGACAAGAGCAAGCCTTGCGATCGGGCACGCAAAATCTACCCGGTATCGTCGGTTTGGCAAAAGCGACTGCGCTCGCAGGCAAACAAAGGGATGCCTTTATGGAAAGGTGCCGTGCATGGAAGGAGTGGCTGATTCAGCGCATAACCGCTGAAATCAAGGAGGTCCGCGTCAATGGTGATCTGACCGGTAACGGTGGGGCTCCCTACATATTGAGTCTCTCTTTCCCCGGACTGAAATCAGAGGTCATCGTGCATGCATTGGAGCAAGAGGGGGTATTCGTTTCCAGCAAATCAGCGTGTTCATCCAAAAAAGAGGTTCCCAGTCGGGTGCTCAAAGCGATTGGGTTGGAGGATGAAGCGGCGGTGGGCTCCATACGCATCAGCATGGGCTTGATGACGACGGAGAAAGAGGTGCGCCATGCGGCGGAAGCCTTGCTAAAGGTGATTCCATCATTACAACAAGTGATAAAGGTGCGTAAGAGATGAAAAGAAACTGCATTTTGGTGCGATATGGTGAACTGGCCTTAAAAGGCAAGAACAAAGCGGAATTTGAAGACCGTCTGGTAAAAAATATCCGTGACAAAGTGAGAAGGTTTCCAGGCGTTCAAGTGAACAAAACCCATGGGCGCATTTTTATTGAGTTCGGGGAACAAGCTGTCGAGCCTATTTTGGAAGAAGTGTCTCAAGTGTTTGGCTTGGTAGGCATCAGCCCGGCGATTCGTGTCGCCTCTGATTGGGAAGAAATTAAAGGTGCGGTGCGGGAGTTGGTTGAGTCACAACGTGATGCCGTCCGCACGTTCAAAGTGAACAGCAAACGGGCCAATAAAACGTTCCCCCTCGGTTCACAAGAGATGAATCATCGGTTGGGTGGCTATCTGTTGGGGATGTTTCCTCAGCTCAAAGTAGATGTGCACAATCCGGAGTTGACCGTTCATGTCGAAGTACGTGGGAAATATTCTTACGTTTACGGCAATGACATCAACGGGCCGGGAGGCTTGCCTGTCGGTGTGAGCGGGCGCGTAATGTTGCTCTTATCCGGAGGGATTGACAGCCCTGTCGCAGGCTACTTGGCGCTGAAACGCGGTGCTGAATTGCATGCGATCCATTTTCACAGTTATCCGTTTACCAGCGAACGGGCCAAACAAAAAGTGATTGATTTGGCGCAGACGCTTACGCGTTACGGTGGCCGCATTAAGTTACATGTGGTGCCTTTTACCGAAATCCAAACAGAAATTAACAAACACTGTTTTGAGTCGTACTCGATCACCGTCATGCGGCGCATTATGTTGCGGATATCCGAAGAGGTGGCTAAGCGCAATGGGGCGTTGGCGCTGGTAACTGGGGAGAGCTTGGGCCAAGTGGCCAGTCAGACACTTGAGAGCATGAATGCAATTAATGATGTAACCCGTATGCCGATTTTGCGCCCGGTGATCGGAATGGACAAACATGAGATCATGAATATCGCCAAGCGCATCGGCACTTATGAAACATCGATTTTGCCTTATGAAGATTGTTGTACCGTCTTCTTGCCCAAAGCGCCCAAAACCAAGCCAGATAAAGAAGTGGCTCGTGCGCAAGAAGCGAAGTTGGACTTGGAGCGGTTGATCCAAGAAGCGGTTGATGGCGTCGAAGTGATTGATTTAGTTCCAGAACAGCCGGATGAGGAACTCTCTTATTTCTGAACGATCGCAGGCTAACGTGCCGGGAAGGGAAGCAGGCTACTTATGGTTGTACGCCTTCCTGTCATCGCGCGACCCGTTTTATCATAAGGATAGGGTGACAAGCCTCCCGGCGCCCCTTTGACCGGGGCAAGTGCCGAACCTGCCGGTGTGAATCGTTCATTTGTGTGCATCCTTGTTTCGTCCTGGGTTGGGGGATGAGGATTCGGGGTGGATGGATTTGCAGATTACTGCTAGATGAGGGGCTGAACAATGGAAGCGATTGGGTTTATGGATTTGAAATTTTGGGTTGGTTTTTTCAACATCATTATCTTGGACCTTATTTTAAGTGGCGACAATGCGGTAGTCATCGGCATGGCTGCGCGGAATCTGCCGGAACAGCAACGGAAGAAAGCGATTCTCTTTGGGGCGGGGGCGGCGATTCTGTTGCGAGCAACCTTGACCGCCGTCGCCACATATCTGTTGGAAATCCCGTTGTTGATGACTATGGGCGGGTTGTTGCTGTTGTGGATTGCCCTCAAGCTCTTGCTGGAAGAAGATGAAGGCCCTCATGTATCAGTGGGTACCACCTTGGTTTCAGCTATCAAAACGATTATCATTGCCGATGTAGTGATGAGTCTTGACAATGTGGTTGCCGTCGCTGCCAGCGCCCATGGGAACGTATTCTTGGTTCTGTTTGGACTGGCTCTTAGCATTCCCATCATCATGTGGGGCAGCGGATTGGTGGCAAAGGTGATGAATCGCATTCCATGGTTGATGTATGTCGGATCGGCCATACTGGGTTATACAGCTGGTAGTTTGATTGTCGAAGACCCGTATATTTCCAAAACATTGCTGGAAGGACAGGAAGGCTGGAGCATCGGGATTCCGATCGTGTTGGCGGTTTTGGTCGTTTTGATCGGGTATACGCTCAAAAAAAACATGGGCAAACAAAAAACGGCATAGTCTGTGAAGAATGGCTTCCATTTGGGGAGCCATTCTTTATATGGTCAGGTTGAATGAAAAAAGTGGTTGTCCCATCTGGGTCAACCACTTTTTTTGGCT
This sequence comes from Laceyella sacchari, assembly GCF_004343255.1. Taxonomy (GTDB): domain Bacteria; phylum Bacillota; class Bacilli; order Thermoactinomycetales; family Thermoactinomycetaceae; genus Laceyella; species Laceyella sacchari. The sequence goes on along the minus strand of NZ_SMDD01000003.1, from coordinate 309,423 downwards.
GGGGAAGTAGGATTCGAACCTACGCATCACGGAGTCAAAGTCCGTTGCCTTACCACTTGGCTATTCCCCATCGCCGGCATCATTATTGTATGCCGATGGGACTCATGTCATGCACCATCCATGAAATTTTTTTATTTTTATTTTTTGAAATGAATCGAATAGACGTTCTGTTGTTGGTGAAAAAAGGCAGGATTTTTCATATTAAGGTAGAAAATGTCAAATCGACTCCAAATTTGCTTGGATGAAATGGAGAGATGGGATGGTGGGGAAGAAACACGATGTCATGCACTTCATCAATCAGTTATTGACTAAAGCAAGCCAACAGCGGGCGAGTGACATTCATATTGAGCCACAGGCAACGCATGTGCGGATTCGACAACGCATTGATGGATTTTTGCTTGAGACGGATCAGATAGCCAAAGCATTTGCCAATGCCCTTATCTCCCATATTAAAATCACCAGCCACTTGGACATCGGTGAGAAACGGATGCCCCAGGATGGAGCCATGCGATGGGAGGAAAAGGATGTTTGCCTAGATGTCCGTGTGTCTACTTTACCGACGGCCCATGGCGAAAAAGTGGTGTTACGATTGCTCAAAAACGAGCAACAAGCCTATCAGCTGGATGATTTGGGGATGCAACCCGCAGAACGGGAAAGAACGGAGCTTCTCTTGCGGCGGGGAAGCGGACTCGTCATTGTGTCTGGGCCAACCGGATCAGGCAAAACGACTACCTTGTACGCCATGATTCAAGCATTAAACCGGACAGAGGCCAATATTGTCACCTTGGAGGACCCCATTGAATTGAAGCTACACGGAGTTAATCAAGTCCAAATCCGCCCAAAAGCAGGTTTGACCTTTGCCCGGGGGTTGCGGTCGGTATTGCGCCAAGACCCTGACATCATCATGATCGGGGAGATCCGGGATGAAGAAACGGCCAATATTGCGATAGGTGCGGCGCTATCAGGTCATTTGGTGCTCTCTTCACTACACACATCTGATGCCATTCGGGCAGTCACTCGCCTGGTTGACATGGGCATCGCACCGTACCGTGTCGCCGCTTCGTTGTCGGGGGTGATCGCGCAACGGTTGGTGCGCCTGGTTTGTGACCAATGCGGTGGCGAGCGGTGTCCTGTCTGCCAACACACGGGATATCATGGGCGAACGGGTGCATTTGAAGTGGTGGGAATGGATGAGGATCTGGAACAGCTGATTGCCAAGAGGGCCTCGTTGGCCGACATGCGAGCTCTTTTGCGGGAACGTGGGGTGAGGGGGCTCAAAGAAGCGGTAAAAGTGTTGGTAGATCAGAATCGGACTACTTATGAAGAATGGATGCGGGTGATCGAAGGTGTGGAGAAAGAACAAATGGAGTGCTGAACAGTACATGTTATACAGCCAGCAGATGGCCCATTTGCTGGACAGTGGGATCCCGTTGTTGACCAGCTTGGATGTGCTTAAGGAACAACGGTTGATCTCCAAACGGTTTTACAAGCGGCTGGTCCATCTGTTGAATCAGGGATTTAGCTTGTCCAATGCTTTGGAAAAGTTGGCTTTCCCTGCTCTTTTCATCTCATTCATCCGGGCGGCCGAGGAACACGGGGATTACGCACATGGTTTTAAACAATGCGAGTCTTACTATGAGACGAGAGCCTACTGGACCCGCGAGCTCGGCAAGTCGCTCATCTATCCGCTATTGGTGCTGGCGATTGCTAGTTTGGCCTTATTGTTCCTGTTGGGGGTCGTGTTGCCCCGATTTACCGAACTGTACCAGATGATGGACGTGCCACTTCCGGGACTGACCGCTTGGCTGTTTACCGTGTATGCTTCCGCAGGGGCTTGGATGCCGAAGGCAACGGTGTGGGTCGGGGGCGGATTGACTGCTTGTGTGGTGGCACGCATTGCTCCCAGGCCGATTCGAGCGTGGCTGGCTAGAGGTTTGTTTTGCTTGCCACTGGTGGGAAGCATGTTGAAACATCGGCTGACTCATTTTTTTGCCATTCAATTGGGTTCGCTTTTAAAGGCGGGGGTTCCGTTGCTTGATGCACTTCAGGCTTTGCGCAAGATGACACCGTGGCCGGTGCTCGATCGGGTACTCAACGCCATCGTGGACAGTGTGATGGGCGGTGCCTCATTGTCGGAAGCGATTAGCAAAAGCGGTCGCGGTTTGTTTTTACCGTCGCTTGTGAAAATGGTGGCATTGGGTGAGGAAAGTGGGAAGCTCGACCAAATCCTGCTCCACTTGTCCCATGGTACGGGGATGGTCATTAAAAACCGGTTGGAGCGGTTCACCCGCAGTGCTGAGCCATTGTTCATTTTTATCATCGGCTTGTTTATCGCCGTGATCATCATCGCGATGTTTTTGCCATTATTACACCTGGTGCGGGCGATTTAAAGGAGGTGGAAGGATGAAAGGTAGAAGCTTTTTTGGTGAGAGGGGCTTTACTTTGATGGAGATGCTGATTGTCGTGTTCATCATCGGCGTGATTTTGACCATTGCGTCTCCCAACTTGCTGGTGGCAGGGGAGAAGGCTAAACGGCAGGCGGATCGGGCCAACCGGCAGATGATCGCCGCCCAAGCCGATAATTATTATCTGGAGTATGGAGAATATCCAAATGATGTGAAGGAGTTGGTGCGCCGCGGATACTTGCGTTCTGCTCCAAAATGTCCATTTGGTGGCGAATATCTGATACGACGCTCTTTGAACATTACGGCGGAGCAGAGGGTGGTATGCGCCAAATGAAGACCGGGGAACGGGGATGGACGCTGATTGAGTTGGTGATGGTTATCATCGTGTTAGGATGGATGTTTTCTATCGTTTATCCCGCTTTCGCAACCATGGGGGAACGGACAGAACGGCAATTTTTTCTTGGGGCGTTGGCCAGTGAGCTGTCTTTAGCGCAGACGGAAGCCGAGAGCAGGGAGAGGGAAGTGACGGTAATTCTTGATAACGCTCGTAAACGAATCACAGTTAGCCAAGGTACTAAACGTCAAAGAATGTTGCTCATTCCGGACAAATATGTTGTGACCAGCAATTATCCGAGGAATCAGATCATTTTTCGTGAAACTGGACAAGTGCGTGGGGGGACGATCTGGTTAAAGCGCCAAGGGGAACCGATTGGCAAAGTCGTGGTCCATGTGGCTTCGGGTCATCCAAAGGTGGAGTTGGGGCCATGAATGGGCGGGAACGTGGTTTCACCTTAGTTGAGACGATAATGGCTTTTTTGGTGTTTGGGGTTTTGACTGCTTTTGCTGTTCCCTTGTGCCGAGAATTGAATCTGCAACTTCATGAACAACAAATGGATATGGAGATGGTTCGCATCTTGGAAGATAGAATGGAAAGTCTGGCGAGCGACACGGGATTAGCGGGTTCGGGTGCGGAAAGGCTCCCTGGTCGGACAGAGGGAAGCGGCCCCTACCACGTTTATTGGCGGGCGGTTGAGATTGAACCACGTCTGTATGAAGTGTGGGTGGAGGTGAAAGGAAAGGATCGTGGCGGGAAAATCCATAAAAAACGCTGGGTTACGCACCGGTTTGTCGAAACGCAGTGATGACGCTGGCTTCACCTATGTGGAACTTATGATCGCCTTCATGCTTTTGCTGCTGTTGTTGCCGGCCCTGTTCTTCATCGCCCATGCGTTTGAAACCAACCTGAAGACGTTTGTCGGGCAACAGGAATTACAACTCGAGTACATGGCTTTCCGGCCCTTGGTCGAGCGAGACATTGCCCAAGCGATACATATTGTCACCATGGAAGGCGGAGTGCTGGAGCTGATCCATCCCGATGGGAAGGCTGTTCGGTACCAGACAAGCAATCGGCAAGTGATCAGGCGAGTCAAAGAGGCTGGTGCGAACCGGTTTTCAGGGGCGACGGTCGTGCTTCGGCATGTGTATTATATGGGATTTCACCCAGAGCGGCGGGGTGTTCGATTGGATATGGGATTGCAGAATTGGCTGGCAGATTTGGATATAAAGATCTTCATTGCGGGAAGGATGGGCGTTCACCATGCGGCAGACCGATGAACGTGGCATGGCGTTGCCGGCAGTGACAGCTGTGACCACTCTGCTGTTCACCTTTGCAGCCCTTGTGGCCACCATGGCTGTGCGTGCGGATAAGGCAACAAGGCTGTACGAAGAGCGGATGAGAGTCAAATACGCGACCGAAACAGGGGTTGCCAAAGTCCAACAGGAGCGGTCATTGGGAAAGCGCCAGCCGGAGACGCTACTCAATGTGGGTGGCGTGATGGTGGTCGTTCAGATCGAAGAAAAAGAAGACGGCACCTTACGGGTGGTGGCGACCGGTCACGGCGAACAGGGAGTGCGGCAAACCATTGCCGTTTTGCTGGATCAAAAGACGCTGGCGATTATCAAATGGATTGGGTAACATGGTTAATAAAAAACGGAGGCAACCATGCAACACAACAAACGGCATTTGGCACTGATCGGGATGATGGGGACGGGGAAGACCACGGTTGGACGGGCGGTTTCAGAGCTGCTTGACATGACGTGGAGAGACACGGATCAGGAATTGGTGGCTAAATGGGGATGTTCCGTTGCCGAATTTTTTGCCCGTTATGGGGAAGAGCGGTTTCGAGAGGAAGAAACGGCGATGCTACGCACCTGTTTGGAAGAACAAAGGCTCCTGTTGACGACAGGTGGAGGGATTATCTTACGCGAGCAAAATCGCCAGCTCTTGACCCAATGGGCTTATGTTGTTCATCTAGACGCTGATCCTGATGAAATCATTGAGCGCCTGCGACGTTCTGAAGAGGAGCGCCCCTTGCTCCGTGGTGATCTGTCTGCACGGGTGCACGCTATTTACAAAGCCCGACGCGACTTTTATCGCTTCGCCGATTTGCGAGTGGACACGACGGGCCGCGCGGTCAGCGATATTGCGGAGGAGATCGTCCGTGCATGGCGGGAGCATGTTTAAAGGCGGACGGCATCGGCTATGCTAGTGGTGAGGTGGGGCGATATGTCTTTCAAGGATTGGGTCTGTTATCTATTGGAACGCTGGCTATGGTACGTTGAGACGCCCAAGCACGAACGGAAAGAATTAAAACAGATGAGAAGGGTGCCATGGACGGTCAGATGGTTTGGATTGATTCCTTTTTCTATGAAGATGGCCGTTGACAAACAACGGTCCCGGCTAAGAAGTCGCACCATGACTAAGCGTTCCATCAGAGAAGCTGAATGAATTGGCTCACCACAAATGAAGTTGAAAATGAAAGATTATGTGAAGGAGCAGATGATGCTCCTTTTCTTTATATATGTGTGGTATACTTTGTAATTGAAGTTTCCAAGTCCTAATTGATAATCATGAAACATGATGCCATGTTGTCGTAAAAAGGAGAGAATCCTTTATGTATCATCGTACGGAAACAAGAGTGGTTAAGGTCGGAAACATACAAATCGGTGGGAACGACCAAGTGGTCATCCAAAGCATGACCACGACCAAGACACATGATGTAAAAGCCACTGTCGCGGAAATCAAGCGTTTGGAAGAAGCAGGATGTCAAATTGTGCGTGTCGCTTGTCCGGACATGCGTGCCGCGGAAGCGATTGCGGATATCAAAAAAGAGATAAACATTCCGCTTGTTGCTGACATTCATTTTGACTATAAGCTGGCCTTGAAAGCGATCGAAGGCGGCATTGATAAAATCCGCATCAACCCGGGGAACATTGGGCGCCGCGAAAAAGTGGAAGCGGTAGTGAAAGCGGCCAAAGAACGGGGGATTCCGATTCGGATTGGAGTTAACGCCGGCTCATTGGAAAAGCGGATTTTGGATAAATACGGTTATCCCACCGCGGATGGTATGATCGAAAGTGCCAAGCATCATGTAGGCATTCTGGAAGATCTCGATTTTAAAGATATCATTATTTCCATGAAGGCGTCGGATGTGCGTTTGGCGATTGAAGCGTACCGAAAAGCGGCGGAAACGTTCCCTTACCCATTGCATCTGGGAATTACCGAATCAGGCACGCTTTTCTCCGGCACGATCAAAAGCTCTGCCGGATTGGGTGCTTTATTGGCAATGGGCATCGGTAACACCGTTCGTATCAGCCTGAGCGCCGATCCTGTGGAAGAAGTGAAAGTGGCGCGCGAGTTGTTGAAATCGTTTGGTTTGGCTGCCAATGTTGCTACGTTGATCTCTTGCCCCACGTGCGGCCGGATCGAAATTGACCTCATTAGCATTGCCAATGAGATTGAAGAATACATTTCGACTGTCAAAGCGCCGATCAAAGTGTCCGTGCTCGGATGTGCAGTCAACGGGCCCGGTGAGGCGAAAGAAGCGGACATCGGGATCGCCGGTGCACGGGGAGAAGGGCTATTGTTCAGACACGGCCAGATTGTGCGCAAAATCCCTGAAAAAGACATGGTTGCCGAACTGAAGAAAGAAATTGACAAACTCGCTGAAGAGTATTACCGCAAGCAAGCGGCCGACACCAAAGAGGAAGTGAAGGTGTGACGGTCGTTCATGCGCCCCTGTCAGGGCATTTCGTCCTGGCGGGGGCGTTTTTTCGTCATGGTGGGATGGTTATAAACTCCATGGTTTGAAGCCATACTATGAGTAGACCTCGCCATGGAAAGGAGGACAGGGAATGAGAAGTTTTGCCCTAACCTTGGTTATTATCGGAGCGTTGAATTGGCTGTTGATTGGATTGTTTCAGTGGGACTTGGTAGCGGCGATATTTGGCGGTGACACGATTCGGGAATCTTCCGCATTCAGTCGGGTGATTTACAGCTTAGTTGGCTTGGCGGGGATTTACGCTATTCGTTTCTTCTTTGATGAACGGGCGACAGTAAACGATTGAGTGACATGCGATATATGGAGCCTCAGGTAGATGCCTGGGGCTTTTTTGAATGGCACAAACTCTCTATAAAGGGGAGTTAAATGTCTAACTTAACATATGGATGAACTCTTTTATAATGGAAGTGAATACACTGCATGCGAATGATTCATACAGATGGAAATATTCTGTGCAATGCGCATCAGCAAACATGATAAATCCAGACTGGGGAGTGTGGAGAATGAACCCGATCATTGGGATCACGATGTCTCGGGAACACGAACAGCAACAGATTTTGTCAAGAGCATACAGCGATGCAGTCATCCAAGCGGGCGGTGTGCCCTTGTTAATCCCGTATACTACTTCGGACTCAGTGATTAAAGAGATGAGCCGGGTACTGGACGGCCTGTTGTTGTCGGGAGGAGGTGACATCGACCCCACATTGTTTGACGAAGAGCCTTTGCCGGGATTGGGGCGGATCGATCCCGACCGGGACGAGATGGAGATCGCGCTCATCGAACAATTCATTTCTCAAGATAAACCGATCTTGGGCATCTGCCGGGGGTGCCAAATCCTGAATGTTGCTTTGGGCGGAGGGATGTTCCAAGATCTTCCCTCACAAAAGAGTGACTTGTTGCAACACGCTCAACAAGCTCCGCGATACCATGCCTCCCACACGATTCATATCGAAGAAGGCACGCTTCTCCACCAAATTTATTGCAAGTCGGTGGCTAAGGTTAACAGCTTCCATCATCAAGCGGTCAGGGAAGTGCTGGCGCCCTTGCGAGTGAGTGCGGTGTCTCGGGATGGTGTGGTGGAAGCGTTTGAAAGCGAACAGCATCGATTTGTGTTGGCCGTTCAATGGCATCCAGAAGAGATGGTGCATATCGATTCTGACGCTGCCAACTTGTTTTCGGCGTTTGTGGAAGCATGTCGGCAACAACCATAATCTTCGATGTGCATGCGAAAAGCCCCCCGATACTCACCGGGGGGTTTTGGAATTATTTTTCACCGCGCACATATTTGGCGTTAAACAAGAACAGCCACATCAACAGTGCGATGGAAGGGATGAGCAAGAATAAACCGGCGATAAAGGCGCCGACCAAGGCCCAACCCATGGTACTGTTTGTCAGCGCACTCGAAATGGTGACGTAATCATATAACAGATAAGGCATATGTGACATTCCGTAACCGAAGAAAGCGTAAGCGAATTGGAACATGACAAAGATAAATTGAATTCCTAAGTTCTGACGCTTCCACATCAGATAGACTGCGACACAGAAACAGAGGAAGGAAGCGCCAAACATCCAGCCAATGGAGAGAGCGTTCTCGAAATGAACCGGATTATGTTTGGATAAGCTCCAAAATACCAGCAGACTGGCGAGAATGGTAGGGCCGCTCCAGAATAACGTGTATTTGCGCAACAGCTCACGAGCAGCTGTGTCTCCGGCCCGATCAGCGTAAAAGGTGAGAAAGCTGGCGCTGATGTACAAAATGCTCACCAGAGCCAAGAACACCACGCTCCAAGAATAGGGGCTGGTCAATAGACGATCTGCGTGGAAAACCACTTCCGTGCCAACTTTTTCAATAAATCCACCTTCCGAAATGGTTAAGACGGTGGACAGCGAAGCGGGAATGAACAAACCGGTCATGCCGTACAAGAACATATACACGCGGCTCTGGCGGGCGCCGTAATTGGCAAAAGCGTAAAAGGAGCCGCGGATCGTCAACAGAATCAACGCGATGGAACCGGGAATCAACAATGCCGTGCCATAATAATAAGCGGTGTCTGGAAAGAAGCCGACGCAACCGACGACAAAAAAGATGAGAAAAACGTTGGTAACTTCCCAGACCGGCGACAAATAGCGACTGATGATGTTATTGATGATATGGTCTTTTTTGGTCAACATGCTGTAGTACGAAAAGAACCCGGCTCCAAAATCAATCGATGCCACAATCAGATACCCGTACAGAAAAACCCATAGGACCGTAATCCCGATGATTTCTAATTTCATGATCTTTCACCCCTTTTGTTCCCCTGCGAGCATGTTCTCAAGCTCCGCTTCAGCGGGTTGGTTTTTGAAGAGGCGATTGAGAACGACCAATGCGACAATGGTCAGGATGAGGTACAGGATAGAGAACAAAATAGTCATCAGCGCAACACTATCTGAGGTGGTCGCAGCTTTGTCCACACGCATGATACCGGTGATAATCCATGGCAAGCGACCGACCTCGGCGAAAATCCAGCCGCATTCAATGGCGATAAATGAGAGCGGCCCCCCAAGGATAATCGCGCTTAGCAGCCATTTGTTCCATTCGCTCCCTTTTTTTCTCCACCAACAGTACAGGAAGACGGCAGAGACCAGTGCCAGGTATACGCCGATCGCAACCATGATGTCGAAGAGATAATGGATGTACAGCGGCGGGTGGTTCTCCTTTGGAATATCGTTTAAACCGATCACTTCCGTTTTGGTTGAATTGCCTGCCAGGATGCTTAAGGCATTCGGAATTTTGATGGCGTAGTGAACTTCATTCGTTTCCTTATCCAGCACGCCTCCAAAGTAGAGGGGCGCTTCTGATTGCGTCTCAAAATGCCATTCGGCTGCGGCCAATTTGGCAGGTTGGTATTTGGCCAAGAACTTGCCGGAAATGTCTCCGGCCACAAATGTGAGCAAGGAGAAGATGAGACCGGCGATCATGGTTAACCGCAATGCTTTTTTATAATAGGCGTGCTTATTGCCGCGCAAGATATGGTATGCGGCGATGGCAGCCAACAAGAAGCCGCTGGTCAGATAAGCAGATGAGACGACATGGGCCACTTTTGATGGTGTGGCCGGGTTTAGCATGGCTGCGATGGGATCGATGTCCATCAGTTTGCCATCGGCGGCGATGGTGAATCCGGCTGGCGTGTTCATGAAAGCGTTTACCATCGTGATAAACACGGCGGACATGGTTGAGCCGATGATGATGGGAATGGAAGTCAGCCAGTGGATAATCGGTTTTTTAAACCTATCCCATGTGTACAGATAGATACCCAAGAAAATCGCTTCAAAGAAAAAGGCGAACGTTTCCATAAAGAGTGGCAAGCTGATGATGTTTCCAGCTAATTGCATGAATTTGGGCCACAGCAGGGAAAGCATGATCCCGATGCATGTTCCCGTCACCACACCAACAGCCACTGTGATGACAAAGCCACGGGTCCATCTTCGGGCAAGCAGGATATAGTGGGGATCTTTGGTGCGGATTCCCCAATATTCGGCAAGGGAGATGAAAACAGGTACCCCCACCCCGATGGTCGCCCAGATGATATGGAAAGCCAATGTCGTTTCCGTAAGTACGCGACTCCAGAATACTGAATCCATCCAATCACTTCCTACCTGTTCATTTTCTTTTTCATTATACGTTCACATAACTACTTTGTACACTATTTCACTAACTTTGACAACAAAATTCAACAAATAAACATCAAATCACATCGTAAATGTTCAATAATGAACATGAATGCTCCGGGATACCACGTGTCCAATCCGCCGCTCTCCAGCACAATTATTGTTCCGGAACCACTGCTTGATTGTGAAAGGTCATAGCCAGGTTCGTTTTGATGCACACTAAGCGAAAAAAAGGGAGTGCGGCGATGAACAAGAACATGTATGTCATTTTGCTGATTCCCCTGGTCGCCTTGTTGATCTCGATGCCGTCTGTGCCTGTTGTGGCTGCGTCTTTTCCTGTCCCAGCGGCTGTGGAAGCTGATTCATCTTTTGCTCCCACCTTGGTGCTGGAGCATAAGGGCCAACGCTGGGTTTTTCCTTTGCGCGACATTGGGTTTGACGGGATTGATCCCACTACATTGAACCGCACGTTGGCGCTGGAGTGGATAGCCGGCGTTCTCGAACGGGACTTGAATCGTCCTGCGCGCTCCGCTTACTACCACGAGCGACGGATTGTCCCAGAGCAAGCGGGGTTGATAGTGGATCGCCAACGCATTGAGGAGTGGTTTGATCGCATCCATGAGGTCATGGGCCAACCGCTCGCAGTTCCGGTCAACATAGTAAAACCCAGGCTGACAGCGGCGAAACTGCGGAGGTTGAAAGAGAAACAAATCGGAAGTTATCTTACTTATTACAATGAATGGAACAGAAATCGCGCGCACAATATTCATCTGGCGACAGAAGCGATTGATCATAAAGTGTTGATGCCCGGTGAGGTGTTTTCGTTTAATAAGACAGTTGGGCCGCGCTCGCAGGCCAGGGGTTACCGTCTCGCCCGCATCATTGTTAAAGGGGAATACAGTGAAGGGGTTGGCGGAGGAATTTGCCAAACCTCGTCTACTTTGTACAATAGCGTGGACAAGGCTGGGCTCAAGATTGTAGAACGGCAAAGGCATAGCAAACAGGTGGCCTATGTGCCGAAGGGCCGGGATGCCACGGTGTCTTGGGGCGGGCCGGATTTTAAGTTTCAAAACCAGTTGAACGAACCGATTTTGATAGTGGCTAAAGCCAGCAACGGCCGATTGCTCATTTCTATTTATGGGCCGGAAGAAATTCATGCTAAACCGCGAAAGGTTCCGGTTGCGCCCAAACAGGCGGTTTTGCTGGAAGAAGTGGAATAAATTGTCGCGAGCGGTCATAAGCCAGGTTCCGTGGGCATAAATCTCAATTAAAATGGATGAATCTATGACAATCCTGCTAGAGTCATAGATTAGGGAGAAAACATCTGCTATAATGGCTTCATTGCTTAGGCTTTACTGCAGAAGGAGGATGTCGATGAAAAAGTTCCTTCTACCCAGCCTCGCGATGTTTTTCATCCTGCTCACGGGCTGTTCCGGTTCCTCACAAACAGTGAAAATTACTTTCAGCGATCAAGATAAAGCACTGCAATTTGAACGCTCAAGAGATACATTGGCAGAAGCGCTGGAAGGCCAAGGCCATAAGATTGACGAGTTAAAACAGCGCTACCAGCCAAGCATCGGTTGGGATCAAAAAATCGAAGGCCACAGCGAGATTACATTGAAGTGCAAGTGCAAAGTTTCCTTGCGTGTGGCGGGCAAGGACTTTGGCACCTTTGAAACCTTGCAGCCCACAGTAAAAGGAGTTTTGCAAGAGAAAAAGGTTGTTCTGACCGAGTGGGATGAGCTAAACATGCCGCTGGATAAGAAGATCATGAACGGTACCAATATCGTGGTCGATCGCATCGAGCAAAGGCTGCAGAAAAGAGTGGAAGAAATCCCTTATAGCACGAAAGAGATAAAAACAGATAAATTAGCAGAAGGAAAAAAAGAAGTGAAAAAAGAAGGGGAGGAAGGGAAAAAGATTTACGAAGTCCTCCTCGTCTACAAAAACGGCATGCCAGTCATGGAAGACGGTAAACCCAAAGCAACGGAAAGACTTGTCCAAACAATCAAGCCCGTCGACAAAATCGTGAGCATTGGCACGAATAAAGAGATGGCGAAAAAAGATGATGTGGATCTGACTTCAGCCAAGACATTAACAGTGGAGGCGACAGGTTACACCCATACCGGAAGCCGTACGGCGACCGGCACTTACCCCAAGCGGGGCACCATCGCGGTGGATCCCAGTGTGATTCCGCTCGGAACCAAAATGTATATACCGGGCTACGGCTATGGTGTTGCTGAAGATACAGGTGGCGCGGTCAACGGTCATATCATTGACCTGTTCTTTGAAACGCGGGCTGAGGCACTCAAATGGGGTCGCCGGACAGTAACTATCAAGATTTTAAAATGAGTGAAAAAAAACCTTGCGATGAGCAATTCATTGCAGGGTTTTTTATTTCTGACATGGAATCATTAAATAAGAATCTTCCGTGGCTCCCTTTATCTCTCAATCATCCCTTTATTCAACTATCCATTTCTTCCATCCCTCGGAAAAATTTTCTTCAAAAGCGTGTTTTAAATCGTTAAAATAAAGGTATAGTTACTCCAGGATACAAAGCAAATTGGGAAAATGGCATTTAGGATGAGCAGAAGCATGAAACGACTTCGGGGTCATATTGCCACCCCGATACCGTGTGATTGTCCAGTGAATGGACAGGTGAGAAGGATATGCGGAATGGGTTTTTGTGGAAAAAATCTCTTTGTCATATCCTAACCTTTCATATATACTTAATGGCAAGGAAACTAGCATCCGAGGTGTGAGTATGGTAGGCCGGAATGAACCTTGCCCCTGCGGCAGTGGGAAGAAGTATAAGAAATGTTGTGAGAGAGTTGTAGCGCTTGATTCAGTGGAAAAGGCCAGAGCTGAAAGAGAGAGCCGCTTAAAACACGACCTCTTGGTCGATCTGCAACATTGGTTTACAGGGCGGATCTCACCTGAGATGCAGAAAAGATGGGCACAACGCTTTAAAAAACTCATGCAGTTGCCTTTAGACCAGCCGATTTCCCAAGAATATGCCACTTACTTTCGCTTTTGGCTCCTGTTTGACGCACCTTGTTTAAACCGCCGGCGACCGGTAGAAGTGTGGCGCTCTACCATTCGCAATGCCCCGCACAAGGAACGCATGGCCCGCAATATGAGCGAGTCAACCTTTACCTGCTACGAAATTTCACAGACCGACGAACACACCCTGACCTTGACATCCTTGACAACGAAAGAGCAAGTCCAGATTCAAAAAGGGGAATCGATTCCCAGGGAAAAGCTTGTTTTTACTCGATTGCTTCGTGTTGGTCAACGATATGAATTCTTTGGCCCTTATACATCTTTCGCGCATGAGATGAGAGGGGAGATACTCGTGCAGCTTGAGAAATACAATCATCCAGAAGAAGAACGTCAGGAATACACCACCTGGGAAAACGGTTGGAAGGTTTTCGGTTGGTCTATCAAACGAACAGAAGAGGTCGAGCAAGGGATGTTATCTGCGCCTGTTGTGACAGAGCCCATGGTGGAAGAAACGGCTTTCTGGCCGGTCGTTGAGCCGAAAGAAGAGGAATTGCCTTTGCGAGTGATGCAACATTTGGAACAGTTTTATTTCAACCATGTGGCCACATTACAAAAGGGAACGCAAACTTTGTACAGCCGTTCATTGGAATTGTTGTACAAATATTTGTCGATGCGTTTTGGTCAATCGTTCGACTGGTCGATGCTGGATGAGGAAGTCCTGTGCCATTTTTTGAGCGTATGGTATTTGGATCAAGGCAAAGTAAGTGCTCCTGGTTCAAAAATCTTCCTCAATACCCTGAAACATCTGTTCCGCTGGTTGAAAGAAGAAGGCATCAGCGATGCGTACCTGTCATTCAGAAAGGTATATGCCTCGTTGATCCGCGCGTTGCCTGTCGCGGTTGAAGCGAAAAAATGGATGGAAGAGAATGGTGTCAAGCCAGACTATCGCAACAACGAGCAAACTGGTTCCACACAGATGGTGATGTTGGCTTTCTCTTCAACAGGTCCGGCGCTGTTGATCGAAGACAAATGGCTGCCAGTGAATCTGCTTGGCGTGCCCACCATGTGGAGTGAGCATCGCTTCTGGGTTCACGGGACTGTACAGATGGAACCGTCCGGCTGTTATTTCACACGGATCGATGGGCTTTATCCAATCATTTCATTGGACAACCAATTAAAAGTGTTAGGCCATAAGTGATAAGGTAGCCGTGCTGAACCAATGCATGGGCTACCTTATTTTTGCATGAACCTCTCCATCTGTTGAGATACTAACAGTACACTCAGCGTAAAGGGGGGCTCTTCTCATGTTTGGCTTTTTGCGTAAAAACAAGTTCAAAGAGATGATAAATGAAATGGCAAAAGAACTGGGGATCAAACAAGACGCGCGCGGCAAAAACGGCCAAGAAGTGACCCAGCTCGCCGAAGAGTTCAGTAAGGAATTGGGTTTGAAGCAGAAGCGCACCCCAGCGGGCCAAAAGGATTTGGTCAAAGAAGTTATGACTGAAGCGGGGAAAGAGTTGGGAATTACGGAGAATACAACTTCCACCAACATGAGTCCCGACCAGTTGGCCCAGCGGATTAATGAAGAGATTCAAAAACGGAAGAAATCACGCTGAGTGAAGCGAGCACCCAAATGGATCGGGTGCTCGTTTACATTCACGACTCTCATGTCGGTTGCGCGAGGCTGTGTGTGGGTCCATGGCGGGCTGTCATTTGTCGGGTTAAAGGGAAAGGCGATAGACTTGACCAGAGGCCAGGGTTCTTATATTGCTCATAGGTCGCACACACACATTTGTCAGCGCTTTGGCGCGCAATTGCATAAATATCTTGCCGTTGTGATCGCTTTATTACCCTCGTCAAGAAATAAGTAATCCTCTTTTTTTTGTGAAATTTTCGCATGGTGCGGTACAATGATATGGGTAAGATGGTGCATCAGGCCAACAAGTCGGAAAAAATGAATATATTGTTTGACAGGAGGAATGTAGTGTGGGACGTGTAGATTTGCATGTACATACGACGGGATCGGACGGATTATTTACTCCCTCCGAAGTGGTGAAATTGGCTAAGGAAGTGGGGCTTGCCGGATTGGCAATTACTGACCACGACTCGGTCAGCGGAATAGAAGAGGCGTTATCCGCAGGACGCGAATGGGGTATCCATGTAGTCCCGGGAGTGGAAATAAGCACGTTGTGGCAAGGGAAAGAGATTCATATGTTGGGGTTACATATCGATTATCGCGACCCGTCTTTACTTGAAAAGTTGAAGCGGCAACGTGAGGTGCGGCAGACGCGCAATCGCATGATGATCGAAAAATTAAATGAGTTGGGGATTGAAGTGACCATGGAGGAAGTCATGGCCAAAAAGAAAGGGGAGGGCCAAGCTGACAATGTGGGGCGGCCGCATATTGCTGAAGTGTTGATTGACAAGGGGATTGTACAATCAATGGATGAAGCGTTTGACCGATATTTAGGGCGGGATGGGCAAGCTTATGTAACGCCGCCGCGCATCAGCCCGATCGAAGCGATCCAATTGATCCACCAAAGCAAAGGGAAGGCCGTCATCGCTCATCCCGGATTGTATGAGCAAGACGACTTAATTCCTTTGTTGGTGGAAAATGGATTGGACGGCATTGAAGTGAACCATCCGGATCACACGGATGAAGCCAAACAGCGGTATGCCGAAATGGCAAAAACATTTGGGCTTTTCGAGACGGCCGGATCGGATTTTCATGGGGAACGGCACGGCTCGATGTACCATGCGATGCTTGGCACATGCACGGTGGATGAAGGGATTTTGACCAAGCTTTAAATCAGCTTCTTCTTCATCGATACGTGCGGGATACCTGCATCAACAAACGGCTCACCCATGACGTGATAGCCCAGCTTCTCATAAAACGGGATCACCGGCATTTGGGCGTGGAGGACGATCGCGTGGGCTTGTTCTTGGCGGGCTTGGGCTTCTAACGCTTCCATCATGAGGCGCCCGGCGCCGCTGTGGCGTTTGGATGGTAGCACAGCGACCCGTTCGGCTTTGGCCACGTTACGGTTAACCCACCGCATCCGGCAAGCGCCCACCGGTTGTCCGTCCTCAAGCGCCACAAAATGCAACGATCGCTCATCATATTCATCTGATTCCCGCGTTTCAGGTACTTTTTGCTCTATCACGAACACCTGGCGGCGAATGGCAAAAGCCCATTCCCTCTCCATCGGTGTTTGGGCGATGATGACGGTGACGGCCATGGGACGACATCCTTTCGGATCAGATCATTTTTTCAACAGGAATGTTTGATGAATACTCCAAGAGCCGTTTTCCAGCTGGTACATAAGGTGGAAACGGTCAATTTTCGATTCTAATTCAAATTGCCTCAACCGTAGGGTGCCATACACATCATGTAGCTCTTCTTCCGACATTTTCTGCCCAATGGTGAGATGTGGGATGTAATCATAAGGCATTGGAATGGGATCCAAAGAAGCACTGATCTGGTTGTGCAACGTTTCCAAAGGTTTGCTGTCTTTGATCGCCAGATAGATGGTATGGCTGGTAGGATAGAAATGGCTCACTTTGTGGAACTGGATGGTGAAGGGCTTGTTTTGCTTGGCGATTTCTTCTAATTTCTGGACCGCGTCTTCCACTTTTTCATCAGGCAGTTCAAATTTTTCCCGCAACGTAATATGGGGTGGAATGAGGCTGTAATGCGGGTCGTACCGCTTTCTATAGGAATTGACTAGGTCTTGTACGTGTTTTTGTGGAAAAACTGCAATGCCGAAAAACATAACACATTCCCTCCTTGAACAGAAAAATGGCGCATTTCTTATATTATATCTTTAAATTTTGGTTCACGCATCTTTTGTGGACAATTGATTATGGTAAGATGGCTTATGGGAGGGAAACAGATGAGAAGAGTACACAGCAGTGAAGTGAAACGTACAGTGATGAAAAGCTTGGAAGAACGCGGAGTCAGTATCGAGGCAATTGCTGAAATTGTTCACGAAATGCAGAGCCCTTATAACCCGAATCTAACCATGGAGCAGTGCGTCGACAGCGTGCTGGCCGTGCTGAATAAACGGGAATTGCAACACGCTATTCTGGTAGGAGTTGAGTTAGACCGCTTGGCGGAACAGAATATGTTGTCTGAACCGCTCTTATCCCTTGTCAAAGGGGATGAAGGGCTGTTTGGTTGTGATGAAACATTGGCCTTGGGTTCTGTTTTGGGCTATGGGAGCATCGCCGTCACTACCTTTGGTCACTTGGACAAGCATAAAATTGGGCTCATTCGCGAGTTGGACACCAAAAAAGGTGGACGGGTGCAGACGTTTATGGATGATTTGGTCGCCAGTGTCGCGGCTGCAGCTTCAGGACGCCTAGCACACCGTTTGCGCGATGAGGAAGAGCGGGCTTCAGCCCAACAGCTGGAAGATTGAGCAAATAGCAGGCCTATCGATGCAAATAAGCCGTTGTCACAATCGACAACGGCTTTACCATTTGGCCGTGAGGAGGGAATATTGGTCGGCTCGTGAACAGTTAAGCCCGACAAGGTTGCTTGGGTTAATATAGCATATGCGGGAAGGGTCTGCGCGCTCTGGACGAAACGGAAAATGTGCAAGCGCCCTTAGGCATGAAAAATGGAAAACAGCGAAAAATAAGAGATGAAAGGAGGAACGCATGATGCAATGGGTATATTGGGCCAAATTATATGACAGCCGCTTTCAAGCGCGGTGTTTGGCGGCACGAATGCAGGAGGACTGGTGGCTGTACGGGTATGATAGCCCGGAGCGTGTAGAGGTGTTTCGTTCCAAAAAAGGGCGTTATGGCGTTCGTTATATTTGGGATAAAAAATCTTAAAAAAAGGCCTTGCACTTTTGAAGAAATTGATGTATATTAATAAATGTCGCTGATGACGATTAAAACAATTAATATCGCGGGGTGGAGCAGTCTGGTAGCTCGTCGGGCTCATAACCCGAAGGTCGCAGGTTCAAATCCTGTCCCCGCAACCAACTCGGAGCTGTGGTGTAGAGGCCTAACATGCCTGCCTGTCACGCAGGAGATCGCGGGTTCGAATCCCGTCAGCTCCGCCACTTCACCATCATGGGCCTATAGCTCAGTTGGTAGAGCAGTCGGCTCATAACCGATCGGTCACAGGTTCGAGTCCTGTTGGGCCCACCAACTTATCTAAAAACTACATATTTTCACTTGGGCAGTTAGCTCAGAGGGAGAGCGCTTCCTTGACACGGAAGAGGTCGTAGGTTCGATTCCTATACTGCCCACCAACCAAACCCTTGCACATTTGCAAGGGTTTTTTGTTTGATAGAGGAGTAAGTTGCGTTTTTATGGTGAATTGATGAAAGAGAGAGAGTTAATCACTATTATTGTTCGATGTAAAACAATAAATCATGGAAAAGGGTGCTTGGTTACTGATTGGATATGGTGTTCGGCTATGGATCCCCTTGCTGCGTATATTAAATCATACTACATAGTATATACTGATTATAATGGCTATTTTGCGAGATAGGAGGTGGAAAAGTGCTAAATGGGGATCTGTGTTGATTTTTTTATCTTGATTGTTATTGCAACTTTGCATTTAAAAACGATGCGCGGGAATAAGAAGAATGGAATACATTTGGCCTGAACAGATACCGAAATTAAGGTATATATCTTTTCTAGGTAACTGCGCACATTTGATAAAAATACTCAAATTCTGTTATGAAATGATGTATTGAATGAAAAGAATTATAGCACCTCAAATAGATAAAGCCAAGGGTTTGGAAGTCATCTTTCAGTGTTTAAACAAACGACAGTAAGCATATGTATGGTGCAGGCTGAAGGCAAAAAAAAGGTCTCCGCCGAGGGGGTGCGCTAGAATGGATTCGACGGAGACGAGGAAGAGTTAAGAAAACCATTCATTGTGGGGATTCGAAGATAAGCGAGACAGTGCTATCCTCGAACGCTATTAAGTATAACACATTTATTCAATATGTTACAGTTTTTAATTGAGGAATGCATTAATTATTAATACTTATTTGCTCATAAATAGGAAATTAATACATGATGGCATCATCCATGCCCAGCATGAGAGGGGTACTCCTGAGGGCGATTAAAGCAAAAGTGATGGGATGCGTGCAGATGCGTTGATATGATGGTGGACGCTTTTTTTTATTCACGGTGCGAGGCGACGAGGACGGAAGTGGAATGTTGTCCTCCCTGCTTGCGGGCGTGGTGAATCGCAGCTTCAAGGATCACGAGGGCACGGATCAATTCTGTATGGGAATGGAAGGCGTGGATGGAAAAGCGGATGCCTTCCGGGCGCGGCAGATGGCGAATGTATAGATGGTGCTTTAGACAGTAGTCCACGATTTCCTCGTGGGCAAGGCCTTCTATACGGAAGCATACCAAACCGGAAGCGGGGAAGGAGAGGTCGTTGAACAGAGTGACATCCGGCAGAAGCAGAAGCTGCTGTTTGAACCAGGTGGCCAAATGATGGATCTGCGAGGTGACCGCGGGAAGCTGGTACTGCTCCAAGAGTTCTAAGCCACGGGTGAAGCCGGCAATTAAGGCGATGTTTTTTGTGGAGCATTCCATTTTTTGTGAATCCATCTTCCAATCTATCTGCCCGTCAAGGGAAAAGCCGGTGATGGATTGGTAGCCTGCTGCAAGGGGCCATAGTTGCTCAACGAGCTTGGTGGTGATATAACAAGCGCCGGTGCCGGTGGGACCCAACAACCACTTGTGGCCGGAGAGAGCATACGCATCACAACCGATGGCTTTAACATCGACGTCTACATTTCCAGCGCCTTGCGCTCCGTCGATAAGGGTGAGCACGCCGTGGTCTCGGGCCAGGCGACAGATGTCAGCGACAGGCAGGATGCGGCCCGTGTTCCAGGTGACATGGCTTGCGACGATCAGGCGTGTGCGTTGATCGATGGCTTTAGCCAACGCGCCGATCATCTCTTCATCTGTTTTGTCGTCGGGATCGACAAGGGTGACAGAGAGATCGTACCGTTTTGCGATGTTGAAGCATGGTACGAGACTGCTGACATGCTCGTGAGCAGTGATGATGATTCCATCTCCTGCTTGCCAAGGGATGCCGGCGATGATCGCATTCATGCTGAAAGTGCCGTTTTCCGTCAGCGAGATTTCGCTAGGGTGGGCTCCTAACAGAGAAGCCAGCTTCTGACGGGCTTCCATGCAGACTGATTCGGTAACCAACCAGGGCTTGGGAGATGGGGATTGGAGGGAACGGTTCGCTTGGGTGATCGCTTCATGAATCGGTTCCAAAAGCGGTACGCACGTTCCTATGTTAAAGTAGAGGCTGTCACCCAAAGGAGGGCATAGGTCTTGGAAGTGTGGCCAACGGGTTGGCATTCGGGCATCATCCTTTATATATAGCTTGAAATTCGTTGTTTATATTATATAAATTTGCAAATAGAAGAACAATTCACTTTTGGTGTGAGATGGTAAAGTGATTGGAAAGTGGTTAAAACATTAATAAAATCACGAGAATTCATCATGCCTGATCTTATGATGAAGATGCCATGCACTAAGCGGCCTTATCCTGCAAAGGGAAGTGATCGAGATTGATTAGAATTCTATCTGTTTTGCTGGGGATTCACCAAAAATTTTTCCGTATGAAGGATAGATCGTGTAGCTAAGGCATGCTGAAACAACCTCTTTTTTCAATGGCCGGTCCCGGCGTAAGGAGCGAAGAAGAAGGGCATACTGAAGCAAAAAAAGGAGGTTGTCATGAACAACAATCAGCAGCAAAGCAGATTGGAAGGACAGATTGAGGATCAGGTGAAATGCGCGTCGCGGATGGAAGAAGCGTGTCAGGATATTCGCATTCCCGCGCATCTGGTGGCGGAAGTGCAGGATGAGGAATCGACATCATGATTGACCGCTCCTGCCGTTACGGGGGAGCGGATAGTAAAGTTAATAAATAGATTGACAAAATATTATGTTTTCTCTAATATTAAAAAGAACCCCTACTGATTGGACATGATGTGCCGACGGTTTAACCTCTTCTTCTAAAGGTTAGACCAACGTCTTCAGGTTTCCGCCAGAGGATGCCCACTCCACGGGAAATAGCGTGCGTCCGTCGTATTATCTCCAGCAATTATGATGTGAATACTCGGTTCAACGATGAGTCTGTTTTGCGGTGAGGAAGAGCTTGCTTGTCAGCCAGCTCAGTGTAGACGAGCCCCTGCAGGAGCGAGATTTTTGAAAGCGGAGTTGCTTGTCGCTTAAGAAAACCACGGAACGCAGGCTCAAAAATCAGCTCCGGGCCACTTTGTCAACAAGTTCGAGCTTGCTAGCCGGGCAAGCTTGGTGTGTTCACACATCTTGGATTGAAAGGGGAACGTTTGGGTTGAGCATTTTAATTTTCAATCGCTTGCCTTATTATGATGTACCCTATGACAAATGGCTGGAGGACTTGAACGAACCGTTGGTGATCCTGACGGAACAAAAATTGGCGCCGGCGTTTCAGGAAAAAGCGCGCGCCTTATCTTTTGAAAATTATGACTATAACAATGCGGTTGAATTTGTCGCTTTACAGATGGCGAAAAAGAATCCATTTCGCCGGATTGTTGCAACTGCTGAGCGGGATATTTTGCGCGCGGCAAGACTTAGGGAGCATTTGGGGATCGAAGGACAGTCGTTGGAGAGCGCGCTTGCTTTTCGTGACAAGGTGAAGATGAAGACGTTGCTCAAAGCGGCCAATGTGAAGGTTCCCCCGTTTGCTGAAATCACTTCGGTAATCGATTTGGTTCGTTTTATCGAAGCAGAGGGATATCCCGTCGTGGTAAAGCCAGTCGATGGCATGGGCTCTCGAAATACTACGATTTTGCATGACGACGAAGATACCATCGCCTATTTAGCAGAGGGATTAACTCCCCATTTGGAAGTGGAGAAGTTTATCGAGGGTGAAATGTACCACATTGATGGTATAGTGCTTGATGGGGTGATTGAGCTTTGTTGGCCTTCCAAATACTTGAATAACTGTCTTGCATTTCAGGAAGGGAAATATCTCGGTAGCTATCTGCTGGAGCCGGAAAATCCGCTTACGCCCCGCTTGCAGTGTTATGTTACGAACGTGCTTCATATTTTGCCCACGCCGCAATATACCACTTTTCACGCGGAGGTGTTCCACACCCCCGAGGATGAGTTAATATTATGTGAAATCGCTTGCCGGACCGGAGGATCCCGCATTTGTGAAGAATATCGCCAAGCGTTTGATTTGGATTTGACCAAACTGGCGGTACAAGCCCAATGCGGATTGCCCGTGACTGTGCCCGAGCAAGTGCGGAGCGGGCGGGGACCCAAGACGCAGATTGGCTTTATCGGCATCCCGCCGAAGCAAGGGGTTTTTCTCTCTGCCCCCAAAGCGGACGAGCTTCCTGATTGGGTGACGGAATACCGTTTGCTGGCAGAGCCTGGCCAATATTTTGATGGGCCGCATACCAGTGTGGATTATACGGTGACGTTGGTGGTGATCGGGGAGACCGAAGGGGAAGTGTTGGCGAGGTTAGAAGAGGTGGCTGACCTGTTTGAACGGAACACGGTTTGGCAATCGAAGTGATGTGAACAGCGTGACATAACTGCAACAAAGATGCCTGAGCAGTTGAAAAAGGAGCCGGGCCCTTTTTCAACTGCTTAGGCTTTTTTATAGGCAATAAATGCAGTTTTCGGGTTCATTCCCGCTCGTCATTGGCCGCGAGTGGCAAGGTTTCTGAGCCACCGAGCTCGGGAAGGTTTTCCACCCGGTTCAGTTTCTTTTTCATCGTCTCCGTTTGCTTGGTTGCTTGACCGATTGTTTTGCTGGCCTCGTCCAACTTGCGCTGAGCTTTGGTCAAAGTGTCGCCAAACTTGAATAATTCTGTTTTTAACAGGCTTAACCATTTCCACGCTTCATTGGTGTGCTTTTGGATTGCCAGCGTGCGGAACCCCATGTGCAGGCTGGTCAAAAAGGCGGACAATGTGGTGGGGCCGGTGATCGCGACTTTGTATTTGCGCTGGATATGCTCCCACAGTCCGGGCCGCCGTAAAATCTCGGCGTACAAACCTTCGATCGGCAGAAAGAGGATGGCGAAGTCGGTGGTTGTCGGGGGATTGATGTATTTATCCGCTATTTTTTTGGCTTCTTGCTTAATCCGTGCTTCCAAGTTTTTCAATGCTTCTTGGACTTGATCGGCTTGTCCGCGCTCTTGTGCTTCGGTGAGGCGTTGGTAATCGTCCAAGGGAAACTTGGAATCGATCGGGAGCAACAGATGTGAGCGTTCCGCGTCTTTGGCGGGCAATTTAATGGCGAATTCGACATTCTCTTTGCTATTCTCTTTGACTGTGGCGTTTTTGCTATATTGATCCGGCGTTAGCAATTGTTCCAAAATGTTTTCCAGCTGGATTTCCCCCAAGACCCCACGGTTCTTCACATTGGACAAGACTTTGCGGAGATCGTCGACGCCGGTGGCCAGATGGTGCATTTCCCCCAAGCTTTTATGAACCCGTTCCAATCGCTCGCTGACCATTTGGAACGATTCACCCAGCCTTTGTTCCAACGTTTGATGCAATTTTTCGTCAACCGTCTGCCGCATCTGCTCCAGCTTTTGCTGGTTGGCTTCCTGAAGCTGGTTTAATTTTTCTTCTACTTTGTCTCGTAGCAGTTCTTGTTTGCGTTCAGTCATGATGGCCATTTCGTTGAGTTGTTTGGAAAAACTGTCCAGCAGGTCTTTTTGTTGACGTGAGCTTTCACGAATGGTGGAGATGGTGGATTGGGTGAGATTGTTGAAGGAGTTGCTCAGGTCGCGCCGATTTTCAATGATCGAGCGATTCCATTCCAACCGATTGGTGGCAAATTCTTCGCGCATTAATTTTTCCAATCGCTCTTGGTTAAGTTCCAACCGTTCCACTTGTTTGCTTAACGATGAATCATTTCCTTCGCGATTCGCCCGCTGGAAGATGAGATACAGAATCACCGCGTTCAAAAGGAGGGAGATGATCCCGATGATTGTTGACATGTTGAACACCTTCTTTTATGGAATCGAGTATCTTCCATTATAACTGATTTGGAAAATATTGTTCAGGCTCTTTGGCTGGTGCGCTGGCTCTTGTTTTTCCAAGGAGGCGCTTTCTTGCGCGAATATGGTAAGATAATGAACGTATGCAGAGTTTAGACTGAGTTCAAAAGGAGAAGCGCACTTTCATGATTGACGTGAAATTCCAACCGGTTTTGCACCGCTTGGCGGCGGTGGAACAAGCCATGGGTGAGCGCCATGATGAAGAGCATCGGGAAAAAATGGCGGATTTGATGCGAAAAGTGGCCAAAGGGGAATGGACCATCGCATTTTGCGGGCATTTTTCGGCGGGCAAATCTTCTATGCTCAATGAGTTGTACGGTGAGTCGATCTTGCCGACCAGCCCGATTCCGACCAGTGCCAATGTGGTGAAAATCATGGCTGGCCAGGATGAGGTTACGTTATTGTTGAGCACCGGAGAAGTCCATCGTTTTGCTGGAGTCTACACTGAGCAAGAGTTGAAGGCCTTGTGCAAAAATGGGGAAGAGGTGCTGGCAGTTCACATCAAGCGCGAGACAGAAGCTTTGCCTGAAGGTGTCGCGCTGTTGGACACCCCGGGAGTGGATTCCGCCGATGACGCGCATCAGGCGGTCACCCTATCTGCCTTGCATCTGGCGGATGTCATCTTTTACATGATGGATTATAACCATGTGCAGTCAGAAGGGAATCTTTCATTTATTAAGCAGCTGATCGCACGAAAAGAGGAAGTTTATCTGATCATCAACCAGATTGATAAACATCGCGATGCAGAGCTTCCGTTTGCCACATATCAAGCAAATGTGGAGAAAACATTTGCCGAGTGGGGAATTCAGCCGGCTGGCGTATATTATACTGCGCTTGCTGATCGGTCGCATCCGGCCAATCAATTGGCGGAATGCAAGGCACTGATCCGGCGACTGATGCACAAGAGAGATCGGATGGAAGAGAGCGCGCGCAAAGAAGCTGAGTATCTGATCGGTGAACATCTGGACGCGCTTAGGGCGCGAGAGCGAGAAGAACGGGTGAAGCTGGAGAAAATGTTACACGCGGTTACGCCGCCTGCTGGTCGCAGCATGAGCCAGTGGCTGGCTGAGTGCGAAAATGAGTTGAGCCAACTTGCCGGGCAAAGCGAACGGGAGCGGGAGGCGTGGGTTCACGGCCTGAACCGTTTGCTACAAAACGCTTACCTGATGCCGGCAGATCTGCGCGAGGTCGCACGCGCTTACTTGGAAACGGTGTTGACGCCGTTCAAAGTGGGTTTTCTGTTCAGCGCCAAAAAAACGGAGCAAGAGAAAGAACGGCGTCGTCTTGCATTTTATGAACAATTGCGCCAGACGGTGGAAACGCAACTGGAAGTTCATCTCAAGGCGCATCTCATGCAGTTTGCCAAAGAGCGGCAATTGGACACGGACCCCATCAGTGAAACGATTTATCAGTCTGTCTCATGGGTGACTCCGGAATTGCCGCTTCAAGTGATCAAACCGGGAGCGGAGTGGTCAGGTGCCTATGTGTTGACTTACGCCGAGGATTTGGCACAAGCAATCAAAAAACGGGCGCGCGAATGGGCGGAAACCATCTATGACCGTATGGCGGGAGAACAGGCTGAACGGATGCAAGCGCTACAAACGCAGTTGACAGCACAAATCAACAACATCAAGCAAGCGTTGGCAGCGGAACAGCAGTTGGCGGCGAAAGATCGGGAACTGGCCGAATATGAAGCATATCTCCTTCAGGTAGTTCGCGGCGATATTGACGTCGCCGAGTTTGACCTTGCTTACCTGCTCCATGAAGAGATCCCAGGTGCCCGGCAACGCTATGAAGTGAAGTTGGCCGATGCAACGGTTGCATTAGAGCAGCCGACTATAGCGCGGGTGGTTGATACGCCACAAGCACCTAAAGCAGCGATGCGGACGAATTGGGTGCTACAGTTGGTGAAACAAGCGGAACAAAGCTTGCAAGAGTTGCCAAACTTCGCTCAGTTGCGTGAGGAATGGGCGGAAAAACGGTCTCGTATCGAGGGAAAACAATATACGGTGGCGTTGTTTGGTGCGTTTAGTGCCGGAAAATCCTCTTTTGCCAATGCGTTGTTGGGTGATCGCGTATTGCCAGTGTCTCCACATCCTACGACGGCTACGATTCACCGTATTTGCCCGCCGACAGAAAAATATGCCCATGGAGAGGCGGTCATTCGTTTCAAATCGCGGGAAGCCCTTTTTCAAGACCTTAAGCAAGTAGCTGCCTTATTCCAGCGGGAAGTGGAATCTCTGGAAGCCGCGGTGGCGGGGATCGAGGAGCTGCTGCGCGAACCGACCACTTTCACCAAGCAGAAGCTAGCGCTTCCCTTCTTGCGGGCTATTCAACAAGGATACGGGGAGTTGGCGGACGAGCTGGGTGGCGAAAAAGTGGTTTCGCAAGCAGAGTGTGAAGCCTTTGTAGCCAACGAAGCAAAATCGGCGTTTGTAGAATCCGTCACGTTGTATTATGATGCGCCGTTGACCCGCCAGGGGGTCACCATCGTGGATACGCCCGGAGCAGATTCGATCCATGCGCGTCATACGGAAGTGGCCTTTCAATACATTAAAAACAGCGACGCCATCATATATGTCACTTATTACAACCATCCTTTTTCCCGTGCTGACCGTGAGTTTCTGATTCAGTTGGGCCGGGTGAAAGATGTCTTTTCCCTGGATAAGATGTTTTTTGTGATCAATGCCGCTGACCTGGCTTCGTCCGAAGAGGAGCTGGCCATGGTGCGTCAATATATCGAAAGCCAGTTGCAACAATACGGCATTCGCCATCCGCGCTTGTTTGCACTGTCCAGCTTACAGGCTTTGGCCGATTCCGAGGACGAGCGCATGGCACAGTTTAAACAAGCGTTTCTGTCGTTTATTCTGCACGACCTGACAGAGGTTTCATTGAAACAGTTGGGGAGTGAAGTGCAACGGGCCGAGCACATGCTGGAACAGATGGGGCAAGCTCTAACACAGAGCAAAGCGGAAAAGGAAGCGAGCAGGCAGGCGCTGGTTGCCGAGCGGGAAGCGATGGAACGCATCATCAGTACCAGTGGTGGGAAAGCAGAAGAGCAGGCCTTGGAACAAGAATTGAATGAGTTGTTCTATTATGTGAAACAACGGATGTTTTATCGCTACCATGATGTGTTCACTGAGATATTTAACCCGTCGGCACTGAAGGAAGATGGACAGGTCAAAGAGAAGTTGCAAGGTTGCGTCTGGGAATTGGTTGAATTCATCAAACACGACTTGTCTCAGGAAATGCGGGCGACGGCACTTCGGATGGAAAAATGGATCGCACGGACGGAAAGCGCTTTGTCGCAGACCATCGCCAAACGCTTGGAAGCTGTACGCCCTGACTTTCAAACCACTTTCCACAGTGAGGAGGGCATTGCCTCCCCCGTGCTGAAAGAACCGCTGACCAATCTATCTCCTGCCTCGTTTAAAAAAGCGCTCAGCTTGTTCAAAAGCGCCAAAGCCTTTTTTGAAAAAGGAGAAAAAGCACGGATGGAAAGCGAATTGAAGAGCGTACTGGAACAAGAAGTGACTGCCTATTTGGAGCAATGCAAGACGGAGTGGGGCTCGCACTATGCCATGGCGTGGCAAGTGTCAGTGGACCGGGTAAAACAAACATTGCGCGATCAAGTGCTTCATGAATATGAATGGCTGTTGCAAGGATTTGATGAAACTCTCCCACTCGATGTGTTCATGGCAGCCCAACGGCGATTTGTCGAAGTGAGCGCGGAGTTGAACAAGGTATTGACTGAATAGGTTGTATGCGGCGGGCATGCCTGCTTGCGTTTGAAACGGCGCTTGGCTGCTTCGGCTACGAAAACCCTTCGCCCATGAGGTGCGAAGGGCTTTTATAATTGAACGCAGGGAAACGCAATTTCATTGAATCGAAATATTTACGCTACAGAGAGCGGTTGACCCTCCATTTCGACTCAGCTTACAATGGTTAGGCAAAAGGGTAAATGGCTTGCATGCGTCAAGCTTGCCTATCGGTTATTCCAAAAGCCGCCGTTTAAGAGAAAAAGCCATTTTCCTTTCTCAAGTTGTTGAAGTCGCTTGTTTTGTTCTTGACTGATGAGAAAAACGGCATGATCAAGGAGATGACCATGAACAAGGCATCTTTATTCATAACGATGGTAAGCTTGTCCGGACTGATTGTCTTTATGCCTCCAAGCAATAAAGCGTGGTTGCAAATGATGGAGGAATGGGTCAAAGCTGATTTGACGTCAACGGAATCTCCATATTCGTCCGGGGAAAGACCCAAACCGATTGCGAAGCCCCAAATGCCTCCTGTCACGGCTAAACCTGATCCCGAGCCCGACGAAGAGCAACCAAACCCTGGCAAACAGCAGGGCATCGCTTTGACGTTGATCCACAAAAACGGGTCCGCCTATATCAAACTGGATGAGGTCAAACGACACCTGCCGATCAAGGGACAGGTTGATTTGCGGTCGGGCAAGATGACGCTCACTTACCGCGAGACACGGCTGGAGTTGGTTCGCAACATTGCGGTCATGAATCTGAATGGCATTTACGCGCCACTCGAGGAGCCGCCGCTCATTGAGGAGTCGGAGGTTTTCATTCCCGTGTCTATCCTGCAAGAGGTGTTTGGGCAAACACTCAACATTGAGAGTGGCAAGGCGATATGGTTTGTGGATGAGGATGCTGTACCGGCGTTTGCCCGGTAGCCGGACTTGCCAACCTTCTCTGTTAAGGGCATGATCCAATATCTGTCTTTTGTTGAAAAGCCGATCAAGGGCGCGCATGTCAGTACCAGAGCTTCCCATTTGCCAGGTGCACCCCGGACATATCGCAATGGGGTGCATGAAGGGCTTGATTGGTACAGTTATGCCACCGGTACTCGGATTGACCGCAACACGCCCGTTTATTCGATCGCTGATGGAGTGGTTGTGCGGGCAGATCATGATTATCGGGAAATGACGACGCCAGAGCGGGAAGCGTTGTTGGCGAAAGGGGCCGACAATGATGGACAAACCCCTGAAGACATTCTTGATCGCATGCGGGGTCGCTCGGTTTGGATTCAACACGACAAAGGGTTGATGGCGCGCTATGTGCATTTAGATCGGATTGATCCTCACGTGCAGGTAGGGCAAAAAATCAAAGCTGGTGACATCATCGGTTATGTGGGGAATTCCGGAACGAGTGACGGAGCGAAAGGTAACGATGAAGGATTGCATTTGCACTTAGATCTGTTTCTCTACGGAGAATGGTTCTGGAAACAATATAGTTTAAAAGAGCGCAGGATGATTTTGGAAGGTGTTTTCGATTGATAAACATAGACATGGGTGTTGATCTCCCGGCAAAGATTAACACCCCATTTACCTTCTCTTCAAACAATTTGATTACCATGGCAATGTATAGGGATTTTACGCTGAAACGGGGCGGAGGTGAGGCAGTTTGAAAGGGATTGCTTCGTGGGTGACCCGATATGATCATTCATTGATTCAACTGGTCAATTGTCATTGGAAATGCCGTTGGTTGGATTGGTTGATGCCGCGGATCACTCATCTGGGTGGCCCCACAGCTACGATCGGTTTTCTGCTTGCGTGGTATCTGTTTATGCCCAAAGAGTTTAAAACATGGGCGGTTGAAGGTGTGATCGCCCTCGCAGGCAGCCATTTGATCGTGCGCGTGCTGAAGATGCTGATGCCTCGAATCCGTCCTTATCTGCGGTTGGAGCATTTGCATACGTTCCCCAACCCGCTGACGGACTATTCTTTCCCGTCGGGGCATACGACGGCGGCGTTCTCTGTCGCGATGACGTTTATCCTGCATTCGACGGTATTTATGGCTATTTTACTGCCATATGCCATCATTATCGGATTTTCTCGCATGTATCTGGCTTTGCATTACCCCACCGATGTGTTGATTGGCACTTGCTTGGGTAGTGCGTTTGCTGTGGGTTCAGTTTACTTGTTTCAAGTGATATGAACATCCTTCAGCCCCTTTCCCGGACGAGATGCCTGGGAAAGGGGCTGAATCCTTAGCATTGACACTTACCATACACCGGTAATTATGCTACAATATAGAATAGACCAACTTTTCTTCATGCCCCTACCAGCCGAGTTGATGGGGCTTTTTTCTATCCAAATATGTCATAAACTTTCCCACTGATAAAAGTGACTGTTTCATCCATTTTGACCATGTGTCCATCGACAAAGTGGATGTGAATTTCCTCACCTGTGTCTGTGAGCAACGTGATTTGCAGTGGATTGCGATGGGTTGGTACAAACTGAAGCTGTGCTTCCACCTTTGCTTCTCCCGTTTGGGAGGGGGATTGTTCAATGGTGTGCAATTGCATATGATATTGTGGTTGTGTGGCAAGGTCAAACAGGAAGGGGTGTAGTTCTGAAGGCTTTCCGGAGATAAGCAATTTTAGCATCGCTTCAATCCTTTCGTTTTATTTTACTGAAAATTTATTATTGTGATACGAAGAGTATACATCCTGGAAAAATTTATGTCAAACCGGCTTTTCATTTGAAAGTTTAATAATCTTTCTATCAAGGGATTAGAATGCGGTAAAATTTCAATTAATTTGTTGGGGTTGCGATGCAATCCTTGATGAAGAGGTGAATGAGCGAATGGAGTATATTCATCCCAGCCAAATTGGTGAATTGTTGCGAAAACGGAGGAAAGAACTAGGTCTGAGGTTAGAGGATCTGGCTGATGACTTTATTTCCCCTTCCACGATCAGCAATATTGAGCGGGGCATCACCTATGTAAACGAGGAAAAGGTTCGGTACATTGCTGACAAACTGGGTGTGAACCTGGAGCAGATTCATGAATTGTGGGCTAAAGAAAAGCAGGAAGAAGAACAAATGGAATTAAAGCTGGCGGCTGTGGAAAGTATCGTTGACTTGATGAATCCCGATAAAGGCTTGGAGAAATTGCGCAAATTGGCGGTGCCTAACAATCACTTGTCCACAGCTTATGTTCATTTTTTGCGTGGGAAAATCTATTTGCAGAAGAAAAATTGGGTGAAATCACAAAATCATTTTTTAGAAGCGATTCGGATCGTCGACCAGAAGGGGGAGTGGCAGAAAAGTAACATAAAAGCGGCTAGTTATCATGAACTGGGACGCATTGCGATGGAAGTGCATGATGCGGATCAAGCCTTGAAGTATGTAGAAGAAGGCATAGAGCATTTCCAAGAGGCGGGTGAGCGCAGCGATTATAAAAGCATGTTGCTGGCGGCGAAGGTGAAAGTGTTGGAAAAGCTGGATCGGATCGAAGAAGGCCTGCGGCTGATCGAAGATTTGTGGCAACAGATCGATGAGATCAAAAATGTGGAAGTGGTGCTAAATTTGTCGCAGTCACGGGTTTCCATGCTGACCAAGCTCAAATTGTATGATGAAGCGGTGACCCACGCTACAGCGGGGATTGAACTGGCCCGTATCAACAAAAAGCCGGAACATGCATCCGAGCTGTGGATGATGCTGGGCGGCATCCATTTGCGCAAGGGCCAATGGGATGAGGCGGAGGATTGTTTCCGCACGGCACTCTGCTTGCAAGAAAAAATTAAAGCGGATGAATTAAAAATAAAAACGCATACATATTTGGGGATGGTATTGCTGGAACAAGGAAAAAGCGACGAAGCCAAACAGGTGTTGGAAGAGGCTGTGGCTATTTGTGAACGAAATCACCAAACCATGCCACATCGGGAAACGTACATTGTTTTGGGTGACTGTCACGCTAAGCAAGGCGCTTACAGTGATGCGATTCAAGTGTATGAAAAAGTGTGGAAGATGGCACGCAAAAAGGGGGACAAGCCACAAGAGCACAAGGTGATTCTCAAGTTGGCCCGCTGTTACGAGCAACAGGACAAAGAGAAATTTGCCGAGTTTTTGCAAGAGTTGTACCGCGTGGAAAATGAGCTTGATCTGGAGTTGGATGTTCCGTATTGACAGTGAAGATTATTCGGTAAGTTAACCGCTTTAAACGCAAGGGAAATGAAGGCGCCCTGGGAGACTCCCAGGGTGCTTTTCATTTGCGTGGATTGTAATAAATGATGCGGCCGTTGAATAAGTGGAGTTCGGCTTTAAGCTGTTTGGCTATGTACTTGGAGAATTCGTTTCCTTTGGCGAGGTCGCCATGCGTTGCTTGCTCCGGCAAAACCAATTGGACGTAAGGGGTGCCGGTATCTTCTTCCTGGCTGACGCCAATTACTAAGCCGCGGTATAAGTGGGGCTCTGTCCCTTTTAGAACCAGATAGGGGACGTCATCTTGTTCCTGTTCTTCGATGGTGTAAGGAAAAGCAGCCGCTTGATAATCCCAGTCCAGCTGCTGGCCGGTCAGTGAAGTCATATGTTGGTATCGAACCAAGAGTTCTTTTACATCGGCCAGAGTAACCTCCGTTTGCGCAGAACCTTTCACCAGCTTGATGTATGCGCTTTTATTCAATGAAAACTCGCTCCTCATCCATGGCTAATGTTTTTTTATTTCCATCTTAGCACGGGGTGAAATGGTTGCGCAAATCAATCAAATCTCATTATTTGGACACCGGTCACGTTGCGATGGATTGAAGATTGCTTAACCACAACATGTTTGAGGTTCGGTTTTTTCGGAAATAGGAAGGTAGCGGAAAAATCGCGCGATTTTTGCAAGCTTCATGATGGATTCATCATGTTTTTTAAAAAATTGAAATATAATGACTTGTCCCGTGTATGCGGTCATGTTAAAATTTTTTCTATTCTACGGATTTGGAGGCTTTTCTGATGCGTAAAGTGGATTTGCTCGACGAGTTACGCTCAGAGATCGGCGTCGTTTCGGATAAATGCGCGGATCAAGTGAACGATCTTTACCAATTTGTGTGTGAGTCATTGCAAAAAAAGGTGCCCGGTTACCAATGGGTAAGCATATATTTGGTTCAGGATTATGCTTTTGTGTTACGTCACGATGAAGGGGAGCGACTCCTGCCACAGCGGATTCCTTTCGGGGAAGGGTTGATCAGTGTAGCTGCAGCTAGAGGGAGCATGGTTCGCGAACGATTGTCCGGAAGGGTCGAAGTGTATATGCCATTCTATCGAGGGCATCATTTGATCGGCGTGCTTGTTGTGATCTCCAAACGTGCAAATGTGATTGATGAAGAAGATGTTTCTCTGTTTATGGAGTTGGCGTCTCTTTTTGAAACGAAAGTAGAAAAATATAATTCATGAAAAAAAGGTTTCATTGATATGCGGGTGGGGAAATAAGTAATAGCCCTGTCCCACGGGCTTCTGTGGAAAACCACTTGACCGAGGACATTGCTTTTGGCAATGTCTTTCCCATTCTTCAAAGAAAGTGAGGAGGAGATTAGATGAGTCTTTATGAACGACTGTATGACGAGTCCGAAAAAGCGAAAGTGCGCTTCGTCGGTTTCATTTCCGAGCACGGCCGATACGACTTCGGAATCGTGTACACCCACATGTTTTTTGGTAAGCCGCTTGTTGTTTGCATGCAAACCGGACGCTCCTCTCTGCTTTCAATGGAGGATACTGAGAATTTGGAATATCTGCAGAAGATCTTTAATCTTCGTTCACGAGAAGAAGCGGAGGAGATTGCGCTGTTTTTCAGAAGCAACCTTCCCGCAATTACAATGGAAATAGAAGCAGAGCATTGACAGTGAGAGCAAGTCTTCGGATTTGCTCTTTTTTTTGTGCGCTTTTTTGGGGGAATGGGCAAAATAAATCACCCTTTGACATAAATAGTATGTCATAATATAATATAAGTGACATCATAATAAGAGCGCTTACAAAAAAGCTTGCAAATCAGTTCGGGAGGGAACTTCAATGGAAGCGATTGTGTGCCAAACATGTGAAGAAGTGATTACTTATGTGCCGGCAGAGAAAGTGGGCACGTTGTATGGCAAATGCCCGGGCTGCGAAAACACGGAAACAGCTGCCAACGCGAAAAGCGAATAAGTGAGCGAATGGGCAGCACACGGCGGCCAATTGGCGCTGTGAACGTCTGTTACGATGTGCTAATAGGAAGATTGATTAAATAAAAAGCCCGCCGTTGAAACAATGGTGCGGTTCACATAAACGTTGAAAGCCACCGTCTAATTGACGGTGGCTTATTTGATTACCCGAATCTTACGCATAGTGGGGTCTTCCGGCCCTTGGACGGGGAGGCCTGCTTGGAGATGTTCTTCGATATAGTAGATGTTTTCTTCGGTAATCTCTTCACCCGGCGCCAAAATGGGAATGCCAGGAGGGTAGATCATGATAAACTCGGCGATCACCCGGCCGGCTGCTTCCTTCAGCAAGATGGATTCCGTCTCACTGTAAAACGCTTCGCGCGGAGACAGAACCAATCTGGGGATCTCAGGAAGGCGGATTTCCACCGGAGAATGACATTTGTCTTGGTAAAAGCGATCAGACATGTCCTTGAGTGCGTTAAGAAGTTGATCGATGGTTTCTTGGGTGTCTCCAGGTGTGATTAAGCAGAGCAAGTTGTGCAAATCGCTGAGTTCTACTTCGATCTGGTAGTTTTCGCGCAACCAGTTTTCTGCTTCATTCCCGTTGATGGTCAGATTTTCCAAATGAATGAGAAGTTTGGTTTCATCCAAGTCATAAAGCGCGTCGCTTCCCAGCCATTCTCGGCCGACGCAGCGCAAACCGGCAATTTCATTGATTTGCCGTCGGGCGTAATCGGCCAGGCGCAGGGTTTCTTCGATGATCGCTTTGCCGTTTACGGCCAAATAGCGGCGGGCGGCGTCCAGCGATGCTAACAGGATGTAGGACGTAGAAGTCGTAGTCAACATGCTGATAATGGATTGCACGCGTGCCGGGCTAACCAAACCCTCACGGACATTTAACACAGAGCTTTGAGTGAGCGAGCCACCCAATTTGTGGACGCTGGTTGCGGCCATATCGGCCCCGGCGTCCATTGCTGAGAGGGGCAAACGGTCATGGAAGTGAGTAAGTACCCCATGTGCTTCATCGACGAGCACGGGAATACCGTGTCGGTGAACCAGATCGACAATCTCCTTGAGATTGCCAGCAACGCCGTAATACGTGGGATTAATGACCAACACTGCTTTGGCTTCCGGGTGCAGTGCCAGCGCCTTTTCCACTTGGCTGGCAGTGATGCCATGGGCGATACCCAAGGTTTTGTCCATTTCCGGATGTACAAAAATGGGCAACGCTCCCGCCAAGATGATTGCCGACAGGACGGATTTGTGCACATTGCGCGGCACGATGATTTTGTCGCCGGGGCCAACAACGGACATCACCATGGTCATAATCGCTCCGCTGGTGCCTTGGATGGAAAAAAAGGTATGATCCGCGCCAAAGGCTTCTGCCGCCAGCTGTTGGGCTTCCTGAATAATGCCCTGGGGATGGTGCAGGTCATCGAGAGGGGCGATATTGATCAAGTCGATCGACAAGGCATTCAACCCGATGAAATCACGGTATTCAGGATCCATGCCCTGCCCTTTCTTATGGCCAGGGATGTGAAATTGGATCGGGTTGAGGTTTGCGTGTTCTCTCAATTTCGTAAATAAAGGAGTTTGGTATTGTTTATTGTTCATATGCGTTGCCTGCCTTTACCTTTATCGCTTTATCACATAAACCGCATGAACATACGGAAATGGTTGATTGTATGCACGACCGTTAGTATAACAAAAACAATACGGCAACAAAAGAAAAATTTCATAAGTAAAATTAGACAGTTGGTTGAACGGGGAAAGACGGCGGAAACACGGCAAAAAACGCCTGCAAGATGTTTTTTTATACTGCGGAGAGTGCTTGGGGGCAAGGGGTTTGAAAGGTGTAAGCGGGTTTCAAAGCATGTGGGAAATCGAAATGGGAAATGGTCTGGCGTAAATATATCATTCTAACACATGTCTGATAAAGGCAAGCGGCTTCAAAACCGTTTTTCTCAAGTGTTTCATACATGACAAGACGCTCCTCAAGAAAAGGGTTTTTCCACCGCTTTTTTCTAATAACTTGATGCCAAACATGACCTGGATAGTCAAGTGTTTCTAAACAGATGTGGCTGTTTTATTCCATCGCCAAACGGTACAGCGGGTTTAGTGTTTCGTAAGTGGATTCAATTTGCTTGATCAAATCGTCACCCGACAATCGACAAGCTTCTTCCCGTGGAATGATGCGTCCGCACAAAAACTCTGCCTTTTTCACTTTTTCCAAGCGCTCGAGCATCTTGTGAGCTTGCTCGTCGGTCAAGTCCGCTTTGCGGGTGACATCGGGCCGGGTGTGGTCTTGGGAGAAATAGTATGTATTGGGAATCAGAGCCCAGTAGCGGTCGAACTCTTCGCGCAATCGGCGGGCAAAGGGTTGCTTCCGGTCGCATTCGTAGATCAGGGCAAACCAGATGAAGAGATGATCGTCGCGAATCCCTAATTGAAAGTGGGGCAATCCTTTGTATCCGCGCTTGCTTGTGGACCAGGCTACCCAGGTTTCGTCCGGCGGATTGACGGTGCGGCGGGCGTGTTTGGCGATATGTGTGCTGACGGGTTCGCCCAATTGCATGGTCAGAAAGGAGGAAAGGTGTTGCCCGATGATGTCAAACTTGGGTTGAATGTGTTGTTTGATTGCGTTCATGCGAGGTTCGAGCCCATCAATGTCAAAAACCTGAAAGTCTTGTTCGATAAAACCGGGTATCGTCATAATCATCACCATCCGTATCATCAAACTGAGTCCGGCGGCGCAAGGACGTTGCCGGGACCAAAGAAAAGCGGTTGCGGACTTATCTTACCACAATCACGAGATAGATAAAAATTTTAGAGAGTTAATTTCTAAAAATTTAAAAATTTATTTGAGTGGTTCACCGTGCCCCTAGCTAGGATGATAGCGTAACATAATTGAGAAAGTTGATTTGTGTCCCAGGTTTAATTCACCTTGGTTGGGGCAATGCTGTATCCAAGCTAACCTTTAAGGTCGGCGGTTGGGACCCAAAGCCCAAGCATATAAAAGGGGTGTAGTGGACCATGGAAGAGGTAATCAGAGTCTACCGTTGCCAGGATGCGGAGGAGCGCATTCCAATTCTGCGAATGGAATTGGATGAGGAGTTGGAGAAGCTGTATGAAGCCCTTAAAAACAACAACTTTCACAGGATTGATCAAATTAAAGCCAGACTGGAAGAAATAAGAAAAGAGATGCTCATGTTGGAAGTTTTATAAAACAATTCCGTCTATTTTTGGAGAAAAGGAAATAAATTAGAATTTGTCGAAAGTGTAACATGTGAAATTCTAGATCGTGTGTTACACTTTTTATTTTTTTCTACTTATTCCAATTATTCAGGAGGCGTAATCATGGAGTGGAAATTGACGAGAGAGCCGTTGGCCTCTGTGGCGACGGACGCAATTATTGTATTTCATTCCAAAGAAAAAGAATCGACACAAGGCATGGCCCGTGAGATTGATGAGGCCCTCGGTTTTCGGATTTCCAGCCTGATCACGGCAGGGGAGATAACTGGCAAACTGGGGGAAGTCACCCAGTTGCACAATTGGGGTAAGATACCGTCTGGACGTGTGATTGTGGTCGGTTTGGGTGAAGGGGATCAAACGGATCTGCACCAGTTCAGACATGCGATTGCGGCGGCGAGCCGCGCGGCCAAGCAAAAGGGATTAAAAAGCTTGGGGATAGGGTGCCCTTCTTCCATCATTGACCGCTATAACGCGGTTGATGCGGTACAAGCGATTGTGGAGGGCGTCGAACTTGGGACGTATGAGCACCAGAAATACCAATCCGAAACGAAGAAGCAGGAACTGAAATCGGTGTTAATCAGTATTCCGCAACTGAATGAGCAAGCGGCTCAAGCAGGGATCGAACGGGGGCAGATTTTTGCACGAGCCACCAATTTCGCCAGGTATTTGTCCCATGAACCAGCTAACATATTAACACCCCGACGGTTTGTCGAGCATGCCAAACAAGTCGCCGAAAAACGCGGATTGGATATGGAAGTGCTGGATGAATCACGCTTGGCAGATTTGGGCATGCAAGCGCTATTGTCTGTGGCGCGTGGCAGTGAGGCTGGAGCACGCATGATCGTGCTGTCTTATCAAGGGGCGCCAGAGAGCACCGAAGTACTCGGATTGGTTGGCAAGGGTGTGACTTTTGATAGTGGCGGCCTCCAGTTGAAACCCTCACCGTTTATGTTGGACATGAAAGAAGATATGGCTGGCGCGGCGGCGGTGTTGGCGGCGATGGATGCGATTGGTGAATTGCGTCCTCACAGCAATGTGTTGGCGGTTATCCCTGTCTGCGAGAACATGGTCAACGGCCAAGCGTATCGCCCGGGCGATGTGATTCGATCCTTCAGTGGCAAGACAATTGAAGTGGCCCATACTGATGCCGAAGGGCGGGTTATTTTGGCTGATGCGATCTCTTATGCTAAACGGAAGGGAGCTACCCGCTTGGTCGATGTGGCTACACTGACCGGCGCAGTTGTAGTTGCCTTGGGGCATGAAGCGACAGGAATGATGAGTAACGATGAAGAATGGGCCGATGAAGTGAAGGCTGCCGCTCGCATTGCCGGCGAACGGATGTGGGAATTGCCGATGTACAAAGAGTATGGCATCTATGTTGAAAGTGAGATTGCCGATGTAAAAAATGAGGGGGGAAGCCCGGCGGGATGCATTCAAGGCGGCTTGTTTTTGCAGGCGTTTGCTGAAGAAACCCCTTGGGTGCACTTGGATATCGCCGGATCAGCCACAGCGCCGCGCGAATCAGGCATTTTTGCCAAAGGAGCAACGGGTGTGGCTGTGCGGACACTCATCCAGTTGGCGGTTCGTTTCGGCTAGGGCGGGATAAATCGGAGTGATGGGGCGGATGCTCCTCCACTCCGGTTTTTTTGTGTAAAATAGATGGGAATAAAAGAAAAGTGGGGCGGTTGAAATGCATATCGAGATATCCGCTGGGGCTCGCTCCCGGCTGTTGGAAGCCAAGCCGACAGAGGAAGCCGCATTGCGCGTTGCGGTGATCACTGAAGGGTGTGGTTGCGGTGCCGATGTCGTGTTTGAGATGAATTGGGATTATGTGAAGCCAGACGACTTGGTGGTGGCAGTGTCACCTTCCTTTCGCATGGTGCTGGACTGCGAGAGTGCCCGATTTTTCGGTGCTGATTTGGCGGTGGATTGGCATGAGCGGAACCAAGCCTATGTTTTGAAAAACAAAGAGCAGATCTTTAGCAATCGATTAATGCTCTATTGAAGGGCTGTTTGAAGGCAAAGCGGAAGAGTTGTTGCCCCCTACGGAAGATGTTACAATGGAGAAAGTGGAACGGCGCCCGAAACAGAGGCGCTTTTTGTCTTTCAGGAGGAATCGAGATGAAAATAGGTTGCCATATCAGTGTTGCCAAAGGATTCGCCAAAGCGGCATCAAAAGCCAAGTCGCTGGGCGCCGAATCGTTTCAAGTCTTTACGAAAAACCCGCGCGGTTTAAGGCCGAAAAAGCTGGACATCGTCGATGCGGAACGTGGAAGAGCATTTTGTGAAGAGCATGGGATCGTGCTGGTTGCGCACACCCCTTACATCACCAATTTGTCCACCCCCAAGGCGGATTTGCATGAAGTGACGATTCGTTCAATCAAAGAGGATTTGTCCATTGCAGAGGCTTACGGCGCAGTTGGGGCGGTCGTTCATTGCGGCAAGCATGTGGGTGAAGGGGAAGAGTACGGACGCAAACGGATGGTTGAGACGCTCAACCTCATTCTGTCTGAATATGAAGGAAGCACCAAATTGCTTTTGGAAAACACGGCGGGCCAAGGTAGCGAACTGGGCTTGACGATCCGTGAACTGGTGGAAATCCGTGAAGCGACAGATTACCCGGAAAAAATCGGTTTTTGCTTTGACACGTGCCATGCCTTCGCCGCCGGGATCTGGACGGAGGAATCCTTTGCGTCGATGGTACAGGAAATGAAGGAGACCGGCTATCTTGAACAGCTAACAGCCATTCACTTCAATGATAGCAAAGCACCTTTTAACAGCCGCAAAGATCGCCACGAAAAAATTGGCAAAGGTGAAATCGGTGCGGCGGCTTTGGCTTTGTTTTTGCGTGATGAGGCGTTCGCTCACCTGCCGGTCATTCTGGAGACACCGGTCGACGATGAGTCGGAATACGCGGACGAAATTCAGTATTTGCATCAATTGAGACAAGAGGGTTGAGGAGGGAGAAGCGAGATGGATGCTGTGCAAACTTGGCTGAACAGCCTGTCGCCGTGGACGATCTATTTCATCATCGTGGTGTTGGCGGCCGTAGTGTATAAGGTGGCTTTCGCCATTCGTCTGCCGTTGCTGAAACAAGTGATCGTGTATGTGGTGCTGGCGGTGGGGTGCCTTTTGTTGACCTTGTTCCATTACATGGGCTTCCCTGTGATTCCCATTCTCTTTTTCACCGTTATTCTCATTGCTGTCACAAGGATCAGGCTCTATTTTGTGCGAAAACAAAATTAGTCGGGGGGTTGGCTGGAGCGATCGGTCAGTGAATAAAGCGTTCTGGCCGCTCCCGATCCGCGGAAAAAGGGGCGAGCGGACAAGCCCCTTTGCACCGCCAGGAATGGGAGAGGAGAATTAACATGCAATTGAAAGACGCATTGTTTAATTGGTT
This sequence comes from Laceyella sacchari, assembly GCF_004343255.1. Lineage (GTDB taxonomy): Bacteria > Bacillota > Bacilli > Thermoactinomycetales > Thermoactinomycetaceae > Laceyella > Laceyella sacchari. Next base: position 268,610 of record NZ_SMDD01000003.1, on the reverse strand, counting down.
GCAGATCCAAGTGGTGTGGGACAAACGGCCCAGCGACCGTTCCGCCAAGGAAACGGTGCATTTTTTTGAAGAAATGTTGCGCGAGGATCATCAGGTGACGATTGTGGAAAAAAAAGTGGAGGGTGACAATTATCTCATCACCTATGAGCAAGCGGGCGAGCCGTTGCAAATTGCCTTTCCGTGCGATCAGGCAGACAAATTGTTAAACGACATCATCAATGAACCGAAGTACAATCAATCTTTCGGAGATTGACTGGATAGAGGGTCAGCGGGGTGGCTAAGTGTGCTGCCCGTCTGGCCAGCAAGCCTTCGTTGCTCCACTTGCTGAGTAATGCGTTGGCGGCAGTCCGGGCAGATTTGAATGCGGTGCGGATGTTTCCTGATTTTTTTGGCGATCAGCTTCTCCGGTTGAAAAGGCTGATCACACAGGATGCAGATCACTTTCACGACGATTCCGTCCTTTCCGTGCAGATGGTTACAGCTAGGATATGTCTCTGGCAAATCAAGTTGGTGTGGAAGAAGCGGCGGAAAACCCCTTTCTCGAGCAGTGACTCGTCACGCGTGAAGCGAATGAGAAAATGGTTTTGGAGCCGCTGATCTATACATCAGACACGCCCTAGTATACTACATGTCCGGGAGCTGAAGCCAACATGGGGTTGAAGCTTAAAAACGCAAAAACACAACTCCGCAAGGGAATCCTGCGGAGTTGTGTTTTTTTGAAGTGTTTTCAGGAACGGCAAGATTAAGGTCACTGACGAGCAGGGGCTCGCCGGGACTGATTAAGCCGTTCCTGATTGATTTTGTCCGGTTTCTGTTCGGACTTCTCCGTTTCCCGGGAAGGCAACGGAGCGATGCGGGCGGCGATTTCGGCCAGCTCTTCCATCAGTCCGCCGATGGGCCGGCCTCGCCGGATGTCATCGTTTAGCTCACGTATGCGTTGCACCAGGTCAGTGTCAGCGGTAACCAGCGCTTTCGCCCCTTGCGGATCTTCCCGCAACGCTTCCGCCACCGTATATTTGATCGTACCAACACGTCCCCGGTCCAAAGTGGGTTCCAGATCGATTCCCACCAGCGTGTACCCACCAATGACAATGGCATTGGCACCTTTCACATGGGGCACGCTCGTCGCGATGCGCACCAATCGGTCGGCCACTGCCTGAGGAGAACGGTCACGGTGGGGTTCCGGTGCTGTTTGTTTGACACGGCGCACCTCAGGAATCTGTTTGTTTGTACCAGGAGCGGATTGATTGGCCGGGGGCTTATTCTCTTGCTGGCAACCCGCCAAGATGGCAAGTAAAACGATGAGAGGGATGGTCAGTCTACATAAAAACCGCATGCGCCACCTCTTCCTTTCTACGCGTTTGTCCCATAGTCTGTCCTGTTTGTGCCGTCACCATGTACCAGCTTTGAACCGAAGGCAAGTTCGTGTAGAATGGGGGATGGAAGAGTGAGGTTAGGAGGCTTAAGCATGAAAATAGAGACCTTTGTCTTTGGTCCGGTGATGACCAATTGTTATTTGGTGTATGATGATGGGAGCAGACGTGGATGGGTTGTCGACCCTGGTATGAACCCAGATGCGTTGCTTGCGCGTATCAAAGAGCTTGATATAAAGGTGGAAGCGATTTTGCTGACTCACGCCCATTTCGACCATATCGGCGGGGTCGAAGCGGTGCGCGAACTCTCAGGGGCACCCGTTTACGTGCACCGCGAGGAAGCGGACTGGCTGACGAACCCGGAGCAAAACGGTTCCCTTTTTTTTATGGGAGTGCCGATGAAGTGCCAGCCAGCAGAGAAAGTGCTGACAGGCGGAGAGTCGATCGAACTGGTTGGCCAAACGTTGAAAGTGTTGCACACACCTGGTCATTCCCCTGGCAGTGTAACTTATGTCTGGGATGACGTGATATTCAGCGGGGATGTGTTGTTCCAACAATCGATTGGGCGAACCGATTTGCCCGGCGGGGATTATGAAACGCTGATGCAGTCTATTCACCAGCAATTAATGAATTTGCCCGAAGCGACCCGGGTGCTGTCTGGTCATGGGCCGGAAACGACGATTGGTCAGGAACAAATGACCAATCCTTTTGTCACGGGCGGCTTGACTAACAGGTAAAGGAGTCTAGGGGGATGAAAGGAAAAAACCTGATCATCTTTTGTGTCTTGCTCGCGTTGGTGGGCATAGCAGTGTGGACGGGGATCGGGGATCGGCAAACACCGGCGAGCGGCGGCACGAAAACGGATGCAGCCATTCAGTGCAAAGGAGAAAGCAGGCCAGAAGAGGGGTACTGCGCGCCAAACTTCATTTTGCGCACGATCGATGGCAAAGAAATCGAGCTTTATCGCAACCAAGGAAAGCCCACCATCATCAACTTCTGGGCGACATGGTGCCCGCCGTGCAAAAAAGAAATGCCTTATTTCCAAAAGGCATATGACCAATACAAAGATAAAGTAAACTTTATTATGGTCAATGAAACAACGCAAGAAAAAGATGAAACCAAGATCAAACCCTTCTTGGACAAACATGGGTACACGTTCCCGGTGGTGCTTGACCCTCTTGAAAACAAGCGGACGGTCGGATTCGACCAATACGGATTGTATGGCATTCCCGCGACTTTTGTAGTGGGGGCCGATGGGAAAATTTTGTATCACTTCATCGGGGAAATGGATGAAGAGAAGATGGCCATGCTGATGCATGAATTGTCCAGGTGGTAATGGGAGGAGAAATCATGGCAGGGTTAAGTGTTTGGCTGGCGTTTGGCGCGGGGATTTTGTCATTCATCTCGCCATGTTGCTTGCCGCTGTATCCATCGTATCTGTCGTATATCACTGGGATTTCGGTGGCACAACTCAAAGAGCGGGAACGATCCGCAGAGATAAAGAGAAATACGATGTTGCACACGTTTTTCTTCATTTTGGGTTTTTCCTTGCTTTTTTACGCGATCGGCTTCGCGGCCAGTTGGGTGGGTACGGCATTCAAAGCATATGACGATTTGATCCGCATGATTGCCGCGGTTTTGCTGATTGCGTTCGGGCTGTTTATGCTCGGCGTCTTCCAGCCATCGTTTTTAATGCGTGAGTACAAATGGCAAGTGACCAAGAAAAACGTCAGTTATTTTAGCTCGTTCATCGTGGGGATCGGTTTTGCCGCCGGTTGGACACCCTGCGTCGGCCCGATCTTGGGGAGCATCATCACCATGGCCACCCTCCGTCCGGAAATGGGCTTCGCGTATTTGACTTCTTACATCTTGGGCTTCGCCATTCCGTTTTTTATCATGGCTTTTTTCATCGGCAAAACGCGCTGGATTTTGAAATACTCCAACCAAGTGATGAAAGTCGGGGGCGGCCTCATGGTTTTGTTTGGCGTGCTCTTGTACACCGATCAGATGTCGGTCATCGCGGCTTGGTTGACGCAAGTGACCGGATTTACCGGGTTTTAGCTGAAGTGGTGCGCCATTTCAGCTTTTTTGTTACAATTTGATGGGAAAGACAGGTGATGAATGTGAGCAAACAAACACGGTATTGGGTCAGACGCCTTTTGTTTGTCGTGATGCTGGGGCTGGTCGGTTACGCCTTGTACCAATCTGTGGCCCAAGGGGAAGGGAACCGTCCAGAACCGGGTCGTCCTGCTCCTGTTTTCCAATTGACGACGCTGGACGGCAAAGAGGTTTCGCTTGAAGATTACAAAGGAAAAGCGGTTATGCTCAACTTTTGGGGTTCGTGGTGTGAACCGTGCACCAAAGAGATGCCGGCTTTACAAACCGTTTATGAAAAATACAAAAACCAAGGCTTTGTCGTGCTGGGTATCAATATTGCGGAAACAGATTTCACGGCCAATGCATTTGCCAATCGGATGGGCATTTCGTTTCCGGTACTTATGGACCGGCAACGTGATGTGGTGAAGTTGTACGATGTGGTGCCGATCCCAAGCTCATTCTTCATCGATCCAGAGGGAACGCTGAAGCAGAGGGTGGAAGCACCACTTACGGTGGAACAATTGGAGCCGATCGTGCAGTCGATTTTACCCAAAAAATGATAAGGAGCGGTCATGATGGGACAATACAAAGATATTGAAGCAAGTCGTTTAAGCGAAGCGGCGGATGAATTGCAACAATATGTGCCAGTGGATGTGCGCACGGATGAGGAGTACCAGGAAGGGCATATTCCGGGAGCAATTCACATCCCGCACGATCAAATGGAAGCGCGGTATGAGGAACTGGCACCGCACAAAGGGAAGAAAATCTTGTTGATTTGCCGGAGCGGCCGCCGTAGCGTGGTGGCGGCTCAAGTGCTGGCTGCACGCGGATACACGGAGTTGTACAACCTCAAAGGGGGAATGCTGGAGTGGACGGGTCCGCAAACCAAGGAGTAAAAAGCAAATCACAGCACGCGCGGGTGGCCCAGCAAGTGCTCGATTTAATCGGAATGACGCCGGTGGTCAAGCTGAACCGGCTTGTTCGCCCGGAGTGGGCAGAAGTGTATGTAAAGCTGGAAAAAATGAATCCGGGCGGCAGTGTGAAAGATCGAACTGCCTATAACATGATTCGCGATGCCGAAGAAAAAGGCCTGCTCAAGCCGGGGGCGACCATTATCGAGCCGACAAGCGGCAATACAGGGATCGGTCTGGCGCTGGTCGGTGCCGCCCGTGGGTACCGGACGATTCTGGTCATGCCCGACACGATGAGCAAAGAGCGGGTGATGCTGTTAAAAGGGTATGGCGCAGAAGTAGTGTTGACGCCAGGGAACGAACGGATGCCGGGTGCGATCAAAAAAGCGGAAGAGCTGGTGGCATCGATCCCTGGTTCGTTTATGCCATCACAATTTGAAAATGCCGCCAATCCCGATGTACATCGGCGCACGACCGGCCCCGAAATTCTCAAGCAAACGCAAGGGCGTTTGGACGCGTTTATCGCTACGGCGGGAACGGGCGGTACTATCACCGGAGTGGGCGAGTATCTGCGTCAGCATATTCCGAGCATATTTATCGGTGTGGTGGAGCCTAAGGGATCACCGGTGTTGGCCGGAGGCGTACCGGGACCACATCAAATTCCGGGTACCAGTCCCGGTTTTGTGCCGCCTGTGCTGAACCGTTCCGTTTTTGATGAAATTTTTCATGTAAGCGACGAGGAAGCCCTCAATGTAACGCGTGCCCTCGCTTCCCAAGAAGCGCTGCTGTTAGGGCCTTCATCTGGAGCTTCTGTCTGGGCAGCGCTTAAAGTGGCTGAGCGTCTCGGCAAGGGAAAGCGGGTTTTGTGCATGGCCCCAGACACGGGTGAACGGTATCTGAGCACCGAAGTATTTAATTTTTCGTAAGAGAGGACAGTGCCATGACCCAACCGCTCTTAAATGAAATCGTCGCGGAGATTGAGCGTTCCCCTCATCAGGCTATCCCTTTTTCGCGGTACATGGAATTGGCGTTGTACCATCCGAAGTGGGGTTATTACCAGACAAATCGAACCAAGTTGGGCAAAGAAGGGGATTTTTTCACCAACGCCCATGTCGGAACAGTTATGGGCCGGGTCTTGGGGCGTTTGTTCCGGCGTATGGTGGCGATGACGGGAAACGATGAGGAATGGGTACTGGTGGAGATGGGCGCGGGAGACGGGCGTTTGATGGAGCAAGTGGCCAATGAATGGCTGGCTCAAGGCGGGAAGCCGGACAAGTTGCATGCGTACTTGGTGGAAACAAGCCCTTATCACCACCGATTGCAACAAGAACGCCTGGGTTCGCATCCCATCTCGTTTCATTGGTCTAGGCGCCTTGAGGAAGTGCCACGGGCCAAATACTCCTTTTTATATACCAATGAGTTGGTTGACGCCTTCCCGGTGCATCGGATAAAAAAAGAAGGGGGAGCCATTTGGGAAGCGTATGTATCCAAGGGGAAGAACGGATGCTTAAGCGAATGTTGGTTTCCCCTGAAAGAATCTGACGATCCCGCCGTATGGGAGAGGGGCCGGCTTCTTGCGGAGGGGCAGATTGCCGAAGTGTCCGTCGCTGCCCGTGAGTGGCTCAGTCAGGTGGCGGGCTGGTTGGAAAAGGGAATGCTCTTGACGATCGATTACGGCGGAGAAACGGAAGAGCTGCTGGCCCGGAGGGAAGGCACGCTACGGGCTTACCGTGAACACCGGTTGTGGACAGACCTGTATCACACACCGGGGGAGATGGATTTGACAGCCCATGTGGATTTCACATTGCTTCGGCAGTGGGGGATGGAGTTGGGCTTACACACATTTGCCTGTCTGTCCCAAGCCGAGTTTTTGCTCAGGGCTGGCGTATTGGATCTGCTACCGGCCACTCCGGCGCGTGACCCGTTCAGCGCCGAGGCGAAACAAGCGCGGGCCGTCACCCATTTGATTCATCCGCAAGGGATGGGCGAGCGCTTCCGCGTTTTGTTGCAAGGCAAAGGCGTGTCCGCGTCCGACATGGAACAGTTGGTTCCCAATTTATGAAAACGAAAGAGGATGGAAAATGATCATTAAACCTAAATTTCGTGGGTTCATCTGTACGACGGCACATCCGGAAGGTTGTGCGCAACAGGTGCGAAACCAAATTGAATATGTTAAAAGTCAACCGGCCATCAATGGCCCGAAAAAAGTGTTGGTGATTGGCGCTTCAACCGGTTATGGATTAGCTTCCCGCATCACGGTAGCCTTTGGTGCCGGGGCGGATACGATCGGCGTCTTTTTTGAGCGTCCGAGCTCGGGCAACCGCACAGCAACCGCAGGGTGGTACAACACGGCAGCGTTTGAGGAAGCAGCGCGTGAAGCGGGGTTGTTCGCCAAAAGCATCAATGGGGATGCTTTTTCCAATGAAATCAAACAACAAACCATCGAAATGATCAAACGGGAATGGGGCAAAGTTGATTTGGTGGTATACAGCTTGGCCGCCCCCAAACGAGTTCATCCGGAGACAGGAGAAGTGTTTTCATCCGTTTTGAAACCGATTGGCCAAACGTTCTCCAATAAAACGGTTGATTTCCATACCGAGGAAGTGTCGCATATCTCGATTGAACCGGCGACCGAGGAAGAGATTCGCCATACGATTGCAGTGATGGGCGGCGAGGACTGGAAGATGTGGATCGATGCTCTTCAAGAGGCCGATGTATTGAATGAAGGGGCGAAAACGGTCGCATACTCGTATATCGGGCCTGTTGTGACGCATCCTGTGTATCGTGAGGGAACCGTGGGTCGCGCCAAAAACCACCTGGAGGCGACGGCTCATGAGCTGGACAAGCAGTTGAAGAAGATTGGCGGCGAGGCGTATGTATCAGTAAACAAAGCGCTTGTTACCCAATCCAGTTCGGCGATCCCAGTAGTGCCGCTGTACATATCGCTTCTGTACAAAGTGATGAAAGAAAAAGGCCTGCATGAAGGATGCATCGAGCAGATGTACCGCTTGTTCAATGAACGCCTGTACACCGGCGGAGAGGTGCAGGTAGATGAGGAAGGGCGCATCCGTATCGACGATTGGGAGATGCGGGAGGATGTGCAAGCGGAAGTGTCAGCCCGTTGGTCCAAGGTGGACTCGGACAATCTGAAGGAGCTTTCGGATATTGAAGGGTACCGCAGAGATTTCTTCCAACTCTTCGGATTTGAGACCGATGGGGTTGATTATGAAGCGGACACCGAAGCCAATGTGACGATTCGGAGCTTGGCCTGACGCTTGACATTGGGAAGGACTCGGACTCTTGGATGTGTTCCGAGTCCTTTTTTGACCATAAAAATAAGCTCCCTGTGAATCCGGGAGCTGTGCACTGATTAATGCATCATAAATGTGGAATACCAGACCATGCCGACGAACGACACGAACATATATCCACCGAAAAGATACATATAGGTTCTTTCGGTCAGCTTCAGGTAGCCTAACACGACAAACAGAATCGTTTGTACCGCGAACAGGGCCGCCGGAATGTACATATGACCCGCTAAGAACATGAGTGCAATCACGAATGTCCAGAAGCCGAGGACGCGAAACATGCGGTCCATGTGCCACACTCCTTCCTACTTGGATGCGTTATGTAAGGGCATCCACTGTCGCCATATTCTAACATGCTTATTATACCCTCAGGCATCACTTGTATCAAGCAAAAGGGAAAGGATGTTCAAAATGCAGACACTTCTTGTGCGAAAACAAGGGCCGATCCAATGGATCCGTTTTCACCGCCCAGATGTGAGAAACGCGGTTAATCTGCAAATGATGGGGGAGTTAGAGCAAGTTTTGACTGAGATCGAACAAGATTCACAGTGCAAAGTGGTCATTTTCTCCGGAGATGAGCGAGCTTTTGTTTCCGGTGGGGATTTGGATGCGTTGCATCAATATGGGCACAAACATGAAATCCAACCAATCATGGAGCGGATGGGACGAATTTTAGAACGAGTTCATGGATTGGCGCCATTGACGGTCGCTTTTGTCGAAGGAGCGGCTGTTGGTGGGGGATGCGAAATCGTGGCCAGTTGCGATCTATGTTTTGCATCGGCGACGGCCCGGTTCGGCATGATCCAAGTGAAGCTGGGTATTACCACAGGATGGGGAGGAGCGGGACGCTTGATGCGGAAGATCGGGCCGGCACGAGCTCTGCCCCTGCTGCTGACAGGACAGATTCTGTCTGCGCCCGAAGCGAAGGCATCCGGGCTGGTTGATGTGTTGCTTGATGGAGAGCGGGCTGACCAGGCTGTACAAGAGTTCGCTGAACAAGTGGCGAAGGCGCCGCTGGAGATCATCCGATTCTATAAGGGTCTGGCTGAAGAAGTGAATCGGGGTGTGCCCACGGCGGAACTGTATGCCCGAGAGGCAGAACAGTGCGCCAGCCTGTGGGAATCAGAAGAACATGCGCAAGCGGTACGCGAATTTTTGGCGCGGCGGAAATCATAAGCCACAGCGAAATCGCTTAGGATAAGGCGTATGAGGCCAGTAAGCCGCGGAAAATCGTGTATACTTCCTCTTCCACATGGCAATAAAAATTAGTAGAGCCATATACTATGTTTTATATCAATTGCATAAAGATAAAACGGAAACGTTTGTTAGACGCGCATGAGCTGTGGAAGATGGGAGGTACTCGTATGGCTGTAAAGCGCCAGGATGCGTGGACACCGGATGATGATATGATCTTGGCCGAAGTGACGCTCAGGCATATCCGCGAAGGCGGCACGCAACTCTCGGCATTTGAGGAAGTGGCGGAAAAGCTGGGGCGGACACCGGCTGCTTGCGGTTTTCGCTGGAACAGCACCGTGCGAAAAAAATATGAGGCGGCGATTCAAATTGCCAAGTCGCAACGACAGAAGCGATTGCAGGAACGGAATCGCAACCAGTCTCACCGGGTCAAATCCGGCGAGGATGCAACCGGCGATTCCTTGTATACGATTGACAATATCATCCGTTTCTTGCGGCAATACAAGAATGAAGTGGCCGAGCTAAAACGCCAACAAAAATTGCTGGAAAAAGAAATTAAGGAGAAAGAAGCGCTTCTTAGCAAGCTGGAGGCTGAAAACAACGAAATGAAAGCGCATCTGGAACACGTGCAGAGTGATTACCGACTGGTGAACGATGATTATCGGACCTTGGTGCAAATCATGGAGCGCGCACGAAAAATGGCTTTGCTGACGGAAGAAGACGAGGCACTCAGCAAAGCGAAATTCCGGATGGAGGAAAACGGCAACCTGGAGCGTCTGGACAAATAACGAAAAAAGACCCGCATACAACGTTTGTGTGGGTCTTTTTAATCGTTAATGTTTCCGTTCCACTCCTGGAGGAAGCCAGACATAAGGGGGATTGGCGCGGTCGCGGGAAGGGGAGGCATGACGAGGCCAAAGCCCATTTTTAACCAAAACGGGCCAGATCGCCAGCGAGTGTTGGGCTTGATGGGTGGGCGTGGGCGACCAATGCCCGACCAAGTCTTCGCTCTCAATATTGCGGCAAGATTTCTAGTTTCCATATTTTGCAGAGCCAAGGTATGCTGCTGTTCATGCCGTAGAGTGGAGAGTGGCCAGATGGGTATGTAGATCGTCGATGGGCTGGGTGAATTGTACTGATGTTTTGTGATTAAATCTTGAGGTGTTCCATCTGAAAAAGTTTTTATGCGCTCCCTCCCAGGGGTTCTTCGTTTTTCATTGTATCCTGAAAGCGATCATGTTATTCTGAGAAGGATTAAAATAAATAATTGTCGAATTTTTTGCGATAGAAATATTTTTAATAAGAATGCAATCAGGTGAGGTGAGGCTGAATTTGCGAAAAGTGCTGATTGCCAACCGTGGAGAAATCGCTTGTCGGATCATCCGTACGTGTCGAGAGCGTGGCTGGAAAAGCGTGGCTGTTTATTCAGAAGCGGATCGGATGATGCCATTTGTGGAGATGGCGGATGAAGCCATCTGCATTGGACCGCCGCCTGTGGCCAAAAGTTACCTCAACCAAGAGGCGATTTTGGATGCGGCTAAGCGCACGCAAGCAGATGCTCTGCATCCCGGATATGGTTTTTTGTCGGAAAACGCCCAGTTTGCCAAACGGGTTCAAGAAGCGGGGATCCGATGGATTGGACCGGAACCGGAAGTGATCCAGTTGATGGGAGACAAGGTGACGGCTCGTGCCACTATGAGTCAAGCGGGTGTGCCGATTGCTCCGGGGACGGGGGCGCTTGCATCGTTGGAGGAGGCATGCCAAGCCGCAGCGGAAATCGGTTATCCCGTCATGATCAAAGCGAGCGCTGGCGGGGGCGGAATCGGGATGCAAGTCTGTCCAAACGAAGAAGCGCTGAGGCAGTCGTATGCCTCGATTCAAACCAAAGCCCGCGCCTATTTTGGCGATGCGGCTGTTTATATTGAAAAGTGGGTCTCACCTGCCCGCCATATTGAAGTACAGATCGCCGCGGATGCGGATGGACAAGTGATTCATCTGTTTGAAAGGGATTGTTCTGTGCAACGGCGCAATCAGAAAGTGATTGAAGAGAGTTTGGCTCCGGCACTGGATGCGACCATAAGGAAGCGGATGTACCGAGCTGCCGTCGCTGCTGCCCAAGCGGTGAAGTATACAGGAGTGGGAACGGTTGAGTTCTTGCTTGGTTCTGATGGGGAGTTTTATTTTTTGGAGATGAATACGCGGTTGCAAGTGGAGCATCCTGTGACAGAAATGATCACGGGGTTGGACCTGGTTGCGATGCAATTTGATCTTGCTTGCGGAGAAGCGCTTACTCTAGAACAAGAAGAGGTTTCGGTGCAGGGACATGCGATCGAATGGCGGATTTACGCGGAAGATCCAGTGACGTTTTATCCTTCTCCAGGCATGATCACGGTGTTTGAACCGCCTACGGGCGAAGGGATTCGCGTCGATGCGGGAGTGAAGGAGGGCATTATGGTGTCACCTTACTATGATCCGCTTTTGGCCAAATTGATTGTAAGCGGTTCCAACCGTAAAGAGGCTCTCACCAAGAGCCATCAGGCTTTGGAGGCCTTTAAGGTGGAGGGGATCAAAACCAATCTGCCCTTGTTACGCCGATTGGCCCAAGAGCCGGTGTTTACGTCAGGCAAATACGACACGCAAATCATATCTCAACTCAAATAGGAGGGAATGTGAATGGCACAAGTAAAATCGACAATGGCAGGCGTGGTGTTAGCGATTAACGCGCAACCGGGGGAGCGGATTGAAGTGGGGCAGGATGTGATCTTGCTGGAATCGATGAAGATGGAAATTCCTATTCAGGCCGAAGTGGCAGGTACTGTGAAAGAAATCAAGGTGCAAGTGGGTGATTTTGTCGAGGATGGAGCGGCGTTGATCGAATTGGAGTAAGCCAGGGGGGGAGCTCATGCAGATCAAACTGGTAGAAGTGGGCTTACGAGACGGATTGCAGAATGAACGGATTATATTGGCAACTGAAGACAAAGTAAGAGTGGCGAAAGGGCTTTTGGCTGCGGGTGTTCGCCACCTGGAGGTAACCTCTTTCGTCTCTCCGCGTTGGATTCCGCAGTTGGCTGACGCCACCCAATTGGCAAATCAATTGCCTTCTCTTGCCGATGTTGTCTATCGAGCGCTCGTTCCGAATCGCAAAGGAGCCGAGCGGGCCGCGCAAACACCCATTCACGAGTGGGCTGTCTTCATGTCGGCTAGTGAGACGCACAACCGCAAGAACATCAACAAGAGCATCAGCGACACATATCCAGTGTTGCGTGAGGTCGTGGAAATGGCCAAAGAGCAAGGTATTCGTGTGCGAGGATATGTTTCAACGGTATTTGGTTGCCCTTACGAAGGAAAGGTGTCTACGGCACAGGTTTTGCGCGTGTGTGAGCAATTGCTCCGAATGGGGGTGTATGAGATTTCACTTGGTGACACGATTGGCGTTGCCACGCCCAAAGCGGTAAAAAGCTTGTTGCAAGAGTGTCAGCAACATATTCCCCTGACGCAGATCGCGGGCCATTTCCATGACACCAGGGGCACGGGGCTGGCTAATGCCTATACGGCTCTGGAGATGGGTGTGCGCACGTTGGACACGTCCTTGGGCGGATTGGGCGGATGTCCCTACGCGCCAGGCGCATCAGGAAATTTGGCCACGGAGGATGTCTTATACTTGTTGCAACAAGAGGGGATCGAAACCGGCATCGATCTGTCGCGCGTCTGCGAAGCGAGTGAATATGTGCAGACCAAATGTCGCCGGACGTTGCCTTCCAAGGTGTTGCAAAGCTATCTGGCGCAAAAAAGACAAGAGAAAAGGGGAGATCAGTCATGAACGCGATCCGTTTGGAACGGCGTGACGGAATTGCCTTGGTGACACTTAATCGACCAGCATCCCACAATGCATTAAATCGCCCATTGTTGCAAGAATTATCCCAATTGACGGAAGTGCTGCGGGAGGAGCGCGATACGCGCGTGGTCATTTTCACTGGTGCTGGGGAAAAGGCGTTTTGCGCCGGCGCGGATTTGAAAGAGCGCCAGACGTTTACAGAAGAGGATGTGCGCCAGTTTATTGTGCTGATACGCGACACTTTCACCCGCATCGCGGAGTTGCCTCAGCCTACCATCGCGGCGATCAATGGGGTTGCATTTGGCGGGGGAATGGAACTGGCTTTGGCGTGTGACTTGCGGCTGATGGATGAGGCGGCACGGATGGGATTGACAGAGACATCGCTTGGCATCATTCCGGGGGCGGGCGGAACACAGCGCTTGCCACGGTTGGTTGGAGTGGCCAAAGCGAAGGAACTGATCCTTATGGCCAAACGGTTCGGTGCTGCCGAAGCATTGCAGATGGGTCTGGTCAATGCGATTTCAGCACCGGGCGAGGTGTTGAGCCTCGCATGGGAGTGGGCTGAAACCTTGAAGCAAAATGCCCCTTTGGCATTGATTCAAGCCAAATGGGCGATCGACCGCGGATTGGAGACGGGCATGGGTGAAGGGCTTTTGTTGGAAACCAAAGCCTACGATGTTTTGATCCCAACCAAAGATCGCCTGGAAGGACTGGCCGCTTTTCAAGAAAAGAGAAAACCGCAATATCGCGGAGAATAAGGGGTGGAACCGATGAATGACCAATTGATAGCGAAACTGGCTGAGAGCGAAACCCGTGTGAAAGCAGGAGGAGCGCCCAAATATCACGAAAAATTGCAGCAACAGCAGAAACTGTTTGTGCGTAAACGCTTGGAGTTATTATTTGATGATGATTTTCAAGTGGAAGACGGCCTGTTCGCCAATTTTTCTGCGGGTGACCTGCCGGCAGATGGCGTTGTGACGGCTATGGGCAAAGTAAATGGACAAATGGTTTGCGTCATGGCTAATGACAGCACGGTGAAGGCGGGTTCATGGGGCGCCCGAACCGTCGAGAAAATCATCCGCATTCAGGAGACGGCAGAGAAGTTAAAAGTGCCGCTGATTTATCTGGTAGACTCCGCGGGGGCGCGGATCACCGACCAGATTGAGATGTTCCCAGGACGCCGGGGTGCAGGTCGCATCTTTTACAACCAAGTGAAATTGTCGGGGATGATTCCGCAAGTGTGCGTCCTGTTTGGCCCGTCTGCAGCGGGAGGAGCGTATATCCCCGCTTTTTGCGATATTGTCATCATGGTGGACAAAAACGCGAGCATGTACTTGGGATCGCCGCGGATGGCGGAGATGGTGATCGGGGAAAAGGTGACGCTGGAAGAAATGGGCGGTGCCCGTATGCACTGTACAGTCAGCGGGTGCGGCGATGTGTTGGCAGCCAGTGAAGAAGAGGCCATCGCATCCTGCCGTCGCTACTTGAGCTATATGCCTGCCAACTATCAAGCGCCGCACCGACCTGTTGCAGGCAAGTCGCCCGAACAGGGAGTCCGGCCGCCGTCCAAAGTAATCCCCGACCATCAGAATGCGCCATTTGACATGCAGGAGCTGATTCAGGGGTTGATTGATGAAGATTCCTTTTATGAGGTAAAGGCGTTATTTGCCAAAGAGATGATCACTGGCTTTGCCCGGATTGACGGCCGGCCGGTGGGGATTATCGCCAATCAGTCCAAAGTGAAAGGCGGAGTGATATTTATCGACTCTGCGGATAAGGCAACGCGATTTATCAATTTATGCGATGCGTATAACATTCCTTTATTGTTCTTGGCTGATGTGCCAGGTTTCATGATCGGTACACAGGTGGAGCGGGCCGGAATCATTCGCCATGGCGCTAAGATGATCTCGGCGATGTCGGAGGCCACCGTACCCAAAATCTCCGTCATCGTTCGTAAAGCATATGGTGCCGGCTTGTACGCCATGGCTGGCCCGGCGTTTGAACCGGACTGCTGTTTGGCCTTGCCCACGGCGCAGATCGCTGTCATGGGCCCCGAGGCGGCTGTCAACGCCGTCTATAGCAATAAAATCGCCGAACTGGAAGAGCCTGAACGGACTGAATTTGTCATGGCCAAACGGGAAGAGTACCGTAAGGACATCGACATCTACCGGTTAGCGAGTGAATTGATTGTGGATGGAATTGTTGCCCCAGATAATTTGCGTGGGGAATTGATCCGGAGATTTTCCGCCTACGAAAGCAAGCTAATGAAATTTGGTGAGCGAAAACATCCGGTTTATCCGGTGTGATAACATGTGTATGATAAAGAAGGAGCCTTCAGCTGTTGGCTCCTTTTTCATATGAGAGGAGGGGGCGAGATGAAGACGGCCATCATCGGTGGTGGTGCGTTGGGGCTTTTGTGGGGTGCCCGATTGGTCCGGGCGGGTTGTCCAGTAACAATGATCGTAAGGACACAGAGTCAGGCCGCCACGATCAAGAAGATGGGAATTACCGTACAAAGCTTGTCAGGCGATGAATGGACCGTGCCGACAGAAGCGTGCGCCAGCTCATCTCTTCCATCCGGTAAAGCCGACAGTGTGTTCGTCATGGTGAAGCAAATGGACCTGCCGGCGGTCACCCCGCTAATTGCGTCCTTGGCTCATGAGGAAACGCAAGTTTTGTTCTGGCAGAATGGATGGGGACATGGGGAAATCGTCAAGAAACTGTCTGCGCAGGCTTGCACCTACTTGGCTGTGACCACGGAAGGCGCTTTGCGGTTGGGGGAGAATCAGGTGGCACATACTGGAAACGGCGAAACGTGGGTCGGCCCGTATCCGTTTTCGCGCAAGGAACCGCATCCTGCATTGGAGCGCTTATGGCAACTGGAACAAAAGATGGCATGGGATCCAGACATTTTGGTTCGGATCTGGGAAAAACTAGCCGTAAATTGCGTCATCAATCCCTTGACGGCGTTGGAGGATGTGCCAAATGGCGAAGTGGGACATCCGCGGTTCGAACAAATGAAGCGGGCGATCATTGAAGAGACGGTTCGCGTTGCTCGCGCGGAAGGCATCCGGCTTGATACGGGCGCTGTGAAGGAAAGGGTGGAACGGGTCATTCGTTTGACCGCTCGCAACCACTCGTCAATGTTGCAGGATATGAAGCGAGGACGGAAGACAGAAATTGCCCACATCAATGGAGCGGTGGCGGAACTGGGCGCCAAATGGGGCATCCCCACCCCCGTCAATGCAGAGTTGGTGCGACGGGTTCAGGATAAAGAAGCGCAGATTGGATGTTGAACACGCTGGAGGGAGTATTATCTTGACACGTTTTAAACGGTTCACGTTGGAAACGTATGTAGTGGCGATGGTTGCGATCGCCATTGATGCGATCATCCTGGCTCCGGCCTTGCCTTTTGTGATGAGTGAGTATCATGTGCCCATTCATTGGGGAGTGTGGACCATCTCGTTGCACCTTGCTGTTTTTTCCATGGCATTGCCGGTGATGGAAAATGCGGCGATGAGCATAGGACGTATGAAAATATTACATGTCGCGCTGGGGCTTTTATTTGTGGGAACGTGGATGGTGTTTACGGTCAAGTCTTGGGTGTGCTTGATGTGTGGAAGAATCATTCAAGCAGTGGGCATAGGTGGCGCCATTCCCTATATTTCCGTGCAGGTTCGCCGCATCATGGCCCAACAAAATCGTCAATGGCAATCGATGGCCATGTTGGTGTTGGGGAGCACGGTGGCCTCCATCCCGTGGTTGGTTTCAGGACTTATTAAGTTGCTCGGTTGGCGGTTTGCTTTTTTGTTCCACGGGTTGGGGGGCGTGGCTTTGTTTGTCGTCTCCCGCAGATGGGTTTGTTCTGACCGCCCCCAACGAATGCGCGTCACCGGAGGGGCGTCCATTTTCTTTTTCGGGCTGATCTTGTTTTTCGTCATGGCTGGATTGACGAAGACGGATTTGTTGGGGGGATGGCCTGCTATTGCGCAACCGGATGTATTGCCTTTGTGGATCATGGGCGTGGGAATGATTGTTCCGTTGTTGATGGTGGAACGGCAAAAAAGCCAACCGTTTTTTGAACCGCATCTTTTCGCCAATTGGCGGTTTTGGCTTCTGTATGGCCAAGCCGGACTATCCGGATTCATTTGGACGGGGTTCGTGCTAATACCTTTTTGGGCTGCGTACAGTTACGGATTTGATCATATCACTGCTGGTGCATTGTTCTGTTACTTGGTACTTTGCTCTTTGTTTGCACTGTCATTGGTGCAGTCGGTGGCGAGAGCATGGGGCTTTCGATGGACGGCAGTGTTCGGGTATGGACTGAGTGCGCTGTCTTTTCTCGCTTTGGCGCTAAACCCGCCGTTTGTCTGGTCATTCACCGCGTTTGGTTTGCTTAGTTTCGGCCTGAGTTTTGTGTTAGCCGCGCCCGTTCATCAGCCGCTGTTTGCTTGGGTGCCCAATCGGCGCATGCGCAGTGGGATGATGGCGTTGGGGATGTTTCGCGTGGCGGGGGGAGCAATCGGCCTTCTCACCGTGAGCCGAATTTTCACCGCGGCCAATACCCGGCTGTTATTTTGGACAGCGGATATGGCCTTGCCATCGCAAGTGGTTGCCGCGGGAGTGTCAAGTGTTTATTGGTTTTCGGCCTTTGCATCGCTCGCAGGCATTTTTCTCAGCATGTTGGTGCGATTTCAGCGTCCCGTTCTATGAACTTTTCGTGATATACTATAGAAAGGTAAGCAAAGTATACGATAAAGAAGGAGTCACATATGGAAATCAAAGCGAGCAGGCTACCCGTTGGCAACCCGTTTATGGAGCGTTATCTGGCTGATGACGAATGGGTGCGGGCTTTTTATGAGTATAATCCATGGGATGAATGTAGCGTTTCGAATCGATTGGAATACATTGAGCAGGAGTGGCGCGGTGCTGATCGGGCGGAGCTGGCCGAGGTCATACGGGCGTATCACACTCCAGAGCTGTTGCATCCGGCTGTTGAGCGCAATCTGACCCGCTTGGCAGATTCCAAAAGCTTGGTTGTTATCGGAGGGCAACAGGCGGGGCTGATGACTGGCCCATTGTATACCTTGTACAAAGCAATCACACTGATCCAGTTGGCGAAACAGGAAGAAGCCCGATTAGGGCGCCCTGTCATTCCGGTGTTTTGGATTGCAGGTGAAGATCACGACAGCGAAGAAGTGAATCACATCCATGTGCATGACCGCCATGACGGCTTGACCAAAGTGGAATGGACGGGACAGCTGTCAGGCAAGCAACCCGTGTCCATGCAAATGATGCAACCAGAGGAGATGGCAGCCTACCTGCAAACATTGACCCAGATCATGGGGGATGGTGCGGCGAAACGGGAATGGCTGGAGGAGATGCAAGAGTTACTGGAGGGCCCGGTCGGCTGGACACGGCATTTCGCACGGATCATGCACCGTCTGTTCGGTCGGGAAGGGCTCCTGCTGATCGACTCGGCTGATCCTGGTTTGCGCCGCTTGGAAGCGCCGTTTTTCACTGTTTTGATTGATCAAAGCGCATCAATTCAAGAACGAGTGCAACAAGCGAGTGCCGGATTGGTGGCGTCGGGCCTTACCGAACCAGTACATTTGCAAGATGGGCAAGGAAATCTGTTTTTGATGGAAGCAGGTGAACGGCAAGCCTTGTACCGTGGTGTGGGAGGCTGGGTAACCAAAAACGGCGAAACGCGGTTGACGCACGAAGAACTGGTCAACATCGCGCATGAGTCGCCGGTGCGATTGAGCAATAATGTTATCACCCGGCCATTGATGCAGGAATATCTGTTTCCAACCCTTTATTTTGTGGGTGGGCCCGGTGAAGTGGCTTATTGGGGTTTGCTCAAGCAAGCCTTTGCACAAGTGGGTTTGCGTATGCCGATCGTGCTTCCCCGCCTACAGGTGACGATCCTGGATCGCAGGGTGCAAAAGCGCATGAATGAGTTTGGGCTTTCTGCGACAGATGTGCTGGCTGGCCTCGATGATAAGCGGGAAGCGTGGTTAGCAGAGCGGGTGCCCTTTGCGCTTTCGGAACGCTTTGCCACAGCCAAACAGATCATCGAGCAGGAATACGAGGCGCTGATAACTGATCTGGAGCAAGGGATTGGCAGAAATACGCGGGAAATCGGGCAAAAGAACCTGAGCAAAATTTTAGCGCAAGTAGAGTATTACCAGCATTTCACTGAGAGAGCCGTGCGGGAGAAACACCAGGTTGAGTTGCGCCATTGGGAGGAGCTGTCGCTGGCAGTCACGCCTGACGGCAAATTGCAAGAACGGGTGTATAACTTCCTTTCTCTTTGGAACGCTTGGGGATTGGATTGGCTACACCGCCTGTTGGAAACCCCGCTGGTCGGCCAAGGGCGGCGGCATGTGCATTATTGTATGTTCTTATAATCCGAATTTGTTAATGGGATTACTTGATGTATAATATATCTGTTGGTGAATAAAGAAACGCATGCATTTGAGGAGGAGCGACATGAATAGTTTGGATAAAAGCACCATCCGCGATGTTAACTTGGCTCCGGCGGGACGCCTGAAAATGGATTGGGCCAAGGAACATATGCCCGTGTTAAACCGCTTACGCGAACGGTTATCGGTAGAGAAGCCCCTGGCTGGTAAAAAAGTAGCAATCTCTTTGCATTTGGAAGCGAAAACCGCTTGCTTGGCGGAGTTGATTCGTGACGCTGGTGCAGAAGTGACAATTACCGGGAGCAATCCGCTTTCTACCCAAGATGATATTGCGGCAGCACTGGCGGTAGCGGGCATCACCGTTCATGCTAAATACGATCCCACGCCGGAAGAATACAAAGAACACCTGATCAAAACCTTGGAAGAAAAGCCGGATTACATAATCGATGATGGCGGCGACCTTGTGGGAATCCTGCACAGTGAGCGCCCAGACCTCCTGGAGAATGTGAAGGGCGGTTGTGAAGAAACCACGACGGGCATTTTGCGCCTGCGTGCGTTGGAAAAAGCAAAAGAGTTGCGGTTCCCGATGATCGCCGTCAATGACGCTTGCTCCAAATTCCTGTTTGACAACCGGTATGGAACGGGCCAATCGGTGTGGGACGGAATCAATCGCACCACCAACTTGGTGGTCGCCGGCAAAACCGTCGTCGTGGTCGGCTATGGCTGGTGTGGACGTGGCGTGGCTATGCGGGCCAAAGGGCTTGGAGCTCGCGTTATTGTGACCGAGGTTGATCCAATTAAAGCGACTGAGGCGTACATGGACGGCTACCTGGTCATGCCGATGAGCGAAGCGGCGAAGCAAGGGGATTATTTCGTGACCACCACCGGCAACAAAAACGTGGTGAACGCCGATCATCTCCGCGAGATGAAACATGGCGCGATTTTGGCTAATGCCGGCCATTTTAATGTGGAAATCGATGTAGAAGCGCTGGAGCAAATGAGCGTGAGCAAACAAACGGTACGCAAAGACATTGAAGAGTACACCCTTGAAGACGGACGGAAGCTGTACCTGCTCGCTGAAGGGCGTTTGGTCAACTTGGCCGCAGGTGATGGCCATCCAGCGGAAATCATGGACATGACCTTCGCACTCCAAGCGCTCTCGCTGTTGTACGTGGCGGAGAACCATGAACAGATCGGGCCGCGCGTGCTGGATGTACCGTACCAAATCGATGAGCAAGTCTCCCGGTACTTCTTGGAGGCTAACGGTGTCCAAATCGACAGTTTGACCCCGGCGCAGGAAAAATACCTGGCGAGCTGGGAACTGGAATGAATGGAAAATGATGTAAATTAGGCTGTTAAATCCTGCACATGAGTGCAGGATTTTTTAATGGGCGTGTGGTATAATTACCAATGTGGTGGAAAGTGGAGGGAAGTGGTAGGGAAGGGGGAGAGAGGGGAGTGACAGTGGGATGTTCATGGGTGAGTTTCGGCACAATATCGATGAAAAAGGACGGATCATTGTGCCAGCCAAGTTTAGAGAGGGACTTGGCGATTCATTTGTTATAACCCGCGGATTAGACCACTGTTTGTTTGCATACCCTCAATCCGAATGGAAACAATTAGAACAGAAGTTAAAAACCCTTCCATTTACCAAAGCAGATGCACGTAAATTTACGCGTTTTTTTTTCTCAGGAGCTTGTGAAGCGGAATTGGACAAACAAGGCCGCGTTAACATACCCAACCATCTCCGCGAATTTGCTCAGCTGACAAAGGAATGCGTCATCATAGGCGTCTCCTCACGCGTAGAGATTTGGTGCAAGGAGCGGTGGGATGAGTATTATGAGAGCTCCGAGGAATCATTTAATGAGATCGCAGAAAGCATAGTAGATCTGGATCTGTAGTCAAAGGATGAACAATGTGTTTGAACATGTAACCGTATTACGAGAAGAAGCAGTGGCTGGTTTAAATCTGAAGCCGGACGGGGTGTATGTCGACTGCACGCTAGGCGGGGCGGGACACAGCCGCCTCATTGCTGAGCAGCTGGGTCCGTCAGGCACACTGATCGGATTGGATCAAGACCAGATGGCGCTTGATCATGCCGAGGAGCGCTTGGTCGGCGTTTCTTGTCGGCTCCATTTGGTCAAAACCAATTTTCGGCACATCGCCCGTGCCGTTAAAGGGTTGGGATTTGAATCGGTTGATGGCATACTGTTTGACTTGGGGGTATCTTCTCCGCAATTGGATCAGGGAGAAAGAGGTTTTAGCTACCACCAAGAAGCCCCCTTGGACATGCGAATGGACAAAGAGCAGGAGCTGAGCGCCTTTCAGGTGGTGAATGAGTGGCCTGAAGAGGAGCTCGTCCGCATCCTGTTTGAATACGGGGAAGAGAAGTTTTCACGCCGCATCGCTAAAATGATCGTGAAAGAGCGTAGCAAGGCGCCAATATCGACCACACTGCAATTGGTCGACATCATCAAGCAAGCCGTGCCTGCGCCAGCGCGCCGAACGGGGCCACACCCTGCACGACGCTCATTTCAAGCGATCCGTATCGCCGTCAATGATGAATTGAACGCGTTTCGCGATGCGCTTGCCGACTCGGTCGGACTTCTCCGCCCACAAGGCCGAATCAGCGTCATCACATTCCATTCGTTGGAAGATCGCATATGCAAGCAGTTTTTTCTAGAAGAAGCCAAAGGATGTGTTTGTCCACCTACCTTTCCGGTTTGTACCTGCGGACAGACACCAAGGCTAAAGATCATTACGAGGAAACCGCTTTTACCAACAGATAAAGAAATAGAGAGAAATCCAAGAGCACGTTCTGCCAAATTGAGGGTCGCAGAGAAAATATAAAAAAAGAGGGATGAAGGAGAAGTCGGTAGCGTGAGGAGGATTCATATATGAGACGGGATCAATATAACGTTGCGGTCGCCCGCCCCTTTGAGAAGCCTTATACGAAAGTGCGGGACAAAAAACAGAAAGCGCCCCGCACGATCGTCACGGTGGGCGAAAAATTGCTATACTTGTCTAGCGTCATCGTCTGTGTGGCGTTAGCGTTGGTGGTTTTGTCCAAATATGCCAAAGTCAACGAATTGAATGTGGCGTTGCAAGAAACGAACGCAGCCATTGAAGAAGCACACAAGGTCAATTTCAAACTGGAGACGGAGAAAAAAAAGCTGGCGGATGTTGAGCGGATTCGAAAGTTTGCGGAGAGCAACGGCTTGGAATTGACCACCCCCAAATACCTCCCGTCGATTCGGCCATGATGAGAGAGTTTTCATCGACTAACAGCACCACCAATGAAATGGATTCGTAGATGGGAGAGGCTGAATCATGGGCTCGCTGATTAAGAAGAGCAAAGAGCGTTCTCTTCTGATCGGACTCCTATGGTTGCTCTGTTTGGTTGTGTTGATTTTCCGCCTGTTTTGGTTGCAAACTTTTAACCATGATGAGTTGTTGGCTCAAGCAAAAGAAGAGTGGATCAAATCAGAAAAGATCAAGCCGAAGCGTGGCAGTATCTATGACCGAACCAAGGGACAACCATTAGCATGGGAAGTGGACGCTTACTATTTTGTAGCTGATACAAGCAAAGTCAAAGATGTGAAGGGGACGGCAAACGTGCTGTCGCCCATTCTGGGTATCGATCGGGATGTGTTGATTCGCAAATTGAGCGTGAAAGATGGTTCAGTTGAGCTTAGGGACAAAGGCAAATACAAATATCCCGAAAACGTGTACCGTCAAGTCGTGGCGTTGCGGGAAAAAGGGAAGATCCATGGTATTTACGCCTTCTCTACAACGATGCGTCAGTATACCCGTTCAACAGCTGCGCATCTTTTGGGGTTTGTGAATGTGGATGGCAAAGCCGTCGGCGGCGTCGAGCAGTTTTATGACAAGCTGTTGCGTGGCGAAGCGGGCTATGTCAAATATCTCAAGGCGAAAAATGGCATGATGATTTCGGACACGCCGGATAAAAACCAACCGCCGCAACAAGGGAAAGATCTCGTACTTACCATTGATTCTCAAATTCAATCGCAGGTCGATTTGGAGCTGGAAGAAGCGATCAAAAATTATCAAGCCAAAGGCGGAACGGCGATTGTAGCAGATCCTCACACTGGCGAGATTTTGGCCATGGCCAGCCGGCCGACATTTGATTCAAACTCGTACGCATCCACATTGAATGACGAAAATCGGACCAACCGAGCGATTGAGAGCCAATTTGAACCGGGGTCAACCTTTAAAATCGTGACATTGGCCGCGGCGATTGAAGAGGGGATCTTCAACGCAAACAAGACTTTCCAATCGGGTGCGATCAACATCGCTGGCCAAATCATTCGCGATTGGAATGGCACCGGATGGGGGGAGATTAGCTTCCGGGAAGGTGTCAAGCAATCGAGCAATGTGGCATTTGTTCTGCTGGGCAAGGCGCTGGGGCCCAAGAAACTGGCTGATTACATTGACCGGTTTGGCTTCGGCAAGATTACCGAGCGATTTGGTAAAAAGACCGGAATCGATCTTCCGGCAGAGGCACGGGGCGTGTTTTTTGGTCGTGACCTCTATCCGGCAGAATTGGCTGCCACATCTTTCGGGCAAGGTGTATCTGTCACCCCGATTCAACAGGTTGCTGCTATTTCCGCTGTGGCCAACGGCGGAAAGTGGATCAAACCCCATGTCTTGAAAGAGGTGTGGGAACCTCAGCTTAAACGTAAAGTGAAAGAGGTCAAGCCCGAGAGTAAGCGTATTATTCAGGAGTCGACGGCCAAAAAGGCCCGTGAGCTATTGCGTGAAGTGGTGCGCAGTGGTACGGGAACCAAGGCGGATTTGGCAGGGTATCGCGTAGCCGGCAAAACAGGTACAGCCCAAAAGCCAGACCCTACCGGCAATGGATATTTGAAAGGCAAGCATATGGTCTCATTCATTGGTTTTGCTCCTTATGACCATCCGGACTTGGTTGTTTATGTGGCCATTGATGAGCCGTTTGTGGAAGGTGGAGAGGCGTCAGGCGGTACGGTAGCCGCTCCTGTCGCCAAAAGCATCTTGGAGAAAGCCCTGCCGATTCGCAAAGTCGAACGAAACCAATATGCGGACGGCGTAAAATGAGAAGCGCCGTGCTCCGCTGACAGGCGGTCGGCCGGTCAATCATATAAATGGAAAGCCTGGCAGGGAGTCGGGCTTTGCCAACAAACCACCAGTTGCATCAAGGGCAACTGGTTTTTTATTGCCACGGGAAGCTTGTCATTTTTCTTTTCTCGTTCACATAGCTTGAAGGTAAGAAGAGACTCCGGAAGAGAGGAAGGAAAACATGCGTGGTCGACGGGTAGTAGTCAGAAAACGGTTGTTCTCCTTGTTACTCATCGCTGTCTTCATATTGACGGCGTTGATGGGTAGATTGGCTTATGTCCAATTATTTCAAGGTACGTGGTTAGCGGAAAAGGCGAAAGACCTGTGGAGCCGCGACATTCCTTTTGAAGCGAAGCGGGGGAAATTGCTTGATCGCAATCGAAAAGAGCTCGCTTACAATGTAAGCACGCCATCGGTCATGGCCATACCGGCACAGCTCAAGGATCCGGCCAAGACGGCAAAAATTCTGGCCAGCATTTTGCAGGGGCCTGAAGAAAAGATCTATGAACAAATCACCAAAAGAGAAGTCATCAATCGCATCACGCCGTGGGGTCGGAAAATATCCGAAGAAAAGGCTCGCGAGATTCAAGGGCTTCGGTTGCCGGGAATTGCCGTCGTCGAGGACAGCAAGCGGTTTTATCCATACGGTTCGATGGCAGCGCATGTCCTGGGGTTCACAGGCATTGACAATCAGGGGCTGGCGGGCATTGAGCTCATTTATGATGAAAAGTTGCGCGGAACCAAGGGCTACGTGTCATTTAGCACCAACGCCAGGGGGGAGAAACTTCCCGGTGGAGTGGATCGCTACACACCGCCCCGTGACGGAATGAACTTGGTCACCACCTTGGATTATCAGATCCAAACCATCATTGAGCGCGAGCTGGATCAGGCGATGGCTGAATACCAGCCGGAGAATATCTTGGCGATTGCGATGGATCCGCAGACGGGAGAGTTGCTGGGGATGGCCAGCCGCCCTACCTTTCGCCCCGATCAATACCGGACAACCAATCCGTTGATCTACAACCGCAATTTACCCATCTGGAAAACGTACGAACCTGGTTCCACCTTCAAGATCATTACCTTGGCGGCCGCATTGGAAGAGAAGAAAGTAAGCCTCAACGAGTCATTTAATGATCCCGGGTATATCATGGTCGGCGGTGCCCGCTTGCGTTGCTGGAAAGCGGGTGGGCATGGACATCAAAACTTTCGAGAGGTTGTGGAGAATTCCTGTAACCCCGGTTTTGTGACCCTGGGGCAACGCTTGGGTAAAACCACCCTTTTCTCATACATCCGCAAATTTGGGTTTGGACAAAAAACGGGCATCGATTTAAACGGTGAAGCCAAAGGTATTTTATTCAAGGAGAGCCGGGTAGGGCCAGTGGAGCTGGCTACCACCGCTTTCGGGCAGGGAGTGTCGGTGACACCGATTCAGCAAGTGGCCGCCGTATCCGCGGCGATCAATGGGGGAGTGCTGTATGAACCGCACCTGGCCAAAGGATGGGTTGATCCGGAAACAGGAGAGATGGTGGAAGAAATTAAACCCAAAGTGAAGCGACGCGTGATTTCCAAAGAAACATCCAATCAGGTTAGAAACGTTCTAGAGAGCGTAGTAGCACGGGGTACTGGCCGCAAGGCGTTTGTCGATGGATACCGAGTGGGAGGTAAAACAGGAACAGCGCAGAAAGTAGGGCCAGATGGACGGTATATGAGAAACAACCATATTGTTTCGTTTATCGGGTTTGCCCCTGCCGATGATCCCCGTTTGGTGGTGTACGTCGCAGTTGACAACCCGAAAGGCATTCAGTTTGGCGGTGTGGTCGCTGCGCCGATTGTGGGCGACATCATTGAAGACAGCTTGCGTTATATGAAAGTGCCTAAGCGCAAAAATCAGATTCCCCCGGAAGATACACCGCTAACTCCGGCGTTGGTGGGCACACCCAATTTGACCGGACAAGATATTGAACGCATTCGCAACAGTTTGTTCTCATTTCCACTTCAAGTGTACGGAGAGGGGCGCATTGTGGTTGATCAGATGCCAAAACCCGGCCAGCGGGTGAAAAAGGGCACTACCATTAAGATCTATTTAGGTGATGGGTGAAGAAATCTGCATCATAGCAGGGAAATCGGCCCGATGCTTTGTGATTTCTTTGCAAACAATTTGCAAACAAAATGCAAACGGAGAGAAGCGGTAAGCGGGTGCAGTTACTGGGTTTCCCCTGTTTGTCTGGCGTGAGCGGCCTGTCAATGCGCCGCCGTGGATGAGGGCGTGACAAGTGACAAATAAAACAAAGGAGATTAAAATAGTGGATGTGCATCATCTTGTGCCAGGAATGATGAACCTGGCTTTTTGCTTGTCTGTCCGCTTTTTTGAAAAGGAGGAGCAACATGCAGTTGAAAGAGTTGATCCGGCCGTTGCTGGTACATACGGTGACGGGAGATCCCAATGTGGAAATCACCGGCATCCAAATGGACTCCCGTCTTGTGAAACCGGGAGATTTATTTGTTGCTGTACGTGGTTTCACAGTTGACGGGCATCAGTATGTATCCGCCGCCATTCAAAACGGGGCTGCGGCCGTGATGGTGGAAAGTCCGGTCGACAGCGACGTGCCGGTCATCATGGTGCCGGATAGTCGGAGGGCGTTGGCGGTTGTCGCGGCGGAATATTACCGTCATCCAACGCGCGAATTAAAATTGATAGGCATCACGGGCACCAACGGAAAAACGACCACTTCCTATCTCATCGAGAAATTGCTCGGTGACGCCGGACATCCCGCGGGGGTGATCGGCACAGTCCAGATGAAGATTGGAGACAAGATTTTTCCGGCCAAACATACGACCCCGGAAGCGCATGATCTGCAAAAAGGATTTCGGATGATGCGGGACGAGGGTTGTGAGTATTCAGTCATAGAAGTCTCTTCGCATGGTCTGGCATTGGGGCGGACACGCGGTAGTCAATTTCACATTGGCGTGTTCACCAATCTGACGCAAGATCATCTGGATTACCATAAGACGATGGAAGAATATCGCCAAGCTAAGGGGCTCCTCTTCAGCCAATTGGGCAACCGTTATACGAGCGAGCCGGGGGAAAATGCGTTTGCTGTGCTGAATGCGGATGATGAGGCATCGGCCTACTACGCGGCGATTACACCAGCGCAAGTGGTTACCTACGGGATCGATCGTCCCGCGGATGTGCGTGCCTCAAACATTCGCATCACTGGGCGCGGGACCGCGTTCACATTGGAAACATTCCGCGGTTCTTGCGAGATAACGCTCCAATTGATCGGCAAGTTTAACGTGTACAATGCCCTAGCTGCTATTAGCGTCGGCTTGATCGAGGGATTGCCATTGGCTGAGATCAAACGGAGCTTGGAGCAAATTCCGGGGGTGAACGGCCGATTCGAGCCAGTGCATGCAGGCCAACCTTATACTGTATTGGTTGACTATGCTCACACACCGGATAGTTTGGAAAATGTGCTTACCACCATTCGCGAGTTTGCGCAGAAGAAGGTTACTTGCGTGGTGGGATGCGGTGGGGATCGCGACCGCACCAAGCGGCCGTTGATGGCCAGAATTGCGGCCAAATACAGTGATTGGACGATTTTCACCTCTGACAATCCTCGTTCGGAGGAGCCGGAAGCCATCATCGAAGACATGTTGGCAGGTATCGACCCGGCTGAACGTGACAAAGTTGTCACGATTGCTGACCGCCGCCAAGCGATCACAGAAGCGATCCGGTTGGCTGAGCCGGGAGACATTATTTTGATCGCTGGGAAAGGGCATGAGACGTACCAAGAGATTCAAGGGGTGCGATACGATTTTGACGACCGCCAAGTGGCTCGGGAAGCCATCGAAGCTAGAGCGGAGGGAGGAAACGGCCAATGAGCATGGAACGGACATGTGAGTGGATAAGCCATGTCACAGGGGGAAAACTTGTCGGCACCCCCACGGCGCGGCATCTGCTTGTGCGGGGAGTTTCGACGGACACCCGGACGCTTCAGGCCAACCAATTGTATGTCCCTCTGGTCGGAGAGCGGTTTGATGGTCATCAGTTCCTGAATCAAGCGGTGGACAAAGGGGCTGCCGCGGCATTGTGGAGTTCTCACCAGCCGTTGCCGGAAACACCACCCATCCCACTGATCGTTGTGGATGATACGCTGTCGGCTTTGCAACGCATCGCTTCCAGCTATCGGGATGAGATGCAAGTACAGGTAGTGGCAGTGACCGGCAGCAATGGGAAGACGACAACCAAAGACTTGATCGCAGCCGTGTTATCGGAAGCGTATCGGGTGCATAAAACCAAAGGTAATTTGAACAACCACATCGGGGTTCCCTTGACGTTGACGTCCATGTCGGAAGATACCCAAGTGGCTGTGGTTGAGATGGGCATGAACCATGCTGGCGAAATCGAGGTTTTGTCACACCTTGCTAAACCGGATGTGGCCGTGATTACCAACATCGGTGAATCCCATCTGGAGTTTCTCGGAAGCCGAGAAGGAATAGCCAAAGCCAAATTGGAAATTAAAAAGGGACTGAATGAGCGAGGGCCGCTCATCTATGACGGAGACGAGCCACTGTTGGCAGGATTGTTGGCTGATGATCCGCATCCTAAGGTGCGGGTGGGCTGGTCTGACGAACTGGATGAGTCACCGGTAGATGTGGAGATGGTCGGCGTTGAAGGGTTCCGTTTCCGTTCGCGTCGATGTGGCACGCCGTTTGTTTTGCCACTATTGGGCAGGCATAATGTCAAAAACGCCTTGATGGCTGTTGCGGTCGGCCGGGCTTTGGGTATGGAAGAGACCGCAATTGCCCGCGGACTGGCCAAAGTGCAACTGACGGGGATGCGCCTAGAATTGAAACAGGCAACCAACGGCATGGACATCATTGATGATGCGTATAACGCCAGCCCCACATCCATGCGCGCAGCCATCGACTTATTGATGGAGCTGGCGCAGGGGAAGGAAAAGTGGGCGTTGCTCGGCGACATCAGAGAAATTGGAAGCACGGAAGAGCAATACCACAGGGAACTGGGAGCTTATGCCGTAGAAAAAGGGGTTTCGCGGCTATATACAGTCGGTGAACGGGGCCGCTGGATCGCCGAAGGTGCGCGGTCGGCCGCTTCAGGGAGTGCGTGCGTCATCCACCATTTCTCTTCCCACGAAGAAGCGGCGCAATTGCTGTCCGCTGAGGGAAACGCGCATATCCTGTTGCTCGTAAAAGCTTCCAGAGCAGTGCAATTAGACATCGTGATACGAAAATTAACAGAAGGAGCGTAGAGGGAGACAATGGGGAATATAGATTATCGCATCTTCTTGGTTCCGCTTGCAGTGGCGTTTGGAATAGCGGTGATATTAGGCCCGGTGATCATTCCGATTTTACGCAGATTGAAGTTTGGGCAGAGCATTCGTGAAGAAGGCCCACAAGCGCATTTGAAAAAGGCGGGCACGCCGACCATGGGCGGGGTCATCATCATGACGGCGATCGCGCTTACGGCGGTTCCGTTTAGCAGCATTCAACTGTTGAACAAAAATGAGTCCGTCATTAACGCTGACTTATTCTTCTTGCTGTTTGCCACCCTGGGCTATGGGATTCTCGGGTTTTTGGACGATTACATCAAGGTCGTGATGAAGCGCAACCTGGGTCTGACGGCGAACCAAAAATTATTCGGGCAATTATTTATCGGTTTGGTCTTATTCTGGGTGTTGTTGCAAGTACGTACACCAAAGGGCGGGTTTATCTTCGACGTGACGGTTCCGGGAACGGATTGGACGATCCAGCTCAACTGGCTGTATTTGCCGCTCTTGTTGGTGATGATGATCGGGGCGTCTAACGCCGTGAACTTGACTGACGGCTTGGACGGGTTGGTTTCAGGTACTGCTGTTTGTGCGTATGGCGCATATGCCATCATCGGTTACATGCAAAGCAATCCGACGGTTACCATCTTCTCTGTCGCTGTCGTCGGGGCATTGCTTGGTTTCTTGGTTTTCAACGCCCATCCGGCCAAAGTGTTTATGGGGGACACCGGTTCCTTGGCCTTGGGTGGGGGGATCGCCGCATTGGCGGTTATCACCAAGACAGAACTCTTGTTGCCGATCATCGGTGGGGTGTTTGTACTGGAAGCCATGTCTGTTATGATCCAAGTGGCTTCGTTCAAGCTGCGTGGCAAACGCGTTTTTCGCATGAGTCCGCTTCACCATCACTTTGAATTGGTCGGTTGGTCCGAATGGCGAGTGGTAACGACGTTCTGGTTTTGGGGATTGATTCTCGCTGTGATTGGAGTCGTGTTAGAGGTGTTCATTAAATGAGTCGTTTGACGAAGGAAAACTGGACAGGTCGTTCAGTTGTCGTACTGGGATTGGCAAGGAGCGGGGTGGCTGTCGCCA
This sequence comes from Laceyella sacchari, assembly GCF_004343255.1. GTDB lineage: Bacteria > Bacillota > Bacilli > Thermoactinomycetales > Thermoactinomycetaceae > Laceyella > Laceyella sacchari. The sequence goes on along the minus strand of NZ_SMDD01000003.1, from coordinate 237,969 downwards.
AGCTCCTTCACCATTTGGGGGCGAAGGTCGTGGTCAACGACTTGAAACCACGCTCGGCTTGCCCAGAAGCGAGTGAGCTGGAAGCGCTCGGCATTCCGGTCATTTGCGGTAAGCATCCTGATGATTTGATTCATGAGCAAGTAGAAATGCTGGTCAAAAATCCGGGCATCCCTTACCGGGCCAAGCCTGTTCAGCAGGCGTTGGCGGCCGGTGTGCCCGTGGTGACAGAAGTGGAAATCGCGGGCGCGTTGTCTGAGGCGCCGATGATTGGCATCACTGGTTCTAACGGTAAGACGACCACGACGTCGTTGGTAGGGCAGATTTTGACGCGCTCCCAAGTGAAGTGCACTGTAGCTGGCAACATTGGTCAAGCGTTGGCCGATGTGGTGGAACAGGTGACAAGCGACGAATGGTTGGTCGCCGAATTGAGCAGTTTCCAATTGAAGGGAACCGATCAATTTCGCCCACGTATTGCAGCTTTGTTAAACGTATTTCCGGCTCACCTCGATTATCACGAAACCATGGAAGATTATTTGGCGTCGAAGCGCAAGGTTTTTGCCAACCAAGAAGCCGGAGACATTGCTGTTTTAAACGCCGATTCACCGGTTTGCCGGGAAGTGGCGAAGACGATTTCCAGCGATATTTGGTGGTTTAGCCGCACTGCCCCGGTGGAGCAGGGGGTTTATGTACAAGATGGTGTAATCTACGTGATTAACGAAGGTCAGACGCAGGCGATCTTGCCTGTGGATGAAGTTGCGCTACATGGCGATTTCAATTTGGAAAACGCCTTGGCAGCTGCTGCGATCACACTGGCCGCTGGGGCCACGCTTGATGCAGTGGCGCAAACGTTGCGCGAATTTCACGGCGTGGAACATCGGCTGGAATATGTGGCGACCATCAACGGTGTACGTTATTACAACGACTCTAAAGCGACCAATGCCCAGGCGGCTATCAAAGCGCTGGAGGCTTTCACAGAGCCAGTCGTGTGGATTGGCGGGGGCTTGGATCGCGGTGTTGATTTCAAAGAGCTGGTTCCGGTGTTACGTGGCCGCGCTAAAGCTGTCATCACTTATGGACAATCCAAGTCGATTTTGGCTGAACGTGGACGCGATGCCGGGGTGCCAACCGTGCAGGTAGTCGATAATTTGGAAGAAGCGGTGAGCAGGGCCGCTGGTCTGGCTCAAGACGGAGATGTGGTGCTTTTGTCACCGGCTTGTGCCAGCTGGGACCAATACACCTCTTTTGAAGAGCGGGGTAGCATATTTAAACAAGCCGTGCATAGGCTTCAAGTATAAGAAGCTTGCCCAAATCTGTAAGAGGTGAAAACGCCCATGAAAAGTGTACGGACTTCTCCCGATTATGTGATTGTTGTTGCGATCTTGCTCTTATTATCCATCGGTGTCCTGATGGTTTACAGCGCGAGCGCTGCATTTGCTTATCACAAATACGGAGATGCCTTTTATTTTGCCAAACGGCAATTTTTGTTTGCCGCCTTGGGCGTTTTCGCGATGTTATGGATTTCTCGGCTGGATCCTCAGAAGTTTTATGAGTGGTCAAAACCCGGCCTTATCATCTGTTTTGTTTTATTGATTGTCGTATTGATTCCGGGTGTCGGCATCTTGCGCAACGGAGCGCGCAGCTGGCTGGGGATCGGGGCGTTTAGCATCCAACCTTCGGAGTTTATGAAATTGGCGATGATCGCTTATTTGTCAAGGATGTACGCAAAACCCGGATTCCCCATCGAATCGTTTGCCAAAGGGTTTGTGCCTGGGCTGATATTGCTGGGCCTGGCCTTCGGAGCCATTATGCTACAACCGGATTTGGGGACGGGAACTGTCCTGATGGGGACGGGTCTCGTCCTGATCTTTGCGGCTGGCGCGCGAATGAAACACCTGGTGGGCTTTATGCTGTTGGGAATTGTGGGTTTCGTGGGTCTCGTGCTGGCTGCTCCTTATCGAATCCAACGGATCGTGGCATTTCTCAACCCCTGGGAAGATCCGCTGGGTGCCGGCTATCAATTAATTCAATCGCTGTATGCGATCGGGCCGGGAGGATTGCTCGGATTGGGATTGGGAATGAGCAAACAGAAGCACCTTTATCTCCCGGAGCCGCATACTGATTTCATTTTTTCCATTTTGGCTGAAGAGCTTGGGTTTATTGGCGCCGCAACAGTGATCTTGTTGTTTGCAATCATCGTGTGGCGCGGCGTGCGCGTGGCCATTACATCACCTGATCTGTTTTCCAGTTTGGTTGCGATGGGGATTACGGCGATGATTATGATTCAAGCAGTAATAAACATCGGCGTGGTATCAGGAGCCTTTCCCGTGACCGGCATCACTTTGCCGTTTTTGAGTTACGGGGGGTCATCGCTGACATTGACGTTGGCGGCCGTCGGGATTTTGCTGAATTTGTCCCGGTTTTCAAACAGATGATTCGGGTGAGGAGGAGAGAGGATGAAGCGCATTTTGCTATCTGGTGGTGGAACGGGTGGACATATTTATCCAGCATTAGCCATTGCGCGCACAGTGAAGAAACGATATCCTGATGTAGAAATTGCTTATATTGGAACAGAAGATGGACTGGAATCGCGAATTGTTCCCAAAGAAGGGAACATTCATTACTATACAATAGAGGTTCAAGGATTCAAACGGAGCATTTCTTGGAAAAATGTAAACACGATTCGTACATTCATCAGCGCAGTTAAACGATCCAAAGCATACATAAAGGAATTCCAGCCGGATGTGTTTGTGGGGACGGGCGGTTTCGTTAGCGGACCACCGGTATATGCCGCCCACCGCATGGGAATTCCTACGCTCATCCATGAGCAAAACGTCGTGTTGGGAATGACGACGAAGTTTTTGTCCCGATATGTGGATGTGGTGGCGATCAGCCTAGAGGAGTCACAAAAATATCTGGGGCGTGCCAACCGCATTGTGTTTACGGGAAATCCCCGCGCGACCGAGGTGGTGCAGGCAAGTGCCACCCAAGGACGCAAATCATTGGGGATTGCCGATGTGCATCAGCCGATTGTCTTGCTGTTCGGCGGTAGCCGCGGTGCCAAAGCGATCAATGAAGCGGTCCTGCAGATGGTGGACCGGATGAAAGAACTTCCCCATGTGCATTTTGTCTATGTCACGGGGGAAGTTCATTTTGACGCCATCCGCTCACGGATTCCGATAGAAGAATACCCCAACCTGTCCGTCAAGCCGTTTTTGTACAATATGCCGGACATTCTTGCGGCGACCACTCTTGTTGTGGGACGAGCTGGTGCTTCCACCTTGGCGGAATTGACGGCGCTGGGCTTGCCTTCGGTATTGATTCCTTCGCCTTATGTGGCAAATAACCATCAGGAAGCCAATGCGCGATGGTTGGAAGAGCAGGGTGCTTCTAAAATGCTGTTGGAGAGCGAATTGACCGGAGAGACGCTGTGGCGAGAAATTAAACGCCTGCTTGAAGATCCGGAAGAACATCATGATATGAGTGAAGCGGCACGTCGGTTGGGACGGCCGCAAGCAGCTGAGGTGTTAGTAGATGAATTGGAGAAAATTGCAACAGCCCGCTTTTAATAAGCGCATGCAAGCCAGTGGGCTTTTGTCACATTGCCTGCGCACTGGCATAAACTGTGGTAAACCACTGTCGGTTGGGTTGCAGTCGGAGATGTTTGGTGAGGGGGGACATAGCAAATGAAGCAAGTGATCGAGGAATTGAAGTTAGCGGGTGTGACCGATGTAAGAGAAAATGAACCGTTGTCCCGCCATACCACATGGAAAGTGGGCGGACCCGCCGACATGTTGATTTATCCGCGCAATGAAGAAGGGTTGGAGAAAGCGATGCGGATTGTAAGAGAGCATCGGTTGCCTTGGCGCGCGATTGGTCGAGGCTCTAACCTGCTCGTCCGCGACGGGGGCATTCGCGGTGTTGTGTTCAAGCTGGACGAAGGATTTAACAGTCTTTCGATCGACGGCACCAAAGTGGTTGCGGGAGGAGGGTATTCCACGATCCTGCTGGCCACGATGACCGCCAAACAAGGCTTGACCGGATTGGAGTTTGCTGGGGGCATTCCGGGCAATGTTGGGGGCGCCGTCTACATGAATGCCGGGGCACACGGTTCAGAGATAGCCCGCGTGCTGGAATCGGCGAAGGTGCTTTTGGAATCAGGCGAATGGGTGACACTTTCCAATGAGGAAATGGCGTTTAGTTACCGGACTTCTATTTTGCAAACGGAGATGAAGGGGATTGTCACTGAAGCCACTTTCCGTCTGGAACGGGGCAACAAGGAAGAAATCACGGCCCAATTGGCCAAGTTCAAAGATCGCCGCAGACAGACCCAACCCCTGCAATATCCATGTGCGGGCAGTGTTTTCCGTAATCCTCCTGGCGACTATGCGGGACGGCTGATTCAGGAAGCCGGGCTCAAAGGGTACCGGATTGGGGATGCGGAAGTGTCCGAGATGCACGGGAACTTCATCATCAACCGCGGCAACGCGACGGCGGAAGATGTGTTGAACTTAATTGCTTATGTGAAGAAGACAATCGAAGAAAAATACCAGGTGGTGTTGGAGCCTGAAGTGCAGGTGGTGGGTGAAGCGTAAACGGAGGTGACATATTGGAAGGATTTGTCATCGAAGGTGGAACGCCATTAACGGGGCGGGTGCGTGTACAAGGAGCGAAAAATGCAGCCCTTCCTATCTTGGCGGCCACCGTGCTCGCTGCCGGAACGTACGAAATTCACGATGTGCCCCAACTGACGGACATCGATGCGATGTGCCGCATCTTGGAAAGCCTTGGCGCCAAAGTGGAACGCGCCGGGCACCGGGTTACTGTGGATACGGTCGGGCTCAATCAAACCCACATTCCGGATGAGCTGATGAGCCGTATCCGCTCATCCATTTTTCTGATGGGGCCCTTGCTTGCAAGATTGGGCAAAGTGACCGTGTCACGCCCCGGAGGATGCGCCATTGGCAAACGGCCGATCAATTTACACTTGAAAGGATTGGCTTGTTTGGGAGTGAATGTGGTGGAAGAAGGGGATATCATCGCGTGTAGTGCTCCTGAGTTGAAGGGGGCAGAAATTGCCCTGGACTTCCCCAGTGTTGGAGCGACTGAGAACATCATGATGGCCGCAGTGTGTGCCACGGGAGAAACCGTGATCACCAATGCCGCGCGCGAACCGGAGATTGTCGACTTAGCCGCGTTTCTCAATAAGATGGGAGCCAAAGTGCAAGGGGCGGGTGAGTCTACCATCGTCATTCAAGGGGTCCCGAAGATGCAGGCTACGAATCATTCGGTCATGCCAGATCGGATCGTCGCCGGAACGTTGATCATTGCGGCCGGAGCAACTGGCGGTGAGGTGGAGCTTGACAACGTGGTGCCAGAACATCTGGAAAGTGTCATTGAACCATTGCGACAGACCGGGCTCGCCATTGAAACGGCAGAGAGGGGATTGCGGGTAAAGGCAGATCGAAAGCTAAATGGCATTCCGCACATCGTCACCACTCCTTATCCGGGTTTCCCGACGGATATGCAACCGCAAATGCTAACGCTACTCACCTTGTGTGAGGGAACAAGCCGCGTGACGGAAAAAATCTTCGATTCCCGCTTGAAGCACGTGGAGGAATTGAAAAAAATGGGGGCCGAGATTCGGCTGGTAGGGGATACCGTGACAGTTCACGGTGTCAGACGGCTGAAGGGCGCCCATGTATGCGCGACAGACTTGCGCGCCGGTGCTGCTCTGGTGATCGCGGCGCTAAACGCGCAAGGAAGATCGGTAGTTGCCGGAGTTGAACATGTCGATCGGGGATATGAACGGCTCGATGAAGTGATCGCCCAACTGGGAGGACAAATTCATAGAGTGGCCTTGAAAAAACAGTAGCACATCCCGTGCTTCTGTTTTTTGTGTTAAAATTCATGTGAGCCCCGGCTGTTTGTGGTAATATATAGGGAAGACTATAAGATTTAGTGTGAATGAACAGACAGACGATTGGTGTTGTGGAAAGGAGTCACTACCATGGATGAGCGTATTCCTCACTTTCGCTCACGGGTAGGAAGAAGACGTTCCCCTGCACCCTGGTTGTTCGTGTTCATCTTTGTGTTTTTTTTGGGAATGTTATTTATCCTATTCTTGCGTTCACCGCTTAGCAAAATAGAAACGATCCATATCAGTGGTCATCATCTGGTGAAAGCGGATGAAATATTGGCGAAAACACGGATGAAAAAAGGAATTTCTTATTTCAGCATCGATGGCGCACGTGCAGAGCAAGCGCTTATGCAGTTGCCTGAAGTGAAAAGAGCCAGCGTGGTCACACGCTTTCCCAATCAGGTGTACATACGAGTAGAAGAGTGGCCTCCCGTCGCAATATTCGAAACAAATGATCAAAAACTCCTGCCCATACTCTCAAATGGAACGATACTTGCCGCAAGGCCCTATCTGACGAATCGGCCGCATCAGCCGATTTTCAGGGGATGGGCCCGCATGAACCCGACTTTCACCTCAGCAGTAAAGCAAATTGCTCGATTGCCCGAACCAATACGCAAAAAATTTATCACCATATCCCCTGCCGCTACCGATGCGGAACAGGTGGAAATCCAGAGTGACAGACAACATCGGATTTATGTCCGAGCTAAAGAATTAGCTGACAAATGTCAATATTATCCCTCATTTTACCAGCATCCGCCAGGAGCGATCTACTTGTTGGAGAGCATCTGGTTTGCACCGGAGAGGTTAGGGAAGCCCCAACTTCAATCGGAGACGGAATGAGGATATTTCCATGATTGGGAAAATATGTAAGTTTGAGGAAGAAAAATGAACAGTTTTAAGAGGGGAAATTCCCCCGGCTGTTGAATATGGTTTGTAAGTATTTCCTCCCTTTCCCTACTTACAGATCTCTTTATTCAAACAGAGTTTTACTTCTCGGGCAAGGAGGTGCCCAGGATTGAGCAATGAAGATTTTGTGATTGCTTTGGATTTAGGCTCATCACAGGTTCGTGTTATCGTAGCAGAAATCAATCCGGACGGAACAACGCACATTGTTGGTGTTGGAACAGCTGATTCACTGGGGATGAAAAAGGGAGCCATCATCAATATCGATCAGGCGGTTCAATCCATTCGTGAAGCGGTAGACCATGCCGAACGCATGGTTGGAATAGAGATTTCGGAAGTCTATATCGGAGTGTCTGGGCATCATGTCTCATTGCAACCCAGTCATGGTGTGGTAGCAGTGGCCAGTGAAGACAGAGAGATCGGCTATCATGATATTGACCGTGTTTTACAGGCAGCCCGTGTCATTGCCATACCGCCGGAACGGGCAATTGTCGAAGTGGTTCCGAAACAATTCATCGTTGATGGATTAGATGATATCCGAGATCCGAATGGGATGATCGGCGTTCGTTTGGAGGTAGACGCGCTCATTGTCACCGGAGCGAAAACGATTATCGAAAATTTACTTAGATGCATCGAACGCGCGAATTTGAGCATCGCGGGCATGGTTTTCCTGCCATTGGCGGTCAGCGAACTCTGTCTGTCCACGGATGAGAAGAACCTTGGCGTGGTCGTGGCTGATATCGGCGGTGGGACGACGACGTTGACGGTGTTCCAACAGGGACATTTGGCCGGCACTTCGGTGATTCCCATCGGTGGGGAGTACATCACCAATGACATCGCCATCGGCTTACGAACGCAGACTAGCACCGCGGAAGAAGTGAAATGCAAATACGGTGTGGCCAGCAAGGATTTTGCTGATGTAAATGAAACATTTCAAGTGCAAACGATCGGCACGACGCGTGAGCGAACGGTCACCCAGCTGGAACTCTCGCAAATCATCGAACCCCGGTTGGAGGAGATGTTTCATCTGATCAAGCAGCAAGTTAAAGCAATGGGATTTTCCGATGAGCCCGCTGGAGGGTACGTGTTAACAGGGGGGGTCATGGCCACCAAACAGATCATTCATGTCGCCCAGAGCCAATTGGGTGCCGCGGTACGCATCGCTGTCCCCAAAAACATCGGTGTCAAAGAGCCAGCGTATACGGGAGGGGTGGGGATGATCCACTATCTGCAGAAACGGGGCGTGCTCCAGCCGACCAACCCGAGACCTGCCCACCCTCCGCGACAGAAAGGGAAACGGCCGCCTTCTGCGTTAGAGAGAGTGAAGAGTTGGTTAAGTGAATTCATCTAGGTCATTTGATTATTGTTACATCAGTAGAGATTGTATTGGAGGGACAAGATCATGTTAGATTTTGATCTGGAAATGGAACAAATCGCCCAGATTAAAGTGATCGGTGTGGGTGGTGGCGGTAGCAATGCGGTTAACCGCATGATCGAAGCGGGAGTGCAAGGAGTCGAATTCATCGCCGTTAACACTGACGCCCAAGCGCTCAGCCGTGCCAAAGCCCCTATCCGTTTGCAAATCGGGGAGAAGCTGACACGTGGCTTGGGGGCTGGTGCCAAGCCGGAGATTGGCAAAAAAGCGGCCGAAGAGAGCCGGGAGCAGCTTGAAAATGTATTGAAAGGCGCAGACATGGTGTTTGTTACTGCGGGTATGGGAGGCGGAACAGGAACGGGGGCTGCACCGGAAATCGCTTCGATCGCTCGGGAGTTGGGCGCACTTACCGTCGGCGTGGTCACCAAGCCGTTTACCTTTGAAGGAAGACGGCGGGCGAGCCAAGCTGAACAAGGGGTGGCCGCGTTGAAAGAGAACGTGGACACGTTGATCGTCATCCCCAACGACCGGTTGTTGGATATTGTCGACAAAAACACGCCCATGCTGGAGGCGTTCCGTGAAGCGGATAACGTCTTGCGGCAAGGTGTGCAAGGGATTTCCGATTTGATTGCCGTTCCTGGCTTGATTAACTTGGACTTCGCCGACGTGCGTACGATTATGACTGAACGTGGTTCCGCACTGATGGGTATCGGGTCGGCAACGGGCGAGAGCCGCGCAGCGGAAGCAGCCAAAAAGGCGATTTGCAGCCCATTGTTGGAAACATCTATCGATGGTGCACGCGGGGTACTGATGAATATTACCGGTGGAACCAACTTGAGTTTGTACGAAGTGTATGAAGCGGCCGATATCGTGACGCAAGCCTCTCATCCGGAAGTTAACATGATTTTCGGTGCGGTGATCAATGAAGACTTGAAAGATGAGATTTTGGTTACGGTGATCGCGACGGGCTTTGACCATGAGCAACAAGAGAAACACATTTCGATACAACCCCCCAAATCAAGCAAGCCGATGTTTGTCAATCAGCAATCGCAAAAAGAAGAGCCGACTTTCTCCCCATTTAGCCGTGTTGAAAAGGAAAAGCAAAACACAAATAATGATTTCATCGATCCTTACGGGCATTTGGAGGTACCGACATTCTTGCGCAACCGCAAAAAATAGCAGAGCGAGCCAAGACGGGAAGCTTTGCATCAAGTGGGAGTGTTGTTCCAGGAAACGACCACGGCTCGCCCGGAATCAGGCTGCTTGTCAATCAGCGAGGAGATACCTTAAACAGGTATCTCTTTTTTTGTTGGGCTTTTCCAATCTTGAGTGCAGGACGAAGCTGGCACGTTAGCAGAGGTTCCCAGCATGACATGAGCAGGGATGCCGGCAGGAGTTGGCGGTGAACCACAGCGTTCGACGAAACAAGTCAAAGAACCAATCCAAGAAGCGACAGACTTTGAACCAAAGCTTGGGATATACTGATTTCACTTCAATCTGAAGGGGGAAGGGCATGGTTGTTTACGCCGATATGATTTTCCTCCTCAACGGAACCATTGATTACTTGCTGTTGTGGTTGACGGCGGGTATTCGCAAACAACCGACCAAAGTTTGGCGGTTGTTGCTGGCCGCGTGCGTGGGTGGCGCCTATTCGATGTTGCACTTATGGCCGCAATTTGCGTTGGCGTATTTCTTTCCAGTCAAAATCTTGGTTTCTTTGGCGATGGTGGGGATCGCGTATGGATTTCATCACCCGTTGGCGTTTATTCGCAATCTCGGGGTTTTTTACTTGGTTTGCTTTATCGCCGGCGGAGCGATGATCGCTTTTCATTATGTCATTACAGGAGACAGCCAAGTGGCTGGTGGGCTGTTTTTGACCCACTCTGCTCAGGGCTGGGGTTCTCCTGTATCATGGGCCCTCATTTTGTGTGGATTTCCGCTTGTGTGGCTGTACACCAGGTTTTCGTTGCGTTCATTGAAGGAAAATCATCGGATTCAACAGTACATGACCGAAGTTCGCATCCATCTCAACCAGCACTGCTTGGAATGTGTCGGGCTTGTTGACACCGGAAACCAACTGCGTGATCCAATTACCCGGACGCCGGTGATGATTGTGGAACTGGATCGGTTGAAAGTTTGTTTTCCGGAAGAATTAGAACAGATGTTGCGCCAGTGGGATTGGGAAGCGGGCTGGTCCAATTTGCCGGCGGCTTGGATAAACCGGATTCGAGTCATCCCATATCGGGCCGCGGGGAAAGAACAGGAGATGATGATCGCCATCAAACCGGATGTTGTGGAAATTTTGCAGGGGAATCAGTGGCATAAAATCAAAAAAATTCTCATAGGTATAGATGTCGGGCGCCTTTCGTCTGATGGGACTTACCAAGCGATTATTCATCCGTCCTGTTATGATCTTGAGCCGCGGGAGCAGATAGAACAAATCGTTGGGGGGGTATGAGGATGTTTGTCAAATGGAGATTGGCGGTGCAATTGTTTTGGTACCGTCTACTTATGCAAATCGGCTTGAAAGGGGAAGAAGTTTATTATATCGGCGGGAGTGAGGCCCTGCCTCCGCCGTTGACCCGGGAGGAAGAAGAACATCTGTTGGAAAAGTTACCGAGCGGGGATTCCGCTGTTCGGGCTTTGCTCATTGAGCGCAATCTGCGGCTGGTGGTCTACATTGCACGCAAATTTGAAAACACCGGGATTCACATTGAAGATCTGGTCTCGATCGGCACGATTGGCCTGATTAAAGCCGTCAACACCTTTGATCCCACCAAGAAAATCAAGCTGGCTACCTATGCTTCCCGATGCATTGAGAATGAAATCCTCATGTTTTTGCGGCGCAACAACAAAATTCGTTCAGAAGTTTCTTTTGATGAGCCGCTTAATACAGACTATGACGGGAATGAATTGTTGTTGTCAGATGTGCTAGGCACAGAGAATGACACTATCTACCGCGACATTGAAGATGAAGTAGATCGCAAGATTTTGCGGACGGCGCTGTCGAATCTATCAGATCGGGAGCGTAAAATCATGGAGTTGCGTTTTGGGTTAAATGGCGGCGAAGAGAAGACCCAGAAGGATGTAGCTGACATGCTCGGGATATCGCAGTCTTACATTTCCCGTTTGGAGAAAAGAATTATTAAGAGATTGCGTAAAGAATTCAATAAAATGGTTTAATTTCCTTCTTATTATAAATCCCCTTCCTCAGGACATACTGAAAATTAGTTCCAGCCTGAGGAGGGGAATTCATGGCGCGAAACAAAGTGGAGATATGCGGCGTTGATACTTCTAAACTCCCCGTTCTTAAAAATCAGGAGATGCGGGTGCTGTTTCAACAGCTGCAAGCGGGTGACCGTTCCGCGCGCGAAAAACTGGTCAATGGGAATCTACGCTTGGTATTGAGTGTAATCCAACGCTTTAACAATAGAGGGGAATGCGTGGATGATCTGTTTCAGGTTGGTTGCATCGGATTGATGAAAGCGATTGACAACTTTGATCTCGGCCAGAACGTCAAATTTTCTACCTATGCCGTGCCCATGATTATTGGCGAGATCAGAAGATACTTGCGTGATAATAATCCGATCCGTGTGTCCCGATCGTTACGAGACATCGCTTACAAAGCGTTGCAAGTTCGGGATTCGTTGACAAATCTGCATTCGCGTGAACCCACGATTTTGGAAATTTCACGTGCGTTAAACGTGCCTAAGGAAGATGTGGTGTTCGCATTGGACGCCATCCAAGATCCGGTTTCTTTGTTTGAACCGGTGTATCAGGACGGTGGCGATCCCATTTTCGTCATGGATCAATTGAGCGATGAAAAGTCCAGAGATGCCCAGTGGCTGGAAGGAATCGCTTTAAATGAAGCGATGAGCAAGTTAAATGACAGGGAAAAAATGATTTTGTCCATGCGCTTTTTTGAAGGTAAGACGCAGATGGAAGTGGCTGAAGAAATAGGGATTTCCCAAGCTCAGGTTTCTCGCCTGGAGAAAGCGGCCATTGCTCAGATGAACAAGTTTATCACCTAAATAGAATAGATTCGCAAGCCTATGCTTGCTCAAAAGCCCAATCGCCTAAGATTGGGCTTTTGTATGGAAATAGGCCGTACATTTACGGGAATCCGCACATATACATATAGAAATAACCATTGTGCGGAAAGTGGGGAGACGTGTGAAAATATCAGAGTTGCAGGCGAAAGATGTCGTCAATATTGCTGATGGTCGTAAATTGGGCCAAATCTACGACTTGGATTTGGATTTGCGACGGGGCGTGATTCATGCCATTGTTGTGCCGGGTGAAAGCAAATGGTTTGGTTTTGTTAGCAGTGGCCACGAATGGGTCATCCCATGGCGGCAAATTGTGAAGATCGGTTCGGATGTGATTTTGGTACGTTTGGAAGAGAGTGTCGAGCGGCGCGGTTATTATTTGCCGGATGAGGCCGCTGTCGATTAAAAGTTGCAGCGGGCCGGGAAAAGCGCTGGAGGAGGCGGATTGCGCCTCCTTTGTTGACAATGGAAGATATGGTAATATGAAACGAAGGGGGGGGGAGTGTATGGAACCATTTCAATACCGTGACAACAAAGTGCCCATGTTTGAGCTGACCGCGTGGCAGAATCAATTTCCGCACCTCCGTGTCGGTTTCAGTGCGAGAAGGGCGGGCGAAGATGCCGACTGCCGCAATTATGCACTCCACGTGGGAGATCGGCCGCGGCAAGTGGTGGACAACCGCCGGGAATTGAGCGAAGAACTGGACTTTTCCTTTGATGCTTGGACCTGCGCGGAACAAGTCCATGGCGTACATATTGAACAAGTGTCGGCGGCGGATCGCGGCAAAGGGAAGGACGGACGCCAAACCGCCTACCAAGAGACTGACGGCCTTTTTACCCGTGAGCCAGGTGTTTTGTTGGCAGCGTATTTCGCCGACTGTGTGCCTTTGTACTTTTATCATCCGCAATCAGACTTGGTGGGAGTGGCTCATGCCGGCTGGAAAGGGACGGTTGGCCAAATTGGCGCCCACATGATTAAACGTTTTTGTGAACAAGGCGCGAAGCCAGAAGAGATATGGGTGGCTATCGGTCCGTCGATCGGGCCTTGTTGCTATGAGGTTGATGAACGGGTGATAGGCCCGATGCGTGAAGCGATACACAGCCAAGAGGCGCTGGAGCGGATTGCGGTGAGTCATGTTCCCGGCAGGTGGCAATGTGATTTGAAGCGAGCCAATGCCGAAATTTTTTTGCAGGCGGGGATATTGCCTGAGCATATGGCTGTAAGCAAATGGTGTACGAGTTGCGATCATTCCTACTTTTACTCCCACCGCCGGGACAAAGGAAAAACGGGACGGATGGTCGCTTGGATCGGAAAGCAGGAAAGGTGATTCTCATGAACGAATTTGGTAAACATTGGGAAAAGGTGCAAGAGCGTATTCAAGCAGCTTGCCGGCGGGCTAACCGGGATCCGCGCGAAATCGGGGTGGTGGCTGTCACCAAATACAGCGATGTGGAGGATACCGCCCGCTTGCTTGACTTAGGCCTAACCCATGTCGGGGAGAATAAGGTACAGGACGCTGTTCCCAAATGGAAAGTGCTCGGCGACCGTGGCACTTGGCACTTCATCGGACACATGCAACGCAACAAAGTAAAAGAGATCATCGGCCGGTTCCAATACCTGCATTCACTGGATCGGATTTCCCTGGCGCAGGAGATTGACCGCCGGGTGCGTCAAAAAGAAGCTGAGCCTTTGTCCTGTTTTTTGCAGGTGAATGTGTCGGGTGAAGAAAGCAAATTTGGAATTTCCCCGAAAGAATTAGAAGAATTTGCGAAAGAAGTGGCGAATTATTCTACGATTGAGGTGGCCGGACTGATGACCATGGCGCCCATCGTCGAAAATCCGGAGGAAGTACGGCCCATCTTCCGCGAACTGAAGCGGTTGCAAAAACAATTACAACGGTTAGACCAGCCCCGTTTACGTGTGCCTCATTTGTCCATGGGCATGTCTCAAGATTTTGAGATCGCGATTGAAGAAGGGGCCACATGGGTCCGGCTTGGATCTGTGTTAGTTGGAGGAGGCAAACGGGGACGGTAGCCTTTGAAGGAGGCGAAATCAATGACTTTCATGGAGAAGATCATGGGCTTTTTCGGTGTGAGCGAAGACGACGATTCATACGATGATGATGAGCTTGAACATGAAGATGGGACAAGCCGTCATCTAAAAGGGAGGAGCAATATCGTATCCTTGCACACGCAAAAAAACATCCGCCTCGTCTTGTTTGAACCCCGTAGCTATGAAGAATCTCCCGAAATCGCAGATCACCTGAAAAGCCATCGTCCGGTTGTTGTCAATCTCCAACTCGTCCGTCGTGATCAAGGCGTGCGCATCATCGACTTTTTGAGCGGAACAGTATATGCTTTAGGGGGCAATATTCAAAAGTTGGGCAACAACATTTTTATTTGCACCCCGGCCAACGTGGATATCACGGGCTCGATCACCGATTTCCTGAAAGATGATGAGCTAAAAGATTTGAGGTGAACAGAAAGCTCATGTTGATTTATCAAGTGGTTGACACGTTATTTACCATCTACCAATTTGTGCTGATTATTTACATCCTTGCGTCATGGTTGCCGCAGGTGTATGAATCCCCCGTCGGACAATTGCTTGCGCGCTTGTCAGAACCGTACTTGTCAGTCTTTCGCCGATTCATCCCGCCGATCGGTTTTATTGACATCTCGCCGATTGTGGCGTTATTCGCCCTCCATTTCATCCGATTGGGCGTCATGACCATCATCAGTTGGGTGATCTGATAAAGTGAGACGAGAGAAGGAAACATTGTTCATGCACTTCCGCCCAGAGGAGCGGATCGTGGTTGAACGTGCACTTGATTGGGCGTGGAAAGTGGCGCATCAGCACCAAACGGTGTTGACCAATTTCCTCGATCCTCGCGAGCGGGACATTGTCAACATGGTGGTGCGGCGCCAACCCGACCTGAATGTATGGTCGGATGGCGGGCATGCGGATGCGGAGCGCCGCCGTGTGTTTATCGCACCCGACTACGTTGTGGAAGACCCTGAGATGTTTGGGCTCACGTACTTGCGCATAGAAGCAAATAGTGGAAAGAAATTGGAACACCCCGATGTATTGGGGGCGCTTCTCGGGCTAGGCATCAAGCGGGAAAAGCTGGGGGACATCCTTCCTCATGACACCGGATGCGACCTGGTTGCCGCTTCTGAACTGGAGGGATTGCTCCTGATGCAAGTTGGACAAATCGGTCGCGAGCATGTTAACATAAGAACGATTGCTCGCGATGAACTGGCTCATCCCTCGCAAAAGAAGAGGGTGCACGCGGTTACAGTTGCTTCCCTGCGCATCGATGCGGTGCTTGCCGAAGGGTTTCGGATCTCCAGGTCAAAGGTGGCGCAACTCATAAAAAGTGGAAAGTGCAAAGCCAATTATAAGATTGTAGATCAGCCTGACTTTACGGTTGCGCAAGGGGATCTGCTTTCACTTAGAGGATTCGGACGGTTATATGTCGAAAGTATTGGCGGCAATACCAAAAAAGGGCGCATTTGGTTAGACTTGGTGGAATTCGCATGAATGTCAAGTCTTTTTTGAAAGTCGCTTATAGAATTTCGGCGGGATATTTGGTAATATTGTCGAATAGAAAAGATTGTATTTGTCCAGGAGGTGCGGATGATGCCGCTAACGCCTTATGATATACACAATAAAGAGTTTAAAAGATCGTTCCGTGGATATGATGTAGATGAAGTAAACGAATTTCTTGATCAGATTATCAAAGATTTTGAATTGCTGACCCGCGAGAAGCTGGAGTTGGAACAGCAAGTGGAAGAGTTGCAAGCGGAGATCGAACGCTTGATGGAAGGCGAATCCATGTTCCAAACGGGTCCGCAACCACAACCGGTGCAGCAGGTGCAACAAATGCAACAGATGCAACCGCAACCGACGCAAGCACCGATGCCCCGTTATTCGGAGCCGATGCCGATGCAACCACCTGCGGCAACACTGGCTTCCATGGAGCAAAGCATTCACAAGTCGATTCGCGTGGCACAAGAAGTGGCGGAAGAAGTGCGCTTGAACGCCAAAAAAGAAGCCGAGTTGATCGTGCAAGAAGCGGAGAAAAACGCAGACCGTATCATCAACGAGGCGTTGCAAAAAGCCCGCGCCATTCACAGCGAATTGCTTGATCTCAAACAGAAAGCGACAGTATACCGCGCCCGTTTCCGCACCTTGGTGCAATCCCATTTGGATATCTTGGAAAACTCCGATTGGGAATCCTTGGAGGAATTGGAGCAAGGTTTGGAAGAGAAAGGGAAGCAAATCGAGCAGTATGCCGAGAGCCAACCAACGGAGCTTCTGTTGGAGCAACCATCCCATGGGTACCAAGAGTATGCAACGCAAGAATTTGACAACAATGATTTCCATACAGGTCAGGACTTCCATACAGGTCAACAGGATTTCCATACAGGTCAGGACTTCCACGCAACGCAAGAGTATCACACCAATGAATTCCATAACATGGAAGATACCAGCGTGATTGACAACAGCATGTTGGATGAAGTGGCAGCCACCTATATGGATGAAGAGGAAGAGCCGCGCCGGGAGTTGCGCAGCAGAAAATCCCGTACATTAAAGAAAAAAGCGATGTTTTAACTGGCTTAACCTGCCACCGTTCGATGAAATTACTCAAATAAATAGAGTCCAACGGTAAGGAAAGGGAAGAGTAGATAGATGTGCTCGCGTTCCAGCGAATTAGGGGTGGTGAAAGCCTAATCCGAGTATCTATCGAAAATCACCCTGGAACTGTCACCTGAACCTTGGAGTAAGGTCGACCGCGTCATTCACGTTACGGATGTGCAAGTGGCTTTGTTGTCTGTTGAGCCAGGACATAAAGCTAGTAGGGTGGTACCGCGGGAAACCTTCTCGTCCCTTGAGGATGAAGAAGGTTTTTTTTATTGTCAGAACCGATCTGAACCTGGGATATTCCAATGAATGGCGCAAGTCGTTGTCCAGAGAGAGAAACGAAAACAGAATAAAAGGAGTCATGTTCTATGGCAGACTACAGCAAAACAGTCAATCTACCGAAAACTGAATTTCCGATGCGGGGAAACCTCCCGAACAAGGAGCCAGAAATGCAAAAATGGTGGGAAGAAGTGAACATCTACCAACAAGTGCTTGATAAGCGGAAGGGAAATCCTAGCTTTATTCTGCATGACGGCCCCCCATATGCCAACGGCGACATCCATATCGGGCATGCTTTGAACAAAACGCTGAAAGATTTTATCATTCGTTACAAGTCGATGAAAGGGTATTATGCCCCCTATGTTCCCGGATGGGACACCCACGGATTGCCGATTGAACATGCGGTGGTGACCAAGAAAAAAGTGGATCGTCGCAGTGTGGATCCGGTGGAGTTCCGTGAGAAATGCAAGGAGTACGCGCTTTCCTTTGTCGAGAAGCAAAAAAGTCAGTTCAAGAGATTGGGAGTCCGGGGAGATTGGGACAATCCGTACATCACCCTGTTGCCTGAATATGAAGCGGCGCAAATTCGCGTATTTGGTGAGATGGTTAAGCAGGGTCACATCTATCGCGGCATGAAGTCGATCTATTGGTCCCCCACTTCGGAAACCGCGTTGGCGGAAGCTGAGATTGAGTACCATGATAAGCGTTCTGCCTCCATCTATGTGATGTTCCCGGTGAAACAAGGTAATGGTGTGTTGCCTGTGGACGACACCTATGTGGTGATCTGGACGACGACGCCTTGGACGATTCCGGCCAACGTGGCGATCTGCCTAAATGAAGAATTGGAGTATAGTTTGGTTGAAACCGATGGCCGCAAACTCTTGATGGCTACTGCCTTGGTTGAAGAAGTGATGAAAGTGGCGGAGCTGACAGAGTATAAGACGGTTGCACAATACAAGGGAAGCGATTTGGCCGGTGTGGTATGCCAGCATCCTTTGTATGATCGGGAAAGCCCGATTGTGTTTGGTGACCATGTGACGGTGGATGCGGGAACCGGTTGTGTGCATACGGCTCCTGGACACGGTGAAGAGGACTTCCGCGTTGGCCAAAAATACAATTTGGAAGTGCTGTGCCCTGTAGACGACAAGGGTCGGCTGACGGCGCAAGCACCCGGATTTGAAGGGCTGTTTTATGATGACGCCAACAAGCCGATCACGGAGAAATTGGCGGAACGTGGCTACCTGTTGAAGCTGCAATTCATCACGCATCAGTATCCACATGATTGGCGCACCAAAAAGCCGGTCATCTTCCGGGCAACAGAGCAATGGTTCGCTTCGGTTGATGGGTTCCGTCAGGCGATGCTCGATGAGATCAAAAAAGTGAAATGGACGCCGGCCTGGGGTGAATTGCGCATTCACAACATGATCGCGGACCGGGGAGACTGGTGTATTTCCCGGCAACGGATCTGGGGAGTGCCATTGCCGATCTTCTACTGTGAGAAATGTGGCGAGCCCCATATCACAGAAGAGACGATTGAATTTATTTCCGACCTGTTTGCACGCGAAGGCTCGTCCGCTTGGTATGCCAAAGATGTGCATGAATTGATGCCGGAAGGACAATCCTGCCGGGCTTGCCACGGTACGGAGTTCCGCAAAGAAACCGACACGATGGATGTGTGGTTCGATTCAGGTTCCAGCCATAAGGCGGTGTTGGAGGGTCGTGAAGATCTGAGTTGGCCTGCTGATCTGTACTTGGAAGGTTCCGACCAATATCGTGGATGGTTCAACTCTTCCTTGTCCACCGCGGTAGCGACCAAAGGGCAGGCTCCTTATAAGCAAGTGCTCAGCCATGGGTTTACGATGGATGGTGAAGGGCGCAAGATGTCCAAGTCATTGGGCAACACCATCGAACCTGCCAAAGTGATCAATATGTATGGGGCCGATATTCTGCGCTTGTGGGTTGCTTCTAGCGATTATCAATCGGATCAGCGTCTGTCGGATGCCATTCTGAAGCAAATCGCTGAAGTGTATCGCAAACTCCGCAACACCTTCCGTTTCTTGCTGGGGAATTTGCATGGCTTTGATCCAGCTACAGACCGTCTGCCATATGAGCAATTGACCGAGCTGGACCGCTTTGCCTTGGCGAAGTTGCAACGGTTGATCGACCGGGTGACCAAAGGGTATGACGAGTATGACTTCCATCAGGTATATGTGGACTTGCACACCTTCTGCAATGTGTTCTTGAGCCAGTTTTATCTGGATGTATTGAAAGACCGCCTGTACGTATTGCCAGATGATGCCCCAGTGCGCCGTTCCGCGCAAACCGTGCTTTATGACATGTTGCAAGCTTTGGTGACGATGGTGGCACCGATCATCCCGCACACTGCTGATGAAGTGTGGAAACACGTGCCAGGCGTGACAGAGATCAGTGTGCAATTGGCCGATTTCCCAGTCAGCAATCCTGCGTATGCAGATGAAGCGTTGGAGGTCAAGTGGGATCGCTTGCTTGAGTTGCGCGATGTGGTGTTAAAGGCGTTGGAAGAAGCACGGGCCGCGAAATTGATCGGCAACTCGCTGGGGGCCAAAGTGGTGTTAACCCCGAATGAGGAAGTGGCCACCCTGCTGGCTGAATCTGAAGAATTGGATCAACTCTTCATCGTATCGCAAGTGGAGTTGAAGCCAGCTTCGGCGGATGTAAGCAAGGAAGCGAAATTGCACGTTGAAGTAGAAGTGGCTGAAGGGGAGAAATGCGACCGTTGCCGCATGATCCTGCCGTCTGTCGGCACACACGCTGACCATCCGGAGTTGTGCAGTCGTTGTGTGGACATTGTGCGTGAGCATTATCCTGATGTGACTGCCGAATAAAATATGCTGGCCTTACGCATGCTGGGAGCATGAGAATGGGCTAAGCAGGATATTGTCAACAAATGAAAGACCCCATTAGAACATGGGGTCTTTTTTATTTGGCATCGGCGCTTGTTAAAGGCAGGATAGGTTGTAAAGGCGTGAAGAAGCAGCCAGAAGGGTAAGCCCCGGCGATGCAGAAGCAATCAAAAAAACGCACCCCCACGGCGGGGATGCGTTTTTGCTTTTGTTATGAGCGGACCGTTTGCGATGCCGCTTTTGGCCTAATAAACAAGGAGGCCAGCGTCAGCACAACCACCACGCTGAGGTAGACGGCATTGTTGACCAGATTTTTCGGATCAGCCAGAATGAAGCCGAAGATGACGAGCAAAATCAGCACCGTCAGCCCAGTCAAATAAGGGAAGAATGCAACCCGGTATTTCAATTGTCCGTCATATGTGGGTCGTAACTTGAGTTGGGCTAGGCAGATCAAGATCCAAATGAGCAAGACTGTCAGCCCAGGAATGCCCATCAGATATTGAAAGACAGAGTCTTTGGCGATGAAGGCCGCGACAGCGCCCAACAAAAGGCCGACGCCACTGATCATCAGCCCGAATACGGGCACCCCTGTCTGACTGGTTCGGGTAAACAGCGCTGGGGCTTCCCCATCCCTCGCCAACGAATAGATCATGCGCGAGGTCGCGTACATGCCCGAGTTGGCTGCGGAGATAACAGCAGTCAACATGATGAAGTTCATCACATGGGCTACGCCTTTAAGTCCTACCGCAGAGAGCACTTGCACAAACGGACTGGCTTGTGAGCCTACTTGATCCCATGGAACCAGCATGGTGATCAACAAGATTGGCAAGGCGTAAAAGAGGCAAATGCGATAGATGACGCCTTGCATCACTTTGGGAAGGGTGTGGTCGGCGTCTTTCATTTCGGTGATGGAGAGCCCGACCAGTTCGGTGCCACCATAGGAAAAGATTACGATCAATAACGACGAAATCACACCCATCCAGCCGAGTGGAATGAATCCGCCGTGAGCTGTCAGGTTACTTGCCGATGGTGGATCGGCAACAGGGATGAGGCCCAAGATCAACGCGGCACTCAACAAAATGAAGACAACCAGCGTGACCACTTTGATCCCTGTAAGCCAAAACTCGATTTCTCCGTATAAGCGCACGCTAAACAAATTGATGAAAATGACAAAGAGTGCGGAAAACAAGCTGAGCGCCCAAACGGGAACATTGGAAAACCAATAATGCAAAAAGGTGCCGGCTGCAACGATTTCCAGCGCCATCACGATGATCCAGAGAAAAAAGTAAAGCCAACCGACGATAAAGGATGTCCGGTAACCAAATGCACGGTGAATAAATCCACGCAAATCGACGCCTGGAATAGCCATCCCCATTTCAGCCAAGGCGCTCATGACGATGAAGAGGAGGCCTCCGGCAGCAAGATAAGCGATGATAACCCCGGGGCCGGCGGCGGAGATGGTTTCCGAACTGCCTTGAAAGATGCCTGTACCGATGGCACCACCTAATGCCATCATTTGTACGTGTCGGGGCAGCAGTTGTTTTTTTAATTGATTGCCCATGTTTGTCCACCCTTTCGCTTCATTGCCTAAAAGCATAACAGCAATAAAGTATTTTGGGAAGGGTGTAATTAAAATAAAGTTAATTGGAAATAATCTAATACCTATTGAGCATAAATGGTCGTGATGGTGATTGTTGCTCACCCGCTTCATTTTCTCTTTCCATCCTCCCATTTCCAGAGGAAATCGAACCGACTCGGGACAGCATAAACAGTAAGCAAATTGACTTGATGGGAGGCATGAATATGAACGGGCAACAGTTGGGCCTATTGCGGCAACAATTGCTACAAGAAAAGCAAGAAATCGAAGAGCGGATGGCGCATAATGACAACTATGGCACGGCAACGGGGATGAACGCCTCAGTTGGAGAATTGTCTGGCTACGATAACCATCCCGCCGATTTGGGAACGGAGATGTTTGAGCGTGGCAAGGATTTGGCTTTGAATGAAGCGGATGAACGTCATCTGCAAGAGATTGAAGAAGCCCTCAACCGGATGGAACAGGGCACGTACGGAATTTGCAAACAATGTGGTCAAGAAATTCCGTTTGAACGACTGGAAGCCATGCCGACAGCTGAATATTGTGTTGAACACCGTCCACATCCCCACATCTCTGCCAAACGTCCGGTTGAAGAACAGGTGGTGCAACCAGGACATCACCATCACGACGAAAGTGACTACAATTTTTATGACGGTGAAGATGCTTGGCAGGAAGTGGAACAGTATGGGACGTCGAATCCGCCGGATTTTTTTGCAGAAGCCCGCAGTTACAATGAATTGACAGTCGACCACAATGAACAGCGCGGGTATATCGACTTGGTCGAAGGCTTTGCGATTACTGATATGGATGGGAATTCAGCCGAAATCACCGAGATTACTCACAACCAGGCATACCGCCAAAAAGATCGCGAAGAGACCCTTCGTGACCCAGACCAAGACTTTATCGGTTAAAAGGGTGTCTCAACTTGTTCGGACAGATTGCCCTGTGCTACAATCAGATGGAAAAAGGAAACTGTTCGACTGTGGGAGACAGGAGGAAGACAGTTGAGATATTTTTTTACCTCACTCGGCATTTTGATTTTGGACCAATGGACAAAGTGGTTAGTGGTTCACCATATGAGCTTGTATGAATCGATTCCGGTGCTCCAAGGCTTTTTTTACATCACCTCGCACCGCAATCGTGGAGCGGCGTTTGGGATTTTGCAGAACAAGCAGTGGTTATTTATCATCATCACTTTTATCGTGATCGGTTTTGTGCTGTATTATTTATGGCAACTGAAACATGAGCGTCCAATCATGTCCTTCTCGTTTTCCTTGATATTGGGAGGAGCGATCGGCAACTTGATCGACCGGTTGCGGAGTGGGGAAGTGGTCGACTTTTTGCATTTCCAATTCGGCTCTTATCAATTTCCTATATTTAATGTTGCCGATTCAGCGATTGTGGTCGGTGTGATCGTGTTGATCATCCTCACTTTGATCAGCCCCACGGTTGAACCGAATGAATCGTTGTCTGAAGCGAGGGACTCTTAAATGGCAGAAACAATGGACATCGTGGAGCGCCACGAGTGGGAAGTTACAGAGGAATATGAAGGAGAGCGGCTGGATAAGTTCCTGCCGTCTTTTCATGAGGAGTGGTCTCGGGCGCGGGTGCAAGATTGGATCCGCGACGGGCTTGTCCGAGTAAACGGGCAAGTGAAGAAAAGCAATTACCGTTTGAAGCAGGGCGATCAGGTTGTGTTCGATGAACCGCCCATCGCGGAATTGGAGGTGGCCGCGGAAGCGATCCCGCTGGATATCCGTTATGAGGATCAAGATGTGATTGTGGTCAACAAGCCGCGCGGCATGGTGGTTCATCCTGGAGCTGGAAACGAGACGGGGACACTGGTCAACGCATTGTTGGCCCATTGCAAGGGAGAGCTGTCCGGCATTGGCGGGGTGGCTCGCCCAGGCATCGTCCATCGGATCGATAAAGACACCTCTGGTCTGTTGATGGTGGCTAAAACAGATTTGGCTCATCAGTCCTTGGTGGAACAGTTGAAGGAACACTCCGTTGAACGGGTGTATGTCGCTGTGGTGCACGGGGTGATCCCGCATGAGCATGGCACCGTAGACGCCCCGTTGGGACGTGATCCTAACCATCGCCAGCGGATGACGGTCATTCATAAAAACAGCAAGCACGCCGTCACGCATTTCACTGTGCTGGAACGGCTGAAAAATGCTTCATTAGTGGAGTGCCGCCTGGAAACGGGGAGAACGCATCAGATTCGTGTCCATATGAAGTACATCGGTTATCCGCTTATCGGCGACCCCGTATATGGACCGAAAAAGAACAGTCATCCGATTACGGGGCAGGCACTACACGCCAAGGTGATCGGTTTCACCCATCCTCGGACAGGTGAACGGATTCGCATCGAAGCAGAACTTCCAGCGGATATGGAAAATTTAATTCGTACATTAAAGATGAAATAGAACCATTTTCTGTTGACAACCGCTTCCAACTGATGCATAATACATCTAAGCGAAGGGAACCTTTAAATCCAGTCCAGAGAGGCTGGCAAGGGCACGGTTTAATATGGGTGCAGTATGTCTTCCAGTGCTTCTTGTCCAGCGATGGCCAAGAAGCTTTTTTTGTGCCCTGTAAGATCAGATGAAAGAGGGGGAAACCGGTTTGGAAAAAGAAAAAGTGATTCTGGATGAAGCGGCGATCCGCAGGGCGCTAACCCGGATTGCCCATGAGATCTTGGAACGCAACAAGGGCATTGACCATTGCATCTTGGTCGGCATCAAGACTAGAGGAGCGTATCTCGCCCAGCGTTTGGCGGAACGGATTCACCACATCGAAGGAAAAACGATGCCGATCGGTGAATTGGACATCACCTTGTACCGGGATGATCTTACTGAAAAGCATGAGCATCCTCAAGTGAAAGAGACGGATGTGCCGGACATCACTGGCAAAAAAGTGATTTTAGTGGATGATGTACTCTACACGGGGCGCACCGTGCGGGCGGCGATGGATGCCTTGATCGACCGGGGCCGGCCGCAGATGATCCAGTTGGCGGTGCTGGTCGATCGCGGACATCGTGAGCTGCCGATCCGTCCCGATTACGTCGGCAAAAACGTGCCGACTTCCCGCACGGAGTTGGTATCTGTCTGCTTAAGTGAAGTGGATCAAGGAGAAGATCGGGTAAGCATTACAAATCGATAAGTAAGTCCCTTTTAATTCGGTCCCGTGAGGCCGGCAAAGGGAACGCGGAATTGCGCTGTCATTACAGGTATGCTGCGTCTCTTTGCCATGCGGGCGAAAGAGGCGCTTTTTTTATGGAACTGGAAAAGGAGTGGAGTGAGATGAAAGACAAGACAATACGAATGGATGTGCATGAACGTCCCGCATGGTATGAATGGATCATGCTCAGCTTTCAACATTTGTTTGCCATGTTTGGAGCAACGGTGTTGGTTCCGCTGTTGACTGGGATGAACCCGGCAGTCGCCCTCTTTACGAGCGGAGTGGGGACGCTTGCCTACATGATTGTGACCAGAGGGAAAATACCGGCTTATCTCGGTTCTTCATTTGCTTTCATCGTTCCCATCCTGACGGTCTCGCAAGGTGGCAAGAACATGGGGGAAGCGTTGTTCGGCTGTTTTGCGATCGGAATTATGTACGGGGTGGTCGCGCTGGTCGTCTACAAGTTTGGTATCAAGTGGCTTGACCACCTGTTGCCACCGGTGGTGATCGGTTCGGTGGTTATCGTGATCGGACTAGCCCTCGCTGGCACCGCGGTTGATATGGCTAGCCAAAAAGATGTGATTCAAAACATGCCGCAAACGGCGCAAGAATGGCAGAACATTCAAGGCACAATCAAAACTGTCGACCCGGAGCAGGGTACGGTGACGGTTCACACCTACTCGCTGGAGAACTTTTTGGTGGCTTTGGCTACTTTGGCCATCGCCATTGTTACCAGTATGTTTGGCAGGGGATTCCTCAATATCATCCCCATCTTGGCCGGGGTGGTCGGGGGATACCTGATCGCCATCGCGGCGGGCATGGTCGACTTTACGCCTGTGAAAGAAGCGGCATGGTTTGCGGTACCCGCATTCACCAAGCCGGTTGTATCCTGGCATGCGGTGTTGGTGATGCTGCCGGTTACGCTGGTGGTGCTGGCCGAACATATCGGGCACCTGATTGTAACAGGGAACATCATGGATCGGGACTTGACTCGCGATCCCGGATTGCACCGCTCCCTGTTGGGTGATGGCATTGCGGTGAGTGCGGCGGCTTTGATTGGTGGCCCTCCCTCCACGACTTATGGGGAAAATATCGGTGTTATGGCGATCACTCGCGTGTTCAGTGTCTGGGTGATCGGGGGCGCAGCGGTGCTGGCTATGAGCTTTGCCTTCATTGGGAAATTGTCCGCGCTCATCCAAACCATCCCCACCCCGGTTATGGGTGGTGTATCGATCCTCTTGTTCGGCATCATCGCCTCAGCGGGCTTGCGCATGCTGATTGAACACCGGATCGACCTGGGAGAACGGCGCAATCTGGTCATCGCAGCAGTCGTACTGGTGATCGGCATTGGCGGTGCGGTTCTGCGCTTTGCCGACATCCATTTGGAGTTGGAAGGAATGGCGCTCGCGACAGTGGTAGGGATTGTGCTCAATGCAATCTTGCCGCGGCAACAAAGGCAAGCGGGTGCGCAAGAAGCGGAAGTAGCTTAAATGTGTAACTACAAGTTGGGGGCGTTTGCTACCCGCCACATTGACAGAAAGAGGGAGATCAGATGGCGTTGATGACGCAGGAGTGGAAACGGGAACATTTGCTGGATACGAGCCAGCTCACCCTGAATGAGTTGAAAGCCATTTTGGCCCGCGCCCGGTATTGGGAAGAAAATTGGCGTCCGGGCATGGGGCCATACCGCGGCCGGTTCGCAGCTAATTTGTTCTTTGAGCCCAGCACCCGCACACGGTTTTCTTTTGAAGTGGCTGAGAAAAAGCTGGGAATGGAAGTGGTAAACTTCACCCCTGACGTTTCTAGCACCGCCAAGGGAGAATCCCTGTATGATACCGTCAAAACCTTAGCAAGCCTTGGGGTGGAAGTGGCCGTTATTCGGCACTCTGATCCGGAGCAAATGAAAGCTCTGGCAAGGCAAGAAGTAGGTTGCAAAATCCTAAATGCTGGGGCGGGTCATTGGGCCCATCCCACCCAAGCGCTGTTGGATTTGTACACGATGCTCAAACATTTTGGCGACTTGTCCGGCAAGACGGTGGCGATTGTGGGGGACATCGCCCACAGCCGTGTAGTGCACTCCAACATGTGGAGTTTGAAGCGGTTCGGCGCCCATGTGATCTTGAGCGGTCCGCAAGCGATGCGCGACCGTGACTGTGAACGGGAAGCTCCCTATGTGCCGTTTGAAGATGCGTTGCAGACGGCGGATGTGGTCATGATGCTAAGGGTGCAACTGGAACGGCATCAAGAAAAGTTGTTCACATCCAAGCAGGACTACCATGAACGATATGGATTGACACTTCAGCGTCTTCGCTTGATGAAGCCCGAAGCAATCATCATGCATCCGGGCCCGTTTAACCGAGGCGTAGAAGTGGCCGATGAAGTGGTTGAACATCCGCGGTCGAAAATTTTTGAACAGAAATCGAACGGTGTGTGGATTCGCATGGCGGTACTGGAACACGCACTGGAGGGGGAGAAAGCATGAAACGGATCATCAAAAACGGATGTTTGCTCGACCTGCAGACGGGAACGATAAATAAACGCGATATCCTGATTGACAACGGCTTGATTCAAACGATAGCAGAGAATGTGAGCGATCCTGAAGCGGAAGTGATCGATGTTGCCGGCAAATTGGTCGTTCCGGGATTGATCGACATGCACGTTCACTTTCGTGAACCCGGGTTTGAGAAGAAGGAAACGATTGCGACGGGTAGCGCGGCCGCGGCCAAAGGCGGTTTCACCACGGTGGCCTGCATGCCGAACACCCGGCCAGTGATCGATTCGCCGGAGACGGTGCGGCAAGTGTTAAGCCGTGCCCAAGAGGCTGGATTGGCGCGAGTGCTCGTCTACGGTGCGATCACCGTGCGAGAACTGGGCCAAGAGTTGACAGACATGGAAGGATTGAAAGAAGCTGGTGTGTTTGCGGTTACGGATGACGGAGTTGGGGTGCAAAGCAGCCGCATGATGAAAGAAGCGATGCGCCGCGCTCACAGTCTGGGGTTGCCGGTGGTCGCTCATTGCGAAGACGACACGTTGGCCAAAGGAGGCTCAGTCCATCAGGGGGTATTTGCTGCCAAGCACGGTTTGAAAGGTATCCCTTCCGAAGCGGAGGCGATCCATGTCGGACGTGACATCTTGTTGGCGGAAGACATCGGAGTTCACTACCATGTGTGCCACATCAGCGCTGAGCAATCCGTACGCTTGGTACGGGAAGCGAAACAGCGTGGGCAAAAAGTGACGGCAGAAGTGACGCCTCATCACTTGCTGCTGTGTGACGAAGATATACCGGAACCCAATGCGATGTGGAAGATGAATCCGCCGCTCAGATCCAAGCAAGACCGGCAGGCCCTGATTGAAGGCTTGAAGGATGGCACGATCGACATCATTGCCACCGACCATGCGCCCCACACCAGTGAAGAGAAAGCGTGGGACATGGAGAAAGCGCCGTTCGGTATCGTCGGCTTGGAGACGGCTTTCCCTCTCCTGTACACCCACTTGGTGCAAAAAGGGGTGTTAACCCTGGCGGAGCTGGTGGACAAAATGACGCGGAAACCGGCTGAGATCTTCGGTTTGCCGTATGGGGAATTGGCTGTCGGCAAACCGGCGGATGTAACGGTGATCGATCTGGAAGCGGAACGGGAGATCGACCCAACCACATTTAAGTCACTGGGCCGAAACACACCCTTCGCCGGTTGGAAGGTAAAAGGATGGCCGGTTTTGACCCTGCTCGAGGGTGAAATCACTTGGCGGGAGATCTGAGCTTGCGCTGGCATGACAAGGAGGAGATGAAATGATGAAAGCAAGATTGCTTTTGGAAGATGGAACATTATTTACCGGCACTTCGTTCGGCGCTGAAGGGAACTCCCTGGGAGAAGTTGTTTTCAACACCAGCATGACCGGATATCAGGAGATATTGACCGACCCCTCTTATTGTGGGCAGATCATCACAATGACCTATCCTTTGATCGGCAATTACGGGATTTCCCGGGATGATAATGAATCGCTCCGCCCGTACGCCCATGGTTTGGTAGTGCGGGAAATCGCCGAGTATGCCAGCAATTGGCGCAATGAAATGCCGCTTTCCACCTTTTTAAAGGAATATGGCATCATCGGGATCGCTGGCATTGACACGCGCATGCTGACGCGCAAGTTGCGCCAGAGCGGAGTGATGAAGGGCATTATCACTACCGGGGATGAGACGATTGAAGCGCTGATGGAGCAGATGGGCACACCGCTGATGCGCGATCAGGTCGCCCGCGTGAGCACCAAGAGCATCCACATTGCGCCAAGCTATGGCAAACGCGTGGTGTTGGTTGACTTCGGAGCCAAGCACAATATCCAACGCGAGTTGGTAGAACGGGGTTGTGAAGTGATCTCCGTGCCGTACAACACGCCAGCAGAAGAGATTCTCCGCTTCCGCCCCGACGGGATCATGCTTTCCAATGGCCCTGGAGACCCCAAAGATGTGCCAGAAGCGATCACCATGATCGGCAAACTGTTGGGGAAAGTGCCAATGTTCGGCATCTGTTTGGGGCATCAGCTGTTCGCCTTGGCCTGTGGAGCGGATACGGTAAAAATGAAGTTCGGCCATCGCGGTGGCAATCATCCGGTCAAAGAATTGGCGACGGGCCGCACAGTCATCACCTCGCAAAACCATGGGTATGCCGTCAATCCGGAGTCATTGAAGGGCACCGGGTTGGAAATCAGCCATATCGCCTTGAACGATGGTACCGTGGAAGGGTTGGTGCACCAGTCGCATCCGGCTTTCTCAGTGCAGTACCACCCCGAATCGGCGCCCGGTCCGCTTGATTCCGGATACTTGTTTGACCGATTTGTCGAAATGATGGATACGTTCGCCGCGCGGAAGGGAGAGGGAGTCCATGCCTAAAGATCCAACACTGAAGAAAATTCTCGTCATCGGTTCTGGGCCGATTGTTATCGGGCAGGCGGCCGAGTTTGACTATGCCGGTACGCAAGCATGCCAAGCGTTAAAAGAAGAAGGGCTGGAAGTGGTTCTGGTAAATAGCAATCCAGCCACGATCATGACTGACACCAACATGGCTGATCGGGTGTATATTGAACCGCTCACCGCTGAGTTCATTACGCAAGTGATTCGCAAGGAGCGGCCAGACGGCTTGTTGCCGACGTTGGGCGGGCAAACGGGACTTAACCTGGCGGTCGAATTGGCGAAGCAAGGGGTGCTGGAACGAGAAGGTGTACGCCTGTTGGGGACTGACCTCCGAGCCATCACCAATGCCGAAGATCGCGACTTGTTCCGCAGTTTGATGAATGAATTAAATGAGCCAGTGCCAGAAAGCGTGATTGTCCAATCTGTTGAAGAAGCGGTGAACTTCGCCGAAGAAACGGGTTACCCCGTGATCGTGCGCCCCGCATACACCCTTGGCGGAACCGGTGGCGGGATCGCCCACACCGAAGCGGAATTGCGGGAGATCGTCGATAACGGCTTACGCTACAGCCCAATCAGCCAATGCCTGATCGAGAAAAGCATCGCTGGGTATAAAGAGATCGAATATGAAGTGATGCGGGATGCCAATGATAACTGCATCGTCGTCTGTAACATGGAAAACTTCGATCCGGTCGGTGTGCATACGGGAGATAGCATTGTGTTTGCGCCAAGCCAAACCTTGTCCGACCGCGAATACCACATGTTGCGCACGTCTGCGCTCAAGATTATTCGCTCTCTGAATATTCAAGGGGGATGCAACGTGCAGTTTGCACTTGATCCGCACTCCTTCCAGTACTATGTGATCGAAGTGAACCCGCGCGTGAGCCGCTCCTCCGCGCTGGCATCGAAAGCGACGGGTTACCCGATTGCGCGGATCGCAGCCAAAATCGCCATCGGTTATACCTTGGATGAACTGAAAAATCCGGTGACCGGTGAGACCTACGCTTGCTTTGAGCCGACCTTGGATTATGTGGTGAGCAAAATCCCGCGCTGGCCGTTTGATAAATTCGTATCGGCCAACCGCAAGTTGGGTACGCAGATGAAGGCAACGGGCGAAGTGATGGCGATCGGGCGCACCTTGGAGGAATCGTTGTTAAAAGCGGTTCGGTCGCTGGAAATCGGTTTGGATCACATCGCGTTGCCAGACGCAGGGCAACTTGACGATGCCACCTTGCGCGAGCGGATTCGCGTGGCCGATGATGAACGCCTCTTCCTCTTGGGAGAATGGTTCCGCAGAGGGCACACGTTGGAGGAGGCGCATCAACTCAGCAAAATCGACCGCTTCTTCTTGCACAAACTGGAACGGATCGTCAAACTGGAGCAGCAAGTGGCCGTAGCAGAGGTTTTGGATGTGGATCTGCTCCATGCGGCCAAACGCATGGGCTTCACGGATAAAACCATCGGCCGCCTGCGCAACCAATCTGAGAAAGAGATCCGCACCTTGCGTTTGACGCATGGCCTACAGCCAGTATACAAAATCGTGGACACGTGTGCAGCCGAGTTTGAAGCGGAAACCCCTTACTACTACTCCACTTATGAACAAGAAGATGAAGTGCGTAAATCTGAGAAAAAGAGCATCGTCGTGCTGGGCTCCGGACCGATCCGCATCGGGCAAGGGGTGGAGTTCGATTATGCTACTGTGCATGCGATCTGGGCCATCCGGGCTGCGGGATATGAAGCGGTGATTATCAACAATAACCCGGAGACGGTATCGACTGACTTCAACACTTCGGATCGCCTGTACTTTGAACCGCTTTACAAAGAAGATGTGCTCAACATCATCGAAAAAGAAAATCCCCTTGGCGTGATCGTGCAATTTGGGGGGCAAACTGCTCTCAATCTGGCGCGTGATCTGCGGGAAGAAGGCATTAAGATATTGGGAACCTCCTTGGAAGAGATCGACCGAGCCGAAGACCGCAAGAAATTTGAAAAGCTGCTGAACGATACCCAAATCGCTCAACCGCCGGGCGCGGCAGTTACTTCTGTCGAAGAAGCGGCCCAAGTGGCAACCCGCCTTGGCTATCCTGTGCTCGTGCGCCCATCCTATGTCTTGGGTGGACGCGCGATGGAGATTGTCTACAGCGAAAGCGAACTGCGCTCTTATATGGAAGTGGCGGTACAGGTCAATCCGGAACATCCGGTACTGATCGACCGGTACTTGCTCGGTAAAGAGTTGGAAGTGGACGCCATCTGCGATGGTGAAGACGTGCTGATCCCGGGCATTATGGAACATATTGAACGGGCCGGGGTACACTCTGGCGACTCGATTGCTGTCTACCCACCGCAATCCATCACACCGGAACAAAAGGCGCGGGTGATCGAGATCACGACGCAAATCGCCAAATCATTGCATACCAAAGGATTGATCAATATCCAGTTTGTCCTCTTCAAAGGCGACATCTATGTGCTGGAAGTGAATCCGCGCGCTTCTCGGACTGTGCCGTTCTTGAGCAAAGTGACCGGCATCCCGATGGCGCAAGTGGCTACCCGGATCATGTTGGGCGAGTCACTCCAAGAGCAGGGGTATGCCAACGGCTTGTGGCCGGAAAGCAAGGAAGTGGCGGTGAAAGTGCCGGTCTTCTCCTTCGCGAAGTTGCGCCGCGTCGATATCACGCTGGGACCGGAAATGAAATCAACCGGCGAAGTGATGGGACGGGATCGCGATTATGCCCGCGCGGTGTACAAAGGGCTATTGGCGGCAGGCATCTCCTTGCCCCGTTTTGGTACGGTGGTGGCGACCATCGGGGACAAAGAGAAAGAGGAAGCCGTTTCGCTCATGAGACGGTTCCATCAGCTGGGATACAAGATCGTCTGCACCAGTGGAACGGCGGACATCTTGGAAGCGGCGGGCCTGCCGGTTGAGCGTGTGAACAAATTGCGAGAGGGCTCCCCACACATTCTGGACTTGATTCGCCAAGGCAAAGCGGACTTGGTAGTCAACACTTGGACGCGTGGGCGTACACCGGAACGGGATGGGTTCCGGATCCGGCGTGAAGCGGTAGAGAACGGCATCGCCTGCCTTACCTCGCTGGATACGGTCGAAGCGCTGTTAATCACATTGGAGTCGATTCACATGAGCGCAGACCCGATTGGCCAACCTGCTGTCGGCGCCCGCTCGGCAGTCTTGGTTTAGGGCGAAAGGGGAGAGAGTGGACATGGTAGTGGACGAACGCATTTTCATTGCCTTGGATTATCCGGGAGCAAAGGAAGCGGAACGGCTGTTGGCACATTGGGCGGGCACAGCCAAGCCGGCCATCAAGGTGGGGTACCAACTGTTTTACGCGGTTGGCCCCCAGTGGGTGGCGGCCCGCAAAGAGGAAGGGTACACCGTTTTTTTGGATTTGAAATTGCATGATATCCCCAACACGGTTGCCAAAGGTGTGGAATCGCTCAGCAGTTTGGGGGTTGATTTTCTCACGCTCCATGCCAGTGGCGGCCGAGCCATGATCTCGGCGGCGCGGGAGATGGCTGAGAAGAAAAGCGGAGTGGAAGGACGCATGCGTTTGCTCAGCGTGACGCAACTAACTAGCACGGATCAAGCGATAATGAATCAGGAAATCGGCATTCCCGGTACGGTGAAGGAGTCTGTGACGCATTATGCGAGGTTGGCTTACGAAGCAGGAGCAGACGGGGTGATTTGTTCGGCTCATGAGGCTGGCGATGTGAAGGCAGTAACTGGCTCTCAGTTCTTGGCGGTTACGCCGGGGATTCGCCCCGCCGGAGTGAACGCAGATGACCAAAAACGGATTATGACGCCAAGCGGGGCCATCCAGCGTGGAGCGGACTACTTGGTGGTCGGGCGGGCAATCACTACGGCAACTGATCCGAAGCGGGCTTATGAAGCCATTGTGGCAGAAATCAACCAAGGATAGGGAGAGGTTTAGATGAGTTGGTCTTTGCAAGAAGCGATTGAACGGACAAGCGTATTGAAAGAGGGGCATTTCTTGCTTTCTTCTGGACGCCATAGCGCCCAATATATGCAATGTGCGCAACTGTTGCAATACCCTCATGACGCGGGCAAGGCAGGCGAAGCAATCGCGGAGCTGTTCCGCGACGAAGCCATCGATGTGGTGGTCGGTCCGGCTCTGGGCGGGGTGATCATCGCCCATGAAGTGGCGAGGGCACTCGGAGTACGCTGCCTGTTTACGGAACGCAAAGAGGGTGTCATGGAAATGCGGCGCGGGTTTGCGGTGAAGCCAGGTGAACGCGTTTTGGTCATTGAAGATGTGGTGACAACGGGTGGGTCGGTTAAAGAAGTGATCGCCCTGTTGGAAGAAATGCAGGCGGAGGTCGTGGCGGTTGGCTCCATCGTGGACCGGACGGGCGGACATAATCCATTTGCCTGTCCGTACCGCGCACTGACAGAAATTAAGATTGAGAGCTATACTCCGGAAGAATGTCCGCTTTGCCGGGAGGGCATCCCCGTAGTTAAACCGGGTAGCCGCACCCCGGCCAAAGGATGAGAGGGTAGCAAAGGAGCGGCGAGCAGCAGTTATTAGGCCGGCGATGACAAATCGCTGGCTTTTTTGTGTTGAAACAGCCAGGTGCCTGTGTCTTTGCGCACATCCGTGCCACGGTCGGTAAGCAGGTCGCGGGCGCAGAGGAGATGGATGATTTCCACTTGCTTCAATTCCTTTAGCAAATGGTTGATTAACTTCTGGCCGATGCGGGTTTGAGGATAGCGCTTGTCTACCACCACCTCTTTAATGTATGCACACAGGCGTCCAACTGTTACCGCCCGGGAGAAGCCAATCAATTGCTGGTCTGCCCAGACTCCGACTGTAAGCCCTTCTTGGAGCATGAGTTCGGTCTGGGCGATGGTACGGGCATCGGCTGCGGCTTGCTGGTTGCAGAGGGACAAGATAGCGGCAGGGGAGATCGGGCGTTCATGATGAAAGGCGATTTGGATACTCATATAAATCCTCTCCTTATAAATGGATGAAATAGGGGAAAGATAGCTCTTTCCCGGTTAAGTTCTGTTATGTTTGTACAAACGATAGGAG
Organism: Laceyella sacchari; assembly: GCF_004343255.1. GTDB lineage: Bacteria > Bacillota > Bacilli > Thermoactinomycetales > Thermoactinomycetaceae > Laceyella > Laceyella sacchari. Next base: position 203,173 of record NZ_SMDD01000003.1, on the reverse strand, counting down.
TACCAGTAAATGATAGCCAAGCCAATGATGATGGCGGCAAACGGCAGGATGGATCTAAGCGGTACTGGCAAGAAGAGGCTGATGATCATAAGCAAACCGATGAAGAATAACACCTTGCCGCCAAACCGGTGGGTGAGTCGCCAATTGTCTTCAGACGTGATGGACCACGGTGTGCGGATACCGAAAAAAAACGTTTGTCGCACTTGCGGCAGGTAATTGCCTATCGCCATTAACAGAATGCCGATCAGCAATTGGATGAGGAGAGGGATATTTATCGGATAACCCAAGGTGATCGCTAAGATGGATAAGAACACGGCGCACAAGACAACGGTGGAATACAAGAGCAAGATGGAATATGCTTTGCTATGCATGACATAACGGTCGCGGCGTGGGTCCCAGTTGGGCAGGAAGGTGAGTAACAGATTTATGCCCAAGGGTATGAGGCCGAATAGTAGCAGCATGTTTTTTGAACCGTATCTGTCGATTTGTCCTTTGATATTCCAGTGCAAGGGCACCCGGTCTGGCAACAGGTCATGGCAGTACAGGAAGACTCCCAACGTTACAAGGGCGATGGCCCAGGATAAGATAAGATATGGTTTGTGCAAATGTTTCATGGTGTTTCGTTCCCCTTTCCGCTCACATTGATGAGCCATGTGATCACATCCTGAAACACGGTGGTGTTGAGGGAATACACGATGTATTGGCCTTTCTTTTCGGACATGACCAAGTCAGCGCTTTTCAGGATGTTCAGGTGGTTGCTGATAGATGGTTTAGAGATATCGAAGTGATCTGCGATTTCTCCTGCAGTCAGATCCCCTTTTTTCAGCAAATCCAAGATTTGACGGCGGGTGGGATCTGCTAACGCTTTAAAGACGGTGTTCACTTTTCACACTCCGTTAGATAATTAGATAATTAACTAAATAACTTATGATCTAACTATATCATGAGTGGATAAATAAAACAAGAGAGGAAGGTGCCCGGTTTTTGCGCATAAATAAAGCCCCAGCCAACATTTGCGTTGGTTAGGGCTTGGCTTGCTTCATCTTGCTTTTTTCCGTTTGCAACAACTGCTTGATCGTATCTTCGTCTGGTGTGACGTAAATGGTCTGCTGTTGTTCATAGATCACGAAGCCGGGCCGGGCGCCTGACGGTTTTTTCACATGCTTGATCAGTGTGAAGTCCACGGGTACTTGGCTGGATTCTCGCGCTTTGCTGTAATAGGCAGCCAACATCGCCGCTTCCATCAGGGTTTCTTCGCTGACTGTTTTGGCACGGATCACCACATGGGAGCCGGGAATGTCTTTCGTATGCAACCAAGTGTCGGTCGCGCGTGCCAACTGGTGCGTCAGATAATCATTTTGCTTGTTGTTTTTTCCAATCAGAATGGTGGTGCCGTCTGAGGCTTGAACGGCAAGCGGAGCCGGAACCTCTTTTTTCTTCCTCTGATTTTTTTTCGGTTGAGCTCTGAGCCAGCCTTCTTCCACCAACTCCTCACGAATTTGTTCTACTTCCCGCAGGGTTGAGTTTTCTAACTGTACCAATACTGACTCCAAGTAAGCTTTATCCTGTTTGGCTTTTTCGATTTGCTCTGCGTTCCATTTTTTAGCCGCTTTCAGCTTGTTGTACTTTTTGAAATAGCGTTGCGCGTTTTCGGCAGGGGTTAACAACGGGTCTAACGCAATGGTTGTTTCCGGCGCTCCTTCTTCATAATAGTTAACTACGCGGACTTCCGTGTCGCCCCGCTTGATTTGATGCATGTAAGAAGTGATCAGTTCCCCGCGGATGCGCCAAATATCCGCTTGGTCGGCTGAGGCTAGTTCGTCTGTTAAAATAGTGATTTTCTTTTCGTGTTTGTCAATTTCGTTTTTCAATTTGCGGATCAAGTCGACGGTTTGTTGCCGCACTCGGTCTCGCTCCGCTTTGCCGAAAAAAAAGTGTTCCAAACATGCGCTCATCGTCGGGTAGCTTTTGGCTTCCCCTGTCACATGGGTCAACGGCCACAAAGAGAAGAAGCTCTTGTCGGCTGTTTTCGTGATGGTGGGTGCATACTGGTGTCTCCTTGCTTTGTCCATCACTTCGTCAAATGCGCGCCATAACTGGTCACGGGTGGCCATCCCAGCCATGTGGATGATTTCTTTGGCGATCAAAGGACCTAAGCCGGTGAATCGTGCTACCATCTGTTTGTCCAGGCGGCCGCTATTGTAATCGAAACCGGCAATAAATGCTTCATGGCCGATGGATAACGGATCGGCCTTGTCTTGGGCTGGTGGAGCTACATAAGCCGCGCCAGGGTAGATTTGGCGATGCTGGCTGACGGCGTGGCCAACCCGTTTGATTCCGTCGATAATCGTATGGGTGGCGGGGTCGATTAGGATGATGTTGCTGTGTCTCCCCATGATCTCGATGATGAGACGCCGTGTCACTTCATCCCCCAATTCGTCGCGGGAACGGAAATCGAAATGGATAATCCGTTCCATGCCCACTTGTTTAATCGCTTCGACAATCCCACCTTCACTGTGCTTGCGCAGAAGCATGCAGAACATGGGCGGCTCCGGGGGATTCTCCTGTGGAATGTCCGTCAACTGCACCCGTGCGTATGCGGGATGTGCGGATAAGAGCAATTTATGGTTTTTTCCTTGCGAGCGGATGTGCAGTACCAATTCCGCCTCGCCCGGTTGATAAACTTTTGTGATCCGTCCACCAATCAATCCCTGTAATTCGTGCGTAATTGCATGCGTAACCAATCCATCAAATGACATGATTCGTTCATCCTTTTCTTTTTCATACCATCCATTGTATCACAAATTGCGGGAGAGCTTGCCAGGGTATAACAACGGGATGCCGCTTTTTTGTTTCATGTTTGCGTGCTTGTCTGAATACATTGTTCAAAGAAGAGTGGACAAAGGGGGAAGAACGTTGTCAGAACGAGCTCGTTGGGTGGATTGGGAAGTCGAGCGAGTGGCTGCTCATTTCAAAGTGGATCTTGCAAGCGGACTCAGCGACAAAGAGGCCAAAGAGCGGTTGAAGCAAGTCGGTCCCAACCAGCTGGCTGAAGGGGAAAAAGCCTCCTGGTTGTCGTTGTTTATCGAGCAATTTAAAGATTTCATGGTGTTGGTGCTGTTGATCGCCACGCTGATCTCGGGATTGCTGGGGGAATATACGGATGCGATAGCTATTATCGCCATTGTGCTCTTGAATGCCGTATTGGGTTTTATTCAGGAGATGCGTGCGGAAAAGTCGCTCAGCGCGCTGAAAAAGTTATCCGCACCGACAGCAAAAGTGTTGCGTGAGGGCGAATGGAAGCGGGTGGATGCTTCTCAACTGGTGCCCGGAGATGTGATCATGTTAGAAAGCGGGGATCGTATCCCAGCGGATGTCCGGTTCGCACAAACAGAAGGATTGTATGTGGAAGAATCAGCGTTGACCGGTGAATCGGTGCCGGTGACCAAGCAGTCTTCCAGCTTGCCTCGCGCCGAAGTGGCATTGGGTGACCGCAAGAACATGGGGTATATGGGTACCATGGTAGTGCGCGGGAACGGCTTGGGGATTGTTGTTCACACCGGCATGGCGACAGAAATGGGGCGGATCGCGCACCTTTTGGAAAACACCGAGACGATGGACACGCCGCTGAAACGACGGTTGGAGCAGTTGGGCAAAGTGCTGATCGTGGTTGCTTTGCTGTTGACGGCTTTAGTTGTGTTCACGGGCATTTTGCACGGCCATGATGCGTACAAGATGTTTTTGGCTGGGGTGTCTCTGGCAGTGGCCGCTATCCCTGAAGGATTGCCTGCGATTGTCACCATTGCGCTCGCACTTGGCGTGCAACGGATGATTAAGCGGCGAGCGATTGTCAGGAAGCTGCCTTCTGTCGAAACTCTTGGTTGCGCCACGGTGATTTGTTCGGACAAGACGGGGACGCTGACGCAAAACAAGATGAGCGTCACCCATCTATGGGCGGATGGCAAACGGATACAGGTAAGTGGGAGCGGGTATGTACCAGAAGGGGAATTTCAAGCCGATGGCGCCACTGTGAAAGTGGAGAAGGAGCCCGCTTTGCGGCGGTTGCTGGAAGTAGCAGCTTTATGTAATAACGCCCAGCTGATACAAAAAACAGAGAAAAACGGCTTGCTCAAGAAGTCGGAAGCGTGGGTGGTTAACGGCGATCCGACCGAAGGGGCGCTGTTGGTTGCGGCGGCCAAGGCGGGACTCGACAAAGAGCACCTGGCTGGGGAATGGGAAAGGATCAAAGAGCTTCCCTTTGATTCAGAACGGAAGATGATGTCAGTCATTCTGGAGAACAAAAGCAAAGGGCGCGTGGTGTTTAGCAAAGGTGCTCCCGATGTGTTGCTGACAAAATGTACCCATCTGTTGGAGCAGGGGCGCAAAGTGCCGTTGACCGAAGCCAAGCGGGAACAGATTCTGCGCCACAACGAGGAATTGGCAAGCATGGCTTTGCGCAACTTGGGCTTCGCTTACCGGGAATTGGATAGTCGGCATACAACCCTGAAGGAAGAGCAGTACGAGCAGCAATTGGTTTTTGTCGGCTTGGCGGGGATGATCGACCCTCCACGGGCGGAAGTGAAAGAAGCGATCAACGTTTGCCGGAAAGCGGGAATCAAAACGGTGATGATCACAGGCGACCACCAGACTACGGCAGTAGCCATTGCGCGGGAACTGGGAATCAAGCGCCCACAGGGTTTGACACTCACCGGACAAGATCTCTACAATATGAGTGATGATGAATTTCAAAAGAAAGTAAATGACGTCGATGTATATGCTCGTGTTTCGCCGGAACACAAATTGCGGATTGTGAAAGCATTGCAACAGGCGGGCCAAGTAGTGGCGATGACAGGGGATGGGGTGAATGACGCTCCGGCCATCAAATCGGCTGATATCGGTATCGCCATGGGTATTACCGGAACGGATGTCTCCAAAGAAGCTTCCTCCCTAATCCTGGCAGATGACAACTTTTCAACGATCGTGGCAGCGGTGGAGGAAGGAAGGAACATCTATGAAAACATCCGCAAATTCATCAGTTATTTGCTGGCGAGCAACGTAGGCGAGATTTTGATTATGTTTTTGGCTATGTTGGCCGGTTTACCTTTGCCGCTGGTGCCCATTCAGATCTTGTGGGTTAACTTGGTGACCGATGGCTTGCCTGCAATGGCGCTCGGTATTGACCCGGCCGAGGAAGATACCATGGTGCGTTCGCCGCGCAACAGCCGTGAAAGTGTGTTTGCGCGCGGTGTGGGCTGGAAGATCGTGACGCGAGGGCTCTTGATCGGAGCGTGTTCGTTGATGGCTTTTTGGGTTACTTACTTAGAGACGCCGGACGATTTGGTGCGGGCGCAGACGGTTGCCTTCGCTACATTGGTGTTCGCCCAGCTGATCTATGTATTTGATTGCCGTAGCCAAGGGACGATATTCCAACGCACTCCGCTGGACAATCTGCCGCTGGTATTGGCGGTGCTGTCATCCGCTGTCCTGTTGTTGGCAGTGATTTATTATCCGCCGTTACAGCCCGTATTCCATACGGTTTCGCTCGGTGTGCGCGAGTGGATTTTGGTTATAGTTACATCGACGCTTCCTGTCATATTGGCGGGCATCCTTGACTTGCTCCGCCCCATGGCCAGACGTACCCAAAGAATGATGCACAGCTCATGACCTGAGAGGAGAGACAGAATGAAGTTCACCAAGATGCATGGCTTGGGCAATGATTTTGTGGTGATTCATATGCCCTTCGCCCCCGACTTCACTGAGCTTGCCGCGTTGGCGCCGCGTATTTGTGACCGCCACACCGGGGTGGGGGCGGATGGAATCGCCGTGTTGTACCCATCCACGGCTGCCGATATCGCCATGAGGATTATTAACAGTGACGGTAGCATCGCCGAACAATGCGGAAATGCGATGCGATGTGTGGCCAGATATGTTTATGAGCGGATGAATGGTTTGCGGAAGCAGTTTACGATTGAGAGTAAGATCGGTGTGCAACCGGTTTGGATCGAAGCCGAAGCAGGCGTAGTTAGCCGGGTGCGCATCGACATGGGACAACCGGTGTTGACGCCTCGGGAGATTCCACTTGAGCTTCCAGGGGAATCTGCGATTGAACAAACGCTTTCGGTTGAAGGGCGGTCGTTTGTTTATACAGCGGTCAGCATGGGCAATCCCCATATGGTGATTGCTGTGGAGGATGCAACCGCATTTCCAGTGGCAAAGTGGGGACCGTTGCTGGAGAAGCATCCACTTTTTCCCAACAAAACAAATGTTGAATTTGTGACTTACCATTCTTCGGATGAAGCGACCATGCGGGTATGGGAACGGGGGGTAGGAATCACCCTGGCCTGCGGTTCCGGTGCATGCGCTACCGTTGTGGCTGGTGCGTTGGCAGGGAAATGCGGGCGAAAGGTATTGGTGCACTTGCCTGCGGGGGACTTGTTTATTGAATGGTGTGAGGAAGATGATCGCGTATACATGACCGGGCCAGCGTCATTTGTATATGACGGGGTTTGGCTGGGCTGATGTCAATACGTGTAGGCACCCTTTTCTGGTGAAGAGGGTGCCTTTCGTTTTATGTTTAACTTTGTTGGAACGAATCGGACGGTGTGCCTTGCCGCCTGCTTTTCTTTTTGACGACCCACCACGCCGCGCCAGCAAGGATCAAAATCAGAAGGGTGACACCCCAGCCGATGAAGTTTGGGTATTTGACGTTCAAATCGATCGGTGTTACTTCACCGGGTGCGATTTGCCAAGTAAGTGTTTTGCCATCTTCGCTGACAGTTGTAGCATTATGCGTTTGAGGCTCAATCGGCAACGTCAGGATGAAACGCAGATTAGCACTATCATTCAGCAAGGGGAGGTTCATGCCGTTCATGTCCACCTTGGTGTGCAGTTGCATCTGATGAAACCACAAACCTTGCTGTTGCGTGAATTGAGGTGCGTCTACTTTCAGGAGGGCAATAGGTGAAATTGTTTTAAACTCGGGGCCGGGTGGATGGGCTTTTAAGTTATCCACTTCCTTGCGAGCGATCCACCCCACCTTGTCGCCCTGTTTGATCTCTGTCAGATGGTAGCCGTATTGTTCCAAGCGTTCGCGCAATTGGGCGAATTGAGAGAGCAACAAGGGGTTTGTTTCCACTTTCAGTTCATAAATTCCCGAACCGTCGGAGTGAACCGTTAGATGAAAATGCCCATTAACGCAACCGCTCAGCGTTAACAAAAGTATGCACAGGCAACTGAGAGTAAGTAGTTTTCGAGGCATGAATCCACCTTCTTTCAAGCAATCTATTAAGTAGCCTTACTATATCTATTTACCAGACATCTCTTTGCCTGTCAGTTTGCCTGCATACACTAGATCATACTAGAAATCAGCGGGTGATGCATCCCTGATGAGAAGAAAAAGAAATCATATGTTTGTGTGGTGGATTTTTTATTGGTTTATAGCAAGGGATGATGCTACATTTAGAAGAGCGAGGTTCTGAAAAGGTAGAAACGGGGTAGGATATAGACGGATATATTATTAGATTTTTTTTATTTTTCGGTTATCTGTCCGTTGGGTGGGACATCAGCATGCTCTCTAAAAGAAGGAGGCAAGCTGTTTTGTGGGGCAACTGTGCCCAAACGGTTTACCGCTTAAGGAGCATGTGGGTGGTGTTCCAAAACAGCCGTCGGAGTTAACAGAAAGGAGCTATCATGCGATTTGATACAAAACGAGTCATGGTGATCCCGTTCACGGCAGAACGGATGAAACAGGCAATCCGTAACAAGGAAAAGTTGGCTGAATCCCTTCATATTCACATTCCAGATGACTGGCCGCATCCCGATTTGGCGGAGGCCTTGCCCGTCGTGTATGAACAAACGCGTTTGCAATCAAACGAACGGGTTTGGAATGCGTTGGCGATTGACAGAGAGGCGAACAGCTTGATCGGAGATGTGGGATTCAAAGGTGGACCGGATGCTTCGGGTGTGGTCGACATCGGCTACAGTATTGTCCCTGCCTATCAGGGACGGGGCTATGCCACGGAAATCGCTCTAGCGGCTGTAGATTGGGTGAAGCGGCAACCGGGGGTCAAACGGATCACCGCCAAGTGCGACATGGAGAACAAAGCGTCTGTGCGCGTGCTGGAGAAATCGGGGTTTGTCCGCGTTGGACAAGACGGAATCTGGTTGAAATGGATGTGGAAAAAGGCGAAACGGAACGAGTAAGAACCCCGTTTTGGTTCATCCTAAGACAAGGTGCACCGCTGATGGGCTCCCTGCTTTCAATGGTAACGATTTCACCTAGCTTCGCGCCGGTTTTCGCTTTTGAAATTGGAAGATGATTAGGGTAAAATGTGTGATGATTTGGCAACTGTTGCTTCAGTAAATGAAAAATGGATGGTGAAAAAATGAATCTTTTATCTTTCGACTATTCCAAAGCACGTTCTTTTATACAAGAACATGAAGTTAGCCAATTGGGTCCAGCGATTCACTTGGCGCATGACATGTTACATAACAAAACGGGTGCGGGTGCGGATTTCTTAGGATGGGTTGATTTGCCACGCGATTATGACCAAGAAGAGTTCGCCCGCATCAAACGGGCCGCCGCCAAAATCCAGTCCGACTCTGATGCCCTCGTCGTTATCGGTATCGGCGGTTCTTATCTGGGAGCGCGGGCAGCGATCGAGATGCTGACCCATACATTCTACAACCAGTTGCCGAAGGGCAAACGGAATACGCCAGAAATTTATTTTGTCGGCCATCACATCAGTTCGGTCTATGTGGCTGAATTGCTGGAATTGTTGGAGGGCAAAGAGGTGAGTGTCAACGTCATTTCCAAATCAGGCACCACGACGGAACCCGCCATCGCTTTCCGCATCTTCCGCGAGTACTTGGAATCCCGCTACGGCAAGGAAGAAGCGCGCCGTCGCATTTACGCTACAACGGACCGCGCCAAAGGGGCATTAAAGAAATTGGCTGAGGAAGAAGGGTATGAGAGCTTCGTTATTCCCGACGATGTAGGCGGGCGTTATTCCGTCCTGACTGCGGTGGGTCTGTTGCCGATCGCAGTGGCGGGCATTGACATTGATGCCATGATGGCCGGGGCACAAGCCGGTATGCAACTGTATGGAAACGCAGATTTGGAGCAGAATGAGGCTTATCAGTATGCAGCCGTGCGGAATGCGTTGTATCGCAAGGGCAAAACCACGGAGTTGTTGGTCAATTACGAGCCTTCCCTGCAGTATTTCAGCGAGTGGTGGAAACAGTTGTACGGTGAGAGCGAGGGTAAAGATTACAAAGGCATCTTTCCGGCTTCGGTCAACTTCACCACGGACTTGCATTCCATGGGTCAGTACATCCAAGAAGGCCTGCGCAACATCTTTGAAACGGTTGTTTTTGTGGAAAAATCGGCCAAAACGATGGTGATCAAAGAGGATGCAGAGAATCTTGACGGCCTGAACTACTTGACAGGTAAAGATCTTGATTTCGTTAATACCAAAGCGTTTGAGGGAACCATGTTGGCCCACACCGACGGCGGGGTGCCCAATTTGGTAGTGAAAGTGAAAGAACTTTCCCCCTTCGCGTTTGGACAGTTGGTTTACTTCTTTGAAAAGGCTTGTGGCGTGAGCGGTTATTTGCTCGGTGTGAATCCGTTTGACCAACCAGGAGTGGAAGCGTACAAGAAAAATATGTTTGCTTTGCTCGGCAAACCTGGTTTTGAAGCGGAGCGCGAAGCGTTGTTGCGCCGATTGGAGAAGTGACTTGTGAAACATGGCGGCTATCCTGCTGCCATGTTTTACTTTTGTAGTATGCGTGCTGGGTCTAATTGGCAAGATGGATTGGAAAGGGATTTTTTATTTTTGCGTCAAATAAAATATATGTTTCACTTGAATAAAAATATAGACAAGTGGTCATTTTGCGCCTAGTATGAACGTTGACCACCCCACATCGCGTGGAAGTCACTCTGTTGATCCAGACTGAAAGGGGGAAGCGAATGCAGACGGGAAGTTTCCAATGGATGAAATCATTGAATAAGTCAACAATTTTGAACATGGTCCGTGTGCATGGCCCTATCTCGCGGGCGGAAATCGCGAAGTTGACCAAGTTGACGCCACCAACCGTGACCAATATTGTCAATGAACTGTTGCAAGATGGCTTGATTGTGGAAAGCAATTTGGGTGAGTCGACTGGTGGACGTAAGCCGATCATGCTCCGCATCAATGCGTCTCGATTTTATGTGATCGGCGTGTACGCCCGTTTGGAAAGGCTGGATGCCGCAGTTGCTCACCTTGATGGCAGGATGGTTCACCAATGTGCCCAGGAATTGCCCTTACAAATGGATCAATCAGCCTTCATGGAAGCGTTGAAAGCGATTGTGAAAGAGGCATTGGCCATGGCTGGCGCAGATGGGCAACCTGTCCTCGGCATTGGAGTAGGAGTGCGCGGGCTTGTCAATCCTCGCTTGGGAGAGTTAGTGTTCGCACCCCATTTTAATCTGAAACACGTACCGATCAAAACGATGTTGGAAGAGACTTGCCAGTTGCCGGTGGAAGTGGAGAATGATGTACGGGCGATGGCTTTGGCGGAAAGCTGGTTCGGTCAAGGGAAAGAACTGGACAATTTTGTCACCGTCTATGCCGGAGCTGGGATTGGCTCGGGCATCATCTTGAAAAATGAATTGTACCAAGGCGTCTCATATGGGGCAGGAGAGATTGGTCACACCACGATTGACATAGCCGGCCCGTTATGCCGGTGCGGCAACAAAGGGTGCCTTGAGGCGCATGCATCTACCCCGGCTCTCGTCAAGCGGGCTCGAAACATGATGGAAGGCGGCAGAAAGAGCGTTTTGCACGAAATGGTGCAGGGAAAGTTGTCCCAATTGACTGAAGAGCACCTTTTTGTGGCACTCAAGCAGGGAGATGAGTTGGCTAGAGAGATATTTGTTTATGCTGGGGAATGTTTGGGAATTGGCTTGGCGAACTTGATTAACATCTTTAATCCTTTACGTATCATTGTCAATGGGAGCCTGACCCGTGCAGGCGCATGCTTGATGGAACCGCTCGCGCACACCGTAAAAAAACACGCATTGTCCTCATCGGCGAACAATTTGTCGATCACGGTATCCGATTTGGGGAACCGGGCGGCATTAATCGGCGCATACACACAGGTGTTGCGCAAGATTTTCGCACCGAGTGCGTAAAATGTGATAAGTAGGCCCAAAGGCTTGCGATGTTTGCTCTCAAGCAGGTTCAAATAAGCGCGGAAGGTTGTGAATATTCTTATCATCAGTGGGGCCTGTATGTTTGGGAATCCGAGTTGTGATCGTGAACGAACATGGGTAATGAATTAAAAAAAAGTAATTAGAAACAAAAGATAATCAAGAGATAAAAGAAAAAATAGATTGAATCATAAGTAAAAATTATGAAATAATAAAAAAGGCATACTGTTTCGTATGTCGAAAGAGAGTGCTTCTGAGGTACATTACATAGGTGAATCTAATCTTTTTTCAAAAACATACTTCGGCCCGGTGGGGCAAGTTAGATGGGACAATGGCTGGACGTCTTGATATTTGGCCATCTGTCACTTGCGCACGATAAGGAGGAATCAATATGGACCGGTTGGAGCAATTGATGAAAGAGCTGAGTGAAGCGAATGGTGTGCCAGGGTTTGAACGAGATGTGCGCATCAAGATGGAACACCATCTAGCTCCTTTGTCTGAAGAGATTTTGCGTGACCGGATGGGTGGGATTGTAGCCAAAAAAACGGGTGATGCCAATGGCCCCCGCATTTTGCTGGCTGGCCATCTGGATGAGATCGGTTTTATGGTGACGCAAATCACAGACAAAGGTTTCTTGCGGTTTCAACAATTGGGCGGATGGTGGTCGCACAATGTGTTAGGGCATCGCGTGACTGTTCAGTCTCGCAAAGGGGATTATGTCGGCATCATCGGTTCCAAAGCGCCACATGTGTTGGGTGCGGAGGAGAAAAACCGCTTGGTTGAACTTAAAGAGATGTTTATCGACGTGGGCGCGACGAGCAAGGAAGAAGTGGAAGAGATGGGAATCCGCTTAGGTGATCCCGTGGTGCCGGTGTCTGACTTTTTTATGATGCGTGGCGGACAATGGTGGTGCGGCAAGGCCTTGGACAACCGTGCTGGTTGCGCTTTGGCGATCGAAGTGTTGCGGGAACTGCAAGGGCAAGATCATCCCAACACGGTTTATGCCGGCGCGACCGTACAAGAAGAAGTAGGTATGCGGGGAGCCTCTGCCTTGGCTCAGTTGGTGCGCCCAGATGTGGCGTTTGCGCTGGATGTTGGCCTGGCTTATGATACACCAGGGTTTGAGAGCTATCCGGCCAAAGCCGATTTAGGGGAAGGACCGACGATGTTTTTGTTGGATCATTTTATGATCGGTCATGGCAAGTTGCGGGACTTGGTGCTAGATACTGCCGAAGAACTGGGGATTCATGTACAAATGGACGCGCTAATGGGTGGCGGAACCGACGGCGGCAAGTTTCATCTGCACGGCATCGGTTGCCCCACGGTGGCCATCGGCTTCCCAACCCGTTATGTACACAGCCACAACTCCGTGATGGCCCGGAGAGATTTTGAACAAGCGTTGCAATTAGTCACGGCTGTGGTGAAAAAGTTGGATAACAAACGATTGGAAGAGATTTGTTATTAAACCAAAATTTAAAAAAATATAAAGCGGCTTTTTTTACTGAAAGGGGTTGAAAAACCCCTTTAATTTTTTTATGATAGTAATCACATTAAGAGTTTTTTTATCCCATTTCAAAATGCCTTTTGTAATAATTTGCACGCAAAGACTTGAATTGTTTAAAAATTCAGGAGGGGGAGAAAACCCAAAGCCAATCACGGCTTAGAGAAAAGGGGATATCCAGCTAAAAAAGAAAAAACCACAATACCCTGCGGAATATTTTTGTAATCTTAAATTTTCACAATACATCAACAAAAGGGTTTGTTTCTGATATTTTTGGCTGGATAGAAAAATCGTAAGATTAACACTGTTTGGTAGGGAGGGAGTTTGGTATGAGTTTATTGCGAACTAAGGATATTGGCGCGCTATTAAAAGAGGCGCAGAGCAAAGGCAAGCTGAAACGGGATTTGGGAGCTTGGGATTTGACGCTCCTGGGGATTGGCGCAATTATCGGAACAGGGATTTTTGTATTGACCGGTGCAGGCGCGCTGACAGCCGGACCCGCCTTAATCCTTTCGTTTATCATCGCCGGCGTTGCCTGTGCGTTCGCTGCTTTGGCTTACGCAGAATTCGCTTCTTTGGTGCCGATTTCCGGATCGGTTTACACTTACAGTTATGCGACATTGGGTGAATTGATCGCTTGGATCATCGGTTGGGACTTGGTGTTGGAGTATCTTTTCGCCGTGAGTTCGGTGGCTGTTGGTTGGTCAGGGTATTTTCAGTCATTGCTGGGCGGCTTCGGCATCCATCTGCCAGAAGCGTTGACTGCCGCACCTGGCGCCAAAGAGGGCGTTACCAGCTTCTTTAACTTGCCGGCATTTTTGATCGTGATGCTAATCACATTCTTGCTTTCCCGCGGTATCTCCGAATCCAAAAAGGTAAACAACATCATGGTTGTGATCAAAGTAGCCGTGGTGCTCCTCTTCATCTTTGTCGGAGTGGGCTATGTGAAGCCAGCAAACTGGGAACCGTTTACACCGTTTGGATTTGAAGGCGTTTTCCAAGCTGCGGCGCTGGTGTTCTTCGCTTATGTCGGTTTTGACGCTGTTGCGGCCGCTGCGGAAGAAACCCGCGACCCGAAACGGGATCTCCCGAGAGGATTGTTGTGGTCGTTGGGGATTTGTACACTCCTTTATGTAGTTGTTACAGCCATTATGACTGGGGTTGTGCCATTTGCCCAATTCAAAGGCCATGAAGATCATCCGGTTTCCTTGGTGTTGCAAATGGCTGGACAAGATTGGGTTGCCGGTTTGGTTGACTTGGGTGCGATTTTGGGGATGACCACCGTTATTTTGGTCATGCTGTATGGACAAACCCGGATTTTCTTCTCCATGTCCCGGGACGGGCTGTTGCCAAAAATGTTTTCACAGGTTCATCCCAAGTATAAAACGCCGTTTACCAGCACATGGATTTTGGGAACTATTGCTGCATTCATCGCTGCGTTGCTGCCGTTGCAAAAACTGGCAGAATTGGTGAACATCGGTACATTGACCGCCTTTACGCTGGTGTCTGTCGGGGTGATTGTCCTGCGCAAGACCCAACCTGATTTGCCACGTGCCTTCCGGTGCCCGGGCGTGCCGGTCATTCCGTTGATTGCGATTGGAGCTTGTCTGTTCCTGATCTCCAAGTTGGCGGTTATCACTTGGATCGCGTTTGGCGTATGGTTGCTGATCGGATTGGTGGTATACTTCACCTATTCCCGCAAGCATTCGCTGTTGAATGATTCCTCTGCATCAGGCAAATAAGAAATGATGACAGACAAAAGCATCCCCTAAGTTGGGGGATGCTTTTTTACGTGTCAGTCTTACGTTGTTTGATTTCAATGCGGCGGGGGGTTGGAATGTCATGTTTCGGCACGGTGACTGTCAGCAACCCGTGCTCGTACTCAGCCGTGACGTGATCCAGGTTGGCGGTTTCCGGCAAGGTGATCGAGCGGTGAAACGAGCTGTATCTGCGCTCAGCTTGATGCATGTTCTCCCCTTGTGATTGAGTAGTTTGCTTATGTTCCCCTTTGATGATTAATGAGCGGCCGTGCGCTTCGATTTCAACCACGTTGGGGTCAATTCCAGGAAGTTCGGCTTCGATCACAAACCGATCCGTTTCTTCCTTGAAGTGGATGGCGGGTATCTGTGGCATGGGGTGGGTGAACAACGGGTTTTCAAAAAAACGCTCAAAGGTGCGGTTGATTTCTTGATGCAATCGAGTAATGGGATGATGGGTGGATGGAAGATTTTGTCCGCTGATGCGCATGAAGTCACCTCCTTTTTTCGCGTCGGTTGTTTTGTGCTTAGTATGGAGCGGTATACGTCAAATATGCAAGCAAAAAGCTGCACCTTTTCCAAAAGAGTGCAGCTTTTATCTTTTTCAAGATTTGTTGCCCTATTCTCACGCAGGGATATCCGATTTGGAAGGGCGTAACAGCTTCAATTTGGTAAACAGCCGGATCAACCGGGTTCCCATGGGGAACATTCGCAATTCTTGTTCGGTGATCGTTTTGCTGATAATCAGTGCGATGATGTAGATCACGCCCGCAACAACGCACAGGCTGAGCGCAGCCAAGGTGTTCGTCAGTCGGGAAGCGTGCTCCAAATCCATGGTGTCGTTGATGAAAAGGTAAGCACCGGTCAACGCAATCCCCATGATCAGAGTGCTGAAACCAGGTTTGATAAATTGGCGAGTCAGCGAGAGCTTCACTCCCGTCACACGAATGACCATCCACATGTTTAGCGCACAGACAACCAGGTAAGCCAGCACCATGGCTAAGGCTGAACCAGCAATGCCCATGATCGGAATAAAGATGAAGTTGCCGATGACTTTGCAGACGGCGCCGATCAACAAATGGCGTACTGGCACTTTGTTGTGTCCAAGGCCTTGCAAAATGCCCGAACTGGTCACAGCTAATGTGCTGAAGATGGCTGAGAATGCCAAGACGGACAGCGTGACGGTTCCGGCGTCATCCTGATACATCATCACGTTGAGCGGACGCGCTAGAATTGCCAACATTACACAGGAGGGTAAGCTGATAATTGTGGTCATTAACCACGCTTGTTGCGTCTTGTGCTCAACCGCCGCCATCTCTTGTTTGGCGACATGGGCCGAGATGGCTGGGATCAAAGCCAATGTCAGAGAGGAGGAGAAGGTAGAGATCACATTGACAAACGGCTCTCCTCGACTGTATATGCCAAACAGCGTATTGGTCATGCTGGCTGTGTTGCCTTCCGCCATCAGCAGGCGGGGGACGGTGAACGAATCGATCAGCCCGATCAAAGGCAACACCAAGGACGCAAGCGAAATCGGGATAGCGTACCGCAAGATTTTTTTGGCCAGCGGAAACAGTGGTTCCTTCGTATTGGTCGCATTTAGACCAGCTTGTCTGGCCATTTTCAGATCGCGGCTATTGTACCACATGACAACCACCAATCCGGCGATGGCGCCAGTCAAAGCACCGGAGGTCGCTCCCGCCGCCACCGTCTCTTGCGGCAAGTTTGCTTGGACCATCCAGTAAGTGAGCCCGATCACCGTTCCCACTCGTACCACTTGCTCGACGACTTGCGAGACCCCGGTCGGCATCATTTGTTGGTGGCCTTGAAAGTACCCGCGGTAAACAGCCATGATCGGTACAAACACGATGGCACACGCCAGTACCTTCAGCGAGGATTCGGTATCCGGGTTGTTCAGCATCACGTTGGCGATGAAATGAGACCCGAAGAACAAGAGTGAGAAGGCGATGAAGCCGCTGATGCTCAAAATCAGCGATGCTGCCTTCAACACCCGGCGCGCTCCCGCATGATCGTTGTTGGACAAACGTTCAGCCACAAACTTGGATACAGTGATCGGAATGCCGGCTGAAGCGATCATGAGCAGAATCGTATAAAACGGAAATGAAATACGATAGAGCCCAACGGTTTCATCACCGGCGATGTTCTGAAACGGCGCCCAGAACAAACTGCCGATGATTTTCGTGAACAATGTTGCTACACTTAAGATAACAGTTCCTTTTACCAATTTGTTTGACATGTCGTCAACATCCTTCTATTCCTTTGTCTACAATGCACTATTCTATCAGGAACGGGCGATAAATTCGACCTGCAGGAATTGAATGCATTGTAAAGAATAGGGATGATCCCCTTGATTTTGGAGATAATTGGGATGGAAATGAGAGAAGAGAGTGTGGGGTTTAGCGATGACAACACAAGAGAAGCTGACTGCAATGAGCATGACAGGATATGGGAGGGGAGAAGTGGAGACGGCGGAATGCCGCGTCACAACTGAGATTCGCTCGGTGAACCATCGCTTTTTAGATGTGGTGGTGCGTCTGCCACAAGGATGGATGTCTTTGGAGGAAGATATCCGGAGACTTGTGCAATCCGTGGTACGTCGGGGGCGAGTGGATGTCTTTGTTTCGCTGGAGGGGATGGCACCGCCGGAGCGAAAAGTGGAGATCGATTGGCAATTCGTTGAAAGTTTTATGGCGGCAGGAAGCGCGTTGCAACACAAATGGGGAATCGAACCTCAATTGACTTTGGCTGACCTGATACATAAACCGGAATTCTGGATAATAGAAGAAGTTAAACGGGA
Organism: Laceyella sacchari; assembly: GCF_004343255.1. Lineage (GTDB taxonomy): Bacteria > Bacillota > Bacilli > Thermoactinomycetales > Thermoactinomycetaceae > Laceyella > Laceyella sacchari. The sequence continues at coordinate 185,903 of NZ_SMDD01000003.1, read as the reverse complement.
TGTGGAGGAATATAAGGATATTTGCCTTAAGGCCGTGGAACAGGCATGCATCCGCTTGAAAGAAATGCGCATGCGAGAGGGATTGCGGCTGGCGGAAGATGTGTCCGCAAGACTGGCAGAGCTGATGAAAATAGTCGGGCAGATTGAAGCCGAAGTGCCACAGATCAAAACGCATGTAGAGTCCCGGTTGATGGCGCGGTTGTCAGAAATGCTGGCTGATGTGGATACCCCTCCGGAGCGGGTGGTGGCAGAGGTGGCGATCTGGGTGGATAAAGCAGACATCACTGAGGAACTGACCCGTCTCAAAAGCCACGCTGAACAATTTCAAGCGGCCTTAAAACAATCGGAGCCGGTGGGCAGACGTCTCGATTTCCTGGTGCAGGAGATGAACCGCGAAGTGAATACGATCGGCTCCAAAGCCAATCTCCACACCATTAGCGCTTTCGTGGTTGATTGCAAGAGCGTTCTTGAAAAAATGAAAGAACAGGTGCAAAATATGGAGTAAAACATTGATTCTCGTCAAAAAAGTGTCTAAAATAGCGTAGTAGGATCAAGAGATGCTTGAGAGAAGATAGCAACCCCATTTGACAAATATGAGACAATGGGCGAGGAGGTACTCACGCTTGGGGATCAAATTAATCAATATCGGTTTCGGAAACATCGTTTCAGCGAATCGCATCGTTTCGATTGTGAGCCCCGATTCTGCGCCGATTAAGCGGATCATTCAAGAAGCGCGCGAACGCGGGGTGCTCATCGACGCAACCTATGGCCGGCGCACACGGGCGGTCATCATTACCGACAGCGACCATGTGATCCTGTCGGCCGTTCAGCCGGAGACGGTGGCGCACCGGTTGGCAAGCAAAGAACAACATGAAGAGATCGTAGAGTAGGAAGGACTAGCTATGAGAGCCGATTATCAAAAAGAAGGACTATTGCTTGTAGTTTCAGGTCCATCCGGCGTGGGGAAAGGAACGGTTTGCGCGGCGTTGCGCAAACGGATGCCCGAGCTTACGTATTCCGTATCGGCTACAACCCGGGCGCCGCGTGAAGGGGAAGTGGACGGGGTCAATTATTTTTTCAAGACCGTGCCCGAATTCCAAAATATGATTGAACAAGATGAATTGATCGAGTGGGCCCAGTATGTTGGCAATTATTACGGAACCCCGCGCCGGGTGGTGGAAGAGACGCTGGCTTCTGGCCGCGATATCCTGTTGGAAATCGAAGTGCAGGGTGCCCTGCAAGTGAAGGAGAAATTTCCACAAGGCATCTTCATCTTTCTCGTTCCTCCCACCTTCGAAGATCTGCGCAAGCGGATTGAGGGGCGAGGGTCCGAGACGGAAACTTCTTTAAACAGCCGCTTGCATGCCGCGAGCGATGAATTGAAACAAATTGAACACTATGATTATGTGGTCATTAACGACAAAGTGGAAAAAGCGTGTGAACGGATTCAGAGCATCATCCTCGCCGAACACTGTCGAAAAGACCGACTGGTCATTAGTGAATAGATGGGAGGGAAATCGATTGCTGTATCCATCTATTGACCTGTTGATGACAAAAGCGGACAGCAAGTATTCGTTGGTTGTTGTCGCTTCCAAGCGGGCGCGTCAATTGTTGGACGGCCATGAACCGCAATTGCAGCCGCGTTCCAAAAAGTACGTGGGCGCCGCTTTGGAAGAGATCGCTGCGGATTTGCTTGTTCCAACCAACCGCACACCAAACAAATAACTGTTGAAAGACGGGGACGTTTCCAGACGATGCTAGTTGGAGGCGTCCCCCTGCTTCCGTTTCGAGAGTGGACGGCTCACACCTGTCCGCAAACGCAATGTTTTTAGCGGCGTTTGCCGCAAGGTATCGCATCGATAGAAGAAAGAGGGATGCTCATGCGAGGGAAACGCGTGGTTTTGGGAGTGACAGGGGGGATCGCGGCTTTCAAGGCGGCATCGATCGCGAGCCAATTGACCCAGCGCGGGGCGGATGTTCGCGTGATTATGACGGCTTCCGCTACCCAATTCATCACCCCCCTGACAATGCAAATCCTGTCCCGCCATTCCGTCGCCGTCGACACGTTCGATGAGCGCAATCCGGCGGTGGTGAACCATATTGATTTGGCCGATCACGCCGATTTGTTTGTGATCGCTCCGGCCACGGCTAACTTCATGGGCAAGCTGGCGATGGGGTTGGCAGATGATATGCTGACGACAACACTATTGGCGACGCTCGCCCCGATTGTGGTAGCGCCGGCGATGAATGTACATATGTACCAAAATGCCGTTGTGCAGGAGAATATGAACCGCCTTCGGGCACGCGGCGTCCGATTCATCGATCCAGCGGAAGGGCAATTGGCTTGCGGTTATGTGGGGCAGGGGCGAATGGCTGAACCGGAAGAGATCGTGGCGTGGGTTGAACGCTTCTTTGATACAAACCGTCCACTGGCGGGAAAAAAGGTATTGATCACGGCGGGGCCGACGCAAGAGCCGATTGATCCCGTCCGCTATATCTCCAATTATTCTTCCGGCAAGATGGGCTATGCCCTGGCTGAAGCGGCGGTGGCTGCGGGGGCGGAAGTGATCCTCGTCAGCGGTCCGGTTTCGCTCCCTACCCCTGAAGGCGTAACCCGAATCGATGTTGTCCGTACACGAGAGATGAAAGAGGCCGTCATGCGGATGCTGCCGGAAGCGGATGTGATCATCAAGGCCGCGGCGGTGTCCGATTATCGTCCGAAAGTGGAGCTGGCCTCAAAGCGGAAAAAGTCTTCCTCCGAATGGTTGCTGGAGTTGGAGAAAACGGAGGACATCGCGAGTGAAGTAGGCAAACGCAAACGGCCCGACCAGTTGTTTGTCGGCTTTGCCGCGGAAACGGATCGGGTGGCGGAGTATGCGAAATCCAAGCTGGTGCGCAAGGGGCAGGACTTGGTTGTGGCTAATGATGTCACTCTGCCGGGAGCCGGCTTTGGCACCGACACCAATATTGTCACCATCTATGACCGGGATGGGGAAGTGTGCGCTCTGCCTTTGCTCAGCAAACGCGAAGTGGCCGAGCGGATTATCCAGTTGATCGGAGAGCGATTGCATGAACGGCGGTAAGTGCATTGCCCAGGTGATCGTAGATGTGCCGACCAAGGCGACGGACCGGCCCTTCGATTATCTGGTTCCCGAAAGCTTGCGTGGGGAAGTGCGGATCGGTTGCCGGGTTAAGGTACCGTTTGGCCCGCGCAAAGTGTTGGGGTATGTGGTCGATTTGAAGGATGAAGCGGAAACACCCCGCCTCAAAGCCATATTGGATGTGCTGGATTTTGTGCCCCCCCTGACGCCGGAATTGGTGCAGCTGGGCTTTTTTATGGCTGATGAGTACTTATGCCATACGATGACAGCGCTCGCTTCCATGGTGCCGGCAGTGTTGAAGGGGACTTATGCAAAAGTGGTGAGCCTCGGGCCAGAGGCTTCTGCCGAGACAGATTCGCTGATCGACCTGCCGGCGGTACCGCTGTTTGCCCGATTGCGTGAAAACAAAGAGTGCTCATGGGATGAAGCCTTGGATGCGGTTGGTGGTGATGCTCGCTTGTTGCGCCGATTGGCAGAAGCGGGCCGGATACGAGTGGAAGAGCGAATCGGCGACCGGGTGACGAGGCAAAAAGTGATGTGGGTTTGGCCTAAGCAATCGAGGGATGAGCTTAATCGGACATTGGAGCGGCTATCAGGGCGGGCCAAACGGCAAAAAGAGGTGCTTCGCTATTTTGCGAAACAACCGGAGGCCATTCCTCTGCCCACTTTGCTGGCGGAATTGCGAGTGGCGCGCTCCACCGTCCAAAAGCTGGTGGAGATGGGGGCGTTGGCATGGGAAGAACGGGAAGAATACCGTGACCCATTTAAACACCGGTCGTTTCAGCCTACCGAGCCATTGCCGCTGACACGGGAGCAGGCGGCGGCACTGACGGCGATCGTAAAGCCGATTCATGAACGTCGTTACCACTCCGTGCTGTTGCAAGGCGTCACAGGAAGCGGCAAGACGGAAGTGTATTTGCAAGCGATCGCTGAAACGCTCAACCAGGGGCGTGAGGCGATTGTACTCGTGCCGGAGATTTCGCTCACACCGCAGATGGTCGAACGGTTTAAAGGGCGATTTGGAGATCAAGTAGCCGTTTTGCACAGCGGATTGTCCAGCGGCGAGCGCTTTGATGAATGGCGCAAAATCCGACGCGGAGAAGTAAAAGTGGCTATTGGCGCCCGGTCGGCTATCTTCGCTCCGTTTAAACAAATTGGCCTGATTATCATTGATGAAGAACATGAATCTTCCTACAAACAAGAGGAAAACCCTAAATACCACGCCAGGGAAGTAGCCGCGTGGCGGGCACGGCACCATGGAGCTACCCTGGTGCTGGGATCGGCTACCCCCTCGTTGGAAACGCATTACCTTGCTGACTCCGGGACACTTGAACGAGTGGTGCTTCGGGAGCGAGTCCACGGCCGACCCTTTCCGGTAGTGACGATTGTGGATATGCGGGAGGAATTGCGCAAGGGAAACCGCACCATGTTTAGCGGCACGTTAAAAGAAGAGTTGTTGGCGTGCGTTGAGCGCGGGGAGCAAGCGGTGTTGTTTTTGAACCGTCGGGGTTTCTCCACGTTCGTGATGTGCCGGGAGTGCGGGGAAACGTTGATGTGCCCCCATTGTGATATTTCGCTCACTTATCACCAAACGAACCGCACGGTGCGATGTCATTATTGCGGCTATGCAGAACGGGTTCCCAAAGAATGCCCCTCCTGCCAGAGTCCGCACATTCGCCACTTCGGCACAGGAACGCAACGCGTGGAAGAAGAGTTGGTACGCCGTTTCCCTGGCATCCGTGTCATTCGGATGGATGTGGACACGACCAGCCGAAAAGGGGCGCATGAACGTTTGTTGACTTCGTTCGGCGAAGGAAAGGCTGATGTGCTGCTTGGCACGCAGATGATCGCCAAGGGCCTCGATTTCCCCAAGGTCACCCTGGTTGGCGTCATCGCGGCGGATACGATGTTGCACTTGCCTGATTTTCGCGCTGCTGAGCGGACATTCCAATTGCTGACGCAAGTGAGTGGGCGGGCGGGGCGGCATGAGAAGCCGGGAAAAGTAATTATCCAGACCTACTCCGCCGAGCATTACAGTATTGAGCTAGCCGCATCTCATCAGACGGAAGCGTTTTACCGTCAAGAGAGTTTCATGCGCAAACAGCACGCTTATCCGCCGTATTGCAGTTTGTTTACCATTTTGCTCAGCCATCCCGACCAAGTGACCGTGATGCGTGCAAGCCAGGAGATGGCCCGAGTGATTCAAAGGGGGATGCCGGCGGAGTGCCAGTTGCTCGGTCCGGTTCCTGCACCAATCCCCCGTTTAAAGGATCGTTATCGGTTGCAAATGCTGGTGAAATATCAAGCGGAACGGGGTGACGGGGACAGGCTGAAACCGTTGCTTAAGGAAGCAGTGGCGATGTTTGACGATCCAGACCTCAGGATCAGTGTGGATCGGGATGCAGGAGAGCTCATGCAACCTGTCCGCGGAGATCGGTTCACTTTGTGGGCAGAAAGAAAATAGAGTGATGTTGAACATTTCATTTTCCATAGACCGGCTCCTGTCAAACAGCCGGAAACATAACTATTAGATAAAGGAGAGAGTCAGATGGCGATTCGCAGGATAGTGCAATACCCAGACCCGGTGTTAAAGAGCAAAGCTAAGCCAGTTACCAAGTTTCATGACCGCTTGCACAAATTGTTGGATGATATGGCCGAAACGATGGCAGATGCCCGCGGCGTCGGTTTGGCTGCCCCGCAAGTCGGGATTTTGAAGCGGGCAATCGTTGTTGACATTGGTGAAGGGTTGATTGAAATGGTCAATCCCGAAATCGTGGAGCAGCGCGGAGAACAATTGTCACCTCCGGAAGGGTGCTTAAGTATCCCTAATCTGATTGGCGATGTCCGCCGGGCCAACTATATCAAAGTGAAGGGTCAAGACCGCTATGGCCAGCCGATGGAGATTGAGGCAGAAGGATATTTGGCGCGGGCCTTCCAACATGAAATCGACCATCTGAACGGCGTCCTCTTCATCGATGTGGCGGAAAGAGTGTACCGTCCGGATGCAGAGGGGGATGCGGATTGAGTGAACAGGTGAGGATTGTGTTTATGGGAACCCCGGAATTCGCGGTTCCCTCTTTGCAAGCATTGGTAGAAGAAGGGTATCACGTAGTCGGGGTGGTGACGCAACCTGACCGTCCCAAAGGACGCAAGCGGGAGCTAACCCCCCCGCCGGTTAAAGTTGCTGCACAGGCATTGGGCTTGCCTGTGCTCCAGCCTGAGAAGCTGCGAGAGCCCGCGTCATTGGATGAAGTGCTGGCTTTGCGTCCCGACTTGATCGTAACGGCGGCTTATGGGCAGATCTTGCCGGAGCGGCTTTTAAATGCCCCGCAGCATGGATGCATTAATGTCCATGCTTCCCTCCTGCCCCGTTACCGAGGTGGGGCCCCGATTCATTGGGCGCTGATCAATGGGGAACGGGAGATGGGCGTGACCATCATGTACATGGTCAAAGCATTGGACGCGGGCGACATGATCGCTAAACGGGCCATTCCTGTGGGTCCGGACGACCATGTGGGTACGATGCATGAGAAACTGAGTCGGCTTGGTGCGGAGTTGTTAAAAGAAACGTTGCCGGCGCTGTTAAAGGGTGAGATCGAAGCAGAACCGCAAGTAGAAAGCGAGGCGACATTCGCTCCCAACATCAAGCGGGAAGACGAACGGATTGACTGGAGCCGCCCCGCGGAAGCGTTGGCCTGCCAAGTGCGCGGGCTGTGCCCATGGCCGGTGGCCTTTACAACATGGAAAGGAAAACCACTCAAGATCTGGTGGGCCATTCATACAGATGAACCTTCCGATGCGCCGCCGGGAACGGTGACGCAAGTGGACGAGCAAGGCATTGTGGTTGCGACTGGCAGTGGCTCGCTCATTTTGAAAGAGGTACAGCCGGCAGGAAAGAAACGCATGCCCGTGTCGGAGTTTGTGCGCGGCCGGCCGATGGAGATTGGTGAACGGTTGGGTGAAGCATGATGAAAAAGACGGTATCAGCCCGAGATGTCGCGCTTGATGTGCTGCTCCAGGTGGAACAGCATCAGGCATACAGCAATTTGGCGCTTAACCAGGCTCTTTACCACAGCGGACTGGATGATCGCGACAAAAGGTTGGCGACAGAATTGATCTATGGCACCGTGGCACGTTTAAACACCTTGGATTGGATTGGGAACCTCTTGGTGAAAAATGGGCTTCGTTCCCTGCAACCTTGGGTGCGCCAGTTGGTAAGAATGAGTTTGTACCAATTGCGCTATTTGGACAAGATCCCAGAGCGGGCTGCGGTGCATGAGGCAGTGCAAATCGCTAAACGGCGAGGGCACCGGGGTATATCCAGCTTGGTGAATGGCGTGTTGCGCTCGTATCTGCGCCGGCAGGATGAGTTTCGCTTGCCTGATCGCCCTGCCACCCTCAAAGAAAAAGCGCTCCGCCTTTCACATCCAGAGTGGATGGTTAAGCGGATGGAAGAAGTGTACGGCGCCGCCGAAACGGAACAGGCTCTCCTGTCTAATCTGACGCCACCTAAAGTAAGTGTCCGGGTGAATCAGCTTAAGCTGAAACGGGAAGTATTCCTCGAACAGTGGAACCAATCGGGTCTGGGAGAAGCTGTGGCATCGCCTTTGGCACCGGAGGGCGTGGTGATTCAGCGGGGCGGAAATCCGGCCTTTAGTCCGTTATTCCGGGAAGGGCTGTGTACCATCCAAGATGAGAGTTCCATGCTGGTCAGCCGGATCTTGCACCCTCAACCGGGGATGCGGGTGTTGGACGCCTGCGCCGCTCCGGGTGGGAAAACGACACACTTGGCTGAATTGATGCAGAATCAGGGGACGATTGTTGCTTGCGATATACACGCGCATAAATTGGAGCTGATCCGAAGCAACGCCGACAGGTTGGGGATTGGGATTATCGCCGAACAGCAAACCGATGCACGTGAGGCGAGTGCTTCGTTTGCGACCGCTTCTTTTGACGCCATTTTGCTGGACGCTCCTTGTTCCGGCCTAGGGGTGATCCGCCGCAAACCAGATATCAAATGGAGTAAAGAGGCGCAAGCGATTGAACCATTGGTTAAGTTGCAACGGGAGCTACTGGAGGAAGTGGCTTCTCTGCTAAAGCCCGGGGGTGTGTTGGTTTACAGCACTTGTACCTGGGAGCCACGTGAAAACAGGGAGCAAGTGGAGTCGTTTGTGAAGCGCCATCCGGAGTTTAAGCTGGATTCGACGTTTATCCAGAACTTGGCACCCGCAGTGAGGGAGCGAGCTGTCATCGGTGACGGATGGATTCAATTGTTGCCGCACCATTTCGGGAGCGATGGCTTCTTTATTGCACGCATGCGCAAAATCAAGTGAAACCGTTAGTATGTCTCGTTATTGTTTGGTCTCTTACCGCCATATCCAGCGCGGTAAGAGCCTTTTTTTCATGAATCAAGCCTTTAGCTTGCATGAACAAGATGGATTAGCGGCCAATGCGGCAGGTGTAATAATCGATTGTCATCAACATACTAAAATGGAGGTTAAAGGGGGCATAACCGTGTTTAATATTATTCGTTCAGAAGAAAGATACCAAGCTGATTATGGTTGGTTGCAGACAAAATACAGTTTTTCGTTCGGCCCATATTATGATCCGGACAATATGGAATTTGGGTCGTTGCGCGTGTTGAATGACGATATCGTGGCGCCAGGGACCGGCTTTGATTTTCATCCGCACAACAACATGGAGATCGTCACGTATGTGATTTCAGGAGAGTTACTACATCAGGACAGCATGGGCCACAAAGAGGTGATTCGGGCGGGCGAAGTACAGTGCATGACGGCGGGAACCGGCATTTATCATTCTGAAACAAATCCCTCGTCCACCCAACCGGTTCATTTGTTGCAGATCTGGTTTTATCCCGAGCAACAGGGACTCACCCCCACTTATGATCAAAAAGCATTTCCGGTCAGGCAGCAGAAAAATATGTGGATCCCAGTGGTGACTGGACACAAGACGGAGGAAGCGCTACATATCCACCAAGATGTGAGCGTGAGCATAGCCACATTGGAAGCGGGCAAAACGCTGACCTGTGAGCAAGCACCGGGACGGCGGTTCTTTTTGTTTGTCATCGAGGGTGCTTGTTTGGTAAATGGGGAGCGGTTGGAGGCTGGCGACAGCATCCGGGCGGTCGGAATCGAGCAACTTGAAGTGGCAGGGCTGAGTGATGTCCATCTGATGTGGATGGATTTGGCGTAACAATCCCATTCCAAATGGAAGCGAAACAGCGGGTTAGTCCGGTGGCGACGACTAGCCTACGTCTCCTGTTTTTTCTGTCTACCTCCAGATTATTGCTCCAGTTTGACGAAATTTCTGCACAGATTGTCACATTTTTGTCGAAATTTGTTTTATGATAAAAGAGCAACGATCGTTGGAGGAAGGGGATTGGCATATGCTGTACGGGATTTTTGGTATCCTGTTGTTTCTCGGTGGGGCGCTCGTCGGCTATGAGGCCTTTAAACTGTGGACGAGCCCGGTGCATGTAGGGATAGAAAAGGTCAGCCTGGCGGGTTGGGTGTTAGCCGTCGATGTGCCGGAAGCCGAAATCGTGAAGTATATCATTTCTTTCCTCATTTTGAGCGGAGTGTTGTTTCTCGCTTCTTTGTATCTGTTTAAACGGGCCTGGCTAAAGCAGAGCTGAAGCAGCACCAGTGGCATCTTCCATAGGGGGAACCTGATTGGTTCTCCCTTTTTCGCGTGCCTTGATGCATACCGCGCGGCTTTTGGTGAGAAGTTAACAATGGTGATGTATATGAGTAATCCATCTTTTCGCATTTGGCGAAGGAAAGAGCAGCGAAAACAAAAGAAGCTTGATGAACATTATGAAAAGCAATTGAATGCGGCGTTGGGGGATGAGCCGATCAAACCGACCGCCAAAGAAAATGCCGACTTCATCAATAAGGTGTTAGGGGATTGTTCCGATTTGGTCACCCGCTCGTTCACCATGGAGGGAGAGGTGGGGTGCGCTGTTCTGTTCATTGATGAGTTGGTCAACAAGGAAGTGGTTCACAACTTTTTGTTGCGCCCACTCATCAACAGTGAAAAGACTCGTCAGTCGGCAGACGAATTATGGACGATGATTACGAAAAACATCGTGGAAGTGGGGGAGACCAAGGAAGCAGATGATCTGAAGACGGCGGTGGACGCCATCTTGAGCGCGGACACCGTTTTGTTCATTGACGGGTTGAAAAAAGCGCTGATTGTCGGAACCAAGGGATGGGCTACGCGAGGCGTGAGTGAGCCGAGGGCGGAAGCCGTAGTACGCGGACCGCGTGAAGGCCTCAGTGAGACGATGTGTTTCAGTTTGGCGATGATTCGCCACCGCTTGCGTGATCCCAACTTCAGGGTGAAGTACCACACCATCGGCAAACGCACCAAAACCACTGTGGGCTTGCTTTATATCGAGGGCTTGAGCGATCCCAAAATCGTCAAAAAAGTGACAGACCGCCTGAAAGAAATCGAGATTGACGGGGTGCTGGAAAGCGGGTACATCGAAGAGATGATTCAGGATCAAATATGGACGATGTTTCCACTGGTGCAAAACACGGAGCGCCCCGATACCGTCGTTGCCCATCTGCTTGAGGGGAAAGTGGCCATTTTGGTTGAAGGGACGCCGCACGCATTGATTGCGCCGGCTGTGTTCACCCAATTTTATTTCAGTCCGGAAGATTATTATGAGAAATGGTACCACTCTACTTTTTTGCGGTTCATCCGCTTGATGAGCATGATTATCGCATTGTTGCTGCCTGCGCTGTACATTGCGTTTGTCTCCTTCCACCCGGAGATGCTTCCGGCCAATTTGGCGATTGCTATGGCCGCAGGTAGGGCGACGGTGCCCTTCACGGCCACTTTGGAAGCGTTGCTAATGGAGATTAGTGTGGAAATACTGCGCGAAGCAAGTATCCGCTTGCCTGGCCCGATCGGCCCCACGATTGGGATTGTAGGTGCGTTGGTGATTGGTAATGCGGCGGTCACAGCCGGTCTTGTCTCTCCGGCCATTGTGATTGTCGTTGGTCTGACCACGATCAGTTCGTATGCCAACCCCAGCTACAACGCCGCTATTGCTGTGCGGTTGCTTCGGTTCGGCTTTATCATTTTGGCAGCGATGTTTGGTTTGTTCGGAGTGATGATGGGACTGATGATCATGGTATTGCATCTGGTGCAGTTGCGTTCGTTGGGCATTCCGTACATGGCGCCGTTCTCGCCGCTTAACTTGCGGGATTTGCGCGATTCGTTGGTGCGGGTTCCATGGAGATGGATGAACCGGCGGCCGGCTGTTTACCGCTCGCAAGATCCGAGCCGCCAAGGAAAGGGGGGGGCCGAATGAGCAAACTTCGCTCCGAACCTGATGTTGGTCACACGATTTCCCCTTACCAAGCGTTCGTTCTGATGTACCAGTCGATGTATGGGGTAGGGATCTTGAGCTTGCCGCGAGATGTGGGGAAATTCACGGGGAATGATCTGTTATGGGTCATCGTGGTATCCGGTTTGACTGTGTGGGGGATCGTCATGCTTAATACCTGGTTATCCCAAAGATACCCAGGGATGACCATCATGACGTATGCTCCTCGGATATTGGGAAATGACAAGCGTGAATGGGTGGGAAAGGTGCTCACTTTTCCGATTTTGGCAGGCTTGGCGATTTTCTGGATCTTGGGGATGTCCATCAGTACACGTGTTTTTGGGGAAGTGGTGGTGACCGGGGTCTTGGTTCAAACCCCTATCGAAGCGGTGATCTTGGTGTTTCTGATCGCCAGCGCCATTGCCGGGGGCAGCCATCCCACCAATATGGCCAAGTTTAACGAGTTTATGTTTCCCTTTACCTTGATCCCCATCCTGTTGTTGGTGATTGCGCTGATTCAGCGTGGGGAGTTGGCAAATCTGTTTCCGATGGGCGAAGCCAATTGGCCGTTGATTTTGCGAGGTGTGGTCAGTGCCACTTATTCGTTTGCCGGTTATAAAATCCTGTTGATATTCAGCGGTTATTACGCGAAACCCCAAAAATCGTACAAATCCCACTCCGCTGCCTTGTTGAGTGTGACATTTATTTATTGGTTTGCCTGTTTGACTTCGCTGAGTGTGTTTGGCAAAGACGAGATTAACAACATTTTGTATCCGGTTTGGGAATCGATTAAGGTTGTCTACTTGAAAGAGCTGTTTTTTGAACGGATGGAGTCAGCGATCTTAGCGATCTGGCTAATCGCGGTGTTCTGTTCCATCTCGAACTTGTTGATGAGTTTGGTGCAGGCGCTGATGGATGCTTTCCATCTGCATGAAAAGTGGAGACGTTGGGTTTCGTTTGGCATTTTGCCCATCGTTTACTTTATTGCACTGACTCCCCAAAACATCAAAGTGGTGGGGATTTATGCTTCCCGACTGGGCATATTTGCCCTAGTGATGGCACTTTCCATTCCTGCCATCCTTCTGCCAGTCTCATTGATCCGCAAGAAGAAAGGAGAAAGCCCTAGTGAAACGACGGCTAGTTAAAGGAATACTCGCTTTGCTGGCGTTCATCCCGCTGGTCGGGTGCTGGAATGCGCAAGAGATTGAGAAGCGCACGATTGTCGTTTCCATGGCGATCGACCGTAATGAGAACGGAGAATTGACGGTTAGCATCCAAGTTCCCAATCCACGTCAAATCGCTGGTGGCGGTGGTGAGGGAGGAGGCGGAGGAGGCGGAGGAGGGGCCGTTGAAGTCTATTCGGGAAGCGGCCCGACACTGGAAGCGGCGTTTGGGGAATTGAGTCGCAAATCGATTTATCCCATGTTTCTGGGGCATATGCAAACGCTGATCTTTAGCGAGGAAATGGCCAAGCAAGGCATTGCCCCGATTCTGGACTTGCTGCGTCGTGATCCGGAGATCCGACGGCACATGTACCCGATCGTCGTGTCCGGCAATGCCAAAGATGCCTTAACGGTTCAGCCCAAATTGGAGCAAATTCCTACTTATTATGTGCGCAACTTCATTGAAAGTCAGGCTGACTTGGAGAGAGTGTACGACATGACTCTGGGGAAAGCTTTTGTCGACTTGAGCCATCCAGGTAAGCAAGTGCCGTTGTTCTATTATTTCAACGCGACGAAGGATGGCTTCAAATACAATGGAATGGCTGTTTTCCATGGCGACAAAATGGTTGGTACGCTGGATCCTAATGAGATGAACATTGTGCTCAATGTACGTGAAAAAAAGGCGGGTAGGATAGTCGTTGTCGGTTGCTCCGGAGGAAAGATCGTTTTCAGGCCATACAAAGTGAAGCGCCGATTCACCATCACCAATCAACCGAAAGCGATGATTGCCATCGAGTTGGCGGGAGAGGTGTTGGAGAGCAGTTGCAACTTCACGATCAAGGATGAACGCGCGCTTGAGAAGGTGAATAAGATCGTCGCTAGCCAGTATGAACAGATCGCTCGAAAAGTGACCGCCCGAGCTCAGCGAGAATTGAAGACGGATGTGTTCCAGCTCCGAAACCACGTTCATTCTTACTACCCTCAAATATGGAAAAGAGTTAATTGGGATACTGCGTTTCCCCACATGCCGATCCAGATGAAGTATGATGTCAATGTGAAACGAATTGGTTTGAAAGCCCAATGATGATGGGGAGAGGAGTGAAAAAATCTTCACGTCCTGTCCCTTTTCATTCCGATGGACTATGATATAATAAGGAAAGTTTTGAATGGGACAGTCTGTTCAAAGCGTCTGGTAGTTTAAAGAAACTGGTGAGAATGAATGATGAAACCTTTTGCATATGATTTGACTTTCCCTGGATGGAAAGAGTGGATGAAAGAAAATCAGCAGCCAGCTTTCCGCGCGAAACAAGTGATGGACTGGCTTTATGTCAAACGGGTGGATGCGTTTGATGAAATGACCAATTTGCCCAAGGATTTGCGGGAGCGGTTGAATGAGACGTTCCGCTTGCAACCGTTGGACGTATTGACCACCCAAGTCTCTTCCGATGGGACAGTGAAGTTTTTGTTTGGTTTGCATGACAAACATGCCATTGAAACGGTGATCATGCGCCACCAATACGGCATCAGCGTCTGCGTGACCACGCAAGTTGGTTGCCGTGTCGGTTGCACGTTTTGCGCCTCCACGCTGGGCGGGTTAAAACGGAACCTGAGCGCAGGCGAAATCGTGGCCCAGGTGGTGCAGGCCCAGAAGTATTTGGATAAAACGGATGAGCGTGTGAAATCCGTCGTGGTGATGGGTTCAGGCGAGCCTTTTGAAAATTACGAACCAACCATGGATTTCATCCGCATCATCAATGATCCCGCCGGTTTACATATTGGACAGCGGCACATCACCGTTTCTACCAGTGGCGTCGTGCCCAACATCTATCGCTTTGCGGATGAGGATTGGCAAGTGGGCTTGGCGATCTCGCTCCATTCACCCAATACCGAGCTACGTTCCAAATTGATGCCGATCAACCGGCGGTATCCGCTGGCTGAATTATTGGACGCCTGTTGGTACTATTTAGAGAAAACGGGGCGTAGACTCACTTTTGAATACGCTTTGATCGGGGGCAAGAATGACCAGCCTGAGCATGCGCACGAGCTGGGCAAACTCTTGAAGGGGATGAATTGCCTGGTCAATCTGATACCCGTCAACTATGTGCCGGAGCGGGATTACACCCGCACGCCGAGAAAACAAGTGTTTGAGTTTAAACGCATCCTCGACTCCTATCGCGTTAACACCACCATCCGCAGAGAGCATGGCCATGATATCGATGCGGCGTGTGGACAATTGAGAGCAAAGCATAGTAATGTAAATGCGTGAGATAGATATTCTCCTGAAACCGGCATTTGCGTTGCATGCCGCGTTTACCGGCGGTTCCGGTAACCATGCAGTGACGCGTTCTCTTTGCATTGATATGGCAAGCGGACAACGAAATAAAGGGAAAGGGGTAACCGGAGATGTTGATGGCACGGCGTACTGACATTGGCCGCGTGCGCGATCTCAACGAAGACAGCACAGGTCTTTTTGTCACCGATTCCGGAACGGTGATCGCCATTGTCGCGGATGGCATGGGCGGTCATCAAGCCGGTGATGTCGCTAGCAGCGAAGCGGTGGACACCATTCAAAACGTGTTAAAGATAGAGAATTTGAACGTCTCCACCGATGAGAAAAGCGAAGTCTTGTTACATGCGGTGGGCAAAGCGAACGAACGAGTCTATACACTCGCCACCGAGAATAGTCATATGCAAGGGATGGGTACGACCACGATCGCGGCGATTGTGGATGAGCATGAAGTGGTTTTGGCCCATGTCGGCGACAGCCGCGCGTATGTGTTGCACAATGATGGGTTGTACCAGTTGACCGAAGATCATTCCTATGTGAACCTCTTGATCAAGCACGGGCAGATCACGGCGGAAGAAGCACGCAATCATCCGCAGCGCAATATGATCGTCCGCGCAGTGGGTACCAGTGAAGATGTGGAAGTGGATTTGGTCAACACGCCGTGGTCGGAGGGAGATTTCCTGCTTTTGTGTTCTGATGGGCTCACCTCCATGGTTAGCGAGCGGGAAATCGGCATCGTGTTGTCATCCACAAGCATGAGTATAGATGAGAAAGCAGATAAGTTGATCCAACTGGCATTGGAAGCTGGTGGAAATGATAACATTTCCTTAATTCTTCTACAACATACAGGAAGGTCGGCTACATCTTAATCGGGTTCAAGGAGGAACGAGGTGACCATGCAGATGGAAGGGAAGAAGCTGGGGGGACGGTACGAGATAGTGAGCCGTGTTGGCGGCGGAGGGATGGCGGTTGTATATAAAGCGAAAGACTTGCTCCTCCATCGTTATGTGGCCATTAAAGTGCTGAGCGAATCCCTTAGCAACGACTCAGAATTCATACGTCGCTTTAGTCGGGAAGCGCAAGCTGCTGCGAGTTTGTCTCACCCCAATGTAGTCAATGTTTATGATGTGGGGAAAGATGGATATACGCACTACATCGTCATGGAATTGGTTGAAGGGCCGACATTGAAGCAATACATTTTGGAGCGTGGGCCGCTGCCGGTGCAAGAGGCTGCCAACATCGCGATGCAGATCTGTGACGGTTTGGCGCACGCGCACGAAAACCAGATTGTGCACCGCGATATCAAACCGCATAATATCTTGCTGGGTTCCAATGGTCGAGCCAAAGTGACCGACTTTGGGATCGCTCGTGCAGCGAGTTCGTCTACGATCACTCAGACGGGTTCGGTGATGGGATCAGTTCATTATTTTTCGCCGGAGCAAGCGCGTGGCGGCGTGATCGGCGAAAAGTCAGACCTTTATTCATTAGGGATCGTGCTGTATGAGATGTTGACGGGGCGCCTGCCGTTTGACGGGGACTCTGCGATTTCCATCGCTTTGAAGCATTTGCAGGAACAGCCGGATGATCCGCGTCGGTTCAACGAGCAGATTCCTGATAACATGGCGGGCATCATCATGAAAGCGCTGGACAAAGATCCGAACAACCGCTTCGCTTCTGCCCGCGATATGATGCACACCCTGCAACAAGCGGTGCAAATGGGGCCACGGATGGAGTCCAATTGGAGCGCTTCGCCCAAGCCTACACAGAAGCAGATGTACCAGACGATTCCGTTGACCGATGACGACAACGACTCGCCTGTGGCCACGATGAGAGAGGAGCGGGAGCCGTCATATCGCTCACCGATCCAGCGGCCGGAGATCCGCTCCAGCACGCAGAAGCAGCCTGGCCTGGGCGACAAGACGCTGGCCAACTTGGAGCGGTTGAAAAACGTGCCCAACGGCGGTGACCAAACGATTTTCCAACGCACCGTCGTCTGGTTGGAAAATGTGCAGGCCAAACTGCCGTGGTGGCAAAAGCTCTTATTCGGACTCTTTACCGTCTTTGTGATTCTCGTCATCAGCGTCTGGGGTTTCAATCAAATCTGGGGCTTGTTTAGCGGTGGCAGTGACGAGCCAAATGTACAACAACAATCGGAATGGATTGTACCTGACAACTTGAATACAAAACAAGACGTGGAAAATTTCGTCAAGGAGAAAGGGTTGCCAGAACCGGAGTTCCGGTATGAAAAAGGCGAAGCGGATAAGGTGTTAGAAATTTCCCCCTCTCCTGGGGAGAAGTTTGATAAAAACACCCAGTTCAAGGTGAAAATAGGTGTCGAGGGCCAGCCTTTGGATAATTTTTTCGGTAAATATGAAACTGGTATGAAAAATATAGCCTATAGTTCGGACTATAAAATCGTGCTTTATCGGTGTCCTGATCCCGAGGGAGCAAGGGCCGGTTATGCCAAGATATATAAACAAGAGCCAAAGGCCGGCACATATGTGAAAAAAGGGGACACAGTAAAAGTTTATTCGTACATTACTCAGATGCCAGAATGCAGAGAAACTCCTTGGAGTCAGGTGAAAGGATAATACGGTAAAAAGGAGGTCCTATATGCCGGCAGGGCAAATCGTCAAAGCGATCAGTGGATTTTACTATGTGCGCTCGGAGACGGGGGAAGTGTTTCAATGCCGGGCGCGCGGCGTGTTCAAATTTGAAAAGAAAAAACTGACTCCGCTGGTGGGCGATTTCGTTGAGTATGACGTGACGGGGTTGGACGAAGGCGTTGTGACCTCCGTCCAACCCCGTTATTCTGAATTGACACGCCCACCCATCGCCAATGTGGATCAGGCGATCGTCGTTTGTTCCCTTCGTGAACCGCATTTTCAACAGATGCCGGTAGACCGGTTTCTGGTGCATGCGGAGCGGGAAGGATTGGACATTGTGATTGTGATGACCAAGCGGGATTTGATTGAAGATGAGAGCGAGATTGAACGAGTGAGAGAGATTTATCATGCAGCTGGATATCCGGTGGTTGCCACCAGCATTCATACCGGCGAAGGGCTGGATGAGGTTCGGGAACGGTTGGCGGGGAAAGTGTCTGTGTTTGCAGGGCAGTCGGGTGTGGGCAAATCCTCTCTGCTCAATCAGCTGTTGCCGGGTCGGCGATTGGAGACAGGTTCGGTGAGCAAGAAGCTGGGGCGGGGCCGCCATACGACGCGACAAGTGGAGCTGTTGCCGCTTGACAGCGGCGGACAGGTGGCCGACACCCCCGGATTCAGCCAATTGGCGTTTCAGGGGATGGAACCCACCGATCTGGGCGCCTGCTTCCCGGAAATGCGCGAACGGGCGGAAGCGTGTCGATTTCGGGGCTGTCTCCATCTGAACGAACCGGGGTGCGAAGTGAAAGAGGCGCTTTTAAACGGGGAGATCCATCCGGATCGTTACCAGCATTACGAAACGTTTATGAATGAGATCAAAGAAGCGCTTTTAAGGAGGTATTGAGCATGATTAAAATAGCCCCATCGATATTGTCGGCCGATTTCGCGCGGCTGGGAGATGAGGTCAGGGAAGCGGAACAGGCTGGCGCCGATTGGATTCATGTCGATGTGATGGATGGCCGGTTTGTGCCCAACATCACCTTGGGTCCGGTGGTGGTGGAGGCAATCCGGCCCCATACTCGCCTGCCACTGGATGTTCATCTGATGATTAACGATCCGGATCACTATATCGAAGCTTTTGTCAAAAGCGGTGCGGATGTGGTGTCAGTGCACCAGGAAGCTTGTCCCCATTTACATCGCACCGTATACCGCATCAAGGAGCTGGGTGCCAAGGCAGGTGTGGTTATCAATCCAGCGACGCCCGTTTCGCTCATCGAGCCGATTCTACCAGATGTGGATTTGGTCTTACTCATGACCGTCAATCCGGGGTTTGGTGGTCAGAAGTTCATCTCCAGCGTGTTGGACAAGATCGGACAAGTCCGCAGATTGCTGGTTGAGCGCAGCTTGTCTCATGTCGATGTGGAAGTGGATGGCGGAATCAATGCACAAACGGCGGCACTCGTCGCTCAAGCGGGTGCCAATGTCTTGGTCGCCGGGTCAGCGGTATTTGGACAAGCGGATCGCCAAGTAGCGATGGTTGCTATCCGGGAGGCGGGCGAGCGGGCGTACAGTCGTGGCTGACGCTTTTTTGTTTGGTTTGAGTAGGATAACCCGTCCTATGGCATAAAGAAGGAGACGGTAACAGCATGAGACAAGGACAACGTTTAGTCAGTATGGTGGAAGTGGCCATCATGGCTGCCATTGCGATTGTCTTCAACCACTTGACGCCGTTTCAATTGTGGCCCAACGGGGGATCGATTACCCTCTCAATGGTGCCCATTGTGGCGGTGGCGTTTCGTCGTGGAGTGAAACCCGGACTGATGTGCGGCCTGTTGACGGGGGCATTGTTGATCGCTTTAGGTGGAACGGTTGTCCACCCAGTGCAGGCCGCGCTCGATTATCCGATTGCGTTTGCCGCCGTTGGCCTGGCCGGGTGGGTGCGGCTTAGCGAGGGGCGTTCCCGCCAACGGCAATTATGGCTGATCGGTTTAGGCGTGTTGGTGGCTGGAGGCATTCGTTATTTGGCCCATGTCGCGTCAGGGGTCGTTTTTTTCAGCGAGTATGCGGGTAACCAGCCGGTGCTGTTGTATTCGCTTGGTTACAACGCCACGTTTATGGTACCGGAAGTGCTGATCACGCTTGCTGTTTGTGGTGGCGTGTATTGGACTGCCCCTCAGCTATTGTGGCGTCGTGAACGGAGGGGATGAGGTTTGTCTCGGCAACCGATGGTTTATGTGGTCGCGGGGGGCGAGGTGACCGAGGAAGAATTGATGGCCATCCAAGTGGAACCGGGATTTGTGATCACGGCAGATGCGGGAGCACAAGCTTTATTGCGGATGGGAATGAAACCACACTTGGCGGTGGGTGATTTTGATACGACGGGTCGCGGATTCGTGGGCGAATTGGCCCGGCTAAAGGTGCCGACAGAAGCATTGCCGGCGGAAAAAGCGGTGACCGATTTGCATTTCGCGCTGATCAAAGCCGTGGAGCGAGAACCGGATGAAGTGCGGATCTTGGGGGCGCTCGGCGGCCAGCGATATGATCACATGTTGGCCAACATCACTTTGTTGGAGTGGTTGGCGGAGCAGGGTGTCGGCGGCGTGTTGCTCCACCGCACCAACCGCATCCGCTTGTTGGTCGGACCGGGCCGACTCTCCCTCCCACGGCAAGGTTTTCAGTACGTGTCATTGATTCCGCTGACGAAAGAGGTGCAGGGCGTGCGGACGGTCGGGTTGAAATATCCGTTGCACAGCGAAACCCTGCATCGCATCGAGAGCAGGGGGATCAGCAATGAATGGAGCGACGCCGAAGCGATGGTGGCGATCCAAGCAGGGAAGCTTTTGGTGGTGGAGAGCAGGGAAGGGCTCGTCCCTTAATTCCCTGTTCTAGGTACCATTTTCACCCTATAGAATATAAATAAGTTGATGACATGTATCGCGGTCGATTCGACCGGGACGGTTAAGGGGTGAGAACGTTGCGTTTCTATACCATCAAGCTGCCCAAGTTTCTAGGCGGCGTCGTCAAAGCGATATTAGGCATGTTGAAGAAAGACTGAGCATCAACCCCCAGTTGTTGCAAAAACAAAAAAAGCACCCGGTGAGGTGCTTTTTCTTTTGGCTTTACACGCGGGTGACCAAGCCGGATTTGAGAGCACGGGTGCTCACATATACGCGTTTTGGTTTGCCATCAACGAGGATACGCACTTTTTGTACGTTTGCTCCCCATTTCTTTTTGGTTTTGCGGTTGGAGTGGCTAACTTTATTTCCGGTACGTCCTTTTTTGCCAGTAATATAACATACGCGAGCCATTCTTCTGCACCTCCTCTGTCTTTCGTGCGAAAGGCTTCCGGGGATGGATAGGATCCAGTGGGAAGCCCCAACGAAAATGGCAGGATCGTCCATCTTCCTGCGTCATGCTGATGGCCTTTCCCCATAATGGAAGACTGGGGATTCTTGAGTGACCGCTTCGATGGAAGGGCGACCCAAGCGCACTCCGCCGGCCCAGCGGTGCCACGGATTTCATTGTCATCGGAAAGGTGCCGGACTGGCAGTATAGTTTACCGCTTTGTCCAGCCGACTTCCTTCATCCGTTCGATAAGGACTAAACACCAGCACATTGTAGCATACCTCTTCTTTACTTGCAAGGTGCAGAAGAGTTCAGTATCATGAATGTGTTGTTATCCTTTAAATCATCTTGACAGTATTGTACAATTGTTCTAGTTAGCAAAGAAACCTCACTTCGGGAGGAATATGTATGAGCTTAGAAGTTTCCACGCAATATGGACAAATCGAAGTGGCCAATGAAGTGATTGCGACGGTAGCGGGCATTGCTGCGATGGATTGCTACGGTCTTGTTGGCATGGCTTCGCGCAGTCAACTGAAGGACGGAATCACTGAACTGCTGAGACGGGAAAACTTGAGCAAAGGGATTGAAGTGCGTTCGGAACACGGTGAAATCGTGATCGACATGCATATTATTGTCGGCTACGGCACCAAGATTTCGGAAGTGGCTCACAACGTTCAATCAAAAGTGAGATATACCCTTGACCAAATGATTGGACTCAAGGTGAATCAAGTCAACATCTTTGTACAGGGTGTGCGGCTGGTGAATGAGGATTAAGGAGGAACACTGTTGGGACAGCAATTTATTGACGCAACAATGTTTTTACAGATGATGCGCGCCGGTGCGCGTAGCTTGAATAATAATGTGGAAACGGTGAATGCCCTGAACGTTTTCCCTGTGCCGGATGGGGATACGGGAACCAACATGAACCTGACCATCACTTCCGGTGTGCAGGAAATGGAGAAATCTGCCACGGCTGAGACCGTGGGTAAGCTGGCGGAAGCGCTTTCTCGGGGGCTCTTGATGGGTGCGCGCGGCAACTCGGGCGTGATTTTGTCCCAGTTGTTCCGCGGCTTCTCCAAAGCAGTTGCCGATAAGGAGCGGATTAACGCCCGCCAACTGGCCGACGCGTTTCAACGTGGGGTGGAGACGGCTTACAAAGCCGTGATCAAACCCGTTGAAGGGACCATTTTGACGGTGGCGCGCGAGGCTGCCGATGCGGGGATGAAGCGGTCTTGGGGCACTGAAGATCCGTTGGTGATCTTGGAAACGGTGTTAAATGAAGCCAAGCGGACACTGGCGCGGACGCCGGACATGTTGCCCGTGCTGAAGACGACAGGGGTTGTCGACGCCGGCGGTCAGGGGCTGGTCTTTATTTATGAAGGGATGTTTGCTGCCCTTTCCGGACAAGTAACGGCTGAAGCTACCGAAGTTTCCGCGTTGCCCGATCTGGATACACTGGCTTCGATGGCGCATGAGAATTTCCAGGCCAAGATCGATCCATCGGAAATCGAACACGGCTACTGCACGGAATTTATCATTAATCTGAAAACCGACCGCCGCGAAACCAAACCGTTCGACGAAGAGGTGTTTCGCAACGAAATCGGCCAGTTTGGCGACTCGCTACTGGTTGTATCTGACGAAGAATTGGTAAAAGTACATATCCATGCGGAGTTTCCGGGGGATGCCCTCAACTGCGCCATGGCATATGGGGATTTGACACGGATCAAAATCGACAACATGCGTGAACAACACGCAGCAGCGGCCGGCGAAGCACCAGCAGCCAAACCTGCGCCAAAAGCTGCGCCGGACAAAAAGTACGGCATTGTGGCCGTGGCGGCAGGCCCGGGGATTGCTGACATCTTCCGTTCGCTGCAAGTAGATGTGGTGATTGAAGGCGGTCAGACGATGAACCCTTCGACAGAGGAGATTGTCAAAGCAATCCGCCGTATCAATGCGGAGCATGTCATCATCCTGCCCAACAACAAGAACATCATTTTGACGGCAGAGCAAGCAGGCGAAGTGGTTGACACACCAGTGACCGTGCTGCCGACGCGCACCATTCCGCAAGGCTTGTCCGCTTTATTGGCCTTTGATGCCGATGCAGAGCCGGCTGCCAATGAAGAGCGTATGCGGGAAGCGTACCAAGCGGTGCAATCGGGTGAGCTTACTTACGCCATCCGCGATTCCAAGCTGAACGGGCATGAGATCAAAAAAGGTGACTACCTTGGAATCCGCGAAGGCAAGATCGAGCTGGTCGGCCAGGAAGTGACCGAAACGGCGGTGGAATTGGTGACGCGGATGATCGGTGAAGGGGCGGATGTGGTGACGATCATCTACGGTCAAGATGTGACCGCGGACCAAGCCGAAGCCCTTCAAAAAGCGATCGCGGAGAGACATCCTGATGTGGAAGTAGAAGTCCATGAAGGCGGGCAACCGGTTTACTACTATCTCTTCGCCGTAGAATAAGCTTGTGGGAGGTCTCAGCATGGGAAATGTGAAAGTCTTTTGTGACAGCACTGCCGACATTCCGCAACATCTGATCGAGGAGCTGGATGTCACGGTCATTCCGGTCAAAGTTCAAGTGGCGGGAGAATCGTATTTGGATCGGGTGACGATCACGCCCGCTCAGTTTTATCAAAAGATGAAAAGCACGCCGGATCTGCCGATGACTTCGCAACCGTCTCCGGTTGAGATCACCGAGGCGTATCGGGAAGCGATTGAAGCCGGGGCGAAGGAGATTTTGTCGATCCATATTTCGTCCAAGATGAGCGGCACTTTCCAAACGGCGTTGTTGGCTAAATCGATGATTGAAGAGGAATACCCCGATATCCGCATCGAGGTGATTGACAGCCGGGCAGTGACATACGCGCTGGGCGTGCTCGTGGTGATGGCGGCCCGGGCGGCGAAACAGGGGCGTTCTTTGGCCGAATTGCAAGAATTGGTTCAGCGCTTGCGCGAGGAGCAATTACTTGTGGCATTGGTCGATACCTTGGAATATCTGCAAAAAGGTGGCCGGATCGGGAAGGCGTCAGCGTTAGTCGGTTCGCTCTTAAACATCAAGCCGATTATCTCAATCAATGACGAAGGCGAGATTTACGCGATCGACAAGGCGCGTGGGAAGAACAAGGCGCAAGCCAAAGCGTTTGAGATATTGAAAGAGAAGGGGCCATCCGGACCGGTTTCTGCGGCGATCCTGCATGCCGATGAAAAAGAACAAGCTGATATCTGGCTGGAAAAAGTCAAAGAGTTGTTCGATGTCAAAGAAGTGGTCGTTGTCGATCTTGGACCGGCTGTTGGAACCCACGCGGGACCAGGCACCATCGGTTGTTTGCTGGTTCCCGTGGAGGAAAGTTAACTTGCTGTCGTGATTGAGGTGGAAAAATGAAGTACCGAACTGTTTTTGATATTATAGGTCCCATTATGATTGGTCCTTCAAGTTCTCACACAGCCGGGGCGGCAAGAATCGGACGTGCGGCCAGGACGATCTTCGGACGCCAGCCCAAGCGCGCCATCATCACGCTGTACGGATCGTTTGCGAAAACCTACCGCGGGCATGGAACCGATGTTGCACTGGCAGGTGGACTGTTAGATTTTGATACTTTTGACAAACGAATGGTGCAATCGCTCGACATTGCCCGGGAAGAAGGAATGGAGATCATTTTTCGGGAATCTGAAGAGCTGACGGATCATCCCAATACGGCGCGGATCCGTTTGGAGGATGAAGAGGGCGAAGTGGAAGTGGTGGGTGTCTCGATCGGCGGCGGCAAGATGGAGATCATCGAATTGAACGGTTTTGACTTGAAGTTGTCAGGCAATGATCCTGTGCTACTCGTTTTGCACCAAGACCAGTACGGAGCGGTAGCCAGTGTGGCCACTGTATTGGCCAAACATCAAATCAACATCGGATTTATGCAAGTGTCGCGGAAAGAAAAAGGCTCCCAAGCACTGATGTCTATCGAGACAGATCAGAAAGTGGAGGAAGAAGTGCAAGCGGCAATCAGGAGCTTACCCGGCATCCATGCCGTGACGATTTTATAATCCGCCAGAGTAACCGCCGTTCCTTGTCGACCGGCGGTTTTCTTTGACGGATGATATTGGCAACCCTGCGCTGCTTTCGCATGGTTTATCATGGAGATAAAAAGGGATTTTTCCGGTTTGAATGGAAAAGGGGTGAAGCCCCGCTTGCGTTGGGAACGGGTGTGGCAATAGATCCGGAAAATTATGTGACAGAGAAGGGGATTGGAACGATGAAGTTTCGAACCGTGGCAGAATTGGTAGAGCTGGCGGAATCAGAACACCTGAAAATATCAGATGTGATGCTTGCCCACGAAGCAACGGTGTTTAATCGGCCGGAGGAAGACATCTTTGATGAGATGGGGCGCAACCTCGATGTGATGCTTGAAGCGATTAAACGGGGATTGACCGAAGACATTCGCTCGCATAGCGGTTTGACGGGCGGAGATGCCAAAAAAATACAGGAGTACAAGCGCACCGCACCGGTCTTGCTTTCAGGCGGGACAGTATTGGATGCGGTTTCACGAGCCACTGCCGTTTCGGAAGTGAATGCGGCCATGGGCACGATTGTCGCCACCCCGACAGCAGGAGCATGCGGGATTCTGCCAGGTACGATTGCTACTGCGGCGGAAAAACTGGGTTCCGATAGGGAAACGATGATCCGTGGATTGTTCACTGCGGGAGCGATTGGCTTTTGTATTGCCAACAACGCCTGTATCTCAGGTGCTGCTGGCGGATGCCAAGCTGAAGTCGGCTCTGCTACGGCGATGGCAGCAGCGGCGGTGGTGGAGATGGCCGGAGGAACGCCTTCGATGTCTGCGGAAGCGGTAGCCATCGCATTGAAAAACATGCTCGGCTTGGTGTGTGATCCGGTAGCCGGCCTGGTGGAGGCGCCCTGCGTTAAACGAAACGCGATGGGTGCTGCCATTGCGATGGTGGCAGCAGATATGGCAATGGCGGGTGTGAAAAGTGTGATCCCTACAGATGAAGTAATCGATGCCATGTACAAAATCGGCCAATCGATGCCCGTGGCTCTGCGTGAAACAGCTTTGGGCGGTTTGGCTGCTACTCCCACAGGCCGGGTGCTGGAACGGCAAATTTTTGGGACGATCGACCAGAAATCATGAATTTGAGCCAAATTCCGGTGGATGCCCTTCCCGGAGTGGGAGAGCAACGGAAACAAGATTTGGCCGAGCTGGGGATTCACACGATTGCCGATTTGTTGGCGCATTACCCTTATCGTTATGAAGATTATCGCTTAAGCGATTTGTCGCAAGCTGAACACGATGACCGAGTGACGGTGCGAGGGCAGGTTTTTGGACAGCCAAGCGTCCGCTGGTTCAATAAGAAAAAGTCACGCATGACCGTCAAACTGGATGTCGACGGTGTGATGGTGAATGTTATTTGGTTTAACCAAGCTTATTTGAAAGACAAGATCCGGGCTGGCCAAACATTGGTCGTTTCCGGCAAATGGGACCGGCATCGTCTTTCGATCAACGCCGACCGCACATTTGTGAGTCAAGCGGAACAGGAGAAGCATCTGGGTCGGTTGGAGCCGGTGTATTCTGTCACCAGTTCGATCAAAATGCATTGGTTGCGCAAATTGATTTATGAAGCATTTACGCAATATGGGCGGGAGATAGAAGAAATCTTGCCGCAGGAATTGCGTGAGCGGTATAAACTGATCCCGCGCGCCCAGGCCATGTACTACCTCCATTTTCCCAAAGGCAAAAAGGAAGGCATGCAAGCGCGACGCCGTATGGTGTATGAGGAATTGCTGTTGTATGAACTGAAGCTCATGTGGTTGAAAAAAATAACCCGCACGGAAACGGAAGGGATCGCCCATCGGTTTTCTGACGACGAGGTGGAAGCATTCATTGCTAAGCTGGCATTCCCGCTGACCGGCGCGCAACGGCGCGTGGTTGAGGAAATTTTGTCCGACATGAAGGCGCCACACCAGATGAACCGCTTGTTACAAGGAGATGTGGGTTCGGGAAAAACGGTGGTGGCCGCCATCGCCTTGTACGCCAACTATTTGAGTGGACACCAAGGGGCGCTAATGGTGCCGACGGAAATCTTGGCTGATCAGCATGCCAGCTCCATCAGCAAGCTGTTAGCACCGTTTGGGGTGAATGTCGTCCCATTGACGGGAAGCATGACAGCCAAGGAGCGGCGGGAAGCGCTGGGGCAGATCCAGATGGGCTTGGCCAATGTTGTCGTTGGCACTCACGCCTTGATTCAAGAAGCGGTGGTTTATCGTGATTTGGGTTTGGTCATCATGGATGAACAGCATCGTTTTGGCGTCAAACAACGGGCTACCTTAAGGCAAAAAGGGGGCGCACCGGATGTGTTGCATATGACAGCCACACCGATTCCACGCACATTGGCGATCACCGTGTTCGGGGAGATGGATGTGTCGACGATTGACGAAATGCCAGCTGGCCGCCAGCCGATTGACACGTATTGGGTTAAAAAAGACCTGTGGCCCCGCATCGTCAATTTTATTGCCAAGGAGTGCCAAAGTGGGCGCCAAGCTTATGTGATTTGTCCGCTGATTGAAGAGTCAGAGAAGCTGGATTTGGAAAACGCTCAGGAAGTGTTTGAACAGCTGGCTACACAGTTGGCACCGATCCGGGTCGGCTTGTTGCACGGACGGATGGCCCCGGCGGAAAAAGAAGAAGTGATGCGGTGTTATGCGGAAAATGAGGTGCAAGTGCTAGTGTCAACCACTGTGGTCGAAGTGGGTGTTAACGTGCCCAATGCGACAGTGATGGTGATTTATGACGCCGACCGCTTCGGCTTGGCGCAATTACACCAATTGCGTGGCCGGGTTGGGCGCGGTGGGGGTGCTTCCACCTGTGTGCTGGTGGCTGATCCTAAGTCGGAAATGGGCGTGGAACGGATGCGCATTATGACCGAAACGACGGATGGATTTGAAATTTCTCGCCGAGACTTGGCATTGCGCGGACCGGGTGATTTCTTGGGTGTGAAACAGAGTGGCCTCCCCGATTTCAAGTTAGCCGATTTGAATGAAGATGTCCGGGTATTGGAGGTGGCGCGCACGGATGCGGCATGGTTGGTGAATCAACCGGACTTTACCACCCGTCCCGAGTGGCGTCCCCTCGTGGAATATTTGCGTGAAAACCAATTGGAAACGCTCAAGCTCGATTAAGCCCGTCTAATTGAGACGGGCTTTTTGGTGTTTTCGGGGCTGGCTTTGCGGCGCACAGTCATGCCCGGAAGCGTATGCATAAGATGAAGCGTTGACACTACGGGGGTGAACAGTGTGAGTAAAACAGCGTTTTACCGTGAATTGGCGCAGGAGATCAACCAAACGGTTGGCAGGGAAGCGGTGACTACCGAGCAGCTAAAAGAATTGGTTCGCCAAGCGAAGATGATTCGGCGAACGCAAGGGCTGATGGGACTGCTGGCATTTGCTAACCAGTTGCCGTACCGCTTTCTCACACCGCATGAAGTGCAAATGATCCAACGTTCGCCGCGATACAGAGAGCTGTCTAGGCGCACCTTGCAAATGTTGGTGATGGAAGGGGTGATCACCCCGTTTGAAGCGAATATGGTGCGAATCTGATCGTCAGCGATTTAGGCGGCGGGCATGGGTGTCCATCCATACGGTGGTTGCCGTGGTTTCATATGGTATAGGGATTGATTTGACCACCTAAGGGAGAGGAAAGGAATGAAGAAAAAGCACCCGAAAAGAAATGTGATGAATAAGCGGGCTCTCAGAACACAAAATCTGGAAAAACCCGTTTTCGGCTTCATCGATGAATTTCCATGGGAAGAGGCCGGAGCGATGGGGGAACCGAAGCCACCGTCAAACCGGGGTTTCTCCGAGTACATGGCTGACAGCTGGGAAGAGGATTGGATTTTCGGTGGTGGATGGGAGCCGCATCACGAAATGCCCACGCCGATGGAAGTGGATAAAAAGCGCAAAGGGGACGGAAAAAAGAAGAAGTTTTCGCCTTATGCCGAATCATCTGAGCCGACGTCACGGCTGGATGAAGTGGAATGGCCCGATTTTTCCGAGCTGGCCGCGGATGACTGGGATACGCAAAACGACATGGAGGAATGTCCGCCCGGTTTTGATGAATTGTCTCAAATCCGCTTGTCACAGCGGTCCAAAAAAACGAAAGCGAGAAAAGGGAAAGCCAGATCGTAAAAAATAGGCTCGCGGATATTTCCGCGAGCCCGATGTATCTTCCACAACATCGGTGTCAGATACTTAATGGGAGAGGAGAAACCGGAGGAAGAGCTTATGGGGAAACGTAAGTCTTCTCCGCGGTTTGACAACATCATCACGACGCTGTCATCAATTAGGATTGCCGGTTTACCCTTTTTTATACATCTTGCAATCATTTTATTTTAGATCTTCTTTATGGTAGGATTAAACGTGTTATGTTCAATTGAACTAAGAGGAGCAAGGTGACAATCCATGCGAATTATTGCTGGCAACCGCAAAGGAACGCGGCTGAAAATGGTGCCTGGCCAACATGTTCGACCGACGGCTGACCGTGTGAAGGAATCGCTGTTTTCGGTGATCGGTCCGTTTTTCGACGGCGGATACGCCCTCGATTTGTTTGCCGGTACGGGTTCATTAGGTTTGGAAGCGCTTAGTCGAGGGATGGAGCGCGCTTTTTTTGTGGATCAATCTAGGACAAGTTGTGAGACGGTCAGAGCAAACGCAGCGTTGGCAAAGTTGTCGGACCAAGTGGAAATCATGCGCCGCGACGCCAGGGCGGCATTAAAAACCTTGAACGAACGGGGCATTCGATTTGACATCATTTTTCTCGATCCGCCTTACCACAAGCAATTGCTCATTCCCGCTTTGACGGAGATCGCCGAGCTTGGTTTGGTGGCGGAGGAGGGGGTAGTGGTGGCGGAGCACCCAAGCCAAATCTCCATGCCTGAAAAGGTGGGGCGACTGACCTCTTTCCGTAGCTTGTCCTATGGTGACGTGGCGATGACGTTGTATACAACGGAAGAGAAAGAAGGGGAAAACATATGAAAGTAGCCGTCTATCCAGGAAGTTTCGATCCGATTACATATGGCCATTTGGATATTATTGAGCGTGGGGCCAAGGTGTTTGACAAGATTATTGTTGCTGTATTGGTCAACTCGTCCAAAAAGCCCCTGTTCAGTGTAGAAGAACGCAAAGCGTTGATCAGTCAAGCGACGGCTCATTTGCCGATGGTGGAAGTGGACAGTTTTGACGGCTTGCTCGTCGATTACTTGCACAAGCGGCAAGCTAACGTCATTCTGCGCGGCCTCAGGGCGATTTCTGATTTCGAATATGAATTGCAACTCGCATCGACCAACCGCCAATTGCGCCCGGAAGCGGAAACCTTCTTTTTGATGACAAGCAATCAACATTCGTTTATCAGTTCCGGCATGGTGAAAGAAGTGGCCAAACACGGAGCCGATGTCAAAGAGTTGGTACCAAATCATGTGGCAATGGCATTGGCCAAAAAATTTGGCCGCGAATAATTTCCTGCACTCCAAGCGGGCTGGGCAAGTGTGTATGGATATATGGGAGGCGGTAAAACATCCGTTTCTGATGAACGCTGATGGACAAGTGCAGTGAATGAAAAAAACGGTGTTTTAGCGCTTCCCATCTCCTTTCTTCAGGGCCCTACCGCAAAAGAAACAAGAGCTCTCACACTGCCACAGCATGAGAGCTCCCCTCATTCTCAAGAGATGGAACGATGGCGTATGCGTTCACATAAAATAAAGATACAACTCAAAACCAAGATCGTGATGGAAGTCCATTCCAATCCCGTCCACAACGGCGTTCGTAGCGGATGAAACACGGACACCGCTGCGGGCATATGGTGCAAATGCTTTTGCAACAACGGATACAATAGAACAGTCAAAGCGCTGGAGATGATCGCATGTAACAAGCGGGCTACAAAGTACGGAGCGTAGCGGATATCCGTTCGGCTGATCATGCTTGCCACTTGCGCGTGGATGGAAAGCCCGTTGAAGCCGATGACTAGGCTGACGATGGTCAATTTGAACATCAGCGGAATAGCAGGCGAAGCGGCGCTAGCTAGTTGCGATCCCAATGTGATTTCAAACATGCCGGCGGTAATCGCTTCCGACAGGCTGGCCGGAAAGGATAAAAACTCCAAAACGTGCGCGATGCCCCTGTTGAATAGTGTGGTTACGCCCACATAATTGACTAAATGCGTGAGCACCGAGAACATCATGATAAATCCACCGATCAATAAGAGGGTTTGCACGGCCGAAGTGACTGCTTGGCCGATCAATTGTCCGAGTGTTCTGCCATCTTGCAGGCGGGCTCGATGCATCGCCCGCAAGGCTCGCAACAGGATGAAGCCTGTTTTTTTGACCGGCGGTTTGGAAGGTGGCGCTTTCGGCTCATGAAATCGCATGAGGAAGCCGACGGCAAACGCTCCTAAATAATGGGCGAGCGCGAGGATAATGCCGACTGAGGTGCTCTCAAAAAAACCGACGGCCACGGCTCCAAAGATAAACAGCGGTCCGGCGGTGCTGGTGAAGGAAACAAGGCGCTCCCCTTCTTCCCGTGAGATTAATCCCTGTTCTCGTAAGCGGGAGGTAAGTTTGGCGCCCATCGGATTGCCTGAAATCAATCCCACTGCCATTACAAAACCGCCTGCACCTGGTACGCGGAACAAGGGCCGCATCAAGGGTTCCAATAAAACGCCCATAAAATGGACGACTCCGAAGCCCATCATCATCTCTGCCGTGATAAAAAAAGGGAGCAATGCCGGGAACACGACATCCCACCAGATTGACAATCCCCGGATGGATGAGCGGAAGGCTTGCTCCGGATACATCAGTAGCACAACCGCGATAAAAAACGCGATGAACGCAAATGTGACCGTTTTTAATTGACTTCGGAGAAGGGGTTGCATCATATTTATTCTCTCCTCGTGGACAACTCAGACATTAACATGTCTACGTAAAACGTGCGTGATTTAGACCGTTTATTCTAAGAATGGAGGGTGGTTCATGGCACGCCCCAAAATCGGCCTGGCGTTGAGTTCAGGTGGTGCGCGAGGGATGGCGCATCTGGGTGTGGTGAAGGTATTGAAGGAAGCGGGAATCGATGTCCAATATGTGGCTGGGAGCAGCATGGGAAGCGTGGTTTCAGTCATGGTGGCCAATCGATTGAATTTGGATTTGTGCGAAAAGTTGGTTTCCGGTCTACGGGTGAAGCATTGGTTGGATCTGACGGTGCCCAAAATGGGCTTGGTTATGGGAGAGAAAGTGCAAGAACTGATCCGCCTGTTGGCTCACCGCAAACGGATCGAAGAACTGCCGATTCCTGCGAGGATCGTGGCCACTGATCTAGTCAAAGGGGAGCCGGTTGTATTCAAAGAGGGGCCGATTGATGTCGCGGTGCGTGCCAGCATTGCCATTCCCGGCATATTTGAACCGGTGCGGATCGGTGATCAGATATTGGTCGACGGGGGCGTCATTGATCGCATTCCGATATCGGTGGTGCGGGAAATGGGAGCGGATTTTGTGATTGCCGTTGATGTCATCCCCAGGGTAAACAAAGCCAAGATCAAAAATATTTTTGATGTGATTGCACAAACTTTAGTTATCATGGAGAAAGAAATAACCAGCCAGCGCTGGCCGATGGCGGATTTCCTCATCCATCCCGATGTGGCTGACATTTCGCCGACGGCGTTTAACCGGATGGATGAATGCGTCAAGCGCGGAGAAAGGGAAGCGCGAAAAGTTCTGCCCCAACTGCTGGCGTTAATTGAGAATTGGCAAGGAGAGAAATCACGAGATGAGCTTGAATCGGTCTGACCAACGGAATATTTGGGGGGTGATTGCCCTTTCCATCCTCTGTTTTTTGATCGGAGGTGCTTTTTTGATCCCCATCCCTTACTTTGCCATCGGCCCTGGCAAGGTGGTGGAAGTGGGGCCCTTGGTGACCGTTGGCAAAGAAAAGGGCAACGAGGAAGGGAGTTTTCGGCTGACCACGATATCGATGAAGCAGGGGGCTCCTGTCGACCTATTGCTGTCGCGCTGGACAAGTACTACCGAACTGGTTCCAGAAGAAAACATTTTGGCCGAGGATGAGGATAAGCAGGATTACCAGCGCAGACAAACCATCAATATGCGCTTGTCACAGAATCAGGCAATCGTGGCCGCCTTTCGCCATGCCAAACGGCCTGTTTCCCAAAAAGTGTTGGGAGTTGAAGTGGAGCGAGTGCTGAAAGAAGGAGCCTCTTCTCTTAAAGAAGGGGATGTGATCAAGCGGATTGACGGAGAGCAAGTTGATTCGACACAGCAATTGATATCCCGTCTCAGCCGCAAACGAGCGGGTGAACGTGTGGCATTAACTCTTTTGCGCGATGGCAAAGAGATGCAAATTACCGCGTTCTTGGTCCCTTTGCGGGTTGACCCGGGGTCTAAGCCGCGTGCTGGGCTGGGAATCGTGCCGGTGGAAAAAGTGGAAGTGAAAACAACACCCCCTACCCACATCGATGCCCGGGAGATCGGTGGCCCTTCCGCAGGTCTGATGTTTGCTTTGGAGGTCTTGAACCGGTTGGTTCCGGAAGATTTAACCCGAGGGTACCGGATTGCGGGAACGGGGACGATCACGGCAGAGGGGGAAGTTGGACAGATCGGGGGGATTCAGCATAAAGTAGTGGCCGCGGATAAAGCGGGCATGGATGTGTTTTTTTGCCCCAAAGACATTCGTCCCGAAGATCAAAATGAAAAAACGGCTAAGCAAACGGTGAAGCGCTTGGGAATCAAGATGAAAGTGATTCCTGTGTCCAATTTGGATGAAGCAGTTCAGGCGCTGAAAAAGTTGCCGCCGAGGGAACAGGCATCTTTCAAGTCAAAAACATTGACAGGTGTCGCTTAAGTGTCTTATAATAACCCTGTTTTTACACAAGGAGTGGAATCATGCAGATTTCCCTGCACAAGTTGAACCAAGCAAAAGACGGGCAACTCGTGATACGTGAAACGGTTGCTCTGGACACGATGCCTGGTGAAGTCCCAGGGCTGATTCGGTTAGCGCCCGTAGAGGTCGAGGCCCGTGTGACGCGGCTCGATCCACACTTGATCGAAGCAGATGTCGAAGAGGAAAGCAAGGCGACTTTCACTTGTTCGCGCTGCTTGCAAGAGTTTGAAACACCGGTTCATGTCAAGTGGACGGAGTTGTTCACGGATGAGGCGCATCGGGCCGTGGAGACAGAGGAGCAGGAGATCCACTATTTTGAAGGGAACGAGTTGGATCTTTCCCCATACATTCGGGAAGCGCTTATGCTCCAACTACCTTACATTCCGGTGTGTCGGGAAGATTGCAAAGGACTCTGTCCAAAATGTGGCGTCAATAAAAATGCTGATTCCTGCAATTGCCAAGTGGAGAAGATCGATCCACGTTTGGCGGCTTTGCAGGATTGGCTCGATCAAAACAAATAAAAGACGTGTGAAAACTTCCCGGTCTTATGTTACATTCTTATAGGGGGTGAAACAGTATGGCAGTACCATTTAGACGCACTTCTAAAACTCGTAAGCGCAAACGTCGCACCCACTTCAAACTTTCCGTACCAGGTATGGTAAATTGCCCGCAATGTGGAGCTCCAAAGCTTTCCCATCGCGTGTGCAAAGAGTGTGGGCACTACAAAGGCTCTGAAGTTGAAGGCGTAGTAAACGAGTAATAGCGAGCCAAGAGCCGACGGTGAAGTCGGCTCTTTATATTTTTTCCATTGCCCAATAAGCATTTTTTTTATATACTGACTTAGTACCTGGTATTAGAATGTGGTATTAAAGAGAGGTGGGCTCCGCTATGCGCATCCCAAAAAAAGAGAGACAAAGGATAATCGCTCAATCCTTTCAGGAAGAACCATTTTTGACAGACGAAGAAATGGCCAAGCGGTGTAATGTAAGCATCCAAACGATTCGTCTGGATCGCGTTGAATTGGGGATTCCCGAATTGCGGGAACGAATCAAGCACATGGCGGAGAACCATTTTGATCCTGTAAAATCGCTGTTGCAGGAAGAAGTGATCGGAGAGATTGTCGATTTGCAACTGGATCAAAGTGGTGTGTCCATTCTGGAGATAAACAAAGAGCATGTATTCGCCCGCAATCAGATCGCCCGGGGGCATATCCTTTTCGCCCAGGCCAACTCGCTTGCGGTGGCCATCGTCGATGCAGAGGTGGCTTTGACGGGATCAGCGGGAATTCGATTTGTGCGCCCCGTCCGATTGGGAGAGAAATGTATAGCGCACGCTAAGGTTATCAGAAAGCAAATTAACAACAGTTTGCAAGTGGATGTGAAAACCAAAGTGAATGGCGAGATTGTCTTCCAAGGAATTTTTGATGTGTACCGCTTGGAAGACGGGCGTGTATCCATGTGAGGAGGAACAACAATGCGGATTGCGATAGACGCGCATGGTGGAGACCATGCCCCTCAAGCGGTGATCGAAGGGGTTAAAATGGCGTCGCGAGAGTGGCCCGACACCACCATCATTCTTGTGGGATGCGATGAGAGCGTCTTGCCGGAGCCGCTGCCGGGAGTGGTCTTTAAAAAAGTAACAGAAGTCATTGAACCAGACGACGAACCCGTACGGTCGGTCCGCCGGAAAAAAGATTCCTCCATTGTCGTTGGATGCCGGATGGTGAAAGAGAAAGAAGCCGACGCTTTTATCAGTGGCGGAAATACGGGTGCGCTGATGGCTGCGGGCCTGTTTTACACGGGACGTTTGCCTGGGGTCGATCGGCCTGCGCTAGCACCGGTTTTGCCGACCTTGTCAGGGAAAGGGATTTTGGTGCTGGATGTAGGGGCTAACCCCGAGGCACGTGCCGAACATTTGCACCAATACGCCAAATTGGGCAGTGTGTATGCCGAAAGGGTGTTGGGATTTGAAGCCCCGCGCGTGGGCCTGCTTAACATCGGGACAGAAGAGGGCAAAGGGACGGAATTGAACAAGGCGGCGTTCGCTTTGTTCCAAGAAGACGAATCCCTTCGCTTTCTGGGAAATGTTGAAGCGCGTGAAGTGTTGTATGGGCCGTGTGAAGTGTTGGTCTGCGACGGATACAGCGGCAACATCCTGTTGAAGAACACGGAAGGAGTTGCTAAAGCCGTTTTTGATCGCCTGAAACAGGAGCTTACACAAAATCTGCTCACCAAACTGGCGGGTGCCATCTTGAAGCCGGGATTGAAGCGTTTCGCCAAAGAGATGGATTACAAAGAACATGGCGGCGCTCCGTTGCTGGGACTGGCCGGTCCGATCATCAAAGCTCATGGATCGTCTGACGCCACCGCGTTTTTCAATGCGATACGGCAGGCGCGCCGATTTGTTGAAAACAATGTCATGGTTCAACTGGAAGCGGAATTTTCGCGTGGGAGAGGAGAGTGACGGCGTGGGCGCAGTTGGAATTCTTGGGACAGGTGCATATGTACCCGAAAAAGTGCTAACCAATGCCGATTTGGAGAAGATGGTCGACACCAATGATGAGTGGATCGTATCGAGAACGGGGATTCGTGAGCGGCGTATCGCCGCCCCGGACCAAGCGTCCTCTGATTTGGCTGTCATAGCAGCTGAGCGGGCTTTGGCCCATGCGGGATTGACAGCTGACCAGCTGGATTTGATCATTGTGGCGACAGTGACTCCGGATATGTCGTTTCCAGCGACAGCCTGTTTGGTGCAAGACAAACTCGGTGCGACCAAGGCGGCAACGTTCGACCTTTCCGCAGCGTGCACTGGGTTTTTGTACGGGGTGTCTACCGCAGCCCAATTTATCCAGAACGGCATGTATAAGTACGCGTTGGTGATTGGGGTGGAATGCCTGTCCCGCATCGTGGATTGGTCAGACCGTAACACCTGCGTCCTGTTTGGGGATGGCGCAGGGGCGGCTGTGCTTGGCCCGGTTGAAGACGGATACGGTTTCCTCTCTTACGAATTGGGAGGGGACGGCTCAGGGAAGGACTTGCTGAAGCTGGAAGCGGGCGGCTCACGTAAGCCGGCATCTCAACAGACATTGGATGAACGCTTGCATTTCATTTATATGAACGGCAGAGAGGTGTTCAAATTTGCTGTCCGTGTGCTGGGCAATGCGACAGAAGAAGCACTTGCTAAAGCTGGTCTTGGCAGAGAGGACATCGATTTCCTGATCCCACACCAAGCCAACATCCGCATCATCGAATCGGCGGTCAAGCGGTTCGGTCTAACTGAGGACAAGGTGGTTGTCAACTTGGATCGTTATGGCAACATGTCTTCGGCATCTGTGCCGGTGGCTTTGGATGAAGCAGTGAAATCAGGCAAGATCAAAAAAGGAGACACACTGGCCTTGTGCGGGTTTGGCGGAGGACTCACCTGGGGTGCCACCATACTCAAATGGGCGCTTGATTAAGTGCAATGGGGGGGAGACATGATGGGTAAAATCGCTTTGATCTTTCCGGGACAAGGATCGCAAACAGTGGGAATGGGGCAGGACATTTGCGAACACAGCGAGACGGCGAAGCAGATTTTTGAAGAAGCGGACGCCACATTGGGCTATGCATTGTCGGAGCTTTGTTTTCACGGCCCGGAAGAGGAGTTGCGCTTGACGGCCAACACGCAGCCCGCCATTTTGACCACCAGTGTCGCGTTGTATGCCGCGTTGCGGGAAAAATTACCACTCACGCCGGATTTTGTGGCAGGACACAGCCTTGGAGAATACTCCGCGCTGGTAGCGGCGGGAGCGATGAGTTTCCGCGATGCGGTGACGACCGTGCGCAAGCGGGGGATCTACATGGAAGAAGCAGTGCCGGCGGGTGTCGGGGCCATGTCCGCAATTATGAATCTGGAGCGCAACAAGTTGGATGAGGTTTGCCGGAGCGTGTCCAAAGTGGGGCATGTGGTTGAGCCAGCCAATTACAATTCACCGGCCCAGATCGTCATCTCCGGACATGCCGCCGCAGTAGTTGAAGCAGGTGAACAGGCGGCAGAAGCGGGAGCGAGACGGGTTATTCCTCTGTCGGTCAGTGGTCCATTCCACTCCTCTCTGATGCAACCAGCGGCCGAACGGCTTAAAGCGGCACTGAGTCAAGTGACTGTACACGACGCCTCCGTGCCGGTCGTGGCCAACGTGACGGCGGAAGCTGTTTCGAGTTCGGCGGAAATCGTGGAATTGTTGGTTAAGCAAGTCGCTTCGCCCGTGTTGTGGGAGGATAGCGTGAGATACATGCTGAATCAAGGGGTGACCACTTTTGTGGAAGTGGGTGCCGGCAGTGTACTCACTGGTCTGGTGAGAAAGGTTGACCGCAAAGTGAAGGCGATTTCCATCCAGGATACACAAACGCTGGAGCAAGCGATTGAACAGCTTCAAACTCTCAGCTAGATGAACAGGAGGGAAACCGGGTATGTTAAACGGTAAGACGGCAGTGGTAACGGGCGGATCGCGGGGGATTGGGCGCGCGATTGCCATTACATTGGCAGAAGCCGGCGCCGATATCGTCATTTTCTACGCCGGGAATCATGCGGCTGCAGAAGAAACGATTCAATCTGTGCGGGAAAAGGGCCGGCAAGGCTTAGCCTTGAAAGTGGACGTATCTGACAAGGAGCAAGTTGATGCGGCGATGAAAGAGGTGGTGTCCACCTTTGGGCGCGTCGATATTTTGGTGAACAATGCGGGCATTACGCGTGACAATCTGCTGATGCGCATGAAGGAAGACGAGTGGGATCAAGTGATTGCCACCAATCTCAAGGGCGCCTTCCTCTGCACCAAAGCAGTGATCCGACCCATGCTCAAGCAAAAAGGCGGACGCATCATCAACATCAGCTCCGTCGTCGGCGTGGCGGGAAATCAAGGACAAGCCAACTATGTGGCGGCCAAAGCAGGTTTGATTGGACTTACCAAAACCACGGCCAAAGAATTGGCAAGCCGTGGTATCACCGTGAATGCCATTGCGCCTGGGTTTATTGAGACGGACATGACGTCTGTGTTGGACGAAGCCTTGAAGGAGCAAATGCGTTCCGAGATACCGCTTGGGTATTATGGTACCCCGCAAGACATCGCTGAGGCTGTTAAGTTTTTGGCTTCAGACTCCGCGCGTTACATCACCGGACAAACAATTCATGTCGATGGTGGCATGGTGATGCAATAAGATGACATTGCTTGTGGGGAAGTTGTCCCGTATAATACTGAGGGGAGGTGAAAGATATGGCAGATACGTTAGAACGTGTAAAAAAGATCATCGTTGAGCGTCTGGATGTGGATGAGGCGGAAGTGACGCTGGAAGCGTCCATCAAAGAAGATTTGGGTGCCGACTCACTCGACGTAGTGGATCTCATCATGGAATTGGAAGATGAGTTCGAATTGGAGATCGGCGATGATGAAGCTGCTAAAATCTCCACGGTTGGAGATATTGTAGAATATATCAACAAACATAATTAATCGCTACTTCATACTTACTGTATAAAGTCCCGCTCTTGTTGCGGGACTTTATACACAACGTACTAAAAAGCGTATCAGCTATGTTGAGAAAGGCGGTGGATCAGGTGAATAAGAGGGTTGTGATCACCGGTCTTGGAATAATTTCTCCCCTTGGTAACGATGTAAACACATTCTGGAATCATCTGATCGCAGGCAAGTCCGGGGTGGGGAACATCACCCATTTCGACACAACGGACTATGCAGTGAAGATTGCCGCAGAGGTCAAGGATTTTGACCCGCTGAATTATATAGATAAAAAAGAAGCACGCCGCATGGATCGATTTGTGCAATTTGCGGTGGCGGCGGCCAAAGAAGCACTGAAGCACGCTGAATTGGACATGAACAAAGTGGACGCCAACCGTGTAGGGGTTTATGTGGGCTCCGGGATCGGCGGACTGTCGACTTTGGAAAACCAACATCGCGTGTTGATGGAGCGAGGACCGCGCCGGGTTAGCCCATTCTTTGTGCCGATGATGATTGCTAACATGTCTTCGGGCATGGTGTCCATCCACACTGGCGCCAAAGGGCCCAACAGCGCGGCGATCTCGGCTTGCGCGACCGGCACGCACTGCGTCGGCGACTCGTTCAAGATGTTGCAACGCGGCGATGCCGATGTGATGTTGGCAGGTGGCACGGAAGCAACCATTTTGCCAATGGCCATAGCTGGTTTTTCGGCGATGGGTGCCTTGTCCAGCCGCAATGATGATCCGCAAAAGGCTAGCCGTCCGTTTGACCGTGACCGTGACGGATTTGTCATGGGTGAAGGAGCGGCAGTGTTGGTGTTGGAAACGCTGGAGCATGCACAAAAACGCGGTGCCAACATCATCGCTGAAGTTGTGGGATATGGGATGACGGCTGACGCCTATCACATCACCAGCCCCGACCCACAAGGAGATGGCGCGAAACGAAGCATGGAGATGGCGCTGTCCGATGCCGGTCTGAAACCGGAGGACATCGATTACATCAACGCCCATGGTACATCAACCGATATTAACGACAAATTTGAGACGATGGCGATCAAAGCTGCTTTCGGTGAACATGCGCATAAGTTGGCGATTAGCTCAACCAAATCCATGATGGGGCACTTGCTGGGTGCGGCGGGAGCGATTGAAGCGGCAGTGCTGGCGCTTACGCTCAAAGAGCAAATCATTCCGCCGACAATCAATTTGGAAAATCCGGATCCCGAATGTGATTTGGACTATGTGCCGAATGAATCGCGTAAGGCGCGCGTCCGGGCCGCCATTTCGAACTCACTCGGTTTTGGCGGGCACAATGCCACCATCTGCATCAAAGAGTTTGCGGAAGCGTAAGGGGATGAACACATGATGGATTTATCTGAGTTGGAACGGTCCATCGGCTTGACCTTGAAAAACAAAAAATTGTTCCAACAAGCTTTTACTCACACTTCATTTGCCCATGAACGGAAAAACAGCGGGAAGTTCCCAGACAATGAGCGATTGGAGTTCTTGGGAGACGCGGTGCTTGAATTGGCAGTGTCGGAATACTTGTTTCACCGTTATCCGCAGATGAGCGAAGGTGAATTGACACGCACACGGGCACGTGTGGTGTGTGAAGCATCCCTTGCTTCTTTTGCCAAAGAGCTTGATTTTGGGCGCTTTGTGCGATTGGGAAAAGGAGAGGAGATGACGGGAGGCCGCACCCGTCCTTCCCTCTTGGCCGATGTGTTTGAAGCTTTTA
This sequence comes from Laceyella sacchari, assembly GCF_004343255.1. Taxonomy (GTDB): domain Bacteria; phylum Bacillota; class Bacilli; order Thermoactinomycetales; family Thermoactinomycetaceae; genus Laceyella; species Laceyella sacchari. The sequence goes on along the minus strand of NZ_SMDD01000003.1, from coordinate 144,889 downwards.
TCGGAGCCTTGTTTTTGGATCAGGGCTTGGATGAGGTGCGGCGGTTTTTGACCAGATTGGTCTTTCCGAAAATCAATGATGAATGGCTGGCCAACATGTTGGATGCCAAAAGCCAGTTGCAAGAGCTGGTTCAACAAGAGAGATTGGGTGCCTTGGAATATCGGATTGTGGATATGCAAGGCCCTGCGCATGATCGCCACTTTGTGGCTGAAGTGTATCTTGAAGACCGATGCTTGGGACAAGGCGCGGGCCGTTCCAAAAAAGAAGCAGAACAACAAGCGGCGCTCATCGCCCTTAAAACTTGGAAAGCAAGATAATGTGCAAACCACCGCCTGCTGGGAATCGGTGGTTTTTCTTATTGTCCATGAGGGAATAGACAGTTGAGCATATCTTCAGAGAGGGGGCGAAATATGGCTGACATCCAATTAGGGACGATGCTTTTCATGCTTCTCCAGCTCGTTGAGTTTCTAGCGTTAGCGTTTTTTTTCTTGTTGCCGGGTGTTTTGGTCATCAACAGCTGGAAGCGTTTGAAACGGATCGAACAGCAGAATGAAACCATCATCCGTCTGTTGCGGGAACGTTCGGTGGAAGCAGAGCGAAGAGACACAGAATAGCGGAGGGATTTATTGTATTTGATCTAATCTCACTGCGATGGTGCCAACTTTTCCTTGCCGTCAAGCCCCCCTTTTTTCGAATCTTGGAAAGAATGTTATCAGAATTATATTATTAAATTAATAGATAATTTATTGTATAATCACCCTCCTTTTCATTTCTATAGAAATTTTTTTCAATACCTGTGGATATGTCTGTGCAAATCCGATATAATGAGAATAAATATCATTATCGAATGGGTGAATCGGTGAAAGGAGAGGGAAGGCATGATGGCATTGGAACGGTTGGAAAATAGAGAACGGGTGTTGTTGGAAAACCAGTTTCAAGTCGCTCCGTCGTTCACGCCTGCCTCGCCTTTGTCTTTTACGGCGTTGGAATTGTTGGATGGGCAAAAGTGCCATGATATGATAGCAAGGCTTGCTGAAACGATCGGTGGTGCACCGATGGTGGCGGTGGCGTCCCAGTTCAGCAAAAAATATACGTTTATGGTGATTGTGCCGGCTCTTTTTACGATGAGTGTGCTGAACAAAGGGTTGGACTTATCCCTTGGCAATGTGGTGATCGACCTGGAACAGCCGGGCGAAAAATCTCCTTTTGCAGCCAAGCTCAAACGGTGGACGGTCACCAAGCCTGGTTCCCGGCGCGAAGCTTGGCGCGAACGGCTGGTCTCCCAGTTGATCGGACGACATGTGGTGCCGCTGTGGCATCAGCTCCATGAATCGACCGGTGTTCCGCTCGCCATTTTATGGGAAAACTTTGCTCTGTACGTATATTGGTTGTATGAAACAAAGTTGGTGGGATTGGAAGGGGAAGAACGGAATCGAGTTGAAACTGATTTTCATTATTTGCTCAATGAAACACCCGCTTCCCTGTATGCAGAAAAAATACAGCCGTTGGCGCGTTTTCACAGTCCCAAATGTTGGCCTGCCCATGCGCCTGAACCGGTGCGGATTCGCAAAACCTGTTGCCTCTATTACCAAGTGGGCGACAAGACCTGCAAAACTTGCCCGCGAAATTGTTTCACTATTACCGAACCTTGTCGTGATACGCCGCTTGAAGGCTGACTTCTCACCCGAGAGTCGGCTTTTTTGTTTGCTCTCCTTTCATGCAGGATGAGCGGGGAGAAAGAGAGAAGTATTTCATGCCGGGGAGGTTTGTACAAGCAATAGCGACCGGGCGTAAACCCGGGCCGGATGAGCTCCCGCAAGCAACAGAGATAACTGAAAGGGATGAAGTTGATGAAGAGTATCAGTTATGACGACTTTTTGAAAGTGGATCTCAGAATCGGTCAAATCATCCGGGCAGAGGTGTTTGAGAAAGCGCGAAAGCCGGCGTACAAGCTATGGATTGACTTCGGTGAGGAGCTGGGGGTCAAACGAAGCAGTGCGCAAATCACGCAACTTTACCACATTGATGAGTTGGTTGGCAAACGAGTGGTGGCTGTTACCAATTTCCCACCGAAACAGATTGCTGACTTTATGTCTGAAGTGTTGGTGTTGGGGGTTGATTCCAAGGTGGGTGGTGTCACCCTGTTGGGAGTAGACCATGAAGCCCCACTGGGCACGCGGGTGTATTGAGCAAGCACATTCCCTGAATCCTCACCAGGGAATGTTTTTTTATGCTAAAATAGATCAGTTCATTTGATTGAAACGCGCCACTTGCAGACTTGTTCTGTGGCCGTTCTTTTGGATGGACTGGTGCGTGTCTGATGCATAGACCAGCGGCTCCAAAACCATTTTCTCATTTGCTGCCGCGCGTGGCGGAGGCGTTCTCGAGAAAAGGTTGTTCTGCCGCTTTTTTCCACCAATGTGATTTGCCAGACACATCCTGGTGAATGATGAAGAGAGGAGGGGGCTTATGTATCTTAAACGGTTAGAGATGAGTGGTTTCAAATCGTTCGCCGATCGCACAGAGCTGGAGTTTGTTCCGGGTGTGACCGCCGTTGTTGGGCCCAATGGCAGTGGCAAGAGCAATGTCACCGACGGCATTCGTTGGGTGTTGGGGGAACAGAGTGCCAAATCGTTGCGCGGAAATAAGATGGAAGATGTTATTTTCGCAGGAAGTGATACACGCAAACCGGTCGGTTATTGCGAAGTCTCCATGACCTTTGATAATTCGGAGCGGCGTCTGCCCGTCGATTATGAGGAAGTCACAGTGACGCGGCGGGTATACCGATCCGGAGAAAGCGAATATTTCCTCAATAAGCAATCCTGCCGCCTCAAAGACATTCATGAGCTGTTCATGGATACAGGTATAGGTAAAGATGCATATTCCATGATCGGACAAGGCAAAATTGACGAAATCCTCAGTTCCAAATCGGAAGATCGGCGAGCCATCTTCGAAGAGGCGGCGGGGATTGTCAAATACAAAGCCCGTAAAAAAGAAGCAGAGAAAAAGCTGGAAGGAACGGAGCAAAACCTTTCCCGTATCCACGATCTCATCCATGAAATCAAAGGGCAAGTGGAACCGCTTGCGGAACAGGCCGAGCGAGCGAATCGCTTCAAAGAATTGAAGGCGGAATTGCAAGAAGTGGAAATCGGCTTGTATGTACATAAAATTGAAACGCTACATGAAGAATGGCAAGAAGCTTCCCAAGCGGTAAAAAGCCTGTCCCAAGAGCAGGTCAGCTTGGCCGCTGCTGTCAGTGGACGTGAAGCACAGCTGGAAGAGCTGAAAGCGAAACTGCTTGAACAAGAACAAAACTGGGAGCAGGTTCAGACGGCGTTGCTGTCGGTGAGTGAAGAGTTGGAAAAGGCGGAGGGACAACGGGAAGTGCGGCTGGAGCGGGTGAAGAACCGAACGGAAACCCAGCAGCAATTGTCTGAACGCATCCGCGAGCTGGAGGCAGAGTGCGCGCGTCTAAAGACAGAAGAAGAGCAGACCGGCGATCTTCTTGCACAAAAGCGCGCCGAACTGGCTGAGCTGGAACAGCAACTTGAGAAGTTGGAGTTACAACTCTCTCTGTCATCGGCTGATGACGCCGACCAACTGGATGAGTTGTCCAAAAAAATCCAACAACATGGCAACCGGTTGGCGGCACTCTCCAGTGAAAAACAATACATGACTGAACAACTGGCCGAGCTGGTGGAGCGAATCAAGGATTTTGCCGAGCAAAAACAGGCTCTCTTGCAAGCCAAAGAGGCCCAAGCGGGACGATCCGATGAGATCGCCGACCAATTGAAGCAGGTAGAGGGCGAGCTACGGGAGGCGGCCGAACAGGTTCGCGTCTTGGCAGAGCAACGCGGTCAAATCGAGCAGGAGGAGAAAGCCCTCGCTGACCGTAGCCGCAAAGTGGAACAACAGCTCAACCGCCTACGTTCCCAGTATGAATGGATCAAAGAGACAGAAGCCGAGCACCAAGGGTTTATGCAAGGCGTGAAAGAGGTGCTTAAGGCTCGCGACCGGGGCATTTCATCGTTAGCTGGAGTCCATGGCGCGGTGGCGCAGTTGATTCAAGTGCCGCGAGAGATGGAAGCAGCGATTGAGACCGCACTTGGTGGCGCGCTACAACATGTGGTGGTCGAAGATGAGAAGACCGGTCGCCAAGGTATTCAATACCTGAAGGAAAAACGGTTGGGCCGGGCCACCTTTTTGCCGCTCGATGTATTGAAAAGCCGGATGTTGCCGCAACAAGAAATAGCCAAATGCGAGTCGCAGCCTGGATTTGTAGGGATTGCGGCCAATTTGGTCAAAACGGAGCCCCGCTATCGCCGGTTGATTGAGCATTTGCTCGGGCTGGTCGTGGTTACTGAGAACATGGAACAAGCCAACCGAATGGCCCGCAGTTTGAGTTACCGTTACCGGGTGGTTACTCTAGACGGCGACGTGGTTAATCCGGGTGGATCGATGACCGGGGGTAGCCGCCATCAGTCCAAAAGCAATCTCTTGGGTCGGTCACGCCAACTGGAAGAATGTGAGAAGGAGCTCAAACGGGCGGAAGCCGCTTGGCGCCAAGTGGAGCAGGAGTTTGAAGCTTTGCACCTGCGCAAACAAGCACTTGAGCAGGAGTGGGAAGCAGTGCGGGTGCGCGGGGAAGAGCGGCGCTTGAAAGAACAAGAGCTGCGCGGCAAAGAGCGGGAGTTGCAGGTGGAAGAGCGTGCTTTGGACGAACAATTGCGCACACTCAACCAAGAGCATGAAAAGTCTCTCAAAAGAAAAGATGAACTCCAAGAGCAGTTGGCGCGGACAGAGCAGAGCATCGTCGAATTGGAGCGGGAGAAGGAGCTTCTGGGCGTGCTCATCAGTGAATCACAAGAGCGGGTCAAGCAGCAAGCCAATGTGAAAGAAGAAGTTGGCGCGCAAATGACCGAATTTAAGGTGCGCCGCGCCCGCTTGCATCAAGAAGTGACCAACCTGGAAGAAAACTTGGGCCGACTCCGGCAAGAGTGGGCACGGCTGGACAAACAGAAACAGGCCGCACAAGCGGAATTGCGTAGCCTGGATGAGGCGCGCGAGTTCAACACACAAGAAATGCAATCACTGGAGGAACGTATCGCCGAGCTGCGCGCTCGCAAGGAAGAAGTGCAACAACAGCTGGGCGAAACAAGGAGTTTGCGGGAACAGATGATCTCAGACCGCGAGGTACAGGAAAAGGAATTACGTTCCACCCAGCAAAAATTGCGCAAGCTGGGCAATAAGTTGCATGAACAAGAAGTGCGTGCCAATCGTCTGGACGTGGAGCTTAATCACTTGTTGCAGAAGCTGGCTGAAGAATACGAAATGAGTTACGAACGCGCCAAACAAACCCACCCCGTTCCCGAACAGCCGGCGGAGGCTGAACGACGGGTACGTTCATTGAAGGAGCAGATCGCGGCGTTGGGCGAAGTAAACCTGGGTGCGATCGAGGAATATGCTCGTCTGAAAGAGCGACTCAGCTTTTTGGAGGAGCAGGAGGCCGACTTGCTTGAAGCCAAACAAAAGCTGTATGAGATTATCAGCCAATTGGTCGAAGAGATGGGACGGCGCTTCGGAGAGGCGTTTGATATGATCCGAACGGAATTCCAGCAGGTGTTTGTACAGATGTTTGGCGGCGGCCGCGCCGATTTGAAGCTGAGCGATCCGGACAATCTCTTGGAGACAGGGATTGAGATTGTGGCTCAGCCTCCAGGCAAAAAGTTGCAAAACCTCAATCTGCTGTCGGGTGGAGAACGCGCATTGGCTGCGCTTGCCCTGCTTTATTCGGTGTTGCGCATCAAGCCGGTGCCGTTCTGTGTGCTGGATGAAGTGGATGCGGCTCTCGATGAGGCCAACTTGACTCGTTATACGCGTTATATGCGGGAGTTTGCCAACCGGACGCAGTTTATTATCATCACCCACCGCAAGCACACCATGGAGGCATGTGACGTGCTGTATGGAATTACCATGCAAGAATCAGGTGTGTCGAAGCTGGTATCTGTGAAGCTGGAAGAGTATGATGGATTTAGCGAAGTTGCCGCTAGCAAGAAACAGGAGGAGTAGCATGAGTTTTTTCAAACGCTTGCGCGAAAGCGTCGCGCAAAAGACCGAAGCGGTTACACAAAAATTTATTACTGGACTCAGCAAGACCAGCAACAATCTGGTCGGTGCGATCAACGAATTGTTCACCGGTCGTTCTAAAATTGATGAAGAGCTGTATGAAGAATTGGAGGAGATTCTCATCACGGCGGATGTCGGCGTTGAGACGACAATGGAATTGGTCGAACGTTTGCGTGCCGAGGTGAAACAGCAAAAGATCAAAGAACCGCAACATCTGCAACCCATTTTGTCCGAGCTTATCGGTGAGATGATGGACGGTGCGGGTGAGGAAGGATTGCGGATCAAAGAAAATGAATTGACAGTTATCCTGTTTGTCGGTGTAAATGGTGTGGGGAAAACGACCACCATCGGCAAGTTGGCGCACCGCTTTAAAAACGAAGGCAAAAAAGTGGTGCTGGCCGCGGGCGATACCTTTCGCGCCGGGGCGATTGACCAGTTGGAGACATGGGGACAACGCGTTGGCGTAGACGTGATTAAGCACCAGGCGGGAGCGGACCCGGCAGCGGTCATCTATGATGGCATTCAGGCGGCCAAATCCCGCCGTGCCGACATTCTCTTGTGCGACACAGCCGGCCGACTGCAAAACAAAGTGAATTTGATGGAAGAGCTGAAGAAGGTATTCCGCGTGATCCGGCGCGAAGTACCTGACGGCCCCCATGAAGTATTGCTGGTGCTGGACGCTACAACTGGACAAAATGCGTTGCTCCAAGCCAAACAGTTCGGTGAAGCGGTCGACGTGTCTGGTATTGTCCTGACCAAACTGGACGGCACGGCCAAAGGCGGCATTGTCATCGCCATCAGCAACGAATTGAAGATTCCGGTGAAGCTGGTCGGCTTGGGCGAAAAAGCGGATGACTTGCAAGACTTTGACAAGGAGCAGTTTTTGCATGCGCTGTTCAAAGAGATGATCGACAAGAACGAGACGGATTAATCTGAACGGCGGGCGACGTACCTTCATCGGCTCAGTGAATATTGCGACTTTCATCTTCATCAAGGAAAAAACCTTGACAAGAGGTAGCGGGCTCCGCTATAGTATACTCCTGTAAAGGTTGACGCCTTGACGGTGTAAATGAGGTGACTCCGATGCTGGAGCAAACCACAGAGATGAACCTGTTGTATGATTTTTACGGTTCACTCTTGAGAGACAAACAGCGCACCTTGTTGGAAATGTATTACCATGAAGACTGGTCGCTCGGTGAAATCGCGGAACACCAAGGCGTATCACGACAAGCGGTGTTTGAGGCGATCAAGCGGGCCCAGACGACGCTGACTGAACTTGAAGAGAAGCTGGGCTTGGTGCAAAAACACTTGGAGCGGCAAAAGCTCGCCCAAGAGATCCTGGCCCGATTGGAAGAAGTGCCGGAAGCGCGTCTGAAGGTCGAATCGCTCGTCAAACAGATGGTTGACCTCGATTAATCAGCGATTGAAGGAGGGGGAACCATGGCGTTTGAAGGCTTGTCAGAACGATTGCAGTCCGTCATGAAGAAGTTGCGCGGTAAAGGAAAAGTGACCGAAGCTGATGTGAAAGAGGCCATGCGAGAAGTACGCTTGGCTTTGCTGGAGGCGGACGTCAACTTCAAAGTGGTCAAAACCTTTATCGACCGGGTCAAAGAGCGCGCGGTCGGACAAGAGGTATTGCAGAGCTTGACCCCCGGGCAGCAAGTGATCAAAGTGGTCAATGAAGAGCTGCAGGAGCTGATGGGTGGGGAGCAAAGCGAATTGGCCCAAGCCAATAAGCCGCCAACCAAAATCATGATGGTCGGTTTGCAAGGTGCCGGTAAAACGACGACTTCTGGCAAATTGGTTCGTTATTTGCAAAAGCAAAACCGACGCACCCTGCTTGTAGCCGCGGACGTATACCGCCCTGCGGCGATCAAGCAATTGGAAGTGTTGGGTGCGGATTTAAATACACCCGTATTCTCGCTCGGAGATCAGGCCAACCCTGTGGACATCGCAGAGCAGGGAGTGGCTAAAGCTTCGGCGGAGGGCTTTGACTATGTGATCATCGACACCGCAGGCCGCCTGCATATCGATGAACAGATGATGGACGAACTGAAGCAGATTCGTGAACAGATTCGTCCCGATGAGATTCTGCTCGTCGTTGATGCGATGACGGGGCAAGATGCGGTGAACGTGGCTGATCACTTTAACAAACAATTAGGGCTGACCGGCGTGGTGCTCACCAAGTTGGATGGGGACACCCGCGGTGGGGCAGCCTTGTCGGTCAAGTCGGTGACCGATTGCCCGATCAAGTTTGTCGGGATGGGTGAGAAGACGGATGCCTTGGAGCCCTTTCATCCCGACCGGATGGCTTCTCGCATCTTGGGGATGGGCGATGTGCTCAGCCTGATCGAAAAGGCGCAATCCGCCGTCGATAAGGAGAAAGCCAAGGATTTAGAGCGGAAAATGCGAACGCTCAGCTTCACGTTTGATGATTTCTTGGACCAGTTGCAACAAGTGCGCAAGATGGGTCCACTGGAAGACATGCTGTCTATGCTCCCTGGCGCTGGCCAGATAAAGGGGTTGAAAAACATCCAGGTGGATGAAAAACAGCTGTCGCGTGTAGAGGCGATCATCAAGTCGATGACGCCGAAGGAGAAAGAGCACCCGGAAATCATCAACGCCAGCCGTCGCAAACGTATTGCGGCGGGAAGCGGGACGACGGTCCAAGACGTAAACCGGCTGTTGAAGCAATTTGAAGACATGAAGAAGATGATGAAGCAGTTTTCCAATATGGCCAAAGGCATGAAGAAGAAAAAACGGGGCGGTTTCCGCTTTCCGTTTATGCCATGACGGCCCATTATACCCTGTTTAGGAGGTGAATTGACAATGGCAGTGAAAATCCGTTTGAGACGCATGGGTGCCAAAAAAGCGCCTTTCTACCGTGTGGTTGTTGCTGACTCCCGCGCGCCGCGTGACGGTCGTTCCATCGATGAGATCGGGTACTACAATCCATTGACTGAACCGGCTACGGTGAAGATCGATGCAGAGAAAGCCCAAAAATGGCTGGCTGAAGGTGCCCAACCATCTGATACCGTCCGCAATCTGTTCCGCCGTGAAGGTATCCTGAAAAGCGACAAAGAGTAATTTCAGAGCCGTTTCTGGTGCGGAAGACCGGAGGGTCATCATATATGAAAGAACTGATTGAATGGATTGCGGTCTCCTTGGTGGATCATCCTGATCAAGTGATGGTGACGGAACGGAAGACCGAAGAGCGGGTCGTCTACGAATTGTCCGTCGCTAAAGAGGATCTGGGCAAGGTCATTGGCCGACAAGGGCGGATCGCCAAAGCGATTCGCACGGTGGTCAATGTTGCGCATGGGAAGGAGAAGCGGCGTGTGTGGGTGGAAATCAAGTGAAGGAGAAGATGCGGCATGAACACAGCTGAATACCTTAATGTCGGTCGTCTGGTCGGTACGCATGGCGTTCGCGGTGAAGTGCGCGTTTACTCGGACACGGATTTCCCCGATGTGCGTTTTGCCCAAGGCAGTTCGCTTCTCCTCGTTCATCCCAGCCTGAAGGAACCGCTCCCATTGACGGTGGAAAAGGGCCGTCCCCATAAATCGGTGTGGCTGGTCAAGTTTAAGGAGTGGGACAACATCAATCAAGCTGAGCCTTACAAGGGCGGCAAGTTGGTGGTATTGAAAGAGGATCTCGCGCCAGTAAACGAAGAAGAGGGGGAGTTCTACTTCCACCAAATCATCGGCTGCACCGTTGTGACGACAGATGGGAATGAGTTGGGCAAAGTGCGGGAGATCTTGCCTTTGCCGGCCAATGATGTGTGGGTGGTGAAGCCCGACGGCAAAGGGAAAGAAATGTTGCTCCCATATATTGCGGATGTGGTAAAAGACGTGAACATCAAGGAGCGGCGGATCACGATCGAGTGGATGGAGGGGCTGGACTGACGTGCCACAGATACGATTTGATGTGTTAACCCTTTTTCCGGAGATGTTTTCGGGATTTTTGCATTCCAGTATTATCAAAAAGGCTCATGAAAAAGGGCTGGTTGAAACACACCTCATCAATTTTCGCGATTACGCCACGGACAAACACCGTATGGTGGATGACATGCCCTATGGTGGCGGCGGTGGCATGGTGCTCAAACCCGAACCGATCTTCTCGGCGGTCGACGAGTTGCTGTCCGGTACCGACGAACGTCCGCCCATCCTGCTGATGTCTCCGCAAGGTGTGCCATTCACGCAGAAGAAGGCTGAAGAGCTCGCCCAGCATTCCCGTCTCATCTTCCTTTGCGGCCATTATGAAGGATATGATGAACGGATTCGCCAACACTTGGTCACAGAGGAGATCTCCATCGGAGACTATGTCCTCACAGGAGGCGAATTGCCCGCCATGGTCATCATGGATAGCGTAAGCCGGCTGGTGCCGGGGGTGCTGGGCAATGAATCTTCCGCGGTGACGGATTCCTTTTCCACCGGGCTTCTTGAGTATCCGCAATATACGCGGCCGGCAGAGTACCGTGGATTCAAAGTGCCAGATGTCCTGCTTTCGGGACATCACGCGCGGATTGAACAATGGCGGCGCCAAGAATCGCTCCGGCGCACATGGGAGCGGCGGCCTGACCTGCTTGAGACCGCTCCGCTCACTGATGAAGATCGCCGGTTCCTACAGGAGTTGGCCAAGGATGCGCGCCAAGGCGAGTAATTGTTTTCAATCAGGTCGTATGATACAATATTCTCCGTTCACAGGCAAACGGAGCCAATGTTTGGATTTTGGTTATGGAAAGGAGGTTGGCTGACATGCGTCCAATCATTCGTGAAATCACCGAAGGACAACTTCGTCAAGATATCCCTCAATTCCGTGCGGGTGACACCCTGCGCGTGCACGTGAAAGTAAAAGAGGGTCAACGCGAGCGTATCCAGATCTTTGAAGGCGTTGTAATCCAACGTCGTGGTGGTGGCGTTTCCGAAACGTTCACTGTTCGCAAAATCTCTTACGGTGTGGGTGTTGAGCGTACTTTCCCATTGCACTCCCCACGCATTGAGAAAATCGAAGTGACCCGTCGCGGTAAAGTACGTCGTGCGAAACTGTACTACCTGCGCAACTTGCGCGGCAAAGCGGCTCGCATTAAAGAACTGCACCGCTAAGCGTTTCATAGAAAAGGGCTTGGATATTCAAGCCCTTTTCTCTCATTTATTTCCTTTTCCAAGTAAGGCAGGCAAATGGGGGAACATGATCATGACACTGCCGATGTCTCGCTCGGAGCGACTGCGGAGACAAAAAAGAATCAGGGCGAGAGAATGGATGGTTGCGGTTTTGCTGGCTGTCTCGTTGGCGATCGTGATCCGTATCTTTGTGTTTGAACCTTTTAATGTCGTTGGACCCTCTATGAAAACGACATTGGAAACAGGGAATCTGATATTGGTAAACAAGTTGGTCTACCGTTTCGAAGAACCGGAACGGGGAGAAGTGATCGTGTTTCATGCGCCACAACGCAAGGAATATGTGAAACGGGTTATCGCGTTGCCGGGTGAAACAGTGGAGGCCAAAAACAATAAAATCCTGATCAACGGCAAGATTATGGAAGAGCCCTATCTTGCGACCGATATGCGCACACGCGATTTTGACCTCGTGCGAGTGCCGTCGGGCAAAGTGTTTGTGTTGGGAGATAATCGGCTGGATAGTACAGACAGCCGTGTCATCGGACCTGTTGGCATGTCCGAAATCGTCGGCCGTGTGGAAATGGTTTATTGGCCGTTCCAGATGTGGAAACTACTTTAATAGCTGACAACCAAAGGGCTTGAGTTGATCAAGCTCTTTTACATATCATGAACAGTGAGAAAATAAGGGTCAGGAAAGGATTCGCACAATGATGAACACGATTCAATGGTTCCCCGGGCATATGGCCAAAGCCCGGCGCCAAGTGACGGAAAAACTACATCTGGTCGATATCGTTATTGAGCTGCTTGACGCGCGGTTGCCGCTGTCTAGTCGCAATCCGATGATGAATGAGATCGTGAAGGACAAGCCGCGGTTGATCTTGTTGACCAAAAGCGATTTGGCGGACGAGCAGGTCACCAAAGAGTGGAAAGCATATTTTAGCGAGCAAGGCATTCGCGTTTTGCCGATCGACGCCCAATCAGGCAAGGGAGTTAATCAGATTGTGCCGCAGTGTGAACGGGTGTTGGCACCTTTGTTCGCTGCCCGTGAGAAAAAAGGCATCAAATCGCGTAAGTTTCGCGTGATGGTGGTGGGAATTCCCAATGTAGGCAAATCGACTATCATCAACCGCTTAGCCAAACGAAACGCTACCGTCACCGGTGATCGACCTGGCGTTACCAAAGCGCAGCAGTGGATTCGGGTGGGCCAAACGATGGAAATCTTGGACACCCCCGGCATTTTGTGGCCCAAATTTGATGATCCCACCGTGGGGATGCGGTTGGCTGTCAGTGGCGCGATCAAAGGGGAAATCCTGCCTATTGATGAAGTGGCCCTCTATGCGTTGACGTTTCTCGCCGAGCGTTATCCCACCGCCTTGATGGAACGGTATAAGTTGAAAGATGTGGCATCGCTCGACCGGGTGGAGCTGATGGAGGAGATCGGCAAAAAGCGCGGTTGCCTCATCCGCGGTGGGGAAGTCGATTATGAAAAAGTAGCGGAGATTATTCTAACCGATTTTCGTTCGGGCAGAATCGGGCGCATCACATTAGAAAAACCGGAGGATTGGTTAAAGGAAGAGGGGAATGCGGATGAAACGGACCATTCCCGAGATTAAAGCTTGGTTGCAGGCAGTGGATACTTTGTCGCCTGAAGAGTTGCAAGAGCTGTTGACCGATGACAGGGTTGGTGTCCGCAAATTGGCGGAGAGTTATCAAAGGGAACAGGCGCGCAAGCAAAAAGAGCGGGAACGCGTGGCCAAGATGTGGCAGTATGAGCAGGAGTGTTGGTCGAAGGGTCTGACTCTTGTGGCAGGGGTCGATGAAGCAGGGCGCGGCCCTTTGGCCGGACCAGTTGTCGCCGCTGCGGTCATTTTGCCGCCCACCTTTGATGCGACGGGGCTAAACGACTCCAAGCAACTGTCAGAAGAGATGCGCACAGTTCTGAAACAGCGCATTGAGCAGGAAGCGTTGGCAGTAGGGGTGGGGATTGTGGATGCGGCGCACATCGACAAGTACAATATCTTGCAAGCCACATATCATGCGATGCGGATCGCCTTGTCCCAATTGACACCCACACCCCAAGCGATCTTGGCAGATGCAGTAAAGATTCCAGACGTGGACATACCACAGCAAGGAATTATCAAAGGTGACAGCTTGAGCCATTCTATCGCCGCCGCTTCCATCATTGCCAAAACCACCCGGGATGAATGGATGAAGCAGGCAGCGCAGACGTATCCCGCATACGGATTTGACCAACATATGGGTTACGGTACCCCCGAGCACCTTGAGGCCTTGCGCCGATATGGTCCCACACCCTTGCATCGACGCAGTTTTGCTCCAGTGAGGGAAGTGATTGAAAACAGCGGGGTTCAAGGGACGCTGTTTGCCGAAGGGAGTATCCGTTAATGAACAGGGACCGGCGTCAAACGGTTGGGCGTATAGGCGAAGAAGCAGCTGCCCGCCTGTTGATGAAGAAGGGCTATCGCATTTTGGATCGCAATTGGCGAAGCAAGCTGGGTGAAATTGATATTGTTGCCAGCCAAGGTGAGTTGCTGGTCATTGTAGAAGTGCGGACGACGACTGGCAACCACTTTGGCGCAGGTATGGAGTCAGTCGACTATCGCAAGCAACAAAAAGTCCGAAGATTGGCAACACAATATGCGCAAAAGCATCACCGACTGGGTTGCCCGCAACGGATCGATGTGATATCGGTCTTATTGTCCCGCGATTTGACACCGGTGCGGATCGACCATATCGAGGGGGCCTTTTGAGGTTTTAAGTTATAAAAGATAAACAAAGCTGTTGGCAAAAGCCAATAGCTTTTGTTATGAAGCTCATCACTTGTTAGCCGCTTGTGCGCCACGGCGGTTGTTTTCGATGAACGTGTTGCCCTTCGTCAAGGCTTTTGAATCCTTCATTTTTGGATGGTGGAAAAATGTACGAACGCATCTTGCTTCCATGGTCCATGTCGTAAGAATTTTCTGGAATAAGGAGGTCAGAAGTATTGAAGAGAGAATCCACTTGCTTGTCTGAAAAATACGGGGTGCCCTTGAAATACGTATGCTCATTGCTCAGAGCCAGTTTCAAAAACTTGCTAATGCAAAACAACCAATGAGTTGTCCTTCATTTGTTCAATTCGTATAATAAAGAATACATTCGAGGGGGTGATATTCATGGATTTTAGTGTATTTGCAGACTTCATTGATGAATTTACTAAATGGTTGGCAGAGGCGGGCAGAAAACAGCGGACAATTGACGAATATTTAACGGCTGTCTTCATATTCTACACTTGGTTAAGCCATAAATATAAAATCGATTTCCGGCCGGATCAGGTAATGTCTGCACATATCATTGAATGGCAGAATGAAATGCTGCATTTGGAGAAACTGTCCCCTTCCACTGTTCACAAACGAATGGCCTCATTAAAGTCTTATTGGAATTTTTTAACTGAGAATAACATTGTTGACCATAATCCTTTGTCTGAGATCAGCGCACCCAAAATACAATCCAATCACCCTTCACATTCGTGGTTAACAACGGAAGAAGAAAAAAAGTTGCTTGAAAGAGTAAAATCTGAAAAAAACGATTGGAAACGGCATCGTAATCTTTGTATTGTGTATTTAATGATGAAGGCGGGCTTTACGGTTTCAGAAACTGTCCTGTTGAATTGGGATCAAGTTTTTTGGAAAGATGGATTAATCTTGATTAAAAATGAGCACAAAATGACGAGAACGGTACCGATGAACGAGTTGCTCACTCAGTCACTGATCGAATGGATTCCCTATGTAAAAAAGAAGCAAGACAGGCCGGTTGTCATTTCCCAACTCAATGAAAGAATGACGAGACAAGGTATTCATTATTTAATCAAGAAGTTTTTTCAGGATATCGGGTTGGAGCAATATTCAGCACAAACTTTGCGGCATACATTTTGCCGCAGGCTCATTGAAGCCAACATGGATTTAAAAGAGGTATCCAAGTTGGCGGGTTATGCCAGCATTGAAACAACAAAGAGATATTTAAACGGGTAGGCAACACTGTTTGCATCCCTCATTAAACTGCCAAAGCAATGGCTGTTTAATGGGGGATTTTTGTTATGCCATTTAATAGTGTTGCTCCTACTTGATCTTTAGATATTAAAGGAGTTAAGTAAAGTTGTTTCACTTTATCAAAGATATAACCTGTATCAATTAATGTGTCTTCCTTGCAAAGTAATTCCAAGCTCTAAACATTCGTAGAAGGTGTATCCCGATTCGTATGAAAGGATAAAAAATTGGAGTCGCTACCAAAACAAGTGGCGAAATAGGGGAAGGGTGTCTACTTTTTATAGGCATGATACTCTTTTTCCAGCAAGTAGGGGGGGAGAAAATTTTGTACACCTGCTCTGGTTCAAGTCGTTGACGCACAACAATGGCGTCAATGCCTGTGCTGATCAAAGTAAAGCTTCGTGGCAGAGGTCATTAAGTATAATGTGGTAAGTTTTCTTCCTCTGTCACTACGTGATTTCCCCTGATTTTA
Organism: Laceyella sacchari; assembly: GCF_004343255.1. Lineage (GTDB taxonomy): Bacteria > Bacillota > Bacilli > Thermoactinomycetales > Thermoactinomycetaceae > Laceyella > Laceyella sacchari. Next base: position 129,131 of record NZ_SMDD01000003.1, on the reverse strand, counting down.
ATTCTATATATTCCATTCTATTGAATTCGGTAAAAAAAAACAAGCGATCTTCGGTAAAGAAAAAAAGTCGATTTTAAGACATATGAATAGCAAAAGTAACTTAGGCTCGGATTTTCGAGCTTAATTTTCTTTACCGAATTTGATTTTTGAATTTCAGTGTGATAAGTTTAATTTCGAAAAAAATTCAATTGGAAATAAATGCACCTTGACATTATGAAAAGGAGAGAGAAGTAGTGGCCAGTTTGAGAAAAGCAGTTGTACCGTTCCTGTTGATGGGGCTGTTGGTTACCGCAGGTTGTGGTAATGAGGAAAGAATTGAAGTACCAAAACAATCGGTGTCAGTGGTGGATGGAGACACGATTAAAGTCAAAATGAAGAAAAAAGAGGAAACAGTCCGGTTATTGTTTGTGGATACACCAGAAATCAATCACCCGAATTTCGGAAAGCAACCGCTTGGAGATGAAGCAAAAGACTTTACTCAGAAATTGATCAATGAAGCGAAAAAAATTGAGTTGGAAAAAGAAGAGACGAAGAGAGATAAATATGGCCGATTCCTTGCCTATCTGCATGTGGATGGGAAGTTATTGCAGGAAGAGCTGGTGAAGGAAGGATTTGCTCGCATTGCTTATGTGGAACAACCAGACGCCAAATATCTGGAAGAGCTAAGAGACGCGGAACAAGAGGCGAAACGCAAAAAGATTGGAATTTGGCAATGGGACAATTACACAAAAAAAGATGGTTTCCATGTTGAAGCGCTAAAAAATGAGAAGAATATTTTTGTTGCGAGCAAGAATAGCGATGTATACCATCCGATCGGCTGTCATGTTGTGAAAGAGATTAAACCGGAAAACCTCATGTACTTTTATTCGGAGCAAGAAGCCATGAGAACAAACCGGCACCGCAGTGAAGTGAAAGGATGTTGGGACAATTAGTAAGTTGGCTGCTGAGTATATCCTGTTCAAACCAATTGCCGTGCAAACATATGTCCGACATCAGGCAAAGAGATGATAGTCAAACTTCGCGAATAAAAAAGGTCGAAGTATCTTAGTAGGGTGCGTTAACCTTAATATAACCGGATTATATGCATTCATTTTAATTGAAGTGAACGGAATCTACCGTAAGGGATAATAAGAAATTTAGTGAAATGTTGATGCACAACATCCCTTACAATTTACTTCCCTTCTGCATTTCTTATAGTAGAACGTGCAGAAAGGAAGTGTGAAATGGCCAGAGCTTATGTGACAAACTATGATTCTTCTGAGGTCACCGTCATCGATACGCAAACACGTCAAGTCATCGCCAACATCGGCGTTGGGGAGCGTCCGTCTGGGGTGGCGGCCTTACCCAATGGAAGTCGCGTTTATGTCACAAATGCAGACTCTAACAACGTTTCTGTTATTAATACCTTAACAAATAGGGTAGTTGCTACGATATCTGTACAATCAAGGCCTATTGCGGTGGTAGCCTCACCTGACGGAAGCCGAGTCTATGTAGCGAATCAATCATCTCATACTGTTTCCGTCATTGATACGCAATCAAACCAAGTGACTGGGATGATACCCGTTGGACAAAATCCGTCAGGAATCACAGCCTCACCTAATGGAACACGCTTGTATGTTACGAATTTTGGAAGTGAAACGGTTTCTGTTATCAATACACAAACAACTCGGGTGATTGGCGAGGTATCCGTTGGACAGTCACCAATCGGGATCGCGGTGACCCCCAACGGCAGGCGCGTCTATGTGGTGAACTCTAGAAGTAACAGCGTTTCCGTCATCAATACGCAAACAAATGAAGTTATCACTTCGATATCTGTCGGTTCAACACCAGCCATGGTAGCAATCACTCCTAACGGAAGCCGTGCTTATGTTTCGAATCAATATTCTAATAACATGTCCATCATCAATACACAAACAAATCAAGTGATTGAGACGATCCCTGTTGAACGACAGCCATTCGGACTGGCGGTAACCCCTGATGGTAGATACATCTATGTGGCTAATTCGGACATAAATAACGTTTCCGTGATCGACGCTCAAACGAACCAGATAGTCGATATGATACCCGTCGTGTTAACCCCTTTTGGGATAGCGATCACGAACATCCCAAATAACCGTGGCAGTCGTTTGAAAAGATCCGTGGCGAAGCGCCGCAAGCGCAGATCCAATAGGTAAAGACAAATGGTCACAGTGAGTTCTCACGTGGGACTGAAGGGCATGAATGACCTCTTCTATTCGGGAGTGGCCAAGTTATAATAGGTAAGCAACCCATATATAGTCTAGGATAAGAAGTCATTTTGCTTAGGGTGAGTTTGGTGAATCAAGTTGGTAGGGAAAGGAAAAACCATTTCTCCAGGAGCGCCGATGCACAAGTGAAGCGAATGTGAAAATGGTATTGAGTCGCTGGCCTATTCAGCAGACACGGTAAAAAGGAAAGGTTCCCCTTGGTAAACAAGGTTGGAACCTTTCCTTATTTTGAGCTTACTTGGTTAACTGAGGCGTCCTTTTTATATAGATCGGTACCTTCCAAAACGGGTTGTAGAAATAATTATTAAAGAACAACAATAGTTAAATAAATTCCTACAAAGTAAAGATAAACCAGATGTGTTTTAAAACACATAGATGAAATATTTAGTATTTAGTAATATTAAATTGATAATAGAATATACACCCTTGGAGTCCATTGAATTCGTGAGAAAACAGTGATGGAGATCATGGTCGTAGTGCCGAACATGCTTGGTGTGCCAGTGGCTGCAAGATTGCAGTCCATTTGACTAATTATAAAATATCCTTGGAAAGGAGATTGTAATATGAAAAAATGGCTAAGTGTGATCGCTGTGATGATGATTTTTACTATTGCGATGATTAAACCCAGCATCACATATGCTGCAATATCTGGAACCCTTTATCCTGCTGAATGGACAGGGACACAAATGTTTACACATTATAAGCATCTGGGTGCCACAAAATTAGTTACACTATGTAGTGGCGGTGATTCGGAATTAGTAATGATGTTAAGATGGGAAAATGGAAGTTCTACCTTAGTAGGAACTCGAACCATTCCTTGTGATGGAGTAAAATACACAACCAGTTGGTGGGCAGAAACCGGGACGTATCAGTTTGTCGTTGCTAACAATTATCATACTATCCAGTATACTATCTACTAAAATGGTTAAAAAGGAGCGGTTTATTCCGCTCTTTTTTATGTAATAAAAGATGGACCCTAACCGCAATGTCTGGTAGAACAGCCACTGTTAAGTAGAAGGTATAAGGGGATATTTAATTGAAAAAAAGGTGATTGAAATGTTAATAATGTATCCATTTTATATTCTATTTTCAGGTCATTGAATGATTACGTCTAAGACAATCATAAAAAGGAGGAAGCTCAAGTGAATATCAATGAAGAAGATCAAGCCATCTTTGAAAATGCCCATCGCCTTTTAGATGATGTAAGTGATGTTGTGGAAGGACCGCAAAATTTTACTGTTGGCTTTTCGTTTCATGCAGATAAAAAATGGATCGATTCAATAAATGTTCAAGGAGAAAAATTTGAATTCCTGAACAATGCTAATCATGAACACGAGCTAACGGGGAAATTGATGTTCGATAACGTGACAAAGAAAGATATTCCCTATACATTGATTGTATTGCAAGGGAATAAAGCAACAAAAATAAAAACGAAAAATAGCGGATGGAAATCAAGCATACATGTAATTGCAAAAAGAAATGCTACCATTGAGGTACCCATATCGATTCAATGGAATCCAAAAGATGCTGAGGAATTAACTTTCTTTCCTATTGAATTGACAAAAAGCATGGAGTATCAACGATACGATGGATTTAATCTTAGTTTGATTCGGCTTTTCGTCCAAAACGAGAAAAGCATGACACTTGATCCACCGATGATAGAAAAGCAGTCTTTTCAAATTGATAGTAACTTTCAAGAGAGAGGCCTATCATTATACCCAACTCCCTCGTTGATCGACGAAAATCATAAACCTAGTAAATTAATACCGAAAAACAATCAGTTTTATGTGAAAAGCAAAGTGGGAGGATTACATATTGCGCCTATTCCTTATGAAACAAATATAAGTTTAATCTGGGTCGATGAAGATGGAAATACGAGAATGGTAGCTAAAAATATTCCGATAAGAAAAGAAAAGGAAACCATCGTTCCTTTTGAACTATCATTAATCGAAAGCATGAGTAAACACCGTAAGCGTCAGTTTATTATCGTATTATCCAATCGTAATAGACAAATTTTAGCGGATGCAGTGGCACTTCAGCAAAAAAGAAAAATGGGATTAACTACTTGGCAAAATGTAATTGAAATTTATCCAGTAGCTAAATAAAACAACAATTCATTGTATTAGTTGTTATCTAGACATTTGGGGAGTTAAAAAAGAGATGGCTTTTTGTCATCTCTTTTTATTCGTTATAGGCTATTTTTAAGTTGATAAATATTTATTAGGGCGGTGCCAAGTCGATGGAAAAAGTTTTGCATAGATGGAAAAAGGTCATGACGGAATGTGGTTTTGCAGTCGGGCCGACAGATGAACATGAAATGAAAGAGATTCAAAGATCATTAGATCCAGGTGAAAAGTTACTTAAGTGGTATAAAGATTATGCACCCAGAATGGGAGAATTGGATTTTGGGGGAAATCCGATTCAATTGTATGAGCCAGAAGAGATGATCGAAGTTCAGGTGAATTTTAGTCATGACTTGGCAAGTATGCAAAGTAATCGAGAATGGAGAAATGATTGGATTGTAATTGCAGATAAAGGGTTAGATCCTTTTATTTTAGATAAGAAAGAGGGGAATCTTTATCATGCATGGCACGGCCAAGTGTCTATTAACTTAAGAGAAATCGCACCAAGTCTAGATGGATTTATTGAGACATTAACTGTGCTATGTGAGGTGTGTTACTTAAAATATGAGGGTCAATTTTTGAATGATGAATGGGAATTTGATAAAAAAATCCTACGAGAAATTGAGAATAGGTTAAGAGCTATTCTGCCTTACGATTCTGTGGAAAATTGGCTCTCGATGTTGGAGTAGGATACAGAAGAGGTATGACGATGACGATTTGAATAAGGCGTTATTTAAAACAACAAATGACTCCTTATTTTTCATTGTAGAACTATGTGTATCCATCACAAGCAAGTACTAATAATATTTTCTCTCTTACTGGGACTAATAGATTTAAAATATTGATTAATTAATTATTCCGCAATGATACATAGACAGGTCAGATGGCTCAAATGCTCTCTCGTCAAGTAGACATCAGGCAGAAAAAGCCGATTTTTATGAACAAAAAAGGCGCTTACAATGTGTGCAATGTGAATGTTTCACACACTGTAAGAGCCTTTCGCACGAGTGCGAATCATTTGAGCAATGACTGCACGCGGGCTTAAAACCATTGTAACAAATAACTGAGAATGAGTCCTACCACGCCAAAGTCGGCGTCACCGAATGTCGTGCCTTCGAATCCCAATGATCCCAATGCCGGAAGAAGCAACGCCGGCAAAAAACTGATGATCAATCCATTGGCGAACGAACCGAAAAACGCACCGCGACGACCGCCAGTTGCATTCCCAAACACGCCCGCAGTGGCTCCCGTGAAAAAGTGGGGCACAAGACCGGGCACAATCACTTTCAAACCAAGCATTGGAAGAAGAAACATGCTGGTCAACCCGGCCAAAAAGCTGGACAAGAACCCAATGATCACGGCATTCGGGGAAAACGGGAATACGGTTGGGCAATCAAGTGCCGGTTTGGCTTGGGGCACGATTTTTTCGGCGATTCCCTTGAACGCTGGCACAATTTCCGCGATGAGCATGCGCACTCCGTTTAATACCACGTAGACGCCGGCTGCAAACGTGATGGCTTGAATGATGGAATAAACCAAATAGTTTTGGCCACCGGACAATTTCGCCTGAATATAGGCCGGCCCGGCAAAGCAAGCCACGATGACGAACAGGATGGCCATGGTCAAGGAAACGGCTACGGAGGTGTCACGGAGAAAACTTAATTGTTTCGGGACTTTGATCGTTTCCGTGGACTTCTCCTTGTTTCCGAACCATTTGCCCACCCATCCGGAAACGAAATAGCCGATCGAACCGAAGTGTCCGACCGCAAACTGGTCGGAGCCTGTGATCTGGCGGACAAACGGTTGCAATATTGCAGGAGACAGGACCATGAGTGCCCCCAAAATGATGGACCCGGTAAAGACCAATGCCACTCCACTCACACCGTTGGTCGTTAAAATCACCGCGATAAGACAAGCCATGAACAACGTGTGGTGCCCCGTCAAAAAGATGTATTTCAATGGCGTAAAACGTGCCAAAATCAAGTTGACCACCATGCCGAACACCATGATCAAGGCCGTCGCCGCGCCGAATTTGTTTTGCGCCACGGCGACAATCGCTTCATTGTTGGGAATCACTCCGTTGATGGCAAACGCCTGGTTGAACATCTTCCCGAACACATCGAGCGACCGCACGATGATCTCCGCTCCGGCGCTGACCAGGATGAACCCCAACACCGTTTTCAAGGTGCCGGACACAATCTCCCCAATCCCCTTCTTCTGCAACAAAAGGCCGATCAGGGCAAAAATCCCAATCAAGATCGCAGGGGTCCCTAAAATATCATTCATCATGATTTGCAAGATGTGCATTGGCTTCCCTACTTTCTCCAGATACTATTCGGTTATTGCAGATGCTGAGACAATTTGGCTTTGATTTCTTCCAGATCCATGATGTTTTCCAAGCCAACGATCTTCCGCACGCCGTTATCCAGTTGGGAAATAATATCATTGGCCCCCAGATAAAGATCTGCGCTTTCAGTGTGGGCCGTCGTCAAGTCAGTGTGTTCCACTTCTGCTTCCTTGTTCAACTCTTTCAGGGCTTTTTTCACATTTAGCTCCATGATGAAACTGCTCCCCAGCCCATTTCCACAAACAACTAGGATTTTCATGCTTCCATTTCTCCTTTCGAATACTTGTCCATCAAGTCCAACACGTTTTCCTTTGTTTCCGCGTCGATGAGGGATTGGATTTCCTCGGGCTGCGCCAGTAATTCGGACAATTGGGACAGCGCCCGCAAATGGGATTCGTTGTCCGAGGCGGCAAGCACAAACAAGAGTCGCACGGGTTTGTTTTGCGGAAAGGAAACTTCTTCGTTCAACTGCATAAAGCTCATCGATAATTGGTTGACTCCTTGTTCGGGGCGCGCGTGGGGGATCGCCACCTTAGGTGCGATCACTACATAAGGCCCTAACTCATGAATCGAGGCAATCATTGCCTCTGCATAACCCGGTTCGACAGAACCGTTGTCTACCAAAGGTTTAGCTGCCAATCGAATTGCCTCTTCCCAATTTCTTGCCTTTTTCCGCAATTGGACGGTATCTCGTGTAATCAGTTCATTTAACACGGGTTTTTCATCCTCTTTTCTGACTGGAAGGGGGGATTGAAGGGACTTCAAAAGTCCCGATAACGCTTGAGTAAGCCCTTTACGGTCATGAACATCCGCATATTGTTCGATCACATGCAACAAAAATGGCACATTGGCCGCATGATCAGCGATGCCATACAGTTCTTTCGACACATCGTATCGCAGGCGCTCTTTCTCCTCGTGGGATAAAATCGGTTTCACCACGAACAGCTTTCGGTCTGTCCTCAGGAAGACCGTGGAGAAAACCAATTCATGATCCATGGGATAAGAAGAAAATTCCCGAACCGTCAATGCATCCAAAAACAAAATGTCCGGAAACAGTTCGCGCAACGTACGTATGAGCAGATGGGAGACGGCAATCCCCTTTGGGCAAACGACAACGGCTTTTGGACGTTGGGCAAGCTCCACCCCTTGGCGCCGCAAACAAGCGCCAAAATGGATGGTTAAATAAGCTGTTTCTTCTTCCGGAATGTCGACGCCCACCCGCCGGGCAAAAGGGGAGACGCATTTTTTAACGAGATGGTGCAGTTCCGGATGTTCCAGCAAAATGGAGGAGGCAAGGGGATTTTTTAATTCCAGCCCATACTTGATCCGGTAATAAGCCGGAGTTAAGTGCATGGCCAAGAGATCGGTCAAGAGTTCCTTTTCGGCGAGGTTGACACAAGCCACATTTTCAAACCGATCGACCATCGATAAGGCTACCTCCCGCATCACTTTTCCTTTTTCCGGGGTGGATACGTTGGTGGCGAGAAGCAACAAGGCCAGGTAAGCCTGCTCGCGGCAACGGTGTTCCGGAGCCAAGTCTTCCACCAAATCATCCAATAATGTACTACTTGCCTCATACTCGGGCGTATGGATGATTTCTTGCAGATCTTTTTCCTTGATGCCGATCCACTTTGCCTGTTTGATCCGTTGTCCGATCAGGAGGCACTCATAGGTGAGTTGCACCAGGCGTTCATCCGTGTAACGGACCCCGAGTTGCCGTTCGACGGTTTCCAACCGACGGTACAAGGAATCGAACGAAATGGTTTGCATTTGCTTGATCGCTTCCCTTAACACCATCTCTCCATTTTCTTGTTCCAAGGCGGTGAAGACCAATCGATGTAGCAGGCTACGAAGATTCCTTTCTTTTCCCACCAAATGATAGCCGTTGTCCCGTGAATATTTGAGTTGTACGCCAACTTCACCAGCAAGCGCATTAGCCTCTTTCAAATCGGCCAATGCTGTATTGCGGCTTACCTGAAGCAAGCTGCAGGCGTGGACGAGTGACCAATATTCTGTCACACCAAGAAGGGATAAGAGAATCAAGCGAACTCTTTCCTCTGCCGACCAGACATACTGGTGTTTGCTCTCAGCCAAAGGAAGGTGTGTCAACTTCTCCCTGATGCCAGGCGGACAAGTGAATCCCGCTTGACGTTGGTATTTCACCGGCTCCAGATGTTGGCTTGCCAACCATGCGTTGATTTTCTCCAGGTCGTAATTGATTTGCCTGCGTGACAGGAGGAGTCGTTGTTCCAATTGCTTCATTGTGCAATGCGGTTGGAAAATGATTTCTTTAAGCAGACTCAAGCTTCTATCATCTAGTTGCATTGAACATCCCCTCTTTGCCTTCATTATAGTGAGATTTTTTTATATCTAGAAAGCGTTTTCGTTGCAAATGTTGTAAATTATATTGTACAACATTGGGATGAATCCTTGCGTTTAAACAACAGTGGAACTTGGAATCAGGGATACGCATGCGACAGTGAGGAGGGATCGACACCTCGTCCAGTGGTTCAGGTTGGTGTTTGGGTGTTATTTTCAGAATCAAAGTGATTGGATAAATATGATTAATCCTTGAAGGAGGAAAGAATATAATGAGTTCGGCTATGAGAAGACGAGGGAGGACCTTTGCCGGGTGTTGGCTAAATCGAATTGGGTATTTAGTGAGATAAACATGTTATGCTAAGCACAGACAGTATCAGAGAATTTATATCAAAAGTCTGTGAACCTACCGGGATTTGTACATGATCGGAGGTTATGATGAATCTGGTTGATATAACTGATGTTCACATACGGGTTTAGTTGCCACCATGGAGGTATTGAAAGGGAGTAAGTAAATAATAGTTGCCCTTTCCAGACTGAATGTTCTTAAGATGTTGTGCTTATTGTAGAATTTCTAATACGGAGTGATTATCAAAAGGGATAGCCAGAGTTCCAAAACTGTTTTCTCATTCGCTTCACTTGTTCATTGGCGCTCCTTGAGAAAAGGTTTCCTCTAATACATCTCAGTATCTAAATTCAAAGTAAGAGTCTTTTTATTTTGTACACAGGAATATTAGCTTGAAATAGGCACAGACAGGAAAATTGTCGATTGATCTAGAAAAATATGGGAAAAGCTACTTATTTCCGGGGGAATATGAGTGTACACCAAACTATACAGCGCCAGTGTCTTGGGAATTGACGGACGATTGGTTGAAGTAGAAGTGGATATCAGCAACGGCTTGCCGTCGTTTGATATTGTCGGCTTGCCCGATTCGGCGGTGCGAGAAGCCAAAGACCGCGTCCGGGCAGCTATCAAAAACAGCGAAGCCCACTTTCCGTTGCAGCGTATCACCACCAACTTGGCACCGGCTGATGTGAAAAAAGAAGGGTCCGGTTTTGATTTGGCCATCGCCTTGGGAGTGTTGATTGCTAGCGGCCAGTTGACTGCCGATTCGCTTCAGCGCACCCTTTTTATCGGCGAACTGGCTTTGGACGGAAGCTTGCGCCCATTAAGTGGTGTGTTGGCCATGGTGATGGCGGCCCGGGAAGCGGGATTGGAGGAAGTGGTTCTTCCAGCGGCCAATGCGGCGGAAGGAGCATTGGTGGACGGCTTGCGGCTGGTTCCGGTTGTTTCATTGGCACAGGCAGTTGCCTATTTCCGAGGGGAATGGCGACCCACTGGCGGCCCAACTGAGCAAATGTGTGAGGAATCAGTCTTTTCGGTTGATTTCGCCGATGTGCAAGGGCAGAGCCATGTGAAACGGGCCATGGAAGTGGCTGCCGCGGGCCAACACAACTTGTTGCTGATCGGTCCGCCTGGCTCGGGCAAAACGATGTTGGCCAGAAGGATTCCCACCATTTTGCCCAAGATGAGTTTGCAAGAGTCGTTGGAAGTGACCAAGATCTGCAGCATTGCAGGATTAATCAAAGAGCGGGGCCGCCTGATCACCGAACGCCCTTTTCGTTCACCTCATCACACCATCTCCACTGCCGGCTTGGTGGGCGGGGGAACCGTGCCAAAGCCGGGGGAAGTGAGTTTGGCTCATCGTGGCGTGCTGTTCCTTGATGAACTGCCAGAGTTCTCTAAAACCGTGCTGGAAGTGCTTCGCCAGCCCTTGGAAGACCGTGAAGTCACCCTTGGCCGGGCCCGTGCTGTCCTGACATTTCCTGCCGAACTGATGCTGGTAGCGAGCATGAACCCTTGCCCGTGCGGTTACTTCGGGTACGAAGAAGACCGCTCCTGTACATGTACGCCGCATCAAGTGAGCCGCTACCGTTCTAAAATCTCCGGCCCGTTGCTGGACCGCATTGACATCCACATCGAAGTCCCCAAAGTGGATTTCAAGACATTGAGTGGCGCAGAAACAGGGGAATCCTCGTCTGCCATCCGCGAACGGGTCAACCGCGCTCGCGAGCGACAAGCCCGCCGTTTCCAAGGGAAAGAACACAGCACCAACAGTACCATGAGCACGGCCGACATCCGCGAACACTGCTCCCTGGACAAAGAATCACGCCAATTGATGAAGCAAGCCTTTGACACCCTGGGCTTAAGCGCCCGTGCCCACGACCGCATCTTGAAAGTGGCACGCACCATCGCCGACCTCGACGGAGCGGAGCAGATCAGCGCTTCCCACATCGCCGAGGCAATTCGCTACCGTGCGCTGGATCGGAAGTTTTGGGAGTGATGGGAAGCTTATGTTCTTCAAGCTATAAACAACTATAAAGAAGGAAATTGGTTCGATTCCTATGGTTGGAGTTAAGGGTAGAGCTACATACAAAAAAGCGGCTAAATTTTTTAAGAGGATTGGTTAAAATGATTCAATATAGTTATAATAAAGGGAATAATTGATTAGATTTTGCGAGTATCTTCAAATTAAGTGAATTATGTAGTTCCAGTACTAGGAGAAGGAGGGATAGATCATGGTTCGATTGCGATTTGCTCCCAGCCCTACAGGTCATTTACACATTGGAGGAGCAAGAACCGCTCTTTTCAACTTTTTGTATGCAAAAAAGTTTGGTGGGGATTTTATTTTACGGATCGAAAATACTGATCAAGCTAGAAATGTAGAAAGCGCTACTGAGAAGTTTCTCGAAGGATTTAAATGGCTTGGTTTGGATTGGGACGAGGGTCCAGATGTCGGAGGCGCCTATGGACCATATATACAAATGGATCGTTTGTCCATTTATCAAAATTACATCGAGCGATTGGTAAGAGAGGGGAAGGCATATTATTGTTACTGCACAAAAGAAGAGGAAGATTTGGAACGAGAAAGGCTCAAAGCATTGGGCAAGGTTTATCATTACTCAGGCAAATGCCGCTATTTGGATGAGAAAACACAAAAGCAATATGAGAAAGAAGGTCGTTCCTATACGATTCGTTTTCGGGTTCCTGATGATCGAGATGTTTTATTCACGGATTTAGTGCGTGGTGACATGAAGTTTAACACGAATGATATCGGTGATTTCATTATTGTTAAATCAAATGGAGTTCCAGTATATAACTTTGCTGTCACTGTGGATGATGCACTAATGCAAATCACCCATGTGATTCGTGGTGAGGAACACTTGTCTAATACCCCTTGCCAAATCTTGTTGTACGAAGCCCTTGGATGGAAGACTCCTGAGTTTGGGCATCTTCCGTTGATCTTGAATCCGAATGGTAAAAAGCTTTCAAAGCGTGATGAGTCAATCATTCAGTTCATTGAGCAATATAAGGACTTAGGATATCTGCCGGAAGCGCTTGTCAACTATTTGGCTTTGCTAGGTTGGTCGCCCAGTGGTGAATTAAGTGAAGAAGAGATTTTTTCGTTAGACGAACTGATCCAACATTTTTCTATTGATCGAGTAAGCAAAGCGGGTGCGATTTTTGATGTGGAAAAGTTGGCTTGGATCAACGGTCAATACATCAAAAAAGCAGACTTAGACCGCATTGTTGATATGGCCATCCCATACTTGCAAAAGGAAGGGTATATTGGGGAGAATTTTGATCGTGAGTGGTTAACACACCTGGTTAGTCTCTTCCAATCGGGTATGAGTGCAGTAAGTGAAATCACTCAACTGGCAAAACAGTTTTTTGTCGATGATGTTTCATATGATGAGGAAGCGAACCAGATCCTTGCAGGAGAATCCGTTTCCGTGGTACTGTCTGCATTCCAAGCGAAAGTGAACACGTTAGAAGAGTACACACCAGATAACATCAAAGCTTTGCTAAAAGAAGTACAAAAGGAAACGGGTTATAAAGGTAAGCAGTTGTTTATGCCGGTCCGTGTAGCGGCAACAGGTCAGAATCATGGACCAGACCTGAATAAGACCTTATACCTTTTAGGAAAAGAAAAAGTACTTGAACGTATTAATCAGATACTTAGTTAATAGGAATGCACCTTCTTAAACTAAAGAAGGTGCATTTTTCTTGGTGTTATTTAGGCGACCAGCGATGACCACAAACGTCACATTCGTATCGGTAGCCTTCTGTGATGGTAACGTCACTGCTCTTACACTTTGGACAATCCTCTTTTTCCTGTGTCCATGAATGCTTGAAAAAGTCAGTATGAATGGAGATATCTACACGTCTAAATTTTGGTTTCATTAGCCATGCACCTCCATTCCGTTTTTATATGCGTTTGTCCAGTACATATTTACTTTGAGATATAATTTTCAGAAGGTGTAAAAAATAATGATTCATTGCTATATATATTATAACATTAATTAATTTCAGAATAAATGTTCGATGGGCGTAACAAGCCGCATCGTCTGTTTTATGTAGTTGTTGATGAAGACGGCATTGTTGGTTATGGGGAATTAGTAGAAAGAGGTAATGCTGAGTATGAATTAACTCGGATTTATCTTCTTCCAGAATTTCAAGGCAAAGGGATAGGTAAACGTCTTTTGAGACAATTGATCAACGATGTATCTCCTCTTCGTCGGATGTTTGCTTGGGTGGAAAAGGAGAATGGTGGTGGACGCTCCTTTTATGAATCGATGCAGTTTCACGTGGAGGAAGAAATAGAAGATCATTTTTTTGGTACGGTGACTCATTTGTTGAAATATGTTAGAAAGTGGGAGTAAGAAGTGATACAGAGATCTAAAGGGCAAAATTTGAAGCCCTTCTTTTTTAATTCGACTTAGATTAAAGGCAACTCTGTTCAAGCAGACCCAAGCGTATATGCAAAAAAAAGCCGCTTTGATTAAAGCGGCTTCGGTATTTCTTATTCCGGACAACCCTGTCCTGACAGCAGCATTAAAGTGCCTTTTCTTCCTGCTTTGTTTGCTGGATTTGTTTATAATGGCGCACAATGTTGTATGCGACAGCGCCCGCCCACAGCAAGGCAAAAAAGAGATAGACTCCATTTTGCACGGCATCGGAACCGATATCAAAGGCGCCAAATAATGTTTTGAGGTTCGTAATGATAATTAGTCCCCCAACCAACACACCGAGAATGGCAGCCGGAATCTTACGAACCAACCAAGCGGCGATGGGGGCAGCCACTACTCCTCCTGCCATCAATGCCAATACCCATTGCCAATGAAACTGCTCCGGGCCCAATGAAATAAAAAAGCCAATTGTGGCGGCGGAGGCGATGGCAAATTCACTGGCATCTACGGAGCCAATCACTTTGCGCGGTTCAAGCTCATTGCGTGACAGCAAGACCGGCGTAGTGAGTGGGCCCCAGCCACCTCCTCCCGTAGAATCAGCAAAGCCCGCGATGAAGCCGAGCGGAACAAGCAATTTTTTACTGGGTGTCCGGTTGGTATCGGCATGGGTAATTTTCTTGGAGTCAGCAAGCAAAAATCGCAGAAGTACATAAATACCTAAAGCAAACAAGAAAACGGCGATATACGGTTTAACCACATCCCCGGGCAAGTTGCTCAAAAAACAAGCTCCGATAAAGGCCCCCAGGGAACCAGGGAGAATCAGGCGATAAACGGTTTGCTTATCCACGTTTCCAAAACGGATGTGAGATACGCCTGAAGCGGCAGTAGTGACGACTTCAGCCATGTGAACAGAAGCAGAAGCGATCGCCGGAGAAACGCCAAATAGAAGTAAAAGCGAACTGGAAGTGACGCCATATGCCATCCCCAAGGAGCCGTCCACCAATTGGGCGAAAAGCCCGATGATGGCGAAAATGATAAGCCGTTGCATAAAAATCCTCCTTTAACGGACAATATCCATCTAATTACTCAGATTTAGATAATGAGATGTTAGAGCGAGTTCATTCCAACCGACATCCTGATGGGCATGTATGATTAAGAAAATTGCGACACAAGAAAATCATCTCAAGCTGTCGTGTCATGCGATTCGCCCTATGCAAAAGGTATCGCTTGCTACATAAGCATGCTTTTCGATAAGCAACTCCACTAAGTCGAGTCAATTGGTCGAGATATGATCCTGCTAAATCAATCTATTCATCCAGCGCCAAAAAATTGCTTAAAGCATAAAACATACTTAATTGATATGAATTATTTGATTTAAAATAATCATATCCATCTGTTAACCGCCTGTCAAGAATGAGATTGAAAAGTGAAATCTCGCTTCTTACTTAGTGAAAATGAGCCCTTGCTCCATAGTTATTCTTTATTCAGCGGCATACAGAAAAGGATGGGAGAGTATCCCATCCTTCTTCCCATTCGGTACCGCGTTGCAAGAGTGGAACCGTTTCGTCTGCTTGCTTTGCGCCAATGCGCATGCCTTGGTTGTGATTATTCTACAGGAATCCAGATTTCTGAGTAATAGTCTGGCTTGAAGGGATCGTCATCGTCGTACACTTCGAGTTCGGGTGTGCCGGCCAGTTTATAACCGCTTGAGGGAAACCATTCAGAAAAGATTTGTTTCCATGCTTTTTGCATGGCATGGGGCATCGGGCCGTGAACTTCAAAAACAGCCCATGTAGTTGCAGGAATTTCCAATTTCATTAATCCGTCTGGCGTCTCCCCGTCATGTTCCACAGCGATCCAATAGTCTATTGCTTTTTCCGGTCGCACATTACTTTGATCGACGCAAACGCCCAATATTCCTTTGATTTGGCCGTTGTTCAGTTTTAGCAATGTTTTGTCTCTTTTCTCCTCATTTATTTCCTGCCAGAATTTCGAGATGCCTTCGAGGTTTTCATTATTGACCAAAGAAAACTCCCTTTTGATCCCCACCACTTGAAAACGGTCTCTCTTAATCATCTTGTATTGCATGGGCTCTGCTCCTTTCAGATTAACCTGTATCACCAGGCGGTTGTATGCTTTCAGCTTTCCTGTACACTTGCGCGCCTCGCTGGGAGTCACGCCGTGTTGTCGGCGAAATGCCTTTGAGAAAGCTTCAGGGGTGTCATAACCATATTTGAGGGCGATATCAATGACTTTGCTGCTTGTTTTGGCAAGTTCTTGGGCGGCTAGGGTTAATCGCCTGCGCCGAAGGTATTCACCAACGGAAATGCCAGTCAAAATAGCGAAGGTGCGCTGAAAGTGAAAGGGAGATGTGTTCGTCTGCCTGGCTATATCCTCGGCGGTGATATTGTCCAGCAAATGCTTTTCCATATAATCGATGGCTTTTTGCAATGATTCAACCCATATCATGGTTCTCACTCCTTACCGTGATCATAACAAGCAATTTCTTGTCCGTCCTGTTCGTTTGTGCTATGTGCTGACAGGGTGAGGTAAAGTCTTTGGGAAGTGGGAAGTGAGGGGAGATTAGATTAGGATGTGTCTGATGAATAGACACGGCTCCCAAACCATTTTCTCATTCGCTTCACTTGTGCATCGACGCTCTTCGAGAAAAGGTTTTTCCGCCGCTTCTTCTCCACCAACTTGATTGGCCGGACACACCCTGGAAAACATTGTAGTTGCGGGCGGGTGAGGTCAGAGTCAAAGCTGAATACGAGGAACGGCGATTGTGGGACCTCTTACATGATAGCACGTTGAATCCCCGGCGAATCGATCTCTGCCAGCCTGCAGGCGTGACCGAACATGTCTGCATTAAGGATGAATTTATTTAGAATAATTGTTAGGTAATTTTAAATTGTAGTTTATATTTGTTATTATTTAATTGTAGTATGATTATTTGTTTGTTCGTGGAAGTAATCGGTTGCAAGTCTGTTTTTAGGGTGTCATTAGCTGGCATGTTTGCAAGTCCAAACAAATGAATGCAAAGGTGGGTGTTTCCATGACGAAGCTGTACTTGGCGATGGAAAAGGATCTACTGGTGGTGGATGTGCAAGGGGAACGAATCACAACCAAGCAAACGTTGCAGGGAATGCAACCGATTTGTGTGACATTCGATCCTTTTCGGCCGGAGCGTGTGTACTGCGGCACCTTTGGTCGGGGACTGTGGCGCAGTGATGACGGGGGAGAGACGTGGGAGCCTTGCGGTTCACCTGGCCTCTACACGGAACCGCTGATGGGGCGGGGAATTAATCAGGCTATTGTAACGGCGGTTGCAGTAAGTCCCGTTCAACAGGCTAACGGCTATGGTGTGGTGTTTGTGGGGACCGAACCGACCGCTTTGTACCGCTCTGACGATGGCGGGGACACTTGGACGGAGCTGGAAAACGTCCGCCTGTTGCCATCGGCGGCCACTTGGAGCTTCCCACCTCGCCCCCATACCAGTCACATCCGCTGGATCACGCCAGATATTAAAGAAGGGGAAAAAATCTATGTTTCCATCGAGGCTGGCGCATTCATTCGCAGTCTGGATGGTGGCCAAACATGGGAAGATCGGAAGTTTCGCGGGCCTTTGGATACGCATACCTTGCTGACTCATCCGATGGCACCGGGTCGGTTGTATGCGGCGGCGGGTGACGGATTGTTTGAAGTGGGGCGCGAATACTTGGAGAGTAAGGACGCTGGTCTGACTTGGGAGAGCAAAGCTGAAGGGCTTAAGCATCATTATCTTTACGGTATGGCAGTGGACCCGGGAAATCCCGATGTGATTATCGTATCGGCATCGGTTCATGCGATGGAAGCTCATCATCTGCACCATGTCACACCGGAATCCACCATCTACCGTAAAGAAGGAGATCAGCCGTGGCAGGAAGTGAGGGAGGGGCTTCCACCGACGGAAGGCATGGTGATTCCCATTCTTGCAGCTAATCAAGATGAGCCAGGCGTTTTTTACGCTTTGACCAATCAAGGATTGTATCGCTCGGCGGATACTGGTTTGACATGGCGGCGTTTGGAGATCGACTGGAAAGAGGAGTATGAGCGGCAGCATCCGCATGCGTTGGCGGTGAGAGGCTAATACATCAACGTGGGATCTGGATAGCATTGGATTAAATAAAATAAAAAGATGGCAGGTACCTATGAGGCTGACCGTTTCTTTGGGTCATCCTCATTTTGATTTTAAATAAGAATACAGTGTAAGGGATGGTTTTTATTTAGTAGCAACAGTTGACACAACGGCGAGAGCAAACTAAAATATCATTTGAGATCGAGAATCGTTATCATCCATTGCAACGGTGAAAATCGGAGTTTGTGTCAAGCGTTCGCCGTATGACTGATTGCAACACATCACGTGTTGTCTTTCAGGTTAAGGCGATTGGAGGGAGAAAATGTCCAGGCTTTTTACTGAGAACTTAAGAATAGCCTATGGAAGCCAAGATATCGTCAACAATTTGAACTTAACCATTCCAGACGGGAAAATCACTGCGATCATCGGACCAAATGGGTGTGGCAAATCGACTGTGTTGAAGACCATGGCGCGCATTCTTTCCGCAAAATCAGGAGCAGTGTTTTTGGACGGCAAAGACATTACGATGGAAAAAACGAAAAAGATTGCGCAAAAGATGGCGATATTGCCTCAGTCGCCGGACGCCCCGGAAGGGCTTACTGTAGCCGAACTCGTTTCTTATGGAAGGTTTCCATACCAAAAGGGGATGGGCAGGCTACAAGAAGCCGACTGGAAAGTAATCAATTGGGCCATGGAGATCACCGGCGTTTCCCAATTCAAGGACAGAGCGGTGGATGCTTTGTCAGGCGGACAGAGACAGCGGGCGTGGATCGCGATGGCACTGGTCCAGGAAACCGATATCATTCTGCTTGATGAACCGACAACCTATCTTGACTTGTCGCATCAGCTGGAGATATTGGAGCTGCTGAAACATTTGAACGAAAAGGAAAAGCGCACCATTGTGATGGTGATCCATGACCTTAACCATGCAGCTCGTTTCGCGGATCACATCGTGGCGATGAAAGCGGGAGAATTGGTTAAAGAAGGGACAGCGGAGGAGATCATCACCCCCGAAATCCTTCAGCGCGTCTTTAACATCGATGTTGAAGTTGGCACAGACCCGCGGACGAAAAAGCCGATGTGCCTCACATATGATTTGATCGATCGATCTTATGTCGCAGTGAGTGATTGATGTGAGAGAGCTTGACGGATCAGCGTTTTTTTAAGAAATAATCGAGAATGATTTTTATTATTAAAATAAGTTGGAGATGAGAGAAAAATGCGCATACATAAAAAACGGATGCTGTTCAGCATAATCATGATGGTTATGACGATCTTACTGGCCGCATGTGGGGGCAACGCAGGTCAATCGACCACGGATTCCACATCAGAAACCAGAATGTACCACTCTGAACAAGGGGATGTCAAAGTCCCTGCGAAACCGCAGAGAGTAGCTGTGCTGGCTGCGACTTATGCCGGAAACCTGCTGAAACTTGGCATCAAGCCGATCGCTGTCAATGAATGGCCGAAAGGAAACAAGTTTTATGAAGGTCAGTTGGATGATGTGGAAGTGGTCACCGAAGATTCCGTGGAGAAGCTCTTGGCGTTAAATCCTGATTTGATTATTACCTATTCCAACGATAAAAATCTTAAAAAATATGCTCAAATCGCGCCAACGGTCGCATTTACTTATGAAAAATACGACTACCTGCAACAGCATATTGAGATTGGCAAGCTGGTAGGTAAAGAAAAGGAAGCCAGAGAATGGGTTGCACAGTGGCAAGAGAAGGCAAAAGCCGAGCGTAAAAAAGTTCAAGCTGCTATCGGTGAAAATGCTACCGCTACAGTGTTGGAAACGTTTGGTAAAGATATGTACGTGTATGGAAAAAACTGGGGTCGCGGGACAGAGGTCATCTATCAGGCGCTTGGCTTGAAACCGACCAAAAAGTTGGAACAGGATGTGTTCGGGCCTGGGTATAAAGCGATTTCCAAAGAGGTGATTCCACAATACGCAGGTGACTACCTCTTTGTTGGCCAAGGGGATGATTCGGCAGACAATTCGTTTATGCAAACCGATGTTTGGAAAGGCATTCCTGCAGTGCAGAAGAACCAGGTGATTCTCTTCGACTCCAAATCTTTTTATTTCAATGATCCGATTTCCCTAGAAAAAGAGATGGAATTCATTGTTGACTCCCTGACGAAAAGAAAATGACTTCAAAGTCTGATAAAGGATACATGCCCATGATGTTTAGCAAAAACAAACGGATGCAAGCAGGAGACGCCGTTTTTTCCCGACCGGTTATCGGGGTTACAGTCCTTGGGTCTGGCATCGTTCTCCTCATGCTCAGCATGGCGTTTGCCATTTCGGTCGGGGCGGCTGACATTGACTTTTTAACTGTGTGGCGATCGATATTTGACTATGATTCAACGCGAGAGGCGGATCAAATCATTGTCAGCCTCAGGTTGCCTCGCGAGCTGGCAGCAGCGGCCGTGGGGGCGGCCTTGGCGGTCAGCGGCTCCATCATGCAGGGAATGACCAGAAATCCTCTAGCCGACTCCGGTTTGCTCGGTTTAAATGCCGGTGCCAGTCTGGCCCTGGCGTGTGTCTTTGCTTTTTACCCGAGTGCCACCTATTTATCGGTCATGATCGTTTCTTTTATCGGTGCCGGAATCGGGGCTGCGATGGTGTTTGGCTTGGGTTCTTTGAAACGAGGGGGCTTAACCCCCCTTCGCATCACATTGGCGGGGGCTGCCGTCTCAGCTTTATTGTCAGCGATGGCGGAAGGCATTGCTCTTAATTACAAGTTGTCCCAAGAACTCACTTTCTGGACGGCCGGAGGGGTGTCAGGGACAAACTGGGTTCAATTGAAATGGCTGTTGCCCGTCGTCGGCGTTGGCATCGTGATCGCCATCATGTTTTCAAAAGGGTTGACGGTGTTAAGCTTTGGTGAAGAAATCGCCAAAGGGTTAGGACAGCGCACGTTATTGACGAAAACCGTCCTTATGTGTGTCGTGCTCATCTTGGCCGGGGCAGCCGTTTCCATCGCCGGGGCCATTGCTTTTGTCGGTTTGATGGTGCCTCATATGATTCGCTTTATGGTGGGTACAGATTACCGGTGGATTATTCCCTGTTCGGCCATTTTTGGGGGTATGCTGATGGTGCTGGCCGATACGGCGGCGAGACTGGTTAATGCACCATATGAAACGCCAGTGGGAGCCATCGTTTCCATGGTTGGTGTGCCTTTCTTTCTTTATCTCGCGCGAAGAGGAGGGAGAAAGTGAACATGATCCATGCGAAACAGCGCGCAAGAGTTCGGCTTGCAGTCATCATTGCTCTGCTGTTCCTGTTGGCACTGATTGTGGTGAGTGTGGCGACGGGGTTTGTGTCGCTGTCTCCCGAGCAATTGGTGCGGACTTTATTGGGGCGGGGCACGGAAAAAGAAGAGTTGATATTATACGGCTTTCGGTTGCCGAGAATAGTGATCACGGTTTTGGCAGGAATGGGTCTGGCTGTTTCCGGTTCGATTTTACAAAGCATCACCAAAAATCCGCTGTCAGATCCAGGTGTGTTGGGGATCAATGCGGGAGCTGGATTCATGGTGGTGGTCTATGTGATGTTCTTTACCGTAGAATCATCCACTTATGTCTATATTCTCCCGCTGTTTGCGTTGTTGGGTGGCATTATTACGGCTATCTTCATTTACACCATGGCCCATAAAAAAGGAGAGGGGGTCGACCCGACTCGGCTGGTGCTTATTGGTGTGGGGATGGCTGCTGCCCTTAACGGCGGGATCATCACGTTGACTTCCCGGCTGGGACAGGAAGAAGCCTCTTTTTTTGCCAATTGGATGGCGGGCCGGATTTGGGGAGACGACTGGACATTTGTGTTGGCGTTGCTACCATGGATTCTTGTTTTGCTTCCCATTGCATGGGCGAAGTCCCATGTTTTGAACACATTGCATTTGCATGAGCATGTGTCCATCGGGTTAGGTGTTCATGTGGAGCGGGAAAGGCGCTTGCTCATTTTGATTGCAGTCGCCCTTTCGTCAGCTTCTGTGGCGGTCAGCGGAGGGATCGCGTTTGTCGGTCTGATGGCTCCGCATATCGCTAGGTCGCTGGTCGGGCCTCGCCACCAGGGAGCGCTTCCCATCGCGGCTCTGATTGGTGCGATATTGCTCCTTGCCGCTGATACGATCGGCAGGGCCATGACAGATCCCATCGGCATTCCCGCCGGCATTGTTGTAAGTATCATCGGTGCGCCCTATTTTATGTACTTAATGGCTAAAAAATAGTTCATCTGGAGGAGAGGCACATGAAAAAAGATGGCCTGTACGATGTTACGATCATCGGGGGAGGGCCGGTCGGGCTGTTTAGCGCATTTTACAGCGGTATGCGAGAAATGAAAACCAAATTGATTGAATCCGGGCCGGAACTGGGCGGCAAAGTCTCCATGTTTTTTCCAGAGAAAACAATCAGAGATATCGGTGGCATCCCGGCAATCACTGGTGCTGATCTCGTCGAGCGGCTCAAGGAGCAGGCGCAAACTTTTGCACCGACAATCATTTGCGGACAGCGCATTTCAGGACTGGAACGGTTGGAAGATGGCACCTTTCTATTGACCAGCACCCAAGGAGACATCCACCATACACGAACCATTATCCTGACAGTGGGTCACGGTATTTTTGAACCGATCAAACTGGATATAGAAGGCGCGGAACGTTATGAACAGAGCAATTTGCACTATTCGGTGGGCGAATTGGACAAGTTCAAAGATAAGCACGTTCTCATTTCGGGAGGCGGAAACGCAGCGGTGGATTGGGCTAACGAATTGCTGCCGATCGCCAAAAAGGTGACGGTTATTCACCGCAGAGATGAATTCCGGGGCCATGAACAGCATGTCACCCATATGAGCGAAGCGGCAGTCACGTTGACCCCATACGCGTTGAAAGCGTTACATGGGGAGTCTGATCGCATTCAAAAAGTGACGATTGAACACTTGGAAACAGGAGAAACGCGCGAGCTGGAGATTGATGAATTGATCGTAAATCACGGAATCAGAGGAGATTTGGGCGGAATCAACGATTGGGGACTGGAAATGAAGGACGGGCATTTTGTAGTGAACAACGCGATGGAAACGAATATTCCCGGTATTTTTGCGGCCGGGGACGCAGTGACTTATCCCTACAAATTGAAGCTCATCACGGGAGGTTTCACAGAAGGGCCGGTCGCTGTGAACAGCGCAAAGAAACATTTGCAACCGGAATCGCCATTGGCTGATTTATATTCCACCCATCACGATAAGTTTGTCAATGCCTGATGAACACCTGATTGGCTAAACGGCTCAAAACCTTCTATGGGAAAAGTGACAAGATTACAATCTTGTCACTTTTTTATTTTCATTTCGGGCAATAAGTCATGTTGAGCGCGCCTATGCGAGCAAATGCTATGTGCTATTGCAAAGCAATTACCTAGGCCATGTCAGTTGCATAACGGTTGTTCGATAGCGATTCACATTGCATGACAAAAACCACATTTTTTTCACGGACGTAAAAGATGAGAATGGAAAAAAAGGGCGAGTTGGGTATATCTTCCAACTTTGCCCTTTTGTTGTTGTGTCGAAGCTGATTTGAGCGATGGATTATTGAGAACGAATCGTTTTGACCAAGAGCAACACGCTGATCAGAAAAACGCAAGTGATGGAACTGCCAGCAATCAGCAAATGCGACAGCGAGACGCCTTTGTTCAATATCATAGGGATGAAGCCTTGGGAGATAGGAACCAATCCGGTTGAAGCCATGGTGAACAAGCTCATTACTCTGCCCATTTTGTCCATGTCAATGATCGATTGTAATGCGGTGACCATGGTTGTGTTGGCAAAAGAGGAAAAGATCCCCGTGAACAGCAGGGCGATAATGGCCGGAATCAGTTCTTTGGCAAAACCGAGCCCCATCATGCTGAAGCAGAAGAAGAGCATGAAGATATAGGACCACATGGCCCGTTGTTTCGTGATATTGATCATGCCGATGACGATCGCGCCGATCAAGGACCCGGCGGTCAAAGAAATTTCAAGGTAGGTGAAATCCATCGCGGTTCCGTTTAGTGTTTCCGTCACAAACGTGGGAATAGCGATAGACAAGGGACCGACCAAGAAAAAGACAGAAATGGCATTTGTAAGCAGAATGGAAAACTTGAATCGGTCCTCTTTTATGTAAAGGAACCCTTCCTTGATTTCTGCCAACATCGATTGTTTTTCCTCTGATACTTCATCTGGCGCCGATTGCTGTGGCTGATCGCGGACGCCCAGCAAGAACACGGAACCAAGCAGCAGCATGACGCTGATGAGGCCAAAAGACCAATCATATGAGCCCCAGGTGAGAGACATTCCGGCGATGACAGGTCCGACGAGCACGCCGACTTGCTGGATGGTGAAGTTGTAGCTGTTGGCCGCGCCCAATTGCGAATCGGGAACGATTGTCGGAATGATGGAGGATGCCGCAGGCCAGTAGAATGATTCCAAAACTCCGAACAACAGGGCAAAAATGATCA
This sequence comes from Laceyella sacchari, assembly GCF_004343255.1. Taxonomy (GTDB): domain Bacteria; phylum Bacillota; class Bacilli; order Thermoactinomycetales; family Thermoactinomycetaceae; genus Laceyella; species Laceyella sacchari. The sequence goes on along the minus strand of NZ_SMDD01000003.1, from coordinate 104,741 downwards.
AGATGGTGAAGGTCAATTGATCAGAAAGAAATAGAAATGTCATGGCCAACAATAGCACAAATCTGAAGAAATCAGAGTAAAACATGATAAGGGACCGTTTGAAGCGGTCTGCTACCACGCCCCCCACACTCATCAGCAACAAGCGTGGGATCGCTGTGGCCATCAATACATAACCAAGCATCGAAGGCATTTGCAAATGTTTGGAAACATACCAAGTTTCAATCATCAGATAGGTGGAAGTGGCCAAGCTGCTAAAGATGATGGAAATGATCAACATCAAAAAAGAACGATTTTTTAACAGAGGAGTGGGCGACGGTTTCTCTTGTGTGACACTCATTTCTTTCGATAAGGATTCATTCATCATTTAGACCTCGCTTTTACAAAAGAAGTTGAGCCACATGACCAAAATCCGCCAAAATGTGAAACGCAAGATTGTCCAACGGAATCGAGCGTGTTGAAAAGGTAAATAGTCCTTGTAGGAGAGCGAATCTCTTCCCGTCCGCTCGTTTTTTTTCCTCGGGTATCCCTTCGCTGAATAGGAGTAGAAAACCATCGTGATGCATCAATACATGTTCCCAGTCAAGTGATAGGCGAAACCCACTTCAGGCAGATTAGCACACTTGTGGCGGAATATGTTTATCTTCTAGATTATAGTGATAATATACATATTCTATATAGTTTCCGTTTATTAAAAAATACCGCTCCACACCAAATATCATATATAATAACAATTTAAAAAACAACAAAAATCTCCTTTTTTAATAAAATGAGAATCTGCTTCATAATTGTTCCCTTGTATTTTTTTAATAAATGAACATTGGTCATTCATAAATTTTATGGTTTATTTAGGATGTGATGGTGGCATATAATAGCTGTTGGGTCTGATATGACTAGTTTTTTTTAAAGAAGTGCTGTTCGCGAAGGGATTTATATCTAAAAAACAATATTTCTTATTAATTGTCTGTTAAGTTGTTGACGAATGGAAATTTATATATTTAAATTAATGGTATCGAATGTAGTAAAGATTGTCTATGTAATTTATAACACAACTGCATGAATTTATGCTCATAACATCTCAGCTACTAAGCAGAGGTGATGGTTTCTTATTTCACTGGACTTACAGGCATACCCAAAAACGTGGAATTAGGGAATAATTGTTTTGGTTTGGTATGAGGAACGGAAATGTTAAAAGAAATGGTTTTCTATTTTTGACGATCACTGTCAGTTTGATTTAATATTGGCAAACAGTAATCCCATGCCGACTTTTCTTTCGCGAGTCTGAGCTTGGGGCTACAAAAAAATGAATGGTACATAAAGTTGGGCGCTCATAGAATTTAGAGCGGCAATTGTTTTTAGTGTTTTAATAGGAAATTCGTATACTGAAGATTGGATTTATTCTCAAAAGGAATAATAGGCTTGGTGCAGGTTTGCTCTGAACGGGGGTGAACGATTGAACCGTTCCCAACCGAAAGGATTGCAACCTGTTTGATGATGCTTTTGGCAGTGGGAATGTTTTTTTCTAACCATGTATGTGCACTAGTACGAAGATCATGTGTTGGAGGTGATGCACCACTACATAGACATCATGATGAATTGGAATGCCTTTAAGAAGAATCAAATCTGATCGCCGCCTTTGTTGGCGCGATTAGGCGTGTCTGATGAATAGCACAGAGAGGATAAAAAGTTAAGGGGTGGAAACAGTGTCGCCTTATACGCAAAACAAAGAGGTTTTGTCAAAGGATCAGGCGTATGATTGCGACTTGATCATGCAAGTGCAAGGCGAGGTAGATGCGGAATTATTAAAATACTTACTTGATGCATTATATAATGAACATTCCGTCGATGGGCGACCGCTAACATTTAGTGAAGATGACTTGCGCGGGCTGTCGGCGGAGCAAAAAGCGTCAATCATCCAAGCGCATCGGCGCGGTGAGGGGGAGAAGACGGATTCTGCTTCCCTGCAGGTGATTGTTGTTCAGGATGACGGCGGGATCAGCTGGCTCATTTTCCGATATGATCGGCAAGCGATCGACGGAAAAACGCTGAACCTGATGATCCGTAAAGCGTTTGGCGCCTACAACCAACAACGGTTGGGCCAAGAACCGAAGCACCTGTCCGCGTTTCATGAGCAACGGATGGAGCAGTCGCTGGAAGTGGCGAAAGCATACTGGAGCGGACGGTTTGCCGACTATGAACACAAACCGTTTTTCCCCGCCATACCCGTCGATTTGGAAAAGGATGGTTTGACGTCTCTCTCTGTAACCTTGCACTTGGACAGCGAACGAACGGACAAATTGTCGAAGGTCGCTGCCCAATTGGATGTGCCATTGCCCACCATCTTGCACGGGGTCTGGGGCGTTTTGCTGCAAAAGTATGGGAACGCGGATGATGTGTCATATTTGTCCATGAAACCGGAGCGTTTCCCGTTGGCCCGGGATGTGCGTCAGGCGATCGGTCTGTGTGTTGACGCGACACCGGTTCGTGTTTACGGAGACAACCCATCCTTTGCGGCCATCGTGGCTGATTTGCACCGTGACTTGGCTAAGGGGCGGGAACACGGTGGATTGCATCTGGCTCAGCTTGCGGATTGGACGGGATTGGCCGTCGAATCGTTCGATCATTTCTTCGTCTGTGATCTCGACTCGGAGCAGCTCAGGGGTGTGCAAGACGATCTGACCCTGATCGGTGCCGAACGGTCGGAGCAAGCTTCATTTAAGCTCAAAGTGGTGGCAACGAAAGCTGAAGATGGATTAAGCATTGATTTCATTTATGATTCAGCAAGCTATCCCCAGACATTTGTGCAAAATATGGCTGGGCATGTGGAGCGGATCATCGAAGCAGTCATCCGGAATCCGCATGTACTGGTGAGTGAAATCGACCTCTGCACTGAAGAGGAAAAACATACCATGCTCTCGGGTTTCAACCCGGACCCAGTGAGTTATCCCAAGCATAAAACAGTGCAAGCGTTATTTGAAGAGCAAGTTGAACGACATCCAGAGCGAATTGCATTGAAATACGAAAACCAAACGGTTACTTACAATGAGTTGAATCGACAAGCTAACCAGCTGGCACGGGTGTTGCGCGCGCGCGGGGTGAAGCGGGGCGACAAAGTGGGACTGATGGCCAAGCGCTCTCCAGAAATGGTTATCGGCGTACTTGGCATCATCAAAGCGGGTGCTGTCTATGTTCCTCTCTCCCCCGATTATCCGGAGGAGCGCATCCGATACATGGCCGAAGATTGCCAAATGTCGCTGTTGCTCAAACAGCCGGAAGCCATGCCAGAGTTTGCCTACGAGGGTGAGATTTGCCCCTTGGTGAGGGATATCTGGATCGGGGAAGACGACAGCAATGTGGAAGATGTCAACACCAGCGACGATTTGATTTATGTGATTTACACTTCGGGATCGACAGGCAAGCCGAAAGGGGTGCTGATCCGGCATTACAACTTGACGCGCACGATGATTAACTGTGGTTACATTGAGATCGCAGAAGATGACACTATATTGCAATTATCCAATTTTGCTTTTGACGCTTCTGTGTTCGATATGTTTGGCGCGCTGTTGCATGGTGCCAAGTTGGTGCTTGTACCCGAAGAGGTGCTCATGGATCTCAAGCAGTTGACCCGGTTGATCAAAGAGGAAGCAATCACTGTCAGCTTTATGACGACCGCTTTGCTCAACACGTTGGTAGATTGGGACCCACATGCACTCGCTGGGCTTCGCAAAATTATCTTCGGCGGGGAGAAAGCATCACTCAAACACGTGGAGAAAGCATATGCCGTGTTGGGGGATGGGCAGTTGATGAATGCATACGGCCCCACAGAAACATCGGTTTTCACCACGATGTATCCGATTAAAGCATGGGACGCGCAAAAGGGCATTCCGATCGGTAAACCGATCAATCATTCCCGCGTCTATGTTTTAAACAGACACAATCAACTACAACCGATCGGTGTTGCCGGAGAGCTTTGCATCAGTGGCGACGGAGTAGGTGCCGGTTATTTGAACCGTCCAGACCAGACGGCACAAGTGTTTGTGGACGATCCGTTTACGCCGGGTGAAACGATGTATCGCACAGGGGATTTGGTTCGTTGGCTACCGGATGGCAATCTGGAATTTTTGGGCCGTATGGATGGCCAAGTGAAAATCCGGGGACACCGGATCGAGTTGACGGAGATTGAATTGAAATTGCTTGAACATCCGGCTGTGCAACAAACGATTGTGACCGCAGGCAAGGATGAGGATGGTCATTCTTTCTTAAGTGGCTATATCGTTTTGGACAAACCATGCGAGATGGCGGATATCCGCCGGCATTTGGCGACAACCTTGCCGGAATATATGGTGCCTACGTACTTGGTGGAACTAAACGCCTTGCCGCTGACGGCCAATGGCAAAGTGGATAAACGGGCGTTGCCTGATCCGCGATTGCTTGACAGCGAGCCGACAGAAGAGCTATCCGCTCCCACCAACGAAACGGAACGCAAGCTGGCGGCCATTTGGGAAGACATTTTAGGCATTAAGCGGATTGGCATTACTGACCAATTCTTTGAATCGGGCGGGCACTCACTGAAAGCAATGCAGCTGATTGCGCGAATTCGAGATCAATTCGGTGTGGAAATGTCTTTCCAAGATGCGTTTGATTATCCGACGATCAAAGAGATGGCTTCGTATATCGCTGGAGCTAATCAATCACGTGTCACCATGATCCAACGCGCTGATGAGCAAGATTATTATCCTGTGTCGGCTGCGCAAAAACGGCTGTATGCATTGCAACAATGGGAGAACGTGGGAACGGCGTACAACACACCGATCTTGTTGGAAGTGGAAGGTCGGTTGGATGTTAAAGCCTTGACGGATGCACTTAACGCCTTTGTCGATCGGCATGAAGCGCTGCGTACCTCCTTTACGTTTGTGGATGGAGAGCTGGTGCAACAGATTCATCCCCGCTTGGAAGTGGAGATGAAACACGTCACCGTGTCGGATGAGGCTGAGCTGGAGTCACTTGTGCAAGGAATGATTCAGCCGTTTGATTTAAGCCAGGCACCGTTGTTTAGGGCGGGTGTGTTCAGTCTGTCCGATGAGCGGCATGTGCTGGTGCTTGATATGCACCACATCATTTCAGATGGGATTTCGCACAGCATTTTGTATCGCGAACTGGGGGCGCTTTACCAGAAACAATCGTTGCCGGAACTGCCGATCCAATACAAGGATTACGCGGTATGGGAGCAAAGCCGGGATGTAGCGAACGAAGAGAAAGAGCGGTACTGGCTGGAGCAGTTTGCCGGGGAAGTGCCGGTGCTGGAATTGCCAACTGATTATCCGCGCCCGTCGATGCAACAGTTTGATGGGGAAGTGAAGACCTTTTATCTGCCAGAAGAGGTGGAAGCGCAGGTCAAACAATTGGCCAAAGAGCAGAAGAGCACCTTATTCATCACCTTGCTCGCTTCCTATTATGTGCTCTTGTCCAAGTATTCGGGGCAGGATGATATTATTGTCGGTTCGCCGATCGCCGGCCGCACCCAAAGCGAGCTGGAACCGATCTTCGGGATGTTTGTTAACACCTTGCCGCTAAGAGCTCATGTACCTGGTGAAGAACGTTTCACCAGCTTCCTGAAGAGATTGCAAGCGCAGATGCTGGAAGCATATGAACGGCAGGATTATCCGTTTGATGAGCTGGTCGGCAAATTGGGTTTGCAACGCGATCTGAGCCGCAACCCGTTGTTTGACACCATGTTTGTGTTGCAAAACATGGACTTGTCCATGATCCAAATCCCAGGGCTCACTTTCCGCCCGTATCCGATTCAGGCTAAAAAGGTGCAGTTTGATTTGGCTTTGGTGGTGACGGAGGAAGAGCGACTTCAGTTTCAGGTGGAGTACAACACCGCGCTGTTTAAGCGGGAAACGGTGGAGCGCATGATCGGCCATGTGGAGCAAGTGTTGCGCCAAGTGACGGCCAATCCGGAGATTCCTGTGCGGGAGATCAGCCTGATCACCGAGCAGGAGAAGCAACAGGTGTTAGAAGTGTTTAACCGCACTGAAGCGGAGTATCCACATGACAAAACCTTGCCAGAACTCTTTGAGGCGCAGGTGGCGCGGACACCGGACGAACCGGCGTTGGTGTTTGGCGAAATCCAGCTGACATACCGGGAATTGGATGAGCAAGCAAACCGCTTGGCCCGGGCGCTACGGAAGAAAGGCGTACAACCGGAACAATTTGTAGGCATTCTGCTGGAGCGGTCTCCAGAGATGATTATCGCTCTGTTGGGTGTGCTGAAAGCGGGGGCAGCTTATCTCCCAATCGATCCTGAGTATCCTCAGGAACGGATTCGTTACATGCTGGACGACAGCCAAGCCAAGTGGCTTATCACCCAGCAGGGAGTGGATGTGCCGGCAGAGTTTGCGGGTGAGACGATCCGCATCGAAGAGAGCGAATGGCGAGAGGAAGAAGGGACGCCACTTCCCGTAGTCAACACCCCTGACCATCTGGCATACATGATTTATACCTCGGGTTCTACCGGGAAGCCGAAAGGAGTCATGATCGAACACCGGGGTGTGGCCAATTTGCAGCTGATGGCTGAAACGTATGGCATCGGCCCGGGAAGTCGAGTGTTGCAGTTCTCCTCGATCAGTTTTGACGCGGCGGTGGGCGATATTTTCCACACCTTGCTCAATGGAGGCGCGCTCTATCTGATCAAGAAAGAACAATTGTTGGATGGAACCGGATTTGTGCAATGGTTGAAAGAGCAGCGGATCACCTCGATGCCGTTTATCCCGCCGTCCGTGTTGCGTACGCTGCCGTATCTGGATTTGCCCGACCTGACTACCATCAGTACTGGGGGAGAAGCGTGCTCACCGGATTTGGTGAAAGTCTGGGGACAAGGACGCACGTTCCTGAACGCTTACGGCCCGACGGAAGGGACGGTAGATGCGACGATCGGTGTGTGCTCTCCGGAAGCGGAAACGATCACGATCGGAACCCCGATCCGCAATAAGAAAGCGTATGTCTTAAGTCCAGAAGGACAATTGCAACCGATCGGTGTGCCGGGCGAATTGTGCATCGGTGGAGAAGGATTGGCGCGCGGGTATTGGAACCGGCCCGACTTGACCGCGGAGAAGTTTGTACCCAATCCGTTCCGTCCGGGCGAGCGGATGTACAAAACCGGAGACTTGGTGCGGTGGTTGCCGACAGGGGAGATCGAATACTTGGGACGGATCGACGATCAGGTGAAGATCCGTGGGCACCGTATTGAAATCGGTGAGATCGAGACCATGCTGTTGGAAATGGAGCAGGTGGAAGAAGCCGTGGTGTTGGCCAGAAACGACAAAGGAAGCGGTGCTTACCTCTGTGCGTATATCGTCTGGAAAACACCTGGTTCGGTCAAAACCTTGCGTGATGACTTAAGCGCTATCCTGCCGCATTACATGATTCCGTCCTACTTTGTAGAGATGGACAAAATTCCGCTGACCCCCAACGGTAAAGTGGACAAAAAAGCGTTGCCTGAACCGGAGGGACGGGTGCAGACCAGCGCGGAGTATGTCGCACCGCAAACGCCGATGGAAACACTTCTAGCACAGATTTGGGAAGAAGTGCTGGGCGTCGAGCGTGTCGGAATCGAAGACAACTTCTTTGAATTGGGTGGCGATTCGATCAAGGCGATCCAAATCTCAGCTCGGTTGCACCAACAGCAGTGGCAGTTGGAGATGAAAGGATTGTTCCGCCATCCCACCATTCGGGAGCTGGCACCGCGCATCACCAGCAAGGCGGAAACATCGGCGGAGCAAGGTGTTGTGACCGGCAATGTGCCACCCACTCCAATTCAACAATGGTTTGCTGAACTGAACAGCCAAGCATCGCATCACTACAATCAAGCGATGATGCTTCATCAGCCGGAAGGATGGGACAGCGAGCGAGTGAAGTCCACGCTGACTCGACTCGTGGCACACCATGATGCACTGCGCATGACTGCGGCGTTTACGGACGATGGCTTGGTGCTGATAAATCAAGGCTTGGAAGCAGACGGCTTCACACTGAGCGAGTATGATTTCACAGGTGTGGCGGACGTACGCGCGGCGATTGAACAGGAAGCCAACCGTCTGCAACAGTCTATCGACTTGGAGCAAGGCCCGTTGGTTAAAGTGGGGCTGTTCCACACTGCTGACGGTGATTATCTGCTGCTGGTGATTCACCATCTGGTGGTAGACGGTGTTTCTTGGCGCATCTTGTTGGAAGACTTCACGACTCTGTATGAGCAAGCAGACGCATCCTTGCCGCTGAAAACAAGTTCCTTCCAAGCATGGGCGCGGAAGTTGCGCGAATACGCTGTCAGCCCGCAGCTGTTGGCGGAGATTCCGTACTGGAAGCGGGTAGAAACGGCACAAGTGCCGGCGTTGCCGAAAGATCGCGAGCCAGCGACGGAAATCTATATGAAGGATCGCGATTCGGTGCGCGTTCACTTGTCAGACACGGAAACGGCGGCTTTGCTCACGCAAGCGCATCGGGCTTATCACACAGAAGCAAATGATTTGCTGATCGCCGGTTTGAGCATGGCCCTGAAAAGGTGGACTGGGCAAGACAAAGTGGCTCTGTATTTGGAAGGACATGGTCGCGAAGAGCTGTTTAAGGAGATCGACTTGACCCGGACAGTGGGTTGGTTCACGTCCCTGTATCCCGTGGTGTTGGACATGGCTTCAGATGAGATGGGGCGGATCGTGCCGACAGTGAAAGAAACCCTGCGCCAAGTGCCTAACAAAGGAGTGGGCTACGGGATATTGCGGTACTTGACTCCGGCCGAAATGACCTCCGACTTGTCTTTCAGTTGCAAGCCGGAAATCAGCTTCAACTATCTCGGTCAATTTGACCAAGGCGGGTTGGACCCATCATCGATGCCGACCGGGGAATGGTTCAGTCCGGAGACGCCAGTCGATGTGGCCATTGAGATCAACGGTTGGGTCACCGAAGGGCAACTTACGCTGGAATGCAGTTATGATCGCACTGCGTTCACTGAGCAAACGATCCATCAGTTGCTGAACGAAGTTAAACGAAGCTTACATGCGTTGGCCGAACATTGCTTGGCACAGCCAGAATCACTGCGGACGCCAAGTGATTTCAGCATCGGTTCCTGTTCGTTGGAAGATTTGGAGCTTGTACGCAACATCGTGGCCGAGGCAGAGATTCAAGATTTGTATCATCTGTCGCCCATGCAAGAAGGTATCTTGTTCCACGCTTTGAAGGACAAAGAGAGCGAAGCGTATTTTGACCAGATCACTTTCCGCATGGAAGGCGTTCTCGATCCTGAGCGGTTGAAGAAAAGCTTGGATTCGCTCATTCAAAAATATGATGTGTTCCGGACGGTGTTCATCTACGACAAGGTCAAAAAGCCGATCCAAGTCGTGTTGAAACACAAAGAGGCGACGTTCAGATATGAGGACATCCGTCATCTGGCTCCGGCGGAACAAAGCGCACACATCGAAGCGTTCAAGCGGCAAGATCGGTTGAAAGGATTTGATCTGACACGTGATGTGATGATCCGGTTTGCTTTGTTCCAAACGGGTGACCGTCATTATCAAATGGTGTTCAGTTCCCATCACATCCTGATGGATGGTTGGTGCTTCGGAATCATTGTGGAAGATTGGCTGAACTTCTATATCGACGCGCAGCAAACAGAAAGCGCCGCTCCCTACAGTGAATATATTCGCTGGTTGGAACGTCAGGATGACCAACAAGCGACCGCTTACTGGAAAGAGTATCTGCACGGATACGAACAAGCTGTCTCGATACCGCAAGATACGCTGGACGGGCGTCGAGGAAGCGAGCCCAAAGCAGAGCTGGACTTCCGTTTGGACAAGGAGCTGACAGAGCGGCTTACACGTACGGCGGCACGGCAACGCGTTACGTTGAACACGATGTTCCAAGCAATCTGGGGCGTGTTGTTGCAACGCTATAACGATACGGATGATGTCGTGTTCGGAGCGGTTATCTCTGGACGGCCGACAGAGATCCCCGATGTGGAAAAAATGGTCGGCTTGTTCATCAACACCATCCCGGTACGGGTGCAAGGGCAGAGAGACACCTCTTTCACCGATCTGCTGGCTGAGATGCAGGAAAATGCGTTGGCGTCTGAACGGTACGGTTATAAATCATTGGCGGAAATCCAAGCTGGTACTGATTTGTCCGGAGCGTTGTTTAACCACATTTTGGTGTTTGAGAACTATCCATTGGATCAAAACCTGTTTAGCAAGCGGGCGGATGAGCTCGGGTTTACCATTACGGGGTTGGATGTGTTTGAGCAGGAGAACTTTGAATTAAGCGTAACCATCTATCCTGGTGAGCAACTGCATCTAAAAGTGCAATATGACCAAGCTTTGTATTCGCAAGACAAGATCGAACGGCTGTTCACCCATTTGCAAACAGTTATGGAACAAGTGGTTACGACTCCTGAGATGAAGTTGGCAGTTATTGAAATCGTATCTGAGGCGGAGCGGACGCAACTTCTGACAGCGTTCAACCGCACGGACCGCCCTTATCCGCAGGACAAAACGTTGCATGAATTGTTTGCGGAACAGGTGGCTCGTACCCCAGATCACCCGGCGGTTGTCTTTGAAGATGTCAGCTTGACTTACCGAGAGCTGCATCAAAGATCCAATCAATTGGCAAGATCACTGCGTGATATGGGGGTTACACGCGACCAATTTGTGGGGATGTTGACGGAGCGCACGCCTGATATGATCGTCGGCCTTTTGGCGGTGTTAAAGGCGGGCGGGGCTTATGTCCCGATCGATCCCGATTATCCGCAAGAACGGATCGCCTTTATGTTGCAAGACAGCCAAGCCCGGTTGTTGTTAACCTACAGCCATATTCAGGTTCCGGCTGATTTTGCTGGCAAAGTGATCCGATTGGATGAGCCCAGCTGGTACGAGGGAGATGCTTCGGAGTTGGAGCAGATCAACCAGCCGACCGATTTGGCTTATATGATCTACACCTCCGGTTCCACTGGCAAACCCAAAGGCGTCATGATTGAGCATCTCGGGGTGTGCAATCTCAGTGCGATGGCTGACCTGTATCAAATCACTGAGGGAAGTCGGGTGTTGCAATTCGCTTCCATCAGCTTTGACGCTTCCGTATCTGAGATTTTCCCGGCCTTGCTGACCGGAGCGACACTTTATCTGGTTCGTAAAGAGCAGCTGGTACCCGACCGGTTTGTACAGTGGCTGAAAGAGGAGAAAATCAACTTCTTGGGACTGTCGCCATCGGCGTTACAAACGTTCCCATATGCGGAATTGCCGGATTTGCGGACGATTTTGACAGGTGGGGAAGCTGTCACCAGCGATCTGGTGAAGCGCTGGGCCCAAGGCCGAACCTTCATCAATGCTTACGGGCCGACGGAAGTGACAGTGGACGCCACGTTGGGATATTGCCGCGCTGAAGACGACAAACCGACGATTGGCACGCCATTCCCCAACAAAAAGGTATACATCTTAAACCGGCACAACCAATTGCAACCGATTGGCGTACCAGGAGAGTTGTGCGTCGGCGGGGTTGGCTTGGCACGAGGCTACTGGGGTCGTGAAGATTTGACGGCTGAGAAGTTTGTGCCCAATCCGTTTAACCCTGAGGAGAAAATGTATAAGACCGGCGATTTGGCTCGTTGGTTGCCCAATGGAGAAATCGAGTACCTTGGCCGGATTGACGATCAAGTGAAGATTCGTGGACATCGCGTGGAATTGGGAGAAGTGGTTGAGCGCCTCCTGCAATTGGATGGTGTGCGGGAAGCAACGGTCGTGCCTTATCTTGACCATCAGGGATATGCGTACCTGTGCGCGTATACGGTCTTGGCGGAAGGGATGACAGTGGCGCAGGTTCGGGAACAATTGGCGGCACAGTTACCCAATTATATGGTTCCGACCCAGTTTGTAGAGATGGACGCCCTGCCGCTCAACGCCAATGGCAAGGTGGATCGAAAAGCTTTGCCGAAACCCGATTCGCAATCCCAAACCCAGCGCGAGTATGTCCCACCTGCTGATGAATTGGAACACAAATTGGCGGAAATATGCCAACAACTGATGGGGCTGGAACGCGTCGGGATGAATGACAACTTCTTCGAGCTGGGAGGACACTCGCTGCTGGCGATGAGTTTGGTGTCGCAAGTGCACAAGGTGTTGAACATTGAGATTCCGCTCAATGTGATCTTCACCAGCACCACGCTGAAAGAGTTGGCTCAATACTTGCGTGATGCGGACAAGGGCACTTATGAGGCGATTGTGCCGGCAGGAGAGCGGGAAGCTTATCCGGTTACCTCAAGCCAAAGAAGAATGTTTGCCATTGACAGTTTGGGCAATGCTGGCACGGGTTACAACTTGACCGCCACCCTCATGATCGAAGGAGAGCTGGATCCCGAGCGCTTGCGTGCAGCGTGGAATCAACTTGTGGAGCGGCATGAGCCATTGCGCACCTCTTTCCACTTGTCCGATGGGGAATTGGTGCAACAAATCCACCCATCCGTCACTTGCGATATCGAACTGATGGAAGTGGAGGAAGCGAAGGGAGATGCCTTCATCGGCGAGTTTGTGCAGCCGTTTGAGTTGCATCAGGCGCCTCTGGCCAGAGTGGCACTGGCTCGCCTCACTGAAACCAAGCACCTGTTTATCGTCGATATGCACCATATCATCACCGATGGTTTGTCTGTAGGCATCCTGTTTGATGAGCTGGCGCAATTGCTTCAAGGCAAATCGCTGCCTGAGCTCAAAGTGCAGTACAAGGATTACGCTGTATGGCAAAAATCTTTTGCCGCGTCGGAAACATACCAAAAACAAGAAGCGTTTTGGTTGGATGCGTTTAAAGGGGAATTGCCAACCCTGTCCTTGCCGACGGACTTTGTTCGGCCGCCGGTGAAGCAATTTGACGGGGGTTTGATCCGCTTTGAGTTGGATGAAGAGTTGACCGCGGGACTGAAACGCGTAGCCATGGAAAACGGGACAACCATGTATATGACGTTGTTGGCGGCATATAACGTGTTGTTGTCCAAGTACAGCGGACAGGATGACATTGTCGTCGGTAGTGCCATTGCCGGCCGGAACCATCCGGATGTGCAATCCATTTTCGGGCTGTTTGTCAATACATTGGTCTTGCGCAACCATCCACAGCCGCAACAAAGCTTTACCCAATTCTTGCAAGCGGTGAAGGAGCGGACGCTCCAATGCTTTGACCATGCCGATTATCCGCTGGAAGACCTGATCGACAAGTTGCAGCTGCGTCGGGACATGAGCCGCAACCCGCTGTTTGACACCATGTTCAACTATGAGGGAGATGATGCCCTGTCGGCGGAAGTTCCCGGACTAAAGCTGAGTCATTATGATTTGCAGGAGAAAGTAGCCGCGCAATTCGACTTGACTTGGACGGTTTATGAGGATGAGGACCGCTTGCGATTCGCTTTGTCTTACGCCACCAGCCTGTTTAAACAGGAAACGGCGGAACGGATGGTTTCTCATTTCATCCATCTTTTGCAACAAGTGGTTAATCATCCGGACAGCACGTTGGATGACATGGCGTTGATCACCGAGGCAGAAACGCAACAGATCTTGCACGTGTTTAATAACACGCGGGTGGAATATCCCCCGGCCAAACCGTTGCCAACGTTGTTTGAGGAACAAGTGGCACGGACTCCCGACCGGATTGCGATTGAGTTTGGCGACGGGAAATGGACGTATGCCGAAGTGAACGCTCGTGCAAACCGCTTGGCTCGGATGCTGCGCGCCAAAGGTGTCGGTCCCAACCAAATCGTCGGCTTGCTGGCAGAGCGTTCACTGGAGATGATGATCGGCATCCTGGGAATTCTCAAAGCCGGTGCGGCGTATATGCCGATTTCGCCTGAATTCCCAGCAGAACGGATCGACTACATGCTCGACAACAGTGAAGCGCGCTTGATTTTGTCACTGAGCAAGTTCCGTGACTTGGCCGGTACTTTCGACGCTGAAGTACTCTATCTGGACGAACTTGCGTTGGAGCAAGGGGAAGCTGATAATCTGCCAGCCACGGCTACTGTGAGAGATTTGGCATATGTCATTTACACTTCGGGGTCTACCGGAAAGCCCAAAGGGGTCATGATCGAGCATTACACGGCGTATAACCGGATCGAATGGATGGCGCGCCAATATGCGTTTGGCCCGGAAGATGTCATCTTGCAAAAAACGCCGATCGTGTTTGACGTGTCGGTGTGGGAGTTGTTCTTGTGGTTCTTCGTCGGTGCCCGTGTGCACTTGTTGGAGCCGGGCGGTGAGAAAGCGCCGGAGATTATGATCAACACGATAGAACGGTATGGCATCACCACCATGCACTTTGTGCCGTCCATGTTCCATCTGTTCTTGGAACACCTCCATGAAGCCAACTTGCCTCGCTTGTCCAGCTTGCGGCGGGTGTTCACCAGTGGGGAAGCGCTGTTGCCCAACCATGCTGCCCGTTTCCGGGACACGATGCATCGTGTGAATGGAACCCGGCTGTACAATCTGTACGGGCCGACGGAAGCGACGGTAGACGTCTCTTATTACGATTGCCCGACAGACCATGATCCAGCTGTGATACCGATTGGTAAACCCATCGCCAATGTCCAATTGCTGGTGCTGGATGAGCGCAACCGACTGCAACCGATCGGTGTGCCAGGTGAGCTCTGTCTGTCCGGAACCTGTCTGGCCCGCGGATACCTCAATCGGGAAGACTTAACCCGGGAGAAATTTGTTCCCAACCCCTATCTCCCCGGAGAGTTGATGTACAAGACGGGAGATTTGGCACGGTGGATGTCCGATGGGAACATCGAGTATTTGGGGCGCATGGACCATCAAGTGAAGATCCGGGGTTACCGGATTGAGTTGGATGAAGTGACCGGTCAATTGATGAAGCACCCCGCTGTGAAAGATGGTGCGGTGATCGCCCGCCATGATGCGCAAGGGCAGGCTTACCTGTGCGCCTACCTGGTTAGCGAGGCGGACTGGGATGTGGCCGAATTGCGCAAGCATATGGGCCAAGGGTTGCCTGACTATATGATTCCGGCCTACTTTGTGGAACTGCCCGAACTGCCGCTCAATGCCAATGGTAAGTTGGATCGCAAAGCGTTGCCCGAACCGACCGAATACGTTGTGAGCGGAGCGGAATATGCGGCGCCCACCAATGAAGTGGAAGCACTGCTGGCTGAGGTGTGGCAGCAAGTACTGCAGATCGGGCGGATCGGGATTCATGACAACTTCTTTGAATTGGGCGGGGATTCCATCAAAGCGATTCAAATCGCAGCCCGTCTGGCACAACATCAACTGCGCCTGAACATCAAAGACATCTTCCAGTATGAGACGATTTCTGCACTGGCGCCGTTTATCGAGCGGAATCAGTTGGTTATCGACCAAGGGCCGGTTACGGGCGAAGTACCGCTCACACCGATCCAGCGAGATTTCCTCACGTTGCATGCGGAGGCACCACATCATTTCAACCAGGCGATGCTGTTGACCCGTCGCGGTGGTTGGGATGAGGTAATAGTGCGGGCTGTGTTCGCCAAAATCGTGGAACACCACGACGCTTTGCGCCATGTGTTCACCCAAACGGACGGACAATGGGTGCAAACCGGACGCGAACCGGAAGCAGACGTGTTTACGCTGGAATTGTTTGACTTGGCCGGGGAGCCGGATGTGGCTGCTCGCATCGAGCGAGAAGCCGACCGCTTGCATGCCAGCCTAAATATTGAGGAAGGTCCGTTGATTCGATTGGGATTGTTCAAGGCGCCAGAAGTTGACCATCTGTTGATCGTCATTCACCACTTGATTGTGGATGGGGTGTCATGGCGGATCTTGATCGAGGATTTGGAGGCGGGGTATCGCCAAGCGCTCGCGAATCAACCGATCAAGTTCCCGGATAAAACCCATTCTTACCAAGCGTGGAGCCGGATGTTGCGTGAATATGCCAACAGCAAAGCGCTGTTGAAGGAGATTCCGTATTGGCAGGAGCTGGAGAACCAAGAAGTTGCGCCGTTGCCACGGGAAAGTGCGCAAGACACAACCCAGGTATACGGGGATCAGGACACGGTCATCGTGCGATTGCCTGAGTCGGTGACCAAACAGCTTTTGACGGATGCCCATCAAGCATACCGGACCGAGATGAACGACCTGTTGCTGGCCGCTTTGGGCTTGGCGCTCAAAGATTGGACAGGAGCGGAACGTTTCGCGGTTCATTTGGAAGGGCATGGGCGTGAAGAGATTATTGAGGATATCGATTTAACCCGCACTGTGGGTTGGTTTACCTCGATTTATCCCGTAGTGGTGGATGTAAGCGGGGGTGACTTGGCAGAGTCGATCAAACAGGTGAAAGAGCACTTGCGCAAAATCCCCAACAAAGGTGTCGGTTATGGTATCCTGCAACATCTGACGGCGCCGGAACACAAGCAAGACCTAGCTTTTTCCCTGTCACCCGACATCCTGTTCAACTATTTGGGACAATTTGATTCCGATGAAGAGGAAGGGGATGTAGTAATCAGCGACTTGCCGACGGGACAAGCGGTAGGGGCTGCGATGCCAAACCGTTACCTGTTGGAAGTGAATGAATTGATTGTGAAAGGTCAATTGGAGATTCATCTCACTTACCACACCCACCTTCATCGGAAGGAAACCATGGAGGCCCTTGGCGAGCGCTACAGGCAATACCTGATTGACTTGGTTGATCACTGCCTGTCGCAGCAAGAGCCTAATTACACGCCAAGTGATTTCAGTTCAGACGATTTAACTTACGACGAATTGGACAGCATTGCTGAACTTCTGGATGATCTGTAAGACATCACGTTTGTATGGGAAGGAAACGGGGGGCGCAACAAGTGACGCTCCCCTCCCCTCCCCAAATACTGATCACTTTGATTTGGGAGGTAAGGCATCGATGGATAAAAAGCAAATTGCAGATATTTACTCCCTTTCACCCATGCAGGAAGCCATGTTGTTCCATTCCATCCACGACGAGGGAAATGCTTATTTCGAGCAAATGTCGCTAACCATCGAGGGTAGCCTGGATATCGACAAGTTTGCGGAGAGCGTGCAGTGGATTGTGGACAAATATGAAGTGTTCCGGACGATTTTCAGTTATAAGAAACTAGCCAAGCCGCGGCAAGTGGTTTTGCGGCGACGCGAAGCGACATTGGATTACCATGACATCAGCCAGTTACCCACGGAAGAGAAAGAAGCATTTCTCAGTGAATATAAGCGCAAAGATCGTGCAAAAGGGTTTGACTTGTCACGGGATATGCTGGTGCGGTTTGCCATAGTGAAAACGGAGGCTAACCGCTACGAATTTATTTTCAGCCACCACCACATCCTGATGGACGGTTGGTGCTTGGGTATCGTGCTTGATGAGTTGTTTGATATTTATGGGCAACTGCTGGCGGGGAACAAGCCGGTGCTGACAAAAACGACCCCTTACAGCGAGTATATCCGCTGGCTGGACAAACAAGATCATGATGAGGCGAAGGCGTACTGGAAGGCGTATCTGGAAGGATACACGCAGATGAGCGAGATTCCGCGCCAAGGCTATCACACGAGCGGTGACGAGTTCCAGCCGGAAGAAATCGTCTGCACATTAGATCAAACGGTGGTAAAGCGCTTGACCAAATTGGCGCAACAACATCACCTCACCTTGAACAACCTGTTCCAATGCATTTGGGGTGTCCTGTTGCAACGGATGAATCACACGGATGATGTGGTGTTCGGGGCAGTTGTGTCAGGCCGCAACAAAAACATTCGCAATATCGAAAACATTGTTGGCTTGTTCATCAACACGATTCCGGTTCGCGTGCGTACCAAAGAGGGCGCTTCGTTCATCGAGTTGGCGCAAACGGCCAAACAGTCGACGATCGCATCCGAAGAGTACGATTACTTGTCCTTGGCGGATATCCAAGCCAACAGCGCGTTGAACAACCATTTGTTTGATCATCTGTTCGTGTTTGAAAACTATCCCTTTGATGCTGACGCCATGGATGAGAGCACGGCCAAAATGGGTTTCAAAGTGGTCGGTTCCGAGGCGTATGAACAAACCAACTACCAGTTTAACGTGTTGGTCATTCCTTATGATGAGGATCGGATTGAAGTCAGATTTTCATTCAACCGAGCGATGTTTGATCCGGTGTTTGTGCAAAATCTGACCCGCAACTTTCGCCATGTGATTGAGCAAGTATTGGCAAATCCACAGGTGCCGGTAGCCGAGATCAGTGTGATCTCCGAAGAAGAGAAGCAACAAGTGCTGACAGCATTTAACCAAACAGATGCCAACTATCCGACCGCACAAACCATTCATCAACGCTTTGCTGAACAAGTGGCACGGACGCCGGACAACATCGCAGTGGTGTTTGAAGAAGAGCGGCTTACTTACCGCGAGTTGGAAGATCGCGCTAATCAATTGGCCGTCATGCTGCGCGAGCGCGGGGTGAATCGGGATCAAATCGTGGGCTTGATGGTGGAACGTTCCATCGAAATGATCGTCGGCATGCTGGCGATATTGAAAGCAGGCGGCGCATACATGCCAATCGATCCGCTGTATCCGCAAGACCGCATCACCTACATGCTGGCAGACAGCGGCACGAACCTGTTGCTGACGCGGAAAGGGCTGGAAGTGCCGGGCTCTTACACCGGTGAAATCATTTATTTTGACGATATTGTTTGGCAAGAAGGAGCAGAAGCGCCCACCTCGGTGAATGAGCCGCAGGATATGTGCTACATCATCTATACCTCCGGTTCGACAGGCAATCCCAAAGGGGTGATGGTGGAGCACCGCAATGTGATCCGCTTGCTGTTTAACGACCGCAACCTCTTCGATTTCTCCGAGTCCGATGTGTGGACGATGTTCCACTCCTTTAGCTTCGACTTCTCGGTGTGGGAGATGTACGGGGCTCTCTTGTACGGCGGGAAATTGGTCGTGGTGCCGGCGTTGGTAGCCAAAGACTCCAAAGCGTTTTTGGATCTCCTGAAGCGGGAGCGGGTAACCGTTTTGAACCAAACGCCAACCGCGTTCTACCAACTATCCAACGTGGAGATGATGGGGCCGAAATCGGATGAAATGTCGGTGCGGATGGTGATCTTCGGCGGAGAAGCGTTGGCGCCGAGCATGTTGAAACCGTGGCGAGAGCGGTATCCGCAAACGAAATTGATCAACATGTACGGGATCACGGAAACGACTGTGCACGTGACTTACAAAGAGATCACGGAACGGGAGATAGAGTCCAATGTAAGCAACATCGGGGTGCCGATCCCGACGTTGAAAGTGTATGTGTTGGATGAACAGATGAATCCGGTGCCCATCGGGGTTGCAGGAGAGATGTATGTCAGCGGGGCAGGTGTAACGCGGGGGTACTTAAACCGGCCGGAGTTGACAGCGGAGCGTTTCATCGAGGACCCGTTTAACCCTGGGGCGCGGATGTACAAATCGGGGGACTTGGCGCGTTGGCTGTCTGACGGTACGTTGGAATACTTGGGCCGGATCGACCATCAAGTAAAAATCAGAGGACATCGGATCGAGCTGGGAGAGATTGAGACGAAGCTGCTGGAACATCCAGCGATCAACGAGTGCGTGGTGATGGCGCGGACAGATGAATCCGGTGCCGCTTATCTCGCTGCATATGTCGTGGCGAGTCAGGCGTGGACGGCAACTGAGCTGCGTCAACATCTGGGAGTGACCTTGCCGGAGTACATGGTGCCTTCATATTTCGTAGAGTTGGACAAGTTCCCGCTCACGTCAAACGGCAAGGTGAACCGTAAGGCGTTGCCGGTGCCGGAGAAAGTATCCACGGCCAATTATGTTCCTCCCACCAACAGAATTGAAGAAGCGTTGGTTGGCATTTATCAAGAAGTCTTGGGCGTGGAGCGAGTTGGTATCGAAGATCATTTCTTTGAATTGGGCGGTCATTCGATCAAAGCCATGATGCTGACTTCGCGCATCCTGAAAGAGTTGGACGCGGATGTTCCACTGCGGGAAGTGTTCGCCCGAGATACGGTCAAAGAGTTGGCCGCTTATATCAAAAAAGCGAAAAGCAGCTCGTTTGCGGCGATTGAGAAAGCGGAAGAGATGGAATATTACCCTGTGTCTTCGGCGCAAAAGCGCTTGTATGTGGTAGAGCAACTGGAAGAAGGAGGCATTGGGTACAACATTCCGATGACCTTGGAACTCATCGGGAAGCTCAATCGGGAGCAATTGGAACATGCGGTAAGACAATTGGTTGTACGCCATGAATCGTTCCGCACCTCTTTCCACATGCGGGATGGCGAATTGATGCAAAAAATTCATTCGGATGTCACGTTGCAAGTGGAGTGGGTGACGGCGAAAGATGAATCGGAAGTGCAAGCGTTGATCGATGCGCGCATTCGTCCTTTTGATCTGAGCCAGGCTCCATTGTGCCGCATCGCGGTGATTCAGGTTGAGGAAGAGCGCCACATCATGTTGATGGATATGCACCACATCATTTCCGATGGCGTTTCTGCTGAAATGCTCTATCGTGAACTGGTTCGCTTGTACCATGACAAAACATTGCCGGTGCAAAAGATCCAATACAAAGATTATGCAGTGTGGCAACAATCGCTCCTGCAATCGGAAGAGTGGAACAAGCAGGAAGCATTCTGGTTGCAAGAATTCCAGGATTCTGTGCCGACCTTGGAGTTGAAGACGGACTTCCCGCGGCCTGCGGTACAACAACTGACAGGAAAGCTGATCACCTTTGCGGCCGATCCGGACCTGAAAGAAAAATTGCAGTCCTTTGTGGCTGAGGAAAAAAGCACACTGTATATCGTGTTGCTGTCGGTCTACAATGTGTTGCTGGCAAAGTACACAGGCCAAGAAGATATCGTGGTGGGCGCTCCGATCACGGGCCGTTCTCATGCCGATCTGGAATCCGTTGTCGGGATGTTTGTCAACATGTTGGCCCTGCGCAATTTTCCAAAACAAGACCAATCCTTCACCGAGTTTGCAGCGGATGTGAAAAAGCGGGTGCTGACCGCTTTTGAACACGGTGATTATCCATTTGAAGAATTGGTTGAAAAATTGCAAGAGCAACGGGATTTGAGCCGTCATCCGATTTTTGACACGACCTTTACGATCCAAAGCTTTGAACCGGCTCAAGGTCAAGATGATACCCTCCGGTTCGAGGCGTATGAGACGGATTGGAATACCGCTAAATTCGATATGAGCTGGACATTCGACGAAACCGATTGGAGCCTTTCCGTCGAATACGCAACCCATCTGTTTAAGCCGGAAACGATTAAACGCATGGTTGGCCATTATTTCCATTTGCTCAAACAAATCATCGACAATAAGACGGTGAAATTGTCTGAGTTGGAGTTGGTGACCGACGAAGAAAAACAACAATTGCTGGTCGAGTTCAACGCAACCGAAGGAGCAGATCCGACCGTGCAGAATGTTGTTGCGTTGTTTGAAGAACAGGCGCAACGCAATCCTGATCATCCCGCAGTGGTGCATCAAGGCCAGTCAGTAACTTACCGCGAGCTGAATGACCGGGCCAATCAATTGGCGCGTCGTTTGCGTCAACAAGGTGTGGACAAAGAACAGATTGTTGCTCTCATGTTCCAACCCTCGGTTGAGATGCTGGTGGGTATTTGGGGCGTGTTGAAAGCAGGCGCCGCATATTTGCCGATCGACCCCAATTATCCGGCCGAGCGCGTTCGGTATATGCTCGATGACAGCCGCGCGAACTTATTGCTCACGCATGCTTCGGTTCAAATGCAAGTGGACTGGGACGGGGATATGTGGCTGATCGATGATGCCTCTTTCCGTCAAGGAGAGACAACCAACCTGGGCATCCAGGCAGAAGCGGATGATCTGGCTTATGTGATCTACACGTCGGGGTCCACAGGTCAGCCCAAAGGGGTGATGGTGGAGCATCGGGCACTGATGAATTTGTGCCTGTGGCATGTGGAGCGCTTCAATCTGACGGTGGATGACCGCAGTACCAAATACGCGGGCTTTGGTTTTGACGCTTCTGTATGGGAGATTTTCCCGACGATGGTGGCGGGTGCAACACTGTATATGGTGGAAGAAGATGTTCGTTACGACGTAGCTGCCTTAAATGAATTTTTCCAAGAGCAGGGCATCACGATCAGCTTCTTGCCGACTCAATTTGCTGAGCAGTTCATGAAACTGCCCAATCAAACGCTCAAAACCTTGTTGATCGGTGGCGATCGTGCTCAACACATCGTTCCACAGTCGTATGAAGTGGTCAATAACTACGGCCCCACCGAAAACGCTGTTGTTGCCACCAGCGGACGGATTGATGAAAACGCCAAAGTGATCACGATCGGAAAACCGATCACCAACAATCGCGTGTATATCTTGAATGAACACCATCAATTGCAACCGATCGGTGTGCCAGGGGAACTTTGCTTGAGCGGTCAAAGTTTGGCTAGAGGTTATCTGCACCGCCCTGACCTGACTCAGGAACGGTTTGTGGACAATCCGTTTGAGCCGGGGCAAAAAATGTACAAGACAGGGGATTTGGTGCGGTGGTTGCCGGACGGTACCATTGAATTCTTGGGGCGGATCGACGATCAAGTCAAAATTCGCGGTTTCCGCATCGAGACAGGGGAAATCACCAGCCGTCTGATGGCGCATCCCGCAGTGCAAGAAGCGGTAGTTGTAGCTCACACGGATGAGCAGGAGACGGCGCTTTGTGCCTATGTCGTAACCACCGACGGCGAATGGACATACGCAGACATGAGACAGCACCTTGCTCAGACCTTGCCGGATTATATGATTCCTGCGCACTTGGTAACTTTGCCGGCTCTGCCAATGACAGCCAACGGCAAAGTGGATAAGAAAGCCTTGCCCAAGCCGGATCGTACAGCGAGCTCCGACCGGGAGTATGTAGCGCCGCAGACGGATCTGGAACGCGAGTTGGCCATGATGTGGCAAGAGACCTTGAATGTAGACCGTGTGAGTGTTCTTGACCACTTCTTTGAATTGGGCGGTCATTCGCTGAAGGCCATGGCCTTGGTGTCGCAAATTCAAAAGAAATGCGATGTGCACCTGTCTCTGCGCGATATTTTCAGCCATCCGACGGTGAAAGAGTTGGCGACTTTGATCGAGCAGGCGGATACCCGCAAATATACTGAGATCAACCCGGTTGAGAAACGCGATTATTATCCTGTCTCCTCGGCGCAGAAACGAATTTATGTCACGCAACAGTTGGAAGAAGGCGGAATCAGCTACAACATGCCGATGGTGTTGCGTGTGGAAGGGCAGCTTGATCTGGCTCGCTTGACCGAAGCTGGCACTCGGTTGATCGCCCGCCATGAGTCCTTGCGCACATCGTTTGGTTTTGTAAACGGAGAATTGGTGCAATGGATTCATCCTCATGTGGAATTTGCCGTGACTCAGCAGAAAATCGCCGATGAATCCGAACTGGATTCCCTCCTCTCTTCTTTGATCCAGCCGTTCGATTTGGCGCAAGCGCCATTGTTCCGGATGGCATTGGTCGAAGTGGAAGAAGATTTGCAGTATCTGGTTATGGACATGCACCACATTATTTCGGACGGCGTCTCTGTGAACCTGATGCTTAAAGAGCTTTGCAGCTTCTATGATGGGGCTGACTTGCCTCCGCTCCGCATTCACTATAAAGATTTCGCGGTGTGGCAAAATGGGCACAGAGAAACAGAACAATGGCAAGCGAAAAGAGCGTATTGGTTGAAAGAGATGGGCGGGGAACTGCCTGTGCTGGAATTGCCGACAGACAAACCGCGTCCGCCGGTGCAACAGTTCGACGGAGATTACTTCACCATGGCAATCGATGCCGCGTTGATGCAAAAGCTGGATCGTTTCTTGATAGAGAACAATGTGACTTTGCATATGGCGTTGATGGCAACCTATCATGTGCTTCTGTCCAAATACGCAGGGCAAGAAGATATCATCGTCGGTTTCCCGGTGGCCGGCCGAGACCATCCCGACTTGGAGCAAATGGTGGGCATGTTTGTCAACACCTTGGCGATCCGCACTCAGCCGCAACCGGACAAAACGTTTTCCGCCTTCTTGGCTGATGTGAAGGAACGCATGCTCAAAGCGCTGGAAAATGGCGATTATCCGTTTGAAGAGTTGGTCGATCAACTGGACGCACACCGCGACTTGAGCCGCCATCCGCTGTTTGACACGATGTTTGCCGTGCAAAACATGGAGATGTCTGATATGCGGTTGTCTGGCTTCCCGCTGACGCCTTATGAATGGGAATGGAATAAAATCAAATTCGACTTGAGCTGGACAGTGGAGAAAGATGATGCCACACAGTTGACCATCGGCTACAGCACACATTTGTTTGAGCAAGCGACGATCGCTCGCATGGCTGGCCACTTTGTCCGCCTGTTGGAGCAAATCGTGGAGAACCCGGATTGTCGTCTGGCCGATTTGCAACTGGTGACAGCAGAAGAACAGGAACAACTGCTGGTCGCATTTAATGATTCTGAGATGGAGTTCCCGGCAGATCAAACCATTCACTCCCTGTGGGCGGAGCAAGTAGCTCGCACGCCAGACAAGCCGGCGGTCGTATTTGGTCAAGAACAACTCACTTACCGGGAATTGGACATCCGCTCCAATCAGTTGGCAAGATTGTTGCGCGGCAAAGGTGCCGAACGTAACCAGATCATCGCCTTGATGATGCCTCCTTCCTTAGAAATGATCGTCGGCATGCTGGGCGTTCTCAAAGCCGGTGCAGCTTATCTTCCGGTCGATCCCAATTACCCGCAACACCGGATTGAGCATATGCTGTCTGACAGCGAAGCCGCCTTGTTGCTCACATTGGGTGAACCGACTGTCCCTGAAGCTTATGCGGGAGAAACCATCCGGGTTGAAGAGATCCCATGGACCGAACTCGACGGCAATGCGGTGGATAATGGCAACGATTCAAGTGATCTCGCCTATATGATCTATACCTCGGGTTCAACCGGAAAACCGAAAGGGGTCATGATTGAACACCGTTCCGTCTGCAACTTGCAGTTGGTGGCCCATGCGCTTGGCATCACGGAAGATAGCCGCGTCCTGCAATTCGCTTCTTTCAGCTTTGACGCATCTGTATGGGAAATCTTCCCGTCCTTGCTCCATGGTGCAACGGTGGTGATGGAGGAGAAAGAGAAACTCTTCTACGACTTCGCCGGTTGGTTAAGAGCCCAAGAGATCACAACCATGACCTTGCCGCCTACGGTGCTGAAGTCGTTGTCACCAGAAAACTTGCCGGCTTTGCGCACTGTCGTTACCGCGGGAGAAGCTTGTCCACAAGATTTGATCAAAGTCTGGAGTAAAGACTTTACCTTCATCAACGCTTACGGTCCGACCGAAACCACGGTTTGCGCCACATTGGCTAAGCTTTCACCGGATATGAGCAAACCGCCGATCGGTAAGCCGATTGCAAACCAAAAAGTATATATCGTCAATGAGTACAACCAGCTCCAACCGATCGGTGTGCCAGGAGAGTTGTGCGTCAGTGGAGCCGGTCTGGCACGGGGTTACTGGAACCGTCCGGATCTCACCGCAGAGAAATTCGTCGACAATCCGTTTGTGCCTGGTGAGAAGATGTATCGCACCGGCGACTTGGCTAGATGGCTGCCAGATGGCAACATCGAGTATCTCGGACGGATCGACGAACAAGTGAAAGTGCGTGGCTTCCGGATTGAGACCGGGGAAATTGAAGCGAAGTTGCTGGAGCATCCCGCCGTCAACGAAGCGGTCGTGATCACGCGGGAGATAAATGGAGAAACGGTGTTGTGCGGGTATGTTATTGCTCCAAGTACAGTGGGTGATGCAGACTTGCGCGCGCATCTGGCGACAGAGTTGCCTGACTATATGATCCCGTCATATCTCATTCAGTTGGATCAGTTCCCGCTTACACCCAATGGCAAAGTAGACAAAAAAGCTTTACCGGAGCCAGAGGGCGCTCAAACAGGCGACACCTACGAGGCCCCGTCAAACAAAGTAGAGAAACGATTGTCCCGGATATATGAAGAAGTGCTCAACGTGGAGCCTGTCGGCGCAATGGACCATTTCTTCAAGTTGGGCGGTAACTCACTCAAAGCGATGCTGTTGACAGCGCGGATTCATCAAGAGCTGGGTGTGCAAATTTCCTTGCGCGAGGTATTCTCTCGCCCCGTTCTGCGCGATCTGGCGCACGTGATTGGCCAAGCGGAACAAACGGGCTTTGAGGAGATCCGCCCTGTAGAAGAACGCGACTACTATCCGGTTTCTTCGGCACAAAGACGTTTGTATGTCACTCAGCAATTTGAGAATGTGCATGTCGGCTACAATATGCCGCTTATCTCGGAGATCAAAGGAAATCTGTCCATCGCGCAACTGGAGAGCGCATTCGCCCAGTTGGTTCAGCGGCACGAATCTCTCCGCACTTCGTTCCACTTCCATGAAGGGGAATTGGTGCAAAAGATCGCTCCAACCGTACCTTGCCAGATCGAGCGGGTAACTGCCACCAACCTGGAGGAAGCGAAGCGCATGGCCGAGTCGTACATCCGGCCATTTGACCTGAGTCAAGCCCCGCTGGCGCGCATGACATTAATTTCGTTGGCTGAAGATCATCACATCTTGGTGTTTGACATGCATCACATTATTTCTGATGGCATGTCGATGGATATCCTGATGCATGATCTGATGAGCCTGTACCAACAAAAAACGTTGCCAGCGCTCAAGGTTCAGTACAAAGATTACGCCGTATGGCAAGAGCGCTACATGCAAACGGAGCAGTGGAAAAAAGATGAGGCTTATTGGGTGAACCAATTCTCCGGTGCTCTGCCGGTGTTGGAATTGCCCACCGACTATCCGCGTCCAAACGTGATGCGCTTTGATGGAAACCAAGTGGGCTTCCAACTGGATGCTGCGTTAACCAGCCAGGTGAAGCAATTCGCGTCTGAGCGGCAAGTTACGTTGCACATGGTTTTGATGGCCGCTTATCAGTTGCTCTTGTCCAAGTATTCAGGGCAAGACGACCTGATTGTGGGTTCCCCTGTTGCGGGACGGCCACATCCGGATCTGCAATCGACAGTGGGGATGTTTGTTAATACCCTGGCTATCCGCAACCGCCTGCAACCGGAGCAAACGGTTGAGTCTTTGGTCGACGCCGTCAAACAGCAGGTGTTAGAAGCATATGAGCATGCGGAATATCCCTTGGAAGAGCTGTTGGAACGGTTGGATGTGCAGCGCGATCTCAGCCGTCAGCCATTGTTTGATACCCTGCTCACCGTGCAGAACATCGACATGGGCGAGCTGGAGTTGCCCGGCCTTCATATCGAGCCAGTCGACATGGATTGGAAAGCGGCTAAGTTTGATATGAACTGGGTGTTTGTCGAAACAGATCAGTTAGAATTGACGGTAGAATACAGCACCCACCTCTTTAAACAAGAAACAATCGAGCGAATGGTTCGCCATTTTACTCATCTGTTGGCACAAGTGGTAAATCAACCGTCTGCGCGGTTGGCCGACTTGGAGCTGTGCACGGAAGAAGAGAAACGGCAAATCTTGGTTGACTTTAACCAAACGCAAGCGGAATTCCCCCGCGAAGCGACTGTGCATCAACTGTTTGAACAACAAGTGGCCCAAACGCCTGAGCGCATCTGCTTGGAGTGGGAGAACCGCACCATGACGTATGCGGAAGTAAACAGACGGGCAAACCAATGGGCTCGCGTATTGCGCGCCAATGGCTTGCAACCCAACCAACGGGTAGGGGTCATCGCCGATCGCTCCTTCAATCAGATCATCGCCCTGCTGTCCATTCTCAAGGCAGGCGGCGCGTATGTTCCGATTGATCCCACTTATCCCGTGGAGCGCATCCAATATATGTTGTCTGACAGTGATGTGAGACTCTTGTTGATGCAACCGGATTTGAGTGTGCCGCAAGGATATGATGGAGACGTGATTTTCATCAACCAATCCTTGGGGTTGGATGAAGAGGATACCAATTTGTCCAACGTGAACACGGCGGATGATTTGGCTTATATCATCTATACGTCCGGTTCTACCGGTAAGCCGAAAGGAACGTTGACCATTCACCGCAACATTGTCAGAACCATCGTCAACAACGGATATATTGAAGTTGGGGAAGAGGACACCTTGATGCAACTCTCCAACTACGCTTTTGACGGATCAACCTTTGACATTTACAACGCTTTGTTAAACGGAGCAAAGTTGATTCTGGTGCCAAAAGAGTTGCTTATGTCGCTGGAAGATCTGACAAAACTCATCCGGGAGCGGGAGGTTACCATCAGCTTCATGACCACGGCTCTCTTCAACACCTTGGTCGAGTTTGATCTCTCCTGCTTTGACAAGATGAAGAAGATTGTCTTCGGCGGTGAAAAAGCATCGCTGGCCCATGTGAAAAAAGCGGTTGCCTATCTGGGCGACGGTCGGTTAATCAATGGTTACGGCCCCACAGAAACCACGGTTTTTGCCACGACGCACGCCATCACAAAAGAGGTAGCGGCGACGAATCGGGTGCCGATCGGCAAACCGCTGAACAACACCACCGTGTATGTGCTGAACGAGCGGAACCAATTGCAACCGATCGGGGTTCCGGGAGAACTTTGCGTCGCTGGTGACGGTGTGGCTCTAGGGTACTTAAACAATCAGAAACTCACCGAGGAACGGTTTGTACCCAATCCGTTTAAAGAAGGAGACCGGATGTACCGCACCGGGGACTTGGTTCGTTGGTTGCCGGATGGCAGCATTGATTATATCGACCGGATTGACCAGCAAGTGAAGATTCGCGGACACCGCATCGAATTGGGAGAGATTGAGAGCAAGTTGCTTGAACATCCCGGCGTCAAAGAAGCGGTTGTGCTGGCGTTGGAAGAAGAATCTGGACAAAACCCATCCTTCTTGTGCGCATATGTCGTTTGTGAAGAGCAGGAAGAAGCGGCTGCCCTGCGCCGTCACTTGGAGCAGTCGTTGCCCGATTACATGGTTCCAGCGCATTACATCCAACTGGATGAGTTGCCGCTGACATCAAACGGCAAAGTGGATAAACGCGCACTGCCTCGTCCGGAAGCGAACGCCGATGCAGGTGTGGAATATGTGGCTCCGACAACCGCTACAGAGAAGTTGCTGGCTGAAATCTGGCAAGATGTCCTCAAGCGTGAGCGTGTTGGCATCCATGACAATTTCTTCACCTTGGGCGGGGATTCCATCAAGGCCATTCAGATTGCAGCCCGTGCTAGCCAACAGCAATACCGCTTGCAAATCGGTGATTTGCTCAAACATCCGACGATTGCGTCTTTGGCTCCATATGTGTCAGTCAAGGGAGAAAACAAGGAGAATCATGTGGTGGAAGGGCCAGTGCCCGTCACACCGGTGCAACAATGGATCTTCGGTTTGTCCGATGTTCCGGAACATTGGAACATGGCTGTGGTGTTGCATCGTCCGGAATGCTGGGATGCGGATGCCTTGCGCAAAGTATGGAGAAAGCTCGTTCAACACCATGATGCATTGCGCATGAGTTATTCCTTCCAAGATGGACAGTGGACGCAATTCAACCGTGGTTATGATGAGCAAGCGGCAGATGCTCATTTCACTGTGGAAGAGTTCAACCTGATGGACGAATCAGAGGAAGTGGATGTTGCCACAGTGATTGAACGGGAGGCCAATCGCATGCACGAAAGCTTGTCGCTCACTGATGGGCCACTCGTCCGGTGCGGGGTGTTCTACACCCATGACGGGGACTATCTGCTGATCATCATTCACCACTTGGTGGTTGACGCGGTCTCCTGGCGCATCCTGTCGGAAGACTTGTACTCTGCTTATGAGCAGGTGATGCAAGAAAAAGAGATTATGCTACCCGATAAAACCACCTCCTTTAAAACATGGAGTGAATCGTTGCGCGACTATGCCAACAGTGACGCCTTCATGCAAGCCGAATGGCCGTATTGGCAACAGGTGGTGGAACGGGAAGTGGCTCCGCTGCCTGTCGATATGGAAAGTGACGGCAAATATCTGATTCGGGATGTAGGCGTCGCGGAGATTACCTTCTCCAAGGAAGAAACGGAGGCGTTGTTGACAGAGGTACATGATGCTTATCAGACGGAGATCAATGACCTCTTGCTGACCGCGTTGTCACTGACAGTCAAAGAATGGACGGGTGAGCCCGTGGCCGTTCACATGGAAGGGCACGGTCGGGAAGAAATCGCGGAACACGTGGATGTGACTCGCACGGTCGGTTGGTTTACTTCCATCTATCCCGTGGTATTCGATCTGACCGCGATGGATGTCGCTAAAGCCATCCAAGAAGTGAAAGCGACGATTCGGTCCGTACCTAACAGAGGGATCGGCTATAGCTTGTTGCGGTATATGCTTGAACCGAGCAAGAGAGAGGCGCTTTCCTTTGTCCTGAAGCCGGAGATCAACTTCAACTATCAAGGGCAATTTGTGCAGGATGTAGAGGCGGGAGAAACAGAGTTGACGTCCGTTTCTGTCGGACAAGGGGTTAGTCCGCTCAACCAATGGCCGTTTAAGCTGGATTTCAACGGGTTGGTTGAAGAGGGTCAATTGCTGATTTCGGTTCGTTATCCCAAAACGGTGTATCATCACAGCACTGTGAAAGGTCTGGTGCAACGTTATCAGGAGCATTTGCGCAACATCATCGCGCATTGCCTGAAGAAACGTGCGGAACAGACAGGACAACGCGTATAAGGTAGTGCGGCGATTGCCTTGGCAATCGCCGTTTTTTTATGCAAAGGTGTTGGAATTGGGTGTTTTTATCTTCTTTTATTTTTCCAATTTGATTCTGCCTTCCGTATGGATGGTCAATTTGCTTGCCCCACCGCCGCCATTCAGTGCGCCCTCCATGGTGAAAACTCCTTCGTTATCTTTTACTGGGGGGGCGGAAAAGCTGGAAGAGATCCCTTGATCGGAGCGGAGGTTTACATGGACGGCTTCGGTGCCTACATTTACTTTGACGTCACCAAAGCTGGAACGGATTTGGCTGTTACCAATGATGCCATTGGCCACGGAGACGTTGACTGCACCGGAAGAGGAGTTGATGGAGAACGGTGCATCAATTTGTTGCAGGTTGAAGTTGCCATGTGCTGTTTTTCCGGTCAGTTGATTACCTTTGAATCCATTAAGTTTAAAGTCGCCTTCATTGGTGTTTAAGTCTAACTCAGCTGCTTCCAAGTTCTCCGCGGTAAAGTTGGCGTTTTGCGAATGCAGTTTGATGGATTGATAAGATTTTTTCGGTACATAGATGTGAAGGGTGGGGGTGGTGGTGTTAAGGCCAAATACGGAAGGGCCGGCCCCCATTTTTACTTTCAGGGTATCACCACTCACGTTCGCGTCTAATTTGGTGTCATTATCTACATTAGTCAGCAAAACCTTGATCTCATTGCTATCAGACTGATGAAGTTGTACGCCAATCTCTTTGGAATAAATGTCAAGCACGGAAACATTGTCGGCAAGAAAACTTTTTTGAACTTGACCCTTTTTCGAAGTATCAATGGCACCAGCGTCTAACTTGATGTTGCTGTTGGAATTGGAGTTGTTGGTGTCGAAGTCCGGATCATCTAAATCCAAAGAACATCCTGACATGACAGTCAATGAAAGTACCAAGCCTGCGATCAAAGAAGTTTTTCTCATGTTTACATCCTCCTAATGATTTTGTCTGTTTGGTTTGTTTGAATTGTGGATCATGTATATCATCATCTTCCAACGAGGTGAAAATTGGAAGGGATTTTAGGCATTCGCTTGTTTTTTCTTCAAGAACAAGGCGGTTGCAAGCAATACCACCGTGCATAAGAAATAGAACCAGGTCAATTTGGACGTCAGATGCAGTCCGTAAAAATCAAGTGCTGATTCGTATTGCATCGGTCCCATATACCACAATAGCAGGTAAATAACCTCAAACACTTTCTTGGTGCCGCTGATTACGCCAGACAGTAAGGCGAGCGTTGGCACAAAGCACATTCCCACCACCCAGGAGAGCAGAAAGTCCCAATCGCCAGCCATGATCGTATTCAGCGTGACGCCGATTCCTAGGGCAAAGGTGGCTAACAATCCGGCGATCCAGATGGAGAGGGTTTGGAGCAAAGGTGGTCCGCTGGATGTAACCAGCGCTGTCATGCGGTAGCGCTTTTCGCGAGTGGCCATTTGTGACCATAGCGCGATGGGCCAAACCAGCAATAATCCCATCCAATCCTTCAGTTCGTTGTATGGCAGAAACAGGCTTCCTGCAATCAACAGCAAGGTAACAATGTACCACCAGCGCGGGAAATCTTTTGACATGAGCGTAAGTTCCACACGGATGTGAGGAATCAAGCCGTACCGCTTTTCTCCTTGCAATGGGCTCAGCGTCATGGTTCCCGGAGTGAGCTCCTGTTGTAGCAAGGGTTTGACCGCCGAGTTCCCCGGTTTGCTCTCAGCAGGGGCGTGGCGATTCAGCAATGAGTTGCGGCGAAAGATCAGAAGGGCTACCGCGAACAGCCCAATCGCCCAGATGAACCAAGTCAGGCGGGATTGGATGATGTCGGGAGTCCAAGTGATCCCGTCCCAGACAAAAGTTTGCAACTTCCCGATTTCGTTGTATCCGAAGCCGAAACTTTCGTCAGCCAGCGGAACGTGTTGTTTGGCATCGGCGATGATGGCAGAGAATATGAATTGCACTCCCATCACATCGGCCCAAGTATATTTTTCCAGACTGAACGCGCCGAGAGCGGCCCAAAGGAAGAAGTAAATAAAATTGCCCAATGCTCCCTTCAATCCAGGAATGACGTCAAAGAGGATCGTCAAGGCGGCCAGCACTGCGAAAGAAGGGACGATCACGAACAGAAACGGCGCGAAATAATCCCACACATTGATGATGATGCTCTCCCGCCGCACCAGTTGCATTACCATGAATGCGAAGATGAGTGCCAAGTGCATCATCAGCAGGAGCAGCCAATTGCTAAGCGCTTTGGTGAACAGATACTGTCCATTTCGATAGGGAGAAGGGACAATCAATGTGCCGATGTTCAATTGCCGGTCTGTGGAAATGTTGCTTCTCAGCAGATAAAAGCCAAACAGCCACAACAGTGTGGCAGAAGCCACAGTGGCCATCGCGCTCAACCAAGCGGAATTGTAAATCCCGCGCACGCCGCCGGTGTGTAGTATCGTATACCCGGCATCGCTGGTCGGCACTAGCGCGTATCCCATGAAGATGATCAGCGCGAGGGTGATCATAAATGGGTAACTGCGGATTTGCCGCAACATTTCAGTGCGAATAATGGTGAAAGTGTTCATGGCTTTCCCCCTTTCTTTAGTTCATGGTGTAATAGAGGTAAACGTCTTCAAGCGAGGCCGGGACATTTTCGGCGTCCGGGGCCGGCGGCTCATCGGAAACCACGCGAACCAAAAGTCCGTCGCTGCGATGGACAGCATGGCTGACGATGAAGTTTTTCTGGAGTGAATCAAGCTCTTCTGCCGGGATGACGCACTCCCACACCTTGTAGGCCAGCATTTCCAAGAGCGTTTCCGGTTTGGCGTTGGCGATCAGCGATCCCTGACGGATCAGGATGATCTGGTTAGCGATCGTTTCCACATCGGAGACGATATGGGTTGACAAAATGATGATGCGGTCTTTTCCGATCTGGGAAAGCAAGTTTCGGAACCGGATTCTCTCCGTTGGGTCCAGCCCTACAGTGGGTTCGTCTACAATCAGCAATTGGGGGTCGTTCAACAACGCCTGTGCAATGCCGACACGTTGCTTCATCCCGCCCGAATAGCCGCCGATCATGCGCTTGGCATCATTGGTCAGGTTTAACAGCTCCAACAACTCATCGATGCGTTTGCGCGCTTGCTTCATGGGCAACCCTTTGATGGCGGCCATATATTCTAAAAACTCAATGGCGTTTAAATTGGGATAAACGCCGAAGTCCTGTGGCAAGTAACCGAGCTCAGACCGCAGAGCCAACGGATGCTTGACGATGTCGACTCCGTTCCAAGTGACAGTGCCTTCAGTAGGTTGGTCAATGGTGGCCAAAATCTTCATCATGGTTGACTTGCCGGCACCATTGGGACCTAAAAATCCCCAGACCCCTTTGTCCAGCTCCAGGTTCAATTGATGTAGGGCCCGTTTTTTGCCGTAATGTTTACTCACATCTTTGATGGTCAAATTCATGTATCATTCGCCTTTCAAGTAAGTGATTGGTTATAGCATAAGAAATGAAAGTAAAAAGAAAGTAAAATCAAAGCAAAAGGTTGACAAAATAAAAACAAGCAGGTAAAACCCTGCTTGGCTGAGTGAGTTAAGCGCTGGCCAAATGGCGAGGTAGGGAAATGGTTACGGTGGTTCCTTTATTTAATTGACTGTGGACGTCAATCGTTCCTTTGTGTACAGAAATCAGCTGTTTGACGATGGACATGCCTAAACCGGTCCCTTCTGCCGGCGCGTCGGTGGGAGTGCCTCGGTAATATTTGACGAAGAGGTTATCCACTGTTTCTTTGTCCATGCCTTTGCCATTATCTTGGATCACGATCTGCACTTGGCTGCTTACACGGATCGACACTTGAATGGTTGTTCCCGGCGGATTGTGGATGATGGCGTTCATCATCAAATTTTGCAGGGCTCGTTTAAAAAGCTTTTCGTCGATTTCCGTTTCTGCGCGTTCGTGATAGGTATAAAATTCAATCTGGTCATCTTTGGCTCTGGGGTCGTTGGCCGCATCGGCGACTACCCGACGCACAAACTCGATGATGTCCACCTTTTTCAAATTCAGAGGAATTTTGTTTTCATCCAGTTGCAAGGACAGATTGAGATCTTGGATCAATTCTTGCAAATGGATTGATTTGGCGTGGATTTCTTTCAAAAACTGCTCTTTTTCCTCTTCCGTCCATTGGTAATGTGGTGACAGTAACATGGTTGTATAACCGTTGATGTAGGTGAGTGGCGTTTTTAAATCATGGGAGATGCCAGCGATCCATTCTTTTTTTAACTCATCTAATTGTTGTTTTTTTAATTCATTTTCTTGCAAGGTGTTTGTCAGCGTCCACACATTGAGCAACACATCCTGATAGAGTTGGTAAGGCTTTTTCATTTGATGGTTATGGGGTTGATAACTGCGCTGAATTTTGTCAGGAACTGAGTAGTCTCCTTCAGCCAATTGACGGATCCAACTGATCAGGTGGCGGAGAGGCCGTCCCAGGTACCAACCGTAACTGATCGCAAACACCACAAACACGATGATGCCGAACAGCGGCGCTTGATTGAAGTTCTTATTGGATTCCGGGACGATTTCTTCGATGAACATCATGGACAATCCCAACAGGAACAACATTAAGAGCAAACTTAAGACGAAGTGCAGTGCGATGCGAAAGCTCATTTTCATGGACGTTCACCTTCCTTAGGGGGAACGAATTTATATCCGATACCCCGTAAGTTCACGATGAATTGGGGATTTTTGGGGTCGGGTTCGATTTTTTTACGCAGTTTGGAAACGTGGACGGCCACCGTTTTTTCGTCTCCCATCAACACGGAGTCCCATACTTGCTCATACAACTGGCTGGTTGTGAAAATCTGATTGGGATGTTCGCACAGAAAGATCATCAGGTCATATTCTTTTGCTGTGCAACGGACTTCTTTGCCATTAACAAACAATTGGCCCGTCTCTTTATTTACTGAAAAAGAACCGAAATCCCATTTGGTCGGTTTGGCTTGCATCGATTTTTTGAGGATGCTGCTTCGACGCAGATGGGCGTTGATGCGGGCGACCACTTCCAAGGGATTAAAGGGTTTGGTGATGTAGTCGTCGCCGCCGATCCCCAAGCCGGTCAACTTATCAAAATCGCTGGAGCGCGCCGACAGAAACAGAATCGGTGCTTCGGTCACATTGCGTAATTTGCGGCACAATTCAAAGCCATCGGAATCAGGTAGCATCACATCCAGCACAATGATGTCAAAGGGAGTCGTCTCCACAGCTTGTAAGGCTTCTTTGCTAGACGTAGCTTTCACGATGGAGTGAAACCCTTCTTTCAGCAAGATTTTTTCCAACATATTAAGAATGCCAACTTCATCATCTATTAAAAGAATTTTTTCTGTGCGCATTCATTCACCCTCACTTTGCATATCATTCTCCACCGTTCATTATAATTGTTTGGCAAACCTATGTCTTAAGTCTATGATAAAATTAGACAAATCGGCTACAGGTTACAAAGGCGGGTGGGTGAGAAAATGGCTATGCGAAGGGGGGCTTGAGGAAAATGCGCTGTATTAGGAAGGATAAACATGCATGTTGGCTTAATCACACAAAAGAAAGACAATTGAAAAAGCATAAAAGGTAAATGAAATGATAACAAAATCGCCATAACATGGTCTGGGGATTGATCCTTGTGAGGTAACGTGAGACGATAAAAATATAGCAGACTTACTCAAACAAAGGAGAACACCATGACAGAGCAACAACTGTTAGAAAAATACGCTGGGATTGTGCAATTTCAAGTTAGCTTATTCAACGATAAAGGTGAAGAGATACTGGAGCGTTTAGTGCCATTGATAGATATTCCTTTTGACAAACAAGCCTATATCGAGGCTAAAGGCAGAGAGAAAACTTCCATCTATCTCAAGCGAAGTCAAACTGACGCCCGATGTTTGGTTTTGGTTGAATTCATGACATATACTCACACGATCATCGTCCGATGCAAAGAAGAAGTGGGAGAAGCGGTTAGAGAACTGCTAGGTCGGGAAGAGAATAAAAAGATCGAAAACACGTTGATCAAGCATAGCAAGATGAATACGATGGTGCGCCGGTACGGACTAAATATCGATATCGTCGATGAGTTTGATCTGTGGAACACCGTGTTTAAAGACCGCAGGTTCTGGTGGGAGTATGTTCATTTTGAAACATATGAGTCAGATGATGATGACGATAGCATTTATCCTGAGTTGGTCGATCCCATTCGCTTTCCTGTCACTGACGATGCGGGATTGATGGTATAGATCGGAGACTGCATTGACATGTCCACACTCCAACTGTTTCACCCTTCATTAGCCACTTCTTTTGAATTGGGATGGGATGACTTGTCTAGATGGCATCCGCATGTGCTCAGATGGGAAGAGTTTGAAAAGCTGTACCTCTTTCTCACCCTGCGTCATCCCGAGCAGTTTGTTGTTCCGTTTTTGCTGATGCTTCGATTCGCGGTGGTGACACGACATGAGGATGCCAAGGCGATCGCCCGAAAAGTGAAGGCAGCATGGCGTTCATTGGGGCTGTTTTCTGAGGAGGAAATCGAACAATTCGATCGGATGGTTTGGTTCAAACCGCATTTTGAATGGACGCAAGATCCGGTTCATGGATGGTATCACGCATGCGATTCGCCTTTTGATGTGTATTCGATGCGGCATGTGTGCACTGATGAGTTTCCATTTCAAGCGTTGGCGGAGGTAATGCAAGCCATTGACCGGCAGATGGACGAGGCGTCCTGGAAAGAAGCAATGGCGAAATGGGATGCGTTGGTGGAGACATATTCAATAGACGATGATGAAAATTGGTTGGAACGGCGGCAAGGGGAATGCTGAGAGAGAATGCCGTACTGGATAGTTGTCTAAATCCGTTCTTGCTTTGAAGTTGAGGCACAGCGCGGATGCCTGAGTGCTCCGAAAAAATGAGCTCACAGCGAAGGCGTCGACCTGCCACTGGCTATGTGTGTGACATCGGTTGACGCCTTTTCTCTTACGAGCAATTGATACCACAGAATTGGTATAGACAATTCTACCAATATAAGATACATTATAAATATATAGAATATTCTATTAATATCGGATGAGGAGGTTGAGATGATGCGTGCTTGGAAAAAAATTGCGTTGCGGATGGCTCTGTTGGTTTTGGGATGTGGGTTGAGCGTGGCGGCGTTTGCCGAAGGTGCTTTTGCCCATGGTTATATCCAGTCTCCCGCCAGCCGTACGTATCTGTGCCAACAAAAGCAAAACACGGATTGCGGTCAAATTCAGTGGGAACCGCAAAGCGTGGAGGGGATAGGGTCATTTCCGCAATCGGGTCCGCCTGACGGACAGATTACAGGGGGCGGCCGTTATCCGGAGTTGTACGCGCAAACGTCAACTCGTTGGGCCAAAGTTACTCTGCGAGGGGGCAGCAATTCGTTTACTTGGTATCTGACCGCGCCGCATAGCACCAGAGAGTGGAAGTATTACATCACCAAGAAGGGATGGAATCCGGACAAGCCGATTGCTCGGTCCGATCTGGAATTGTTTTGTTATGTCTATGACGGGGGAAAACGACCGCCAAACACCGTAACCCACCAATGCAACGTACCGACCGATCGCACCGGGTACCATGTGATTTTGGGTGTTTGGGAAATTGCCGACACCGGCAATGCGTTTTATCAGGCTGTCGATGTAAACCTGGTTAACAGCAAGGTTACCCATGCTTCATGGTTGTTGGAGAGATCGCGAATAGTCAATGCCCTGTCTCAGTAAAAAATGTTCCACGGGGATTACTGATCCAAACTCACAGGGTTTTAGCCCATGCCATCCTAACCCAACGGGTGGCATGGGCCGTTTTTTAATTGGGGATTTTTTTGTCGAGGTTTGAAAAAAGGCGTCATAACACAATTTCGCAAATGATAAATATTATTATGCGGGAAAGGGGGGGAATGGAGAAACGAACATTTAGCAATGAATTGTAAGGGGAGTGTGAATGTGATGAAAAAGAAATGGAAATCCATGATTCTGGCGATCGTGTTTGTGTTGGCTGTTACCTTGGGGACCGTGTCAGTTAGTCCTGCTGAAGCCAGAACGGTGGTTCCGCTGGAATATGATTTGAGCCATGTCCAATATCAGATTGTGGATACCGATGGAAAGACGTACAATTACAAAACCAGAGCGGCATATGAAATTGCCGAAAAGAAGTTCAAACAAAAATGGGCCGTTCAGCAAGAGGGGATCAGAGCACAAGCTTCTGACTATGCGACCGAATCATTCCAACATTCCGGCTTCCGTGGTTGGAAATACACGACACCCGTAGGATATTATACAAACTTCAACAACAGCTCTTACAATGATGAAGTTTCATCACTCAAAACAGCTAGAAAAAGTTCAGGAACCCGGGTTTGTTTTCACAAAAATGGAGGCGAACCTTGCAAAACGTTTGGACCTGGACTGGATATTAGATACGTTGGCGATGGCTGGAATGACGAAATTTCTTATATTCAAGTATACCGTTAAGCTATTTCCCGCCCTTTGGGTGGGTTTTTTGTTTATGGGGGGTGTATTTCGTCAGTTTGATTTGCTTTACAGGTGTGCTTGAGGCTTGGGGTAGGTAGAACGTTGCATTTCGCAATGGCGGGGTATAGAGGTGGAAAGTGATAAGGCGTTGGGGGCTTGGATTATACATGGAGTGGACTTGTCCATAATCGCAATAAAGGAACTCCCCTGCTTGTTTTCGTTCCTCACGCTCGGGGGCGGTATCCGACGGGGTGGCGTAGATTCGGTTCACCACTGAGCCGGAGACAACATACAAGCAACAGATCGAATCGCCGTGATCATGGATCGGCGTTTCTGTGTATCCAGGCAAATGGATAACGATCGCTTCTACAGATTTGGAACGGTAGATGACGTTTCGGCCGTAGGGAAGAGGGGGAGCGGGTGTGGGAATGTGCGCGCTTATGCGCTCCAATGTGCATCCGGCCTGTTCAATCGCCTGTTTTAATGCGGTAAAATCAAGGTTCGGGCGGTTGCGCAGGGACATGGCGATGCATTCGATCATATTCATGCAATCTCCTCCTGTGTGATTAAAGAATGTCGTTCATCATGAGTAACTTACTCGAGATTCAAAAGGGAAAATGATCGGTGGGCTTTCTAGTATAGTGATGGTATCATTCCGTAGCCCGGGGACGTGTGAGAACGCGGGTTTGGGGACAGTGCTGTGGGTATGGAGGTGTGTGACGATGCTTGGACTGTTAGTTATATTATACCATTTGGCAATAAAATAGATCTTCTTTATGTAGCAAGAGGCTAGCCATTTGTTGGCTGTGATGGCGGTCGGCATGCGTTTTTCTTGAAAGAATTGATTGTTGATTAACGAAATTACCCTTTTGTTAACCAATAGAGAGAGGTTTTTCAAGTATTCATGTTGATTGATATAAAATGGTTGATAGCGAAGTCGGAAGCTAGTCTGAGCTAGGTGCGCCAATCTTTTTCCTGTCCCCTCCAGCATGAAGTGAAGAGGTAATTTTCATAAAAATTTATCATTTACATAATTATTCATTAATATTTACAATATTTCGGGTGTTCGTTAGCCGTTTTTTGTATAATTGTATTTAAGTTGGTAAATTAATCGGGTCTTTTTAGCGTTAACATGGTATAATACATGATGATGTATTACTGAATGAAACAAATGTCTTTTGGGGGAGGACGAAACGGGATGGCAGAACAACATTTGAAGAAAGATATCGGCTTTATGGTGGCGTTGTCGATCGTGATAGGGACGGTGATCGGATCAGGCGTCTTCATGAAGCCGGGCGTTGTGCTTGGCCAAACCAGCGATTCCACGATGGGGTTGTTGGCTTGGCTGATCGGGGGAGTGATTACCCTGGCAGGAGGATTGACCATTGCAGAGATTGGGGCGCAAATCCCCAAGACCGGTGGTTTGAATGTCTATCTGGAAGAGACATACGGCGAACGTTGGGGGTTTTTGTGTGGATGGATGCAAACTGTCATTTACGGACCCGCTGTTATTGGTGCCTTGGGGCTATACCTAGGTAGCCTTATTGTTCACCTGTTTGGTATGGATCATGCCTGGTCGACCTTGATTGGTGTTGCGTTTGTGATCTTTTTGGCGTTGGTGAACATGATCGGTACCAAATACGGTGGTCAGGTGCAATTGGTGTCAACGATTGCTAAATTGTTGCCTATCGTTTTGATCATTGTATTTGGATTGTGGAAAGGGGAAGCCACCATTTTCGGCGTTGCCGGGTCTTCCTCGATGGAGATCAGTTTTGGAGCTGCGGTTGTTGCTACCTTGTTCGCTTATGACGGGTGGATCATGGTCGCGTCGGTGGCCGGTGAAATGAAAAATCCCGCCAAGATGTTGCCGCGGGCGATTATTTTTGGGATATCAGCGGTGACGCTGGTTTATCTGTTGGTCAACCTTGCGATGTTGCACATTCTGCCAGCAGGGGAAATCGTGAAGCTTGGGGAAAATGCGGCAAGCACCGCCGCTACGTTGCTGTTTGGAGACGTGGGTGGGAAGTTGATTCAAATCGGTATTATTATTTCTATTTTTGGCTGTCTCAACGGCAAGATTCTCACATTCCCCCGCATCCCGTTTTCTATGGCAGAACGGGGCCAATTGCCTGGTTCCCGTTATTTGAAACAAGTCCACTCTACGTGGAAAACACCCGTAATGTCCATTTTGTCCCAAGTAGTCTTGGCCATCGCCATGATGCTGTTGGCTGATCCGAACCAATTGTCGGACATTGCTGTGTTTGCGACGTTCCTGTTTTATTTGATGGCTTTTGTTGCTGTATTTATTCTGCGCAAGCGCAAAGGGAACGCTGAGCTTCCTTACCGCGTGCCCTTGTATCCGTTTGTGCCGATTGTGGCCATCGTCGGCGCGTTGTTTGTGATTGTCAGTGCGCTGACGAATGACGTGGTGGGCAGTTTGTCCGTTGTAGGGATTACCCTTGTTGGATTGCCGATTTATTGGCTTATTCGCCGTTTTCGGGCGGTGAAGAGCGGGCAGGCTGCTTGAGGAAGACAGATAAAGGGAAGGGATTGTCCAATAAACGGACAATCCCTTTTTTTGTATGTTGAAGTTAGTGCCTCTTTTGCTGTTTAATTAATTTGTCAATTCCTTTATTCTTAACAAAAGACCAAAGTTTGGTTGTAAATTTATCAATTTTTTGCAACAAACTCTTTACTTTATTAGTGTAAATGAATAAAATCGAATATATTCAATCGTCGGCATAATTATACTCTTAATAAAAATGGGGGAAATCATGAGGAAAAAGAGTTTGTTCATCGCGTCAGTTGTTTCTTTGTCTCTGTCGTTATTGACCGCATGTAGTATACCGTGGCTGGAATCAAACGAAGCCGTCCCGGAAAACAAGATTTTGCGTATCATGGAGAGCAATCAAATCTCCAACTTGGACAGTGCCAGGTATGTAGACATCGTTTCATGGAACATTTTGTATAATGTGAATGAAGGATTGATGCGGTTAGGGCCAAACAACCGGCTCGTCAATGGCATGGCAGAATCAGTAGAAGTGAGTCCCGATAAAAAAACCTACACTTTCAAATTACGCGATGACGCGGAGTGGAGTGATGAAGAGCCAGTCACTGCCCATGATTTCGAATATGCATGGAAACGGGCGCTCGATCCCCGGATTAAATCGGAATACGCGTATATCCTATATCCGATTATGGGCGCGGAAGAGTATAACAAGGGAAGAGGTTCCGCGGATCAAGTCAAAGTGAAAGCGATTGATGACCATACGTTGGAAGTACGCTTAAAGCAACCAGAGCATGAATTTCTGAGCTTGACCACGCAATCCACCTACTTTCCGCAACGAAAAGACATTGTAGAAAAATTTGGAGAGGATTACGCCAAATCTCCCGACAAGATGGTTTATAACGGGCCGTTCATCATCGACTCAGTCACACCTACCCAAGTACGGCTGTTGAAAAACAAGCGGTATTGGGACAAAGACACGGTTCAGCTGGGACAAGTCGATGTGCAGGTGCAAGCGGATACATCAAAGCGCATCAATTTTTATAATTCCGGAAAAGCGGACATCACCAAAATTGATTCCGAATTTGTCTACGCATTCAAACAAACGACAGATTACACCAGTTTGGAATTGGCCTCTTCACAATATCTGTTGATGAACCAAAGCAAACCGTTTTTTAAAAATCCTAATATTCGGCGTGCGATCAACTTGGCTATCGATCGCAATGAGATTGTAGACCAAGTGTTGAAAGACGGATCAAAACCAGCGGGAGCGCTAATCCCGCCAGCGCTGTCAGTAGAGGGACAATCATTCCGCCAACGGGCTGGTGGTGAAGTCGTTGCCCACAATCCGAGCTTGGCGCAGACGTACTTTAACAAAGGATTGCGGGAACTGGGGTTAACCCGGCCTCCGAAGTCGATTGTGATGCTCAGTTTCAACGACCAACGAAGTTATGTGGCGTTATCAATCAAAGAGCAACTCAAGACAAAATTAGGGCTGGAGATCAAATTGAACACTCTCCCGCGCAAAAGCAAAGTGGATCACGAGTTGAAAGGTGAATTTGATATGACCATGTCCAGCTGGTTTGCCGACTACAGTGATCCCATTGGTTTCTTGGAAATATGGACCGCCAATTCCGGGTTGAATTACATGAAATTTAACAACGAAGCTTATGATCGGTTGATCAAACAAGCCAAAGCGTCAGCATCGCACAATCAGAAAACCTCCTTGATGATTCAGGCAGAGAAACTATTGGTTGGAACAGGTGAGGGCCAACAGGCGGCGCTTGTCCCCTTGTATTATGAGACCAATTCATTTTTGCAAAAGCCATATGTGAAAGGTTTACATCGTCATCCGTATGGAGCTGAATATGACCTTAAATGGGCTTCGGTTGACGGGAAACAGTGAAGCGGGCAGAAGTGTGGTTACTCAAAGAAGTAGCCGCACTTTTTTTTGATGTGATCGGTGGCGATGAGAGTGATTCGTGTGTGTAAACAGAAAAGATTTTTCCGCTGTTTC
This sequence comes from Laceyella sacchari, assembly GCF_004343255.1. GTDB lineage: Bacteria > Bacillota > Bacilli > Thermoactinomycetales > Thermoactinomycetaceae > Laceyella > Laceyella sacchari. The sequence goes on along the minus strand of NZ_SMDD01000003.1, from coordinate 61,028 downwards.
TATCCACCCACTTGATTTGATTGGCCTACCCTAATATTTTTGAAAAGAGGGAATGTTCCATGCAGAATTTGAAGCATTGCCCACACCAGCATCACGATTGGACAGGAGGCGGAAGTAGTGAGGAAATTATTTACAAATTTAACTTTTCAAGTACTAAGCGCAATCACCATCGGGATCATCCTTGGCGCAATCGCACCAAACACGGCCAATTACCTGAAACCGCTCAGTGATATCTTTATTAACATGGTTAAGATGGTGATTGCGCCGATTATCTTTTTTACGATTGTGCTCGGCATTGCCAAAATGGGCGACATGAAAAAAGTGGGAAGGGTTGGAGGAAAAGCGCTACTCTACTTTGAAATCGTGACCACGTTTGCGTTGATTATCGGCCTGGTGGTCGCCAATGTGGTCGAGCCGGGTGAGGGAGTGCCCCTAAACAGCACACAATACAACAAACAAGTGGATGGATATGTTCATGAGGGCGAGAAAATGGATATGGTGGATTTCTTGATCCATATCGTCCCCTCCAATGTGGTAGATTCGTTCGCAAAAGGGGATATTCTTCAGGTCGTCTTTTTCGCTGTCCTGTTCGGCTTCGCTTTGGCGTCCCTCGGGCAGGCAAACCAGCTGGTGATTGAAGTGTTCGAGCGGATCAGTCAAGCTTTTTTCAAACTCGTCAATATGGTGATGCGGGTGGCGCCGCTGGGGGCGCTTGGAGCAATCTCATACACGATTGGGCATTATGGCTTATCTTCTCTTATCCCGTTGGGGAAATTGATGTTGGCCGTCTATCTGACCATGATTTTCTTTGTGTTTGTCATCCTTAATCTGATTTGTAAGATATATGGATTCAGTTTATGGAAATATTTGAAATTCATCAAAGAGGAAATATTGATCGTTTTGGGCACTTCTTCATCGGAATCCGTCTTGCCGCGGATGATGCATAAAATGGAAGCGTATGGGTGTTCCAGATCAGTGGTTGGGTTGGTCCTTCCCACCGGCTATTCGTTTAACTTGGACGGGACTTCGATTTATTTGACCATGGCTGTAGTCTTTTTGGCGCAGGTGAGCGGGGTGGACTTGAGTCTAACGCAAGAATTGACAGTCATCGCCATTCTCATGTTGACGTCCAAGGGGGCAGCCACAGTGACCGGTGGAGGCTTCATTGTGTTGGCATCCACATTGGGGGCGATGCAGGTCATACCGATGGAGGGATTGGCGTTGTTGCTGGGCGTGGATCGTTTCATGTCTGAAGCACGTGCGCTTGTCAATATGATCGGAAATGGGATCGCCACCATCGTTGTGGCCAAAAGCGAACAAGAATTTGATGAGGCCAAACAGCTAGCGGCGGAGCAGAAAGTTGTTGCATCTTAGGATGCACGCAGCTTCCGGCGGACACGGGCGATTTGCCGCTTGCTTATGAAAGAAATTTCAATTAAAATGGAAAGTGCGACAATACTGATCAACGACAAGGAGGTGAGGGTTCATGAGCTACGCATGGCAGAATTGGCTGGGTTGGTTGGTGGTGGAAATTGCTGCCATTACCCATGGTTTGGCTGAAAACGGGATACGTGTGCCCTTTTTTAGCCAAATACCAGCAATTCAAGCGTAGCATCAGAACCCCACTATTCTCAGCATAGATGTGAGAAAGCCATCAGCGGGTGTGTATGCTGATGGCTTTTTTGCGTCCAAAAAGGAGTGTTTGTCGATGATCGTATGCGCATGTCATCAATTGAAAAAAATGTTGGGTGCCAAATGGGTACTAAAACAAATAGATGGCGAAATACATGAACGCGCTCGCATTGGCTTGGTTGGTGCCAACGGGAGCGGGAAGACCACCCTATTGAAATGTTTGGCAGGGATTGAGCGGCCAGATGAAGGAGAAGTCTTCATCCGCAAGCAAGCGAAAGTAGGCTATCTGGCACAATTGCCAGAGACGGATGAGAAGACCACGGTGGAGGACGTGTTGCGGCAACCGTTTGCCAAACTGACTGCCATGGAGCGTAAAATGAATGAATTATCGTTGCAAATGGGTGAAACGGACTCTCCCCAAAAACTAGAACGCTTGCTCAGCCAATGGGATGCGTTGCGCGAACGCTTTGAACAAGAAGGCGGGTACCAGATCGACTCGCTAATTATCCAGGTAGCTACTGGATTGGGTGTGCCCAAAGAGATGTGGAATCTGCCATTTCACAAGTTGAGCGGTGGAGAAAAGACAAAAGTTGGTTTGGCTACATTGTTACTGTCCCGGCCGGGCTGCTTGTTGCTTGATGAGCCGACCAATCATTTGGATTTGCCGTCGGTGGAATGGTTGGAAAACTATCTTGAAAAATATCAAGGCGCCGTGTTGGTCGTCTCTCATGACCGCTACTTTCTTGATCGGGTGACCAATGAGACATGGGATTTGGAAGATGGAGAGATTCAAATATATCCCGGTAACTACTCCCGGTTTACCAAACTGAAGGAAGAACGCCTGCTGGCTGAATTCAAACAGTATCAAGAGCAGGAGAAGAAAATCAAAAAAATGAAAGAAACCATTAAACGTCTGAAAGAATGGGCCAACCGCGCTAATCCTCCCAATGCAGGCATGCATCGGCGCGCCAAAAGCATGGAAAAAGCGCTGGAGCGAATGGAGAAGGTGAAAAAGCCTGTTTTGGAGCGGAGGAAAATGCGTTTGCAATTTGATGTTGCCAAGCGGAGCGGCAAAGATGTGATCGTTGCCGAAAATCTTGGCAAGTTGTATGGTGACCGCTTGCTGTTCGCGGAGTGCAAGATGTTGGTACGTTTCGGGGAAAGATGTGCCATTGTCGGCGCAAATGGAACAGGCAAATCCACGTTGTTGCGCATTATCTTGGGACGGGAGCAAGCGGACGATGGCTGGGTGCGGTTGGGTGACAGCGTGAAAGTGGGCTATCTTTCCCAAGCGGGCTATGAAGGCGATCCCGAGCAAACGGTGATCAACGCCTTCAGAGAGGAAGTCGCGGTGACAGAAGGAGAAGCTCGCCATTTGTTAGCCCGGTTCCTTTTTTATGGCCACTCTGTCTTCCGCAAAGTGGGTAACTTGAGCGGTGGGGAGCGGATGCGGTTGCGGTTGGCACAGTTGATGCATCAGGATATCAATTTGTTGGTTATGGATGAGCCGACGAATCACTTGGACATCGACTCGCGGGAAGTTCTTGAAGAAGCATTGGCGGAATTCCCCGGCACCATCCTCGCCGTTTCCCATGACCGTTATTTCTTAAATCGCTTGTTCGGCACCATTTATTGGTTGGAAAATCAGCAACTTCACCGCTACGATGGTGATTATGATTGGGCCAAAGGCAAACGCTTGGAGGGCGGTCGATCACAGGTATGACTTCAGCACAAAGGAGCCTTTTGATGAAAAAAGGCTCCTTTTTATGTTTGGCTGAGTTGGGGCAGTTCACACCGATTCCTGCTTCGGGTATCTTTAAAAGAGAACGCGGGGAACAAAAGAGGGGGAATAGGAAATGGATACGATTCGCAACATTTATTGCGTGGGCCGCAATTACCGTCTGCATGCGGCGGAGCTTGGCAATGCAGTGCCCTCGTCGCTGATGGTTTTCTCCAAGCCGACCCATGCGTTAGCGTTTGCCGATGGGCGCTCCATCAGACTGCCTGTGGGTCAAGGGCGGGTGCACTATGAAGCGGAGTTGGTCATCCGAATCGGCAAACCGTATCAAAAAGGGCTATCAGTTGATGAATTGATTGACGCTTTTGCGCTCGGTATCGATTTTACGTTGCGTGATTTACAAGAAGATTTAAAACGGAAAGGTCATCCGTGGCTTCAGGCCAAAGGATTTCCCAACTCAGCCCTGGTCACCAAGTTTTACCCCTTCCCGGGTGTAGAGACCTGTGCTGACAAGGATTTTGCCCTTGCCAAAAATGGGGTTGAGGTGCAACGTGGCAACATTCAGGACATGGTGTTCGATTTGCAGACGATCGTCGATTTTTGCGGAAATCATTTGGGACTGGGAGCAGGGGATATCATTTATACTGGCACGCCGGCTGGTGTCGGTGAGGTGCATGCGGGTGACAGGTTGCAGTTGCTGTGGGGAGACGACGTGCTCGGGGAGTGTGTAATTGCCGGCACGGATCAGTAAATCACCAGCGGTCATGCTTGGTGCGGTTTGATAAATTTGTAAGTTTCAGAGAGAAAAGCTCACTTGTAGCTTTACGTATATGTATAGAGTAACTACATATGTTGCTAAAACAGGCGTAGGTCATGATTATATTGTGATCACAGGCCCATCTCCGGAATGCTGCTCTTGAAGGACTATAAATAAGCAGTACATAGCCGTATTCCAATCGGGATACGGCTTTTAAGTTGCAAAATGTCGCGAAGTCCCGCTTGGTGAATCCTCTCCATTTACCATCATGATCGTGGGTTGATAACATGCTTTTTATCGGCAAGGAGTAAGGCCCACAAATTGAAACCATTCCCAAAATGCTTTCCGTTCCGCGGTACTGACTGGAAAGTTGGTTCCTTTGGGATTGCGCAGGATGGACAGATTGGCGAATTCAGGATCTTGCGACAAATGCTTGCGCAAAACGGGTTGGTTTAGCATATAGTCAAACCGGACATAACACTTCACTCCGCCGAATCGATTATATTCATGAATGGTGAAGGGATCGCTCATCACCCTTCCAATCACGTAAATTCCTGCGTTGGGTTGCGTTTTCCAGAAATAGATTTCATCTCCTTGTTTGATTCGTTGACGATGCTGATTGACGCTCCAAGTATCGGGTTCGCTGGGGAGGAAGTCCCGCTGCTTGAGATGTTGCATCAAATCAAAACCAAGCTTGGGATTGTATTGAAAGATCCATGCCGTAAGGTTCTGTTCCACCATCTTGAATGGTCCCTCCAAGAACTGCGTTTCCTTTTATGATAAGCCAGCGGAAACCCACTTGCGAGAAACATTTCCCGGGGAATGGACAACACGACACATAAAGTGTGGTAGAATGGGGTCAGTTCTTTAAATACATACCAATGGGAGTGTGTTTCATTATGCCAATAGGCCAACCTGATTATGTCAACCAACTGTTGATCCCCTTGGGAGCAGACTTGTTGCTGTTCATCCTCAAAGGGGTGGTTGTTTTGCTGTTGGCGGGCTTTTTTATGAAAAAGTATGTTGCCCCTTTGTTCAAAAAAGAGACCAAAGTGGTTGAAGAACCGAGTGCGCCGGTGGTAACATCAGAACAACAATCATAGGTGAAAACAAGCGGCCCTCCTGTATGGTGGGCCGCTTTACACTTTGTTGTTGGCAAGCGGCGGTTCATTTACCTTTTCACGAATTTGACAGCATCAGCGATGACATAACCGGTGCCTGTCGTCCATCGCGACACGGCAATCCGGTTGGCATCGCCCGCCGCAAAGTTAAAGGTTCCCAGATGGTTCCAGACACCTCCGCTGGATTGTTGGGAAACGTGGACGGTCTGGCTACCGCTGGTGGTGTTGATCACATAAGGTGTCCGGTCATTGTAGATGGAGCCTGACGGCCACCAAGCATATACATCATAGCTTCCAGAGGTGGGGAGGTTTACTTTGTACCAAGCTGCATCACTGATCGTTTCAGGCTTGGCGTACCGGTAATCCGCTCCGTATTTTTGGGCATTGGTCGTGCCTATCGCCCAATTGGCGCTGGCAGTGAAGCGGTTTGAAGTGGCGTTATCAGTGACTAACTCGGCACCGCCGCCTGACTGATTGACTAAGCTCATGTAATAGTTCCAATCCCAATTGGGACCAGGGTCGGTGTGGGTGGCGCCTGGAACTTGGTTGTGGCCGATAATGTGACTGCGGTCTTTGGGAATCCCGTACCTGTCGCACAACCAGCGGGTCAGCTTGGCAGAGGCGCGGTACATAGCGTCAGTATACCAGGCTGGATCATTAACATACCCTTCATGCTCGATCCCCACGGAGTGGACATTGTAATTCCAGTTGCCCGCATGCCAAGCGATGTCTTTGTTCTGCACCATTTGGGTCACTTGCCCATCATTGGAGCGGATGACATAATGCGCGCTCACTTGGGCAGAGGGATTTTGAAACCAACTGATCGTCCCATTATATGAGCCTTGCGTGGTGTGGATGATCACGTAGTTGATGGCATTACCGTCGGCTTCCCTGTTGGCGGCCGTATAGTTGGCACTGGATGCGGCCACCCAGCGTGCTTCAGGATAATCAGGGGTGGCTTGGCCGGACGGATCGCGAGGCTCACCGTATTCTCCGCGGTTGGGTGTGACCGGTGTGGGTTCTAATCGCACCTCTTGGCCGTTGATAACACGAGAGACACCGCGGTTGATCAGCGCATATACATCATCGGCATACCATGCTTTGGTTTGGTGGCTGGATAGTCCGCTGTATTCCGCTACAACAGTGTACCAATCGGCCAGCTCTTTCGGCACTTGCCCTTGGTTTTGTTCTTTGGCTATATGCTCTAACACGGCTGCCGCGCCGCGGATGTTAGCCTGGATGTCCCGGGTCAGCACTTGTTTATCTATGCCTAGCAATTGGCTGGCTTGTACCAATGAGTCATTGGTGGGGTTTTCGGCCAAATGCATAATGCCGTATCCGTTGAGCTGGCTGGGTTGGCCCTGATGATCCATCCACCTCGTCTCGGCATAGCCAATTGCTAACAACACTTCAACGGGCACCTCAAACTCTGAGGCGGCCATATCGAAAACATGGGACAAAGATGGCTGTTCCTCAGCTGCAACGGGCGGTGGAGCTGACAGGAAAGGCAGAGTGAGCAGACAGCAAATAGCTAACCAAGAGAGCAAACGCTTTCTCAAATGAAGACGCCTCCTTTACAAATAGATGGATTGGGATGTGTAGGAGTTTAGTGCGAACGTTTGCATGAAAAAATAAGAAGAGATCATTTTTGTAAATGTGACAGGATAACTAATGTTATTATAAATAATAATATTCTGATAGTAAATAATATTATGTTTTGTGTTTGATCGTGCGGGATATATAAAAATTGGCCGGGAGAGGACAGGTGATTTGTCCTCCCGGCCAAAGGGATTTGGGTGACATTATCTTTCAACAAGAAGATCCCAATTTGGTTCATCGGAAGAAGATTGATTGTAGATAAGCGAGTTGGCCGATTCTTGTTTCTTTTCGTGGCCCATCGACAGAATCTCTTCGTCTGAGGCGTCCCATGCTGGTCGCGGTTCTCGGTTCATGATTCTCACCTTCTTTCTTGATGGATGCCGACGGTTATCAGTAAGGAGTTCCATCCCACTGTAAGGAGTTGATTCGCTCCAAACAGGTACGAAAACGTTTATAGCCATTGGTGTCACCATATGGTTCAGACAGAGGATGGAACAGAGGAAAAGGATTCACTTGCTGAATGATCACCGTCGGTCTTACTTTGGTCATTTTTTTAATATGGATGGATGATTTCTTCCTCATGCGAGAGGGATTAAAAAGCTGGTTCAGTGCACATGGTTTTGTTAAACTGTAATTGGATGGTTCTGAAAATAAAGAATAATTAGGTTCGTGTTTGGGTTTCCCGCTTCAAGCTCCTGACTAAACAGATGAGGAGAGATGGTTTGGTGAATCAAAAGAGCGTCCGGTCCGGGCTTTTGTGTATCGGTGGAGCCCACTTGGACCGCAAGGCGATGAGTCAAACCACCGTCAGATTGGGCTCTTCCAATCCGGCGGTAACGATTGAAACATGTGGCGGCGTGGCCCGCAATGTGGCAGAAGCGGTGGCGAGGTTGGGAGGGCGCGTTTCTTTGTTTTCCCGTGTAGGCCGAGATCGCATCGGCGAAAGGGTGATAATGAGTACAAAACGGGCGGGGGTGAATGTCCAGTATGTGGACATTAGTCCTACAGCCCGGACGGGGACTTATACGGCGCTAATCGATGCCAATGGAGAATTGGTCGTCTCGTTCGCCGACACGATGATATATGAAGAAATGACCGTGGCTTGGATTGAGCCGCATTTGCCGTTGTTCGCTTCGGCCGCTTTGGTGTTCCTTGACACGAATCTTCCTGAACAGACGCTTCAGTATGTGATCGGACGATGTCGGCGAGAACAGATTCCGGTGTGTGTCAATTTGGTTTCCGCTGCCAAAGCTCCCAAAGCAAAAGCACATTTGGAAGGGTTAGAGATGCTCTTTTGCAACCTTGAAGAAGCGGAAGCATTGACTGGCAAGCCCATTGGTTCTCCGGCAGAAGCGGAAACGGCGGCCAACTCTTTGCTGGAAAGTGGCGTAAAGCAGGTATTTCTCACATTGGGCGGACAGGGGGTCATCTGCGCGTCGGCGACGGAATTGTTGCGGTGGCCTGCGACGGCTGCCGCAGTGGTGGATGCGACTGGGGCCGGGGATGCCTTTGTGGCTGGCGTACTGGTTCAATGGATGCGGGGGACAGTAGGTGCAGAAGCGGTTCGATTTGGATTGGCTATGGCGCAACTCGCGGTGCAAACCGTCGATAATGTGGCTTGCGATTTGAGTTTTGAACGGATTCAGCAGCAGTTAAGAGGGGAGAGCGCATGAAAGAAGAGATGTGGCACCTGTCTGCGGAAGTAAAACGGGCACTGGATGAAGGCAAGCCCGTCGTCGCTTTGGAAAGCACCATCATTTCCCATGGCATGCCTTATCCGCACAACTTGTCCACGGCCCAGGAAGTGGAACGGATTATACGCGAGCAAGGTGCTGTTCCGGCGACGATCGCTATTTTTAACCATAAGGTGAGAATAGGATTGGATGACGAAGAACTGGCGTTTTTGGCCACGCGCAAACAGGTGGAAAAAGTGAGCCGCCGCGACCTTCCCTATGTGCTGGCGATGGGAAAGGTTGGCGCGACCACGGTGGCGGCGACCATGATCTGTGCGGCGACGGTCGGCATTCGCGTCTTTGCCACCGGCGGGATCGGCGGAGTGCATCGGGAAGGGGAACAGACGATGGATATTTCCGCTGATTTGACCGAACTGGCGCGCACCCGGGTAGCTGTGGTCAGCGCCGGTGTCAAGTCGATTTTGGATATTGGGCGAACGTTGGAGGTATTGGAAACAAATGGTGTTCCGGTCATCGGCTATCAAACAGACGCCTTTCCTTCCTTTTATGCTCGCGATAGTGGATACGGCGTGGATTGCCGTGTCGACGCGCCTGAGGATGTCGCCCAAATCATGCGCGCCAAATGGAGGTTGGGATTGGATGGGGGATTAGTGGTCGCCAATCCGGTGCCGTCGGAAGCTGCTTTAGATTTTGATGAGATGGAAGCGATCATTTGCAGAGCACTCAAGGAAGCGAAGCAGGAAGGAATCACTGGAAAGCGGATCACCCCTTTTTTGTTGGATCGGATCAAAGCGTTGTCGGGAGGAGAAAGCTTGGCGGCCAATGTCGCGCTGGTGAAACACAATGCCCGAGTCGCCGCACAGGTCGCGGTGGCTTATCATGCGTTGATCAATGAATAAGTGCAAGGAGAGCCCGCTTCAGGCCTATCGTGCCGGAAGGGGGCTTGTTTACTTTCGGAGTCGGATTAAGGGAGACACGAATTGACCACAATGTGGGGTAAGGAGGTGATGGCATGCGCAGGCAGTTTTGGGGCGCATTTCTTTTTGGTGTCGGTGTGACGGGGATGCTGGACGGCATCATTTTTCATCAGCTGTTGCAGTGGCACAGTATGGTTATGTATCATGCCAAACCCGACCAAGTAGTGAGTGATGGTTGGTTCCATTTGGCCATCACATTGGTGTGGTTTGTAGCCACGGTGTTGATTTCACGAAGTGACCCGCTCATAATGCTAAGGGAAAGACGGCGCTTTTGGGGATTTTTTTTGCTGGGCGGGGGATTGTTTAATTTGCTGGAAGGGATCATCAACCATCATTTGTTGGGTGTACATCATGTGCATGAGTATGTGCCCAACCCGCTTGGCTACGATTTGTTATTTGACACAGTGGCGCTGGTGATGATTGGCTGGGGTTGGTTGCTGGTACGCAAGGGAGCAGAGAGATAAAAGCCAACTCCTGCTGATCCAATACGGCCAAGGTTGAGTTGCCTATCGGTTTTCTCCACCGTGTTGCCCTATGGTTTCATCTACATTGATGCACAGATTATAGATTGTACGAGATGGATAATCTCCGCCTGGGACGGGGTAAGCTAACCTCATCAGCCTTTATGATAGGAGGAAATTACTGTGGAGAATAAGAAGCAACAGAATGAGCCGGCACAAGAAGATACGGAGTTTGCAGAAGAGGTTGGATTTGAAGACAAACAACAAAACGTCTCTGCTGCCATTTATGAAGCGCATAGTCAAATCGGCGAATCGAAAGTGAAGCGACAAGGTGAATAATCGCGTACCATCGGCCCCCAAAGGGGCTTTTTTGATGGAAAGGTTTTCACTGATAAGCGGCGGAAAAAAGAGGAATATCACACCTGTGGCATGCGGATACTGAGATTATCATTTGGAATGCGAGAGGTCGGGTGAAATGGAAAAAGTCGGAGTAGCGTTGAGTGGCGGCGGCATCACCAGTTGTGCTCATGTCGGGGTGTTGAAAGCGTTGGAGGAGCATGGCATCCAAATTCATGCCTTGGCCGGGACGAGTTCGGGGGCGATGGTTGCAGCTTTGTATGGTTACGGATTGTCGGTGGATGAACTGACAGCCTTCGTGCCTGCCTTTACGCGCGATGTGCTCGACGTAGATTACAAATCGCTTATATTCAAACTGTTGCGTGGCGACTTTTCCCTCCCGGGTCTGTTTAAAGGGGAACGGCTTCACCAATTGATCGCCCACAAAACGAATCACGCGCATATGCGGGAGATGCGATTGCCAGTTGCCCTGGTGGCAGCCGATTTAAAATCAGGCAAAAAGGTGATCTTCACCTCTCACACCATGCGGCCACCTTGCCCTGATTCAGAAGTGGTGACGGACATTCCCATTGCTGTAGCTGTCCAGGCCAGTTGCTCCATCCCTTTGCTGTTTAAGCCAGTCGAATACGGCAACCGGGTGTTTATTGATGGAGGCGTGATTGACAACTGTCCGGTCTCAGCCTTGCATGCGATGGGAGCAGAGCGGGTTATCGCGATCAATATGGTCTCGGCCGCAGCGGTTGACACCCCTTTCCCGTCCTGCATATCGGTATTGAAGCGGGCAGTGAGCATCGGGTTGGCCCATCAAATCAAGCATGTGACCGGGCAAGCGGATCTGGTGTTGCAACCAGAAGCTAACGCTGTGGGCATGTTTGATTTTGACAAGGCGTTTCACTGTCTGCAATTGGGTTATGAGCATGCTTTGCGGCAAATGGGCCAGATCAAGCAGATATTGCAACCGCGCCTAGTGGACGATCCAGTGTGAAGAAAAGGCCTAACGGCTGCCAAGTGGCAGTGGAAGAGACTTGATTTCTGGTGCAATTACGTGAACGATTTGTTACATCACATCACAATGCGTTTCTCTCGTAAGTAGGCAGGGAAAGCGTACCATGGAGATAAAATGCGCAAGCTTGAAAGGGGACCCAAGATGGACCGACACGCGTTATCGATTGATCCAGCCGTTGTTGAACATCTCGGCGCAATGATTATGGCAGGGAACATGGACCAGCACCACCGCTTGTTGGGAGAAGGATTGAGCGGCAAGGTGTATGAATTTGAACAGTATGCGGTCAAAGTGTTCAAGACCGATCCCAGCGAGAAGGGGGATGCGGTGTTATTGGCTGAGCTACAAGAGCATCCCGCTTTTCCCACGCTCTACTATAAAGAGGATCAGTTTATGATTGTGGACAAGGTGAGTGGATATACATTGGGACAAGCCCTGAAAGCGGGCGAAAAATTGACCGAGCGGCAGTTTAGCCAGATTGAAGCAGCGATTGAACGGTGTTACGGCCAAGGGATCATAGCAGATGACTTGCACTTGAATAACATCATGATCGATCAGGATGGGCAAGTCAAAATCGTGGATGTGGGCCGTTTCTTCCACACCGATCACCCCGCCGCTCACAAAGGGGAATTGGCTGAAGACTTGGAAGCTCTAAAATATCACTGTGGATTGTTTGGATTTTTCTCATCATCGAATTGGAAACGGAAGCGCCGATACTATTCTTCTTCCGACTATCGTCGTCACCGACATCATCACAGCTACTCATCCTCACATCGTCGCCATTACTCTTCCTCCGACTGGCATATTCGGCGCCGCAAACGGTATTCGTCCTAAGTTTGTGCTCCCACAAGGGGGCTTTTTTTATTGAGTGAGGAATTATTGTAAGTTAAAATGTTTGTTTAACGGCACGTTGTCCAAGGTGCCGAAAAAGAGAGAATAGGGTGGTTTAGTTGAGTGGGAGCAGAGTTCAGGCTGGCCGGAACGAGGATATTCTCAGACGGGAATTGACAGGCCGGCAATTGATGATGATCGGGTTGGGAAGCGCTATCGGCACGGGTTTGTTCATGGGATCGAGTTTGTCGATTCATTATGCGGGGCCGGCAGTGATTCTCAGCTATCTGGGCACCGCGTTGATCGTGGTGATGATGGTTTATTGTCTGGCGAACATGTCCATGGTTCACCCCACCGCAGGTTCGTTCGGAGTTCACGCTGAGCTGGTGTTGGGGCCATGGTTTGGCTATCTTGTTCGATATACGTATTGGGCAGCCAACGCCATCACCATCGGCGGGGAAGCTACCGCCGTAGGCCTTTATATGAAGATGTGGTTTCCTGGCGTGCCGACATGGATTTGGGTTGTAGTCTTTGCACTTATCATATTCATGGTCAACGCCATGTCTGTGAAAAGCTTCGGCTTGTTCGAATATTGGTTTTCCACTATTAAGGTGTTGGCGATCATTGGCTTTATCATTCTCGGGGGCAGTCTCATTTTGGGCGACCCGACACAGAGCTTGAGCCATTTGCGGGCACAGGGAGGCTTTATGCCTCATGGATGGTCCGGAGTCTGGATGGGGATCGTGATGGCTACGTTCAGTTTCATGGGAACGGAGATTGTGGCCGTAACTGCGGGTGAGGCCAAACATCCCAAACAAGTGTTGAAGCAATCGATGAAATGGATGGTCATTCGCCTCATTCTCTTCTATGTTTTGGCAATGGCGGTGATGTTGGCAGTGGTGCCATGGAATCAAGTGGGAGGGGATGCGGTCGATCAGAGTCCGTTTGTCAAGGTGCTCGCCCTTTTGGAGATTCCGTATGCGGCGGGGATAATGAATTTCATCATCCTGACGGCAGCGTTGTCCACCATGAACGCCAATCTTTACGCTTGTTCGCGTATGATGTTTTCCTTAGCGCAAAGCGGCTTTGCGCCGCGCGCATGGGGGAAGGTCACTAAGCGAGGGGTTCCCCTGCAAGCGTTGCTCGTCTCTTCGTTTGGTTTGGGAATTGCGGTGTTACTCAATATGCTGACGCCAACCGCGTACAGCACGATGTTTGGTATTTCGATTTTTGGTGGCATTTTCACGTGGCTCATCATCTTTGTAACTTATTTTTGCTACCGGCGGCAGGCGGAAGACAAGCTGTCATTGATCTCTTTGTTTGGGGCGGGCGCGCTGGTGTCCATCTTGCTGACCATGTTGTTAGATGAGATGTGGATGTACGCGATTATCACCGGTTTGGTGTGGGTGACTTTGTTGAGTGTAGCCTATGGATTGATGAACATCAGAAAAAGGAAACAGGAACAAGCGCCTTCTTAAAGGAGGCGCTTGTTTGTATGTTTCGGGGTTGGCTAGAGTGTGTCTGAAACCTTCTGCATCGCACTTATGTAGATGCTAGCCTTCTTGTCAGCTCAAGGACATGAACTCTTCCACGGTATGGGAAATTTCGCGCACCAAAGCGTCCAGAAGTGCTTTGCCCTTTGTCGAGGTGGCCCGGGAAGGGAATCCGATTGTTCCCGTTGGGGTAAACGCCTTCATCCCTACTACTTCTAATAACGGTCGCCGAGGCCTATCCACGTCGATCAATTTGTCCGTTTTGACCACGCCGTCGGCAAACAAGTGCATAAGTAGGGATGTTTCTGCCTCGCCAGCGTGCATGTCTTGGCTCAGGCTGACAGAGATGCCTGCCTGTTGGTAAGAGCGCTCCCAATGTAAGCGCGTGGGGGCTAGCATGACCCGATGACCGTGCGCATTCAATTCCTGCGCGATATTGTGGAGGAGGGCATTGCCGCCGTGTCCATTGACTATCACGCAGCGCGGGATACCGGACTGTTCCAGTGAGTGAATGACATCCTGCACAATCGCGGTGATGGTGGTCACCCGCAGGGAAACCGAGCCGGGAAACCCGCTGTGTTCAAATGAGGCTGAATAAGGGAGGGCTGGTACCACATAAGCGGGGGCGAACCGTTCCGCCAACCGTTGTGCAACGATGGCGGCGATAATCGTATCGGTGTGAATCGGTAGATGGGTGCCGTGCTGTTCTGTGGAACCGATTGGAAAAAAAGCCAGCTCCATATTGACACATTCATCCCAAGAAGGGAACGGATTCATATGATCACCTGCGCTCTCACAAGATTTGTACTTGCATTGTATCACACTCGGGAAAAGCAGGTGGCTGTAGGTGTAAGCCTTTTCTTTCGTCCTGCCATCGTTGCCTGTTGCCGTATAGGAAGAGAATTTGTCACGGAATTGAGATATTGACATCTCCTATCAGGAACTATACATTTGATTTAAACGCATGTTTAGTAATAATGTGTCATAAGCCGCATTGAAACGGCATTCCAATCACATTCCTCAACTTCACGGGAGGGCTGGCCGGACTCTTGTCTGTGCAGAGTACTTGTTGTGCATCAGGGTTTCGTATGCACAAACAAAGCATTTGGAGTATGTTATGTGAAATTTATCACATGTGACTGGGCGTAACTGTAAAATAAACCCCTTTTATGACAAGATCTGGTTTTACCATTGGAACTGCTGTGGCAAACTGTTTACCAACGAAGGATGAGAAGAGAAAAGAGGTTTATCCAATGAAATCTTCATTCAATGATACGTTTTTGCGGGCTTGCCGCAAGGAACCGACCCCGTATGTTCCGGTCTGGTATATGAGGCAGGCGGGGCGTTATCAGCCGGAGTATCGGAAAATCAGGGAGAAATACAGCTTTTTTGAAATGAATTACATACCTGAAGTGTGCGCGGAAGTAACGAAGTTGCCCGTTGATCAATTGGGCGTGGATGCAGCCATTTTGTTTGCTGACATTGTCACCCCGTTGAAACCGATTGGTGTTGATGTTGAGATCCGATCCGGTATCGGTCCGGTCATTGCCAATCCGATTCGCAACACAGCCGACGTTCGCCGCTTGGGAGAATTGGATCCGGTTTCAGACATTCCTTTTATCACGGATGCTGTGAAAATCCTGGCCAATGAGCTTAACGTCCCCCTGATCGGATTTGCGGGAGCGCCGTTTACCCTGGCCAGTTACATGATTGAAGGCGGCCCATCAAAGAACTATTACAAAACGAAAGCGATGATGTTCACCGCGCCAGAGACATGGGCGTTGCTGATGGAGAAGTTGGCCGATATGACCATCACATACCTGCGTGCGCAAATTGCGGCAGGAGCCAAAGCGGTTCAGGTATTTGACTCCTGGGTCGGGGCTGTGAGCGAAGCCGACTACCGCGAATTCATTTTCCCGACGATGCACCGGATATTCTCCAGCCTCAAAGATACTGGCGTGCCGCTTATCTACTTTGGCGTGGGCACCGGTCATTTGTTGCGAGTGTTTAATGAGTTGCCGGTAGATGTGCTTGGCTTGGACTGGCGCGTCACCATCACTCAGGCGCGAACCGAATACGGAGTGGACAAGGCACTGCAAGGGAATCTGGAGCCGGCCTTGCTTTTGGCTCCATGGGAGACACTGGAGAAAAAGGCCAAACAAGTGTTGGACGAAGGCACGGAACAGCCCGGTTACATCTTTAACCTGGGGCATGGCATCTTCCCGCAATGCAGTGTGGAAACGATGCAGAAATTGACGGCATTGGTGCACAGCTATTCACGCAAAAACGGGGAGATGATCGTGTGAAACGGAAAAAAATCGGAGTGCTCCTGATGGCTTATGGCACACCGCGGAGCAAGTCGGAGATTGAACCGTACTATACGCATATCCGCAGGGGAAAAAAGCCACCTCAAGCCTTGTTGGATGAACTGACTGAGCGGTATGAAGCGGTTGGCGAGATCAATCAATTCGCCAAAATCACTGAAGCGCAAGTGGAGAAAGTCGTCGCTGATCTAAACCAGCGTTTTCCGGAAGTGGAGTTTCACGGTTATCTGGGTCTGAAACACATTTCTCCGTTTATTGAAGAGGCGGTGGAGCAGATGGCCCACGACGGGATTGAAGAAGCCATCAGCTTGGTGTTGGCGCCGCATTATTCCACCTACAGTGTGAAAAGCTACAACAGTCGGGCCGCAGACAAGGCAGAAGCGCTTGGAATCAAGCTTCATAGCATTGACAGTTGGCATGATGATCCCGCATACGTGGAGTACTGGGCAGATCAGTTGCGGGAGCTGTTCGCTTCGATGCCGGCAGAAGAAAAAGAACGTTCTGTGGTGATTTTTTCGGCACATAGTTTGCCGGAGAAAATCTTGGCCCTGGGTGATCCATATCCCCGCCAATTGCAGGAAACGGCGAAATTGATCGCTGAGCGGGTGGACATCCCTCACTACCGGATGGGGTGGCAAAGCGCGGGACGTACACCAGAGCCTTGGCTGGGCCCTGATGTGCAGGATTTGACACGCGAGTTGCACGACAAGGAAGGCTTTACTTCCTTCATCTATTGTCCTATCGGATTTGTGGCCGAGCACCTTGAAGTGTTGTATGACAATGACATTGAGTGCAAAGCGGTGACTGACGAGTTGGGAGCGAACTATTACCGGCCGCCGATGCCTAACGCCCGACCGGAATTCATCGCTTGTTTGAGCGGAATTTTGAGCAAGGAACTCATTCGCAAAGGAGCCATCTGAGAAGCCATGAGTCGACCAAAGCATCATGTCGCCATCGTGGGGGGCGGCATCACCGGCTTAACCGTTGCTTATTACTTGCATCGGGAAATAGAAGCTAAGCGGCTGCCAATGAAATTTACGCTGATTGAGTCTAGTTCCCGATTAGGTGGGAAAATTGACACCTTAAGGCGTGACGGCTATGTCATCGAAAAAGGCCCGGACTCCTTTTTGGAGCGGAAACGCCACGCCACCCAGCTGGTCATGGATCTAGGATTGGAAGACGAATTGGTCAACAATGAAACGGGACAGGCTTTTATCTATCATGAACGCGATTTGCACCCCATTCCTGAAGGATCTGTCATGGGGATGCCAACGAAGATCGAGCCATTTCTGCAATCGGGCTTATTGTCCGTGTCAGGCAAGGCGCGGGCCTTGGAAGATTTGCTTCTGCCCCCGGAAGAGATGGCCGGTGACCTGTCTGTCGGCGACTTTTTCCGCCGGCGTTTCGGTGATGAGATGGTGGACCGGGTAATTGAACCTTTGATCTCCGGCGTGTACGGAAATCCGATCGACCATCTCAGTTTGTTGGCTACTTTTCCGCAGTATCATCGGCTCCTGATGGAGCACGGGAGCCTGATTAAAGCGATGCGCAACACCCGTCCGCCCCGCACCTCCAAAAGAAAAAAGGGCATGTTTCAAACGCTCCGGAGCGGGCTTGGTACGCTTGTCGAACGAATTGAGGCCTCCCTGCCGGCTGCTTGTGTGCGAAAGAACACGGAAATCATCCACTTCACTAAGCTGGATGAGGGATATCGGTTGGCATTGAGCGATGGGGGTACCATCGAGGCCAGCCACGTGGTGTTCACTACACCACATCCGGTAACGCGGCGCCTGTTGCGCCCTTATCTTGACTTGCCACCGATTGACATGTCTGAACCTACCTCGGTGGCCACTGTTGCGCTCGCTTTTCCCAAAGAACAAGTGCGCGTCTCTGTTCAAGGCACCGGCTTTATCGTGCCCCGTCAGGCGGACTTGTCCATTACGGCCTGCACTTGGCTTCACCAAAAATGGCCCCATACCACGCCGGAAGGGAAAGCCTTGCTCCGCTGTTTTGTCGGCCGGCCCCAAACCGACGAGATCGTCCAGCGCTCCGATGAGGAAATCATCCAAACGGTGCTTGCTGATTTGCGTCGGATTCGGGCGATGGATATCAGCGGGGAACCGGAGTTTACATTTGTCCACCGCTTTACGGCGTCCCGGCCCCCGTATGAAGTGGGACACCCGTATTGGGTGGAGCGCACCATGAGCCAAGTGCGAGAAGTGTTGCCCAATGTCTTGCTGTCTGGTTCTTTCTACAGAGGCGTCGGCTTGCCGGATTGCATTCAGCAAGGAAAAGAGGTTGTAGCTGAGCTCGTCGATGGTATCGTCCCATCGGAAGCGACTGACTGTCAGACATTTATTTCGCTATATTAGATCGGCAGGGAAAGCTTTTGCTTTGCGCTGGCTTTGCCGAAAGAAAGCCTCCTCTTTAAGCGGATCAAAAAACCCCCGCATCCCAATTGTTTTGGGATACGGGGGTTCTTTATGCCCGCCGCGCAAAGTCGACAAAGCGAAATTTGTCGGGGCGGTGGCGGGATTCGGAATACTGGAACAAGGTGTTATCCTCCAAGTGCACATAGTTGCGCACGACGGCGATCATGGGGTATTCCTTGTGATCGAGCCAGGCTTGGTCTTCTTCTGTAATGCTCTCAATGGTGATAAATTTTTTGGCGAAGCTGATGCCCACCGTCAGCGTTTGATCCAGGTATTCATAGATGGAGTCTTCGCAAATCTCCACGGTAAGCGGTGGGATAAAGCTTCGAAAATAGTCTTTGTCGAGGATGATTTTCTCCCCATCGATCTCGCGCACCCGAATCACTTCCCAGACCTCTTCGGTGCGAGAAATGTTTAATTGCGTGGCGATATAAGGGGACGGCCTGCCCCGTTTGAGTGAAATCACTTTGGTTGTTGCTTTTTTCCGCATCCGTTTAGTCAGTTCTTTAAAGCTGACCAGTCCGGAAACGGGGAAATTAAATTTGTTGACATGTAGGACAAAAGAGCCTTTGCCTTTGATTTTATGGATATATCCATGTTGCGAGAGGAGGTGTAGGGCCTTGCGCACCGTTTCCCGCGAGGTGCTGTACTGCACGGCCAACTCGTTTTCTGACGGGAGTTTGCTGTCGGGCGGCAAGGAGCCCTGTTCGATTTGATTGACCAAATCATGATAGATTGAAAGATAAATGTTATCCAACACAGGCTCTTCCTCTCAATTGGCAGTGAGTCGATAAACAATTGATTCATATGGTCGCAAAGGCAATTGTTCACCAAAGGCGGCGGAATCTGGATAGTTGGAGAGCAGAATTTCTCTCTTCCATCCTTGGACAGAAGCGAGCACCTTCTCCGGCACGGTGTAAGAATGGGCTCGCCCGCCGAACAGATTGACCACGAACAGCTTTTCATTATCACCATGGCGCAAGTACGCGTAGACTTCAGGATGGTCGATGTCGACGCATTCATATGTGCCGGTGGTGACAATGTCCAATTCTTTGCGCAAACGAATCAATTTCTTGTAATGATAAAAGATCGAATCGGGGTCTGCAAGCGCCTGTTCGGCATTGATTTCCTGGTAGTTGGGGGCGACCTTGATCCATGGTGTCCCTGTCGTGAAACCAGCATGTTCCGTCGCGTTCCATTGCATGGGCGTGCGGGAATTGTCTCGTGATTTCTGGCGAATGATTTTTAACACTTCCGCTTCGGAATAGCCCCGCTCCCGCAGAATGGAAACCATGTTGTGTGTTTCCACATCGCGATAATCTGTGAAAGAAGTGAAATCAGGATTCGTCATTCCCAATTCCTCCCCCTGGTAGATGAAGGGGGTACCTTGCATCAGATGGAGTGCGGTAGCCAACATTTTGGCTGAGGTTACACGATGGGTTTGATCATCGCCATAACGAGAGACGATACGCGGTTGATCATGGTTACACCAGAACAGGGCGTTCCAACCGCCGCCTTTGGCCATGCTCGTTTGCCAATCCGCTAAAATCCGCTTCAAAGCGAGAAAGTCCATCTCACCAACCGCCCATTTCTCACCACCCGGATAATCTACTTTCAAGTGATGGAAGTTGAAAGTCATATTTAGTTCGCCGTTGTCCGGATGGGTATAACGGATGCAATGGGGGATGGATGTGGAAGACATTTCCCCCACAGTCATCATGTCGTAGTGGGTAAACACTTCCCGGTTCATCTCCGCGAGATACTCGTGAATCCGGGGCCCATCAGTGTAAAAGCGGCGCCCATCACCTGGGGGGACAGAGCCGTCGTCATCCGGGAAACGTTGATCTTTGGACAACAGGTTGATGACGTCAAGCCGAAAGCCGTCCACGCCTTTGTCCAACCACCATTTCATCATTTTGTGGATGCGGCGGCGCAACTCCGGGTTTTCCCAATTGAGGTCAGCCTGCGTCACATCAAACAGGTGCAAATAATATTGCCCAGTTGCATGGTCAAGCTCCCAAGCGGAGCCCCCAAATTTGGATTGCCAATTGTTGGGTTGGTCGCGCCAGATGTAGAAGTCCCGGTAAGGGTTGTCCAATGAAGCACGAGCCTCTTGGAACCATGGATGTGCAGTGGAAGTGTGGTTAACTACCATGTCCAAGATGATTTTCATATCGCGGGCGTGAGCCTCTGCCAACAATGCTTCAAAATCATCCATGGTTCCCAGATCCTCATGGATCTGATAATAATCGCTGATGTCGTAGCCGTTGTCCCGCAAAGGCGAGCGGTAAATAGGATTCAACCATATCACATCGACGCCAAGGTTTTTCAGATAATCTAGCTTTTCCATGACGCCACGCAGGTCGCCCACACCATCGCCAGTGGAGTCTTTGAAACTGCGGGGGTAAATTTGGTAGACAACGGCTTTACGCCACCATTCGTTCATGATATCACCTGTTTCATTGCATGATTTCTTCGATTTCTGCTTTGATGATGGAAGATTTCGTACCGAAGACGGCTTGAATGCCATCGTTCACCTTCAGCACACCCGATGCGCCCAACCGTTTCAACGCTTCCTCGTCCACTTTGGAGAGATCGTGGACACCGACGCGCAACCGGGTGATGCAGGCATCTAATTGACGGATATTCTCTTGTCCACCCAAAGCGGCGAGAATCTGGGAAGCGCGTGAGCTTTCAGCCTCGGCGTTGGGTTGTTCAATATAAGATGCCGTCTGTTGTTTGGCACGATAGTCCTCTTTAGTGTACAGCTTGGTTTCTTCCCCGTCATCTTCCCGACCGGGCGTTTTCAAGTCCCACTTCAGAATGAGCCATTTGAACACAAAGTAATAAATGACTGCAAACACGAGACCCAGCCCGATGGTGACCAGCCAAGCGTTAGAGTGATTTGGCAGGCTGTTGAACAGGATAAAGTCGATCAGACCAGAACCGCCCGCAAAGCCAGCGTGCATGCCAAGCGCATTCATGAGGCCGAACGCCAGCGCAGTCAATACGGTGTGTGCGGCATACAGGACGGGTGCGACAAACAGGAAGGTAAATTCCAGCGGTTCGGTGATGCCGGTCAACAGAGCGGTGATGGCAGCCGCAACCAAAAGTGACTTGGCTTTGCCTTTTTTCTCTGTCTTGGAGACATGGTACATGGCCAAGGCTGCTGCAGGCAAACCAAACATGACGGGAATGAATTTACCAGCAATATAAGTACCGCCGGTGATAGGAATGCTACCATCTTTCAATTTGTCGATCACTTGAGCGATGTACACGTTTTGATCCCCAACGACGCGGGCGCCGTCCAAGGTGGTGTAAGCGCCGCCGATGTCCGTGAACAGCAAGGGAGTGTTGTAAATGTGGTGGAGCCCAAATGGAATCAAGAGTTTTTCCAGCCCCCCGTACAGACCGACGACCAACGGATTGGTGTGGTTGGCGATGAAGTCACCTGTTGCCAACACCCCAAGACTGATTTGCGGCCAAGCGAAGAACAAAATGACAGCGGTTACAATTCCGCCGAAAGAAGCAACGATGGGTACCAACCGTTCACCGCTGAAAAGGGAGATGGCGTCAGGCAGTTGCACCTTATGAAAGCGGTTGTATAAATAAGCAGTCAAAAACCCGATTAAGATGCCACCAAACACCCCGGTTTGCAAGGTGGGGATGCCCAATTCGGTGCCCAGCATCCGTTCATTCAGCTTGACGCCTGTGATATCGATCAACGCCCCGATGGTGGTGTGCATGATGAAAAAGGCGATAAGTGCAGAAAAGCCAGCCATGCCGCGATTGGTCCAAGTGATAGCGATGGCAATCGCAAACAGAACGGGCAAATTGTTAAAGACCGCTTGTCCGGCGCGTTGCATCAGTTCTCCGACAACTTGCCAAGCATCGCCTGCCAAGAAGGGGAGAAGTTGTTGCACATTGGGATTGAGGATGACGCCGCCCAGTCCCATCAAGATCGAGACAAGGGGGAGGATAAGCACGACAGCCATCATTGCGC
Source organism: Laceyella sacchari (assembly GCF_004343255.1). Lineage (GTDB taxonomy): Bacteria > Bacillota > Bacilli > Thermoactinomycetales > Thermoactinomycetaceae > Laceyella > Laceyella sacchari. The sequence goes on along the minus strand of NZ_SMDD01000003.1, from coordinate 38,606 downwards.
GGCCGATCCGTTGGAAGAAATCAAAAGAAAGTGTGCGCTGCATGCAGGATTCGCCTCCTGTGGTTTAAGATTTTTTACGTGCTTGTCGCATCCTTTCGCATTGGAAAAGGAGGCGAGTTAATTAAGATTGCCCTTTTAGGCGCATGGGGCATGAAAAAGGGTCTTACACCATGGTACGGCAGCGAGAATCTGGAGAACGTTTTGAATAATTGGACGATCGCTCGTTTGCCGGAGGTGTATAGATAGGCTTGGTAAGGTGACAACATGTTCTGGAGCTTTGGCTCCTTCAGAGGTTGCCTCCAAGCTGCAACCTGTATATACAGGTTGATTTCATTTTAGACCTGTATATACAAGCATGTCAATATGAAATAAAAAGGATGACAGCACGATGGGTCGGTTAAGTGACATGATACCCTCTTTGAACGGGTATACAAAGGTAAAGGAACAGGCGGCGGACTCAGTGCTGATCTGTTCCTTCTATACATTGGTGAAAGCCCCCTGCGACGCCTGTGCAGTGGTCGCAGGGAGGGGGTTCCTTCAGCACCAAACTTCGGCACAGGGTTAATCCGTCTCTTGCCGGTGTGCCGCTTGCAGATGGACGACCAGTTCAGCTAACAAGTTGATGAGTTGCTGGCTGTTTTCCTCGCCCATGGTGGAGAGGGCGATGGCGATGGGATTTTGTTCGATATGCTGATGCATGTGCTGAATCAATCGCTGGCCTTTGTCGGTGGTTTCGACATGCTTTTTGCGCCGATCTTGTTTGTCAGGCACCCGTCTTACCAATTGGTGGCGTTCCAATGTGTCTATGATGGGGATGAGAGTGGGAGGCTCGATGGAAAAGACTTCCCCTAAGCGTTTGACGGTGAGCGGTTGCTTGCTGAGCTGTACCAATACGCCAAATTGGCGTGCCGTGATGGGAACATCATGGCGCATCAACTGCCGTTCTAGAAGATCTTTGCTCAGGCGGATAAGAGTGGAAAGATTTGTGCGAAACGATTCTGTCATGGTGACTAGTTTTTCTTTATCCAAACGTTAACACTTCCTTCGTCTGATTTTGGCAGGCGGGATAAATGGCAAAAGGGCAAAAAGGGGTGCCGGCCGTTCGCCTCTTTATTTTAACCGATTCAGGGGAAGAAGGGACGGCTGGCAATGATGTGGAGGCACTGGTGGAAAAAAAGATCGGGCAAGGGGGGGTTTTTGTTACAACGCGCAGGAAACAAAGAGAGATTTTCTGTTTCTTATTTACAGATTTTTTTGTCTTTTGATAAAATGAAATTAATTACTAACGGAGCCAGTTTGCCGCTGGTTGTCCCTGTTTGGGAAAGTCAGCGGTTAAAATCACAAGCAAAAAGGGAAAAGAACTCATTCTATATTATAAAATGACATTGCATCATGCCGGATAAGAAGGGAGGCAGGGGGATGGAGAGAAATTTTTGGGGCAGAGACAACGAGAAATGCCCGCGTTGCGGTTCAAAGATGGTGTCACAAACGGAAAATGACGAATATTTGTGCGATGATTGCGGATACCGCTGGGTAGAGGATTGATGAGTGAACCAAGCTTCTCCTTAGGATTGCGTCGGGAGAAGCTTTTTTTTGTGCATTGAATTTGCATAAATTTTATGCATGTGGGGAACAAGAGTGTGGTATAGTGGAGTGTAGTTTACTTATTTTCTTTTATTAGAAAGTGTGGTCGCTATTAAGAAACAACAAGGTCAAGTCGATTTAGATCGAATCGAGGAAAAAAGTAAGAACCCTATGGTAAAAAAATATGGGATTACTTGGACTTTGTATAAGTGTGAGACATGTAAATTCCTTGAGCCAACTGAAAAAAGCTACCGATGCAACTTCCAACCGGGACGTCATTACCCGACTTGGGATGCTTGTGGGCTATATCGACCACAACCGCAGGAGCCTACCGAATGAGGTGGGCTCCTGCGGAGTTGGCACATCCGGCAATATAAGTGTGAATTTTCTGTATTTAAACAGCGTGTATTTGCGCGATAAACCGATCGCCGACAGCTCACCTAAACGGGAAACCGGAAGGGGATAACAGCATGCTGTAGAAGCCATAAGTTGGTTTGTCACCAAACCACGACTGAATGGCGAGGCAAAATGCTGTGAACGAGGATGAAGGCTAGACTGCTTGAATGACAGCCCGAGCGGGTCATCATCCCCCTGACGCTTAAGGGATGCATTAGTATTGGAAGTGTTTCGTATGCTGTTGGAAGCGATCTATGAGGGGCATTTTTTCGCTTTCTTCCCATGGATTCCGTCACCACGGAAGTTGCCACACCTCACTGCTGCAAATATAAAGAGAGTTTACGAAAGCCGACTGGCTCATCGAGATGACTTTTACTTTAAGATGGATCCGGGGAACCGCACCTATAGCGTTTGAGAGCAAATCGCAGAAGCTGTTTCAAATGCTGTCCGCAATCAGGCTGAGAAAATCATCGTGGAACAACGGGATGATGAATTAAAAAAGCCCTCCTGCGCGACGAGGGGGCTTGTCACAAGTGAAAGCGATTAAGTTTTTCTTTGGAGATGTACACGCGTTTGGGGACAAGTTTGGCGTTTCTTTTGAACAGCTCCGAGCAACCGTAGGGGTGGCTCAGCAAAAAAACAACGCGTGCGCTCACCGCTTTGAAGAGGCGATGAATCAGATGCTGAATGTCGGCCACTTCAAATCCCAACCGATGGGCTCCGCGATAGAGGAATGTGGTTCCCAACACCACTTGGATCTGGGCGGCTTTGGGGTGCTGGTTGATGTATCGAGTTAATTGAGGGAGGGATGCACGGACGTTTTTGGTCAGAATAGCGGCCCAGCTCATCGGGTGACGCGGCGATTGCCTGAGCAGTTGGGCAAGGTAGGCGTTGTGAAAGTGCAGTTGGACGTACCAATCTCCGGCTTTGAGTGTATATCCGTCTGATGTGGTGATTTCCTCGCCCCGGTAGCGTTTGATAACGACACGAAAGATATTACGTTTCCTTTTGTCTACATAATGGAGTCGGGAAGCCAAATAATACACACGGTCCCAGATCATCCATAAAGCAAGGAGGAGTCGATGGAGCATGGGATCACCTGTTTTCGAAAGTGAGAAAGATTTTAACCATCTTCTGGATGAGATATAATGAAGGGCCCATAAAACAAGGCTTTTATTGAGCAAACGTTTTTCCCGCTGGCATACAGCAGGTTAAAATAATGGGTTGGTTGAAACACAATCTTCACCTATTTTAACCCACGGCGGGTGCAAATATTTTTAAACGGGATAACCTTTTCCAGTCTTAATCAGTATTGAGCGTTTTTTTTGCAGAAATATAATGATTCCCTATTCCCACTTTCCCACAGCCAAGCTATAATGAGTGAGGTTTGTTGGAATGGGAAGGAGGATCCATCTTGTCAGTGTCATGGGAGATTTTAAACGTGGTAGGCATTTCCGCTTTTGCGATCAGTGGTGCCATCATCGCAATGGAAGAAAAGTATGACCTATTTGGTGCATATGTCTTAGGTCTGGTTACTGCATTTGGGGGTGGCGTCATCCGCAATGCATTGATTGGTTTGCCGACGGATGTGCTGTGGAAGCAAGAATTGATGATCTATGTGGCGTTGATTGCTATCACGCTGGTATTGTTTTGTCCCGCAAAGTGGTTTCAATACTGCAAAAAATGGCTTAATTTCTTTGACGCGATCGGGTTGGCCGCTTTTTCAGTCCAAGGAGCTTTGTATGCTTCGGATAAAGGATTGCCGTTGGTCGCGGTGATTTTCGCTGCGGTGATGACTGGGATTGGCGGAGGCATGATCCGCGATTTGCTGGCTGGTAGAAAACCGCTCGTGTTACAAAAAGAGATCTACGCGTTATGGTCTGTTATTACCGGGGTCGTCATTGGTCTTCATTGGTTGGAAGATGGTTGGCAATTGTTGGCGTTGTGCGTGTTAGTGGTTGCCTTGCGCATGGTTTCAGCCATTTACGGGTGGCACTTGCCCCGAATTGTCCAAAGAAAAATGGGTTAGTTGGTCGGATGTGCCAACTGACTCATTTTTTGTTTTATCGGGGTTTTGTCCGCTATCCCGTCTCTTTTTATAAGGGCTTGTCCAAGCCGAAGAAAAAGATCGGTTGATTTGGTAGGAATTTCAAATGGTTATGTGTAATTATTCTGAGTATGTGATTGGAAGAATTCATGTAAAAAATTGTAAGTATATGAAAGGGGGTGACGGAAATCGTCAATTGGAGGCGACGAGATGCAAAGGTGGAGCAAACGTGAAACAAGGAATGCTTCTATGTTGATAGAGTCTTGGCGATACATAATGTGAAGTTTTCCCTTCTTAATCGAAGAACCCAGTTTATAAGGAGAGTGGTGAAAGTGATTAAGAACAAAGCCATGGAGTCGGAGAGCAACCAATCATCGCCTGAAGTCAAAGCTTCAAACAACCCTTCGGGCGGTTCCACCATTCAGATTCGCACCGTGGTGAGGCGCATCACGGAAACGATGGCCAAAGAAGCGAAAGCGGAGCGACATCATGATGATACGCTAGTGAAAAGGGTGTCGGGGAAAACGGGGACTGTAGAAACGGTGGAGAGCCAACGCTTGTCGAAACCAGTTCACGAAAAAGAAAAGATTTCGACCGTATCAAAAAAAGGGCAGAGAGAAAGCCGCGTAACAGGCTCTGTGGTAACCCTCCCGCCTGAAACGTATCGGCGGGTTTCTCCCCAAAGGAATGCAAGACCTTTATTGTCATGGAAAGTGGTCGGGCTCGTTGCTGGATGTTTGTTGTTGATTGGTGTTGGCGTGTATGCCGTTCATACGGTCGGAGCGGACTCTGCACCGGTGAAGCCAAAGGATGAGCAAGACACACGGCATTTCTTTGTTACGGGAGACGATTCCTTGTCCAAAGGGAAATGGATCAGCTGGAAATGGAAACAAAATCCCGCATACACAAATCCGGCAAGTGAATTGCCTGCGCCACCCGCGGATAAACAAGTGTCCAGTTTGGCTGTGGCCAATCGTGGCGCGCAATCCGATAGCCCTGTTGTTAATCCGCATGATCGAAGGGTGCAAGATGAAGATCGGATTCAGCGTCCTCAACAACGGCCTCCTGCCCGTGGGTCGGAACCGCAAGCGCCTGATCCTACCCAACCTCATGAGGATAATAAGAAGGTAATCGATTTGCCGCCTGTGCTAAAACCGGAAAATCAGAACAATCAGAGCGACAGAGAAGCGGAACCAAAAGTGCCGCAGCAAAAGGAACAAAAAAAGCCTTCCAAAGAGGGTCGGGATCACGGAGGATTGTTTGATGTCATTGACGGGTTGTTTGACTTCGTGTTCCATATGGGTACGGTATTGGGTGATGGTGTAAAAGCAGATGGTTGATGTGCAAAGTGGCGAAAATTAAATCTAATTGACAGAATAATATGTGTTTTTGGTATGCCTTGGGAGAACCCAAGGCTATTTCATTTGAGAGAAAAACCAAAGAAAAAGCCCTTGTGAACAAGGGCTTAGAGGGATTAGTTCAAAAAGAAATCGGTGATTTTTTGTAATGTCGATGGGGTATCTGCTTTGGTTGATTCTGATACACTTTGCCATGCGGACGGTGTAGCGAAGGGGATCGGAATCCGCATTACCTTGTTGCTATCGCCGCTAAGTGTGGTCATGTAAAAATAACTGTCTTGCCGCTTTTCTTTCTCATTGACCGTATAGAGGATTTTGCGGCCATCTTCAGACCAAATTGCACTGGTTACCGCCTTGTTGTTGTCTACGGTAATGTTTTTGGGTTGGCTGCCGTCCGCATTCATCACATATGCGTCCGATTGCCCTGCTTTGGTTGAACCATACAAAATTTTGCGACCGTCTGGAGAGAAATGAGGACTGTATTCCGAAGTTTCGCTGCCTCCCAATCCGGTCAGTTGCTTCAAATTGCTACCATCGGCATGCATGGAATAGATATGGGTGAAACCGGACTGGTCAGAAGAATGGAAGACGATCTTGGTACCGTCCGGGGACCAATCGGGTTCAGCATGGCGCACTCCTTCAGTGACGTGGGTGAGAGCTTTGACTTTTTTGCTGGCTACGTCCACGAGATACAGGTTGCCATCGCTTTTGGCAAACACGATTTTCTTGCCGTCCGGGGACCAGCGCGGAGATGTGTCATAATTAGGAAAATAGCTGTTAGTCAGACGCACTTGGTTTTTGCCGTCGGCATCAGCGATGTGCAAGCTGTCGTTTTTGACAAATGCCAATTTGGTTCCGTCAGGGGACAAGTCGGCGAAAGTTCCCGACGTCACTTTCCGCATGGAGAGTGAATCAGGGTCATACCGGTATATGGTTTGGCTGTTGAGCGGGCCGCCGTTGAAATAGATGGATTTGGTGGTTTGGGCAGCATGGGCGGGAACAAGCAAGGACGCGGTGACAAGTGCCGCGCTAATCAAGCCGAGCGTTTTTTTCATGAGGATTCCTCCTTTCAGTGAGATGGTTATAGATTCTATTATATCTGATTTGACTGAAATCAACTATTTTCTATTGAAATAGACATATATTTTTCATAGGGGGGATTTACCATGTCACATACTGGCTAAACCTTACAATCGGGTCTTTTTTCGTCCTTGACAAACCAACGATTGATTGATTTAAGAAAGCGAATCGGCTAGACTGGACAAAGGAATCGCACACATAAAAGGGGGAACGTGTGTTTCACACGGCATGATGATGAGAACGTTTTGGATTCAAGGGCTCGATAAAGCCTTTTATCGTGATATAGAGTTGATTGCACAGTTATTTTTTGAAGAAGTGTCGTTAGTAGAGAATGAAGCAGATGCACAAATGCAACTGCATTTCACCGTGTATGAAAGCAATCCGGTGCATGCCCGGGCCCTTATGCGGGACGTGGCGAGCGGAGAGACTTGGCAAGCAGAACACCGGCGCGATGTGAACGGGGCCTTGGAGGGGAAGGCGTACCGCAAAAAGGTGAAACAAGCGGTCAACTATGTCTTGTTGCAAGTATTGGAAGAAGCCACAGGAGTGCGGCAACCGTGGGGAATCCTAACAGGCGTAAGGCCCACCAAGCTGTTGCATTCGATGTTGCTTGACGGGTTGAGCGTGGAGCGAGCAGTGAATGTGTTGCAGACCGATTATTTGATCCATCAGGAGAAAACAGACATCTTGACGGAGATCGTTGCCCGTCAGCTGACCGTCTTGCCTGACCTGTATGAATTGGACAAAGAAGTGAGTTTGTATATTGGCATTCCTTTTTGCCCAACCAAATGCGCGTATTGTACGTTCCCGGCTTATGCCATTCAAGGGCGTAACGGTTCGGTAGAAGGATTTTTGCAGGGTTTGCATGAAGAAATTGCGCAAATAGGCGCCTGGCTGGAAAAACGGGGCTTGCCAGTGACGACCATTTACTTCGGTGGTGGAACGCCGACTTCGATCACTGCGAAGCAGATGGATGAATTGTTCATGGCGCTAAAGCGGTCGGTTCCCTCCTTTGACCAGGTTCGAGAACTGACTGTTGAAGCAGGGCGGCCCGACACCCTTAATCCGGAGAAATTGGACTTGATGAAGCGGTGGAATGTGGATCGGATCAGTATTAATCCGCAAAGTTTTAAAGAAGAAACCTTGAAGCTGATCGGCCGCCACCATACAGTAAAAGAAACACTGGAAAAGTACCAGTTGGCGCGTGAGATGGGCTTGACCAACATCAACATGGATTTGATTATCGGTTTGCCCAATGAGGGATTGGACAACTTTCAGGAGACGCTAGATATGATGGCCGAGTTGCGTCCTGAATCGTTGACAGTGCATACCCTCTCGTTTAAACGTGGTTCAGTCATGACCCAAAACAAAGAGAAATATCGTGTCGCCGACCGGGATGAAACAGGGGAAATGGTGCGGATGGCACGAGATTGGGCTGCAGGAATGGGCTATGTTCCTTATTATCTGTACCGGCAAAAAAACATTCTCGGCAATCAGGAGAATGTGGGTTACGCTTTCCCTGGTTTGGAAAGCTTGTACAACATCATTATCATGGAAGAGCGCCAAACCATTATCGGGCTTGGTTGCGGGGCAGTGAGCAAGTTGGTGTCGCCAGGGGATGGTAAAATCAAGCGATTGCCCAACCCTAAGGAGCCCAAAGCCTATATTGACACGTATCAACGCCATATCGAGGAAAAATTGAAACTGTTGGATGAAACATATGGGTTTGCGCTGAATAAAGGATGAAACGACGAAACACCCCGTGTGCAGGTTGGTGCACGGGGTGTTTTGCATTCACTCTCTATCGACATTTGCCGGCTCCTGTGCTTCATCGCCATGAACGAATTCTTCCGTGCTTTTCACTTCAACATAGTCGTTGGATTCATGATTAGCATGGGCGGCTGAGCAGGCGAGCGGCTCCACTGATGCATCCATATCGGTCAAGTTTTCCTCTTTGGATAAGGTTTCTGCTGCGGTCAAGGTTTCCGCTTCGGTCAAGGGTTTTGCTTCAGTTAAAACTTCTGCTGCGGCCAAGGTTTCCTCGGTTTCCTCATCGGCTGAGGTCTTCTCCTCGATTGAAATGTCTGCTTCGGCCAAAGGTGTCGGTGCGGTCGGGTGCTCTGTTTCCTGCTGGATATCCGCCTCTGTGGCCGTCTCTTTCTCTATGGGAAGCACGATATTAACTTCGGCTTCTTGATTCAGTTGCTCGACTTCCGCCTCCTCGGCGCTTTTGATTGGGAATTGCAATGGTGACATGGCTTGATCCAATTGTGAAGCGATCCAGAAGAACGTTCCGCTGATCACTTGTGGTTCTTCCCTCATCCGTTGGATGCGGATGGTAAACTCCTGCTCATCACAGTGGTGCAGAGAGGCGAAACAGCCGGGATGATTCGTCATCGCGACCACGATGTAGGCGCCCATAGGTTGAGCCACTGAAACGGTGACGAACGTATGATCAGCATGCGCTGGAAGCTGGAAGGCGGCAATTCCGGATGTTTGTACAGGTTGTTGTCCAGCTAGGAGTGGTTGGAAATTCAACTTCTCCAATCCGATGGAGCCATCAGCCAGTTTTTCCCCAGTGATGGCGCGATCCACTATTTTGTCTTCGGTGATGGAGAAGTCCTTGATTTTGTCTTCCGTCACGGCAAAGTCCTTGATTTTATCTTCTGTAATGGTCAAATCCTTGATCTTGTCGGTTGTGACCGCTTGCGAACCGATTTTATCTTCCGTGACCGCTAGATCAACGATTTTGTCGGTAGTAATCGCTTGATCTTGTAACTTTACCGTGGTGACGGCGCCATCTTTGATTTTTTCAGTGGATACCGCTTGATCCTGCAACTTTTCCGTTGTGATTGCCGCATCTTTGATTTTTTCGGTAGCCACCGCTTGATGGCGAATTTTGTCTTCCGTCACTGCGAAATCTCTGATTTTGTCTTCTGTCACTGCCAAATCTCTGATTTTTTCTTTTGTTATGGCTTGGTCTCTGATTTTGTCCTTGGTGATGGTTTGATCTTTGATTTTGTCTTTGGATACAGCCTGGTCTCCAATTTTTTCTTCGGTCACGGCTTTTTCTGCCAAATGTTCGGCGAAGATCAGTCCGGGGACCAGATGGGGGGATTGGATGCTCTGTTTTTGGATGTGCTCGGTGCTAACACTTGCAGCTGTCAGATGCTCGGTTTGGATAGCCTGTTCAGCCAGATGGGCGGAGTGGATTTGCGATGGTGCGATATGGTCGGCCAATACGACCGATTCACCCAGATGTTGGGATTGAATTGCTTGTTGGGACAGATGTTCAGATGCGATACATTCTTTCTGCAGATGATGGCCGTGAATTTGCTCATCAGCCAGATGAGAGGAGTGGATGCATTGTTCTGACAGGTGTTCGGCGTAGATGGCGTTGGGAGAGATTTTGTCGCCGGTTACTGCCCCTTGGCCAAGGTGATCCGTCAACACGGCCCCTTGCGCGAGATGCGCGGCGTGAATTTGTTGTTCTTCGATATGGGGAGACAACACCGATGCTGGCTTGATGTGTTCGCTTTGCACAGCGTGCGGTGCAATTTTCCCTGCTGTGACGGCTTGATCGTGCAAATGCCCGGTTTCGATTTGTTCCTTTTGCAGATGGGACCCATTAATCGCTTCAGGAGTCAAGTGTTCTTCGTTAATGGATTGTGGCGCGATTTTTTCTCCAGTGACGGCTTCATCGTGCAAATGCTCGGTTTCGATCTGCTTCGTTTGAAGATGGGAACCTCTGATTGCTCGAGGAGCAACATGTTCCCCGTAGATGGATTGCGGCGCAATTTTTCTTGCAGTGACCGCTTCATCGCGCAAATGTCCGGTCTCGATCTGATTCGCTTGGAGATGTGTACCGCTGATCGCTTGGGAGGTCAGATGTTCTCCGTGGATGGACTGTGGCGCAATTTTTTTCGCAGTAACTGCTTGCTCGCGCAAATGCTCAGTATCGATCTGATCCGCTTGGAGATGGGAACCACTGATCACTCGAGGAGCCAAATGTTCCTCACGAATGGACTGCGGTGCGATTTTATTTGCAGTAACTGCTTGCTCGCGCAAATGCCCCGTTTCGATCTGGTCCGCTTGGAGATGGGAACCGTTGATTGCTTGGGGAGTTAAATGTTCTCCATAGATGGATTGTGGTGCGATTTTCTCCGCAGTGACGGCGTTGGCCTTAATGTGTTGTTCTCCGATCTGACCGTTTAGGATATGGGAGCTGCGCACGATTTGTTCCGATAGATGTTCTGACCGTATCGCTTGCGGCGCAATGTTGGTTGCAGTCACGGAAAATTCGGCCAGATGTTCGTTGCTCACCGAATCAGGGGCAAGATGATCGCCAGTGACAGCTTGTGGTGCGATATGCTGGCTTTCCACTGCCGCATCGGCCAATTTGCGGGCGGTGACGGATTCGTTCATCAGGTGTTCTGTTTTGATTTGATCATGATCGATGTGTTGGCTGAGAATCACTTTATCATCCAGATGTGAGCTGTTAATGTTTCGCGAGGCGATTTTGTTAGCTGTGATCGCATGGTCAGCCAGTTTGTTTGTTGAAATGCAATAATCGATGATTTTTTCTGCGGAGATCGATTCGGGTGCCAATTTGGCCGTTGTAATAGAATGGTCAACCAGCTTGGAACCAGAGATGGAATTATTGGCAATGTGTTGTTCGCTGATGCTCGCATCTTTGATGTGCGTTTTGCCGATGCATTGCTCTTGAATGTGCCCTTCTCCGATGATGTTTGGAGCCAAATGCTTGGACTGGATGGCTTGCTCTTGAATAGAAGCGGAGCGGATGCTGCCGGGCGCGATCTTATTCCCGGTGACGGCATGCTCAGCGATGTGTTCTTCTTTGATCACATGGGGGGACAAATGAATGCCTTCGATGATATGATGTTGCAAATGATGGCTGTGAATAGATGCGGCGGCCAGTTTTTCTTCCGTGATCATGTGGTCTTGCAGATGCCGGGATTCAATTGCCCGATCGACCAGATGGCGGCCATGGATGGCGGAGGAGATGATTTTTTCGCTGGTAATGGATTCATTGGCCAATTTGTCTTTGGTGATGGCCCCTTTTTGGACCTTGTCGGCGGAAACCGAGTCATCAGCCAGCTTGGCACTGTTGATGATGCCATTTGCCAAATGGTTGGTGTGGATCGAACCGTTTTTTATTTTATTGCCGCATATCGCTTGATCAGCTAAGTGCTCGTTTTGGATGTGGCCGATCGCCAAATGTTTGCCAAGGACGGAATGGTCTTTCAATTTGGTTTCGCCGATGCTGCGATCAGACAATTTGCTTCCGGGAATCTCATTTTCCCTGATGTGTTTGGCAAGAATCGTTTCCCTTTTGATTTTGTCGCTGCCGATAATGTCATCATCCAGGTGGTATTCTTTGATCGTTTTTTTGGCGATTTTGGCCGATGTCACCGCTTCAGCGGCCAGTTTGGGCTCTGTTACCGCTTCGTGATCCAGATGTTCTGCCCGGATGGCGCCGTTTTTGATTTTTTTCCCGTCCAGCGATTGATTGGCGATTTTCTCAGCGGTGACCGCCCCGTCGGTCAAGTCGTCGGTATAGATGAACGCTTCATTGATTCCGTGGGGGTTCCGGGCTTTTCTCACTTCAGATACCGTTTTGGCAGGGGGCGTTTCGGTATCGGTTTGGCTTACCGCCGGTTCGTTTGACGGGGGTGCCTCCGATGGCGCGGGTTGGTTATGTGAAGCGGTATAGGTCCATTTTTTCTTGAAATTAGGTGTTTCATTGTCAAGTAGCCACAGCTCATCCAGAACCCTTTCATCCGCTAACGGATCTTTTTTCGTTTTCTTTTTAGATGACGGAATGATCTTTTTCTTCTTCAATTTTCTAACCCCTTTCCCTAGGCCATTGCAACTCTTTGATAGGTATATTCACTAACCTTGTGAATGGAGCATGTCATCCTGTATTTTGATAAAAGGTAAGGAAAAGGGAGTGATTCGCCCAGTCGGCGTCAAACAAAAAAAGGGGCGCGTTTGCCCCTGTTACAGCACGGTGGAGACGGAGTTTTCGGAGCTTCTGTTGAATGCTTGCGCATCACCCAAGTTGATCGGTACTTGGATGTTGACGTTGGCGAGGCCCGCGCTTTGCGCGCCTGTGCGTGCCACGTTGCTCACCCGTGCTCTGGTGCTGCTGACTGCGCGACGGCGTCTTTTCGGTTGAATAAACACCACACAGTGTTTTTTTGGGCAACCCATTCGGATTCACCTCCTTTCAGTTGGATGGGGGAATTGGATATGTACGGGGGGAGGAGTTCCCCCCTATGCTGAATGACGTTACAGCAAGTTGGAGACGGAGTTTCCGGAGCTTCTGTTGAATGCTTGTGCATCTCCCAGGTTGATCGGCACTTGAACGTTCAGGTTGATCAATCCGGCGCTTTGTGCACCCGTGCGCGCCACGTTGTTCACCCTTGCTCTTGCGCCACCCACAGCGCGACGACGTCTGTGTTTTTTAATGACGATCAGACAGTTCTTTTTTCTGCAGCAACCCATTGTCTTTCACTCCTTTTTAATTATTTTTGTTCAGGATTTGAATCATTTTGCCCTTGCGGCGGGGTCGGAATTTGCTTTTCGATGATATTCACCAGGTTGGGGGCAACTTGTTGCAGAATGGAAGCGGCTGCACCATTAACTGCCCCACCGCCGGTGATTAAGCCAATCAGCTGTTCGAGGATACCCAGCAAGCTGCCGACGACGCCAGTCAGGATGCCAGTCGCGCCTGTGACGACACCTGCCACCGCGGTGATAGCTTGAACGGGAAGCCCGAGAATGAACGTGATCAAGTCAGAAATTTGTTGTGCTTTTAATTGTTGCGCTGCTGGGAGTTTGCTGTTTGCTTCTTCGATTAAGGAACGGATCGTCTCCAATTGTTCCGGGGTGTAGGAATGGTTGCTCATCATGTTTCACCTCCTTTCAAGGCTGAGAAACGTGATTGGGGATGAGTTAGAGGGCATTGGTTGTTGAGTTTTGATCGCTGTTGTTTAAGGTGGTTGCATCGCCGGTGTTGACAGGAACCTGAACAATGATGTTGATTAGTCCGCTTACCGCCCCGATGTTGGCTGAGTTGTTTACATTGCTGGAGGTAGAAGTTGCTGGCCGGGACAGTTTACGCCGTCGTCGGCGACGCCGGCGGGTTTCAAAGGGAAGTGCGCCGTAATGCAGGAGAAACCATCGACAACGCCTGCAAAGCAAGGGTCTTTTGCGTTTTTTGCGGCGGCAGCTTGAAACGTAGACTAGCTTGTAGACTTCCATCGCTCTTTCACTCCTTTCTCTTTGTTGATTTCAACTTCTCCTTTCGCAGTGCTTGCTTCACTGCATCTTTTGTACCGGGTTTTATGATTTCCGCCAAAGCCATCAATTGTTGTAACTTAGCGGGAACTTTGTCATTTTCCAAACTGTTGAGCAACAGATCGTAAACTTTTAATTTAATCATTTTCTCCAGACCGACGGTGACCTGATCCGAGGTTTTCTTATCTGATGTCAATTGCTGGCACCTCCCTGATGGCTGTGCTATCAATTTCTAATGTTAATACAATATATTCTTTGTTTACGGAATGGTGATTGAGTTTTGAAAAATAGTTTACTATCTTGATAGCGTGATGTTTGGCAGAAATAAACTTAGAAGCAGAAGGTAAAAAGTAAAATTATTAGAATATTGTGATATAATTTAATCAGGACATACGTTTAAGCGAGATGGAGGTGTGCAGATGATTTTAACCAAAGGATTGCTTCGTTCTGCACAAAACTTTTCTGATCGATTGGCGGTTGTGGACGGCAAAGTCGCCCACACCTATCGTGCGTTTTCTGATAGAGTCAGCCGGTTGCAGCAAGCATTGAAGCAAGAAGGAATCGAGAAAGGGGATCGGGTGGCGATTCTCATGTTCAATGATTTTCGTTATCTAGAATTATTTTATGCGGTCACTGCGATCGGAGCGATAGCCGTTCCGCTCAATTATCGGTTGACGGCAGCGGAAATTGTTGAGCAGTTGCGCGATTCCAGTCCGAAAGCTCTCTTTTTTCATCAGGAATTCTCTCCCATCGTTGCCGGGATGGTGATGCGTGTCCTGTCAGTGCGTTTGTTTGTGAGAGTTGAAGGAGAGCGAAAGGAAGAGAAGATCGGGTTTATGATCGATTATGAAGAGTTGCTGCGGCCGTATTCCCCTCAGCCCCTCGCTTATGGTGAAGTGATAGAAGATGATGTGGCGGGAATCTTTTACACAGGGGGCACGACCGGGCGATCCAAAGGGGTGATGCTGACGCATCGCAATTTGGTGAGCAACGCTTACCATGCGGCGCTCACGTTTCGCTTTGACCGCTTTACCCGTTATGTCCACGCGGCGCCTATGTTCCATCTCGCTGACGGAGCTTGCACGTTTGCTTTAACTTTGGTCGGAGGAACACACCATATCCTTCGTACTTTTCAGCCTGATCTGTTCTTAGATTGGGTGGAGCAGGCTCAGCCGACTTCGGCGTTACTGGTTCCTACCATGGTCAACCGCCTGATCAATCACCCAGATGTGGAAAAGCGCAATTGCTCTTCGTTGCGACAATTGATCTATGGCGGTTCGGCAATGCCGGTGGAAGTGTTGAAGAAAGCGCGGGAAGTGTGGCCGCATCTTTCATTCACGCATGCATACGGAATGTCGGAAGCCGCACCAGTGGTGACGGCATTGCCGCCGGAAGATCATCAGGTGGAGGAACGTCTTGCTTCATGTGGGCAAGTTGTAACGGGAGTAGAGGCAAAAATCATCAATGACCACGGTGGCGAAGTTGGAGTGGGAGAAGTCGGGGAGTTAATTGTGCGCGGGCCCAATGTGATGAAAGGGTATTGGAACAGACCGGAAGAAACGGCTCTTGTGCTGAGGGATGGTTGGTATCATACAGGAGATATGGTTTATCGGGATGAACAGCATTACCTCTATGTCGTCGACCGTAAAAAGGATATGATCGTAACCGGTGGGGAGAATGTTTACTCAATAGAGGTAGAGCAGGTGCTTTACCAGCATCCGGCCGTGTTGGAAGTGGCGGTGATCGGGGTACCCGACCCCGATTGGGTGGAAGCGGTGAAGGCGTTGGTGGTCAAACGTGCGGACCAGGAAGTGGATGAGCAGACATTGTTGGATTTCTGCCGCGAGCGGTTGGCTGGTTTCAAAGTGCCCAAAAGCTTGACGTTCGTCGAAGAGTTGCCCAAGAGTGCAGCGGGGAAAATATTAAAACGCCTTTTGCGGGAGCAGTATAGCCAACCGGCTGACTGAACCTGACGGCGGATCGCACAGCCTACTCGGCCATGCGATCCATTTTTTATTACAAATTCGTTGTCTCCGGTGTATATGTATTAAGTTCAGTTCGTGGAGAGAGCGGCAGAAAAATTCCGGTTAATCCTCATCACGCATGAAGCAAATGATCTGCCCCTTTCACCAGACATACCCTGGATCTCACGCATCTTCTTGTCAAAAGTTACGCTTGGGCGAACGAGTCGGGATATTCCTCCATGAATGCTTGGATGATACGGGGGTATTCATCGTCATCGATTTCCTCGATCTGTTCATCCCGCACCTCAAAAAAGTAAACATCGGATTGCGGCCGTTCCGGATGGACATACATGGCCATCAACCGTCCGCCATAATCAAGGGTCGCCGCCAGGATGGCGAGAAAGGCTTCTTCATCGGTTTCCAAGCGCTGAAAAAAAATCGGTTCCACTTCTTGTAGAACCATTTCGGCATAGGTGTCGCCTGGATATCGCAAAACCAGAGAGGACTCGGTTTCGTCATCGACAATGTATAAATCTCGTTTGTGTTCCTTTTTCCACAGAAGCAAGAGGTGCTTCACATGGCGATGAATGAACACATATTGGTGCGGTGTTTGAAAGCGGATATTCATACGCGTTCCTCCATGGAGAAATTCTTGTTGGGAAACTCGGCTTGATGGACCGGGGGTTGGAACCGAACCTGTACCAACTGAGTCATTATGTGGAGATCTGTTCATAAATGGCAAGACATGATCTTCCTCCTTCATTACGATGGGTTTCAATCAATGCCATTATAGCAAAAGGGAACGAGTCGCCGCCGAATTATCTATTACATAGACAAGTTTGTATAACAAACAAATAATCCCAGTAAGTGGGAATGCACTGTTTCGCCCAACTGCTCATACCATATGATAACGAAACTGAAGGATGGGATGAGCGATGACCACCATTCGCAAAAATGTAGCAGATATGAGCAAACAGGAAAAGCGCAGGTTTGTCCGGGCTTTGTTAATCTTAAAGCAAAAACCGGGCCGCATTTCCCCAAGATGGGGCCGGTATGATGATTATGTGTATATCCATTTGAAGTCGATGGAAAACATGACGGCTGTTTACCCGGGATGGGCACACAGCGGGCCGGCGTTTCTCCCATGGCACCGCTATTTGCTGTACCAGTTGGAAAAGGATTTACAAGAGATTGACCCATCTGTGAGCATTCCGTATTGGGATTGGACTGCACAACGACGCTTGGATGATCCGCGGGGGCCGTGGACGGACGATTTTATGGGAGGAACTGGAGACCCGCGGTTAAACTATCGCGTGACCACGGGGCCATTTGCTTATCCGCGGTGGAAGTTGATCTTGTTTGAATATGGTGAACCGCGGTTGCCTTATTTGCGTCGGCAATTGGGAGTGGGTTTGGGAGGGCGTTCGATTTCCCTTCCCACTGCCGCAGAAGTAAAGAGTTGCTTGCGTGAAACGCCATATTATGTTCCCCCGTGGCGAGCAAAGCTGAATTTGCTAAGACCTGATAGTCCAGCTGTCCGACCCAGCTTTTGCAACCGCTTGGAGGGATGGTACGGGAAAGGGAACATCCACAACATCGTCCATCGTTGGATCGGCGGGGCTGCGCGAGGGTCCATGGCCTGGATGAGTGCGCCCAATGATCCGATTTTTTGGTTGCATCACGCCATGATTGACCGTTTGTGGGCTATTTGGCAAGCAAACCATCCTAAAGAAAAATATCAACCGGCGGGGATGAATGGGGAGCGCGGGCCGCGCGGCCACAACCTGCATGATGCGATGGAGCCTTGGAAGTCCATGGGACGGAAAGTGACGCCGGCGATGGTGTTGGATATGGAGAAATTGGGGTATCGCTATCAATAGAGGAAAAAGCCAAAATGTCCACGCTCAACCGAGCGCGACATTTTGGCTTTTTGTGGTTAAGATGGCACGACAGTAATGTAGCCGATCATCGGTCCTTCATGTTGCGCACTCAAATGGTCATGGCAAATGATTTCAAACGTGCCCACTTTGTCAGGGATGAACTCAACCGTGGTCACTTCCCCTTTGGCCACCTCGCTGTTCACCTGGAAAGAGGGGATAGAGACATGATGCTTTTTCCCATGGAATCCATGGATGTGTAAGCGGATTTTATCCCCTTTGACCACCGTAATGAACCCGGGGTCAAACCGATACACTTCCACTTCTTTGCCACCGTGGTTGGCTTCGTGCTCCACCGTGAACACGTGAATATCACGCGTAACTTGCTTTGCATTGGCGCGGGCGGTTGATTTGCCCGAAGCCGGGGAATCCTGATAAAAAAGAAAATCGGGGCGAAACAAGGCGATGCCAAGGAGGATCAGCCCCCCTGCAATAGAAAGAACGAGCCAACGGGTTGATGTGTCCATCATTTTCACCTCACTATCCTGAGCCGGCACCCAGGGTTTCCTAATAATTCCTTCTTATGGATGATAACCCCTTTTTGTTCGGGGAAATAACACAGAGGCATGTTTCTGCCACTCGCAAATGTTGTGTTTTTTGCTATAATGACAGGTGGGATAAGCGGGAGGGACGACGCTCAATCTTCTTTCCCATTGTTCGAGATGTGCCCATTCTCTACATAGTGGAATGGTGAAGGAGGTTACGTCATGGAAAAGAAGTTCGTAGATACCAGCCACCAAGACAATGAATTTATTGATTTTATGGTTTCCGCCGGTGTCGCTACGGCTCTGTTTTTGGGAATTTTTGTTGTAGCGACCGCGGTGCAATTGATGATGTAATTTTGTTGAAAGAGGGGGTTTCTGGCTGGAAATCCTCTCTTTTTATGATGGGGTTGGAGCTGTCGTAATAGAGCGGCGGTTGGCAAAAAAACACGTGTGAGCTATACTTCAAGATGGGTTAAACGGGTGAAGTTTTTTCAGCCCGATTTCGGGATCACCTTTTTGTAAGGGGATTCAAGGAAATCTGGGTGCTGATACATAGAATGGAGACGCGTTTGCCCATGATTGACCATGGATTGGAGGATCCGGGAATGAACGTTCATGAGTATCAAGGAAAGCAAATCCTGAAAAAATATGGTGTTGTGGTTCCGAACGGCCATGTTGCTTTCTCTCCGGAAGAGGCAGTAGAAGCGGCAGAGCGCCTGGGTGGAGACCTGTGGGTGGTTAAAGCTCAAATTCATGCTGGTGGCCGGGGCAAAGCAGGCGGTGTCAAATTGGCGCGCAGCTTGGATGAAGTGAAAGCGCACGCTACGGAATTGATCGGTAAGAAACTGGTGACGCACCAAACCGGCCCAGAAGGGAAAGAAGTTAAGCGTCTGCTGATTGAAGAAGGTTTGCCGATTGAGAAGGAATACTATGTGGGCGTGGTAATTGACCGCTCCACCCACCGCGTCGTGATGATGGCGTCGGAAGAAGGTGGCACCGAAATTGAGGAAGTGGCTGAAAAAACCCCGGAAAAAATCTTCAAAGAAGTGATTGATCCGGCTGTAGGTATGATGCCGTTCCAAGCAACCCGCTTGGCTTATAGCATCAATATCCCCAAAGACAAAATCAAGCAAGCCGTTAAATTTATGCTCGCTCTGTACCAAGCATTCGTGGAGAATGATTGCTCCTTGGCGGAAATCAACCCGCTCATCACCACCACGGACGGCCGTGTGATGGCGCTTGACGCCAAATTGAATTTTGACTCCAATGCGCTCTTCCGCCACAAAGATATTTTGGAAATGCGCGACTTGGATGAGGAAGATCCAAAAGAGATTGAAGCGTCGAAATACGATCTCAGTTATATCGCGCTCGATGGCAACATCGGTTGCATGGTTAATGGTGCGGGCTTGGCCATGGCCACCATGGATATCATCAAACATGTCGGCGGCGAACCGGCCAACTTCTTGGATGTGGGCGGCGGCGCTACCGAAGATAAAGTGCGCGAAGCGTTTAAGATCATTTTGTCCGACCCCAATGTAAAAGGCATTTTCGTCAATATTTTCGGTGGAATTATGAAGTGCGACGTCATCGCTAACGGCGTAGTTGGCGCGGCGAAACAAATCGGCTTGGACCGCCCGTTGGTAGTCCGCTTGGAGGGCACCAATGTTGAATTGGGCAAGAAGATCTTGAATGAGTCCGGACTGGATATTGTGGCGGCTGACTCCATGGAAGACGGCGCGAAGAAAATTGTGGAACTGGTGAAATAAGGAAATATAGGGACGCCCGAGAAAGGTGGGTTTATAAAGTGAGCATTTTTGTGAACAAAGATACGAAAGTGATTACGCAAGGGATTACAGGAGCAACCGGCTTGTTCCATACCAAACAGGCGCTGGAGTACGGCACCAAAGTGGTGGGCGGGGTTACCCCGGGCAAAGGTGGCACCGAGGTTGAAGGCGTACCTGTATTCAACACGGTGAGAGAAGCAGTGGCGGCGACCGGAGCGAACGCTTCCGTTATTTACGTTCCGCCAGCGTTTGCTGCCGATTCGATCATGGAGGCCGTTGACGCTGAGTTGGATCTGGTTGTGTGCATCACAGAAGGGATTCCGGTTCTGGACATGGTGAAAGTGAAACGGTATATGGAAGGCAAGAAGACACGCCTCATCGGTCCGAACTGTCCAGGTGTTATCACCCCCGGCGAGTGCAAAATTGGGATTATGCCAGGATATATCCACCAACCAGGCCACGTGGGTATCGTTTCGCGCAGTGGAACGCTGACCTACGAAGCGGTTCACCAATTGTCCACCCGTGGTATCGGCCAGTCCACCGCTGTGGGCATCGGGGGCGACCCTGTCAATGGCACCGATTTCATCGATTGCTTGCGGGCCTTTGAAGCTGATCCAGAGACCAAAGCAGTTGTGATGATCGGGGAAATCGGTGGCACAGCTGAAGAGGAAGCAGCTGAATGGATTAAAGCGAACATGACCAAACCGGTTGTTGGTTTCATCGGCGGTCAAACCGCGCCTCCAGGAAAACGGATGGGCCATGCCGGCGCAATCATCTCTGGCGGCAAAGGTACCGCAGCCGAGAAAATCGCCACCCTGCAACGTTGCGGTGTGACGGTGGCACCGACTCCGTCCGTTATTGGCGAAACATTGGTGAACGTATTGAAAGAACGAGGGTTGTTAGACGCTTGCACCACAGGTAAATAACAACGATCCAAGGGAACCTCTCGCCGGGTTCCCTTATTTTTTTCCTGGAGGGGAAGTGACTTGTATGGAGAAACGTGAATGTTGTATCATACTGAGTCAAGTGGAAGGGATCGGTTGGCAGACGGTTGATCGGTTTATGCGGCTTGCAGGGGAACCAACGCACATCAGCGTCGGCGAGATGTTGAATATATTGCGGATGTTGGGCGTCGCCGAGCGGGTGGTCGACCGGGCCAAAGCCTGTGCCCATTCTCTGTCCCAGCAGGTAGAAGCATGGGCAGCGGACGGGATCGAAGTCATCACTCGCTTTGATGAGGCATATCCTTTGTACCTGACGGAAATCGCGCAACCACCGTGGGTATTATTTTGTAAGGGTGACCGTTCTTTGCTGGGGGAGCCGAGCGTGGCCGTGGTGGGAACTCGTAAGCCCACGCCTTACGGATTGCGGGTTACGCGTATGTTGGCGCAAGCGCTGGCCGAACAGGGGCTCGTCGTCACCAGCGGGATGGCCAATGGCATCGACGGGGAAGCACACCGCGCCGTGTTAAAATCAACAGGGCGGACGATTGCTGTGCTGGGGGCGGGCATTGATGTGATCTATCCCAAGAATCATCGGACGTTGTATCAAGAATTGACCAACCGGGGGCTTGTTGTTTCCGAAATGCCTCCAGGGACTCCACCGCACCCGGGTTTATTTCCGCGGCGCAACCGCATCATTAGCGGATTGTCCCTGGGCACGTTGGTAGTGGAAGCTGCGGAGCGGTCAGGATCGTTGATCACTGCCGATTTTAGCATGGAACAAGGGCGGGAAGTATTCGCCGTGCCCGGCCCCATCACAACAACGCAAAGCCAGGGGACACTAAAATTGATCCAACAGGGAGCCAAATGCGTGCGTTCGGTAGAAGATATATTGGAAGAAATTCCATTTGTGGCGTATAATCAAGCCGTTCAACAAGATACGGTCACCTCTTCGGATTTGACGGAAGCGGAACAGTGGTTGCTGGAGCGAGTGGCGCCTGATCGGCCCGTGTCGATTGACCGGATCATGAGCTTGTCGGGGACGAAGTGGGAATTTGGTCAGATTCATCAGTCCTTGCTAAGTTTGGAACTGAAGGGTATGATCGCCTCCATGCCGGGAGGGCAGTACATTCGCAAATAGCTGTGACTGATGCGTGATTCTTTTCTCAGTTGAATAATGAACATCAAATTTGGTATTGTTACAAATACGAGTGTAAAAAACATCCGTAGAATACATGGCGATACTGTTGAGGGGAGGGCCATCTTATGGCCGATTCGCTGGTTATTGTCGAATCGCCCGCGAAAGCCAAAACCATTAAAAAATACTTAGGGAGCAAATACATTGTCAAGGCTTCGATGGGGCATGTGCGCGACTTGCCAAAGAGCCAAATGGGAGTCAATGTGGAAGATAAATTCACACCCAAGTACATTACCGTTCGGGGAAAAGGGGATGTCTTGAAAGAGTTGCGCCAGGCCAAAAAGAAAGTGAAGCGCGTGTATCTGGCCGCCGACCCTGACCGCGAAGGGGAAGCGATTGCTTGGCATTTGGCGCATATTCTCGACGTGCCACTCGATCAGGAATGCCGCGTGGTGTTTAACGAAATTACCAAACAAGCGGTGAAGGACGCTTTTAAACATCCACGTAAGATCAACATGGATTTAGTCAATGCGCAACAGGCGCGTCGTATCTTGGATCGGCTCGTTGGCTACGGGATCAGCCCGATTTTGTGGAAAAAGGTGAAAAAAGGGTTGAGCGCGGGGCGCGTGCAATCCGTTGCGGTCAAGTTAATCATGGATCGCGAGTTGGAGATTCGGCAATTCGTCCCTGAAGAATATTGGACGGTTACGGCCGTCTTGGCTAGTGGCGAAGATGAGGTGGAAGCGAAATTCCACGGTTACCACAATAAGAAAACAGAATTGAAGAGTGCGGAAGAAGTAGATAAACTGCTTGCTGACATCAAAGGGAAGCGCTTTATCGTCGAGGAAATCAAGACGAGCGAACGCAAACGCAATCCTGCTCCCTCGTTTATCACTAGCACGTTGCAACAGGAAGCGGCGCGCAAATTGAACTTCCGCGCCCAAAAAACGATGGCCGTCGCACAACAGTTGTATGAAGGGATCGATCTCGGCAAAGAGGGAACAGTCGGATTGATCACATATATGCGTACCGACTCTACCCGCATCTCAGAGACGGCCCAGGCTGAAGCGAAAGCTTACATCGAACAGACTTATGGCAAAGAATACTTACCGGCGTCCCCACGCACGCACAAGAAAAAAGCAGGTGCGCAAGACGCCCATGAAGCGATCCGCCCGACATCTGTCCTGCGAAAGCCGGCGGATATCAAAGAGTATTTGTCACGGGATCAGTTTCGACTGTACAAACTGATCTGGGAGCGGTTTGTCGCTTCACAGATGGCAACGGCGGTTTTTGATTCGGTTACGGCAGATATCCGCGCGGGAGACGCTTTGTTCCGAGCCACGGGGTCGAAGCTGAAGTTTGCCGGATTTATGAAAGTGTATGTGGAGGGCAATGACGAAAATAAAAAGGAAGAAGATCAGTTGTTGCCGCCGCTTACTGAGGGGCAAACCCTCAAACGGAAACGCATCGACCCAAAACAGCACTTTACCCAGCCGCCTCCGCGCTATTCCGAGGCGAGCTTGGTGAAAGAGCTGGAAGAGAAAGGAATCGGGCGGCCTAGTACCTATGCGCCCACGTTGGAAACGATCCAGAAGCGTGGATATGTGTTTTTGAAAGAGAAACGGTTTGTTCCCTCTGAGTTGGGAGAGATTGTGATCCAATTGATCGGAGAATTCTTCCCGGAGATTTTGGATGTGAAATTCACGGCGAATATGGAAGATGACTTGGATCAAGTGGAAGAGGGAAAAGCGGATTGGATTCAAGTCCTAGACCACTTTTACCAGCCGTTTCAAAAGCGGTTACAGACGGCTGAAAAAGAGATGGCAGAAGTAGAGCTGGAAGATGAGGTTTCCGATGAAGTATGTGAGAAATGCGGCAGTCCGATGGTGTACAAATTTGGCCGTTTCGGCAAGTTTTTGGCTTGCTCCGCGTTTCCGGAATGCCGCAATACCAAAGCCATCGTCAAGTCGACCGGAGTGACGTGCCCAGAATGCAAACAAGGTGAAGTGGTCGAACGCAAAAGCAAAAAACAACGAACCTTTTATGGTTGCAACCGATACCCCGACTGTGAATTCGTTTCATGGGATGCGCCGGTCGCGCGCCCTTGCCCCAAGTGCAAAGGGATGATGGTGGAGAAAAGAGGGAAAAAGGGAACGGTGATTCGTTGCACCTCATGTGACTACAACGAAGAAACGAAGGACTAAGGAGAGAAGATAACCATGACACAACCAGTTGTGACCGTCGTTGGTGCTGGCCTTGCCGGCAGTGAAGCCGCATGGCAGTTGGCAGAACGGGGTGTGCGCGTCAAGCTGTATGAAATGCGGCCTGTCAAAATGACGCCGGCCCACCGCGGAGGCCAGTTTGCTGAGTTGGTGTGCAGCAATTCTCTGCGCGCCGCTACCTTGACCAACGCAGTCGGTATTCTGAAGGAAGAGATGCGCCGCCTGGATTCCTTAATCATGCGCGCCGCGGATAAACATGCTGTTCCGGCGGGAGGGGCGCTGGCGGTTGACCGGGAAGGCTTTTCGCAAGAGATCACCGACACGCTTCACAATCATCCTCTTGTGGAAGTAGTAAATGAAGAGCTGGAAACCATTCCGGATGGGCCGGTGGTAATCGCGACCGGGCCACTGACGTCGGCGTCGCTGTCCGCACGGTTAAAGGAGCTGACAGGGGAAGAGTATCTGTATTTTTATGATGCCGCTGCTCCGATTGTAGAAAAAGAGAGCATCGACATGGAGAAGGTGTTTGTGGCGTCCCGCTATGACAAAGGGGAAGCAGCCTATTTGAATTGTCCGATGACCGAAGAGGAATTTGACCGCTTTTATGAAGCGCTTGTCTCGGCCGAGACAGCCCCGTTGAAGGAATTTGAAAAAGAGATATACTTCGAGGGATGCATGCCGATTGAGGTGTTGGCCAAGCGGGGTAAGAAAACACTGCTTTTCGGCACGATGAAACCGGTCGGATTGATCGATCCGCGAACGGGGAAACGGCCTTACGCCGTCGTCCAGTTGCGCCAAGACAACAGTGCGGGTACCTTGTTTAACATCGTCGGTTTCCAAACCCATTTGAAGTGGGGACCGCAGAAAGAAGTGATTCAATTAATCCCTGGTTTGGAAAATGCCGAGATTGTCCGGTATGGCGTCATGCACCGCAACACATTTATCAATTCCCCCAAACTGTTGAAGCCGACGTACCAATTCCGCGAACGTGAAGACTTGTTTTTTGCGGGACAGATGACGGGAGTGGAAGGGTATGTGGAATCGGCCGCCGCGGGTTTGATTGCGGGGATCAATGCCGCCCGGTTGGTACAAGGGCAGGAATTGACTGTACCGCCCAAAACGACGGCTATTGGCAGCTTGGCACACTATATTACCACAGCCGATCCCAAACATTTCCAACCGATGAATGCCAATTTTGGATTATTTGAGGAGTTGCCTGTGCGGATTCGGGGTAAAAAAGAACGTGCGGAAAAATATGCAGAGCGAGCGCTGGAAGAAATTGCAGTGTTTGCTCGCCAGGTGGCCGATTGCTGATCGACGGCCACTGTGGGTAGAAGGAGCGCAAGATTCGACAGGATTGGATGAGACCAATGACCTGTGGGTGAAAGAGAAAGCGGCTGGAAGCCTGTAAGCAAGTTGATTGCCAAACAAAAGGAGGAGAGCGGGCAACCTGAAGCTTAGCAGGAGTATGACACCTTCAGCTCTCAGGGAGAGGCCCGCCGCCTTTCGTGTCATCGACTGAAATCATAGATATGGGCTTGCCGTTATCTTACCCCTCCTTCAAGCTGGATTGGCGCACGGATTATGCTGAATCTGACGTACCAAAGAGGAGGAAATCACGATATGGGTCAATTCCACGCCACCACGATTTTTGCGGTGAGGCATAAAGGAGAGGCCGCCATTGCTGGAGACGGGCAAGTGACTTTTGGCAATCAAATGATCATGAAGCACGGTGCTAAAAAAGTGCGCCGTTTGTATAAAGGGCAAGTGTTGGCCGGATTTGCCGGCTCTGTTGCCGACGCCATCACCCTGTTTGAGAAGTTTGAAGCCAAGCTGGAGGAGTTTCACGGCAATCTGGCCCGTGCCGCTGTCGAGCTGGCTAAAGAGTGGCGGACGGATAAAATGTTGCGCCAATTGGAGGCGATGATGATCGTACTGAACCGTGAGCAATTGCTTCTCATCTCGGGGACGGGGGAAGTGATCGAACCCGATGACGAAGTGTTGGCCATCGGATCAGGCGGGAGCTATGCATTGTCCGCCGGGAGGGCGTTAAAACGGTATGCTCCTGATCTGACAGCGCGGGAAATCGCATATGCCGCACTCAGTATTGCCAGTGAAGTGTGTGTCTTTACCAATGACCAAATCATTGTGGAGGAGATTTGACATGACGCTATTGAATCCCCAACAAAAATGGACTCCACGACAAATTGTGGCGGAATTGGATAAATACATCGTGGGCCAGGATAAAGCGAAACGGGCAGTGGCCATCGCGCTTCGTAACCGTTACCGTCGTTCGCTCTTGCCCGATGACCTGAAAGAGGAAGTGATGCCCAAAAACATTTTGATGATCGGTCCAACAGGTGTCGGGAAAACGGAGATTGCCCGCCGCTTGGCCAAGCTTGTTGGAGCGCCGTTCGTCAAATTGGAGGCGACCAAGTTCACCGAAGTGGGCTATGTAGGGCGCGACGTAGAATCAATGGTGCGCGATCTGGTTGAAACAGGTATTCGTATGGTAAAACAGGAGAAATTGGAAAGTGTCAAAGAGCAGGCGCGACAATTGGCGGATGAACGAATTGTCGAAATATTGGTACCGGAGAAAAAAGCGGCGTCTGCCTTTAAAAATCCATTGGAGCTACTTTTCCAGCAAAATAGCGGATCATCTAGCCAAGCGCAAGATCCCAGTGAGCAAGCGCGCATACGCAGTGAGCGGCAACAGATGAGGGAGAAACTGGCAAGGGGTGAGTTGGAAGAACAGATCATCGAAATTGAGGTAGAAGAGCAAGCCCCCATGATGGATATGTTTCAAGGCATGGGCATCGACCAGATGGGCATGAACATGCAAGAGATGTTGGGGCAATTTATGCCTAAGAAAAAGAAGCGCCGCCGTTTGAAAGTGAAAGACGCGCGCGAAGTCTTGATTCAACAGGAAGGCCAGAAGCTGATCGACATGGACATGGTGACCCAAGACGCGATCGAGCGCGTTGAACAATCCGGCATCATCTTCCTTGACGAGATTGACAAAATCGCTGGCAAAGACCGGCACGGACCGGATGTTTCCCGAGAAGGGGTTCAGCGGGACATTCTGCCTATCGTAGAAGGCTCTACAGTGATGACCAAATACGGCCCGGTCAAAACCGACCATATCTTGTTCATTGCTGCCGGGGCTTTCCACGTGTCCAAACCTTCCGATCTCATTCCCGAATTGCAAGGACGGTTCCCTATTCGGGTTGAACTGGATGACTTGACCGCCGACGACTTTGTTCGCATTCTGACTGAGCCGAAAAGTGCTTTGATCAAACAATACACGGCTTTGTTAGAAACCGAAGGGATTCAGGTGACATTCACTCCTGAAGCCATTCAGGAATTGGCCCGCTTGGCCGCTGAAGTGAACCGTTCCACGGAAAACATCGGAGCGCGGCGGTTGCACACCATTCTGGAATGCCTCCTGGAAGAATTGTCGTTTGAGGCTCCTGAGATCAGAATGGGCGAAATTACGATCACGCCGCAATATGTCAAACAGCGCCTGCAGGATATTGCCGAGGATCGCGATTTGAGTCAATACATCTTATAGAGAGGAGAATGAGGGCGATGCATCTCCTGTCCAAGTCGAGGCGAATCAATCGCTTGTTGCAACAGGCAGAGGGACGGGCGGTCAGCTTTATGGAGATGTCCCGCATCATGAGCGAGGTGATCGCATGCAACATCTATGTGATCAGCCGCAAAGGGAAAATATTGGGATGTGGAAGTCCTGTGTCGGGAACCGGAGTAGAGCTTGAAAATATGAATGCGGGTGAAAAGATTACTGCCGAAATCAACGCCCAATTGCTCGGATTCTCAGAAACGAATGCCAATATTGAGTCGCTGGGCGAATTACATTTTGCCAACCCGGTGCCGCTTTCCCCTTATTTCACCATTGTTCCCATCCAGGGAGGGGGTGAGCGGCTGGGTACATTGTTGCTCGCGCGCCTGGGTAATCCGTTTGTCCATGATGATCTGGTGTTGGCGGAAGTGGCGGCGACTGTCGTCGGCATGGAGATTTTCCGCCAAAAAGCGGAGAAAGCGGCGGGAGACGCACGGTGCCGGGCCATGGTGCAATTGGCGATCGACTCTTTGTCCTTCAGCGAACTTGAGGCGGTCGAGGAGATTTTTGAAGAGATGGACGGCAAAGAAGGGTTGCTGGTCGCCAGCCGCATTGCGGATCGGGCCGGAATCACCCGCTCGGTTATCGTTAACGCCTTGCGGAAGCTGGAAAGTGCGGGTGTTATCGAATCCCGTTCACTGGGCATGAAAGGGACGCACATCAAGATTTTAAACGACCATCTATCGCCGGCATTGGAAAAACTACGCAGTTCTTAACAAATCGCGATTACAACTTGCGTAGCCGAATAGGGATATGGTATATTCTTGAATGGTGCGAACACACACGTCGAGGTAGCGGACAGGTGGTGCCGGTTTGATCCCGGTTACTGTCCTCGATGACTTCGGCGGAGGATAAAAACCAAACTTAAGGAGGACTTACCCATATGGCAGTTGTATCCATGAAACAATTGTTGGAAGCCGGGGTACACTTCGGACACCAAACCCGTCGTTGGAACCCCAAAATGAGCAAGTACATCTTCACCGAACGTAACGGAATCTACATCATCGACCTGCAAAAAACCGTCAAAATGATGGAACAAGCGTACAACTTCGTACGCGAACTGTCTGCGAACGGCGGCAACGTCCTGTTCGTTGGTACCAAAAAACAAGCGCAAGAGGCAGTGAAAGAAGAAGCTGCGCGTTGCGATATGTTCTATGTGAACCACCGTTGGTTGGGTGGTACGCTCACCAACTTCCAAACCATCCGCAAACGCATCGAGCGCCTGCATGATTTGGAGCGTATGGAAGAAGACGGCACGTTTGATGTGCTTCCGAAAAAAGAAGTTATTCTTCTGAAGAAGGAGCAAGCCAAACTGGAGAAATTCTTGGGCGGCATCAAGCACATGAAAAAACTGCCTGACGCTCTCTTCGTGATCGACCCGCGCAAAGAGCGCATCGCGGTGGCCGAAGCTCGCAAGCTCAACATCCCAATCGTGGCGATTGTTGACACCAACTGCGATCCGGACGAAGTCGATTATGTCATCCCGGGTAACGATGATGCCATCCGTGCCGTTCGTCTGTTCACCGGCAAAATTGCTGATGCGATTTTGGAAGGTCGTCAAGGCGAGCAACAAAGCACAACTGCTTCTTAATGAGTGAAAGAGGGTGGCATGAAACAAATGCGTTTCTTGCCCACCCCTTTTTATACGCAAAAAACTTAAGGAGGACCTCACATGGCAATTACTGCTGCTATGGTAAAGGAACTGCGCGAAAAAACCGGCGCAGGCATGATGGATTGTAAAAAAGCACTCACCGAAACTGGTGGGGACATGAACAAAGCGATCGAGTACCTGCGTGAGAAAGGGATCGCCAAAGCTGAGAAAAAATCGGACCGCATTGCGGCTGAGGGGATTGTTGAATCCTACATACATGCTGGCGGACGGATCGGCGTGCTCGTTGAAGTAAACTGTGAGACCGATTTCGTTGCCAAAAACGAAGATTTCCGTCAATTCGTTAAAGATGTTGCGATGCAAATCGCTGCGATGAGCCCCAAATATGTTCGTCGTGAAGAAATCCCACAAGAAGAGATCGAAAAAGAGCGTGAAATCCTCAGACAACAAGCCCTGCAAGAAGGCAAACCGGCTAACATCGTCGACAAAATGGTGGAAGGCCGCCTGACCAAACACTTCAAAGAAATCTGCTTGGTTGACCAAGCATTCGTGAAAGACTCCGACAAAACGATTGACCAAGTAACCAAAGAATTGATCGCCAGAATTGGAGAAAACATCAACATTCGCCGTTTCGTCCGCTTCGAGATGGGTGAAGGTCTTGAAAAACGCCAAGACAACTTCGTAGAAGAAGTAATGGCTCAAGTGAAGAAAGACTAAGGCAGTTATATAGGGGAACACGGCCAATGTGTTCCCCTTTTTTTAAGACAAGTTGCATATTGGTTGGAACGGAGGAACGTCATGAGTACTCCCAAGTACAAACGGGTTGTCTTGAAGTTGAGCGGTGAAGCTTTGGCAGGAGGAATGGGCTACGGCATCGAATCTAATGTGATTCACTCTTTGGCCAAACAGATCAAAGAGGTTGTGGAACTTGGCGTGGAAGTGGCTGTCGTGGTTGGCGGCGGCAATATCTGGCGTGGGATTAAAGGGTCCGAGCGGGGCATTGACCGGGCCACGGCCGATTATATGGGGATGCTGGCTACAGTGATGAACTCCCTCGCATTGCAAGATGCGATGGAGAGCATGGACGTCCCCACCCGTGTGCAATCTTCCATTGAAATGCGACAAGTGGCCGAGCCTTACATCCGCCGGCGCGCAATTCGCCATCTGGAGAAAGGGCGTGTCGTGATTTTTGCAGCTGGAAACGGCAACCCATTCTTCTCTACAGACACGACCGCCGCGCTTCGAGCTGCCGAAATTGAGGCGGAAGTGATCTTGATGGCGAAAAACGGTGTGGACGGCGTCTACACAGCCGATCCCTCCAAAGATCCCAATGCGGAAAAATATGAATCGCTCACATACCTCGAGATCCTCAGCAAAGGGCTGAAGGTGATGGACTCCACTGCTTCCTCACTGTGCATGGACAACAATATTCCGCTGATTGTCTTCAACATCTCTGAAGAAGGCAATATTCGCCGCGTTCTATTAGGAGAACATATTGGAACATTGGTAAAGGGGAGCGTATAAGTATGAACCAGGTGAAAAACCAGGCGCAAGACAAAATGGACAAGGCCATCCAAGTGTTGAAGAAAGACTTGTTGACACTGCGTGCGGGACGGGCTAATCCTGCGATTCTGGATAAGGTGATGGTTGAATATTATGGTTCTGAGATGCCAATCAACCAAACCGCCAACATCTCGGCGCCGGACCCGCGCACGCTGTTGATCCAGCCTTGGGACAAATCCGTTCTGAACGAGATTGAGCGTGCGATCTTGAAATCGGAGTTGGGGTTGACCCCAACCAATGACGGGAGTGTCATTCGCATCACCATTCCGGCACTGACGGAAGAACGCCGGACTGAGTTGGTAAAAGTGGCGCGCAAAATGGGTGAAGAAGCGAAAATCGCCATCCGTAACGTTCGCCGGGATGCCAATGATGAGCTGAAAAAAATGGAGAAAAACGGAGACATTCCTGAAGACACTTCCCGTCGTGGCCAAGAAGAAATTCAAAAACTGACAGACCGTTTCATCAAAGAAGTGGACCAAGTGGTGGGAGATAAAGAGAAAGAAATCATGGAGATTTAACGTGGTTCAATAGAGCATGGTCTGGGTGGGAACCCCTTCGCTTTCGAGGGGGTTTTCTATCTACATTAGCCTTGCTTGTCTGGGGCGTGTCTGAACAAGTCAGACGGCCGGGGGCCGTTTTCATGACACGCCCTGGCGAGATGAGTTCTTGGTTCGGGGGAATGTTCTATGATCAAATCGTTGAAGCGCTTTGTAAGTGCAGAAAATCCAGATAAAGGCGCGAAAAGAACGAAAGAGGAACTGTTGGAATCCATCAAGTCTGCGCCCTTGCCGGAGCATGTTGCCATCATCACAGATGGAAACGGGCGATGGGCCAAAAAGCGCGGCCTTCCGCGTACAGCGGGCCATGCCCAAGGAATGAAGCGTGTGCGCGAAACCATTCGCGCCGCTGATGCGCTGGGAATCAAAGTGCTAACGTTCTATTCCTTTTCCACAGAGAATTGGAAACGTCCGCAAGACGAAGTGGAATACTTGATGAAATTGCCTATTGAATTTTTGAAGACCGACTTGAATGAATTGATCGAGCGTAACGTAAAAGTGCAAATGCTGGGCGAGAAAAGCAAAACTCCCTCGGCCACTCAGCAAGCCCTGTTGGCGTTTGAAGAGAAAACCAAAGATAATACGGGTCTTATCCTAAATTTTGCGATCAATTACGGTTCTCGGGATGAAATCCTTCAAGCCGTTCACCGGATTATAGATGACGTACAAAATGGTCATATTGATAAGGAACAAGTGAATGAACAATTGATGAGTCAATATTTGTTGACCAAGGGATTGCCTGATCCCGACTTAGTCATTCGCACCAGCGGGGAAATCCGCGTCAGCAATTTCTTGTTGTGGCAATTGGCGTATAGCGAACTGTTGTTTACGGATGTACTTTGGCCTGACTTTACCGATGAAATATTCTATGAAGCGATCGAAGACTTTCAAGGTCGTTCGCGTCGGTTTGGAGCGGTGTAATAGACAGGGGAATAGTATATGAAGGAACGTATCATTACAGGTGTATTAGGGGCTGTGGGATTCTTGCTCATCGCCTATGCAGGCGGCTGGCTGTATACGGGTATGATGTTTTTGTTGGCCGTTCTTTCGTTTTTGGAATATGCCAAAATGAATCGGACTCCCCTCACCAGCTTGCAAACGCTCATCGGTGTCGGGATTGTTGCGCTGTTGTTTTTAAGCGGCTTGATAAAAGAGCATATGCTGCCCACAGCGGCTTTCTTGCAGGACCCCGCCCCCATGATGTGTGGCCTTGCCCTTTACATGGTTCTGATCGTTCTGAGCCGAAATCGGTTTGATCTCTTTCAGATGGCTTATCTGTTTGTCGGTGCCATATATATAGGGTATGGGTTTTCCTACATGATGCAGACGATTTGGAAACCGGACGGTTTGACATGGTCGCTGTTGGCGATCTTGGTAACGTGGGCCAATGATTCAGGTGCGTATTTCATCGGCAAACGATGGGGCCAACGCAAATTGTGGCCGGACATCAGCCCCAATAAGACGATTGAAGGATCGCTCGGCGGAGTGCTGTTTGGACTGATAATGAGTCTGATCATCTGCATTGTGTCGGGATTGGGCAACATTATGTTTGCAATTGGAATCGGTTTGTTGATCACGATCGTGGGGCAAGTGGGCGATTTGGTGGAGTCCGCTTGGAAACGAAGTGTAGGCGTGAAGGATTCCGGCACCATATTGCCCGGACATGGCGGTGTGTTGGATCGTTTTGATAGTCTTATTTTCACGTTTATCATCTTGTATCTGTTTCAGGTGGTGTAAAGGGGAGGAATAAAGATGCCGGAGAAGATAGCGATTCTCGGCTCGACGGGCTCAATTGGGACGAGTACGTTGGATGTGGTTGCACAGCATCCAGAGGAATATCAAGTGGTTGCCCTGGCTGCCGGAACCAATGTCGATAAAATGATTGAGCAAGTAAAACAATTTCAACCATTGCTTGTCGCCATGAAAACGAAAGAGGCGGCTGAGCGAGTGGCACGGGAAATCCCATCCCACATCAACGTGTTGTGGGGCGAGAAAGGCATGCTAGAAGTGGCGGCACATCAGGATGCGACGGTTGTTTTGTCGGCGTTGGTGGGGAGTGCGGGGTTAAGGCCTACCTTGGCCGCCATTCGGGCGAAGAAGAAAGTGGCCTTAGCCAACAAAGAAACACTGGTGACGGCAGGTCATATCGTCACAGCCGAAGCCAAACGGAACGGTGTCCCCATTCTTCCCGTCGACAGCGAGCATTCCGCGATCTTTCAATGTTTGAACGGAGAACATTTTGAAGATGTTGTGCGGTTGTTGGTGACCGCCTCCGGTGGGTCCTTCCGGGATCGCACAAGGGAAGAGTTGAAAGACGTTACTGTGGAAATGGCGCTGAAACATCCGAACTGGGCCATGGGCGCCAAAGTCACCATCGATTCGGCAACGATGATGAACAAAGGCTTTGAAGTGATTGAAGCACACTGGTTATTTGATTTGCCATATGAGAAAATAGATGTAATTCTTCATCCTCAAAGCATTATTCATTCCTTGGTCGAATTTCGCGATGGGGCGGTCATGGCTCAGCTCGGCACACCGGATATGAAAGTGCCTATCCAATACGCGCTGTCCTATCCGCGCCGGTTGCCGCTGATGACAGAGCGGTTGGACTTGCTGAAGTTGGCTCGGCTCGATTTCCGCCCAGCTGATTTTAACCGGTATCCGTGTTTGCGGATGGCTTATGAAGCGGGTAAAGCTGGAGGAACCATGACGACCGTTTTAAATGCGGCCAATGAAGTTGCAGTCGCCGCCTTCCTCAAAGGAAACTGTTCCTTCTTGATGATCGAAGAAGTGTTGGAGCGAGCGCTAAATGCGCACACTCCGGTTTCCTGCCCATCGCTGGAAGAAATTGATGAAGCCGACATGTGGGCACGGCAATTTGCTTCCGACGTCATGCTGCACTCGGTGTAGATGGTTTGAGGCTGTTGATTACCGGATGGTGGTGAAAACCCATGCAACAAGTGATTGTGTTTATATTGGTGCTGAGTTTTTTGGTGTTTATCCATGAGTTGG
Source organism: Laceyella sacchari (assembly GCF_004343255.1). Lineage (GTDB taxonomy): Bacteria > Bacillota > Bacilli > Thermoactinomycetales > Thermoactinomycetaceae > Laceyella > Laceyella sacchari. The sequence goes on along the minus strand of NZ_SMDD01000003.1, from coordinate 3,966 downwards.
GCCATTTTCTCTTCGCCAAGCGTGCAGGGATATTGGTCAGGGAGTTTGCGATCGGTTTTGGACCGAAGATTTTCGGTAAGATCCACGGGGAAACGTTGTATTCGATTCGGGCCTTGCCGTTGGGCGGCTTTGTGCGCATGGCTGGTGAAGATGCCGAGTTGGTGGAGTTGAAAACGGGCACGCTTGTTTATGCTACGCAGACGGCAGACAAGCTGGATCATGTCTACCTTTACGAGCCGCCGCAACAAGATCAAGCGGTCGTAATGGGTCGCGTGGTGGAGGCTGACTTGGAGAAGGAGCTTTACATCTTGCTCGAAGATCAAGATGGCCGCGAGCATCGCTATGCACTGCATCCCCAGGCGATGATTCATTACGATCAGAAAAATGTGATGCAGATCGCACCCTTGGATCGTCAGTTTGGTTCTAAAACGACTGGACAAAAGGCGATGGCCATTTTTGCCGGCCCCTTGTTCAACATTGTGTTGACGGTGATCCTCTTTACCGTGCTTACGATGATGTCTGGAATCGAAGATCGGTTGCCAGTGGATGAAGTAGTGGCCAATTCGCCTGCAGCCAAAGCCGGTATCCAGGCTGGGGATTTGATCACGGCGGTTGATGGCAAAGAAGTCCGGAATATGGATCAATTGCGGTATGCGTTGATCGAGTCCAAAGGCCAGGAAGTGAAGGTGACCGTCAAGCGCGGTGAGCAGGTGAAGGAATTCGGGGTCACCCCTCAAAAAAATGGGGAATTGTATCAAATCGGTGTGCAGTTTCTCCAAGATGAGATGAGACGGGATGCTTCGTTCGGGGAAGCGATCGGTGCAGGATTTACCAAGACGTATGATTGGACGGTTATGATCGTGGACAGCCTTGGCAAATTGGTGACAGGCCAAATGTCTGTTGAAAGCCTCGGCGGTCCGGTCCAGATGGGTAATATCACCGGGAAGGCCGCTCAGAGCGGGATCGAACCTTTGATCCAGATCACCGCACTGTTGAGTTTAAACTTGGGGATTTTCAACCTGCTTCCTATTCCGGCCCTAGATGGCAGTCGGCTTGTTTTTATCGGTTTGGAGGCAATCCGTCGCCGGCCGATTGACCCCACGAAAGAAAGCATGGTGCATTTTGTCGGCTTTGCACTGTTGATGATGCTGATGATTTTCGTTACATACAACGACATCAGAAAGATCTTTTTTTCGTAGGTTTCAATTAAACCGAAGTTCATCTGAGATGGGCTTCGGTTTTTCTCATGTCGTGAATTTGCATCCGATGCGTGCCAAGCCAATTAAGTGGGCTGTTGAAGTGTTGGGAAACGATGTACCTGATGCCATTTGTCATGTGTGAAGCGAAGGGGAAATAAAACATCGGCTTTTATCTCTTCGTGATTTTTTGTATGATTATGAGTGATGTAGCGTAATGGAAAAAGAGAGGGATTGTTGTATGCGGCAAAAAAATGCACTTATGCCGACTTTGCGTACGGTAAGTGAAGCGGAAATGGTCAGCCATCAATTGATGTTACGGGCGGGATATATCCGCCAATTGGCGGCGGGAATTTATACATATCTGCCATTGGGATATCGCGTCTTAAACAAAGTGTCGAACATCGTGCGGGAAGAGATGGATCGCATTGGAGCCCAAGAGTTGTTGCTCCCAGCACTCCATCCATCTGAACTGTGGCAAGAGACGGGTCGTTGGGACGCGTACGGCCCGGAACTGTTCAAAGTGAAAGACCGCCATGACCGGGAATTCGCGGCTGGGCCGACCCATGAAGAGGTGATTACCAATCTGTTGCGGGGAGAGATCAATTCCTACAAAAAACTGCCTATGTCCCTGTACCAGATCCAAACCAAATTCCGTGACGAAAAACGGCCTCGCTCCGGCCTGTTGCGCGGGCGTGAGTTTTTGATGAAAGACGCCTATTCTTTCCATGCTGATCGGGAGTCGCTTGACAAAACGTATGAAGACATGTACCAAGCTTACCAAAACATTTTCACCCGATTGGGTCTTGACTTCCGTGCGGTAGAAGCGGATGCAGGGGCAATTGGTGGGAAAGGCACCCATGAATTCATGGTCTTGTCTGATGCCGGTGAAGATACGATCGCGATGTGTGCTTCGTGTGACTACGCGGCTAATATTGAGATGGCGACCGTCGTTGGCGAAACGCAAGCAGAGGAGCGAGTGGCAGGCTCAGCTATTGAAAAGGTAGCCACCCCAGGAAAACGCTCGATTGAAGAAGTCGCGTCATTCTTGCAAGTGGGCCCGGAACGGTTGGTGAAAAGCTTGTTGTTCGTTGTTGACGGTGAACCTGTGCTGGTTCTGGTGCGCGGTGACCACGAAGTGAATGATGTGAAAGTGAAAAATCTGTTGGAAGGCACCGTGTGTGAATTGGCAGATGAGGAAACTGTTCGCCGAGTGGCTGGCGTTCCGAGCGGGTTTGTGGGGCCGGTCGGCTTGAAGGAACAGGTGAAGGTGCTGGCAGACCAAGCCGTCATGCAGTTGGGTAGCCTGATTGTGGGTGCCAATGAAGTAGACGCTCATCTGATGCACGTTCAGGTCGATCGTGACTTTACTGTCGATTTGGTGGGCGATCTGCGCAACATCCAAGAAGGTGACGTTTGCCCGCGTTGCGGCGGCGCGATCCATTTTAAGCGCGGAATTGAAGTGGGCCATGTCTTTAAACTAGGCACGCGCTACAGTGAAGCGATGAACGCCCGTTTCTTGGACGCAAATGGAAAGGAACAACCTTTCATCATGGGTTGCTATGGAATCGGTATTTCCCGTGTGGTGGCGTCTGTCATTGAACAGCACCATGACGAAAACGGCATTATCTGGCCGGTTGCGGTGGCACCGTTCACTGTTCACCTGATTGCCGTCAATATGAAGAATGAAGAACAGAGCAAGGTGGCCGAGAGCTTGTATGCGGAATTGAAGCAAGCGGGCATCGAAGTTCTGTTTGACGACCGTTTGGAGCGGGCAGGCGTGAAATTCAAAGATGCCGACCTGCTCGGCATTCCCGTCCGGATCACTGTGGGAGCCAAAGCGGGTGAGGGTCTCGTTGAGATCAAACTGCGCCGCTCGGGCGAGAGTAAGGAAGTGGCGGTTGCCGATCTGCTGAATGAATTGCCGGCTTGGATTAAGCGAGCTGACCAATAAGTTATGTGAAAGAACCCCCTTTCCCAAATCAATTTGGAGAAAGGGGTTTTTTGTTGTGTGTGATCGCATGTTATTAAAGAGGGTTTAAAGATAAATGGAATAATCAAGTAGCAAAGACTGGTTGCTGACTATTTTTAGATCAAAAGCCGTTTTAACACCTATCTTCTCTACAAAGTAAGACTTGTCCATCAAATAAATAAATACTTCCGAGCGCTATTCATAACTAACTCAAATGATTACATACATTTTTTTGTTCTATACATTCCTTTGGGTTGCTTTGTCATGGAAAATCTCCTGCTTTGATGTTTAACGTATGGTGTTGGCCGAGAAATGATGGATCATGCGGTGCAAATAGGAGTGTGCCGAGTGATACCTATCAAAATCGTTCCCCTCTGCATGAATGTGACATGTTTATTCATCATAAAAATTCAGCTTGAGGAGTAGGCATCAGCACGACGCATTTATCGGGGAAGATAGGAGCTTGTATCTGATTCCGTGAAAGCGTCCTTTGGGTGATTTGTTCGCTTCTTCGGCTCATCAGGTTTTTATATTAGAAAGAGATTTATTTATGTGCGTGATAGAATTGATAACAGCAAAGTGCTTGATAACACTGGCTTTTGAGAAGATGCGAGATCGCTGTGAAAAAGAAAGCTATATTTTTTCTAAAAAACTACTTGCAATGATTTTATAGGCGTGATATATTATTTCTTGTCGCCGCGATGCGGTGATAACAAAGAGAGACGCACCTTGAAAATTAGATATGGAATAAAGCAACGAGGTTAAGAAGGAGATCCTTCTTAGATCGTCGATGTTGCA
>NZ_SMDD01000002.1:0-680000 GCF_004343255.1 Laceyella sacchari | reverse complement strand
AATACCCGCGAAACAGGATTTCCTCCGCGATCGGCCCGATGAACCCAATGGTGATCCACTGCAAAAGCAGTAAGACGGGATGCGTTTGACCCGCCTGTTCTATACCGCGGCTGATGCTTTCTTCACGCCACGAGGACAGTTCCAATGAGCAGAGATCAGCAAACCATTCTGTCAAATGGCGGTCAACCGCCAACACAAAAAACAAATACAATCCGACGATGACCAAGGGAACCTTGACCCAAAAGGCGGCATCCACGGGGACACAACCGATCTGTCGCCATTTACCCCGCAATAAAAATAGCGACACCAAACATATCCACATAAATGGAAAATACGATGCCAACAATGACAAAGCTTCCGTCTCCCCCTGTTCGGGCAACAAAACAAGCAACAGGGGCAAGGCGATCTGAAAGGTTTGCACCCACGCCGTAAAATAAACAATATCCCTCGCTTCAAGCTCCGATCCCAGCAACCTCCGCTCATGGGAAAAACGGAATAGACAGCCGCACAACACAAACACCATGCTCCCAGCCATCAAAATGATTCCCCACACCGCAAGCACCGCCATCTGCCCAGCAGAAAGGGGTTCCACCGGTGCAATCAACCACGTACCGTGCGGCGTCCGCTGCCAATCCAGCAGTGAAAATTCAAGAGGAACCATGAGAAAAAACGAAGCGCATAACAGCCAGGCCGCTCCCAGACGAAGTTGGTTTAATCGCCTCCAACCCGTTCTTATCATCTCACTCAATCACTACTCACCCGCTTTTTAACAAAATAAGAGCGACCCCCTTTTTTGAAAAAGAGTGTCGCTCTACTATATGCATCGGCTTGTCAGATTAAACCTCACGCCGTCCTTCCAAAGCTTTGGTCAGAGTCACCTCATCTGCATACTCCAAATCGCCGCCAACCGGCAACCCATGCGCGATTCGCGTCACTTTTAAACCAAACGGCTTAATCAGTCGTGATAAATACATGGCCGTGGCTTCCCCCTCGATGTTGGGGTTGGTCGCCAAGATCAATTCCTGCACGTTGTCATCTTCCAAGCGCTTCAACAACTCAGGAATTTTTAATTCTTCGGGCCCGATTCCCTCGATGGGGGAAATCGCTCCATGCAACACATGGTACATCCCATTGAACTCACGCGTGCGTTCCATCGCCATCAAATCTTTGGTGTCCTGAACCACGCAAATGACCGACCGATCCCGCTGTTTATCCGAACATATATAGCATGGGTCATGATCAGTAATATTTCCGCAGACCGAACAAGTATGCAGATCGCGTTTGGCCCGAACCAAGGCTTTGGCCAAATCCAACACGTCATCCTCTTCCATCGTCAATACGTAAAACGCCAATCTCTGCGCTGTTTTGGGGCCAATCCCCGGCAACCGCATGAATCCTTCGATCAGTTTTGATATTGGTTCAGGCACATACAACGTTCGCCACCCCTAGCTTTTACTAAAACAGTCCGGGAATGTTCATTCCACCAGTAAACTTACCCAGATCTTTCGCCAACAACTCGTCAGCTTGCTTCATCGCATCATTAAAAGCGGCCGTAATGAGATCTTGCAACATTTCCACGTCATCGGGATCAACCACTTCCGGCGCGATTTCAATCCCCCGCAACTGTTTGTGCCCGTTCACAGTCACTTTGACCACACCGCCGCCTGCAGTGCCGGTAACTTCTTTGTGCTCCAGTTCTTGTTGCGCTTTAGCCATTTCCTGTTGCATTTTTTTTACTTGTTTCATCATTTGATTCATGTTGTTTCGCATCATAAGGACTGTTCCTCCCACACTAGTTTTGGTCAATTACCTTTACCAATCGCTCACCAAACAAGTCGATGGCCTTCTTAATAATATCATCTTCTCCGCCGGATTCCGCAGATTCATTCGGCTGTGTTTCCCGTTGTTTGCCATGGCGGGCCACAAATTCCTGCCATTCCGGCATCATGATGGTTTTCAACCGCATTGGCGTTCCAAACACTTGCGCCATTACCTGCTGAATCAAATCTTTGTGCTTATTTTCCACCGTCTCGCAATGGATCTTGCTACGGAAAGCCAACACAACCGTGTCTTTTGTCGCCCCCACTACTTCGCCGTCCACCAGCCAGGCATGCACCATGATTTTCTCTTCTTTGACCCGGTACAACACTTCCGGCCAAGCGCGCTTGATTTCTTTCAGTTTCTCAGAAGACAGCAAAGTGACCCACTGTTCAGTCAGAGCAGTCAACCGCGGTTGGCTTTTGGCCGCGGCAGCAGGTTTGGGATGTGCTGCCGGAGCTGGCGTTGCCCGTTCAACGGGTGCGGGGGGAACCGTTTGCAACGTGCGCAAGGCTTGCTCCAACTCACGAATCCGCTCTTCCAATTGGGCAAGTGGAGCCGAAGCAACCGCTTTCTGCTCCTGCCTACCCGTATCGCTGAGGCGAAGCATCGCCATTTCCAGCACAACCCGGGGATGGGCGACCCATTTCATCTGCTGCTGGTAATGGAGCAACAAATCCAACATCTGCGTCAAACGGTCTATGGACAACTGTTGGCCCAAACGGGGAAGCAAATCACTGTATCCCAGGCTTGATTTGACAACATCCAACTGCGGTGCCGTTTTAAACAGCATGACATCCCGAACCGCCTGAATCAAATCCTGAATCAGCTTCTCCGGCTCCATCCCGCCCGTGACGGCTTCATCCAACGCCTTCAGCGCTTCCGAAACGGAGCCGTCTACCACTGCTTGGAGCATGCGCAACATGATTTCTTTGGAAACGGCTCCGGTCACAGCCAAAACAGCTTGTTCGTCCAGACGGTTTTCAGCAAAAGCCAGGGCCTGATCCAATAAGCTCAAGGCATCGCGCATGCCGCCGTCCGCCGCTCGCGCCACTGCGTACAGGGCTGTGTCGTCATAGGACACTCCCATCGACTCACAGATTACTTTCATATGGGCGACAATCAGCTCAAAAGAAATGCGGCGGAAAGAGAAACGCTGGCAACGGGAAATGATCGTCGGAGGGAGTTTGTGCGGTTCCGTCGTAGCTAAAATGAAAATGACGTGCGCTGGAGGTTCTTCCAATGTCTTCAACAAGGCATTGAACGCCTCTGTCGTCAACATATGAACCTCGTCGATGATGTACACCTTGTATCGAACTTCCGTCGGGGCATATTTCACTTTATCCCGCAATTCGCGGATTTCTTCCACTCCACGGTTGGAAGCGGCGTCAATCTCCACCACGTCCATCATCGCGCCCTCGGTGATCCGCTTGCACGCCTCGCACTCATTGCACGGTTCAGGTGCTGGGCCGTGCACACAGTTAACCGCTTTAGCCAAAATCCTGGCGGCACTGGTCTTCCCTGTCCCCCGTGGGCCATTGAAGAGGTAAGCATGCGAAAGATGCTTTTCCTTCAAAGCGTTTTTCAGCGTTTTTGTCACATGTTCTTGCCCAACCAAGTCTTCAAAACGTTGCGATCTCCATACCCGATATAATGCCCGATAGGACACACCCAACACTCCAGCCTTCCCCATGTGGGGCAAAATCTGATGATCCTTTTTATCATACTACACCGATTCTCTTTTTTCCAAAAGACAAGGCATCTTCGGAAAAACAAAAACCCACCGTCAAGTGGGTTCAGTCATCAACCGTAACAGCAGGATAGGAAGGGGTCACCAGCACGCCAGCATTGGTCGTGCTTCTGACAGCGTCACAGATCAAGCCAGAGGCAAATAAAAGCGCATCGTCGTGCCTGACTCGTTGGAATCCGGCTCGATCGTCCCGCCCAACTCCATCAGGATTTGCCTGCAAATGGGCAGCCCCAACCCCGTGCCATTCTCTTTCGTGGTAAAAAAAGGCTCAAATATCTTCTCTTGTACCTCTTCGGGAATCCCCGGCCCCGAATCGATGATCTCCACACGCAATTGCCGTTCCTCTGCCATCGTAGCCAAACGGATGCTTAGCTTTCCACCCCGTTTCATCGCTTCGATGGCGTTTTTGCTCAAATTAAGAAAAACCTGCTTTAGCATCTCTCCGTCGGCGATGACGACAGGAAGAGCAGAGACGCTTTTTTCAAAAGAAACATCTATATTATGCAATAAGGCCTCATTTTTAATGATGGGCAATATCTCTCTCAAGACTTTGATCACATTCACAGCCCGCAAATCCGTTTGGCGGGGTTTGCTCAAGAGCAGGATCTCACCGACGAGATTGCTGATCCGCCCAATCTCTTTCAACATGATATCGATATAGCCGCATTCTTTGCCTTGGCCGCTGTCTTTTAACTTATGCCGGATCACTTGCAGAAATCCTTTAATGGCGGTCAAGGGATTGCGAATCTCGTGAGCCGTACCGGCTGCGATTTGCCCAATGGTGGCCAAACGGCTGTTGCGCCGAACTTGCAATTCCAACAATCGGAGTGCGGTCACATCTTCAATCACCAGCATATAGCCAGCCAACCGTTGCTCATAATCTTTGAGCGCTTGCATACGCAACGTAAAGTACCGCTCCTCCCCTTCATCATGCCACACCCAGTCCATCTCCTGTCCGTCCCAGGCTGAGTACACAAATGAAGTCAATTGCTCCTTTTCTTGTGCCTGCAAGCCCAACTGGGCAACCAATTCCTCAAATGATCGATAAACCACCCGCGCCCGATCCAATCTCAACAGCTTGGCGGCCGCAGGATTGAGTTCCAACACTTGGCTGCATTCATCCAGCACAATCACCCCAAGATGAATGTTCGCCATCATCTGGGCGGCCATGCGCTCAACCGTTATCATCGGATAAAAAGTAAGGTACTGGCAAGATGGATCAGCATGGTCTGTTAAAGATTTCATGTTCATATTAATCATAATCGCACCGCCACATCGTCGCTTCCCTTCTTCTCTTGAACTTCTTCCTACGTGAACACGGTTCTCTCGAAAGATTTCGCCTCGGACCAGCTACTTAGCATGGTCGCCGCCGATCCCAACGGATGCGCAACGTTCCGACAAGGGAAGGTTCCCCGCTCTCCATGAAAATCAGAAAAACAGGACGAGCCCCGATCGGCACGAGTCACCTCCATTTGGCTGACACTTTTTATGTTGGAACTTTTTTGTCTAAATTGTGATATTTTTTAATTCGCCATTTTCCACTTTCTTCCTTCAAAAAAATCAGTCTTTTTTGCCTTTTGCCGAAGAAGGGTGGAAAGCGCAAAAAAGCCCAAGCTCCAAAATGGAACTTGGACTTATCGTCATCTTATGTAGCCGCGCACCTATCCTTGACGCACCCAGCCCGAGCGGGCACTGGATCATCAGCTCAAACCAGGCACCCCTACGGCACACGAGGATTCTCCCTTAGTGCTGCTTCCGTCAGGACCTGACACGGTTCGGAAGGCCTCGTTGCGTAGGACCCAATTATCAACACTGATCATCCAGACCAGACCTCGCACAAGATGCGCCTCAGATAGGAATTCAACCCCGTTAAGGCGGATTACGGGTTACAGGGCACCGCCAGCTCCCCATCTAGCGCGGTGTTTCTATCATAACACAAGGAGCCTTGACATCGCAACGGGTGGATATATTTTACTGAAATACAACGAATATATAATTCAAGTATATAGAATCAATCTTGATTGCGCTGTTTTTATTTTGCAATTACTATTAGAGCGTTCTGATGCATCAAGTTGGTGGGTTGAAGTGACGAAAAAACACTTTTAACCCCGGATGCTAATCCACTTGGTGGCCAATCGGATTGCCTCGAACTGGATCGCTTGATCGCTGTTTGAAAGCGTGAGACCTTCTCGGTCGACGCACGGCTGGCATGCCCATCGTTCTTTTTCTGACGCGGCCACAATCCGGATCTCCCACGGCTTCACATTTTTATCGCAAAATTCGCAACGAGCTTGCGTATTTACCGCATACTCTTCCATATCGAGTCGCCCTTTAAATTGAGCATGGTACTGCTTGGCCTGTTCCCGAACACGTGCTTTGCGCTCTTCCATTGTTCTTATCCTCCCTTGAGCCGCCGAAGGATTGTGCCGGCGCCACATTTTCCTGTATTCGTGCATTTTACCACAACTTGCCCAGGTACGGGATTTTCCGTTTGCGAACGAATTAAAACCGGTTTTGGCTTATTGAAAATGGATCAGGTAACGCAAATAGATATACAGATGCGAAATAGCCAAGGAAAGCAACATGATGGGCATACCCATTTTCATAAACTGCCAGAAGCTGAAACCCTGTTTTTCCCTAGCGGCAAGGCCCGCCACCACCACGTTGGCGGAAGCGCCGATAATCGTTCCGTTCCCACCAAGACAAGCACCCAAGGACAAAGACCACCACAAGGCGTCAGCTTGCGGACCGTCGATGGCAAATCCAAGACCAGAAATCATATCTTGAATAAGCGGAATCATCGTAGCCACAAACGGAATGTTGTCAACAAAAGCGGAAGCAATACCAGATACCCATAAGATCAACACTGAGGCAACCGACACATCTCCGCCAGTCACTCGCAAGAGTTCGGTAGCCAATAACTTGATCACACCCACTTCTTGCAAGCTTCCCACCAGCACAAACAATCCAGCGAAGAAGAAGATGGTGGGCCATTCCACGTATTCAAACACCTTTTCTACATCTTCATCTTTCACACTGATCAGCAACAACAGCGTGGCACCAGTCATAGCCACCACAGCCGCCTCGATGTGAATGACCGAGTGAAGCACAAACCCCAAAATGGTCAAGCCCAGCACGATCAGGGATTTGGTCAACAACTTCTGATCCGTGATGTAAGCCTTCTCATCCAATTTCATCAACTCAGTCACCATCGCTTGATCTACCTTCATCCGGCGACGGTAAATCAGGTACACCAGCAACAGCACCACCGCCATGATCACGATCACGACCGGCGCCAAGTTCAACAGAAAATCATTGAAGGTCAAATGCTTGTTGGCAGAGCCGATAATGATGTTGGGCGGATCGCCGATCAACGTAGCGGTACCCCCGATATTGGACGCAACCGCTTCCATGATTAAAAAGGGAATCACATCCACTTTCAGCATGCGAGTGATGGAGAACGTCACCGGAACAATCAACAGCACGGTGGTCACATTGTCCAAAAAGGCTGACAATAGCGCCGTAAGTGCCGACAGCATAATCATGATGCGCACCGGATTGCCTCCAGACAGCTTAGCGGTTTTCACGGCGAGATATTGGAATATCCCCGTTTTATTGATAATCCCCACTAAGATCATCATCCCGATCAAAAGGATGATCGTCTCCCAGTCGATGTACTCGTGAAACGCTTTTTCCGTGTCCAAGATCCCCAACACAATGACGGCAGAAGCACCAAGCAAGGCCACAACAGCCCGATTCAATTTTTCAGTGATAATAAATGCATAAACAATTAAAAAGACCGTAACCGCTATCACCGCTGGGCTCATATCGTTTCTCTCCCCCTCTTGTTCATACTAATAGGGAGCCCAGGCCGAAGGGCTCCCTATTAGTATGGTTTCATTTCTTTTCCTATTATACTAGGACAGCCTAACGCCGTAAATTATCACCGTTCACTGGTAGCGTAATATCCGTCATACGCCGCCTGCTTCTTTTCGCTTATTTTTAAATATTCTCCTCTTCTCTCGCCCTACTGATCACCTATAATAGAAGTGTATCAAATTCCAACGATGAAGGAGCCGACAAGATGAGCTTATTTGAACCGTTCGATGTTGAAATTGAAGTGGATGAGAACGAGTTGGAAATTGAAATCGGCGGTGTCGAAGTGGAGTTGGAACTAAACGAAGACGGCCTCGAGCTCGAAGTAGAATTTGATGATTAAAGACAAAAAACGGCTTGGTTTTTATGAACCAGGCTGTTTTTTTGTCAACTGTTCAATCTCCTCGATCACTTCTGCAAAGGATCGGCCCGTTATCTCATCCTTAATCTGCACCTCTTCTTTTAATGTCACACGGGTGCCATCTGAAAGCTCTACAGTGGACTGGTTGTTTCTGCCGATCATAAGATTTGCCACTCCTCGCCCATCCCGTGCAATCATGAATGGTTGAAAAGCCGGTAAGTAAGTTCCGTCAGCATCGCGCCGGGACAAAAACAATACCATCGATTCGCCAGTCTTGGGTGCGATGTACTTCGGTCTTTTCAGCGCCACCTGCACTTTTTCCCCATCCACACTCAATGTCTCGACATGGCGATAAGGCACGCGCACATAAATGTTATCCGGCGCATCCCCCTTCAATGTATCCCGAACCTCAAACGAAAATACTTTGGTCTGCATGGAAGAACCAGTCGATGGCCGCTCCACCTCGCCTTGATGCACTGCTACCACGATCAGGGCGGCATCCTGAGTCATCTGTTTCAGAGTTTGTGCTACAATCGGTTCCGCCATGATAGTAATTCCCCGCTTCGAGGGACGCAACGCTTCATTCCCCCACCACAGCAACAGCCCGACAGCGCATATGCCTGCACTCCAAAACAAAACCGCTTTTTTCAAGGTGATCCCTCCCGATCGGCCGACGTGCGGCCCGTTTCATCAAACCAAGCCTGATCTTTCGCTCTTCGGCTGAACGAAAGACACTCCGCATTCCAGTTGTAATTCCTCCAAAAACCGTTCCATAAACGCATGGCGCTCTTCAGCCAACTTCCTTCCCGTTTCCGTATTCATCCGGTCTTTCAACAGCAGGAGTTTCTCATAAAAATGGTTGACTGATGTGCTTTGAGCCTGTTTGTATTCCGCGAACGAGGCATGGAGTGTCGGCTGGATCTCCGGATCATACAGGGGTTGTCCCTTGTACCCCCCATAAGCGAAAGCGCGGGCGATCCCAATAGCCCCAATGGCATCCAACCGATCCGCGTCTTGGACAACCATGCCCTCTTTGGTTTTCATCTCCGTTTGAACATGAGCACCTTTAAAAGAGAGATCAGCGATGATCTGCGAAACGTGCCTTACTACTTCCTCATCCACACCTAATCCAGTCAGCCATTCCTCAGCCATACGGGGCCCCACTGTTTCATCTCCACCGTGAAACTTGTGGTCAGCGATATCATGCAACAGTGCCGCCAACTGAACCACCAACATGTCCGCCTGTTCCGCCTTTCCCAACCGGATCGCATTTTTCCACACCCGTTCAATATGAAACCAATCATGGCTTCCCTCTTGTTGCCGCAGTGTTTCCTTCACATAGTCAACCGTTTTTTCAATGATTGCGTCCGACTCCATGTTCCCTGCCCCCCAGCCGAAGGTTTTGTTCTTTAAAGAATAAATTCATCCACAAACAACATAACTTTATCCCCAGCTCAATCAACATATCCACATACTTATCCACATTATCCACAATATATTGTGCCCAGTTTACACCCTAATGTGGAATCACTCACTAAACCATCCCTATTTTCCCAGTAAAAACCCTAATTCTGCCTGTTCATTCAATAAGTCTTTATTCCATTTCTATTCCGCATACTTCTAATTACTAACAGATATTTATCCCTTTCCTCATATGACTCCTTTCAACCGGTCTAAGTTGCACTCCTTCCCCGCTTATTTGTAACACGTTCCCAAATATAAAAAGCTGCTTATCCTATCCCCAAACGCAACAACAACACAACAAATCTTTATCAAAAAATATCTTGAAGAAGTATGCAAGCAAAGGTAAAATGTTCGCAACGAATGAACATATGTATTTTCTAGAAGAACATTGTCACATCGCCCATGTCAACCAGATCACAATCAAAAAAGGGGATCGATGCAATGAGACAAGGAATCTTGGAAAAATACCGTCCGTTTTTGCCAGTCACAGAGCAGACGCCCGCTTTGACTTTATATGAAGGGGAAACCCCGCTTTATCACGCGGCCCGACTCTCCCAGGAACTCGGTGTTCAACTGTACCTTAAATTTGAAGGGGCCAATCCCACCGGTTCGTTTAAAGACCGCGGCATGGTTCTGGCCATAGCCAAGGCCAAAGAAGAAGGGAGTCAGGCAGTCATGTGCGCCTCTACCGGCAACACATCCGCTTCGGCCGCTGCCTATGCCGCTAAGTTGGGGCTTGACTGTTACGTTGTGGTTCCCCATCAACATATTGCCTTAGGGAAACTATCCCAAGCTGTCATGTACGGAGCCAAAGTGTTGGCGATGGAAGGAAATTTTGATCAGGCGTTGGAGCTTGTGCGCGAAATTACTGATGAATATCCCATCACCTTGGTGAATTCCATCAACCCTTATCGCATCGAAGGGCAAAAAACGGCTGCTTTTGAAGTGTGCGACCAACTGGGACAAGCCCCGGACATCTTGGCCATCCCGGTTGGCAACGCCGGCAACATCACCGCATACTGGAAAGGCTTTAACGAATACGCCCAAGCGCGTCGCATCCAACATCTGCCTAACATGTGGGGCTTTGAAGCCGAAGGTTCCGCCGCGATCGTGCGTGGAGTGCCGATTGAAGATCCGGAAACCATCGCTACCGCCATCCGTATCGGCAATCCCGCCAGCTGGCAAACAGCCGTGGCCGCCGCAACAGAATCCAAAGGATTGATCGGCAGTGTGACAGATGAGGAAATCTTGGACGCCTACCGTATGATCGCCCGCATGGAGGGAGTGTTTTGCGAACCGGCTTCCGCCGCCTCCGTTGCCGGGGTGATAAAACAACACCGTCAAGACTGCTTGCCCGCTGGATCTACCGTTGTATGCGTCTTGACCGGAAATGGATTGAAAGATCCTACCACCGCCTTGGAATCACTCGATGTCAAACTGGAAGTCATCCCCTGTAGCAAAGAAGCGATTCTTCAGCATGTCGTCATGGAGAGGGGTCTTACGCGATGATGTCGTTCGCTCCTTTTGAAGTATCTGTTCCTTGTAGCACCGCCAATCTAGGTCCCGGGTTCGACTCAGTCGGGTTGGCGTTTAATCGTTATCTGCGTTTGCGTTTTTCGCCTGCCACCCACTTACACATTCGTGTCGTCTCCGGAGCAGGAAAGGATATTCCCCTGGATGAGAACAACCTGATCATCAACGTGATGAAACAGGCATTTGCGGAAGCCCAGACAGAACTTCCCCCCTTCACATTGGAGATCGAAAACGAAATCCCTTTGGCACGGGGACTCGGCAGTAGCGCGGCAGCCATCGTCGGCGCTTACCTGGCCGCCAACCGGATGTTAGGTGAAAAGTGGTCCAAACAGGAGTTGTTACAACGCGCCATACGGTGGGAGGGGCATCCCGACAATGTGGGGGCCTCCCTTTACGGTGGAATGGTGGTCGGCACCTGGGACGAAGAACAGGCTCACATCCTCCCTTGCCCTCCCCCTGATTTGCCGTTTTTAGCCGTCATCCCGCAACAAATGCTCTTCACCGAACAGGCTCGCCGCGTGTTGCCTGAGTCCTATTCCAAAGAAGATGCCATCCTATCAAGTAGCCGGGCCAATCTGCTGGTAGCCGCCTTGTTACAAAAACGATGGGAATTCCTTTCCGTAGCGATGAATGATTTGTTTCATCAGCCTTATCGGCTTCCGCTCGTGCCTGGATTGCAAGAAGCGATTGCAGAAGCACGGCATCACGGGGCGTATGGCGTGGCCTTGAGCGGTGCCGGGCCAACACTCTTGGCCGCCTGCGAAAACGTCCAACAAGCGGCATCCTACTTCCGGCGCTTATATGAAAAACTGGGCATCGCAATCGACCTCGTCGAGCTGTCTCCGTGCCTTTCCGGTGCCCAGGCGCGGCAACTTGATCAGACACCTTTTTAACCACATAGCGGCATTGCCGCCCAACAACCCTCACTACACACATCTAAATCATGACGCCACGGATACTTAACATCCGTGGCTTTTTCAACATTCTGCTTTGATAAGGAAAAATACACACTTTAAGAAATGAATTTCCATCACTTCTATAAAGCACCTTGGATAAAATATGCTATTTAATAATAAAATTAATTTTTAAATACATCACGAACTTCAACTGAATACCCACCCTGAGGCGAACTCACCACCTGAGAAAATCTCATCTGAATTATCTCTACAAAAACCATATAAATTAAGAACGTTACCCGCTTCATATCGCTCGCGATGGGTTCGTCTCCAACTTGATCTCCCCATTTTGATGACAAAACTATCAACTTAAAATATGAAAAGTATACTATTTGATAAAATAACTAAATAATATGTATATTTTTATGATTGTTATTTGGTGTTTTATTGTGCTTATTAACCCTGAAAAACGAGCAAATGAGGATGAAAGGTGCCGAAAATAATACATTGATACCTTAATAAGGTAAATTAAACAGGAAATATCCCTCCATATTTTGGGTGGCAGAAATAAAGGCAACACCCGGTTTTATCCCCTAAGTATCAAGGGATAGATGGGGCAACGTGCCATGGGCGAGGGATAAATAGGCTTGGACCGATTACTTAATGTAAAGTCAATTGGGCCACTACCCAAATCACGCGATGATCACTTATAACCATATAAAAAGCTCCCTGGGTTATCAGGGAGCTTATCTCCATCGCTCACTTATTTGATTGGCGTCAGATCGGACAAAACTGATTGTTGCGTGTAATCAGTGAGATAAAACCCGTAGGCGTATTTCCCTTTGGGCAATGGCTTGGTCTCCACCTGCAAACCTTGCGACACAACAAATGTTTTGCCTGCCACCATTTTGGTTTGGGCTGTCTTCTTATCATATTCTAGATACATGAGGGTCAACTTGTCTCCTGATTGGATGGGGGTCAAATTGCGGTCGGCCACGCCTGTTTCCGCGTCAATGCCGCGCCATCCACCCAACACTTCATATGATTGTCCCGATTGGTTAAACAGAACAATCAGCTCCATGTCCTCATCGTTCAATTCGGCCGGAATCGCATAAATGACATAGTTTCCTTGTTTATTCAACTCTTTCATGGGCACATACTCCCCACCCAGCGTAGGCCAAGCATTCGCCCAGCGCCCACGGATGGTTCCTGATTTGTCATCCAACCCAACTTGATCTCCCTGGATCCCCAAAAGGCGCACTTTGTCTTTTGCACCTGACACCGCTAGGCTCAGCACACCCCGCACATCCACAATGGAAGTGGCTTGCTCTTGGTTTACTTTTACTTCCACTGTGGGCCCATACCCGGCCGGAGACACCTCTTTCTTAGCCCGCGGGGTGGCGTTGTTGAATTTGATACCACTCTTCTTTTTCAACAAGTGGTTGATGTAAGAGCCTAAGAACGTCTCATAAGTGGGATTGATGTCATATTTGTCATATATATTCAGATTGCGTTTGAAATGTGTCTTGTCTTTGGACGGAAAATAGATGGAAATGCCTTTAGCTTTGGCATTTCCCGGACTGTTGAGGTTATGCTTCACCGCATTCTTGATAGCCTTGGCCACCGCAGCCGATTGTTTCGGATACCGCGCGGACAAATTAGCCGCCAGATCGGCCAAGTCAGCCATATCAGAACTGCCCTCTCCTCCCACATCCCCATAGTCCTCAGTGATGTAACGTTGCTTTGCGATCCATTTCACTTGCTCCACTTTCCCAACATCTGCATTCATCGCTTTTACCAAGTCTCTGAACGCAGTGACCACCGGGTTTAGCTTGGCCAAATCAACCACTGATAAAGTGATATCTTCCACCGTCTCTTCTGCTTGCGCCTGCTTTTTAAAGCCGTCCAAGATCACTTTTCCCAATCGGTCCCCAGTGATGGCACCATTTTTTGCAATGGCATTAGCAATGGGAGTATAGTTCCAGCCATGGCCCGGTTCCAACTCTTCAGAAGCAACCAAATATTTTCCATACGGCTGTAGCAATTGACCGATTTCCAAGCTGGCCATCAGGCAAGCATCAAATCCGATCAAGTCAAATTGGACATTTGTTTTTTTGCGGGCGGTCTCAAATGCCTGTCGCAATTCGTTCAGCCTCAGCGCGTTGTAATTGTGCAATTCATCCGCACCATACCCCTGCACCGCTCCTGAACCGTGGTTCCAAAAGACGATGGCGTACTTTTTAGCTGGATAATTTTTTACCGTCCATGTAATAAAATCGCTCAATGTGCTCGATTTCCCCATGTCCCGATTTTCCAATTTCTTTAAGAGTTGAAGCTTCCCTTTGTTGACTAACCAACGTTGATTGTATTTATTGCTGATCCCCTTTTGTCTCCATTGGTTGGAACCTCCGGTTTCTACGATCACGTTAGTTTTTTGTGTCGATCCGACTTTCATCATTTCCTGCAGATCTTTGCTTGCAAAACCGCTACCACTTTCCAAGTCAGACCCCACCATGTACACCATCAGGGTGTAGTCATCCTTTCCCGCTGCATACGTTTGTTGCGGCACAGGCGATAACGCGGTTGAAATCAAGATCAAGCTCAATGCCCAGCCGATAAACTGCACTAGGCTTCCCTCCCATATCTATCTAAATGTGGGCAGTTTGCCCTCCTTGCGTAACCAACCCATTATATTCATTACATATTACAAAACTTTTTCTAATGCTTATAGAAACTGTTGTATAAAAAGGGAAACATACCATTAATGATTGAATATCCGATTCTGCTCCGGTACCATGAGGAAAGAAACAAACTTTAATGACTCGGCAAACCCCTTTGTCCAATTTTCTGAAATTAATTGACCGATCACGGTTTACAGGAGGTGGAAACAAATGGCGACCATATTGATAGTGGAAGACGAAAGCGATTTGTCCCATCTGATCGCCCGGCATTTGCATCTGGATATGCATGACACCCTCATTGCCTCCGATGGTCAAGCGGGAATGGAGTTGTGGCAGAAGAAACAGCCTGATTTAGTGATTTTGGATTGGAACCTGCCTGATATGGAAGGAGTGGAAATCTGCCGGAAAATGCGTGAGTCTTCGGTCGTTCCCGTGATCATGCTCACCGCGCGGGGACATGAAATGGAGCGAATTTGGGGACTGGATGTCGGAGCGGATGATTATATGACAAAACCGTTTAGCATGGGGGAACTACGGGCAAGGGTGCGGTCTTTATTGCGGCGGATGGCCATGATGCACCAGCCAGGAACCTCTCCTATTCATACGCCGCAGAAATTGGACTATGGGTTCATCCAACTTGATCCGGAAAAAAGAGAAGTATCCATCGATCAACGTCTGCTTGATCTCACTCCTAAAGAATACGAGCTCCTCTACCTTTTCCTCAAGCATCCAGGACGTGTGTTCAGCCGCAAGTACTTGTTGGAGAAAGTGTGGGACATTACATATGAGGGATTCGACCGCACCGTCGACACGCACATTTCTCGTCTGCGAAGCAAATTGAAACCTTACTCTGCTTCATTACAAACTGTATGGGGAACCGGGTATAAATTCGTTGCCGACAAAAACGATTCTTGATCCAAGGAATGACCAGAGACGCAAACAGCCCGAAGGGAGGGAACCCTTTGCAGCCGAGAGGATTTAAAACAGCCACGGTCAAGCGCACGCTGATCGAAGCTTTTTGCCCTTTTATTTTGCTATATCTCATTTTAATCATATGGAATATCGATACGCTGAACGAATTAGCTATTGTCTATGTACTGACCTTCATACCTGAATTATGGATGAGCATGTGGCCTGCTTACCGCCTGCGGAGCGGGGGCAGAGGGCTGGACGGCGCGCGGAAATGGTTGAACTTCCTCTTGCCCTACTTGGGGATGGTCATCGTCACCGAATGGATCATGGAACAGCTGTTGGCCCGCTCCTCCATCTACCGGCAATACTCCGAGTTGCTCTACCAAAACCAGGAGCCGCTTGAAGATATTCTATTTGTGTTGTTTTTAGCATTTGCTATGTTTCTTACATTTCGACTCTTATTCCTGTTGCTCAATCGGCTGTGGCAATGGGCTTCCAACCGCTTAGTCAGACAGATGACATTGTCTCACATTTCGTTATTCTTGTTTCTGGTCATCCTGTTGATCTGCGTGGTTTTGTTCTACATCCTTTCTTTTTTCATTCCACAAGTGGTCCGCGGCGAGCAAGAAACGGAAAAAATGGCAACCATGGCAGCACCCATGATGAGTTCAACTCGCTTAATCGCCCAACTCCCCGAGTGGATCAAACACGTTCCGGAAACCGCTTGGGATCAGGTGATCTTCAAGTACACCACGTACAAACTGGAACGGCACTGGCGAATTTACGACAGGCAAGGCCGATTGTTAGCCTCAAACTGCCACCACAAACCATCCAAAGAACCGGCAGTTCCGCCTGTTTCCGATGAAGAAAAGAAATTTGTGAAACAAATTGTGCGCAAAGGGAAGATGGACAGCATTCCCATCAAAAGCGGGAGCATACATATGACCGGAGCACCCGTGCGCGGCGATAAAGGAACCGTCGTCGGCGTGGTGTGCCAAATCATTAAGTTTGATGATTTCTTTTATGTGGACACAGTAGTATTGGTCATGTCTCTCTTTTTATTGCTCTCTATTCCATTGATCTTGTTGACGATCGGCGTCGCTTTTCTGCTTGCGCTGCCCTTCGCCTATCTGCGTGCCAAACCGCTTACACTCCGCATCGGCGAGGTGGCGTTGGCGGCACACGCTTGGTCTACTGGCAAATTATCAGCCCGGATCAAAGACCAACAACAAGACGAATTAGGCGTGTTAAGCCAGCAACTTAATCAAGTGGCCGCCAGCCTGGAAGAAACGACGAACCATTTGGCAAAAGAGAAACGGCAAGTGGAAAATTTATTGATGGGGAAACGGGAATTTGTAGCTGATGTCTCCCATGAATTGCGGAATCCTATTGCCATCCTGCTCGGCTACTTGGAGCTACTGGATCAGCAACCGGAAGGGAATGAGCCGGTGGACATCGCCCTGTTGAAACGGGAAACCATTCGCCTAAAACAATTAATTGATGAACTGTTTTCTGCTGCGATTCAAGATGACAAACAATCACTGGAATCAACGTTGGAGATCGAAACGTGCGAGATTCCGCCTCTCTTAAAGCAATTGCACGCCGGATTTTCCCGTATCGCTTGGCAAAAAAAGAAAATCGCTATGGAATTGGATCTGGGACCAAATCTTCCACCGATCCAAGCCGATGCCAAGATTCTGGAACAAATCCTGCAAAACCTGTTGCGCAACGCTTTGCGCCACACCCCAGAAGGAGCGATGATCATGCTGTCCTGCCAGACAAACGGCACCGAATTGACAATTGAAGTGATCGATACAGGAAGCGGAATCCCCGAGGAAGATCTCCCTTACATCTTTGAGCGGTATTACAGGGGAAAATCCGGGCGCCACTCACAAGGCGCCGGACTAGGCCTCGCATTGGTCAAAAACATGGTGGAAGCCATGGGGGGTCGAGTGAAAGCGGAAAGCCGCGTGGGGGAGGGGACCGTGATCCGACTCATCTTTCCATTGAAACCGGCAAATGAAGAGGATGTAAACACACAAGCCCCCATCCAATAAACGGGTAGGTTTCTTGATTTATGCACATTTTTATAAGCTTTTGTATAACATTTGTAACAAGTTTTATATAAAATTCGTTTGTCTAGAACAGATTCACCCAGACACCTCAGTCAGCCTCTCTTACTGAGACCGCATTTTGTAAATGCGGTCTTTCTCTTTATCCGCCGCTTACCTTTCTCTGATGTGACTATGTTGTCTTGTGCTGATCTTTCCGTACATCCCTCATAAAAAAGCTCAAAATCATTCCAATCAGAGCAAATCCAGTTGCCCACCAAAAAGCGTCGTTGATTCCCATGACCGCCGCCATCTGGTTGGCTTTCCCCACCAAAAGCGAGGCGACTGTTTCCTGAGCATTAGCGATCGGCAAACCTGTCGCGCTAGCCACTTCACTCGCCTTATCATAAAAAGCCTGGCTGAACACCGGATCCATCCCATTCATTTGCTCGCCCAACTTGCCCAAGTGGAAATGGGTGCGCATCGAGAAAATGGTGGTCATCACACTGATCCCCATCGAACCGGCTATTTGCCGAAATGTATTGGACATCGCCGTTCCGTGACTGTTCAACTGTGGTGGCAACTGATTCAATCCGGCAGTCATGATCGTCATCATCAACAATGACATCCCAAACGAACGCACCATGTTGAGAATCAAAATAAAGGTATAACTCGTCTGCAACGTCAAATGGGTAAATTCATAGGTGGTGACTGTGGTGATGAACAGTCCCAACACCGCCAGGGGCCGTGGTCCAATCTTATCAAACATCGATCCCGAAATAGGGGACATAACACCCATGATGATCGCCCCCGGCAACATGAGCAGGCCGGATTCCAGGGGTGTGAAGCCGCGTAGATTCTGGAGATAGATCGGCAACAGAAACATCCCTGCGAACATCGCGATCGTGACAATCACACTGATCACCGTAGACAACGTGAACATATCGTATGTGAACACGCGAAAGTCAAGCATAGGTGTTGAGGATTTCAACTGGAACACCACAAACAAAAAGATCGAAAAAGCCCCCACCGCCAGCGATCCCACCACCAGCGGATGATCCCAATCCTTGGTACCGGCTTCGCTCAACCCATACAGCAACAAACCAAATCCGAGTGAAGAGGTAAGCGTTCCCCACAAATCGAAACGCGGTTTTTCCCGCTTGCGGGGATCACGCAACATGAAGGCCGCCAACACAATTACCAGCGTCCCTAAAGGCACCATGCCATTAAACAAAATGCGCCAACTGTAGTGTTCAATCACCCAACCGGACAATGTGGGGCCCACCGCGGGGGCGAACATCATCCCCAGACCAAAAATCCCCATGCCTTTCCCCCGTGCTTCGGGAGGAAAGACAGACAAGATAATCACCATGACCAGCGGCATCAAAATCCCACCGCCCACGGCTTGGATCAAACGCCCTAACAACATGGTCGAAAAGTTGGGGGCAATCCCGCACAACAGCGCACCTCCAGTGAAAAACACCATGGCTGCCAAAAACAGGACGCGAACTCCAAAGCGCTCAATCAAATACGCGGACAAGGGAACCAAAATCCCATTGACCAACATATATCCGGTTAACAACCATTGCGCCGTCGTCGCTTCTACATGAAACTCATTGATCAAATGCGGGATCGCCACATTGAGCAGGGTTTGGTTCAACACTGCCAAAAACATCCCCAACATTAACACCGACAACAAAGGGATATGTTGGGCAATTCCTGATTTATTTTTGTCTTCCATCGTTTCCCTCCTTTCTGCACCGTTTGGCCATATCACTTATGAATACGAATCGTCGCACTCAGGCCTGGAACCAACGAATCCGGATACCGCTCCATCTCGATCTTCACCGGAATTCGCTGTACCACTTTGGTGTAGTCACCACTGGCCGATTGTTGCGGCATCAAAGAAAACAGCGAATTGGTCGCTTTCCCAATTTGCACGACTTTCCCGTCGATTTCCGTTTCCTTTTCTGCATCGACTACAATATCTACTTCTTGCCCAATCTGTATATCTTTGATCTCTGTTTCTTCAATATTGGCTTGAATATACAGTTGACCCAAATCAACGACTTGAGCCATCACTTGACCTGGGGCTACCATTTGTCCATCGATTCCTTTGCTTTGCACAATCGTGCCTGCAATCGGAGAAACAATCTCCGTCGCCCGATTCCCTACCATTACATTGCCTAGCACTTGTCCTTTTGTGACTTGCTCTCCTTCTTTCCCTTTCCAATTCGCAAGTACGCCACTGGTCGGAGCTGCTACCGATACAATATCTCCCGCTACCCGAGCGTCTTCAGTGTCAATGAAATGGGTGGCGTTATAATAATAGTTGTATCCACCAATGCCCAATGCCACGATCACAATGAAGATTACGGCATTCAATAATAATAATCTCCCGGTTTTCAATCTGTTCACCTTCCGTTTGTAATATTTAAGAGCGCTCCAGCTTGATGCTGGCATTCACGCCTGGAATCAATTTCATTGCCACGGCTTGATCCACCGTGATTTTAACCGGCACGTACTGAACGGTTTTTCCTTCGGTTTGCTCTGATCTACCGGCCGAATCGTCGCCAGCCTTTTTGCCTATTTCTGCGACACGGCCGGTCATTGTTTGCCCTCTATCAGAGGCTAATTTGATCTCCACGGATTGCCCTAGGCGGATGTCAGTCACATCTTTTTCATCCACATAGGCCAACACATGGGTTTGGGACAAATCTGCCACCACTGCCAGGGGACGGCCAGCTGGCACCACTTGCCCCGGCACAGCATGCGTCAGCAACACCACACCAGAAATGGGTGAGGTGATAGGAGTGGCAGCAACGCCCGGTTGGGTCGCTTCTTGCATGCCCAGCCGGGCACCGCGCTCCACCCGGTCCCCAGTGTGAACCGTCCACTCCGTCAGCTTGCCAACCGCCGGCGGCACCACGGGAACGGTATCCGTCCACACTTGCGCACGATCGGTAATCACATATCGCGCTTGCTGTTGAAAGTAATACCCCCCGCCGCCAAACGCCACAAGCACAAAAGTCCATATAACCAAATGGATCGTCAGGCGTTTCATCTCACTGTTACTCCCTTGTCTATGGTTTTGCTTAGTATCTTCACAAACCGACTCAATTTCTCAGTCAACAGGAAGATATCATCCAACTCCGCATGAGGCCACATCTGACGCAACATTTGGACCTCCCTTTCCTCCAGCGCTTCTAAGCACTTTAGGCAAGCCGGGCTCAAATGAACCCGTACCACCCGCCGGTCTTTTTGATCCCGCTCGCGACACAACAATCCCCTATCCTCCAACCGGTCAACAATTTCACTAAGTGAGCTGTTGGGCATATCCAACCTTCGACTCACTTGGCCCAATGGCTGGGGACCATCTCGCTTCAACAGATGAATGATCTTCGCTTGCAACATGGTGAGGCCCATCTCTTTATATTGGTATTGCAATATCTGGTGATAAAGATAAAGGCCATCTCGATACAGTTGCACCAGTCTTAGCAGGTGCTCCCCGATCTTGCCATCGTCCATCGGTTTCCACCCTCTAAATAATCATTAGGCTTATTAATACTTCGTCTCACGAATGATTTATATACTAAAATAGATTACTGCTATTTTCAAGAATAAAATGCGAACAAATTTTTACATTTGGAAACCATCCCTCCTCCATCAAAAAAACCGCCATAACGGCGGTTTAATCCTGTAGTGGAGTGGCCCGGAAGCTTTATTGGACTTTAGTCTTTCTGCTCTTCGCATAACACCTGATGTAGGCGGTCTGGATAGTTGGTGAACATGCCCGTGACGCCCCAGCGAATCAATTTCTTCATTTCCGACGGTTCATTCACTGTATATGGATGGATTTCCAAACCGGCCTGCCGCACCTTGCTAACGTAGGCTTGGTCAATTTTGTCGTAGTTTGGCCCCACGCCTACCGCGTACCGTTTGATGTTTTTAATCTCTTCATCCGTGATTTGCGCCGTGCCCGCCGTTTCGTACCAGAGCAATTGAACCAGCGGAATTCGCGGATTGAGCTGATGCACTTTCAACAGGCTTTCCTGACTAAACGACTGAATAATCACCTTGTTCGTACGCCCGCGCCCGTTTATGAGTCCTGTCTGTTTAAGCACTCGGAGCAACTCCTCTTCCATTCCTGGATATACTTCTGGCGCTTTTGTTTCAATATAATACCGTGCGTTGCGGCCAAACCGATGAATCACTTCCTCCAAAGTAGGCACTTTCAATCCAACATAGGCAGGATTGGCCAAGGCGGGGTATTTTTCATTGAACCAAGATCCCGCATCCAGCTTTTTAATTTCCGCCAGCGTCATATCCTTAACCCAGCCGGTGCCGTTGGTAGTGCGATCCACCGTTTCATCATGCATCGCAATGAGATGGCCGTCCTTGGTCATCTGCAAGTCAATTTCAATATAATCGCCTCTCATTTTCTGGCCCAAGGCATATGCGGGAATCGTATGTTCCGGAGCATACCCGGATGCTCCCCGATGCGCAATGTTTAAGATTGAATCCGACGGATTGGGCTTCTTTGTCATGGCTTGCCCCTCCAAAGGGAGTGCGCTGATCAGGCCGACTGTCAACACTGCAATGACACCGCATTTCAGCCATCGTTTCACTTTGCTCATCTCCTTTTCGCATCCCGGGGTAACCCCCGTTCTCTCTCCCATTGTCCATCATCCCGACTTTCATCAGGAAAATTACGTATTTGATTTTTGTAAACATTTTATATAAAAAGACCGAATATTCCGTTTTATGCACCCAAACCAATTGTCTAACCAAGGTAACGCTGTAGATTGGTAATAATTCTCGGGTTAATCGCTTTTCATCAGGAGATACTTATATTAAACATGCGATGATGGAAAGACCCTAAGACATGTAGATTTCATCGTCCGCATGATTGTTTTTGGGAGGGTTATTCATATGGGTAAAACAACTGGCACAGTAAAATGGTTTAATGCTGAAAAGGGATATGGGTTCATCGA
Source organism: Laceyella sacchari (assembly GCF_004343255.1). Lineage (GTDB taxonomy): Bacteria > Bacillota > Bacilli > Thermoactinomycetales > Thermoactinomycetaceae > Laceyella > Laceyella sacchari. The sequence goes on along the minus strand of NZ_SMDD01000002.1, from coordinate 657,664 downwards.
GGTTCCCGGAAATGATGATGTTTTCGTGCATTATTCCGCAATCGAGGGAGAAGGGTTCAAAACATTAGATGAAGGCCAGCGCGTCAGCTTCAACATCGTCGAAAACGACCAAGGACGGATGCAAGCTGCCAACGTAGAAAAATTATAAAAATTCCCCCTTCTCATCCATGGTTCAAAGCTGTTGGCGTTTTAGCTAACAGCTTTCCCCATCAGCCTTGATCAACAGCTGACCATTTGATCCAACAAGTCATTAGCTTCATCTTCAGTAATCCCCTTCACCAACATCATCTCGCTGATGAAGATTTGCCTTGCTTGATCCAATACTGCTTTTTCACCGCGGCTCAATGTTTTGGTCAGACTGCGGGAAGCCAATTCGCAAATTACTTCCACCCCGTCATGAATGTTGCCCGTTTTAATTTTATCCAGGAACACACGATGCCGATGATTCCACTGGGTGGATGGGTCGGAATCCGGTTTTGCTGCATTGCGCAAAATATCATCCAGTTCGCATGCATCGACAACAGCTCGGATACCCAATTCCTCTGCTTTCTCCACCGGAATCATCACTTGCATGCTTCCTGTCGTGATTTTGAGCACGTAGTAATTTTGCTTCACACCTAAAATCTCTTTTTCTTCAATTGCTTCAATCACACCTGCGCCATGCATCGGATACATGATTTTGTCACCAACCTGAAACAATGCAACCACCCCCAATTCAACGCTATGATTAATCATAGCACATCTGAGGATCGATTACAAATAAATATAATATTTTACTACGATGATTAGATATCAGTCAATAATATATGCCATTTTGTTTGTTAATCGTCAAACGACAGCAAAATTACCCTTTTTTGACCACTGATAAGATAACGATATTGTTAAACATAAGCAACATGATTGGAATAGCGGTGTAATTATGCTACCATGTGGTGGCGTAGAGACCATCTGAAGGAGCTTGTTCGCATGGACAATCATTCAAGAAAGCGCAGTCATTTGCTGTCGCCCCATCGCAAACCCATCAAGCACACCCTTTTGGAAAGCCATTATATAGAGAAACAAAAAGAAGACCCCGCCACAAAAAGGCAGAATCCTCGTACAACTCAGTTTGTTTTAATAGCGGTCTGTTCCTTGTCCCTTGTCGGTGTCGTTTGTTGGATCATCCTCCTCCAGGACAAACGGACTTCCGCCGCTTCTTACCAAGCGTCACCCTCTCCAACAGGGATGTTTATTTCTCGGAGCAAACCGAACATCGCAATAGAGCTTGACGAACAGCAATCATCCAAACCACATACGTTAGTAGCTATTGCTGGCAATGCCAACAACCAGCCTCAGCAACAGTCGACAACGGCGGACACTCCCCTACCCTTTGCTGACAATACACCGGATGGGCCCTCGGCATCTACAACACCTGACACACCGACGGAGCTGCCCAATCCACAGGAACCATCCACGCCGACCACGCCCCAGCCAGACGATCCGCCACCTGCCGGAGACAATCCCCCTGCTTGCCGGCCTTCTATTTGGAATTTGTTCCGGTGCAGAGACTGACACACATCACAACCTAAAAACGATCGGTCCTGTAAATCAGGACCGATCGTCATATAGTTGAACATCTATTAAAGACTATCTCGCAACATTAATATCTTGTCATTTATTTCAAATTTGCCGTGCTCATCTTCCAAGCATACACATCATACCCGGCTCTCAGCCAAGGAGACAGAGGAGCATCTTTTTTATCGCTGGTATGCTGGGTGATATAGACTTCCCACATGTCGACTTTCGTGACAATAGCAGAATGCTCGATGTCGCCGTCATGGTCAAAGTCGACATTCACCACATCCCCCACCGACAAGTCTTTCCAACTCTTCACCTCTTGTGCTCTCTCTTTAAAATGCTTGTAGAAGCTGTTGGCTACTCCCCAAGCGTATGAAGGTTTTGTATCGCTGTAATACCAATACGTGCCGTTTCTTCTCTCCTCAATGCCGCCTGCTTTGATCGCTTGTGACACAAAATTGGTGCAGTCTGCCCAGCAATCATAACAACCGCCGCTCACTCGGGAATAATAATTGTATTGTTCATTATTACGCTTGTTCCACCATTGGTAAGCATAATCCCTAGCCTTGATAGGATCGTACTGGTTACCGGATTTGGGGTCTTGCGGTGCTGGCTGATCAGGTTGCCCTGGTTTAGGCTCTTGCGGCACCGGTTTGTCAGACTGTTCTTCTTTGGGTTGTTGTGGTCCCGGAAATTCCAGGCCACCTTGTCCTGGCTTGTCTTTCGATGGCGGAGGCCCTTGCAACTTTTGCCCCGGCTTAATGGGAGTAACAGCGTCTAACAATGCCTTGTCTTCTTGGGTCAGCGGCACACCCATGTTGACCTTTTCCTTCATTTGCTTAATGATTTCATTCTTTTTGCTATTCTCATAGGCGTCCACTTTTTTAGCATAGTCAATCACCGCTTTCGCTTCGTCCGGGGTGAGAGACTGGATATTCGTGGCTGCCGCCACTACCATCTCGCGGAACTTGCTGTTGTTTACGTCCGGTTTCACATTGACTTTATGCTGTTTAGCCACACGGTCGATGGCTGCCAACGCTTTTTGCTCAGCCGACGGCTTTTGTTTGATCGATTTCTGGTAATAGTTCACTTTCTCCAAATGCTTTAGGTCTTCCTTGTTTGGTTTGGTCTTTTGGCTCACGGGTGCGCTTTTCTTGGCCACCTCTTGCGAAGCCGTTTCCACTACATCTACTGGGCTCAACTCGGATTCATTCGACTGGGTGGTTTTAGCCACTGGTTGTTTATTGGTCTCCTGGCCCTGTTGCGCATCAGTCGATGAACATCCGCTGGCGATCAATGCAAGAATCATAATAGAAGAAATCATGATTCTGTTCTTCACGGTGTTCCCTTCCTTCTAAGGTGTGATAAAATCATAACTTTAGAATATGATATGTTGCGCTATGATAGGGAGTTGTTTTCAAAATTGTTTTCGAATGTTTTTACTTTTTTAGAAAAAGATTTAGGAAATAGATATTGACAAATTCATTTCTCCAATATGGGAAACGGCAGATGTGGCGCCCCTTCGGCCCCAACCGGAAAGCTTCCTTTCAAAAGTGTAAGATGACTGTAATATTAAATAATGATTCTCCTAGTCTGTTCATGTTAATCTAAAATACAAAAGGAATAAAACCCTTTTTATAAAGCAAGCTTACCGAAACAACTCTCTTTCGGCAAGGTGGTATTTTTGTAAAATACAACAAAATGGGCAAATTTATAAACCGGACGGTTTGATATGGTCAGATTGGTGGTATGAGAGTATATACCTTTTGCCATTATCCGCCGGTTTGGTCCACCCCACCTCAATGCAATCCACGGTGATCCCCTCCCACCGGTAGCAAGTCCCTTTTCCAACATAAAAATTTCCCTCCCATCAACGCAAATGGGCCATGTGACCGTTTGCGCACATACCTGCTTAATCTTAAAGAGGCTACTGGCCGTTCAACATAAAGGAGAGAATGATGTGCGTATTGTGGATGGACTGACCCAGTTTTCGTTACGCAACGCAGCCATGGTTTTTTTGTTGGTTGTTCTCATCACCGCCGGCGGAGTCTATACTGCAACTCAATTAAAAATGGAGTCAATGCCCGACATTGATATCCCGGTCATCGCTGCTGTCACCGGCTATCCCGGCGCATCCCCGCAAGAAGTGGACGAAAAGGTGACCAAGCCGATTGAGCAAGCTTTGCAGGATCTGGAAGGTGTCAAAAAAGTCACTTCCATGTCTTCTGACAGTGTGTCCATGGTTGCGGTCGAATACGGTTTTCACACCGATTTGAATCAAGCCAAACAAGAGATGCAGAACGCCATCGAACAGACACGCCTGCCCAAAGAAACGACTCCGACCAGCTTTAATCGCTTTGGCTTTAACTCCAAACCGTTCATGATTTTGAGCGTCACCAGCAAAACCCAATCGATCACCGAATTGGAACAATGGGTCAAACAAACCATGACACCGGCCCTCAAACGCATTAAAGAGGTTGGTAAAGCGGAAATCCAGGGGCAAAGCTCCAAAGCGGTCTATGTCCGCTTAAAGCAAGACCAACTCAAAAAGTACAATTTGTCCGTGCAACAAGTGCAACAAGCATTGCAGGGGAACAACGTGACCATTCCCGTCGGCGATGTGCATGCGGAAGACGTCATCCGCCCTGTACAAATAGACCAGAAAATCACTTCCGTGGAACAATTGAAAAACCTGCGCATCCCCCTATATCCCAATCCACAGGAAAACCTCCAGAAATCAATGAAGCAAATCGATCAAGGGTTTCAGGGATTGGGGCAATCAGTCGGACAATTGGGCCAAGGATTAGGGCAAGTGGGCCAAGGCCTGGGACTGCTTCAGGCTCAAATGCAACTGATGCAAGCCGCCCAACAGTTGCAAGCAAAATTATTGGCTGATCAACTGGCGTTAAACGCCGCCCAGCTCTGGCTTAAACAACATCCTGAAGACGAGAAGGCCAAAGCCACCGTCGCCACATTGAAGCCAAAAGTCGACGCGGAGACCAAAACGCTGGAAAAAATGAACGACAAGCTGAAGCAACTGCAAAACCGCATGCCAAAACCTGAACAGAACACGGGCAAACTTCAGCCGGGCAAAGGACAGGCCACTCCTGCTCAGACGGCCGCTCCATCCCAATCACAAAGTCTCAAAACCATCAAGCTTTCACAAATTGCCAACGTGACGGAATCAATTGAAGATGCACCGCTGATCACGCGTGTCAACGGAAAACCCTCCGTCAACATCGAATTGCTTAAAAACCCTGATGGGAACATCGTCGATGCGGCTAACAAGGTGAAAGAAAAAACTGCCTCTCTCATGAAACAACACCCCGGTTTGGCGATCTCCGTCTTACTCGACCAATCGGCGATGGTCAAGCTTTCGATTCACACCATTATTCGCGAGGGTCTCTTGGGAGCCTTGTTTGCCATGCTTGTGATTTTGTTGTTTCTACGCAACCTGCGTACTGTGGTGATCTCCATCGTCTCCATTCCACTGTCCGTTATGGCGACATTGATTTTCCTGGATCAAGCGGATCTCACCCTAAACGTGATGACTCTGGGGGGACTCGCTGTCGCCATCGGCAGGATCGTGGATGATAGTCTGGTCGTCATCGAAAACATTCACCGCCATCGATTGCAGTCAAACGGAGAGACCGTCTCTCTCATCCAAACGGCGACCAAAGAAGTGGCCTCAGCCATCACCTCGTCGACATTTACCACTGTCATCGTCTTTATACCGCTGGGGTTCATCGATGGCGTGGTCGGCAAGCTGTTCACCCCCTTCGCTTTGACCATTGTCTTCTCTCTCTTGTGTTCGTTGGTGGTTTCCATCACGGTTGTGCCGCTGATGGCCAAATATCTGCTCAAAGGAGAGAAGCGATCGCGCCGACGCCGAAAAAAAAGCCAAGTGGTACTATTCTACCAAGCGAGTCTGGATTGGGCCTTCCAGCATAAAGCCATCATCCTCATCTCCGCTGCTGCTTTGCTTGCAGGCAGCTTGTGCTTGATCCCCGTTGTGGGCACCAGCTTCATTCCGGCAGATCAAAACCGAACCTTGCAAGTGAATCTGACATTGCCTCCTGGCACATCCCTGTCCGCAACCAACCAGAAGGCCAAAGAGATTGAAAGCCAGCTAAAGTCGCATCCCGAAGTGCAAATGGTGTCAGCTTCGATCGGCAATCTAAACAGTCCGATGGCGGGAGATACCAACCACATCTCCATGCTCGTCAACCTCCGGCCTGACACAGACACAAGCGCGATGGCCGAACGCATCCGACATAGGCTTCAGCGGCACAAAGGAAACGCCGAGCTTCAAGTGCTGGAACTAAAAAACCTTGGCCCCTCTACCAATCAGATCACCAGTGTAGTGAAAGGGGAGCGAATCTCTGACATCCAAGCCGTGGCAGCTGAATTAACCCAACGTATGAAACAGATGAAAGGGTTAACCAATGTTTCCAATAATCTCAGCGAACAAAAAAAATTGTTGAACGTGGATATTGACCAACAAAAGGCTTCCAGCGAGGGTTTGACCGCCAGCCAAGTGGCGATGTCTGTGCGCGCCTTGCTAAAAGCGGACAAAGTGAACGAAATCACACAAGGCAACCAGTCGTTGGAAATTCGGTTGGGCCTTGAAAAACCACAAATCAATCTCGTACAGAAGTTGAAAGATCTACAATTGTTAAGCCCATCCGGCAGAATGGTTAAGCTCGGTTCCATCGCCACTGTCAAAGAAATCGATGGCCCTCTCAAAATCCAAAAAGAAAACGGCCAACAGTACGCCACCATCTCCGGAGATGCTGTCACGCAAGACACCGGTGCCCTCTCCGCAGAGTTGCGCAACATCATCAGCGAAATAAAATTGCCGCCCGGAGTGGAAGTGACCATTGGCGGTGACGCCCAACAAATGAGTGATAGCTTCCAACAGATCGGCATCGCCATCGCTGGCGCGACCCTTCTTGTTTATTTGGTCATGCTGGCCACCTTTAAGGAAGCGACAACCCCGTTCACTATCCTTTTCTCCCTTCCGTTCGCGGTGATCGGCGGATTGGTCGGCTTATGGATCGCCGGCTTGCCTATCAGTGTCGCCTCTCTGATCGGCGCCTTGATGCTAATCGGAATTGTTGTTACCAATGCCATCGTGTTGCTTGACCGGGTTCATCAACAGATGGCAGACGGCTTGGAACTGGAAGACGCGTTGTTGGAAGCCGCAGGCACTCGCTTGCGCCCAATCATGATGACGGCTTGCGCCACCGTGTTTGCCTTGATTCCGGCCGGATTGGGAATTGGCGAAGGGAATGCGATCACCCAAGGCTTGTCCGTTGTGGTCATTGGAGGGCTGATCTCCTCCACTCTGCTCACGCTGTACATCGTTCCCATCATGTACTTGTTGCTTTCAAAGATCGGACGGCGCAACCCAGCCAAGCAAAACCGATCACTACACTCAAGCCTGCCCAGTGCGCAGCCGATGAACACAACCTCATAATGTGCAGGCAAATGAAGAACTTCAACGCAAAAGGAGCTTCCGACAACGGACAGCTCCTTTTTTTCATGCATATGGACACGTTTGAGGAGGCGAGAACATCTTTCCCCGATGAGTGCTACTGGAGGAAAACCGGGCTCCCGCCATTTCTTTTGTTAATCAAGCCTCTCGCGGGTGAGCCGTCCAATACCCCTTTTCATCTGGTTCATATAATGATCTGAGTGCTGAAATCATGACAAAGGAGTGAGACGATGGGTCTTTTATTTCGCAACAGCACCAACTCTACCGTATATGTAGCCTACGCCTATCAAAATTCAGACTGCCGGCCTGTCACCTATGCGAAGATTGGCTGGTTCCGGTTGGACCCGGGACAACTCAGAGAAGTGTGGAGCGGATACGCCGGGGGCCGCACCTTCTTTTACTACGCTGAGAGTGACAGGCTGGTGTGGTCAGGTCCATACTTCACCCAAGTCCCCTTTCAAGCTTTCCATTGGTGTTGGAACGTAGGGTGCACCACCTGCCGAAATGTAGGGATGAACCGGGTCGATGTCGGCAACTTTGTCTTCAACCACACAGTAAACCTGATCGGAGTCAGCAGTAGTCAACGTAAATCATCGGAGAATGTAACAATCGCCTTGCCCACAAACCCTACAAACAAAAAGCCCGTGCCGCGGCAAATGCCCAAAACCATGCCCAAGAAACTGAGAAAGGGCCGCCCCGTATTAAGAAACCGCGTCACTTTTCCGCTGAAAGCCCGCAAAACAAATTCGATGTCTTAATCAGGTTGCTTGCACAAAGAAGGGTTCCGCAGTCGCGGAACCCTTAATCATTTCTATTTTTCCAGCACTCGGAACGCTTCTCTTACCTTTCTCGCGAAATCGAGCGGGCGATCAACCGATTCCCAGTGGATATACATCAAGCGCGGATCGTCAAATAACCAATGGTTGTGCACTGCCGTCACGATAAGACCCCGTTTGCGAAGCTCACTAATGAACGGATTGATCTCTCTCTGCAAGATGACCGTCTCCCCCAAGTTTAACGCCCTTCCTCTATTATCCAGCCCTTCAAAGGAAAAGAGTGCCGCAATAGCCAATGGGGAACGCGTCCGACGCCCCAAAATCGTGGGTGACAAATTGCGCAAACGGGTGACCACGCAAACCCCGTTTACAATCTCCCCCGTCCCTCCCAGAATTTTAGCAAACCGATCGCATAACGTTTTACTGCGTTTCATAATGATTCCTCCTTTCAATCTAAATTCATCTCACTGTATGCCAGCGAAAACCAGGAAGAAACGGCAAGAAACCAAACGCCACCCGATTTCTGTAAAATGAAAAAGGTCTCCGTAATCGCGGAGCCCTTTTTAACCAAAGGTAATGCTTCTACTTTCTCTTTAACTAAGTCCTCTAAAACACCTAACGCCCTAGGCCAGCGTCTCCAAAACCATTTTCTCATTCGCTTCACTTGTGCATCGGCGCTCCTCGAGAAAAGGTTTTTCCGCCGCTTCTTTCCCACCAACTTGATTTGCCTGACACACCCTAGTTGAAAAGATTGGAAATCCTCATTAAGTAAGCTCTGTAATTGCCAAACTTTCATGGTATCCCTTTAACTAAATTAATGTTAAACATTAAAAATTAAATTTCTGAATCCCAAACTTCGATAAACTTAAATCCACTCAGGTTATGAGACTCTACTACTTTTTTAAATGCATCAGATACAAAAACCATCCACATTAAACTCTCATCCAGATATACACGAAAGATATTCTCTCTTTCCACTTTTTCTTTTACAAATGTTTCATATTTTTCAAATTCCAAGCGTAATCCTGTAGATAATTTTTTAATAACTGCTCGATCATAATCAATAGCATCAATTGCATTTGTAACATGGATAGCAAAAAAATTTCTTTCAGGATGAGCCAATGGCAATACTTCTGCTTTATCCTGTAAAAAGTGTTGTGTAACATATAATGCCCCGGGGCATCTAAGTGAAAACATAAAGATAGCTAGGATTCTTTCTAGAGCTCAAAAAAAAAGCACCACCTCTGGCTCGTTTTTACTATTTGTATTGTACAGTCCCCAAAAACTTAAACTGATTTGCTTTATCTACCTTTCCATCGTATTGAAAATCATAAAGCAAAATGACTGAGTTCACTTCTTGATCTAAACGTTCACCACAAATATTAATAAATTCCGGAACTATCTCCTCACTATAAGAAAAGCCTTCAAGCAAAAAACGTAAGTCATTCGATGATTGGCTGTAAAATTCAACTTCTCTAAAGTCCTCATTATAGTATTCAATACCAAAGTCCTTTTCAAATTTGGAAGGTATTGAATCTCCGTCTTCTGTATAGCTAACCAAAACATATTTTTGAAGTTCCTCATAAGAATTTGAGTTACCAATAAACAATGATACAAATCCTTTTTTCTCCATCATGCTCTCTCCTTAGCTTTTACGGCCTAAGTCCCCTTGGTAATGATTGAGCCCCACCCTCTAACCTATAATTAGCCCAGTTTTGGAGCCGTCTCTTGAATATATTATAATCCGTTGAAGAATCAATAATCTCTAATAATTTATTATGAGCCCTTGTAGATCCTTTTCTGCCATGTGCTCCTTGTAGATTAAAAAAATTTACATCTCCTATTGTTGTTCATAATTCTTTAATTACGCCCCACCGTTTAAATGGCCATCACTTGGTTTAACAATACAACACCACAGGCGATTATGATGAGATATTCCATTGTTGGCGACCCTTTACGACTCTGTAGAACCTTGGCCATTCTACTTAAGAATCTTTTCAAAAAGCGACCTTTCAAATGATGATTTGTGTACTATCCCATTGTATGTCAACCGGAAATAGCGAATAACTATGACGAAAATGGTAACGCAGATTTAGATATCGATTATACTAATCATGGGAATCCCAAACAACATTCCAAAGTACCACATCGCCATGATTGGACATGGAAAGCTCTCCCGTGGACCCTGTTACTGATTAGAGTTGGAGTGAATCATGTGGAACTGACTTATAAAAAACTGATTGATTACTTAAATATGGGTAGAGAAGTTGAGTTTACCTACAAGGGTGAACAATACTCCATTACGGTAACACCAGATGGTTTTTCATTTTGTAAATCTAATAGTGATCAGTCGGAAAATTTCCAAACGCTATCGAACCTATTAGATCAAATAAGAATAGATGATCAACGTTTAGAGGAGATATGGTCTGACGTCCAAGTGGATGTCGTGTATTAATTATCGAACCGGGATCAGTGTCATTCTATGGCCTAATTTTCGTAGGTAACTGGGATATTAACGGTGATTGCCACAAATATTAGTATCAATAAAAGAAAAGAAACTAAAGGAACAGAATACAAAAACAACGTAGTCCAGCCACTCAACAAAAAACCTTGGAAGTTTAAATCCAAAGATTTTTTATATCTTGATAAATCATTTTTTTATTCATCGTAATTACCTACATAAAAAAATGACTATAATAAAGGCTAGCCATAGGCCAACCTTTTAACATTATATTAAAAGTAGTTTTAAATAATACATTTATTAAAAATTGACAGATAAGTGTCCTATGGTTTAAAACTAAATTAAACTATTGTGAACGTAAAAGGTTAATACCCATGAGGGGTAATTGCTAGATGAAAGAAAATCGTGAATTAAAGCCTATACCACAGGAATACAAATCTCCTGTCAGTAAGAACGTTATCTCCACCATCTCCACTTATATGCAATTCTGAACTAAATGAACAAGCTTTTTCTATAAGAGAGTTAATCCATCCATATGTTGTTAAAAAGATAATTGGTTCATCCGTTAGTGAAACTTCGTCCATTGATTCATAAGGGAGAGGATACTCACCAGGTTCCAATATCAGATGATAAATATTGTCTCGGCTTTGGCAGGATTCCATTGCTAAATTAACATCTTCAAACTCATGTGGTGAGAGACCTTTTAAAGTAATTCCAATTAAATTACGCTTACTTTCCTTCAGCTTATCAGCCGCCACGAGAGCAAGAGTAGTAGAATCAAGCCCACCACTAACTTCTGCACTTACTCGTTCTACATGATTTAATCTTTTATGAATCGATTGCATAAAAAAAGGCGAGCCGTAGCTCACCAAAAAGGAGGAAGCCTCCTATAAAACTCGCATACCCCTATTTTAGCAGGTAACTATAAGCTGATACAACAAATGTATAGCTTGTCCATTTTGTCCGTTTTGTCAGATCTGTTAACTAGATATATTTAAACCTTAGCCACGTCTCTTCTTTATCAACAAACGAACAAGCAAAAATACAACACTAATCACAACAGCAAACGCTATAATTTGCCATATCATCGTACCAATTGAAAACATTATTTCACTCTCACTTTACAGTATATTTGTAATGCATATTTACTGTTTGAGTATATAATTTCCCTGCTCCTTCAAAAAACAAAACCCAAGAAGCTTGTCCTTGACCCTTAATCATAGTGGAGTTACGAGAAACTTTTTCACATTTTGTTGCTTTTCCGTTTTCTTGCCAATCAACCGCAAAAGTAATTCCCGTCAGTGTAGTCCAAGCATCACAACTGGTAATCGTTTTACTAGAGTTCCATTTAATATCAGCCCACAACCCAATCTTTCCAAATCCAAATCTTTGGTATCTAACCTGTCGAGTTCCATATCCTCTTGTAACAGGTTGTTCTTGGATGTCTTCTATTTGGGCATCACGATTAACCATTTCCAGAAATTTTTGCAGGTCTTCCAGTTTATCAAATTTAATGACATTCGATCCTTCAGGCAAATTTTTAACATCCTGAAGATTATATTTGGAACTAATTTGTTCTTGATTTAATTTTTCTTTTGGTGATGGTTCGTTCCCTACAAGCTTGCTTCCATCTAATACATTATAATTAGTTAAATTTTTTTCTATTAACTCCTGTTGTTGCTCCTCAGCAGCATATGTACCAATGGAACCAAATCCAAATGCACTAGTTACCGTTAAAGTGGTTGTTAATATAAAATGGATTAACTTCTTTTTCATATTTATCTCCTATCACTTTTAGTTATTTTTTATCAATAGTAAAAACGAATCGTTACAAAAGTAACAACGAATTTTTACAAATATTTTTCATATGATTGTATATATTTGTAGTTTTATCAATTTCATTTTAAAAAACATACACATTTAATCCCCCTAATATCAACAGAAACACTTGCCAATGTACTTATTGTGTTAGTGAATCAGCTTCTGAAACTTAAAGTATATAAGCAAACGATGCTACTTTAAAAAGTAACATCGACTGAATGCTAATTACGTAATCCCATCACAATAAATTTCCCAAGCCATCTTTTTAAGAATCTTCCTCTTTATCTCGTTTACCTTTTGCCAGGATAATCCTACATGATGAGCAATCATCCCTATTCGCTCTCCATCCAAGATACATTCCAATACAGTCCGTTCCTTCTCATCCTCAATCTTTTCTGCTGCCTCCTTAACCGTTTGTTCAACTTTTACCAACCCATTTTCAATCACATAAAACACTCCTGCCCGGTTTGGGCACTGTTAGTTTAATTTTGTTTTTTGCCCCGTAAATTTTTGGGCAGTGCTACCTATTTTCAGGCTGATCGAATGTTAATCGTGTTAACGGATAGGCCCTTTGTCTGCCGTTCCCTTTTGCCCGCGCCTTGGTACGGCTTGCGTTCGTTTTTCAAATACGCTACATAAGCGCGGATAACGTCTGCCGTTAATTGCCGTATAACCTTAACGTCTGGATGGTGTTCGCTTAAATACCTAGTTAGCCATTCGATGTGTTTGCGGTAGTCATGTATCGTTCGCGCCCGCATTCCTTCGGCTTCCTTAGCCCGTACAAATAACGCAAGGGCTTCCTTAAACGTTAAATCCATAACAACTGCGCTATTTACTAACCTTACGCTCTTTAATGTGCGTCTTCCCACGGCGTTCTAATATTGGCTTTTTAGGCATAATAAAAAGCGTTACCCCTTTCCGGTTATGCACACGGAAATTAGTAACGCCTGCACGCGGTTTACGTTAAATTTAACGTGATGCACACGTTTAAAATAACGCCCTTAACACTCAAGTTTGGCGGAGAGAGTGGGATTCGAACCCACGGTACGGGTAATTCCCGCACAACGGTTTTCGAGACCGCCTCCTTCAACCACTCGGACATCTCTCCATAAGTTAAACACTAACACTAATATATTATATCGAAATGCCAAAAAAAATCAAGCCTTCGCTCCCACTTTTCATTTGCCCGTCGACACAAAAGCAAAGAAGAGCTGATGCGAGCCCTTCTCCACTCTTGTCCTTTTTCTCATTGGCTTATCATATTCCTGCATCTGCAGTTGCGCCTTGAACATCGGTTCCCATTGGTCAATTGTGTCCACTGTCTTAGGAATGGCACAACCAATCAAGATGGCGATGATCACCAGGAGTTGCAATCCCAGAATGATGGCGTGACGAATGCGGCGCAATCTTTTGTTTATCGTGGGGCGGGTAAACCACACGACGGCACTCATCCAAACGACGGGAAACACGACGGACAAGAATTGAAACAACAATGCCTCCAGCGGCGACGATGCAGCTTTCCCTTGCGCCTCTTCCATCATCTGCAATCCCAACATCCCAATGCCCAACCCCAGCACCCATTGCACCAATTGCGTAAGGATTCCCATCTTATCCACCCCTTTTCCGGAATGTATCCTTATCGTAACTGGTGCACTTCAAAAAACTTCAAAAAGAATCAAGGGGTTGGCAAAAAAAATGCCCTTTTTTGTAAAAAGGGCGAGAGAAACTAAGCAGGATACGGATAATCATTGGCTGTCCTCTTTGGCCAATTCATAAAAGGCGATCAGAAACTTTCGCGTATCCAGCCGCACATGGTACTCTTGGTTTTGGCGCATATGCTGAACCATCTTGCTCAGTTCAGCCCCACCGAAAAACCCGCTATACCGAACCACATGCTCATGCGCATATCCTTGATGCACCACCGTCGCCGCCAGATTGCCAAAAGCCACCCGGATGGCGCGCCGCATGCGTTGCCGCACAGACTTTTCCAATTTGCGCAATTCCTCTTCCGTCACCTGCGTTCCCATCCGCTTCATCACCGGCGCTTGGCATATTTCTTTAAGTTGCGGCAATTCGTGTCCAGGATCGCTCTGTTCCCGCTCATGGAGGGTCAATAGGGCTTCCATCAAATCGGCCCTTCCGCTCTCATCCCAGATGCCCAGCTCGGTCAAAATCGTCTTGCCTGCGCGCTGCAATCGTTCCACTGCGTTGGATGCGGCTTGGGGCGCGGGGGCTTCCGAAGAGGACATGATTTGGTAGATGCTCTTCAGCTTGTTTTCGTATTCCAACTCCCGTTTGATGTTTTTCAAGACCCGTTGCACTTTCAGGCGGTTCAGCGGCTTTTCAAAATGGTAATAAATCTCGTCTTTGGTCAACGAGATACTCTCGATATGATGGTCTTGGGAGATCATCACGATCTTGCCGTCAAATCCGTCGGCATTCAACCGCTCCACCGTTTCCAAACCATCGCGCCCCGACATGATGTAATCAATAATCAAGACATCCACTCTCTTGTTAATCATCAACTCTGTCGAAATCGCTTTCCCGTCATCCGCTTCCCCCACCACTTCACCCAGATCATAGTCCTCAATCAGATCGGTCAGCATCAAGCGAACAGCCTCATCGTCATCCACAATGTAAATGCGCATGGTTCTCCTCCTTTCGTTCCGGACGACGCAGGGGGAGGGGCAGGGAGACGGTGAACTCGGTTTCCCGTTTTTGCTGATCGCTCCACACCTTCACTTCACCCCCGGCGTCTTCAACCAAGCCCTTTACATGAAATAAGCCGATGCCCGTCGATTGTTTCCCTTGTTCATCCCATTTGGTCGTGTAGCCCTCAACAAACACCCGCTCCACCGGTTGGCGGATGCCAGGCCCATTGTCCCACACTTGAAAATGTACCCAATCTTTGTCATAGATGGCGGTGATTTTAATCACCCCGCTCCGCTCAATCGCTTCAACCGCGTTGCTGACAAGATTGGTTAATATGGACAGCATCATGTTGGTCGGATAAAGGGGATGTTCCCCATAGACATGGCGCATAAACTCAATCCTCCGCCCTTTCCGCTCGGCATAGTTGCGCCCCGCCAAGAAAACAATCTCCAACAGTTCATGCACATTTACTTCATCTGGCACATGCTCCCGTTTCATCAAGCGGGATAACCCCACATCAATCACTTCCAAATGCTTGTGGATTTCGTGGCATTGCACGCAAATCTGCCGCAATTGCTGGATCATCTCATCCCGGTCCGCATTCCCGTCCTGCAACAGTTGTTGCACTTGCTTGACGTCATGAGACACCTGTTTGGCTTGGTCAAGCAACTTGTCCATGTAATGCGCCTCTTCGTACAAACCGGCCAGCATCATCAATTTTTGCTGTTTCTCCTGCCGTTCCCGCTTAAACATAATCATCGCGTACACACCGATCACAGTCAGGTTGCGAATCATAGCAATGATCCACAGGTAAGTGAATCGCCTCAGTTCGAATTCCGCGGGGCCAAATTGCTTGCGCAACATCAATTCAACCATGCCGCTCATCACTTCAGTGCCGAAGCCGATCAATAAAATGACAAAGGGTTGGTCGTGGTAATCCCGCACCCGCACCCAATGCAAAAGAGCTGCGTATGTCAAATAGTAGGAAAAAGACGGCATGTAGTCACCGAGGAACACATCCAAATCCACTCCGCCATAAAACCAAGCATGCAATCCGCTTCGCCAGGCCACGACGGCTATGGAGACCGCCAGCCCAATCGTCAACGGGGAATACCGTCGAATCCACAAGATGGCGAAAAAATAAATAGGAATGCTCATGCTCACCCGATAATCATCTTGAAATGGATGCACATTGTATTCGCCCGCGAGCGGAACTGCGAGGACAACGGCAATAAGCCACAACCAATCCATCCTCCTTTGCATGCTTATCCACCTCCTCACATACAGACGCAAACACATTATACACGAATCATCCGAATAATCTAACATTATTGATTCCCGCAAACTGAAAAACAGGAAACCTCTTGTTCCGCTTAAGAGGTTTCCTGTTGCCGTTGTCGCTTTCTCTCTTTGTTCCGCCGGCGGAGCGCCCGAAAAAATTCGGTCAGAATGGCGCCGCAAGCATCTTTCCTTATACCTGAGATCACTTCTGTCTGGTGGTTAAACCGTCCATCCGTCAATATATTCATCAACGTACCGGCACAACCCGCTTTGGGGTCCTCCGTTCCATATATCACCCGTCTGATGCGTGCTTGCAGAATCGCCCCCGCACACATGGGACACGGTTCCAACGTAACATAGAGATCACAGTCATTCAGTCGCCATCCTCCCACGCGCTCCGCCGCTTGACGAATGGCAATCATCTCTGCATGGGCGGTGGGATCGTGTTGCGTCTCACGCAAGTTGTAACCTCTGCCAATCACTTCCCCATCTTTGACAATAACCGCCCCAATCGGGACTTCCCCAATCGCTTCAGCTTTTTTGGCTTCCTGCAATGCTTCATCCATCCAATGTTCATGTTCCAATGCGCTATTCACCTCTGCGGCGATTATAACACATGGAACCTTGTCAGGTCTCCCGACTCCATCAGTGATCAGCCGTATCAGTAAACCGAAACCGGTCGATCAAAAGCGCGGGCGTGCGGCAATATCCCCGCGCATGGCTGATCATTCGGCTTTCTCGCCCTACTGCCACAATCCGTTGCAAAGCTTGAACGACGCTCTCCCTCATGCACAAGTCCTTGATTGGCGCCACCACTTTTCCCTTTTCAACGAGGAAGGTGCCGTCCCGGGTGATTCCCGTCATGACCGTCTCTTTGGGATGGACAGTGGCCAAATAATCGAATCGAGTCACCACGATTCCTTTGTCCATGCGTTTAATCAACTCTTCATATGAGCAGGTCCCGGCTTCGACTTCCAAGAAAGAAGGTGCCACTCCCCGCATATCTTCAAGGGGAAATACAGCGCTGCCCGTTGACTGGGTTCCCACTTTCCGCGCCGTCCAATCGTCGTAGACCATGCCGCTAATTCTGCCCCGGTCAACCAAGGTGACAGGCCGCCTCGCCTGCCCTTCCCAATCGAAAGGAAAAGGCAACCCCGTCTCGTCCAGTGGATTTTCCTTGATGGTCAACAGTGGAGACAGATACGGTTCACCCATACGCGTAGAAGCGAAGCTGCGTCCTTCATGATAAAGAACGGGGTTAAAGCTGTAGCAAGCCCAATTGGTCACCAGATCGGCCACCGCTTTGGGTTCCAGCAATACTTGATACGTCCCCGGCTGCACCACGATTGGATGACGGCTCGCCAAGCACTTGTTTCTGGCTGTTTCCGCCACACGCTCCGCCTCCAGCTCATAGAAAGAACGCTTGGTGTCCGAGTCGTATCCCGAGCCGGATTCCCCGGTCACAACCGCATGTAATTCCGCTTTGCTACGCCGTCCATAAAGACGGACGCCCTTTGAGTTCACAACGGCATGATCTTGGATGGAGACCTGGCAAGAACCGGCGCCGATCAGTCCCTTCGCTTTAGCCGCTTCCGCAATGACATACACCTTTTTGGCCATTTCCAACGGTGACACTTGCTCTGTCGCCTCGTCAAAGCCGATGATTTGAGGGATCGGCTCCGGCTTGACGAAGCTCGTCCGCAAGTGCTGAACATCCGCATATTGACTCAATCGCACCGCATGTTCCACCGTCATCCGCAGGGTGTCCTCATCCAACTGATTGCAAGAGGCCATGCCCAACCGGCCATCCAATATAACCCGCACGACCAATTGCAACTCACGTTTGCGTACATGTTGCACAATCTGATTGTTATCAAGGCGCGACAGATAATGCGACTGGCCTAAAATCGCACAAGCAACCTGGTCAGCAACCTGTTTCCCATAATCCATCACATAATCGCAGGCTTGCAACAACCGCTTTCCTTCCATATGTTCCTTTATTTTCATCTCCGGCCACCTCGATCCGAATATTCAGATACCAAGCGTTTGCCAAGCCATTATGTTTATTTCCCTGGAAATATTCACCGTGCCATGACCTTTGCGTCCACCAGGGCGAATTGTTAATTTCTACAATGGTTACCTTTTTCCTTTTCACCAAGAACAATTTGCCGGAGGAAAGAACGGATACATACCAGACGTCAAAAAAAACATGCCGCTCCCCTCGACAAGGGTGGACATGCCTCAATCATGCGTCGATTGTGTCTGTTCGTTCCCCGGCCCGGGAAAGCAGGGCGATCAGCCGTATGGAACCAGATGTTACGCATTTTTCTCGTATTCTTTGCACTCCACGCATATGCCATATATCTCAAACTTGTGGCCGGTGATCTCAAAATTCTCCGGTTGGCCAAAAATCGCCTTCATGGGACAGAGTTCAATCGCGCGCGTGCGACCGCATTCAGTGCATATGATATGGTGATGGTGCGAATCGCCCCCGCAATGAATGCGATAGCGCCGCTCGCCATTCCATTCCGTCCCTTCGACAATCCCCAACTGCTCAAACAAGGCCAAGTTACGATACACAGTATCAAAGCTAAGACCTGGATAATCTTTCTGCATCAAATCCAAAACTTCTTTGGCCGTCAAGTAACGTCCTTCTTCAAAGAAGAGCTGCACCATCATTTCCCGCTTGCCGGTATACTTGTATCCGTTTTGTTTCAACAGATTAAGCGCTTGTTTGATATCCATCGCTATCGCTCCTATATCGCCTGGTCCTTACTTTTCTATGATACTGGGTTGCGACGGAAAATGCGAACGATTCTCTTCACTGCCAAGATCAGCAACAGAATCGCCACCGAAACGAGGACAATCGTTCCCCCAGAGGCCCAGTCGAGATAATATGCGGCGAATAACCCGCTGAACACGGCCAATTGGGAGAAGACTACAGACCAGATCAATGTCTGGCGGAAGCTGTTGGTAAATTGCAGGCTGGCGGCGACAGGGATCGTCATCAGGGCCGACACCAGCAAAATCCCCACCACACGGATCGAAGCGGCGATCACCAGCGCTACGACCAGCATGAACAACAGATTGATGATTTTGCGCGAAATCCCCGTCAACACGGCATGCTCCTCATCAAAAGATAAAGCGAACATCTCTTTGTAAAAAAAGAGGAAAAACAAGACAACCAGTACGCCGATCCCCGCGATCAGGGTTAACTCGCCCTCATCCACGGCCAGGATGCTACCAAACAAATAGCCCGCAATATCCACATTAAATCCGTCAGCCGCGCTGATCAGCACCACTCCCAGACCGATCCCCCCAGACAAAAGAATCGGAATGGCAAGCTCCTGATAAGATCGATATAAACTGCGCACCTTCTCAACAAACATCGATCCCGCCAAAGAAAAAAACATGCCCGTGTATAGGGGATTTACCCCTTGGAACCAGGCGATTTCTTTTTGCAACAGCAAACCGGCCGCCACACCCGATAACGTAACATGCGCCAACGCATCAGCAATGAGGGATAGGCGGCGCACCACCAAATACACCCCCACCAAGGGTGAAATAAAACCGATAATCACGCCCGCGTACAGGGCATTTCTCATCCACTCATATTGGATCAGCAAATCAAACATACGAAAGGGCGCCCCAAAACATGGCGCCTCCCTCCCATCTCACTCTGTCTTAATGGTGATGGTGACTGACGACTTGTATGTCATGCCCATAGGCTTGAGTCAAAATCTCCTGTTCCCGTTGGGCAAATTCGTCCGGGTCACCGTGGAAAAACAAACGCTTATTTAAACAGGCGACTTGATCTACAGAAGTGGACAACACGCCGATGTCATGCGTGACCAAGAGCAACGTCAAGCCATGATGGCGATGCAACTCCGTCAACAACGCATAAAATTGTTCGGTCGACTTTGCGTCTACCCCCACCGTTGGCTCATCCAAAATAAGCAGATCCGGATCGGCCACCAAAGCTCTGGCGATAAATGCCCGTTGTTGTTGCCCGCCCGATAGCTTGCCAATATTGCGGTCACGGAACGCACTAAGCCCAACCTTGGCAATCGCTTGATCCACCTTCCTCCATTCTGAACGACCCATCCGGCGCAGCAGTCCAAGTTGCCCGTACAAACCGGAAGCGACCACTTCTTTGACCGTAGCCGGAAAGCCCAGATTGAAACTGTTCGCCTTTTGTGACACATAGCCGATACGGCCTCCCAATCGGGCATGGCGCACAGGCTGGCCAAATAGGCGAATCTCCCCGCGCTCCGGCTTCAACATGCCCAATACGCATTTGATCAGCGTCGATTTGCCAGAGCCGTTGGGGCCCACCAAGCCAAGGAATTGCCCGCGGTCAAGCACCAGATTGATCCCGTCCAAAACCGGTTGCTCTTCATATGAAAAATGCAGATTTTTAATCTCAATCACATGTTCTTTCATTGGGTCACGCCCAGCGCTTTGGCAAGATGCTCCTTATTCTTACGCATCACTTGGAAATAATCCATGCCTTGGGCCTTTTCCTCCTCTGTTAAACCTTCCAATGGGTTGAGGACAAGCGCTTCCGCTTTGACCTCCCGTTTTACCACTTCCGCAATTTTACTACTTACCAGGGTCTCAAACAAGATCACCTGAATGTCATGTTCACGTACTTCTTCAATGATGCGCTTCAATTCTTGCGGGCTCGGTTCATCGGAGGGAGACAATCCGCTGATCGCCATCTGCTTCAAGCCATAACGATGCGCCAAATATCCAAAAGCGGCGTGGGAAACGGCAAACTCTTTCTTCGGCGCTTGTTTGACCATGGATTGAAACTCATTGTCCAGTTTGTCCAACTCCGCCGCCACTTGTTCAAAGTTTTTGCGGTAATCCGCTGCATGCTTGGCATCTTTCTTAATCAACGCATCACGGATCGCTTCCGCTTGTTTTTTGGCTAAAGCAGGATCCAACCAGGCATGCGGATCGATGTCGCCATGGTCGTGCTGATCACCGTGGTCTTTCCCATGATGTTGATCACCATGCTCTTCTCTTTTCAACAGAGGCAGCTTCTTGGTCGTCTCCACCACCAATGTCCGCTTGGTATCCAAATTTTTTGCGGCCTTTTCAGCCCACGCTTCCATGCCAGCACCATTGTAAATAAACAAGTCAGCATGGCTGAGGGCAGTCATGTCCCTTGCCGTCAATTCAAAATCATGTGACTCTACGCCAGGCGGAATCAAGTTGGTAACTTGCACATGGTCGCCACCAATTTTTTTGGCAAAATCCTCAAACGGAAATAAACTGGTATATACTTGTAACTTGCCGGGGTCGTTGCTTGATGGATTTGCGGCATTACCTGGCTGGCACCCAGTCAACAGCAGCAATATTGCCGCAAGAAAAATCAACCCTTTGTTCACTTCTAATCACCTACAATAGATTGATTTCGTTTCATAAGATTCTACTACTCATTATAGCCCCAGCTGTCAAACTTGTAAATCGTAAATATTACGATTTGACCAGTAGGGGGAATGAGGGTTCTACATGTTCTGTTCTAAGCCAGGCGGTTCACCTATCCCCTTTTCTGGTTGTCTGATCTCTTGTATCTATCTTAGTTTATCCTTCTCCATCTAGAATTAACGGCGGTTTCCGTCTTTGAACGGGGAAAACGCCGGAAGTCCGGTGAACAATCCTGCTTAAAAGGAGCGAGTCATGAAAGATCGTTATGTCAATTACAAGGATTTATCCCGCCATGAACAAGTGGGAAAAGATTACTCCATTCACCTTCATGTCCGTTCGCCTCAACTCGGCGTGTTTGCCATCCATGGCGGCGGAATCGAAACAGGAACGAGTGAGTTGGCCCTAGCAATCGCCGGCAGAGACTGGAGTTGTTATCTGTTCAGTGGTGACAAACCACGGGGCAACCACTGTCTGCACCTGACATCCACTCGCTTTGATGAGCCCTTGGCTATCCTGTTGGCGGGCCAGTGTGAACGGATTCTCACCCTGCACGGAGCGGCAGGAAACGAGGAAAAGGTGTATGTAGGCGGATTGGATGAAACGTGGCGGCAACAAATAAAAAAATGCCTGGCCCAGCAAGGATTCACCGCTATCGATCCCCCTCCCCGCCTGGGCGGAAAAGAACCGGAGAACATCGTCAACCGCGGTCGGTGCAAGCAAGGGGTGCAACTGGAGTTGACCAGCGGACTCCGCCGCACCTTTTTCCAAGGAAGCGGGCTTGCAGGGCGTAAACGGCCCACTCCACGCTTCCACACCTTCGTCGATGCGGTACGAGAAGCGATTTCCACTCTTTCACAACCCTGAGTGTAGCTGTGTGCAACAAAAAAGCCGTTTTACCCCAAATCGGAGTTAAAACGGCTTTTGTACAGCATCAGCTTGATTGTGCCATTCTGGTTTTCAATTTGGCAGACAGGCTTTGCATCCATGGTCGCACAACCAGAAGGAAGGTTTGCGTCACCATGTATGCCCCGGCCATGAACCCGAGCAATATCCCGGTGTCATGCAACACCGCTTGCACATTTCCATTGGACAGGATCGCTCTGAGGCCGTGAATCGTGTACGTCATCGGCAGATAAGGGTGTAGCGCCTTGAAAAACTCAGGTAGCAATTCCACCGGATACGAACCGCCACTGGAAGCAAGTTGCAACATCAGCACAATGATGGCCAAAAAGCGGCCTACATTGCCAAAGAGCGCAACCAGCATCTGGTTGATGGCAATAAACGTAAACGCCATGATGATCGTAAACAGATACAGCCATCCGGTCAATTTCGGCTGAAGATTAAGGGCGACAAGCAATATCCCACACAAGATGACTGCTTGTGCCGAGCCGATCAAGCCACCGGTCGCCAAGCTGAGCGGCTCTCCACCGGGGCGCTTGATCGCGCGGTACAGGTCGACGACCGTAAACAGCAACATCGCTCCCACCCATAATGACAGGGAGATGAAGTATGGCGCAAAACCGGTTGCGTAGTTGGGAACAGCATGGAAATTCTTCTCTTTGACCACAATCGGATCAGCCAACATATTTTCCTTGAGTTCAACGCCTTTGAGCTTCTCTTGGGCGTTGGTCACACCTTCTTTCAGCCCTTTCGCCAATTCAGCTTGGCCAGCGTGGATTTTCTTCAGGCCGTCTCGCAGGGCGTTTTGCCCGTCATGAATCTGGCGCGTACCTGACAGGGCTTTATTCGCTCCATTTTCCAACTGATTCAGTCCTGACGCAAGCACATTGATTTGATTCAAATCTTTTTGCACTTGCTTCACTTTGGCATGCAGCTCACGTACTTTCCCTTCATTTACGACCTGTTGGCGTGCCTGTTCCAACCGATCCAACTTATCTTTGATCCCCGGCGCTTGAATAGCGAGTTGCCCGATCTTTTGATGGCTCTGTCCTTGCAACCCTTCCGCATTCCCCAGCGCCGAGCGGATGGCTTCTATATCTTTATCACCGGCAAGCTCGGGATGACGCGCCAACAGACGATTTAACGCAGCCTGTGAGCGATCCAGTTGAACCCCTGATTGTGCCAGGTTCGATTGACTGGAGCGCAATTGGCTTACCCAATCGGCCATGTGCCGACCCGTCTCACCCAAAGGTTGGTTCAGCACTTGCTCCAATCGGCTCAATACCCGGTCTGCAGCTTCCAAATACGGCATTGCTTGCGCTACCTTCACTTTGGTCGCATCTACTTTGCCAGAAGCTAATTGCAACCCGCTGGTGATTTGCGACAACCCGTCTTCCAATTTGCCCAGCGCCGCCGCCAACTGGCCGCTAGCCGACAGGGCTTTGCTGGTGCCGTCGCGCAACTCTGCCGCGCCCTTGGCCGCTTTGTCCAAGTCCCGCGTAGACTGGGCGATCGAACCAAAAATCTCTTCTGCATAGGCTTCAGTCAAGTTTTCTTCCAGCGAGATCTCCAACTCGCGCCGCAGGGATTCCCCAATTTTTCCGGACAGGTAGTTGGTGCTTTCATCCACATAGTACTCCAACTGTCCTTTGAGTGGTTTGGGGCTGTCGAGCGACACGGCTTTTTGGGATAAATCCTTCGGAATCACAATGCCGATGTAATACCGTTCCTCTCTGAACCCTTTCATCATCTGATCCCGAGACACAAATTCCCACTTCACCTTGGAGTCTTCGCTCAACTTCTTCCGCAACTCATCGCCAATATCAATCCGCTCTCCGTCTTTGACTACACCGCGGTCTTCGTTTACAACGGCTACGGGCAGATATTGCATATTCTCATAAGGATCGTAAAACGCTTTGAGATAGATCAAACTATAGACCAATGGAATGGCAAGGATGCCCATGAGTGCCAACCGCATCGGTTTTTGACTCCATAAGGACTGAAGGTCTCGAAAGCCGATTTGTCCTGTGGCCAACTTTTCCTTCAACCACTTCATCGTGCATCCTCCTCCCATAAAAAAAATTAGACTGACTGGTCAGTACAAAATTTAATTTACCGCTTCTCCTGCATAGTTGCAAGAGAAGAAGTGGTTACAATTCTGTTACATCAACAATACCCTTGATCAACAACGCATCAAGCGTTTCCAAAATGGCCGGCAAATCTTTTTCCATCTCCGCTACCTCATGATCCTCTGCATGATACAACTTTTGCAACACGATCACACTGGCCGCTCCAAAAATAGCACTGGCTGTTTCCAATGTGTGATTAATATTAAAATCCCCTTTTTCTTTCCCTTCTATTAACACCTTTTCAATCAATGTGATATACTCCCGTATCTTCCCACGAAAATGGCGTTGCCGCTCTTTGGTACCAAACGCTTCATTTAACAGTAACTTTGCCAATTTGGCATGATGGATGAAAAAAAGAACATGTGCTTTGATCAGATGTTGAATTTTGGCCACGGGCTCTTCAACGCTCTCAATATGCCGATTGGCGTACTCGATCAGCTTTTCAATTCCTTCATTGATCAATCCAGCAAACAGCTCTTCTTTGCTTTTAAAATGATAATAGATCGTTCCCTTCGCCACTCCGGCCATTTGGGCGATATCATCCATTTTAGCCTGATCAAACCCACTC
Source organism: Laceyella sacchari (assembly GCF_004343255.1). Classification (GTDB taxonomy): domain Bacteria; phylum Bacillota; class Bacilli; order Thermoactinomycetales; family Thermoactinomycetaceae; genus Laceyella; species Laceyella sacchari. Next base: position 632,586 of record NZ_SMDD01000002.1, on the reverse strand, counting down.
TCGGCAAACACTTCCACGGCGGCTTGGAAAATCATGTCCACTTTTTCGTGACGCATCCCTCACTCCCCCATCTACCCGATACTCCATCTTTCAAGTATAAGGGATTGTCTTTGATTTTGACACACTAAGACGTGCTTTGTTTATTATGTGCAAAAAAAAGCATCGCTTGCTGACAATTCAATCCATCCTGTACACACAGTGGATGTTTTTAAAAAAAAACCACTCCCCCATCGGGGGGGTGGTTATCAGAGAAACTCATATGAAGCGCCTATAGCCCATGTTTTCCCAAGTCATAGAGAAGGGTGTAGCCAATGGTTGCACCTACTATATCATTCGCAAACAACCTTATTTTTGTGTCACTCACTGCCGCGTTTTTGTGACAAAAAATCGAATGTCCGTACGGAATGTTTTTTCCCGCCATGGCTGAACTTGGAAGCGTAATTTCCGCCCAGCCAGGGTATTATTCCGCCAGAGCGGATGACATCTCCCCATCTACATCCGCGTCTTCATCGCGAAAACCCTTTCAAAACATGGTAAAATATAAGTACATTCACATGAGGAGGCCCGTGTTCATTGGTGTTTAAAGATTATCTCGCCAAAATAGGCAAAGGCGGCACCCGTGTTGACTTGAAATTGGGGAAAGAAGAGTACACACTGGGTGAAACGATTGCCGGTTCTCTTGTTATCCAAGGGGGCATTGTAACGCAACAGATCAATAAAGTGGACATTGACTTCGCTATCCACATGCAACAGCATGATCAAGTCACCACCCATTTGATCCAACGTTTTTCATTCGGCGAACCGTTTGAAATTCATCCCGGCGCCAAAAAAACATTTCCGTTCACATACACCTTGCCCAATAATTTGCTCTTGTCCGGATATTCCATTTCGTATTCTTTTGCCACCCGGTTGGACATTGCCGAGGCCGTCGACCAAACCGACCATGACGCCATCGTCATCCTACCTCCACCCTCCCTGCAGCAAATACAAGTCGCTTTGAGGGAGCTGGGATTTCAAGAAAAATACGGCTCCCGTTCCTTTGATGGTTATTTGCAAAAGTTTGAATTCACTCCCACCTCCACGTTGGCCAAAGAAGTTACTCACCTTCAATTCGCAGCCAAAATGGAAGAGGACGGCATTGGGTTGTTAATGGAAGTGGATTTGGTGGGGAATCATCAGGTACGCCGAGAAGTTCATTTTACCTCTAAACAATTGGACGACCCTGTCATCCTTCTGCAAAGACTGCGTCAATCAGTACAAGAGATGATAAACGAACCTCATCGGCTGGGCGACAGTCAAAAATATTATTTCCGCGATCATAAGCAATGGAGCAAACTGGGAGCCATCGGCGGATTTGCGGCCGGGCTCACTTCTGGATCTTGGTTTGAAGACGATGTCAAAGTAAATCATGACCGATTGCAGGATCACAGCTGGTTGCACTTCGGCGGCAATGGAGAAAAAACATAGCCACTTTTCTAGAAGTGGCTATGTTTCGCTATGGACTAAATATCCACTTTGACCCGATACCGCTTTAACCATTCATTCAACTGCAACCAGTATGCCAACAGAGCTGGTACATTCATCAATTGCCCAAACCACGGCAGATGCGTGCGGTTCAAGTCCTGTTCAGCAAACTGACGAACTGCTTGCCGATCAAGCAATTGAAACATCGGTTCTTGCGCGTCTTCCGTCAATTGCAACACGCGTTGTTGCATGGTGCGCAAATAAACAGGGTGATGCGTCTTGGGATAAGGACTTTTTTTGCGCTCGATGATTTCCGGGGGCAATAAGCCCTTCAACGCATAACGCAACAACCCTTTCTCCCGGTTTCCCAAGCTTTTCATGGACCATGGGATGTTCCAAACATACTCCACCAGATGATGGTCGCAAAACGGCACCCGTACTTCCAAGCCGAAAGCCATGCTCATCCGGTCTTTGCGGTCAAGCAAGGTGGGCATCCAGCGGGTCAAATTTAAATAAAACATTTCCCGCATTCGCGCTTCCGTCGCGCTTTCCTCTGATAAACGCGGTACTTCCGCCAATGCCTCCTGATAACGCGACTCCACATAGGACAACGGTTGAATCCGCTGCACGATTTCCGGGGAAATAAACGGAATCCGCTTATCAACCAAGCGCGACCATGGAAACGTGTCAGCATTGATCATCTCTTCCCGGTGGAACCACGGATAACCGCCAAACACTTCATCCGCACACTCACCAGACAGCACCACTGTCATCTTCTTTTTGATCTCTCTGGAAAACAAATAAAGGGATGCATCAATGTCGGCCATGCCGGGAAAATCGCGGGCGATCATGGCTTGAATCAGGTTTTCTATCAGTTCCTCATTATCCAACATCACCACATGGTGGTCAGATTTAATCGCATCGGCCATCAATTGTACCCACGGCGCATCGGAGTTGGGTTGAAACTCATTAACATGAAAATGTTTGTCATTGTCCGCGTAATCGACAGAGAAGGTGGACAATTGCCCCCTTCCCTCTTCGCTGAAGGTTTTGGCCGCGCACGCGGAGATCGCACTGGAATCCAGTCCCCCAGACAACATGGTACCAATCGGCACATCAGATACCAACTGCCGCTTGACGGCATCCTCAAACAGTTCCCGCACTTTGGCTGCCGTCGTTTCCAGATCATCGGTGTGGTGGACGCTCACCAATTCCCAGTATGGGTGAATGCGCAAGCCATCTCGGTCAAAAGAGAGCATATGTCCCGGTCGTAATTCTTTGATATCCCGAAACACCCCGACACCTGGCGTGCGCGCAGGCCCCATGACCAGGATTTCTGCCAGCCCTTCCTCCCCAATGACCGGTTCAATGTCTGGATGAGCCAACAACGCTTTTACTTCGGACGCAAACAGAAACGAACCGCCCACTTGCGAATAAAAAAATGGTTTTACGCCAATGCGATCGCGCGCCGCAAACAACCGTTGCTCAGCCTCATCCCAGATGGCAAAGGCGAAAATCCCGTTCAAATGGCGCGGACACTCCATCCCCCACTGGATATACGCCGTGAGGATTAATTCCGTGTCCGACCGAGTACGTAACCGGTGTCCGAGAGACTGCAACTTTAACCGGAGCTCATCCATATTGTACAATTCACCGTTGTACGTGATCACATAGGTGCGATCCGCCAACTTCTTCTCCATCGGTTGTGTTCCGCCCTCGGGGTCGATGACGATCAACCGGCGGTGTCCCAAAGCGACATGATCCTCGACCCATTTCCCTTCCGCATCGGGACCACGCGCTTCAAGCGTCTCATTCATCTTCTCCAGCAACGTGGTGCAATTCCGCAAATCCCGCTGGAAATCAACCCATCCTGTGATACCGCACATCAGACTCCCCACCCTTTCTAGGCGTATGTCTACTCTTCATCTTATGTGAGGTATTGCAAAAGGTGTCTTCAAATCGTCTGCGGCCGCTCCGTTTTAACCTGGAAAAGCCCACCGCTTCACACAAACTTCACGGAAACGCATTATAATAATGGCAATATGAGGTGAACCGCACATGTCTTATTCAATCTTGGTTATTGAAGATGACCTTGACATTCAAGAGCTGATTCAAGAGTTTCTGCTCTCGCAGGCGTATGATGTTACTGTGGCCAGCGACGGGCTGGAAGGCATTCGCATATTTAAAGAAAAGCCAGTCGACTTGGTGATCCTAGACGTGATGTTACCCCAGCTGGACGGGCACAGCGTTTGCAAGATGATTCGTGACCAATCCAATGTGCCCATCATCATGCTCACCGCGCTGGGGGAGGAGACAGACCAACTTAAAGGATTTGAGTTGGGTGTCGATGATTATGTCAGCAAACCGTTTTCGTTCAATGTGCTTATTAAACGCGTAGAAGCCGTGTTGCGCCGCACCCACCGGACCGAGCCATCTCAGCGGCTCAGTTATAACGGCTTGGTGTTGGACACTGAAGGACATACAGTGACGGTAGGCTCGAAAAAGCCCGATTTGACGGCCAAGGAATTTGACATATTGCACGCCCTGTTGCGCAATCGGGGCAAAGTGTTAAGCCGCGACATGTTGTTAAACCAAGTATGGGGCATTGATTTTTACGGAGATCCCCGCGTAGTCGACACACATATCAAAAATCTGCGCAAAAAATTGGGGAGTTCGTACATTCAGACGGTAAAGGGGATCGGTTATAAAATTGGTGACTAAATTACGTCAAGGCATTACCGGGAAAATTTTTCTCATTACCAGCTTACTATTGTGTGTGTCCGCTTTGCTCATCTTTTCGCTTTTCTACTTTCTGCTCCCTTCCTATTATTATCAATACAAAATCAACCGGTTGGAAAACGGATTCCGAGAGTTGAAGATCGAAGCCGCCACCATCCCGGTCGCCAACGCGCAAAAAACGTTGGACCAATTCGCCCATACCTACAACGCAGGGTTGGTGGTGGCCGACTTGGAAGGCCGCGTGGTGTACCGGCCCCCCCTCTACATCCAACTAAAGCAACTTCCAGACGCTTCAGCGCTGGGAATCCCCCAGGAATCGGACACCGGTGATCCGGAAACGGCCCGCGTTTACACGACTGAAAAGCCGCTTACCTTTGCCGACGGAACCTACATCGCTTTCATCAGCGTCACCATGCAACCGATTGAGGAAGCCTCCGACGCCATTTTCATGTTCATGCCTTATGTCGGCTTGATCATTTTGCTGGTCTCACTAGGAGGCGCATTTCTCTACGCCAAAATCATCTCCCAACCCCTGCTCAGCATCAATCGGGTAGCCAAACGCATGGCCCGGCTGGATTTCAGTGAACGATGTGTAGAAGGCGCACAAGATGAAATCGGCGAGCTTTCCCGCAGCCTCAATGAATTGGCTCACAATCTGGAAGCGGCCATGGCCGATCTGACAAAGGCCAATGCCAAACTAAAAGGGGACATTCAACGCGAACGGGAACAAGAAGCCAAACGGCGTGAATTTTTGGCGACCATCTCCCATGAACTAAAATCGCCGATCACCGCGGTCATGGGCCAATTGGAGGGCATGATCCACAAAATTGGAGCGTACCGCGACAGGGACAAGTATTTGCAACGCTCATATGCGATCATGCAAGAGCTGAGGAAACTGGTAAACGAGATTTTGGAATTATCCAAGCTGGAAATGGTCGACTTCAGCTTAAAGCAAGAAACCTTCTCTTTGTCCGAGATGATCGAAGGAGTAATCAAACGGTTTGATTATTTCCGCAACGACCGACGCATTCAACTGCATACCGACATCCAACCTTCTTTACAAGTCCAAGCAGACCGGGCTTGGTTGGAAAAAGCCGTCTCCAATGTGATCGACAATGCCATGAAATACGCACCAGAGGAAGCCAGTGTCTCCATCTCCCTGACCGACGAGGGGGATCACCTGCTACTCAAAGTGCAAAACACAGGGTCGCACATCGATGAAGCGGAAATCGACCGTCTCTTTCAAGCGTTTACCCGGTTGGAAAAGTCGCGGAATCGTAGCACCGGGGGAAGCGGGCTAGGGTTGTTCATCGTGAAGCGGATCTTGGAAGTACACCGTTTCCCATATCAACTGGCCAACACCGCCGACGGAGTCTTATTCTCGATTCGCTTTCCCTCCGACGGACAGCACGTTCCACCTGACACGCCCTGATCCTTTGGCGAAAAGAGCCCAGCGCGAGCAAGATTTTTACTCGCTTTTGGCGAATTTATCAGGGCACCGATCTCACGGCAGGAGGGTGATGACCATCACAGCTTATTGGGATGCGAACAAAGCGATCCTTCAGCTATTGCTCAGCACACTCGCCATCATCGCGCTCGACTGGTGGGCGCAAGGCATTGAGGTGGAAGGAATGGGGATCGCTTTTGGCGTAGCAGCAATCCGGTTGATTGGTTATCTATTAGGTGGATTTACCGTGCTTCTTTTCCTGCCCTTTTTTCTGGAAGACTGCTCCATTCGTTTTAAATGGTCGGCATTCTTTTGGACCTTCAATCTGTGTGTATTCTTCATCAATCTATTCATGCTGGGGGGAATCGCCGCGTTTCTCGAAGGATTTGAGATGAACCAGTTTACCTCCGTACTGCAAGGCACCTTGATTGTCACCGCGGTAGATCTATTCACCCACAGTCTTGGAGTGAAAGTGCATCTGTAAACGCAGGCCGTTTCGTTATGTTGCGCACATAAAGACACCTCTGTCAAAGCAAGTCCTCACCCACGCTGACAGAGGTGTCTTTCGTCTCTCGCTATTATTTAATTGCTTTGGTGAAACACATATTGCGCATAATATTTGGCGCTTAATTCCAATTGCTCTTCATTCACTTGAAACGCCCCATGAAAGCGGAAATACGGAAGCAATTTCAGCCCCGTCAGCTTAGCCACTTGCTGCAACGGACGCAAAAATTCGTCAATGGTAAACTGGTTAAACCCGTTGGCTTGATAAGCATCCACAGAGCCGCCGGCCGAAAAGGCAATGATCAACTCTTTGCCGTGCAACTTGTTGCCATTTGTACCGTACGCCCAACCATATGTCAACACATCATCTTGCCATTGTTTGAGCAACGCAGGTGTGCTGTACCATTGCAATGGAAATTGGAACACAATGCGATCATGCCCCATCAGCAACGCTTGCTCACGCTCCACATCAATCCGGAAATCGGGATATTCCTTGTACAAGTTATGTATGGTCACCCAGCGCGAATGCTGATGCATTTTCAATTCCTTGACCCAACGGCTGTTCACGCGCGAGTTTTCCAAGTTGGGATGGGCTACAATTACTAAAACTCTCATATCTCCTTCTCCTTTGGCCACCATCAGGGTCATTTTCATCTATTTTAACAATAATCAATTCAAATATAGAACACTTTCCTTGCATGCTTTCAACTTTTCCCTCTTATCCGACCAAAATTGGGGCAAATCAAAGCCGCTCCCATCAGAACGACGAAAACGGCTTTTAAATGCCGCGTTTTCCTGTGATTGGCTATGTACTCACACAAGGGCATGTCTGATGAGTAGACCAGCAGCTTCAAAACCATTTTCTCCTTCGCTTCACTTGTGCATCGGTGCTCCTTGAGAAAAGGTTTTTCCGCCGCTTCTTCCCCACCATTGATTTGCCAGACACACTCTAGTCATGTGGACTGTCCTCTGTCCATCTTATGCTGTGCTACCCTTTCAGATTGAGTACATACCCTTTTCCTCTCACATTCTCGATCTTTACCGCGTTTTTTAATTTCTGGCGCACGCGGTAGATCAATGAATTCACCTCGGTCAAACTGACATCCGGGATTCCGTTTGCTTGTGGCGACCGTTCAGCCCACACGGCCTTGATAAGATCTTCAGTGGATACGAGTTGGCAACGGCGTTCATACAACAGCAAGAGCAGATTCCACTCTTTTTCCGACAGCGAAATCGGTTTGTTAAAAACCGTACAGCTGCGTTTATGCATATCGATTGCGAAGGCGTCAGTGGCTGTATCCTGCATAGCGGACACGTCGAGGTTCAAATCCAATGTTTGTTCCGCGTACGCATAGACAAATTGCAATTGCACCATTTCCCCCGCCAAACGGATCAGGTCATAATTTTTCAACGGATAAGGCTGATGTGGGCGCAACCGCTCCGTCCCCACTTCCGTCCCCAATTTGCTTCCTAGATCACATATAAACGCTTTCCCTTCTATGATGTCAATCGATGCATGGAGCCGAGAGATGCATTGATGAACAAAAGCCAAATCCGGTTTGACATCTTTACTCGCTCTGCCCAAGGAGTATCTTTCCTTGTCAAGCGCAACACATGCTCCCACAGGAAAAGGAAGCCCCTTTTTCACATAAAGATAAGCTAGCGGTTCCATCCTGTTCCTTCCTCCATAGAAAAACAATAAAATTTACTGATTATAAAATAAATGTACCATGAACGCAATATAATTTGTGCATACGATATTCACATTTTTAGCACTTTGGCAAATGACCCCAATTGGAAGTCCAAAAAAACACCCCGCTAAAAAAGCCAGCGGGGCGTCGATCATTCTTATTTCTTGGAGATTTTGATCTGAGCAGCTTCTCCGTTTTTAATTACCTTCTTCAACTCGATTTGCACACCGTGCTTCGGCAAGATTTTGCCCACTTCAGGCGCTCCTTTGAGGGAGTAGTCATTGCCGTCAAAGAAGGTGGAAACCCCGGGCAATCCTTTGTAATGCATAGAGCCGAAGCTCGCGTAATTTTCAATGTTGATGTCGGAGGTTTTCTTGAAACCGAAAGCAGCATCTACCAGTTGGTAGCGATCGCCAGCCGGTTTGGTCGGATCGTTGTTCCAGTAGTGAACGCGTTGGTGAGCGTCAACCAGCCCATTCATGCCATAACCTGCATGCGCGCTGGTGTTGTTGTCCAAGTAACGGCCATCCACATACCATACGAGCATACCGGGATCGCTTGTGATGAAGCTGTTGCCACGGCGCAAGTATTTCAACCCTTTGTCCACTCCATTGTGCGTGCGCCATTCTACCAGATAGTAGTTGGGGTACATCTTCCCTTTGCCATCGAAATGGCTGAAGCCGGACAAGGTAAACTTCGGCGTTCCTTCGGCATCATCGGCAAAGACCGTTTTGCCGTCGGCTTCTACCACAATATTGTCAACATAGAACCCTTCCATTGCCAACCCGGCGTCAGTAACATAGTTGAATTCCACTTTGATCTTTTTGTTGACAAAAGCAGATAAGTCGATTTCTTCTTTGACCCAAGCTTTATTGGTGTCGTCGTCAAACGATTTGACCGTCTTCTTCTCGTTGTTTGCTACATCGATGACATTTACATACAGATAATCGTAACCAGCCTCGATTTGTCTCCAAGAATCGAAACGCAACACCGCTTGTTTCGCACCAGTCAAATCAATTTCATTTGAAACCATGCTGGTGTTGAGATTGTCACCCATGTCGGAGAAATAAGCGAATTTGCCACCTGCCGGCTGAGTCGGTGGTTGTTTCTCCACATCGGGCAGATTAATTTTCAGCACTTTGTTTTCCGGCTTCAAGTTGACTGCTTCATTCAACTTGACAACCTTGCCTTTCTTGGTGAGGTCTTTGAGGCTGACTTCATTCGCGGTGATCCATTTCCCGCCAAATGTGGTTTGCAAGTAGAGCTTGGACCAAGGGTCAAATCCGACAGGCTCGGTACCGGACACTTTACCATTCCAGGAACCACCGGACATCAAGGACCATGTGCCAACCGGGGAACCAAGACCTGTGTTGGTGGTGTCATACAAGTCCGGCAAGCCCAAATTATGCCCATATTCATGGGCAAATACGCCAACTGCACCATCTTCCGGTTGAATCATGTAATCATACGCTTTAAGTGAAGTTCCTGGGATTGGTGTCGGTTGTTTCAGCGTCCAACGGTGAGACCAGATCGCGTCTTCCCCGAGCTCTCCGCCGCCAGCTTCTTCACCCACGCCGGCGTGAACCAGCATCAGATTGTCCAGCATGCCGTCCGGCTCCATCACGTTACCGTCTTGGTCCAGGTCATAGGGGTCGCGTTGGTCATATTTTGCTTCGTTCCCTTTAATAGCTTGGCCCACTTGGGTCAAGGTTTCGACAACCAAACCGCGTGGGTCGGCATCGTTTTCTTTAGCCGTCCGCTTGGATTCCAACCACGGTGTAACCGTCCCATCGACGGTCCACGTACCGCCTGATTGTTGCAAATAGAATTGGGCCATCGTCGTCAGTTTAAGCCCTTCAGGCGTTGTGTATCCTTGCTGATTAAACAGCATTTTTTGATAATGGACCGGATTGAAGTCTTTGGTATAGAGATAGCCAGGCTCTTCTTTCAGGCGGTTATGTTTATAGTCCGGAAATTCGACCAACGCCAGCACAATGTTGTCTTTATGAGCGTTTTTGCCGAATTTTCCTCTTTTGCCTTGGTTAGCCTTTTTGGAATTTTCCTTTTGAACACCTTCCAACCCTTTTTTCGCTTTTTTACCAAAAGCAGTTGAGGTGTCGATACCGCTTTCAAAAGCACGGTTCTTCACATATGCTTCCACCGCTTTTTCTACTTCTTTCTCGGAAGCTTTTTTGCTGATGACACCCCGTTCCTTCAGCGCGTTGGACAAACGCTCAACATCAACACTTGCCCAGTCGATGTGCTTTTCATGCGTTCCTGGTGCAGTCGGCTTCGCCAAGGCCATCGGCGCGGCGGCAAACCCGCTGATAACCAACGCGGAGGATAGCACACCAGCCATTGTTTTGCTGAATTTCACTCTAATCACCCTTTCCGGACTTTTTAGTGAATTACTTACATAACCAGCCTCTCTAAAAAAGTGCAATAGACCCCTCAGTCACAGTATTAAGTAAATAATTCTAACTACATTATATTTAAATACTATGTTAAAAGAAAACAATATTATTAAAATAGCCTATTTTTTATTTATGAACAAAACGTGAACAACCAGCTTGCATATCGATAAAACCTTTGCTATAAGCGTTGGGATTCCGCATAATGCAAGGAATTTTCGGGTAAAGGGGAGGTAGCCGTCGCCAAGAAACCTTTCACCCATCTACGCATCTACGCGCTAAAGAAAAAACAATAAAATCTAATTATAACAAAATTAGGTTCCCTTCTAAGAATGGCCAATGATCTACCGTTCAGTTCCGCAAGAAAAGGCATATGAATATGCACAACGAAACGATGGAAAACATGGTCCGTCGGTGATGATGTTTTCCATGTCAGAAGAAATGGTGCAAGTTGGCAACCAGCTCTATGTCAGCTTTGAATCAGGTGCGAAAAAATATCGCAAAAGTGGAAAACGCCAAACTTATCACTTGTATGATGGCAATATCAAGTCGCTCGTAAAGTAAGCAGCGAAGCACACGACAAAAGGCACCGCCCCCCGTTTAAATACAGGAGGCGGTGCCTTGTTTGCAAGCGGCATCCTTAAGCCAAAAAAATTTCTAAATTGTTCAAGCCTATGCATCCAACCACCGTTGGACAACAGGCAACCTTTTAACAATCAGTCTATCCACCATGAAAACAACCAACAACGACAATCCGGCCAGCGGCATCAGAAGCCCCAGGCCAATAACAATAGCTGTCAGTCCCCTCGTCAACTTGGCGTCCTTGGGCAGAGCAGGTGCGCCCAACTTGCCGCGCGGCCTCCGTTTCCACCACATCACCAGGCCGCTGATCGCCACCGCTACCAAGCCAAGACAAACCACCAGCCCGATCACTTGGTTCGGCAAGCCAAAGTAACGGCCTTCATGTAAGGCAATGCCGATGGAAATCGCTTTGGCCATCCAGCCATAATCGGAAAACCCGACATGAACCAACACCTTCCCGCTGTACTGATCAATGTGCAACACCTTTTCATCTTCTGGTTTGTCAGCTGACAACGACACCGTGTAACCAGAGGCCACTTGGTTCGCTCTGGCAATCGCCATCACTCGTTCCAAGGACAAGGGAGTCGCCTCACCGGATGACTCTGGGACGGGCACCTTTTCCGCTGCCCAAGGTACATCGGCGACTTGTTTGGTCGGTTTGGCGGATTCCGGCTTGGGTCCGCCTACAAATGCAAACGCTGGGTATCCCGTATGAGTGGACGTCGCCAATTTGCTTATTAAATCCCCGGCCACGCCAGACCATGGCAACCCCGTCAAGATCAGCAAAATCGCAAATCCAGATAACCAAACGCCGGTGACGGCATGGGCATCGCGCCGGAAGATCCGCCCGCCTTTGGTCAAACGCGGAACCAACACACCGCGGATCGTTTTTTCCTTGGGCCACCACAGATACAGGCCTGTGATGATCAGGATCATCGCCCAGCAGGCAGCCAGCTCCACCAACCGGTCACCCATCGTCCCCATCATCAGCTCACCGTGCAACATCTCGACCTTCTCCAACAACCGCTCTTCTTCCTTGATCTCACCGACAACACGGCCCGAATAGGGATTGACGAACACTGTTATCGCCTGCCCCTTGTCCATCACCCCGACTTCGGCTGTCCGATTCGGCTCATCACTTGGCCGATAGCTCGTGATTTGTCCATTGGGGTATACCTTACGCACCGCCTCCACCTGCATGGATGGCGTCAACTTGCCGTTTTGCTTCTGAGGTTCCTGAATATAGTAATCATCCCGATAAAGCCAATCCTCCAATTGCGGCTTAAACAAATACACCGCGCCGGTAATAGATAACATCACAATAAACGGGGCGAAAATAATCCCCGCATAAAAATGCCAACGCCAAATCAACTGCGTCAACCGCTGAGGTTTGTGAACTGTGGTAGACACTGATTCTCCTCCTGTCTTCTCAATCATGCAGGAATGCCTACTCGATTATAAAGCGGTATCCAAAACACCCACATGACTCCAAGGAGCTATCATTTGTGTCTATCCAGTGACTATAAGCGGCAACGCGTTCAGTAGGGGTAGAAACTAAACGAAAAATTCATCTAATCACTTAAAGTAGTTTCTTTCAACTCGTGGAAGAGGGAGCCAGTCAAATATGTGCTAATCACATTTAATTCATCTAATCACTTAAAGCCAGTCCTGAGCCTACAACTGAGTTGACAGAGGGCATCGTGCTAATCACATTTAATTCATCTAATCACTTAAAGGTGAATCAATCCAGATGCTACGTGGTTATCCTTGGTTACAGCGTGCTAATCACATTTAATTCATCTAATCACTTAAAGATCGGAGAATCTTCTGATGGTTTCACTAAGGAGTCGTGCTAATCACATTTAATTCATCTAATCACTTAAAGTCCGATCCCCAATCATCTCCGTAGCGCCTGGCATCGGTGCTAATCACATTTAATTCATCTAATCACTTAAAGTTCGCTTTTGTGGTCGTAAGCCCTAACCGGGCCTTCTTGTGCTAATCACATTTAATTCATCTAATCACTTAAAGGTGATGACATCGATTCGCCCCGCCAAGTGCTAATCACATTTAATTCATCTAATCACTTAAAGCAACTTGATGAAGTGTATGGACGAAACGGAAGAAAGAGTGCTAATCACATTTAATTCATCTAATCACTTAAAGATCTGGTGAAATATGTTTGTAGCTCCGGCCTTTGCCACGTGCTAATCACATTTAATTCATCTAATCACTTAAAGGAAGGAGATCAGGGGAAAAGCATAGTAACATTAGTTAGTGCTAATCACATTTAATTCATCTAATCACTTAAAGAGTATTCCTTAAAAACCTTTGTCTTACGTGCAGTTTCACTTGCAAATTCGAGCACTTCCTCTAGAACACACTTTTTATGAATCTATATGTTAATAAAATAGACCAATGTGTTGGAACACATCTTGATACTAAAGGGTTACGAGGATCATAAGCCTTTTTTGTCATCACTAGGCGCTCGCAAGCTTATTTTACTTCTAAGCACTTTCTTCTATTCAAATAAAAAGACCTTGCATAATGCAAGACCTTCTTATTTAAGTGATTAGATAAATAATGTAATCCTGTGGTTGAATGGATTTTTTCCATCCTTAGCACACGCACAGTATTCTTTGCCCTTTAGGCAAATTTAATGTTACCACATTTAGAAAATACAATCAAATGCTAGTACACAAGGTTTTTCAAATTCATTGCAATATATTTTCGTCCAATTGTTGAAATTCGTTTTTCCAATTGTTCTGAAGTAACAGGACCAATGTGTACCAACATGATTTGATCCTGAAATTGATGAATGACTGGATCAAGTTTAGCAATTAATTCCGCTTTTTGCGTATTGGAAAGCTGACAAAGAAAGACTGAATACTGTACGTGTTCCCCATATCCTTTCATGATTTTGAAAATTTTTCTCCATCTCTTCTGATCCGATATATCATAGGAGACAAGATAATAATGACGCATGTATTCACCTACCGTGTCATAAGAGGGCGGTATTCTTGCAATTCACCCTCTAAAAACCGTGAAAATAATCGAGTTTCTACATCAAGGATTCTACGATAAGAAACCTTATACCCAAAAGTCGGATGAGTGATTAGCTCGTTCATTCTTTGTTCGTATGCTCTAAAAAACGCCTGTCGCCCACTTTTCTTCAATAAGCAACTATCATCACCTATGTAGAAATCCTCTAATTGAATTTGCTTGGTGTTCCATGCTTTGATGACAACACTATCCACAATAATGGGACGAAATGTTTCCATTAAATCCAATGCTAAAGATGGACGTCCAGGGACCTCTTGATGAAAAAAGCCAAAGTGAGAATCCAACCCAACTCCAGCGCAAACTGCAATCATATCCCTCAGCAAGAGAGTATAACCTAAAGATAGCATGGCATTAATGGGGTCTTTGGGTGGGCGGCGATTTCGTCCATTCATAATCTCTTCCGCTTGAATTAAACCGCTTTTTAACATCGACGGAAAAGCGGAGAAATAATACTTGCTTGCCAACCCCTCGATGCCAAGAAGTTCGGCTAGGTTCTTCGTAACCAAAGCTCTTTTTTTCAAATCCATCAATTGACTGAGTACTTCTTTTGAAGCTTTGCCGTTTCGACGAAGAATCGTTCGCTGATTGTGAATCTTCGCTTGAACAATCCATTGTGCTAATTTCAATGCTGTTTCTGGGTGTTGCAATCGTAAAAACTGCTTACTTCTTAATTGTATATTTTTTGTTGACAATGGACTGGACACACCGATTAGTCTACCGTGTGAGGTCAAATAACTAACAGCAATACCATTGTACATCAAGGTATGAAGAAGCTGGGTTGAACACTGAACATTCCCCATGATGGTGACATGAACCAAATCCTTAATAGGAACTGTTTCAACCTCTTCTCCATTTTTATTCTTAATGATCAGAGACTCACCACTTTTGCTTAATCTACTCCCATGCTCTGATACATACAATACACCACTGTCTACACGGTCAGGCACTATCCGGCGTATGTTGGAGTTTGATCCCATCAAATAATGGGTTTCATCCGGCAAACACAAATAATTCAGGGAACAACGGAAGCATTTGTTTGAGTCAACCAAAGGCTTAGGAATTTCCGATGATTGAAGATTTCGCGCTCGGTCAATGCAGTATTTCGTCGCAGAAATCAGACCTTCTGTAAAGTCGATGCGGACACGTTTTTTATTACCTCGATAGTAAAGGTAACCATGATTTGAGTCATAACCATTAGCTTGAAGTAATAATGCTTGTGCACATAATTGAATTTGATCATTTGGCCAAGCTACACCAGACAAAGCAAAACCACCCACATAGAAGACATGCGAAGAATCTGGAGCCGATGAGTGTTTCCACTCAATCGGCGCCCATGTACCATCTTCATGTGATATGGCATCTAATTTTCCAACCAAATTCAGTGAAGGATCACCTAGATGCAAACTTTGAGGAGTCAAATCCCAGAAGTTTTCAGAAACTTGTTGTTTGACTCGAGATCGCTTTTCCGACCTGCGATGTTGCATTGATCCTTCAATGGTATCTGCATTTTCTTCAAAAAGACCTTGGACATGCATGAGATAAAATAAACGCTCACAATATTGGACTTCATTCAGCATCCTTACGGGTATGGGCTCCAATGCTCATTAAACCTCCAATTATTCCTCCATCCTTTGAACAATTGTTTTTTTCATATAAGCTTGAATCATAGATTGAACTTTTCCCCAGAAAGTCTTTTGTTCTACCCACTCTTGCTCTTTGAAAAATGTTCCACTTGGATCACGAAACAGTATCATCGATGAAGGGGGTTTTCTCTCAGTGATGGAAGAAAAAGTATTCTTATTCCTATTTTTTGACCATTTCGCCCATTCATATACATCTGAACCTTCCACTTTAACAAAGCGAAAAGTTTTGCCCTGTTTTTTGTGTACCGTTTTATTTTTCGGTACATAGGTGACAATCTCCCCTTCCATAACAGATTCGCAGTTCACGCGAAACCACATAGAAGGATGCCAAAAACGCTTTTGAATATTTTGCGCTGCGTTAATATCCGCGTGTAGTGTTAAGATTCTCGGGTTATCATAAGGTTTTTGTAAGGTGGCAAACAGTTCCCCTCCACTCCAAGGAACCAAATCCCCTTGTTGAAGATATGGACGATGCTCTTCTTTGATAAATCCGGCTTCTATTAATTCATGGATGATATTCGTTTCATTGCGAAGGTCTGCCTCTGTTAAAGCATGACAACGAATGCCTGGTGCCCCCGTGCGCCCATGGTATCGAGAGGAATAGGCGGCATAGACGTCGGCAACTTGCAGACCGAACAATTCCCCTTGCATTTGAACGAGTTTTGGAATAGAACGATGAGACCATTCCATCAATTTCTTATTCTCCCGTCGTGAACGCTCAAAGGAGAAGCGGTAACTGCGAAGATTTTCAAATAGAACCACTTGGCATGCTGGATAGACTTCTATCCATTTTTTCTGCTCTTGATCATATTTGTAACCAAGCGCGGTCATGACGATCAAATTAGCCAATTGTTTGAGGCGGTTTTCTTTCACTTGGTTGATGTGGTGTTGTATCTGTTTGGCAAAGGTCTCAAACCGTTCAATCCGTTTGACGACGCCGGGTTCTCGACTTCGTTTACTCCAGCGCGTGAGAAGTTTTTTAGTTGCTTCCAACTCCTCAATACTCCATAAAGATAGGCCGGCAATGCCTTGACGCCCAGTTGAAAGGTCTTTTCTCCACAAGCTGATTTGCTTTCCAACAACCGGTTCTAACTGGTGATGGGCATTTTTAATTGCTTGGTTCCATTGCAAATCATTCTCTTTTGCTTTTGAGTAAAGTTGAGATAGGGCTTGATTCCAAGCAGTTGCAATCTCTTCGTTTAACTGCCAAGACGCTACCTTCTGTAAGAGCTTGTCTATCGCCTGTATTCGCTCGTCCTCATTCACTTTTTTATGCAGTCTCAAAATCGCAGATAATTGATCGACTTGTTGCTTGATTCGGTTTCGCTCTTTCCAACGTATCTCACGCATCTGCTTAATTTTTTGAGGTGGGTTTTCACCTGGAAGTGCAAGGAGAAAACTGCGTTGATGTACTGCAAACATTTCCGTTCCCTCTAGTTGATAGAAGAATTTGTAGGGGTTATCAGGTGCTTCTTTGGTAATTTCAAAAACAGAGACCGTTGCACTGGTGCGCTGGCCAAGATCGATACTCATCACACGTAGCCCTTCTGAAAGCGAGTCCAGTCCTAAACTTGAAACACGACCGGATTCCCCCACCCATTTCTCCAATTGCTCTGCTTTCCATCCTGTTACGATCTTGGTTCCATCAGGATGCGTTAGAACGGTTAAGGCCTTGCCCAGTCCGTTTTGCAGTCGACCATTTTTTACTTCCACTGCTGGCCGAACATCAACTGATATATTAAAGAATACCTTCCCGATTTCACCCGTTTCTTCAATTTGCTGTTGTGTGCGTTTATTAAGGAAATTTCGGTCCCATTGCAGTTTGGCTCCTGCGAGGGTTCCCAAATGAGGCAGATTCGTACTGTAGTCATAAAACACAACTTCCCGCTTTTTTTGCTTTTGTTCCTCTTGTAACCAGACCTGACGATGAAATTGTTTTGATTTAGCAAGTGAGAAAGGCACTTTTTTCACTTCATGCCATGAACCATTTTCATCTGGCAGAATGAACTTATCTAGTATGAGTGTCAGGTTTCGTTTGGTATCCTGAACGAGGTCATAACCATGTATATTCGTTCCTCCTGGTGCCTCATAGCGTACCCACAAAGGATGATCCACGGAGTCTGGTAGGGTAAAGGTTGCATCTTCTTTTGCTCTTCTCAATTCCCGCTGCAAGTGATTAAGCTCTGCAAAATCAATGACTCGCTCGGGATAACCCCGCCAAATATCATGATTTTCTTTTTGGGCGAGAAATTGATAAATGGCTGGGTCTCCAAATTCCCCTCTCATCGCGGTTTGACAAGTTGCGACCTCTTGCCAATATGCTTCTTCACTTGCTGCCGAATCTAATCTCATCCAACTATGGTAAACACGCTCCCAACCACGAAGCGCTTTTTTGGTTAGCGCGTACGGTTCATTTGGGGCAAATGCATTTTCTTCAAGACTTTTCTCTTGTTGGGCTTCATATTCTCTCAACTTATTCATCCATTGAACATCCGATTCGGAAAAGCGGCTTGCAAAGTCGTGGGTTTTCTTCTCAAATTGTGCACGCCGTTCTCTTACTCTCCGATTCCATGATTCCCAAGAAAGTAATCGTTCAATGGCTTGTTGAAACATATCCCGATCCCAGGTACGAGTATATCCGCTAGCCTGAGGTAGCCAATGAATGTCACCCACTTCATCCGTGTACATAGGAAATAGAGGAATAAGCCCCATTTCCTCAAGACGTACTAATGTTTGGCGTTCAGCCATGTATTTTTCGTACTCTTGTACCCAGTTTGGATCACCAGCATCCTTCATTTTTTTCCATTTGGGAGTAGGCCCGGACTTGGATACATCTTTCGTCGTCTTGTTGTTTGGGTCAACGAGCGGACCTAAAAAGAAACGAGCCTTTAGACTTGCATTTCCGCTTTTTCCAATGACAGATGGGACGATCTCTTCATATAACTGGCGTAGCGCTTGTAATAACGTTTGTTCATCCACTTCTCCTGACCATTGGTTGCGCTGTTGCTGTTTATGTACTCTTTCCAAGAGTACGGCTTGGATTTCTTCCTTTGACCGTTTCTCAATTTCGTTGGTTTCTTTATTGCGAATGAACAGGTCTTCTTGTCGAAGTAAAACCAGCCAGTTCATATAATAAGCGATACCATCGTTGATTAATTGATGGGTGCGCCATAACCCTCTACGAAGTTGCTCTGCGTTGACACCCGATTTCGTCTTTAGTTTTAGCTTAAATGAACGAATGGACATAAAAAACCTCCCAAGTAGTTAGGATATTTCATCTCATTTTAATCCTTTCTACTGCTCATTTGAACATGTATTCATAATAATCCAACCAAGAGATTATCAACCAATTTCTATTTATGCAGTTTGTATTAAACAGTCAGAATAGGGAAAAATGAAATAAGAGAGGATAAATGTAAACGAATTATTTCAAAGTGTAAAAAAGTGGTGTATTGAGTGTTTTAACAAGTTAGTTTGAATGAAATGAGGAATGAGAATGAATGAATGTCTGTATGATCAATACTTTTTACTCTCACAAGAACAAATTTATTTTAAGACACACGAAAAAGAATGGGAAGAGATTACCAACAATCTCACTTTACTTATTGAAGCTCATCTTCGTTACCGATCGTCCCCATTTTTCAACGAAACGATTTGGCAAAAAGAATTCAACGAACACGCCCAATTACTCATTTTATTAGGTACGTTCCTTCAAAAACAGACACAATTCCTATCACCGTTTGGCCAAATTAGAATTATCCCTCTTATCGATGAGAAAGGCAGGCATTATGACGGATTTGATTATCAAATAGATAGATGTTAAAAACATTGGAATATCAGGTAACACATTTTCTACATGAAAATAAAAGGTTCCCCTTGGTCATCAAGGCTGGAACCTTTATTTTATATTATACCCTGATAATTTGAGCTGACGAACTGTTTCGAAACTAAACACAAAAGCCACAATATACTTATTAATCAAAAAAACTATACCAATCATGCTTAAATGAACATAAAAGCAAAATCTTATCTTGTCTTCACTCGTCCAAATTATCAAATTTCATACGCGTTGGACGAGTGAAGCGACAAAACTCCCATGAAGATGGAGGTCCATACTATGATGTATCTGCTCTATTTGTTCACCGCCATTTTAGGCTTGGCGTGTCTTATAACCATCCTCTCCTTACTCATTTACCGGATCTGGACTAATAAAAAACATATTTACTCATGGTTTATCATCATAGCAGTTTTATTCTTGTGTCTATCCATCCATCAATGTCTGCATGCATTCAACATCATTTAGCATTTGGACGCATAATCCTTCGCAACATCTACAAACTCAATTTCCTCAAAGTCCATTACTTATGCTCTTTCCTTTCTTTCTGGTCAAGCAAAATAAAACTTTGCACCAATGTATCTCGAATATTGGGCAAGCTGATTTTTTGTTTTATTCTCAATGTATTTTTATCGTAGGTAATTATATATCCAGCGTATTGATCCGATTGGATTTGAGAAAGAACATAAAGGTTTTCCTTGTCTACAAGCATATTTAAAATAAGAGGGTTGCTTTTTGTACTCTTTTCCACTTCATAATTTTGATTCAATTTCATGATGTATCCTTCTTTTGTAGATACATACAAATAGTTATGATCTGCAACCATTCGGTCGGGGTTATTATGTGGCAACGGCCGATACTGCACTTTCCAGTTTTTTGGATCCAGGGTGATCAAAAAGTTTGCATCAGATGGAGGACTTACAATTTGACCATGAAAAATGTCCATATCATCTGCTCCGCTTTTTTTACAGGTATCTTTCTTATGATCTTCCCAGTTCTCAATCCAATCACATATATATAACTCTTAGCCTCTGTATCCAAAAAACATATACATGATTGGAATCAAATGTAGCCATGCGAGCAAAGCTCGGGAGATTAAGTCTTTTTATCTTATTTTTATACTTAATTTCTAATGTATTAATATCAACATTGGTATTAAATAATGTTACTTGATATCCATATTGATTATTGATGTAATTATGTACATTGAAATTTTTAGATCTAGTTATCTTCCCTTTTTGATCAATATGAACTAGCGATGAAGTAAGTTCAGATGGTAAGAAATAACCACCTCTCCCATCTGAGGCTATTTGGTAAATCCCTGTTACATCTATCTGCTGCGATGATTTAGTCGTCCCGTTGGCATCAATCACGGAAAATTCGCTATCATCCTTCAGCGAATCGGTATATACGATCCCAAACTTCCCTAAATCCATGTCTATTTGATTGTTACTGCAAGCAGCCAATATCGCAGAAATTACAGTTATAGTAAAAATGAGGATTAACTTTCCTTTTTGCATCTTAGAAAAACACCCTCTTTATGGGAATAAAGGAGATTAGAGGAGAAAATTCCCGAACGTTCAGTATGAATTGTATACTATAAAATAAAATGTAGTCAATTTTATTATTTAATTTATCGGAAACATAATAGGTGCCTTGTTTCAAAAAGTAGAAAAAAAACGAGTATAGATTCTAATCTCTATACTCGCTTTAAACTCAATCTAATGTACAATCCAAACATAAAACGCCTTTAACATCTATATTACTCAACAATGATTCGGAAGCTGTATTGCGCAATCCCCCATGTTTGGCCTTTATTCCGATTCCAATAGGAAACAACATTGTAATAATACGTTCCCTTTTGGCTAGGAGCATTTATAACGCTTTCGCTGTCTAACTTTTTCACCTCTCCTAAACTACCTTGAAATAGGTTAATTGAGCTAGGTTGCGGATTTTTGCTAAAGTTAATTGTTATGGCTTCATCTGGCTTTACTTTTATTGTCGATTTATCACTTGGAGGCAAAAAGGTAAGATCTCCCGGACAAGCCCTGTTCCAACATATTGTCTTCCCTTCCAAATGCACCTCTTTATTCTTTACCTGTATATCTGGTACTGATGCTTCCTTTCCAGGAAGTTGATCTCCACATCCAACCAAAAGAATCATGACATACAACACAAGCCAATTAACTATTTTACGCTTCAAGTTTAATCTCCTGGTATATATGAAAAATTATAAATTTACATAATATTATTTTATCAGTTGTATTTTTTCTTTCTTTCAATTTCCTCTTATCCTATCAGCAATAAAATATTCACTCCTCCTCTGTCTAAGGAGAGTGAATAGCTGTTTTTTATCATTCACAACTACAGCACTTATAACATTATCCAAAAAACAAATCAACAATATCCTTTGTTGTCGATCCTTTTGCGCGATAAAATTCGGAGTAACCACAATGCTTACATGATACGACTTTGAACTCATTATGTTGCACATCGAAAAAACGACTTAATCCCGTGCCTGTCGTGGCAATTTCCCCTACAGATACTTCTTTGCCATTGCATTTAGGACAACCATTTCTCATCGCTCGATCCCCCACATCATTCAGTTGTTAGTTATATACCCGTTTTTTAACAAACTTAGCTACTTAGGGAATTGGTTATGTAACATTGGGGTGGTGTGCATGTAGTACCCACGTACCCACAGAGAAAAGAGGGAGGAAAAATGGTGAAAAGCTGCAAGTAACTTTGCTCCTGCCACCAAGTAAACAACCAAAAGCGGTATCTTAACAACGAGGGGGATTCCTCTATTGCTATGACAACGGAACAATGATTCTCACGTTATGCCCAATATACAACAAGAAGCCGCCAAAACATTTGGCGACTTCTTGTTTGGTTTGGCGGAGAGGGTGGGATTCGAACCCACGGATGCCTCACGACATCGGCGGTTTTCAAGACCGCTGCCTTAAACCACTCGACCACCTCTCCACGATGGTGAAAGTGAGTTACAGATATTAATTATACAGATTTTTTTGCGATTGTCAAATGAAAAAACAAAGTGTTCAGGGAGCGGAGCTATCAAGGGAACCGCCCCCTAAACACTTATTTTCCCAAAATTTCCAACCCGCCCATGTACGGTTGCAACGCTTTGGGAATGCGGATGGTGCCGTCGGCCTGTTGGTGATTTTCAAGAATCGCAGCCACAGTACGTCCCACCGCCAAGCCAGAGCCGTTGAGGGTATGCGCAAATTCCGGCTTCGCTTTGGCATCGCGGCGGAAGCGAATGTTGGCGCGCCGTGCCTGGAAGTCACCGCAGTTGCTGCAGGAGGAGATTTCACGGTATTGGCCGTTGCTCGGCATCCACACTTCCAAGTCATACGTCTTGGTAGCACTGAAGCCCATATCGCCAGTGCACAAGGTGATGACACGATACGGAAGCTCCAACCGTTGCAACACCGTTTCGGCATTGGCTACCATCTTCTCCAATTCATCATACGAGGACTCCGGTTGGACGATCTTGATCATCTCTACCTTGTTAAATTGGTGCAAACGAATCAAACCACGGGTGTCTCGGCCCGCCGAACCCGCCTCGGAACGGAAACAGCTCGTATACGCGGTGTAATACTTGGGCAAGTCATCACCGTTCATGATCTCTCCCGCATGGAAGTTGGTCACTGGCACTTCTGACGTCGGAATCAGGAAGTAATCCTGATTGTCGGCCAATTTGAAAGCATCTTCTTCAAACTTGGGCAGTTGCCCCGTTCCCGTCATGGCCTGCCGGTTAACGATATAAGGGGGGATCATCTCTGTGTACCCATGTTCGGTGGTGTGCAAGTCGAGCATAAAGTTAATCAAAGCCCGTTCTAATCGTGCCCCCAACCCTTTGTAGAAAACAAACCGTGAACCAGCCACTTTGGCCGCCCGTTCAAAATCGAGAATGTCCAGCTCCTCCGCGATTTCCCAATGAGGCTTCACTTGATGATCCGTTTGCGGCACCTCACCCCAAGTGCGAACCACCACATTTTCTTCTTCCGAAGCACCCACAGGTACGCTCTCATGCGGCAAGTTGGGCAGAGTCAAGAGCAAGCCTTCCAGTCGCTCATCCAACTGGCGCAGTTCTTCGTCCAACCGCTTAATCTCGTCCCCCACGCGGCGCATCTCCAAAATTTGCTCTTGAGCGTCTTCTTTGTTCTTCTTTTTCTCCGCGATTAATTTGGAAACGACATTGCGCTGGTTTTTCAACTGTTCAGTTTGCTGAATCAGTTCACGGCGGCGTTGGTCGAGATCGATAAACGCGTCTAATCCGGACAAGTCGCCCCCCCGCGTTTGCAACCGTTGTTTGACCTCTTCCAATTGGCCGCGCAACAACTTGATGTCTAACATCAAAGCACCTCCTATCATGAATCAAACAAAAAGGGCCTCCATCCACAAAAGGGACGGAAGGCCCGCGTTGCCACCCTTATTGACCCATAAGCGCACACGCTTACAAGTCCGCTCTAACGAGATATCGGCTCGCTCCGTCAGCACTTAGGCGGGACGATCCCGCGGTCGCACCTCGCTCTGAGGGTGGATTCGCTGTCGACCCGGAACGACTCCCACCAACCGTCGCCTCTCTGAGCCGGCATCCTCCAGCTACTATTCCTCTTCATTGCGGTTCGCATCATATAAAAATGTGTTGTTCTATTATATCCTATTTTGCCACATTTGTAACCATCGATTCGCGCACCATCTCAACAAAATAGGCGTGAAAGCGAACATCATCCGTCAACTCAGGATGGAATGCCGCACAAAGCAAGCGATCCTGTCTCGCCGCCACGATTTTGTCTTCGATGACCGACAGCACTTCCACACCCTCGCCCACTTTTTCTATATAGGGGGCACGGATAAAGACGGCTGGAAACACATCAGCCACGCCCTTGATCGCCAAGTCTGCTTCAAAGCTTTCACGCTGGCGCCCGAAGGCATTGCGCTTCACATCGATGTCCATCAAATCGAGATGGGGTTCCTCTAGGTTCTCCACCCGTTTGGCGATCATGATCAATCCTGCACATGTGCCGAAAATGGGTTTCCCCTGCTCATGCAGTTGCATGATCGGCTCCCGCAATCCATATTGCCGCATCAGCTTGCCGATCGTGGTCGACTCCCCACCTGGGATCACCAATCCGTCCAAGTCGGCCAGTTCATCGGCACGTTTGACCGCCACCGCTTCCGCCCCGGCCAATTCAAGCAAGCGGATATGTTCCCGCACTGCTCCTTGCAAAGCGAGTACACCAATCTTCATCGTTCGAAACCTCCTACCAACCGCGTTCTTGCATCCGTTCAGCCGCGCTCAGTTTGGAGATTTCCAGACCGGTCATCGGTTCTCCCAAGCCTTTGGACACTTCTGCGATTAACTCGAAGTCTTCATAATGGGTGGTCGCCTGCACAATGGCTTTCGCGTATTTCTCCGGATTCTCCGATTTGAAGATACCCGAACCGACAAAGACGCCATCTGCGCCCAGTTGCATCATCAATGCTGCGTCAGCCGGAGTTGCCACCCCACCGGCTGCAAAGTTGACCACAGGCAGACGGCCGGTCTCGTGAATTTGCAACAGCAATTCAAACGGCGCACCCAATTGCTTAGCTTCTGCCATCAACTCATCACGAGACATGCTTTTCACTTTGCGGATCTGGCTTTGCATCATGCGCATATGGCGAACCGCTTCCACGATATTCCCCGTACCTGGTTCCCCTTTGGTGCGGATCATGGAAGCCCCTTCACCAATACGGCGCAAAGCTTCACCCAAGTCGCGCGCCCCGCAGACAAAAGGCACAGTGAATTGCGATTTGTCGATGTGGTACAAGTCATCTGCCGGTGTCAGCACTTCACTTTCGTCAATGTAGTCCACACCCATCGCTTCCAACAGTCGCGCTTCCACGAAATGACCAATTCGCGCCTTCGCCATGACGGGAATGGTTACCGCATTCATCACTTCTTCGATGATCGTTGGATCCGCCATGCGAGCCACCCCGCCGGCCGCACGGATATCTGAAGGAACGCGCTCCAGCGCCATAACTGCCACAGCGCCGGCTTGTTCCGCTATTTTCGCTTGCTCCGCGTTGACGACGTCCATAATTACGCCGCCTTTTTGCATTTCGGCCATGCCGCGTTTTACCCGATCAGTTCCTGTCTGGCGAGTTGTCATCTTTGTTGCCCCCTATAGCCTTATCAAAATGGTCGAGAGGTGATCTGCCTTTCCTCTCTCATTTATTATAAAGAATTATGGCCATTTGAAAACAACCTAGTTAAACCAGCCCTTGATCGTATCTCCTGCTTTGCGGAAAAACAGGCGGAACTCACTAGCTTGTTCCACTGGTGCAGCGGCGACCATTTGGATTGGTGCTACCCCTTTGACAGGCTGATTTTTGTAAAGCAATCTCGCCTCGCCAACCACATCCCCTTTGTTGAGCGGGGCTTGGACACCCTTTTTAAATGTCACTTGGATGGTGTAATTTTCCTCTTCGCCAATACGAGCAGGGATCACCAGCTTGTCATTGGCAACCACGGGAACAGTCCGTTCCACCCCATTAGGAAGGGCGAGCGTTTCTTTGCCCTGAATCTTGCCATTCTTGGCGATCCATTCCTTTGGTTGGAAGGAGCCAAAGCCATAATCAAACAGTTTTTTAGTCTCCGCAAAACGTGCATGTTCGTTGCTGGTACCCATCACAACCGAAATCAACCGGTAACCACTTTGTTCGGCCGTCCCGGTGAAGCAATATCCGGCACGATTGGTATGTCCTGTCTTCAATCCGTCGACGCCTTCATAAAATTGGTTGAACCCGGGCAGCATTTTGTTCCAGTTTGGTTTTTTCAGAGCGTGATCCGTGCCTTCAAAGAACGTGGCCTCTGTCATGGCGGTGGTTTGCAACACTTCCGGATAGGTGCGGATCAATTCTCTCGCCAAAATGGCCGAATCTCGGGCTGACATCACATGGTCACCAGGCACTTGAGGTGGATCAGGATACAAATGCAAGTCCAAACCAGACGCGCAGCGATAATGCGTATGTACCATGCCTAAAGCCTGCGCTTTTTGATTCATGAGCTCCACGAAACCTTCTTCCGTCCCTCCCACATGTTCCGAAAGGGCCACAGTCGCATCATTGGCAGAGTAGACCAACATCGCCGTGAACAACTCTTTTACCGTCACCTTTTGGCCTGCTTTAAGAAATATCTGGGCTTCTTCAATGTTGGCAGCTCGTTGGCTGACGGTAACCACATCTTCCCACTTCAGTTTGCCTTCGTTGATTTTATCCAACACAACAAAAGCCGACATCATCTTGGTCATGCTGGCTGGCGCCCTCTCTTCATCCGCCTTAAACTCCCCCAGAACGGCGCCCGAGTCAAAATCCAGCAAAATATATGACTTCGCTTTGATATCCGGGGTCAATTCTTCCGCCGACACTGCGATCGGCGAGAAGAAAAGGGCGGATATGGACAGCAAAACAAAAAGCGCGATCATTCGCGCGATGCGCATGGATTTCATTTTTTGTCCTCCCACCCAAAATTATTTTAAAACAAGCGTGCCGATCCGCCATATTTAAGTTGAAAATGGAAAGCTGAATGATGGACCAAGGCTTTGCAGTTTGTATTAGGAACCCACGATCCGTCGTTCAGCATCCCTTTCCATTTCATGACTGATCGACTCACTAAATTTATAAATTAACAGTTATGTTCAAAAAGGACGATAATCTGATATTAAATATATCAAAAAAGGAGAGCAAAAAGAAATGAACAAGCAGAAAAGTTCTGCTTGTTCACAAAAACGCCGTTTATACGTGGTAGTTTGGCGCTTCTTTGGTGATTTGTACATCATGCGGATGGCTTTCGCGCAAGGAAGCTGAAGTGATGCGGATAAACTGGCTTTTCTCCTTCAGATCAACCAGCGTGGCAGCACCGCAATATCCCATACCAGCCCGGATTCCCCCGACCAATTGATAGACTGTATCAGCCAATGGCCCTTTGTATGGCACACGTCCCTCAATGCCCTCAGGCACCAGCTTTTGCTCGTTTTCTTGGAAATAGCGATCCTTGCTTCCCGCTTGCATTGCACCGATGGAGCCCATGCCGCGATACACTTTGAAGCGGCGTCCTTGGAAGATTTCCGTTTCTCCTGGAGATTCCTCCGTACCGGCAAACAAACTACCCAACATCACCGCATCAGCACCTGCGGCCAACGCTTTGACGATGTCCCCAGAATAACGGATTCCGCCATCAGCGATAATCGGAACGCCATACTGACGGGCTACGTTGGCACAATCATAGATTGCGGTCACTTGAGGCACGCCGATTCCCGCAACCACACGAGTGGTGCAGATCGATCCTGGGCCGATACCTACTTTCACCACACTGGCACCCGCTTCGATCAAGTCGCGCGTACCTTCGCCAGTAGCCACGTTTCCAGCGACGATAACAAGATCGGGGTATTGCGCTCTCAATGTGCGAACCGTTTCCAACACACCTGCAGAATGGCCATGAGCTGTATCTACCACGATCAAGTCCACTTCCGCTTCTACCAATGCGGCAACACGACGCATGGTATCTTTGGACACGCCAACCGCTGCCCCAACCAACAGGCGCCCTTGGCTGTCTTTGGCTGAATTGGGGAAGAGGGTTGCCTTTTCAATATCCTTAATCGTAATAAGCCCTTTAAGGATGCCCTGATGGTCAACCAACGGCAATTTTTCAATCTTATGTTGTTGCAAAATCACTTCCGCTTCAGCAAGTGTTGTCCCCACAGGCGCGGTGACTAGATTTTCTTTCGTCATCACTTCAGAAATGGGGGTGGAAAAATTACGCACAAACCGCAGGTCACGGTTAGTGAGGATCCCAACCAATTTACGTTGTTCATCGACGATCGGCACGCCCGAAATGCGATATTTGGCCATCAATTCTTCCGCTTCATGCACTTTATGTTCAGGCGTTAAATAAAAGGGGTTGGTAATCACTCCGCTTTCGGAACGTTTAACCCGATCCACTTCTTCCGCCTGCTCTTCAACTTTCATGTTTTTATGAATGATTCCGATGCCACCTTGTCGCGCCATGGCAATGGCCATCGCTGACTCGGTGACGGTATCCATCCCCGCACTGATCAAAGGTATGTTCAACTGTACCTTGTCCGCCAGCTTGGTGGCCACACTGACATCGCGCGGCAAAACTTCAGACTTGGCCGGAACTAACAACACATCGTCAAATGTGAATCCTTCTTTGGCAAATTTCTCTTCCCACATACCTCACTATCCCCTTTGGCCCTGAGTTTTTTTTGCAAGTTTAACAAGCCTTACACAATACTGTCAAGAATTCGCCCGACAAACATTGGTTTTCCACGAGCTTCCCGAAGTTATCCACAGGAACTGTGCATAACTATGGCGATATTGTGGATAACTTGTGGGATACTTGTTTTTTTATTTCCAAGGAAATAATTACAGTTCAGTGATCTTCTTGTGAAGTAGTATATCCACTTTGCCATAAGTCATTGGCTTCCTATGTCCACTGTTTCGCTTTCTAAAGGGCGAACCCTCGTGCTTCAGCTTTCGCATCCGGCCACACTTTGACTCAGTTATAGCATGCAACTTTTTTTCTTACAATAAGCGTAGCTAAAGCCCATGATAGGGAGGTGACATGCACATGGACATTCAGTCAATCAAACTCATCCGCACTGAAAATCCCGACCGTTGGTTGTGGTCAGCCTTCATGCCCTTCCAAAACGAAGAAACGGCTCGCCGTTATCTGATGGACGTTTATTCCCGCGCACAGGCAGAGCATCCCGACCGTCTGGCCTACCGCAATGTACCCGCCTTCACCTCATACATGAACCAGGCCGTTGCCCTGATCCAAGACAGTGGCCGTAGTAATCAGCCTTGGTCTCGCCCCATCCTGCTTTATTATGGCATGATGAGCATGTTCAAAGCGTGGCTCTTGACCCGCATGCCTGATTACCCCCAAAACGCCACGGTTTTGCGCCATGGCCTGTCCACCCGCAAAAGAAAGCGGAGCGGTTTTCGCTTTGTTGAAGATGACATTCGGATTCAACGGGAAGGACTATTCCCTCTCGTCGCGGAAGCACTTCATCTCCCTATACAAACGGGCGAAAGTTTTACGGCCAAAGACCTGTTTGGTTTTATTGCGGAATTGCAACCAACCTACCGGTTCCTTTTTGGACAGGAAAGCTTAATTCCTGTGATTTTTTCGCATTCTGGCGATGACATCCTCCTACATATCCCCGAACGAGTACAGGATTCCTTTCATTGCTCTGCGGAGCGCCTTGCGGACAAATTGAACCGCGTGGGTTCCATCCCCTTTTCCGCAGTGGAATCCGGTAAAACTGCCGGTCATCTGACACTGCGGGTAACGATTGACCCAAGCTCCCCCACCCTTTGTACTGCGGAATCCGTCTGGCTGAATATCCAGCATCCTTGGTTTTATGAAGACAAAAAGGGCGACCATTACCTATGGTTAGGAAATGGCCGCCCTCTCGCTCCGATCCCAGAGCTTTTGGCTCACCTGATGTTGCTCTTTTCTCTTAGCATGTTGTGTCGGTATGATCCGCCGTTATGGGGAGAAATCATGTTGGACAACCAACATGCCGAGCAAATCCTCATCAATGAATTGCTTGATTTAGTTCCACGGAAATTCCCGCAGCTGATGCTAGCTATCTTCACCGGGGAGAAAGCCGTCTTACGTGTCGAGTGAGGGATCACACCCTGCTCACTCTTCGGTCGGCACAGAGGCGGCTTCCAACTCGCCATCATCATCATCGGTGTTCACTTTGGCTACCGCTGCCACTTCATCATCATCCAGCTTAATCAGTCTCACGCCTTGTGCATAGCGACCCATGATAGAGATCTCGTTCACATTGAGGCGAATCACAATGCCGGACTGGGTGACTATCATGAGATCCTCATCGTCGGAAACCACTTTGTGTCCGATGACATCCCCTTTTTTCTCTGTCAAGCTGAGTGTTTTGATACCTTTGCCACCACGGGATTGCACACGGTATTCTTCCATCGGTGTGCGCTTACCATAGCCATTGCGAGTAACGATCATCACGTTTTTGTCCGGGATGACGATATCCATATCAATGACCCGGTCGTCCTCACCTAAGGTGATCCCTTTCACCCCGGTGGCGGAACGTCCCATTTCCCGCACTTCCATCTCAGGGAAACGGATAGACATACCGCCTCTGGTTCCCATGATGACTTCCTGATTCCCGTCAGTCAAACGGACACCAATCAATTCGTCGCCGTCGCGCAGATTGATCGCGAACAAGCCATTGCGGCGAATGTTTTCAAATTCGCTGAGAGCGGTCTTCTTGACCACCCCTTCTGCGGTGCCGAAGAAGAGATACTGATTGGCGGCGAATTCTTTTACTGGAATGATCGCTTGAATCCGCTCATCCTGATCGATTTGGATCAGGTTGATGATCGCCGTGCCTTTGGCTGTCCGTCCTAATTCAGGCACTTCGTAAGCTTTCAAGCGATACACTTTCCCTTTGTTGGAAAAGAAAAGGAGATGATTGTGGGAATGGGTGACAAAGATGTGTTGGACAAAGTCGTCATCCCGTGTCCCCATGCCGGTGATCCCTTTGCCACCGCGGCGCTGAGCCCGATAGGTGGAAAGCGGCATCCGCTTGATGTATCCCCGATGGGTCATCATAATCGCCACTTCATCTTCCGGAATGAGATCCTCTTCTTCGATGTTGTCCACGTCCACCTTGATCATGGTGCGACGCTCATCCCCGTAAGTTTCCTTGATTTCGATGATTTCTTTGCGCAGAACCCCACGGATTTTGCCTTCATCGGCCAAGATGGCCTTCAACTCCGCGATCAGCTTCTGCAATTCCTGGTATTCGCTTTCGATTTTTTCACGTTCCAAACCGGTCAACCGGTGCAAACGCATATCCAAGATCGCTTGCGCTTGTTTCTCGCTCAAGCCAAATGTTTCCATCAAGCCGGTGCGAGCTTCAGCCGTATTGGCGGACGACCGGATCAGAGCGATGACCGCATCGATCTGGTCAAGCGCAATCCGCAATCCTTCTAAGATGTGGGCCCGTTCTTCCGCCTTATTGAGTTCAAATTTCGTGCGTCTGCGAATAACTTCAACCTGATGCAAAATGTAGTAATGCAATACTTCCTTCAGATTGAGCACGCGCGGCTGGCCATCGACAAGAGCCAGGGTGTTTACGCCGAAGCTCGTTTGTAAGCTGGTATGCTTAAAGAGGTTGTTGAGAACCACCCGCGGATTCACGTCACGGCGTAATTCCACCACCACGCGCATCCCGTTACGGTCAGACTCATCGCGCAAATCGGTGATGCCCTCAATTTTTTTGTCGCGCACCAAATCGGCGATTTTCTCAACCAGTTTAGCTTTGTTGACTTGATACGGCAGTTCTTCAATAATGATCCGCATCTTGCCGTTGCCGGCTTCTTCAATGCGCGTCTTGGCCCGGATCTGAATACTGCCACGACCCGTGCGGTATGCCTTTCTTATGCCATCGTAACCAAGGATGATGCCCCCGGTCGGGAAGTCAGGACCTTTGATGATCTTCATCAAGTCGTCCACGGTGGCTTCTGGATTTTCTAGGAGCAGCAAAATCCCGTCAATCACTTCCCGCAGGTTATGGGGAGGAATATTGGTTGCCATCCCCACGGCAATCCCCGATGCTCCGTTCACAATCAAGTTGGGAAACCGCGACGGCAACACAAGCGGTTCTTCTTGCTGTCCGTCATAGTTGGGCCCGAAATCAATGGTGTCTTTCTGAATGTCCCGTAGCATTTCCATGGTGATCGGGGCCATTCTGGCCTCGGTGTAACGCATGGCCGCCGGGGGGTCGCCATCGATCGACCCGAAGTTCCCATGCCCGTCAACGAGCGGATAACGGTATGAAAAGTCTTGGGCCATCCGCACCATCGCATCATACACCGCCACATCTCCGTGAGGGTGGTATTGCGCAGTTACGTTACCGGTGACACGGGACGATTTTTTGTACGGCTTGTCAGGGGTCATTCCCAACTCATACAGCGTGTAAAGAATTCGCCGATGCACAGGCTTTAATCCGTCACGCACATCGGGAAGAGCACGGCTGACAATGACGCTCATCGCATAATCCAGGAACGAAGTTTTCATTTCCTGGCTGATATTTACTTTCTGTATCCTTTGCATATCTGCCATCTTTTCATCTCCCCGTTACTTACCCACTGCTCTATACATCGAGATTCGCCTGATTCGCGTATTCCTGGATGAACTCGCGCCGCGGTTCAACCCGGTCGCCCATCAGCATCTCAAATACCGAATCTGAATCGATCGCATCTTGGAGGGACACTTGCAACAATGTTCTTGATTCCGGGTCCATCGTCGTTTCCCACAGCTGGGTTGCGTTCATTTCGCCTAACCCTTTGTACCGCTGGATTTCGATCTTCCCGTTCTTTCCTTCAATTTCCTTGAGAATTTCTTCTTTCATCCGGTCATTATACGCGTAACGAATCGTTTTACCTTGCGTGATTTTATATAATGGCGGCTGTGCGATGTACACGTAGCCGTGTTCGATTAACGGGCGCATGTAGCGGTAGAAGAATGTCAACAAAAGGGTACGGATGTGCGCCCCGTCGACATCGGCGTCCGTCATGATGACGATTTTATGATAGCGCGCTTTTTCGATATTGAAGTCGTCGCCAATTCCCGTTCCCAAAGCGGTGATAATGGTGCGGATCTCTTCGTTGGACAAGGCTTTGTCAAGCCGAGCCTTCTCTACGTTGAGCACCTTCCCCCTCAGGGGCAAAATCGCTTGGAACATCCGGTCACGCCCTTGTTTTGCGGTTCCTCCCGCAGAATCCCCCTCCACGATGAACAATTCGCTTTCAGCGGCGTTCCGCGAGGTACAGTCAGCCAATTTCCCTGGCAATGAGCTTACTTCAAGGGCATTTTTCCGGCGGGTCAACTCGCGCGCTTTCCGGGCCGCTTCCCGGGCCCGTGCAGCCATGACCGCTTTGCCGATCACTTTCTTCGCCACCGCTGGATTCTCCTCCAGGTAGGTTTG
This sequence comes from Laceyella sacchari, assembly GCF_004343255.1. Taxonomy (GTDB): domain Bacteria; phylum Bacillota; class Bacilli; order Thermoactinomycetales; family Thermoactinomycetaceae; genus Laceyella; species Laceyella sacchari. The sequence continues at coordinate 599,138 of NZ_SMDD01000002.1, read as the reverse complement.
GAAGTGTTCGGTAAACAGTTGCTCTGTCGCCGATCTTGCTTCACTGTTGCCCAATTTGGTTTTGGTCTGTCCTTCGAACTGCGGGTCAGCAATCTTGACACTGATGATTGCGGTCAAGCCTTCGCGCACGTCATCACCAGTTAAGTTGCTGTCGTTATCTTTCAGCAAGTTGTTACGGCGGGCATAATCGTTGATGACCCTTGTCAACGCCGATTTGAAACCGGCCTCGTGCGTTCCACCTTCATGAGTGTGGATATTGTTGGCGTAAGAGTAGATGTTGGAGGAGAAAGAATCATTGTATTGCATAGCAATCTCCACTTGAATCGACTCTTTCTCGCCTGAAATATAAATCGGTGGTTCGTGCAACACTTCCCGATTGCGGTTCAAGTGTTCAACATAAGATTGAATGCCGCCTTCATATTGGAAGACGACGTGTTTCCCTTCACCGCGTTTATCCTCCAACACAATTTTGATGCCCCGGTTTAAAAACGCCAATTCTCTAAGCCGGGACTGTAGCGTCTCAAAATCATAAACCGTCGTCTCGGTAAATATGGTGGGGTCTGGTTTAAATGTCACCGTTGTCCCGGTTTCTTCCGTTTCGCCGACGATTTGCAAGTCATGTTCCGGCACCCCACGCCGATATGACTGGCGATGGATTTTGCCTTCCCGCTTTACTTCAACTTGCAACCATTCGGACAGGGCGTTAACAACGGATACGCCCACCCCGTGCAACCCGCCGGAGAACTTATATCCTTCCCCGTCGAATTTCCCACCGGCATGTAATACGGTCAACACCACTTCTACAGCCGGGCGGCCCATTTTGGGATGAATCCCGACCGGAATACCGCTTCCGTTGTCAATGACGGTCACGCTGTTATCTTCGTTGACGATCACTTGGATCGTGTCGCAACGACCGGCCAACGCCTCGTCAATACTGTTGTCCACAACTTCCCACACCAAGTGGTGCAATCCGCGGCTTGATGTCGAACCGATGTACATCCCGGGACGTCTCCGAACAGCTTCTAAACCTTCAAGTACCTGAATCTGTGTTTCATCATAATTGGTTTTATTTACGGACACGTTTGGTCACCTGCTTCCTTATCCAGAACTACTTGAAATCCAACCACAGGTCATTTCCACGGCTTCTGGCTCTGATCCGCCCTTTTTTTCAAGGTGGTTGATGAGATGGGTGAAGCGAACACGCGATCTTTGGTGATCACGTAGGACTTGACCTCATCTGGGGAAATATGTTCCAGCCTCCCCGCTTTTTTGGCCAATTGTACAAAATGCGCCTCATTGGGCGCTTGTTCCGTCGCGCCTGCATCCAAGATGGCCACCACCTCCCGAATGCGTATCATGCGACTGCCTCCCAGGTGAATAAACACCTTATCCCCCCAGTTCTGTGATGCTCCCTTGCCGCACCTGATAAATGCGGGCCCGCGCAATCGTTTCGGGGTCAATCCCCTCTAAGCCGGTCGTGGTGACAAATGTTTGCACTTTCCCGCGAATCGCCTCTAGCAAATGCGTTTTTCGTGAATCATCAAGCTCTGACAACACATCATCTAATAATAAAATTGGATAATAGCCCGTTTCTTGGCGGATGAGTTCAATTTCAGCCAATTTCAGGGACAAGGCGGCGGTGCGCTGCTGTCCTTGAGAGCCGTACAAATGCAAATTTAATCCGTTTACAGACAAATAAAGGTCATCCCGATGCGGTCCGACCAGCGTGCTGCCGCGCATCAGTTCTTTATCCCTCTTCTGTTCCAATTCCTGTTTCAGTAGGTTACCCCATTCTTGTTCATCTTGCAAAGCGGATATCGGCAAGGAAGAGCGGTACTCCACCAGGAGTTCTTCTTGCTGGCGGGTGATCGCGCGGTGGATCTCTTTGGCCCATTCTTGCAAAGAGGCGAGGAACTGAAAGCGTTTTTTCCACAATTGAACGGAGATGTGGATAAACTGTTCATCCAACACCTCCAGCAACGAAAACTGAGCGTTTCTTTTTTGCGCCAACTGTTTCAACAAGCTATTGCGTTGTGTCAACAACTTGTTCAGTTGGGTCAGGTTGTGCACATAAGTGGGGCTGACTTGCCCGATCTCCATATCTAAAAAGCGCCGCCGAATTTGCGGGCTTCCTTTGACGATAGCGAGATCTTCTGGAGCAAAAAGGACAGCGGGCAACGTGCCGATGTATTGGCTCAGCTTTCGCTGTTCAATGCCGTTTCGAATCACTTTTTTCCCTTTTTCGGAAAGTTTTACTTCGAGGCGCACGCCCTGCTGTCCTCTTTTTACGCTCGCTTTGATGTTTGCATGATGTTGGCCAAACTGGATGAGATCCTTGTGTGAACGGGAACGATGGGATTTCCCCAACGCCAAACAATACAATGATTCAAGCAGATTGGTCTTCCCTTGGGCGTTGGGGCCCACAAACAGATGAAGCTCTTCCGGACAGGAAAGAGAAACATCGCTTAAATTACGATAATGTTTGCATTCCAAGCTTTCTACACGCAAGCGGGGTTCCTCCCTTAGTCTTGAACCACTTGCACCGAACCAAAACCATCTACTGCCACAATATCTTGTGGATAAAGCTTTCTTCCCCTTCTCGTTTCCACTTCACCGTTCACTTTCACTTCAACATCCATGAGGAAGTGCTTGGCCTGTCCTCCACTGTCAATCATATCTAACATTTTAAGCAATTGGCCCAGTGTAATATAAGAGCCTTCTATGTGAATTTTTTTCAAAATGGCAAACCCTCCTATGCCCGTCACCGGGTGCGAATGGGAACGATCAAGTGCAAGGAATCCTCGCGGGCAGTGGGCAGGATGAGAAACGGCGTCATCGGTCCGGTGAATTGGATGCGAATCTCGTCGCTTTCTATCGAACGGAGGGCCTCCATCATATACCTCGCATTGAAAGAGATGCTCAGCTCTGGTCCATTCACTTTCGCGACCACTTCTTCCGTAACGCTTCCGATATCTTGAGCGGCGGAATTAACTTCTACTTTTCCGTCTCTTAACGTCCATTTTATCACATTATCCCGTCCATCCCGACTAATAAGCGACGCACGATCAACGGATTGTAACAATTCTTTGGTGGAAGAGATCAATTCCGTCTCCCCATGTTGCGGAATAACACGATTCGTGTCCGGATACATCCCTTCCAACAACCTGGAATAAAATTCCAATCCATCAGTTTTGGCAAGCAGTTGATTTTCAGCGACGATGATATCCACAACCCCGGTGTAATCGGCCAATGTTTTGGCAAGCTCTGACAGGCTTTTACCGGGAACGATCACATTGCTGAGCGAGATATCCTCGGAACCCTCCACGTTGGCCTGCTGCTTGGACAGGCGATGGCTATCTGTTGCCACACAGGTAAGAACGCCCCGCTCCAATTGAAACAGCACGCCTGTCAACACTCCACGCGCTTCATTGGTTGCCACCGCAAATCCGGTTTGGCGGATCAAGGACTTCAACGTGTCTGCGGAAATGCTGAACATCTGGTCTGTGGATAAGTGCGGCAACCGCGGATATTCTACTGGATCAAATCCGTTCAAATGGAATTCGGCTGTTTCAGAGCGAATCGTTGCTTGGAATTTCTCATTGACCACCCATTCAACTTGATCGCCTGGGAGTTTGCGCACCAAATCGGCAAAAATGCGGCCGGGCAGAACGACACTACCCATTTTTTCCACAAATACTTGTTCTAAATCATCTTTCTTCTTGGGTACGCGTACTTGAATAGTGATATCGGAATTACTCCCCGTCAGAGCGAGTCCCTCTTCATCGGCTTGAATTTTCATCCCAGTCAAAATAGGAATGGTTGTCTTGGAAGATACCGCTTTGGATACTTGCGATACGGCATCAACCAGAGCTGTTTTGGCCACACGGAACTTCATCATTCATCCTCCTTGTATGTAAAAACAAAATAAAAAAGGAAAGGGGATTGAGTCATCAACAAGGTGCCTGTTTCATATATATCTTTTTTTAAAAACAGCAGTAATAGTACTAGGGCCTGTGGATAATGTGTATAAGTGGGTTAAACCTAGATGAACAGCCTATACACGGGTGTGGAAAAAGTGTGCATAGGCTGTCCCTAGTTGTCCACATCATTCACAGGGCTGTGCAAAAAGTGAAGACTTCCACTTTAAAATAGAAAGAGAAAAACGCCGTTCACAAGTTAGACAAAAAATTCGACATCGGGATTTCTATATAAGAAGAATAATTCCCTCAAGCGGGTTGCCAGGGTTATGATCTGCGTTTGATGCGGCTTGTCAACTCGTTGATCGCCTGTTCCAGCTGTGGGTCTTGAGTTAGGACGCGGCTGATCTTCTCATGGGCGTGAATCACTGTGGTGTGGTCGCGTCCGCCAAAATCTTCCCCGATCTTGGGCAGGGAGTGGTCTGTCAATTCACGGCAGAGGTACATGGCGATTTGGCGCGGGAATGCGACCGACTTGGTCCGCTTCTTGCTCTTTAACTCCTCCACACGCAACCGGTAGTAATTGCACACTTCCTGCTGGATGTCCTGGATGCTGATTACCTTGGGGCGCGAATGCGGCATGATGTCTTTCAACGCTTCGGCTGCCAACTCCGGCGAAACCGGCTGGTTCATCAGCGCAGAGTAAGCGACGACCCGGATGAGCGCCCCTTCCAGCTCGCGAATGTTGGTATCGACGCGGTCGGCGATAAAGGCGAGGACTTCGCTCGGAACATCTAAATTATCAGCTATTGCCTTCTTGCGCAATATCGCAATCCGGGTTTCCAGATCAGGCGGTTGCACGTCGGTAATCAAGCCCCATTCAAAACGGGAACGCAGCCTGTCTTCCAGCGTGGGGATCTCTTTGGGCGGACGGTCGCTGGAAATGATGATTTGTTTGTTGGCTTCATGCAGGGCGTTGAACGTGTGAAAGAATTCTTCCTGTGTCTGTTCTTTTCCCGCTAGAAATTGAATATCGTCTATTAACAAGATATCCACGGAGCGGTATTTGTTTCGAAATTGAATCGTCTTATTGTCCCGAATCGAATTGATAAATTCATTGGTGAATTTTTCGGACGAGATGTAGACGACACGGCTTGATGTTGAATGTCCCAGCACATAATGGCCGATGGCGTGCATCAAGTGGGTTTTTCCCAAACCGACGCCCCCATAGATGAAGAGCGGGTTATAAGCTTTGGCTGGCGCTTCCGCCACCGCCAAGGAAGCGGCATGGGCGAAGCGGTTGCCAGACCCGATTACGAAGGTGTCAAACGTATAGCGCGGATTCAGTTGTGACTTGGCCGGTGCTTCTTCTTCCGGCGTTTCCGGAACGCGTTGTGCCGGGGCCTCGTCTTGATCGTCGTTTTTTTCGGCGGTGTGGCTGACAAATTTGACTCCGAGTGACGAGCCGGTTACTTCGCGTAAGGTGTCCCGCACGAGGTCGGCATACCGGGACTCCAGCCAATCGCGCGCAAAATCGTTCGGCGCGGACACAATGAGGATATCCGCCTCCAAATCGACGGCTTCCGTCGCCTTCAGCCAGGTTTCGAAACTGGGCTTGCTGATCTTGTCTTGTATAGCTTCAAGTGTTCTTGCCCATAATTCCTGTATGTGAGCCACTTGAACCCCTCCTTTGCGACAGTTTATTGACAAAATATGGACAGAGACGTGTCCAAACTGAAACAGATTTATGAAACCATTTATGCACAGGTTTTCCCCTGTATTTATAAGCGTTTGAGGCAGTTATCAACACAACTCACAGGCTGTGGATATTTTTTTTCACAGGCTGTGGAAAGAGACAAATCGACTTATCCACATTGTGTGGATAAAGAACCATCAAACGACAATTATCCACAAGAAAACAAAATAAGAATATCAAAAGATACCAGTATTTACAATGAAAAATAATAAGTTATCCACAATCCACAGGGAGTTCCGTCGACAGTTATTAACAGGTGTGGATGTTGTGGACAGATGGAGGATAATGTCGGGATAACGCGTGGATAGAAAACCCTATATCCACATGTGGATAACTAGTTGTGAACAAATCCCGTTCCTTGACAGGGCACAGCTCACCTGGCTATAATGAGAGAGATTGCCCATCGGTTTGTAATCCAAGTAAGTTACAGAAGGGAGGGTTCCTGGTTGATGGATTCCCTATCTGGTTAGCAACATGGTTGTTTCACCAGATAGTGGGCTGATAAGACCAGGTCGTCTATATGAAACGCACTTATCAACCAAGCAAGCGCAAGCGCAAGAATGTCCATGGTTTCCGTGCTCGCATGGCAACCAAAAATGGTCGCAAGGTATTGGCGCGCCGCAGAAGAAAAGGAAGAAAAGTATTATCCGCTTAATGGCCACGCACTGATGTGGCCTTTTTTCCTATCTTCTTATATCCCCTCTGTTTAATTCGCCCGCTTTTGCTCTATAATGGTGATTGATTGGTACTTTTGTTTGGGAAGGAGCCGTCTCTTTGCAACAGGAATATCGTCTAAAGAGGCGAAACGATTTTACAAGGGTTTTTCGAGCAGGACACTCGGTGGCGAATCGCCAATTTGTCGTCGTGATGTACGCACGCAAGGATGAAGGGCTTCCGCGCATCGGTGTTTCCGTCAGCAAAAAAGTGGGAAACGCAGTAGTGCGCAACCGAGTGAAGCGGTTGATCAAAGAAGCGATGCGGGCTTGGACTTCCCATTTGCAACCGCACACCGACTTCGTGGTTATCGCCCGCAACCCCGCCAAGGACATGGATTACCATCAAGTGAGGTCAAGCCTTTACCATGTGCTGAACAAAGGAAAAGCCTTTGCGAAGAAGCCGCCGCATCCACTTTCAAAATAAAGAGGAGATCGGGATGAAAGCGTTCGCCCTGGGCCTAATAACATTTTATCGTCGGTTTATCTCACCTTTGAAGCCGCAGCCTACCTGTCGTTTTGTGCCTACCTGCTCCGAGTATGCACTGATCGCGATACAGCGCCACGGTGTTTTCGTGGGGGGGTGGCTCACATTGAAAAGGTTGCTCAAATGTCATCCCTTTCATCCTGGCGGATTTGATTATGTACCAGAGAAATCCGTGAAGCGGACGGAGAAACGGACGGGCCAATAATAAAATATGGAAGAGATGAGGGGGGCACTCCCGTGTTGAAACATAAGCGTAGCATCGCCATCCTGTTGTTATTTGTGATGGCTGTTGTCATGCTGACTGGCTGTACGCCAAATCAACAACAATATAAGATTGATCGTGAAAATCCAAGTTTGTGGCAGAAGTTCTTAGTTATTCCCATGTCTGAACTGTTGGACTGGTTTAAGGTGTTGCTCGGCAACTATGGCTGGTCGATCTTGGTGGTTACCTTCCTTGTGCGCTTGATCGTTTTCCCGCTCACATGGAAACAGCAGCAAAGCTCCAAAGCGATGCAAGAGTTGCAACCGCACATTGTAAAGATCAGAGAGAAATATAAAAACAACCAGCAGAAGCTACAGGAAGAGACAATGAAGCTGTTCCAAAAGCACAATATCAATCCCATGGCGGGTTGTTTTCCCATGCTGATCCAAATCCCCATTTTGTTCGCGTTTTACCAAGCGATCATGGGAAATGAGCATATCTTTACATCTGATTTCCTCTATCTTGAATTGGGAAGACCAGACCCTTATTATATTTTGCCTCTGCTCGCGGCATTTACTACGTATTTGCAATTTATTGCTACCGGTGCAGCGGATAATCCACAAACCAAGGTGATGCTGTGGATCATGCCGATCATGATCTTTTTATTGGCGTATCAGTTTCCATCGGCACTCTCCCTGTACTGGGTGTATGGGAACATTTTCACGATTATCCAGTATTTGATCTTCTTCAATAAGAAAAAAGTGAAGGGCAATGTATCGGAGGGGACTGCTCGTTGACGAAAGTGACCGTCGAAGCAGAAACAATCGAAGAGGCGCTCGATCAGGCCTGCGCCCAATTACAGACTTCCCGCGACCAGGTTTCCTATCGGGTGCTGTCTGAACCGAATAAAGGATTGCTTGGCATTATTGGTCGGCGCCAAGCTGTGGTGGAAGTCACGCTTGTGGAGGATCCCGTCCAAAAAGGGGTGCGCTTCCTGACGGAGTTGGTCGCCAAGCTCGGAGTGGAGGCGCAAGTGCATGTCCACACACCACTTGATGAGCAGGATGCCGTGGTGTTGGAGTTGGTCGGGAAAGAGTTAGGGCCGCTCATTGGACGCAGGGGCCAAACGATCGAGGCTTTGCAATTGTTGACGCACACGGTGGCCAACCGGGGGGCGGAAACCCCGGTTCGGTTTCAATTGGATGCCGGCGGGTATCGGAAACGCCGCTTGGACCTTTTGGTGGGGGTCACCGAAAAGGCGGTGGCGGAAGCGCAAGCAAAGAAAGGCTCTGTGGAGCTTTCTCCGATGCCTGCGCATGAGCGGAAACTGGTGCATCTGATCGCCCAGAATCATGCGGGCATTGACACGCGGAGCATCGGCGTCGAACCTGAGCGCCGTGTGGTCATTGAGTGGACCAGCCAAAGCTGAATCACGAAGGGCTTATCGATATAAGAGCTGCTTTCCACTCATGATGCCGCGTAAAACGAAAAGCGCAATCATCGGGCTCATGCCACTGTTTACGAAAGCTCGTCTCTCCCCAAATCGGGGAGTTTTTTTGTTTACTAATCTGTTTTGCTTGCCGTTTCAGGCTATGCTAAGATTAACTATTAGGAAAATCTTAGAGGTGACACAATGGAGACGGATACAATCGCAGCGGTCGCGACACCGGCGGGCGAGGGAGGGATCGCCGTCATACGGGTGAGTGGTCCCGAGGCGGTGTCGATTGTCGACCAACTCTATAAAGGGAAAAAGAAATTGGCTGAAGTGGAGACGCATACGGTGCATTATGGGCATGTTGTGCATCCACGAACAGAGGAACGGATAGATGAAGTGCTGGTGACGGTGATGCGTGCACCGCGCACCTTCACCCGTGAAGATGTGGTGGAAGTGAGTTGCCACGGCGGGATGGTTCCCGTGCAAAAAACATTGGAAGCGTTATTTGCGGCCGGTGCTCGGTTGGCTGAACCGGGTGAATTCACAAAACGCGCCTTTTTGAATGGCCGGATCGACCTTTCGCAAGCGGAGGCGGTGATCGACTTGATCCGGTCCAAGACAGATCGGGCGGCCAAAATCGCTCTGTCTCAGGCAGAAGGGCGGCTTTCCCGCTTAATCAACAAACTGCGCAGCGAAATTCTGGAGACGTTGGCTCATTTGGCAGTCAATGTCGATTATCCCGAGTATGATGCGGAAGAGATGACCTCTCAATTTTTGGAGGAACGATGCCGTTACATATCTGGCCAAATCGAGAAATTGCTCTCCACCGCCAAACAGGGAAAAATCTATCGCGAAGGAATTCAAACAGCGATCATCGGACGCCCCAACGTGGGGAAATCTTCGTTGATGAATGCACTGACTCAAGAGAATAAGGCGATTGTGACGGATATACCGGGCACCACTCGCGATGTCATCGAAGAGTATGTGAATGTGCGGGGGATTCCCTTGCGTTTGTTGGACACTGCCGGCATCCGCGAGACGGAGGATGTGGTGGAGAAGATCGGGGTAGAGCGTTCGCGTCAAGCATTGCAACAAGCTGATTTGGTGTTGCTGGTACTTAACTTTGCTGAACCACTTGCCGAGGAGGATCGGCGGCTGTTGGAACTGATTGAGCGCCATACGGCAGTGGTTATTGTCAATAAAATGGATTTGCCGGGCCAATTGGATTTGGAAGAGGTCAAGCAGCTGATCGGCGACAAGCCATTGATTACCACTTCGTTGAAAGAAGAGCGGGGCATTGAAGATTTGGAAGAGGCGATTTCCCAACTCTTCCACTTGGGCAAGATGGACATGGGAGAGGGAACGTATGTGAGCAACGCGCGGCACATTCACTTGCTAAACCAAGCCAAGGAAAGCGTGGATGAAGTGATTCAGGGAATCGAAGCGGGGATGCCGCTGGATATGGTGGAGATCGACCTGAAGAATGCTTGGCAATACTTGGGCGAAGTGATTGGGGATGCCGTGGCGGAGGATTTGATCGATCAAATATTTTCGCAGTTCTGCTTAGGAAAATAGAAAATGGGGTGACAAAGATGACGACCTATGATGCTGGGCATTATGATGTGGTCGTGGTGGGAGCGGGCCATGCCGGATGCGAATCTGCTTTGGCTGCCGCCCGCATGGGGTGTTCCACCTTGTTGTTGACAATCAGCCTGGATACGATTGCGTACATGCCTTGCAATCCGTCCATCGGGGGACCAGCGAAAGGGCATGTGGTGCGGGAAATCGATGCGCTAGGTGGGGAAATGGGAAAGGTGATTGATAAGACCCATATCCAAATGCGCATGTTAAACACGGGTAAAGGCCCTGCTGTGTACGCATTGCGGGCGCAGGCGGATAAGGTGTTGTACCAGCGTGAAATGAAGAAAACCTTGGAAACGACGCCTAATCTGACAGTGCATCAAGGATTGGTGGAGCGGCTGATCGTAGACAACGGTGTGTGCCATGGGGTAATAACCCGCACCGGTGCGAAGTATTACGCCAAAGCGGTCGTATTGACTACTGGCACGTATCTGCGGGGAAAAGTCATTATTGGGGATCTTTCTTATGAAAGTGGGCCGAACAATCAACAGCCTGCGGTTGAGTTAGCGCATCATCTTTTGGAACTGGGGTTTGACATGGTGCGCTTCAAAACGGGAACGCCTCCGCGTGTGAACAAAAATACCATTGATACGAGCAAAATGGAGGAGCAACCGGGGGATAAGGAGCCGCGGGCTTTCTCATATGAGACGACCGAGTTTATCACTGACCAGCTACCTTGTTGGTTGACCCATACCAATGAGCGCACGCACCAACTTATCCGTGACAATTTGCACCGAGCGCCTATGTATTCAGGTGTGATTGAAGGAACGGGGCCGCGCTATTGCCCGTCGATTGAAGATAAGATTGTGCGTTTCGCTGACAAGGGACGACATCAGATCTTTATCGAGCCGGAGGGCAGGGAGACGATGGAGATGTACGTGCAAGGGCTCTCCACCAGCTTGCCGGAAGATGTCCAATTGTCGATCCTGCGCACGATTGAAGGGATGGAAAAAGTAGAGATGATGCGCACGGGGTATGCGATTGAGTATGATTCAATCGTCCCTACACAATTGTGGCCTTCGCTGGAAACCAAACGGGTGGAAAATCTGTTCACCGCTGGCCAATTGAATGGTACGTCGGGATATGAAGAAGCGGCGGCGCAAGGGATTATGGCCGGAATCAACGCCGCACGTAAAGTGCAAGGCAAAGAGCCGGTAATCCTTGACCGTTCCCAGGCGTATATCGGTGTGCTGATTGATGACTTGGTGACCAAAGGAACCAATGAGCCGTACCGCTTGCTCACATCCCGTGCTGAATACCGCTTGCTGCTTCGCCATGACAACGCTGATTTGCGATTGACCGACATCGGCTATGAAATCGGGCTGATCAGCGAGGAGCGCTATGCCCGCTTCAACAGCAAACGACAAGCAATTGCCCGGGAAATCGAGCGATTGCGTGAAACAAAAGTGCGTCCGACGCCTGAAGTGCAATCCATTTTGGTTTCCATGGGTACGACGGAAATCAATAATGCCGTTGAGCTGGCGACGTTGATCAAGCGTCCGGAGCTGGGGTATAAGGAGATTGCGCAGATGTCGCCGCCACCTGAGCCGCTGCCGGCCGATGTGGAAGAACAAGTGGAGATTCAATTGAAATATGAAGGTTACATTAAAAAAGCTTTGCAACAAGTGGAGAAGATGAAACGAATGGACGAGAAGCGGATTCCAGCTTGGGTCGATTATAGCAAGATTGCTGGCATTTCCTCGGAAGCGCGCGAGAAGTTGGAGAAAGTGCGCCCTCTTTCCTTGGGCCAGGCGTCCCGCATCTCCGGCGTCAATCCTGCTGATATCTCCATATTGATGGTTCATATTGAACAAGGCGGTAAAGCATATTTGAAGCAAGATTCATGACCAGGGCCTGAATGAGTAACACTTAGCACGGAATTTAAAACGGGTCGCGAGCGGGCGGTCGGTTTTTAAGGAGGACGTTTATGCATGAGCTAGGCGAATGGCTCCGGGAACAGGTTGCGCCGTGGGGCCTGTTGTTGTCGGAACGCCAGCTACAACAGTTTGCGCTGTATTATGAGCATTTGATCAAAATCAATGAAGTGATGAATCTCACCTCCATCACGGATGTGCGGGAGGTGTATGTGAAACACTTTTATGATTCGCTCACCTTGGCACAAGTGGTGGATGTAAGCCGAGTGACTTCGTTGATCGATGTAGGTACTGGAGCCGGATTTCCAGGGATTCCGCTAAAAATCGCTTTTCCGGAACTGAAACTGACGTTGTTGGATTCATTAAAGAAAAGGGTGGGGTTCTTGCAGGAAGTGGCGGATCTGTTGGAACTCGATCATGTCACTTGCGTGCATGGCCGGGCGGAAGAGGTAGCCAAACAAAAAGGGTTCCGAGAGGCTTATGACATGGCTACTGCCAGGGCCGTCGCCCGCCTCAATGTGTTGGCGGAGTACTGTTTGCCGTTTGTAAAAGTGGGCGGAACATTTGTGTCAATGAAAGGGCCGTCGGCAGAAGAGGAGATGAAAGAGGCCAAACGGGCATTACATGTGCTGGGTAAAACCACATGCCAACGCAAAGAGCTCGTTCTCCCTGAAGCGATGGGGACACGCAATCTTATCATGATGCAGAAAAGAGATCACACGCCCAAGGCGTATCCGCGCAAAGCGGGGACACCGACAAAACAGCCGTTGGTATGACGAACCTGAGAGAAAAAATAAAAGCCGAATGACTCAATGATGGTGGAGTGCGCATTCGGCTTTTCGCTTTACCCTAAATTGTTGATTAAACTGTGGAGGCCGCGCAAAGCGAGCTTCCTTTTTTCTATTTTGTCCATTTCTTGCCGTTTGCGGCTGTTTTCGGAATGGGGGGTTAAGAACTCTTCCCAAGAGTTGTAGCCGCCATAGGCATCTTCAAATTCAATGTCATCCCGTTTCAGGCTGGCATCCATTTCCGGCTCTTCGTCTTGAGAAGAGTCATGGCTAAATGGTTGCATGGTTGGTTGTGTGTTTTCAAATAATGGACCGTCCTCAAAGGCGAAAAAAGGAGATTGATGATTTGTTTGTTGTTGCGGTTGCTCTTCCCAAAAAGAGGCCGTATTTTGTTGCATGGGAGCTTTGTTGGCCCGATGGTCTACGAGCGACTCGATTTTCTGCTGGAAGCGGGCTTTTTTCTGGCGGTTCCGCCTGCGAGAGGAAAATGGCTCCAATGGTTGCGATTGTGTATCTTCCGCTTCATATTGAATCCCTTGAGTTGCCTCTTGGAAAGAGGATGACTCTTGGTAAGAGATTGATTCCCGATAGGAGGATGATTCACGGAAAGGTGAGTGATGCATGGGAGCCTGCGATTCAAATGAGAATGGGCTCATGGGTTGTTGGTTGGCTTGCTGCCCATTGTCTTGTTGTTCTTGCCCGTCATGATCCATGTATTGAATGCGTTTGTTCGCTGCAAGACGTTTCCGTAGTTTCAAATCCCGTTCGCGATAAATAGGTTGGATCGGTTCCTCTTCTTTTGGTTCGTCATTGTCAGGTTGTTGGGCGGCATCTGGTTCAAAAGCCAAGGGTGTGAACAAGTTGGGCATGGAAGAGGGTTCTCCCCAAGGCGAATAAGAGAAGGTTTCCTGTTCTCGCTCCGGTTCGTCATCTTCCAAAGCGATCCGTTCCACCGGATAAACCGTATGTTCTTCTTTCTCTTCTTGTTCCGCTTGAAAGGGAATCCGATTTTTCCGTCGTAATCCTTTTTTGCGAGTTGAAGCGGGCGGGGTTTCTTGAAAAAAGCTATACGGACTAGCATATTCAACTTCTTGTGCTTCCAGCACTTCCCATTCCTCATCGGCCTGTTCCGTATCTTCCTCTAAGGGGTGAGTCTGGTAATGCGCCGATTCCTGGTAAGCCGTTTCCTCAGAATAAGAGATGGATATCTCCTCTTCTTCTTGTTTCACCTCGCCCCTAGCGACATGGATGGTGTGCGTGGTTGTTTCCCCAGTGGGTGTATGTAAGGTGGTTTGGTGCAAGGTCAATTTGAGATCCGCATCTGCATGTTCGCTAGCAGAGGAGGGTTCGTCAATTGACTCCCTATTTGTTAACGATTGGCTTACCAGGGTGGTAATCATGTTGGGAGTCAATTGGATGTAATAAGCCGTTTTTCCGCTCTCTTGCAATTTTCGGACGCTTTCGTGATCGGAAGGTTCCGTGCCGATGATGATCAAGTCGTACTGGGATTCATGTTGTGTCATTTCTCCCCCTCCTTTTTCGTAGCCAGGTGGTGAATCCCTACGCTCTGACAAGTTCTCCTGTTTTTATTATCGCTTTTTTTTCAAGCAATCGCTAGGGTTATTTTATAAAAATGGGTTTTAAAAGCATTCCCCCAAGGGTTTCCTTGGGGGTTGTGTATTGTTTCATTTTTTTACCGATTTACTGCCTTTTTTCTCGGTGACTGCAGCTGCTTCAGCGAAGGAGTCAGGTACATGGAATTCTTGATGAATTGTGGCTGCTGCTTCCAGCATGTCTTTGGTTGGTACTGCACGAGCTTTGGATTGGGCAAACTTGCACAGCCCGAAACCATTGGCGAATTGGGCTTCAATGCCGTAATCTTCAGCGAAGATCAGCTTGTCCCCGAAACGTTCACGGTAAAATGCTTTAAACGGAATGGAAGCCCCACCAGTTAGGATGATGTAGGTGATGTCATCCCCGTAGTCGAGACGGTTCCAAACTTCGTTGACCAACGCTTCACCCACTTCTTTGATGCATTCTTGGACGATCGCGCTAACGTCATGCACTTTCCCTTTGAAGCTGATCTCGCCGGAACGTACGACGCGAGGCAAACTCCAGATGGGATACTCTTTTCCGTTGGAATCCGGATCAGCTTGGCGAGTGAAGTCCAGCAAGCGTTTCGCCAACAATTCATATACGTTGAGCATGGCATGGCGGGAAGTGAAGCTTTGACGTTTGATGATGGTTTCTCCGTGCAGTGTTTCAATGTCCGAAGTACCAAATCCTAAGTCGTTGATGCTCACTTTTTGAATGAACAGATCCTCATTCAACAATTTGCCATCCCGATCCAAGGCGATGTGGAAGAGGGTGGCCATCGGCTGGCTGATTACGAAGAGATTTTCACGCTTGATTTCAAACTCAATCCGGCGCCATGGCAGGTTGCCTTGTTTCACTTCAAAAGAATGTTTACCGATGAGACGGCGTTTTAACTCATCTTTATAATCAATATAGCTATCCGTTGGCAGAGCGACGGACACTACCGGTTCCGTGCTTCCTTGCAACATCAATCCCGTGCTGACGCGGAACATGATCAGATATTCTTGCTCACGGAACCATGTAGGGCTGAATAACCGACGCTTATGGGAGTCGAACAGTTCATCATCGCCGGCTTGTTCAATGGCCAGCTTACCGCAGAACCATTCACGGTCACCTTCACGTTCACGATACATAATGTTATGTGGATCATTGTTATAAGTGATCTCCCCAACGCGGTTCGGAACGACCATGTTCCGAATAAACATCTTATAGAACTTGCCGTTGGCACGTGTGACGACTTTGGTGCCATAGTACCCTTGGTCATTCCCTATGTATACAGGTACACTCATTTTCAGATATCCTCCTCAAGTGAATGAAATGCCCTTCTTCCCACGATTCTATCAATTGTGAAGGCGAAGGGTCAACAGAATCAGACCAATATCTACAAAGATGTGCAATTTATGCAACAGCCAAAAAACTGACAAGAAAATCACACAGATTTGCGCGCGATTCATGCAATGAAACTATTTGTCACCAGAAGGGTTGCCGTGTTCCACGTGGAACATTTCCTGAACATTTTTTGAGAAATGGCCAGCGGGCAGGGTGTAATGTAACTGCCAGCGAATGGTATTAATAGATCGGGCTACTTCGAGATAACCGTAAGGTGGTGTCTGTGTCAATGAAACAACCGTTCACACGACTATTCGGTTTGGTGGATAAAGAGGACAAAAGCCTGGACCAAGTGAAGCACATTTCAGTGGAAATCATTGAGCCAAGCCCGTATCAACCTCGAACGGTCTTCCAAGAAGATCGAATTGATGAATTGTGCCAGTCCATTCGTTCGCATGGCGTTATTCAGCCGATAGTTGTGCGACGGAACGGGCACGGGGGTTATGAACTGATTGCGGGTGAACGGCGCCTGCGGGCAGTTAGAAAGCTAGGCATGGAAACCGTCCCAGCGATCATTCGCAATATGACTGACAACCAAGCGGCGTCGGCCGCCTTGATTGAGAATTTGCAACGGGAAAATCTAACGGCAATCGAAGAAGCACATGCGTATCAACGATTGTTGGAATTGAATCAGTTGACACAAGAAAGTTTAGCACAGCGCTTGGGTAAAGGACAATCAACGATTGCGAACAAATTGCGGCTGTTGCATTTACCTGAAGAGGTGCAAACGGCCTTGCTCAAGCGATCCATCACCGAGCGGCATGCCCGGGCGCTCTTGTCCCTCAAAGATGAGGCGCTGCAATTGCAGGTGTTGGCGGATATCATTGAACACGATTTGAATGTGAAACAGACGGAAGAGCGAATCAGCAAACTGCTGGCTTCCACGGAGAAAACGAAGAAAAGCCGGCGCAAGTCAGTGTCTCGCGATTTACGCATCGCCATCAATACGATTCGGCAATCAGTGGATATGGTGAAGCAGAGCGGCTTGCTGGTGCAGGCGGATGAACAGGAGCATGATGAGTTTTATGAGGTGATTATCCGCATTCCGAAACAGGGGGATTAAAACGATTTCATGATTTTTTCCTTTCGTTCTCACTTGACTATTATTAAAATAAAGGGAGAAAAGAATGAAAAGCGAGGCAACAAAGCTTCAAAGACGGTTGGACAGGATGGTTTCGCCAAGACGTCTGTGGAGGCGGTCGCCTCTTTTTCTTTACAAGAGCTTTGAAACGTCGTTGTAAGCGGGAAAAGGGAACTCGATCCCGGTTTCGCCCCGCATGAAGAGAAGAACGGCATGGAATGGAAGCGGCGTCGCTTGCCTGGAAATGGGTTGAAACGCCTTGAATGGAAAGGGTTGGTTTGTTTCCGGGATAAGGTGTTTGGCCATCCCCTTCTGCTTAATAGGCTGAAGTTTCATGAGGAAACAGGACGGCCTGAGAATGGAGAGCTTGAACGGTTTAGGGATGGGGAATAGCGGCATGCGGCACCTTTGCTTTACTCCAATCTCGCTACAACGATAGGCAGGAAAGCCCCAGTTCATGGAGCGGGGCGATGAATCCTCGAACATGCCAGCGGATGTTTGGGAGAAGAGGTGGAACAATGGGCAAAATCATTGCAATTGCCAATCAAAAAGGAGGCGTGGGCGTGCGTCCGTAAGGGGCGGTGAGTATCGCTTCAAAGGAAGCTCGGGATTAGAGAGAGATCCCGATGGTCGACTGACTTACCTGAGGGGGAAACACCGATCAGGGAACATCGCCTGTCAGTAACGCGCAAGGCTTGCATGGCTGATGTCAAGTGGATGCGCAAGACCAAGGAGTGATATGGTCAAGGCTAGACTGCTTGAAACCCAGTTTCCTTGCCTTAACCATCCGGGGTGCGCCAGCCCAGAGGGGCAAGCGCACAGGAAAGTTTGTCGGGAGCATTGCCCGCGCTCTTCGGCACTCTCTAACTTTCCTCGGCGTATCGACGATACGTAAAGGAGACGAACGGGAACCTAAGTCACTCCCTTGTACTCATCGTTCTAAACGGAGATCACCTAAGGTGAGGCTGGGTCTAAAGAAGAGCCCACTGTTTTCACTATGGTGACGGAGCCCCCATAGTAGTCTGAGGTAGGGAAAGCCTGCTACGTGGCGAAGGGGGGCAGGTTGTCCAAATGATAGTGTGCCGGAGGTATGCGTAATGCAGAGAGCCGAGGTCATCCTATCATTGCTAAGCCAAAAAGCGAAGGAACAGCCGCACTTTCGCTTTCGTCGACTTTACCGCAATTTGTTTAATCCCGATTTCTATCGATATGCGCTTACGCAGGTGCAGGAAACATCCGGTACGGAGGCTGATTTGGCACCGCACGGACAGGCTTACATAGCGATGATAGAAAAAATGATTCATCAATTGAGAACGGAGACCTACCGATTTGCCCCCGATGACTTTGGCAAGGTGGACGAGCCAGGGCGACAGCCCAAATGGGAAGATCGTTTGTTGCGCGGGGCAGTTATTCAACTTATTTCCGCAATCTTTGAACCGCATTTTTGGCATGGTTCGCATGGTGTCTACCCGATGCCTACCATAGAAGGCGCTTTGCGGGCCATACGTGAAGCGATTGGCGTGGATTGGTTGGTAGGAGGGGCACTTCCTGTTCATTGGAATCCAAACCAACAGGCTTTATTGCTGGAGTTGTTACGGGAGCGGCTGGAGGATGGGCGGTTGTTGGAGCTGGTTCGGCGTATGTTGAATGCCGATCGCTGGCAGATGACCGAGCGCACTGAACCGATCGTCGTTCATGCCGATGAGGAAAGGTTGTTGTTTCCTTGCCAGTTGCTGTTCCATGCGCTGGATCGGTGCATGCGGCGATATGTTCAAGTAGCATCATCTCCAATAGACATGCATTATATCCGATGGAACCGATATTTGTTTGTAGGTGTCAAAGGATCGAAACGGATGGCCCAAACACTTCGCGATCACCTGCATGATTGTCTGGAAAATGAACTTGGGTTTGAATCGTTCACGCCGTTGACGCTGGTTCATGTGCAAGACAAGCACCGGGTGCGGTTTGGCCCATATGAACTTGCGCCGGATTGCAGAGAACCAGGGCGACTTACTCCCTTGGTGCCACATGTGTCTATTCAAGAGCTTACGCGTCCTTTCCGCCGCGAAGGAAAGCCGGTGCGTCATCCAGGACGGCTCCACCTCAGTGTCCCGGAGTTGGTGAGCTTGTACGCCGGGGAGATGAAGGAATTATATCAAACGTACCGCTATGCGGCAGATGTAAGGGCCAAGTTGGGCAAGTTCCGTTATTATCACTATGGCAGTCTGCTTAAAACCATCGCCAGCAAAGAGAAGATATCGGTAAAACAAGTGTTGCGCAAATACGGTTCGCGCAAGTCGGGGAGCAAACAAACTCTTGCGGTAAAGGGGGAGATGGGGTGGATCTCTTATTTTAACGAACCACTCAGTCAGTGTTCTCTTATATATGAAGAACGGCTTAGGGACAACTGGAGAGCCGGATACATCGAAAGGTGTACGTCCGGTTCGGAGGGGGGCTGATAGAAACCGGCCCTTATCTGGGATAAGGGAACTGGCGCTGTCTGTCTACCCTACAAAACAACCACGTCAGTGAACTTGGCTGCAGCGATTGCGGCACTAGGGAGAAAAGTGTTGATTGTAGATATTGACCCCCAAGGGAACACAACAAGTGGGCTGGGCATAAACAAAGGGGATGTCAAGCACTGCATCTATGATGTGTTAATTGATGAAGCACCAGCGGAGCAATCGATCCTGCCGACTTTGTTGGAAAATCTTTTTTTGATTCCGGCCACGATTCAATTGGCCGGGGTGGAAATTGAACTGTCGCAAGTTATTTCGCGGGAGAAGCGATTGAAAAACGCCTTACAAACCGTGAAACACCGTTTTGATTACATCTTCATCGATTGTCCCCCTTCACTGGGGATTATCACCCTGAATGCGCTGAGTGCCGCCCAATCGGTGTTGATTCCGATTCAATGTGAGTTTTATGCGTTGGAGGGGTTGGGACAACTCCTTAATACCATTCGCATTGTGCAAAAGCATTTGAACAAAGGGTTGGAGATTGAAGGTGTTTTGCTGACCATGTATGACGCCCGAACCAACCTGTCTTCGCAGGTGATGGAAGAAGTGAAAAAATACTTCCAGACGAAAGTGTACAACACAGTGATTCCGCGCAACATCCGATTGAGCGAGGCGCCCAGCCATGGGCAACCGATTATCGTCTATGATGCGCGTTCGCGAGGGGCAGAATGTTACAATGAATTGGCGAGAGAAGTGGTGATGCAGAATGAGTAAACGTCTGGGCCGAGGATTGGATGCCTTGTTTTCGCAAGTTGACGTGAATGAGGAAGATGTGGTGACGGAGGCGGAGATCACTGAGCTGCGCCCCAATCCGTATCAACCTCGTAAGAACTTTGACGATGCAGCGTTGCAGGAATTGATGGAATCGATTAAGCAACATGGGATTGTACAACCCTTGGTTGTCCGCAAGAGCATTCGGGGTTATGAAATCGTGGCTGGGGAGCGTCGTTTTCGCGCGGCTAAGCTGGCTGCATTGCAGACTGTTCCCATTGTCGTAAGAGATTTTACTGATGAGCAGATGATGGAAATTGCGCTGGTGGAAAACATACAGCGGGAAGATTTGAATCCAATCGAAGTTGCCTTCGCCTATCAGAAACTGATGAATCATTTGGGGATTACGCAAGAGGAGCTGGCAGAACGAGTTGGAAAAAGCCGTCCGCATGTGGCCAATTTCTTGCGGTTGTTGCAATTGCCGGCGGAGGTGCAAGAGTATGTTTCACGTGGAACATTATCGATGGGACATGCTCGTACCCTGCTGGGGGTAAAAGATCGGGATATGCTGAAACGGCTAGCGGAAAAAGTGATCAAAGAGAAGCCCAGTGTTCGGCAGTTGGAAGAATGGGTGCAAAAGTTAAATGAAGTGATGCCCAAAAAGGAAGAGCGCAAAAAGAAAACTGCCGATCCATTCATCAAGCGGTATGAAGATGTGTTGCAACAAGTGTTTAGCACCCCAGTACGCATTAAACATGGGCGGAAAAAAGGGAAAATCGAAATTGAATATTACTCCGAACGGGAGTTGGAACGCTTGATCGAAATGTTAAATGGCGAGCGGGTGATTGAATAAACAGGGGGAAGAGGAAAGTGATTTATTTGGACAATGCGGCTTCGACCTGGCCCAAACCTCCAGAGGTAGCGGAAGCGGCGAAGACTGCTATTTCGGACTATGGGGCCAATCCCGGACGCGGAGGCCACCAATTGGCGCGCAGGGCGGAGCAGACCATCGCGAAAACCAGAGCCAAACTGGCACGTCTGTTTGGCGTGAAGGACCCCAATCGTTTTCTCTTTTGTTTTCATGCGACTCATGCCATTAACCAAGCGATTCAAGGAACGCTCTCGTCGGAAGACCATGTGATTATTTCTGGATGGGAACATAATGCTGTTGCCCGCCCGGTTACCGCGCTCGCCCAGACGAAAGGAGTTCGGGTCAGCGTGGTGGAACCTTCTGCATCAGGAGATTGGCTCACGGCAATCCAACAGGCGGTATCACCACAAACAAAAATGATCATCACTACCCATGGTTCCAATGTGACTGGAGAAGTGATGCCGGTTGTGGAGATCGGTCAGTATGCTCGAAGCAAGGGGATCCTGTACTTGGTGGATGCTTCGCAGACGGCGGGCTTGCTGCCGTATCGGCTTGATGAATGGCCCATTGATATGCTCGCTTTTCCAGGGCATAAAGGTTTGTATGGGCCACAAGGCACAGGTGGGCTGTATGTGGCAGAAGGAGTTTCCATATATCCGCTTTTGTTCGGAGGAACCGGGAGCCGCTCAGAGGAGCTGGAACAACCGCTAGACTGGCCAAGCGGCTTTGAGAGCGGCACACTCAACACGCCCGGTCTTGCCGGATTGGGGGCGGGCGTGGATTTTGTGTTGCGGACGGGTGTGGAGTGCATTCATCAGCATGAAATGGAGCTGACCCGTTTGTTGTGGGAAGGACTGAAACGGCTGAATGGAGTGCAGCTATCCACTGAAGAAATGCCTTCGTTGCCGCTTTTCTCTTTCAATCTAGATGGTTTGGATGGTCAAGAGGTAGCGATGATCTTGGACCAACATTATGATATCGCTGTCCGGGCTGGGTTTCATTGCGCTGCTTTGAAGCATCGCAGCTTAGGCACGGAGGCGGGGGCTATCCGGGTGAGCCCCGGCTATTTCAACACCCCAGCCGAGATGGAATCGTTTTTAAAGGCCATTGCTGAGATTCAGTGTTATCTGTCATGATTCAGTGTACGAAACCAAGGCCGTCTGCTATAAGCAGGCGGCCTGCGTTTATTGACCAAGCGTTTGGATTACGCCGAGAGTGTGGGCATCTTTAAGCAGGCTTTTTTAATGGAAGTAGAGATGATTTCGGCCATGTTCATGACCAAGCTCAACCGGGTGTTTTGTAAGACGAAATATTCCATGAATCCGGATACGTTGACTATGCCGGTGATATGGATGTTTCCCACTTCTGGCAAGGATTTGTTTACTCCGGCTCCAGGCTTTAACGGCCCTAGACCCAGCTGGATGGAGCCTACGCTTTTAAAGTGGCCAAGACAAGCGTCTACGGCAATGACCAGCGAATGGGGATGGGCGGATGAGATGTTTTCTAACGTTTCTTCAAGATTGAGTGCGTGCACCGGATCATCCAGTGTGCCGTATATGAGCAGGCCGGGTGGGGGATCTTTGCGCAAAGCACTTCCAACCAGAGGGCCCAGCGCATCACCCGTTGAACGGTCGGTGCCGACGCAGACGCAAACGATGTCATGATAAGGGGCGAAAGAGCGGCAAGCAAACGCCAGATGATTTGCAAACTCCTCATCTGCCATAGGATGTGTATGTTCAATCCGAAAAGGATAGGTTGCTTTATGCGCTTGGCGGACAGAGGCATATTCGTTCATGGACAACCCTCCGAGAATCAATTCTGTAACAGTATACGGATTTGAGAGGGAAAATATACATAGGTTGCTAGATTATTAAAATAGATCGGAGAGTGAACCAAACAGTGTAGCCAACAGTCTCTAAAAAACAGCATATAATAGAAAATATCAGTCTGGTCGTGTAACAGGAGTTGCGGCAGTTAATAGCGGGAAAGAATCAAATACAAGCTGGTTGAATTTTGACCAGAGGCTTTCTATAATTGTAGCATTCACAGAAAAGAGAGTGATCTGAATTGCAAATGAAGCAATTTGGTCTTGGCGATGTCGTTGAAATGAAAAAGGCGCATCCTTGCGGAACGAACGCATGGAAAATCATTCGTATGGGAGCCGATATCCGCATGAAATGCACAGGATGCGACCATAGCGTCTTGTTGCCGCGGAGCCGGTTTGAAAAGAGATTGAAGCGCGTATTGGTGCCTGCGGGCGAACAGGATGCAAAAGAATAAGGATGAGCGGCCTCATGAATAAAGAGGCCGCTTTTTTTGTTCGGAGTACACGAGGTGATGATCCGCTTGGCCAATTCATCTGTTTTCCCGCTGATGGCACTCGGCCCCACTTTTCGCTATAATGGACAAGGATTCGAATATCAGTACGGTGTTCGGTGAGAATCGGACGTTAGAGGAGGAGCCAAAAGATGGCGTTAGCTACTGGAATTGTCGGTTTACCTAACGTAGGAAAATCCACGCTGTTTAATGCGATCACCCAAGCAGGAGCGGAGTCTGCCAACTACCCGTTTTGCACGATTGACCCGAATGTGGGGGTTGTCGATGTGCCGGATCCACGGTTGGATCGGTTGGCGGAATTAATCAAACCGCAACGGACTGTTCCCACATCTTTTCAATTTGTGGACATCGCCGGTCTGGTAAAAGGGGCGAGCCGAGGGGAAGGGCTGGGTAACAAATTTCTCTCCCACATCCGTGAAGTGGACGCCATTATTCATGTGGTTCGTTGCTTTGAAGATGAAAACATCACCCATGTGGCGGGCAAAGTGGACCCGGCTGCGGATATAGAAACCATCAGCTTAGAGTTGGTGCTGGCGGACTTGGAAACTGTTGAAAAACGGTTGGAACGTGTGAAAAAGCAGAAAAAGAGCGGGGACAAAGTGGCGGCGCAAGAGCATGCCATCCTGGAGCGGTTGCAACAGGTT
Organism: Laceyella sacchari; assembly: GCF_004343255.1. Classification (GTDB taxonomy): domain Bacteria; phylum Bacillota; class Bacilli; order Thermoactinomycetales; family Thermoactinomycetaceae; genus Laceyella; species Laceyella sacchari. Next base: position 575,177 of record NZ_SMDD01000002.1, on the reverse strand, counting down.
CTGGCCGAAGGGAAACCGGCGCGTATGGTAGAGTTGGATGAAGAAGAACGCAAATTGATTAAGAGCCTGAACCTTTTGACGATGAAAAATGTCCTCTATGCGGCCAATGTGAGTGAACAGGATATCGCCAATCCCGACGAAAATCCCTATGTGCAGATAGTGAAGGAAATCGCTGCCGCTGAAGGAGCGGAAGTGGTACCGATCAGCGCCCAAGTGGAAGCGGAAATCGCCGAGCTAGAAGGCGAAGAGCGCGCTATGTTTTTAGAAGAGCTCGGCTTGGAGCAGTCAGGCTTGGATCGTTTGATCTCGGCTGCCTACAAGTTGCTCGGCTTAATTACGTATTTTACCGCTGGTGAGAAAGAAGTACGGGCTTGGACCATTCGCGAGGGCACCAAAGCACCGCAAGCGGCCGCAGTGATCCACACCGACTTTGAACGCGGCTTTATCCGCGCAGAGGTTACAGCGTATGAAGACCTGATCGCCTGTGGGTCCCAAGCGGTTGCCCGCGAGAAGGGATTATTGCGTTTGGAAGGGAAAGATTATGTCGTCAAAGATGGGGACATCATGACGTTCCGCTTTAACGTGTAGAAGCGGAAGTAGCTACAATCATTTTGCCACTTCCCAAGTTCTTCGCCTTACCTGTTTTTTGCTGGGAAGGTTCATTGATTTCTTCTCCGTTTTCTGTTACAATTACTAATCGTACTACGTATCAAACGTATTACTCCTTGCTCTGCGGCGCATAGCAGGGCCGTTTAAGTCCAAAAGGAGGTGTAGAGGATGCATAACTACGAAATCATGTTCATCGTACGTCCAGATGTGGATGAGGAAACCGTAAAAGTGACCCGTGATAAGGTACAAGCGACCATTACGGAAAACGGCGGTGAAATCACCAACGTCGACGAAATGGGCAAACGCCGTCTCGCTTACGAGATCAATAAACATCGTGAAGGTGTGTACACCGTGTACACATTCAAAGGCGAAGCGCGCGTTGTTGACGAACTTGATCACGTGATCCGCATTAATGACAACATTTTGCGTCACCTGATCATCAACATCGACGAAAAATAAGATCGATTGATATAGATGAAGGTTGATCATTAGCAAGGGAGAGGGGATCAATGTTAAATCGGGTCATCTTAGTCGGACGGCTCACCCGTGATCCGGAGTTGCGTTACACAGCCAGCGGAGTGGCGATCACACGCTTTTCCATCGCGGTGAACCGGAATTACACGAACCAGCAAGGGGAACGAGAAGCTGACTTTATCAACATCGTCACGTGGCGTGGACTGGCTGAGAATTGTGCCAACTACCTGCGAAAAGGCTCTTTGGTTGGAGTCGATGGCCGTTTGCAGACGGGCAAGTATGAAAACCAAGAAGGGCGCACGGTGTACACCACGGATGTGGTGGCGGAAGACGTCCGTTTCTTGGAGCCGAAAAACCGAAGCGAGTCGGTTTCCGATTTCGGCGGAGGTTCATTTGGCGGCAACTCCTACGGTGGAGGAAACAACAAAAACGTTGGCCGCAAACCGATGGATGATCCCTTTGCTGATGATGGCCAGCCCATTGACATCTCTGATGATGATCTGCCTTTCTGACATGTAAACCACTTGCTAAATAAGGAAGGAGGCAATTGCTCATGGCTCGTCGTCGTGGAAACAAGCGCCGCAAGGTCTGCTACTTCACAGTCAACAAAATCGATTATATCGATTACAAAGACACCGACTTGTTGCGCAAGTTTATCAGTGAGCGCGGTAAAATTCTGCCGCGTCGCGTAACGGGTACCAGCTCCAAGTACCAACGCCAATTGACCCGTGCAATCAAAAGAGCACGTCAAATGGCTCTGTTACCATATAGCAACGATTGATCGGCAAACAGGGGTGTGCGTCGCCCCTGTTTTTCGTATGTAAAAGAAGGAAAAAGTTGGACGAATGTGGAAGCATCTCCTAAACTTGTTTACATTTGAAGGAGTGCAACCATATGAGTCGGCCTGAACGGGGAGTGCAATTCGCTAAGAGCGTGAAAGTGATCGAATGGTTAAAAACCGAAATCCTTGATCAGATTGCCAACCTATTTCGGGGAATTTTTCATGCCAATCAGCATATGATGATAGATAGTTTGTCCAGTTTGGTTATTTCGGTGTATGTCATGGCGAGACGGATGGGTTTTTCGTTTCGCGAACTGGATCAGGCAGTAATTCAAAAATTACGCGAGCATATCCATGAAGGGCATCAATTGGAACAATGGTACGGTGATTTGTCTTCTTTGGAAGAATACGTGAATAAGAGGTGACAAGTGGTTTGTCTCAACAGTCTAAAGGGGGATGGAAGGATGGCCTTCTCGCTTGCGGAGGGTTTCTCTTCCTTCTCGTTTCTTTATTTATCCCTGTTCTTCAGTTTGTTGCGCTTTGGCTTCTTCCCCTTCCATTCCTCCTGCTTAAGGCTAAGCGGCCTTGGTCGGCAACCCTGATTCCGTTCGGCATGTTGATTGTTTGGCTTCTCTTTTATCCGGTTCCCCTTTTTATTTGTTTGTTCCTGTTCGCTTGGTTGACTGGTAGCGTCATGGGGCATTTGGTTCGCAAGGAAGATGCGACAGGGACGGATGTAGTGTTGGGCGGCTTGGTGGCTGGGTTGGTTAGTTCTTGGATCATCCTGTTGGTGGGCCAAGTCGGTTTCCGGTTGTATTCGCAGTTGACCACGGTTTGGGATCAGCAATGGGCGGAAACGGTGCGCCTGATGGGGGAAAAGGGGATTGTTTTGCAAGATGCAGGGTTGTCTTTGTCAGTCGCTTTTCCGATCCTGCTGTTTATGCTCATCGTCCCGTCGGTGGTTGCAACGTTTTTAGTGGCTTCCCGCTTGCTGCATCGTGCGGGATTTCCCCGGAAATCTTTGCCGCCGTTTTATGAATGGCGCTTGCCCCGGATTTTTTTTACCGCGTACCTCTTGCTGATGATCGCATCGCTTGTGCAGCCAGATAACGAAGTGAGTGGTGATTGGCTTCTGGGATTCTTGTATTTGATGCAAATCCTGATGGTGTTGCAGGGTTGCTCGTTTGTGCTGTTTCTTTTGCAACGCCGTCGCGGTCGGGTCGGCTGGGGGAGCCATGCACTCGCGCTGGTGTTGGCCGTTCCGCTTTCTCCGCTGTTTATGTTGTTGGGGTTCATTGATACGGGAATTGACTTGCGGGGACGCCTGGCCAAAAAGTGAGATCCGATACGTTGGCGGAAATCCAAGTTTTGGCTGTGTGATCAGCAGGGGCGGGAGTTGCTCTATCCTATAACTGGGGTAAAATAAGAGTGAGATGAAATGCAGGGTCGACAGTTTGAGGGGATAGAATGATGCCAAAGTTTGTTATACAAAGATGGCATGGGTACCATATGATATTTGCCATGTGTTTTAGCCTGGTCTTAATCGCATTGCTTTCCATATACGAATGGGCTTATGGCTTGGTGGGCCTTGTACTTTTTGTCGTGCTGGCCTGGGTTTTGTACAAGGCGGAACGGGCTTTTCGCCATGATTTCACTGAATATGTGTTGACGCTAAACCATCGAGTCAAAAATGCAGGGCAAACGGCGATGGATGAGATGCCAGTCGGCATCTTGCTGTATGACCGTTCTGGTCGAATTGAGTGGCACAATCCGTTCATTGCAGGCATGGTGGACAAATGTGAACGAATGATTGGGGAGCCGGTTGTTGATGTGTTTCCGCAATTGAAAGAAGCACAGGAGGCGGTTCCTTGCACGGTTGAATTGGAAGGGCGCGTCTATGAAGTAACCCATCAGCGCGAAGAGAGAGTGTATTTTTTTAGGGACATCACGCGGCTGGAGAGCTTGCGGCAAAAGCTACACAACGAACGCGCGATTTTCGGGTTCATCCATCTGGATAACTTTGATGAGGCCGGACAAGGCTTGACTGATCAAGAGGCCACATTGTTGCTGTCCAATGTGGCGGGGACGATTTCCAAGTGGGCATTGGAATATGACATCACCCTCAAACGGCTTGATACAGATAAAATGTTTTTTGTAGCGGCGCAACAATCACTGGAGCGGCTGATGAAATCCCGTTTTGAAATTTTGGACGTGGTCAGGGAGATGACCAGGAAGAATAAGATTCCGATCACCTTAAGCATTGGAATCGCAAGCGTCGGGGACACCTTGGTCGAAAGGACGCAAAACGCCCAGGCGGCATTAGATATCGCGTTGGCTCGCGGTGGGGATCAAGCTGCCGTGAAACAAGGTGAAGAGACTGTTTTCTTTGGCGGCAAGACTAACGCGGTTGAGAAACGGACGCGGGTACGCGCCCGAGTGATCTCCCACGCGATGAGCAATTTGATTCAAGACAGCAAGCGCGTGATTGTCATGGGCCATACGCAGCCGGACATGGATGCGTTGGGGGCAGCCATCGGCGTTGTCAAGTTTGCTATGATTCATGATTGTGAAGCGCATATTGTGCTTGACGAAGAGAACGCTTCGATTGAACGGTTGCTGGCCGCTGTGCGTAGCCACCCGCAATTGGGGGAGATGTTGATCCAACCCGAGCGGGCGCTGTCCTTGGTGGATGATCCGGATACGCTTCTCATCTTGGTCGATACGCACAAGCCGTCGTTAGCGATGGATGCTCGCTTGTTGGAGCGGGCCCGCAAAATCGTGGTGATTGACCACCATCGCCGCGGCGAGGATTTTGTGAAAGATCCGGTGCTGGTGTATCTAGAGCCTTATGCCTCTTCCACTAGTGAATTGGTGACGGAGCTGTTGCAATATCAAGATCAGCGGTTGTCCATGGATACGTTGGAAGCGACGGCCTTATTGGCCGGGATTGTGGTAGATACGAAGAATTTCGCCTTCCGGGCTGGTTCACGCACCTTTGAGGCGGCATCTTTCTTACGCAGGCATGGTGCTGATCTTATGATGGTGCAATCATTGTTGAAAGAGGATTTGAACCAGTACGTCAAACGGGCGGAAATTATCAAGTCCACAGAAGTCGTGCGTGGGGACATCGCTGTCGCCATGGGTGACGAAACGACGGAGTATGATCAGTTGCTGATAGCGCAAGCGGCCGACACCTTGTTGAATATGCAAGGCATCCGCGCCTCATTTGTGATAGGCCGCCGTGGTGATGGATTGATCTCGATCAGTGCGAGATCGCAAGGGGAAATCAATGTTCAAGTCATCATGGAACAATTGGGGGGCGGAGGGCATTTGACCAACGCTGCTTGCCAATTGAAAAACGGTTCATTGGGCGAGGCCAAGTCGCGCCTGATGCAAGTGTTGCAAGAGAATTTGGATGGAGGGCCGGAGAAATGAAAGTCATTTTACAACAAGATGTGAAAGGCACAGGCAAAAAAGGGGAAGTCAAAGAAGTTTCCGAAGGTTACGCGCGTAATTTTCTGATTCCAAGGAAATTGGCGATTCCTGCCACTGATGGTAACATGAACACATTGAAAGAGCAAAAGCGCTTAGAAGAGAAACGCAAAGAAGCGGAATTGAAAGAAGCGCAAGCATTGGGACAGCGCATTGACTCGTTGACGGTGAAATTGTCCACCAAGACCGGGCAAGGTGGTCGGGTGTTCGGTTCCATTACCTCCAAACAAATCAGCCAAGCGCTGAAACAGCAACATCAATTGCAAATTGACAAGAAAAAGATTCTGCTCGATGAGCCGATTCGCGCATTGGGTGTGACCAAAGTTCCCGTGAAGTTGCACCCCAAAGTGTCGGCGACGCTGTCGGTGCAAGTGGTGGAAGAATAAAACGGTGCGCATTCTGCATTCATGCGCGAACCGGGAAGCGGGCTCGCCTTAGGCTGATGGCGGGTCTGCCTTCTCTTCATCAAAGAAGTGATTTATAGCCCTCCACTCGCATGGAGAGCTTTTTTATGGAGCAAAGGGGGAGAAACGATGAGTGACTTGTTTGCTGATCGTCTACCTCCGCACAATCACGAAGCTGAACAAGCTGTGTTGGGTGCCATTTTGCTGGAGCCGGGCGTATTGGTTTCCGTTAATGAGCGCTTAAAGCCAGATGATTTTTATCGCCAGTCCCATCAACGCCTGTTTCAAGTGATGAATGAATTGGGCGAACAGGGAGAGCCCGTTGATTTGGTCACCCTGACAGCGGAGTTGCAAGACCGCAAGCTGTTGGAAGAAGTGGGGGGAGTGACCTATCTCAACGAACTGGCCAGTGCCGTGCCTACCGCAGCCAATGTCGAGTATTACGCCAAGATCGTTGAGGAGAAAGCGGTGCTGCGCCGACTCATCAGGACGGCATCCCAGATTGCAATGTCCGGTTATAGCGGCAACGATGAATTGGATCAATTGCTCAATGAAGCGGAACGGCGGATTTTGGAAGTATCGCAGCGCCGCATCCGCGGCAGTGGGTTTATCCCGATTCAAGACGCGTTGATGGAGTCTTATGAACAGATTGAAGCGTTGCACTTTAACAAAGGCGGCATCAGCGGGATTCCTACCGGATTTGTCGATCTGGATCGGATGACTTCCGGCCTTAAGGGATCGGAGCTGATCATTCTGGCCGCCCGACCAGCGATGGGAAAGACGGCTTTTGCGTTAAACTTGGCACAAAACGCGGCAGTGCGGAGTGGACAGACCGTGGCCATTTTCAGTTTGGAGATGGGGGCTTCTCAGTTGGTGTCACGGATGTTGGCATCGGAAGGGAACATTGACGCCCAAGCTTTCCGAACGGGGAATTTAAATGAGGAAGATTGGGAAAAGCTAACAATGGCGATGAGTACATTGAGCGAAGCGCCGATCTTTATTGACGATTCGCCGGGAGTGACTGTGTATGACATTCGCGCCAAATTGCGCCGCTTAAAAGTGGAGCGTGGCTTGGGATTGGTTGTGATCGACTACTTGCAGTTGATTTCGGGTCGCGGCGGCGAGAGCAGGCAACAGGAAATTTCCGAAATCTCGCGGTCGTTGAAATTGATGGCGCGGGAATTCGATGTGCCGGTTATTGCATTGTCGCAGTTGTCGCGGGCGGTGGAACAGCGGCAAGATAAACGGCCGATGTTATCGGACTTGCGGGAATCGGGCTCGATCGAGCAAGATGCCGATGTGGTAGCCTTTTTATATCGGGATGATTATTACAATGAGGATTCCGAGAAGAAAAACATCGCTGAGCTCATTATTGGCAAACAGCGGAGCGGACCGGTTGGCAAAGTGGAATTGCTCTTCCTTAAGAACTACAACAAATTTTTAAGCTTGGATATAAAGCAATCAGCTATACACGAATGATCGTTTATAATATTCCGATTAATGTTCGTGTTTTATTGACAACAACGCGGTAATATTGGTAAAATGAAGCGGTGCTTAAATTTGATGTTCGGAAATTGTACCGCTGAGGGGGAACAAACGATGTCCACGGTGGTTGTTGTAGGTACCCAGTGGGGAGATGAAGGTAAAGGGAAGATCACGGATTTCTTGGCAGAGAAGGCGGAGGTTGTTGCGCGTTATCAAGGCGGGAACAACGCAGGACACACCATTGTGTTTGGTGGAACCCGCTACAAGCTGCACATGATTCCGTCTGGGATCTTCTATCGTGACAAAGTGTGCGTCTTGGGTAACGGCATGGTAGTCAATCCGGAAGCCTTGGTGAAGGAGTTGGACTACCTGCATGAACATGGGATTGTCACCGACAACTTGCGCATTTCTGATCGGGCCCATGTGATTATGCCTTATCATTTGCGTTTGGATTTAGCTGAAGAAGCGAGCAAGGGCTCCGGCAAAATCGGGACGACAGGTAAAGGGATCGGCCCGGCCTATATGGATAAGGCGGCCCGGGTGGGAATCCGCATCAGCGATCTCTTGGATAAGGAATTGTTCCGGGTGAAGCTGACGCGGATCTTGGAGGAGAAAAACCGTATCTTGGAACGGCTTTATGGAGAAGAAGGATTTAGCTTTGAAGAGATTTATGAGCCTTATTTGGCTTATGCGGATCGGATTCGCGACTATGTCGTCGACACGTCGGTAGTGTTGAACGATGCCATTGACCAAGGAAAACGGGTCTTGTTTGAAGGGGCCCAAGGCGTGATGCTGGATATTGACCAAGGGACGTATCCTTTCGTTACGTCGTCCAACCCGGTCGCTGGTGGGGTATGCATTGGTTCTGGCGTCGGCCCGACCAAGATTCATCAAGTGGTGGGTGTAGCCAAAGCGTATACCACCCGTGTTGGTGACGGCCCATTCCCCACGGAGTTGTTTGATGAAATCGGCGATCAGATCAGAGAAGTGGGACGCGAGTACGGTACCACCACTGGCCGCCCACGGCGCGTGGGTTGGTTTGACAGTGTGGTAGTACGCCATGCACGTCGTGTGAGCGGCATCACTGGACTGTCTCTCAACTCGCTGGACGTGCTGACCGGCATTGACACGGTCAAAATCTGCACCGCTTATGAATATGAAGGGCAAATCATCGAAAATTATCCTGCCAATCTCGACATTTTGGCTAAATGCAAGCCGGTCTACGAAGAATTGCCGGGTTGGAAAGAGGATATCACGGGAGTGCGTAACTTCCATGACTTGCCTTTGGAAGCCCAGCACTATGTAGAACGGGTGTCACAGTTGACAGGGATTCCGCTGGCGATTTTCTCTGTCGGTCCGGATCGTGACCAAACGATCCAAGTGCGTCCGGTATACGCTTAATCATATAGACGCCGGCTTCGGCGAATAAAGAAACACACTGGCGATGAGACTTGTGGAGTCATCATCAGCCAGTGTGTTTTTTATTTTGTGTCATCACGCATAAAGACAATGAGAAAACGGGGTTGGAGCCACTGGCTTATTTACAAGATGAAGCCTTAGACCGCTCGTTAACATTTAGGGACGAGTCCACGAAAAACTTATTTATGGTATGTTTCGCCGCGGATGATTTTGAAGGCACGGTAGATTTGCTCCAGGAGGAAGATGCGGATCAGCTGATGGGGAAAGGTCATGGCTGAAAAAGACAGCAACAGGTCAGCCCGTTTTAGCACCTCTGGTGCGATCCCGTATGAACCACCGATGACAAAAGCGACATGGCTTTGTCCGTAGGTACCCAATCGCTCCAGTTTGTTGGCGAACTCCGGAGAAGAGAGGGATTTGCCCTCAATGGCCAAAGCGATGAGGAAGGCGTCGGGGGATAAGGCTTTTAAGATACGCTCGCCTTCTTTGCGTTTGATCAGCGCTACTTCCGCTTCATGAACAGGGTCTTGTGCCTTTTCTTCATTCACTTCCACGATTTCCACTTTGGCATAGGGAGTAAGTCTTTTTAGATATTCATCGCATGCTTGTTTTAAATATTTTTCTTTCAACTTTCCCACGGTGATGAGTTGGATTTTCATGCGCCTTCCTCCGATGTCTCCTCTTGGTTAGCGAGTTGCAACACATAACGGGGAGTTTGTCCGCACCAAAAACATGTTGCTTGATTGTTCGGTTCGTCATCCATCAGTTCCATAAGGGGAGCTTGTTCATACATATCCACAATTTCATCAAGTGCAATGTCGACGTGCTCGTCGCATGCATACCATTTTTTCTTATCGGCAGAAGCCATTTGCTGTTTCACTCCTTACCGCACAGTAGTTATTCATAGGTTATCCACAATATCCACAAATTTATCAAAAGACAGGGAAAAGGAAAAGCCCCGTTTTTACAAACGGGGCTTGAACGTTTTTATCTCAAGTTGCTTGGCGCTTCGCCCAAAGTAATCGTAGCAGTTTGTTTTTTGCCATCGCGGAAGTAGGTTACTTCCATTTTGTCATTGACAGCTTTTTTGGTGTACATGTATTGTCTGATATCCGAACCCGCTTTGACGGCTTGACCATCGAGGGCGGTGATGACGTCTCCCGGTTCCAAGCCAGCTTGATCCGCAGGGGAGCCAGGCTCCAACTCATACAGCGCCACTCCGGAAGTGATGTTGTTGGGGAGGTTGAGCTGTTGTCGAGCTTCTTGAGTGAGATCGGCAACATCGACCATTTGTACTCCTAAGTACGGGCGCGACACCTTGCCGTATTTGATCAATTTTTCAACAATCGGGCGTGCGTCATTGATAGGGATGGCAAATCCGAGGCCTTCCACCCCTTGTTCGGCAATTTTGAGGGTGTTGATGCCAATCACTTGGCCTGAGATGTTGATCAGGGCGCCGCCGCTGTTGCCGGGATTGATGGCAGCATCGGTTTGGATGACATCGGTGGTCGTTTGCTCATCCACTTTAAACGCCCGTTTGGGGGAGCTAATGACACCAGTGGTGACTGACTGGCCCAGTCCCAACGGGTTGCCGATGGCGATAGCAGGTTCTCCGGCAGTGAGTTGGTCGGAGTTGCCCAAGTCGGCGACGGCAGTCACATATTTGTCGCTGATTTCCAATACCGCCAAGTCTGTCAATTGATCTCCGCCCAGTAATCGCGCTTCGACTTCTTGGTTTTTGTCGTTGCCCTTTGGAATGATCACCTTAAAGCGGCTACCACCTTGAATGACGTGATAATTGGTGATAATGCGCGCTTTGCCGTCAATCTTCTCAAAAATAATACCTGATCCGGAACTCTGTTGCAGTTCTTCGGTTTCAAAGAAATTAAATGAGCGTTTTAAGTTGATAACCCCAACCACGGCTGGAGCCGCTTTTTTGACAGCGTTGGTAATGTCTGAGTTCACCTTGACGCTGGTCACTTGCTTGTTGCCCACCGTGGTTTGCGGCAGGTTGCCATCCGCGGATGGAAGAAGCCCCATGCGCGTTAAGGATGGGCTTAACAGCAATACAATCAATCCCCCGATAACCGCGGATACGACCGAAGTGAAAATGGGACTGGCGGAGCGCTTTGGCTGTTTGTAATCCGGCTGTTCATCATAAAAACCCATGGCATTCCCTCCTTAAATTCAGGCCATATGTATGGGAGTGGATTCGCTCTCATTATTTCAACAACTCAAATGTATTATACTAAATCCCTATGTGGGGTGGTCTGGTTTTCAAAGAAACGTAAGGTTGTTGACACAGTTGGATCGAAACGGGCGAATCCAGGCTTTTGTGTACATATTTATTTTATAGCGGGTGTGTGAAGTTGATGTGGAGAATCATTGTTTTGCTTGTGTCAAAATGGCACAAGGAGAATGATACACAGATACAAGTTTGAAGAATAGGAAAAATGAGGAGAATAATAGAAGATAACTAATACAAGTGATTAGGAGATGAGAGAATGAAACAGGGAAAGCGACCCTCTGTCAATACGTTAAAACGGTTTGCTGGAGTTGATTTGGGCGCGCAGGTGGCTGATCTGAAATTGGCATTTTACCAACAGGGTTTGCTCTTATCGGCCTTAATCGACCTCCTCGTCGATAAAGGGTTGATCGAACCGGATGAGTTGGCGGAGTTGGCGACGCGGCTGGACAGGGAAATCACGGTGCCAACCGAAGAATAAAGGGAGTCCCATGTATGATGGGACTCCCTTTATTTGTCCTTTACCGCTCTTAGCGGGGTGGGGCGGTCGTCATACGTAGGCCACAGGTGGACATCACGCCCTACCTGCATGCCGGTTTCTTCTAGAATGTTTTTAACGGTCAGATGGGCCAACTCGCTTAAGTTGTTGTCCCGGCTCAAATGGGCCAGGTAGATGTTTTCACCCATCCCTTTAAGAATCTCGGTCAGCGCCACCCCGGCATCTTCATTGGAGAGATGGCCGGTGTCGCCTAAAATGCGGCGTTTCACATTCCATGGATACGTTCCCATGCGCAACATTTCGACGTCATGGTTGCTCTCCCAGACGATGGTGTGAGAACCGCTCACCCGGTCGATGATCCGTTGGTTTACATAACCTAAGTCAGTAACGATGGAGAGGAGGTCCTCACCGTGTTGGATGTGGTAGGCGACCGGTTCTGCAGCGTCATGCGAGATTGCAAATGATTCGACGCGCAGATCGGACAATTCCAGTGCCGCACCCGTTTCCAAGACATTTTGCAAGGATTCGGGGATATCCCCCACACTGCTTGGCAGGTGACGCCAAGTCGATTCATTCATATAGATGGGGATCTGATAGCGACGGGCTAAGACCCCGAGCCCTCGCACATGGTCGATATGTTCATGCGTTACCAAAATGGCGGACAGGGTGGATGGGTCCACATTGATCTGCTCTAAGCGCTGTTCAATCTGTTTGCCGCTTAATCCCGCGTCCACCAACACCCTGACGCTGTCGGATTCAATATAAGTGGAATTGCCAGTGCTTCCGCTGGCCAACACACTAAACTTCATGGCGTCTTTCCTTTGCTTTCAATAGATTGCTTGGGCACGATTTCCATTTTTTCTTTGGCTTCGCGCTTGGTGGCGTTTAAGTAAATCCAATTGTTGCCGAATTCAAACCGCCAATAAGGGACGAGAATGTATTCCTCTTTGGAACCACCATAGGCGGCACGGTAGCCGAGCTTGGGATTGGTGATGGAAGCCGGACCCTTTGTGTTCAGGTTGGTGATCACCTGGTAGAGCGCGCTTGGATAGGTCATGAGCTCCTCTGCTGTCGGCGATTGAGACAAGTCATAGTGTACCACATGGATGGCTTTGATCGAGGAAGCCGCCAACTCCACTTCCAACAATGCATCCAGTATGGGTCTTCCTTTGACATGCTGCATATAGATGCGTTTGTCTCGGCTGGTTTCCATCAGCTCATAATCGCCGAAACGAGGCACTTCCATGCTCAACAGCCGGTTTAACTCCCGCTCGTTGTGGAAGGTGAGGGGAGTGGCGTAGGTTTTGCTGTAACCATTCAGCTCATTTTTCTTCCATCCGGCCAGCCGGATCGGGGTGACGGTAGCTTTATACGCTGCCAGTGTCGTTGGTGTGTTGTCCGGCTCTTCCGGAAACTGGATGCGGCTCTTTTTGGCGATCTGTTTTAATTGTGCAAGCGAGATCTCTTCTGTTTCCACATAATCGGACTGCTGTTTTACCAGTTGGTTTAACTGCAGTCCCAAAAAGAGATTTAAGACGATGAAGGCGATAATCAAAATCGTTTTGGCGCGACTCCAATCCATGGAGATTTCCTCCCTATGACGTTGGCGAACCGATGAAGACCTGTTCTCCAGCCGTGGTGAGTACCACCCAGACAGGGGTGAACTGGACTGTTTTATCTTTCAGGTTATGGTTTGTCTCATAACCGGGATAGATGTGTTGGATGGCGGTCAAGGCGAGTTTGCGTTCGCTCAATTGCTGAAGCACTTCGTCCCGCCCGGGGAGCGTCGCCTCGCCGTCGCGGGCACCCTCGAGCATGTACACCGTTGACCGAGCGTACTGCTTGATCCCGTCTTCTCCACCGCTGGCCCCCGCTTGGAATTGCAACACATCGGGGTAGATCATCTGCCCGTCTTGCCGATTCCAGTATACGGGTAGGCCCGCAATGATACGGCGGAAAGTAAGTTGGTTGGTGTCCCGTTCATCTTTGACCCGTTCCACACGGTCAAGCAAATAATCGCCTGTCCAACCGCGGTGCCGCTTGACAAAGTTGTTGACGTCGTATAACTGGTTCTCAACCAGTGGATGTGTCGATTCAGAAGTGGGAACATCTTCAGTGTATTGCAATGAACCCTTCTTATTATAAACGAGCCGTTGGGACCGAGCCATGTAAAGATTTTCATCATGGATGACGATTGGCTCCACGTCGGTTGATGTCAGCAAATACTCTTTGATGTCATCAATCTTGATTTGTTCCGTTTTATAACGCCACACCGGGAGCTTGGCTGATGCGGTCGGCAGATAAAAGATGCGTGACCATGGCTGTTTATCATTCGCTTTGTCCCAAGGCGCTTTGCCGTTGGCCACCACCGGCGTTAGCTCCACTTGCGCGTGTTGCACAGCATGTTCCATCGTTTGTTGCAAGTGGGTCGGGTCCAGTTGCAATTGCGCTTGCAAGATCGTTTTGGCATCATCAGAGATCAGCCAAAGCTGGGGCTGACCGCCGCTTAGATGGAGCAGGATGCGGCTGATGTCGGCAGGTTGATGCAGGGAGAATTTCTCCAAGACCGACGTTTTGAAAAATGCATCCACCGTCTCCGAATGCATGTCGCGGGGGAATTGCAACTGGAGTGAAGGCCCGTCTAACAGGCGCTTCTTCCATTCTTCGGGTGTGACTTGGTTTACGGCCTCAAATTTGGTGATTTCTGCGCTTTTGATGCTTTCTACCAACGTGCGGTATTCCTCACTGTCGGAATGTAACCATGTCGCCCGGCCGCCCAGGTTGACGATCAATTGATACGGGGCGACAAACTGGGTGGATTTCTTTTCGTTGTATGTTTTGTCATTCGCCAAGACAGGAGGTGGCATGTTGTTGATCGGCTTCTGTTGGTATCCGGGCGAGTAAAACCACAAAAATCCCGTGAGACAGAAGCTGAGGGTGATGAGTAAGATCAGTACGACGGTTTTGATGTGTTCAACCCATTTTTCTTCCACTTGGGCTTATTCACCTCCGACTGACGGGGGGCAGTGTGAAGGTGACGACAGTGCCTTTTTGATAGATACTGTCAATCGCGATCGTCCCTTCATGCGCATGTACAATTTCTTGGGCGATTGCCAACCCCAGTCCGGTGCCCCCCAGACTGCGCGAACGGGCTTTGTCCACACGATAAAACCGCTCAAAAATCCGGCCCAAGTCTTGCTTGGGAATGCCGATGCCGGTGTCGGCAATGCCTACCTCCACCATGCCGTCCGAGTTACGCTTGGCGACAATCGCCACTGAACCGCCTTCCGGGGTGTATTTGATGGCGTTGGACACGAGATTGTCCAATACTTGCATCAGCTTATCCGGATCAGCGTACACACGGGGCAGGGAGCCATGAATGAAAAGCGTGAAGCTAATCTGTTTCTGCTGGCATTGGAAGCGGAAGCGATCCATGGTTTCTTCCAATATCTCGGTCAACGCCAGCGGTTTTTTGTAAAACTTCGATTTGCGAGCGTCAAGGCGCGAGAGATGCAACAAGTCTTGAATCAGGCGCGTCATGCGGTCAGCTTCTTGGCGGGCCACTTTGAGGAAGCGGACAGCCAACTCCGGATCTTCGACCGCTCCGTCTTCCAATGCTTCGATATAACTTTTGATGGTGGTCAAAGGCGTCCGCAGTTCATGAGACACATTGGCGACGAAATCTTTCCGTTGCCGGTCCAGTTTCTCTTGTTCAGTGACGTCTTCGAGTACGGCCACCATCCCGATCAAGTCATTTCCCTTCAGCTTGATCGGCGTAAAGTTAATCTTCAGCACCGTCTGGGTTTCCGCATCGGCATGGTGGTGTTCGACGAAAGTTTGCCGGGCTTCCTTCAGCGGCAGTTTTAACGGCTCTGATAAGGACAACACTTCTGTGATCGAGCTACCGAGCGTGATTTGGCGATCCAACAGTTTTTCTGCAGGAATGTTTTTCACGATGATTTTCCCTTGCAAATCGGTTGCGATCACACCGTCGCTCATGTTGGCCAGAACGGATTCCAGTTTCTCTGTTTCCTCTTCCTTTTCCTTGATCGCTGTTCGCAGATGAGCAGCCAGATCGTTGAAGGAGATGGCCAATTGGCCGATCTCGTCTTCACTCTTTACGGCCACTTGGCGGTCAAAGTCACCTGATGCCATCGCTTTCGTTTGTTCTCGAATCTCTTTGATCGGCAGGGTGATGGTGCGAGCCAAGATGATGACTAAGAATCCGGTCACCGCCAGGGCTACCGCTGCGATCTTGATTAAGATCTTGCTGATGCGATAGATGCGGTCATAGGTCGGTTTCAAGGGGGCTTCCAAATAGAGTGAGCCCAACTCCCGCTGTTGCCGATCCAGCAGTTTGGTCACGTATACTTGGTAGTCGTTTCCTTCCGCATCCTTCACTTTGGCGAACGGTTGCTTCTTATCCATCAAATCAGTGAGGCGGTTGGGCAGTTTAAATATTTTTTCGTTCGGCTCATTGGACGCGATCACCCAGTTGTTCTGGTCAATCACGCGCACGATGGTGAAATTCTGGCTAGTGTTGGGCGCCGCTTGCAACAGGCGGGCCCGCAACCGCTTGGCACGGTCGCGGTCATTTTCAGCTTTCGCTTCCAGTTCAGGCGAGACAATCAGGGACAGCACATATCCTTGTTCTTTCAATTGGGCGCGCAGGTCATTGATAAAAACCGATTCTAGTTGGCGGATGAAGTAGACGCCAACCAATTGCATGGCCATGATGATTAAAAGAATGTAGATCACGACCAGCTTCCACTGCACGCTGTTCATCAATTGCTTCCATTTCTTCATTGCGTTTACCCACCCATTCACCGATCTGCGCGGGGATCGCGAATCGTGTAACCGATGCCGCGCCGCGTGATGATGTACTTAGGCGCGCTCGGATCGTCTTCGATCTTTTCACGCAGACGGCGGATGGTCACATCGACAGTGCGCACGTCACCGAAGTAATCATACCCCCAGACGGATTGCAGGAGATGTTCTCTGGTCAGCACTTGATTGACATGTTTGGACAAGTAGAGCAACAATTCAAATTCGCGGTGGGTCAGGTCGATAACCCGATCTTGCTTGCTGACGATGAAACTGTGTGGGTCGATTATCAAATCACCGATGACCAGATTGTTTTTGGCAGGCTCCTCCCGCGTCGCTTCTTGGCGTTGCGACTGAGTGCGGCGCAAATTGGCTTTGATCCGCGCTAGGAGTTCACGGTTGCTAAATGGTTTGGTTACATAGTCGTCAGCGCCCATCTCCAATCCCAACACTTTGTCCAATTCCGAGTCTTTGGCGGTCAGCATGATGATCGGAAATTGGAAGTGCTGTCGCACTCTTCGACAAACTTCGATACCATCGGCGCCGGGTAACATTAAGTCCAGTAACATCAAATCCGGCGGCGCGTTGAGCACTTTTTGAATTGCTTCGTCACCATCATGGATGCATTCCACTTGGTAACCTTCTTTCTCCAAATTGAACTTAATAATATCGGCAATTGGCCGTTCATCTTCCACTACGTAGATTTTGGCGCTCACGTACAGATCCCTCCTGGACATAAAAAGCGTAAAATCATTGTCCCACAAGAACATTGGGAAAACAATCGCCCGCCTATGAAACTATTTTACCATCCCCGGTTGAGGGGATTAGGCAAAATTGGGTGAAAGGAGGATGACCCGATCTGGCGGAGGTGAATATAGTAAGGGGAGCGAAAGGATGGTAGATAAATGAGAAAAATGCCAAGGATGCAGTCGGTCCCCAGCAAATTGAAGAAAACGGCGGTGCTTTGGGAAAATGATCGAATCAGGCCTTACATCCCGGAAAGTCAGGCGTACAGTAGGAAGGAAGTAATTAACATGTTGCAACGCCATGGGTTTGTCTTTCTCAAACCCGACATTGGCGGCGGCGGGAAAGGGGTGGTCAAGCTAACCCCTGCCAAAAGAGGAGTAATATGTCAAACACTGAACGGCAGAAGAGAGTTGCCAGTACAGAGGGCGTTTAAATGGATTGAGCAGGAGATCATATCCGGAAGAAATTACATGGCACAACAAGGGATTCAGATGGCGAAAGTGGACGAGAGAAATGTCGATTTTCGCGTTCACCTGCAAAAACCGCAAAATGACTGGTTAATCACGGGTTTTTGCGCCAAATTGGCTCCTCCGGGGGGCTTGGTCACCAATCATTGTCGAGGAGGAACCCCGCTGGATGCAAGCGAGGTGATCAAACGCATTTCGCATTCAGTTGGTAAAAAAGAAAAAACATTAAAAAAAGAAATATATGCAGTTTCCAAAGAAATAGCCAAAACATTAAATAAACGCTTTACAGGTTTAAAGGAACTTGGCATTGATTTGACCGTGGATGAGAACGGGAAGATTTGGATATTTGAAGTGAATACTGCCCCTGTGATTAAGATGTTTGAATGTTTGAAAGACAAGACCGCTTATCAGCAAATCAATCAGATTCGCTATCAAATGTCTGCTGAAAGCTAGCAATACCTTTACCTGATTAAATAAAAATTTAAAACCTGGCTTTTTGCCTTCGTATAGATTGTACATGCGTTAAGCATGTTTTTTTCGTTTCCGAGCATATATAACAGGATTCGACAAAGTATTCCCGTTGACGGTTTCGTAGTTCACCTGTTACCATTAATATTAATTCTAGGTATTTAAAATTTTTTGACCAATCCCGGAGGTGTATTTATATGTCATCCATTACCGTTGGCGTATATCTAGGAAAAAAGGATCGTCTGGTTCGTTATTGGTATGAAATCCTGCCGAAAGGCCAATTCCCGATGCTGGTGAAGTACTGCATCCAGTCCTATCTGCGCAACAACTATTTCCCCTTGCAATCGATCTGCGACTCTCGTCTGTTGAAGGAGCAAATCCAGAAGCGGAGCGAGTATGTGCCGACCCAGCGCAATGTCACGTTCACTCCGGAAGATGGCCCGGTTTATCAATGGATCAAGAGCTTGGAAAGCGGTTACCGTAGCGAGGAGATCAAAAACATCCTGAAGGAGACGGTGGTGCACACCCTGCTGAATGAGCAAATGCATTATCCACCACGGGCTGCAGTTGGACAATCCACCTATGGGATGGAAGCGCACGAAGCGCAAGGTGTCTACCATCCTTATGCTGAAGAGGCGCAAAAGTTTGCCTTGCTGAAGCGGGATCACATCGCGATGGAAGAGCCTTACGGTTGGGACAAGGTGAACAAGCATGTGGTGGAGAATGAAGTGGAAGGCAAAGACAAAGCGGCAAAGGGGTTTAACCATTTGGTCAATTATCTCGGATAATGGGGGCCTTTGGTCTTATCCGTTACGTCGCACAACGGGGCGAAAGAATAAATAAGGCCAAGGGCGACCAGCAATCCCCGCGGCGAATCAAGAACATCATGAGAATGAGGAGAAACGTGCGGTGGTTAAACTTAATTATTCAATTAGAATAAGTAGGGAGTCCGTGTCTTGATCCAAAGCGGGCTCCTTTTCATGTTCATTTGGGCGGCGGGCCGCTTGGGTGGCCAAATGAACATGAAAAAAACGCCTATGAAGGCGCGGGTGGGTTGCGTCGAGGCGCAGGCGGGCGGAGAGCTGTGGCCCACCGTCCGCTTGCGCGCGTTGCCAACTTATTGCAGAGACACCCCTTTGTTCGATGCCGGACTGTGAGACGAGAAGTGTTTGGCCATGTCCTCTTTGAAGCCAAAGAAATAAGTAAAGAAGAAGCCGGCCGCGTAAGAGATCACAATGCCGATCAGATATAGCATGATTTGATCCGGCTTGATCAGCAATGTGAGCGGCAACCCCGACACGCTGATACCAACGGAGGCCACTTTGAACACTGCTTGAAACGCGCCTCCGACCGCAGCTCCCAAACATGCTGTGATAAATGGGCGACCCAAGGGCAAGGTGACACCATAGATCAGTGGTTCCCCGATGCCCAGAATGCCTACAGGTAAGGCGCCTTTGATCACATTACGCAACGTGGTGTTGCGTGTTTTGAGATAGACAGCGAATACCGCTCCTACTTGTCCGGCGCCAGCCATGGCGAGAATTGGTTGCAAGGGGTCGATACCAGTCGCGTTTAACAGCTCCATATGAATGGGAATAAGTCCTTGATGCAAGCCCAGCATCACCAAGGGCAGAAAGAAACCAGAGAGGATTGCGCCGGCGAACAAACCGCCTTGGTTTAACAGCGTCTGGATGCCACCAGTAAGCGCTTCAGACAGGAAGCCGCTGATTGGTTGCAAGGCGATATACGTGGAGAAGCCAGTGATTAGAACCGCCACAGTTGGAGTGACGATGATGTCAATGCTTTTGGGTACGAACGGACGAATGCTTTTTTCAAGCCAGACGATAAACCAGGCTGCCAACAGGACGCCGATCAACCCTCCGCGACCAGGGACCAGCGCTTCCCCGAACAGCTGGATGTTTTCGATATCGGGGAGAATGAAGAGGCCCCCCGCAATTCCGCCTAACGCCGGTGTTCCGCCAAACTCCTTGGCCGTGTTGATGCCGACAAAGACGGACAGGTATGCGAAAATGACCTTGCTCATGGCCTGTAACAACGGAATCACTGTGCTGCCTTCTTTGAGGCTGGGGAAGGAATGGATGAGCACATTGGTCAAGCCCATGATGATTCCGCCTGCAATAATGGCTGGAATCAATGGGATGAAGATGTTGGCGATTTTGCGCACCAGTTGCTTGGCGGTGTTGTGCCGTTGCACTTGGTGTTCTTCCGTTACCGTTGTGGAGGTCTTGCCGCTCAATTTGCTCAAGTGCGTGGCCACGCGCGTAACCAGCCCAGGTCCCAACACGATTTGGTACTCTCCGGCTTGCTCCACCACGCCGAGCACGCCTGGTATCGACCGCAATTGATCCAATTGGAGCGCAGACTCATCGCGCAAGGTCAGGCGCAGACGAGTCATGCAATGCGCAATACTCTGAATATTCTCCGTGCCGCCGACTGCTGAAAGAATGGACTCGGCCAGGGAGATTTCCGCTTGGTTCATGGCGTCCCTCCTGGGTTTGGCTTGCAAACAATTAGAAGATATATTTATCTGAAAATAAGCCTATCATAACCTCACAAAATCGTCAAAGGTGTGATCGAAATATTAAATCTTATGTCGAAAGAGGGAAGATTGGGAGGATTTTTCATTTTACAGTGGAAGAGAATAACTAATAAAGTGGCATGTCTTGTAAAAATGCGTTGAATTATGGCATAAAAGTTGTGATATGAAGGGGTGGGTATTGGACGTGTTAGATATACAGGCGACCGAGAGCAAAGGTTGGTTATATTACTTTGTTGAGCAAATCTTCTCCCTACATCCGTCCCTCCATTGGATTAGTGTGGGATTAATCACAACGTTACTCAGTTTTCTGCTGGTGCTGAACCGGAAGTGGGTCAGTCATTTTCCACGTTATGGTTATATGGCATCCATTGTCGCCACGATTGCATTGCTTGACTTGTTTACGCAGACAATCCCTATTTTAACGGTATATTTAATTGTATTAGGATATGTATTATTTCGAGCATCTGATGAGAGAAACTATCTTATAACCATAAGTTTTTTTATTACTTACATATTGATATCTGCTTATACTGAATGGAGTTATTTGCGGGCGATCGAGCTGGTCAGCCACGGCTTGCTTTTTGTTTGGGTTGCGTGGATTAGCGACCAAGTGCGGGATCGGTTCTTTGAATTGAAGAAACAGAAAGAGAAAACGCGTCGCCTGATTGAACAGAAAAACGAGTCCAACCGACGGTTGAGAGAATTTCAGAAAGAGCTGGAAGAAACCTATCTGCGCGATTCGCTGACGGGCTTGTACAATTTTCACGGGTTTCAGGAGCAAGTGACCCGTGGATTGTCCCGATGCGCCCACTCCCTGTCCTATCATGTGGTTTGCTTTGATTTGACCGATTTTCGGCAAATCAATATGAAGGATGGAAACGACACAGGCGATCGGCTATTGGTGCAGATCGCTAACTTGTTAAAGCGACATTTGCCTCCTTCCGCGCGGATTGCCCGCTATGACGGAGATCAGTTTGCCATCGGGCTGATGGGGGACGGCGCGGTGTTGCGGCGTTTGATCGAAACAGTGGAGTTTGTCCTGGCCGAGGTGAAGGCCAATCATCCGTTGCTTAATTACTGCATGGCGTCAGCCTCCTATCCCACGGAAGCGAAGACAGGAGCGGAATTGATCCGACAAGCGGAAGATCGCCTGATGCTCGCCCAACGACAACGGCGCGACAAGGAGGAGGAGCACCGTCTCAGGCTGGAGAAGCTATCGGCGCTCGGGCAGTTGGCGGCCGGACTGGCCCATGAAATTCGCAATCCGCTTACATCGATTCGAGGGTTTGTCCAGATTTCCGCTGTCGAGTCGGAAGCGGTAAAAAAATGGGAATCAATCATTTTGCCCGAGATTGATCGCATCAACGACTTGTTGAAACAGTTTCTTAATTTGAGTGAAGCCAAGCCGGTGAAAGTAACCCGGTTTAATCTGAATCGCCTGATGAATGATGTACTCAGCCTGCTGCAACCAAAATCCCTCTTGATGGGACATGAGCTGATTGGCCATCAGCCGGATCAACCGGTAGAGATGGAGGCGGATGCCGAGCAGTTGAAACAGGTGCTGATCAATTTAGTGCAAAACGGGTTGGAGGCTTTGTCGGAAAAAGGGACAGTGCAAGTCTCATGGCAAAAGAGCGAGGAGCAAGTGCATATCCAGGTAATGGACAACGGAAATGGCATTCCTCCGGAATTGTATTCTCGCATTTTTGAACCGTTTTTCACCACCAAGGATGAAGGGACGGGAATGGGATTGGCCATCTGTTCCCGCATCATTGAAGATCATGGGGGAATCATGTGCGTTACCAGCACCCCGGGCTTGGGAACCTCGTTTAATATTCAATTGCCGCTGAAGCAAAAGACCTTGGGTGAAGTGGTGATATCTGAAGAATACCCGCCTGAAGCAGAGCCGGAGAAAGCGACAGTAGGATCATTGGTCGGTGCCCAAGAGGGGGCAGATATGGTGGCCTCACTTGAGGAGCCACAGTCAGTGCCCGAGCCAATGGAAGAGTCTGCGGAGGCAGAACAAAAAAAGGGAACGGAAGAACAAGAAATAGCGGAAGCAGATCAACAGGAGAGGGACAACAAGGAGATGAAGCGTACGGCGGAGAAGGCCGCTCGGAAACGGAAGCCGGGCAAGATGCAAGCTCCCAAAGTGGAGCCGATCAAGGACAAACAAAAGCGGGAAAAACACGTGCGCGGGGAAGTAACCGGCTCTCAGAAAGCTTCAGATGCGTCCACACCCTGCAATGAGGTGTTAGGCTTGGCCGGCGGATAACAGGTGGCGTTTCCCTCCCTGATCACCTTCCCGTTTCCCCCTTCTGCAAAAACGGGATTTTCGGCGATGAATCTTGTAAAATAAGTGGAGGGGGAAAACCGATCCGACGGATGGACGGGACAAACCCGAACGGCAAAGGGAGGTGAAGCGTTACGAAAGGGGAAACGCGCTTTCGTAACTGCTAAAAGCATATGGGCAACAAAAAAGATGTGCAATTCAATATTCTAAGCAACAAATCAACCACCCACGGGGCTTACCACACAGGCACCATCAGCTTGAGCAATCTTTCTTCCATATTGATCGAAGGAGATCAGGCTAAGATCGATCTCGGTTTGATTCACGCCAAAAGCGCGGTAGAGCGTGGTGTGAAGTTTACCAGCAATGAAGATGAAGTGCCTGGGGGCACCTTATATTGGGTCGTGTGGGTAGCGGTAGATCGTGATGAAAACGGCCCGTATTATGCCGGTGCCGCGGCTTGCCCGATGCGGATTCATCGGGAGAAACGCATCGGTTGGAAAAATCTCGCCTTTCATGTGAACCGCATGGATGATGCACTGAAACGGCGAGTCAAGCTGTCGGAAATGGGTGAAACGGAGAAGGCCGCGTTGAAAGAGTTACTCATCAAACACAATGAAGAAATGTGGAATAACAGCAAGGCGGAGTTAAAAGCGCAGCTTCCGTCATAAAATTGAACGAAATGTGAACAAACTTCATTCGCTATTGCCGCCTCATATGGGGCAGGAGTACACTAAGTAGTGGTTTCGGAATCTTTTGCTAGGACACAAAAAATGGCGGACAGTTGTCCGCCATTTTTTGTTTTTGTGATGGCATGGTAAATTTTCGCCTCTTTTGCGCAAGCTAAAGGATAGGGAGGCGGTAGTGATGGCAAATAACCATGAACATTTTGCGAGGCATGGCGGTACGCATTTCCGTGCCAATGTATCCGAGCAAGAGATTAACGAATTTGTGCGGTCCCTTCCTGAAGGGAAAAAAGAAAGCATGTATGAAGTGATGAAAGAGTTGGCTGCAGCAGGCAAAATCACGTTGCTGAATGATGGTGAATTTGCAGACGGCGAGGGACGCGTCGGCGGCAGTAACGAATGTTAAAGCAAACCTCCCCATGTCCTTGAAAGGCATGGGGGGTTTTTTTGCTCATTGACAACTTTGTGGCCCACGCGCCATGCTAGCGCTGGGTGTGGGCCAATGTGTAGCTGTCCATCTTCATCGGATACGATCTACAATCGATTCCACCAGTCAGCCAACCGTTCCCAAAGTGACGGCTCCCGCTCCGGTAAACGGTGATGCGGTGCGATGATTTTCGGTTCGGTACCGCTGACGAAATACTCAAACCGGACTCGTTCACACAGCGGTGTTGCCAGTGTGCCGGTCTCTTCATCAATATAAACGCCTTTCACTCCTTCCGGAACGGGGAAGCGGCGGCTTGGGAACGGCTTGGTTGCCTCCTTCATATAATCGGCCCAGATGTACTGCGAATAACGGGCTTGATGGTGGGGAAGCCGTTTCCCTTGGTCATAACCGACCCAAGTGACTGTAACCAAATCAGGTGTGTATCCAGCCAGCCAACCGTCCCAGTCGGTCGTTCCTGTTTTGCCTGCGGCGGGGTGGGTGAATTGTTGGCGAACCCGATAGCCTGTCCCGCCCGGTTCAAACACGCTAGACAAAAGCTGAGTCAAGACAAAGGTGTGGGCGTCAGAGGCGACCCGCTCCGCTGGTTGTTGCGCTTGGATGATGGTTCGGTTGAAAGGGTCGACCACTTTTGTGATGCCTATCAGGGGGCGGTGGATGCCGCCGTTGGCAATCGTCGCGTACGATTCGGCCATTTCGTAGGGCGAGACAGTGTAACTTCCCAAAGCCAATGAGGGGGTTGGTTTTAGCGGGCTTTTGATGCCGAGTTTCCGGGCCAAGGCGATTTCCCGTTCCATTCCGGTAGACAGCAGTGTGCTGACAGCGTAGATGTTGTCAGAGCGGGCAATCGCTTCCCTCATGGTGATCGGACGGTAAGCGTACTGATCCCGATAATTGGATGGCTTGTAAGTGCCCCCTTGGTAGACGAATGTAGTAGGCTTGCTCTCAATGCGTGTGATCGGGGTAAAACCTTGTTGCAACGCGCTAAGGTACAGGAACGGTTTGAATGACGAACCAGGTTGCCGTTTGGCGAACACGCGGTTGTACTGGGATGTCAGATAATCTTTGCCTCCAACCATCGCTTTAATGGCTCCTGTCCGGGGATCGACGGAGATCAAAGCCCCCTGCAATCCAGGAGTGGGTTCGGTGTGTTTTCTCAAGGCTTGTTCGGCTGCTTGTTGCATGCGGGTGTTGAGCGTGGTGTAGATTTTTAAACCACCTCGCCGCACCACAGCTTCATCCAATCCATACTGGTTCACCAACGTTGAAATGACATAATCCTGAAAGTAATTGGCTTTTAGTTGTTTGGGTTTCGTTTGGGGGGCGATGGCAAGCACGCGTTGTTTGGCTTGCTCGGCTTCTGCTAGGGAAATCGCCCCGTTTTTCACCATCAGGTCCAAGATGTGGCGTTGTCTGCGCTTGGCCCGCTCCAGATGGTTCCATGGGGAATAGTAAGAGGGGCCCCGGGGGATGCCCGCCAAAAACGCAGACTCTGCCAATGTGAGTTGCTCCGCTTTTTTGTTGAAATAAAGTTTGGCGGCTCGTCCCACGCCATAAGCGCCATGTCCGTAATAAATCTGGTTTAAATAAAGCTCCAATATCTGGTCTTTGCTGTAGTGGAGTTCAAGCTGGGCGGTTAACAGCGCTTCTTTGATCTTGCGAGCCCACGTGCGGTCATGGGTCAAGTAGAGATTGCGCGCCAATTGTTGCGTGATGGTGCTGGCCCCCTGCTCGATGCGCCCTTTTTTGATGTTGATGGCCATCGCCCGGAGAATGCCTTTTATCGAAAAACCGTGATGACGGTAAAAATCTTTATCTTCGGCAGCCAAAGTGGCGGAGATGAGCGAAGGAGGCAAGTCCCGCAAACGAACCGGGATGCGCGCTTCCCCTTCGTCTAGGCGTCCAAACACTTGCCCTGAATCGTCATAAAGTATGGACGCTGAGAAAAAGTTAGGGACGGGCAATGGACGCGACTTCAGATACAAAAGCAACAAACCGGATAAAAGAGCACCAATCACGAGTGTGATGATAAGGCTCTTTAATAACTTGTATCCCAAAGACAAGCCCTTCAGGATGAAAAGTAGTTTCGTTGATTCGTTTGGAGTGGCGTGTGGATGTTCCCTCATGTTTGCGGCTCCTTTTTCCGGTGTTTTCTTCCGTCTCTACTTAAACAGAAGCAAGAATATTATGCGGAGGTCGCAGGAAGAATATACCTGAGAAAAAGGTTGGTCTTATGGTTGAGGAAAATGATTGTAACTGATTCGCCCATGCATTATTCTTAGTAAGTTAGAGTTGTACATAGGAAAGGAGTAATCAATGATGGAAATGAGAGAAATGGATCTCTGGTACACAGAAAAACAAACGAAGAACCATGGAATCACGACGAAAATCAATAAGACGTTATATCACGATAAATCAGAGTTCCAAACGTTAGATGTAATTGAAACGGCCGAGTTTGGAAACATGTTGGTGCTGGACGGCATGGTCATGACCACCGACCGCGATGAGTTTGTCTACCATGAAATGATCACCCACGTTGCGATGAATACCCATCCCAATCCAAAGCGTGTGCTTGTTGTTGGCGGAGGAGACGGAGGTGCCATTCGGGAAATCTTGCGCTACCCGAGTGTCGAGCAGGCTGTGTTGGCAGAAATCGACGGCAAAGTGATTGAAGCGTCCAAACAATTCTTTCCCAAGATCGCCGGTGGGCTGGACGATCCGCGTGTGGATATCCAAGTTGCTGATGGGATTCAGCATGTGCGGGACAACAAAGGGAAGTACGATGTGATCTTGGTCGATTCGACGGAACCGGTCGGACCTGCGGTGGGATTGTTCCAAAAGCCTTTCTATGAGGAAATTTATGAAGCGCTGAAAGATGACGGAATCATGGTTGCGCAGACAGAATCCCCTTGGTTCAACCGGGATCTCATCCGCCAGGTTTTCCGTGACATTTCCAGTACTTTCCCGATCACCCGCCTGTATACGGCAAGCATTCCAACCTACCCCAGCGGATTGTGGAGCTTTACGATTGGCTCGAAAAAATATGATCCTCTGGCAGTGGACGAGACCAAGCTACATCGGTTCGACACCCGTTATTATCGTCCAGAATTGCATAAAGCGTTGTTCTCGCTGCCGGCGTTCGTCCTGGAATTGCTCCAGCCAGAGGGGGAATAATTGATGCGATTTGATGAGAAATACTCAGGTAATGTATTCATTGGTGCAAGTGATGACTTGGAGCAGGCGCAAGCCGTGTTGTACGGTATGCCCATGGACTGGACCGTTAGTTTCCGTCCCGGATCGCGGTTTGGACCGGCGCGGATTCGGGAGTCTTCCTTGGTGCATGAAGAATACAGCCATTATTTGGAACGGGAACTGACCGAGATTGTTTATTACGACGCTGGGGACATTCCGTTGGCTTTTGGCAATCCGGAGAAAAGCTTGCGGCAAATCGGTGATTTCGTCCGTCAAGTCTTGGACAAGAAGAAAATGCCGATCGGGATGGGCGGAGAGCATTTGGTCACTTGGCCGGTGGTGCAGGAAGTGTATAAAGATTACCCCGACTTGGCGGTGATCCATATCGACGCTCACGCCGATTTGCGTACGGATTATGAGGGGGAGCCGTATTCCCACGCCACGCCTTTGCGCAAAATCGCTGAATTGATCGGTGGGCAAAATGTGTATCAGTTTGGGATTCGGTCCATGACTAAAGATGAAGTAACTTATGTCAAAGAAGCGGGTATTCACTTTTATCCATTCGATGTGCTTGAACCGCTGGAAAAATGTTTGCCATCCTTGGCTGGCCGTCCCGTCTATGTGACCATCGATATCGACGCGCTCGATCCGGCTCATGCGCCGGGTACGGGAACGCCGGAGCCTGGTGGCATCACTTCCAAAGAGATGTTGGCGGCGATTCACGCCATCGCCCGTTCGGAAGTGAATGTGGTCGGCGCTGATTTGGTCGAAGTGGCACCGGCTTATGACCACAGTGAACAAACCCCTGTGGTAGCGGCAAAGCTGATTCGGGAAATGCTGCTTGGGTTTGTCAAATAGACCGATTGTCCCACACTCTTCCCTCCCTCACACAGGGCAGGGAAGCTTTTTTATTCGTCTGGCAAAAAAGTCCCGACCAGTGTTAAGATACAAGTATTAAAAAATTGGGGGAGGCTGGCGCTTTGATCCCAGTGAAAATCCACATCCAATCGGTCATACAGCAAGAAGCGGGACAAGAGCCGGAAGTGATTGAACAAGACTTGGTCGGCAAGTTTGAGGCCAAGGCGAATGGAGAATGGACACTGAAGTACAAAGAATATGAGGGAACCGTCGAAGAAGTGTTCACCTCTGTCCGATCTCATCAAGACCATGTCACCATTTCACGGCAAGGGCCTGTATC
Organism: Laceyella sacchari; assembly: GCF_004343255.1. Lineage (GTDB taxonomy): Bacteria > Bacillota > Bacilli > Thermoactinomycetales > Thermoactinomycetaceae > Laceyella > Laceyella sacchari. The sequence continues at coordinate 546,892 of NZ_SMDD01000002.1, read as the reverse complement.
ATACAGACAAACATATTGGCCGGGCAAAAAAGTGGAGAGCATCGTACACACCCCGGCAGGCAAGACCGAAATGGAAGTGAAAACCCTGTCCTACCGACGCGGTCGCGTGGAGACGGGGGGAGAGATTGCGTTTTCATTCGAATTGACGATGGGCACGCAAGAGTTGGGCAAATACCAATTGAGTTTGAAGTGGATGGAGGACGAGTGAAATGAATCCGCTTGAACAGATGAAGGAAACATTGAAACGAGAGATCAGGCAAGCAGTCATCCGCACCGGGCTGGTAGCGGAAGAGAGCGTGCCGGAGATTCTGTTGGAAGTGCCAAAGGAAAAAGCGCACGGAGACTTCGCAACTAACATCGCGATGCAATTAACCCGCATCGCCCGCAGAAACCCGCGCCAGATCGCGGCACAAGTCGTGGACGAGCTTGATCGCGGTGCCGGCAACATCCGCGATGTGCAAATAGCTGGCCCCGGCTTTATCAACTTTTTTATGGACCGATCCTTCTTGGTGCGCGTGTTGGAAGAAATTAAGGAAAAAGGGACGGCTTACGGCCATTCCAACACCGGTCGGGGAGAGAAGGTAAATGTGGAGTTTTGCAGCGCCAACCCGACCGGCCATCTGCATTTGGGACATGCCCGTGGTTCCGCAGTGGGTGACGCCCTCAGCAACATCTTGGAAGCCGCCGGTTACGACGTAACCAGAGAATATTACATCAATGATGCCGGTAACCAGATGAATATGCTGGCCCTTTCGTTGGAAGCGCGGGTTTTGGAGGCGTTGGGCCAAGATGTGGCTTTCCCTGAAGACGGTTACCGCGGTCAGGAGATTATTGACATCGCGAAAGAGTTGGCTCAGGAGGAAGGGGACCGACTCTTGCAGATGGAGCGGGAAGAGCGTTTGGCTTATGTAAAAGAAGTGGGCAAGCAAAAGCTGTTGGCCAAGATCAAAGCCGACTTGGAGAAATACCGGGTTAAATTTGATGTTTGGTTCAGCGAACTGTCCTTGTACGAAGCGGACGCGATTGAGCAAACGATTGCTGAACTGAAAGAAAAAGGGTATACCTATGAGGCAGATGGGGCGTTGTGGCTCCGCTCGACAGCATTTGGCGATGATAAAGACCGTGTCTTGATTAAACAAGATGGGTCATTCACTTACCTCACACCGGACATTGCCTATCACCGTGACAAGTTAAAGCGCGGCCATGACCGATTGATCAACATCTGGGGAGCCGATCACCATGGCTATATACCGCGGATGAAAGCGGCGCTCAACTCCTTGGGGCATGATGCAGATCAGTTGGAAGTGGTTATCACCCAGATGGTGAAGCTTTATCAAGGCGGCGAACTGGTTAAGATGTCGAAGCGTACGGGTAAAGCGGTGACCATGGAAGAATTGATGGACGAAGTAGGCGTGGATGCAGCTCGTTACTTTTTTGTGATGAGAAGCCCAGATGCGCACCTTGATTTTGATATGGATTTGGCCGTGTCCCAGTCCAATGCCAATCCCGTGTATTATGTGCAATATGCGTCGGCCCGGATCGCCAGCGTATTCCGCTTGGCCGAGGAGAAGGGGATGGAGCCTTCCTGGGATGCGAACGTGTTGGCGCGTCTCACCTTGGAGCAGGAATTGGATCTGATTCAGAAGCTGGGCGAGTTTGCAGAAGAAGTAGCTGTCAGCGCCCAACAGTTGGCGCCACACCGGGTTGTGCGGTATTTGTATGATTTGGCGACTTTATTCCACAGCTATTACAACGAACATCGCGTGATCACCGATGATGCAGAATTGTCTCAGGCGCGGCTGGCCCTGTTTGCGGGTGTGCGCCAAGTCTTGCGAAACGGGTTATCCCTGATTGGCGTGTCGGCACCGGAACGGATGTGAGCAACTCATCCAACCCTCATCATTTCCATCCGGGAGTGATGGGGGATTTTTTTTGAGCAAAAACTGATATGATGATGACAGACACCTTTTTCCCTCTCTATCATTTTCAAAAAAATGTAACATCCATTAGGGGATTCTAGATTGATAATAGAAGTGCAGGAAAGATTGTTAGTAGATGGGAAACCAAAGGAAAAAGCAATTAATTAAACAGCAAACCGGACAGTGGTTACGCTGAAAACATGAACGTAATGAACACAAGGAGAATGTCCGATGGAAGGAACAGTGCTGGCTGGAAGGTACCAGGTTCTTGAGCGCATCGGTGGCGGCGGCATGGCTGTCGTCTACAAAGGGAGAGACTCGCTGTTGGACCGGTACGTGGCGATCAAGGTGATGAACCAATCTTTCAGCCATGATCAAGATGCAGTTCGCCGATTTATTCGTGAGGCAAAAGCAGCGGCAAGCATGTCACACGCCAATATCGTCAATGTGTATGATGTAGGGCGTGAGGATTCGATATATTTTATGGTTATGGAGTATGTCAAAGGCCCCACCTTGATGGATATGATTAAGAAAAAAGGCCGATTTGGGGCAGAGGAAACGATTGAAATCGCTATCCAGATTTGTGAAGGAATTCACCATGCCCACCTAAAGGGAATCATTCACCGCGACATCAAGCCCCATAATATTTTGGTGGCGCCGGGCAACCAGTATAAAGTGACCGACTTTGGTATCTCTTACTTTCCCCGGGTGTCAGCGATCACGCAGACGGGGTATGTGATGGGATCGGTTCATTATTTTTCTCCGGAACAGGCGTCCGGTACCAAAGTGAGCGCCGCTTCCGACTTATATTCGCTCGGTGTGGTTTTGTATGAAATGCTGACGGGACGAGTGCCGTTTAATGGCGGGAATTCCGTCTCCATCGCATTGAAGCATATCCATGATCCTGTGCCTGATCTCAAATCGCTTAACAGCGAGATTCCAGAACAATTGGCGGAGGTGATTCACAGAGCGTTGGCCAAAGACCCCGAACAGCGCTATCAATCGGCGCGACAGATGAAAGAGGCGCTGGAGGAGGTATTGGCATCGATCCGGCAAGTGGATGCCTATGTGGAAACGTATGACATCAAGCCGCGAAGGACAGCCACGCGCAATTGGGGTAAACGTTGGTGGGCGGTTGCTGGCTTGGCGGCAGTGTCATTGGTGTTCATCGGGTTTCAATTGGGCAACTTGGAAGGGAATTCCGCACCTCTTCCCGATCCGGCCAAACAGCAACAGGCGGAAAACCAAAAACAGAGTAGTGGTGCATTGCCTGACAACACCAAAAGGAATTATAAATGGTGGAAAGAAATACCCAAAGAGTCTCGTAAGCAAAGCGAATATTTCCGTGATGTAAAAGTAACTGGGAAAGACGGCAATTATATTGTTTCATTAAAAGTGAATAATGAATTAGACAGCGAGTTTCATTATGATATTTTTGTGGTTGACCAAACCAATTCCCGCTTAGTGGACCCGGGCGTGTATGTCCGGTTCAAGAAAACGCCAAACGAAAAATGGTCCGATGTTCGTTTTCCTGTGCGTTTTCCCGCGGCTTGGTTGCAGACGACGATCAATGGAATTGTCAAAATCGAAATGTACCAATCCAAGCGGGTAAAAGGCAAGCAAAAGCGCATCGGCTCGGCGGAAGCAGTGTTAGAATTAAAAGGCGAACTCCCCGAATTTGTGCGAAAAGATGCCAAGGATTAAGGCATCTTTTCTTTTTTTATGGAATTGGGGTGATTCTGGACAAATAACAGAGTCCTTCGTTAGAATGGATATGATGAATTTTTGTCAACCAGTGACCATTTTTCGGCAGTCGGATCGGAAGCGGAGGAAAGGAGAGTTGTCTCATTTGATGATTACCCCCGGGATAAAGCAGGACATGATCGTTGAATTTCTTGAATGTTTGGACGAAGGGGTCCATATCGTCAATGTGGAGGGCAACACCATTTACTACAATAAAGTCGCATCGCAACTGGATGGCATGCCTGCGGATGAAGTAATCGGCATGCATGTGTTGGAAGCGTTTCCATCCTTGACCCATAAGAGTAGCACCTTGTTGAGTGTGCTGAAAACGGGGCAAGCGCTGGAAGAGAGGGAGCAAACGTTCATGAACCGCAAAGGTAAGCGGGTGACAACCATCAATCGTACGATTCCGCTTAGATCCAAAGGGAAAGTGGTCGGGGCGGCAGAGATATCCAAAGATCTGACCCGCATGAAGGAATTGTCGGATCAAGTGCTTCATTTGCAGGAGCGCATACGGCATCCGCGGGGGGCACGCGAGCAGGAGGTGAAACGTTTTTACTCTTTTGATGACATTGTGACTCAGAACCCGTTGATGCTCAGAGAGATTGAGCGAGCCCGACGGGCCGCCCGTACGCATTCTCCTGTCTTGGTAATCGGGGAGACGGGTACGGGTAAGGAGTTGTTTGTGCAAGCGATTCACCGTGATTCGCCGCGGCGCGATCAGCCATTTATCGTTCAGAATTGCGCCGCTATTCCCGCTTCTCTGTTGGAGGGCATCCTGTTTGGTACGGCGCGTGGTGCTTTTACCGGAGCGGAAGACCGTCCTGGCTTGGTAGAGCTGGCAGATGGAGGAACCCTCTTTTTGGATGAAATCCATGCGATGCCGATTGATTTGCAGGCCAAATTGTTGCGGGTGTTGGAGGATGGGCAAGTGCGGCGCGTGGGCGGAACCGAGTTACGTTCGTTTGATGTTCGGGTGATCGTGGCCACCAACGAGGACCCTTTGTTAAGCATTAAGGAAGGGCGGTTGCGCCAGGATCTTTATTACCGAATTCATGTGGTAGGGATTCATCTCCCTCCCTTGCGCGAACGGCCGGAAGATATCACTTGCTTAACCCACTATTTCTTCAGAAAGCTAAAAGGGCAGTGGCATTCACCAGTAAATCGCATCGCTGATGAAGTGATGGAAGCGTTTGTTCGATATGATTGGCCAGGCAATGTGCGGGAGTTGGAGCATACAGTGGAAGGAGCTTTAAACCTGGCATTGGAAGAGGAGTTGCAGCTTGTTCATCTCCCTCGCCATTTCCAGGCGATTGAACCGACCCAAGTGATTCGGATGAAAGGGAGTGGAGGTTGCCTGCGCGAAATGTTGTGGGACGTGGAGGCACGGCTGATTCGTGAGGCATTGGAGGAAGCTGGCGGCAATGTGTTGCAAGCGGCCAAACGGCTGGGCATTCCACGCCAGACGCTACAGTACAAATTGAAAAAGCTAAAACGCGGCTAACTTTTTTTTATAACGGGCACGAACCAGATGTGTCTGGTGCATAGACCAGCGGCTTTAAAACCGTTTTCCATTTGCTTCATGTGTGACGAGGCGCTATTTGGAAAAGGTTTTCCCGTTGCATCTACCTCTTGATTTGCCAGATACGCCCTGGATGAGTTGCCCGTTTTTGCTTGTGTTACAAGCTGACTGCCCATATTTGGGCAGTTTTTTTATGGGGAGGTGGAAAGAAACGTGGAAATATGGGCTCTGCTTCAATGGCATGAAAATTGCATGATATGAGAATGGAAACCGGCGGAAGGGGGAGAAGGTTTGCGAAAAGAGGGTCACCACTATGGTTTGCACCGGGTAGTGGAACCGGCGGGTGTGTTGCCCCAACCGGCTTGGAAGTTGGATGCCACACCTGAGATTTGGGAGAATGAACTGCTGATTGACGTAGAGCGGTTAAATATCGATTCGGCTTCATTTCAACAGTTGAAAACCGAGGCAGAGGGCGATCCAGAACGGATTAAACGGCGCATTGTTGAGATCGTGAAAGAGCGGGGAAAGATGCACAACCCCGTCACCGGTTCAGGTGGAATGTTGATCGGTACGGTGGCGGAAGTGGGTTCGGCGTTTCCTGACCATACGCTTGCCCCGGGCGCCAAAATCGCCTCGTTGGTTTCTTTGACGCTGACTCCGTTATGGTTGGAAGATGTGAGAGAGCTATCACTGGAAACAGGGCAATTGAAAGTGACTGGCAAAGCGGTGTTGTTCGCCAGCGCGCCATATGCCGTGTTGCCGTCCGACATGCCTGAGCCGGTCGCTTTGGCCGCGCTTGATGTATGTGGCGCACCGGCGCAAACTGCTCGTTTGGTTCAACCGACCGATACAGTGGTCATCATGGGAGCGGGCGGAAAGTCAGGCTTGTTGTCTTTGTACCAAGCTTGGAAAAAAGCGGGGCAACAGGGATGTGTGATTGCTTTGGAAGCAAACCCTGAAGCGTGCCGCCGCATCGAAGCGATGGGATTGGCTCACCATGTCGTATGTTTGGATGCGACTGACCCCTTGCAAGTGCTGGAGACGGTATCCACGCTTACCCGGGGCCGCTTGGCTGATGTGACCATCAATTGCGTCAATGTGCCTCGCTCGGAGTTGCCGGCGATCTTGGCGACGCAAGAAGGTGGCGTGGTGGTGTTTTTCAGCATGGCCGTCCAGTTCACGACGGCGGCCTTAGGAGCCGAAGGAGTGGGAAAAGACGTACAGATGATGATCGGCAATGGATATGTTCCGGGACATGCCGCCTTGGCGTTGGAGAGCCTAAGGGAATGTCCGGCGCTTTATGATTGGTTTTGCCAACGATTTTCTTCGCAGATAGGGTGATCGCTTGTCAGATGGTGTGTGTGACGCGAGAGAGAACGGATAAATGAAAGGGGATGGAAGCAGATGCGTGATTGGCGCGAGATTGAACTGTGGAAAGATGTGACGGAAGAACAGTGGAACGATTGGCTATGGCAATTGACTCACACGATTCGCAATTATGATGACCTGAGCAAAGTGATTAATCTGACGCCGGAAGAAATCAAAGGAGTGGACATCTCTAAAGAGACGATTCCGCTCAATATCACTCCCTATTACGCCTTGCTCATGGATCCAGACGACCCCAAAGATCCGATCCGGATGCAATCGGTGCCCATTTCTTCCGAGTTGTATCGCACATCGTACGACATGGCCGATCCGTTGTTGGAAGACACGGATTCCCCGGTGAAAGGGCTGACCCATCGCTACCCTGACCGCGTTCTCTTTTTGATCACCAACCAATGCTCCATGTATTGCCGTTATTGTACACGCCGCCGCTTTTCGGGCCAAATCGGGATGGGTGTCCCCAAAAAGCAGATGGACGCTTGCATCGAATACATCCGCAATACGCCGACTGTCCGCGATGTGCTACTCTCCGGAGGGGACGGTTTGTTGGTCAATGACCGGATCTTGGAATATCTGCTGAAAAACCTGCGGGAAATCCCCCATGTGGAAATCATCCGGATCGGCACAAGGGCACCCGTTGTGTTTCCGCAACGCATAACGAAAGAATTGTGTGCCATTTTGAAGAAATACCATCCGGTCTGGCTTAACACGCATTTCAACCACCCCAAAGAGTTGACGCCAGAAGCGCGCCGGGCATGTGAGATGTTGGCTGATGCGGGTGTGCCGGTCGGGAATCAATCTGTCATTCTGGCCGGAATCAATGATTGCCCCCATGTGATGAAAAAACTGATGCATGAATTGGTTAAAACGCGCGTAAGGCCTTATTATATCTATCAATGTGACCTTTCGGAAGGGATTGGCCATTTCCGGACTCCCGTGTCCAAAGGGTTGGAGATCATCGAGTATTTGCGCGGCCACACTTCAGGATACGCCATTCCTACGTTTGTGGTGGACGCACCAGGAGGCGGCGGCAAAATCCCGCTCAGTCCCAACTACATCATCGCACAGACACCATCTAAAACGGTGTTGCGCAACTTTGAAGGGGTTATCACCAGTTATCCGGAGCCGGAGCATTACCATCCGCACGACTCAGAGAATTGTGAGTATTGCCGGCAGGCCGGGGATCAATTGGGTGTAGCTGCGCTGTTGAGTGACCAGCGGATCAATTTGGAGCCCAAACAATTGACCCGCGAGCTACGGCGGAAACAGGGGGAAGCACTGGGAAAAAGATGAGCAAGAGGGTTGTGGTGGCGGGTGAAAGAGAAAACATGTGAGAAAACCGCAATTGTCGGTGTGGCGAAAAACGCAGGGAAAACCACGGTTCTAAGCGCTTTTATGGAACAGTGGTCCCTGTGTGGCCCCCTGGGGGTGTGCAGCATCGGCATTGACGGGGAGGAACGGGATGCGTGGAGCGGAAGGCCGAAGCCGCAACTGTATGTTCCTGAAGGAGTCTGGGTGGCGACGACGGGTGCGATCATTGATCAAAATCCCGGTCATTTTGCGGTTTGGGAAGGAACCGGGATTACGACCACGTTGGGAGAGGTGTGGATCGCGCAAACAACGCGGCCAACCCAAGTGAAGCTGGCTGGCGTCCATACGCGGGAAGAGGCGCATCGGGTGATCGAAGGCTTGCAACGAGCCGGAGCACGAAGGATTGTGGTGGACGGCGCTTATGACCGGCGCATGGCGGCTAGCCCTTGGGTTACCGACTCCGTGATTTTGGTGGTGGGTGCCAGCCTGGGCACGTCGATGAGCGCATTGGTGTCTAAGACAGCAGAGTGGTTGCGCCTCTTTTCATTACCCGTCTGTCCAGAATCCGACCGTGAGGCGCTTACTCCCTTGTTGGTTCACCGTGGGGTGTATCGCAAGCGGGAAGGTAAATGGCAATCTTGTGCGGCATCGACCTTGATGGAGCAGGAAGCCCTGACCACCGAAGTCCTGGAGGCGGAGGCGGTGGCGTTGTCGGGTGCATTGACAGATCGCATGTTGCGCCACATGATGCAGCAAGGATGCCACCCGCGATTGATTGTATCTGATTGGACCCGTATCTTTACTGATCCCGTTCTTTTGCGGCGTTATTTTGAGCGGGGCGGGTCCATTGAAACGGTGCGGTCAGCGGTGTTGCGCGGAGTGGCGGTCAATCCTGTGTCGCCAGAAGGCCATGTGTTCCCGCCGCAAGAACTGAAGGCGCGTGTGGCCGAGCTGTGTAAGCCAGTGCCGGTTTTTGATGTATGGCGTGATCCCTTGGAGGAAGGAGGGGATCGTGATCTATTGCGATGAAACGACATGGTCGGAGTTGGATGTAGCGTATTGTTGGAACTTGTGGCAACCTCTCACGCCGATGGGCAAGCGGGCCAAACGGCGGGCGCGCCCTTTTCGTCCGGGTGAAGAGCACGAGTGGGAACAAGTGCTTCGTGAACAGGATGAAATCAACAAATGGCTGGCGACCCATCCCCGTTGCCAAGCACTTGTTTCGCGTTGTTTGGAGAAGATGCCGGACATCGAAAACCAATTGGACAAATTGGGTGCGGATGAGGTGTTGGGGCTGACTGATTGGTTCCACATGAAACAATTTTTGTGGCAATTGGGCCAACTGCATCACCTTATACAGGAGCATCGGTGTTCCGTCGTTTCCCTGATGCCGGAAGAAGATGTTCCGCTTGTGGAACAGTGCTTGGCGCGACTTAATCCGGGTACCAATCGGACAGCCGCTTTTTGGATTGATGATGCGTATGATGATGATTTGCGCCGCTTGCGGCAACAATGGCGCCGCATGGAAATCAAGGAGCGGGAGCGCGTGGAACAATGCAAGCGGGAGATCGAGGATACGTATGGGATCCGCCGGAACCGCTTGGGAACTTGGACGATTCCGCGCCACACGCCTTTGGAAGAAGCGTTGCGCCGGGACCGGCGGGTCGTGTGCGAGGCAGAAACGGCATATGATGTCACATTTCGTTTGCCAGAAGTTGTTGGTCAAGAGATGGCGAGGTTGCAAGAGCAAGTGGAAGAGCGGGAACAGGCGGTATGCGTCCGGTTGACCGAAGAATTCAGGCGCGTGTATTCCCGTTTGCGATACTGGATGCAGCAGGTGACACACTTCGATTTGCAATGGTCCCGCTATCATGCAGGAAAGAAGTGGGCCGGTGTGCGGCCAGTGTGGGATGGAGACCGGTTCATCCTTGAGGGAGCCATCCATCCAGGCATCGCGCAAGACATGGCGGCGGAAGGGAGAAGCGTGACGCCGATTGATCTGGAAGTGGGCCGTGGTGTCACAGTAATCACTGGGCCTAACATGGGTGGCAAGACCGTCGCCTTAAAAACGGTGGGGCTGATTGCTGTCTTGGCTCATTATGGATTGTTTGTGCCTGCCACCGCTTGCCGGTTGCCCTTGATGCATTGGATTGCCAGCACGCTGGGTGACGGGCAGTCTACAAAGCAAGGCTTAAGCCGCTTTGGGGCGGAAGTGGTGCGTTTGACAGAATGGTTGAGCCAACCGGGAGAGGGCTTGCTTTTGTTGGATGAGATCGGCAGAGGAACCAATCCACGGGAAGGGGCGGCCTTGGCGCAAGCGATTACCAGCCGGTTAAGCGATGGGAATGATTGGGCCGTGCATGTGACGCATTATCATGAGGTGAATCAGTTGCCCGGCATCCGCCGTTACCGAGTGGCCGGCTTGTCATGGATGGATTTAGAGCGGGAATGGCTAGGGAGTGAAGGAACGTGGCGGGAGCGGTTGCACCGCCATATGGATTATCGACTGATTCCGGTGCAACGGGAGGAAGAGCTTGGTACCGACGCCCTCCACTTAGCCCTGCTCTTGGGGTTGCCGGAAGAGATTGTGGCGGATGCGGAACGACGATTGGGGAGTGGGGAAGATGAAGGGAAAACTGCGGCTGAATCAGGCTGATATCGATCGGGCCCGGGAAGCGGCGCGAGTGATTGCAGCAGATGTGGACCAATATATCTCCACCCGCACAACAGTGGCGGTGGAGCGGACTGTGCTGCGGTTGTTGGGGATTGACGGCATTGACCATGAGGGTGTGCCGCTCCCCAATGTGATCGTCGAACAGCTGCTGACTGAAGGGAAGATCGCTTCCGGGGCGGCGTTTTGGGTGATTCAGGCGATGTTGGCACATCGTCTCTCTGCGCAGGAAGTGGCGGAGAAAGTGGCGCGGGGGGAACTCCATTTGTTGCAAGTGCCCCCTCTTCCACGTGAGGAGATTCAGCGTGAAGGAGAGCGATTGGCCCGTGAGGCACTGGACTTGATCCAAGCGCGGCGGCGGGAACGGGAAGAGTGGATTGAGCGCATCGGCGAAGGGCGGCAGCCTTATCTCTATGTGATCGTCGCTACCGGAGACATTTATGAAGATGTAGTGCAGGCGAAAACAGCGGCGCGGCAAGGGGCCGATATTATCGCCGTGATCCGGAGCACAGGGCAAAGCTTGTTGGATTATGTGCCGTACGGGGCAACCCGTGAGGGATTTGGGGGAACGTTTGCTACACAGGAGAATTTCCGGATCATGCGGCGGGCACTGGATGAAGTAGGTGAGGAAGTGGGACGGTATATTCGGCTGTGCAACTATTGTTCGGGGTTGTGCATGCCGGAGATTGCGGCGATGGGAGCGCTTGAACGGCTGGATGTGATGCTAAATGATGCGCTGTACGGCATTCTTTTCCGTGACATCAACATGCAACGCACCCTGATCGACCAAGCGTTTTCCCGTATGATCAACAGCTATGCCGGGATTATCATCAATACCGGGGAAGACAATTATTTGACCACGGCAGACGCAGTTGAAGCGGCCCATACAGTGACAGCCTCTCAATTCATTAATGAACAGCTAGCTCTCTTGTCCGGACTGCCGCCTGAACAGATGGGATTGGGGCATGCATTTGAGATGAACCCCGACTTGGAGGATGGATTGCTGCTGGAGATCGCCCAAGCACAATTGGCGCGCGAGCTCTTCCCTGACGCCCCGCTTAAATACATGCCGCCAACCAAGCATATGACCGGTAACATTTTTAAAGGGCATGTACAGGATGCTTTGTTTAATCTGGTAAGCATCCTGACGGGGCAGGGGATTCAATTATTGGGGATGATGACGGAAGCGATGCACACTCCGCACATGCATGACCGCCAATTGGCTTTGGAGAGCGCGCAATACATTTTCAACAATGGACGCCATCTGGGTGAAGAGCTGTTGTTCCGTCCAGGGGGACGGATCGAACAGCGGGCGTCTGAGGTGCTGAAGCGGGCAGGGGACTTGCTTCAGCAAGTGTGCGAAAGCGGGTTGTTCGCGGCTTTGGAGGAGGGCGTGTTTGCCGATGTGAAAAGGTCGCGGGTTGGCGGCAAGGGTTTGCGCGGCGTGGTGGAAAAAGAAGTTGATTATTACAATCCGTTGGAGGAGGAACTCCGCAGAAGATTGGGATTGCCGGAGCGGGAGGGAAACGGGAATGAGTGTGGACTTTACCAGAGTTAAACCTTATGGGGACACCATGAATGACGGGGTGATTCAACTCAGTTTCACGCTGCCCGTTCCGGCGGGAGAAGAAGCCCGGGAGGCGGCGCGGCAATTGGTCACCAAGATGGCAATCGATGAACCGCAAGTGTATCACATGAAAGACTTGGGTGAAGGGTACACCTTTTTCATTGTTTACGGCAAATGTAGGGTGGATGTTGATTACAGCCGGATTCAAGTGCCCAAAGTGACAAGTAAAGTGATGGACTTTTATGAGATCAACCAGTTTATCCGCGAGCAAATCGGGCGCAAGCTGGTGGTGATCGGCGCTTGCACAGGCACCGACGCTCATACCGTGGGCATCGATGCGATCATGAACATGAAAGGGTACAACGGGGAGTATGGCTTGGAACGGTATCCTGAAATCGAGGCATACAATTTAGGGAGCCAGGTAGAGAATGAGGAATTGATCAGCAAAGCGTTGGAATTGCAGGCGGATGTGTTGCTGGTCTCACAAGTGGTCACCCAAAAAGGGGTGCATGTGACCAACTTGACACAACTGGTGGAATTGCTGGAAGCGGAAGGATTGCGGGAGCGGTTTGTTTTGATCTGTGGCGGCCCGCGTATTCATCATGAATTGGCGTTAGAGTTGGGATTTGATGCTGGATTTGGGCCAGGAACTTTGGCGCCGCATGTGGCTTCCTACTTTGTGCAGGAGATTGCGCGGAGGGAGCGGGCGCGCAAGGACACCCGTCGGTGATAAAAAACGGTTTTCTCCATGTTCAGTGGAGAAAACCGTTTTGCGATGTTTGGATCAGAATGGAAAAAGTCGATCTTCTGGCCGCACCTTCGTCCCTTGGTCCATGCTTTTAACGCGGATGAGATAATAAGACTGGAAGCCGCCTCGCGCAATGGGAGTAATTTCAACCAGATCTTTGTAGGCCAGGTGTTCGATGATAATCGCTGTCTGAGAATAAGCGTAATCCAATATTTTTGATAAGCGGTAATGGGAAGTGATGAGGCTTCCCGGTTCCAAGGTGACGCCAAATGTGGTGTCTTTTGTCGGTTCGGTCGCGGCTAAGCGGCACAATTCATAGTACACAAAGCGTTCCTTGGGGGTTAATTTCTCCGCTACATCATAAGGCACGCTAAAGGAATACGGTTTATTCACTGCATTTCACTCCTGAAGTTGGTATCAAAAATCAAAGGGCATGCCGCTCGCCTTGATTTGTTGAAAGGAAGAGGAACGTTCCGCTTTTGGAGTAGGAAGGGGGTTGTTGCTTCCGCCAGCCTGCAACAACGGAGAAGCGGAGAGTTCATCTGCTTTCAGCTGTCCCATGCAGTAGGCGAATAGCAGATTCTTCACCAACCCCGAAAAGTTGATGTCCTTGCGGTCAATAAATCTCAACAACTCCAGTTCCACCGCATCTTCGGTGTTAAACGAGACTTGCCGCCGTTCCCGCTTCTTGTATCCGCTCATTCACCAAGGGTCTCCTTTCCTAACGCGTAGTACCCTATCGCATTGGCAAACTGCGGATCTTCAAATGTGGTGGAATAGATGAAGCCCACGCGTTTGAAGGGTTCCAGCAGATCTTGTGCTTTGCCGCCGATCAATTCGACCACGTCGGTCGGCTCCCACATGCCTCCCAGATGGCCCACCAGCATGGCCGCCATCTCTTCCGGATCGGCTTCCCGCACATTGTCCCAACCTTTGGGGATCGTTCCGCTTTCCCGGTCGATGAAAATCCCGTCTTTAAATGTTGCGTAATTGGTCGTGCGGGCTCCGGGGTCTACGATCCGCACCGTCCCCATCCGGCGGTGAATCCAATAGGCCGCTCCCCCCTCAATCGTAATCGCTGCTTTTTTAATGTTGATCTTGCGATATGTACCATTCAGGATCACTTCATGCTCTCCCTCTAGCTTGGCTCGCAACCTTGCCCGTTCGTCATCTCTGTACATATTGATCGGCACACCGGTAACCAGCTTGACGTCTCCTAGTGCTCCTGCTTGGAACAATGCTGTCAAAATCAACAGAACGGTCTCTATGTTCACTTTGCTTTCCGTCATCATCTGACGCGTGAACGAACCCTCCCGTTCAGCCAATTGTCCAATAAAATAATCCTTTCCTTGATATCGGATCTCCATATCATCCTCTAGTGTCTGGATAAAGTTACGCTGCCTTGCTTTTGACACTTTGGAAGGAAATGTGAACCTACGGGTTCCCACAATGGTTTTCACATATGCGCGTCCAGCATCTACCGCCACTAACATTTTCTGGGCCACCTTTCTGGGTTGTGTTGACGACAGTCAGGACAATTGTCTTTAAAATATATTTCTTGTGTACTCTTGTACGGACTGTCGTCTTCAATCTGAGAAGTGTTGTGCACCATAGTCATGACTATTGTCAGCAATGGGGCGGGAGATCAGGACTGTCGTCCTGACTATAGTCATATTATAAGAGAAATAGGAGGGTTTGCGCGTAAAATAATTTGTGAACGACATACATCGTCCTTTTTGTCCAAAATATGAACAAGAAGAATGCAGTGAAAGACACCTTTGTTTTCAATTTGTTCACAAATCAAGGTGAGGACTTGGAATCATTGGCTTATCACTTGGGCGTAAGAAGCTTGCAAAGGGAGAAAACAGGAAAAAGAGTGAATAGAAAGTGGATAAAAAGTGAGCAAAAAGTGAAAAACCTATCTTTCAGGCATTGTCACATATTTGACAAGCAAGCTATACTCATATCACAACAATCGAACCAAAATTCCCGTAAGGAAATATTTTCTCTATATAAAAAATACAATGACAAATGAATGAACAACCACTCATTTTATGTTAGAATGTTAGCGAAATAGTATGAAAGCGAATTCAATCATTCATAAAGATGATGTGGAAGGGGAGAGGACAATGTCGCTGTTTGAAGTGGTCAATCTGGTTTTGTTTATTGCCGTTGCGGGTTATGCTTTTTATCTTTTCGGCAGTGTGGTTTATCGGCGGTATATGTACGTCCGCTTGGGGAAGCCCGCTGACTTTTCCTTGGATGTCAAAAAAGCGCTCGACGAAGTGTGGATCAATGTCTTTGGACAGAAGAAGTTGTTGAAAGATACCAAAAGCGGCATCATGCACGTGGTGATGTTTTATGGATTCATTGTGATCCAATTTGGGGCGATTGATCTCTTCATCAAAGGATTGGTGCCTGGCAAACATCTTCCACTGCCCGCTTATCCGGTGTTTACCTTGATCCAGGAAATCACTACCTTCCTCGTACTGCTGGCGACGCTATACGCTTACTACCGTCGTTACATTGAGAAATTGCCGCGATTGAAGCGCGGGTTGAAATCCGGCTTGGTCATTATTTTCCTGACGAGCTTGATGGCTTCCATCCTCTTGTCGGCGGCCTTTGAGAAAGTTTGGTTAGGGCATGGTTCGTCATGGGATACGCCGATTTCTTCCGTGCTAGCTAGCCCATTTCTCGGTTGGATGAGTGCAGACGCCGGCCAAGTGCTGTTTTATGTATTCTGGTGGATTCATGCTTTGGTTTTGTTTTCCTTTTTGGTTTATGTTCCCCAGTCAAAACACTTTCATTTGCTGGTCGCTCCGCTCAACGTCTTCCTCAAGCGGCAACAACCACCAGCGAAGTTGTCTTTGGTCGATTTTGAAGATGAAACGGTTGAAGAGTACGGCGTAGGAAAGATTGAAGATTTCAATCAGAAGCAATTGATTGATTTGTATGCCTGCGTAGAATGCGGGCGCTGTACCAATGTCTGCCCCGCAGCAGGAACAGGGAAGATGTTGTCTCCGATGGATTTGATGGTTAAGATGCGTGACCACTTGACCATGAAAGGGGCGGCAATCACTTCCAAAACGCCGTGGGTGCCCAACTTCGCCTTCGCCGAGGCAAACCAAGCTTCGTTGCGGTTGGCAGGTCAGGGTGAGTATCCGGTAAGCTTGATCGGCGATGTCATCACAGAAAAGGAGCTGTGGGCTTGTACCACCTGCCGCAACTGTGAGGATGCCTGCCCGGTGATGAATGAACACGTAGACAAAATTATCGATATGCGTCGCTACTTGGTGATGACGGAAGGGAAGATGAACGCCGAAGCTTCCCGGACGTTCTCCAATATCGAGCGCCAAGGTAACCCCTGGGGTATCAACCGCAAGGATCGCGACAAATGGACGGCAGACGCAGAAGTGAAAGTGCCCACGGTCAAAGAAGAAAAAGAATTTGAATATCTCTTCTTCGTCGGTTCGATGGGATCGTTTGACAACCGCAGCCAGAAAATCAGCCGGGCGTTAGTGAAGGTATTGCATCACGCAGGCGTCAAGTTTGCGATTTTGGGCAACAAAGAGAAAAACTCCGGGGACACGGCCAGACGGATGGGCAACGAGTTCTTGTTCCAACAATTGGCCGCTGATAACATCGCTTTGTTTGAAAAGCATCAAGTGAAGAAGATCATTACCATCGACCCTCATGCTTACAACACATTTAAAAATGAGTATCCTGATTTGGGCTTGACGGCGGAAGTGTATCATCACACGGAAGTGTTGGCTGATTTAATCAAAGAAGGGCGCATCAAGCCGACCAAAGAGGTGAAAGAGCGGATCACCTACCATGATTCCTGTTATTTGGGCCGTTACAACGGTGTATTCAGCGCGCCCCGCTACATCCTGAGCCAGATTCCAGGCGTGGAAGTGGTCGAGATGGAACGCAATCGCGAAAACGGCATGTGTTGTGGCGCCGGTGGCGGGATGATGTGGATGGAAGAAACAGAAGGGGTGCGGGTGAACGTTGCGCGTACGGAACAAGCGTTGCAAGTAAATCCGACGGTGATCGGCAGTGCTTGTCCTTACTGTCTCACCATGCTGTCGGATGGTACCAAGGCCAAAGAAGTGGAAGACCAAGTGAAAACAATGGATGTGGTCGAAATCTTGGCCTTGTCGCTGGAGTTTGATTCAGAAGCTGAGGTGGCGGACGGGGTTCACTAAGAAATAACAAAAGCATGTCTGAGTGAGACACGCTTTAGAAAAGGCTGTCGGAATTAAAGCGACAGCCTTTTTTATGTGCAAAACCACAGTGGAAAAGAGCGCGCAACTATGCATCGAAACAGAATTAAATATGTTATTTGAATAGAAGAATTCGATTAACTATTGTTAAAACAGAATGGTTGAGGTAATCTGAAAATGAAGGCGTTTTCATTGTGCCGAAGTGCCGAACGAACGCTCGATAGAATGAAAATCAACCTTTGGGGGGTGCCGATCATGGCAGAAACCGTGATTTTAGGAGGGGCGCGTACGCCGTTTGGCAAGTTTGGCGGAGCATTGCAAGGAGTGACTGCGGCGGAGTTGGGTGGCGTTGCCATCAGAGGTGCGTTGACGAAGGCGGGGATTCCTGATGAAGCGGTGGAAGAAGTAATCATGGGTATGGTTTTGCAAGGGGGAGCAGGACAGATCCCTTCCCGGCAAGCGGCGCGCCATGCGGGTTTGTCTTGGGAAGTGGGTACGGAGACGATCAACAAAGTCTGTGCTTCCGGCTTGCGTAGTGTCACACTCGGCGACCAAATCATCCGGGCGGGGGACGCAGATGTGATCGTCGCCGGTGGGATGGAGAGCATGAGCCAAGCTCCATACATGCTGAAGGGCGCGCGGTTCGGTGAGCGCATGGGTCATGGGGAGTTAACGGATTTGATGATCCATGATGGGCTATGGTGCGCTTTTCACGGTGTGCACATGATCGTGCATGGAAGTCGGACGGCGAAGGAACAAGAGGTGTCTCGCGAAGAACAAGACGCTTGGGCACTGCGGAGCCACCAAAAAGCGCAAGCTGCTGTCGAAGCAGGATGGTTTGCGGAAGAGATCGTGCCGGTGACAGTAAAGGCGAAACGGCAAGAAGTGGTGGTGGATCAGGATGAATCGATCAGGCCTGATACCAGCTTGGAGAAACTGTCCAAACTGAAGCCGGTGTACGACACCAACGGAACCATCACTGCCGGAAACGCGCCGGGAGTGAATGATGGGGCGGCCGCACTTGTCGTCGCTTCATCCAAACGGGCCGCTGAGCTCGGAGTCCCACCACTGGCCACAATCGTGGGGCATGCCGCTGTTGCCATGGAAGCCAAAGATTTCCCCATCACCCCTGCTTACGCTGTGAAAAAATTGCTCAAAAAACACGGCTTGACCGCGGATCAGATCGATTTGTACGAGATCAATGAGGCGTTTGCGGCCGTCGCTTTGGCCAACATGAAGTTGTTGGGAGTCAGCGAGGAGAAGGTAAATGTGAATGGTGGCGCGGTTGCTTTGGGTCATCCGGTGGGAGCGAGCGGAGCCCGTATTCTATTGACGTTGATCCATGAATTAAAGCGTCGCGGTGGCGGCTTGGGTGTAGCGGCTATTTGCAGTGGGGCTGCGCAAGGGGATGCCATTTTGGTAAGAGTGGATGGATAGAAAGGAGCGAGTGGAGATGGAATTGCAACGTGTAAGTGTGATCGGCGCTGGCCAGATGGGCGGCGGTATCGCCCAAGTGGCTGCGCAAGCCGGATATCAAGTGGTTTTGCTTGATACGACAGAAGAACGTGTGCAAGCCGGTTTGGAGCGGATCGGCAGCTTGTTGTCGCGCAGTGTGGAGAAGGGCAAACTGTCGGCGGAGGAGCGGGAAGCCATTTTGGGACGGATCACGCCCACCACGGATCTGGCTGTGGCAGGTAAGGATGCCGACTTGGTCATTGAGGCCGTGGTGGAAAAAATGGAGGTGAAAGCCGAGATTTTCACGCGCTTGGATGAGTACTGTCCGAGTCATACGATTTTGGCCAGCAATACCTCGTCCCTGCCTATCACAGAGATTGCCGCGGCCACCCGTCGCCCGGAGCAAGTGATCGGTATGCACTTTATGAACCCCGTGCCGGTGATGAAGCTGGTAGAAGTGATTCGCGGATTGGCTACAAGTGAGGAGACATTCCAAGCGGTAATGGCGGCAGCGGAACGGATGGGCAAGACGCCTGTGGAAGTGAATGATTATCCTGGCTTTGTGTCCAACCGTATCTTGATGCCCATGATCAATGAAGCGATTTTCGCCGTCTATGAAGGCGTGGCTACGCCAGAAGCGATCGATGAAGTGATGAAATTGGGCATGAATCATCCCATGGGGCCGTTGACGTTGGCCGATTTCATCGGCTTGGACACCTGCTTGTACATCATGGAAACGCTTTATGAAGGGTTTGGCGACAGCAAATACCGCCCCTGCCCGTTGCTCAGAAAATATGTGAAGGCGGGTTGGCTGGGCCGTAAGAGCGGTCGGGGCTTTTATTCATACAGCTAAGGCGAGGCAACAGGAGGAGTGGAGAGGGATGCACTTTCTGTTAACGGAAGAACAAGAAATGATGCGCAGAATGGTGCGTGACTTTGCAGAGAAAGAGATTACTCCTTATTTGGAATCCATGGATGAAGGAGATCAGTTTCCGCGGGAAGTGATCCGGCGCATGGGAGAGGTTGGGCTGATGGGCATCCCCATCCCTGAAGCTTATGGTGGAGCGGGAGCTGACTTTTTGTCTTACATTTTGGCTTTGGAGGAAATATCCAAGATTAGCGCTACGGTTGGCGTCATATTGGCTGTGCACACATCTGTGGGAACGATGCCGATTTTAAAATACGGCACAGAAGAACAAAAGCAAACCTATGTCCCACGGATGGCCCGGGGGGAATACTTGGGGGCGTTTGCGCTAACTGAGCCACAGGCCGGATCGGATGCCGCGCGCATTCGCACACAAGCCCGCCGCGTCGGGGATCGGTATGTGCTGTCAGGGAATAAGGTGTTCATCACCAATGCGGGAGAAGCGGATGTATATGTGGTGTTTGCGGTAACCGACCCTGACAAAGGAACCAAAGGCATTTCGGCATTTATCGTGGAGAAGGACACCCCAGGTCTCACCATTGGGAAGAAAGAGAAGAAGATGGGGATGGGCGGGTCCAATACCAGTTCCTTGATTTTTGAAGAGATGGAAGTGCCGGTTACGCAGCGGTTGGGTGCAGAGGGGCAAGGCTATGAAGTGGCATTGTCCAATTTGGCTGGCGGCCGGATCGGTATCGCTGCGCAAGCGCTGGGAATTGCGACAGCGGCATATCAAGCCGCGCTTCAGTACGCCAAGGAGCGCAAACAATTCGGCAACACGATCAGCCGCCTGCAAGCGATTCAGTTTAAGCTGGCTGACATGGCTACTGAGATTGAGGCTGCTCGCTTGCTCACTTACCGCGCGGCTGTGTTGCGGGAAGAAGGGTCCAACTGCAAGAAAGAAGCGTCGATGGCTAAAATGTTCGCCTCAGATGTGGCCATGCGCGTGACCACAGAGGCGGTGCAAGTGTTTGGTGGATATGGATATACGCGGGAATATCCAGTGGAACGGCTGTTCCGTGACGCGAAGGTGACACAAATCTATGAAGGAGCCAATGAGATTCAGCGGCTTGTTATTGCCAATGAAGTGCTTTCGTCCTGATAGAATTGTAGAAATCCTTGCTCATGGATATGGAAGCGAATAGGAAGGGAATTAGGAGCGCTATCACATGTAGCATCCACCATCCGGGCGTGTCCAAACAGGTTGTGGCTTCTTTCGCATAGTTTTTTTGCGGACGCGCCCTTATAACAGAGATCAGGAGGGCAAAATATGCAGTTTCGATTGTCAGAAGAGCATGAAATGATGCGCAAAATGGTGCGCGAATTCGCTTTGCAAGAAGTGGCACCAAGTGCAGGGGAGCGGGATGAGGAAGAGCGGTTTGACCGGTCTATTTTTGACAAGATGGGTGAGTTGGGCTTGACCGGAATTCCATTTCCAGAGCAGTGGGGTGGTGCCGGGGCTGACTATCTCAGCTATGTGATTGCCGTGGAAGAATTGTCCCGCGTGTGTGGATCGATCGGTGTGACATTGTCGGCGCACATCTCCCTGGCAAGCTGGCCCATCTACAAGTTTGGCACTGACGAGCAAAAAGAACGGTTTTTGAAACCGCTTGCTGAAGGAAGCAAATTGGGCGCGTACGGGTTGACCGAGCCTGGCTCCGGCTCTGATGCCGCCGGGATGAAAACGACAGCGGTACGCGACGGTGATGACTATATCCTTAACGGAAACAAAATCTTTATCACCAATGGTGGAGAAGCAGAAATCTATGTCGTGTTTGCAGTGACTGATCCGTCCAAAAAGCACAAGGGCATCACTGCCTTCATCGTAGAGAAGGGTACGCCTGGGTTTTCCATCGGCAAAAAGGAGAAAAAGCTGGGTATCCGGTCGTCACCGACCACAGAAATCATTTTTGAAGATTGCCGCATCCCGGCCAGCCAGCGGTTGGGAGAAGAGGGGCAAGGTTTCAAAATCGCCATGATGACGCTGGACGGTGGGCGCAACGGCATCGCTGCTCAAGCGGTTGGTATCGCCCAAGGCGCCTTTGACGCGGCTCGTGATTACGCCAAAGAGCGCAAGCAATTCGGGCAACCGCTAAGCAAACTGCAAGCCATCCAATTTAAGCTGGCGGATATGGCCACGCAGATTGAAGCGGCGCGTTTGCTGACGTATCAAGCGGCTTGGTGCGAGTCCGAGGGGCTTCCTTATGGCAAGGCTTCGGCCATGGCTAAATTGTATGCGGGGGATATCGCGATGCAAGTGACCACCGAAGCAGTGCAAATCTTCGGTGGATATGGGTACACCAGGGAGTATCCGGTCGAGCGGATGATGCGCGACGCCAAGATTACGCAAATCTATGAAGGAACCAACGAAATCCAACGTGTCGTCATAGCCAATTATTTATTGAAATAAGCGGGAGGAACGGCGATGGAGACATGGCTGACACAGATCAAGGAGGGAAACAAACGGCAGATCGCCCGCCTGATTAGCCGGATGGAGAATGGGGACCCCGAGAAAGAAAAGTGGTTGGACGCATTGTATCCCCATACAGGCAATGCCCAATTGATCGGCGTCACCGGTTCACCGGGCGCTGGCAAAAGCACTCTCATCGCCGCCTTGATCCGCCTGTTGCGCCACATGGGAAAAACAGTGGGGGTGTTGGCGGTCGATCCGACCAGCCCCTTCACTGGTGGGGCCATCTTGGGGGACCGGGTGCGGATGACGGAACACGCGTTGGATGAGGGAGTTTTCATCCGCAGCATGGGAAGCCGGGGAGGATGGGGCGGTTTGGCCCAAGCCACCTCAGAGGCAGTCCGTGTGCTGGACGCGGCAGGGTATGATGTTATCTTGATCGAGACTGTGGGTGTAGGTCAGGCGGAGTGGGACATTATGCATCTGGCTGATACCGTCACACTGGTGTTAAACCCGACGGCGGGCGATGTGGTGCAGGTGTTTAAAGCGGGAATCATGGAAATCGCCGATCTGTTTGTTATCAACAAGGCTGATCTTCCCGGGGTATCGCGCTTAAAGCAGGAGATACAAGATTTGTTGGCTTTATCCAAGCATGACGCCCCATGGCACCCGCCGATCATTGAAACGTTGGCGACAGAGGAGAAAGGGTTGGAGGATTGGTGGGAAGCGGCGGAACGACACTATGCCCATCTGCGGGCGCATGGCTTATTGGTGCAGAAGCGGAGAGCGCGTATTGAAAAAGAAGTGAGCGACTTGGTTTTTTCCGCTTGGCGGGAACGTTTCAAGGCCAAACAACAGGCGCCCCGCTTCCGGCGGGATATCCAGGACGCATTGGATCAACGCATCAGCCCGCATGAGGTGGCGCGCCGTTGGCTAAAGGAGGAATTACGAATTGAAACGCAATTCCAAGCTGATCCCGTCGATGATTAAGGATCAGCGCCTGATCGCGGAGCGGCGGCGGCAGATCATCGAAGGGGCGGTTCGGCTGTTTGTGAAAAAGGGATTTCACAAGACCACGACGAGGGAAATCGCGCGGGAGTGCGGTCTGTCGATCGGCACGATGTATGAATATATTCAAAGCAAAGAAGATGTGCTATATCTCGTTTGCGAAGACATCCACTCCGATTTGGAAAAGCGTTTGTTGGAAGTGGTGACCGAGTCTGATTCGGGGATGGAATCCCTGCGCAAAGGGTTGAAACAGCTGTTTCGCGTGATGGATGAAATGCGTCCGTTGGTGCTGTTGATCTACCAAGAGACCAAGTCCTTGCCGAACGACAAGATGAAGTATGTATTGAGCAAAGAAGAGGAAATCACAGGACTTTTTGAACGGATTTTGCAAAAAGGGATGCAGGACGGAACGATCGGCATCGACCCATCTTCTATTAAATTGATGGCACATAACATCATGGTGATGGGACAGATGTGGACATTCCGCCACTGGTCGCTCGGTAAGCACTATGACGTGCAGGAGTACATGGATCGGCAGATGGCATTGTTGCTGGGTGAGTTTACCAATGGAGGGAAGCGGGATGGAAACAGAAGTGATTCGACCTAAACATGCGGTGCGATTTGTGACGGCAGCCAGTCTGTTTGACGGGCATGACGCTTCCATCAACTTGTTTCGTCGCCTGTTGCAGGCATCAGGGGTGGAAGTAATCCATCTGGGTCACAACCGTTCCGTAGATGAGATTGTGGAAGCGGCAATCCAAGAGGATGTCCAAGGCATCGCGGTATCGTCTTACCAAGGAGGCCATATGGAGTTTTTTAAATATATGGTCGATTTGTTAAGGCAGCGGGGTGCAGGACACATCAAGGTGTTCGGGGGAGGCGGGGGCGTCATTATTCCCCAGGAAATAAAAGAGTTGGAGGCGTATGGCGTCTCGCGAATCTTTTCCCCGCACGATGGCCGCCAGTTGGGATTGCAGGGGATTATCAATACCATGGTGCGCGAAACCGACTTTCCGACGGTTGGTGAGATCACATGGGAAATGGATGCCCTTTCTGAAGGGAACACGCAAGCGATTGCGCGTCTCATCACAGCGGCGGAGGAAGTGGCTGAGGCGGATGGAGGGCTCGATCATCTCCGCCAGGCGCTGGATGAATTGCGCCTCCAACCACCGGTGGACAAAGTGATTCCTGTGGTGGGGATCACCGGCACAGGGGGAGCGGGGAAAAGCTCTTTGACCGATGAATTGGTACGGCGCTTTGTGGAGGACTTCACTGATAAAAAAGTGGCGGTACTCTCGGTGGACCCCTCCAAGCAAAAGACGGGAGGCGCCTTGCTGGGTGACCGTATCCGCATGAACGCGGTTCACCATCCGCGCGTTTATATGCGGAGCTTGGCCACAAGGAGAACGCGTTCGGAGTTGAGTGCCGGCATCCGGGATGCCATTACTGTGTTGAAACGGGCCGCATATGATTTGATCATCGTTGAAACCAGCGGAATTGGGCAAGGCAACGCGGATGTGGTAGGGATCAGCGATGTGTCCTTGTATGTGATGACCTCCGAATTCGGTGCCCCCTCCCAGCTGGAGAAGATTGAGATGTTGGATTACGCTGACCTGGTCGCCATTAATAAGTTTGACCGCAAAGGTTCGGAAGACGCGTTGCGCGACGTCAAAAAACAATTCCGTCGCAATCACGGGCTGTTTGACGCGCCGGATGAAGCGATTCCTGTCTATGGCACCATGGCTAGCCGGTTCCATGATCCGGGGACAAACCGGTTTTACCGGGCACTGATTGAAAAAATCAATGAGAAATGTTCGCTCGCATGGCAAACGACGTGGGATCGCAACGAGGATGATGTGACCAAGGGGCATGCCATCATTCCGCCGGAGCGGACGCACTATCTGCGTGAGATTGCGGCCACCGTTCGCAAATACCATGCGGAATCCGAGGAGCAGGCTCGGCTGGCCACCCAATTGTACCAGCTGGAAGGAACCAAAACGTTGCTTGCGGACGATGATGATCTCAATAAGCGGCTTTCGGCCAAAATCAAGGAAATCGAAGAGCGGTTGGCGCCAGAGAGCAAAAAGGCGTTGGCGGATTGGCCAAAAGTACAAGAAGCGTATCGGCAAGACGTGTTTATCACCAAAGTGCGGGATCGGGAGATGCGGGTGCCCCTCTTCACGGAAACATTGGCCGGTTCGCGCATCCCCAAAGTGGCCCTGCCTAAGCTAAAGGATTGGGGCGACTTGTTGCGGTGGTTCCGCAAAGAGAACTTGCCAGGTCACTTCCCCTTCACTGCGGGTGTGTTTCCGTTTAAGCGGGCCGATGAGGACCCGAAGCGGCAATTTGCGGGAGAAGGAACACCTGAGCGCACCAACAAGCGCTTCCATTACTTATCTAAAAATGATACAGCCAAACGCTTGTCTACCGCGTTCGACAGCGTGACCCTGTATGGAGAGGACCCTGCTGAACGGCCCGACATCTACGGGAAAATCGGGGAATCCGGGGTGAGCATTTGCACGCTGGAAGATATGAAAAAGCTGTATGCTGGCTTTGATTTGTGCGCGCCCAACACCAGTGTTTCGATGACGATCAACGGGCCCGCGCCCATCATCTTGGCGATGTATTTTAACACCGCCATTGCCCAACAAGTGGATCGATTCCGGGAACGGGAAGGCCGGGAACCGACAGCGGAAGAAAGAGAGCAAATCAAAGCAGAGACGCTACGCAGTGTGCGGGGAACGGTGCAAGCCGATATTTTGAAAGAAGACCAAGGGCAAAACACCTGCATTTTTTCGACTGAGTTTGCCTTGAAGATGATGGGGGACATTCAGGAGTATTTTATTGAGCATGGAATTCGTAATTATTATTCGGTCAGTATCAGCGGTTACCATATCGCTGAAGCGGGCGCCAATCCCATTACCCAGTTGGCGTTCACCTTGGCCAATGCCTTCACGTATGTGGAGTATTATTTAAGCCGGGGGATGAAGATCGACCAATTCGCCCCCAACTTGTCCTTCTTTTTCAGCAACGGGTTGGATGCCGAATATTCCGTGATTGGCCGTGTTGCCCGTCGGGTGTGGGCGATCGTGATGAAGCATCTCTATAAGGGCAATGAGCGCAGCCAAAAGCTGAAGTATCATATCCAAACGTCCGGCCGTTCACTGCACGCCCAGGAGATCGATTTCAATGATATTCGTACCACATTGCAAGCGTTGATGGCTATATATGACCAGTGCAATTCGCTCCACACCAACGCTTATGACGAAGCGATTACTACGCCAACCGAAGAATCGGTGCGCAGAGCCATGGCGATCCAATTGATCATCAACCGGGAATTGGGATTGGCTAAAAATGAAAATCCGTTGCAAGGCTCCTTTATCATTGATGAATTGACTGATCTGGTGGAAGAAGCGGTATTAAAGGAATTTGAGCGGATCAGCGATCGGGGCGGCGTGCTTGGAGCGATGGAAACGCAGTACCAGCGCGGCAAGATTCAAGAGGAATCGTTGTATTATGAAATGAAAAAGCACTCGGGCGAATTGCCGATTATCGGTGTGAACACTTTTGAAAATCCCAATCCGCCGGCAGAAACGGTAGAGATCGAATTAACCCGGGCTACACCGGAAGAGAAGCAAGCGCAAATCGACCGGCTGAGGGCGTTTCAACAGGCGCACCGCAATGAGGCGCCGGAAGCGCTGGAACGGTTGAAGGAAGTGGCTCGAAGCGGTGGCAACTTGTTCGCGGAATTGATGGAAACGGTGAAAGTGGCGAGCCTTGGGCAAATTACCCACGCCTTGTATGAGGTGGGCGGTCAATATCGGCGAAACATGTAGATCGATTCCTTTGCTTTCAGCCCTGTGGGCGCAAGAGCTCAGGGCTCGACATGGAGAGCCGCGCAAGCCTATTTGTTTGCGCCCGGCATTCTTTGATGGATGCCGGGCTTTTTCCATGCGTAGGGATGTTTTTTAGGAAGATTGGTTGACTTCAACCGTTTTTTGGATAAAATAGTTGTACGAGAAACATAGGGATTTTGTGGACTTCGCCCTGAGGGAAGGATGTGTCCAGGTTGAATGACAACCTCGCTTTAGAAAAGATCAAAGAAACGTCGATGGTTGATCTAGCGTACGACCTGCTCAAGCAAAGAGGCGACGCGATGCAATATAGAGACATCATGGCGGAAGTTGCGAAGAAAAAGGAATTTACCCAAGAGGAAGTTGAACAATATATCGCGCAATTGTATACGGAAATCAACATTGACGGACGCTTCGTTTGTGTGGGCAGAGGCACTTGGGGCTTGAGGGAATGGTATTCGACAGAGCAGGCAACCGATTCCGCTGTGGCCATGAACGTAAAAGACGACTATTTAGACGAAGATTTGGATGAAGATTTGTTTGATGCAGATGACGAGGATTACGGAAATGCCGGCCTGGATGAATTGGATGATATCGATGTGCCTTATGCCGACAAAGACACGTCTTTTGACGGTGATGAGGATGGATTGCCTGACGAAGACGTGGAAGACGACGAGGAAGACGAGCTTTAATCCTTGACAAATAAAGGTACGTGAGATAAATTATTTTTTGGGCTCATTATGAACGGAAATGAGAAGAGCGCCCCTGCATTCGGGGGCGCTCTTTTCTATTTTGTGCAGTATTTTCAACCGCTACGACAGGCAACCAACCTTTTTTCAGTGAGTGCCTCGTAAACAAGTGAAGCGATTGAGAAAAATGGTTGCGGGCCTGAACGCGAGATTTTGAAATGCTTTCAGCGAATAGGGGCATCCTTAGATACAGGAGGAAGATAAAACATGGCAAAATACATTTTTGTGACCGGAGGCGTGGCATCCTCCCTTGGCAAAGGTATCACGGCTTCCGCATTGGGAAGATTGTTGAAAAACCGGGGGCTCAAAGTGACGATTCAAAAATTTGATCCATATATCAACGTCGACCCGGGCACGATGAGCCCATACCAACACGGCGAAGTGTTTGTGACCGACGACGGTGCGGAGACCGACCTCGACCTCGGCCACTATGAGCGTTTTATTGATATCAACCTGAGTAAAAACAGCAATGTTACGACAGGGAAAATCTATTCTGCCGTCATCAACAAAGAGCGCCGCGGTGATTATCTGGGTGGGACGGTACAAGTGATTCCGCACATCACCAACGAAATCAAGGATCGCGTTTTCCGGGCGGCGCGCGAAACAGGTGCCGATGTGGTCATCACTGAGATCGGTGGTACCGTTGGCGACATCGAAAGCTTGCCGTTCTTAGAAGCGATTCGCCAGATTAAAAGTGATGTGGGCCGTGAAAACGTCATGTACATCCATTGCACGTTGGTGCCGCTGATGAGAGCCAGCGGCGAATTGAAAACCAAACCGACGCAACACTCGGTCAAAGAATTGCGCAGCATCGGGATTCAGCCTAATGTCATCGTCTGCCGCACCGAATATCCGTTGGCTGAAGAAATCAAACAGAAGATCGCTCTGTTCTGCGACATTGACCGTGAAGCCGTGATTGAAATGTGCGATGCGGAAACATTGTATGAAGTGCCTTTGATGGCGCAAGAACAAGGATTTGACCAAATTGTGGTCGACCACCTTGGCTTGGAATGCGGCCAAGCAGATATGACAGATTGGATCAAGCTGGTCAATAAAGTGAAAAATTTGGCGCATACCACCCGCATTGCCATCGTTGGTAAATACGTCGCTTTGCACGACGCATATATGAGCGTGGTGGAAGCATTGCGCCATGCCGGGTTTGAGCGCGACACCGATATTGAGGTCAAGTGGATCAATGCTGAAGAAGTGACCGATGAGAATGCCGCTCAGCTGTTGGGGGATGTGAACGGGATTCTGGTGCCGGGTGGATTCGGCGACCGCGGCATCGAAGGGAAAATTGCTGCTACTCGCTACGCTCGCGAAAACAACATTCCGTTCTTGGGCATTTGCCTAGGCATGCAGATGGCTTGCGTCGAGGGTGCCCGTCATGTGCTTGGGCTGGAGGGAGCCAATAGTTCGGAAATTGATCCGTCCACCCCTTATCCGATTATCGACATTCTCCCTGAGCAAAAAGAGATTGAAGAAAAAGGCGGCACCATGCGACTCGGCCTCTATCCGTGTAAGCTTATGCCAGGTAGCGTAGCTCACCAAGCGTATGGTACGGATCTGGTGTACGAGCGCCATCGCCATCGGTATGAGTTTAACAACGAGTATCGCGAGGAGATGGAAAAAGTGGGTTACCGCTTCTCCGGCACCTCGCCAGACGGCCGGTTGGTGGAAATTGTGGAGTACATTCATCACCCTTGGTTTGTCGCAGCCCAATTCCATCCTGAGTTCATCTCTCGTCCTAACCGTCCGCAACCGCTTTTCCGCGGGTTTGTGACGGCTGCGCTAAACGCGAAACTGAAAGAACATGTGAATGCCTAATTTCAACTGCCAAACGGCAACAAAAACCCAGTCACGCGGGATGTTCCCTGTTTGACTGGGTTTTTCTATGGTCAAAGGCGCTGTTCAGAAACTTAAGCGCCGTTTCAGATGCGGTTGTAATTTCAAATAAAGCGGGATGAAAATCGCGGTCACAAGTACGCCTTTAAGTAAGTTAAACGGGGCAATACCATACATGATTAAGGCGAATTTTTGTGAACCGGTCACTGTCCAATGGATCAGTTTGCTGTATAGCGGGAAGAAGACATACCAATTGGCCGAAGTCATGACGACTGCGCTGATCACCGTGGCGGTGGCCAAACCGTATATGAGCCCTTTCAGTTCTCCCACTTTGCGACCAATGATGGAAGTGACAGCGACAAAGACGCTGCCGGCGAGGAAATTAGACAATTGACCGACAGGGATAATGCCGGTTTCACTGCCGCTGAAGAGGAAGTGTAGGAAGTTCTTGAAGAACTCCACCAACACCCCGGCCAACGGCCCATAGAGAAGTCCTGCGATCAAGGCAGGAACTTCGCTGAAATCAATTTTTAAAAACGTTGGAAAGCCGGGCAACGGAAATTCAAGTTTTTGCAAGATAAATGCGATGCCCGCCATCAAAGATAAAAAGATCATTTTTGTCAGTGCTTGCGATCGTTGCATCAGAACACGCTCCCTCGTTTGTGCTTCTGATGACAACGGGTACGAAGGCCTGAAAAAGCTAAGAAACCCCGAAAGATGGTGTGGCCATCTTCGGGGTATCAGAAAGAAAGGTGCAAACAACCCATTTTTGTAAAAGGGCAGACTCCACCCTGGGTCGTGTACCTTGATTTTCGTACGCGTCATCATCCTTCTCCCATCCAGACTATACTGTCGGCTTCGGAATCACACCGAATCCACCGCTTGTAAGCGGGTCACGGGCTTAGGGAAACGCCGTTCCCATCACCGCCGGTCGGGAATTTCACCCTGCCCCGAAGGATATCCCTATGTTATTGTCTTGTATTCCTCATTTTTATATTATAAATGACTCCAACACGATCGGGAAGGGGATTCTGTTAAATACGTTTGCATCTATCAAGCGATTAGGGAGGATGGCGGGAAAAGACCAGGGTATCCCGATGGGTGACTATATCTATCGCTTATGGTTAGAAAATTCATTATAATGAAATAAAAAGGTGGAAAGGCGAGGTGGTTGGAATGGAACCGCAATTGCAGCAGCAAACCCAGCGGCCGGTGAAACCGAAGGAAAAGCCGGAAACGGCATGGCGCTATGTCCTCTCGTTTATATGGATGATTTTGTTCACGGCGATTGCCTTCGTCGTAGTCGGCGGAGGACTGGTTGAATCCAAAACGGCCATTTTTTGGGTGCTGATCATTTCGGCTTCAATTCAGGTAGTGCTACAACTCTTCACATTCATGCACCTAGATCAAAAAGGGTATGGCATTGTGATTGTGTTCATGGGGGTAGGGTTGGTGATCGCGGTCGTGTCCGCCGTCGGCATGGTGTTGATGTAATGCCCGGAGAGGGGAGCATGTCTGGTATGTTCTTTCTCCCTGGTGGAACCCTAGAGATAGATTCTGCGGGTTGAAGCGAGGGAGGCAAGATGCAACATGCGGTTAGTACATGCACATTTGGATCAGTTCGATGAGATCTTGGAGATTTACCGGCATGCGACACGCAAGATGAATGAGCAAGGCATTAGCCAATGGGCGGATGATTATCCCAGCGAAGAACTGGTTAAGGACGACATTCAGAAGAGAAATCTTTACACCCTGCTCGATGAAGATCGGGTGGCGGCTGTCGTCGTATTGGATCAGGAATATGAGGATGCCTATGAAAAGGTTTCTTGGTCAGATCAATCTGGACGTTTTTTGGTGGTGCATCGACTGTGCGTCAACCCGGCCATCCAAGGAAAGGGAGTATCCCGCATATTGATGGAGGAGATCGAACGGTTTGCCAAGGAGCACGGGTACACCAGCATACGATTGGACACGCAGATCAAGAATGAAAAAGCGATGCGGCTCTACAAGGTAAATGATTATGAGCAAAAGGGGATCATTTACCTTAGAGGGAGCGACGATCCGCACATGGCGTTTGAGAAGCAATTGGACTAAACACCGGCAACCTTCCTCCTTGTGAAGGTTGTTTTGTGCATCCAAACAAAAAAGCCCGCCCACACGATTACTCCCCCGTGGGCGGGCTGACGGGTGTTATCTTCTTTTCGCTCTGACCACATTGATTTGTTCCAATTCCCTCTGAGTAAGGGGTTGCGTATAAGCAAAGCTTTTTCTCGGGGCAACTTTGAGGGAGCCAGCTTCCGGTCTGGCGGAAGAGGTAGCTGGGATGGCAATTCTCAACCCGAACGTCTGCATGGCGTATTGAATGGGGAAGCACAACGAACGGGTCATGTTGGAAGTGGACGAGTAGTGAACAGCGGCGGCGTAATCGGAACCATTGAAACCTCGCCCAATCCAGACGGACCCGGAATCACCGGGGCCTCCCACGACGCCATCCCCTTGAACGATGGTTTGGTTTTCAAACGTGCCGATCCCGAACGGATATTGGATACGCGTTGTGGCGTTGATGGACTCTACAGTTCCTGTGCCGTATCCCGATGTACGCCCAGTCTTCCTGAGACGCAAGCCCACAGGGTAGCTGACGAAATGACCTGACAACACAATTCGTTGTCCTGTGTTGCCCAACAGATAACGGGGATCCAACAGGCTGTTTTGGTCGGCTATGGCGATGGAAGCGTCCAAGTAATTGACAGACGTCGTACTGATAATTACCGATTGGTATGTTCTGCCGATGCGATCCGTTCCTGGTTGCCCGCCATCCGATCGGCCCGGCTGAATCACTTCATGAAAAGAGGTGTCATTGGTCGGATTGAGCACATGGGCGTTGCTCAGCACATACAGGCGCGACGGATTGGGGTAGTTGACGGTAATCACTCCCGCCGTGCCGGTGCCGGCAGTGGCCGTGCCCACGCTGACTCCCCCGGGGACCGGACGCAATCGGGTT
This sequence comes from Laceyella sacchari, assembly GCF_004343255.1. Taxonomy (GTDB): domain Bacteria; phylum Bacillota; class Bacilli; order Thermoactinomycetales; family Thermoactinomycetaceae; genus Laceyella; species Laceyella sacchari. The sequence continues at coordinate 514,558 of NZ_SMDD01000002.1, read as the reverse complement.
TGATAGATTGGTTGGGCTGCAACCAATTTGTCTGTGTAGAATCCTCCACTTTTGATGAAACGGATCGGAACGTTGGATGCGGTACCCACGGTTCGTTCCATGGTAGCTTTCAAAGTGGCTAGCCGCTTTGAAGAAATGTTTCTCTCCACATAAACAATGGTGCCAGCTCCTTGGGACGGTTTTCGTGGGTTGGCATATCCCACACCAATCCCGTGCACTTCACTGTGGCTTAACACTAACTTAGAAAGCTTATTTTTTTGCGAGGTAGCTTCAAAGAAAGTAGCCATATTTCTACTCCTTTCAATAGTGATACTATAATTTATGAGATTGGTTCTATATTTGATAGGAGTAGAAACACATTTTTATAGAATAAAAAGAGGGAATTGGGCGCTAGATATTGCCAATAAAAAAAGCAAGCGTCTGCTTGCCAGGATCTAGCGACGGAAACGCCGTCCGTTTTCCAACCGCTTCCGCTCCCATTTGGGGTGTGACGGGCTAATCACTTTGACTAGTATAAATGTGATTTGTTGACGAAGAAGCCGCCGTACATGATCGCTGGGTATGCCTAGCTGTCAAAATGGGCTTCCACGCGGATATTCTTCATGAATGACTCAAACTGGTGAGGAACGCTGTGTAGCCCCAACGCATGCCAACCGTGGCTGGGTTCCCAACGCAGATAAATCCGGGCGGCTTCCAGGATTTTGTTGCGATCTCGGGGGTCGATCACTTTAAGTTGTACGGTTTCCACAGGTGGGCGGCGTTTGGTGAAACGGGACTTGTATATGGACAGGAAATAAACGGTGTCCGTGGGCTTCATTTTCCCTTCCAATTCATATTTCCGCATGATTTGTCCCAAAAACGCATGGTCACGGTGATAATCATACCGGCTCATCGTTCTGAAAATGGCGTGGGGATAGCGGGACAAAAAGTAATCATACACTTGGCGCACAGCGCGTTCTGTAAAGCGTCCGTTGACCAGACTGCGCACATGTACGCGGTCGCGGGGAATGCCCAGTCGCTCCGCCGCTGCGTAAAACTCCCTCACCCGGTCGCGGGCTAGATCCTTTGGGCTGTAGTAGCCGTCGGGGTCATTGACGTCAAGAGCGCTGTGATACGTGTTGTGCCAAACGCAATAGACGGGGATTTTAACCACTTTTCCTTTTTTTGCCACTTCACGGAAGCCGTTGATTACGAAGCGGGCTCCGCTGTGTTCGCCACCGCTCATCAACACCAAGTGAACTTCGTAACCCATCCGTTGCCGATTGACGATATCTGGTGACATGGACAAGATTTCGTCATCGGCATGGGGCACAAAATAAATGGCTACCGGGCGCGGTTTTGGCTGGTTCACGGGAGCGGAGCGAGGGATGGGGTGGCTTTGTGCGGCCACGATTTTGCCCAAAAAGAAACCAACCATGGCGAGATTGATCAGAATGAGGGTTAACCAGAAGATAACCCTGCTCTTTTGTTTCACTCCAGCAGCTCGTTTCATGCCCATCTTCCTTTTTCGCTAACCAATGTCGAATTTTGAAGATTCGTTACTTTTCATCATAATCCATTTTAAGGAAAATGGGAATAGCGGCCCGAATGTAAATACGCTCGTCCGTTTAGCAGTGAAAAGACCGTGAAGACGGTGATACACCCGCTTTCGGTTCTCAGATTCTTGCGTGCAAGAAAAAAGAGTCCCCCTCTGTAGGAGACCCTCGTAGATCAATAATGCATGATCATTGATTTATCTCTAAAGTAAGAGTCGAATTGTTGTGGAACGCTATGGTAACCCAGCGCCAGCCACCCTTTCAGCGGCTCCCACAGGCTATACACTTCCGCAGCATGTTGCAGACGCTTTGTTTCTTCTTTTCCCATCGGTCCTACCTTTATCAACTCAACAGGCAACTTGCCGTACTTGGTGAACCGAGTTTTATAAATGGATAGAAAATAAGCCGTATCCGTGGGATCGATTTTCCCTTCTTTTTCATACTTCATAAGCACTTTGCCCATCATGGCATGATCGGGGTGATAATCGTATGGACTCATGGTGCGGAAAATCGCATGCGGATACCGGGCGATGAATTCATCGTAAATGGCACGAAGCCCTTCTTCGGTAAATTTGCCGTTGACTAATTCATAGGTGTGGGTGTTTTCTTTAGGGACGCCCAAGCGGCGGGCAACTTCATAAAATTCGCGGATTCTCGCATCGCCAAACTCTTTTGTATCCAAATAATGATCTGGATCTCTTAGTTCATCAGCACTGTGATACGTGTTGTGCCAATGGCAGAAGACGGGATGCTTCACCTTCTTTTTCCCTTCCCACATTTCCCGGAAGCCGTTGACCACGAACCGGGCTCCACTATGCTCACCGGGGCTTGCCAATACCATCTGGATGTCATAACCCATGCGTTGGTGGTTGACAATGTCTGCTCCCATGGAGAGCAATTCGTCATCTGCGTGTGGTACAAAATAGATAGCGACTGGTTTTGGTTTTGGCGTGCTGGTGTCCAAGATTTTTTGTGGCTTGTTTTCTGCGGACACGATGGACACCAAAGAACAGCCCAACAAGGACAGGGTAAGAATGGAGAAGGCAGCGAATAGTGAAAGTCGTAAAATGTTTTTGCGTTTACACAACTTCATGCCCATCGTCCTTTATATCTAATTTTATATGTGATGATAACAGGTGGTTTTTATAGGAAAGAGGGAATGTCTTTGGGAAATGATATCTACTCAATCATAATACATTCTGAGTCGTTTAGTGATGACAAGATAATGACAATAAAGAGGTTTATTGTCATGAAAAATGATAAATCACGCGTAAGATTTAAAAGAGGCGGATGAAGGTCACATAGGGGAAGCTGGTTGGCGTGGTGCTTGGGCCAGCGGGGATGCAAAAGCCGAACTTCGGCAACGGGTATGGGTGAAGGCGCAGGGGTGTCGCCGTTCAGTACTTGGGGACCGTTGCCTGCGTTCGGCGGTGGATGTAGGAGGTTGACTTATTGTTCTATTTGTTGCTTTAGACGTTGCAACTGTTTGACATGATGAAAGCGGGAAGGCAGGAAGGCAAACCATTCCTTTGGTTTTGACACCGCTGTCCGGGATTGGACTGTGCACTTGAAGTGTAGTCGGCATTGCTTGGATGTCAGAGGTTCCAGTCGATAAATGATTTCTTCAGAGAGAGAACCTTTATTTATTTTCACCCCGTATATGTTCGGACGATAATATTCAATCACTTCCCCATCAAGCTCCAAGGTGTTTTTGCCTTGGCGCACGGTTTGGGTGAACCGAATGCCAACCGGATTCTCCGGATTGTAAAGCTCCAGCCATTTGGTCTCCAGTAGCTCGGTTTTCCACTCTTGTTGTTTTTGAGGGTCCACCAGCCAATGAAAAACCTCTTCAATGGGTGCGTTAAATTGAATTTGATAGGTAAATTGCATGGCTTTCCTCCTTTGTCAGTGCCAAGGGTGCGGCGCGAGCGATGTCGTCAGCACGCTTGCCAACTATGAATAGAGTAACATGTTCCAGATTTGATAGAAAACCGAAATGATTGAAACCGATTTTCATGTTTTTTTGCTTCTTTGCAGGAAATAGCGTTGCAGATAAAAAATAATAGTCATACATATTCACTAAGATAAACTAATAGACCCAGGGCGTGTCTGACAAATCGCGGAAAAACCTTTTTCATGTAAGTGCCTTGTCACGTGTGAAGCAAATGAGTAAACGGGTTAGCACCGCAAAAACGCCCGCATAAAATCCAGTTAGAGAAAAGCCGAGCTGAAGGGAGGGGATCGTCGCGCATGAATAATAAAAAAGTGTTGGTGGTCGACGACCAATATGGCATCCGCCTGCTGTTGAAAGAAGTGTTTTCAAAAGATCAAATCCTCTTCTATCAAGCGTCCAACGGCAAGCAAGCATTGGAGATTATTCAGATGGAAAAGCCAGACCTCATCCTGCTGGACATGAAAATGCCAGGAATGGATGGATTGGAGTTGTTGCGCCGATTGCGCAAGTTTGATGCCAAGGCTAAAGTGATCATGATGACGGCGTATGGAGAGTTGGATATGGTGGCGGAGGCGAGCCGTCTTGGAGCGCTGACCCATTTCACCAAACCGTTTGACATTGAAGAATTGCGTTCAGAAGTAATCCGTCATTTGGCTTCATGAATTCAATGCGGAGAGAGGGAGACAGCATGATTGAATCGAAGATCCGCTTGCGCCTCAGCCAAGCGGACGCGCACTATGGCGGAAATTTGGTGGATGGTGCCAAAATCATGTCGCTGTTTGGCGATGCGGCCACGGAGATATTAATCAGGCATGATGGGGATGAAGGGTTGTTTGTGGCTTACGATATGGTTGAATTTCTGGCGCCGCTGTATGCAGGCGACTTTGTTGAAGCGGTTGGCCGTTTGGAGAAAGTCGGCAATACCAGTCGGAAAATGATATTTGAGGCGTACAAGGTGATTGAAGCAGGAACAGATCCTGCCCGTCCGTACGCAGCACGCGTACTTGAACAGCCTCTTTTGGTTGCCCGTGCTTCCGGCACGTGTGTGGTACCAAAAGGACGATAGGCTGGTTTTTTTGTGTTGGGAGGGGGATACATCATGAAAAAGTTAGTCATCACAGCGGCTTTGGTCGGAGCAGAAGTGACCAAAGAGGATACGCCTCATTTGCCGGTGACACCGGATGAGATTGTGCAGGCGGCGGTGGAAGCATGCCAGGCCGGCGCCTCGATCATTCACCTGCATGTGCGGGATGCGGAGGGACGGCCAACACAAGATAAAGAGATTTACCGTGAAGTGATAGAGGGAATCGAACGGCATACAGATGCCATTATCCAAGTATCCACTGGTGGGGCAGTGGGCATGTCGTCGAAAGAGAGGTTGCAACCATTGTCGCTTCGGCCTGAGATGGCTACGCTCACCACGGGCACGGTCAATTTTGGGAATGAGGTATTTATGAATTCGCCGGAGCAACTTCAATTGTTTGCGGAGGAGTTTGAGCGATACGGCGTCCGGCCCGAGTTTGAAATTTTTGATGTGGGCATGGTGGCTAATGCGCTTCGTTTGGTAGAACGCGGCTTTTTTACAGGGCATCTCCACTTCGATTTTGTGATGGGTGTGCCTGGGGCCATCCCCGCGACGCCGGAAAACCTGCTGCACTTGATGCGCCAGTTGCCGGAAGGAGCGACATGGAGCGTAGCCGGAGTGGGCCGCGCGCAATTGCCGATGGCAACACTTGGCATCCTGTGGGGCGGGCATGTCCGCGTGGGTTTGGAGGATAATATTTATTACAGAAAAGGGGAGCTGGCCACCAATACCCAATTGGTGGAACGGGTCGTCCGGCTGGCAACGGAATTGGGAAGACCAGTCGCCACACCGCAAGAAGCGCGGCAGATCTTACACCTCACCCGCAATAACTTTTATTGATGCGATTACCCAATTCGAATTCGTAGTGTTATAATGTCGAAATGACACAATAAGTTTATCTATTTGAAGGAGGCTTTCACATGCCGCTTGTATCAATGAATCATTTTTTACCTCAAGCAAAAAAAGAAGGATTTGCGGTGGGGCAGTTTAACGTGAACAACCTGGAATATTTCCAGGCGATCACTGAGGCTGCCAAAGAGGAGCGCTCTCCGCTTATTTTCGGTGCAAGTGAAGGCGCCATTCGTTATGTTGGGTTGAACAACATTGTCGCCTTGGCGAAAGTGGCTGCTGAGGAATCCGGACTGCCGATTGCATTGCACCTTGACCACGGCAGCAGCTTTGAGATGGTTATGAAGTGTATCCGGGCTGGTTTCTCCTCCGTAATGTTTGACGGATCACACTATCCATTTGAAGAAAATATCCGTTTGACCAAAAAAGTGGTCGAAGCCGCCCATGCCGTCGGTGTTTCTGTAGAAGGGGAATTGGGTACCATCGGAGGAGTGGAAGACGATCTGGATGTGGCAGAAGAGGATGCGACCCTGGCCAATCCGGAACAAGCCATCCGCTTCTGGGAAGAAACCCGCGTAGACGCGATGGCGATTGCTGTTGGTACAGCTCACGGTATGTACAAAGGCGAGCCAAAAATCCGTTACGACATCATCGAGAAAGTGGCCAAAAACATCGATGCGCCCATCGTGTTGCACGGCGGTTCGGGTGTACCGGATGAATCGATCAAGAAGGCTGTTTCCCTCGGTGTGGGCAAAATCAATGTGAACACGGAAAACCAAGTAGCCCAAGTGCAAGTGATCCGGGAACTGCTTGACAAAAATCCGGACATGATCGATCCGCGCAAATACTTGGGACCGTCCCGTGAAGCGATTAAAGAAGTGGTTAAAGGCAAAATGCGCCTGTTTGGAAGCTCCGGCAAAGCTTAATTTCGCCCTGGGCCAGATACAGTTGGCCCGGGCTTTTGCCCAATCATTCAGTTGTTAACGAAGGGGATGGAGACATGAAGTTTTTCTTGGATACCGCCATCGTAGATGAGATTCGCCAAGTGAACGAATGGGGATTATTGGCCGGGGTGACGACCAATCCCAGCTTGGTAGCCAAGTCCGGCCGTGTATTTGAAGAAGTGCTGTCCGAAATCTTGACCATTGTGGATGGGCCGGTGAGCGCCGAAGTGATGAGCCGCGAGGCCCGGGGCATGATTGAGGAGGGGGAGAAACTCGCTCGCCTTTCTGAAAAGATCACCATCAAGATCCCCATGACCATTGAAGGGTTGAAGGCGGTTCACCATTTCTCTAAGAAAGGCATCAAAACCAATGTCACGCTTATCTTTTCCGCCAACCAAGCGTTGATGGCAGCACGTGCCGGGGCTACGTTTGTAAGTCCGTTTGTGGGACGCTTGGATGATATCAGCCAAGACGGCATGCAGTTGATTGAACAAGTATCCGCGATTTTTGATACGCATCGCATCGACACCGAAATCATTGCGGCCAGCATTCGTCACCCTATGCATGTGACCCAGGCGGCTCTGGCTGGCAGCCATATTGCGACAGTGCCTTACAAAGTGCTGGAGCAGATCGTTCGCCATCCCCTGACGGATCAAGGGATTGAAAAGTTTGAAGCCGACTGGAAAAGCGCGATGAAGAAGGGCAAATGAGCATGCGGAAGGCGGGAAAGGGATTCCCGCTTGCGGCCACTTTTGCCCAGAGCGGCCGTCTTTGGCGCGCTTAAAAGTCAGCCCAATCGCTCCGGGGCTTCCATGGGGTGTTTGGATAGGGGGGCGATTGGGCATACCATGGTTAAAGATGGGTTGAATTGAAAAAAGAAACATGTTTTTCTTGGAAAAGGATTTCGCGCATGCAAGGCGAAGATGTTTTGTGTACACTGTAGATTCACAAGTGAAACAAATGTTCATCAACATCTCTCTTCTTTTTTCTGCTAAAGTAAAGTAGTTGGGGGTACTGTTGAAAGAATAAAACGTTACCGGTTACTGGAGAGAATGTTTTGTTTTCCGTCTGTCTCCATACAACCTGCCCTTCATTCTGAATTGTTCCATCGTTCTCCTGCGAACTATCTCCTCTCAATCGAAGTTGACGCGGGTGCGCCGCTGTCAATCATTGCCACTTTCCCTTTTCAGCGTGTATCTGCCACGTGGGTTGCATGCCGTGCGTTTGATTGTCACAGGGAGAAATTATCCTTCATCCTGTCTTTTTTCTTTCTTTTGCCACTTATTGTTTTCATACGGTGGAACCTTGTTTGTGACAACCGAACCAACTCGCGACCCAGCCTGCATATGCACGGATAGGCTGTGGATGGAGTATGACCTGTCGGGTAAAATGTGATACTCTAATCCTATACATGTGACATACTAAATGAAGATGCGAGGGGATTACACATGGCAATGATGGAACGAAGTTTGACAATGGAATTGGTTCGCGTAACAGAAGCAGCGGCGATCGCTTCAGCGCGGTGGATGGGATTCGGGAAGAAAGATGAAGCTGACGGGGCGGCCACGGAAGCGATGCGCAAGGTGTTTGACACCATTCCGATGCGCGGCACGGTTGTCATCGGTGAAGGGGAGATGGATGAAGCGCCCATGTTGTATATCGGGGAGCGTCTCGGTTTGGGGTACATGCCGGAATTGGATGTCGCTGTAGATCCGCTTGAAGGAACGAACATTGTAGCCAAAGGGTTGTGGAATGCTCTCTCCGTCGTTGCGGTGGCTGATCGTGGGTGTTTGTTGCATGCGCCTGACATGTACATGGACAAAATCGCGGTAGGGCCGAAAGCCGTTGGTTTGGTTGATCTTGATGCACCTGTGGTTGACAACTTGAAAGCGGTGGCACGCGCGGCGGGCAAAGACATGGATGATTTGGTTGCCGTGGTGCTGGATCGTCCGCGCCATGCCAAACTGATCGAGGAAATACGGAACGCCGGAGCACGGATTAAGCTGATTCCAGACGGAGATGTGGCAGCGGCCATTCATACGGGCTTCCCAGATACGGGCGTGGACATTCTATTTGGCTCTGGTGGAGCCCCGGAAGGTGTGTTGGCAGCTGTGGCTCTTAAGTGCTTGGGTGGGGAGATTCTCGGGCGCCTGATGCCGGAAAACGAGGAACAAGTTCAGCGTTGCCTGAAGATGGGCATTTCCGATCCAAACAAAGTGTTGCGCATGGACGATCTCGTCAAAGGCGACGATGCCATCTTTGCGGCGACTGGGGTGACTGATGGCGAATTGTTGAAAGGTGTCCGTTATCAAGGGAACTTGGCGAAAACGCATTCCGTTGTAATGCGCGCCAAAACAGGAACCGTGCGTTTTATGGAAGGTACCCATCGACTTGAGAAAAAACCAAACCTTGTTTTATAATACCCTTCTTCCTCTCTGTTTGGCGGAGGAGGGATGAAACTAGAATCGAGTGGTGATGGTACCCATGGAGCTCACCTTGAGCGAATTGGAGAATCGCCGGTTGGTCGACTTGTACAAACTGGCAAAAGAATATCAAATTCCTTATTATTCACAGCTGAAAAAGAAAGAACTGATTTTCGCGATATTAAAAGCAAAGGCGGAGCAAGACGGGTTGATGTTCATGGAAGGCGTGCTCGATGTCCTGCCGGAAGGGTACGGTTTTTTGCGGCCGATCAACTTCCTGCCCTCGTCGGAAGACATTTATATTTCCGCTTCCCAGATCCGTCGCTTTGACCTGCGCTCAGGCGACTTGGTATCGGGAAAAGTGCGTCCGCCGAAGGAAAATGAGCGTTATTTTGGTTTGTTGCATGTGGAGGCGGTTAATGGCGAAGATCCGAATGTCGCCGCCGAGCGACTGCACTTTGCGGCGTTGACGCCTCTTTATCCAGAGCAACGCTTGGTATTGGAGACGACGCCGGAGCGGATATCGACGCGAATGATGGACTTGATCGCCCCGGTGGGATTGGGGCAACGCGGTTTGATCGTAGCCCAGCCCAAAGCAGGGAAAACGATGTTGCTCAAAGAAATCGCTAACAGCATTACAGAGAATTATCCGGATATTGAGCTATTTGTGTTGCTGATTGATGAGCGGCCCGAAGAAGTGACTGACATGCAACGCTCCGTCAAAGCGGAAGTGGTGAGCTCCACGTTTGATGAGTTGCCCGAAAACCATATCAAAGTGGCTGAGTTGGTGTTAGAACGGGCGCAACGGCTGGTAGAGCACAAAAAAGATGTCGTGATTTTGCTGGATAGTGTCACACGGTTGGCCCGCGCTTACAATTTGGTTATCCCGCCGAGCGGGCGCACATTGTCCGGGGGGATTGATCCCGCTGCGCTCCATCGTCCCAAGCGGTTCTTTGGAGCTGCCCGCAATGTGGAGGAAGGCGGAAGTTTGACAATTTTGGCGACGGCTTTAGTCGAGACTGGTTCCCGGATGGATGATGTCATCTATGAAGAGTTCAAAGGGACAGGCAATCTGGAATTGCATTTGGATCGCAAGTTGGCAGAACGCCGCATCTTTCCTGCGATCGACATTCGTAGATCCGGCACGCGCCGCGAAGATTTGCTCTTGAGCAAGACGGAGTTGGAAAAATTGTGGGCGCTGAGGAAATCGCTTAACGATGCGCCGGATTCCACGGAGGCGCTTGTCAAACGGCTGAAACAAGCCAAAACCAATGAGGAATTCTTAGACTCCCTTGAGTTGAAATCCCCCCGCCAAACCACTCCCGTATCATGAGCGGTACATTTTACTGACATATCGAGCGAGTGCCTCACATAAGATGAAACCGGGTGAATGTATACCCGACACTTTCATCTTTTTGTGAGGTGCTGACATGTCTTCCAAACGCGCATTGTTGGCTTCTTCCCTCGCTGTTACCACATCGGCCTCATGGATGTTCGGTACAGACAGACATCCGGTTGTCTCCGCGGAGATGCTGGAGGGAGCGGATGGGGAACCTGAGCAGAAACAGATAGCCGAGGAAGCGATCTTTCAATATCTCAATCCGGTCATGGCTGTGGCCGAAGGAAATCTGGCCGCCAGGGTGGAGACAAAGCCATTGGTTTACGAGGTGAAGCAAGGAGACACCCTGATGGAGATCGGCCAGCTATTTGGCTTGGATTATCAAGAGATTGCCCAAGTCAATCGGTTACCCGATCCCGACCAATTGCGTGTAGGGCAAAAGCTGACGATTCCGCTGACCAAAAAATGGATTCGCCTTAAACAGAGCGATTCCGTCGCGCGGTTGGCCAAAGAGTTTAAGACAGTGCCGGAGCTGATCCGTTATCTCAACCCGGAACTGGCCAACACCGAACTGACATATATTGGCCAATTGATCGCCGTTCCGGTGCGGATGGCCCTCCCGCCGAAGAAGGTCAAGGAAAAACGCGGAAATGCGGCGCGATTGGCGACAACACCAACGCGGCAATCGAGTGGGGAGTTTATCTTTCGTTGGCCTGTAGCCGGTCAGGTCACCAGTAATTTTGGTTGGCGTAATGGGCGGCAACATAAAGGAATCGATATCTGGAGCCCGGCGAAAGAAAAGGCGGAGATTCACGCAGCGCTTAGTGGACAGGTTGTCCAAGCGGGGTATGTGAACGGATATGGGAATTTAGTGGTCGTGGATCATGGCGGAGGCTGGGTCACGTACTATGCGCACTTGAGCCGGATTACAGTTAGCAAAGGCGAGCAGGTCGCGACGGGGCAGGTTTTGGGCTTTATGGGGATGACCGGCAGGGCAACCGGGTATCACTTGCACTTTGAAGTGCGCAAAGGAGATAAAGCGATTAACCCATTGCGGCTATTGAGATAATTGGCATTCATTTATTTTTTGTGGACAGACATCGCCTTGCTTCCTGCTGTTAACCATGCTATAATGTTGCAGTGATTTTCTAGAAATCGTGCGAATAACTTCTCTGCATTTTGCGGGGAGTGAGTCACAGATGGAATGGCTAGGAAAAGAGGTGAAAAGCATGAAAGCAGGAGTTCATCCGGCATACAAATTGACGACTGTTACCTGTGCATGTGGAAATACATTTGAAACCGGATCTACCGTTGAGAACTTGAGAGTGGACGTTTGCTCCGAGTGCCATCCTTTCTTTACCGGTAAACAAAAAATGGTAAACGCGGGTGGTCGCGTAGACCGTTTCAAAAAGAAATACAACCTCAAATAATGAGATTGTTGGCGTTAAAACCTGCCAGGCAAGCCGATCGTTGGAAGCTTGCCTTTTTTGTTGCGTAGAAAGTTGATCCAGGGACATCCTGGATTTTTTTGTGCGGGAAAACTTGTAACTATCCGTTTTCGTCAAGATCGGTTAAAATGACAATTTGTAACGAATACGGACGGGAGGAACGATAGTGAAAAGCGAACGGCTTTACATCAAGCGCCAGGGCTGGATCGAGATTATCTGCGGTGGGATGTTTTCCGGGAAGAGTGAAGAGTTGATCCGCCGGATTCGACGCGCCAAAATCGCCAAGTTGCAGGTGATGGCATTTAAGCCGGCCATCGATGACCGCTATCACACTGAAGCGATTGCTTCACACAATGGTTTGATTGCCGATGCCCATCCGGTTAGCAACGCAACGGAACTCATGTCGCTGATCACATCGGAAGTAGATGTGGTGGCTATCGACGAAGTGCAATTTTTTGAACCGGAGATTGTAGAAGTCTGCCAGGATTTGGCCGATCAAGGGAAACGCGTAATCTGTGCGGGACTGGATCAGGACTTCCGCGGAAAGCCATTTGGCCCTACCCCCCTCTTGCTTTCCGTTGCCGAGTATGTGACTAAGTTGCAAGCGATCTGTGTGAAATGCGGGGCTCCGGCCAGCCGGACCCAACGTTTGATTGACGGCCGGCCCGCCGCCGTAAATGATCCCGTCATCCAAGTGGGGGCTTCCGAGCAGTATGAAGCGCGCTGTCGCCATTGCCATGAACTGGTTGTCCGCTGAATAAAAAAATCTCAACACAGCTATGCGCGTGTTGAGATTTTTTGCCGTTTGGCCCTTATCCAGCCAGCATATAGAGCAGGCCGAGGGTGATGTTGTAGGTTGCATGGATGACCATGCTCAACGTAGTGTTGACGCGTAGGCGAGCATACGCCAACACCAGCGCCACGAAGAAAATCATCAGGGTGGACAGGCTGAGCCCGTAGTTAGTGTGTACCAAAGCGAACAATACGCTGGTGTAGACGATGCCAAAGCGGGGCAAAAGTGCTCCGCGGAAGATGAGTTCTTCACCCAAAGCGGCCGCCAATCCGAGTGTGAGCACACCGGGGATGGAATCGAACAAGGGACCCAGCAACTTGGTGGTCAGATCGTTTGCATTTTGGTCTACGATCGGACCAAGTAGGGTTTCCACCCATGTCATCAAGGCTGGAAACAGGGTGAGCGCAGCGCCAATGCCGATCCCGGCAAGGACTTGTTTCAATGTGAGAGGGCGCATACCAAGGCGCTCCAGCACTTCTTTCCCATCGCGGCGGGTCAACCACCCTGTTCCGATAAAGGCGAGTAAGGCGAATAATATGTTTTGCGACCAGATGGAGGCAAACGTATAGGACGCGGCCACATTTGGCGCGGTGGCGTCATTGATAAGGCCGAGTCCAATGGCAACGGTGACGAAGAGTTGGACCCAGACCACCATGCTGAAAGATAGCGCCATCGTATGTACACGATGAGCAGGGTCGATCGGCAGGAGCTTTCCGGCCAAGAACCGGCGCAACGACGGGATGAAGACAAGCATGCCTATCAAGGACGGAATCCACAAGCTCATTCCGATGGCTGCGTGCTGGCCAGCAAAGTGATTGGTGAGGCGTTTAGAATAAATGCCTTGGAGGGTATGTGCCAGCTGCTCGCCTTGGAAGTGGGCGATGAGGCCAAGCAAAAAAACGATGGCAAAACTGAGAGCCATCAACATATAAAGAACCAAGGCGAACTCTTTTCCTTCGCGCGGATGCTCTGGTGTGCGCGAACGCTCGGCGAGATTGACCAAATAGAACAAGATGATGATCGGGCCAAACACGGTCAGGTTTTCAATGATTGCAGAAAGTGCTTCGTACATGTATCAGTGTTCTCCCTTTAATTTTTCTGTCATTTTCTATCATCATAACATTATCATTGGAACGGTGTCTTTGGTTTCTTCCAAAAAAGGTGCGGGATGTGGTACAATCAAATAACGTGTTTATAGAGTCGGATTTGCATGGGCGTTGGCGTTGGCGTTGGGTGGGAAAGCGCATCCAAATTCCAACGGGTCGGCGATTTTATGATATGTGGGAGTGAGAACTGTGTTAGATCGTTTAGAGGCGATTCATCAGCGATATGAAGAACTGAGCCGCTTGCTATGCGATCCCGAAGTTATCAGCGATAGCAAGAAATTGCGGGAATATTCCAAGGAACAATCGGGATTGGAAGAGAAAAATCAAGCGTATCTGGAATATAAAAATGTGGTTGAACAATTGCGCGACGCAAAGGCGATGTTGGAAGAAAAGCTGGATGATGAGATGCGCGAATTGGTGAAGGCGGAGATCGAAGAATTGACGGCGAGCAAAGAAGCGTTGGAAGAACGGATCAAGATCCTCCTGTTGCCAAAGGACCCCAACGACGAGAAAAACGTCATTGTCGAGATCCGTGGTGCGGCCGGCGGAGAAGAGGCGGCGTTGTTTGCGGCAAACTTGTACCGGATGTACACCCGTTACGCCGAACGCCAAGGTTGGAAAGTGGAGCTGTTGGAAGCCAATGCGACGGGATTGGGCGGATTTAAGGAAGTGGTCTTCTCGATCCAGGGACGTGGCGCTTACAGCCGGTTGAAGTATGAAAGCGGCGCCCACCGTGTGCAGCGCGTGCCGGAAACGGAATCAGGCGGTCGGATTCACACCTCCACGGCAACGGTGGCGGTGTTGCCGGAAGCGGAAGAGGTGGAAATCGAAATCCACGATAAAGATTTGCGGATTGACACCTTCTGTTCGAGCGGCCCAGGTGGCCAAAGCGTGAACACCACACAATCGGCAGTGCGGATCACGCATATTCCGACGGGCATCGTCGTATCCTGCCAAGATGAGAAATCGCAGAACAGCAACAAGGAAAAAGCGATGCGGGTATTGCGGGCTCGGCTGTACGACCTCAAGCAACAGGAAGAGAACGCCAAGCTGGCCGACGCTCGTCGTAGTGCGGTTGGAACCGGGGACCGGAGTGAGCGGATTCGCACGTACAACTACCCGCAAAGCAGAGTGACGGATCACCGCATCGGCTTGACCCTGCACAAGCTAGATTTGATTTTGGATGGTGACTTGCAGGAAGTGATCGATTCCCTGATTTTGCATGAACAGACGAAACTGCTCAGCAAAGAGGCGCAGTGAGCGAGTGAACCAAAGGAGTCGGTGGGATGCATAGGGAATATACGCTGAGAGAAGCCTATCGCCGGGCTTCTTCTTTTTTGCAGGACAACGGGGCAGAAGAAAATGCAAATTTTGAGGCGGAATTGCTGATTCGGCGCCTGGTAGGCTTGGATCGAACACAATTCTTCATGCGTTTGTCTGACCCGTTTCCGACGGACTTGGCAACAAAGCTGGAGGAATGGCTCAGGCGGCGGGCGTCCGGGGAGCCGTTGCAATACATTGTGGGTGACCAGGAGTTTTACGGAAGGGTGTTCCAGGTTAGTCCGGCTGTACTTATCCCCCGGCCGGAAACCGAATTGCTGATTGAAGCGGTGATTGATGAGGCCGAGCGGCGCTTTGCCGAGGATGAGTTACGCGTGGTTGATGTGGGGACGGGCAGTGGTGCGATCGCAGTGACCTTGGCGCTGGAGAAGCCGCAATGGCAATTGACGGCGATCGACTTATCTGTCTCTGCGCTGGAAGTGGCGCAGATGAATGCTAAAAGGTATGGGGTCAGAGAGCAAATCTGCTGGCTTCAGGGCGACTTATTGGCGCCGCTGGGGGCAGGACTATCCGATATCGATATTCTCGTCTCTAATCCGCCGTATATTCCGTCTCAGACGGTTTATGAGCTGGAGCGGCAAGTGCGCGACTTTGAACCGTACCTTGCCTTGGACGGTGGCGAAGATGGCCTCTCACCCTATCGTCGGATGGTGAGCGCCCTCGCTTCGGTGAAAGCGGGTCCGAAGCTGATCTGCTTTGAGATCGGGGCTGACCAGGGGCGCGCAGTGGCAGAGCTTTTGGCCAGTGTCTGCCAAGAAGTGACGGTAAAACAAGATTTGGCTGGACTAGATCGCATCGTCGTCGGGTGGCGTTCTACAGTAGGGTGAAAATTACAAAAACATGTATAAACGGGTTGTCCCCCTGTCCATACTTTGGGTAAGGACAAGGGGGAGGATTTTAGATGTGCAAACGGACTATTTTTTTATTTTTGTTGAGCGGTTTTATCTTGTGTTCTTTTGTTCGTGCGGAATCGTCCGCAGTGGTCTCCGGTCGTAAGGCGCCGGATCATCCGGAAAAGGGGATTCCGGAACAAGCGATACGGTTACGCATTTTGGCTAACAGCGACCAGTTGCAAGATCAGTGGTTGAAGCGCAAAGTACGGGATGAACTGGTAAAAGAGATTGAGACTTGGGCTGAGCAACCGGACGACATCGAAGAAGCTCGGCAGTTGATTCGATCCCGTCTGCCCCGTTTTCAGGCATTGGCCGAACACACTGTCGCCCGACATGGATTTGATTATCCGGTTAAAGTTGATTTTGGGCGCGTGCCGTTCCCGACCAAGCTGTATGGAGAAAAGATATATCCGGCTGGCAATTATGAAGCGTTGCGCGTAACAATCGGGCGAGGAGAAGGGGAAAATTGGTGGTGTGTGCTGTTTCCGCCTTTATGCTTTATCGACATGAGCAACGGTGACGCGGTGGAGCCACCCCCGGAGTCGTTGTCCGCCTCGCTAGAACCGACCCAGCCAGCACAACCCAAAGAAGAGAAAATCCAAGTGCGGTTTTTCCTGTTGGATAAACTGTTGAAAAAATAAGCGTAGAAAGAAGATATCTCTGCATAGAGCGCTTTGCTTGCTGATTTTTGTTCTACGCGTTTGCTCCCTGTCATACCGTCATATTGTAGGACAAGCGAGACAGGGGGCAAGGTTGTATGTTCGTGATACGACGGGCCATTGAGCGAGACGTCTTTCAAGTGCGCAAATTGTTGAGGGAAGCCGGACTCAATGATAAAGGAATTGATGAGCATATCGATCATTTTTTTGTGGTGGAAATGCCCGCGGATGAGGGAGAGACACCGCAATTGGCCGGGGCGGTAGGCATGGAGGTCCACGGACAGTATGGGTTGTTGCGTTCGTTTGTGTTGGAGCGGGCGCCGTGGAACACCAAAGTGGGCATGAACATGATCCAAATCCTTCTGTCCTATGCGAGCAAACTGCGCTTGTCGCATGTGTACCTGTTAGCGGGCGCTTCCCAGGAATTTTTCACCCAATTGGGTTTTTCGGAAATTGCATTTGACGAATTGCCGGTGGATATCCGGGAATCTGAACATGTGGAACGGTCACGGAACCAAGGAACGGCAATGGTGTTCTGCTGCGTCCCTTCCCATCAGCAATGACGGCTGGTGTCTGAATTCTTTTCTCTATTGTGTTAAGATAGGTGGACAGATGTGACAGCGGATGAGGAAAAGGAGAATGGATTGTGGAATGGATAGAGACACGCTTGAGCCGGGTGGTTGTTGATGAGGGAAAGGGAATCGCGGAATTGCGCGGTAGGGTAGAGATTCAGGAGGCGGCCAACATCCTCAAGCGAGGGGGATTGGTCGCTTTTCCAACAGAAACGGTTTACGGATTGGGAGCGATCGCCACCTCCGCGGATGCGGTGTCCGGCATTTACAAAGCCAAAGGGCGCCCCTCAGACAATCCGCTTATCATTCACTTGGGAGCGGTGGAGCAGGTGGGTGACTGGGTGGAATCCGTTCCGCCCATCGCTGCTGAATTGGCCCGCCGGTTTTGGCCCGGCCCGCTGACGATGGTTTTTCGACACAGAGGCAATTTGGCGTCCAATGTGACTGCCGGTTTGCCCACTGTTGCAGTGCGGGTGCCGGATCATCCACTTGCTCAGGCGTTGCTGTTGGAAACGGGAATTCCCGTTGCGGCTCCCAGTGCCAACCGCTCAGGGCGCCCCAGCCCCACGGAAGCTCTGCATGTGTGGGATGACCTGCGGGGAAAAGTAGCCCTGATTCTTGACGGAGGTGCGACCGGGTACGGCTTGGAGTCAACGGTTGTCGATGTGACCGGGGAAGTGCCTGTCCTGTTGCGCCCGGGCGGGGTGACGTTGGAGCAGTTGCAAGCGGCAGTCGGCACAGTGGAGGTGGACCCCGGCTTGGTTCGTGACGATGAGTCTCCGCGCTCCCCAGGGATGAAATATCGCCATTATGCGCCGGAAGGGGACGTGTGGTTGGTGCGGGAGCCTTGGGCTGAAGTGAAAGAGGCGCTACAACGTGAAATCAGCCGTCAGCAGGATCAAGGGTACCGGGTGGGGCTGTTGGTGACCGAGGAACACAGCGACCTTGTTACGGCGGATGTGATTGTTCGCTGTGGATGGCGCCGGGACCCGCTCAGCGTGGCTCGCGGATTGTACCATGCATTGCGGGAGTTTGATGAGCAGCAGGTAGATGTGATCTTCGCCGAGACTTTCCCTGAGGAGGGGATATACCGGTCCGTAATGAACCGCTTGGCCAAAGCGGCGGCAGGGAAAACACTCGATTTGTGCAAGTAAAAGCCAGATGGTTGAGCCGTCTGGCTTTTTGTCAATTCTTAAGGGGCAAAGGCCACGGTCGTTGGAGGTGCGTTGAGTCCGTCATCTCGACAGTTCTTTTTTCTTGGACGAGGGCATACCATGAGACGAGGACTTGGACGGGAGGTGCGGATATGCCGCTGACGACTGTGGAATGGGGGCAACTGTTCACACTCTCCATGATCGCCCTTGCGATGGGGACAGATGCGTTTTCATTTGGCGTCGGCATGGGCATGAAACGGCCCGCGGTTGGTACCATTTCCAAGTTGAGCGCATCCGTCGGTTTTTTTCATGTGTTGATGCCGCTCATCGGCATGGCGATTGGGCAGTTGCTGGGCAAAGTGATGAAAGATGTCGCAGTCATGGTGGGTGGCGGAATGTTGTGCTTTTTGGGCCTATCTATGCTGTGGCATGTGATCAGGGGCGAGGAAGAGGATGAGCGCTCTCGCATCTCCTCATGGGGAAGTATCCTGCTTTTTTCGCTCAGCGTAAGTTTAGATTCTTTGTCGGCTGGCCTCAGTCTGGGGCTGTTCGATGCGGATATATGGTTGACCTTGTTGTTGTTTGGTTTGTTCAGCTTTGCCATGACCGGGACCGGGCTGGTACTGGGGAGATTCATGGGAGGATGGATTGGCACCTATGGAGAGGTGATTGGCGGAATGATGCTGATCTACTTGGGATGCAAATTTATGATATAAGCCCCCTATTGCCCCAAAATATTCCTTTGAGTAAAGTAGATGATAAGGATGTTTATTTTTAATTAAAATAAGTTTATCCACTAGTCTCGTCGGCAAAGAGACGCGGGACGCAAAGTTGCAAATGCGCTGGCGCGACGGCCGAAATGAGATGTCCGATTGCCCCCGGGCGTGCGAGAACAGGTGGAAGCGAGGTGAATAAATGTGCGTAAGGTGTTGTTTGTCTGTACCGGAAACACTTGCCGAAGCCCGATGGCCGAAGCGCTGTTGCGGAAGTGGGTTGAGCGGGAGCGGCTGGATGTGGATGTGAAATCGGCTGGGATATCGGCGTTGGACGGAGCTGCGGCGTCGGAGCAGGCGACCCAGGTGTTGGAAGAGAAGGGGATCGCTCATTGCCATGCATCAACCCCGCTGTGCAAGGAGTTGGTGGCGTGGGCTGATGTGATCTTGACGATGACCGCACAGCACAAATCGTTTATCATCCACGATTTCCCCGAGAGCGTGGATAAAATTTTCACGTTAAAAGAATACGCTTTCGGTGGTTCAGAGCAGGTTTCGGTACATCAAGCGTTGGATCGGTTATATGCGGAGATGGAAAGCCATCGGGCGGCGGTACAAAGCAGGTTTTCACTCAAAGCGGACGAGCCTTGGCCAAAAGAAGCAGAAGAAGCGTGGATGAAAGAAGTGGGCCCGCTGCTGGCTGAGGAAGAACGGTTATTGCGGGAATTGAAACAGATGGCATTACAGCAGGACATCGCCGACCCCTATGGTGGATCGGTAGAAGAATACCGGGCATGCGCCGGGGAGATCGAGGCGGCGATCGAGGCGATCGTGGCCAAATGGAGGGAATGACCGGATAGGAACGCCCAATTCAAAGCGCCAACAGGGGAAGCACTGCGTTATACTGGGGATGGATGTTTCCAAAGGAGGAATAAACATGCGTATACTACTTGGCTCCGACCACGGCGGCCTTCGGTTGAAGCAAGAAATCAAGGATTTGCTGGATGAAATGGGCATCCATTACAGCGATGTTGGCTGTGACTGTGCGACTTCTGTCGATTATCCAGATTATGCACGTCCGGTCGCGGAAAAGGTGGCTAGCGGTGAATATGACTTGGGTATCCTGATCTGCGGAACCGGCATTGGCATGTCCATTGCCGCTAACAAAGTCAAAGGCATTCGCTGTGCAGTGGTGAGTGATGAATTTTCCGCTCGCATGAGCCGCGAACACAACAACGCCAACATTTTGGCCCTTGGGGAGCGCGTTGTTGGCCCCGATTTGGCCCGCTCGATTGTGCGAGTGTGGCTAACTTCTGAATTCCAAGGGGATCGGCATGCCCGCCGCGTGCAAAAGATCCACGAATTGGAAGGGGCTCTCCAGTCGTGAACGGAATGGAACGGCTGTCGGCAGAAATGAAAGATGCCATGCGCGAGCTGGTGGCGGCTGCCGGTTTGACGGACAAGCATGTGATGGTCCTGGGAGTGAGCACGAGCGAAGTGGCCGGGCATCGGATCGGTTCGCAAGGGAGTGACGAGATAGCCGCGGCTTTGTTTGCCGGCATGCGGGAGGTGCAACAAGAAGTCGGTTTTCATTTGGCTTTTCAATGTTGCGAACACCTGAACCGAGCACTTGTCGTCGAGCGAGCAGTGGCAGAGCGGTTCGGTTGGCAGGAAGTGATGGCGGTACCTGTCCGCCACGCAGGTGGCGCGATGGCTTCTTATGCTTTTCGGCATTTAGCTGACGCGGTGTTGGTGGAATCGATTCAAGCTGATGCTGGGATCGACATCGGTGACACGCTCATTGGCATGCATCTCAAGCCGGTGGCTGTGCCGGTTCGCCCTGGGCGGAAAACGATCGGCGGCGCGCATGTGACCATGGCCAAAACCCGTCCAAAGCTAATTGGTGGCGCACGGGCAGTTTATGTACGGGAAATTGAAAAAGTGTCTCCTTAAAACCGAAAGATCTGTTAAAATGAGGATTGGAATGTTAAGTTTTTTATTCGAGGGGGCAGGTTGAATGGAACAGTTAAAGCGGAAAGACCCACAAGTGGCTGAGGCAATTACCAACGAGTTGCGCCGCCAACGGGACAAAATCGAACTCATCACTTCTGAAAATTTCGTTTCTGAAGCGGTAATGGAAGCGATGGGAACGGTATTGACCAATAAATATGCGGAAGGATATCCTGGCAAACGTTATTACGGCGGTTGCGAACATGTGGATGTGGTGGAAGATCTGGCGCGGGAACGGGCGAAACAACTGTTTGGTGCCGATCATGCCAATGTGCAGCCTCATTCAGGGGCGCAAGCCAATATGGCTGTGTACTTTGCGGTGTTGGAACCAGGTGATACCGTATTGGGCATGAACTTGGCGCACGGCGGCCATTTGACCCATGGCAGCCCGGTCAACTTCTCCGGCCAGCTGTATAAATTTGTTGCATACGGCGTTGATAAAGAGACGCATCGAATCAACTATGAAGAAGTGCGCCAGATGGCACTTGAGCACAAACCGAAGCTGATTGTAGCCGGGGCAAGTGCCTATCCGCGTCAAATCGATTTTGCCCGCTTCAGAGAGATTGCTGACGAAGTGGGGGCGCGGTTGATGGTGGATATGGCTCACATCGCCGGCCTCGTGGCGACGGGCCATCACCCAAACCCTGTGCCGTATGCTGACTTTGTGACCACCACCACCCATAAGACATTGCGCGGTCCGCGCGGCGGGATGATCCTTTGTAAGGAAGAATTTGCCAAAGCGATCGACAAATCGATCTTCCCCGGTGTCCAAGGCGGGCCACTCATGCATATCATCGCCGCAAAAGCTGTCGCCCTCGGCGAAGCGTTGTCCGATGAGTTCAAGTCTTATTCCCAAGCGGTGGTGGACAACGCTGAACGCTTGGCTGAATCGCTCAGAGGGCATGGCCTGGAACTCATTTCTGGCGGTACCGACAACCACCTGGTGCTCATCGATGTCCGCAACTTGGGCTTGACCGGGAAAAAAGCGGAGCACCTCTTGGATGAAGTGGGCATCACCTGCAATAAAAACGCGATTCCATTCGATCCGGAAAAACCGTTTGTCACCAGCGGAATCCGCATCGGGACGGCGGCGGTCACCAGCCGTGGCATGGGTGTGGAAGCGATGGAAGAGATTGCCGCGATCATCGCGCTGACCTTGAAACACCCCGAAGACCAAGCGAAGCATGAAGAAGCAAAACAACGTGTAGCCAAATTGACAGGTGCATATCCTCTGTACCCGAACAAATAAAAAAAGCGGAGCAGCCCTGGGAGCCAAGTGCTCTCGGGGTTTTCGTGTGTGTAGACAGGTGGCGTAGCGCACCCTCTTCCAGGGCTTTTTTTGCACCGTGGGAAATTTAACCCAACATGTGGCAATAATAATCTAAGAAAAGGTTGTCTCGCGGGGAACCTTATGGTTAACTATCATGGGAACAAAATTCGAAGACATTCAAGACAGAAAGAAGGGCGCTAACATGGGGAATGTTTATGTATTCGATCATCCACTTATCCAGCACAAGCTCACATTTATTCGGGACAAGCACACCGGAACCAAAGAATTCCGCGAGTTGGTGGATGAAGTTTCCGCACTGATGGCTTATGAGATCACAAGGGATATGCCGCTTAGAGAAGTGGAAGTGGAAACACCAGTAGCCAAGGCGAAGTGCAAAGTCTTGGAAGGGAAAAAGCTGGGGCTAGTGCCGATTCTGCGTGCAGGATTGGGGATGGTAGACGGCATTTTGAAATTGATTCCAGCTGCCAAAGTGGGGCATCTCGGCCTGTACCGCGATCCGGAGACATTGGAGCCAGTGCAGTACTATTCAAAAATGCCATCCGATATCGGTGAACGGGAACTGATCGTGATCGACCCGATGCTGGCTACGGGGGGATCGGCATCGGCCGGGATTCGCATCCTGAAGGAAATGGGCGCGAAACAGATCAAGCTGATGTGCCTGATCGCGGCGCCGGAAGGTGTGGACAGAGTGCAAAAAGATCATCCGGATGTAGACATTTATGTGGCAGCCATTGATGAGAAGCTGGACGAAAAAAGTTATATCATCCCAGGATTGGGTGATGCAGGAGATCGGCTGTTCGGCACCAAATAATAACAAGGCGGCGCCGGGGCCCGCGGTCAACTCGCAACATGCGTTTGCCTGTGCCCCCGCGCATGAGCGACCTTAAGGGGGTTGAAGCCGCATCTATCCATTTGACCTGTTGGATCGCTCTAGCATGGGAATCTGCAATCGGATCTCGTTGTTTATGACGCGATGTTGAGAACAACGTCTGTTCATATGTCAATAGTGAAATGGTGAATGACTTGTTCTATGATGGCGTCAAAACCCATAAAAATGCAGTAACAGAAAGCCGTTTTTCAAAAAAACGACTTTTTTGTCACATATGTTTTTGAGAAAACGTTGACAAAAAGGATGAGGCTTCGTTACTATAGGCAGGGGAAAGGGAAGTTTTCCTAAGATTCTCCGAACGAATTCCAAGCAACCGGAAGCTGTCTGCCCTTTTCTGAAATCCTTCCTACATATGGGGGTTTTTCATGAAAAATGACACGAATCTGTGGCGCATTGCCGCGTTGGTCAGTTCAATTGGCACGGAGATCGTGTTGTTGACTGTGGGCGGGGCTTGGGTGGGGAACAAATTGGATGCCTTGTGGGGCACCAAACCATTTTTGCTCCTCGCAGGTGTGTTGGTCGGGCTTGGAAGCGGTTTTATCACTGCTTTTTTCACTTTGAAAGCATTTGTGAAGGAATGAACTCCTCATGGATCCATTGCATACCATTCGCCGACGAGTGGTGATCCTCACAGCCGGATTCCTCGCGTTACTCTTAGTCCTATGGTTACTTACTCCGTATAAGAAAATGGTCGCTGGAGCAGGCCTTGGCTTGTTGGTCAGTCTGTATAACGTCTTGTATATGGCGCGTAAAGTGCGCCAGGCAGGAGAGACGACTTTAGCGACTGGTTCCACCAGACATAGAGGAACAGGCATGATCAATCGTTATCTCATGGTTGCCCTTGCGATACTCGTCGCTTTCAAATATCCGATGCATTTTGATGTCCGCACGATTGTCGTGGGGTTGCCAATCTGCTATATACTCATCATTGTATTGGAGTTTTGGGAGGTTCGAAAACTCCGAACCACGTCAGGAAAGGGGTGAAGCTGGATACATGGAAAAAACACCAAAGCTAGTGTTTGACTTAATGGGTTTGCAAGTAAAGCTGGACGTGACTGTGATGATCACCACGACGATTTGTTGCATCCTGGTATTCCTCATCGCCATGTTGGCCACTCGCCGCTTGGCAATGGTTCCGACGGGTATGCAAAACTTTGTGGAAATGATCATTGAGTTCACCCAGGGTATTGTCCGTTCCAACATGGATGCCAAAACAAGCGAACGCTTTTATGGCTTTGCTTTCACGCTCTTTTTGTTCATTTTTATCGCGAATCAGATGGGACTCATGTTTAACGTGGTGACCGAACACCATGAACCCATACCTTTCCTGGGAATTGAAGCAGCGGGAGAGCATCATGGTGAAGCGGGCAAGGAAGCGGAGCATCATAATGCCTACGCTTGGTGGAAATCACCGACTGCTGACATCAACGTGCCGATCGCGATGGCTTTAGCAATCACGATTGTCGCTCACTTCCTGGGGATCAGAAAGTCACCCAAGAAGTACGCATCCCATTATTTCCAACCATTCTCTTGGATGTTCCCGCTCCACATCATCGATGAAGTCGCTAAGCCCGTCACACACGGCTTGCGTCTATGGGCGAACATCTTTGCCGGTGAGATTCTGATCATCGTGTTGCTCAAAGGCGGGTTCTTGACCGGAGCACCGCTGATCGTATGGTTGGCGTACTCGGTCTTTGTCGGAACGGTGCAAGCGTACGTATTTACAGTGTTGGCCATTGTATACATGTCACAAAAGTTGGCTGACGACCATTAATCAACGATTCAAAAATTGATTTAATTTTTAAGGAGGATTTTATTATGGATTTGACGATTATTGCTGGTGCTATCATGTTGTCTTTTGCCGCTATCGCGGGTGCATTTGGTAACGCTTGGGTGTTTGGACGCTATCTGGAAGGGATTGCTCGTCAACCTGAAGTTCGTGGTATGCTGTTCACCCAAACCTTCATCGGGATCGCTTTGGTAGAGGCGTTGCCAATTATCGCAGTTGCTTTCGGCATCATGGCTGTACTCGGCATCATCGGCTAATGTCTTCACCAATGCAATGACGGGGAATATGTTTTTCTATTCCCCGTCTGCTTATGATTAAGCCTTTTATTCGTAATTTGCATACACAAGTTCCCGCAAGTCTGAAGGGAGTGAATCAAGTGTTAAGTATTGAATGGGGTACGATGGTATTCCAGCTTATCGCATTTATCATTTTAATGCTGCTCGTTTCCAAATACGCTCTTCGTCCAATGCTGAACACCATGAGGCAACGTCAAGAGCACATTGACGGCCAGATCAAGGCTGCTGAGAAAAGCCGCAAAGAAGCGGAGGATCTCATCAAAGAGCAACGCGAAGCGCTGGAAAAAGCCCGCCTAGAGGCGAAAGAGATCATCGAACGCGCCAAAGCGCAAAAAGAGCGTGAAGCGGAAGAGATCATCGCCAAAGCGCAAGAGCGCGCTGAGAGCATGATCAAAGAGGCGACCAATGAAATTCAACGCGAGAAAGAAAAAGCGCTTGCCAGTTTGCGCGATGAAGTGGGTGCCCTGTCCGTTCAGCTCGCATCCAAGTTGATCGAGAAAGAACTGGATAGCAAAGCCCAAGCTGAGCTGGTGGGTCGTTATCTCGAGCAGGTAGGCAGAGTGCAATGACCAGCTCGGTAGTAGCGAAGCGATACGCCAAAGCATTGTTTGAGGTCGCCGCAGAACAGAAATGCTTGGATGGCGTGGAGCGAGATTTAAAAAAAGTGACGGCAACATTTAACGCTTCCCCTGAGCTGGTGGCGTGGGTAGGCCATCCTTCCACTTCCTCCGCCCAGAAGCGTGAAGTGTTTGACAAACTGTTCGCGGATGTGAACCAATACACGAAGAACCTCTTGTACGTATTGGCTGACCGTCGCCGCGAGAACATCGTGTTCGACCTGGCGCAAGCGTTTAATGAGTTGGCCAACGAAGCGAGAGGGATTGCTGAAGCGCAAGTGACGACCGCGTTCCCCCTCACCGAGGAGAATAAGGCGGAGATCGTTCAAGCGTTTGAACCGATTATTGGCAAGAAGATTAAAATTACCGAAAAAGTGGATTCCGACATCCTGGGCGGTGTGATCGTGCAAGTGGGCGACCGGTTGTTTGACGGAAGCCTGAAGACGAAGTTGGCCCGTTTTCAGGATGGGTTGAAGCTGGGCAGAATCGGATAGAACATACAGACGGAAAGATTGGGGTGAACCATTATGAGCATTAAACCGGAAGAGATCAGCTCCCTTATTAAAGAGCAGATCAAAAATTACCGTGCCGAAGTCGAAGTGACCGATGTAGGCACCGTTATCAATGTCGGGGACGGTATTGCCCGCGCGCACGGCCTGCAAAATGCCATGGCTGGTGAGCTGGTTGAGTTCAGCAATGGTGTGATGGGTATGACGCTGAACTTGGAAGAAAACCACGTAGGTATCGTTATCTTGGGCCCATATCAAGATATTCGTGAAGGAGACCAAGTGAAACGCACGGGTCGCCTGATGGAAGTACCAGTAGGTAAAGCACTGTTGGGTCGCGTTGTAAACCCGCTCGGACAGCCACTGGATGGTAAAGGTCCGATCGAAACGACTGAATTCCGTCCGATCGAGTCGGAAGCACCTGGCGTTATTGACCGTAAATCGGTACATGAGCCGTTGCAAACCGGGATCAAAGCGATTGACTCCATGGTTCCGATCGGTCGCGGTCAGCGCGAGCTGATCATCGGCGACCGCCAAACCGGTAAAACCTCGGTGGCGCTTGATACCATCATCAACCAAAAAGGCAAGGACATGGTCTGTGTTTACGTGGCGATCGGCCAAAAGGCTTCTACCGTCGCGCAAGTGGTAGAGAAGTTGCGTCGTTTTGGTGCTCTTGAGTACACCATCGTCGTTGTGGCTGGCGCATCTGACCCGGCTCCGTTGTTGTTCTTGGCTCCGTATGCCGGATGTGCGATGGGTGAATACTTCATGTACAACGGCGGACATGTACTCTGCGTATACGATGACTTGTCCAAACAAGCGGCTGCATACCGTGAGCTGTCTTTGTTGCTCCGTCGTCCGCCAGGCCGTGAAGCGTATCCCGGGGATGTATTCTACCTGCACTCCCGCCTTTTGGAGCGTGCAGCGAAACTTTCCGATGAGCGCGGTGGCGGATCGTTGACAGCCCTGCCGTTCATTGAAACCCAAGCGGGTGACATCTCCGCTTATATTCCAACGAACGTGATCTCCATCACCGACGGACAAATCTTCTTGGAGTCCAACCTGTTCCACTCCGGTGTGCGCCCGGCGGTAAACGTAGGTACTTCCGTATCCCGCGTAGGTGGATCTGCACAAATCAAAGCGATGAAAAAAGTGTCCGGTACATTGCGGCTGGACTTGTCCCAATACTACGAGTTGGCGGCGTTTGCGCAATTCGGTTCTGACTTGGATAAAGCGACCATGGCGAAGCTGGAGCGCGGGAAACGCGTTGTAGAAATCTTGAAACAAGGTGAGCATGAACCGCTGTCCGTTGAGAAACAAGTAGTCTCTCTCTACCTGGTAACCAAAGGCCATTTGGATGAGATCGCGGTTGAAGACGTTCGCCGTTTCGAAGCGGAGTTCCACGCTTTCCTTGATGCGAACCATCAAGATGTGCTGAAAGACATCGTTGATAAGAAAGAGCTGAAGGAAGACAACGAGAAGAAACTGCTCGAAGCGATTGCTGCGTTCAAAAAAAATTTTGTGGCATCTAATTAAGCAGGAAGACAAGTTTTCACTGCCGGCGCTCGGTTGAGCCGCTCACGTGTAAGAAAGCGGCGGCTCGACGAACGATCGGCAACAGAAAGGCGGTGAACACATGGGACAATCGATGCGGGACATTAAGCGGAGCATTAAAGCTAAAGAGGATATCAGAAAGACGACCAAAGCGTTGAAACTGGTATCTGCGGCCAAACTTCGCCGCGCACAGGAGCAAGCGCAGGCGGCGCGACCATATGCGGAGAAGTTGCGCGATGTGATCATCAACATCGCTCAAAATACGGCAAATGCCAACCACCCGATGCTCGTTTCCCGTCCGATCAAAAAAACCGGTTATCTGATCATCACTTCGGATCGCGGCCAAGCTGGCGGCTACAACTCCAACCTGTTGCGTATGCTGGTGTCTGCTCTGAACAAGCGCCACCAAAGCAAAGATGAGTACGTGATCTTTGTGATCGGGCGCAAAGGACGCGATTTCCTACGCAAACGCAATTACCCTGTCATCAATGAAGTGACAGGCTTGCCCGATTCGCCAACGTTTGCCGATGTGAAAGAAATTGCGGAGCAAGCCGTTCGTTTCTATGCAGAAGAGAAGTTTGATGAGCTGTACCTCTTGTACAATGAGTTTGTTAACCCAGTGGTTCAGCGTCCGACGGAAAAACGCTTGTTGCCGCTGGCTGGGGATGACTTGGCGGGATCCAGCCAAACTGGAAAAACCATTTACGAGTATGAGCCATCCCAAGAAGAGGTATTGTCCACTCTGCTTCCAAGTTATGCAGAAGCACTTATCTATAGCGCTCTTTTAGATGGTAAAGCGAGTGAACACGCTGCTCGGATGAACGCGATGAGCAATGCGACCGACAATGCTACGGAAATGATCGAATCGCTGAAGTTGCAATTCAACCGGGCACGGCAAGCGGCAATTACGCAAGAGATTGCGGAGATCGTCGGTGGGGCGGCTGCGCTGGAATAGAAGAAGCGATGAGTTGAACGAAACAACGATTAGCGGGTTGGCCATCCCGTTTTGATAGATGTAAATGCAGTTTAAGGAGGGAACGAGATGAGCACTGGACGTGTGCTTCAGGTAATGGGCCCGGTTGTGGACGTGCAATTTGAAAGCGGCCAATTGCCTGAGATTTATAACGCGATTAAAGTTAGACGTAACGATGGAAGTGAACTGGTGTTAGAAGCTGCCATTCACTTGGGTGACAATATTGTTCGTACAGTAGCGATGGCTTCCACCGACGGATTGGTTCGCGGCATGGAAGCGGTTGATACAGGTAAGCCGATCAGCGTTCCGGTAGGCCGTCCGGGATTGGGACGTGTATTCAACGTATTGGGTGAACCGATCGACGAAGCGGGTCCGGTCGTTTCAGACGAATACCTGCCTATTCACCGTCCGGCACCGAGCTTTGAGGATCAATCCACCCAAGCGGAAATGTTGGAAACGGGTATTAAAGTCGTTGACTTGCTTTGCCCATATGCAAAAGGTGGTAAGATTGGTCTGTTTGGTGGTGCGGGTGTAGGGAAAACCGTACTTATCCAAGAATTGATCAACAACGTTGCTCAAGAGCACGGCGGTTTGTCTGTATTCGCAGGGGTAGGGGAGCGTACCCGTGAAGGGAACGACCTGTACCATGAGATGAAAGATTCTGGTGTAATCAACAAAACGGTGATGGTCTTCGGTCAGATGAACGAGCCGCCGGGTGCGCGGATGCGCGTGGCTTTGACTGGCTTGACCATGGCTGAGCATTTCCGTGACAGCGAAGGGCAAGACGTGCTGTTGTTCGTAGATAACATTTTCCGCTTTACACAAGCAGGTTCTGAGGTGTCTGCGCTGTTGGGCCGCATGCCTTCCGCGGTAGGTTACCAACCGACCTTGGCTACGGAAATGGGTCAATTGCAAGAGCGGATTACATCAACCAAAACCGGTTCGATCACATCGGTTCAAGCGATTTATGTACCGGCGGACGACTATACCGATCCGGCTCCGGCGACCACCTTCGCTCACTTGGATGCGACCACCAACTTGGAGCGCCGTCTGACCCAAAAAGGGATCTATCCGGCGGTAGACCCATTGGCATCCACTTCTCGTATTCTGACCCCAGACGTAGTCGGGGAAGAGCATTACCGTGTAGCTCGCGGCGTACAGCAAATCCTGCAACGCTACCAAGAACTCCAAGACATCATCGCGATCTTGGGTATGGATGAGTTGTCTGATGAAGACAAACAACTGGTAGCCCGTGCGCGGAAAGTAGAGAAATTCCTTTCTCAAAACTTCCACGTGGCTGAGCAATTCACCGGCCAACCAGGTGTGTATGTGCCTGTGAAAGAAACGGTTCGCAGCTTCAAAGAGCTGTTGGAAGGCAAACACGACGATCTGCCAGAAGATGCGTTCTACATGGTGGGAACCATTGACGACGCGATCGAAAAAGCGAAATCGATGGGTTACACCCGTTAAACCATAACATTCTGCCTGGCGGAGAGGAATCGGGTTTCTGCCAGGCAGTTTTCTTAGCTAGCCTCAACTCGAGATGGGGAGGTGAATCACTGCTACGGGGTGCGTCGCTTGGCTGATGCCAAGATGACACCCGAGGGAGTAGCAGGACGCCCACATGAGCAAAATTCAGTTGGACATTGTGACACCTGAAAAGGTCGTCTACTCAGAACAAGTAGAAATGGTCATCACCCGTGCTGCGAATGGGGATGTTGGGATTCTCCCAAAACACGCCCCCTTTGTCAGCCCGCTCAAAGGGGATACGGTGCGCATTAAAAAAGACGGTTCGGAAGAGGTCATTTCTGTCAGTGGCGGATTTATTGAAGTGCGCCCTGACAAAGTGACGATCTTAGCTAAGTCGGCCGGCGTATAATTGGCGTAGCGCTTAATAAAAGTCGCTGTGCTATTGGAGGGGATTTTAGTGAAGCTAAAGTCCTCTTTTTTTTACCCTGAAAACATAGGGGGAAGCGTGGACGTTGTTGAGGTAATGATGAATGTAAAGAGGGTGCCAAGGCAAGGCGTTGCTGTCCATTCTGCTTTTCTTTCGGCATAAATGAGGGAATATTTGCTTATGTTAGGAGTGACCAGGCCCAAGCGAGGAACGGCATTTCGTCAATGTAGAAAATGGGACAATTTTTCGTCGTTTTCGTCAACCTTCTCACAATTAGGAAAGTGTTGTATAATCAAACAATAGAAACGGGCTATTTTTTATGTATCTCTTTAAGTTTTATATATGAATGCGCCTGACACTGTGGCGTGTCTGACAAGTCCGATTGACGCATGAGAGGCGGCGAAAACATCATTTCCCAATGAGTACCGATGGGCAAGTAAAGAGAATGGGATGAGGTGTTGCGCCCACGGGCATCTTCTCCAAGCGTGCGATAGAAGGTGTCCAGAGTGAAGTTTGTTTGATTTGTTAGGCGCGATTGCTTTTTTTGGAGCAGGGTGGGTGCCCCCCCTTTTTTTGCGCTGTGGCAGAAGGGA
Source organism: Laceyella sacchari (assembly GCF_004343255.1). GTDB lineage: Bacteria > Bacillota > Bacilli > Thermoactinomycetales > Thermoactinomycetaceae > Laceyella > Laceyella sacchari. The sequence continues at coordinate 483,336 of NZ_SMDD01000002.1, read as the reverse complement.
ATCACATGCTGTGGCAGGCTTCCCTGAGGGGTTGTCAGGCCCGTGGGGAACCTCGAAGTGAGGGAAGTGTTCGCGGGGCGCTTTTTAGGAGGAATCCCCTGCCCGAATTTGATTGATGTAAGCGTTTTTACAGACGGATGACAGATCCGTCTCCTTCATTTTCTGCTAGGAGGGATAAATATGGCGCTTGATCCCACCCACCTGCAACTCGCTATCTTCCTTTTGATCGGCATCGCGTTGCCGATTGTGGCCTTGTCGCTGGGACGCGTGCTTCGTCCGCACAATCCCACCCCTGATAAGGCGATCACATATGAGAGCGGTGTGGATCCCAAGGGTGACAGCTGGGTTCAGTTTAACGTCCGGTACTACTTGTTTGCGTTGCTGTTTGTGATATTTGATGTGGAAGCTGTTTTCCTGTATCCGTGGGCGGTCAGTTATGATGCCCTTCGCTCGGATGTGGGACTGTTTATTCTTGTGGAAATGTTGATCTTCATTTTCTTCCTGGTGCTGGGTTTGGCTTACGCTTGGAAAAAGAAGGTGTTGGAATGGGAGTAAATTTTGAACAGATGACGCCGTTTGAGCAACAGGAGTTGGAAAGAAACGTCTTGTTCACCAGCTTGGAGCAGGTAAAGGCTTGGGCGCGCTCCAACTCCATGTGGCCGCTGACATTTGGACTTGCATGCTGTGCGATCGAGATGATGGGTACAGGCGGTTCGCACTATGATCTAGACCGTTTTGGCGTGTTTTTCCGCGCTTCACCCCGTCAGTCGGATGTGATGATTGTAGCGGGAACTGTCACCAAAAAGATGGCCCCCTTGTTGCGCCGGCTTTATGACCAGATGCCTGAGCCCAAATGGGTGATCGCCATGGGTTCCTGCGCGACGGCGGGTGGACCTTACGTCAAATCTTACGCTGTGGTGAAGGGAGTCGATCAGATCGTGCCTGTGGACGTATACATCCCCGGTTGCCCACCCAATCCGGCGGCATTGATCTACGGCATCCACAAATTGCAGGAGAAAATTCGCTATGAGGCCAAGCATGGGAAGAGGGTGACCAGTCAATGAGCGAACAAGGGGATAAAAACAACAAACCGGAAACCGGCCAAGGCATGAACGAGACGGAAGCAAAGGGGACCGAAGCCAACGCGGATCAAGGGACTCCCGCAGCTGGAGGGAAGACCGGAGAAGAGGCCCAAGGAAAAGCCAAAGCAACTCCGACAGGGCGAGCCCGACCGGCGTCCGGCGCCAGACCTCGTCCGGCAGCCAAGAAAGCGGAAGAAAAGAAGCCGGAGGAGCCCTCTCCAATGCAACCGCTGTTGGAACAATTTGTCGCCCGAATCAAGGAAGGTTGCCATCCGGAAGCGGTGGTGGAAGCATATATTAACCGCCCCAGCGGGCATATCCCCACTTTGGTAATCGACCGGGCACATTGGAGCAAAGTTGCCCGATTCTTGAAAGAAGACAAGTCGCTGGCGTTTGATTACATGCGCAATCTCTCCAGTGTGGATTATGAGACGCATCTGGAAGTGTGTTATCAGCTGGTATCGTTTGCACACCAACATCAAGTGGCTGTTCGCGTCAAGGTGGACAGGGAGGAAGCGGTGTTGCCGACCGTCTCTGATGTGTGGGCCGCGGCGGGTTGGAATGAGCGTGAGGCGTATGACTTGATGGGGATACATTTCACCGGTCATTCCGATTTGCGGCGCATCTTGCTCCCGGACGATTGGGTTGGCCATCCACTTCGCAAAGATTATGAACCACTGGATAAGGAGGTGTAACCTTTGCTTCGAACAGAAGAGATGTTATTGAACGTCGGCCCGCAACACCCGAGTACGCACGGAGTGCTGCGCTTGGTGGTTAAAATCGATGGGGAATCGATTGTGGACGCGGAGCCGGTGATCGGTTATTTGCACCGTGGAACGGAAAAGTTGGCTGAGGATCTAAATTATACGCAAATCATTCCGTATACTGACCGTCTCGATTATGTGTCGGCGATGACCAACAACTATGCAATTGTGCATGCGACCGAACGGTTGATGGGGTTGGAAGTTCCTGAGCGAGCGGAGTTTTTGCGCGTGATTGTGATGGAACTGAACCGCATTGCCAGCCATTTGGTCTGGATGGGAACCTACCTGTTGGACATCGGAGCGCTAAGCCCGTTTTTATACGCATTCCGCGACCGCGAACAGATTTTGGATTTGTTTAATGAATTGTGCGGAGCGCGGCTCACCTACAACTACATGCGCGTGGGCGGTGTGAAATGGGATGCTCCCCCTGGATGGATTGACAAAGTGGGAAGCTTTGTTGAATACATGCAAAAACAGATGGTGGAGTACCATGGGTTGATTTCCGGCAATGAGATCTTCAAGCAGCGCACCAAAGGAGTCGGCGTTTATGACCGCAAGATGGCATTGGATTACGGATTGTCCGGAGCCAATTTGCGGGTGACGGGGGTCGATTGGGACCTTCGCAAAAAACAGCCGTATTCGATCTATGATCGGTTTACATTTAATGTGCCTGTGGGCAAAACGGGTGACTTGTATGAGAAGTACATGTGCCGCATGAATGAGGTGGTGGAGTCGCTCAATATCTTGCAACAGGCGGTGAACGCATTTCCCGCTGAGGGTAAGATTATGGGCAAGGTACCACGTGTGCTTCGGGTACCGGAAGGTGAGGTTTACGTGGGGATTGAGTCGCCGCGGGGAGAGTTGGGTTGCCATATTGTCAGCAAAGGCAAGGATAAGCCTTGGCGCCTGAAGTTCCGACGCCCTTCGTTTTACAATTTGCAGATTTTGCCTGAGTTGTTAAAGGGCCAAAACATCTCCAACTTGGTCGCCATCTTAGGCGGGATCGACATCGTGCTTGGGGAGGTGGACGGCTGATGAATCCGTGGCTGGTGTTGGGTCCGGTGATCTTGCTCTTGATCGTGTTGGGGTTTGTTACATACGCAATCTTTTTTGAGCGGAAAGTGCTTGGATGGATACAAGGCCGCATCGGGCCAAATCGTGTGGGGCCGTGGGGGCTGTTGCAGACCGTCGCTGACGTGCTCAAACTGCTTCTCAAAGAGGATGTTACACCGAAAAAGGCGGACTTGGCCCTGTTTAAGCTCGCCCCCGCGCTGGCGTTTATTCCGGCGTTTGCCATCCTGGCGGTGATTCCTTTTACCGATACTATCCAATTTGCCGATTTTGCGGTGGGACTTTTGTATTATCTGGCCTTGTCCAGCGTGACCATCATTGCGATCTTGGTCGGCGGTTGGTCTTCAAATAACAAATACGCGCTTTTAGGCGGGATGCGTTCTGCGGCGCAAATGATCAGTTATGAGATTCCGCTGGTGATGTCGGTGGTGGGCATCATCATGACGGTGGGATCGCTCAACCTGAACGAGATTGTGGAGGCGCAAAAAGAGGTCTGGTTCATCTTCCCGCAGGCGATCGGGTTCGTCGTCTTTTTGATCGCGTCCATCTCGGAATTGAACCGAACCCCGTTTGACCTCCCGGAAGCGGAGTCGGAGTTGGTGGCCGGTTATCATGTGGAATATTCGGGATTCCGCTTCGCCTTCTTCATGTTGACGGAATATGTGTATATGTTTGCGATGGCTTCTTTGACCACTGTGCTTTATTTGGGTGGCTGGAATGCACCGTTCGGCCTTACTTTTATCCCACCGATCGTGTGGTTTGTTTTGAAATTCGGGTTTATCGTATTCTTCCTCATCTGGTTGAGAGGGACGTTTCCGCGGATTCGTGTCGACCAGCTGATGCAATTTGCTTGGAAAGTGTTATTGCCGCTGGCACTGTTAAACATCCTGGTGACGGCGCTGTTAAAAGAAGTCCCCTTTTTGGGGAAATTCTATTGAACGGGAAGGTGATTGGCGATGTTAGGACTGGTTAAAGGGTTGGGCATTACCCTAAAAAATATGACCAAACCCAAAGTCACCTACAAGTATCCGGATGAGCCGCTGGTCATGCCAGATCGCTTTCGCGGAATTCAGCATTTTGATCCTGAAAAATGCATTGTCTGCAACCAATGTGCGCGCATCTGCCCGACGGATTGCATCACGTTGACGGGCAAGAAGCATCCAGATCCGGAACAAAAGGGCAAAGTCATCGATACCTACGACATCAATTTTGAAATTTGCATCTTGTGCGATTTGTGTACAGAAGTGTGCCCGACGGAAGCGATTGTGATGACAAACAACTTCGAATTGGCGGTGTACAGCCGGGATGAGTTGTTTAAGGATTTAAACTGGCTCCACAACAACAACACCCACATCCGTTCGGAAAACAGCACCAATCTTATGCCGAAAGCAGGGGGAAAAGCAAAATGAGTTTTCAGTTTTCCGGCGAGTTCATCGCGTTTTTCATCCTGTCAGTCATGGCAATCTGCGGAGCCGTTTTCATGATTAATGCTACTCGCGTCATTCACATGGCTTTGTCGCTGGCATTTACTTTTTTCAGTATTGCGGGGATCTACTTGTTGCTGGAAGCGGAGTTTCTGGCGGTTATCCAGATTCTCATATATACGGGTGCGGTTTCGATTCTCATGCTGTTCGGCATCATGCTGACCAAGCATAAAGAGGAAGAGCAACCATCCATTAGCTCCTGGCACAGCATCATCAGTTTTTGCGCGACTGGGGCGTTGTTCGGTTTGCTCATTTGGGTTATTTACCGATCTCCACTGCTCAGCCCGTCCCAAAAGGTAGCGGCCACCGTGGGGCAATTGGGGGAAAGTGTGTTTAAACAATACGTCATCCCGTTTGAATTGACATCGGTGCTGCTGCTGGTGGCTTTGGTGGGGGCCGTAATCTTGGCCAAGAGGGAGGGGAAAAAATGACGCTTACACTTACTTCTTACTTGGCTTTAGCAGCAATTCTCTTCGTCATTGGCTTATATGGCGTGCTTACCAAGCGCAATGCCGTGCTGGTGCTCTTTTCGATCGAATTGATGCTCAACGCGGCAAACATCAATCTCGTCGCTTTTTCCAAATACGGATTGTTCCCGGGAGTAACCGGTCAAGTTTTCACCTTGTTTACCATCACTGTGGCGGCCGCGGAAGCCGCTGTTGGTCTCGCCATTCTTATCGCATTGTACCGCAACCGCGAAACGGCTGAAGCGGACCGTTACAATTCGATGAAAGGCTGATTGTCCGAAATACGCCGTTTGCACGGTAAGAATGCAAAATACGTTCTCTATCAGAACAAAAGAAGGAAGGATTCAATATGGGCACAAATGTTGCTTTGCTGATTCCCCTCTTTCCTTTTCTCGCCTTTCTGTTTCTGCTCATGGGCAAGAAATGGTCGAAACCCGTCATAGCGGGAATGGGGATCGTGGCGACCGGGCTCTCCTTTCTGTTGACGCTGCCCCTGGTATGGAACAGCGCGATGGGAGGGCCGCCGTTGGCATGGCAGTTCCCTTGGTTATCCATCGAAGACCAGATGGTGCAGTTGTCCGTGACGTTGGGACCTTTGCAAGTATTGATGCTGTTGATCGTGACCAGTGTCAGCTTATTGGTTCAGATCTACTCCTACGGTTACATGCATGCTGATGCGCGGTTTCATGTCTTTTACGCCTATTTGTCCTTGTTTACTTGTTCGATGCTTGGCTTAGTGATGTCGGCCAATCTGTTGCAGATTTATGTTTTCTGGGAATTGGTCGGGGTTTGTTCATTCTTGTTGGTCGGCTTTTGGTATATGAAACCGGAGGCCAAAAAGGCTGCCAAAAAGGCGTTCATTGTTACGCGGATCGGAGACATCGGCTTGTTTATCGCCATCTGTCTGATTTTCTGGCGTGTGGGCAGTTTTGAAGTGGATGCGCTGGCGAAGGCGGTGAGCAGCGGACAACTGAACGCAGGCTGGCTGTCATTGGTCGCCATTTTGATTTTTGTCGGTGCTGTGGGCAAATCGGGCCAATTCCCACTCCATACCTGGTTGCCCGATGCGATGGAGGGCCCTACACCGGTCAGTGCGCTGATCCACGCCGCGACGATGGTGGCTGCAGGTGTGTACTTGGTAGCCAATCTCTTTTTTCTGTTTGCGGCGTCGGACTTAGCCATGGACGTAGTGGCTTATGTTGGCGGATTTACAGCACTGTTTGCCGCTACCATCGGGATTGCGCAAACCGATATCAAACGCGTGTTGGCTTACTCCACGGTGAGCCAGTTGGGCTACATGATGCTGGCGCTCGGCTCGGCGGGTTATACGGCAGGCGTGTTTCATTTGACCACACATGCATTCTTTAAAGCACTGTTGTTTTTGGCGGCTGGGGCGGTCATCACCGCGTTTGGCCATCAACAGGATCTCCGCCAGATGGGGGGATTGTGGAAAACCCATCGCTGGCTGGGTGTGTGGTTTTTGATCGGCTGTCTGTCGATTGCAGGGATTCCTCCGTTTGCCGGATTTTTCTCCAAAGATGAAATTCTGGCGGCCGTTTATCAGGCAGGAAGAATGGATTTGTTTGCCATCGGCTTGCTGGCGGCGTTCTTCACTGCGTTTTACATGTTCCGCCTCTTTTTCCTTGCTTTTGCGGGTGAAAGTCGCGGCCAGGCCCAGACCAAAGCCGTGCCTACCGTGATGATGGCGCCACTCGCTGTGCTGGCGGTTATGGCGACGGCAAGCGGTTTGGCCAATCTGCCCGGACACTGGTTTGACCATTGGCTGGCGCCTGGATCGGCTAAGACGGGAGTCCCGCTCTGGTTGCCGGTGGTGGCCATTTTGGTGTCTGTCTTGGGAATAGGCTTGGCAACGATGATGTACGGGGTGCGCAAATGGGATGCCGCCAAGTGGGCAAAAGCCGTACCATGGCTTCATCGGCTGGTGTTGCGCAAATATTATGTGGATGAGTTCTACCAAGTGTTGGTTGTCTGGCCGCTCAAAGGGTTCGGCTGGGTGCTCAACGGCTGGGATCGATTTGTGATCGGTGGTCTTGTCCACTTGAGCGGCTGGTTTATGTCGGCGATCGGCGGCCTTGGTTCCCGGTTGCAGACAGGTCAGGCGCAAACGTATGCCTTGATTAGCGTGATCGGACTTGTCCTATTATTCGTCGGCTTGACAGCGGGGAGGTTGTTCCAATGACCCAATGGTTAAACGCACTGCCGACACTCATCACTTTCGCGCCCTTGATCGGCCTCGTTGTTTTGCTTTTCTTGCCACAAGACAAATCACGCGCCCATCGCATTGTGGGAATTGCGGGAACCTTGCCGTCATTGGTGCTGGCGTTGGTGATGTTTGGGCGGTTTGACCCATTGAAGCAAGGGCTACAATGGGCACAGTCGATACCGTGGTTTGACATTCCGCTGGGCTTGATCAATCGGCAAGCTCCGGCGACCAAGCTTGTGTTCAATTACAGCATGGGAGTAGATGGCCTGTCGATGCCGCTGGTGGTACTGACCTGCCTGGTTGCCACATTGGCTGCCATTGCTTCCGTGTATGTGAAACAGCGTACCAAAGCTTATTACACGTTGTTGTTGCTGTTGCTTGTCGGGATGAACGGGGTGTTTCTGTCCGCCAACTTCTTCTTGTTCTTTATCTTCTTTGAAGTGACGTTGATTGCGGCATTTTTCTTGATCGGTATCTGGGGCTTCCTGGGACGGGAGAAAGCAGCTAACCACTTCTTGCTCTACAACGGGCTAGGCTCTGGCTTTCTGCTGTTTGCCATGATCGGTTTGCTCTTGGTATCGGGTTCACTGGATTATGCAACCATTCAGCAACAGGCAGGCGAGCTGGTTAAACAGCTCCATCTGTTGGAACCGCAACAGGTAAGCTTGGTTTGGTTGATTTTTATTTCGCTGATCGTGGCGTTCGCAATCAAGCTTCCGATGTTCCCTTTCCACTCCTGGATGTTGCGGGTGCATGTCGAGGCTCCTACTCCAGTGGTGATGATCCATTCTGGCGTATTATTGAAAATGGGCGCCTACGGGCTGATTCGCTTTGGCGTCGGCTTCTTTCCCGGATTGATGGATCAGGTGGCAACGGTGTTGGCCGTATTGGGATTGGTGAATATCCTGTATGGAGCCGTTTTGGCCTTTGTGGAGACGGAGCTGAAACGGGTGCTGGCTTATTCCAGTGTTAGCCACATGGGCATCATTCTGTTCGGTTTGGCGGCGATGAATGAGGCCGGCTTGAAGGGGGCAGTGTTCCAATCGGTGTCCCATGGGTTGATTTCGGCCTTGCTCTTTTTCATCGTCGGTAGCCTGTATGAACGGACCAAAACGACGGAGCTTAACGAACTCGGAGGCCTTGCCAAGCCGATGCCGATCCTGTCGGGTTTGCTTTTGTTCGGGGGGATGGCTTTGTTGGGGTTACCGGGATTGTCAGGATTCATCAGTGAATTCATGGCTTTCTTGGGATTGTTTCAAGAACGTCCTGTTGTGGCCGCAGTGGGGGCACTAGGATTGGTGCTGGCGGCGGCGTATACGTTGCGCGCTTGCTTAAAAACCACTTTTGGTCCGCTCAAGGAGCGCTTTGGCGACATGGCCGACGTCAAAGGATGGGAAGTCGGCTCCCTGTTTACATTGGTGTTATTAATCGTAGTCATCGGAGTTTATCCGGCTGTGCTTGCCTATCCGATGGAACAGACACTGGAAGTTATTTTAGCGGGAATAGGAGGGTAGAGGCGTGGAACAAATATTGCTCGATTTTGATCTGAGGGTGATGGCGCCCGAGTTGGTGATTGTCTCTGCCGCCGCCCTCCTTTCCATTATTGATTTGTTGCTGAAGGAATCGCGTTCGCGCAAAGTGATTGGCTGGTTCGGCTTAGCGGCGGTCGTGCTGGCTGGCGTGTTCGTGGCGATGGCGTTCGGGCATGAGCCATATCAGATTTTGGCTGATACTTATCGCATTGATTCATTTAGCTTGATGTTCAAAGCGATTTTGCTGGCTGGAACCGCTGGGGTCTTTCTGTTTTCCCTGGCGTCGGGGAAGGAAGAGTGGAAGTCGCGGGAAGGAGAATACTACTATTTGCTCCTTACTGCCTTGCTTGGGGCAATGGTGATGGTTTCCTCCGCTGATTTGATCACGTTGTTTGTGGGATTGGAACTCCTGAGCCTTTCCTCCTACATCTTGGTGGGCATCCGCAAAGAGCGGGGGGAAGCCAATGAAGCGGCTTGGAAATACGTGGTGCTCGGGGGAGTTTCCAGCGCGTTCATCCTGTATGGGATGTCGTTTGCCTACGGCCTTGCAGGTAGCACGAACCTGTTTGAAATCAGCCAGCGTTTCGCCGAAGGGATGGGCGGTTCAGGGCACTTGTTTATTTACTTGTCCCTCTTCTTGATGATGGTGGGATTTGGTTTTAAGGTTGCCTTTGCGCCATTTCATATGTGGGCGCCCGATGTGTACCAAGGGGCATCCACGCCAATTGCCGCCTTTTTGGCCATCGTGTCCAAAACCGCTGCATTCGCTTTTATCATCCGGGTGCTCCTTGTAGCTTACAGCCCGTTGATGTCCGACGCGAGCTGGCTGGAAGTGGTTTCGTGGATGTTGATGATCGTTGCTGCTTTGTCAATGATTTTGGGTAACACGATTGCTTTGAGGCAGACCAATGCCAAACGGTTAATGGCCTATTCCAGCATTGCCCAAGCTGGCTACCTCGTTGTACCGTTTGCAACGATTGGCTTGGTGCCTTTTGACCTGTTCCCTAGTATGCTGTTCTATTTGGTCGCGTATCTGTTTATGACCTTTGGGGCATTTGTAGTGATCGAATTCGTTACCAAAGATCGGGGGCATGGAGGCATTAGCGCGTTTGCAGGATTGTCCCGCCGTTCGCCGTGGTTGGCGGCAGCCATGACCCTGTTTCTGATTTCTTTGGCGGGGCTACCGTTGACCGCTGGGTTTTTCGGGAAGTTTTATTTGATTACCAGCACGCTGTTTAACAATCAGGAATGGTTGGCAGCGGTGATGATCTTGACGACCATTGTGTCGTACTACTATTACTTTGGTATTGTACGCCAAATGTATTTTCGCCCTCCCTACTCCGATCAAAAAGTGCCGGTGCCATGGTTGGCTACGATCGCAATCTTGTTGGGAGTGGGTGGGACGATCGGCTTGGGTTTGTTCCCCGAACCGCTCTTGACGTTTATCGGTGAATTGGATTGGACTTCGGTGTTGTCCATCGCCTCCAACGGCGCACCCCAGTGACGGTGCGGCCGCAAAAGAAACCCCCCGTTTGCCAAAAGCGAGCGGGGGGTTTAATGTTGATGACTTGTAATAAAAAATTCTTTGCTATTCAGGACGTTTTTTTGTACCATGATACCATGTGCAGAACCTGCGATTGGGGGTGTGCATAAAATGAATGGAGTGGGGCAACTGGCGATGGAATCATTGGTGAACATCCTCATCTCCCTCGGTAGCATCGTGTTTTGCTGGTGGATTCTGACGGGAGTCCGTTGGGATGTCCTCATTCGCCCCAACCGGGTGATGCAGGCCAGACTGTTGCTTTCAGTGGTTTCGATTGTGCTGGGGCACGGTTTGGCATCGTTTGTGATCGACTATCTCGGATGGTCACGGTTGGTGGGCACCCTGTTGCGATAGAAGCGGAAGGTATAATCTTTGCCACGAATGCGAAAAATGGAAATAATGCCAATTCGTGGGAGAGGTTGAAAATGAAAAATTTGCGCCGTATCGAATGGGGCTTGCTCATTGTGCTATCGCTGTTGTTGCAAGGGGCCCAGATGCAACCGATCGAACCAGAACAGCGGTTGCTAGCGGCTTTGCACACCCTGAACGTTCAACCTGAAGTTTTCATGCTGCACCATGGGGGACGCTTGCGTCAAGCCATACAAGCGCAGCAGTTGGAAGACTGGGTACAGCGTTTATCGCATGGGCTAGGTACGGGGAACGTGCACAAGACCGTCGGCCGAGATGGGGTAAAATACACGGCTGTCGATCAACGCTATGGAAATACAGTAATCAAATTCATTGTAATTCATGATAGACTTGGAGATAAATATGTTACCCCATACGTGTCACTTCAATTGATGGGACGAGGGGTTCCGACGCAATCCTTTCAAGCACTGAAGAGACGTTGTACAAGACTGTTGCAATCATATGGAATTATTGCCGATTATCATTTTTCGATCCGAGGCAGAACATTGCATGTGACGACCGGGCTAGCGCAATATGCGCAAAAGGTGCTGACTCTGTTGGGAGCGAGGGAAGTGGAAGGGATGCGGACAGACCGCACTGTGAGCCTTTCCGCACGCTCCCCCGTGTTGCCCGAGGGTATTGAAACGGGCCGCGGCTCGATGAACCTGCAAGTGGCCGCACGGATGGATTCGGAAAGGCCCGCGGTTGTCCTGACAATCGGAACGCCCATCATAACCATAGAATACTAGAATAATGGGGGGAAGAGTTTTGGAAAAGATCATTGTTCAAGGTGGAGCGCGCTTAAAAGGTAGAGTGAAGGTGCATGGGGCGAAAAACGCGGTGCTTCCGCTGATCGCAGCATCTTTGCTGGCTTCACGTGGGGATATCACCATTTTGGACGTCCCGATGTTGGAGGACGTGAAAACGATCACCCAAATGATGAAGTGCTTGGGTGTGAAAGTCGAATTGAAAGAAGATCAAGTCACCATCAACGCGGAGAAGGTGGCCTCCACGGAGGCGCCTTATGAATTGATGCGCAAAATGAGAGCTTCGGTGTTGGTGATGGGGCCCTTGTTGGCACGGAAAAAGCATGCCCGCATTCCTCTGCCTGGCGGTTGTGCCATCGGTAGCCGGCCGATCGACCTGCATTTAAAAGGGTTTGAGGCGATGGGTGTGCAGTTTGAAACGGGACATGGCTACATCGAAGGGCGTGTTACCGACCGGTTGAGAGGTGCGACGATCTATCTTGATTTCCCGAGCGTGGGAGCGACGCAAAACATCATGATGGCGGCCGCTTTGGCGGAAGGTCGCACAGTGATTGAGAATGCAGCGTGTGAACCGGAGATCGTTGATTTGGCCAACTTCCTCAATGCGATGGGCGCTAAGGTGCGCGGCGCCGGAACGGACGAAATCCGCATTGATGGGGTTGACTTCTTGCGCGGAACGGAATACACGGTCATTCCTGACCGGATTGAAGCGGGCACCTACATGGTGGCGGCGGCGATTACGCGCGGGGAAGTGTTTGTGGAAGGAGCCATCTCCGACCACTTGGTGCCACTGATTGCCAAGTTGCGTGAAATGGGCGTACATGTGCTGGATGGGGAGAATGGCATTCATGTCCGCGCGGAAGGAAAATTGAAGCCGGTGGATGTGAAGACGTTGCCATACCCCGGATTCCCAACAGACATTCAGTCACAGATGATGGCCCTCTTATTGACTGCGGACGGCAATAGCCTGTTGACGGAAACGGTGTTTGAAAACCGGTTTATGCACGTGGAAGAATTTAAACGGATGAATGCCCGGATCAAAATTGACGGCCGCACGGCGATCATTGAAGGGGGTCACCCCTTGTCAGGTGCCCAAGTGAAAGCGACCGACTTGCGCGCGGGAGCTTCACTGATCTTGGCTGGCTTGGTGGCTGAAGGGACGACTGAATTGACCGAGTTGCACCATGTTGACCGCGGCTATGTCGATATTGTAGGCAAACTGCGTGCGCTGGGTGCAAATATCACTCGCGTGAAAGTAGAGGAAGAGGAAGAAAGTCCAGTGCATCAAAAGACATTTGCATAAGATAAGCCAGCACAAGCGGCATCCCAAAGGATGCCGCTTGTTTTGTTTTCCGTGGAAGCTGGTGTTTCTACTGGATGGTTGCTTGTGTCCGCTTCTTTTTCGATCGTTTTCTGTTATCTCGTTCTAAAGAGCCGTTTTTGTTTCATAGATTGGTAGCGTAGTCTTGTTGGAGCGGGAGATCTAGAAACGCATTTTTCATTGCTGCAGGCTCGTGGCAAGAGATCACGGGAGAAAGGATGACGGTTATGGGTTCAAGAGGGATACTCATCGGCATAGCAGGATTGTTGCTCGTGATCATGGGAATTCCCGCGCTGCTGGTGTCATGGGTGGGAGCGGATACAGCAGATGCGGGGGACAAGCTGGGGAAGGAAGGGGCGGATCTGGCGAGTCAAAACTCGCTTCAGGTTCGTGTTTATTTAAGCAAAGAAAAACGAGTGATTCAGCTACCTTTGGAATCGTATATTGAAGGGGTGGTGGCGGCCGAAATGCCGGCACAATTCCATTCGGAAGCTTTAAAAGCCCAAGCATTGGCGGCACGCACCTACATCGTGGGCCGATTGATGAAAGGGCAAGTGCTGGATGCCAAAGAATGGGGTGAAAAAGCCAGCGGAGCCCATGTGACAGATACGGTACAGCACCAAGCGTATGAGACAGACGCTGTGTTGCGCAAAAAATGGGGCTACAACTATCCCAACAATAAACGGAGAGTGGCCGAAGCTGTACATGCCACAGCGGGGCAGATTATCACCTACGGCGGCAAGCCGATCTACGCGGCCTTTTTTTCCACCAGCAACGGCCGCACGGAGAACTCCGAAGAATATTTCAAGGAGAAGTACCCCTATTTGCGCAGTGTGGACTCTTCCTGGGATCAATTGTCACCCAAGTATATCAACCGCGTCAGCATGAAGCCGGATGTGTTTTTAAGCAAGCTGGAACAAGCGACCGGCAAACGGTTGGCTGTTGCCGCATTGCAAACCACAAGCAACCAGTCGTTTGCCGTCCTCAGCCGGACGCAAGGTGCGAGGATTGAGCGGGTACGGATTGGCGGGGAAGTGTTTAAAGGCAGAGAAGTGCGAGAAGCATTAAACCTACCTTCGTCTGACTTCCAATTGCAGATGAAGGATGGTCAAGTCATCATCACCACAAAAGGTTACGGGCACGGCGTAGGGATGAGCCAGTGGGGCGCCAACCTGATGGCCGCGCAGGGCAAGTCGGTGGATGAGATTATCAAGCATTACTACCAAGGGGTGGAAATCAACCGCCTGCGCTTGGACTGAGCATCGCCAAGCACAGGCGGTTGCTGCTCTGGCCGATCAAGTGATGTAACTGATTTCGGCGTTCGGAAAAGAAGTTTTCAACCATGCGGGGATTTTTTCTTTTATTTCGCGCATGGGTTCATCGGGATACACATATTTCACTCGTCCGTATCGTCCCCATTTCTTTTTGCGTTCTTCCTCGTTCATTGCCAGCTTTGTTTTGGGATATCGCTCTTCGATGATGCGTTTGGCGGTCGCGGTGTAGCGGTGGGTAATCAATTCAAAAGTTAAGTCCGGCAGGTCGGGAGGCAGGGCTTCTGCCAACCGGCGGATCAGGGAGGCATATTGTTCCTCCCAACCGTCGAAGATCATGATCGGTGCGATAATAAAACCGAGTGGATAACCGGCTGCAGCTACTTTCTTAGCCGCTTCGATGCGGTCGGAAAGCGGCGAGGTGGCCGGTTCCATTTGGTTGATCACATAGTCGGCATTTACGCTGAAGCGAAACCGGGTATGGCCGCGGTGATCTGCATCTAACAGGGAGTCGACGTGAGCGAATTTGGTAACGAAGCGCAGTCGGCCCATGGGTTGGGTAGCCATAAATTCAATGGCTTTTTTCAGCGATCCGGTCAAATGCTCAATCCCCACCGGATCTGAGGTGCAGGCCGCTTCAAAGCGGGTGATCTCCGGTGCCCGTTCGTCGATGTATTTTTGCGCTTGGGCGAAAATCTCGTCCAAATTGACGTAGACCCGGATATATGGGCGATTGCCAAGGGTGGTTTGCAGATAACAATAATGGCAATGGCCCATGCATCCGGTAGCCAGGGGGATTGCGTACTCCGCAGACGGCTTGGAGGGTTCAAACTTCAGCGTTTTGCGGATACCAACAACCAAGGTGCGTTTGGCGATGCGGTATTTTTCCAGCTCGGTTGATCCGGGAAGGTCGGTGATGCGATTGTGGGACGGGGTGATTTTGACGGGGGTGCCGAGTGCGCTGAACTTCTCGTGCAATTCCTGGCCCAACGGGTATTTGAGTGCGTCGGGTTCAAAGTATACGAGATCTGGCATGAAAGGTTTCATGATACCATTCCTTTCTTCTTTCGTCTAAAGCGGGTCCGGTGCGCGAAGATTTGCATGCGCGTTTGACGCCTATAAATTGACGAAACATTTACCAACTTGGGTATAAAAAGGAAATAAACCGTCGAGAATGGTACCTGAGGTGATACAAGCATGAGACCTGAGGAACCAAATAAAACAGTGACATCTCTTGAACAAGCCCAAAAACGGTTGAAGTGGAAAAAACTTTTTGCGAAGAAGTGGTTTTTCCCGGCAATTTATCTAGTGACGGCAGCACTGATTCTAACCATTGCTTGGCTGTACCAAGAGCATGGGAGCCGCGTGACGGAGACGAACAAGCCGATCCCCGCCTCCTTGCCAAAAGAAAAAATGCCGACCAACCCAACCGATGATGATATGGTGTTGCCTACGGCCAAAAATTCAGGCGCTGTCAAAACCATGGATTTTTATGATGAAGCCAAATCCAACAAAGATCGGGAAGCAGCTTTGGTTGATTACGCCAATGCTTTCTGGCCCCATGCTGGAATCGACTTCGCTCGCAAAGATGGAAAAAGCTTTGAAGTAGTAGCGGCGCTGGAAGGAAAAGTCATCCGCGTCGAAGAACATCCCGTGTTGGGTCATCAAATAGAAATTAAGCATGAAAGCGGTATTTCCACTGTTTACCAAAGTTTGGACGACATTCGGGTCAAACAAGGGCAAATAGTGAAAAAGGGCCAAGTGATCGGCAAGGCCGGACGCAACTTGTTTGAAAAAGAAGCTGGCGTTCACTTGCACTTTGAGGTTCGCGGACGCGACCAACAGGCAGTCAATCCGGCCCAATATTTGCCGCAAACGAAACAATAATCCGAGACAGGCACTCTTCTTGATGGAGAGTGCCTTTTTACTCGTTGTGGGCAATTCCATTTGTCCATGACAGGATTATGCGCGGCTTCGCGATCTTGTCATAGTTTATCCAAAAAAAAAGCTTGTTTATTCTTGTCCAGGCTTGTTTGCAAAGAATAACCGAACGTGCCTTCCAATATAATGTAGCAAATCATGACGAAAGGGGGCGCGGGGCGGGTGCATGATTATATAAAGGAGCGTACCATTAAAATCGGTAATTATTTTGTGGAAACACGAAACACTGTAAGGACGATCGCCAAAGAGTTCGGCGTGTCAAAAAGCACAGTCCATAAAGATTTAACGGAGCGCTTGCCTGAGATCAATCCCGAATTGGCCAACCAGGTGAAAGAGATACTGGAATACCATAAGTCGATCAGACACATAAGAGGAGGGGAAGCGACAAAAATTAAGTACAAGCGGCGATCGCAACCAGAATGCCAAGAAGTTTCAATGAAAGTTTAAATTTTATTCGGGTTGTGGCACCGGTAGCATGACATAATATCCTTTGTATAAGTGATACACACCCCGTTTACACCCTTCTTCCGGTGCTATTTTTTGTAAACGAAACAGACCCGCGTCTATACGGTGTAAGTATAGACTTATGTTCATAGTTACGATATATTCAATTATGAATAGTGACAGACATAACTAAAGCCTTTTATATTGGACGAGCTTTTTTTTCAAACAAATTGGAGAAGTAAGCCTTTGGAGAGGAATGCAGATGAGTTACGCAGATAAAAACCAAGACAACAACAAGCGGGATCAAGTTCATCCCGCACAGCAGGAAGAGGCAAAAAGCTCGTTGACCGAAGCAACTCAGCAGCCAGAACCCAAAGAGCAAGAAAGCCCAAAACTCACCAAAAGCGCCAAAAAAGACACCTTGCCAGTGGGGATGCTGAAGTGGAGCAAAGAAGATGAATTGGTGCAAGACACCCATCTTAATTTGGATAAGAGCGGTGCCGTCGACAGAGAACAAGACTATCAGAGTCCGGACAATAAACAATCATCGGTTCTTCCGCTTGCTCAAAAATCTGTTGCCGCTGGGCAAGAAGGTCAATCTGCATTGGACGAACCGGTTCAGGCCGACCAATCCCCGGCCCCCAATCAAGCTGAACGCAACCTTTCTCTAGAAGACACACTGACTCCCATCGATTTTAAAGAATACTCCTTGACTCCGGTTGACGAAGCCGATAAAGAGCCAGAGATTCAGTATAAACAACCCGCCTATACCGTTGATTTCTCCGAAGACATTGCCAAGGCCGATGAATCAGGCCAAGAGGCTGC
The DNA here is from genome assembly GCF_004343255.1 of Laceyella sacchari. Lineage (GTDB taxonomy): Bacteria > Bacillota > Bacilli > Thermoactinomycetales > Thermoactinomycetaceae > Laceyella > Laceyella sacchari. The sequence goes on along the minus strand of NZ_SMDD01000002.1, from coordinate 466,192 downwards.
TTCCAAATCGACGGAACATGTTTCAAAAGAGGAGAAACGTGGGAAATATACAGAAGAGGTTAAGGGACAGGATGAGGCCGACGCGCGTCCGGCTTGGAAGAAAGTTGTAAAAATCGTTTGGTTGCCTGTTTCGTTGCTGGCGGCCTTGATTATCGGGTTGATTGTAGGTCACGCGGTGATCGGCAAACAACCGGCTGGCGACGTTTTTGATATGGATATGTGGCAGCATATCTACAAATTGATCTTTAAAACGTAACCCGTTTGCAAGTGTGGGGCGGGGATTTTGCATTTATCTGATGGCGTGAGGAGGGACCCAGAATTGAATTTGCCCAATTTATTAACCTTGGCGCGGTTTTTTTTGATACCGCTGTATTTGGCCGTGTACTTCTCCGATATGGCTGGGCGCATGTATTGGGCACTTGGGATCATCCTTCTCGCAGGTTTGACGGATGTGGTGGACGGTTACTTGGCACGCAAGACGCAACAAATCACCCAGCTGGGGATCATGTTGGACCCTCTTGCGGATAAGCTGATGATGCTGGCGGTCTTTTTGTCCTTGCTCATTTCAGGCAAAATCAGCCTGGGTGAGGCCGCAGCCATATTCTTGCGGGATGTGGCGATGATCGTCTACTCGGCGATCTTTCACCTTCAAGGAAAAAAGACATTGCCAGCGAATTTTTTCGGCAAACTGACGACGGTGCTGTTTTATCTTGCTTTATTTATGCTCATGCTGGATTATACCCAAGCGCATGTCTTCCTCTGGTCTGTTATTATCTTGTCCTATATCACGTCATTAATCTATCTGTTCCAATTGCGGGTGGTACCTCGCGAATGAGTGCGGAAAGAATCGGTAAAAATAGACCGATTCTTTTTTTATTAATTGAGATTTTGTATGATTAACATTTAGGGGGTGCGCAGATGACAGTACGAAACATCATACGAACCATTATTGTGGAAACCCCGTCCAAACCGGGGAATCTTGGGAAAGTGGCAACTGCTATCGGAATGGCTGGCGGGGATATCGGGGACATTACCACCATTAAAGTCGGCCCCTTGTCCACTGTCCGGGACATTACCGTTCATTGTGAGAGCAAAGAGCAATTAGATGCAGTGATTCAATCGATTCAATCATTGGAAAACGGAATCTACGTCCATGCCGTGTCTGATGACGTACTTCGTGCCCATGAAGGCGGAAAAATCCAGATGAAAAGCCGGATGGATATTCGTTCGCTCGCCGATTTGCGTCGCGTGTACACGCCGGGAGTGGCGGATGTGTGCCGGGTGATTCAGGATGATCCGGATAAGGCCCGTTATTATACAAGCATCGGCAACACGGTGGCCATCGTCACCGATGGAACCGCGATCTTGGGCTTGGGGAATATCGGTTCATTGGCCGGCATGCCGGTCATGGAAGGAAAAGCGGCTTTGTTTGACCGATTTGCGGGCATCAGCGGGATTCCGATCCTGTTAAATACCAGCGATCCGGATGAAGTGGTGAACACCATTAAAAAAATTTATCAAGGATTCGGCGGGATTCTGTTGGAAGACATCGGCTCGCCGCATTGCTTTGAAATTGAAGAACGGCTTAAAGAGGAGTTGCCGATTCCTGTCATGCATGACGACCAACATGGTACGGCAGTGGTGACACTGGCTGCGGTGATCTCTGCTTGCCGCTCAACGGGTGTTGACTTGAAAGATGCCGTCGTGGGACAGATCGGCTTGGGTGCAGCTGGGCTGGCGATTTGCCGGATGTTTATGGCCTACGGTGTCAAAGAGATGTGCGGTGTTGACCGTCAAGAGGCGGCGCTAGAGCGGTTGCGACGTTACGGTGGCACAGCGCTTCAATCCATCGAGGAGTTGATGGAGCATTGTGACATCATTATTGCCACGACAGGGGTGCCAGGCTTGATCAAGCCGGAGATGGTTCGCAAGGGGCAAGTGATTCTGGCTCTGTCCAACCCGAAACCGGAAATCACACCAGCAGAAGCGGTTAAAGCGGGAGCCGCCTTTGCAGCAGATGGGCGTTCCGTCAACAACGTGTTGGGCTTCCCGGGTATTTTCCGCGGAGTGCTAAATGCCGGAGCGAAAGAAATTACCCACTCCATGTTGGTGGCCGCTGCGCAGGCGATCGCCGATTGCACCGCATCCGGAGAATTGGTTCCCCATCCGCTTGATCCCAAGGTGCATGTGGAAGTAGCCCGTGCCGTGGAGCGAGTGGCTGAACGAGAGATGGAGATGGAACCTGTCCTGTAATAATCTTTCTTGGCAATCGTGCATGGAATCATTGTGAATGTGCAGCCGTTGCGGGGGACAAGCCCTGTTGCGGCTGTTTTACATATATGAGCGGGAAACACCGCAATCTGGCAGTGGCTAGGGATTGTCATGAATCCGTCCTGATTTCGTTCTTATGTCAACATAGTTTTTTACCATACGTTTCGCTATAATGAGGACAAATGGTCACCGGAATAGTGAAGGGAGAAGCAAACCATGAAATGTGATGTGAAACAGATTCAAGAGATTATTCCCCACCGTTACCCATTCTTATTGGTGGATCGCATCGTGGAGTGGGAGCCGGGCAAGCGCGCGGTGGGAATCAAAAACGTGACAGTGAACGAACCTTTTTTCCAAGGACATTTCCCGGATTACCCAGTCATGCCGGGTGTGTTGATCATCGAAGCCTTGGCGCAGGTAGGTGCGGTCATCGTGCTTGGCTTAGAAGAAAACAAAGGGAAATTGGCCTTTTTCGCGGGCATTGACAAAGTCCGTTTCCGCGAGCAAGTGAAGCCGGGCGACACGCTCACTCTTGAAGTGGAAATGATCCGCTTAAGAGGTAGCATGGGCAAAGGCAAAGGCATTGCGCGCGTGGGAGACAAAGTAGTGGCGGAAGGGGAATTGATGTTCGCCATCTCATAAGCGAATACATAGCGGCGGAAGGTCCCCATGAGCGGGACCTTCCGCCTCGTGTTACCTACCAACTCCATAGGTGCAACATGCGCCACAGAAAATAAAGCACTCCCCATACGGGCAAGCTGATCAGCAACCCGTTAAAAATGCCCAACATGGAATTATAAGCGTCACTGGCCATTTTTTGTCTTCTCATAAAAGATCTCTCCTGAATGATGGATGTCCTTATTATCGACCGTTTTCGTGCAATCTATCTGCGTTGTTTGGCAGGAAAAAAATCCTACCCACGCTGCAAAGGATGTGATCACGATGGGCACCCGCGTACTGGTGGTTTCCCACATGTATCCAAATCAAGTTAATCCAATGGCTGGCATTTTTGTGCACAATCAAACAAAGGCGTTGAAACAGGCGGGAATGGATGTGCGTGTAGTTGTGCCGATTCCGCACTTTCCGCTTTATCGCAAATGGCGAGGTTACCGCCAATTGCCCGCGCGCACGGAGTTGGATGACATTCCCGTCTACTATGTCCCGACACGGATGTTTCCGGGTGGGTTTTTCTTTTCTCAATACGGCAACCTATATGTAAATGCGTTGCGGAAGGTTTTGCCATCCATTTATGAAGAGTTTCCGTTTGAGTTGATCCATTGCCACACCATTTATCCCGATGGTTATGCGGGAAGTCTGCTGAAACAAGCGTTTGGCGTGCCGGTGGTAAGCACTGTTCACGGATCGGACGTGATGCTTTATCCCAAACGGAGCCGGCGTGTGTATGAGCGGACCGAGCAGGCGCTCCGTGGCAATGATTTTGTCATCACGGTGAGTGAACGGGCGCGGCAAGAAGTGATCCGGATGGTTCCGGATGCGAAGGTGGCTACCATCTACAACGGATTTGACCCTAGCCGATTCCAGCCGATGGAGAAAGGCGCTGCGCGAAAAACATTGGGTTTGCCGTTGTCTGGAAAGCAGGTGTTGTTTGTCGGCAACCTGTATCAGGTGAAAGGGATTCCTTATCTGTTGGAGGCGTTTGGAACAATTGCCGCTGAATGTGAAGAAGTGAGCTTGAATCTGATCGGTGAAGGGCCACTTCGCGCAGAATTGGAACGACAAGTGGAGCAGTTGGGATTGCAGGGACGCGTCACCTTTTTAGGTCGAAAGCCGTACGAGGAGATCCCGGTGTGGATCAACAGTGCGGATGTGGTGGCGTTAACCAGCTTGAGTGAAGGCTTGCCTTCGATTTTATTGGAAACGATGGGATGCGGGCGGGCGATGGTTGCCACCGATGTCGGCGGCATTCGGGAAATCCTGCAAGACGGGCGCACAGGGTTGTTGGCCCAGTCACAAGATGTGGACAGTATCACTCGCGCGCTACGCAAAATTCTCATTGAAGATGAATCGTTCATAGACACCATGGGCAAACAAGCATTAGAGGCGTCACGGAAATTAACATGGGAACAGAACGCAGAGAACACCAAAGCGGTGTATGCGCGCGTGTTGGAAGAGAAACAGAGCTGGGACGTCAATCCCTGAGACTGCGTTGCCAAGCGGGAGAACGTAAAACTTTATGACTTTTTAGATGCGGGGATACCCAAAAAATTTCAACTATGTTACAGTTGGTGATAGGTTTGTAATGTTCCTGTAACATACCTATGTGAATTAAATAAAACATTAATTGTAATAAGATGTTTGATAGATGAACTTGAATAGAAATGAGGGAGATTTGTGATACGCTTTGGAATTGTGGGCTGCGGCCATATCGCCAAGAAGCACGTTGCCGCGATTGACGCGGTGGAAGACGCTCAATTGGTAGCGATTTGCGACACCAATGAAGAGCGTTTGAAAGAGTTTGCCCGGGAAGGGGTTACCGCTTATACCGACCTCGCCGACATGCTGAAATCGGATGTCGACGTGGTGGCGATTTGCACGCCGAGCGGCCTTCACGCCAAACTGACCTTGCAAGTGGCGGAGGCCAAAAAGCATGTCATCGTCGAGAAGCCGATGGCTTTGACTTTGGAAGATGCGGACGCCATGATCGAAGCCTGCGAGAAAAACGGAGTCAAGATGGCTGTGGTGCATCCAAACCGTTTTCGCCCCGCTGTGGTGGAACTCCGCCGGCAATTGGACAGCGGAGCCTTTGGCAAAATCGGACACGCTAACGCGACAGTGCGTTGGAACCGAAACCAGGCATACTATGACCAAGCGCCATGGCGCGGCACCAAAGCGATGGATGGCGGCGTCCTGATGAACCAAGCGATTCACAATATGGACCTCTTGTTGTGGATGATGGGTGAAGTAGATGAGGTTTCCTCTTACGCCGCAACGCGAATTCGCGACATTGAGGCTGAAGATACATCCGTGTCCGTGATCCGCTTTAAAAACGGGGCGTTGGGCGTATTGGAAGCGGCTGTTACCATTTATCCCAAAAACTTGGAAGAGTCGTTAGCGATCTTTGGTGAACGCGGAACGGCCATCATCGGGGGACCGACGGCAAACTGGATTAAGCATTGGTCGTTTGCGGACCTGAATGAAGAAGAAGCGGAACAAGTCAAACAACGTGTGGAGCAAGATCCATTCGGCATCCCAGGTCATCAATGCATCATTCAGGACATGTGCGATGCCATCCGTGAAGACCGCGCGCCGATTGTGGACGGGGAAGCCGGGCGGCAAGCGCTCAGCCTCGTTATCGCGTGCCAAGAGGCCGCCGAGTCTGGCAAGCCGGTGAAAATGGACGACCTGAAGAAACGCGGTTAAACTCACAACACTTACGAAACAAGGAGCATGATGATCATGAAAAAGATTCCTCTGTTGGACCTTAAAGCGCAAATGGCACCGATTCGCGAAGAGCTTTTGCAAGCGGTGGCCAAGGTGTTGGATAACGGGCAGTACATCATGGGGCCGGAAGTGAAGGCGTTCGAAGAAGAAGTGGCCCGTTATGTGGGAGTGAAACATGCCATCGGCGTGGCTAACGGAACAGATGCTCTGTTGTTGGCGCTGGACGCGGCGGGCGTGGGTGCTGGTGATGAAGTGATCACGACGCCATTCACCTTCTTCGCCACTGCGGAAGTGGTTTCCCAGCTGGGTGCGACCCCTGTATTTGTAGATATCGATGAGAAAACATACAACATTGATGTTAAACAAATCGAAGCGAAAATTACTGACAAGACAAAAGCGATCATTCCGGTGCACATCTTCGGTCAGCCAGCCAACATGGATGAGATTATGGCACTGGCTGAAGCGCACAACTTGTTCGTGCTGGAGGACTCAGCGCAAGCCTTGGGTTCGGAATACAAAGGACGCAAAATCGGAACGCTGGGCCATGCGGCTACCTATTCCTTCTTCCCAACCAAAAACCTGGGTGGCTACGGAGATGGCGGTATGGTTGTGACCAATGACGATGAACTGGCCCAAAAAATCCGCATCTTGCGCGTACATGGTAGCAACCCCAAATACTATCACAGCATGATTGGTTACAACAGCCGTTTGGATGAGATGCAAGCAGCTATGTTGCGGATCAAACTGCGCCACCTCGATGATTGGAACAACGGACGACGTGAGCGCGCGGCCCTGTACAATGAGTTGCTGAAAGATACTCCGCTCGTCACCCCGTATGCGGCTGAAGATCGTAAGCACATCTACCACCTGTATATCGTGCAAGCGGATGACCGTGATCAGTTGATGGCTTATCTGAAAGAAAAAGGCATCTCCACTGGCGTTTACTATCCGGTACCGCTTCATCAACAAGATGTGTATAAGCCATTGGGATATGAGAAAGGCAGCCTGCCAGTATCCGAATACATGTCCAACCGCACGTTTGCTTTGCCGTTGTACGCAGAGTTGGAAACAGAAACCATTCATATGATCGTTGATACCATTAAGGAATACTATGCAAACAACTAATGGGCAAAGGATGGAATGAATCGTGAGCGGAAAAACATTACTTACCAAAATCCAAGATAAAACGGCAGTCATCGGTGTAGTGGGCCTGGGTTACGTTGGCTTGCCGCTGGCCGTTGAGAAAGCAAAAGCGGGTTACAAAGTGATCGGCTTTGACATTTTGCCGAACCGCGTAGAACAAGTGAATCAAGGGATCAACTACATTGGTGACGTCGTTGACGAAGAGCTGAAAGAAATTGTGAATAACAGTCAGCTCCAAGCGACCACCGATTACTCCTTGATAGCGGATGTGGACGCGGTAGCCATCTGCGTGCCGACTCCGCTGGATAAATACCAACAACCCAACGTCTCTTATGTGGAATCTTCCGCAAAGAGCATCGCCAAATACCTGCATCCAAACATGCTGGTCGTGCTGGAGAGCACAACCTATCCAGGCACGACGGAAGAAATTGTGCAACCAATCTTGGAAGAGACAGGCCTGAAGGTGGGTCAAGATTTCTTCCTTGCGTACTCTCCAGAGCGCGTTGACCCAGGCAACAAAGTGTTCAACACCAAAAACACCCCCAAAGTGGTGGGTGGGGTTACGCCGGAGTGTACCAATGTGGCGGCTGCATTGTACCGCTCGGTGCTGGAAGGCGAAGTACATGTTGTGTCGAGCCCCAAAGTGGCGGAAATGGAAAAAATCCTGGAAAACACGTTCCGCAACATCAACATTGGATTGGCAAACGAAATGGCTATCTTGTGCAACAAAATGGGTATCGACATCTGGGAAGTGATCGACGCTGCCAAAACCAAGCCTTACGGTTTTATGGCGTTTTACCCGGGCCCTGGTTTGGGTGGGCACTGCATTCCGATCGACCCGTTCTATCTCACCTGGAAAGCGCGTGAATACAACTATCACACCCGCTTGATTGAAGTGGCTGGGGAGATTAACAACGAGATGCCCGATTTTGTTGTCGACCGCATCATGAAAATCCTCAACCGTTACGGCAAAGCATTGAACGGAGCCAAAGTAGCGGTGTTGGGCGTCGCTTACAAGAAAGACATCGATGATTACCGCGAATCGCCAGTGATGGAAATTGTAAAACTCCTGGAAAAATACAATGCTGATTTCGTCACGGTCGACCCGCACATCAAAAACTTCCGTGTGGACGGCAAAGAGTACGAAACGGTGCCATTGACTGATGAACTGCTCACTTCCGCAGACATTGTGCTGATCACCACCGACCACACAGCATTTGACTACGAAGCGATCGCAAGCAAAGCCAAAGTGATCTTCGACACTCGTAATGCGATGAAAGGTGTACAAAAAATCGAAGCGGATTACGAAAAACTATAAAGGCGGGTTTTTCATGAAAAATGTGGTGCATGAATCTGTGCGGATGGGGACAAACGTCTCCATCGGCTACTTTTCTGTTATTGAAGAAGGCGTAGTTTTAGGCGATAACGTGACGATTGGCAATAATGTGACCATTCATGCAGGAACTGTTATCGGATCGGACGTATTTATTTCAGATAACTGTGTATTGGGACGTTGGCCGAGACCAGCCAAATCATCCACAGTGAAAGTGGATGCCTCCTTGGCGCCGCTGACCATCGGGGACGGGACGACGATCGGGGCTAACACGGTGCTGTACCGCGGTAGCACGTTTGGTCGGGAAGTGATGATTGGCGACCAAGCATCGGTGCGAGAGAAATGCACCATCGGTGATTGCGTGGTAATCGGCCGGGGCGTGGCGGTGGAGAATCAAGTTGAGATCGGTTCGTTCACCAAAATTCAAACCAATGCATATATCACGGCATACACCACGCTGGAAGAGCGGGTGTTCATCGCACCGACTGTGACCACTACCAATGACAACTTCATGGGGCGCACCAAAGAGCGCTTCAAGTTTGTCCGGGGTCCGTTGGTCAAGCGCGGGGCGCGCGTGGGCGGCGGTTCGATCTTGTTGCCGGGGGTTACCGTCGCTGAAGAAAGTTTCATCGCGGCCGGAGCGCTGGTAAACAAAGACACGGAACCCAAAAAGCTGTACGTTGGCGTACCTGCCCGCGTGCTGCGTGATGTTCCGGATCGCGAACTGTTGGAAAATCAAGAGTAACACCGGTTAGAAGGTGTATGACGATGAAACAGCTCATTAAACGACTCTTCTCAGACTCTGCCGCGTTTGCTGTTGCAACGATGGGGAACAAGCTGGTTTCGGCCATGCTTGTCCCCTTTTATATCAAATATTTGACGAACGGACAGTTTGCTGATTGGGGCCAAACCAATACATTTACGCTGATTCTAACCTATTTGTGTGTGCTGGGGACGGATACGGCGATGGCCTTTTACTATTTTGACGCCAAGTCGGTGCAAGAGCGCAGAACGTATTTGTTCAACGCCATTGCTTTCAGTGTGACCATGTGTTTGATTTTTACGGCTTTTGCCTATTTTTTTGGTGCACCGTTAGCTGAAGTGGTATATGATCATAGTGGCGATTATACCTATTTATTGGCCGTGGCGTTTTTGGCGACGGTTGGCGCAATCATCATTCAACATTTGCTCGGTTACGCTCGCTATGCCGGTCGCGTATGGTTGTTCAATATTTTTAGCATGGCCTATGTGATTGGTTCCAATTTGCTGAGTCTTTATTTTGTGATCGTCCAAAAGGACGGTGTTATGGGGATTTTTTACGGACAGCTCGTCGGGCAGACGGCTGTGGCCGTGTTGCTTCTCATTATATTCCGCAAAGAGCTAGTATTAAAATTCTCCCGAAAGCACTTATCTGATCTGATCAAATACGGTGCCCCACTTTTGCCCACATTGATGGCATTCTGGGCGATGAGTTCCATTTCCAGACCCATGTTGTACCATATGTCTTCGATAAATGATGCAGCGATCTATGAAGCCATGATGCGGCTCGCAAGCATCATTGTACTGGTGACATCGCCATTTCAATTGGCTTGGCGTCCTTTTTCGATGTCGATCAAAGACAGAGAAGATGCGCCTCAGCTGTATGGTTTGGTCGGCAGAGGGCTCTTGGTAGTGGGAACATTGGCCGTCATGTTGCTCGCTTTTGTCATGGAACCGATATATCAATTGTTCACCACCGGAAAACCGGGACTTGGCAGTGGTTACCTCTATGTTTGGGCGCTGTCGTTGGGTACACTATTCAATGTGTTGCATACTGTTTTTGGTGTGGGGCTGTTGATCAAGAAGAAGACCAAAATCATCTCGCGGGGATTCATGATCGCGGCGGTGGTCTATGTGGTCGGCTGTTTGCTTTTGATCCCCCTGTTCCGGATTTGGGGAGCAGTCAGCATGACCGTCGTGGCATATCTGATTGTGATCATCTATGTCTACACACAAAACCAGAAAGAATATCCGGTTGATTTCCGTTTCCGCGCGATGTTAATATATTTGACGATTTTCTTGGCCGCCATGATTGGTGTGACTTGGGTGCAGAGCAATGAGTTGCCGAACGCGTGGGCGTATTATTTGATCGCGCTTGGCGTCACGGTGGCCGCGGTCTTTGCGACGGGATTATTTTCGGTTCGTTCATTCCGACAGATCGGCCGTTTATTGCCGAAATTGGGTGGGAAAGGGTGAAAAGAAGTGAGTGAAATGTTGATTCCGAGGCAAAAGCGATTAGACACCCTGTTTTATTTGATGATCGCTTTTGCGCTCTTGGGACCAACGCTGGGGATTCCTTTGACTGAAGGATTTAATTTAACATTCTTCCGCATCGCATATGTGTTGCTCGCCGGCGGGATTATCTTGCGGCTGGTGACGCAGAAGAATTTGGAAACATCTTATATGTATCCCGTCCGCTATTATGCGGCGTTTTTCGCCTTTTGGTTTGTGTACGGGCTCCTCTCCCTGTCTTGGGTGATGAGCATGGGGGCAGCGCTAAAGTATTTGTTCTACATGGCGTTTATGTTGCCGCTCACGCTGTCGTTTCCTTTTTTCCTGCAATCGGAAGAAAAGCTGTGGAAAGCGAAGCGGGTGTTGTTTTGGGTGTTTGCGGCGATTATTTTTTATGCCGTGTTTGAGTCAATTACGTTGATTCATTTGCCTCCCTCAGCTTTCTTTAAAACAACGTCTGCATCGGTTACGTCGGTGTTTACCAATCAAAATGACTTGGCTACCTGCATCACGCTGGGCTTGCCGTTTTTGACAACAGCTTTGTTTATGCTTGATCTGCAGAAAAAGCATAAATGGTTTATCTATATTACCGGTGTGTTGACGATCTATATATTGATCGCTACGGGTTCGCGCAGTAACACCGCGTTTGCTTTGCCGCTCGCTTCTTTGATGTTGATTATTGGACTGCCGTTTGCAGTTGAAAGGGAGAAGCTGACTAAGAAAAATATCGCCAAAGCTGTGGCCGCTATTGTGGCGGCGGTCATCTTGGCCAATGGCTTGAGCGCGATTTTCTTGTCAGAAGAAGCACGAAATGCGGCAAAAACGAAGCTGTCCAGCACACTTGGATTTTTGCAGGATATTAAGAACAGCGCTTGGCACGTGGAAGATGGAGATACGGGCATTGAAAAAATGGAGACGGGTGAAAGCGCGGGGGTTCGTAAATGGCTGTTGATCAACGGCTTTAAATTCTTGCAACAAAGCCATTACATGGGCATCGGAGCGGGCAATGTGGAGCCGTGGATGGCTAAATACGGCGTCAAGGTGAACAAAGTCAACCTGCACAACTGGTGGGGCGAGGTGTTGGTTAACTTTGGCGTGTTGATCTTTGTGCTCTATATGTCCCTCTATTTTTGGATGTTGTGGCGCTTGTGGAAGCTTGCCAACCGCAAGCATTCGCCATCGTTAAGCCCGATGTTGCGCTGGGCCGCGTACTCCACGATGGCCGCATTGACCGGATATTTCTTCGGTGGGATGGCGCCCAGTTCAGCCATTCATTTTACTCCGATGTGGATCACCTATGGGATAGGACTGGCTGTGATTGCGCTCGGGGAAGCGAAGAAAGCAGAAACGAAAGAATCCGTTTAGATCAGGCAGGAATCGGTTAAAGGTGCCTTTCTTCACAGAGAGGCACCTTTTTTGCATGAATGGGAAAGACCTGATAAATACTACATTTTATTGACATCCCGTCTGACCGAAAGTGACGAACTGAGGAAAAGATCATTGAGAACATATTCATTTGCAACGTTTTTTTGTACTATGTAATTTAGAGAAAAGAGATGGTTGATTCGTGGATATTGGCGTAAATGAAAGGAGTACCTTTTAGTGGCGGCAAAAGTAATGATATTCAGTTCGGTTCATCCATACGACGATTCGCGTATTTATCATAAACAAGCCAAGTCCCTCGCGGAGGAGGGATATCATGTGGAGTTGCATGCCGTGGCCGATTTTGAGGAGCGGCTGGAGCATGGTGTGCGGATTGTCGGCGTCAAGCGGGTGAATAAGAAGTGGAAGCGGCTTATGAACGGTTGGGTGCTTTATCGGCGGGCGCTGAAGAGCGGGGCCGATATCTTTCACTTCCATGATCCGGAGCTGTTGCCATGGGGCGTATTGATCGCCTGGCGGACAGGGTGTCCCGTCATTTATGACTCACATGAGGACTTGCCAAAACAAATCCATACCAAGCCATGGATTCCCGCAGGTGTGCGCGGACCTTTGTCCAAGCTCGTTCACAAGGTGGAAAAGGGGTTGGCCCGCAAGTTGTCGGCGGTGGTGACGGCGACGGAGTCCATTGCGCGCCAGTTTGCAAGTGCCAAACGGACGGAAGTGATTAAAAATTATCCGTTGCCGATGCCCGCCGTGGAGAAGGCGGAGGACGAGGGCAACAAGATTTTGTATGTGGGCGGGGTTTCTTATCTGCGCGGTTATCGTGAAATGATTGAGATGATGGATTACATCCCACCAGAATTGCAAGCGGAATTGCACATTATTGGTCCCCTGCAACATATTCGGCCGGAAGATCAGGACGAAGCAATGCTCAAAGAAAAGCGGGTTACCTTGCACGGACGTGTGCCCTTTGAGGATGTGAAGCAGTGGTTGGGCAAGGGCAAAGTGGGATTGGTGTGCCTGCATCCTATCGAGAACTATCGGGAATCCCTGCCGATTAAAATGTTTGAATACATGGCTGCCGGCTTGCCGCTGATCGCGACCGATTTTCCCATGTGGCGTGAGATTGTAGAGAAAAGCGGTTGCGGATTCACCGTTGACGCACTCAATCCGAAAGAGATGGCGGAGAAAGTGACAACCATTTTGAAGGACGAGCAATTGCGCAAGCAGATGAGTGAAGATGGCCGCAAGGCACATGAAGAAGTGTATAACTGGCATGTGGAAGAACGGAAACTATTGGCCCTGTATGCCGGATTGCTGGGTACGCAAACAGTCACATCAAGTTGAACGAAGCAAGGAACCCCTGTCTACGCATAGACGGGGGTTCCTTCTTGCTTACGCGCGTTTTACTGCCCGACGGGTTGCCAGTCGATGTGCTCTGCCAGTTGGCGGTGAATGCGCTGTTGTTCCTGTTTGCTCACTTGAAAATAGTACACGCCGTTAATTTTGGTGTTTTTCCCATTGATTTCGCAGGAGCGGAATTGCTCTGAGGGCAGATTGGCGTAAAGTCGTTGCAACTTCAGGATGTGAACCGGGGTAATGTCTGTTTTGACATTGGTGCTGAGGTGTTCCAAGACATCAGCCAACTGAGTGAGGGAATGGAGGGAAGTGCTTTGATGGATGATGCCGCGAATCAGCTCCTGTTGCCGTTTCATCCTGCCAAAGTCTCCACGGGGGTCACTTTTGCGCATGCGGGCGAAGGCGAGGGACTGATCCCCATTCAATCGCATGATTCCCTGCTTGAACTGGTGTCCGCCAAAGCGAAACGACATGGGGACTTTCACTTCAACGCCTCCCAATTTATTCACGATGTCTTTCAGCCCTTGCATGTTTACCTTGACGTAGCCATCTATCGGTATATGGAGAAACTGCTCCACTGTTTTCCTTGTCAAGTCAATGCCACCGTAGGCGTAACTGTGGTTGATTTTGTCCCGTTTGATCCTTCCAGGGATGTCCACCAGCGTGTCGCGGGGGATGTGGGTTAGCATGATGTTTTTTTGATGAGGGTTGATCGTAGCCACAATGATTGAATCGGCTCGTCCTTGATCCCCCCGGCGTTCATCCACCCCCACAAGCAACAGGGCAACAGGATCTTTGGCGATGTCCACCGCATGGGAACGCAACGCCGATTTGGACAAGGAAGTTGGTTCATACACCCGTTCCGCTGCCGACCAGATGTGGTAACCAAAGTACACGACGCCCCCCATGATTGCCAGCAGTAAAGTGCAAAGCAAGCGCAACAACCATCGTATCACAAGGACGCCCCTTCCGTTTCCAACATTTGGATAGGTATCATTATATGATGTTTCATACATTTGTTCAAATATGTTGCGGCTTAACTTGATAAGATAGGCATAAGGGGCATCTTCATGGCGGAGATCAGAGGAATCCGCTTGGCTTGATTTAGCTTTTTGCAAGCGCTTGACGACCAAATCCGCCACCGCCTCTTTTGCTTTGCAGAATGGATTCGCAGTAGGTTCAAAAAGAAAACAAGTCATCGCGTCTATGAGAGAGGGGTTCATCCAATGAAAGTGTTAGTGACCGGCGGGGCCGGGTTTATTGGCTCCCATATTGTCGATCAGTTGATTGCGCGCGGAGATCAGGTAGTGATTGTGGACAATCTTTCTTCCGGAAAAGAGAGTCAAGTCAACCCGGATGCCGTCTTTTACAACGTAGATATTACCAGTCCTGATTTGCATGCAGTAATGGAGCAGGAGCGGCCTGAGGTGGTTATTCACCAAGCGGCGCAAATCCATGTGAATACCTCTGTGGACAATCCGTCTCTGGATGCCAACATCAATATCTTAGGCTCCATCAATTTGTTGGAGGGTTGCCGTAAGGCTGGTGTAAAGAAAGTGGTCTACGCTTCTTCGGCCGCAGTGTACGGCACGCCTGCTTACCTTCCTGTGGATGAGCGCCATCCGATCGGCCCCTTGTCCGGATATGGCGTTTCCAAATATACGGTGGAGCATTACCTGTCGGTGTACCATCATCTGTACGGCTTGAATTACACCGTTTTGCGCTATGCCAATGTTTACGGTTTGCGCCAAGATCCGCGTGGTGAGGGGGGCGTGATCTCCATCTTCATCGACAAGGTGCTGGGCCGTGAACCGCTTACCATCTTTGGTGATGGTGAGCAGACCCGTGACTACATTTATGTCGAGGATATCGCTCGAGCCAACCTCAGTGCGATTGAGCGCGGGGACGGCGAAGTGTTAAATGTGGGAACTGGGGTTAGCACGTCTTTAAATGAAGTGGTTCGCCTCTTTGATGAAATCGCAGGTGTGAAGCATGAGGTGAACTACGGTCCGGATCGGGCGGGAGACATCAAGCACAGCTATTTTAATAATGAAAAAGTGCGTCGGGTGCTCGATTGGGAGCCGCGAGTGAGCCTCAGGGAAGGATTGGCCAAAACTTACGCATATTACCAAGAGGAATATCGTAAAATGGGCAAGGAACAGTAAACACTAATAACGAACCCGCACACCCCATGCTTGAAAGAACGGGCCATGAAGATTTCATTTTTCACAATTCGGCTATTGTCAACGTGGAAAGATTACAGTATACTTGGTAACAGTAATCGGTTTGAAACATTGCTGTAATGTTACTGTCATTTTTGTAAAGTTAGTCGATAGCCGAAAATAATTGTGATTTGATACTATACACAGCAGGAGTGGTTTGCGGATGAGTTCAAAAGTAGCCTACGAGAGCAATTCGCGCGCATTCTCCGGAGAAATGAAAACACCCGCCTCTTTCTATTTGGCATTTAAGCGCGGGTTTGAAATCGTATTTTCCATTGGGTTATTGCTCTTCACTCTACCGGTGCTGATTTTGACGGCAATCGCGATCAAATTGGAATCACCAGGTCCCATCTTCTACAAACAGGAGCGGGTCGGTTTAAACGGCAAAACGTTTAACATCTTCAAATTGCGCTCGATGCGTACGGATGCAGAGAAAAACGGTCCGCAGTGGGCTGCCAAGAATGATCCGCGCGTCACTCGTGTAGGCCAGTTCATCCGCAAAACCCGGATTGACGAACTGCCGCAGTTGATCAACATCCTGCGCGGGGATATGAGTTTGATCGGCCCGCGTCCGGAGCGACCGATGTTCACGGAGCAATTTGACAAAGAGATTCCGGGATTTAAGAAACGGTTGATGGTGAAACCGGGATTGACAGGTTGGGCTCAGGTGAACGGTGGATATGAGGCGACCCCTGCTGAAAAGTTGGAACTGGACTTGGAGTACATCAGAAATCAATCGTTCAAGATGGATTTTCACATTTTGCTCAAAACCGTTTGGATCGTGATCTCCGGAAATGGGGCGCGCTAATGAGAAAACGGGTGGCTTTTGCTAAATCAAAGCAAAAGCCACCCGTTTTTATATACCCATCAGCCTGGTTTTCCAGGGTGTAATCAGTTTGTTAATGGTGCGCCAACGATGTTGCCTCATTTAGAAAATCAACTTTAGGCCGAAGTACAAGAGAAGCCACAATGGGATACTTAAACATGTCGCGTTCAACACACCAAACCAAAACGATTTTCCGACAACCGTGTATTCCATGTTGGGCACCTCCAGCAGTTCAATTTGAGGATCTGTCTTTATTATACGCCAGCGGCCCCTGATTTAGTGGGGAGTAGCCGTATTGTTATCTAAATGTAATCTCGTGGTAAAAATGTGATAAATGTGTGAACCGAAAACGTTTCCTGTAACATTGGAAGGGGATATCGCTCCCGTGTGGATGGTTAAGATTTTCCAGTCATAAATAACGATTGACATAATGTCTTTTATTGTGATAATTTATAACTCAATAGTTGATATGTTAATAATTGAATACAGCAACATTCTCTTATCAAGAGAGGGGTAGGGACCAGGCCCGTTGAACCCTCGGCAACCATCTGACAACCATCAGAAAGGTGCCAATTCCTGCAGATTCGTTCTGACAGATGAGAGAAAGGTGTGTCAATAATAGACGTATCCCTTCTTGCCATCTTCAGAGCAGAGGGATTTTTTTATTGCATAATAAAGGTGGTGAAACCTCAATGATTCAGATTAAAGAAGTCATCAAAACCTATCCGGCGCGCGATGGGGGCTCGGTCGTGACTGCGCTGGACGGGGTGACGTTGACGATCAACCGAGGTGACATCTTCGGCATCGTAGGTTATAGCGGTGCGGGCAAATCGACACTGTTGCGGCTGATCAACGGGCTGGAGATGCCGACAAAGGGTGAAGTCATCGTGGATGGGAAAGAAATTTCCCGTCTGAAAGAGAGAGAATTGCGCCAGGCACGGCAGAAGATCGGCATGATCTTTCAGCACTTTCATTTGCTTTGGTCGCGAACGGTTCGCGAAAATGTGGCTTTTCCGCTAGAAGTGGCAGGGTTGCCGAAAGAGCAGATTCGCAAGCGAGTCGATCAGCTTTTGGAGCGGGTAGGACTAGCTGAACGTGCTGACGCTTACCCTTCCCAGTTGAGCGGAGGACAAAAACAGCGGGTCGGCATTGCACGGGCTTTGGCCAATGAGCCGGATATCCTTTTGTGCGATGAAGCGACATCAGCGCTAGATCCAGAAACCACGGCATCCATTTTGCAACTGCTCAAGGAGATTCATCGGGAGATGGGGATCACCTTGGTATTAATCACGCATGAAATGAGTGTGGTACGGCAGATTTGCAACAAGATGGCAGTGATGGAAAACGGCCGGGTCGTGGAAACGGGCATGGTCTCCTCCATCTTTAGCCAACCACAACAGGCGTTGACCAAACAGTTTGTCAAAGAGCTGCAGCCTAGTATCCAAGACGATGACACATCAGGGGAAGTGGTTGAATTGCCGCTTGCTGATGCAGATAAGTTGGTGACATTGGCTAAAAAGCATGGAATTCGGTTCAGTGTTGTCAGCGGAGCCATTGCGGGAGAACAGGATGACCGCTTGCGCGTCAGAGTTGATGGGACAGAGGAGCAAGTGCTGGCCGTGCGCCAAGTGTTGAATGGAGGTGAACGGGCATGTTGACCGGCATTGATTGGAATCAAGTGTCCGTCGCGCTGGGGGAAACCTTGTATATGGTGAGCATATCCACTTTGTTCACCGCGCTTCTGGGAATTCCTCTGGGTGTGATGCTTACCGTCTCGGATCGCGGTTATTTTTGGGAGAATGTATGGGTGCAACGAACATTGGGCACGATTGTGAATATCTTCCGCGCTGTACCGTTTATTGTCCTTGTCCTTTTCTTATTTCCTGTCGCGGAGTTTTTGGTGGGAACCACGCTCGGACCCACAGCAGCAACTGTGCCTTTGATCGCTGGTGCGGCACCGTTTTACGCCAGAATGGTGGAGACCGCTTTAAGGGAAATTGACCGTGGGGTGATTGAAGCGGCGCAAGCGATGGGGACTTCCCGTTTGCACATTATCTGGAAAGTGCTGTTGCCAGAAGCGATGCCGGCCATTGTCTCCGGATTAACCGTCACTTGCGTATCCTTGATCAGCTTTTCGGCGATGGCAGGGATTGTTGGCGGAGGTGGTTTGGGAGATGCTGCGTTTAGGTACGGTTTCCAATCGTTCAATGATGGCATGTTGTATATTTGCGGCTTGCTGTTGGTTGTGATGGTACAGCTCATTCAAATGGTAGGGGATTGGTTGGTTCGTCGGTTGGACAAACGGTGAATGGAGGGTAAGAGCCGGAATTGAAGCGGGAATTCCCCGTGTCAGGGCAAATAGACGTGACATAATCCGTCTAATCCGATCGATTTTATTAAATAAGTTGATGCATGGGAGGATGGCAATGATGAAAATGAAAAGATGGATTGCGGCAGGTTTGGTCGCATTGGTGGCCGCGTTTGGCGTGGGTTGCGGAAAGAAAGATGAATCAGCAGTGTTGACGGTGGGGGCGTCGCCCATTCCACATGAGGAAATTCTGAAGTTTGTTCAGCCGGAATTGGAAAAGCAGGGAGTGGAGTTGAAGATCCAAGCGTTCCAAGATTATGTGTTGCCGAATAAAAGTGTGGAAGAAGGGCAGATCGACGCCAATTTCTTTCAACACATTCCTTGGATGGAAGCCACCAACAAAGAAAAAGGGTATCACTTGGTGAAAGTGGCTGGGGTTCACATTGAGCCGATGGGGGCGTATTCCAACAAAATCAAAAACATCAGTGAACTGAAAAACGGAGCCACAGTCGCTCTGCCTAACGCAACCAGTGAAATCACACGTGTTTTGCTGCTGTTGGATCAAAACAATTTGATTAAGCTGGACAACCGTCAAGGTGACAAAACGCTGAAAAACATCAAAGAAAATCCAAAAAACCTGCAATTTAAGCTGCTGGAAGCTGCGACGTTGCCACGTATGCTGGATCAAGTCGATTTCGCAGTGATCAACACCAATTATGCCTTGCAAGCAAAACTGAATCCGTTGAAAGATGCTCTGTTTATTGAAGGAAAAGATTCTCCGTACGTCAACGTATTGGCCGTGAAAAAAGGCAATGAAAATGATCCACGCGTTCAAAAATTGGTGAAGGTACTCACTTCGCAAAAGGTAAAAGACTTTATCCTCAAAAAGTATAACGGGTCTGTCGTGCCGGCGTTTTAAAGTTGCAAGAGCCACACCCCATTTACAGGGTGTGGCTCTTCATTGTTTAATCAGTAGCGGAAGCCGCGATGATGTTCCCATCTAGATGCCTTTAAAGGGGCACATCTTTATATTCGGCTTCACCGAGCGATAGCACCGCCTGGCCGTGGGTCCAGTTGGTTACTTGCTCAATCAGTTTTTGTTCTTCGCCCAGTGGTGTCCAAACGGCCCAACTCACTTTGTCGGCAAAGGACGGCGTCTCCAATAGATAACCGGTTCGATGCAATTCATGTTCCATTTTGCCCATGAAAGAATAATCAAATGTGATTATCACTTGTTGATGCATCATCCGTTTGACGAGCCCAGCCGCTTCAATCGCCGCCGCGGCTCCTTGGCTGTAAGCGCGCACCAATCCGCCTGCGCCCAGCTTGATTCCACCAAAATAGCGGGTGACGACGACGGCAGTGTACAGACACTGCTTGGCGTGGATCACTTCAAGGATAGGCCTTCCCGCCGTTCCGGCAGGCTCTCCGTCATCGGAGGATTTCTGCGTGGTTTCGGTGATGTGATAAGCGTAGCAATTATGGGTCGCATCCCAATGCTTTTTGGAGATTTCCTGTACGAATTGGACGGCTTCCGCTTCAGTTGCCACATGTTTAGCACGGCAAATGAAGCGAGATTTTTGGATGATAATTTCTGTTTCCCCATAAGGGGCTATGGTTAGATAGCTGTCTGGTTTCATCGTTCGTTTCACACCCTTCCACCTTATTATAGGGGAATTGGGCATAGAGGCCAAAGAGAAAGCGATGGTTCCGGGATGGCCGGCCATCGCTTTCTTTTTATCAACGATTAGCAGGGGATTCGATCTCTTCCCCTTCGGTCTTATTAATCATGTCATCATCAGGCTTGTACTCCAATTGTTGATGCAGAATTTGGCTAAGCCGTTGAATTTCCGTTTTGGGAATGATGACGACCGAACCGGAGCGGGCATACATTTTAGGATAGGCTTCAAAGGTGACGGTTTCAATTCTTTCTTTGGGAATTTGCTGATATGTTTTAATCAGAGAAGGGATCTCTTTGAAATGGAAGCTATGGTCAAAGTTATTACCCACGGCCTTGGTAACTTGGTTGAACTTGGTAACTCCGTCGATGCTGGTCATTTTGTCAATTAGTTGCGAGATAACCTCCCGTTGGCGTTCATTACGGGCAAAATCCCCTTCAGCAAATGATTTACGGTTGCGCACATAGGCTAAGGCTTCAGGGCCGTTCAAATGGCGCGGTCCTGGTTCAAAAACAATCATTTTTCCGCCGATCGCACGTTGTTTGAATGGCTTTTTCACATTGACATCAACGCCGCCTAAAGCATCAACAAGATCTTCAAAGCCTTTGAAGTTTACTTTAGCATAATAATCAATGGGAACATGGAAAATGTTTTCTATCGTTTGTCTGATATTTTCTACTTCGCCGATCCCTTTCATCCGACCGTAAGCTGCGGCGGCGTTAATTTTCGTTCTTACATTCGTATTAGCGATCTTGACATAGAAATCCCGGGGAATACTAATTAATTTGATGGAATTGGTTTTAGGGTTGACAGCGGCCAAGATCAAGACATCGGAACGCCAATTGTTAGGGTCGGTGCTACGCTGGTCCGTACCGATCAACAACACAGTGAAGGGGTCTTTTTCCTCGAGGACCACTTTTTCCGTCCGCCAAGTGGATTTTTTTAATGATTTTCCGGTTTTGGCGAAGACGCCCCAGAGTTGGGTGCCAAAATATATTCCGACACCGACCACAATAAGCAGAAGAAGGATGGCGATGCGCTGAATTAGGCGCTTGCGGTTGTTGTGGGGAGGTGTTGTTTGTTTATCAAATGACATTGTCTGCTCCTTACATGAATGAATTAGTCTTGGTAACTTTAGTATTTAGATTTTATATATAAAAATGCATACTGAGAATTTAGATACGGGGAAAGATTATAACTCGATTATAGTAAAATTCTTTACAGGCGCAATGGACAGGGCGTTGAAGAAATTTGACATTCTTGTGATTAATTTGTTGCATCAGATGCGAGGTTATCATCGGTTTGGTCGAGCCATTCCGCTTTCGGTTGATATTCCAATTGTTGCTGGAGCAATTTGCGGATTCGCTTCTTTTCAGACTGTGGGATGTCAAGCATATCCGCGCCACCAACTTTGATGTCGACCACTTTGATGTGGATGCTACGGATGTTTTGTTTGGGTATCTCACGATACACTTTGATCAAGGCGGGGATATCGTCCAACCGAAACCCATGTTGGAAGTTATTGCCGAGCGCGGATGTGATCTTTGAAAATTGACTGATGCCATCAAAACTGACCAATTTGTCCAGCAACAGGCCGATGACTTCTTGCTGACGTTCATTGCGGGCAAAATCCCCTCCGGCGACATCTTTGCGATTGCGTACATAGGCGAGGGCCTGTTTGCCATTTAAGTGCATCATTCCCGGCCGGAAGACCGCTTTGCCTCCACCGATCATCGCTTGTGAGAAAGATTGCTTCACGTTGACATCGATTCCACCTAAGGAGTCGACAATGTCTTCAAACCCTTGAAAATTGATCATCGCATAATAATCGACGGGAATGTGAAGCAGATTTTGCACAGCCTCCCGCGTGTTTTCGACCACACCCACCCCCGATTGCCTACCGTAGAAGGGGGCGGCGTTGATGCGTGTTTTCACACCATTGGAATTGGGGATGGTCATATAGACGTCCCGGGGAATGCTAACCAACAGGATCGATTGTGTCTTCGGATTGATCGCGGCCAGCATCAGCACATCAGTCCGAAAATCATTGGGCCGGGTAGTGCGTTGATCGGTGCCGATCAATAAGACGGTAAACGGGTCTTCTTTGATTTTTACTTCTTGGTCCCGCAAGGCTGAGGTATCCAAGCGATTGCTGCTGTCGGCCAAGGCGCCCCACAGCAGGGATCCATAGTAAATGCCGAAGCCCAACACCAACAGGATGACTGTTACGGTCAAATATTTGAACCATTTTTTGCGCCGTTTGCGCAGGGCGCGGCGCTGATCCACTTTGTTCATGGCACATACCTCTCTTTGCGGTATTTGCTGAAGCCGGGGGTTTTTCGGATGTGATAAAAGAAGGCGGAATATTGCGCCTAATCTGCCGGGATTAAAAGCCTTTGTATCGTTATCATTCCCTTTGTTTTGTAGTTTGTAAACGTGCTTCGTCTATTTGTGTTGCTGTCCGCATATGGATGGAAAAGAAAAGGGAGTGATGGCCTCCCTAGTTGCCATCGCTCCCGCTGTCTGTTGTGCCGTCAACGTCACTGTTCTCATTATTCAATTGCCCTTCTTTGGGCTTGTACTCCAATTGCGTTTGCAGTAGTTGTCTGATCCGTTGTTTCTCTTCTTCAGGAATGCGCAACACTGCGCCGGAACCAGGGACTTTATCGTCAAATACTTTTATTTGTATGGTTTCGATGTTCTGTTTCGGAATCCCTTGGTAAATCTTCACCAGAGCTGGGAAATCGGTGATATCAAAGCTGTATTCAAAGTTTTTGCCAACCGCTTTCGACACTTCGCTAAACTTGGTTACCCCGTCGAAACTGGCCAGTTTGTCGATCAGTTGGGCGACGACTTCCCGTTGCCGTTCATTGCGCCCCAGATCGCCCCGGGGGTCTTCATGCCGTTCCCGCACGTAAGCCAGTGCTTTTTTTCCATTGAGGTTGTAAGTGTTTCCTGGATAGAACTTGGCGTAGCCTCCACCGATCATCGCTTGGGTGAATTTGAACTTGGGAGTCACTTGAATGCCGCCTAATGCATCCACAATGTCTTCAAACCCTTGGAAATTGATGCGTGCGTAGTAGTCGATTGGCACATGAAGCAATTCTTCCAGGGTTTTGCGAACGTTTTCCACATCGCCCACACCGGATTGGCGACCATAGTATGCAGCCGCGTTGATTTTCGTTTTTACACCACCGGAGTTGGGGATGGTGATATAGGTGTCGCGTGGAACGCTTACGACTTTAGCCGTTTTGGTTTTGGGATTGATGGCAGCCACGATCATGACATCAGCCCGCCAATCATTGGGACGTGTCGTCCGCTGGTCGGTTCCGAGCAAAAGCACAGTGAATGGTTCGTTTTTGATTTCGACTTCTTTTTCGCGCAGGTCGGACTTTTTGAGATCTTTGCCACCGTTGGCGAATACGCCCCAAATTTGCGAACCAAAGTACAGCCCGAATCCTAACACGAGGACAGTGACGATGGAAATGATACGGAATGTCCATTTTTTGCGCCGTTTTTGTTTGACACGGTCAATGGTGAGAGCGATGACATTTGTCCGAATGCTTGCGAGATCGATCTTTGCGATTGTATTTGTCATGGGCTCTGTTTCATCTGACGGATCAGAACGGGCGCGGGAGCAGGCAGGTCAGCCAGAGCCGTTGCCAGCGCAAGAACCCGATGCGTTTCGGCTTCCGTTTCTGGAGCAGATTAAAGCGCCGGAGGCATGGCAAGCGTTCATGCGGCGAAGTGATTCGTTGGGGACGGACCCGCTGGTGGTAGCGGTCGTGGACACAGGAGTCGACTTGCAGCATCCCCTGTTGCAACCCTATTTGGTACCTGGAGTTAATCTTCGTTTTCCCGATGAACCACCTCACGACCGGATGGGTCATGGAACGAAAGTGGCAGGAGTCATCGCTTCCGTGTGGGGAGCGGGGCAATGGCGAACGCCCATGGGGCAAGGTCGGATCATGCCGGTCAAAGTGATGGAAGATGGCAATGATGGCCAAATGAGCCGCACCATTGCCGGCATCCGAGAGGCGATCTCACGTAAGGCCCGAATTATCGTGTTGGCTCAAGGAAGTTGGCGTCACCACCCAGCGTTGGCAGAGGCTGTCGCCGAGGCGGAGCGGAAAGGTGTGTTGATCGTAGCGGCGGTGGGCAACGCCAAGTATGATGAACAGGGGCGCTTGGCATTTGATCACCCGTTGTACTTTCCAGCGGCTTATCCCACCGTGCTAGCGGTAGGGGCCGTTACCCAGGACGGCCGGCACGACCCCACGTCCAATTGGGGGCCGGGAATTGATTTGGTCGCACCGGGGGAAAATATTCGCTTGACACCTGAAGAAAATCCGCTCATGCAGAATGGAACCTCATTTGCTGCTCCGCAAGTGGCTGCTGTCGCCGCCTTGGTATGGCAATTGCATCCCGAATACACACCGGCAGAGGTGAGGCGGCACTTGATGCAGACCGCCCGCCGGCCTACTTCTTCCGCTTGGCGTTGGGATGAGCAGATGGGCTACGGGCAGGTAGATGCCGCTCAAGCGATTCGCGGGACATTGCATCCAGATCCCTATGAGCCAAATGACCGCAAGGAGGAAGCTAAGCCCATCGCGAGTGGCTTAGAAGTGTACGGAGTGAGCCGGCGCGGCGATCCGGACCTATTTGAGCAACAAATCCATCAAAAAGGATGGTTGGAACTGCAAGTGTCTGTGCAAGGGCCTGCTCCCGAGTTGTTGCTAGAAGCGTATGATGAGCGGGGGCGTACGCTCTGCCGCACGCGAATCTCAAGGCAAGGAAACGTGCGATTTCCGGTGGAAGTGGGCCATGTGCAGCTCAGAGTGGAAGGGCTGGATAAAAGGGAGGCGCATTATCGCTTGACCAGCCAAGATCTCCTCGGCCCCGATGCGATGGAGCCCAACGATGATGCCGACCAAGCAGCGGTAATTTCTGTCAGACCGGGAATTCAAATCATTGAGGGTACCATGGATCGGCATAACGACCGGGATTGGTTGGAATTGCGGATCGCCGAGCCAGGTCGACTCACACTCGAAGTGCGGCCTTTGACTCCGCGGTTCGACCCCGTGTTGCAACATCCTTTTGCGGGGCGTATAGATGTGCAAGAAGACCAGGGAGACGAAGGGGAGCAGGAAGAAATTCGGGTTCGGGTGGGTCCGGGAAGATACCGGATTTGCATTAGCGATTACGATGGCAATATAGCGGATCGTCCCTACCATGTGGTGATCCGGTACACGCCACAAAAATAAAAAAGATTAATAGGTCGCTCAACCGCAGGTCGTGATGCCGCTTGCCCGGCACCATGAACATGGCCTGTATACACCTTGCTCGGGAAGGGGCGACGTGATGCATATAAAAGTGTTGTTTTCCCATAGATCTTAGTTGTAATTGCAGGGTCTTTAGGTTATTCTATTGATGATGTAGAACTCGTCTCCTTATAACCAGATGAAGATGAAGGCAGAAGACTTGCTCCACAAAGTCTCGAGGATGTTATCAAAAGGAGAACACAGCACCTTTCCTCGATGGAAAGGGTTTTTTATTTGCGACTGATTGCGCGAAGGGGGAAAACCAATGGCAGAGAAAAAACGCAGCATATTTACTTCTGAGTCGGTAACCGTAGGTCATCCGGATAAAATCTGTGACCAAATCTCCGACTCCATTCTGGATGCAATTCTAGAAAAAGACCCAAATGCCCGCGTGGCATGCGAAACATCCGTGACCACCGGTTTGGTGTTGGTAGCGGGTGAAATCTCCACATCTTGCTATGTGGACATTCCAAAGCTGGTTCGTCAAACGATCCGCGATATCGGTTACACCCGTGCCAAATTCGGATTTGACGCGGATACTTGCGCGGTGCTGACCTCGATTGACGAGCAATCCCCTGACATTGCGCAAGGGGTTGACCAAGCGCTGGAAAAACGTGAAGGGTCCATGACCGAAGACGAAATCGAAGCGATTGGCGCCGGCGACCAAGGTCTTATGTTTGGTTTCGCCTGCAATGAA
Source organism: Laceyella sacchari (assembly GCF_004343255.1). GTDB lineage: Bacteria > Bacillota > Bacilli > Thermoactinomycetales > Thermoactinomycetaceae > Laceyella > Laceyella sacchari. The sequence goes on along the minus strand of NZ_SMDD01000002.1, from coordinate 439,977 downwards.
ACAGACGAACTGATGCCATTGCCAATCTCTTTGGCACATAAATTGGCTCGCCGCCTGCATGAAGTCCGTGTGAACGGCACCCTGCCGTACCTGCGCCCGGACGGAAAAACCCAAGTGTCGGTGGAGTATGAAGACGACAAGCCCGTGCGCATTGACACGGTTGTGGTATCAACACAACATGCGGAAGACATCAGCTTGGATCAAATTAAACAAGATATCCAAACCCATGTGATCAATCCAATCGTGCCGGCGGACATGATGGACGAAGCGACTAAATTCTTCATCAACCCCACCGGTCGGTTTGTTATCGGTGGGCCGCAAGGAGATGCTGGTTTGACCGGCCGCAAAATCATCGTTGACACATATGGTGGATACGCTCGCCACGGCGGTGGGGCCTTCTCCGGAAAAGACCCGACCAAAGTGGACCGTTCCGGCGCGTATGCAGCGCGTTACGTTGCCAAAAACATCGTGGCTGCCGGTTTGGCTGATAAGTGCGAAGTGCAATTGGCTTACGCGATCGGCGTTGCCCGCCCTGTTTCCATCCGCGTTGAAACCTTTGGCACAGGTAAACTGAGCGAAGAGGTATTGGTGGAGCTGGTGAAAAAGCACTTTGATCTGCGTCCAGCCGGAATTATTCGCCAACTCGATTTGCGCCGTCCGATCTATCGCCAAACGGCTGCTTACGGTCATTTCGGCCGCACTGATGTGGAGCTGCCATGGGAGAAAACGGATAAAGCGGAAGCGTTGAAAGCTGACGCTGCAGCTGTGCTGTAAGGCGAATTGAAAAGCCCAATGTCATTTTGACATTGGGCTTTTTCGTTTGCTTTGTTATCCCCTTTTTAATTCAAGGACGGTGATCTCCGGCCGGCACAAGAACCGCAAGGGGAGGATGGTGGTGCCGATTCCGCGGTTGGTGTACAAGGTAAATCGCTCATTAAGCCGGTAGAGACCTGCCGGATAACGTCGGCCTCCAGGAGGAGTGATCGGTGCTCCCAAAAAAGGCAAACGGATTTGCCCGCCATGGCTGTGCCCGGACAATTGCAAATCGATGGGAGCTGTGCGATGGGTTGCTGCTGAGTCAGGCTCATGGGCCAAGAGGAGGTGGAAGGCATGGGGGTCATTTGGCAATTGGGCCAGCACCGCTTCCAAGTCGGGTTGCCCTTCCATATGGTCATCCAATCCGGACAGGTAGAGGGTATCCGTGCCTTTGACCAGTGGGTAGACTTGATTGATCAACACATGAAAGCCCCCATCGCTTAGGGCTTGTTTGACCAACGCCACGTCTCCAAAGTAATCATGGTTTCCCAGTACAGCAAACTTGCCGAGCGGCGGGTTGCATTGTTGAAATCGGCGGGAGATGCTCTTAGCTTCCGTGATTAAAAGCTGATCGTCGATCAGATCGCCAGTGAAACAGAGCAGATCTGGCTTAAGTGCTTCTACACGCCCGATGATGACGTCCAACTGGGAGAGATCGAAGTGGTGACCAAAATGCAGATCGCTGATGTGTACAATCCGCATCCCGTCAAATGAAGTGGGCAGGCGCGGCGAGCGAAGAGTGAGGCGAGTTGTTTCCAGCCAGCTTACTTCAATGATGCCAGCATAAAGCGGCGCGCCGAGACAGAGCGCACCAAGGGCAAGGGACAGCTTGAGGAATTTTCGTCGGTGGATGCGCGGTTCAGCAGAAACGGTAGGTACATGATGAGAGGTCATGGGGATTCACTCCTGTCTGCATAAGAGGCTTCAAGTTTTGAGTCTGGATGGAAAATTATTTTTCGGGGCGGAGGGTGCATGAAGATAAATAAATAAGGGAAAGGTTTTGACGGGTAATTTTGTCAGTAAGGGTTGACGATTGCTCACCTTTTCAGAATAATTACATCTAGGCTAAAAGTATAACATGGCGCTGAAAAATGCAATCGGTGAAAGGCCTGTGCTGACACCTAGTAGCTCTGACGTCAAATGCATGTCGCAATTGCCAGCATTCCAGCTGTTTTTTTGTAAAAACAACAAGAGGTTGGCAGAAAGGTCGAATTTCCATTTGTTTATTGAAAGCAAGGGTTAGCGGTTATATCCGCGAATTCCTTTGTTTGTGTTTGATCCGGGTTTCTTTGCAGTTTCTAGTTTCATCTTTTCGTGATAAAATTTAAATAAGAGCGAATATTATGAGAAGGGAGTGAGCCCTTTGCAAGAGAGGAAGCCACAGACTGGACATGGCAACGGGAATCGCCCCGAGACAGAACTGTCATTGCCGATCCGCGTATTTATTGCCGACGCGGATGCGGAGTACCGCCAAGCATTGAAGCAAGCGGTGGAAAAGGAGAAAGACATGGTGTTGGTTGGGGAATGCATGGATGGCTACGATGTCCCCTTGATCTGTGGAACCACGGCACCCCATCTCGTGGTGTTGGACTTGCATTTGCCCCGTGTTGACGGGGTGGAAACGACGTACCGTCTGAGTCAAATGGCTCCTCACACAAAAATCCTTATCTTGTCTGAACGCGCGGATCCGTATGCGCTAGAAACGATTCGCTCCGGGGCGTCAGGATATCTATTGAAGGATCTAAAGATGGCTTCCTTGATAGAAGCGATTCGCGTTATCGCTCATGGAGGCGTTTACATCCATCCGATCATGATGGGACGGTTAGTGAATGAACTGCGTCGCCTTAGCCGGATGGAGGGGGCGATGTATTATCACTACGCTTCGCTTCCTCCACTCTCATGGCAAGAAGTGTTGACATATAGGGAAATGGAAGTTTTGAGGTTGATGTCACAGGGAAAAAATAATCGAGCGATCAGTGAACATTTGTATATCAGTGAAAAAACAGTAAAAAACCATGTTAGCAACATCCTTTATAAATTAAACGTCCAGGATCGCACACAAGCTGTGTTGCTTGCCTTGAAGTATGGATGGGTACAACTGATTTAGCCTAGTCGTAGGTATGCACACAAACCCTGCCTTTCTCGCATAGAATGATCAGAAGAGGAGGGGCGATGTGATGGAACATTGGGTTCTATGGAGTGCAGCCCTTTGTTTCGCTGTCATTTTTTTGGTCAAAACGATTCCCAACTTTTATGGAAACACTTATCATAACAAGGCTGTCCATCTTGTGCTCATCACGGAAAACAGCCAGCAAGCGGTTGAATGGATGATCCGGTCATATCATGGTTGGAAGGATGCCAAAGGCAAACCGGGCAAAATCACTTGCATCGACACAGGCTCCACAGATGATACCAAGGCGATCCTCGAACGGTTGATACATCGTTTTCCTCATCTGGAAGTTTTGCACATAGATGAGGAGCACCAGACAGATGAGGCCATTTCAAAGTGGTTGCAGGCACAGGAACAGGGCAAGGAAAAACTGGTGGTGCTTGATTTGCGCAAAATGGAAGCCAATGGGGACAATGAATCGGAACGCAATTTAGCGTGAAGCATGACAGTAGCTTTGCCAGAGCGATGGTTGGTATAAAGGACAAGAGACGGGAGAGTTGAATTATTTTCGTGTCATACGGATCACCTGCGTACAGGCCGATACGGCCTGTTTTTTAATGCGCAAAAAAGGAAATGGTCCGTTTATTGCAAAATAATGGTAAATTATGTCGATCGAAGGAGGTTCTGATGAAGATTGCCCTTTATCAGGTGGCAGGAGACGAGGAGTGGCGAATGAGTCTAGCCCTTGAAGTAGATGAGCGGCATTGGCGGGAGCGGGGCCGGCAGATCACTTGGTTAGGCGCAACCCGTTCGGTTGGGTTGGCCGCCGCCTTCATCCGCAAACGAAGCCTGCCGCACCATATGAAAACGGGGCTGGCACCACTGCCGGCGCTTACTGACAGGGATTGGGATGAAGTGAAACAGACCGGACAGAAGTGGATACCGCTTTTGACAGGCAGGGCGCTACTGTTGGAAGAGATTGAAGCGTTGTTGTTCAAACATGGGCAAACAGATGCTTCAGAAAGATTGCTGCGCGTGTTGCAATGGCTGATATTGGAAGGGGAATGCGATATGAGGCCGGGAGTTGACAGCGCCCGGCCAGCTTGGCATTGGCGATGCGAACGGTGTGGAGCAGGTGGGGGCACATTGGTAGTGCGAGCTTGCGCCAGTTGCCAAGAACATTGTGTCGTCTGTGAAACGTGCCTGATTATGGGCCGTTCTCGAACCTGTACGCCTTTTTTTCTGTTTACAAAGACACCGGGGCGGGCTTCAGGCGCCGTTTCGTCATTGCCTGAAGTGCAGGTTGGTGCGACCCGACATTCGCTCACTGTAGCTCAACGGCGGGCGGTGACAGAGTTGAGAGGGCACTTGTGCGGCTCGGCGCGGCAGGTTCTTGTCTGGGCGGTGACGGGAGCAGGCAAGACGGAGATGATGTTCCCGTTGTTGGAAGAAGCTTTGCGGGCAGGAAAGAAAGTGGCATGGGTGACCCCGAGAAAAGACGTGGTGCTTGAACTGGCACCGCGCATCAGGCCAGCGTTCAATCGGGTTCGTGTCTTGGCGTTGCATGGCGGTTCGGCGGATGCTTGGCTCACCGGGGAAGTGGTTGTCGCCACGGCGCATCAGATGTGGCGATTTGCACAGGCGTTTGAATGGATGGTCGTCGATGAAGTTGATGCGTTTCCGTTGTACGGCAACCATGCGCTGGAACAGGGGCTTCACCGAGCCTTGGCCCCATCGGGCAAACAAGTGCTGTTGACGGCGACGCCACCGGCTGGATGGCAAAGTTTAGCGAAACAAGGGCGGTTGCCATGTGTCGTTTTGCCAGCACGTCACCATGGCTTCCCCCTCCCCGAACCCCGGTTGGCGGTGGTGTGGGGATTGTGGCGCAAGCTGAGGCGGTATCGGCCAATCCCTGTTGTGAAGCAATTTTTGAAACAGGTGGAGGCGCGATCTGGACAAGCGATGTTGTTCGTGCCCCGCGTGCAGGATGTGAAGGTTGTAGTGACGTGGTTGATCGGCCAGGGCTGGCCGCAGGAAGAGATCGCCGGTGTTTACGCCGCGCAGCCCGACCGGGAAGAAGAGGTGGCACGGTTTAGGGATGGCAGCCGCAAATGGCTGGTTACCACGACCATTTTGGAGCGTGGGGTTACTGTACCGCGCGTGCATGTACTTGTGTTAGGCGCCGACCATCCTGTATTCGACCGAGCAGGTTTAGTGCAAATTGCGGGCCGGGTGGGGCGACGGGCTGACTATCAAGAGGGTGAGGTGTGGTTTGTGGCGGAAGAACGAACCGAGGCTCAGATCAAGGCGCTGAAAGAGATCAAGCAGCTAAATCATTGGGCGGCAAAAGAAGGATTTCTCCAAAAAGAGGCGTATTCACATTGAAGGAGTGGTGGTCGTTTCTGTTTCCGCCTTCATCCGCTTGTTGGTTTTGCGGCACTCCGATGCAGGCTCGTTTATTCGCGCCTCCGGAAAAGCGCTTTTGTCCAGTTTGCTTGGAAGCGTTGCAGCCAATCAGGGAGCCAATCTGCCAAGTGTGCGGCCGCGGGTTTGATAAAGCGCCATCGGCGGACGTCTGTTTTGATTGCGTTCGGATCGCTGAAGAGGAAAGGGTGATGAATCGAAGCCCCGTTGCCTACACCCAACAAGTGGCGGCGTGGGTGCGGCTCTTCAAATATCGCGGCAAAGAGGGCTTGGCGACGCCGATGGGACGGTGGATGGCTGAAGTGGCGCGGGTGCATTACGCCAGAGAAAACATTTCACTCGTCACGTTTGTGCCTCTTCATGAAGAGCGATTGATTCAGCGGGGATTTAATCAAGCGGAGAAGCTGGCGGATGAAGTGGGACGGAGATTGAGGTTGCCCGTGTGCCCTTTGCTTGTACGAAACAAGGATACAGCTTACCAGAGCAAGCGGACGCGCGAAGAACGTTTGTCAGCGCTGGGAGGAAGTGTGATCCTCGCGGACGGAGCGTGGAAGAGGCAATTGGCCAATCAGGTTGTTCTCATTGTCGATGATGTGTACACGACGGGGGCGACCGTGCGAGAGTGTGCGAAACCGTTGCGGCAGGCTGGCGTGAAAAAAGTCTGTTCCGTGACGTTTGCTAGATAAAAGAGGTATAGAAACGATCAAACTCGTCAACACCTTATGATAGGCATTTTCATAGACAGTACCTAAATTAAAGGAGAGTTGAACATGAACAAAACGGAATTGATTGAACGTGTAGCGGAAAGCACGGGAAAAACAAAGAAAGAGGCGGGCCTGATCATTGACAGCGTTTTTCAAACGATTTCTGAAGCGCTGAGCGGAGGTGAGAAGGTGACCCTGATCGGCTTCGGTAATTTTGAAGTGCGTGAACGGGCAGCGCGGACAGGCCGCAATCCCCAAACGGGAGAAGAAATTACGATTGAAGCTAGCAAAGTCCCAGCCTTTAAACCAGGCAAGCAATTAAAAGAACTGGTAAACCAGTAATGAAAACAACACCCTGGCCAAGAGTACACTTGGCCGGGGTGTTTGTTGTTTGTAGGGAGAAGGGGCCAAAGCAATTGGGGCGAATGGGTGTTTTGCATACTTATAAGAGAGGGTGAGAGACGGGTTGCAGATATACAGAAACAGGAAAATGGTCATGCAAAAAGGGTTTTTGTGAAGGTGTGAACATGAATGGAAAAGTATTGTTATTGCATAAATAACCATTCAAATGTATAATAAATCCATTCAAACGACTTGTTGGGGCACGATATTTTGCAATGATTAGATATTCATTATTAAAAAAGGAGAGATGGCGATGAGAAAAAAAGGGATGCTGTTCGCGGCGTTGGCAGTGATTCTGTCCGGTTTGCTAACCGGTTGCGGGGGGCAGTCGCAAACGAAAGCAGACAATGTGATTCAGGTTGGTACCAATGCCGAGTTTCCTCCGTTTGAATTTCAAGAGGGAAATGGGGAAATCAGCGGATTTGATGCTGAACTGATTCACGCCATTGGCAAAGCCGTGGGAATGGAAGTGCAAATCACTCATATGGGATTTGACGCTATTTTTGAAGGGCTCAGCCGGGACAAAGTGGATGTCGGTGTGGCGGCGATTACGATTACTGATGACCGCAAACAAACCGTTGATTTTACAACGCCTTATTTTGACGCCAAGCAATATATCCTGGTGCCGAAAAATTCAAATATCAAGACGCTGAATGAATTGAAAGGGAAGAAGATCGGGGTGCAGGCAGCCACTACGGGAGAAGCAGTTGTCCAAGGAGTGTTTGGCAAGACGTATGAAGGAATCAAGGCTTACGACGAAACGCCTTCGGCCATTAATGATTTGCAGATCGGTCGCTTGGATGCTGTGGTAGTCGATAGTGCTGTGGTGGTGGAGTTCAATAAAAAATTGGGCGAAGGCAAATTCAACATTGTGGAGGATACTTCCTTGCCGGTTGAACAATACGGAATGGCCGTGAAAAAGGGCAACAAAGATATGCTGAACAAGCTGAATGAAGGCTTGAAAAAAGTAAAAGAGAACGGCGAGTATGACAAAATCTATCAAAAATATTTTGGTGACCACAAGTAAACGGCGCAAAGCCAATTTTACTACGGGGGACAAGCATTGAGCGGAGGGAGAACGGGGACAAATCATCGTTTTCGCACCCGTGTGACGGTCACTTCAGTTGCTCCTATGCGCAACCCTTGTTTTTGTGGATAACTTGTTTACAAATTGTGTGGAAAACTGCCTGTGGACGTTGTGGATAATGTGGATAAGTCTGTTAATAACTGAAAAGAGATGAGTTCAAGTGAAGGGGGTTGTGGATAACTATGGAGTGGAATTGGTCTGTCATCGTAGAATACCAGGAGTTGTTCATCCGTGGTCTTTGGATGACCATTCAACTAACCGTGGTGGCGGTCGCAGCGGGCTTGTTCATCGGACTTATATTGGGATTGATGAGATTATCGGACAAAGCGTGGTTGCGTCTGCCGGCGGTCGCCTATGTGGATCTCTTCCGGGGGACACCGCTTTTGCTCCAAATTTTGGCTATTCATTTTGCCGTATTGCCGGCGTTGTTCCAAGATCTGCTCGGCCTCCCTGCGCCTGACGCTGCGACTTCCAGTTTTATCGCACTGTCGCTAAATGCTGGGGCGTACATTGCCGAAATCTTCCGGGGTGGCATTCAATCGATTGACAAAGGACAGATGGAAGCGGCGCGCTCGCTTGGGATGACTTATCGGCAAGCGATGAAGCTGGTTGTTCTCCCCCAGGCTTTTAAACGCATGTTGCCGCCGTTAGGCAATGAGTTTATCGCTTTGCTCAAAGATAGCTCCCTGGTCACGGTCATCGCCGTCAACGACATCACATATGCGGCGTTCGCCACGGCCAAGAACACGTTTGTAAGATGGCCCCCTTACATTACCGCGGCTTTGGTGTACTTGGTGCTGACCCTGGTGTTATCCCGTCTGGTGGGCTATATGGAAAGACGGTTAGATCCAAACGGACGGAAAGGGTGAGACAAATGATCCAAGTAGAAAATCTCAATAAGCGGTTTGGCGATCATCATGTGCTCAAAGACATCCATGTACAAATCGGAGAATCAGAAGTGGTTTGTGTGATTGGGCCCAGCGGTTCCGGCAAAAGCACTTTTCTGCGTTGTCTTAATCTGTTGGAGCGAGTGAGTTCAGGTCGTGTCGTGGTCGGCGGGTTTGACCTGACGGACCCCAAGACGGATATCAACCGCGTTCGCACAGAAGTGGGGATGGTGTTTCAGCAGTTTGAATTGTTTCCGCATAAAAACGTGTTGGACAACATCACGTTGGCGCCGATTCATGTGCGCAAATGGCCGAAAGAGCAAGCTGAGGCCAAAGCGTTGGCGCTGTTGGATAAAGTGGGATTGCGGTCCAAGGCCGAAGCTTTTCCCGGCGAGTTGTCGGGCGGGCAGAAGCAGCGGGTTGCCATCGCCAGGGCGTTGGCAATGGAACCTAAGTTGATGCTGTTTGACGAGCCGACCTCTGCTTTGGACCCGGAGATGGTCAAAGAAGTGTTGGACGTGATGAAACAATTGGCCGAGGAAGGGATGACGATGGTCGTCGTCACCCATGAGATGGGATTCGCCCGTGAAGTGAGCGACCGGGTCATCTTTATGGATGATGGCCGAATTGTTGAGGAAGGTTCGCCGTCCGAGATCTTCTCCCGGCCTAAACACGAACGCTTGAAGACCTTTTTGAGTAAAGTGTTGTGATGCCTATGCTGACTAAGGGCCTACGTTCCCATGTCATTTTCAATTTGCTTTATCTGACTATCGGCGCTCATTTGAGAAAAGGTGGCGCCCGTTTGTAGGCTTAAAGTACTACCTTGACAGTATTTTTAGACAAATGGTATAGTTAAGTGGCATAAGAGTGCGTTCTTTATGCGACGACTACGATTTGAGAAGGGATTGTGTTTTATGCAAGGCAAAGTCAAGTGGTTTAACGCGGAAAAAGGCTATGGCTTCATCGAGCGTGAGGGTGGCGAAGACGTATTCGTACACTACACCGCTATTCAAATGGAAGGCTTCAAGTCGCTGGAAGAAGGTCAAGAAGTTGAATTTGAAATCGTAGAGGGTTCCCGTGGACCACAGGCTGCAAACGTTGTGAAAAAGTAATTCGCTTTGGAAACAACGAATTTCCCGCTCCCTAGAGCTTGCTCTGGGGGGCTTTTTAATTTCCGAAAAAAAGAAAGCTCAAGCCCAGCGCGAGTTGCTATTTTTGAATAATATTACAATTCTATGTGTGTTTATTTAAGATTTCCTTAATTTTCTTCTGTATTTTTTTAAAAAAAGAGGAGGGATTTTATCAAATTCGGGGAATAGAAGTAGTACAAAGCGGAAGGAGGATTTCTCTATGAGATATGTCATCCGTGGTCATAACCTTGAAGTAACAGATGCGTTGCATGAATTTGTGGAGCGGAAGCTGAGCCGCCTCGAAAGGTATTTTGAGGATGTCGGCGAGACTGAAGCCCACGCCGTTTTGGCTGTGATCAAAGATCAGCATCGGGTGGAAGTGACGATTCCCTTCCCTGGGGTGATTGTCCGTGCTGAAGAATCCAGCGAGGACATGTACGCATCCGTCGACTTAGTGGTTGAAAAGCTTGAGCGGCAGATCCGCAAGTATAAAACGCGGATTAACCGCAAAGCACGCCAGGATGTAAGCTTCCGCAGTGGTTACAAAGAGCATGCGCGGGAGATGGAAGCGGCTCCCGTGGCGGTGCAAGATGAGGAAGAACTTGATCTCGTGCGAACAAAGCGTTTCGAGTTCAAGCCGATGGATGCGGAAGAAGCAATGCTTCAAATGGACATGCTTGGACACAACTTCTTCGTGTTCACCAACGCCGCATCCAACCAAGTGAATGTGATTTACAAAAGGAAAGATGGGAAATACGGGTTGATCGAACCTGAGTGATAAGAAAGCCCCCGCTATGAAGGCGGGGGGTTTTTACTTTGCGCGCTTGAACCAAGGGAGTGGATCAACTGCCAATGCGGTGGTGACCCCATCGTTTTGGAGGGCTCGTTGCTGTTTTTATTTTGATAAGAGGGCGTGGCGATTGTAGAAAAGTACCCGACCTGTGTTATGATAGCAAAGGACAGACAAAGATTCTCTCTATTCCGACTGGTGAGATGCAGGAGGTTTCAATTACATGAAAGTGTTGACTGTTGTGGGGGCGAGACCGCAATTCATCAAGGCGGCTCCCGTATCGCGCGTCATTCGCGAACGCGCGCAAGAGGTGCTGGTACATACCGGGCAACATTATGATAAATCGATGTCAGACGTTTTCTTTGAAGAGTTGCACATTCCTGTGCCGGAATACCATCTCCACGTCGGGTCCAAATCACACGGGGCCCAAACGGGGGAGATGCTGGCCAAAGTGGAAGAAGTTATCGTAAAAGAGAAGCCGGATTGCGTGTTGGTATATGGCGACACCAACTCCACCTTGGCGGGCGCGCTTGCAGCAAGCAAACTGCATATTCCCGTCGCCCATGTGGAGGCGGGCCTGCGCAGTTTCAACCGGCGGATGCCGGAAGAGATTAACCGCGTGTTGACAGACCATGTGTCTGAATGGCTGTTCTGCCCCACGCAGACGGCGGTGAACCACCTGCGCACGGAAGGCATCACCAAAGGCGTTCACTTGACCGGCGATGTGATGCTGGATGCAGTTCGTTACAACAGCCGCCTGGCCGATGAAAAATCGACGATCCTGTCCGACTTAGGTCTGGAAGCTGGGAGTTATGTGCTGATCACTTTGCATCGTGCAGAAAACACTGATGATCCGGCCCGCCTCAGCCAAATCATCGGTGCCATCAACGAATTGCCGATGCCGGCGGTATTGCCGCTCCATCCTCGTACCAAAGGCAAGCTGGCGCCGCTCGGCTTGGAAATCACCAATCCAAATGTGAAGCTGATTGAGCCAATCGGCTATCTGGATATGCTGCAATTGGAAGTAAACGCCAAGAAAATCTTGACCGATTCCGGCGGGGTGCAAAAAGAAGCGTTCTTCGCCAAAGTGCCTTGCATCACCATGCGCGACGAAACAGAATGGACCGAGACAGTCGAACTGGGCACCAATGTCTTGGTGGGTGCAGATCAAACCCGCATCTTGGAAGCAGTCAACGGATTTGAAGTCGATTTCTCCCAAGTGCATGAAGTGTTTGGCGATGGGCGCGCGGCAGAGAAGATCATGGATCAACTGCAAAAAGACTTGGGCAAATAAGCGAGGCGAACCGGCTCTTTCCACAAGAGGGAAGGGGCCGGTTTTTTGTTGAATTACTTGAGGTATGCCCATTTCCAAGCGGGAAATCATGTCATGAAGCGGGGAAGACGCTTATGAGTGGCACGACGGAACCCTGCATGCCTCATACCTGTCACGCCAATGTCAAACTTGACTATTTTTCAAAAGGGATACCCAAACCGAGACCATTTATGTTACAGTGTCACTAGTTTCTATTACGATGCTGTAACATAGTGACAATAATATTACAATATACACGGTTTTTATGTTTTCGAGCCAAGCGTACAAGCCCCAGATGGAAAGGCCAGGACGCTTTTTGGCTGTAGCAACCGCCTCGATGAGGGGCTTGAGATAGATTCAGCTATAATGGAGAAAATCGGTTGTACGAAAACATGACAGTGATCATAAATCGGAATGGATATAAGGAGACGTGAAGAAGTTGCGTATCTGGTTAGCCAATCATTATGCCGTTCCCCCGAATATTGCGGGAATTACGCGTCATTATGAACTGGCGCGCGAATGGGCGCAAGAGGAAGAGGCAGAAGTAACCCTGTTTTTGTCCAAATTCGTTCATCCGCGCCGCACATTTATCACCGAGGCTGAAAAAGAGGGAATCGAGAAGGTGAAAGGGCTGAAGTTGAATTGGCTTTGGTCTTTTCCTCACAAACAGAACGATTTTCGCCGCATCATCAACATGGGAAGCTTTGCGGTTGTCTTCTTTTTAGCTGGTTTGTTGAAGAAAAAGCCGGATGTATTGATCGCTTCTTCGCCCCATTTGTTCACGGCTTTTGCGGGCTGGATGCTGGCTAAGCTGAAAGGTTGCCCGTTTGTGCTGGAAGTGCGCGACTTGTGGCCAGACTCCCTGATCAAGATGGGCGGTTTAAACAACAAACATGTAGTCAAGTTGCTCACTTGGATGGAATCGTTCTTGTATCGGAACGCGGACAAGATCATCGTTTTGACAGAGCATCAACGCACGTTTATCGCTGACAAGGGAATCGACCCGAACAAAATCGACTTGATCCCCAACGGGATTGTGGTTAGTTCTTGGCAGCCAAATCCGGAGAAGCGAACCGCTTTTCGGCGTAAGATGGGCGTGACCGAGGACCAATTTGTAGCTATTTACACCGGAGCGCACGGCCCGGCCAACGCATTGGAGTATGTGGTGAAAGCAGGGCGGCACTTAAAGCCGGATACGGCGATCGTCTTAATCGGGGACGGGCCTGAGAAGGAAAAATTGCAACAGATCAAGCAAGAAGAAGGATTGGATAACATTCATTTGCTCGATCCGGTGCCCAAGTCCGAGATTTTTGACTACACCTATGCGGCTGATTGTGGGATCATTTCCTTGGCTGACAATGAGGTGTTCCGTGGGGCTCGGCCCAACAAATTATTTGATTACACGTTTATCGGCTTGCCGATCATCTCCACGGTTGACGGGGAAGTACGTGAGATCGTCGAGAAAAACCAAGTCGGGGTTTTTGCAGGGGCAGAAAATCCACAAGGGCTGGCTGAGGCGATTGAACGCGTGCGCTCATTCAGCGACCAAGAGCGGGAAGAAATCAAGCGGCGTGGACGAGAGTACATTGACCGCGAAGGGGACCGCAAAAAATTGGCCCATCGTTTCTACAATATCCTGAAAGAGTTGGTCAATCGCAAATAGGGGTAAGGCGGCCCCAACAGCGGTCCGCCTCCTTTTTTATCACGGCGCAAGTGAAAAAGGTGCATAAATTTGATAAACTGAAATGAGTAGCCTTTTGACAATGTCGGTGCCGAAAATGCGTTAGATCATAAAAAAACCAACTCTAAGTAGGAGATGATAAGGTGTTAGGTACCCTTAAGAAATTATTCGATCCACACGAACGGCAATTGAAGAAATTTTTCAGCATCGCGGATCATATCGACTCGCTGGAAGCAGAGTTTCAAGCATTGAGCGATGCGGAATTAAGAGGAAAAACGGATGAGTTCCGGGCCCGACTGGAAAAAGGGGAGACGCTGGACGACCTTCTGCCAGAGGCGTTTGCCGTGGTGCGGGAAGCGGCGAAACGCGTGTTGAATATGCGCCATTTCCGCGTGCAGCTCGTGGGGGGGATGGTGCTTCACCAAGGGGACATCGCCGAGATGAAAACGGGGGAAGGGAAAACCCTCGTGTCCACTTTGCCTGCGTATTTGAACGCGTTGGAAGGCAAGGGTGTCCACATCGTTACTGTCAACGATTATCTGGCCAAACGGGACAAAGAGTGGATGGGCCAGGTTTTTGAATTCCTGGGGTTGACTGTGGGCTTAAATCTGCCGATGATGTCGCCGGAGGAAAAGCGGGCCGCTTATCAAGCAGATATCACCTTCGGTACGAACAATGAGTTTGGTTTTGACTATCTGCGGGATAACATGGTGTTGTACAAGGAACAATTGACCCAGCGTGAGTTGAACTTCGCGATCATCGACGAGGTGGATAGCATCTTGATCGACGAAGCGCGGACGCCGCTCATTATCAGTGGGCAAGCCAACAAGGCGACCGACTTGTATTACACCGCCGACAACATCGTGCGTCGCTTGAAAGAAAACGATGATTACACGATTGATATCAAGACCAAACAGGTATCGCTGACGGAAGATGGCGTGAAAAAAGTGGAGAACTTCCTCGGCGTTGACAACTTGTACGACATGAAGCACGTTACGTTAAACCATCACATTCAACAAGCATTGAAAGCCCATGCCATCATGAAGCGCGACGAAGATTATGTAGTGAATGAAGATGGCGTCGTGATCGTGGATGAATTTACAGGCCGTTTGATGTATGGCCGCCGCTACAGCGATGGGTTGCACCAGGCGATTGAAGCAAAAGAAGGGTTACAAGTGCAGCGTGAAAGCATGACGCTGGCCACCGTCACCCTGCAAAATTACTTCCGCCTGTACAAAAAGTTGTCTGGGATGACCGGTACGGCAAAGACGGAAGAAGAAGAGTTCCGCAAAATTTACAACATGGATGTTTATCAGATACCGACCAACCGCCCGCAATTGCGTGAAGACTTGTCGGATGTGCTATACAAAACGGAAGAGGCCAAGTTTAACGCAGTGGTGGAAGAGATTGCCCAACGCCACGCCAAAGGGCAACCTGTGCTGGTAGGTACTGTCTCGATCGAAAAATCGGAGCGTCTGTCCCGGTTGCTGAAGAGACGTGGCATCCCGCATGAGGTGTTAAATGCGAAAAACCACGCTCGAGAAGCGGAGATTGTGGCGCAAGCCGGACAGCGTGGGGCGGTGACCATTGCCACCAACATGGCTGGTCGCGGAACGGACATCGTGCTGGGAGAAGGTGTAGCCGAGCTGGGTGGTTTGCACATCATCGGAACCGAGCGGCATGAGAGCCGGCGGATTGACAACCAGTTGCGTGGTCGTTCGGGACGCCAAGGCGATCCGGGTTCCTCCCAGTTTTACCTTTCCTTGTCAGATGATCTGATGCGCCGCTTTGGTGGAGAAAACCTCGAAAACATGCTGGAGCGGTTGGGGCTGCCTGAAGACCAGCCCATCGAAGGCAAAATGTTCTCCCGTGCGGTGGCCAATGCGCAACGCAAGGTGGAGGCCAACAACTTTGATGCTCGTCGTTGGGTGCTTCAGTATGACGATGTTTTAAATCAACAGCGGGAAGTGATTTATAAGCAACGTCGTGAAGTGTTGGAAAGCGACGACCTCAAGGATGTCGTGCTCAACATGGCCAAAGCGGCGATTGAGAACATCGTGCAAGTCCACACCTCCGAGGACTTGGAAGAGGAATGGGATCTTGAGGCGATTGTGGAGTATGCCAACAATAATCTACTGCCCGAAGGTCGCCTGACAGAAGAAGATTTGGAAGGCAAAGAACCGTCGGAGATGGTGGACGACATCTTTGAAGAAGTGAAGAAATACTACCAAGAACGCCAGGAGGAACTGGGGAACGAGCGCTTGCAGGAGTTTTCCAAAGTAGTGATTCTGCGCGCTGTTGACCGGAAGTGGATGGATCACATCGACGCGATGGAACAATTGCGTCAAGGGATCCACTTGCGCGCGTACGGGCAAGACAATCCGCTTCGCGCTTACCAGTTTGAAGGCTTCGCCATGTTTGAGGCGATGATACAAGAAATCCAAGAAGAGATCGTCAAGTATGTGATGAAATCGGTCATCGCAGAAGAAGAAGAGTTGGAGCGCGAAGAAGTCGCTGTCAATCCGACCGCCGTTTCCGGCAGCTCCGAGCAGGAAGCGGATGCGCCGAAGAAGGAGCCGATTCGCCGGGCGGATAAAGTGGGACGCAATGACCCATGCCCTTGCGGAAGCGGCAAAAAGTACAAAAACTGTTGCTTGAAAAATGGATAAGTCGTGACTGTCGGGCAACGAAAGGTAGGGAGTCCCTCCCTGCCTTTTTAAAGTGAGAGGTTTGGCGATATAATAGGCATAAATAGTCAGTCGAGGTGACATGAAAAATGGAAATGAGTGAAATTAAACAACAGCTAGCGACTACAGCCAAGCGTTTGGCGGACATCAGGGGGTCTCTTTGACCTCGATCAAAAAAAAGCGCGCTTGAGTGAACTGGAGGAGCAAATGGCTTCGCCTACTTTCTGGGACAATCAAGATGAGGCGCAAAAAGTGATCGATGAGATGAAACATCTCAAAGATCAGATTGAAGTGATGACCGGGTTGGAAGAGAGTCAAGAAGAGTGTCAGGTGATGCTCGAACTGATGAACGAGGAAGGCGAAGACGCCGGCTTGCAGGAGGAGTTGGCCAAATCGGTGCGCTCGTTGTCCAAAGAGATTGATGCGTTTGAGCTGGCGCTGATGCTGAGCGAGCCGTACGACCGCAACTCGGCCATTCTGGAACTCCATCCCGGTGCAGGGGGGACCGAATCGCAAGACTGGGCGGAAATGCTTTTGCGCATGTACACCCGTTGGGCTGAACGGAGCGGTTACAAAGTGGAAACGTTGGACTACCTGCCTGGGGAGGAAGCGGGTGTCAAAAGCGTGACGCTTCTGATCAAAGGGGTTAACGCCTATGGTTACCTCAAGGCGGAAAAAGGGGTGCACCGGCTTGTGCGCATCTCGCCATTTGACGCTTCGGGCCGCAGACACACTTCCTTCGTGTCCTGCAATGTGATGCCTGAAATTGATAATGATGTGGAGATCGAGGTGCGTCCTGACGAGTTGAAAATTGATACTTATCGCTCCAGTGGCGCGGGTGGACAGCACGTGAACACCACTGATTCGGCGGTCCGCATCACGCACATTCCCACCGGGGTTGTCGTGACGTGCCAATCCGAGCGCTCCCAAATCAAGAACCGGGAAAAAGCGATGAAAATCCTGAAGGCCCGTCTCTATGAGCGCAAGTTGGAAGAGCAACAGAAAGAGATGCAAGCACTGAAAGGGGAACAGACGGAGATTGGCTGGGGGAACCAGATCCGTTCATACGTCTTCCACCCTTACAGCTTGGTTAAAGACCACCGCACGCAAACGGAAGTCGGCAATGTGCAGGCAGTGATGGATGGAGAAATCAATGCGTTCATCGAAGCATACCTGCGCCAGATGATGAACAAAAAGGGGTAAGAAGGAAAAAACGGCACACGCCTAGAATGGGTTGTCAAGATGTGAGGCAAACGGCGCGGTATCATGCCATGGGCTACCGTGTCAATCAGCTCCCAACGGCATAAGGTTAAGACATCACCGTTTGAGATGGAGGGGAACCAACGTGACCAACTGGAAGCATATTGTGTGTGATCAAGGGGAAGGATGGGCTCAGCTTACCCTGTCCCGCCCAAAAGTGTTGAATGCGTTGAGCCGAGAAGTGTTGATGGAGTTGGATGCCGCAATCGATTGGGTGGAGCACAATGACGCGGTGCGCGTGTTGATCATTACCGGTGCGGGAGACAAGGCATTTGTGGCGGGTGCCGACATTACCGAATTGAACCAGATCAAAAGCAGTGAGGAGGCGGAGCGGACGGCGCTCCTCGGTCAAAGGGTATTTGCCCGGTTGGAAGAGCTGGATAAGCCAGTTATCATGGCGATCAACGGGTTTGCCCTTGGCGGTGGCATGGAATTGGCGATGTGCGGGGACATTCTGTTGGCCAGTGAAAAGGCCAAATTCGGCCAGCCAGAAATCAATCTGGGCGTCATTCCCGGTTATGGGGGGACGCAACGGCTCAGCCGTTTAGTCGGCAGGCAGATGGCGAAATACCTCTGTATGACGGGGATCATGCTGACTGCAGATGAAGCGGCTCGTTGCGGACTGGTGCAAAAAGTGGTGCCACCAGAGGCGCTGCTGGAGGAAGCGAAGCGTTTGGCTGAAACATTGGCGAAGAAAGCGCCCATCGCTCTCAAATACATCAAAAAAGCCATTCATCATGGGGTCGACATCGATCTTCCGTCCGGACTCAGATTAGAAGCTTCTTATTTTGGGTTGACGTTTGACACAGACGACCGCAAAGAGGGGATGTACGCGTTCCTTAACAAGCGGGAGCCCCGTTTTACAGGAAAATAAGCTTCGCCGTGGCCGGCTTACATCGCCGGTCTTTTACGTTCCATTCATTAAGGTGTAACCGGTAAATAAATTGGTGAGGAAGAAGCGGTGGAAAAATCTTTTCTCAGGTAGCTTGCTTGCCCAGCAATGCGTGAAGCGAAAGAGAAAATGGTTTTGGAGCTGCCGGCTTATTCATCAGACACGCCCTAATGGGAGCTTTCATGGGGACAAAGGAGGTTGAGTGATGGATATGATTATGATTGGCGGGGGCGCCGTCGTCTTGGTGGTGGCAGTGATCATCATCGTGAGCGTCATCGTCGGGAAAAAAAGAAAGCAAGAAGTGGAGGAGCTCGAAAAAATGTTTCCGGACGGAAGCATGTCGAGCGATAACATAAAAATCAGCGTGGAAAAAGTACGTCGGACAACCTTGGAGCGGGAACGCCGCAAGAAACAGCGAATTCACCGAGAAAGACCCAAAGAAGGGCAGAAGACGTTACCATATGAGGATCAAGAAATTATTTATCGTGATGATATACAGAGTGGAGAGTTAAATAAGGAAGTAAACGATTCACAGGGTGAAAAAGAGACTGTTTCTGAGTCTAAGCGTTCTGGCCGCACGCGTTCCAACCTCTTCAAATCGCGCGACAAGAAACAAGCTGACGATGTGGATCAAACCCAAGCGCAAGAAGCGGAGAAAACGCTGGATAGCGAAGGGGACAAAACGCTTGCCGTGCGCAAACGGACCAGAAAAACATCGCGCGAGATGCCGGTTGTTGAAAATGAGACAGCCGCCGAAGAAAATACCGACGCGGCCAAGAGCCGGCTTTTGTACAAGCGCAGTTTGTTAAAAGCGTCGGACGAGAATCGGGAAACTTCGCAGATTCCAAAAGCCAGCTTGATCGACACGCAGATGTATGTCGGGGAAGATGAACAGAAAGAGGAGCAAAAGCCCACCTTGTCCCGCTCGCAAGCGAAAGGCGGGCGCAACTGGTTTAAAAAATAGGCAGAGGTGATCACATATGATGCCGAGCAAACAGCGGATGATTCTTCTTGCGGGAGTGAGCGCAATCGCCCTCGTGGTATCCGGTTGCGGCGGTAATGGCGCCAAACAAGAGTCGACTCAGTCCAAAGAGGCGCAAGCCAACTTGACAGCGGACAAAATCTATGCAAACAACTGTGCATCCTGCCACGGAGGCAATCTCCAAGGCGGGTTTGGACCGAGCTTGGAGAAAATCGGTGCCAAACTGAAGAAAGAGCAGATTGTGGAAATCATGCAAAAAGGCAAGGGCAACATGCCTTCGCAAGGACATATCTCCAGCCAGGATCAAGAGAAATTGGCGGCATGGCTGGCAGAGAAAAAGTGAGGCTTCATCCATTGGGATGACCAAAAAGAACATGGCAGTGAAGAGCGGTAGACGCACAAGTCTGTGTGATCTATCGCTTTTTTTATGCAATGCATTGAATAAAAATAAATATAGATGTATAATGATGCAAAACGATCCAATGGTATGTGACAAGTGATGGGGAGGCTAGTGATGAAAACAGCGGTAATCGGTTCGACGGGGTATGGTGGGGCTGAATTGATTCGGCTGATCGAAGGGCATCCGCATTTGGAACTGGCGATGCTGATTTCCACTTCACAGGCGGGGGATGCATTGTCCCGGGCTTATCCACATTTGCGACACCTCGCTTACACTTTTCAGGAGCTTGATATCGCACAGATTGGCCAGGAGGCAGAGCTGGTGTTTTTGGCGACACCGCCCGGTGTGAGTGGAGAATTAAGCCCTCAGTTGCGAGAGAAAGGGAAGTTGGTTATTGACCTGTCGGGGGATTTCCGCCTGAAAGACGGACGAAGTTATGAGGCTTGGTACAACCGAAAAGCGGCACCGGACAAGTGGCTTGCTGAAGCGGTGTACGGACTTCCGGAATGGTTTGCAGAAGAGATTCGTACCGCTGATCTGATCGCCAATCCCGGTTGTTATCCGACGGCGACGTTGCTGGGTTTGCTTCCCCTGCTTCAGCATCGGATGATTGACCACCGGGCTTTGGTGATCGATGCCAAGTCAGGTGTGACTGGCGCAGGGCGCAAGGTGGATCAGTCATTGCTTTTTAGTGAAGTGAATGAGAATCTACGCCCATACAAAGTGGACGGACACCAGCATATCCCTGAGATTGAGCAGGCGGCTGAACGGCTTGCGGGCGCAGACGTGCGGGTACGGTTTGTTCCGCATTTGGTGCCGATGAACCGGGGGATCTTGGTTAGTCTCTATGCACCTATGTTGCATAAATATACGACAACAGAGGTGCTCCACATGTATAGGGAAGTGTATGAGGACGCACCATTTGTTCGTATCGTGGAGTCTGGCTGGCCGTCAACCAAAGCGGTGCAAGGCAGCAACTTTTGCGATATTGGAATCCATGTGGATGAACGGACGGGGTGGATCACGGTCTTGGCTGTGATCGACAATCTGATGAAAGGCGCAGCGGGGCAAGCGGTTCAAAACGCTAATCTGCGGATGGGTTGGGCTGCCACAGCCGGATTAATGCAGTCGCCGCTGTTTCCATAGAAAAGGGGGAGTGAAGATGGGGAAAGAATCAGGGGTTTTGTCACCTGCATTCACAGTGCAAAAGGATGCGTGCATTACTTCGCCCAAAGGGTTTAAAGCAGCAGGGATGCATGTGGGCATCAAGCGCAAGCGGCCCGATTTGGGAGCGATCGTATGTGAACGGGAAGCGACGGCTGCCGCTGTTTATACAGTGAATGCCTTTCAGGCGGCGCCGATCCAAGTAACCCAGGATAGTTTGGGAGTATCCGGGAAATTGCGTGGTGTGGTCGTCAACAGCGGCAATGCCAATGCCTGCACTGGACGGCAAGGGATGATGGATGCCTATGCGATGCGGGCGAAGCTGGCCGAAGAGCTTGCCTGTCCGCAGAGCATGGTAGCAGTAGCTTCGACCGGTGTTATTGGGGTATTGATGCCGATGAACAAGGTGATTCAGGGCATTGAAGCGTTGGTACCGAAGTTAACAGCGCCAGACACTTCGTTTGCGGAAGCGATCTTAACGACAGACACATGTACGAAGCAAGTGGAAGTGAGCGTGGAGATTGAGGGCAAACCGGTGACCATTGCAGGGGTGGCCAAAGGCTCCGGCATGATTAAGCCCAATATGGCCACCATGTTGGCGTTTATCACTACCGATGCGGTGATTGAACCGGAGATTCTCCAATCTTTGCTGTGGAAGACCACTGATCAGACCTTCAACATGATCACAGTTGATGGGGATACGAGCACCAACGATATGGTTTTGGTGATGGCAAGCGGAGAAGCCGGGCATGCCCCCCTCGACATGCACCATGCTGATTGGTTTAAATTCCAACAAGCTTTTCAGTATGTCTGCCAAGAGTTAGCCAAGATGATCGCCCGTGACGGAGAAGGGGCGACGCGCTTGATCGAAGTGGTGGTTGAAGGGGCGATCAACGAACAGGAAGCGCAAAACATCGCCAAAACGGTGGTGGGTTCCAGCCTGGTGAAGACGGCGGTGTTCGGCGCCGACCCCAATTGGGGGCGAATCGTGTGCGCGGCTGGTTACGGCGAGCCTTCTTTGCGACCGGAATCAATCGATGTTTACCTGGGACATGTACAAGTGATTGGGGGAGGCATGCCGTTGCCATTTGATGAAGAGCAGGCGCGCGCGGAGCTGAACCGGGAGAAAGTAATCATCCGCGTCAATCTGCATCGGGGCCAGGCCACGGCGACGGCGTGGGGATGCGATTTGACATATGAATACGTGCGTATCAATGCCAGCTACCGCACGTAACGGGAAGGAGAGGCTGATGGAACAGCTGATTGTGCTGAAAGTGGGAGGCAGTGTTCTGGAACGGATTCATCCGGCGTTTTTTGCCCAATGTTTTGATGCATGGCGCGCAGGAACACAAGTAGTCATCGTTCATGGTGGCGGCCCGATGATATCGCGATTGATGGAAAAGCAAGGGAAAAAGCCTGTGTTCGTCGAGGGGCGGCGCGTGACCGATGAAGAGACGTTGTCGCTGGTGCAGATGGCTTTGTCCGGACATGTAAACAAGCAATTGGTGACGCAACTGATCAACCATCAAGTGGCGGCCATCGGCATAAGCGGGGTGGATTTAGAGTTGTTGAAGGCGGAACCCGCGGCCCCTGAGTTGGGGTATGTCGGCCGTGTCACCGATGTGAATGTGGAGGCGCTCGATCATGTACTTAAGCAAGGTTGGATGCCGGTCATCGCCTCTTTGGGAGTGGATGGAGAAGGTCAAGTGTACAACATCAACGCGGATGAGGCTGCGGCAGCGATTGCGGTTGCTATGTGTGCCGACCAGCTGATTTTGTTAAGTGACGTTGATGGTATCCAAATTAGCGGCCAATTGCTCCAGGAAGCCAACCCTGCGGCCATAGAACAGGGGATTGCGGACGGAGCGATCACGGGAGGCATGATTCCGAAAGCAAGGTCGGCTTTGCAATCGCTGGCGCAAGGGATTCCCGAAGTTCGTATTGTGAATGGCGCTCATGCCAATGGGTTTAAACAGGGTGCGGGCACCCGCATCGTCAATCAAGAGGTGATCGACCATGGGATTGTTTCCGACGTATCTCCAGCATGATATTCACTTCGTTGATGGAGCTGGCGCCGTGTTGGTAGATGAGTCCGGCAAGGAATATCTCGACTTTGCCTCTGGGATTGGCGTGGTGAACTTAGGTCACCGACACCCGCGAGTCGAGCAAGCCCTCATCACTCAGGCGCAAGGAATCTGGCACACATCCAACTTGTTTGCCAGTCCCTTGCAACAGGAAGTGGCGAACCTCTTGTGCAAGATGAGTGGGTTGGGTGCCGTCTTTTTCGCCAACAGTGGGGCGGAAGCCAATGAAGCGGCGATTAAGTTCGCCCGCCGTTGGGCCAAGATGGTGAAAATCATTCAGGAGCCGGAAATCATCACCTTTCAGCGTTCTTTCCACGGACGGACTTTGGCGACGTTGACGGCGACCGGACAAGACAAAGTGAAGGATGGTTTTTCCCCATTGCCGGCGGGATTTCGCATTTTGCCGTACGGGGACATTCAAGCGGTCAAGCAAGCTACAGGAGCGACGACGGCGGCGGTGCTTTTGGAATTGGTGCAAGGAGAAGGAGGCGTTCGGCCGGCTGATCCAGAGTTTGTCCAAGCATTGGCGGCTTGGTGTCGGGAGAAAAACATCTTGTTGATGATTGATGAGGTGCAAACCGGCATGGGCCGCACAGGGCATTGGTTTGCCTATCAAAAGTACGGGATTGAGCCAGATGTGGTCACTTTGGCCAAGGGATTGGGCAACGGCTTTCCTGTAGGGGCAATGCTGGCCAAAGCAACTTGGAAAGAAGTATTGGGGCCTGGATCGCATGGGACGACATTCGGTGGCGGTCGTTTGGCGATGGCGGTGGCTAGAACGGTGTTGGAAGAGTTGTCACAACCATCCATGATGGCTGAAATACGGGATAAAGGCACATGGCTTAGACAATTGTTGGAGAAAGAGTTGCGTGGACTGACAAGCGTACAGGAAATCCGCGGCGAAGGGCTGATGTTAGGCATCGAGCTGAACACTTCGGCCGGCCCGGTGGTGAAGTCGCTGTTGGAGCAAGGATTGGTTACGCTGGTGGCCGGGGAGAATGTCTTGCGCTTGTTGCCGCCCTTGGTGGTAACGCACGGCCAGATTGTGCGTGCTGTTTCATTGATTAAAGAAGTAGTGCAGGAATGGGAATGGACGGCTCCGGTTCCAGCCGACTAGCGCATGCCGGATACACCGTTGGCGGCTGAAACCGTTTTTCCATGGCCGCTTCTGGGGAGCGTTTGTGGACATGGGCCGGTGAAGAATGAAATCGAAAGGGCTGAGGAAACATGATCGAAGCGCCTTTGGCGACGGGATGGACAGACAAGGATTTTATCGGTTTGGCCAATTGGGGGCCGGAGGAGGCGAAAGCGTTTTTGCAGCATGCCCTGCAATTGAAGGCTGACAAAGCGGAGTGGGTGAAGAAAGCCCCGTTGCAAGGAAAAAATTTGGGTATGATCTTTGATAAGCCGTCGACCCGGACGCGCATTTCGTTTGAAGTGGGCATGGCCCAATTGGGTGGTCACGCGCTGAATCTCCATCGACATGAGTTGCAATTGGGGCGGGGAGAGACGATTGAGGATACGGCCCGCGTGCTGTCGCGGTATGTGGATGCGATTTTGATCCGCACCCATAGCCACGACTTGGTTACCCAATTGGCAGAAGCGGCGGACGTTCCAGTGATCAACGGGTTAACGGAGCGGGAGCATCCCTGCCAGGCTTTGGCGGACATCATGACCCTGGCTGAGTGCAAAGGGGAGTTGGCCGGCCGTATTTGTTGCTATGTGGGAGATGGCAACAATGTCTTGCATTCGTTGATGCACATCGCGGCGCTGACCGGTATGCATCTGTCCATATCCACGCCAAAAGGCTATGAACCCAGTCCGGCGATCTGGCAAGAAGCGGAGGCCATCGCCCGCGTCACTGGTTCTACCTTCTCTTTCAGTTATGATCCGGTGCAAGCGGTCAAAGACGCCGATGCTGTGTACACGGACGTGTGGGCGAGCATGGGGCAAGAAGAGGAGAAGGAGCAACGGGCGCAGGCATTTGCTGGGTACCAGGTCAACCAGGAGCTGATGAGCCACGCGAAACCGGATGCGATTTTTATGCACTGCTTGCCTGCTTATCGCGGCTTGGAAGTAAGCGCCGACGTGATCGACGGTCCGCAATCGGTGGTATTCCAGCAAGCGGAAAACCGCCTGCACGCACAACAGGCCTTGTTGCTCGGTTTGTTGTTATCATGATCGTAAGTCCCGGTCGGACGCTTCAAAAACGGAGCCTGAGGCTGATATACGTATAATCCCGCTGGCCAATTGGCCGGCTTTTTTCTTTGTGGCGAGTGGGTAACCAGAGGATTGATCAAGACAAAAATGGGGAAAATTCATCGAAAGAAATGAAGGGTGAAACGAAGCATAGTTTTCTATTTCGTCACTCTTTTCATGATCTGGTTTAATATAATGAAGATATCGAACAGATCGTGATGATGAGCCAGCATCTGGTTGAGAGCAAAGGAGTTAAGCGTGATGTCTTATCAAATAGGAATAGAGCTCTCCGCCTCTTTTTTCAAACTGGTGGAAGTGAAAAAACGAAGAAAATCCATGGAACTACAACAGATGGTGGTTCATCCTTTGCCTAGCATTTGGGCCAGAGAGCCGTACTTCCTGGAACGTGAAGAATTGATCCAAACCATACAGGAGGCCTTGCTGGGGCGGCGATTGCACACGGAGCGTGTCCGAATCGGCATCAATTGCCGGGAAGTGATTTTCAAAAGGTTGATGGTGCCGGAAATGCGGAAACGGCAATACCGCACCTACATCAAAGAGCAACTGATTCCTCTGTTGGAGCTTCCGTTTCCCGATCCGGTGTTTGACTATCAGCTCATCGATCATGTGTGGGCGGATGGGGATCGCCAAGAGATCATGTTGGCTCTGATGTCCCGCTCGTACAGGGATGCATTGGTACGATGCTTCCGTTTTTGTGGCTTGGATCCGGTGCAGATCGACATCGCTCCTTTCTGCCTCTATCGCTGGACCAATGCTTATCGTGGACTCACCGCCCCGCAGTCGCTGATTTTGCAAATTTCCAAACTGGGTGTGGAAGCGAGCTTTTTCAGCGACAATCAATTGATCGACACCCAAGTGTTTTCCCTGCCGGTGGCGGATTATATGGAGGGAGAAGATCGGCCGCACCCCAACCCGCTTCACCCTCTGTTAGAGAGTGAGGAAGAGATCAATGCGTATGGGGAAGCATTGCTGGCCAAGCTGTACGGACTGATGGATGAGAAGAAGCAGCGGATGTTTGCGTGTCCGCAAGCGGAATGGGTCCTGGCGGGCGAGGGATTGGACATGTTTTTATTGGAACAATGGCTAGAGCAGAACCAATTGGCCAAAGTCACCCAAGCCCCAGCGGCGGAGCTAGTCATGTCCGAAGCGCTGAAAGAGAAAGCGTTACGCTTTGTGGGAAGCTCGCTTGCTGTCCCGCTCGGCTTGATGGTAGGCGAGAAGGAGGGGATGGGACGATGAATTTTTTGCCACCCCAACCGCTGTCCCGCCGCTTTTTTTTCTGGTGGCTGGCTTTGATTTTGTTGGTCGTGGGCGCTGGGATCGGTGGTGTTTTATACTTCGATCGGGTGCTGGAGAAGAAGGTGGCTCGCTTAGAAGACGTCGTGATTGAAAAGCGGCGCGCTGTCAACGAAGCGATGCTGGAAGAAAGCAAAGAACAGAAGTTTTACGACAAGTACCAAGCATTTTTCACCTATCGCGACACCATTGAACGTGCTGAGGAGAAACGCCAAGCTTGGAAAGAAGCGGCGGAAGCCATTGTGACTACGATGCCCGCGGGTGCTCGGCTGTTTCAGTTGCAAGGGCTGGGCAATCGATTGGATGGTTGGGCTTTGTTTCCCTCCATACAAGAAGCGTCCGACTTTGTGAGCAAGCTGGCGAAGGAAGAGAACGAACATTTCAGCGAAGGCTGGATCGATTGTGTCGGCGATCAATGTGCCGAGGCCAAAGTGAAAAAAGAAGCGGACAAAAATCATGTCATTGTGCGGTTTCATTTCACTCTGCAAAAGGAAAAAGAAAGTGTTCCGCCATCGCAAGGAGGTGACTGACCATCCGGCAACCCATCCCCCCAAAACGCTGGAAGTCGGGGAAAACATTAAGCTTTCTCTGGTGCCTGGGGTTGGTCGGCTTACTCGGGCTGGCTTACCATCAATTGCAACCGGACTATCTTGAGTACCAGCAACTGAAACAAGAAGGCGAACGTCTGACGAGAAATTTGAAGCGGTATGAAAAATACACCGCTTCCACTTACCAGTTGCCGATTGAACCTTCACAGGCGGAGTTGGCCGGATTGGAAAAAAAGGTCCCCGTCATGCAAAACCAGCCGGATTATATGGTCCAGTTGGAACAAGCCGTCAATACGGCGGGCGCATCCTGGAAAAAAATAGAGCTGCTCGATGATATCAGCGAGCTGTTCAAGTCTCCCGCCCAAGCGAAGGGCTCGGCGATGATTCCGCCTGATACGGATGTGGTAAACGAACAATTAGGTATCGTTTCGTCCGAAGAACTGCGGCCAATCTGGATTAAGCTGGAGGTTCAAGCCACCCAGAACCATTTCACCAACTTGTTGCACCAACTGCAACAAGGGGAACGCCTTGCTACTGTCGTTGGGTGGAATTATCAATGGACGGATGACACCAAAGCCGAGTCAGGCGTCGTTTATCTGGCACTGTATTCATATCAGGATGAAAGAGTAAAGCAACATCTAAAATAGCGAAACCCCTCATCAAAGGAAAGATGAGGGGTTTTATCTATATGGAAGGAAAAGGGGGCTACGGATGGAACACTGAAAAAGATAGAAGGTAGTACTTAGAATGAATGTGGGTAAATACAAGGATCGGTGCTGGACAAGAATTGATTTAGTTTAGATCAAGGCAACGGCCGATGGGGAGAGGTTGTTTAAAATACGGTACTGATTGGACCAGTGTTTCCTGTTCCTTGGCATGGTTCGATTCGGGTTTCCCTTGTCAAAAAAACGAACCATTTTACGAATAGGATAGATAACTAGTTTAATTAGCATGTTTTCTCAGAAGTATGATAGAATCCACGTCTTTTGCAATCAGGGGAGGAATGTGGGAGAACAGTGGAAAGGGGAGCCGTCAACATGAAATGGATGGGTTGGACCGCGCTAGGGCTGGTGATGGCTGCACTCGCTTATGGGCTGGGGATGCAACTACCCAAACCGATGCCGTTTCCCGGGTATGTGATGATCATCGGGCTGGTGGTGATTGTGGTGATGTTTGCTGTGCTCCGATTTGGGACAGCGCTGGCGCGGCGCGAACGTGAGGAGGAGAAAGACGGATCAGGTTGAGTTTACCAGGATCGTGGAGGATTGTCGGTCGGCGCCGACTTGAGTGGACGGGATGACCAGCCCGCCTGCATTGTTCAAGTGTCGGCTTGGAAATGCAGGCGGGCTTTGTTTTTGATGCGAATAAGATGGTGCAACAAGTGGGGCAGACAGTATTTGAATGTGAACATATGTTCGTATATAATGAATAATAACCAACTCTTCTGTCCAAACAGGAGAGCAGAAGAAGAGGGGCCTATGTATGCATAAGGCCCCTGGGCGCGGATGATCCCAATCAATGATTGCGGATAGAGATGACGTTGGAAAGATGAGCTTGTCACGATAAATCAGCGATGAAATCAAAGTGTTGTCAGGGTTTAGTAGCATGTGCTAGCTTATTCAGCTTGGGAGTGATCACAAATGGTAGGTCATCTTGAAGACAGCAATGCCAATGCAAAAACAACCCACTGCCACAGCGGAGTCCCAAACGATGATCCGGGCGTGGATGTTGAGCGCCTGTGTGAGTTATTGCTGGAGACAAAACTCTTAACGCAAAAGGAAATCGACGAATTGGCCCGCATTCAGCAGAGAATGCGCGGGTTGACCTGAACAGAATGTGGAAGAAGTTTTGGTTTTTCTATTTGTTGCCGATTAATCGATCCAATATGGCGATGAGGATTTCCCTTATCTGGGTTTGATCTGCTTCTGGAATCGCCTTCCCTCCCCAAGTGAGGGGTTTTTCGGCCAAGGCCTGTCGCACCTCGCGTAGGTCGATGTGCGACTGAGAACGGAAGTCTAGGGAGGGGCTGTCAGTGTGACCCAACAGGTAATCCACGGAGACGGAGAAGTGAGCAGCCAGCTGTTTGAGCTGGCTGGTATCCGGCTCGTACTGGTTCCGTTCCCATCTCGAGATGGTAGCAGTGTCTACATCCAGGTGATTAGCAATGTCACCTTGTGTTTTTTTGTGTTTTTTTCTTAATTCCCTCAATCGTTCTCCTAACATACTCATGCTTAACACCCCGGTATTATGTCATGCACTATCTAGTTTATATTTGCACTATCTACAATTCATTGTATCATCCCTTAGCCGTAATTGGTATATGTAAATCGGTATTTTTGCTTATTATGCAAAAAAAGGTCGTTGTTTTTTTCGTTTTTGTATTTACATTTGCACTAAATGCAAATATACTTAAATTAAATATTTGCATTTAGTGCAAAATAGTGTGGCTGATGCGAACAGGCTGGGTAAAGGCAGTTTGATGTCGCAACCAGCTGGTGAGGTTGATTTGGCACATATTTGGCACCTTGGCAGGACAAGTTCGGATTAGTATAAAAGCAGAACGCCACTTATAGAAAAAGGGAGGATGGCGGCATGGGGAAAGCACAAGGCACATTATATGACGTATTGTCTTACTTGGCAGTGTGTTATGATGAGGAGCTGGTGGGCGAGTATGTGAACTTGAAGACGTTGTCCAGCCGGATTGAGGCGTTGGGTTCAAAAGGGAAAACGGATGAATTCATCGCGACCGTCAAAGCGTTGGCTGAGGAGAGGGCCGAATAAGGGGGAAACAACACAACCAATAGGCGGGCCCACTGGATATGTTGTTTCGGTTTGCTTTATTTCCCCTCTGACTGTTTTAGCTTTTTTTTGATGATGAACTCAAAAGATTGTTTCAGGAAGGCAATGTCTTCTTCATCAAGGGTGATGTGATCGTATACGAAGATCCCATCAGCTAAAAAAGCTTTAACATCTTTTACTTTTCCCGAGTCATAAAGGTATTCTTCCCTCCCGAGCAGGTAGTCCATGGATACCTCATAGTAATCGGCGAATTTCTGGATGAGGTCAAAGGGGGGTTTGCGATAATCTCGTTCATAATTGGATATGGATTGATTGGGAATGCCCAAAGCTTGGGCCAGTTCGATCTGGCTCAATTTCCTTGATTCCCTGAGCAGGCGCAAGCGCTCGCCTAAGGTCATTGTGATCTCCTCCGTCTAGGGTAGTTTGAATGTACATGGGGTGAGAAACCATCGGTGGCTTCTCTTCTCTCCGGTTTGTTTTTATTCTATTATATATTCTTCATTTAGTATAATCAAATAGGAGATAAAATAATTGATAATAAACAAAGTGAAAAATCAGACGGCTTTCATATCTCCTTTCAGGAGAAAATTATTGTATAATTATCCATGTGATTGAATGTTGGCGCAGTGAAGGAATAAATGATGACATTTTATTTGGATCAAAGCAGTTTAACGCGTTACGCCCGTGAACACGGTGAAAGGTGTGCCTTTTGCGGAATTGGCCAAGAAAATGGACAGGCCGTCGATTTGGTTTTCAGTGAAGAGCTAAACCAGTTTATGTGGAAAGAGCGGTAACGGCGATGGATACCGAAGAGCAGGAAAGATGGGGCAGTTGCCGCCGAGTTTCACTTCATTTAACAGGAGGGCAAGAAATGAACGTGATGATCTCGCCGCACATCATGCAACAATGCAAAGAATGGGATATTAATTGCTTTCAACTTTGTTTGTTGATTTGGATCAAATCGTTGGAGCAGGAGCAAGAGGGAAGGCGTCATTTTAACCAACGGGAAGTGGCTATGAAACTGGGGGTGAGCCGGGAAACGGTCAATAAGAACCTGGCTGTGTTGCTTAAGAAAAAGTTGATCAAGAAGGTAAACGATCATCCGCATTTCACTGAGTTCGTGTGTATAAAAAAGATATTGGAACCATAAGGGAGATCATAGCAAACAAGCGCTCTTTTTTTGCTCATCTATTCTCCTGTGGGGAGAAAATATATTCGTGATTTGCTGTTTTGTTTATCACCGTGGAGTCAGCCTGCGAGCACAATAATGAGGTGAGGTGCGTTTCTATGCGAAAAATGGTTGATATGCCTGCCCATACCGAACAGATGGAGTGGAAAAAGGTGTTGAAATGCTTAGAGAAAATGTTGTACGAGTATCCCTTGCTCAAGATTTCGTTGGAGAATGAGCGGGAATTGGAGCAGGAAGGGTTGTCCAACCTTTTACCTTCCATGACTTCTTCTTATGAACATCGGACAAGCAAAGGTTATTCAGAATACCAGTCATCCACCGAGAAGTATGCGCTGTTGCGGGCGGCGAAGCAAATGAAGCTTCGACAAGTGGAGCGGGCGCTGGAAGTTTTGAACATGGAGGAAAAGGCCATTATTGAGGAAAAATACTTCAATCCGATGCGACATTTTGACAGTTATATTTATGACAAGCTTGGTTTTTCCAAATCGACTTATCAACGCTTAAAAAAATCGGCGTTGAAAAAGCTGGCAGTCGCATTAAACATCATGTGAAAAACAGGGAGGGGCAACCTCCCTTTTTTCATGCAGGTTGCACGGGTGTGCTTGTGAGCAACGCCGCCATGCGCTAAAAAGTGAATCATGTTTGAACCATCGTTGGCACCCTTGGTGGGAAGGCTTGTGCTATCTTTAATACAAGGGATCGTGTCCCTTAAGCAGCCTCCACCGACAGAGAGATGAAATGGAAAGCTCCGATCAGGTAGATCGGGGCTTTTTTCATGCGCGGCGGCGCAAGCTGTTCGCAAGTATGATGGGTAGAAAGGGCAGGAATAGAAAGAAGGTGGTATACAATGACTGATCGATCAAAAGCCGGACGGCCAACGAAGTTGACCCCTGCGTTGCAGGAGAAGATCGTTATGATGATTCGCGGGGGGAATTATATTGAGACGGCTGCCGCCTACGCGGGCATTTCCAAACAGACGCTGTACAATTGGCTCCGCAGAGGGGCACGACAAAAATCCGGACAATATCGGGAGTTTGCCCTTGCTGTGGAACAAGCGCTGGCGGAAGCGGAAATGCGAGATTTGGCGTTGATCGAACAGGCGGCCCGTGACGGGAAATGGCAAGCTGCCGCCTGGCGTCTGGAGCGGCGTTTCCCCAAACGCTGGGGCCGGCAGGATTATTTGGATCTTCTCATGCAGGAGCGGCAGACACAGGTGCAAGCAAAGAAGAAACAGATCAAGGTGCAGTTGAGCCCATCGGCGGCAGAGGAGGAGTAAGGCATGCATAGGGATTTATTTGCCCCGGACGGGTATGTGCATGAGGAATACCAGCTCTTTGTGCAAGACGAACCAGAGTGCGAAGAGATAATTGCAGGTTACCAAGCCCATCCCAAACAACAAGTGTTGCATCAAAGCCCTGCCCGTTTTCGCATTGCCACTTGCGGCAGGCGGTGGGGGAAAACGCTGGCCTGCTCGATGGAGATAATGAAGTTCGCCGTGGAGAACGAACACGCATTGTGTTGGTGGGTGGCCCCTTACTACCGTCAGGCTTGGATCGCGTATCGGATTATCAGCCAAGCTATACGCGACTTTGTTGTGCACGACTTAAAAAGCTGCATGCGGATTGAGTTGGAAAACGGCTCGATCTTGGAGTTTCGGTCGGCTGAGAATGTTGACGCTCTCCGGGGGGAGGGCGTTTCTTTTTTGGTGGTCGACGAGGCGGCCATGATTAAGCGGGAGGCGTGGGAAGAAGCTTTGCGCCCGGCACTGGCCGATCGGAAGGGCAAGGCGGTGTTTATCTCCACTCCCAAAGGACGGAATTGGTTTTTTGATTTGTACATGCGTGGCTTGGACCGCGATTTCCCTGATTATGAATCATTTCGGTTCCCCAGCGCTAGCAATCCGCACCTGCCGGCATCGGAGCTGGAGGAAGTGAAAAAGAGCTTGCCAGCCGATGTGGTAAGGCAAGAGTTTGACGCTGAATTCTTGGAGGAATCCGCCGGCGTGTTCCGGGGCATCCGCCATTGTGTTGAGGGGGAACTGGAGGAGCCGCGGGAGCAAGGTGAATATGTGATCGGGTTTGATATTGCCAAGCACGTCGATTACTCCGTTATCACCGTGATCGATGTAAACCGGAGGCATGTGGTTGCGTTTGAACGGTTCAACCAAGTGGATTGGAAGTCGCAGATTGACCGCTTGGAAGCATTGGTTCGGAGGTATAACCACGCCAAAGTGTGGATGGATTCAACGGGGGTGGGGGATGCGATTTGCGAGAGTGTGTATGACCGGGGGATCGATGTGGAAGGGTTCGTTTTTACCTCGATATCCAAAAAGCAACTGATTCAGCACCTCACGCTTTTAATCGCGGAACGGGCGATCACCTTCCCCGAATTGCCGGATTTGCTTCATGAGCTGTCCACATTCCAATTTCACCTCACCCCGACTGGCCATCTCTCTTATTCCCATCCCCCTGGGGGTCATGACGACTGTGTGATGTCGTTGGCACTGGCCTGCTGGGGACTCAAAGAACATCAACCTATACAGCTTTTTATCTAATGTGGAGGTGAGTCGTATGTACGACTTGGAAACCCGCATCAAGCGGTTTATGGAGAAACAAGCGGATCGGCTCGAAGGAAAAGCGTCTTCTGTGCCGTCCTATATGACGACTTGGACACAAGTTCGCACTAATCAACATTACGATTTGAGCCGATTGACCGATGAAGGATACCGCAAGAACAGCATTGCTTCCGCCTGCATCATTATGATCGCCACATCTGCGCCAGAAGCGGAGCTGAAAGTGTACCAGCCATCAGAGATGGGCCATGTCGAGATGCCGGACCATTGGCTGAAACAGCTGATCAATCGTCCCAATTCCTATTTGTCCACCTATGAGCTGTGGGAATTGGTCCACACCTACCTCAACACCTCAGGCAATGCTTATATTTTATTGCATCGTGATAAAAACGCCCAATTTGGCCCGGTAACGGAGCTGGATGTGTTACGCCCGGACATGGTTGTACCAGCTTTTGACGAGAACAACAAGATTCGTTATTACCAATACTCCTTGAATGGCAAGCAGTTTAAATTTTTGCCGCATCAAATCATCCATCTCAAATTTCCGGACCCGTTGAATGAAGTGGAGGGCTTATCTCCCCTCGCGCGGGTGCTGAGGGAATTAAACATCGACAACCAGGCGACGGACTTCACCCGTACCTTTTTCAACAATGCGGCAGTGCCCTACGGCATCTTGTCTACCGATCAAAAGATGCGCGAAGAAGAAGTGGAACGCACCCGTGAGCGTTGGATGGATTGGTTTCGCGGCTCACGCGGAAAGAACCGCTTTAAGCCGGCGGTTTTGGGTCAGGGCCTTAAGTATGAGCAGATCGGTTTGTCGTTTCAGGAGATGGAGTTTGAGGCGTTGCGCAGCATGACCGAAACCCGCATCTGCGGTGCCTTTGGGGTTGACCCGGTGTTGTTGCCAAGTTGGGTGGGGATCAAATACGGCGGCAAATACAGCAATTACAGCGAAGCGCGTCGTCACTTGTGGGATGAGACCATCATTCCCGCCTTGAGACGAATTGAGAGCAAGCTGACTTCCCAATTGCTGGCCCACGAAGGGGTCGTCGCCCGGTTTGACCTCAGCAAGATTCAAGCCTTGCAAGAGAATGTGAATGCCAAGTTCGAGCGGATTCAGGGAGCTTTCACCGCCGGGATCATGAAACTGGACGAGGCGCGAACGCAACTTGGGCTGGAACAGGATGAGCTGTTGGGGGATTTGTATACGTTTCAGTTGGAAGGGAAGTCGTTGGAAGGGAAATCCGTTTCTGTATATGACTCAGACACTTATGTAAATGAAAAGAAAACCACATCTTAATGGGGTGAAGGGGTTGGCTGTCAAGGATCCGATTATTGCAGCATGGAACAATCATGAGATCAATTTGAATGAAGCGCGTGTGGGATTGGGCTTGCAGCCCGATCCTTTTTTTGGTTCAAAATATAAGTTTGAGTTGTTTGCGACCAAATGGGTTAGCCACATGTTCACCAAAGCAGCTTCAGATGAACAGAAAGAAGATGAAGCAGAGTTTCATGATTTTATCGAAAAAATTCGAGCCGTACGGAAGAATGACCAGGAAGAGTTGCAGAAAGAGAGTGAAAAGTTGGCTCAGGCGCTAAAGAAATACTTTACGGAATTAAATACAGCCATTGCGAAAGCGGTGGGGAAACCGACGAAAATAGAAAAGGCCAAAGCGCAAATATACAAAGTGGTAAATGATAAAAGGCATGAGCTGTCCGCTCTCCTTAAATCCCATCTGAAAAGTCGTGTGGAAAATATCGGTTCAGAAACAGAAAGAATACTTAAAGAAAAGCTAAGAAGTAATGACCCCAAGAAAAATAACGAGAGATTCGTAAGATTTGACAGTGGTGAATGGGATGGCAGAGGTTTTGTTTATTTGGCGGATGAAATGCTAAAAGATTATTTAAAGCGAATAGTAATCCTAACGAATGAATCGATAAAAGAACAAGTGGATGAAGGAAAGTATAGGGACAAAATGGTTGAGTGGTATAATAGTGATCGTATATCAACTATCGTTTCAAATGAAATGACTCGAGTGAGAAATCTAGTCGTTCTGTTCACTAGCGAACAGAGTGGGTTGTTTTACAAGCAATGGAAAACGATCGGCGAAAATTGTCCTTTTTGCGGAAAATTAAGTGGAGTTAACATCAAGACAGGTGTCAAGTTTGCTAGAAAAGGAGAAGTGCTTAAAGTAGGGCAAAAAGAGATGAACATACACGATGACATCATGGTGCCACCACTTCATCCTCATTGCGATTGCATTATCATACCAGGTGTAAAAAGAGGGAATGAGGTCATTGAAAAGGTAAAAAAACAGAGTAGCAACCCATTAAGTAGGTTTAGCCATGGGCAAATACCCAATTTACACCCGAGAACAGGTGAATTGATTGTTGATGCCAACGGGATTACAGAAAAGTTAATTATTCTCGATGGGACAGAATTTGATTTTACACCTAAAAGTCGACAGCGTTTTGTTTATAAAAACACAGAAAGAGAAATAAAAGTGAACGGTAAAATTGAAAAAGTCAAGTTTGAAGACTATATTTATCCTCAATTTGATAAATGGTCAGATTATGAAACATATCTGCCCATGAGGCACTGGCAATTGGAAGAGACACAGCAATTCTATTTTCTGCGAATGGAACTTGCGCTAGAAATGAAAAGAGATCCAAAGCTGAAAAATAAAATCAATCAAACGGCTTTGGATGTCATCAGATATGGAAATCATAAGAAATTAAGGGCGAAAACAGAGAGTTTTTTCAATAAGAACGAGGACCTTGTCAAACAGTTGGGAATAACAAAACAACAAATCGATGATATAGCTAGAGGAAAAGGATCCGATGATTTATATCAGAAAATAAAAAATAACGAAAAGTATAAAAAAATATTGTTTGATGCAAATGAGGCTTGGGTCAATAAAGCGAATGATCCATTGGGCTACACTTGGCACCATCATCAAGAGGAAGGTAAAATGCAGTTGGTCAAATCGATTGTCCATTCAGAAGTGGATCATGTGGGCGGCGAAAAAAGATGGGGAGGGATACGCGACAACAAAAGACAGCAGAAAAGAGCCAAAAATGAGTAGTTGGAAACAGAAAGCCAAGGAGGCGATACGCATGTATTCGAGTAAAAAATTGAAGCAAATGGAAAAACAAATCATCATCAAGGCATTTGAGGAGAATAAGGAAGAAGTAGACCAGATACTTAAAAAGATCTTGTCATATCCTTTTCCAGAAGGGGTTCAATCCATTTATTTTTCTGGGGAAACGTTTGAGTTTGGATTGGGCTTTGATGCGAGGCCGGCAGATGAATCTCTCCGACCCCACCCGTTACATGGCGAAGAAGACTTTGGTGCAGCTGGTTTTGACTTTGAAAAGTATGTGGAAGAATTGATTCCTGACAAACAAGAAAGGCAAGTTTTTTTGTGGGAACATTTAGATGATTTTTTGGTGGCGGCTGAAGATTTATGTGCCAAATGGCTGAGTGAACGGTTTAAGGAGTTAGGCGGGGAATCTTTCCCCATTCCTTGTTTTATCGGCTTTGAAGGAGCGGACGATGTTTATCACTTGCAGGCTGGGAAGTATGTGTAGCAAAACAGGCCGTGAAGTTGCTTCGCCACGTGTTTAAATCAATGAAGGAGAGACTAACTTGAAAGTTCCGGCAGAAGACCAATATAAGATCTTGGATACATTTGAAAAGGAACGGGAAGCGATTATTCAGATGATTAAACGGATTTTCGCTTTTCCTTATTTAGAAGAAACCCAATTGGTCATGTTGGAAGCGGTGACGGATAAGTACGGAATTGGCTTCGAGGCGTATCCCTACACCGATCCTTTAGATCGGGCACCCATGTTTGAAGAAGATCGGGGAAAGAACATCATCCGTGTGGAAGGCGTGGCCGGAGGGTCCGTTTATATTGGTGACTTTGATATGGATGCGCTGTTAGACGAAGGGCTGTTGGATGCATATCTTTTTGTTGGAGAGAAGCTGTTGGTCAAATGGCTGAGCAAGTTGATCAAAGAGGTGGAAGGGTATGACGCCTTTCCGTATCCCATCTGCATGTATTTTGAAGGGGATGATCCGTATTACTATAATTTATCCACGGGTACAAGGGAACGTGCTTGATTTCCTCAAGACGCGCGCAAGGAGAAAAGTCATGATGCCGGACAGCCAGCTCGACAGGGCTGGTTTTTTTCTTTTGCCAGGGCGTTGATGCTAAGGGAGAGGGGGAGTCGGTGTGAGCCTACTTGCGGTCGGTTTCTTGTCCGCGAATGAGCATGCAGCTGTCTGTGCCGCACTCGCCGCACAACAAGATAAGGTAGATGCTGTGTTGAAAAGGCTTTTCACCCATCGGTATGCGGTGGAAACGAGAGTAATCCTTTTCCATGGAAAAGCGCACGATTTCGGATGCGTAGTTGATGTCCGGCCTAAAGATAAGCACTTGGGCGATGTACCGCTCTGTTTTGTAGGCAATCGCCCGGTGTATGGGCCGTTGGCATCGGTGAATGTTGACTTCGGTCTCAACTTGGCAGAGAAAATGGGAGGCGGTGATGGCAACGGCTACATGGCCGCATTGTTGCAGCTATTAGCGTATTGGTTGGGGGTGCGGTTGCGGGAGGTGGGCGGTCAATCGTTCACCTTCCCTTGCTTGATGACGTTTCATCAATCCTTAGAAAAAGGGTACTACCATCTGCAAACGGGAAATGTCATCACATAGCTCTTGGCTGAGCGGTTCAGAGATGAATCTCCGCTGACCCTCCTGCGAATCCATTGTGAAGCATTGTTGGGAACCCGAAACCCGGTCAACGTGTTATTCTTAGTACAAGGATAAATGGCCTTGCGCCCCGCTAATACTGCTTATGGTTGCGGCGGGGCGGATGGCTTGGCACCATATGGCGCAGTTCTCCGCAAAAGCGGAGGGTTGCGCCTATCTTTTTCCGCTGGAGGTGACTTTCATGGCTGAGACGCTGACCAAATTTACGCTGACCGCTGAGCAGGGGGAGACGGTTTATACCGACTGGATCGATGTGCGTCACGCGAGCCGGCTGCGGTTGTTGATCGGGCCCAAAGAAGGAGGGAGGTATGCGGCGTTCATTTCCCAATCCACTGTCGATCCGGCTCAGAACACTCCGATTGTTTATTACAATGAACAATTCATTTGCGGTCAGACGGAGAACTTGGCTCTGATCCCACAATCAGAGATTTTTGTGCGCAAAGACCAGCTGGGGGCCAACTTCATCAAAGTGGCTTTAACCAATGTGTCGGCTGACTTTCAATTTGATGTCTATCTGCTGATGGAAACCGATTCGCAAGGAGGTGCATGAAGGTGCCAGCGCTTGTCACTTTGCAAGAAGTGAAGGAATATTTGAAATTGGATTTGATGTCCCAATTAGAAGATAAGGTGCTCCAGCATTTGATCGCGGCGGCAACGGCAGAAGTGGAGCAGAAGCACGGTCGGGGCCTTACGTACCGGGAAACAGTGGAAACGTACAGTGGCACGGGGGATGGCAAGTTGTTTCTCCGTGCCTATCCTGTTGTATCCATCTCTTCGGTCACGGTGTATGGGGCGGAGGTGCCTCCCAGTGCCTATCGGGTGGAGAAGCACACCGGCATTTTGCATGGAGCTTGGCCCGCAGGTGTGGACAACATCTCCGTTTCGTACAAAGCGGGGTATTGGACCGATTTCCAAAATCCGCCTCCATCCATGGATATCCCTATGATTCCTGTGGATTTGAAGCATGAATGCTTGGAGTTGGTTGCGTATCTTTATGAGAATCGGGGCGGAGTGCGATGAGTGTGAATGCTGGAAAGCTCCGCCATAAGATGGTGGTCCTCACTGCGGATAGCCAGCTGCGCCATCCGGGCCATTATTGGTGTGAAATCCGTACCCTGAACTGGAAAGAGGAAGGGGACGGCTATGTGCGGTGGCAGGATACCATTTATGAGATTCGGAGCCGTTATTTTACATTTGGTCCTGACCCGCAAACCCAATTTGAACCGGTGGCCGGCAATATTTTGCGAATTGACGACAAGCACAATTACTTGATTAAAGCCGTGATCAATGTGGATGCCAAGCGGGAGGAGTACCGCTTTACATGCACCTATTTGGGGCAGGTATAGGGGGGGAGTGAGATGCCGATCCGGGTTGACATCAACAGCAAATCGTATGAAGAGATGGTACAAAGCCAATTGCGGGAACGGATGGAGGCGGCCATGGACCACGCCGCTGCCAAGTGCAAAAAAAGGCTCAGCCGTTCTAACGCAAGTGGAACGAGCCCTTCGAAAGCGGGGGAATCCCCCAAAAAGGTGACAGGACAACTGATCCGGTCGATCAAGTCGGGCGTGGAAGTAAAAAAGGGAGTCGTGCACGGGTATTTGTCAGCCGACACTCCGTACGCGCTTCGGCTGGAATTCGGGTTTGTGGGGACGGACTCCGCCGGGAGACATGTGAAACAAGCGCCTCGCCCTTATCTGCGGCCGACGCTCAGTGAAGAGGGGAAGCAAATCGCTAAGATTTTGATCGGCAAAAAGATCTGACGAGAGCATGTCTGAATAGGCCAGCGGCTGCTAAGTCTTTTTTTCATTTGCTTCACTTGTGCGGTGCTCCTCGAGAAGAGGTTTTTCGACCGCTTCTTCCCTACCAACTTGATTCACCAGACACGCCCTACTGGGAAAGGGGGTGATAACAGTGAGCGTAATCACGGATGCCGTTTACAACAAGCTCAAAGAGGACACCAAATTGGTGGGTACCTACACCAATGGCGTTCCCAACAAGGATGGTTTGCTCTCTTGGGTAGGAGCCGGGGGAACGTATTGGGACCCGTCTGAGGGCAAATGGGTTTCCAACCTGAGCCCGGCGATCTACACGTATGAGCTGGATTTTTCGGAGATTACGTCAAGTCATCCTGAATACCGGGATTTAAGAGGGTTTATCGTAACCACCGGTCATGTCACCGACACGTCGGATAGCGCGGCGTCCAGCAAAACGAAAAAAGCGCGGACGATTACCAAAGATATCCGCTGTTTTTACCGTCAGGATTTGGACAACGCCACACCAGACGGCACATTTAAAGAGGTGGAAGCCATCGCAGAAAGGGTGTATGAACTCTTTCACCGCCAGCCGCTGGTGATCCCTGATCCGGATGATCCGCTCAACTATACCAAGTGGCAATCCGTCATGGTGACCTGCAACGGACCGATTTACATTCCTGGTGAACAAGCCAAGTTGCTGACGCAGAAAATCGACGTGATGGTTGTCACGCTCCAGTTCACCATCCAAGAGTTCAAGTAGTTCAGGCTGCATTGCCAACATACGGAAGACGCTCTCCTTGCGGGATGCGTTTTTTATTTTGGGGAGGCATTGATATGGGTATGAATGGGAGTTCTGTTTTGATTTTCGTATATGACAAAGACCATGATGGAGAAGGTCTATTCACCGATAAATACATCTTGGTTGGTGAACAGACCTCGCTATCCCAAGAGCAATCCGTCAACTTGGTTGAAGCGGGGCATAAGACCGTTGTTAATCAGCAGTATGTGTACGGCAAAGGGGAAGCTACTCTTTCCATCGAGGCCTTGGCTTTCACGCCGACCGATAAAGACCAAAAGGGATTGCTCGTGCTGAAAAACAGCTACAAAAACAGGAAGAAAGCGTATGTCAAGCGGGCTGTGTTTGATGGAGCGTCCACTTCTGACGTTGAATACGCAGAAGTGGTGGTGGAGAGCATCAGTTTCGAGTATCCAGACGATGATGTCTCCACCGTTTCCGTGGAGTTGAAAGCAAACGGTCCATTCACAACGGAGCCGCCGACCATCGTGGACAGCGAGGTTTCTGGCTCGGTTACCGATTGAACGATGCGTGGGCGCGAATTTACAACAAGACAAAACCTGGGGGGAATGA
This sequence comes from Laceyella sacchari, assembly GCF_004343255.1. GTDB lineage: Bacteria > Bacillota > Bacilli > Thermoactinomycetales > Thermoactinomycetaceae > Laceyella > Laceyella sacchari. The sequence goes on along the minus strand of NZ_SMDD01000002.1, from coordinate 398,640 downwards.
AAGATGGCAACCAACGGAAGCACAGTATTGCTCATGGTGAAAGAAGGAACCAACTGGATCGCGGTGGGGGAACAGACCGGACTGTCCATCGAGGAGTCGGTAAACCTGATTGAAGCGGGCCATAAAGGAATGACAACTCAACAATATGTGTACGGCAAAAAGGAAGGCAGCATCTCGCTGGAGGGGTTATATGTGAAGGACGATGCCGGTTATCTGGCCTTGAAAAATGCCTTTAAAAACCGGACGGCCATCATGGTACGCCGCCAGGAAAACGGGGTCAATGTGGAAGATGTGGAATGTCTGATCGAATCTATGTCTACGGAATTTCCTGATGATGACGTCTCCACCATCTCGGTGGAACTCAAGATGAACGGCGAGTGGACGCCGGCGGGCTGAGGATCGGGACGCTGTGTGATTCGGTTGTAGGATGTGGAGATAACACCTGGCCGGGCCAATCCATTTTAAAGGAAACAACGGGTTCGCCCGGCTGATTACGATGAAAAGGATGATGTGATGATGGCAAACAAAGTGAAAGGCCAACGCTCATTTGTCGCCGGCGGACAAACCTACACTGTCCATTTTGATTTCAACGCCTTGGCGGAACTGGAAGAAGCGACAGGATTGACTGTGCCCAAAATCAGTGAACAGATGCAGGACACGTCTCGCATCTCCATCAAGTTCATGCGGGCCCTGGCTTGGGCCGGGTTGCTGAAGCATCATGGGCTGTCCTTGACCGAGGCGGGAGAAGTGATGTCACAAGGGGACATGAATGAAATTTTCATGGCTGTTGGTGAAGCGTTCGCCACATCGATGATGACGGAGGAGCAGATCAGGGAGCTGGAAGCGCAAAAAAAGTCCGGCCCAAAAAAAGTAGCACCGATGACGGAGCCGATGTCTGGGACTGGCATCAAATAAGGCGGGATGCGATTTGCATCGGCCTGTCGCATGATGAGTTTTGGCGACTTACTCCGGCCGAACTGCGCGAGTTGTATGAGGGCTACTTTTGGCGGCAGGATCAGCTTCGCCAGTTTTGGGCGGCAATGACCGCTGCGACGATACAGCCGCACTCCAAAAAGCGGATCAAACCGACTGATTTATACAAACCGCTTGCCAGGGCGAAGCGAAGTGGACCGGTGCTTTCTGAAGAAGAACGGCGACGGCGGTTTGACGAGATCGTGAAGAAGATCGGCCCGGACGTGATTCCGGTGCGTTCTTCTTCTGAACAATAGACTGAGAAAGGAGGCATTCGATGGCACAGCAGTTGGGACAAGCGTATATTCAAGTGACTGCCGACTTCAGCCAGCTCGGACAGCAATTGGCGATGGCAACACAACAAGTCACACAGAGCACCCGCAACATGATGTTAAATCTGGAAGCAGCCAAAAAGACGTCAAAAACCTTGTTCAGCTCGATCAAATCGGGTGCTTTGGGCGTAGTTGACTCGATGATTTCCGCTTCCACTCAAGGAGAGCAACTGAGTGAGGCATTTGGCGAGTTAAGCCAATTCACGATTGATAAAACCATCGGTCCCGCTTTGGAAACCATTGCGGAGGCGATTGAGCGTCTGGTGGCAAACATGTCCAAGTTTGGCATGGTGGAAGGATTTGAGAAGACCTTTTCTCAGGAGACGAAGGTGGCCATCGTTGCGGTTGCCGGGGCTATCTTGGGAGCATTGATACCCTCCTTCATCGGCTTGACAGCAACACTGAAAGCAATGGCCATCGCTGCTTGGAGCGCGATGGCTCCTTTGTTGCCCTGGATGGTTGCCGGGGCGGCGGTAGCGGCGGTGGCGTATCTGATCTGGCAGAACTGGGACACGGTGTCCGGTTGGTTACAAGCAGCCTGGAATTGGCTGTGGACGGGTGCGACGACCATTTTTAACGGCATCGTGGAAACCATTAAAACGATTTGGAACGGCATCACCACGTTTTTCTCAGAGTGGGGAATGACCATCTTGGCGGTGATCACCGGGCCGATCGGGTGGTTGGTCGGCTTGATCGTCACTTACTGGGATCAAATCGTCGCGTTTACCACGACCATTTGGAATGGCATTATCTCGTTTTTCCAGGAGTGGGGCACGACCATCCTCACGGTACTCACGCTCCCGTTCTGGCTCTTGGTGGTATTTTTCCAAGAGATCTGGGCATTGATCGACGACACGGTCAAATCGGTGTGGAATGGGATTGTGGCTTTCTTTACGACAATCTGGCAAGCGATCGTCAATCTGTTCACCGGTTATCTCAATTGGGTGCTGAACACATTTACATCCATTTGGAACAAAGTGAAAGAAGGCGTCATCCTTGTTTGGAACGCCATTAGCTCGTTCCTGTCCTCGGTGTGGAATGCGATTGTCGGGTTCTTCGCCCCAATATGGAATCGGTTGGTGTCCACGATCACATCCGTGTGGGATCGGATCAAATCGATCACGATGTCCGTTTGGAACACTGTCAAAGGTTGGCTGTCTAACATCTGGAACGGCGTGAAAAACACGGCCAGCTCGATCTGGAACGGGGTCACGTCCGCGATCACTGGCGCATGGGAAAGCTTGAAGTCCAAAGCGTCGTCCATCTGGGAAGGGATTTTTGGCAGCATTAAAAAGTGGATCAACAAAGCGTTGGATATTGTACGCCCATTTATCAATGGGTTTAACAGTGTCGTGTCCAAGATCAACAGTTTGACTGGTGCCAAGTTGCCAACCCTCTCGTTGCCAGGTTTGGCCAAAGGGGGGATTGTGACCAGCCCTACCATGGCCGTGGTCGGAGAAGGGCGGTACAGTGAAGCGGTTCTGCCCCTGTCCAATAAAACGTTCAGCGCTCTGGCAGAGGGAATCACCAGCAAGATGTCGGGCGTGGGCGGCGGCAACGGGTTTATGATCAATGTGGAGCAGATGCATGTCAGAAATGACCAAGATATCCGCCTGATCAGCCAAGAGTTGTGGAGACTTCACCAGCGCCAAGCGAGATCATTTGGGGGGAGAGTATGATGGGGTTCACGTTTGCAGGCATTCATAGTGAGCAGCACGGATTGCGGGTGTTGGATGTCAAGCGCCCCATATCTCCCGGAATCGCCGCGAAAACGGTGAAAGTCCCCGGTAAGGCGGGCGTGTATGACATGGGGAATGAGGTGGACGCGCTCCACATATCTGTTGAGGTGCTGTTGACGGGGCAATCCTTGCGGGAAATTCGGGATCGCGTGCGGGCCGTGGCCGATTGGCTAAGGAACGGCGACCGGACGGGAATGCTTACGTTTGATGATGAACCGGACAAAGCCTACACCGCACGGCTGACCGATCAGACGGAGTTGGAGGAGATGGCTCTGACAGGGCAGGCAACGCTCACATTCCTTGCTGCTGATCCCTTGGCTTATGCTGTGGAAGATGATGTGTTTACTAGCGAGTCGGGGGTGTTGTCGTTTCAGCGCAAGGGGACGGCGCCATCGCAGCCGCTGATCGAAATCACTGGGGAAAGCAGCGGGTTGGATGTGGGATTTGAAGTGGGACTGAATGGCAGCATGATGACATATAAAGGACGGCTTGGTTTTGGTGAGCGATTGATGATCGATTCCCGTCTGAAAACGGCTTACCTATTGAAAACAGATGGTACCAAACAAAGCGCGCTCAATGCCTTTGACTCACTAACCTTCCCCTTAACCCTCCCGGGCAAGGAGAATCAGTTGCAGGTGAGTCCGCTGGGAGCGGCGACGATTGCCCAGGTGAAGATTACGTGCCGTAGTTGTTGGTATTAACATGCAAATGGGGACGGGCGGGGGGAATCCCGCTCCGCCGTGTTTGTATCAGAATAAAGGAGGCGAGAGTCAGTGGCTAAAACACCCTTTAAAAAACTGGGAAGTGTGGAAATTCTCTCTGCCCATCTCAATGGGATTCAACATGCTGTTAATAATATGGAAGACGTCTTGGGGATGAAGACGGACCCAAAAACGGGTGTTCAGCTGTTGCCGTACACGGATATGCCGGACCCGGGTTTGAGGTACCGCATCTATGAGGGGCCCGACAACAATTGGCTTTATGATCCGGAGCCAGTCATCAAGCGGAATGGCCAAATTGTCAGCCCATCCGAATATGAGTTGCAGGCGGAATATGGTGCGGTGGTTTTCCATGTTCAACAACAGGCAAGCGATGTGATCACGGCCGATTATACTCACATCACCAACCAGTCCGCCAAGATGGAACAGATGGATAGCCAGCATGCCGCGCTTGAAGCGAGAGTGGAAGCGTTAGAACAGAATGGGGGAGGTGGCGGAGGAAACAGTTTCCTCGCTTATCTGGTGAAGCATTATCCAGGCACATACCGCTCCCATGGCATATCCCCGCAAAACAACGCGACAGGGGTGGCGGTGCTGGCAAACAGCATTGACATCTTTCCGTTTGTAGCGCATGAAACCATCATCTGCGACATGATGGGAGGGCAAGTGTCAGCTGCCGTGTCGGGCGGATTAACTTCGTTTGCCGTTTATACGGATAACAATGGGTATCCGGGCACGCTGATCGCACAAACCGGTGCGGTGGATTGTTCGACCACCGGCTGGAAAGAGGCTGCGTTCACTACGGGGCCGGTCACGTTGCAAGCGGGGAGTTACTGGATCGGTCGTTTTTGCAATGCGGCTCTTTCTTTCCACGGCTTGAGCCCGGCTGGTATCAATCCTGTGCCGTCGGCTCCACCGCTTGGTTCCGACAACATCAATAACAACAATGGATTAGGGGCGGGCGTGGGCGGCATCCGCTATGCGCTTGACTTTGGCAATGGTGCGTTTCCAGAGACATTCCCAGCGGTAGGCGATGGCCCGCAATATCTGGAACGCAACGCTTACGGGTCGCCATGGATCAGAAGAAAGCCGTGATGGCAGCGTAGCGTGCTTTTGAAAGGGGTGGGACAAGTGAAATATAACCGGTTGGGAAACGGGCGTTACAATCTGGACGGAGTGATCTACAACCAGCCTCTGGCGGCCGATGAGCAACCGTACCACAAGCTGGCGCAAACGCCCATCCTTGTATTGGATCAACAGCGCAGGCGCCTGGCGGTGCTGGATCATCTGACCGAATTGGTGATCACGGAGGAAATCAACGGTGAAGAGACGGTTGATTTATCCATCCCGTATGAGGATGCAAAGCGTGTTTATTTGGAGAACGAAAACTACATTCAGCTGGGGCAACGGCTGTATGTGATTCGCCGGGTTCATCATTCCCGCAAGGGATCGGGCAAGAGGGAAACGCAAGTCTACGCCGAGGCCATCTGGTATGACTTGCAGTATACCGAACCGATGGCCATAAACCAGTGGCCGGATGCGACGCCCTATCAAGTGATTCGCGATATCCTTACGGGCACAGAATGGCGAGTGGGCCGGTGCGATATCGGCACCGTGCGCAGCATGTCCGTTGATGAAGGGCTGACCAACCGTTTGACTGCGTTGCGGGAGGTGGCCGACTTATGGGGAGGCTCCATCCGCTTCAACCCGCTGACCATGACGGTAGATCATGTGAAAGAGGGCGGATTCCGCGATCCTGGTATTGCCATCATCTACCGTAAGAACATGGATGAGATTGAGGCTGATTATGATACGACCGATCTGATCACCAGGCTGTACCCATACGGAAAAGGAAACTTGACCATCAAAGACGCCAATGACGGCAAAGAGTATGTGGAGAACTTCCAATATTCCCGACAGATTCGCACGCGCACATTTAAAGATGACCGCTTCACCAATCCTTATCAATTGAAGGAGAAAGCGCAGGAAATCTTGGACAAGCTGAGCAAGCCGCGGCTGTCTTACCGGGTTAAAGCCAGCGATCTGTCCATGTTGTCTGGACTGGAACATGAAGCTTTCCGCATTGGGGACATCGTCCGCGTCTATGATGAAGAGTTGGGGATGGATGCAAAAACGCACATTGCCCGTTGGCAGTATGATGTGTTGGCCCCGTGGAACACCGTGTTGGAATTGGAATCGGCGGCTCCCACCTTAACAGACTTATTGAAAGGGGTCGCGCAAGCGGGGTTCCTGCAATCGGAAGATTCTGTCGAGCGGACTGAAATGCTGGAACTGATGGTGTTTAACTATCTGCTCAATTCCAGAGCTGACGACGGGTTTGCCTACTGGGTGAACAACGGATGGGAAATTGATGCAACACGGGGTTATTCGGGGAATGCATCGTTCATGTGCCAAGGGCAGCTCGGTGTGGAGAAGACACTGACCCAAACGGTGGAACCTTCCCACCGGGACAGCTACACCGTGAGCATGCAGGCGGCGACGGAGAATCTCAAAAAAGGGCCGAATGGCAAAGTGGGCGTCGAAGTGGTGCTTCATTATGATGACGGGCAATCGGAGACGAAGTTTTTCCCATTGGCCTGAATGAGACAAGATGCGGGTGGCGCAAACCCTTAGACAGGTGAAGGTGGTGATCAACATGTCTTCATTTCAACCGTTTCAAAAAAGTTTTACGTCAGACAGCGGCAAGAATGTGAAGAAGATCGACCTGCGGCTGGTCGTTTCTGATGTGACTGGCAGGATTCAAATCACGGATGTAATGTTGCAAGGCGGTTCCATCGCCACCGTATGGACAGGGCATGCTTCAGAAATTCAATGGTCATTTGACGGGTGATGTGGATGGATAAAAAAGAGTTTTGGACCCGGTATTTTTTCACCTTTCAAGTGACGCCCAACCGGAAGGTGACCCGAATCGATTATCGCTTTGTGATGAATGATTGCGAAGGAACGGCTTGGCTGACCGATTTGATGCTGCAAATCGGTCGGGCTGCAACTGGCTATGTTCCCGCCAACAAAGAGTTTTTGCAAAGAGAGCGGGACGGAGCGGGCACGGTAATTCGCCGCAAGCATTACAACGGGGTGATTCGCGGGAAACGGAAGATTGCTGTCCCCAATCGGGAAGAGGTTGGCAGGGAGAAAGACCTGGCCAAGCGGGTGACTGGTGGCGTGGATTTCCACCTTGTGCTGACCCGGAATACGCCGCGGGAAGGAATCCGTTTTGCCCATCAACACGGGCAACGGCAACTGATCGTATCGCCTCCGCTCAGCGCTGGCGATCAGGTTACGCTGAGCGCGACCAAGCGCCGCGTGGAAATCAACGAGCAGATAACACATGAATACAGTGGCAATTTCCACACCTGTCCCGCCGGGTTTGGCATTTATCAAGTAGAGCTAGACGATGAACGGGGTGCGGAGCGCGGGGCGGGACAGTTGGTATGTGAGGTGGACATGTGGCTGAAGGGAAGAGGAGGTGAGCGTTTGTGAGTTCTTTGCGAACACGCCATCGGGAGTTTTTGTCGTGGGTCCGTACGAGCGAACAGCTGGAAGTGGTGGAGAGGTTCGGCAACAAATTTTCTGCGGTCTGCCTGTTTTGGTTTGACATACAAGCGGACGGCTCGTTGACCGGGGCGATCAGCGATCTGGAAGAGGCGATGGCACGCGCCCGGCAAATTCATGAGAAATGGCCGCACATCCGCTGGTTGCTGACGGTTAAGAACGACGGGGTTCCATCCAGAATCAATCCGGTGGTGTCCAATCAGCAGGGGGCACAGGATCGGTTCATTCAGGAAGTCCACCGCATTCTAAACCAATATGCGTGGGTGGATGGGCTGGATGCCGACTTTGAGCGGTTGCCCAATGACCAAGTGGACAACATCTACCAGCTGTACGACCGCTTGTTTGCCGAAATAAAAAGCCGTACAGCCAACCGGTTTCTCCATCTCGATCTACCGCCGATGGTCGCAGCGCATGAAACCATCGGGCCTGAGAAGTGGTGTGACTACGGGCGGTTAAAAGACCGTTGCGACACAGCGCAGATCATGACTTATGGATTTGCATGGGCCGGCTCCGCGCCAGGCTCTACTGCGCCGTTGGATTGGCAGCGGAGCGTAATCCGTTATGCTGTCAGCGCGTTTGATCCGATGCAGGTCTACATGGGGGTGGCGGCATACGGTTACCGGTGGGAGATCAGCAAATACCCGAAAACGGCTTCGCAGCCTTATCGCGGTTTCGGGGGCGGATTTCCCGATTTTTTGCGGTGGATGATCGGGGAGCTTTCGCATACCGATTCATACCGGGGTGGGGCTGAAACGCAAGCCTATATCCCGTTTTTCTCGTATTTTGATGAGCAGGATGCCGTGCACCAACTCTTCTTGCACATCTATGATTATGTGGATGCTGGTGAAGACGCTGATACGACAAACTTGAATAAGGGCTGGTTTGGGGATCGCTCCTTTTTGACCGCTTATGGCAAGGATCAAGTCGTTTCCTTTGATGGGGCAGTGTCTGACCAGACAGTGGCCGACGCGGATGTGGTGCGGGGTGCGATGATCCGAACCGACGCCTACGTGTCTCCGCGTAAGCCCGCCGCTGGGGAAACGGAAGGCTACGCCAAATGGACATTTCATGTTCCTGAGGAGGGCGTCTATGATGTCGTAGCGCAAGTGGAGTATCCGTGGTTTGATCAACAGAAGTTGGCGGTGACAATCGACGGGATTCCTCAGGTGATCGGTGAGGTGCCCCAACATTATCCTTATCATCGCCAAGTGCATTGGACCAAGGTGGCACGGTTGACATTGATGCCGGGAGAGCATGTGTTTGAAGTATTGGGCGCAGGAAGTCAATATGGCACCATCTTCTACGGCTTTCGCGTATGCCGGCAGTTTCGGGAGAACCGTGAAGCGGGGGAAGCCACCTTTACGCTGATGCCCCGCAAATTCCGCGACCGGAATGGGATGGCGGCCTGGCCTTATGAAAACAAGTTTAAGCTGACCTTGGAGGCGGTCAGGCGGTCGCCGGAACCGGCGCTCATCTTTTATGATGATTTTCGCGATTGGCAAGATCAGCTCCCTTCCGATAAGTACATCATTCATTCAGGTGCGTGGAAGGTGAATAAAGACAAAAATGATCCCGCCCCCCGCCAGTATGCCTGGGTGTCCGGCTCCGGCAAATTCACGCTCAACACCTCCCGCTTCACCAATGTCACGGTGGATGCCAATCTGCGCGTGGAGAAAGAGGGAATGGCGGGTGTGTTGTTTAAAGATCTCTGGTTTTGCCTCAATATGAACTACAAAGGTGGCCGGTATGAATTGCATCAGGGAGGTACGCTCCTGGCAACCCAATGGCCAGGTGGCCCCCTCGACCTCAACACGTATTACCGATTGCGGATGAAAGTACGTGGACGGGAAGTGATCTGCCTCCTCAATGATATCCCGGTCATCCGCCATACCTTGGCTACGGAAGTGGGAGCCGGCGCGTGGGGGGTGCAATCAGATGTTGCGATGTCTTGTGATTTGTTGGTCGGGGCTGATTCCCACTGGCATTATCCGCAAGAAGCGATGGATATCATCCTGCCCGATGGTACAGAGCAGACATTGGGCCGCATTCCCCGGTCAGGGATCACATGGGATGAGAAATGGGGCTTTTTTTATTTGGAAAGTGGCGACGAGCTGGATACCCGCCTGGAACCGCCAGACGGGATGGACAAGCAGATTATCAAGGACTGGGATTATCTTCACTCGGCTCCGTTTACTTTGACAGAAGGGGATTATCCAGTGAAAGTCCGGATGAGGGACCAGGGGATCTGGCTATCCCGCATTTATTTGGGGGATGACGATGGATTTAGCATCGCCGTGTTCCCCTTTGCTGAGACCATTTTGCGGCAGGGGGATATCGCCGCATATGAGTTCAAAGCCCGTGGCATCGGGTTATGGTCTGTGGGGCAAGAAGACCCGCAACTTTGGCACATGCTGGTGGATCAAGTGGATGGTTAAAGGCAAAGAGGCGAAGTCCCGGCTATGCGGCAAGGGAAACAATCGCTGATGGACAACGAGAAACAATCATTTTCCGCCATGTGCCCACTGTCGGGTGGATTGTGGGCAGTAAATAGAAAGAAAAGGTGGTGCGATGTGAAAGAGATGCTCAAACAAATGGCGCAGGAGAGTGTGACGATCAAAACAACGGTCGCAATGACGGGTGCCGCAGCCTCTTATATTTTTGGAGGATGGTCCACGGGTTTGATCGTGTTGGGCATTTTGGTGTGCATTGACTTTGTGACGGGCCTGCTGGCCGGATTTTATGAGAAGAAGCTTTCGAGTCAGATCGGCAGCAAAGGCATTTTGCGGAAGTTTGGCATGATCTGGGTGATCGCCATGTGCCATCTGCTGGATGTGTTGCTGGGGACTGAGGACTTGCTCCGGGATGGGGCGGTCTTTTTTTATGCAGCCAATGAATGCTTGAGTATTACCGAAAACGCAGGCCGGATGGGCTTGCAACTTCCTGGTCCCATTGAAAAGGCGATTCAGGTGTTGCAAGAAAAAACGGACAAGAAACAATAGGCATCCATGGTGACGAACACAAACCCTAAGTGAAATGGAGGTTGAAAAGATGAACATTCAACAACAATGGATTCCGGTGGCCCATCAACATATTCGCCCCCGCATCACCATGAAACCGGAGTACATCACGATCCATGAAACGGCTAATACCGCCAAAGGGGCGGATGCACAAGCCCATGCCCGCCTGTTGGCAAGAGGGAATACCCGAACTGCGTCATGGCATTTTACCGTTGACGACCAACGGATCATCCAACATATTCCCGAAAATGAGGTGGCGTGGCATGCCGGGGACGGGAGGAATGGCCCCGGCAACCGAAAATCCATCGGCATCGAAATCTGCGTGAACGCCGATGGGGATTTTGGCCGTGCACAAGAAAATGCCATCAAGCTTGTCAAAATGCTCATGGATAAGTACAAGATTCCAATCAGCCGGGTGGTTCCTCATAAGCACTGGTCCGGAAAAAATTGTCCGGCAAATCTTCTTAAGCAATGGTCATCATTTATTGCCCGGGTAAGACAAGGGGGTTCTGCGTCGCCGGCAGCGGGAAGTGGCCTGCGCCGTTTGTTGAAGGTTACTCGCCCGATGATGCGAGGGGATGATATCAAACAAGTTCAAGTGAGATTGGGTGTGCCGGCAGATGGAATCTACGGCCCGGTGACCAAACGTGCGGTGCAGGCTTTCCAAAAATCCCGCGGTCTGGCTGTGGATGGCATCGTCGGTCCGCAAACATGGGGAGCGCTGTTCTCATAAGCGGGGCCAAGGGTGTGAAGGGATTGTCTCTACCCTGAGCGTTTGATCCGTCGTAAAATAAACGTATAGGAGAATATTTATATAAATTTAACCGTGTTGTTTATATCTGTTTAAGCAGGGTCTGCGCATTGCAGGCCAACCAACATCATTTAAGGAGTGAGCGAGATGTCTACTTATCCATTCGGAATCACCCGTAGTTATTACGCTGGAGGAACCCCGCAGATCCACATTGATTCGGGCAAGTATGCTGCTTTATCCCCGGCCGATGAGCAATTGCTGGACGCGATTCTCCACTGCAAAAGCTACAGTGAGGAAATCTCCTTGTCCGATCTGAAAATGATCGAGGCGAAAGCGGCTGGGGATTTGCCGGAGACACAGTGGGAGCCGGAATCGTTGGGCGCGCAAATCATAGACAAAATCCGTCAGCAGTCCAAAGTGCGCAATTACCACCAAATCTTTAATGCTCCCAAGGATCCGTTTGAGCTACCGGTAGTGGCCAGTGATTTTACCGCTTCGCTGATTGGATCGGAAGGGGAGACGGTGGCGTCCCAGCCGGTGAGTGACCACTACGGCAAGGTTGTTTTCAACCACCGCAAATTAATGATTACGGCGGAAGCGACAACCGAATTTGAAGAGGAAAACATCCCGGAAATGATGGCATTTCTGAAAAATCAACTGGCGGTCAATTTGATGCGGGCGGAAGAGAAAATGCTGTTCCTGGATGATGCCACCCATGGCTTGCTAGCCAACGCTGCCGACAAGACTGCTGCCGTGCCAGAAGGGAGTTTGACCCCGGCTAACGCCGCGCAGACTGTGATGAGTTTGTTATCGGCGATGGGAGCCCCGTACAATTTGGACCCGGCCAATATTGTCATGTATCTCCATCCTGAATTGTATTGGAATCTGGTTCAAGCCGGGGAAGTGAAGACGCAAGACATGTATGGTCCAAGCGCCACGATCATCAGCGGAGAGCTGGGCAAATTTTACGGTATGAGCGTAGCGCCACTCACCACGTTGGACGCTGTCGACGGAACAACCCCCACTTATCCGATCATCTTGGCGAACCGGGCTTCGGTCTTGCTGTCCCAGCGCCGAAATGTAACGATACGGGTCTTCCCGCTGGAGGGTGACAAAAACAAGATTGAAGCGACGGTACGTACTGCCATCGCCTATCCGCACAAGAGCGGTGGGTTTGCCGATGGGGTCGTCAAGGCACTGTTGAAGAAAGCGTGAAGCCGGATGCGGCCCCACGCTTCCTTTTGGAAAGGAGGTTCCCATGAGTCGACCATTTCCCGTCATTCATCGCATCCGTAAAGCCAAGGACGCCGAAGAAGGCGCGCTTCTGCTGGAGGGGTATGCCAGTACCTTTCATGAGCGAGACCGCCATGGGGATACGATCGATCCGAAAGCGTTTGACGACAGCATAGAGCAGTACATGAAAAATCCGATCCTGCTGGCTTATCACGACCATAAAAAACCGATAGGCCAAGTGCTGGAAGCGCATCTGGATCAGCGCGGATTGTACGTTGTAGCCCAAGTGAACCGATCCCCCGACCCCCACCTTGAGGGGATTCGCAAACAAATCGAGCTAGGCACGTTAAGATCGTTTTCCATTGGCGGTTATTTTCACCGCCGGCAATTGGCTCCTCATCGCCATCTCATTGAAAAAATCGATTTGGTGGAAATCAGCGTCGTCAGTGTCCCCGCCAACCCGCATGCTGCCTTTCAAGTGCAAAAGGGCGCTCGGAACGCATGGGGTACCGACGCGGACTCCGCTTTGGAGTACGGAACGCCCATTTCATTTAAATCCCTGCGGATTTCGGAAGCGGGTAACGTGCGCCGGCAACTCTCTTCATTCTCCGCCAGTGAAACGTTGCGCATGCGTGTGTTTGTGACAGGAGCCAACACCGGACGGTTCCTTCATTATCTGTTTGGCATAAAAGAGCAAAACCGCGCGTCTTTCGCGTTTGAGCTGGAGGGGGAGATGGGGGAGTTGAACCAGCGCCTGCGTGTGATCAAGCACTATGCCAAACGGACAGGGGTGTCTGTCAAAGTGGACTCACCTTGTGCTTTCAGAAGGGGATAAAGCGGCGTCCCAGCAGAAAAAGGGAGGAATCACCATGAATAAGATTGTGTTGACTGTCCAGTTGGAAGAACCAGTGAGCGAAAGGTTTGATGTAAACACCTACGCCAAGAACATCGCTTACCGTGCTTTGAACTGGAGCCGCGCGGTCAAGGTGACTGGCGCGGGTGTGAGTGTATGCATGATCAATCAAACGGCTCTAGAGCCGGGGACGCTCAAACAAAATAAAACGTCGATGGCTTAGGGTTTTTAAGGAACACGACTCAGGCATCTGCGCTGGCTTTTTGCCAAACGGAATGACCGCTCCCGGTTTACGGGAGCTTTTTTTATTTTCTCATCGTTCTTCTCATATACGTCTTATTTTTCGTTTGCCGTTACATAAGAGGCGACTTTGTGGCGTAAGTATGATATTATGTGAAAAAAGAAGTGAAACTTACGAAATTCATCATGGGTTCTGGAAACATTGTCAGCTCTATCCATTGACGGAGAATATGCTGTTGACTATGATAGAAGGGTAGTTCGCCAATGGAATACTTTCTCGTTTAGAATAAAGGGGAGTAGCTGGTACAGCAAAGTCGTCATTACGGGCATATGCCCCGGCTTTGTTGGCAACGTAACCGTTGTTGGCAAGACCTTTACTTTTCCAAGCGTGATTTTGGGTTTGGAAAAGTAAAGGTCTTTTTGTGTATTTTGCCAATGTGGAAGGATACTATTTTCGGGGGTGTATGATCAAACATGATGGAATTTTTTACAGCGTTGCTATCGATTGTGATCATTGACTTGGTGTTGGCGGGTGATAATGCGATTGTGATCGGGTTGGCCGCACGCAATTTGCCCAAGGACAAACAAAAACAGGTGATTATCTGGGGAACACTCGGGGCGGTTGTGATCCGGATATTGGCGACGCTGGCGGTCGTCTGGTTGCTGAAAATACCTGGCTTGCTTTTGATCGGCGGGATTATTTTGACTTGGATTGCGTTTAAGCTGTTGATTGAGGAGAAAGAGCATGATGTAAAAGCAGCTGATAGCATGTGGGCGGCGATCCGCACAATTATCATCGCCGATGCGGTGATGGGTTTGGACAATGTGTTGGCAGTTGCAGGCGCAGCTCATGGCGACTTTTTACTGGTCGTGCTAGGACTTATCATCAGCGTGCCGATTGTGGTCTGGGGTAGCACCGTCTTCCTCAAGCTGATGGACAAATACCCATGGATCATATATATTGGTTCGGGAGTTTTGGCGTTTACCGCCGCCAAAATGATTGTCGATGAGAAGTTGATCAAGGCGTACTTTGAAGAACCCTCTATTAAATACGGATTCATCATTCTGCTGATTGCCGCGGTGCTCTTGCTTGGTCGCTGGTTTAAACAAAGACAGAGCAAAGCGGGTGCGCAAAGCTGAAAGGATCGAGCTTAGCTCTTAGCTGTCCGTCAAAGTTGCGTGCCTGTCGTTGATAGAAGGACCATTGCTGGTGTGCGAACCGAGTCAGATGTGAGAATGGGAGGAGAGTTGGGGGAGCACCATGGTCAGATTGGAATATCGGCTGTGTGATGAAAAACAGGGGTTTCCCAGCCTTTTCGGTTATTCGTCCTTGTTGTATGGAGAAGTGTTGATGCGGTTTGCTTGCGACTACTTGGTCAAGGGAACCCGTGTCTACGAGAAAACATCCACCGCGATTGAAGGGGATCTGTATGTGGTATATGTAATTGAAAGCCCCGATGAGGATGAAAATCCATCCGGCCCCGTCTTTATGCCGGACTGGGAAGGGATTTGTATGGAGGTACGCCATTTCCGCGAGGGGATGGATGATTATCCCTTGGTTCGCCGGCTTCGTTTCTATGATTCACAAGAAGCGTTATTGCACTTATTGAGTGATTATCTGATGATTGGCGATCAAGAATGGGAAAAGACATCGACGGAAGTGGATGAAAACCGAAAAGTGTATGTGATTTACGCCAAGCCAACAACGGAAGAGTGAGGGGAAAAATGGGAGAGCAACAAGGGAAAAGCCAACGGTTGGTGAAGCTGTTTACCGCCGCGATGGTTGCCGTGCCCTTGGCGGGGTGCGGAGATGACGATATTGAGCTGTGTTTTGACGACAATTGGGATCGGCGTTGCGATGATGATGGCAGCTACTATGATCCAGATAATTATGTGGTAAAAAAAGGGAAGCGCTTCGCCTACATCAAACCGGATAGCCGCCTGGTTACCGAGAACGACGTCGATTTCAAAAAAGGGATTGGCCGGAAATCGGGAGGCTCCAGCGGATAAGATGCGACATGACGATTATGGGCGGCGCCGGGCGGAAATTTATGCTCCGATTCGGGAAGCCGGAATTTTTACATGGGATTGGGATAAAGATAATCAATCTGAATATGCGTTGGCCACTGTCCATCCCATTAGCGAAGCGTTTCGCCAAGAGCTGGCATTTGCCACAGAGCGCTTAGGCCAGATTTTCGCGAAAACGGCCCGCATTGTTCAGGAAGGGTCTGATGCCCTGTTAAGGGAGCTGGGTATCCCTGAAGCGGCTTGGGGAGCTGTACGCTTGTCCCTCAATTCGTCGGTACCCACTGCCATCGGTCGTTTTGACTTTGCTCATACGCCGCAAGGATTGAAGATGCTCGAATTTAACAGTGACACTCCCACCTGTATAGTGGAAGCTTTTTATGTAAACGGATTGGTGTGTAAGGCCTTTGGCGCCACTGATCCCAACCGAGGCGAACACCGCCGTTTCCGCCCGGTTTTCCAAGAACTTGTGGAACGGTACCGGCAGAGCGGATACGCTACCGAACGGGTGGTGTTCAGCGCGTTGGACTGGCACGAGGAAGACGCGGGGACAACCAAGTATTTGCTTCGGGAATCCGGGTTGGAGGCCGCATTTGTCCCGCTGTCGGAGCTGGCGGTCAAGGGGAGTCGCCTGTATGCGCCGGATGGGAGCGGGCTTGCCCCGGTGGATGTCTTGTATCGGCTACATGCGTTGGAGATTTTGGCCGATGACGAGGATGAACAAGGTTATCCGACAGGAAAACATTTGTTGCGATTGGTCGCTGACAAGCACTTGGCGTTAATCAATCCACCCCACGCGCTGCTGTCGCAAACCAAAGCCATGCAAGCGCTGATATGGAACTTGAGCGACTCACAGTTGTTTTACACAGCGGAGGAACGGGCGTGCATTCAACGCTACATGTTGCCCACCTATATGGATAATCCGTTTCATGGCAAACGGGCATATGTGCGGAAGCCGATTTTCGGTCGGGAAGGCGGGGCCGTTACCCTGTATGACCGCAATGGCGCGATTATCGCCCATGACAAGGAAACGTTGTATTGGGAGCAGATGATGATTTATCAAGAATTGGCCGAGATGGAGCGAGTGGAAGTGGAGACATGGCGTGGTCCGTTTACTGGGGAGTTGTTGTGGAGCTCGTTTTTGATCGGTGGTCAAGCCTCGGCGATTGTTGCACGGGTGGACAAGCACATCACCGGCGACCGCTCCTATTATTTGCCAGTCGGTCTGTTGGGAGAGAGGGGAAAATAGATGAGTCAAATCGCATTGTTCCAGAATTTTGCATTATACTTGGCCGTGACGATTCCGCTGGTCATTGTGGGGTTTATCGCCTTTTTATGGGCGACACCTTACAAGGAAGTGGAATTGATTCGGCAGGGCGCGAACACAGATGATCCCGCCAAAAAAAATGCCGCGGCTGCCGCAGCTCATGATTTGAGCGGCAAGATGCTCGGATTGATGTTGGTGGTGGCTTCGGCGATATTCCACTCGGTGAGTGTGGTCGACTTATTGATCTGGGGTTCTGTGGGAATCGTGTTTCAAATTATCATGTTTTACTTGTTTAACTTACTGGCCCCGTTTAGTGTGGTCAAAGAGATCCCCAAGGGGAATGTGCCCGTCGCCATTTTTGCATCGCGCTTAAGCGTTGGAGTGGGTTTGGTGATGGCCGCGTTGATCAGTTATTAAGGGGCGAGGGAGTATTGGTTCTGGCTCCAATGTGAACAAACGAAGGCATGGATCAAAAGATCCATGCCTTTTTCATTTCAACACATCCTCCAGCTTTACAAAGCGGTATCCTTGTTTTCGCAGCAGAGGGATCGCCTGTTTCAACCCTTCAGCGGTCTCTCCTTGCGGCTGATTGAAATGGAGGATGACGATGGAGCCGGGCTTAGCTGTAAGCAAAGCTTGTTTCACTTGGCGAGCGGAGAAGGTGGCACCCGCATCGCCGATTATATCGAAGTTGACGGGGCGTTCCCCCGTTTCATGGATGATTTTGACCGCAACATCATCATAATAGGCGGTACCTGAACGGAAAAACTTTGGCTTCTTTCCGGTCAACTCCATGATTTTGCGGTCATTGCCCAGCACTTCTTCCAACGCTTCGTTCACGTTTGCCGTGCCGCGGATGCCGTAGACGGCGCGCCCATTGACGGAAAGGGGGCGGTGAACCGTGCCGTGGTTTTCGATTTCAAACAGCGGCTGCCGCGCCAAGCGCAAGAAAATCTGTTTATTGCGTTCAATCCAGCGGCTGTTGATAAAGAGCGTGGCCGGAATTTGTTCGCGCTCCAAGTATTGGATCAGCGATGCATCATAGCCGCTACCGTGCTGTCCGCCACAGGCGTCGAAAGTCAGGGCGATCAGTTTTTCTTGGGTGGGTAGGCGATCGATGACGCCGGGAAGGTGTTCTCCCCATTTTTGGGGCTTTTGGCCTTCAAATTTGGTTTGCACCCGCTGTTTGATCTCCTCTACTGAGGGCAATGCGGCTGTGTTGGTCGATGGCTTTGCGGTTGGAGCGGCAGTCGATTGGGTAGTGGGGCGTGCTTGGGAGTGATCGGTAGTGACCTGGGTTCCGGAGCACGCGGTTGTTGCCAGACATAAAGAAATGATTGCGGTCAGTGATTTGATTGACGATTGCATGGGCTGACTACTCCTTTTCAAACCAGCCTTTCTTGCGGAACCACTTATACATGGCGACGCCGATAAAACCCATCAGGCCCAGTACGAAGAAATAACCGTAACGCCATTTCAATTCCGGCATATGCTCGAAGTTCATGCCGTAGATGCCAGCGATAAACGTCAGCGGCATGAAGATTACCGTGATGACGGTGAGGGTCATCATTATGGAATTCATCCGGTAGGAATTGAGCGAAAGATAATTGTCGCGGATGTCGGCTGTCATATCCCGGCTTGATTCCACCATCTGGCTAAGCCGTTCCAGATGGTCGTGGATGGATTTGTACTGGCGACGCTCTTCAATTGAAAGATTTAGGCGCTCTGAATTGAGGATGCGGTACAAAAGGTCGCGCATGGGCCAGATGGTGTGGCGCAATGCCAACAGTTCGCCGCGAATTTTAAACACTTCTCTCATCAAGGTGTGTAGCCTCGCGTGCGGCCTGCGCGTTTTCTCTTCCAATACGGTGATTTGGTCTTCCAACCCTTGGGCGATGGGAAAATAGTAATCGACGATTTTGTCGATGATTTTCACCATGATGAAGGGAGTCCCTTTGGATTGGATCGCGGCGTCGGTTTTGACCCGTTCCCAGACCTCGTCGATTTCCTCATGCGCTTGGTAGTGGAAGGTGACGATGTAGCGGTGACTGGCAAAAAGGTCAATCTCTTCCGGCTTCCACGTTTTGTTGTTCAAGACTTGCAACACATAAAAAGTATAGGTGTCATAGTAATCGAACTTGGGGCGTTGCAGATAATGGAGGCAATCTTTGATCGCCAACGGGTGAAAACCCAACTTTTCCAGGTAAGTGGCTTCCTGCATGGTTGGGGCGTGAAAGTCGATCCAATACCAAGCGGGATCAAGGGCCTGCACTTCCTCGATCGGCAGGTTTTCAATTATGCGGCCTTCTTGGGTGTATGCCAATGTGCGGATCATGCGAGTCCCCCCTGTCGGGTATGGATGGTTTGTAACGAGAAGCAAGAGTGAAATTATAACCCTTGTTTATCAGTGTTCTGCAATGAAATGAGGCTGGATACGAGTTATATGATTTACCAAAGAAATAGAACGTATAGCTAATGATAATATTCAGCGGTGCATAACGGAAAGGATGACCGGGAAGTTTCGTCAGATTGACATAAAAATTGTTGCTATCATGGTCGTTATCATCTGGCCGAAGTTGTGGAGCTGCGCGGATGATCCCGATGCGAAAGGCCCTTTTGGCGTTGATGTGGGCCAGGGCGTGTCAATATCGTTTGCAACCACGCCTCTGCATAAACAAGCGTTTAATTATACACGCTTTATCCATTGTAAATTTTTTTATTTTGGCGGCTCCACCTTGTATGGCGCCGGTTTTTTCATCTCGGCCAATGTTTACCATCGGGAGGCATGGGTGGACTTTTTACGCATGATATGTATAATAATTCATGATAATGAATTTTTATAAAAGGAGAGGGCACGAATGAAACCAAAAGTGGTATTGGCCTATTCAGGCGGTTTAGATACATCGGTAGCTATCAAATGGCTTGGGGAAACGTATGGATATGATGTGATTACGGTGGCGCTCGATGTAGGGGAAGGCAAGGATTTGTCGTTTGTCCGGGAAAAGGCGCTCAAGGTTGGTGCCATTGAGTCCATCGTGTTGGATGTGCGGGAAGAATTTGCCGAGCGTTTCTTGAAGCCGGCCTTAAAAGCTAACGCGATGTACGAGGGGAAATACCCGCTGGCAACGGCGCTGTCTCGTCCCTTGATCGCGGAGAAGCTGGTGGAAGTGGCAGAAGCACGTGGCGCCGTCGCTGTTGCGCATGGTTGTACCGGCAAAGGGAATGACCAAGTCCGCTTCGATGTAGCCGTTGCCGCGTTGAATCCCAACTTGCAGGTGATCGCGCCCGTGCGGGAGTGGGGCATGTCCCGTGATGAGGAAATCGCGTACGCCGAGCGCCATAACATTCCTGTGTCGGCCAACTTAGACAATCCATTTAGCGTTGACCAGAACTTATGGGGACGCAGCTGTGAATGCGGAGTGTTGGAAGATCCGTGGAACGCGCCTCCAGAAGCGGCATTTGAGTGGACGAAGGCGCTCGCCGACACGCCGGATGAACCTGCTGTGATCGAACTCACCTTTGAAAAAGGGGTGCCGACGGAGCTGAACGGCGTGGCGATGCCTTTCCATGAGATGATTGCCAAGTTGAACCAATTGGCCGGCGCGCATGGGGTGGGACGGATCGACCATGTGGAAAACCGCTTGGTGGGAATCAAATCCCGTGAAGTATATGAATGCCCGGCTACGATCACTTTGTTGACCGCCCACAAAGAGTTGGAATTCCTCACCCACACCCGGGATATCACCCGCTTTAAGCCGATTGTAGAGCAAAAGTGGTCTGAATTGACATATGACGGGCTGTGGTTTTCACCGCTCAAGCAGGCGCTTGATGCGTTCATCGAAGAGACGCAACAGCATGTCAACGGAAAAGTGCGCCTTGCGCTGTTCAAGGGTCAGGTAACTGTTCTCGGACGCACCAGCCCCAGCTCGCTGTATGATGAGAAGCTGGCAACTTACTCCAAGGATGATCTGTTTGACCATACAGCTGCCGTGGGTTTCATTAAGCTGTGGGGTTTACCAACGAATATTTATGCAAGCGTGCATAGAGGGGAGGGCACTCATGAGCAGCAAACTGTGGAGCGGAAGATTCGCCAAGTCGACGCATCGGTGGGTGGAGGAATTTAACGCCTCCATCGCTTTCGATCAAGTGTTGGCGGAAGTCGACATCCAAGGAAGCTTGGCTCATGTGGCGATGTTGGGGAAATGCGGAATTTTGTCCTCCGATGAAGTGGCTCAGATCGAGCAGGGGTTGAAGCAGATCTTGGCAAAGGTGCGGGAAGGCCGTTGCGTATTCACCATCGAGCAAGAAGATATTCATATGAACATCGAAAAAATGCTGACGGACGAGATTGGACCGGTGGGCGGGAAGTTGCACACGGGGCGGAGCCGCAATGACCAAGTGGCATTGGATATGCATCTGTATATTCGCATGCAGACAGTGGAATTGGTCCGCTTAATCCATGAGCTCCATGGCGTGCTACTCAAACAGGCATCGCAGCAAATCGACGTCATCCTGCCGGGATACACACACTTGCAACGGGCGCAACCGGTGCGGTTCAGCCACCATCTCCTCGCTTACGCCTCCATGTTTGAACGGGATATGGAGCGACTGATAGACAGTTACAAGCGCGTCAATCTCTGTCCCTTAGGGGCAGGGGCCATCGCGGGCACCACGTTCCCCATCGACCGGGAATGGGTTGCTGAGCGGCTGGGCTTTGACGGCATTTATGATAACAGCATGGATGCGGTGAGTGACCGTGACTATTTGCTTGAATTTCTCTCGATTGCGTCGATTATCATGGTGCATTTGTCGCGGCTTGCTGAAGAATTGATCTTGTGGAGTAGCGAGGAATTTAATTTTGTGGAATTGGATGACGCGTTTTGCACCGGCAGCAGCATGATGCCGCAAAAGAAGAATCCCGATATTCCGGAGTTGATCCGCGGAAAGTCCGGCCGGGTGTTTGGACACCTGATAGGTCTGTTGACTACGCTTAAAGCTTTGCCGCTCACTTACAACAAAGATTTGCAGGAAGACAAGGAAGGCGTGTTCGACACAATCACTACCTTGACCGGTTGCCTCAAACTGATGGCACCGATATTGGAAACGATGAAAGTTAACGCCCGGCGGATGCGGCAAAGCGCTGAGCAAGGGTTCGCCAATGCTACGGATCTGGCCGATTACCTGGTGGAGCGGGGATTGCCCTTTCGGCAGGCGCATGAAGTGGTCGGCCGAATGGTCTTGCATTGTATTCGCGAAGGGAAAGGGCTTGCTGACTGCACCTTGTCCGAGTGCCAATCATTTTCGCCGCTGATCGGAGAGGACGTGTATGAGCGGCTGGGATGTGAGCAAGTAGTGGAAGCACGTCGGAGCGCCGGAGGCACGGCGAAAGAACAAGTGTTGTCCACCCTAAGCCAAAAGAAGGAAAAACATGACAATATCAACCAATGGATTAACAGCATTTGGGAATTTACAGCATCAAAAACCCCATGACACAGGTTCTGGGGTTTTTTGGCTTTTTGAATAAAATTTGATTTTGAAAAATATTAACCTGGCTTGCCTAATAGATGATGTTATAATAAGTAAGAGTTTATCTGGGGAAATAAGGCGATTTCTAGTTTTTTTGGATGCCTAATGAATGTATTCTCATTTTTTGATACTATTAAGCAATGCAGGAGTTTAATAGATTGAGAGACTAATAATAAGAGAAAAATATGTGTTCCTGGGGTGAGTTTCGTGATTGAAATGCATGATGTGTGGAAGGTTTATCCCAATGGCGTAGAAGCTCTCCGCGGCATCGATGTGCGCATCGACTACGGCGAGTTTGTCTATATTGTGGGGCCGAGTGGCGCGGGAAAAAGTAGCTTCATCAAACTGATGTACAGGGAAGAGAAGCCGACACACGGCGTCGTATTGATCAACGGCGTCAATGTCAAAAGGGTTCGTGACTGGAAGATTCCCCATGTTCGCCGCAAAATCGGCGTCGTCTTCCAAGACTTTAAGTTGTTGCCGCATATGACGGCATTTGAGAATGTCGCGTTTGCGATGGAAGCAATTGAAATGCCACGCCGTAAAATCAAACCGCGCGTGGAAGAAGTGCTGGAGCTGGTAGGATTGTCCGACCGGATGCACGCGTTGCCGTCGCAATTGTCCGGCGGTGAGCAACAACGGGTGGCGATTGCCCGGGCGATCGTCAACAACCCCAGCTTCATCATTGCGGACGAGCCCACGGGTAACTTGGACCCGGAGAACTCCTGGGATATTATGTACCTGCTCGAAGAGATTAACCAACGCGGTACAACCATTGTGATGGCGACGCACAATAAAGAGATCGTGAACACGATGAGACAACGCGTCATCGCTATCGAGCAAGGGGTCATCGTGCGTGATGAGTTGGGAGGTGAGTACGGCTATGAAGATTGAGACTTTATTTCGCCACATGCGGGAAGCTTACAGGGGCGTGAAACGGAATACCTGGATGAGCTTTGCCGCGATCAGCGCCGTGGCGGTGACGTTGTTCATCTTTGGTATCTTCTTGATTTTCGCTTTTAACGTGCGTTACATGGTGACAGAGTTGAACAAACAATTGGTGGTTCGCGCTTCTCTGGAAGAATCGATCACCAATCAGGGACAAGAAGAGCTGCTGAAACAGGTCCAAGGGATCAGTGGTGTGAAAACGGCGAAGCTTGTGCCCAAAGAAGAGGGATTGAGACGGTTCAAGGCCGACTGGGGTGACGATGATGCCGAGAAGCTGTTTGAAGGCTTCGACAAGGACAACCCATTGCCGGACGTTATTGAAATCGAACCGCAAAATCCTGACACCATTAAACAGATTGAAGAGAAGGTGAAAGGGCTCCGGGGGGTAGCAGAAACCACTTCCGGTGACCAAGTGACGGACAAGCTGGTCAGCCTGTCCAGTTTCACCCGTAACATTGTGTTGGTATTCGGTTTGGGTTTGGCGGTGTTGGCCGCATTTTTGATTTCAAACACAATTAAGCTGACGATCATCGCCCGGAAGCGTGAAATCGAGATTCAGCGTTTGGTGGGAGCCAGCAACTGGTTCATCCGTTGGCCGTTCTTTATTGAAGGGGCATTTATCGGGATCGTTGGCGCGATTGTGCCTACCGTGATCGTGTTGACCTTGTACCAAGTAGCTTACACCACCTTGGGCGCAGGGGAAGCTTCTTCCGTTTTGAAAATGATGCCGCTGTTGTCGCTGGGGACATATGTGGCATTGAGCATCTTTGCGCTGGGCGCGGCGATTGGAACCACGGGAAGCTTGATCTCTGTTCGTCGTTTCTTGAGGGTCTGACCGTCAGTGGGACGACCGGGCGTAAGGAGGAGAAACGTGAAACGGAAAATCCTGGTTGGAACCTTGCTTGTGGCACTCGTTTTTTCTTTAATGCCCCAGGGAATCGGTTTGGCGAATCCCACTTCCTCAAGCATTGAACAGCGTAGACAAGACATCAAGAAGAATGACAAGGAGATCCAGAAATTAGAGAAAAAGAAGCAGTTGGCCAAGCAAGACGAACAGGCGATTTTGGCTGAAATCGACGCGAAAGAGAAAGAACTGAACCGGCTGGAGCAACAATCGTTTGAGACCGAAGAACGGATCAAAGAAGGCCAGCGACAGCTAGACGAGATTGAACAATTGATGAGTCAGAAGCGGCAAACCTACCAAAATCGCCTACGTACCGTCTATTTGCAGGGGAACATGTTTTATCTGGAGATGCTGTTAAAGTCCGCATCATTCGGTGATTTCCTGGAGCGGATTGATATGATCACGATGATCAACCGCTCCGATCGCCAATTGCTGAACAAGTACAATCAAGAGCGGCGCAGACGGAGCCAAGTCCAAGCCGCCTTGAATCGAGAGCATAAACGGCTGGAAGTGCAGAATCAAGAAGTTAAACGGTCGTATGATGAATTGCTGGCCCGAATGGATGAACATAAGGAATTGATTGCATCGATCGATTCCAGCTTGCAAGAGTTGGAAGAGAAAAACCAAGCGGCCAAACGCGAGTTAAACCGTTTGGTGGCCGATGCCGAACGCCAGGCCAAAAAGCGCGAACAGCGGCAATACGTATCGGCCAACACGCACGCCAAAGATGGCCTGTTGTGGCCGGTTCGCGGGGGAGTGCTTACTTCTCCTTTTGGCTCGCGTTATCATCCGATTCGGCAAACAACCCGCATGCATGAGGGCATTGACATCGGAGCTCCGATGGGCACCCCGATCATGGCTGCGGCACCTGGTGAGGTGATTGCGGCCCGCCCTTCCAACGGATATGGCTACATTGTGGTGATTTACCACGGCAACGGACTGTCCACGCTGTATGCGCACATGTACGCTAGCACTGTCAAAGTGCGAGTGGGCGATCAGGTGAAGCAAGGGCAAGAAATTGCGGCTGTGGGCAGCAACGGCTGGTCGACCGGCCCGCACTTGCATTTTGAAGTGCATGAGCATAGCAACCCTGTCGATCCAATGAAGTATTTCCGCTAAAGGGAGAGCGACAAAGGAGGGGAGCATCGGGATATGATACGATCTTTGGGGATCGGTCCCCTGGCGGTGGCCACCTTGATTTTCCAAGCGATTTGGCCTTCCGGGGTCTGGGCGGAAGGCACCACGTCAGACGCGAACAAGCTGAAACAGATTCAACAAGAAAAGCAGCAAGCGGAGAAAAAAGTGGATGCCGCCCAATCGGAATTAAGTGCGGCCAAAGAGAAAGTGGACCAAATTGAAAAGGAAATCGGTTCGATTGACGACCAGATAGCGAAACACAAAGCAGATCTTCAGAAGAGCCAGCAGGAATTGAAGCAAAAGCAGGAAAAGTTCAACACGGTTGTTGCGCGGATGTACCAGCAGGGTCAATCCCATTACCTTGCATTCATGCTGAACGCAGACAGCTTTAACGATTTCTTGGCCCGGTTCGAGTTGGTGCGTATCGTGCTGAAACGGGAAAAAAACGTGTTGGACGGTTATAAAAAAGTGCAGAGCGACATAGAGAAGCAAATTCAGACCATTGAGCAAAAGAAAAAAGAGAAAGAGCCTTATCTCAAGAAGGCCCAGGCGGAATTGGCCAATTACACCGCCGTGTACAATCAGCACGCATCTAAGCTGAAACAGCTGAAACACGACGAAGCAGTGACCAAAGAAGCGATAGAACGCAAAAACCGCGCTGTTCGCGCGGCCAAGGCGTCCGGCACCAGCTACGGCACGGGCAAGTTGGCTTGGCCGCAACCGGGTGGCACTGTTACTTCGCCCTTCGGTTATCGGAGCGGGCGTATGCATGAGGGGATCGATATCGGTAACAGCATCGGCTCTCCGATTTTGGCGGCGGACAATGGCGAAGTGGTGCTGACCAAATCTGATCCCGGCGGCTATGGATATTATGTGGTGATCGATCACGGCAACGGATTGAAAACCTTATATGCCCATATGTATCCCAGCACCGTGACCGTTAGCGTAGGTGAACGGGTGCGGAAAGGGCAACGGATCGCTTCAGTTGGGAACAATGGCCGTTCCACTGGACCGCATTTGCATTTTGAAACGCACAAAAACGGCACACCTGTTAATCCGATGAAGTATTATTGACGGGTGAAGAGTGATAAGATAAAGGGTTGGCGGTCGATCTAATGATTCCCACGAGGAATGGTTAGATCGACTTGCCGTTTACAGGGCAAATTTGTCCAAACCTTGACGGGGAAATGATGAATAGAGCAATAACTGAGGGGGCTACAAACAAATGAGGAAAAAGCTGGTTGCAGTGGCGCTCACGACTTCTCTCATTGCGACCGCCATGCCGCTACAAGCGGGAGCGGAGATTACGCGAGAGCAAGTGCAACAGCAACGCGAGAAAAAGGGAGAGTTGTTGGAAAGCAAAAGCAAATATACCGAAGAAATCAATAAATATAAACAAGAAATTGCCAAAATGACGGAAGAGAAGAAAAAACTGGATGTTAAATTCGCTCCGCAACAAAAACGGTTGAAAGAAGCACAAGATCAGCGGGACAAAGCGTGGGATGAGTATAAGAAGCTGATTACTCGGCTGTATCAACAAGGTGAAAACCAATACATGGCGATGTTATTGTCTGCCCGTTCCTTTAACGATTTTCTGCACCGGTTTGAGATCGTGCGCATCATGGCCAAAGCGGATTTTGCAACAGTGGAGAGATACCAGGAACGCCTGAAAATGGTGAAGAAGGAAACAGGCGTATATGATAAGCTGGTCAGCGAGATCCAGAAGAAACAAGATGAGATCAATGCCAAAAACGAGAAACTCTTGGAGTTGATGAAAAAGATCGACAGCAATTTGGCAGCGATCCAGGATTGGGAAGAAGCAAACGAAGATGAGATTTTGCAGATCAACTTAGACGATTGGAAGAGCGGGAAGTTGCGCTTCCCATACACCGGGCCGCTCTCCAGACCGACTAACACGAGAAAGACTTCCGGTTTTGGCGGAAGGTTCCACCCGGTGCTAGGGAAGTACAAAAAGCATGAAGGGATCGACTTTGCCGGACCGTTGGGCACACCGGTGCGAGCGGCGGCCGACGGGGTGGTTGTGGCCAGCCGACCTTCTTCTGGTTATGGATGGCTGATTACCATATACCACGGACAGTACAATGGCAAACCTTTCTTCACACAATATGCACATAGTTTTCCGGGACAAGTAAAAGTACAATTAGGACAAGAAGTGCATCGAGGGGAACAGATCACTTCTGTTGGAAACAACGGCCGTTCCACGGGTCCCCACTTGCACTTCGAAGTGCGCATCGGTCAAGGTGAACGCCCGCCGGCCTATAATCCCGACAATTACATCAAATACTGATGCCAGCTGTGTTTAAGGATGACGATGATAGTTAGCGAGTTGGTCATTTCGTTTAGGATGTGTCTGGCAAATCAAATTGTGTAGAGAAGAAGCGGCGAAAAACCTTTTCTCGAGGAGCGCCGATGCATAAGTGATGCGAATGAGAAAAGGTTTTTGGAGCCGCTGGCCTATTCATCAGACACGTCTTAGAAAAGATGGGTTGACACCAAGGGAGGACAGCGTATGAATGCCAAGCGAATAGCCGCCTTGCTTTCGATCGCGTTATTGGCGACGGCGTGCATAGCCCCTCAATCGGCAAATGCGGAAGTAACCCGTGAGGAAGTGCAGAAGCAACGGGAGAAAAAGGGGCGCTTGTTACAAGATCAAAGCAAGATGACAGATGAGATGCGACGCCTGCAGAAAGAGATCAATGACCTGAATGAAGAGATCAGTCGGCTGTCCAAAAAGTTTGCGCCACAACAGAAGGCGTACCTGAAGGCCAAACAAGATCTTGAAGTGAAGAAAAGGGAGTACCACAAATTGATCCGCCGTATGTATGAACGGGGAGAGAACAAGTACATGTCGATTCTCTTGTCTGCAGACTCGTTCAATGACTTTTTGCATCGGTTTGGAATGGTGCGAATCTTGGTGAAATCCGATTTTGCGAAAGTGATGAAATACAAAGAGGCCTATGAAGTGGCGAAAGAAGCAAACAAAGAGTACTTGGCGCTTGTGAATCAAATTGAGGACAAGCAAAATCAGATGAAAAGCAAATTAGAGCAGTTGACTGAAGCAACCAAGAAGATCAACGGGGATTTAAAGGCGATTCATGATTGGGAAGATGCCAATCAGGACGCGATCCTTGAGATCAACTTGGACGATTGGAAGAAAGGGAAGTTGCGCTTCCCATATACCGGGCCGCTCTCCAAACCGACTCCAGGGCCCAAGACATCCAATTACGGCATGCGCCTGCATCCAGTGCTCCACTATTACCGCTTCCACGCCGGGGTAGATTTTGGCGGCGGGTTCGGCAAGCCTATTTATGCAGCAGCGGATGGAGTGGTGGTGTCCAGCCGTCCGTCTTCCGGTTATGGTTGGCTAATAACCATCTATCACGGCCAGTACAATGGCAAACCATTCTTCACACAATATGCACACAGTAGACCGAGCCAAGTGAAAGTTGAGCCGGGCCAAGAAGTGCATCGGGGGGATCAAATTTCTTCGATTGGGGACTATGGGCTTGGCAGCGGGCCGCACTTGCACTTTGAGGTTCGCATCGGCTATGGTGAGCGCCCCCCGACTTATAACCCATTAAATTTTATACGGTAGTGGGCAAAGCACGATTGGACGACTAATTTGTTAATGTGTATCATAGATTGGAGAGTGTACAAGTTTCTCCTTCGGGCGAGTGGCCAAAAGGTGGTGTATCCGTGGTATTTAAAGGAAGAACCGTAGCGATTATCGCAATTGTCGCGGTGATATTCAGCAGTCTCGGCACAGCCCTGATTGTGGGCGAGGGTGGCCTGATCGACCAGTGGGAAGCGGGAACGCTACTCTCCGGCAATTTTTCGCAAGATGCGTCGTTTGAAGAACATGTGGATAAGCTGCGTCAGGCGTACAGTACAATTAAAGGGAATTATGTCCACGAGATCAACGATCAGAAGCTGATCGATGGAGCGATTCAGGGGATGGTCAGTTCATTGGGTGACCCTTACTCATCATATATGACCCCCCAACAATCGAGTCAATTCAAAGAAGACTTGCAGTCTTCATTTACTGGCATCGGTGCCGAAGTGTCCATGAAAAACGGCCGTTTGACCATTATTTCCCCAATTAAGGGATCTCCTGCTGAAAAAGCGGGCATCCGGCCGAACGACCAGGTACTGAAAGTGAACGGAATCAGCCTAGAGGGTATGGATGTGAATACGGCCGTGAGCAAAATTCGCGGTCCCAAGGGAAGCAAGGCCAAGCTGGAAATTGTCCGGCCGGGCGTGAAGGAAGTGCTTCACATCACCATTATCAGGGATGAGATTTCCCTGCAAACCGTTGAGGCGACGATGCTGCCAGACAAAATCGGACGCATCACCGTCTCCCAGTTTTCCGAGAACACAGCCAAGGATTTCGCTAGCGGCTTGAAGAGGCTGGAAGGGGAAGGCATGAAGGGGCTTGTCATCGATGTGCGAGGCAATCCCGGTGGCTTGTTGCCCGTGGTGCTGGAAATGTGCGATCTGTTGGTTCCAGGCAAAAAAACAGTGATGATGACGGAAGACAAAAACGGCAAACGCGAGAAGTACACGTCCAAATTGGATGAAGCGAAGCCGTATCCCATCACGGTTCTAATTGACAAAGGAAGTGCGAGCGCCTCCGAAATCCTGGCTGCTGCGTTGCAAGAAGCGGGCGGATATCCGTTGGTGGGCGAAACTACGTTCGGCAAAGGAACCGTCCAGACGACGAGAGATTTCCATGATGGCAGCAACATTAAGCTGACCATTGCCAAATGGTTGACACCGAAGGGGAATTGGGTGCATCAACAAGGCGGCACCAAAGGGATCAAGCCTGATGTGAAGGTCCCATTGCCCGCTTACATGCATGTTACGCCATTCCATGTGGAGAAGCCGCTTGGCCGTGATCAAAACTCTACGGAAATCAAAAGCATGCAAACCATCTTGGATGCGCTTGGCTACAACCCCGGTCGCCAAGATGGGTATTTTGACGAACGAACCGAACAGTCGCTGAAGGCGTTCCAGAAAACCAAAGGGCTTCCGCAGACAGGCAAACTCGACCAGACTACCGCCGAGGCGGTGCAAGCCGCTTTCATCGACTTTGTGAGCGATCCAAAAAACGATGTCCAGTTGCAAGTGGCTGTTGAATTGTTAAAGAAAAAAGCGAAATAAAGGATTTGCAGTGTCATTGTAGAAGTAACCCCAGATATTACCGGTTTGGGGTTACTTTTTATTTTGGAGGAATGCTTGTGGATGCAGTCTGGTCTTCGGTTTGGCAATGGACAAGTGCGTGGGGGCAGTTGGTGATCCATCCGGGGAGTTGGCTGGCGCTGATCTTTTTGGTGAAGCATACGGCGGGGCTGGCGCGGTATGAGCGCAAACGGTTTGCGACCCGCTTGACGCCGCCTTTTCCCCTGGCGCTAAGGGCATGGGTGATGGGGCTGTTGTTGGGCGCAGGGTTTTCTCTCTGCTCGCTGTGGGGTCAATGGGTGATCCGTCCCACCGATCTTGCCTGGATTTGGGCCTGTACCGCGCTACTTGCCATCATGCGCGCCAGGTGGGCGTGTATCGCCTACTCGGCGGGCTTGGTTGCTTTGTTACAATGCGGGGTGACCTTCGCACCGGTCGCGGAATTGCCTGTGACATGGCAACCTTACGTGCGCAGTTTGTTGGAAGTGCGTGTGTTGGATTGGCTTTGGATCGTCTGCCTGGCGCATCTGGCTGAATGGCTGTTGATTCGGCTGGATGGCAGCCAAGGGGCCCGACCCGTCTTGGTGAAAGGAAAGCCCGCCCTTCAATTTCACAGGATTTGGCCGTTTCCGTTGGTATTGGGGTTGGCTCCTGTTCCCCTGTTGCTCGGATTTGGTTGCCTTAATTATGACAAGCCGTTGGAGCGGGAAAAGCGGTTGGCCTCAACAATGACGTTGGGCTATACCTTGATTTTGGCAGGGCTAATCACTCTGGCGGAAGTGTGGCCGATGGGGGTGTGGGCGGCAGCGGCCTTTTCCATCGCAGGACATGAAGGGATCGCCATATGCAACCGCCTCCGTGTAAAGCGGCTTAGACCGTATTATGTTTCAGATGGCAACGGGATCAAGGTTATTGCCGTGATGCCGGGAAGCCCGGCCCAACAGATGGGTATCAAGCCGGGGGACGTGGTACACCGTGTCAACGGCAAAAGTGTCCCTACCATGGCCGCACTTTTGCAAGTGACAGAGAAAGCGGCTTTTTGCAAGCTGGAAGTGTTGGACGAGCAAGACGATCGGCATATTATGCAAAAAGCCCTGTATGAGGATGACCCGCGCCATCTGGGGATCATCGGTTCATCCAGCGCTGGGCTGAGCATACCGCAAACGACGGCGGTGCGGTCAGGGACGACAGCGTCGCAATAACCAGATATCACAAAAGGCCGGCAGATTTGCCAATCCACATAAGAACCTCTGATGAGCGAGGTTCTTATTTTATGTGTTTCAGGCAATGCTGGAGATACACAAAAGTGACATAAAGCGAGAAAGGAACGGATGTTCCCCGGTCGAAATGGTTTATGGTATAATACCCTTTAAGTGAGAAAAGAGGTGAATGCGAGGATGGAGAAGAGATTTCAACTGGTTTCGGAGTTTCAACCGCAAGGTGACCAGCCACAAGCGATACAAAAGCTGGTGCAGGGGATTGAACAGGGTGAGCGGTACCAAACATTGTTGGGGGCCACCGGAACAGGAAAGACATTCACCATCGCACAAACCATTAACCGAGTGAACAAACCGACGCTGGTGATTGCACATAATAAAACCTTGGCGGCGCAATTGTGCGGGGAGTTAAAGGAGTTTTTCCCCCACAACGCCGTCGAGTATTTTGTAAGTTATTATGACTATTATCAACCGGAGGCCTATATCCCGGCCACTGATACGTATATTGAAAAGGATGCTTCCATCAACGATGAGATCGACAAGCTGCGCCACTCGGCCACGAGTGCATTGTTTGAGCGTTCTGATGTGATCATTGTGTCCAGTGTTTCTTGTATCTACGGTTTGGGTTCGCCGACCGAATACAAGGAAATGGTGTTGTCGCTTCGGGTGGGGATGGAAAAAGAGCGGAATGAAGTATTGCGTAAACTGGTCGATATCCAGTACGAGCGGAATGACATTAATTTCACGCGCGGCACGTTTCGCGTGCGCGGCGATGTAGTTGAAATCTTCCCAGCCTCTCGCAGTGAACAGGCGGTACGGGTCGAATTTTTTGGAGACGAGATTGAACGGATTCGCGAAATCGACGTGCTGACGGGGGAAATCCTCGGTGATCGGGAGCATGTCGCCATTTTTCCGGCTTCCCACTATGTGACGAGACAAGCCCAATTGGAGCGGGCTCTCACTTCGATTGAGGCTGAATTGGAAGAACGGCTTAAAGAGTTGCGGGATGCGGGCAAACTGCTGGAAGCACAGCGTCTTGAGCAACGAACGCGTTATGATATGGAAATGATACGTGAAGTAGGTTTTTGTTCCGGAATTGAAAACTATTCACGACACCTAGTGGGTAAACAACCGGGGGAAGCCCCTTACACTTTGTTGGATTTCTTTCCTGATGATTATTTGATTATCGTAGACGAATCACATGTGACTATCCCACAGATCAACGGAATGTACAATGGGGACCAAGCGCGCAAAAACATGTTGGTGGAGCACGGATTCCGATTGCCGTCGGCGAAGGATAACCGCCCGCTCAAGTTTGCCGAGTTTGAAGAGAAAATCAACCAGATCGTATTTGTTTCGGCGACTCCAGGGCCGTATGAACTGGAAAAATGCCCCACAGTGGTCGAGCAGATCATCCGTCCGACCGGTTTACTTGACCCTGTGATTCACATCCATCCGATTCAGGGGCAAATCGACCACCTGATCGGAGAGATTAACAAGCGAATTGCCCGAGATGAGAGGGTGTTGGTAACTACCTTGACCAAGAAGATGGCAGAGGACTTGACCGATTATCTCAAAGAAATTGGGATCAAGGTGCGTTATTTACATTCAGACATCAAGACGATTGAGCGGATGCAAATTCTGCGCGATTTGCGTTTGGGTGAATTTGATGTGCTAATCGGGATCAACCTGTTAAGAGAAGGGTTGGACTTGCCAGAAGTTTCATTGGTTGCCATTTTGGACGCCGACAAAGAAGGGTTCCTGCGCTCAGAACGCTCCCTGATCCAGACGATTGGCCGGGCGGCGCGAAATGCCAGAGGGGAAGTGATCATGTATGCTGATAAGATCACAGACTCCATGCGGCGAGCAATAGAGGAAACCGAACGTCGGCGCGAGATTCAGATGAAGTACAACGAGGAGCACGGCATTACGCCGCAGACGATTCGGAAAAAGGTGCATGATGTCATTGAAGCGACCAAAGTGGCTGAAGACCAAGCAGAATACCAAGTGGGCAAGGAAATGAAGAAATTGTCCAAGGGTGAGCGACTGAAGCTGATCGAGCAGATGGAGAAAGAAATGAAGCAAGCTGCCAAGGAGCTCAATTTCGAACGAGCGGCCGAATTGCGCGACCTCATCTTGGAGCTTAAAGCGGAGGGTTAAGTGATTATGGCACAAGAAAATATTGTGATTCGCGGAGCGCGGGTTCACAACTTGAAAAACATAGATATCACCATTCCGCGAGACAAATTCGTGGTGGTGACGGGACTGAGCGGATCGGGCAAATCGTCGCTCGCTTTTGACACCATCTACGCCGAAGGGCAACGGCGGTATGTGGAGTCGTTGTCCGCGTATGCCCGACAATTCTTAGGACAGATGGACAAACCCGATGTGGATGCGATTGAAGGTTTATCCCCCGCCATTTCAATCGATCAAAAGACGACCAGCCGCAATCCGCGTTCTACCGTGGGTACCGTGACCGAGATTTACGATTACCTGCGCCTGCTGTTTGCTCGGGTCGGCCATGCGCACTGTCCTGAGCACGGCATCCGTATTACCTCGCAAACGGTGCCGCAGATGGCTGACCGCATCATGGCCTTGCCAGAGCGGACGCGGATTCAGATCATGGCACCGCTGGTAAAAGGGCGTAAAGGAGAACATGTCAAGTTATTGGAGGATGTTGCCCGCCAAGGTTATGTGCGGGTGCGAGTCGACGGGGAGATTCGCGATTTGTCCGAAGAGATTCGGTTGGAGAAGAATAAAAAGCATACGATTGAAGTAGTTGTCGATCGGGTGGTGGTAAAGGAGGGAGTGCAGGCGCGTTTGACCGACTCCTTGGAAACAGCCCTTTCCTTGAGCGGAGGCGAAGTGCTGATAGACGTGATTGGCGGAGAAGAGTTGTTGTTCAGTCAAAACCTCGCCTGCCCGGAATGCGGTTTTAGCATTGATGAACTGTCACCGCGGATGTTTTCCTTTAACAGCCCGTTCGGCGCCTGCCCGACATGTGATGGGCTGGGGTCGCGCATGGAGATCGATCCCGATCTGGTCATCCCCAATCCACAGTTGTCGTTGTCCGAAGGGGCGATCGAGCCTTGGTCTTCGGGAACGAGCAGTTATTATCCACAGTTATTGGAAGCTGCTTGCCGCCACTTCGGCATTGATATGAATATTCCGTTTGCGGAGTTGGACAAAAAGGACAAAGCAATTATCCTGCATGGATCGAAAGAGCGTTTCCCTTTTAAGTACACGAATGAAAACGGCTTTACTCGAGAATCGCAAGCGTTGTTTGAGGGGATCATCCCCCATCTCAACCGTCGTTACCGAGAGACCAGCTCTGAGCTCATGCGCGAACACCTAGAAAACTACATGAGCAACAAACCTTGCCCGACATGCAAAGGGGCGCGGCTCAAAAAAGAGATTCTCAGTGTGACCGTTGGCGGAAAAAACATCGATTATGTGACCAATCTATCAATCAAGGAAGCCCATGAATTTTTTTCAACACTGGAATTGTCGGAGAAAGAGATGCAGATCGCCCGCCAAGTGTTGAAAGAGATCAAGGAGCGGCTGGGATTCCTCGTCAATGTCGGCTTGGATTACCTTTCATTGAGCCGCTCGGCGGGAACCTTGTCCGGCGGGGAAGCCCAACGGATTCGTCTGGCGACGCAAATCGGTTCCAGCTTGATGGGTGTCTTGTATATCTTGGATGAGCCCAGCATCGGCTTGCATCAGCGCGATAACAACCGTCTCATTGCAACACTAAAAAAAATGCGCGATCTTGGCAACACGCTGATCGTGGTGGAGCATGATGAAGATACCATGCTGGCTTGTGACTACATCATTGACATCGGGCCAGGTGCCGGAGCGCATGGCGGGCGTGTGGTGTCGGCCGGAACGCCCGCTGAGGTGATGGCTGATGAAAACTCATTAACCGGGCGGTATCTGAGTGGGCGCAACTTTATTCCCGTGCCGGAACAACGAACCAAGCCGGGCGACAAGTGGATCACCATCAAAGGGGCCAAAGAAAACAACCTGAAAAACATCGACGTCAAGTTTCCGCTGGGCGTGTTCACTTGTGTGACCGGGGTGTCCGGCTCCGGCAAGAGTACGCTGGTCAATGAGATTTTGCTCAAGGCGGTGGCGCGCGAGGTGAACAAAGCCAAAGCGGTGCCAGGCAAACACCGCAAAATCGAAGGCATCGAGCACATCGACAAAGTGATTAACATCGACCAGTCGCCCATTGGCCGGACGCCGCGTAGTAACCCGGCTACTTACACCGGCGTGTTTGATGATATCCGTGAAGTGTTCGCTTCAACTCAAGAAGCCAAAGTGCGCGGTTACCAGAAGGGGCGCTTCAGTTTTAACGTCAAGGGGGGGCGGTGCGAAGCGTGCCGCGGGGATGGCATCATCAAGATTGAGATGCACTTCTTGCCTGATGTTTATGTGCCTTGTGAAGAATGCAAAGGCAAACGCTACAACCGCGATACCCTGGAGATCAAGTACAAAGGCAAAAACATTTCCGATGTATTGGAGATGACGGTGGAAGAAGCGCTCGACTTTTTCCAAAACATCCCGCGCATCAAGCGGAAAATCCAAACCCTGTACGATGTCGGGCTTAGTTACATGAAGTTGGGCCAACCAGCAACCACCTTGTCCGGTGGGGAAGCGCAGCGCGTGAAATTGGCTTCGGAGCTGTACAAACGAAGCACAGGGCGGACATTATACATTTTGGATGAGCCGACGACCGGCCTCCACATTGACGATATCGCGCGTTTGTTAAAAGTGCTTGGCCGGTTGACCGCAAACGGGGATACGGTGGTCGTCATTGAACACAACTTAGATGTGATCAAAACAGCTGATTACTTAATCGACTTGGGGCCTGAAGGGGGCACCGGCGGCGGAACGATTGTAGCCAAAGGTACTCCTGAGGAAGTAATTCAAGTGAAGGGCTCCTATACAGGCCAATTTTTGGCGCCAGTGATGGAACGGGACAAAGCGCGGATGGCCAAACGGTTGGCTGCACAGGAGCAACCAACTCCGGCGACGACGTGACGCAAGCACGGATATCATGTGTTTCCGCTTATTTCCGGCATAGAGCGATGGAGGACGAAGCATGCTAGATAATAGGCAAGACGTCTTTCATATCCTACAGACAAGGGAGTGACGGGACATGGCGAGAAACAACAAACTGTTGGTTCCAGGCGCGAGCGCTTCACTTGATCAGATGAAGCGGGAGATTGCGAACGAGTTTGGTGTTGAGCTGGGTGCGGACGCAACCGCCCGTGCGAACGGTTCTGTAGGCGGTGAAATGACAAAACGTCTTGTTGCTATGGCTTCGCAGATGTTGAAGCAGAAAAACGCGGGGGAATAATCCCCCGCGTTTTTTTGTTGTGTGAGAGAGCTTTTGATGATTGTTCGCAAAATCTTAAGAAGCGGTCGGATTGACAGTTGGCTCCATGAAGCCATACAATGCCAATATGACCAATATAGGAATCATTCCTATTTGGTTGCATAGATTAGATTATAGTTATTCAATAGAGACAAGCTGGTAAGATGCATGATTATGGGATGAATTCCCTATTGGATTTGGTAATTAGTTAATGATAAACAACTTTTTTCTTATTCTAATTAGGAATAAAACATATTTAGGAGGACGAAGATGGGTCGGATTCTCAAAAATTATTACCCTGAATTGACAGGGGTGCTAGTCTTGGGGCTGATCTTCTTCTTTGTGACCACGGGCGTCCCCTTGCTTGCCCCATTCACCGAGGTCACGCGCGAGTGGAGCAGCGGGCTGTCAAGTGAGATGCACAATTTCACTGCCATTTTCCTCAGCCTGTTTATTGAAGGCTTGCCATTCATCCTGTTTGGCACTTTGTTGTCCAGTTTTGTACACGTTTATGTGAAACAGGAGACTTTGTGGCGTTTTTTGCCCAAGCATCCGGTGCTGTCAATTCCATTGGCCGCCAGTTTCGGCCTGTTTTTGCCGATTTGTGAGTGCGGTATCGTGCCCGTGGCTCGGCGATTGGTACAAAAGGGACTTCCCAGCTATGTCGCGTTCACCTTTTTGCTTGCCGTGCCGATTGTGAATCCGATCACCATCGTATCTACTTATATGGCGTTTGGCAATTCATGGGAGATGGTTTGGAAACGCATTGGTTTGGGAGCTGGTATCGCCATTTTCATGGGGATCATGTTTTACCTGTTTTACAAAAACAGACCTGTGTTGAAAGAGGAAACGGGGGGACAACGGACGCAGGAAGGTTGTTGTGGCGGAGCCCACGACCATGACCACGAGCATGGGTCTCATTGCGCTAATCACTCGCATGAAGGGCAAAGCCGACTGATGCACGCCTTGTCCCACTCGGTGTTTGAATTTATTGACATGGGCAAATACTTTTGTTTGGGCGCATTGATTGCTACGGGCTTTCAAACCTTTGTCGGTGTAGCCGCGATCAAACAGTTGGCCCAATTCGACGGTTTGGCCTTACTCCTGATGATGGCGTTGGCGTTCAGCTTGTCGATCTGCTCTTCGGCAGACGCTTTCTTGGCGGCTTCTTTCCGTTCAGTGCTGGGTCAGGGGCCGCTGTTGGGCTTTTTGGTGTTCGGACCGATGGTGGACATAAAAAATGTGTTGATGATGGCGGGTGGTTTCAAACGGTCGGTAGTATTCTTCTTCGTCGGTTGCACCACGTTGGTTACCCTGCTCACACTGTGGATTTTGTTCTGATATAAAGGGGGGAATGGTGTTGAAAGCTTGGTTGCGTGTGGGGGTTTGCTTGGGATTGGCTGTTTTGCTGGTGCAACTCATCGTATCCGGTGAACTGTCGTTGTTTGTCAATCCACGGTTTACATGGTTGATCGTTGCCAGCGTCTTGATTCTGGTGTTGCTGGGATTGGTTCAGCTGTGGAACATGAAGGGGAGCGAGTTGCATCGGATCAGCGCATGGGGGTACGTGATGTTGTTGTTGCCGCTGGCGATGTATCTCTTGATCCCTCCAAAAGCGTTGGATGCATCCATCGCGAGCAAAAAAGGGGTGAGCTATATATCGGCTAAAAGCGTGAATGAACAGCAACAAAAGAAATCCGCCCCAGCGGCTACATCAGATACCAACGCCGATCCTTTGGCGGTGCCGGAAGACCCCTACAAAAAATTTATTCCGCAGTTGCAACGAGAGCCCGTGATCCATCTATCGCAGGAAACGTATGCCGATTACTACAATACGCTAAACTTTTATCCTCAACAATTCAAAGGGAAGAAGATCAAGCTCAAAGGGTTTGTTTACCGCGATGAAACGATGAAAAAGGATCAGTTGGTAGTAGGGCGCTTTTCAGTTACCTGTTGTACGGCGGATGCGATTGTGATCGGGTTTTTGGCTGAGGGAACAGAGACCGCTACTCTCAAAGACAACGATTGGGTGGAAGTAACCGGTTCGCTGGATGTGGGAATATATGATGGCGTTGACATGCCGGTAATTAAATTAGAGGCGGTAGAGAAGGTCAAACCACTGAAAGATCCGTATATCTATTTTACATATTAGAGCGTAGGTCGATGAGCGGCGAAGGGAAAGCAATTACCACCCGGCGCCGCTTTTTTGTTCTGATTGCACATCCTGCTCCCTGTCTCAAACAAGAACACAGCAGGCTCATTTCTCTATGAGTTTCGCCTGGGGCACGTTTTAGTGCCAAGCGGTTTCATTCCATGTAGAAACAGGTTTCAGAACTTGCTGAGGTGGTATGCTATTGCTAAGGTGTACAAATCTGATTCAGAACCTGTAATATATGTAGCGATGAATTGAAAAAAGACAGGGAGATGGGACAAATGGGTTTATTGGTGCGTTTTTTGGCCAGCGCAGTCGCAGTGGTCGCCGCGGCGAAATGGATTCCCGGGATTGAGGTGGATAGTTGGGGAACGGCATTCATGGCCGCCTTGGTGTTGGGGCTGATCAACTTGATTGTGCGCCCGTTAGTGATGTTGTTAACCTTGCCGATCAACCTGCTGACATTGGGCTTGTTTTCCTTGGTGATCAATGCGATTATGTTCTGGTTGACTGGGGTGTTGGTGGACGGTTTAGAGGTCAGCGGCTTTGTGCCCGCGTTCTTGGGCGCTTTGCTGGTGGCTGTGGTGACTTGGGTGGCTGATAAGTTTGTCGATTAGGGTGTGTTAGACATTGCGTGACAAGATGTACCAGACACATCCCTGACAGATGCCTACTCATTATTTTAATGAATATGGCATCGAAAAAGGAGTGCTTCTGCCAATGGAAGCACTCCTTTTTATGCAGATGATGCGTTTGCCTTGTCAGGCTTAATTTCAATCAATTCTGCGCGAATGATGTAACGGTCGGGGGCGTCCCCGATGTAATCAAACGGGTAACAGGTAGTCAATGTCAACACGGGCCGCGGTATAGGTACGATCACCGTCCGGTCGTCAGCATGGGTGATCCAGTGTTTGCGAAACTGATAAGTAAAGATGTTTCCGTTGTACCGGATATACAGCTTATCCCCGGCCTTCAGGTCCCCCAATCCGCGAAATACTGTATCACGGTGTCCGGATAGAACCACATGTCCCGTCTCGCCGGGGTTAACTGTGCCGTAGCCTTCATAGAGACCAACCCCTTTTTTAAGGGATTGATCATCCGTTCCCTGGACGATGGGCAAGATGGCTCCCATTTTGGGGATAACCAACTCTCCCACTTTGACACCATTGGCGACTTGTGCGCTGTTATCTTTCTTGCCCTGCGGCAGGGCCGGCGCCCTGGCGGTTTCGTTCCAGTCATCTGATATGGACATGGCCAACTCGGGATCGACCACGGCGATGCTGATCTCGTTCCACCAATGAAAAGCGTTGTACCCTAAAATCAGCGCTCCAGCGATCATCAAGAGCCAAGCCGCTTTCTTGGCCATGTTTATCACTCCTTTGTGCGGTGCATGAACCTGATGTATAAAAGGGTTCGCGTTGGTTCATGCGATTCCTTCACTATATCTATTCGTAGGACAAGGACGTTTTGTGTCTGTGCGGTTGTTGTGATGGCATGGGCGTTTTGCCCCGCTTTCCCATCTCCACCAAAAACGATATCCTAACATTGTCGGACAAAAGGGCGGACAAAGGAGTGACAGCGATGCATGCGTGGGAAAGGGTGAGGCGGATTGAACGGATTCTTGGCGTCCAAGCTAATCGTGTGGAGCCATCGCGTCTTGCACCGGGGGAGACGGCATTCCAACTTTCTTCAGGAGAGTGGATTACCTTTGACTTGGCATTGACCAAACGGGAACAAGCGTTGATCGAGTGGTTGCTGAGTGAAGAAATGAAACCAGCGAAGCGCCTGGGGTTGGAGGAATGGATCAAAGGCATGTTGGATGGTGGGCCGCCGGCACCGGTACCGGCGCATCTTAACCATCACCTTCCCGGCGGGCGGATGCCGGCGCTGTTGGTATTTGAACAAGGGCGTCCTTTTTTTTCCAAAGAAGATCTGACTGTGCTGTTGAATACATACTTTGCCGGGAGTTCCCCGTGGTTGGTGGGCCTCAACGAGTGTGACTGGTTGCTGTTCGTCCCGTTGCGGGAGTGGATCGGTAAGGAGAAGTTCACTTTGGAAGCAGAAGAGATGTTGCTCGAAGCAGCATCTGGATTGCAGGAGGCGCTAGCCGATGAGTTGGGGTTAACCGCGAGCATGGTGCTTGCTCCGCCGATTATTTCTTGGGAACAACTTCCCGGCATGTGGCAGCGCATGGCACAGGTGCGGGAAGCGGTGCGTTCATTCGGCATGGAAAAAGCCGTCTGGGTGACATGGAAACCGCGGTTGGAACGACTGTTAACGCAATTGGACGATCAGGCGGCCAAAACCTTTTTGGCAGAGATGCCGGGCTTGGCTTTGTTGCGCGAAGAGGAAATGCGCAAGACGATTGAGGCCTTTTTGCGGTTGAATCTAAATATCAGTGAAACGGCTCGCCATCTGTATGTGCACCGCAACACCCTTTTGTACCGGTTTGATCGGGTGAAACAGGAAACGGGACTCGATGTGCGGCGGTTTGCGGATGCGATGCTGCTCAAGGTGGTACTGTTGCTTTTGAACCATCAGGAAGGTGAAAGGTGAAACCATACAGCGCTTTTTGTGACCTTTGCACAATGATTCATCGCCCAACCTGTCATAGAATGAAGCTGAGAGATGTCCGAAGAACAAGGCGGACATGCATTAGATCATGCTTCGGGAGGGTGTATAACCATGGCGAAAGTGTGTCTAAACCATGTGTATAAAAGATATGGGAACAATTTGGTGGTGAAAGACTTTAATCTTGAAATTAAAGATAAGGAATTCTTGGTGTTGGTGGGACCGTCGGGTTGCGGAAAATCGACGACTCTGCGCATGATTGCGGGACTGGAGGAGATTTCGGAAGGGGAATTGTACATCGGCGATCGCTTGGTAAACGATGTGGCACCGAAAGACCGTGACATTGCCATGGTGTTCCAGAGTTATGCGTTGTATCCACACATGACCGTTTATGAAAACATGGCGTTCGGATTGAAGTTGCGCAAGTTTAAAAAAGATGAGATTGAAAAGCGGGTACGGGAAGCGGCTAAGATTCTTGATATCGAGCATCTGCTTGACCGCAAGCCCAAGCAACTTTCCGGTGGACAGCGCCAACGCGTTGCACTTGGGCGGGCGATAGTCCGCGAACCGCAAGTGTTTTTGATGGATGAGCCGTTATCCAACCTAGACGCCAAGTTGCGCGTGCAAATGCGCACAGAGATCAGCAAATTGCATCAGCGCCTTGAAACCACCATCATCTACGTCACCCATGACCAAACCGAAGCGATGACGATGGGCGACCGCATCGTAGTGATGAAAGATGGAGTGATCCAACAAGTGGACACGCCCACCGAGATTTACAACAACCCGGCGAACATGTTTGTTGCCGGTTTCATCGGGTCACCGGCCATGAATTTCGTCGAAGGGGTTCTCAAAGAAGAAGACGGCGAGCTTTATTTCCAAACAGAGGGCGCAAAAGTGAAAATTCCGGCTGGTCGTGCTCATGGTTTGCGTGAACAGGGGTATGTAGGCAAAGAGGTGATTTTCGGCATTCGCCCGGAAGCCGTTCACGACGAACCGGTCTTCATCGAGGCGTCGCCGGATAGCCGTTTCACCGCCAAGGTGGAAGTAGCCGAAAACATGGGTGCGGAAATGTACCTGTATGTCAGCGGCTTGGGCGACAAGTGGCTGACTGCCCGCGTCAATGCCCGCACCCAGTACGTGCCGGAAGCGCAAGTAACTTTGGCGCTCGATATGAACAAGGCACACATCTTTGACAAAGAAACAGAAAAAACGGTACTGTAGTGGTAATAAAGACAAGAGCGGCTGGATGACAGTCGCTCTGTCGCATATGTGACGGTAGGAGAGTGCCAGATGAGCAAAGTGACGATTAAAAGCATCGTTCAACAATTCGACTTGGAAGTGGTCTCTGGTTGGGATCAATTGGACCGGCGCCGGGTCACGGTCGCGGACTTGTACCGCCCGGGCTTGGAATTGGCCGGCTTTTTCACGTTCCACCCCGTTGAGCGCTTGCAGCTGCTTGGGAAAACGGAATTGTCCTTCATTGAAGGGTTGACGAAAGCGGAACGACAAGAGCGCTTTGACCGATTGTGCCATCCGGAGATTCCCTGTTTTATTTTGACGCGGAACTATGACGTGCCTTCGGAGTTGGTTCAAGCGGCCCAAGAGAAAAAAGTTCCGATTCTCAGAACCGAGATGGCGACCACCCGTTTTGCGAGCAAGCTGACCAACTATCTGGAAAAGTTGCTTGCTCCCACCACCACCATGCACGGGGTGTTGGTTGACATTTACGGGATTGGCGTGTTAATCACCGGCTCCAGCGGCATCGGGAAAAGCGAAACCGCTTTGGAGCTGGTGAAGCGCGGGCACCGCTTGGTGGCGGATGACGCGGTGGAAATTACCCAAACGGAGGAAGGCAGCTTGGTGGGGCACGCCCCTGATTTGATTCGCTATCTGCTGGAAATCCGCGGCTTGGGCATTATCAATGTGATGACTTTGTTCGGGGCTGGTGCGGTCAGAGATAAAAAGCGGATATCGCTGACGATTCATTTGGAAGCGTGGCAAGAAAAAAGGCAGTATGACCGACTGGGCTTGGATGAGGAGAAAGTTCGCATTATCGACACGGAGCTTCCCAAGTTGATCGTCCCCGTGCGTCCAGGGCGGAACTTGGCTGTCATCATTGAAGTGGCGGCGATGAATTTCCGACTGAAGCGACTGGGCTATCACGCGGCACAACAGTTTGTGCAAAAGCTGGGAGAAGTGATCGATGAAGGGGACGAGATCGATTGAGGAACA
Source organism: Laceyella sacchari (assembly GCF_004343255.1). Taxonomy (GTDB): domain Bacteria; phylum Bacillota; class Bacilli; order Thermoactinomycetales; family Thermoactinomycetaceae; genus Laceyella; species Laceyella sacchari. The sequence continues at coordinate 354,647 of NZ_SMDD01000002.1, read as the reverse complement.
GGGGGCAAGCTTAGGCTTTGGAGGGTGGAACTTGGCATCCGAAGCCGCCGCAAGTTATGGGCATCCCCACAAGACTCTTTTCGCGACGGCTCCGTAGCAAGTCATTGATCATGGATCGAAGTCGTTCATAAATGGGAAAAAAGGGCGGCCTTGGCGGCTTGCTTTGGGCTTGGGCCAGTGTGGAAAATAGACGAACTGGATCGGTGTGTCCTGTAAGCATCCCGGTGTGAGGCATGTCCCTTTCCCATTTTTGACGCTTACGCTTGCCAGCTTGTTACATTCTAAGCAATCGTAGCGTTCGTTTATTTTATTATCAGAGAAATATGTCGGATGCAAAATAAATACCTCCGCGGCGTGTGTAACCTATTTTAATAAATCAGACATTTTGTGTCTATGGATAAGATGTTAAAATATGGATGAAAAAACAAATTACGGGGATGAAGAGGCGGGTTTTTCCTGATTGCTCTTAATCCCTTTTCCTATCTGAATCGTTTGCGATAAAATACAAGGGATAGTGGATGCGAAGGGAAGAAAGGAGTGTGCAAACCATGTGGCAAGCAGTCATTGATCCGGTTGCGTTTAAGCTGGGTCCATTTCAAGTGCATTGGTACGGTGTCATCATGGGAACAGCTGCGTTGCTGGGTTTGATCCTGGCTGTTCGCGAAGGCGAGAGGCGCGGGCTGGACAGTGACACGATCCTTGATATGATGCTGTGGATACTGCCTTCAGCGATTGTCGGTGCCCGCCTATATTATGTTTTGTTTGAGTGGGAATACTATGCCATGCATCCTGAGGACATCGTGGCTGTTTGGAAAGGCGGGCTGGCTATTCACGGAGGCTTGATTGCCGCTTTTCTCGTCGGATACATATTTGTGAAGAAAAAAAACATCGATTTCTTGCAGTTGGCCGACATTGTGATTCCTAGCGTGCTTTTGGGCCAAGCGATCGGACGATGGGGCAACTTTATCAACCAAGAGGCCCACGGTGGCGAGGTGAGCCGGGCCTTTTTGGAAGGCTTGCATTTGCCGGATTGGATTATCGAGCAAATGAACATTCAAGGGGCTTACTATCATCCGACGTTCTTATATGAATCGATGTGGAATCTGGTCGGGTTCGGCTTGTTGTTGTTGATCAGGCATTTCAACCCACGCCGCGGTGAAGTGCTGTTTAGCTATATGATCTGGTACTCGCTCGGGCGCTTTTTCATCGAAGGATTGCGTACCGACAGCTTAACCTTTACCGGCCCTGACTGGTTAGTGTCGGTGATGGAGCTGTTATGGTCTCCGATGTCGCTCATGTTTGACCCGGGGGTGATGAATGGAGGGAACGTGCGGATCGCCCAGCTGGTGAGCTTAATCTTAGTCTTGGTAGGCGCTTTTCTCATCGTTTGGCGCCGGGCCACGGGAAGAGCCACGGTCTTTTATCGGGATGAAGCGACCTTAGAGGCGCCAGCCACATCCAGCGCACAAGCTTCCGCCGAAAATGAACCATCGGCATCAGAGGCGGAAACGAAAACCAATGCGCAAGCGGAGGAGAAAGAAGGCCAGGCAAAAGCATAAAGCCAGCACCATTGGGAGATCGGAAGAGGTGTCTTCCATCTCCTTCTTTCATGCCAAAAATGAGGTGAGAATGTGAAATACAGAGTGATATTGTTCGATTTGGACGGAACGCTGATTGACACCAACAACTTAATTCTTTCTTCATTTATGCACACGCTTGAAACACATTGCCCGGGAAAGTATACCGAGCAGGATGTGCTGGCATGCATGGGTGAGCCGTTGCTTGACCAAATGCGTCGGTTTGACCCTTCTCAAGCCGAAGAGATGGTCAAAACGTACCATGCCTATAATGTGGCCAAACACGATGAGCTGGTGGCATCGTTTCCCCATGTGTGCGAAGTGTTAACTCAGTTGCATGAAGCGGGAGTCGTTTTAGCTGTCGTGTCCAACAAGCGTCGCCTGGTTGTGGACATGGGCTTGAAACGGATGGGGCTGGATCACTTGATGTCCGTTGTTGTTACCGTGGATGACGTGAAACGGGGCAAACCGGAACCGGACATGATCCTTCTCGCACTAGACAAGCTGCAAGCCACTGCCGAACAGGCATTGATGGTAGGTGACAGCCGCTATGACCTCATGGCCGCTGAAAGAGCTGGTGTGGCTGCGGCAGGGGTGGCTTGGAGTTTGCACGCCGATGAGTTGAAACGGCTGGCTCCTGCGTATTTTATCGATGATATGCGTCAACTGCTTGACATTGTCCAGATCCAATCGGCCAGGGGATGATGGAGATGAGAAAAACAGAGCGCTTCCCGGTTCAAGGAAGTAATGCATTATGGCAACTCTATCAAACGATTCCCTTTTGGAAAGTGTTTTGGAATACCTTAATCATCTTGATTGCTCGTTATGTTCCCTTTTTATCGATGAAACGGTGGCTGTATCGCACCTGCTTGCGGATGGAGATCGGGGAGCAGACGGCCGTGGCGCTGATGGCCACGATGGATGTGCTGTATCCTGAAAAAATTCGTATCGGTAAAAATACCATCATCGGGTATAACACAACCATTCTGACGCATGAATACTTGATCCACGAATACCGACTAGGTGACGTGGTTATTGGCGACCATGTGATGATTGGCGCCAACAGCACCATTTTGCCCGGTGTCACAATCGGCGATCACGCGATGGTGGGAGCGGGATCGGTGGTTACCAAAGATGTGCCGCCTCATGCGCTCGTAGCCGGAAACCCGGCGCGGATCATACGCGAGCGGGTCACTGAAGGCAAATGATACGGTATCCGCCACAGGCATCTGATTGTTAATATCAGATGCCTTTTTTGCGTTTCTAGCATGGAAAAAGAGTGAACCGCCCTCAGATGGCAGACACTAGGAGCAAATGGTTTTTGGGAGCGGACAAAAGTGCTGTTGGAAGTGTGACCAGATTGTGACGGATAGGCCATTTCCCGGGGAATATTCACAAATCAGAAATTGACTCAATATATACTGTTCGGTAATATTGGGGTGATTTAAGGCCGGTTTCGAAAGCGGAAACAAACATTGAACGCATCAACGTTCAGGGTTTAGCTCATCATGTATACCTTGGTGCAAAGGAGGATCCAAGTGAACTGGCTGACACGATTTTCTGTTCGCAATGTCGCCGCCGTTTTGATTTTGACCCTTCTTATATCTGGCGGAGGACTTTATACAGCGACACAATTGAAGATGGAATCCATGCCGGATATCAGTTTTCCGGTGGTAGTGGCGATTACGCCTTATCCTGGCGCTTCGCCAGAAGACATATCTAAAAAGGTGACCGATCCGATCGAGAAGGCGGTTCGGGGGATGAAAGGCTTGCAAAAGCTGAATTCCATCACCGCAGACAGCACCTCGGTGATTGTCGCTCAGTTTGATTTTGACGCAGATTTGGACAAAGCGGAACAAGAGATGAAAAGTCTCATCAGCAAAGTTCGCTTGCCCGAAGATGTGCAAGACACCGTGTTCAACCGTTTCGGGTTTAACACGACCCCTGTGGTCAGCTTGTCCGTTTCCAGCAAGGACAAGACGGCTGCACAATTGGAACAGTTGATCAATGACAAAGTGAAACCCGCCCTGGATGGAGTAAATGGGGTGGGGGAAGTGCAAGTAAAAGGGGAAGGGCCCAAAGCGGTATACATCCGCTTGAAACCGGAGCAACTAAAGAAATACAACCTCTCCGCTCAAGCCGTCCAACAAGCTTTGCAAAGTGCCAACATGTCGTTGCCGTTGGGTGATTTAAGCACAGACGGTATTGAATTGCCGGTACGTATCGATCAGAAAATTACGAGTGTGGATCAGTTGCGAAATTATGAACTGACTGTTCCGCCTAACCAGATGGAAGGCATGCAACAAGCGTTTGACCAAATCGGCCAAGGTTTTCAGACGATGGGCCAACAGATGGGCGCACTTGGCCAAGCTGTCGGAGGCTTGGGCAATGCGGTCAACGGGATTGGCCAAGCGGTAAATGGATTAGGGCAAGGGGTTGCGGGCCTGTCACGGGCGCAAGCGACCCAGGCTGATTTGGTGGCCAAGCTGATCGGCTTGCAGATCGCCTTGAACAATGAGATGAGCAAGCCAGAACCAGACATGAAAAAAGTCGGCCAGTTGTATGGTGCGATCAATGGGGTGAAAACCGGGCTTACCCAGCTTTCGCAACAACTCTCCAAAGTGAAGGGCCCGTCCAGCAAGAAAGTGCCGGGCATGAAGATGCCTAAAGGCCAGGCGTCTACCCCGCGCTCAGCTGGCAAGCCAAAGCAACCGAAGCTCGCCGAAGCAGAGATCAAGACGGTGAAGTTGGGAGACATTGCCTCCATCACCGAGTCGGCTGCTGAGCAAACCTTGATCACCCGCACCAATGGCAAGCCTTCTGTCAACATCGATATCATCAAAGATCAGGATGCCAACATTGTGGAAGTGGCCGACGAGATCTTCGCCAAGTTGGGGCAACTCACCAAAGAACACCCTGAGCTGAAGGTTATCACCTTGTATGACCAGTCCAAAAGTGTTAAAGCCTCCATTCATTCCATGGTGCGCGAAGGGCTTTTGGGTGCGTTGTTTGCTTCAGTCATCATTTTGATCTTCTTGCGTGATTTCCGCATGACCCTGATTTCCATCGTCTCCATCCCAGTGTCTGTGTTGGCGACGTTGATCTTGTTGAAACAGGCAGATATCACGCTCAATATCATGACATTGGGTGGAATGGCGGTTGCGATCGGGCGGGTCGTGGATGACAGCATTGTCGTGATTGAGAACATCCACCGCCACCTGATGCACAATGCGGATCGCAGTGTGAACATTATTCAGGTAGCGACCAAAGAAGTGGGCTCGGCCATCACGTCGTCCACCTTGACCACTGTGGCGGTATTCATTCCGCTCGGCTTTGTGACCGGCATTGTCGGTGAAGTGTTTTACCCCTTTGCGTTGACTGTGGCTTTTTCATTGTTGTGCTCATTGGTAGTGGCAGTTACGGTTGTGCCCGTGCTGTCCAAGCTGATGCTGCTCCGCGGTACCCCGATGCGCCACAAACGGGCGGAAAGCCGGATGGCCCACTGGTACCGGAAGTCGTTGGCGTGGGCCCTAAACCATAAAGCAATCGTGATGAGTCTGTCAACCGTGTTGCTGGTGGCAAGTCTCTTCTTAATTCCGTTGGTGGGAACGTCGTTTTTGCCAGCGGAAAAGGATAAGGCATTGCGTGTAACAGTAGAGTTACCGTCGGGCACAGAGTTGCAACAAACTGACAAATTAAGCAAGCAGATCGAGCAATTGTTGCGGAAGCACAAAGAAGTGGGAGTCATCTCCACGACGGTCGGTAGCATGGCTGGCCAATTGGGCGCCGATGGCAGCATTGGCAGTGCCAATCGGGGCACGATGGTTGTGATCTTGGATGATAACACCAACATGGAACCGTTCTTGGCTGATGTACGCAACCAAGTGAAGCCGTTGGCAGAGGAGCATAAGGCTGAAATCAACGTAACCGAGATGAGCAGCATGGGCGTGCATGGCGGCGGGATTAACGCCAGCGTTCGCGGTGACAACATGGCAGACGTCAAGCGGGTGACCGATGAATTGACCGCAAAGCTGAAAAACGTTGACGGGCTGACCAATGTGTCCAACAACTTAAGTGCTCAAAAAGAAATCGTCACTCTGCAAGTAGATGAGGCCAAAGCGGCCAAAAAAGGACTGGTGGCCCAACAAGTGGCCATGTCGGTACGCGGCTTGCTCCAGGCGGACAAAGTGATGGAGATCGAGCGAGGCAACGAAGCGCAGGAAGTGAAATTAGGCTTGGAAAAAGAAGGGCTCGCCTCGGTTGAGCAACTGAAAAAGGTGGAAATTTTGTCGCAGACGGGAGATATGATCCGTTTGGATGAAATCGCCACCTTGAAGGTAGAAAAGGGGCCGGTGAGCATTCAAAAAGAAGACGGCCAATTGTATGCCTCTGTCACGGGGGATGTGACGGTCAAAGATACCGGAGCAGTGTCCCGAGAAGTGATGGACATCATCTCCAAAATGAAGAAGCCGTCCGGCGTTGCCATCAAATTGGGCGGTGACACCGAAGAGATGAATAAAAGCTTCGCCCAGTTGGGAGTCGCGATGATTGTCGCCATTTTCGCCGTCTACTTGGTTATGTTGATCGCATTTGGCGAGGCGACGGCGCCTTTCACCATTCTGTTCTCCCTACCGTTTGCGGTGATTGGCGGTTTGGTTGGTCTTTATGTGGCGGATCAGCCGATTAGCGTGTCGGCGATGATCGGGGCGTTGATGCTGATTGGTATCGTAGTGACCAATGCCATCGTCTTGATTGACCGCGTCATGCAGAAACGCAAAGAAGGCTGGGAGATCACAGAGGCTTTGCTGGAAGCAGCAGGTACCCGGCTCCGGCCTATCTTGATGACTGCCTTGGCGACCGTGTGCGCGCTCCTGCCACTTGGATTGGGTTATGGAGAAGGAACATTGTTGTCGCAAGGTCTGGCAGTGGTGGTGATCGGCGGATTGCTATCGTCGACGCTGTTGACGCTGTTTATCGTGCCGATCGTGTATCAGCTGTTCGCAGGGCTACAAGCGCGGTTTGGCGGCAAAAAGGAAAAGGAGGCATAAATCAAAACAAAAACATCATCCCCTGGCAAACGGTTGTCAGGGGATGATGTTGTATCACAGCCAATCGACATTGATCAATTGGGAGAAGGTGATCCGTTTTTTCCATTCACCATTGGCGATGATAAACCATTCTTCAAAAGGCTGGATTTTGGCGACCCGCCCAAAAAACTGCAATGGAGAAAAACGACCGCTATAGGTGACCAGGACAGGCCGTTCCAAATCATATGCTTCTTCTAACAGAAAACCCATATACTCGCGCTGTTCCTTTGTAAGTGGGGGTGGCTGGTATGAGGGGAGTGTGTCGTCAATGTGCTTAGTCGGTTGCGTAAAGGCGGATTGGGTCCGATGGTGTTCATACCACCGGTGAAAATGAATCGCATGCATGGTTGATCTCACCGTCCTTTGTTTTTGATGATATAAGAATATATGTTCGTATTTCAAGAGAGGAATTTCAGTAAATGGTTCATGAGGTGCGAAATCATGTGCAACAGGGGGAGGATTTTTCGCGATTAAAGGGGAAATGGGAAGAAAACAGTGACTGAAAAATGGGGTGAATCGATGAACAATGTGCAGGACTTGTTTTTGCAGGAAGTGATGGACAAACAATTGCCGGTAACCCTGTTTTTGGTAAATGGCTTTCAGTATCAAGGGCGGATTCGGAAGTTTGATAAGTTTACGGTTTCCATCGAAGTGGATGGGAGCGAATTTTTGATCTTTAAAAAGATGGTCAGCACTGTGCAGACCGCAGTGCCTTTGCAGCTGGATTGGTAAGAAAAAAGCGGAGTCCCATATGGGCTCCGCTTTTTTACCGATGCGCCGAACCGACAGCTTCCTTCACACTGTTGAATCCCTCTTGTTCCAGCAAGCGCAATAGCTCTTGGTTGATCCATTTGGCAATGGAAGGGCCACGATAGATCATGCCTGTGTATACTTGTACCAAGTTGGCGCCGGCCTTGATCTTATCAAGAGCGTCTTGGCCGGTGAAAATGCCACCTACGCCAATGATTGGCACTCTGCCTTGGGTAAGCTGGTAGACATGGTGAATAAACGCAGTGGACCGGGAGGTGAGTGGCTTCCCGCTGAGTCCGCCCGTTTCATTGCGGTGGTTGGCAGTGAGGCCATCCCGGGCCAATGTGGTGTTAGTCGCGATGATGCCGTCAATGCCGAGTTGGAGGGCGGCGTTGACGATTTCTTCCACTTGCTCTTCGGTCAAGTCAGGAGCGATCTTTAATAACACCGGGCGAGTTGTTCCATGCTCAGCCGCAAGCTGTTCCCGTTTGCCGATCACTGCGGACAGAAGTTCTTTTAAGGCGGTAGCATGTTGCAGATCACGCAAACCAACGGTGTTGGGGGAACTGATGTTAATGACAAAGTAATCGCCATGGAGATAGAGGGCTTCCAGTCCCTTCTGGTAATCGGAGGCCGCTTCTTCATTGGGCGTGTCTTTGTTTTTGCCCAGATTGATGCCGATGGGGATGGAAGGGCGCGTCAATGTTTCAAATGTGCGTTTAGCCTGTTCTACACCATGGTTGTTGAAACCCATGCGGTTGATGACAGCTTGGTCTTCAGGAAGGCGAAACAGGCGAGGTTTGGGGTTGCCGCTTTGGGGACGGGGGGTCAAGGTGCCTACCTCGACAAAACCGAAGCCGAGCGCCGCTAGGCCGGGGTAAACGGTGGCGTGTTTGTCAAAGCCGGCTGCGAGTCCGACTGGATTGGGGAAAGTTGTGCCAAGGCAAGTAGTTTGAAGGCGGGGATCAGCCACGGTCATGCTCTTCTGGTACAGATGGCGAACGGGGGGTGTGCTTTGCAACAACTGCAACCCTTTGATCGTCATTTCATGGGCCGTTTCCGGGTCCATCTTGAACAGCATTCGGCGAAGTGCAGAGTAAATCATACTGATAACTTCCTTTCCGATATCCGCGCATAGGACGAGATTTCTCTAACCAACACACCATTATAGCAATTTTCCCCCAAAAAGAAAGCCGGCTATCCACATAGCCGGCTTGGGTTTATTTGATGTAATGCGGTTTGGTAAAGATGTTGGTTTTGAAGGATTCTTCTTGCCCAACGTACGCTGTCAAAAACTCTGATGACTCCTTTAACGCGGTGGCGAGTGCGGCTTTTCCTTCCGGAGTGGTCAGGGTGCGTTGGAACGACTCATAGTTGGCAAAATAAGTCTCACCCATCAAGAAGTAATTCGAGTCGCCGCTGACTCGTGTGGAGTGAAGACGAGTCACTTCCACTTTCAGGACACCGGGAATGTTGAGCAACTGAGGTACGACGACATTGGTGTAATAGTCATAAAATTCATCTTCATTATCCATTCGCTTGTATAAACCAACGGTTTTATACATGATGGGATCCCTCTTTCGTTATTGGAAAAGTATAAGGAAAATATAAACAGATAAGTTCTGTGTATATATGAATATTTTTATTTTATCATCCAGTATATATTTATGGGTAAAAAGTGTAAACTGTCATATAGATTTCAAGAGGTTGTCTAAATTTTGAAAGTAGTAACCGGTTTCAATCCCGCTTGGCCACGTGTAATCGAGTGTTTATGGGATTGACAGCCCTGGTGGCGCATGTCATTTTGGGTGAAAGCGTTGATATAGAAATCAAGGCGGATTGACTATGTGCCTCTTGCAAATGGTGGTGGACGTCGTATCTGCAACTCTTACCCACGGTCATCTTCGCTTCCTGCCATTTAATGGCTTAATATCATCCGTGATAGAATATCAATAAATCATTTCTACAAGGACTCTTCAAGAGATAACAGCTAGGGGGAACGATCTTGAAAATTTTATTCGCAACACAGAACGAAGCCAAATTAAAAGAAGCGATGGATGTTTTGGTGCCCATGGGGATCGAAGTGGAAAGCCTGCCAATTGTTCTGCACGAACCAGATGTGGGGACGATGGCGGAGGTGGCGGAATACAAGTTGAAGCAGGTGTTGGAGCAGGGATATGACACGGTGATGGTAGATGATGCGGGCATCTTCTTCGCCGCGTTCGATTCGTTTCCAGGCGTGTTGACCAAGCGCGTGTTTGATCGTATCGGTTATAAAGGAATCCGCAAGCTTTTGGAAGGAGAAGTACGGGATGCTTGGTTTGAAGGGGCAGTCGCCGTCGCTTGCAAGGGACAGACGGCCATATTCACGGCCAAGACGCACGGGCGGATCTGTGACCAGATTGATGATGAGATGATACCCAACCGGGCCATTCCGTTTGATCGTATCTTCATCCCTGACGGGGATACGCGCGTATTACATGACGTGCCATTGGAAGAGAGGCTCCGTTATTCTTACCGGCGCAAGGCGATGGAAAAGATGGCGGAGTGGTTGAAAAAATTACCGTAAATAACAGTGGTCAGACATTCACCTTCATGTTATAATAACGAAAACACTTTAGTTTGGTAACGTGATAATAAGATGAAGCGTGAAGGAGAGACTGATGGAAAAACCGCGAGAGTTTGAAAAGCCCATGGGATTCCGGGACTTGCCTCCGAAGCTGGCAGCGCGGAAGCGGCGGTTTGAAGAACGAGTGCATGCCCGGTTTTCCGCATGGGGTTATGAGGAAGTATGTACCCCGACACTGGAGTTTTTTGAGACGGTTGGCCGCGCGAGTGCGATTTCGGAATCGCGCATGTTCAAGTGTTTGGATCGGGAAGGCCATGCATTGGTGTTGTGTCCTGACCAGACTGCTCCCATCGCGCGGATGGCGGCCAGCTTGCTTAAAGATGAGCCATTGCCCCTGCGCTTGTGTTACCATGCCCGCGTGTTCCGAGCCCAAGAAGTGGAAGCCGGACGGCAAGCGGAATGGTTTCAATCGGGCGTGGAGTTGGTAGGTTTGGAAGGGCCGGCAGCCGATGCCGAGGTGATGGCGCTGGCCCTCGACTGTATGCGGGCATGCGAAGTGGAGGATTTCCAATTGGCGTTCGGTCACACTGCCCTGCTGGACGGTTTCTTGCGAGAGCGGATATCTGACGAGTCGGTATTGGAACAATTGAAAGAAAAGTTGGGGGAGCGGGACTTGGTCGGGTTTCAGGAAATCGTGAACAACAGTCCACTTCCGCAACTGGCTAAGCAGGATATCCTTTTTCTTCTGCATGTGGATAAAGGTTCCGAAGGGATGAAGGAACTGGCCAAGCGAACCCGAAGCCAAACCGTTTTGCAAGCAGTCGCTTATCTGGAAGCGTGCCGCGCGTGTCTGGAAGCCTACGGCTTTGGCGAGTGTTTGGTGTTTGACCCTTGCTTGGTCGGGAACCTGGGGTATTATTCCGGCGTTTATTTTGAGGGCATGGGGAGCGGGCAGGCATTTCCGTTGTTTAGCGGTGGACGGTATGACAGATTGTATGAGCGTTTTTCCAAGCCGATGCCCGCGACGGGATTCGCTATTACGTTGGACCGGTTGATGGCCAGCGGCAAGTTGGAAGCTTCTGAAACGAAGTGCGTGGGTGTTTTGTATCCTCCCGCCGCGATGCGCCAGGCTATGGCCCTTGCGGAAAAACTGCGCAACGAAGGAAAACGAGTGATTGCCGAAGTGTGGCAAAGCAAACGGGACGAGGAGCGGATGCAGCGGAAAGCGGAGCAAGTCCTGCTATTGGATGAGAAGGGGGGCGTGCGACGTGTTGACGATTGCTCTGCCTAAAGGGCGGGTGTTGGAAGAGTTGATTCCGTTGTTTGCAAAAGGGGGCTATGCGTTTCCCAGCGAATGGTTCACATCTTCGCGCAAGTTGGTATTTGCTTTGCCTGAACAAGGGTTCACCCTTTTCTTGGCCAAACCGATGGATGTGCCAACTTATGTGGAATACGGTGTGGCCGACTTGGGGATCGTGGGAAAAGATGTTTTGCTCGAAGCTGCCCGGGAAGTGTATGAGCTCCTCGATTTGCGCATCAGCCCCTGCCGATTGTCAGTAGCGGGCAAACCGGGTGCTGAGCCGGGGCTTTACCCACGAGTGGCGACGAAATATCCTCGCATTGCCGAACGATATTTTAAAGAGCGGGGGCAACAGGTAGAGGTGATCTTCCTTAATGGTTCGGTCGAATTAGCGCCGCTGACGGGGTTGGCAGAGCGGATCGTCGATATCGTGTCGACGGGCAAAACGTTGAGAGAGAACGGCTTGGTTGAGCTGGAACGGATCACGGAGGTTACGGCGCGGCTTATCGCCAATCAAGTGAGTTACCGTTTGAAGCGGGATGCGATTCAAACGTTGGCTGAGCGGTTGGGCAAAGCTGTGGCAGGGGAGGTGTCTGCATGATAGAAATAGTGGGGCGCGAGGCGCTTTTAAGAAAGCGGAAACGGGCGGAATTTAGCGATGAAGAGGTTGCAACGGTGCGGAAGATCATTACCCGCGTTAAGGAAGAAGGGGATCAGGCACTGGTGGCGTTCACCAAACAATTTGACGGCGTGAAGTTGGATTCGCTTCATGTGGAAGAAGCAGAGCTGGCCGAGGCTGTACAGGCGGTGGAGCCGAAGCTGAAGACCGCGCTTCGCCACGCCGCCGAGCGCATTCGCCGTTTTCATGAAAAACAACTGACTGATTCGTGGATCATGGAAGAAGCAGATGGCACGATATTGGGGCAACGGGTTCACCCATTGGAACGCGTAGGTGTCTATGTTCCGGGTGGTCGGGCGGTTTACCCCTCCACGGTGCTGATGAATGTGATTCCAGCTGTGGTTGCGGGGGTGAAGGAAGTCATCATGGTGACTCCGCCGCAACCGGATGGCTCGATACCGGCCGCTACATTGGCCGCGGCCACGGTTGCCGGTGTAAACCGGGTCGTAAAAGTGGGCGGGGCTCAATCGGTGGCCGCTTTGGCCTACGGAACAGCATCGGTACCAAAAGTGGATAAGATCGTGGGGCCGGGTAACCGCTTTGTCGCACTGGCTAAGCAACTGGTCTTTGGGGAAGTAGACATCGACAGCGTCGCCGGGCCAAGTGAGATCGTGGTGATTGCCGATGAGACGGCAGATCCTGTGTTTGTGGCGGCCGATCTGCTGTCGCAAGCGGAGCATGGGGAGGATTCCTCTGCCATTTTGATAACCACTTCTGATGATTTGGCTGCCAACGTGCAAACCGAGGTGGCGCGTCAATGCAAGCAGTTGGAACGGGGCCGGATTGCGCAAACGGCACTGGAGAGGTATGGTGCGATCGCTGTTGTCAGCGACTTGCAGGAAGCGGCCGAACTAAGCAACCAGCTGGCTCCGGAGCATCTGGAGTTGATGGTGGCTGACCCATGGAGCCTATTGGGGCGGATTCGGCATGCCGGAGCGGTTTTCCTCGGCCCTTACAGCACTGAACCGCTCGGAGATTATGTGGCTGGACCCAATCATGTGTTGCCGACGGCGGGAACAGCTCGGTTCTTCTCTCCGCTGGGTGTGGATCACTTCCTCAAGAAATCCAGTTTGCTCTGTTATGGCAAAGAAGCGCTTCTGCGGGACGGCCCGCAGGCAATGGCATTGGCTGAAGCGGAAGGATTGGGAGCCCATGCCGCGGCGATCCGAGTGAGGTTGGAACGAGAGGGGCGAAAGGCAGATGAGTGAACGGCAAGCACGGGCGGCGACGGTCACCCGGACAACGGCTGAGACGGACATTGCCCTGACATGCAACTTGGACGGTCAGGGACATGTCAAATTGGATACAGGGGTTCCATTTTTAGAACACATGTTGACGTTGCTCGCAAAACATGGGCAAATGGACTTGGAAGTGAATGCGCGCGGTGATTTGGAAATCGACGCCCATCACACGGTGGAGGACATCGGTATTTGCTTAGGGCGGGCCATCAGGAAAGCACTCGCTGATAAGTGTGGAATCAAGCGCTATGGTGCGGTGTATGTGCCAATGGACGAAGCCTTGGCACAAGTGGTGATTGATTTGTCCGACCGTCCGCACTTTGTTTTTCGTGGGGAATTCCCACAAGCGCGCGTGGGGGAGTTTGACACTGAATTGGTGCATGAGTTTTTTTGGAAGTTGGCACTGGAAGCGCGGATGACGTTACATGTGATCGTTCACTACGGCCGGAACACGCACCATATGATCGAGGCGTGCTTTAAGGCGTTTGGCCGGGCCTTGGATGAAGCGTCCAGCTATGATCCGCGCGTCCAAGGGGTGCCATCGACGAAAGGGGTCTTATGATGATTGCCATCATTGATTACGGGATGGGGAATTTGCATAGTGTGTCCAAAGCATTGGAGCGGCTGGGGCATACCTGCATCATCACCTCCGACACGGAGGAAATCGAACGCGCATCTGGCGTGATTTTGCCCGGAGTAGGCGCGTTTGGCGATGCGATGCGCGAATTGGAGGCGCGCGGCTTAGTTGCCGCCATCAAAAAAGCGGCGTTGGGGGGCAAGCCATTGCTGGGGATTTGCCTGGGCATGCAACTGTTGTTCACAAGCAGTGATGAGCATGGTTTGCATCAAGGGTTAAATTTGTTGCCGGGTCACGTGGTTAAGTTCACCGGTGATTATCGGATTCCTCACATGGGCTGGAACTGGCTGTCGTTTAAGTTTCCCCATCCCCTGTTCCGCGGATTGGAAGAAGGGCATGTGTATTTTGTCCATTCTTTCCATGTCAAGGCGGCCAACCCGGAGGATGTGATCGCCACTACCGATTATCACCAACCCGTCACGGCGATTATCAACCGCAACCAGATTTACGGTATGCAGTTTCATCCGGAGAAAAGCGGCAAGCTCGGGTTGGGGTTGTTGGATCGGTTCGCCCGAATCGCCAATCAGGGGGTGCAAGTGTAAATGGCTTTTACCATCTATCCAGCCATCGACATTCGGGGCGGGAAATGCGTCCGCCTGATTCAAGGGGATTATGCGCAAGAAACCGTATACGGGCATGATCCGCTGGATGTGCTGAAGCGCTTTGTCGATGCAGGGGCAACATGGGTGCACGTGGTGGATCTCGATGCGGCCAGAACCGGAGAATTGGTCAACTTTCCGCTCATTCAGGAGTTGGTAAAGCAATCCCCCATCCCAGTGCAAGTGGGTGGCGGCATTCGGGATGAAGCCAGCTTGGAGCGATTGCTCGCTGCCGGGGTCGCCCGGGTTGTGATCGGATCGGCGGCGATCGAGCAACCGGCGTTTGTCAAAGCCTCTCTGCGGCGTATGGGTTCCAAGATTGCGGTTGGGCTGGACGCACGCGGAGGCATGATCGCCACCCATGGTTGGTTGCGAACCCAGACGGTGACAGCGGCTGAATTGGCGCAAGAGATGGCAGAGCATGGAGCGGAGACGTTCATCTTCACAGACATTGAACGGGATGGCATGCTGTCGGGTACCAATCTCACTGCGGTGCGAGAATTGGCTCGGGCCACAGGCAAAGCGGTCATTGCTTCCGGCGGCGTTCGTTCATTGGCGGAGCTGAACGAATTGAGAGAGTACGAAGCGGAAGGGGTTGCCGGAGCGATCGTCGGCAAAGCGATTTATACGGGGGCAATCCCATTGGCGGAGGCGTTCCGCGTGACACGAGGGGGTTAAGGCGAAAATGCTGACGAAACGGATCATTCCATGTTTGGACGTGAAAGACGGCCGTGTGGTCAAAGGGGTTTCCTTCAATCATCTGCGAGATGCGGGGGATCCGGTAGCGTTGGCGGCGCAGTATGATCGGGAACAGGCTGATGAATTGGTGTTTCTTGATATCTCCGCCACCGTCGAAGGGCGCAAGACGATGCTCCATGTGGTTGAACGGGCGGCGGCGGAATTGACGATCCCGTTTACCGTTGGGGGCGGGATCAGTAGCGTGGAAGAGATGACTGCCCTGTTGCGAGCTGGCGCGGACAAGGTGTCTATCAATACGTCTGCTGTCTTAAACCCAGATTTAATCACTGAAGGGGCAGCCCGCTTTGGAAACCAGTGCATCGTCGTGGCAATCGACGCCAAATATGATGACGAGTGGCGGGATTGGGTGGTATATACCCACGGCGGGAGACAGAAGACCGATATGCGCGCGGTGGATTGGGCTCAAGAAGCGGTTGCTCGCGGGGCAGGGGAAATCTTGCTCACCAGCATGGATCGGGATGGACATAAAAACGGGTTTGACGTGCCTCTGTTGGATCAAATTTGCCAAGCGGTCAACGTTCCCGTAATCGCATCCGGCGGAGCGGGGGAAACCGCTCATTTCGTAGAAGTGTTTGTCAAAACCGATGCAGCTGCGGCATTGGCTGCTTCCGTTTTCCACTTCCGGGAACTCACAATCGGTGAAGTAAAACAGGCGCTTGTGGAGAAAGGGGTGGAGGTGCGGTGTTAGTCAATGTGGATCCGAGCGAGTTGAAATTTGGCGCGGACGGATTAATTCCGGCGATCGTGCAGGATGGACGCACTAAGCAGGTGCTCACCTTGGCTTACATGAGCAGGGAGTCGTTGGAGAAGACGCTTGAGACCGGAGAAACATGGTTTTTCAGCCGGTCACGGCAAGTGCTGTGGCATAAAGGCGCCACATCCGGACATACGCAAAAAGTGATCGCGGTAAGTAGCGATTGCGATCAAGATGCGCTGTTGGTTCAAGTAGAACCGAATGGGCCGGCCTGCCACACGGGAAGCGTCAGTTGTTTCAAGGGAGAAGCGGACAAGCCGGAGCCCGAATCGATTCTCACCCAGTTGGAAACAGTGATCGCCGAGCGACAGCAGGAACGTCCGGAAGGCTCTTATACGACTTATTTGTTTGATAAAGGGATCGATAAAATTCTGAAAAAAGTGGGTGAGGAGGCGGCGGAGGTGATCATTGCCGCCAAGAATGAAGGGCAGGCAGAGTTGCGATATGAAGCCGCCGACTTACTGTATCATTTGCTTGTTTTGTTGCGAGAAAAAGATTTGCCGTTTGGCGATGTTCTGGCGGAATTGCGTGAACGGCACGGAAAATGAGGCCTGGCGGCGCGGATCGTTTATGAATGAATTGCCACTCTTTGCAAGGAGTGGCTTTTTTTATGAAATCAACCGCAGAATCGGCCAAGAAAAAGGCGATAGATGTGAACAGGATGTGACAAAAAGACCAAGTGGGATGAAAGATGTGATAAAATAATTTTATGAATAATGTTTTTTTTATAATTTATTGATGGGATGTGAGGGGGGCTAGGGATGGAACCGTGGTATCTCAATTGGGAAATGTGGGGAGCAATCGGGCAATGGGCTGGAGCGATAGCCACCGTGGCGGCTGTATGGGTGGCTTTGCAACAAACCAGAGAAGCGCGTGATGCGATTAGGCCTTCATTGGAATTAGTTTGGACCTTGATTGAAGAAGAGAAGGAGTACCTTGTGGTGCGGGCGGTCAATCAGAAGCCGATCTCCATCTACGTCATGAATGTGCACAGTCTGATCATTTTTGAGAATGATCATGGTTCCATTCGCGTGCCTTTGCCGCAGACATTTATGGAAAGTGATATTCCGCAATCCTTGCCGCCGGGAAATTTCCTCATTTGTAAAATATCATTGACTGATTTGGTAATGATGCTCAAAGATTATGGACTACATGACAAAAGCGGCTTTTACTTACGCGTCATTTTCCGCGATTCTCTCTACACACCGTATACCTTGAACCTGTTGGGGCAATGGTTTGATGATGGGGAGTATGTGGGGATGAGAGTGTGGGAGCAGGTAGGCCGAATTAAAGGATACAAGCCTGAAAACGCTGACAATGTGGTAAAAGTGGTAAAAGATGAGTAAAGGATGTTTGATGTATCAAGCTGACCGATCGAAGCGGCGAAAAAACCTTTCCTGATGGGCGCTAAGAGGCAAACGAGGCAAAAGAGGGATGGTTTTGGAGCCGCTGACATGTTTTCCGACGCTAAAAAGGGCTTGGGTTTATCACGTCGAGACAGTGGGCGAAAAGTGGTTCAAAAGGTAACGCCAAACACCGATTAAACGGGGTTCTTTGGCGAAGGATGAACGTTTCCGTCGTATTTGCCGTCGACTTGGGTTATAATGTTCCTGAACCCAAGAGATTGTCCCGGCGCACCCGTTTTGCGCCAAATAGCGATGCTCTGGCGCAGGCGTCAGACCACCAGCTTTGACAGAAGTGCTGGTTGGAGGGAAAATATGAAAAAAACACACGTTGGCTTAAATAAAAAAGTTGTTCGTTTGAATATGGATGCCGGATTCTTTTTTGAGCGGGCGGTGCGTTCGCTGGATCGCCATCGGTACGATCGTGCAGTCAAGTATTTCCGTCTGGCGATGGAGAAAGAACCGGAAAATCCGATTAACCACTGCAATTTGGCGGGGATTTTGTCAGAGTTGGGCCGCTTTGAAGAGTCGAATGAAGTGTTGGAGCATGTCCTTAACACGGTTGCGCCTGACCTGCATGAATGCCTGTTTTATATGGCGAATAATGCGGCCAACATGGGAGATTTGGAGTTGGCCGAAGATTATTTGCTCGAATACCTCCAGCATGACCCCGATGGGGAATTTGCGGAGGAGGCGGAAGAAATGTTGGTGATGTTGGCGCAGGAATTGGGGCGTCCACCTCGGGAGCCGTTGCCACCCCATCAGCCGATTTATGTGCAACAACATGAAGAAGCCCGCCAACATCTCGAACAGGGGCGTTTTTTGCAGGCGATTCAAATGATGGAGGATATGTTAGAGGAGTATCCAGATTTCTTGGCAGCTCGCAACAACTTGGCTCTGGCGTATTATTATATCGGGGAGATGGAGCAGGCCTTGGCGGCCATCAACGAAGTGCTGGAGATGGACCCCAACAATCTGCACGCCCTGTGCAATTTGGCAGTCTTGTCCCACCATATGGGGGAGACGGAAATCAGTACGTTGATTATCGACATGTTGAAGAAGCTGATTCCCCTGAATCAAGAACACGCCTGCAAGCTGGCGACCACGCTGGGGATTTTGGGCGAACACGCCGTGGCTTATGAGCTGTTTGCGCGCTTGGTGAAATATGATGACGTGCAGACAGTCAGCTTATACCATTATGCCGCGGTGGCTGCCTGGAACAACGGGAACCCGACGCGGGCTTTAAGTTACTGGCGCCGCGCGGTTAAGATAGCCCCGGATGAGGATGTGCCTGCTTTTCATCTTATCCATGCCCAAGAGTTGCTTGATCAGGAGCCATTGCCCAAACTCCAATATCATTATCAACTGCCGTTTGAGGAACAGTACTTGCGCTTGCAAGACTTAGCTTCTGATCAAGCGTTGCTGGAACAGTGGAAAGGGAATCCGCTGATCCGTTCTTCTTTTTTCTGGGCCTTGAGTCGTGGCGACTTTGAAACCAAGCGTCAGGTGCTGAATCTGCTTGGTTGGATCGCTGACGAAGAAGTGTCGCGATTGTTGGAGCAGTTCATACGACAAGAAGGCCTGGAGCCGGAGCTGAAGAAATTGGCAGAGACGATTTTGTTGCGGCTGAAAGGGGACGAGTCCCCACGAGCAGAGGCGGGCCGGCAGATCTTGGCATGCTGCTTGTCCCACATGGCCGATGCATCTGCCGAAATGAAACAAGCTGTGGAACGATTGTGGATGCTGGTGCGGGATGAGCATGAAGAACAGTGGCGGCAGTTGCGAAAAGCCGAAGGTTGGGCTGCTGCGCTGGAGTACTTGGTGTCTAAGCACTTGGGCGTTCGGATTACGCAGAAAGAAGTGGCTGAGAAGTATCAAGTCTCGCTTTCATCCGTGTCCCGTTACGTAAAGTTGCTGGGTCCATTGGCGCAACGTTGCTTTGATTAAGGAGGAACAAGGGATGCAAAAGTTAAACCAAGAAA
Source organism: Laceyella sacchari (assembly GCF_004343255.1). GTDB lineage: Bacteria > Bacillota > Bacilli > Thermoactinomycetales > Thermoactinomycetaceae > Laceyella > Laceyella sacchari. The sequence continues at coordinate 335,313 of NZ_SMDD01000002.1, read as the reverse complement.
GCTTTGCTGACTTTATCACAGAAGGCAAGAAAGTGGTTGAGTTTAGTGCAGACTGGTGCGTGGATTGCAAGCGGGTTGCGCCGGACATGCCCGAATTGGCACAGAAATTTGCCGACCACATGACTTTTGCCGAAATCGATGTGGATGAAGCGCGCGAGGTTGCTGAAGAATACGGCGTGAAAGGCATTCCGACTTTCATCGTGTTTGAGGGCGGCAAAGAAGTGGGGCGGTTGCCGAGCCGCTTTGCCAAAACGAAAGAACAAATCGAGGCGTTCTTGCAAGACTATATCGATGGAAAATAATTTTAACCAACCATTAAATAAACAAACACACAGAACACATATGCATGTATTAAGCTAAAAGAGCAAAAAGCCCCCTTGAATATAAAGGGATTACTGCGTTGAAGCCGTTGACCTGGGCGATGTCAGCGGCTTTTTTTGTGTCGAGAAGTCCGCGGGTGCGGCTCCCCGATTTTTGTGTTATTCTTATCGTTAAAGGTGTAAACGGATTCAATTTTTGTTGAGATATTACGCAATCAATGTTAAAATAGGTTATTTTCGAACAACAATTGAGGTGTCAGCAATGGGGAAACGATGGATTGGCATTGACCTCGGTGGGACAAGTATGAAGATGGGTCTGGTGGACAGTCAGGGCCACACGGTGTTGGAAATGGAAAAACCCACGCTTGCGCAAGAGGGCGTTGACGGTGTCATCGGCCGGATGGTTACCCATGCGCGCGAATTGGCTAAGGAAGCGGGGCTCCGCTGGGCTGATGTCGCGGGAGTGGGTGTTGGCCTGCCTGGATTTTTGGATGTGAAGGCGGGGGTTGTCAAGCAACTGACCAATCTCGGCTGGCATGAAGAAGTGCCGATTCGCCGGTTGCTCGAAGAAGCCTGGCAGATTCCGGTTAAAATTGACAATGACGCCAATGTGGCTGCTCTGGGTGAAGCATGGTGTGGAGCTGGTGCCGGCGTGGATGATGTGGTGTGTATTACCTTGGGCACCGGAGTAGGTGGCGGCCTCATTCTGGATGGCCAATTGTTGCATGGCAGATACGGCTTTGCTGGGGAAGTGGGGCACATGACCATCGATCCTGAAGGACATCCGTGCAATTGTGGCATGCGGGGATGCTTGGAAACCTTCTCTTCCGCCACGGGAATGGTGCGTATGGCCAAGGAAGCGATCGCGGCCGGACGGAGCACCGTGTTGGTGGATGTGGAGAAAGTCGGAACCAAAGAAATTTTTGCGGCGGCGGCGGCCGGGGATACGGTGGCGCTGGAAGTGAAAAAACGAGCGATTGATGCTTTGGCGCAGGCGATGTCAGCTTTGTCCGTGGTGTTAAACCCGGCGCGCTTTATCATCGGAGGCGGGGTATCCTATGCCGGAGAAGCGCTGTTACAGCCGCTTCGCGAAGCGTATGTTAAGCGGACGCAACCCAATGCCCGACAAGGGGTGGATGTGGTGTTGGCTCAATTGGGGAACCGGGCCGGTTACATTGGGGCCGCCGGACTTTTAGCACGCGAGCGAAAATAAGGTATAATAGATGATAACGAGTTGAGATGGAATTAGAGGTGATGGCTGTGAATAAAAGCAAAGAAGGAAAGCTTATTGTCATCACCGGGATGTCCGGGGCGGGTAAATCCGTCGCGATGCAAAGTTTAGAGGATAATGGGTTTTTCTGCGTTGACAATTTGCCGCCTGTCTTATTACCCAAGTTTGCGGAGTTGTTGGAGCAGTCCCAAGGGAATTTGAACCGGGTGGCCTTGGTGATCGATTTAAGAGGGAGGGAATTCTTTTCCTCCTTGTTTGAAGCGTTGAACCAACTTGAACAATGGCATGGCATTCAGCATCAGATTTTGTTTTTGGATGCAGATGACCAGACTTTGGTGCGCAGGTATAAGGAGACGAGGCGCCGCCATCCGCTCTCACACAACGGCACGCCACTCGAAGGCATTCTCCAGGAGCGCAAGCTGTTGGAAGAGCTGAAGGGCAGGGCGCATCAGATTATAGACACCAGCCGGCTCAAACCGGCCGAATTAAAAGAAAAGATTGCGAGACGCCTGTTGCACATGGAATCGAACAACATGGCGGTCACCTTTATGTCGTTCGGTTTTAAGCATGGAATCCCGATCGACGCCGATTTGGTGTTTGATGTGCGTTTTCTCCCCAACCCCCACTATGTGGATGCATTGCGTCCACAAACCGGCAAGGACGCCGCTGTAGCAGAATACGTCATGAAGTGGGCTGAAACTAAACAATTCATGGAGAAAATGGAGGATTTGTTTCAGTTTTTGATTCCGCAGTACCAACGCGAAGGCAAGCAACAATTGGTCGTTGGGATCGGTTGCACGGGAGGGAAGCACCGGTCTGTGGCATTGGCTGAAGCGTTCTGCAGGAAATTTAAAGAGCAAGTTCATTGCCGGGTAGCCCATCGAGACATCGAGAAAGGCGGATAAGCGTGGCGAGCAAACAGAATTTCAATGGGGAATCGTTCACCCGCCCCAAAGTTGTATGCATTGGAGGGGGAACGGGCCTCTCTGTCATCTTGCGAGGTTTGAAGAAATTACCCATCGATATCACTGCCGTGGTGACGGTCGCTGATGATGGGGGGAGTTCCGGGCGTTTGCGCAACGATTTGCATATGCCCCCTCCCGGCGACATTCGGAATGTGCTCGTCGCCCTGGCCCAGACGGAACCTCTGTTGGAAAGTGTGTTGCAATACCGGTTTGAAAATGGAGAAGGATTAAAAGGGCACGCATTAGGGAATTTGATGTTGGCAGCGATGACCGAGATCACTGGTGATTTCACCAAAGCGGTCAATGCGATGAGTCGCGTGTTGGCTGTGCGAGGACAAGTATTGCCAGCTAGCGAGCAGGATGTTGTCCTGATGGCAGAGATGACGGATGGAACGATTGTTAAAGGCGAGTCGCAAATTCCCAAAACGGGCAAACGCATACGCCGGGTATTTTTAAATCCGCAGGACCCCAAACCTTCGGACGGCGTGTTGCGGGCGATCGAAGAGGCGGATGGCATCATCGCAGGGCCGGGAAGCCTTTACACCAGCATATTGCCCAACCTCTTGGTAAAGGATGTGAGCGAAGCGATCCGCGCTTCCCAAGCGTGCAAGGTATATGTGTGCAATGTCATGACCCAACCAGGGGAAACGGATGGCTTTATGGCCAGCGATCATTTGCGGGCAATTTATGATCATGTCGGCGAGCGCTTGTTTGATGTCGCCATCATCAACAACGAGGTGCCGCCGCTTAAGATTCAACGGCAGTACGCCAAAAAGAAACAGCGCATGGTAATACCCGATATTGAACGGATCAACAAATTGGGTTGCCATGCCGTCGCCGATAATTTACTTTTATACCAGTCTGTTTTGCGTCATGATGCAGACCGAATCAGTGCTCATATCCTTCGTTTGATTCGCGAACGCATGGCTCAGCGGCAAAGCGGATAAAGAAGGGATGCTGTATGTCGTTTACTTCCACCATAAAAAAGGAATTGACTCAACTGGAATCAGATGATTGCTGTAAGCGTGCCGAGCTGTCAGCCTTAATCAGAATGAATGGTTCTGTGCACGTCAAGCAGAAAGCGTTGGTGCTTGACCTCATCACTGAGAACCCATCGACAGCGAGATATGTCTTCTCTTTGATCAAAAAATTGTATCAGTTGCAGCCCGAAGTGCTCGTCCGCAAAAAAGTGCGCCTCAAAAAGAACAATGTGTATCTGATTCGCTTATCGACCCGTACAGACGAGATATTGTCTGATCTCTGCATTTTCAAACAAGGATCGTGGGAACGGGTGACGGGGATTTCACCGGACCTGTTCACGGAACCGTGTTGCAAGCGGGCGTATTTGCGAGGTGCTTTTTTGGCGGCGGGATCGGTAAACAATCCGGACAGCGCCTCATACCATCTGGAGATTGTGTCCACGTATTATGATCATAGTGAAGCATTATGCCAGTTGATGAATGATTTCCAGTTGCACGCCAAAACCATTGAACGAAAAAAAGGTTTTGTCGTTTATATCAAAGAAGGGGAAAAGATTGGGGAATTCCTTAATATTATTGGAGCCTACCCGTCACTCTTGCGTTTTGAAGACGCAAGGATTTGGAAGGATATGCGGAACTCAGTCAATCGCATAGTCAATTGTGAGACCGCCAATCTAAACAAAACGATTCAAGCGGCCATGCGCCAGATTGAGAATATCCGCCTGATTGAAGAGGTACTGGGACTGGATCATTTGCCCGACCGTTTGAAGGAAGTGGCGGAGACGAGGTTGAAGTATCCCGATGTGAACTTGGCTGAATTGGGGCAGCTTCTTCCGAGTGGGAAAGTGAGCAAATCAGCGATCAACCACCGTTTGCGCAAGTTGGATGAGCTGGCTCACAAATTGCGCGAGGCGGAATGAGCAACCATAGGAGGAATGTATGATGGTAGAGAAAAAAGTAGTAGTGCAATTGGAAACGGGATTACACGCCCGCCCTGCGGCGCTGTTTGTGCAAGAAGCGAACAAATTTGCCTCCGATGTATTCGTGGTGAAAGGTACGAAGAAAGTGAATGCGAAGAGCATTATGGGGATCATGAGCTTGGCGGTGTCCCGGGGTACGGAAATCACGATCATCGCGGACGGTTCCGATGAGGAAGAAGCGGTAAAAGTGCTGGCGGAAATGGTCGGCAAGTCAGAGTGAACACGAGCGTGCCTTCCAAAGGGAACGCCATCCATGCTTGAAAGGTCGTCCGCACATGCCGGTGGGGACGGCCTGTGAATGAAATGGCCTGTTGCGACGTCCACAAAGTGGATAGCAACGAAGCAATGGGCCGCTTTGCTTTGCCTATAACGCCTTCAGAGCCGATGATTGGCTCTTTTCTTCCGATTGGGCCGATAAAGACAGACGCGCCTATGCCCAAACCGTATCAATCATGTCACAATTGGTGCGGTCACGGGGGAGCCTTTTTTTATAAGATGGAAGTAACAGAAGAGGAAAAAAGTACAATTTAAGAATGTACGTTCCATTGGAGGAAATTATGGACGTTTTTCTGTATCCGATTCTTACGGTTGCCTATATTGCACTTTTTATTTGGAGTTTTCGTTTTATTCGCGAGTCGGCCTATTGGGGAACCTACTGGCTGATGTTTATCACACTGGCGATGATCTACGATAACGCCATCTTGGCGCTCGGCAATTGGATTGGCGAAGGTGATATGTTGGAAGGCCTGAGTTTGGTTCGTTCCTTGTTCCATGTCTTGCTCACACCAACATTGGTGTTTGTTGCGTTAGATATTGTGCGCCGTTTGCGGCTGGAGTGGACTGAGAGTCTGCTCGTACAGGTGCTGTATCACTTATATACCTTTGTGGTGACGGTGATGGGCATCTTTATGGAGATCTTGTGGGTTGACATGGAGCCGGTGGTTGAACGCGGCTTGTTGCGTTATGCGCCGGTGCAACCCCAAATTCCATGCGCAAGCGCATTGGTTCTGGTACCGCTTCTCATCTCGGGGATCTTGGTATGGCGCAAATTGCGATGGCCCGTGCTATTGATCGGACTGTTGTTGGTCATGATCGGAGGGAGTGGGGCCGTTTTGCTCGGCCAACCGGCGCTGTCGGCGGTGTTCGTATTCATTTTCATCTGGGTGCTCGTACTAACGGAACAAATGCTACTGCCAGAGGATTATGGTCCAATCAACCGGGTGTAGAAAGTCGCGGCGCAAAGCTGCGGCTTTTTTTGCATAAACGGCTCACCAAGTCAAACACTAAGGCTGGAGGTGAGCACATGAGGAAAGCTTGGATCTTTTTGTGCATGGTTGTGCTGGTGCTGACAGGATGCCAACGGTTTGAAAAGCCGACGGAGCGCACTGGACTTGATAAAGATAGCCATTCATACAGCTACGTCAGTTTCCAGGAAAGCAAATTCAAGCAAATCGCGATGAACGTCCCGGGCGTTCGCGATGTACGCATGGAGTACGATGGACGCAAAGTGATCTTGATGGTTTTGCCGGACAAGGGATGGCGTCCGGAACAGTACCGAATATTGGCAAATCGGGTTTACCACAAGGTGAACATGGGTTCACCGGTTACCCCTGTCCATGTGAAAGTCATTGCTCCGGAAAATTGGCTACAAACCCCGTGACAAAGAAAATCAACACCTGATCTCTCTCGGGAATCAGGTGCTTTTTTAGGCTGATTGGATCAATCAGTGGAAAAGCTTGCTGAGGAAGGACAAGCCCATAATGGCGGCAATCACCATGCATACCCAGAACAAAGCGCGGTCGTGACGGTTTTGCATCAGGCATCTCCCTTTCATTTTTAGTGTCCACTTTATCATAAACGAAAAAAAGCCTGGGGGAGGAGAATCCCCACAGGCACTTTTTACCGTTGGTTGGTAGAAGTCAAGATTTTGTCAACCAATCCATATTCGAGCGCTTCTTGCGCACTCATGAAGTTGTCACGGTCTGTGTCACGCTCGATTTTCTCCAATGGTTGGCCTGTGAATTCGGCCAGTTGACGGTTGAGGTTGTCACGCATGCGGATGATGCGTTTGGCGCGAATTTCAATATCCGAAGCCTGTCCTTCTGCTCCACCGAGCGGTTGATGGATCATCACTTCGCTGTTGGGCAGTGCGAACCGCTTGCCTTTGGCACCGGCGGCTAACAAGAAAGCGCCCATGGAAGCCGCCATACCGACGCAGATGGTGGAAACGTCAGGTTGGATGAGCTGCATGGTATCATAAATGGCCATCCCGGCTGTAATCGAACCACCCGGCGAATTGATGTACAGGGAAATATCTTTTTCCGGGTCTTCGGCAGCCAAAAACAGCAATTGAGCCACAATCAGGTTAGCCACTTCATCGGTCACAGGGCTACCGAGGAGGATGATCCGGTCTTTGAGCAAGCGGGAGTAAATATCATATGAACGTTCACCACGATTGGATTGCTCTACTACAATAGGGACTAGGTTCATTTGTTGTGGGTGACTGTTTTAGCAGAACAGCCCCCTTCCCCCTTTCTTTCTTTCGCAAATTGGTGTGTAACCTTATCATACTCTATTGGTCAAAAAAGGTCAAATGAGAGGGGGCCGATTTTTACATGGCGTCATCTCCACGGCAGAGGAGTGGGTGACACACGCATAAAAAAAGCGGATTACCTCCAAGTAAGGAAAGCATCCGCTCTTTCAATAATAAATCATTGATTGTATTTTTATGGAGATCATTGGATGATTAAGGCAAAAATAACGAGATAAAATACCATTCCATTGACACGCCGATCGGGATCAGTAATAATAAGGCCGCACAGGCCAAACCAAATTTTTTCATCCAACTTGCCATTGATGATTCTCTCCTGATGATGTGATTTTTGTTGGATACATTGAGATATTTTATCACATTGATTACAAATTATATTTGAACACCATTGTTCGATTGTGCGGACGATTTGTGAAAGCGGCCTCATCCGAGATGTGGCGTATTCTTCTCGTTATTTCTCCTTGGTGCGAGTAAAAGGAAAAAGTCTGTAACCCATATACATTGGTGCGGCAGATGGCTTACAGGCTTTCTCATTTGTAGACCTGGCTTACGAAGCGCCGGGTTCGTTCTTCTTGGGGCGCGTCAAATATCTGTTCTGGTGTGCCTTGTTCAATGATGCGCCCTTCGTCCATATAAACCACTTTATCGGCCACTTCGCGAGCGAAGCCCATTTCATGCGTGACCACAACCATCGTCATGCCGTCTTGAGCTAGCTCTTTCATGACGGCAAGCACTTCCCCCACCAATTCGGGGTCCAAAGCGGAAGTAGGCTCGTCAAACAGCATGATTCGTGGTTGCATAGCTAAGGCGCGGGCGATAGCCACCCGTTGTTTTTGCCCACCGGACAGCGAATGGGGATAGTTGTGCATTTTATCAGCCAGTCCCACTTTCTGCAAGATTTCTGTCGCCAAACGCTCCGCAGCGCGCCGGTTCATCTTCTTCACGTGGATGGGGGCTTCTATCACATTTTCGATCACCGTCATATGCGGAAACAAATGAAAATGTTGAAACACCATACCGACTTGTTGCCGAAGCTGATCCAAGTCTTTGTCTGTCTGGTTGATCTCCCGGCCCAGGATGTGAATCTCCCCCCGATCGGCGCGCTCCAACCGATTGAGACATCGGAGCAGGGTGCTTTTGCCCGATCCGCTGGCGCCGATTAAGACGACCACTTCTCCTTCATCCACCTGCAAGTTGATATCACGCAAGACGTGCAGGGAGTGATACCATTTGTCTAATCTTTTGATGGAAATCATCCTTGTGCCCCCTTTTCTTCCACCTGAAGGCGCCGCTCCAGTTGCCGTAGCAGACCAGTAAACAAAAGAATGAGTGCCAAATAATACAATCCGTTAATAAAGTACGTCTCAAATTGCTTGAAATTGTCGGCAGCAGCTCCCAGACCGGCTGACCAAAGTTCGGTGCCGCCGATATAAGCAACGAGTGAGGAGTCCTTCAAGCCGATGATAAACTGATTGCCTAAAGGGGGAATGGATCGGCGGAAAGCTTGGGGCAAAATAATGCGGCGCATGGCCAGCGAGTAACTCATGCCGAGAGAGCGAGCCGCTTCCATTTGGCCGCTGTCAACCGCTTGGATGGCACCGCGAAAAATCTCAGCGATGTAGGCGCCAGCGTGGATGGCCAACGCGAAGACCCCTGCGGTAAACGAGTCCAAGACAATAAACTCGGCCAGCCCGAAGTAGATGGCAAAAATCTGGACGATCAGGGGAGTGCCGCGAATGACGGTGATGTACAATTGGGCGAGGCCGTTTAATAACTTGTTGCTTGATATTTTGCAAAAAGCGAACACAAGGCCGATCGCCGTTCCGACCAGCAATGACCAAAAAGTGAGCAATACCGTCTGCCAAGCGGCCTTGTTGAAGCCGATGAAGGTGGTTTGGAAAATTTCCAACAAAGTCATGGTTTAGAAATGGCCTCCTTTTCGGCGTTAGATGACAAAATATTCCGATTAAAATATTTGTGGCTGATTTTTTCATACGTTCCATTGGCAATGATCTGAGCCAGTGCTTGGTTCAGCCTTTGTCGCAAGCGTTCGTCTCCAGAGTGCACGGCTATGGCCATGTTGTCTAGCGTCAGGGGTTCTCCAACCGTTTGAATAGGGAATTTCATTTGCTTCATGGCGTACAGCCCCACCGCTTGATCGGTGATGACGGCATCGATGCGTCCCGTCGGCAAGTCTTGCAAAGCCGTGATATCGCTGGTATATTCCACGATCGATGAGGAGTGAGTCAACGCCACATCTTTGAAGGTGCTCGCTTTCACTACACCGATGGTCTTGTTTTTCAGATCTTTGATTGACGTGATGCTGCGATTCCCTTTTTTAACGAAGACCTGCGCTCCCGACCGGTAGTAAGGGTCCGTGAAGTCCACCGCTTGGTCGCGCTTTTTTGTGATCGCCATGCTGCCTAAAATCGCATCGTATTTGCGTGCTTCCAGTCCGGCGATAATGGTTTCCCAAGGCGTGGTGACGGGGCGTGGTTTCAAACCCATTTCTTTGGCCAACGCATAGCCGATCTCCACATCAAATCCGCTGATTTTTCCGTTTTGCCGAAAGTCTCTGTAACTGAACGGTTTGTACAAGCCACTCATTGCAAAGGAGAAGGTCCCCTTTTCCAGTGTTAATTGATCGGCGGGCTTGGCGGGGGAACAGCCGATGGGAATAAAACAGAAACACGTCAGAAAAAAATAGATGAAGCAGTTGCGAAACATAAAACCCTCCTTTGTTTCGATGATTGAGCCACCAGGAGCGAGGTTTCCCGGTTTGAAAACAGTTACCCTTTGTCAGCGCTGATGAAACGGAAGATTTCTGCGTGGGCAATGAAAAAGCCGTCTGTGCCTTTTTGTGGCGCCAGTCGGCATGGTTGCTCTGTACGGGATGTGAATACGAGATTGCGCGATTGGCATTGACACGCTCATGTGTCCAGTCAGTGCCTGTGCCGGGCACTTTATTGGGATTCCGACGATCAGCGCACTTGGTTTTCCAATTACGGCCATTGGGTTGATGTAGCCACGGAAAGTTAATGTTCATCAGCATGAACGAGATATGAAATGTAAGGAAACATGGCGATAAAACGAAAAAACCGCCCCTCACAAGAGGAACGGTCTTTAGTATGGCGCGCCTACCAGGATTCGAACCTGGGCACCTGGTTCCGGAGACCAGTGCTCTATCCCCTGAGCTATAGGCGCAAGTCAATATAGCAATCCGACAAAAAAGATTATAGCATGTTCAATATCCGTGTGCAAGTAAAAAGTGAAAAATATGCGATTCTCAAGTGGAAAAGTTGTTGGAAAAAAAAGAATCCAAAGCTGGCACTAGGATTATGATAAAATGAAATTAATATGAACTGGCATGGAGGTTCACACTTGCCCTGATCTTACACGGCAGCGGAGGTGGGAGGGGAGAATGGCTTTACAAATGGGTTTTAGCTTGGTGCAAGAGCAACGTATGAAATTGGTGATGACACCGGAATTGCGCCAAGTTATTCAGCTGTTGCAATATTCCGCGGCGGATTTGCAAACGTACTTGGAAGAACAGTTTGCAGAGAATCCGGTTTTGGAACTGGAGGATGCCGCACTTGCCGAATTGGAGAAGTGGCTGAAGCATCTGACGGAGCATCCAGAGCCCAGACGTAAGGGTTACAGCCGAGAAGAACGGACAGATGCGAGGGATTATGCGCGGGCCCAAACCGGAACGCTTGCCGATGAGCTGATGATGCAGTTGCGAGAGATGCGTCTTCCCAAGCAAGAACGGAGCATTTGCGAATACATGATATACAGTTTGGACGAAAGAGGCTATCTTGATCTGGAGCTAGTAGAGATATGTAAGCGCTTTCAGATAAGTGAGAAATTGGCGGAGAAATGTTTATCCATCATTCAGGAAATGGACCCGATCGGTGTGGGGGCCAGAAATTTGGGAGAGTGCCTCGAAATTCAATTGCGCCACCGTGACACGCCTAATGAGCTGGCAATTCGCATCGCACGAAGCCATTTAGAAGACGTGGCGGACGGCAAATGGCGCAAAATCGCCCAAGCTTTGGGGGTGGATGTACCTACCGTTCAGGCGGCGGTGGATGAAATCAAATCCTGCCATCCACGCCCAGGGGCGGCATATGCATCGGAACCTCCGCGGTATGTGGCTCCCGATGTGGTGGTGGAGAAAGTGGATGGCGAGTATGTGGTACTACTTGAAGAAGGGGAGGCTCCCCGCTTGACCATCAACGCCGCCTATCAGCGGTTGATCAAACAACGGGAACGGTTGGATGAAGATGTGGCCCAATATCTGAAAAATTGGGTGCAGTCGGCCATGTGGTTGATCAAGGGGATTGAGCAGCGCCGGGACACCATCATTCGAGTCGCAGAAGCGATCGTGTCAAAACAGAAAGCCTTTTTGGATCACGGGGTGGATTATCTGCGGCCGCTGACGTTAAAGCAGATCGCTGAAGATGTAGGGTTACATGAATCGACGGTCAGCCGGGCAACCCAACATAAATACATTCAAACTCCCCGGGGGTTGTATCCTTTTCGCTACTTCTTCCCGTCAGGCCTTTCTACGCATTCAGGTGAAGGCATGTCGCAAAAAACGGTACAGAAAAAGATTAAGATCTTGGTAGAAGGGGAAGATAAGAAACAACCGCTGTCCGACCAGAAAATAGCCGATTTGTTGAAATTGGAAGGAATCCGCATCTCCAGAAGAACCATCGCCAAATATCGCGAAGAGCTGGGGATTGCCTCTTCAACGGGACGTAAGCGTTTTCTGTGAATTTTCAATAAAACGGGCTGACGAACTTGTCAAAGAAACTTTATTTAGGATAAAATGAAAGTGATCCCGATACGGGGATTTTTTTTGAACGGATCGGGACACTTTTGTCTTATGCGGGACATAATGTGTCCTACGATGGGGGATCCGATGGAAAAGATCTTAAACTTACAAAAGCAATTATTGCCTGATCTGTTACAAACCATGCAGAAAAGATATGACATCTTGCGTCATATCCAGTTGATGCAACCAGTAGGACGGAGAAGCCTGACGGTTGAGTTGCAAACGACTGAGCGAGTGTTGCGGGCGGAAGTGGATTTTCTGCGGGCGCAGGGATTGGTGGCGGTCGGTTCTGCCGGGATGCAGTTGACCCAAGAAGGCATCGATCTTTTGTCCGAGATGGAGCCGCTGATGAAAGAGTTGTTTGGTTTGAACCAGTTGGAAGCGGAGTTAAAAGCGTTTCTGGGTGTGAAACATGTGGTGATTGTGCCAGGGGACGCGGATACCTCTGATTGGGTGAAAAAGGAAATGGGCAGAGCGGGCGCCCGATTCTTGAAACAACAGGCTGCGCCGGAGCAGATCGTCGCCGTATCAGGTGGAACCACCATGCTGGCGGTGGCTGAGATGATGATGCCGACGTCGGCGTTCAAACAAACAACCTTTGTGCCGACGCGCGGTGGTGTGGGGGAGGCGGTAGAATTGGAAGCCAACTACATCGCCTCGCTGATGGCCAAGCGTACTGGCGGAACATACCGCATGTTGCACATCCCCGATGAGCTCAGCGATGAAGCTTATCAAACCTTGCAGAAGGAGCCCCACATCAGGGAAGTGTTGGATCTGCTCCGATCAGCGCGCATGGTAGTACACGGGATTGGAGACGCCAAAACGATGGCCATCCGCCGGAAATCTTCGGCAGAGGTTCTTGCCAAGCTGGAGGCAGGAAAGGCAGTCGGGGAATCGTTCGGCTACTATTTTGACCGGGACGGCCAGATTGTGCATCGCGTTCGCACTTTGGGATTGGATTTGGAAGGATTGGAGCGCGTTGAACAGAAAATTGCCGTCGCCGGGGGCGCCAGCAAGGCGGAGGCGATCGTGGCTGTCTGTTCGCTGGTTTCCCAGGATACGCTCATCACAGATGAAGGGGCGGCGAGAGCTATCCTGAATAATGCGATTGTCCATCAGGAATGAATGGCGCATTCAATCGGTGATAATACAACAAGAGATTAAGAGGAGGATTTTAATCATGGCAAAAGTGAAAGTGGGCATCAATGGTTTCGGCCGTATCGGCCGCAATGTGTTTCGGGCAATGCTTAATCATCCCGAATTGGAGATCGTAGCAGTAAATGACTTGACTGACTCCAAAACTCTTGCCCATCTGTTGAAATATGACTCGGTTCACGGCAAGCTGGACGCTACTGTGATTGCAACGGAGGATGGCTTTACCGTAGATGGTCGCGAAGTAAAAGTGTTGGCTGAACGTGATCCAGGCCAAATCAAATGGGCTGATTATGGTGTAGACATCGTGGTTGAATCGACCGGCCGTTTCACCAAACGTGAAGATGCGGCGAAGCATATGAACGGCGGAGCTAAAAAAGTGATCATCTCCGCACCGGCCTCCAACGAGGACATTACCATTGTGATGGGTGTAAACCACGAGCAATACGATGCTTCCAAACATCATGTTGTATCTAACGCTTCTTGCACCACCAACTGCTTGGCTCCGTTCGCCAAAGTGTTGCATGAGAAGTTTGGTATTGTGCGTGGTCTGATGACAACCGTTCACGCTTACACCAACGACCAACAAATCCTTGACTTGCCGCACAAAGACTTGCGTCGTGCACGTGCAGCTGGCGAGTCCATCATCCCTACCACCACCGGTGCGGCTAAGGCGGTTTCTCTGGTGTTGCCGGAGCTGAAAGGCAAGCTGAACGGTTTTGCAATGCGTGTGCCGACCAAAAACGTGTCTGTTGTTGACTTGGTTGCTGAGCTGGAAAAAGAAGTAACGGTTGAAGAAGTGAATGCTGTTCTGAAAGAGGCGGCTGAAGGCGAGTTGAAAGGCATCCTCAATTACACCGAAGAGCCGCTCGTATCGATCGACTACAATGGGGATCCTCATTCCTCCACTATCGACGCCTTGTCCACCATGGTAATGGAAGGCAATATGGTGAAAGTCGTTTCTTGGTATGACAACGAATGGGGTTATTCCAACCGTGTTGTCGATCTTGCAAGCTATATCGCAAGCAAAGGCCTATAATGTTATACTAATGTAAAATGTGTTATCCTATTTCTCGGGTAACCATGAGTATAAAAGAGGAGAGCTTTTCTCCTCTTTCTCATGCTCACAGGCGCGGGTTGATTAGATGAAGCGCCTGTGTTGAACATAAGGAGGAAGGGCCATGCATAAAAAGTCGGTCAAAGATGTTGATGTTCGTGGTAAACGTGTGTTTTGTCGGGTAGATTTCAATGTGCCGATGGAGAATGGGCAAATCACTGACGATACACGGATTCGCGCCGCATTGCCCACCATCCAGACATTGGTGGAGCAAGGGGCTAAAGTCATCCTGGCTAGCCATTTGGGGCGTCCCAAAGGGAAAGTGGTTGAAGAAATGCGGCTCACGCCAGTGGCGGCGCGTTTGTCAGAACTATTGGGCAAACCAGTGGCCAAAGTGGATGAAGTGGTTGGAGCCGAGGTGGAAGCCCGTGTGTCCGGGCTTGCTGACGGCGAAGTGCTGTTGCTGGAAAACGTCCGTTTTGAACCGGGTGAAGAGAAGAACGATCCCGAGCTGGCAAAAGCCTTTGCCAACCTGGCTGACCTGTACGTGAATGATGCATTTGGTGCCGCTCACCGCGCGCATGCATCCACGGCAGGTATCGCAGAGCATCTTCCGGCCGTTGCCGGTCTGCTGTTGCAAAAAGAGTTGGAAGCTCTCGGAACGGCGCTTGCCAATCCGAAACGTCCTTTCACCGCTATCATCGGTGGGGCGAAAGTGAAGGACAAAATCGGTGTGATTGAAAACTTGCTCGACAAAGTGGACAATCTGATCATTGGTGGCGGATTGTCTTACACCTTTATCCATGCGCAAGGCCAAGGGATCGGCAAATCTCTGTTGGAAGAGGACAAAGTGGAGTTGGCAAAGCAGTTCATTGCGCAAGCTGAACAGAAAGGTGTTCGGTTGTACTTGCCAATCGATGCCGTCGTCATCGACGAGTTTGGTCCCAATCCTTCCATAGTGAAAACCGTGTCTATCGATCAAATCCCTGAGGATTTGGAAGCAGTGGATATCGGGCCGAAAACCAGGGAATTGTTTGCTGATGTGGTGAAAGCGTCCCAATTGGTGATTTGGAACGGACCGATGGGTGTGTTTGAATTTGAACAGTTTGCTAAAGGGACGAATGCAGTCGCTCAAGCGTTGGCCGAATCTACGGCGTACACGATCATCGGCGGCGGGGATTCCGCGGCAGCAATTGCCCAAGCGGGCATGGCCGATCGGGTGGATCATATCTCCACTGGCGGTGGGGCTTCGCTGGAATTCCTGGAGGGCAAAGTGCTGCCGGGTGTAGCGGCTTTGGATGATAAATAAGTGAGGAGGAAACCGCATGCGTACTCCTGTCATTGCGGGTAACTGGAAAATGCACAAGACGGCGGCGGAGGCCCTTTCCTTTGTTGAAGAAGTGAAACGGACCACGTTGCCTGCTGATGTGGAAGCGGTGTTGTGTGCTCCCTATCTCGCTCTGCCGGCATTGGCCGAAGCGACCCAAGGGACAGATATCGGCATCGGTGCGCAAAATGTCCATTGGGAAGAACAAGGGGCATACACTGGTGAAGTGAGTGTGCCGATGTTGAAAGCGGCCGGCGTCCAATATGTGATTATTGGTCACTCTGAACGGCGCGCCTATTTCGCGGAAACGGATGAGACAGTAAACAAAAAGACACGGGCAGCACTGGATGGCGGATTGACCCCGATCGTTTGCGTGGGTGAGACACTTTCTGAGCGCGAAGCTGATCAAACCAAAGAAGTGGTGCAAACGCAGGTGAAAGCGGCTTTTTCGGGGCTGTCTTCGGCGGAGATGAAGCGAACGATCATCGCTTATGAACCCGTCTGGGCCATTGGTACGGGCAAAGCATCAACAGCGGCGGATGCTGAAGAAGTGTGTGCTTTCATCCGTAAAACCGTGGCTGACCTTTATGATCAACAGGTGGCCAATGAAGTGCGGATTCAATACGGAGGCAGTGTAAAACCGGAAAATATCCGCTCCTTCATGGCAGAGCCCAACATCGACGGCGCGTTGGTGGGCGGAGCCGCCCTCAAAGCGGATTCGTTCATTCAGCTCGTACAAGCAGCAAGTGCAGGTGAATAAAGATGAGCAGACCAAAACCAGTTCTGTTGTGCATCTTGGACGGGTTTGCCCTGCGTGGGGAAACGGAAGGCAATGCCGTGGCCCAAGCAAACAAGCCCAACTTTGACCGATACTGGAATACGTATCCCCACACGACGCTGACCGCCAGCGGTAACGCAGTGGGTTTGCCGGAAGGGCAAATGGGGAATTCAGAAGTGGGACATCTTAACATCGGGGCCGGTCGGGTGGTTTATCAAGACCTTACCCGCGTGACCAAATCCATTGAAGATGGAGAGTTCTTTCAGAACGAAACCTTCTTGGGTGCGATAAAGCATGTCAAAGAACATGGCTCCGCCCTCCACCTTTATGGACTGTTGTCCGATGGTGGCGTGCACAGCCATATCCGCCATTTGTTCGCCTTGCTGGATTTAGCGGCGAAAGAACAAGTGGAGCGCGTTTACGTCCACGCCTTCTTGGACGGGCGTGACGTAGCACCGGACAGTGCCGTTACCTACATCAAACAACTGCAGGACAAACTGGATGAAGTGGGCGTTGGCCAAATCGCCACTGTCCAAGGCCGTTATTATGCAATGGACCGTGACAAGCGCTGGGAGCGTACAGAAAAGTCCTACCGGGCGATGGTTTATGGCGAAGGGCCTACATATCGCGATCCTGTGGAGGCGGTGCAAGCCTCTTATGAGCAGTCGGTCTATGATGAATTTGTGATGCCGACGGTGATTGTCGATGAGCACAATCAGCCGGTGGGTACGATCAAAGACAATGATGCGGTCATTTTTTACAACTTCCGTCCCGACCGGGCGATCCAGATTTCGCTGGCCTTTACCAACGATGATTTCCGCGGATTTGACCGGGGTCCGAAACGGCCGCAGCATCTGTATTATGTCTGCCTGACCAAATTTAGCGAGACAGTGGACGGATATGTGGCGTACAAGCCTACCGACTTGGACAACACCTACGGGGAAGTCGTGTCGCAACAAGGATTGAAGCAGTTGCGCATCGCTGAAACGGAAAAATATCCTCACGTCACCTTCTTTTTCAACGGCGGGCGGGAAGAGAAGTTTCCAGGGGAAGAGCGCATCCTGATCAATTCCCCCAAAGTTGCTACCTATGACCTCAAACCGGAGATGAGCGCTTACGAAGTGACGGAAGCGCTTCTCAAAGAAATCGAAGCTGAAAAGTATGACACCATCATCCTCAACTTTGCCAACCCGGATATGGTCGGCCATTCGGGTAAGCTGGAGCCTACCATTAAAGCGGTGGAAGCAGTGGATGAATGCTTGGGGCGCATTGTTGACCTGGTGATCTCTAAAGGTGGCGTCGCCGTGATTACCGCTGACCACGGCAACGCGGACATGGTCATCGATGAGAACGGTCGTCCGCATACGGCACACACCACCTTCCCGGTACCGTTCATCGTGACCAAGCAAGGCGTCACTTTGAGAGAAGGCGGCATCCTGGCGGATATTGCGCCGACCATGCTTGACTTGCTGGGATTGGAAAAACCTGAAGAAATGACTGGTAACACGTTGCTCAGCCGTTCGTAAGACAACGATTCAATCACATCTTGAGGAAAGAAGGAATGTTCCATGACGACCATTATGGATGTATATGCTCGCGAAGTGCTGGATTCCCGTGGGAATCCGACTGTAGAAGTGGAAGTGGTACTTGAATCTGGTGCCATCGGCCGCGCCATTGTGCCATCCGGCGCTTCCACCGGTGCGTATGAAGCAGTGGAATTGCGCGACGGCGACAAAGAGCGTTATCTGGGCAAAGGTGTGCTCAAAGCCGTGCAAAACGTGAATGATGTGATCGCTCCTCACATTGAAGGGATGGATGCACTGGATCAAGTAGCGATTGACCATGCCCTCATTCAACTTGACGGCACGCCGAACAAAGGCAACCTGGGTGCCAACGCGATTTTGGGTGTCTCCATGGCGGTAGCGCACGCAGCTGCTGATGCTTTGGGAATGCCGCTTTATCTCTACTTGGGCGGATTTAACGCCAAAGCGATGCCGGTGCCGATGATGAACATCCTTAACGGTGGCGCACATGCCGACAACAACGTGGATATCCAAGAATTCATGGTGATGCCCGTTGGCGCTGAAAACATGCGTGAAGCGATCCGCATGGGCGCAGAAATCTTCCACAACCTCAAATCGGTATTGAAAGCGAAAGGTTACAGCACTGGCGTAGGTGACGAAGGTGGTTTTGCGCCAAACCTGAAGTCCAATGAAGAAGCCCTGTCCACCATCGTGGAAGCAATTGAAAAAGCGGGTTACAAACCGGGCGTTGACGTTATGCTCGCTCTCGACGTGGCTTCTACTGAGATCTACAAAGATGGGGCTTACCACTTCGCAGGCGAAGGCATCACCCGCACATCCGCTGAAATGATCGATTTCTACGAAGAACTGACCAACAAATATCCGATCATCTCCATCGAAGACGGTCTGGCTGAAGATGATTGGGAAGGCTGGAAGCAATTGACCGAACGCCTGGGCAAAAAAGTGCAACTTGTCGGTGACGACCTGTTCGTAACCAACACCGAGCGCTTGGCTGAAGGGATCGAAAAAGGCGTAGGTAACTCCATCCTGGTTAAAGTGAACCAAATCGGTACCCTGACCGAAACGTTTGACGCTATCGAGATGGCAAAACGTGCTGGTTACACCGCTGTCATCTCCCACCGTTCGGGTGAGTCCGAAGACACCACCATCGCCGACATCGCTGTGGCGACCGGCGCTGGACAAATCAAAACCGGTGCACCATCCCGCACTGACCGGGTGGCTAAATACAACCAATTGCTTCGCATTGAAGACCAATTGGGTCACACCGCTCAATATCCTGGCCGCACCGCATTCTACAACCTGCGCGGCTAATAAGAAGAGAAGCCGTTTGGCAGATTGAGATAAGAAAGAAGGTTCTCATCGTGTATTGCGATGAGGACCTTCTATTTATTTTAAAAGAGGCGATTTGATCGATGGGTACTGTTTGTTTTTCATTGAAAACAAGCGACAAATGTGTTAAAGTCAATGCAGTGGAATAGAAGCAAGGAGGGACGCTTGTGGAACTCGCAGCAAAAATTGTCCTTGCTGTCATCAGCGTGATTCTCATCATTGCTGTATTGCTCCAATCGGGTAAGAGCGCGGGATTGTCCGGAACCATTGCCGGTGGGGCGGAACATGTGATGGGAAAAGCGAAAGCGCGTGGTCTTGATGCTTTCCTTGGCAAAGCGACGGCTGTGCTGGCTTTCCTGTTCATGGTGATGGCGCTGGTGGTTGGATATTTCATAAAATGAAGCAATACAGCCGATGTTTTTGGTCGGCTGTTTGTTTTGGGAGAAATTTTTATAAAAACCTCTTGCATTTTTCGTAGATGCCTGATATTATAATCAATGTAAGATGTCTGGTGATGATGGCGGAGGGGATCCACCCGTTCCCATACCGAACACGGAAGTTAAGCCCTCCAGCGCCGATGGTACTTGGGCATGAGCCCTGGGAGAGTAGGTCGTTGCCAGGCCACAGAAAGCCGCTCAGTGTGAGTGGCTTTTTTATTTTTTATAACTGGACTAAAGCTTCAGGGTGCTGTGATAGGCCCTGAAGCTTTTTTTGTTTGGCAACAGCTTGGTGTTTGGGCCAAGTGGGAGGGTGAAATGTGAATGAACCGTTATTCCCTGCGAAAAATGGGTAATTTTTATAATGAGGGCGTGCCCGTAACCATAAACGGGAAACGTAGTGTTGCAAATTGGCGGCGGTGTGCTATCGTTAAGATGATCTAGAAACATTCATGCAAATCGAACGGTGGGGAACGTCAATGAAGACTGTACAAAGATCTCCAGAACCTTTTTTTTATCCAGGAGGAAAAACGGGCATTCTACTGATACATGGGTTTACCGGAACTCCCTCAGAATTGAGGCCGATGGGGCAATATTTTAAAGACCGGGGTTACACTGTCCATGCCCCGCTTTTGGCCGGCCATGGCACCAGTCCGGAAGAGATGGAGCAGACCGGTTGGCGCGATTGGTGGCAAAGTGCTGTAGACGCGTATGACAGGATGCGGGCGGAGCCGCTTGAGAAATTATATGTGGCGGGATTATCGATGGGTGGTTGCCTGTCGTTGGCGTTGGCGGCGCAAAAGCCTGTGGACGGCGTGATTCCGATGTGCGCTCCTATCTATATTCGGGATCGGCGTGCGTTCTTGGCTCGGGTGGTGGCTCCTTTTTATCGTTATAAAAAACGGTCCAGTCATCGCGACCCACATATCGAGGCGCATCTGTGTCCATATGACCGGACGCCGGTGAGATGCGTGGCTGAACTGACGCGATTGATCCGCCATGTCAAAAGCATGTTGGCAGATGTGAAGGTGCCGGCGCTGATCGTGCAGGCGGGCAAGGACGAATTAATTTTGGAGAAAAGCGCCGATTATATCTACGAGCATATCTCATCAACGGATAAAGAGATTTCGTGGTATGAGAGATCCACACACATCATCACCGTGGATCGCGAGCGCAATGAGTTGTTTAAAGAAATAGAGCAATTTATTTTGGAACGATCGTCCTAGACGAAAGTGAGGTGGCAGTCTGCCTTTGGGTCCTTGGTGGGCCCCAGGGGCGGATGAAGTGATGTTGACTGAACAACAGATTCGGCAGTTTATGTTGGAACAAGCGTACAAACCGCTCACCTTGGCTGAATTGATCGACCAATTCCAGGTGGCGGAAGAGGAGCGGGAGGCATTTGCCGAGCTCTTGGAGGCCATGGAGGCAGATGGAAAAATCGTCCGTACGCGCACGCAGCGGTACGGTGTGCCGGAGCGATTTAACCTGATCCGCGGCACCTTGCAGGGGAGTTCCAAGGGATTTGGCTTTGTCATCCCGGATACACCCGGTAAACAGGATATTTACATCCATCTCAATGATATGAACGGCGCGATGGACGGCGATTTGGTTTTGGCGCGAATTCACAAGAGCAAGACAGAGAGTCGCCGTCCGGAAGGAGAGATCGTCCGTGTCCTGAAGCGGAAAAGGGACAAAATCGTCGGGACGTTTTCTCGGTTGTCCTCGCACTTTGGCTTCGTGATTCCGGACGACAAACGCATTGCCGCCGATATCTTCATTGCTCCTGAATTTCAGATGGATGCCCGTGATGGCCAGAAAGTTGTAGTGAAACTACACCATATCACAGGACGTCATTCGGCCGAGGGGGAGATCATCGAGATTTTAGGTCACCGCAATGATCCTGGCGTTGACATTGTGTCCATCATCCGCAAGCACGGATTGCCGGAAGCGTTCCCGGAAGCAGTGATCGCTGAAGCGGAGGCCATACCGGAAACGATCAGCGAAGAAGACCTGA
The DNA here is from genome assembly GCF_004343255.1 of Laceyella sacchari. Classification (GTDB taxonomy): domain Bacteria; phylum Bacillota; class Bacilli; order Thermoactinomycetales; family Thermoactinomycetaceae; genus Laceyella; species Laceyella sacchari. Next base: position 313,811 of record NZ_SMDD01000002.1, on the reverse strand, counting down.
AGGGGCGGCGCGATCTGCGCGGGCGAAACATGGTGACCATTGACGGCGAAGACGCCAAAGACTTGGACGATGCTGTGTCAGTAGAGCGGTTGCCCAATGGCAATGTGCGTTTAGGCGTCCATATCGCCGATGTCAGCTACTATGTCCGGGAAGGGTCTGCACTGGATCGGGAAGCATATGAGCGGGGATGCAGTGTCTACCTCGTTGACCGGGTGATTCCGATGTTGCCCAAGCGCCTTTCCAACGGCATCTGTAGTTTGAACCCACAAGTGGATCGCCTGACCATGACCTGTGACATGGAAATTGACCCCACAGGTGATGTAGTCGACTACGAAATCTACCCCAGCGTCATCAAAACCAACGAGCGGATGACTTATTCCGACGTCAAGAAGATTGTCGTCGACGAAGATCCGGAATTGATCGAGCGTTACCGGCCGCTTGTCGATGATTTCCGCCTGATGGCTGACTTGGCGATGCTTCTGCGCAAGCGGCGCCTAAGTCGGGGAGCGATTGACTTTAATTTCACCGAAGCCAAAATCATTGTCGATGAAAAAGGTAAGCCGGTGGATGTGGTGAAACGGCCCCGCACCATTGCCGAGCAACTGATTGAAGAGTTCATGCTCAAAGCCAATGAGACAGTGGCGGAACATTATTTCAATCTGCAAGTGCCGTTTGTTTATCGGATTCACGAGAATCCCGATGCTGAGAAATTGAAGAATTTCTATGAGTTCATTACCAGCTTCGGTTACTCGGTAAAAGGCAAGCCGGATCAAGTCCGCCCACATGCCTTGCAGAGTTTGCTGGAAAAAATATCCGGAAAGCCGGAAGAGCATGTGATCAGCACCGTTTTGTTGCGTTCGATGAAGCAAGCCAAGTATGCGACAGAAAACGTGGGGCACTTTGGCCTGGCGGCGCCCTTCTATTCGCACTTCACATCGCCCATCCGCCGTTATCCCGACCTGTTGATTCATCGTGTCATCCGCGAAATCGTGGAGAAAGGGGCGTTAACCGTCGAGCGAATTGACGAATTAAACGCCTATTTGACCGACGCAGCCCAACAATCCTCCATCCGCGAGCGGGTCGCTGTCGACGCCGAGCGGGAGACCAACGATCTCAAAGCGGCTGAGTTCATGATGGATAAAATCGGGGAAGAGTATGAAGGCATCATCTCCAGCGTCACCTCATTTGGGATCTTCGTGGAGTTGGAGAACACGATTGAAGGATTGATCCACGTCAGCTTCCTGACAGACGATTATTACCGTTACGATGAATCCCATTACTGCCTGATCGGTGAACGGACCGGACGCATCTTCCGGATCGGAGATCGCGTGCGCATCAAGGTCAGCGGTGTTAACATCGACGAACGCAAAGTGGACTTCGAACTCTTGGAGCACTTCTCCGATGAGCGTTTCGAACGTCCAGCCAAAGGAAAGAAGAAAAAATTTAAGCGCAACAAAGATGCTGACGCCGCTCGCTCCGCCAAAGGCAAAAAAGGCAAATTCTATGAAGTAAAATGGGAAGATACTGCTGCCAAGAAAAACGGAGACAGCAAGAAAAAAGGGAAAAAGAAAAAGAAGAAAACCTATCGCAACAAGAGCAAGAAGAAATGACAACACGTGAAGGAAAAAGCCAAGCTTGCGGGCTTTTTCCTTTTCTCGCTGTGCTTTTCCGTGGCCTTCAAGCATTGACTCTTTCCCAATCTTCTTGATAAAATATAAGTTGCACGACTTTTGAGGGCTGAGGTGAAAACGATGGGAAGCAAATCATCCAAAATCATTGCCAAAAATAAAAAGGCATTTCATGATTACCATATCGAAGAACAATTCGAAGCCGGCATCGTTCTCACCGGGACGGAGATCAAATCGATCCGCCAAGGCAAAGTGCAACTCAAAGACAGTTATGCCCGGATCGACAAAGGGGAAGTTTTTATCGTTGGCATGCATATCAGCCCCTTCGACAAAGGCAACCGCTTCAACGTCGACCCTACCCGCACCCGCAAACTGCTCATGCACAAGCGTGAGATTGACAAATTGCTGGGTATTACCAAGATCAAAGGGTTGACCTTGGTTCCGCTCGACGTGCATCTGAAAAACGGCTTCGCCAAAATCCAGCTTGGACTGGCGCGCGGGAAGAAGCTCTATGATAAGCGGGCGACCGAAGCCAAGCGCGAAACGGATCGGATGATTCAACGGCGCTTGAAAGAACAAAACATGCGATAAAAAATGAAATAACCTCTTGCATAATGCATGGAACCCTGCTATAATCTAAAACTGTGATCGACATATTCGCTCGACAAACAGTTGAATTCCGGGGGCGTTCTTGGGATTCGACGGGGATAGTTCGAGCGTCAGTAGCGAGCCGAGGGGTTGCGACTCTCGTTAAACACGCAAATGCCAAATGTAACTGGCAAAAACGAAAACTTTGCTCTGGCTGCTTAATTAAGCGACCAGGATCCGCTTCTCCATCGCCCATGTGGAGCTGTCGGGTCTCATACCTTAGTGGGCTAGCTGCCTGATCGGCCACTGGTCAGAAAGCGAATCTCAAGTGGCTAGTCTCTGGTAAACGCCTGTCACTGGGCAGTTATCGAGGCGAAAACTCAGTACAGTGACTGCGCTCGGAGAAGCTGGCGTGGCGATGTCTTCGGACAGCGGTTCGACTCCGCTCGCCTCCACCAACCAATACAATATGCTGATGTAGCTCAGCTGGTAGAGCACTTCACTCGTAATGAAGGGGTCGCAGGTTCGAATCCTGTCATCAGCACCAAACCTAAGCCCGAGAAGTCGGGCTTTTTTTGTGTTTAAAATTGCTCATGAAATATGGCGGGTTGCACCGCAGCCATATTATAAAAATCTAGCCGAGCAACTCTTATATTCTTTGTTGAAATCAGAGGATATAGATTAACATTAGTTACTTGAAAATGAAACGGACGAAGTAGCCCCCCTTAGTTTCAGGGGGTATAACTTACTAATTTTATTGTCCTTATTCTTTCAAACCAATCCACAGCTTCCTGTTGCATGTTGGTAAGTACATGGCTATAAATTTCCATTGTGATACGGGTATCTGAATGGCCCAACCGTTGCGCGATTTCCGCGCTTTTTTTGATGCTTCAAAAATAAGGTGAGGAGTTGTTCAGGATGAACCGCATGTTACCTAAATTACGTGACCCCAAGGTATGGGTTGTTATTCGCTTTTGTAAAGGTATTTTTAGACGCGCTGCACGTCAATATTGGCCCTGAAGAGTGGCAACTGTGGGAGGGCGTTATTAACTCCGCTTGTAGCGTTGCAAATGGCAGAATTAGTTGGAGAAAAGTTCAATGACTATAAAGGGGTGGCAGTTATATTCCCGCGTAACAAAAATACCTCATCCTCATATCCGGGGCCGCCTGAAGGACTCCGCAAACGAATCGCTTATGCGAATAATAAAAATTCTAATTTTTTCCTGTCTCTGCATTGCAATGCTGGTGGCGGTGGCTTTTAGTCCTTTGTGGCCCAAAATGCACCGGCTCGGATCAAGCAAATCCAAAAAGCAATCAACAAGGTACTGCTTTATCTCAAAGGCTACGGTTTTGGGCCACATGGGAACCCGGCAAAAGTTGATAGTCAGGCAGCTCGTTCCCGGATCGCTGTTCTCCGTGATACCAAAATGAGTGCCGTTTTGCCGGAGAACTCATCGACAATCTGAAGGAAAACAAGATGTTGCGTGATCGTCGATTCTTGGATGGGCTGGCATGGGCCATCGTTAAGGGAATAGTTTTTGCTAAGAAAAAGTGAACAAGCCGAAGCCGATGTACAGAGTGATGGTGGTTGGGAAGGAGTTTTTTGATACGGCTTATGTGGCGAAGAGTTGAAAAGGCGGTCAAAAACAACAGAAAAGAAGTTAGCATCAAACGGATTTAACAACTTTCCCAAAAAAGAAGAACCCATTTATTTTTAGATGGGTTCTTCTTTACATAAATAATTGTGTATAGCATTTAGTCATCGGGGGGCTCTGGCTGGAATTCCCTTTCAGCATGTGTATTATTGGAATAGCTTTGGTGCATAGTTAATTCACCTCCATTCTGGGATTTTATACTGAGCTCATAAAAACGGGAAAGATATTTGTTGTATTTTACTGTGTCCCTTTTCTCATAGCACTGTGCTAATTTTAGCATAATATCTTTTTCTTTTTTAGTAAAATGCCTTTCGGCTATTTTACCAGCTTCATCAAATTGTTGAATAGCCTCAGTTATTTTGTTCTGCTGAAAAAAACATTCACCTAAAGCAACTTGGGCCTCCAATTGTTTAAGTCCATTATTTACTTTTTTACTTAATTTAACTGCAGAGGTTAGGTATTTTTCAGCAAGTTCCATATTGTTTAACTGTTTGTAGAGTTTCCCTAATTCTGTGTAGTTATATGCTGGTAGCAAATACTTGTCTCGAAGCTTATTTTTAAATCGGTATGCTGTGTTGAAGCAGGTTTTTGCTGAATCAAAATCGCCTAAGTTCTTATAAGAAACGCCGAGTGTCGTCCAAAGCTCAAAACAATGGTCGAAGTGTTTAGAACGTTGAGCCATATCAATAGCTTTATTGATACATAATATTGCTTCATCATGATTCTTAAGTTCGTTGTGAAGAATCGCTTGAAGACTATACATAGTTAATTGGGTTTCAGTGTCCATCTCAGATAAGTAAGTCCACATTCTTTCTAGTGCTTTCATAGCGGCATTTGTAAAGCCTAATTTACTTAAATATATTGCTTCACTTATGAGAAGGTAATGTTTGTAGTAATTTCTTTCTCCTTCTTCTTTAAAAGCAGTTAGTCCTTTTTGAAGAAGTTTTAACGCTTGCTCAAGATTGTTTTTGCGATAGCAAACTCTCGCTAGTCCATAAAAGCAGGCTGATTTCAGATTAGACTTGGAAAGCTCCTTATGTTCATCAAAGAGGCGAATACACTCATTGTAATGTTCTTTAGACTTATCCCATCTCCCTTTTTTATAAAAGCATTTTCCCTTTAAATATTCGACGGTTGCATGGATATATGGATCGTTTGGAAGGTCTAATTTCTTGAGTCTTTTTATTGCAAAGTCAGGGCTTACACAAAAAATGTCATTTTCAATTGACTTCAGGCTTAACTTTAGTTTGGAAATATAGTCGAGTTCTTTCTTTTTAGTTTCTTCTATGTATTGTGGAATTTTTTCTAGTTTCCAGTTTAGCTTTTGGCAGTAGTAGGAAATTTTTTGTATCCCTACTTTTTTCTTTCCTAGCTCGATATTGCTAATTGTCGCAGATGTTAAAAGATCGTCAACTAAGTCTTTTTGTTTAAGTCCAAGCTCAATTCTTCGTTCTCGAAGGATTTTACCAAGCTACTTTCGATCATCTAGATACCACATAGCAACCCTCCTATTAGCGAAATGATAATTTATTTTTCTGAATTTATCAACTCGCCTCACTGGAGAAGATGACTTTTTTTGGTAAAACTATTCTTGGTTTAGGTTTAATTCAACTGAATTGTTTGGTCTAAACTGAATTTAAAGGGAAGAATTAACCTAAGCAAACGGTTAAGATAGTTAAAATTTATTGATTTGCATGATTTTTTACCTTGTTTTATACTGCGTATACAACCAAAAATAACCCCGAAGAGGTGATTGGAAGTGTTGAAACTCCAAGTTGAAGGCAACGCAAATCAAGTTCAACCATTCCTGCTAGATTTGGATCGTCGCTCAGATCTTGTTGTTAAAAAATACGAAAATTTTATCGCAGATCTTCAGCCGGAAGACAAGGTTTCTGTCACTTGCTACGTTGACCGGAGTCCAAATCCACGGCGGCGAATGCGAATTGCCCAATTGCTTTGCCAGGATGGAGTGGAAATTCAGATTCCGCTTATTGATGTTATCGAAGCTGATATGATGAATGGGATTTGGCTGATAACAGGGAGATCATACGACATCTTTGCAGACAAGAAAAAAAGAGCCATATAAAAATGGCCCACACAAGTAAGTAGATTATCTCCATTATAGCATAAATGGAATTGCCAGAAAGGAGTTCCTAATTAATGGAGGCAGTAGAGATCCGCTATTGGCACGATGAATTAACAAACCGGTTACATGTGATCATATTCTGAGAGGAACAACAAAAAAATAAAAGGCAGAAAAAAAGTTGATCGCTTTTTATAGGTATATCAGGTCACAAGAGACGATAGTAAGAGGGTAAAATGTTGGGACGATCGGTTGGGACTGTTTAAAAGAAAGTGGTTAGGTAAGTGAAGGGGTAACGGAAAAGCAGTATAACACATGATTGGATACTTGAACAGAGGCCGAGTATCCAATCTCTCTCTGTCGAAGGAATGTGTGGGTGAATGCAATGAAGGATATTACCTCGAGTTGAATGGGCGCAAACTCACCATGCTGTAGGGCATTTAATAGAGGGTGATTTAAATCAACTCTTATATCATTGGCACTGGAAAGATAGAATGACGCTTAATCAAATTGCGAGTGAGCTTTATGTTAGTGTATCCACTGTTCAAAGAATATTTGTTCTATTAGGAATGCCAAAAAGGCTGCGCGGCAGGACAGGCAATTAAGTATGAGAAAGATTGTCCAAATTTATGAGACAAGCTCAACAACAATTTTTATGTGGTTACATCGATTTAAGATTCCAACACGGAGTCGACGAAGTAATCAATAATCATTGAAGATAAGCGGTGTGGTTTTATGATCAGACAAACTGATGAAGAATGGTACAGGGAGATGCTAGATAGGTATCGTAATTTGAAGAAGGTAACATTTGAATGTCCCAATTGCGGTCACCTTCAGTCTATCGAAGACTTTGTAACTCTTGGACTTGATGCAACAAGAGCATATCAAGATTGTTTGGGACGGTACGTGGATAACTTGGGTTGTGAATTTTCAGTGGATAATGGAGAGTGTTTGCTTGATAAGATACGGATCATTGTATTGCAAGATGGAAGTGAACGTAAGGTATTCCATTTTGTTTAGAAGAATGTAAACAAACGGGTGGATGTGCATCATCATTATACCGATAATTTAGAATTGAATAAATGTGCATCCATCTGTATTATATAGTGAGGTGGATTCCCATAATAGAATCTTACATTCCGGTGTATGTGGATAAAACTAGTACACTGCGTGTTAAAATCATTGATGCTTGTGGAATGACTTGCAGCTTTTGCCACAATGAGGGGACACCTGTCACGATTGATAATCTAACCCGTGAAGTGGGCAATTGGACAAAAGCAGGTTCATCGGGTCGGGTGTCGATCTATTCGACTACAAATGGGGTAAGGTTTCTACCAGTTACAGTGTTGCCTGATAAAGAATTTGCTCAAACAATATCTTTGCTTCGTGAGACTCTAAATGTAGAAGAGTTACACCTTACCGGAGGAGAACCAACTCTTCACCCCCTGTTGCCAGAGATCATTAGAATGGCTACGGAAAGCGGATATCGCGTATGTATGACTTCTAACGGTGAAAATGGAGAACGTGTCCTTTCGGCTTGCGCAGATGCAGGACTTGATCGGGTAAACTTTTCCATCTTTGGCACAACTCCTGAAGAGCTTGTGCAGGTACAGAATAAGAAGTACCAAAATCGGAAGCTTGCTGAACGTAAAATTAAAGCATTACAAAAGTCAGTTCAGATTGCAATTAATCATGGGATAAAGGTTAGTGCAAACATTGTAGTGCCTGATTATAAGCACTCTCCACGCGTTCGACGGCTTCTAGAGGAATATGCACCTGAATTGTCTGTGCGTCTACTTAACTCCCTAGATGAGGGTAAATGCTCCATTGATGCAATTCACCAAATTCTAACCGAGCTAAAGGCAGTGCCTGTTGCGAAGTATATTACATCCGGGGTATCAGGCAGTAAGATAGCATATCGATTACCATCTGGACGTATGATCTTCTTCAAACAAATACGACCTATACGTTTGCCCAAAACCTGTGTGGGATGTCGCTTTAATAATGACACTGACTGTCAAGAAGGATATTATGGCGTAAGGCTCTATCGGGATCAAAGCGGGAGGTATCAGGTTGGGGTTTGTATTCAACGTATGGATCTATGTATGCCAGTAGAAGACTTTGTTGTCAGTGAACTGTGTAATGAAATCGTAGAATTTCGTGAAGCGGAATATGATGCTCTCATTAAGGGTTTATGAAAAAGGAGGAAGTAACCTTGACAATTGAGTATGAAGCCAAAGTTATTAACGTTAATTTAGATGAGATTGTGGATAAAATCAATGCTTGTGGAGGACGGAAGGTCGGCGAGGCGTTCATGCGGCGTTATGTTTACGATATTGTACCGGGAGATAAGAGCAAATGGATTCGGCTACGTGATTCAGGGAAAGAAATTACACTCACAGTTAAGAAAATTGTTCATGATGGGATTGATGGGACTCATGAGGTGGAGATTACTGTGGATGACTTTGAATTGACAAATAAGCTACTCAATCAATTGGGCTATCAACCAAAGAGCTATCAGGAAAATCGTCGTACCAGCTTTACACTCAATGGCGCTCGGCTTGAGATTGATCAATGGCCGCTGATTCCTCCGTATCTAGAGATTGAAGGAGATTCTCGTGATCATGTGATACAAGTAGCATCCTTACTTGGCTTCGATGAAGTTCAACTGACGGGAGAAAACACTATCAAGACCTATGCTCGATATGGAATCGATCTGAATAGTATTAAGGAGCTTCGCTTTCAAGATCAGGATTGAATCAAGTTAGTTTGAGGTGAATACAACCGGCATATAGCTCTAGGGGGGATAGTAAAAGCAAGAGGATGGCTTTTTCCATCACGAGCAAGATGAATCTTGAGATCCATTCCCACGCTTCTATCAAGTTCCTCATTTTGGAATAAAGTTTCCCTCTCACTGATGAATAGAAAGTGGAGAATACCCGGTTAGATATACATGGAATCATCGTCAAAATAAAGGTAAAATGCAATTGGTTCAATCGAAAATTCACGGGCTATTAAGACATACTGATGGACGACCCACTTGGGGAGGGCATGTTCGTTAAGGAGGAGGGATAACAGGTGGATGAAAAGATGAAACAACTGGTCATTGAATCAATACATGATTCAAAAGAGGAAACCATTGAGCACTTTCGTTTTCTTTTGCAACAGTATCCGTATCATGCTGATACCCGATTTGTTGTATTGGAAGTGCGAGGACACAGAGGAGATTTTAGTGTTGATGTATCAGCGATGGCGGGGTGGGAAGAACAACTTATGGAGAATGCCTATGTGGAGCACGATTCAGACTTGGGTGGATTTGAATTTAGTTCCTTATCTAAATTGAACCGTAAAGAAATATTGAAAGAGCTAGATGTGGTTGAAGAAATCGACGCATTTACAAAGGATTATTTGGTTCCCTTTTTCCAAGAGTGCTTTAATGAAACAGGAGGGAAATCATCAAAGATACCTTATTATCTGTTTTATCCCAATTCAGGGGAAACATATGACTTGATTAAAGAAAGTTGGATTGATCCATCAAGTAGGAGGAGTAATTTTGGAGATTCAAGATCTGTTAGAAAGGATCGAGAATAGGGAGGACTTTATAAAGTTTATTTCCTATTTGATCCAAGATTTAAAACAAAATGCTAATGAATGGGCAAACACGAATATTGAAGATTACCTTCGTGGTATTGCTGCGTGGGTTGAGGATGTAGATGGACTTTTTACTGATCCAGAAGATCTTGCAGAAAGTGTTGATTGGCACTTTGTTGCTACTATTTTATATACAGGAAGTCGTTATGAATAATTGATTACTAGGTTTGAAGGTAGTGAGTTTCAAGCTAATCTTCAAATAAATCATCTCATTTGTATTAGACTTAAGCGAGTGATCAAGCTTAAGTAAGCTCTTAAAGTAGAAAAGCTGTTAATGGAAGGGCTATTGTAGTTTGGAAACTATAATGGTGGGATGTTCATGAAAGTATGGCAATTAGAAGGCTCGCTGAAAGCCTTTGAAACATTAGGCTACACCGATTTTGATCGAGATTATAAATGGAATGATCTACTGATCCAGACTATTCCTCTCGCAGATAGATGGGGCTTTGTAGAAATATGTACAATCGATGAAGGTGAAGAAAGTGATTGTCCTCATTTTTGGGATGGCCCTATTCCAATTTTCAGTGAAAAAGCTGTTCATGTTTTGAGTGATTTTTTAAAAGGTAAGGCAGAGGCGTTACCACTTCATCATTGTGAAAAGAGTTTTTTTGGAATACATGTGATAAACGCAATCAATGCGATTGATTATAATCAAGCGATTGTTAGACAGTTGGATACAGGGCTTCGTGTCGGCTTTGAAAAATATGAGTTCATTCAAGAAAAAATAGTAGATGAGCATATTTTTCGCATATTTTTGGATGACCGAGTGCAGTGGAAGGTGTTTGTTTCTGACGAGTTTAAGGAAATGGTTGAGTCTAATGGGTTAGTTGGATTTCAATTTAAAGAAGTATGGGATTCGGAGAAGGGCAAAGAATGGGAAGGGTTAATAAAGAAAAAATTGTTGATCTAATGGTGTTACATCGGATATGGATTGAAACAATTGGAGAAAAAGGTGAAAAGTTAAGCGTGGATGAAATAGACTTTCGAGGTATAGACTTAACAGAATATCCATTAGATCAAGCTTATATGACTGCATGTATATTTGATGGTATGAATTTGAGTAATAAAGATATGTTCGCGTCACTAATGTGTTCTTCCACATTCAGATCAACCAACTTGAAGAATGCCGATTTTTATAAAGCCGATGTGTCTTATGTAGACTTTACTAATGCTAATGCCCAAAATGCAAGGTTTGCTAAAAGTGATTGTATTGAAACAATATTTATCAAAGTGGATTTGACGAATGCTGTTTTAGTTAATAGTCTTTTTGATCATTCTGATTTCCGCGAAGCGACACTGCAAAACGTGGATGTAAGTGGATCATATTTTGAAGGAGTTTTACTAAAAGGAGCAAAATTAACAGGAATTAAAGGGATAGAAGAGGCCAATATAAAAAGCATTAATATTGGTACACCAGAATGTCCGATACTTCTAGAAGGTGAAAAGGCCAGACAATGGTTCATCAACAGAGTCAAAGATGGGTAACATATTTGAGGAGTTACTGAATTTATTAAAAGAGATAGGAATAGATTGCGTTTTGAAGTTGAACATTTTTATTTAATCTAATAAGAAGAGTTTTATTTTGCGCGATAAAGCGTGGCTATCGGTATAAAAGTGTTGAAGAATTAAAAGTTGCTTTTGATAACGTTGCTAGTACTCTATATGAAGAATGAATAAGTTATAGTCGTCGAGAGGCGGCTACTTTCTTTTTTATGTGTTCTTGTGCTTAATTAGTTAAGAAAATATACTTCACCGTAACTTTGGAGAAATAGTATCTAGTCTTGAAGGTTTTATTGAGATATTGAGTGTGCTTGTAAGATATGTTATTTGCAGTACGAGGGTCATTTTTTGAATGATGAAGGGGAATTTGAACAAACAACTTTACGAGAGATTGATCAGAAATTAGGAGCGATAGTCCCTAATGAATGCGTGAAAATTGGGTATTGATTATGGAGTAATATCCTGGTCGTTGATAAGTTCGGAGTGCGTTTATTGTTAAGATATGATTACACGGGAGAGATAAATAAAGAACCAAAGAAGTAAAAAAATGTTTTGTCCATCCCCCGTTTGCGAGGGAATGAATAAAGGAAATAACAAGAAGACGGCGGTTTTGCCGTCTTTCTTCATTGATCGCGTAATGGGGGATTTCTGTGAAAGGAAAAAAAGAGAAGCTTGGCTTATGGGGCAATGTGATTGTTTTCGCTTTATTAGGTGTTTTAGTCTTAGTTATTCTGAGTATTCCTGTACTGATCAATATGGGGATTCTCTCTTTGCTCAAAAACGTTGTCACACTCGGCATTAAAGTCCAATCGACCACCGGTCTGATTTTGTTTGGAGTGGGGGTGTTGTTTTATTTCATTCCATCGATGACGGTGGGCTTTGTATTGGAATTGGTAATACAATTTCTATTCGCTGAAAGGGAAAAGGTAAAAGACGGTTTGGGTGCTGCTGCAGGTTTCTTTCTTGTTTTGTTTCATATGTATGTATTAGATGTGATAATTGAAGATATCACTTTTTCTCTGTATGGGCTTTTGGCTTTGGCATTTGTTTATTCCTTGATATTTGACGCAATGGAACACATGGATGGGCTTTGGAACAAAAAGGAATGAGCATCAGCTTCTCGGCAACCGGGTATATATCACTGTCGCACATACCAGATTACATACGAAGGGTGAAGCTGATTGGATTACGAACAACGTGCACGCCAAGAATGCATTGCTTGGCAGGCAGAAATGCAGAAGTCTCCAACGGTGTTGCAATGGGCGGCCAAGTCAATCCAGGATAAAATCAATGAGAAGATTCCGCAAAAGGTGCATGATGTAATAACTGAAAGCATCAAGCACCTGGTGCGAACGGTGCTTGTCGGTTCGGAGTGGACGACCAAATCAGCTGCCACCGCCGATTCCTTAGAGGAAAAGGAAAAACAAGTACTGGAAAAGATCAAGATGTACAAATACACAGCGACGGTGGAAGGAGCCGGGACGGGAATGGGCGGTTTGTTATTGGGATTGGCCGATTTCCCGATGTTACTCTCGATCAAGATGAAGTTTTTGTTTGATGCAGCCAGCTTGTACGGGTTTGATGTGAAAGATTATCGTGAGCGGCTGTATATTCTGCACATCTTCCAGCTGGCGTTTTCAAGTGGGGAGGTACGCATCGAGACGTTTCATAAGATGAAAAATTGGCAAGAGACGATCCGAGCTTATCCGTCCCATGCGGATTACTTAAACCAGCTGGATTGGCAGAAGTTCCAACAAACCTATCGTGATCACATCGATCTGGCCAAGATGTTGCAATTGGTGCCGGGATTGGGCGCAGTGGTGGGTGCCGCCGCCAATTACCAGTTTCTCGATGAGTTGGGACGTGCAGCCATGAATGCTTACCGGATGAGGATTTTGCCTTTGCCCCGCTAGTCATGGAGCGGCCTCTTCTACGAGAGATTCAACCGCCTTGCCACAATCAATGAAAAGCGAGTCTGCCATGTAGAAGCAGACTCGTTTTTGTGTATGGTCAGTGGATATTTTTGACGATCTGTTCGGCCCGATGCCGGGAAAAACTAAATGTTTGCCACTCGGGCTTGGTCTCAAATTTCAAGCGGGACTTCATTTTCTTCAGCTCAGCTACCGCCTTGTCGCCAATCTTGGGGTCTTGTTGCAGTTTGGCCAGTTCCGGCGCTACATCATAAGAGAGGCTGCCGATATATTCCAGATCAATCTCACCTGTTTGCTGGTACCGCTGAATGTTGCTTTTGGCGATGATTAGATCCAGGTTGGCGTAGTTGAGGGTGACCAGCCACACCAAGGTGATGATGGTGTAGCTTTTGTACAGGGAGACATTGCTTTTCCAGACTCGCACCAATGAGACGGCAAACAGGGATAAAAGCAAAATCATAAAGGCTTGGGGCAACAAGCGCAACAGAGTGAAACCGTAGGCTTGTTCATACATGGTTAACCGGGTGAAGGCGGAGAACAGGATGAACAGACTACATACCGTGAGAATGGTGAGCAAAACTTGGACGGCCCGGTATAAGCCTTTTTTCTGTTGTGAGGCAAAGTGAAGCAACAACAGCAACACGCCGATATTGATGAAGCTGACAATCAACATCTCGCCGAATCCTTGGCGGGCGTACTCCGAATAGGTTACTCCCGCGGGCAAAGCAGATTCTGCCCCGCCAAACAAGAAAGTGATTTGGATTGCGGTGAAAATGACGTACACCAGGTTGAGCATAGTAAGGATGGTGACGGAAATGACACTGTCCAATTTTTTGGGTTTCCGGTTTTTTTCTTCGCTTGCCCCCGTTGGTTCATTTTCTTTGGTAGGGTGGAGCAGGCTCCAGAAATAAGCGAACAAAATCAAGGTGATGAAGGTGGTGAGAATGATGTGAGCGGGAATTTCGCCGAAATCGATATCCAATAGTTGTTTGGGTATTTCAATCACGTATTTCAGAAAGATGCTGTCGGCAGAGGAGAGTAGCACAATGACCACCAATAACAAGGGGCAAGTGATAGCAATTCCCAAACCGACTTTGATGGCCACACTACTTGGCATGAATCGAGATCGAACCATTGAGGAAAAGGGTTTTAACAAGTTGCTGAGGGTGTGGATGGTGACCCGTTCGGCCATTTCTATCAGAAATCCGATGTGGTGCCAAGGGCGTTTGTGGGTGCCGGTCACCAGCATTGTATGGGCGACAAACAGCAGGGGAACGAGGAAAAAGTTCAACACCAGAAATGCCGGATTGGAAAACAGGACAAAGGTAAGGCTCAGCAATAGAATCAAAGCGACCAGTAGCCATGGGAAGGTAAACGACGGTTTGAGACGACCTTGAGAATGGAACAGCCAAGCGAACACGCCGTAGACCGCTACGATGAAGATCGGGTAAGCGATCCCGGCAAAGGTGGTGTCAAAGAACATGAAGTCATACAGCAGGCCAAGGGCGAAACACCATAACAATAGCTTGCTTTCTTTAGTGACTTGATTTGTGTCTGAAACCCCCATAATGAACTCCCTTTCTCTGTGTTTTCTTTTTTTATACATATCATTTCATATTTGAATTCTTTTGCAAAGTTTTATTTATATTGGCAACCGTCAGCCTGATTATTAAGAAAGTGCTAAGGTGTGATTGATCACGATGAGGAGTTTCCAAGAAAAGATGGAATGAACTGGCGGGAAGGGATTGTTTTTCTTTATTTGAAGGAGATTTGACTAATTCTACAGAAATATATCTTTTGATTTAATACATAAATAAGCATGACAAAAAAATCATTTGATTGTCGAGGAGGTTGTTATGGGTAAAACGATTGCACTGATTGGTGCATTGGATACCAAAGGGCCTGATTATGCATTTGTGAAACAGGAGATTGAGAAGCGCGGCCATTACGCTCTTACCATCAACACTGGGGTGCTAGGGGAGCCTTTGTTTGAACCGGATGTTCCCGCAGAGCGGGTGGCGGAAGCCGGTGGCATGTCCTTGGCTGAGCTGAGAAAAGTAAAAGATAAGTCTTTGGCCATGACGGTCATGACCAAAGGGATTGCCCGTGTGGTAAAAGAGTTGTTTGATCAGGGATTGATCGATGGCGGGTTATCCATGGGTGGTTCAAACGGAACCATGATCGGCACGTCAGGCTTGCGCGTGTTGCCCGTAGGGGTGCCCAAGGTGATGGTCAGCACGGTGGCTTCGGGGGACACACAGCCTTATGTGGGCATCAGTGACATCGTCATGATCCCATCGATTTTGGATATAGCTGGGCTGAACCGTATCAGCGCCAAGATTTATTCCAATGCGGTGGGAACGGTGGTCGGCATGGTGGAAACGCAAGTGCCGAAGATTAAAACCAAGCCGCTTATCTCGGCGTCGATGTTTGGTAACACGACTGTATTGGTAAATCAGTGCACAAAGCAACTGGAAGAGAACGGTTATGAAGTGCTGGTGTTTCATGCGACAGGTACCGGTGGCAAAACCATGGAGTCATTGATTGACCAAGGGTATATCACCGGAGTGTTGGAAGTGACGACGACGGAGCTGGCGGATGAATTGGTTGGTGGAGTTCTGTCGGCGGGCCCCTCCCGCTTGGATGCCGCGGGCAAATGGGCGTTGCCCCAAGTGATTGCTCCCGGATGCTTGGATATGGTCAACTTCTGGGGCATGTCCACTGTTCCGGGGAAATACCGCGACCGCTTGCTGTACAGTTGGAATGACAATATCACGTTGATGCGAACCACACCAGAAGAAAACGCCATCTTGGGGCGGATATTGGCTGAAAAAGCCAACCGGTCCAAAGGGGAATTGGCTATTTTCTTGCCTTTGCAAGGTTTGTCCGAGTTGGATGCGCCCGGCAAACCCTTTTGGTGGCCGGAAGCGAATCAGGCATTGTTTGACGCCATCAAGGAGCACATCCGCAAGGATATCCCGGTCTACGAACTGGATTGCAACATCAATGATCCGCAATTCGCCAAAGCGGTGACGGATAAATTATTGGAAATGCTGAGAAACGAAGAAGAATAGGAGCTGAGAAACATGCCATTCATATCAAGAGATGAATCTCTCCGCCGGTTGCGTGAGACGGTAAGCCAAGGATCCCCGGTTATCGGTTGTGGAGCGGGCACGGGCATATCCGCGAAATTTGCGGAACAAGGCGGTGCGGATCTGATCATCATCTATAACTCAGGCCGTTACCGGATGGCGGGCCGCGGTTCACTGGCCGGCCTGTTGCCATATGGGGATGCCAATGGGATTGTGGTGGAGATGGCGAGCGAGGTTTTGCCAGTGGTAAAAGATACTCCTGTGCTGGCAGGAGTGTGTGGAACGGACCCATTCCGACTGATGCCTGTATTCTTAAAAGAACTGAAAGAAATGGGATTTGACGGTGTACAAAATTTTCCCACCGTGGGTTTGATCGACGGCACGTTCCGCCAAAACCTAGAGGAAACCGGCATGGGTTTCGATCTGGAAGTGGAAATGATCCGCTTGGCTCATGAATTGGACATGCTAACCTGCCCGTATGTGTTCAATGAGCGAGAAGCAGTGGCCATGGCAGAAGCGGGTGCTGATGTGCTGGTGGCCCATATGGGTTTGACCACCAAAGGCTCCATTGGTGCGGAAACGGCATTGACTTTGGAGCAGTCTGCTGAGCGCATTCAACGGATCCATGACGCGGCTAAAGCAGTTAATCCCCATGTGTTGGTGTTGTGCCATGGCGGCCCCATCGCCGAGCCGGAAGATGTGCGCACAATCCTCTCGCTCACGAAGGGAATTGACGGCTTCTTCGGGGCTTCCAGCATGGAGCGGTTGCCTGTGGAGGTTGGGATTCGTGCTCAGGTGGAAAGCTTTAAGTCTTTGGTGAAAGTGTGAGCAACATGGCAAAAGGAATGATCCGGCCAGGGTCATTCCTTTGTTGTTTTTGTGGTTGAAGGAGATCGTTTTCACATAGTTGACAAATAGAAGTTTGTTATGTGAGAATAATATAACGTAATAAAATTATCTGAAACCAATAAAGCGAGTGGTTGCGATGAAGGTTAGCAAAACGCCAACAATACAATCGCATATACCCCTCTTGAAAAAGGGACTGTGTGGAAGTGAGTAACTTCTGCGCAGTCCCTTTTAGTTTGGTAAAGCGAAGAAAGAGGAAAGGGTGGGGCAGCGATGTATGCCGAGCGAACAAAACCTGTTGGGCAATTGATGGGAATAGAGCTGGATGGGAATCGGATTACAGCGGAGGATGTGGCCGCGGTAGCAATCAACCGGGTTCCCGTCGTTTTGGGTGATGAGGCAATCAAGCGGGTAATCGCTTGCCGGCGGATGGTAGAAGAATGGGTCCGTGCAGGCAAGGTGGTATATGGGGTGACCACTGGCTTTGGCAAGTTTAGCGATGTGCGCATTTCTGCGGATGATGCGGTGGCATTGCAGGTCAATTTGATTCGCAGCCATGCCTGCGCGGTGGGAAAGCCTCTGCCAGAACCAACGGTCAGGGCGCTGATGATGTTGCGAGCAAACGCGCTGGCCAAAGGGCACTCGGGCATTTGTTTAGAAACGTTGCAATTGTTGGTCGATTGCCTTAACCGGGGAGTTCATCCGGTGATTCCTGAGCAAGGATCGCTGGGAGCGAGTGGTGACTTGGCACCTTTGTCACACTTGGCGTTGGTGTTGATGGGAGAAGGGGAGGCGTTTTATGAGGGCGAACGTTTGCCGGGCGCCGAAGCGTTGGCCAAGGCGGGCTTGAAACCGATTACCCTGAAGGCCAAGGAAGGGTTGGCCTTGATCAACGGCACCCAGGCGATGACCTCGATTGGCGCGCTAGCTTTGGCCAAAGCGGAAAGGTTGGCCAAAGTGGCTGATGTTATTGCCGCGCTGACTGTGGAATGCCTGAGGGGAATCCCCGATGCGTTTGCGGATGAAGTGCATCGGGTGCGCCCTTATCCGGAGCAGAGCGGTGTGGCGAGAAATTTGCGGACTTTGTTGCGGGGGAGCAAGCTGGTCACCCGGCAAGGGGAATTGCGGGTACAAGATGCGTATTCGCTACGCTGTTTGCCGCAGGTGCACGGGGCGACACGGCAAGCGTTGGGGTATGTGAAGGAGAAAATCGCGATTGAAATCAACGCTGCAACCGACAATCCCCTGTTGTTTGTGGAAGAAGGCAAAGTGATATCAGGCGGCAATTTTCATGGCCAGCCGATTGCTTTGGCAATGGACTTCTTGAAAATCGGGTTAAGCGAATTGGCCAATATTTCTGAGCGTCGCACAGAGCGCCTGGTCAATCCTTCCTTGTCTGGCGGGTTACCCGCATTTTTGAGCCATCAGCCGGGAACCCAGTCGGGACTGATGATTTTGCAATATGTAAGCGCTTCGCTCGTGTCGGAAAACAAAGTTCTTGCCCATCCGGCTAGTGTGGACTCGATTCCTTCATCGGCTAACCAAGAAGATCATGTGTCGATGGGAACCACCGCCGCCCGGCATGCCGCTCAGGTGGTGGATAATGTGGCCAAAGTGTTGGCCATTGAGTTGATCTGCGCCGCAGAAGCGGCCGACTTTGTGGGTGCCGAAGGATTGGCTCCTGCCACGCGGGCTTTGTATGACCGGTTGCGCACCATCGTGCCACCGGTGGCGGCAGACCGTTCCACCAGCCAAGAGATTGAAAGCGTGGCGACAGCCCTCCTGGAAGGCGAATGGTTGCAAGCCGTGGAAGCGGTGTCCGGCCCACTGTTTTAAAGGATTTGAGTGTAATCCATGAAAGAGGTGATGCTGATGAAACGATTCGCGTTGTTAAATCCGCCAGAGCTCGTCCGTCGCACCAACTGGCGTGACCGGCATGAAACCAAAGTGGCTCACTGGTTAACGCCGTGGGACGGACAAACGGATGTGGAAGTGGGATTTATCGGGGTGCCCCTGTCCAAAACGTCGATCAGTGTGTCGGGAGCTTCCATGACACCCAATGCGCTCCGGGAATTATTCCCCGCCATGACAACCTATGACATCGACCATGATGTGGATTTGCAGGTGCTACGGGCACATGATCTGGGAGATATCCAGATGCATGTGACCGATCTCCTGCGGTGTCACAGCAACATTGAGCAAGGCTTGACGGAGATTTATCAGGCAATGCCGCGGATGTTTCCCATTATCGCGGGCGGAGACCATTCCATCACCTGCCCGTCGGTCAAAGCCTTTAAGACCCGATATTCGGGCAAAGTAGGCATCGTGCAACTGGATTCCCATATGGATGTAAGAAATCTGGAAGACGGTGGCCCGTCCAACGGAACCCCGATCCGCGGGCTGATTGAGTCGGGGACAGTCGAGGGTACCCACATCGCCCAAATCGGGCTGCACAGCTTCGCCAACTCCAAGCCTTACCGGGAGTATGCCTTGTCTAAAGGAATTACCCAATTCACGGCCTCCCAAGTGGCCAAAGAAGGCATTGTCCCGCTGGTGGAGCAGGCATTAGCGGTGGCTGGCAATGGCACCGAAGCTATTTATGTCACGGTGGACATGGATGTGTTGGATCAGGCGTATGCACCGGGAGTGCCCGCAATGGTGGCGGCAGGCATGACTTCGTGGCAGTTATTAGAGGCTGTGTACCTGTTGGGTGTACATCCAAAAGTGCAAGGGTTTGACATCGTCTGCGTCGATCCGGTACATGATGCGCGCCGGGCCACTGTGCGCATGACATTGCACACGATATTAACCTTCCTCGCAGGATATGCGAAACGGATGGGCAGATAAATGGACGGCAAAAGGGAATGACGAGCCGGTCTCCGAGCAACCAGGTATGTGTTCAATTCAACTCAAAACCAATGATGGGAGAGATGATAAATGAGTAAAAAAACAAAAAGAATCGTCCGCGCTCCCCGCGGCACGCAGCTGAATACCAAAGGATGGCAACAAGAAGCGGTGTTGCGAATGTTGATGAACAACTTAGACCCCGAAGTAGCGGAACGCCCCGAAGACCTCGTTGTTTATGGCGGAATCGGCAAGGCGGCCCGAAACTGGGAGTGCTTTGATAAAATCGTGGAATGCTTGACCGACCTAGAGGCGGATGAAACGTTGCTGATCCAATCGGGGAAACCAGTGGGCATTTTCAAAACGCATCCTTTGGCGCCGCGCGTTCTTCTTTCCAACTCTGTGCTCGTCCCCGCTTATGCCAATTGGGAGACGTTTCATGAGATGGATAAAAAAGGGTTGATGATGTACGGGCAAATGACGGCTGGAAGCTGGATTTACATCGGAACGCAAGGCATTTTGCAAGGCACCTATGAGACATTCGCCGAAGCTGCGCGTCAGCATGCCGGCGGGACGCTGAAAGGCACTTTGACGCTGACCGCCGGGCTCGGTGGTATGGGCGGTGCACAACCATTGGCTGTTACCATGAATGGCGGAGTAGTAATCGGGGTGGAGGTGGACCCGGCCCGCATTCAACGCCGTATTGATACTCGCTATTGCGATGTGATGGTTCACGATCTGGATGAAGCGTTGACGCTGGCGCAAGCGGCCAAGGAGGAAGGCAAGCCGTTGTCCATCGGCTTGGTCGGGAATGCGGCGGAGGTGTTACCTGCATTTGTCCAACGGGGAGTGGTGCCTGACTTTGTGACCGATCAAACCTCGGCTCATGATCCGCTAAATGGCTATGTGCCGGCTGGTTACTCACTTGACGCCGCGGCAGCATTGCGTCGTGACGACCCGGCTACCTATGTGAAGTTGTCTAAACAATCGATGGCCGTTCATGTCCAGGCCATGCTCGACTTGCAAAAAATGGGGGCCGTCGTCTTCGATTACGGCAATAACATCCGGCAAGTGGCCTTTGATGAAGGGGTGAAAGACGCTTTCAATTTCCCCGGCTTCGTGCCCGCCTACATCCGTCCTCTCTTCTGTGAAGGGAAAGGACCATTCCGCTGGGCGGCGCTCTCCGGTGACCCGAAAGACATTCATAAAACAGATGAGTTGGTATTGAAGCTGTTCCCGGAAAATGAACACCTGTGTCGCTGGATTAAGTTGGCCAGAGAAAAAGTGGCATTCCAGGGATTGCCGGCGCGAATCTGCTGGCTGGGCTACGGTGAACGCGTCAAGATGGGTTTGGCTATCAACGAAATGGTGCGCACAGGGGAGATTTCCGCACCGATTGTAATTGGCCGCGACCATCTGGATTGCGGTTCCGTCGCCTCGCCCAACCGTGAGACGGAAGGAATGAAAGACGGTAGCGATGTCGTGGCTGACTGGGCGATCCTAAATGCGCTTGTCAACACTGCTTCCGGCGCTAGCTGGGTATCGGTGCATCATGGTGGTGGTGTGGGCATGGGTTACTCTTTGCATGCGGGCATGGTTGTTGTGGCTGATGGTTCCAAAGAAGCGGAAGAACGTCTGTCACGCGTGCTGAATACCGATCCGGGCATGGGTGTGATCCGCCATGCGGATGCCGGATATGAATTGGCGGTGAAAACGGCCAAAGAGCGGGGAATCCGCGTACCCATGCTGGGGATTTAACCGAACACAGCGGGCCTGGATTCGGGTCCGCGGCCATTTGGAAAAGGAGTGGTCCGATGGAAAACAAAGCAATCGATTTGCTGGTGCATCACATTGGCGTTTTGGTGACCATGCGGGGGAAGGATGAGCCGCGCACCGGACGTGATATGGATGACGTGGGCGTTGTAGAACACGGGGCGGTTGCCATTCGGGACGGGAAAATTTTTGCCGTGGGCCAAGAAGAAGAGGTTCGTGCGCAAATTGCGGGCATGGCGGTGAAACAAGAGCTGGATGTCCAAGGCCGGTTGGTCACACCAGGACTGATCGACCCCCACACTCACTTGGTGCATGGTGGGTCACGGGAACATGAATTGTCACTCAAGTTAAAAGGGGTACCTTATCTCGAGATTTTAGCTCAGGGCGGCGGGATTTTGAGCACGGTTCGGGCCACCCGCACCGCATCAGAAGAAGCCTTATATGAAAAAGCTAAAAAAAGCTTAGACCAGATGCTTCTTTATGGAGCGACGACGGTTGAAGTCAAAAGCGGTTATGGATTGCGGTTGGAGGATGAACTCAAGCAATTGCGGGTAGCCAAACGGCTGGATGAGACCCACCCGGTAGATGTGGTGTCTACGTTTATGGGAGCGCACGCTGTGCCAGAGGAATATAAGGGACGCTCGGCGGAGTATGTGGATCTCGTTATTCACGAAATGTTACCCGAAGTGAAGCGGCAAGGCTTGGCAGAATTCTGCGATGTGTTTTGCGAGCATGGCGTTTTTTCGGTGGAGGAATCCCGCCGTATATTGTCGGCTGCTAAAGCGAACGGGTTTGGCCTCAAGATCCATGCAGATGAAATCGAACCGATGGGCGGGGCGCAACTGGCTGGCGAGCTGGGTTGCATCTCGGCGGAACATCTGTTGGCGGCCACGGACGAAGGCTTGGAAGCGATGCGCGATGCGGGAGTGATCGCCGTCTGCCTGCCCGCCACCTCATTTAATCTGCGTTTGACCTCCCATGCCCGGGCGCGGGCGATGATCGACATGGGTGTGCCAGTAGCCTTGTCCACCGACTATAATCCGGGAAGTTCCCCCACCGAATCTTTGCAGTTGGTGATGACGCTCGGTTGCCTCAACTTGGGAATGACTCCAGAAGAAGTGTTGACGGCGATGACCATCAACGCGGCCCATGCTATTGGCCGGGCGGATACGGTTGGTAGCTTGGAAGTGGGCAAGCAAGCCGACTTGGTGATTTATGACGCCCACAATTTGGCTTATCTGCCTTATCATTTTGGGGTAAACCATGTAGACACGGTAGTCAAAAACGGAAAGGTGGTTGTCGCTGGTGGCCGGTTGACGGCTGACTGATGGTGGGAGCCATTTAATTTGCCAATAAGTCTTACGGGAAGGACGCGTTTACCGGTCCTTCCCGTTTTTTGATCACTCCCGCAGGGGCGGGAAGCAATAGCATTCTTCCGCGAATGGCTTATGGGAGGGATGGCCGTCAATCGGCTGAGGCGGTGACTGTGGATCGGGGATGAAGCGGTTTCAGATGAGGGTTGGTGATATGCTTCACATATTCTTGCGCACTGAGAAAGATTTCTGTATCGGTTGCTTGGAGTGCATGATAAAAACTGAACATCGGCAGGAAATTCAACCCATTCATGTTAGCCATCGCTTGATATGGACGCATCAATTCTTCCAATGTGAAATGATTGAACCCATCTGGCCCATAAGACGATTGGGGCGCGCCAGTGGAGATAGCCAAAATGAGGTCTTTGCCGGACAATTGTTTGCCTTCCGTTTCCGACCATAGTGAGGCCAACACTTCATCTTGCCATTTTTTCAACAAGGCGGGTGCGCTAAACCAATACAAAGGAAATTGGAATACAATTCGATCATGATTAAACAGCATTTCTCTTTCCCGAACATGGTCGATGATACCGTTAGGATAAGCGGCGTATAAGTTGTGCACAGTGATATCCGGATGCTGCCGCAAGTACTGTTCCCAATAGCGATTCACTCTTGAGTGACGAAGGTCGGGATGGGCGATTAACACTAAAATCTTCATGGTTTCCCCCTGTGTATCTCTTTGGAGTTGGAATATACTTTCTATACTTATATAATCACAAAACGCAATGGTTTTTTGATATAAAATGTTAATATTAATCATATTTTTAGGGGAATCATCCGCCTAGGCAATCCTTCCTCGCGACTCGCGAAAAAGGTGGAGAAAAGAGTCCACTTTCCGGGTGCTGGCGCTGGTGGAAATTGAATCGGAAGCGCTATGGCTGTATAATTGTGCCAACTGGCTCGAAGCCGTGTCATACTGCCGCGCAGGCGTATGCGTTCAAGGAGAAAGGGACGTTAGCTCATGTTAAGATCGTTATGGCAACAGCACGGTTTGTTTACAAAGCATGGTGACAAAGGCCTCCTCTTGGTTCCACCGCCGACACTTGTCCCCGCTTTCATCGCCGAACAGGAGCGATATAAAGTGGAATTGGCGGCGATCTGTGCCGACGGAGAACAGCTGAGCCGGCAGGCCGCCGACTTCGCCCGCTTCACGATGGCGTCCTTGCTCGCCACCAATCAATATCTCAACTTCCGCCAACGCGATATCCGCCGGCTGGAACGGATGATGCGTTCATTTTTGCTGGAATTGGCCGATCTTTGCCAGCAGGGAAAGGTCAGCTCTGCCCGGTTGACGCAAGTGTTCAACCAGCAAGCGCTCAAGGTGAGCCAATGGTTGTTGGAGTCCAACGGCCTTCACGCCTTTCAGCTGGAGGGGGACCAGGTGCTGGTGCGGCGGGTTCCCTGTGCTGAATACGATGCTTCATTCCAATTAGAATTATTGCAGATTGAGCCAGCTAACCTCCGGGAACCGGTGCTTGACATCGGTTGTGGAGCCCAGGCGCTGCTGGTTAGCGCCCTCAGGGAGCGAGGCATTGACGCCTATGGATTGGAGCGCTTAGATCAGGAGGAGAACCCGTTTATTTACGCCGCCAACTGGCTTGATTTTCACTTTGTGCCAGACAAATGGGGTACGATTATCTCTAACATGGCCTTCTCCAACCACTTTTGGCATCATCACATCAGGAAAGACGGGGATTATGCCAGCTATGCGCAGAAATACATGGAAATCCTGCGTTCTCTCCAAGTGGGAGGCAGCTTCATCTACGCCCCGGGTCTGCCCTTCGTCGAAGATATCCTGACCGACAGCGGTGATGACTACACGGTTATCCGCCGTCCGCTGGACCCTTTCCCCTTCGCACAGGAGGAGACGGAAGAGTTGCATGGTTCACGCTGGTATGCGGTGTCCGTGCGGCGCAATCGGTAGGAACGGTCATGCTCTTACTAGCCCCTAACCGGTAAATGAAGGTTGGGTTAAATTTGCCATAAGAACGGAAAAAGTCGGTTCTCACATACCATTGAGGACAGGCTTTTTTATATTTTGACCGAACCATGTTTGCAAGATCGGGTGGTTTGGGTATGAATGGATTGGAACTAAAGAAAGATTTCATGTGACATCACGGAAGGAGACGAAGGAGATGAGTGCGGAAGATACCGCCAAAAAGAAAAACGAAAAGCCGATTAGCATACAGCGGGCTTGGTTGTATGTCCTTTTAGGAGGATTGTTGGAAATCGCGTGGGCCACAGGGCTTAAAACAGGAGGCATCAGCGGGATATTGATCGTCTTGATGATCATCAGTTTCGAGCTACTGGTCCGCGCCCTCAAAGCGCTTCCCATCGGAACCACTTACGCCGCCTTTACGGGGATTGGTACGGTCGGACTTATTATCGTTGATGCCCTGTACTTGCGCCAGCCCATGAGCGGGTTGCAAATCGTGCTGACCTTGGTGCTGATCGCCAGCATCATCGGCCTCAAACTAACCAGCGATACCAAAGGAAAGGAGTGAGGGACATGGCTTGGGTTTACCTCATTATTGCCGGACTGTTCGAAGTCGTCGGTGTCATCGGTCTCAAACGCGTATCTGAAAAAGATAATTTACTCAACAACGTCATTCTTATCGGTGGGTTCATCGCCAGCTTCAGCCTCTTGTCCACGGCGATGAAAGAAATCCCTCTCTCCGTTGCCTACGCCGTCTGGACCGGCATCGGCACATTAGGCTCTACCGTCGTAGGGATGTTGTTTTTCAAAGAGTCAAAGAGCTGGATCCGGCTGGCCTGCATCTTGGGAATTGTGTTTTCGGTGATGGGGTTGAAGTTGGTGCAATAGGGTAGGGGGGGGAGTATAAAAGAAAATATGGCTCTTACATCAAAGGAGTAAGAGCCATATATGTTAGGCATGGGTTATGGTTGAAATTTTCGCGTTATTAATTATAATTCGTTTTAAATTAATTAACCCAGCTTGATCCTTTTCTTTGTTTTTTGAGCAATATTTATATTCTCTTTTTGGGGCAAGATATATGAATATAATTAAATGTGCACCAGTATCTAATAGAATCACATTTAATGGTCAATTTATGATAAAATTCAGTTGTTAAAATATCGTTATAAAGTATATATGTTTAATGTGGTTTAAATTTTGAGATTTTTAAATTTGTGTCATAGTGACTCTTATATAATAATCTGGTGTTTTTATATTAAGCGTTTGTGGGACTATGTTACTTAAAAAAGGTGATAAAATGGTTAAAATGAATAAACAAAGAAGAATATGGTTTATTACTAGACCTGAACGGGATCCCAAATTTCATCGAGATGCGTTGCTAGCTTTGAAGGAAGCAACTAGTGATTTTACAATTAAATGGGCGCGAAATAGAAAAGCACATACTAATTATGAAAGGGCATTGGTAGCTTATGGTATTAAGAGGGATAATATCAGTAATGATGGGTCTGGTGGTAGAACATGGGCTGCTATGCTAAGGACATTTGCTTACTGCTACATTAATGAAGATGGGTATTTAGTTCCTACTAAATCGGGATTGAGTTTAATTAGAGGGGAAAAGGTATTCGAAAACACAAAGAAACAAATTCTTACATTGCAAATACCAAATGCATATTTTTTAGAATCAGGATTTAAACCTAAGTATCAAGATGGTTTTAAAATTAGGCCTGCCAGATTTCTTATCAAATTAGCGAATCAAAAAGAATTAGATTTTTATCTTACAAAAGAAGAAATTACTTATTTTGTTTTAACAGCAAAACAGGATAACGAACTGTCTAAGATTACGAACGAGATCTTAAAATATCGAGGATTAAATGAATTAGAAAAGAAAAAAATCAAACAACAAATTGCGGAAGAATTTGATCATAGAGAGAGATCAGATAAGGGAGCGAGAGACTTTGAGAAGGCTCATTCTGATGTGGCACATACCTTTATGCTGATTTGTGATTATACGGGTTTAGCGGAATACGTTCGAGGTGGAGATTTAAAGATTAATCCGTCATATAGTAAAAAAGTTACAGAAGAAATAAATAAATATGATGAGAGATATCCATTTAATACAAGGTACCTAATATCTCTTCAAAGAATGGCTGAAAATAACGGACTTGATGTGAACAGCTACAAAGCTAATCGTTTAGGGACAATTAAACCTGCAACTAATAAGAAGAAATTGCAGAATATGATAAAAAGTATTATGTCAACAATTCCTAATCCATCAATTTTGTCAGTAGAAGAAATTAAACATATATTAAGTGATTATATCCCGCCTCATGAAGCTGAGAGAATTTCTTTTGAAATTAAGGAGAATCTTGTCGAAACAATAAGCGCTGATTTTGTCGAATCATATTTAAATGAAAAGGATAATCTAGCTTTTGAGGATAAAACAGGTAATATTTTCAAAGCAATTGGATTTGATGTAGAGATGCGTCCAAAGCCTATTAATAATACAGGAACAGAAATAGAAATTATATTAAAATATGGAGATAATCAATGTGGACTTATAGATGCAAAAAACTATAAAGAAAGGTTTACCCTTTCAGCTAATTTAGCATCTCATATGGGAGCTGAGTATATTCCTAACTATGAAGGGTATGAAGGTAGGAATGTAAATTTCTTTGGGTATGTAACAGCTTCAAACTTCGGTGGGGTAAAAAATTTAGAAAAGATTTGTAATTTGGCAAAAAGATTTATTCCTGATCGTGAAATTAAGGGAATAATAATGAGTGCACCTGTTTTGCTTGCATTTCTTGACTATTGTATTGAAGAGAAAATACCTAAAGAGGAACGCATATCATTATTTCTAAAATCCATAAATAATATTGGGTATTTGACTTTTGGGCAATTATTGGCTGAATTGAAAAGGACCCCATTATAAGGGGTCCAAACATCAAGTAGTTACTAAGTTAAGTTTATCTTGATAAACAATTTCATCGATATCCCATTTAGCTTCAACAGAAGGATACCATATGCCTGCATACGCTTTTAAAACAGCTTCAACAATTATTTTAGCCCCTTCTGGTGGAACTGCCATTCCAATTTGTTGTCTAACTTTTTCTTTTCCTCCGTAAAAAACGAAAGAGTCAGGAAAGGTTTGCAGTCGGGCTCTTTCCCTATTCGTTAATGCTCTGGGTTCCTCCCAATGATACATATGAGTGCCACCTCCACCACTGCCGGTAACAGTATAAGCTGGTTGGTCTGGATGTAGTCGTCTATAAATCTGGCTCATTCTTGCACCCTTGACATTAAGTCTTAGATGTTCAGGTATACCTTCGTACCAAGCATTTTCTCCAGGAGGTATGTGTTTTAAGAACTGTATCACTTTATTTGTGTGTTTTGTGAACTCGTGGTTTGGAGCATCTTTCTGAATGGGTGGGTTCATCAGAGCATCATACGCAGTTCTATATGGTTGATTACCATTAGGACCATGGGTAGGTTTAGGTACTTTAAAGTCAATATTAAGATCATTTCTAAAGCCGACAATGATAATCCGCTGTCTTGTTTGTGGAACTCCATAGTCTGCAAAGTTATATAAATGTGGAGTGATTTTGTAACCAGCTTCAACCATTTCTTTTAAAATAGTAGTGAATGCTAAACCATCATTTGCGCTTTGAAGACCACCAACATTTTCAGCGATAAACCATTTTGGCTTAAAGTGTTTTAATACTTTTATTCCATAAGAATAAAGAGGGCCATAATCACCATTAAACCCCTTTTTCTCGCCGACAATGCTAAAATCATTGCAAGGGAATCCAAAAATAAATGCGTCGATTTCAGGTAATTTTTCAATATCTAAGAGACGAACATCTTTGGTAAATACGGTTTCTGGCCGATCTGGGCATATGTTTTTTTTATATGTCTCACATGCGTCTTCACATATATCGTTAGACCATTCATGAGTAACACTAAATGTTTCATTTTTCCCTTTAACAAGTGCCCAACTCGAACCTAAGGCAAACCCACCAGGCCCATTAAATAGTTCGCCCTTTCTAAAAATCATATTGCTACCCCCGTAAAGTGAAAAGAATTAATGCAAGCCGCACAAGGTGTTATCAGTTGGTAGTGACAATTATATCAATAATCGAACATTTGATCTATCCATTTTTCGATCAATTACAGTCAAATATAAACCATTTTTTGGATAGAAATTTTCTTTTAATACCATACTCAACAATTGTAGTTTATCAGTTTTTGTGTTCTAAAAATGTGGATATATTTGAGATTTATTTTTAAATCAAAAAGGAACCACCCGTCTTGGAAATACGCACATATGAACATTTCACCTTAAATGGACTGACTGTTTTATGGAACCGAGTGTTTTCCGGTTATTCCGTGAACGATGAAGTGGATGTTGCCTCTTTTGCCCGGCAGTTGGTGAATGGGGGACCCGACCCAAGATGGCAGGGTTTATTCAGTTAGTCGCGCGTTGTTGGCCGATTATCTGGTGTGTGATGAGCGAATGTTGCCGTGTTACTAACGATGGGGTTTGGGTGGAAAAGAGAGCGACATTTGATGCATTGTACTTTAATTGTTTCTTCAATGTTTCGAGTTTGGAAGCCGACTTTTTTGAGTTGGCTTTTTTTATTAGTTGCCCCAACTCTATTTAGTGTATTTCCATTTATCAAAGCCAAAAGTTACATATCCATCGGCGGGGAAATTCTGATGATGATACTGATAATAGGAGATCATTGGTATTTCGCTTTGACAGATAAATATTATTTATCAAACCGATTTTTGTTATATAACTTCATTCTATTCTGACACAAATTAGCCAAAAAATTTGAACCATAAATGCGCGATTAAGTAGCGAATTAATTTATACAACAACATAAACATATTGTATTTTTTAATTGTTAAAGGAGAGTAATAGATATGAAAAAGATTTCTATTGCATCAGCAGCTATTGCGTTGGCACTGGCCAGCATGCCACTGGCCGCATTTGCAGAAGAGAATGCAGAAACCAAACCGGCTACGGACGTGACCACTTCCGCACCGGAAACGGAACAAAAACCGGCCACGACTGATGATAAACAAACCGGTGAAAAACCAGCGGGTGAAGACACCAAGCCAGCTACAGGTAACGAAGGTAAAGACAACAACAACGACACGGCCACACCGCCAGCAACGAATCCGGGGCAACCACAAAAGCCGGAAGAGCCAAAACAACCGGCTGATGAGTGCAAAGCAGAACCGGATGAAGCTGACTTCCATGACATTACGATTGTTGATATCAAAGACTTGGGTAACAACAAAGTAAAGATTATTGCAAAACTGAATGGCAAAACCGCTAAAGGTACCTGGTACATTGCAGCTGGTTCGGCAGACGCCGACGTTCCACAGATTGAAGCTGAAGTGAAAGGTAACAGTGTAAACTTTGAATATGTTTTGGACATCACAAAACTGAATGCTGGCGAAAATGATATCTTTGTTGCTTTTGAAGGAACCATCGACGGAAAAGCTTGCCAATTCGGCTTGGGTTTTGAGTCCTTGATTGTTGAAGAAGATGGAAACAAAGGTGACAGCACGGTTAAACCAAATCCTGACAAACCAAACACCAAGCCAAACCCAAAACAAGGTAAAGAGGGCGTGAAGCAAATCAAAGGCGGCAAATTGCCGAAAACCGCTACTTCTTACCCAGTGGGTGCAGTAGCTGGTCTCGCTCTGTTGGCGGGTGGCGCAGCGCTGATGATTCGCAACCGTCGCGTGGCTGAATAATAAATGACAAAAGGATGGGAGAGATTACCCATCCTTTTTGTATGGTTGTGAAACACTTTATTCAGTATGAAAAATACGGTTGTCGAAAAACAACAAGGGTGCGTTTTGTTCCAAAGAGGGGAGCTGTATGTTCCATGATTCGACTGGAGACAGATTGCAAGTATAGGACAGATAGCCGCCTACATGGGTTGCTCCCGCCTTGTCTGCGATTTTGACAATGAGATTGTCATGCAGGGGTTGAAATTTCATCAGACAATCAGCAAGTACTTGTTTGGCCTGGATTTCGTCCACGTTTGTGTGGATGACCACTTCAAAGAGGGCGAGTTGTTCTGATTTGTATACCCGATTTGCTTGATATTTGGGAATGTCGGTAAAAGGTACACCGAGTTGCGCGAATCGCTGCTCATACTCTGTATCTTTAGGAGAAGCCGGGAGTCCGTTCAGCTTTTTTACAATGAAAACAAAAATTCCTGCTACCGTCCCCAACACCACTATGAAGCTCAGACAGGTATACAGCCATGCTTGTGTCTCGGATACGACAGTTGTGAGTGTGAAAAAGAGAATCAGATGAATAGCGATAACTGCAATCGCCCTGCGGAAGTACCATTTCTTTAAACAAACTTCTTCCGAAGAGTAGATAATTCGAAGCAGGCATACAGCAATATACCCGCTAAAGCGAAGATAAACAAAACCTTTATGGTACTAAATTAAAGTTGAATATTTTATATTGATGGGTTAAACGAGCTAGGGCGTGCCTGATGAATATGCCAGCGGCTTCAAAACCATTTTCTCATTCGCTTCACGCGTGGCGAGGCGCTCTTTGAGAAAAGGTTTTTTCCGCCGCTTTTTTCCCACCAACTTAATTTTGTCAGACACACCCTCATCTCCATATAAATAACTATCCCCTTCCATACATACATTGAAGGGGATAGTTATAATTTCATTTATTATTCTGCTACGGACGGCCGTAGATGCGGCCTTGCTTGTCCACTGCTATTGATTTGACAATGGTGCGGGCAAAGGGCGCACCGCTTGTAGTGGTTCCGCGGATATTGATAGTCAGGTTGTAGGTGCCAGATGATGTCACCGGAATCTGAATAGCGCGGGAATCGATGGGGCCGCGTTTGCGGAGGATGATTCGTTCTTGTTTGGGGTTTGTGCTTGGATCGGGAATATATTGGATTTGTGCTTCTGCTTTGATTTCCTTAATCAGGTTGCGGTTTTTCCCTTTATTGGTTGCAGCGACAAGATATTCCGGAGTATGGAGGCTTTTTTGTTGCAAAGTGAGTTGGGCTGACAACGGAGAGTTGAAGGTAGCGATCAAGGCGTAGGCGCTTTTGCGGTCGGTGGAGGTGCGGACTTTCCAAGTGCCTGCCATCGGTTTATTCAGCTGAGCGATATGTTGCCAAGCGCCTTTGAAGAGGGTTTGTTGGTCTTGCGTCACATTGAACAAAGTTGGTTGAACTTGGCCGTCAGGGCGGATGAGTTCTATGCGGCTAAGTGGGTGATTGCTCATCCAGTTGAGCGCGACGCTTTCCGTTCCAGGCTCAATTACAAGAGATTCCTCCAAAGTGCCTTCCTGTTCTCCTCCGGTGAGGTAGACATTGTTTTCTGCAAGGAGTGGGGAAGCGCTTTCTATCGTGTTATTGGCGGAAGCGGTTTGCCGGGTGGAGGTTAGATAGGGACGGATCACATCAAAGGTCTCTTTCCCTTGATAAATGGAGAGATGATCCCAATTTCCTGTTTTTATATGGTTGCCGTAGGGGAGCTTGGTGCTGCGCAAGGGCACGACGCCATCACTGTCTTCCAGCATGTAAAGTCCGCCAAACCAAGTCGGGGATAGGAAAGAGCCCCAGCTGTTACCAGCAACGGTGAGGTAAGCGTTTTCATTTATTTCCGGGCGACTGTCGGTCTGGGTGCGGAAAGATTCCATAACGCCGGTTTGCAGACTGTATACGGCTTCGTTTCTTGTGCCGAGCAGGGATGACAGCCACCAGACCCAATCGCTGTAAGCCAAGTCAGCTAGCGGACTGCCATAATGGGGTGAGCCGATGGTGATCACATTGGACACCAAAGGGTGTTTGCCATAGTGAACCAGTGCGGTTTGCGTGTCGATGCCTCCTTTGCTGTAACAGACCATGACCAACTTTTTGCCTGGGAAATGGTCGGCGATTTTCTGTAACTGTTCGGCAAGCATCTTGCCGTTGTTCCAATTGCTACGGGGATCACCACCAGCATCATGCAACTCGACGAAAGCGGTTTCAAAATCAGCCTCCCGTGCGCGCTGATACATGTCGTTCCCAGTGTGCCAGATGCTGGAGGCGTTAAACAAGCCTTGAACGAACACAATGACTGGTTTGGCGGGATCGGGTTGGGATGGAGCGTCACCGATGTAAACGGTTCCAGGAACACCGGGAATACCGATTACGATTGGAAAAATGGAACCGCCGTGTGATGTCGCTTGCGGGACAATCATGGAGACTAAAAGTAACAGGATGAGACAGCCGACAGCCCAAGTTTTTCGCATGTGCGCAATCCCTCCTTATTTGAAAGATATTGAATGTAACTGTATTATAACAGATAGATAATTTATTGTTAATATTCATATTATTCTTGTTTTGGTGAATGATTCTATAGATATTCCATAGATGATGCGCGATCTTTCAACAGTTGGCATTCCCATATAAGTGTTGATGGGTGGAACATAGGAGAGTACTATTTAGCTCTTGGCGTGTCCGGATTGCCTAAAATCGGTGCTACTATGAGGAAGGTATGTTTTTTGTAAAAGGTTAATTGTTACAAATGATTGATAATTGTTATTTATCGTGTTATTCTTTTGTAAATTGATAAAATGTCTTAATAACTATTAATAAAAAAGGTTATGGAAGATGCTCTGCCGATTGAAAAAGGAGGCGTAAGAAATGCAGAAGATAACGGACATATTAGGGGAGATCAGCACCTTCGTTTGGGGCCCGCCGTTGTTGGTGTTGCTGGTGGGAACGGGCATTATATTGACTTTTCGGTTATCGTTTTTGCAATTTTCTCAACTCCCTTATGCGTTGAAATTAGCCTTTTCAAAAAATCAGGATCGTTCTTCGGCCGGAGACATCTCCCACTTCCAGTCATTAATGACTGCGTTGGCGGCGACCATCGGTACCGGTAACATAGCCGGGGTGGCAACGGCGGTGGTGGCCGGAGGTCCGGGAGCAGTCTTTTGGATGTGGATCACTGCGATCGTGGGTATGGCCACCAAGTATGCGGAAGCGATCTTGGCAGTGAAATATCGGATCGTCAACGAACGCGGAGAGATGGCCGGTGGGCCAATGTACTATATCGAACGGGGCTTGGGCTGGAAGTGGCTGGCGGTATTGTTTGCTTTGTTTGGCGCCATTGCCGCCTTTGGAATCGGTAGCACGGTACAATCCAACTCCGTCGCCGCATCCGTCCAATCCAGCTTTGGGATTGACCCTTGGATCACAGGCATTGTGTTAACAGTGGTGACGGCGGTAGTGACGATTGGCGGCATTAAAAGCATCGGGCGCGTCTCCAGTTACATGGTTCCGATGATGGCCGTGATGTATGTGGTTGGCGGCTTAGCCATTATCTTGTTGAACCTGGAGAAGTTGCCGGCGGCAATCTCATTGATCATAACCGACGCTTTTACGGGGCAAGCGATGGCAGGAGGCGCGATTGGGACGGTGATTCGTTACGGAGTGGCCCGAGGGGTGTTCTCCAATGAAGCGGGGATGGGTTCGGCTCCCATTGCCGCAGCAGCAGCTATCACCGATCACCCGGGGCGGCAAGCGCTGGTGTCGATGACGGGGACGTTTCTCGATACCATTGTCGTCTGTTCGATTACAGGTATTGGGCTGGTGATGGGCGGTTTATATACTGGCGATTTGACGGGGGCGGCGTTAACGACGGAGACATTTAATCAGCTGTTGCCAGGTCCCGGCGGTTGGATCGTTACGATCGGGTTAATCTTCTTCGCTTATTCGACTGTGCTCGGTTGGTGTTACTATGGGGAAAAATGCTTTGAGTATTTGTTTGGCTCCAAATCGATCAAGGGGTATCGTGTGGTTTACACCTTATCGGTGTTGGTTGGGGCGGTCATGAATCTGGGGTTGGTTTGGTCGATCGCCGATATTTTTAATGGGCTGATGGCCATTCCCAACTTGATTGGTTTATTGGGGCTATCGGGGATTGTCGTAGCAGAAACCAAGCGTTTCCGGGAGATATTGAAAGAAGAGCGGACACGTTCCAAAGCATAAAAAAAGGAAAAGGCGAGCCTCTGTTGGGACTCGCCTATGCCACCCCATCATAAGAGATAGACGAACAAGATGCCGATGATGGTGGCGACCAGATAGATCATTGACAGTAAGATAATGCTTTTCTTTCTGCTTTGGGTATATGCTTCGTTATTCTGATTGGACTGGGTCGCTCCCAAACGAAAAGTGACGAAAAAGGCGATGAGGCACAGCAACCCGCACAGGATGATCGCAGCTGTAGTCATCATTGCGATAAGCTCCTTTGATAATTGATAGGTTTACTCTTATTTAGCATACCATACTTAAACACTTGTGCCCGCCTTTTCGATTTTTAGGCTTCGCTTGGTTGGACCGAAGGTTGTTCCGTTGGTTCCACTTTGCTATTGCCCATCAAGGCGATGGCAATGGCTGAGATGGCGATGGGAATCAAAGCCAGTAAAAAGGTATAGGTAATTGAGGAAGACATCGCATCTACGATTTTGTCCAAGACCATGGGCGGAATCTGCGCCCGCTCGCTCGATTCAAAAATGGAACGCGCGTCATTGAGTTGGGCCGGATTGAAGGCGGCCGGGCCATGCATGCCTTTAAAAGCATCTGCTAACTGATTGGTAAAGACTTTATTTTGGATGGTCCCGAATATGGTAATGCCCAGAGTCATGCCCAGCGATCGGAAGAACGAGTTGGTCGAGTTGGCCGATCCGCGGAAGCGGGGCTCCATATTGTGAACGGTGGCTGTCGGCAGGAGAGAGAACGAAAAACCGACGCCGAAGCCGACCAGAATCATGTAGGCAGTCAACAACCAGCGCGTTGTGTCAGGAGTCATTGTGCTCAAAAGGAACATGCCCGCCAGATAGGCGATGACTGATAGGATCATCAGGGTGCGGAAGCGGATTTTGGTTTGGAATACCCCAGCGACTCCGCTACCAAACACTGACCCCAACATCATCGGAGTCAGAATCAAGCCAGCGTTGGTGGCCGATCCGCCGTACACGGCTTGCACAAAAATCGGGATGAACACGGTTAAGATCACAAACGTGGCGCCGTACAAAAATGCGATTACTTGCGATGTGGCGAACAAGCGGCGCTTAAACATCCAAAAAGAGATAATTGGATCAGATGCTTTTCTTTCTGCAAAGATGAACAACAGGAAGAAGATCGCAAAGCAGGCGAACAACCCGATGATTTGTGTGGAATCCCATGCGAATTCCTTGCCTCCCAATTCCAGGGCGAACATCAGGCTGACGACGGCCACCACCAGCGTAATCGCGCCCCACCAGTCGATTTTCTGCTCTCTGTGTTCGGTTGATTCCTTATAATAGGCGAGAATAAGAAACAGAGAAATTAAACCGAGCGGTACATTAACGTAAAAAATCCACTGCCAACTGATGTATTCAGTGATGTATGCACCCAAAAGCGGGCCGAAGACGCTTGAAGTACCAAAAACGGCGCCCAAGAGTCCAGTCATTTTCCCCCGTTTTTCAGGCGGGAAGATGTCAAATACGATAGTGAAAGCGATGGGCATCAATGCGCCGCCACCAATTCCTTGGATTGCGCGGTAGATGCTGAGCTGAACGATGCTTTGCGCTGTACCACACAAGATCGATCCTAGCAAAAACAGAGACAAGCCCAAGATGAAGAATCGCTTGCGGCCGTACATATCGGACAGTTTGCCGAAGATCGGCATGCCGGCCATCACTGTGACCATATAGGCGGAAGTGACCCAGACGAATTTGTCCAGCCCGCCGAGATCCGCCACGATGGTGCCCATGGCAGTGGCGACGATGGTATTGTCCATCGCCGACATCAAAATCGCCAACAGTAAGCCGACGACGACCAGACGGAGATTACTTTCTTTGGAAACCATTTGTTTAGCTCCTTTTTAACCAATAATATATTGATGAGTATATTTTATAGTTGGTTTGCGGATTCAGCAAGTCAAATTGCTGCAATGGTAGCTTGCCAAGAGCGGCGAAGGTCGGGGCATCACCTGCCATAGATGGTTATGTATCCATTATATTCGTTAAGGATTGACCTGATGAGTGTCACTTGTTTTTGAGTTCTTCTCTTTAAAAAAGAAAAAAGGTATGACCAAGCCGGGGGCGTACTCCCGGCGCATTTTATATTTTTTCCCGTAAATGGTTAAGAAATTCTATGTGATAATCATCCCGGCGCTCCATGGCTTCATCGAGATAGGCGTTGATTTGCACATGCAGATAGTGGGCTTCCTCTGTGGTTAGAATGATGTCAGGGTTGCTAAATTTATTCAAGATGGATGTGATCAATGACCGCTCTTGTCCGGCGTGGTTCAACGATCTCATCAATTTTTGGGCCAAGAAATACCGTTCTTTCAAATTGATGTAACTCATCAGGCTCCCTCCCTTTTGTCCAAATGAACGCAGGACAGGATCAGTTGTGGCATAACGGATCTTTTTCGGTAAATTCAATAAGAATAGTAGGATTTTAATCTAATATAAAGTAACTATCCGTTACAGTCAATATTGATACAATAATCTTTATATATATAAGGATGTGTCAATGGGGATGGGAATGTGGTCATCAAGATTATTGCGAGAGACAGACACCAAAGCATATCGCGACGTGCGACTGCGGGCGTTGCAAGAGGTTCCGAAAGCCTTTGGATGAGAAAGGAAACCTGGTGGGTGTTATTGGATGGTATCGGGAAGCACGATTGAAGATCAGCCATAAGTCCCGTATCATGGCTGTATATGTGGAACCGACGCACCGGGGAAAGGGGATAGCCAAGCAGTTGCTGTCGCAGGTGATTGACCGGGTGAGGGCAGAGACAGATGTAGAACAGATTCAACTGAAAGTGGCAGCGGATTCCACCGCACACGCCTTGTACCGATCAAAGGGGTTTGCGGAATTCGGTAGGGAAGAGCAAGGACTGAATGTGGGAGAGAGTTATGTGGATTTATGTCATATGGTTTTGCATATAGGAAAATAAGCGGTCTTAAAAGCGGTTCAGGTGCAAGGATGGAAAGGCGCCTGAACCGTTTTTTCTGGAGTTTTAAGAGTCTGTGCTGTTTGAAAACAATTAGATGGGATGGATTCCCAGAAAAGTGGCGGCAATCCATTGACGTGCGTTAGTGTGATGTGAAATGATGGGCGTGTTATGTAAAATTCTAAGAAATATCTCATATATCATGCACCCGACGTCATGATTTGACGGGCTGGGATGAATGTCTCTGGCTGTAAGCCGATAGGAAAGTGCATTGCAATCCTAAGGCGAGAACGACAGACTTAAAGTAAAGGAGAATCATAGATACCTATGACAGCATTGCTCCATGAATTAAAACAGATTGCATCAGAAGTGGAGGCTGAGGTTTCCGAAGAGAGGCGGAGAGAGTGGATTGACGAATTGTCTCTAAAGTGTGGCGAGTGGTTGGACCATGCGGACGCAGAGGTGCGGCGGACGACCGCATTAATTTTGTATTGGTTGGGAATTGATGCCGAATATGCAGGCGATTTGCTGGAAGTGCGCAAGAAAGCGCTTAAAGTGTTGCATGATCATCCTCTTTTTTGCAATCCGGTAGCGGAAGCGCTGCTCAGTGGATGGGATGAGCTGGATTGGGGTACATTGCATCATGTGTTTGGCACGGCGGAGGATGTGCCGATCCATTTGAAGGCGATGTGTGCGGAAGATGAACGGCTCCGAGAACGGGGATTGAGCCGCCTTGTCGATCATGTGCGCCACCAAGGGGGTTACTGTCAAGCACTTCCCTATGCACTCCGCTATCTGCTTCGCTTGCTGGCGGAAGAATATCCTTATCCGGATATGCAAAAAGAGATCATCGGTGTGTTGTTGACTCGCTTCGTTGATGATGAGGCGATTGTTTACGGCAAGGCCGGCCAGGTGCTTCGGGAAGGGATGATTTTATATCTCCCTTATTTGAACCATGAGGAATTGGCGGTTCAAGATCAGGTGATCACCTTGTTGGGGAAAGTTGGGAAGGATCATCCGCTGGCGCACCGGGCCTTGATGGACATCATCGAAAGGTCTCCTTGGGAATATCAGCAGTCGCTCG
The DNA here is from genome assembly GCF_004343255.1 of Laceyella sacchari. Lineage (GTDB taxonomy): Bacteria > Bacillota > Bacilli > Thermoactinomycetales > Thermoactinomycetaceae > Laceyella > Laceyella sacchari. Next base: position 274,828 of record NZ_SMDD01000002.1, on the reverse strand, counting down.
CTCTTTACGCATTTGGGCATTTGCGGCACTGGTCGCCGGAGCATGAACAGTTGGTGCATGATTGGCTCAGTTTTCATCCATCCCGGGATTGGCAACGGGATGCCGCAGCAGCGCTCATCTTTTACCACGGGGGCAAAGGTCCAGCTGAAGCTTGGCAGAATATCCTTAATTATTTTCTTCATTATGGGCATGAATCGTCGCCTTCTGATCAACTTTTTATCAACTGGTGGACGAATTACACTAGGGAATCCCTTCCGACTGATTTAGAAGAGATCATTTACCGCATCTCTGATTTATAACCTTTCTTTCTTTTTTAGGGGTGGCTGGGTGAATATCAGGCAGTGACGATCTTTTTATTGACCAGTCAGTTTTTTTTCTACTCACCGTGTTTTTTTCTATATAAAATGGTGAAGAGCAATAATCTTTATATTAGTCAGGTGAGAAAAGATGAGCGATTTCCACTTTAAAGTGAATCTTAAAGGCATGATTGATCTGTTGTCCAATCACTTATACAGTACACCCCAGGTTTTTGTCCGCGAGCTGTTGCAAAATGCAGTGGATGCCATCACCGCCCGCAAACAGATTGAGCCGGATCATGATGGAAAAGTGGGTATGGAAGTGTTTACCGCCGAGGGAATGGCGCCCACCTTGTATGTGGAGGACAATGGAGTCGGCCTCACAGAAGAGGAAGTGCACCGTTTTTTGGCTCAGATTGGACAGACGTCAAAGCGGTCGGAGTATGAGACGGATTTCATCGGCCGGTTTGGGGTGGGGCTTCTGTCCTGTTTTATCGTCAGTGAGGAAATCGTGGTAATCACGCGTTCTATCAAAAGCGAAGAAACGATCGAGTGGCGGGGACGCCCGGACGGAAGCTATCAGATTCGCAAATTGGCGCAGACGATGTCCCCGGGCACCCGCATTTATATTCAAAGCAAAGAGGGATTTGAGCGTTATTTTGCACCAGAGAGGGTACAAGAGTTTGCCAAGTATTATGGAGAGTTTTTGCCGTACCCGATTTTCTTCTACGGGGAGAAAGCGATACGGCTCACAGCCGATCAAGCTCCGTGGGAGATGAGCTCCATCGATGCATTGGTGTATGGCAAAGAAAAGTGGCATGTCGACTTTATCGATGCAATTCCTCTACATTCACCGCTCGGTGATGCACAAGGCATTGCTTACATTCTGCCGCATTCGGTCACTGTCAATGCTAAGCGAAAACACCGCGTTTATGTGAAACAGATGCTATTGTCGGAGACGGTGGAGAAGATTTTGCCGGACTGGTCCTTCTTTGTTACCTGTGTGCTGAATGTGAATCATTTGAAGCCGACGGCCTCGCGTGAAGAGTTTTATGATGACGCCCTCTTGGAGCTGGTGAAAAAAGAGCTGGGCGATTGCATCAATCGTTATCTCCGGCAATTGGCAGAACGGAAATCGCCGCTACTTGGGGAGATTATTCGCGTTCATTATTCCTCACTGAAACTGCTGGCGTTGGAGGATGATGAATTGTATGCGCTGTTCATCGACTGGCTCCCCTTTGAAACGTCACTGGGCACGATGACGATGGGAGAGATCCGCCGCTTGACGCCAACGATCTGCTATACGCCGGGCGTGGACGAGTTTCGGCAGATCAGCAAAGTGGCCAAAGCCCAATCGCGTTGCGTGATTAACGGGGGATACATGTACGATCTGGAGTTAATTGAAAAGCTGAGTCGCGTGTTTCCAGACACCCATGTGGAACGAATCGATTCTGCGGCATTTACGCAAGGATTTACCGAATTATCCATTGAAGAGCGAGAGCTAGCCTATTCTTTCATCCGATTGGCCAATGCGGTGTTGTTGCCTTACCGGTGCAAAGCGGAGATTAAGAAGTTCTATCCCCATGATCTGCCGGCGTTGTACACGACAAGCGAAGAAGGGTTGTTTTTACGTATGGCCGAGCAAACTCAAGAAGAGGCCAATCCACTGTTCGCTTCGATCATTGAGCGGGTGACGACTAATCAGGTCGGCCAAGATTATGCTCAACTATGTTTTAACTTTGAAAATGAGATCATTCAAAAAGTGATTCGAGTGCAAGATCCTGAGCTGTGCCAGTTAATTGTGGAAACGCTTTATGTGCAGGCGTTGCTGATGGGCCATTATCCCTTGAAGTCGCAAGAGATGAGCCTGCTGAATAGCGGGTTGGTTCGTTTCATTGAACGAGGCTTAGACGCTTAGGAGGGAACAAGTGATGAAAGAACAATTTGACTCGTTGATGAAGCGAGCAAAGGATTTGCCTGACGGCGAAGCGAAAATCGCCCTGCTGGAAGAAGCGGTAAGGTTGGCCGACACCTACCAACAGACGGAACTTGGGTTTTCAGCCCGCATGGAGCTGACGAAGGCGACGGTGTATGCTGGCAGAGCGGACAAGGCATTTACGACGTTTGGTTGGTGCTTGGCTCACTATGATAAACAGCCTGAGGCGTATAACAGCCTGGCTGTCATGTGGCAGTATAAATGGATTGTGGAAAAGCTGGACCGGTTTCCGACGATCAGTCTGGAGCAAATGGAATCGATGCTGGAAGATCTGAAGCAAAGGTATACAGCACTGGGTTACAATGAGCGGTTTTATCATCAGACCAAATTTGTTTTTGCCTGGAGAAGAGGAGACTGGGAAGAGGCCGAACGAGAGTATGAACGGTGGCTGGCAGTACCTCGCGACACAATATCCGACTGTGTGGCGTGTGAGCTTGATCTTCAACTGGATTATTTGTTGAGCCGTGATCAGTTTGCGGAAGCGTATGAGCGGGTACGGCCGATTGTGACCGGACAATTGAGTTGTAGACAATCCGTTCCACATATCACTTTTGCCAATTTTCTGCTCCCCTTGTTACAGGAAGGTCGGCTGGAAGAAGCGGCCATGTTCCACGAACGGGGCTACCGCTTAATTCATGACCAGCCAGGTTATATCTCCTCGCAAGCAAAACATTTAAAGTATCTGACGATTGTCGACCGCGCACGGGCTATTTCTTGTTTGGAGAAGGGATTGCCAGAAGCGTTGGCTTCAGCAGACCCCCATTCCAAGTTTGAATATTTCTTGGCGGCTTCTGTGCTGTTCGCTTATTTGGATGATCGGGAAAAGCAAGTACTTCATATTCCCGAATATGTGACAGAAACATGGTTGCAGGAGCAAACGCAGATGCTGGCACGCCAATTTGACGAACGCAACGGCACCACCCACTACAGTGACCGCATCAGGGAAGAACTGCGGGAAGTGACATTGCTCGCCGGACGGGTGCGCGCTTGGCAGATGGAACAAAAGGCGGGCCAGGAAGAGGGGGAAGCGAAGGCACGAGCTGCTTGGGAGGCACTGATGCGGGGCGTGGAAGCCCATGATCCGGAAGCGATGTTCCGACTTGCACTATCCTTGCTCGAAGGCGGCCCGGAAGAGCAACAGGAAGGGATCGCTTGGTTGCGCCGGGCGGCTGAGGCTGGCAGATTGGATGCGGCTCATGTGTTGGCGGAGCAATTGTTTGAGCGACAAGTAGCTGAAGAGGGAGCTGCGTTATTGCGGCAAACTGCGCAGGCGGGAGATCCCCAGGCGATGAATCAACTGGGCTACCGGTTGTTGTTCGGTGTAGGCTTGCCTGCGAATCCAGAAGAAGGAAGAGACTGGTTGCGCAAGTCGGCGGAAGCAGGTGCGCTGAGCGGCATGTTCCAATATGGGCTGTGTTTGCTTGATGGCCTGGGAGGACCGCAGGAGCTTGATCAAAGCGAGTTCTGGCTCCAACGCGCTGCCGAAGCGGGCCATGCAGTGGCGATGCAGGTGTTGGGTACGCTTTTGTTGGAAGGCAATCTATTTCCGCACCGACAGGAAGAAGGGGAACACTGGCTCCGCCGATCAGCGGAAGAAGGGTATCCTCCTGCCATGCATCAGTTGGGAAGCCGCTTGATCACGGGCCATGTGCTTACCGCGCACCCCGAAGAAGGGAAGCAGTGGTTGAAACGGGCCTCGGAAACCGAGTATGGACCTGCGATGCATGAACTGGGTTACCGGTTACTTGAAGGTGATGGCCTCGCCAAGAGCAGTTTGGAGGGTGAAGTATTGTTGCGCCGGGCAGCCATGGTAGGCGAGGAAGGCGCCATGTTAGAGCTGGCCGGGCGGCTGTTGCAAGGAGATGGGGTCGCATTTCGCTGGGAAGAAGGGTTTGATTGGTTGCGGAAGGCAGCTGCCACCGAATTGCCGGAAGCCATGTTTTTGCTAAGTTGCTATCTGCTGGATTATCCCGATTTGGCCACCCATGAGGGCGAGGCAATAGAATGGTTACGCAAAGCGGCTCTCACTGGTCATGAAAAAGCGCAAGCCTTGCTGGATGAATTGGGAAAAGCATAAATGTCGTATCTGCCGGAGGCTGGTCACCCATAAGGGAGGCCGGCCGTTTTCATTTGGTCTTCGATTCTTGATTTCAGTATTTTTTGAATAAAAAGGGGATTCGGGAAAAATGGAGAATTAACAGCGTGAATGTACTGATGACTCATTCATATCTGCTTGGAGTTTGTCTGATAAATCAAGTTGATACATATATGAACAAAGGGGAGATGTACAATGCGTTTGAGAATGGTATGGCTGTCGGTGATCGTGGGCTTGTCGTGGATGTTGGTGGGATGGACGAATCCGCCGGCGCCAGCAGATGCGGAGGTTCCGTCCAAGTGGCAAGCGGCTCAAGGAAAGGCATTGACAGTGAGGCTAGAGTCAAGCATAAACAAGCAGGAAGCGGTGTCCGATGTGGTGATCACATACAAGCCGGATGTCGTATTAGCTTATGGGCGGGCGAAGTTTCATTTGCCTAAAGGGTTTTCCGCAGTTGCCGGAGATCTGATCAATGGTCAACCATTGACGGCGGACTATATTCAAAATGGGGGGCAAACGGTGGCTCTGCCGTTTGGCGTAGATATAGGGGCGATGCGCACATTTGAGTTGCGGTTGGTTGGGAAAAAGTTGCCCCCGGCGGGACAGTATAAGTTTAGAGCGGAGTATTGGGGCATTGGCATCGGCATTTACAATACGGCCGAAGCGGTGCTGGAGTTGAGAAATTAAGTGCATCATCCCCGGTCTGATGCGGTCGGGGGTGTTTTCTATTGCGCCGATCATTTAAAATGAATGACAACGGATGGTTCGATCAAGTGAGGAGGCGAAAGCGTGGCCATTCGCAAAATTGAACATGTCGGCGTGATGGTAAAAGATATGGATGCTTCACTGGCTTTTTATCAACAGGTGGTGGGGATGGAATTGATCCGCCGCATGACGGTGCCTGCCGGGGGATTGGAATTGGCGTTTCTCGGTTTCCCGGGGGCAGAGGAGACGCAGGTGGAACTGATTCAGGGATATTCGAAAGCGTTGCCGGAGGAAGGCAAAGTCCACCACCTTGCATTTACTGTGGATGATATCGAAGAGGAATGGAAACGATTGAAGCAACTAAATGTCTCTTTTCAAGACGAGGAGATTACCACCCTGCCTGTTGGTCGCTATTTCTTTGTACACGGCCCTGATGGGGAGTGGATCGAATTTTTTGAACCGAAGAAGTGACGACAGAACACCATGCTTTCCGGCATGGTGTTTTTTAGTCATCAAGCTTGAGTGTGTCTGACGAATAGGCCAGCGGCGCAAAACTATTTTTTATTCGCTTCACTTGTGCATCAGTGCTCCTCGAGAAAAAGTTTCTGCCATACCAACTTGATTAGCCGGATACACCCTAGTGGCATTTGCTGTGCTCATTGTATAATGAAGAGGGAGCAAAACAACTGATGACTTCGCAGAAGAAATGAGTGAAACCATGAGTAAACCAGCGATGAAACGGGTATTGCCGGCTTTGGTTATGGTTGTGTTTGTGATATTTTTCACAAATGATCTGGTGGAGCAATTATTGCTGTGGGCGATCGGTGTGACCGTGCCATTGACGCTCTGCCTGACCGAAACGAAGAACCGTTTGGGACAGATTGATCGTGTGTACCAATGGTGTTGGCGCAGTTATCCGTGGTGTGCAGGACTGGGGGCGGCTTCATTTCTTTTGCCCAAGGGTAATCTTGCCGGGATTCTCTCTGTGCCGTGGCTCGTCTTCACCGTGGTAGTGGCGGTGTACGGCTGCAAACGCCTGCTTGAGCGAAACCGCCATGCATGGGAAGAGTTGGCGATAGATTGCGGTTTGCTCTACTTGGCGATCGGTGGGGGATGGTTGACGGCAAGTCGCTTTGGGATGCCTGTCCTTCATTTCAGTGAAGAGATTGTAGCTTTGACTGGCATCCATTTTCATTATTCCGCTTTTGTGGTGCCAATCTTTGTCGGCTTATTAGGCCGCGCAGTGGACTGGCGCGTCAAATTTCCTCTTCGGTACCGGTTAATGTCCATAGGAGTGATCACCGGTCCGATATTGGTGGCCATGGGCATCACTTTCTCCACCGTACTGGAGTTTGTCGCAGTCGTTTGGTTTGTCGGAGCCATGCTACTTTATACCGCACTGCTTCTCCCCGTGGTATGGAAGCGGGAACAGCTCGGATGGATTCGGGCCTTGTTTCTACTGTCTTCCGTAACTATATGGGGAACAATGGCTTTGTCTGTCATATATAGCTTGGGGCGGATGATGCAGTTTTCTTTTTTCACCATTGAGGAAATGGTTCTCCTCCATGGGATTGCCAACGCGTTTGGCTTTGTGACGGCCGGAGCGTGGGCTTGGTGTGCGAGTTTGCCTCCAGCGCGCGGATTGCCGTCCGTGATTCCGCATAGTTTGCTTGCGGCAAAGGGTCGGATTGGTGCCGACATCTTGACCCGCTTGGGATGGGATGATGAAACGCGCTGCGTGCGAGGGTTGGTAGATAATTTTGCTGTTTTCGCCCGGCCTGATTTTGATCCGGATGCCGTTCATCCTTCGATTCGATCTTTTTATGAGGATACCTTGGTCTACCGACTGGAGGCGAAAATAGAGTGGCAAAAAGGATTCCGGCTTTTTTCCGCATGGTTTAGTCGATTAACTGGCCGCATCGGGCAATGTCATCTCCCTTCAGCTGGAGAAAAAGTAACGGAAATGAACAGTAGACTGGCGGCAGTGAAAGAAGCGTGCGACGGAAGGGTGGCACCCCGCGCTTGGATTCGCACGTATGCTGGAACGGGCCGAACGGTATTTGTAGCGGTTTATTCCATTCATACCTTGGCAGAGGAGACATATATGAACATTGCCTTGCCGTTTCCCGGTGGCAACTTGACCGGCGTGTTGCGGCTGGAGCATGGTGCGGGGGCGAAAGGGAAAAGCGATGGGTTGGTTCTGACGAGCATGCAAGGAGGGAAGCCGGGTGATCAGGGGCTTTACTGGGCCTCGCACTGGGGTTTGGTGGTTTTACCTTTGCATGAACGGTTTCATGTCTGGGTGGATGACGAAGGCAAGATGAAAGCTGAGCATGAGATGTGGATATGGAAATGGCGGTTTCTTCACATCCACTATCAGTTGATCCGTGAGGAGGCTACCCAGGGGAATCCTTAGGTTGCTCCGTCCTGAGGTTGTTTTAAAAAAAATAGACAAAGCGTTAAGAGATGCGCTTTGCCTTACTTATGTCAGTAGATGGGGTAAGTTTCGCCAAACAAATTTCCGGCTGGGTAGACATGAGTGAATGAATAAAGCGATTGGTTAACAGAATGTAACGTTTTCCTTGCTTTTGGAAATAATCAATTTTGCACTCGCGCCGCAATTGGCTCAGGCAGCGGGTGATGGTGGCGCGAGTGGAGAGGATGGCGGCAGCCAGCTCTTCATGCGTGATGGGAAAGGGCAGGGCAAGCTGATGCTCGGTGGTCTTGGATGGGAATGGCTGAGCAAGGAAGAAAAGAAATTGGATGAGTCGATCCTCCACAAATTTGTTATGTTTGATCATTTGCAAAGTTTGTACGCGGGTCCAATATTTTCGCAATTCAGCGATAACGGAAGCGGCGATGGGAGAGTGGAGAACCTCCCGCCAATCACAGATGGAGACCTGGACGGGGCTGTGGGGGCGAAACTCACAGGTCCGATCTGGGATGAACGGTACCTCAAATATGCTTCCTTCCTGCAAGACATCCAACAAGACATGGTTGCCATCCTCTTTGGTTTCCCACAAGGTGCCATAACCGGCTTGGATTATATACACCTTTTCGGGTTCCATTTGGACGGGGTGATGTTCAATCCACTGTTCGTTGGGGCATTGACTCAAGAATGTTTGTATGGTTTTCTCCACGCCTATGCCTCCGCGAAAAAAAGCTGAGAGGAGATTGCGTTTTTATTATAAAAAGGACGCAAAGTTTAGTGCAATGAGTTAAATCTGGATATATTTACGTCATATGAACCTTAATTTAACGAAGCTGTTTTGATGAAATATCGTTGTTCTGAGGTTGTGGCATCGTTTGAGTGAGCAAAGATCGGCAAAAATGGTTAAATGAGATGGTTAAATTGTCGTTTAAAACAGCTATGAATTCCTGTCATTTAACCAGTCGGATTAACTAGATTTCAGATGATGAAAATGATTTAATTTTTATATGAATAGAAAAGCGGTTTGAAGATGCACTTGAGCGGCGTAGCAAGAAGGCAGTGATCAGATTTTTTCGCCATTATAACCCACTTATTTCAAAAAAACGATATAAAAAGGGAATTTTCTGTTTGACGAGCGCCGTAGACAAGTGATCCGAAAAGGGGCACGGTTTTGAAACCTAAGGGGGATGCCGCGCATCTATTCATCAGACAAAGTACCATGAGAAAGGAGAGGTTTCGATGGAAAAGCAGCCGATGCCGACCGTTGGCGGCAAAAAGAGGGAAAGCAAGGAAATCCTCAAAAACAAAAAGCCGCAAAAACCAGGGACGGGTGATGTGACCACTAAAGGCGATCAACCTCCTCCAGGCGGTATGCCGTCTGAAGATTGATGCAGAGAGATGGCACCCCATATGGTGACAGCGAAAACTGAACCTGAAATGGATCAGCTTTCGCTGTCTGCCAAGGTGGTGGGTGCGTGCAATAGGGCCTCAAATCGCAGAGCCATATCGTAAAAATCGGCCGCCTTTTTGTAAGCATTTTTCTCGTAGTAATGTCGCCCCAAATCGTGGGCCATTTTTTTTGCCAAGTTTAGCTGGTTCTTTTCGACAGCCATATCAATCAGCCTCTGTGTTTCTTTTTCATACAGCTGTTCTTGAAAGTGCGATTTGTACAATAGCGCTTTAAACATGTGAAACTCGACATAGTGGTACCATTGTTGATAGGTTTCCGCGATTCGCAGGCCCTCTTTCAAATATTGGTCCACTTTCCCCAAATCTTTGCGTTCCATGTAGATGAGAATCAATTCCCGGTATGTGTGCACTTTCGGTTGTTCCGCGCCGATTTTACTACGTAGCTGGAGGCATGTCTCATAGTGTTTGATGGCGGTGTCAATTTCCCCTTTTGATTGGTATGCGCGGCCGTAATTGTATTCAATCATGCCGAGGAAGTTGACGTTTTCGGTTTTTAACACGATTTCCAACGCCTCATCCAAACACTTGATCGCTCGGTTGTATTGATGGTTCAAGTTGTATTGCGTTGCTTTGGTAATCAGCACTTTGGCCTGATCCACTTCATTGCCCAGCTTTTTATGTATATCTAAGCTTTTTTGCGAATAGTGCAGGCAGATTGTTTTGTCCTGCGACAGATGCTGTTTAACAAGGCTGAGATTATAAAACAGGATCGCCAAATCTTTTTCTCCAACACGGTTAGACAAGCGCTCAGCCAGCTCGTAATAATGAGTCGCTTTGATGTAATCTTGCGTGCTGAAAAAGATGTTGCCGCAGTTGAGATAGTAGTAGAAAAATTCGATGGACAAGTCGGGTGGAACCTCGTCGGGAACCGATTTCTTGGACAATTGAAACACTTGTTGCGCTTCACTGATGCGGTTGTCTGTCAGATAGTGCCGGATCAATATCGTGTAAATGTTGATTCGTGTGTCCAGCAGGTGCGATTCAAACAGAGCGATTTTCAGCAGGTATTCATCCGTTTCATTAAGAATGCGCGTTTTTTTGTACTGGTTGATGATGTTGGCAATCCGTTGCTTTTTTTTGTTGGAATCATCGTCGCAGATGTCATCGGGAACAATGCCGAGCTTCTGGCATACGGCGCGGATAAATGGGGCGGATGGTTTGGTTTTGCCATTTTCGATGCGGCTGAGATAAGCAACTGAACAAATGCCCTCGACCAATTCACTCTGTCGCATATTCTTCATCATGCGAAGCTGTCTTATTTTTTCTCCGATATGCATGGCCACGGCCACCTACTCTGTTAGTCAATTCTTTAATTTTAATATACCAAAATATTGTACCAATAAACATTATTAAGTGGAATGATGGAAATGCATTCGCTACTTATGATGATCATCTTTTCCACATGATTGATCGTGATTAAAACACGATATTTACTATGAGGGGCGGGTACGTCAAGGGGAGGGGCGCCACCGCTGAATGGTTATCTTTCTCTTGGATGAGATTTCTTCTATATTAGAAAATGGATAGGCTGGACACGATAGGAGAATGGAGACAATGAAGAAATCAATTTTCATAGGGGCTTTACTCTTGATTTTGGTTGGCATCGCCATCTTGCAGAAGGGATTGCCAGGCTCATCAGAACTCGGCCCAGGGGACCCGGCACCCGCTTTTACGCTTGAGACCACTGACGGTCAAAAATACGTATACAGCCATGCCAAAGGCAAACCAGCGATTATCAGTTTTTTCGCCACGTGGTGCGATCCTTGCCATAAGGAGGCCCCGCTGTTGGTGGAGTGGCATCGAAAGTACGGTTCGCAAGTGGAGTTTGTGTTTGTCAATTGGACGAAACGGGATGATGTAAAATCAGCCCAATTCTTTGCCAAAGATTATGGGATTCGGTTTCCTGTGGTAATGGATACACAAGACCGTGTATCAAACCAGTATCAAATTCAAGTGATTCCGACCACTTATTTTATTAATCGGGACGGGAAAATCGAGCGGATTGTTAAAGGTGTGCGTCCGGCCGATACAGAAGCATGGTTGCGTGCGCAGGTCAAGTAGAATCCAGAGACAGAGATGAACGGGTGTGGCAAAGAAGGATAACTATCTTTTTTCAATAGGTTTTGTTTCGTTTCATAACGGATAAATCTATGTCGTAAGAAGATGAGATAATAGTATAATAGGTGTCAAAGTCATGATTTCATAGCTTTTAAAAAATCGCATGACACAAAGGAAGGGAATGGTAACATGTTAGGAAAAGTGGCATCTGATGTACTTGGCCTGAGCGATGTGGGGATTGTAATTAAGCCGGAAGATTATAACAAGGTAGATACCGACGATTATGTGATGCATGAAGATAATGAGCGGATCTACTTCCTCATCAAGTCGAAGGCCGATGAGTATTGCTTCACCAACAGAGCGTTGATTCACCTGGATGGAACCAGCGCATCGAGCAAAAAACGCACACTGTACCGGTACGACTACTGCAACTATCGCATCTCCAATGTTACCTTGGAAACTGCTGGCGTGATGGATATGGACGCGGAGATCAAGTTTATGCTCGGCAAAAACGTGGAGTACTCGATCGATGTACATAAAAAACATATTAATGAGTTGAAAGACTTGTACAAATCACTCGTTCGCATCTCCATGGTGCAGGCGGACAGCGAAGCATTGCTGGGCTTGTCCAGAAAGAGCATCGAGATGGCCTCCAACACCCTGAGCCAAATCAGAAGTACAGAAGGCATGCTCAGCCAACAATTTAAGGAATTGAACCAAATCGCGTTTGATTGGCTCGCCAGCACAAGAAGTCGTTACATGGTGACAGATTTCGGTTTTGTGTTTGATCGTTACATCAACAACTGATAATGGATTCTTGTCCGCCCGTGCATCGAATGCTCGATCACGGGTTTTTTTTAGGTGAACAAAGGGGCCGACTTGGGGCGAGGAACATAAGATAACGATTGAAATGAAGCACTAGATGCGCGAAAATAAATATAAAAGTTCCTAATCGAAAGCGTTTGCAAGAGCGGATGAACTGTGAAGGGAGCGGACGATGGTGGATGATCCGAGGAGTCGGATGTGGGGAGTGGGGCTCCTGTTTCTGGCTTTTGTCTTGGCTCTGCTGCTGAAACAAGCGTTTTTTGCGCATCTCTTGGGAGTCGGATTCGCGATGGTGGTCTGGACGAAGCTTGCCGCTTTGTTTCCGCGCAAACTGTCTGACTTTTCACTCGCGCAAAAGGTTCTGTATGTCTTTTTGATGTTGTCGGTCTTCGGTTTGACGATGGCGTTGGTGACAAACCGGGGGTGACCGTTTGATTGGCATACCAATGGGAAGGCGCGCTTTCGCCGGTATATGACGGGAAGTGCCACGCACTCTAGCTGTGTGGCATTTCCCTTTTTTCCATCTATGGTTCGGATGGGAGTTTTTTGCTTGGGCGCAAAAAATAGCGAGCCTTACGCCTCGTGAGCGGCGATAAACTCGTCCAGCCGTTTCTTTTGCCGCAAATGGTGGGCGAAATGCATCACGATGTGATGATACCATTCTTGGGCGTTGATATTGCCGAAATACGGGTGTTTTACCTTGCGATCAGGCGAGATGGAGTCAATGGTGGGGGCGATTGCTTTCATTTGTGCTGACAATTGCTCCAGCTTTTGTCGAAGTTCTTCTCGGGAGCGGGGCTGCTGGGAGGTGTGTTCGGCCGATGGTGGCACTTTGGCTTTAATCGGGGGAATAGCACCTGTCATATACACCCATTTGCCTACCCACGTTTTTTTTAATTTGCGGTTTTCCGGTGCCGTGGCGCAGGCTTGGAGTGATGCCAATTGTAAAAAGCCCGTTTCGATGAGGTGATTGTACATCTCACCGAGTGACCATTCTGTTGCTGATGGCTTCAGGGTAAACAATTCCCATGAGTATTTGTCCAATTCGTCCATGTAGTAGCCGGCTAGTTCTTCATATTTCTCCAGAATTTCCTTCGTTTCCATCTGATTGTCTCCCTTGGTCTTAGTTGCCTTCATTATAACAATCGTAATCCGCTTCACGATGAGCAATTGTGTCCATTACCTGAAACGCTTGGCCTACCTTGATGAATTAGTTTTAATTGACCAATCCATATGCATGCGGCCAAGCCATCGGAAATCATTGGATTGGCCGACGGTAAAAAAATTGTTGCATTCTTGACATAAAATCACTTAACATAAAAGAAAGTTGGAAGCGCTTAGATCGTTTCTGTATTGGCAAGTTAATAATGGTGATGAGGATAGGAGACCACTAATGTCAACTTTTTGCGACGTTGCAAAAGGGTTGTATTTGTGGTCTCTTTTTTCATCCCAACAATTATTATAGGAGGGAATTGCCGATGAATTGGCTTTTGACATTGTTCAAGCCAGCCCCTCATATTGAGAGGTTGCCAGCGGACAAGATTGATTCGACTTATCGTAGGCTTCGGCTACAAGTGTTTTTGGGCATTTTTATTGGTTATGCTGGCTATTATTTGGTGCGAAAAAACTTTTCCTTGGCCATTCCCGATTTGGTGCGGGAAGGCTTCTCCAAAGGTGAGTTGGGGTTGGTGCTGTCAGCTATTTCCATCGCATATGGTATCAGCAAATTTTTGATGGGGATCGTTTCCGACCGAAGTAACCCCAGGTATTTCCTGGCGACGGGCCTTATTTTATCAGCCCTTATCAACATGGCGTTCGGTTTGATTCCCGCGATTACATCCAGCATCACAGTGATGTTTGTGCTGATGTTTTTAAACGGCTGGGCGCAAGGCATGGGATGGCCCCCTAGCGGAAAAACGGTTGTGCATTGGTTTTCCATCAGTGAACGGGGCACAAAAATGTCTTTGTGGAACATCGCCCATAATATTGGGGGCGGTCTGGTGGCTCCATTGATGACACTGGGCATCGCGATCTTCGCCACCTGGAAAAGCGTGTTCTTCTTCCCGGCGATGATTGCGCTGGTGATCGCCCTGTTCATCTTGCTGACAGTACGCGACACGCCGCAGTCGGTAGGCTTGCCGCCGATTGAAGAATACAAAAACGACTATCCGCAAGGAAGCGAAAACGAAGATTACGACAAGGATTTGACCATGAAGGAAATTCTGTTCAAATATGTATTGAACAACAAGTTCTTGTGGTATATCGCCCTCGCCAATATTTTTGTGTATTTTGTGCGCTATGGTGTCATCGACTGGGCACCCACCTATCTCACGGAAGCGAAGGGCTTTTCTCCAGAAGGTTCCAGATGGGCGTACTTCCTGTATGAATATGCTGGCATTCCAGGCATGCTGTTGAGCGGATGGATGAGCGACAAGCTGTTCAAAGGGCGGCGCGCACCGGCTAGTGTCATATTTATGGCTGGCGTATTGATCGCCGTATTGATCTACTGGCTGAATCCGGCAGGCAATCCCTTGTTGGATAACATTGCCCTGGTCGCGATCGGGTTCTTGATTTATGGTCCGGTTATGATGATCGGTTTGCACGCATTGGACTTGGTGCCCAAAAAAGCTGCCGGAACCGCGGCTGGCTTGACCGGATTTTTCGGGTATCTCTTCGGAACCGCTTTCGCCAGCGCCATTGTTGGTTATGTCGTTGACGGCTTTGGTTGGGATGGAATGTTTACACTGTTGATTGCTTCTTGTGTCTTAGCCATCTTTTTCTTGGCTCTGACATGGAACACAGGCAAATCTGAGCAAAAAACGGTTTAAACCGTCATTTGACTACTGACATCAATGGGGGAACAGCTAATGAAAAAGTCAATGAAACGTGTAGCCATGACCATTGCCGCATTTGGACTCAGCTTTGCAGTCGGGGTGACCAGCGCTTTTGCCGCACCAGATGCAGCTCTGGCGGGCAAAGGACACAAGGATCTTTTGTCACCCGACCGGATCCTGAATGTGGCCCATCGGGGGGCTTCCGGCCATGCGCCTGAACATACCATCGTCGCTTATCAGCTGGCGAAAAAGATGAAAGCGGACTACATTGAAATCGATTTGCAGATGACCAAAGACGGCCACCTCATCGCAATGCACGATGAAACGCTGGATCGGACCACGAACGGCACCGGACTGGTAAAAGATCACACCTTGGCTGAAATCAAGCGGTTGGATGCCGGATCATGGTTCAACGAAGCATATCCGGATAAAGCGAAGCCGGACTACAAAGGATTAAAAGTACCGACGCTTGATGAAGTGCTTCACCATTTTGGCCACAGTGCCAATTACTACATCGAAACCAAAGCGCCGGAAATCTACCCGGGCATGGAAGAAAAATTGCTGAAGACCTTGGAAGCTCATCGGCTCATTGGCAAGCACGCCAAGCGTGGAAAGGTGATCATCCAATCTTTCAGCCCAGAAAGCTTGAAAAAAATCCATGCTCTGAACCCAGAGATCCCCTTGGTTACCCTGCTGTGGTATGAAAACGAACAAGGCCACATCACGAAACGTGAACTGGATGAGATCAAAACCTACGCCATCGGGGTTGGTGCCAACTTCGACCGCATTGACCGCGCGTACGTCCAAAAGGTGCGCAAGAGTGGCTTGCTGTTCCACCCTTACACCGTCAACGAAAAACCGGATATGAAGCGCATGCTCGATTGGGGCGCGACCGGCATGTTCACCAACTACGCCGACCGCTTGACCGACCTTTTAAAAAAGAATTGCAACTAGCTGCCGGAAGATCCAGGACGGTGAAAAAAACTCTTCTCACAAGCTTGTGAGAAGAGTTTTTTTTGGTCGGCATCACAATGTTAATTTTTTCCTTGCTGACTCTTTACGTATTGGATTAGTTGTGGTTGATTACTTTCTTTTGCTATGGTTTCAGTTAATGCTATCGTAACTAATCATCCTATTAATTTCGGCATGTTTTAAGGGTGAGATTTTTTACTATCTGATGCAAACATGTTTCCTTCTAAATACGCTATCACAAAATCTTTATACTCTTCCCATTCCCATTGGGTTACGGGCAAAAGACTGATAATTTCTTGGACAAAGAATACGAGTTACACAAGAAAAATCAAGATTATTTATATAATTTTTTAAAAATATTTAATATTATGGTTATAGGTACTATAATAAAACTGTAGCCGCAACATACGTTCTCTACCCACACTATCTATTCTGGTTAAATAACCGAGGGGGGTATGACGATGCGCGGAAAATGGTTTGTTCTAAAAGGTATGTGTATCGAAGGCCGTATTGCAAAAAAATTCAGGGCACCAAAACCTAGTGCCTGCTGGTCATGTGGCAAAGACGACAAACTGTCATGGAGCAACGGGGAGTGGAAATGCTCCCGCTGTGAAGTTGTCGTCGAGCCTGATTAATCTGATTATTTAAAAAATAGGTTGATGACAGTCTAATGTTTGACGTATACTTGAACCAGTCTCATATTTGGGACTGGCTTTTTATTGATACCAATAAGGAGAGTAGTCCCCATGAAAAAGCGTTGGTACCAAGCCTTTTTAGACGGCTACAAACCGGCTGTGTTAGAATTGAACACCCATCAAACTTACAGCCAATTAAAAGAGTATCCACACATTACACACGTTCTACCGCATGAGCCGCGCAGCTGTCTGTTCTTTCAAAATGACACCTTGATGAATGACTTTAAAAACAGAATGGACGGTGTACAAGCCTACTCTGGTGCATACCATTATCATCTCGGTATCGCCCTTGGATTTCCTGAACGATCCGTGCAGTACTATGCACACATGCGGGAAATTGAGGAGTTGGTCGGTGAATATCCAATCGACGAGGTTGAGAACGGCGTAGGCGTTGTTTGGGCTGGCTTTTACTTTTCTTCTCACAAAGCATTTGTCGTAGATGAGATCAATTGGCTTTGGAAAACATACACCCACAAAGAAGCAGTGAAACACCCACTGTATCTAACTGACAAAAAAACGGACAAGACCCTAGAGATTCGTTATGGCGACTTTGACAGCGTCAAAGACTTTGCTAAAACACATCTGGTTCCTGCCCATACATAACCCCGAAACGGGGCTATTTTGTTTTATAATCCAAAAAAACTCTTCTCACAAGCTTGTTAGAAGGTTTTTTTTGGTCGGCATCACAATGTTAATTTTTTCCTTGCTGACTCTTTAAGTATTGGATTAGTTGTGGTTGATTACTTTCTTTTGCTATGGTTTCAGTTAATGCTATCGTAACTAATCATCCTGTTAATTTTGGCATGTTTTAAAGGTGAGATATTTTATTGTCTGATGCAAACATGTTTCCTTCTAAATACGCTATCACAAAATCTTTATACTCTTCCCATTCCCATTGGGTTATGGGCAAAAGACTGATAATTTCTTGGATGAGTTGTTTTAGTTTGGGTGCGTTCATTCGTGCCATTTCCTCTGTTCGTTTATCACGGATCCAGCGGAATGGTACAAAGATATCTGTGTTTACCTTGATATATAGCCCCCAATCTTCTCCGTCAGCCTCGGTATAGAATGAGAGTGTGATGGCTTCTCCAAATACTTCCCATTCGAAATTGTCATTATAACAAGTAGTTCCCAAATCAATGTGCATTTCGGTGATATCGCCATTTTGCTCTATAAAGGAAACCAGATCTTCGGTTGGATGTGATGTGGTTACTTTCATTTGATTGTGCGAGGCCAAAGTTCGTGTCTCTTGTACATTGAAGGATTTTCTAAATGCATCGCCACCAGCAGAAACTGTAACCATTTCTATATAACTTACATATCCAAATGATTGAGCGGCCAAGAATATTTTATGAATGAGATCTAAGTTTGTTGTTTTGTGTTTGTCTATTTCAACATAGATTGCTCCTGCTATAGAGGGATCATGCCGATGATAGAGTCTTTCCATTTGGATCGGCTCCTATATCATTGATATTTACTATATTCATATGATTTTAAAACGATGTGATTTTTAAGCAAGCTAACCTTGATCAGTTGGATTAACATGTTGTCAAGTTAATAACTGTTAGCCAAGAATAATACCTAATCCATGTCTGGGTTTGAAACATTGACTCTAGGACAAAATTTTTCGTTACGGTTATCTTCTAACATTTTAACATCTGTTTGTTTTCAATAGCATTTTGCTCCAATAAGTCGGTTTCGCCAATTGTTTCAAATCAAGATTATTGTCTGAGCGCCTGCATTCTGTTTTCAAAAGAGGCTGTTCTGTGGGCTTCCCAATCAAGTTTGGTCTGTGTAGCGTCTCGATAAACAGGTAGCTTAGATGTCAATAGATGTTCGCCTCGCTGTTGATAGTAGATTACTTAACGGATAGTTTGAGATATTCTTCCATATAAGGCAGAGGGTCAAGCCACTCCCACTCGGTGACAGGGAAGCGGGTTAAGCAATTCTCAAGCAATTGCTTCAGGATGGGGGCGTTTTTTTGTGCCATTGCTTCTGTGCAGTCATTTTTTTCCCAAAAGAATGGAACGAAAATGTCAGTATTAATATGGATATTAATCCACCACTCCTCGTCAGGTTCAAGAAAGAGGACTAGTTGTACGGCACGTCCCAAAAGAACGGTGTTTCCATATTCATTTATACCGGTGGTGCATAAGGAGAAGTAAAGCCTGCTGACATCGTGATTTTTTTCTACAAACGCAATGAGTTCTTTTGTCGGTGTTTTGGTAGTAATATTCAACTTTTCAATTGGTTGTTCAAATGGTTCTACCCCTTGTAAATTATAGGTTTCAACAAAAGCGTCATCACCGATTGATTCGGTGGTTACTTCAACTCGATTGATATATCCGAAGTCTTCTGCTACACTGAATACTTTTTGAATCAGATCCATTATCGAGGTTTTGCTTTTGTCCAACTCGGCATAAATCGTTCCAAGTCCGTAGTTATAACGCCATACACGTATTGCCAATTTTCATCACACCTTTTTAATTTAATAATTCAATTATAATCTAAAATATGTTTTTGTGAATATTTCAGATGATGTAGAAATCGACAAAAGTTTCCTTAAAGAGCTTTTTACGCTCGGAGACAGGAAACCATAACAGACATGGTTGTTCCTGCCTTTGGTGTTATTAACCTGCAGATTGGTTGTTGTCCACTGCAAATAATCCAGACTTATCCAAATCATCCAACTCGCGCTTAATTTCGGCCAAAGCCGCTTCGATGGACTCCGCTTCTTTCTCTTGCTTAGATTCCATTGCAGTCAAATCAAGCTCAGTGATTTCATCAATAACATCACTCAGCGAATTCCATCCATCTGAAGTGTCTTCTGTTGTTCTTTCTTTTACTGGAGCGGTTTTCTTTTTCTTCTGCTCTTGCATTTCCTGCTCAATCCGGTTGCGCTCGGCTTCCGGTTTGCTTTGGTAAAGGTCGAAGCGACAACTTTAGCTCTTTCCCGATAAATTGCAGCGATGCGATGCCCTGTGGCTGTTGATCATCAGTATAAGTAGGCGTATCATAGCCGGAGCTTTTTATTTTTGTATTGGCTTTTTCCAATTGACCAGTGATTGCACTTTTTTCCCTGAAATGTTATTGATCCCTTTCACTTCATATATTTCTTGTTCAATTAGAAAAACAGGGTTTGAAATTTTGGTATCTGGATAAATGTGTATATCACGGTCGTCTTCTAATACTTCAACGATCTGTTTATTTTCAAAAACTTGACGCTCTAGGAACTCGATCTCACCGACCGTTCCCAGCCAAGCTGCTTCATTTTTTTGCTAGAAGAATTATTTCTAAAGTTAATGAATTTTTCTTCCGCGTAGCCTGTAAGATAAGGTCTGAGCGCCTGCATTCTGTCTTCAAAAGAGGCTACTCTGTGAGCTTCCCAATCAAGTTTGGTCTGTGCAGCATCTCGATAAACAGGTAGCTTAGGTGTCAATAGATGTTCGTCTTGCTATTAGATAGTAGGTTACTTGTTCTTTACGGAAAGGTTAAGATACGTTTCCGTATAATATAGGGTGTCAAGCCACTCCCACTCGGTGACAGGAAAGAGTGTTAAGCAGTTTTCAAGCAATCGTTTCAGGACAGGGGCATTTGTTTCTGCCATTGCTTCAGTACAAGAATCTTTTACCCGAGACAAAGGGACGAAAATATCTGTATTGATAAATATGTTCATCCCCCACTCTTCGTCGGGGTTGAGATAAATGATTAGATCCACGGCTCCGCCTATTAGAACAGTCTGGCCCTTATCGTTTATTCCTGTTGTGCTTAATGAGAAGCAAAGTTCATTGACATCAGGGTGTTTTTTTATAAAGGTTAAAAACTCTTCAGTCGGGGCTTTGGTAGTGATATGTAACTGATCGATTGGTTTAAACGCTCCTGTTCCTTGCACATTATATTGTTCAACAAATGCATCTTCACCGATTGATTCAGTAGCTATTTCGACTCGACTGATAAATCCAAAATCTTCCGCTATGGCGAATGCATTCTTGATTATGTCCATCATCGAGGTTTTGCTTTTGTCCAGCTCGGCATAGATTGTTCCAAGACCATAGTTATAACGCCAGATACGTATTGCCAATTTTCATCACACCTTTCTGTATAGGGTCGCTGTATCATCTTCACGATGTGCAGTGTATAACTTATTAGTTGATACATGTTTGCCTCGCTGTTGATAGTAGTTTACTTAACGGATTGATTAAGATATGTTTCTGTGTAATACAAGGTGTCTAACCACTCCCATTCGGTGACAGGGAAGCGGGTTAAGCAATTTTCAAGTAATCGTTTCAGGACAGGAGCGTTAGTTTCGGCCATTGCTTCTGTGCGGGCATCTTTGATCCAAAACAAGGGGATGAAAATATCTGTATTGATAAAGATGTTCATGCCCCACTCTTCGTCAGGTTCAAGATAGATAGTCAGATTTACGGCTCCACCTATAAGAACAGTGCGACCATGATCATCTACTCCGGTTGTACTTAATGAGAAATTAAGCTTTCTAACATCAGGATGTTTTTCTATAAATGCAATGAATTCTTCAGTTGGGGCTTTAGTTGTGATATGTAACTGATCGATTGGTTTAAATGCTCCTGTTCCTTGTACATTATATTGTTCAACAAATGCATCTTCGCCAATTGATTCAGTGGTGATTTCGACTCGACTGATATATCCGAAGTCATCTGCAATAGCGAATGCTTTCTGAATTAGATCCATCATCGAGGTTTTGCTTTTGTCCAACTCGGCATAAATCGTTCCAAGTCCATAGTCATACCGCCAGACACGTCGTACCATTTTTCATCACATCTTTCTGTAAGGTTTCATTGACGATTGTCTCATTAGTATATATATTAGTTCCCGTTTTTTTCGACCAAGGCAAACTTGAGAATGAGCTCTTTTTCGTAATACACCTGAACATTTTTATTGAAAGCACGAATAAAGGACACAGTGGTTTTTGCCAGGTCATCCTTGAATGTACCCCAGGCACTCAAGTCATATGTTCTCTACGCATTTGAAATTGTTAATTATATAACATATACAATTTATAATTATTTTGAATAAAGTTCAACGTGTTTATATATTGTGATCGTTTTTTGGAAAAAAGTAAATTATTGTGCGAAAAAGAATGGAGAGGAATTAATGAAGGTGGGCTGTTCATTAGATTGTGGAGATAGAAAAGGCTAAGCATACGAATAAATTCATGTTAGAATGACAAAATCAGTTATAATATATTTGTTTTTATAACAATCAGTATTGCATGCATAGATTTTCTTTGCAATACAACGGTTGTTAAATGTATCTTGATACAAAGATGCAGTGGGAGTGGAGGATAGCATGATGTCACGAGATCCAGGTGTATCACGTTTTCATGGATGTCTATTTATGTTTTTAGCCATCTGTGTTGTTTCGATCATCTTTCCGCTGGTATTGTTTTTTTTCTTTTTCAATGGAATGGGACCGACTGTGTTTTTCTATGTCATCCCTGTATTATATGTCATCTTTATTAATGTGTACTGTTTCCTCCTGGTGGGGCGGGAGCGGAATCAAGAATCAATTGAAGAAGAAGAACGGTTGAGAACTTTTGCCTATTTCCGACCTTCCGGAGGGCGTCTGTTTTTATGGTCTCTGCTCGGTGGGGCATTGGGAACCTTAATCGGGCGGATGGTCTTCAAGTATCAAACACATGACAAATTGTTTAAGTGGGGCCTTGTTTTTCTCTTGTTTTTGAATGTGGGAGGATGTGTGCAAGTGTTTAGCATCCTTGGTGTAGCAAGCGATTATTTTATAGAGGAAGACAAACGTGCGCAACAACATGAACAATGGGTAAACTCGAAGGAAGTTGCCCACACCTTGGTGCAAGTGATAAACACCTATGCCAAGCAAAAAGAAGATGCCATTAATCGGCGTGATCCTTCCCTGATGAAGAATGTTGACTGGGAAGCGTATGAAATGGACAAGCTGCGGTTGAAAATCGAGAACGCCGACCCAGGGTTACGCATAGATATTAAAGGCACCAAGATCTATTTGGATGGGAAAGTGAACGCTACATACAGCGGAAATGAAGAGTTTTCTGTCATTGTCGAAATGATGCAAACATTCCGCGATCCCTCCGATTCTTTCGATGGAGATCCAGTGCGAGAGATTCACCTTTATTATGATAAGGATCAACAAAAATGGATAATCAATAATGATGTGTCCACTGACAGAACGATCGCTGTGGCCGAGCAAAAAGGAAAGCCGATAGTAACTTCTTTTGATTGATGTACATCTGGTAACAAGTGTAGTGGACATGTAGAAAGAAGCAGAAAAGGTAAATTGAGAGAAGAATCTTATATCATAAATGGGAAGGAGGTGTATAGTTTACAATCTACGACCACCAGTAGTAAACCTTGTACCCAATGAGCCTTTTCAGGCTTTGAAGTGATGAAAAGGTTTTTGAACGTGGCTTCTTCAGCTGTTTTTATTCATTAGGCGGTCTCCTAGGCATATACCCATATCATTTCAAAAAAAATCCTTTATTTGCGCCATCGCTTGATTTGACTGGTCAGTCAAGTCCCGAGGCTTTTTTGAAGTGCTCGAAAATGGTAATAAACGGAATAGAAGGGGGATTTTGTTCGTGTGTTTTTGGGGATCTTCCCTTACACTGGTTCAAGGGATATGATGACCCCTGTAACTGCGGGAGGCGGAAGGTATGAAACGTCAAGGACTTATCTGGTTATTATCCGGTTTGATTTTATTAATTGTGTTAGCAGGTTGCAGCTCGTTGGCGGGTGCCAAGAGTGATGTCACTTTGCGCATGGGCGTAGTACCCAAGGGGGATTCTGCGGAGATGCGCGAGCGTTATGAAAGCCTTATTGCTTATTTGGAGAAAGAGCTGAGCGTTGACATTGAATTGTATATGCCGAACAATTATGACGACGTGATTGCGGCAATGAAGGAACGGAAGATTGATTTCGCCCTGTTTGGTGCTTATTCTTTTGTGAAAGCGGAGAAAGAAATCGGCGCCGTTCCTTTGGTGATGGAATCATATCCAAAAACGGGAAGTGGATACCGTAGCTTGATTGTCACCCGCCGGGGCAATGGCATCACTTCGATCGCAGACTTGCGGGACAAGCCGTTTGCATTCGTGGATCGCACATCCACATCCGGCTTTTTGATGCCCAATGCCTACTTTCAATTATTGCATATCCAGTCGCACCAATTCTTCAGTGAAGCACGGTTCATGGGAAGTCATGACGCGGTGGCGAAAGCGGTGAAGAGCGGCCGGGCTGTGGCAGGGGCGCTGGACAATCAATCCTATGAGCAAATGTTGAAAAGCGGAGAGATCAGCCCAGATGATTTGACCATTCTTTGGAAATCAGAGTTAATTCCTGGCTCACCCATCGCTGCCCACCCGGAGATGGATGCCCAGTTGCGGGCGAAGTTGACCGAAGCCTTGCTTACGGCTCACGCCCGCGAACCGGATGCGGTGGAGGATTTGGGATTGGCCAAATATGTTAAGGCGGATCGCGGGATGTATCAGTCCGTACGTGATGCGATGTTTTTGATTGACGCAGGCTATACGTTAAATCGATAGTTTTAGTAAGGCGGCAAGCGGGAATATGGTCTTGTCGCCTTGTTCTATGCGCTTATCCCATAGAAACGTCCCCAAATGGTTTACTGGTGGGACGTGACCGGAACATAGGCACTCATCCAATAAGGAAAGAGTGTCTTTTCATTTTTTATTTTAATTTTTGCAACTGTTTTTAGTTTGGTTTTCTGCTAAAATGAAGGAATGTCAGGAGAAACATGGAAAAGGAGTGAGTATGATGGGCCGTCGCTTTGTGTCGGATGATATCAATGATGATTTGATGCAAGAGAAGGTTGAAGATGCACTGGAGTACAAGCCGGTAAATCGGGACAAGCCGAAGCGCAAGCGTTTGAAGCGCTTTTTCTCGTTTTTGTTCGGGGTGATTCTCATTCCTACGGTGATGTCGATCGTATTGACGGCATACGAGGGAAAAGCAAAAGAATGGGTATGGGATCTGTTGGGAATAGAACAGGCGAAAGAAACCGAGATGGATCAATTGAAACGATTGGTTAAAGATGGGAACTTGATCCATTACGATTGCGGTGTGTTAGGCTCTACCGTGCGCGGTGTGGTGGACAACTGTGGTGAACCTGCATTGAGTAGAAGAACGCTCCTCTCTGATGCGATAACTCAAACTCTGGGCTATCAAAAAGGCGATCATCATATCATTTTACTTGATTTTAATAATGAGAGATTGAAACGGATCTCTGTGCTTGACAACATGTTTCAGTCGACGACGTTGGACGATATCCAGCGCACGTTTGGCGTAACAAATAATAAGCCGTTTGAATTTGAGAAAACAGAGGGCAAAGAGAAAATAAAAACGCAAACATACACATACAACATGGAAGGCGGACAAGAATTAAAATTTACTGTTCGCAAGGATAACAAAAAGTTGTTACAAATCGAGTTAGAAGATCCCAAACAATACCCTTATGTCAAGAAGTATGATCCTTATAACCGAGTTCATCGGGCACCTGCTCACAAAGAAGCGAGTGGCGG
Organism: Laceyella sacchari; assembly: GCF_004343255.1. GTDB lineage: Bacteria > Bacillota > Bacilli > Thermoactinomycetales > Thermoactinomycetaceae > Laceyella > Laceyella sacchari. The sequence continues at coordinate 249,885 of NZ_SMDD01000002.1, read as the reverse complement.
CATGGATGCGGTGCTCAAGCTGAAGGCCGCCTTTGACAAAGGGGACATGATCAATTACGACTGTGGCCCGTTGGGAAGCAGTTTGGCAGAGGTATACAAGAAGTGTGGCGCCCTCGTATCTGCAAAGGGTTACGACATGGGAGAAGAAACTCAATATGTGAATTGGGCCTTTAAAAACAGAGAGATCAAGACCAAGTTTTATCGTGGAGTATTGGCTTCCATTTCTGTGAACACTTTCTCTTATTCTGAGAAAAATTTTAAAACGGTGGAGAGACCTTCGCTCGCTATCACCCCAGAACAAGTGAAGCAAGTGTTTGGTAAGCCGATGCAGGAGAAAGAAAGTACGTTCTTAGATAGCAAATCCCTTTATCTTACATACAAGATAGATGGGAAAGAGATTACGTTCTCTTTCAGCGAAAACAAGTGCCAAGACATCTGGTTGCGCCGAGCTGATATGTTTGAGCCGAATTTTGGCTATATCAAAAGGGAGTTTAAAGAGAAACAAACCTATCGTTAATGGCAAGGGAGGGAAATGATCATGTCGAAAAAAAAGAAATGGTTGTCCGCGGTCTTTGGCGTGCTGTTGATCCCGGGGATCTTGAGTATAATTCTGATTGCGTTCGAGGATCAAACCAACCAATGGGTGATGCAGATTGCCGGTAATGAGCCGGTAGAGGTGAAGACAAAACGATTGGCGCAGAAGAATGAATTGATCTACGGCGATTGCGGCGCACTGGGGGATCACTTGGATGAAGTGATGAAAGAGTGCCCCAACTATGTGTATCAATTGCGTTCGCAATCGACGACTGCCCCGTTTGAATTGAGACATGAAGTGCGGATCAAAGGGGAAGCAGGTCGGTCGGTGACGTATTTCTTCACCAATGAAGTGTTGACGGAGATGGAAGTGACTGATCCTGCTTTCTCACAGGTGACTTTCAATAAGGTAAAAAAAGAGTTCAATGACACAAAACACAATGGACTTAATGATGAAGTGAGCGAATATGCCTATCCTGTGGGCAAGAACAAAGTGACCTTCGTGTATGATCCAGACAAGCGGTTGTTGCGCACCATCCGCTTGGAAGGAAGCAACATCAGACCAAAGGGAGAGAACAAATCCGTTCCGGCGTTGCAAAAGGAATACAAAGCGAGCCCGGATAAAGAGCTGCCCTTGGCTGGTGGGGAATCCGCAGCGCAAAAGCTGAAGCAATACATGCAGGCTGGGGATTTGCCGGCATATGGTTGTGGCGCTTTGGGTGCTTCTTATGACCAGGTGCTGACCACCTGCGGCAAGGACTTGGTGTATGAAGAGCAAGATAAAGAGCAGAAAATCAAACGCATCGGTTATGAATACAAGAATCGAGCGATCAGATTAACTTTCCATGAAGACAGACTGACACGAATCGAAGTGGAGCAAAAAGATAATCATTGGAAAATTGCCGGAGTGAATAAGGTGTTTGGCAATCCGGTCAAAAGAGAAGTGAAGCAATCTTATTACCAATTGGGAGAGCATGTGGCGGTGCTCAGCTATAATGATACGATGCAATTAAACAAAGTGGCCGTCGCCGATGCAAAGTGGCACAAGCAAGAATTGCAAAAGAAAAAATCAGACGAATTCAATCTGGAAGATTTGCTCTATTAGTAAAAAGCCCACGGAACAACCTGCCGTGGGCTTTTTTATCGTTTGCTAATGGAACTTTTTTCTCCATTCAATTACGCTATCTTATGTGATTGCAATCACCGTCGGCGTATAATCGATCAGCAACATGCCGCGCTCAGCGATGTTGCCGTTGGGGCCGCAAGTGACAGGGCTGACATAGTGGCTGACCATCCTGTCGCAAACGCCGTAAGAGTCCAGGGGTTCGGTCAACGTGAATCGCGTGTGAATCAGATGTTCCGGAACCTCATCCAACTGCTTGCCAGTACAGTCAGGATGGGCAATGGCATTAAGGCCACCCTTCACATTGCGGTATGTGATCAGATGAGCAAATGTGAACGGCTCGCCGTCCTGATGGATGTGGTTGGGGGATGCGAATGCTTCTTCGCCCGGTTTCACAAGAAAATTGACCAAATGCACACCGACATGAATGGGCATCACCAATTCGCGCGTATCCCAAAACGTTTGCTCATAATCATGGAGGATGATGTTATGTAACAGGGGATTTGCCTTTGTGGCTTCAGACAGCGGCGCGAATGCCCGGTAGGTATCCACATGTTCGGCATTGAAGGTCCCTTGAAAATATTCGCAGACTTCCACGCCATCTTCCCGGACATGGTTTGGTAGCCAGTAAAAAGTGCCATCCCACGGCAAGATAATAGCCCGAGAATAGCGGCGGAAACGTGTGTGATTCGGTGCATAAGGATCAGGCGGCAGATCGGCGAACGCCTGTTGCAATTGTGACAACTCTTCTCCCAGTGTCGGATATGACCACAATTGTTTAAGGTCGAAACGAATGAACCCGTTTTCTTGTAATGGTTTAGATTGAGTGAGTAACTTTTCCATGTCGACAAACCTCCTGTAAGCATCATACCATGCCGCATAGATGCAGAGGGGAATTTTGCAAAGTCTGAATCTTGGGATGATCGAGGGGCCTGCTGTGATGAAAGGAAGAAACCGAGGTGGGATTGTAACTCGACTCAGGTGGATAATATATTTCAATAGTAAAAGAAAATAACTTTTCCGGAATGGATATTTTGTTGTTGACATTGGTGTTCCATCTGGATACAATAACTATTGTAGTCAATTGAACACGGGGCATTAGCTCAGCTGGGAGAGCGCTACACTGGCAGTGTAGAGGTCAGCGGTTCGAGCCCGCTATGCTCCACCACACGGTTTAAAAGCGTTGGTGTACCGTTATTTTACCGGAGTGTTAACGTTCATTCACTCGGTAGGGTAGCGGTACACTTTTTTGTGCCGACATTAACCCTCTTGACACGTTATTTGCGCGTGTTAAGGGGGTTTTTTTATTGCCGAAAAACGGAAGACGCGGCCGCGCGAAGCTAGAGCGGGCGTTAAGTCGTTCTAATGAAACGTTAGCAAGCCTACCGGAACTATCCGAAATGTACATTTACGCCAAACAAGCGGAGGGCACCGCGAAAGGCACGTTAACTAACAAGCGGCTAGCCGTTAACAAGTTCTTACAGTTCGTCGAAGACAACGGACATCAAGATGTACCCTTGCGGGCGTTAAGCGTTCAGACCGTTCGGGAGTTCATTTCCTATCTACGGTATAACCACGTAAAACACGAAAATAACCAATTTGTCGATGACGACTATAAAACGGCGGGTTTATCGCCTTCCACGGTTAACACGCATTTGAAACATTTGCGCGATTTCTTTAACTTCCTAAAATCCGAAAAATACACCGATGACAACCCTTTCCATGCTGTCAAGCTCGTTAAAGAACCCGTGGACGCGGTAGAGGCGCTAACGATGGATGAAATAAAGCGGCTGGTACGCATTCCTGATACTAAGCGATTCGCTGGATTTCGGGATTACGTTCTAATCGTTCTACTACTAGACACCGGGTTGAGAATCAGTGAGGCACTCGCGCTTACCGCTGATGATATCGACTTTAAGACACAAAACATTACCGTTAAAGCCGAGAACGCTAAGAGCGGTAAATTCCGGTTCGTACCGTTCAGCCTCAAGACCGGGCGGTTACTAAAAGAGCTAATAGCCGAGGTAAAGGAAATAGATTGCGTTTATCTGTTCTGCACGGTCTACGGGAATCCGCTAGAACGGGAGATATTCCGCAAGCGATTAAAGAGGTACGCGGAAGAAGCGGGGATTACGCGGAAAGTATCGCCGCACGTTCTACGTCATAGCTTTGCGACGCAATACCTTCTGAATAACGGCGACGTAATGTCATTGCAGAAGATTCTAGGTCATTCTTCCATCTCAATGGTTCGGCGATATGTACAGATGACCGACGCGGACATATCGAAGACACACGCCAAGTTTTCGCCTATACAAAATATCCGAGTTTAGCCATTCAGACATAAAAAAAAGCGCCGAGCATAAGCCCGACGACACACAACGACACAAAACACATTAAAGAGGTTTTTATTATAGCAAGTGGGCGGGATATGCTTCAATACCGCTACACTAATAATCGTGTGTTAGTCGGGGCTCTCGGTAAAGGGGAGCCGACAGCATGAGCAAAACCGCAAACAAAACCGCTAATAAAACCGCTAATAACTACGCGCAACTCGCGAAGAAATACTCGCTATTCAAAAACGTTGAACACTTAAACGGAACCGTCGCCAAGCACTTGTACCATAAAACGCATCTACTTAATAAAAACGCTATCGCCGTTTATAAGCTACTAGCACGCTACGCGGTCAAATTCTGCGGTACCGCGTTCATTAAACATGACACTTTAGCCGAAAGTATCGGAATCAGTCGCCGGACGGTTATCCGCGCGATTGACCGACTCATCGAATTGCGCATTATTGCGAAGAAGAACGTATTACGAGAAAAAGCGGGCGGCTACGGCTCGAATTTATATATTCTATTGCCATATTCTACTAGTGACACAGCGCATTTGTCACAACGGGAAGAACCGGAACAGCCAAGCGAGACAAGCGATAAGACCGTCGAAAATGACGACGAAGCAGTAATTTCTAAAAGCATCATAGAGAAGTTTAATAAACGTTTTTCTAGAAAAAACCCGTACAACCGATTCAAAAGTCTAGTACTCAATCGTACAGGAGATAAAAAATTGTTATACAAAATTTACGGCGTGTTTCTGATGAATATTAAATGGTTACGCTCTGGTTACGACATTAACGAGCTAACCGACATAGGATTGTATGCGTTAAGAGAAGCATTTAAGGCATTCAAGAAAGGAAAAGTACGCTCTTTGACGGGCTATTATAACGGAGTTTTGCGCAACTGTTTAGACGCTCTCTATGAAGAGACTATGACCGGATGTGAATATTACGCCTGATATGGCGGACTAAAACAAATACGCTTAACAGTGGATATGGAGGAGATAATATGAAACTGTTAAACGCTCTATCGGCCTTGTTAGTTCTGGGGTGCGCTACTTGGTTGAGTCTGCATCATACTCACGATTTATTCGTTGGCGTAGGGTACACGTCTAGACAGGCGTGGGTTGCTACCATTATGAGCGAAACAATGTTCATTGTCGGGGGAATCAATCTAGCGGCGGCACGTCTACGCGGGTATAAGCCAGGAACTCCCGCATACCTGGGATTTATTCAAGGCGTCGCGCTTGTTGGCTGGGCTAATATCGCCGCCACATATAAATACGGAATTGACGGGTGGTTGCTCGGAAGCTCTATAGTCTCCGCCGTTTTGATTATGGAAGCGATTATGACTAACGCCACGAAGAAGGCGGACGAGAACGCGGAACAGGAACCGGAGAAGAAGGCGGAAAACGACCAGCCAAAAAACCCAACCGACCGCCCAGACCACCACAACCAACCGGAGCAACCAGACCGCCCAAACCATCCAACCACCCAACGGGAACAGGCCGACCAACCGAACAATCAACCGGAACAACCAACCGCCCAAACGGATGGAATCGACCAACCAACCGACCAGCCAGAAGACAACGGCAAAGCCGACCAACCGGATGAAACCGCCCAAGTAGCGGATACCGCCCAAACCAATCAAGCGGATGAGACCGCCCAAGACGTCGCCAAGTCGGAAGAATCCGCCCAACCGCTACCAACCACCCAAGCGGAAGCAACCAACCGACCAACGAATAACAACCAACCGACCAATCAACCAGGAGGAACCACCCAACCTGAACAACCGGAGGAGGTAACCGACCAACCAACCGACCAGCCAACGGGTGCCACCCAAACCACCCAAAACGACGAAACCGCCCAAGCGGATGGAACCGAGGAGACCGACCAAACCGACAAACCTACCACGCCGTATGAGTGGGCGGTACACGAATACAAGAGAACGGGAAAAGTTCCGACCCGTCGCGGATTGGCGAAGCTGGCGGGCTGTTCCGAGTGGAAGGCAGGCAACGCGAAGAAACAACTAGAAGAGGAACTCGGATTAGCCGGATAACGAGTAAATGGCGCACACCACGCCTTACTATAAATACATTTCCATTACCGAAAGGGTGATTTAAATGTTAACAGAGAAACAAGCGCAAGTATTCAGCAACGCGCAGGACGCTATTAAATCGGCCATCAGCGAGATGAGCCGGAAGTATTCGGCGCTAGACGCAGAGGCGCTAGAAAACTACCTACAGCGGGAACTACGAAAGTATTGCGCTAAATTCGACCCTCGGAAGGGTGACGGTGAAGAGTTCACAAGCGCGGTTATACGTACTAAGGCGCGTATGTTCGTTACCCGCGCACTTAAGCGGGGTTAACAGCGGCACGCAAACGGGCGGGGCTACGAAAAAAATTTAACTTTTTTCGGTTCCGCCCTTGCATTCTGACCCAAAATGCGTATGTAGGTATGAGAGAGTATTTTTCCGCAAGATAGACGGTTTAAATGTGAACACTTTTTGACAAATATCAGGCAGGGGTTTTAAAATCGGCTCAAACGCTTTTTGTCGTATTAGAGAGGTATTTTTTCGAGGTGAGCGGGGTTAACCCGTATCACAAATAATCTTAATCGTTTTTTACTCGTTTATCGCTTACTTGTATCCGTGTAACGCTTCATTATCCAGCGCAACACCGAGCGGGGAACCGTTAGGAAGCGTCAATAAGGTATTTCATACGTTATGAAGGCGTAGGCCGCGTGGCCTGCGCTTTTTCTTTTGCGCTATACCGACATACTATACCGCTAAAAGTGATAGATAGCGTTAGATAGCGTTATGAAAGCGGAAGGCGCGGCTATCGGTATCTATTGAGCGGTATCTTTTAAACAAAGATATACCGGAAAGATAAGAAGTTAGTAGCCAGCCGAAGCGTAGCGAAGGATGGCAGGGCGAAGCCCTTATAGTTATCTTCTTAGAAGATATAACCCCCTAGCGGGGGTAAGCTCGCCTTACGGCTCGCTTAACTACTCCTAATAAACATATTTATTAACGGTAAGTAAAACCGCCTAACCAACCACCCGGCTGAGCGGAAAAAGTTACCCCTAAAGATTAAGAGAGATTCTAGCGGGCAAAATTCGCTGAATCCCGCGCCACCGTTGCGGTTCCGTGATTTTAGGGTGTCTCGAAAAAGTTACCTTAAAAAGCCCGTTTAGTCTCGAAAAAGTTACCTTCATTTTTACGATTCCCGAAACCCGCGCCACTATTGAGGTTCGGGCACTGCACGAAAGGGCGTGTATGGTATCGAAAAAGTTACCGCGTCTAACAGTCGATATTTGATACTGAGATTTTTGCACGCCGATTCCGTTAATTCCGGTTCGGCGCTTTTTTAATGAAAAAAGTTACCCCGAAGCTGTGCGAAACGGCGCACTATCCAGTACTGTATAGTGAACGTTTTAAAGAGGGGTGACATAAATGATTTTTAATTTCGCAGTAACGGGCGGCGACCCGTAAAAAACTCAAACGAGGTGTAAGCGATGAAACGTAGAGATATTAACCGAAAACTGCTTCAAAAAATCCAAAACTATCGCGTTATCGACCCTGAAACAGGCGAAGACGTAACTTACATGGTCAAATTATCACCGAACTATACGGAGAATCAGGTTAAATACGCTAAACGCCGCGACGAACAAGGCGAATTTAACGAACTGTTAGGAGGGTTCGTATTTATGGCATTTCACAGCGCATTAAAAGAAAAGGTGAGCGCCCCGACGTTAGTTAGATTGATGTATCTAGCGACATATTTAAAACACGATGATACCCGTATCATGTACGGTAAACGCGGCGTAATGACCGATGCCGATATGATGAATTTGCTTCGCTGTTCTAGAGCGGTGTTTTATCGGTTTAAACAAGAAGCGCTAGAAAGCGGCGTGTTAACTTTTGACGGCGAGGCGTACCATATCGATTTAAACCACTTCACGAAAGGTAGCGCTGACCACCTTATTCGCCAAAACCTGATTTTTACTCGACTATTTGTCGATATCATGCGGGAACTGTTCGAGACGCACGGCGCTTCTAACAAAGGATTAAAGCAATTAGCGATTATTTATAAACTGCTTCCGTATGTCCACTTAAAAACTAACACAATTTGCAAAAAACCGCAGGAAGAAGACCGCGACAAGCTGGAACCAATGACGCTGAAAGAATTAGCCGAAGCGCTTGACTACCATGAAAAGAAAATTGGTTCCGTCCTGCGCGGGCTGAAACTAGGCGATGACTTCGTATTGATGCAGACCCGCACTGGTTCCCGCGAAATGTGGGCGATTAACCCTCTCGTTATTCTACGCGGAAATATCGATAAAAATGACGGTCTGTATAAGCTGTTCGACCTTGCAAAACGTTTAGAGCTTCGACGCAAGAAGCGCAATAAATAAGGGAGGCTGAAATCGATGGTTACTGTGAAATTGACGAAAAAAGACATAGATACGTTAATCGGAATTTTAGGAGTTAGTAAGCAAGAATTTGCGGAAAAGGCCGGGTACAGTCGGGCGCACTTCTATAAATATTACGGTGCCCCGCGCGGCGTTCCGTATCGCATGTCTACGCGGATTTGTGAAACGTATAATCTCACGGATGAAATAATCTTACAACTGCGAGCCATGCAATCACTAGTATACGACGCTGTAACGGAAGGGGACGGAGAATGAGAATTCCGACGAGTCCTAAAGAGTATTGGGAACTATCACGCGAAGAGCGTAAGCGCCTATTTGAAGAATATGGTATCTCTCATTGGATGATGCCAACGGCAGAGGAACAGCGCGAAGTAATTACAGCGGAGCATAAGAAGGAAAGATATGGACACTCTCCGTTAGTCGCGCAGTATCTAGAACAAAGCATGAGTTAAAAGGCTTTCCGATTAAACACCGGGAGCCTTTTTTAAATACAACGAAACCGATTAAACGGGAGGTATGACGCATGGAAAACGGTAAGGAGCCGGAACAACGACTATTTACACAAGCCGAGTTAAACGAAATCGTGAAGAAGCGGCTAGCCCGCGAGAAACAGAAGATAGCCGATTTGAAGTATTACATTGCGTATCTGGAAGCGCGCTTACAAGAAAACAAAGGGAGCGATAAACGATGAGTAAAGAATACATTATCGATTTACGCCTTATCCGTGACGGAGGGCTGAAAGCTGTTGCGCTTATTACCGACGCGGAAGGTAATGAGATAGACATTATAACCTTTGAATCGCTCTACATGCATAAATCGGGGATTTGTCACTCGACGCTAGACAAGGCGGCGAAGGTTGTAGCGGAACACGGCGGCAAGTATATCAGCCTTAAGACGAATTTTATTCCGCTTCATAAGGATTTTTCACAGCGTAGGAACAACTTCCCACTAACGAAAATCACACGTCAACGACTGCAAGAATACGGCGTTACCATTAAAGACGCTGAGTTAATCAACAACGACCCGGAAACGGGGCTAGTACTCTAATAACAAATTTTCGGAGGTAGATATTTATGAAAAGCCAAACGATTCACGTTAACCAAGAAACCGGAGAGAAAATGGTTGAGCAATCCGTTTTCGTAACGGAAAGCACGACGGCACAAGACGGAAGACGTTACGAACGCGGAAATATCTATACGGTAGAACAACATCGCGCGGAAGCGTTAATTAAAGAGGGCAAAGCCTCTAGCGTTTCCTTCCCTGCACTCGAAGCGATTTCCGTTACTATCGATAACCGCTTGAACCAATTCAAAAAGCAATACGACGAAATCAAACACCACGAGCGTTACGCGGACAACGAGGCGGAGCGCCGCTTTCAACTCCGACAGCTTGAGGCGATTCTCGAAGAAGATATGAACGCATTAAAACAGAAATACACGGAAGAACTTACGAAACTTCAGCGGGAGCTTGCGCGGGAATCGCTTTCCGTACCGTTCAAAGCGTCGGAAACTGTTAACGCCTACGCCGATAACCTCATTGCAGAAGCGCAATACACGGACGACAAAGAAGGATTAGCGGATTTGCTCGCTATTAAGGTATCCGCGATGGACGACAACGAGCGGTTAACCCTTCTGCGTCGCTTTGGTCGGATTGCCGCCGCTTTGACAGAAGGAGCCGCAGGGAACAGCAAGACACGGATTAAAGAGAAGCTCGGTAAAATTCATGCGGAGTTGAAATCCGCGCATAAGCAAAATGAATACGATTTAAAACTTCGTCAATTGGCGGCGATTAAACAGAATGACCCGCTTACCAACTACCGCTTATATAAGATGGCCGTAAAACGCAACGACGCAAGCCGCTTTAACTTCTAAACGGAGGTGCTAACGGATGACAGACCGGAATGATAACGCGGAGCGCGGATTTATCGAAATAGAACAATACACCGCACTGCGGAAAGAACACATGAACGCGCAAGTCGAGATTGAGAAACTACGGGCGGAGCTTGAACGGCTCGCGCCCTTCAAAACGAAATGGCTAGATAAGGTAAAAAATGACCTGATGAACGAGTATAACATACCTGATGAACAACGGGAATATTGGGCGGAACGAATTACGGGAGACAGCGAAGAAGAACTAAAAGACGCGGTTGAACGGTTGTGGCGTGAATTGAAGCTAGACGCCCGCCCTGCTTACGTAGACCCAGTGACCCTGAACCCACGCGCTTATATGCCGTCTAGCAACGTTAAAAAGGCGTTATATGACATCGGACGACAAGCGGCAGAAAAGGCGCTAGGGATGAATGAAGGCGGTTCGCGCGTCGTAGAGCGTGGGGGCGTCGGGGCTAGACGTAGCGTAATACCAACGAATAAACCGATGGGTAACCCTCCGATGAAGTTACCGCCCCGGAATTCGGTACACGGTTCCAGCGGATGGGCGAAACTCTTTAAGTTCTTCGGTAAGTAAACTCTAATAAAACAGACGCGAATAAAGGCGTAGGAGAGATGGGAAATATGGAAATTTTGATTGTAGGCGGCGCGGTATTTATTGGGACGTTAGCGAAGGGATTATTAAGCGGAGGTGCGGCGCATGAGAGAAGAACGCAAACACGCAAATATCAATTATCACGATACAATTACGGGTTCCTCACCCGGAAATAGAATCGTTATCCCGGAACGGGGTACACCGCATTTCAATGCTAAACCTATAGAAGTCGAGATAGATAAAGACGGTCATTGGATTTTTTGCGGGCATAACCCGAAACTTGCAAAACCTCAAATAAGACGCGGTGGGCGGGTTGTCTACGTCCATAGATATATTTACGAGTTGTATAACGGTCAGATACCGGACGGGTACCGCTTAACTAGTACTTGCGGGAATAAGCACTGTGTAAACCCGAACCATAACGCGGCGAAACGTCCGGCGGAACTAAGCCCGGTGCTTGGGCGAATTTTCCGCTCTAATAGCGACGAAGATTAAAGCGCCAAACCAACCGGGGAGGCGCTTGTTACCGCTACCGCAACGGAGTGCCACTTCGCGACTAATTCGGGTACGTTGTTTAACAAATTAAGCGGGGTATTCAGCCAGTTAAAAGATGCTGACCCGGACTATGCCGCTAAATGGGACGAATTCGAGGCGGCGGGCGTTCCGGTTACGTCAATTAGCAAAGTTAGCGCTTATTAATACGGAATCTTAAACGGTGAAAACTGGCGCCACCTGCCGCCATTTGAAGTCTTACGCGACGAGTTTCGCCGCCTATACGAAGAAAGCAGGCGGGGACGTTAATACCTCCTCTTCTCTACCGTTATCATTCGTTATCAGACCGGAAGAGAACCAGAAGAGTGCGGAAGATATCGGTAGGGGATGACTATAAACGGTTTGTATCGCAAACTAAGATAACACCGATTATTTGACCGACGGGTCAATTATTATCGTTAAAGCAAACGCAATAACGGTACGGTAAACTGTAAGTTATTAGAAAACGCTATATTTCGGTATCTTTCGTGAGCTAACGTTATGTTTTCGTGAATTCTAGGGGTTTACGGTTGCAGTCCGTCTAATTGTTCGGATTTAAGGCATTGACCAACGGATGCCTGGCTAAAAATCGTTCGGGTTTAGCGGATGAGATACGGCCATGATACCTATATAGACAGCGATAAACACCGTTAGGATACCGTCAGATGATACCGACAAACGACGTAAATACCAGCCTCGGGCACCCGGCGGATGGACGGCCGGAAATCCTAGGGGGTTGGTAAATAGCGGATGTCCAGCGCTATATATTCTAAGCGTTGTTTATATGCGAGGATACCTAGAGTACCTGCCCGCTAAATTCGATAGCGTACAGACGAAATAAGAAGCGTTATTAAAAAGGCGATGCCGAAAAGCCGCTATTTTCAACGGGTTTGCACCGCCTATTTTATGGTAATTTTAAGGGTGCACCTTTGGCCTCGGTCGTGCATCGTTGTATTTTGGACTCATTTTTTCAATAAGGTAATATTCGATATCTACACCTTCGCAACATTCGGGGTACTGCTCGCGGAATGCGTCAAAAGAATCAGCGAATAATAGGCGGACTTCCGCGACTTCTGCGATGAAGCGTTTTGTATTAGCGTTACCCTTCAAATGAGTGCGAACCCGTTTTGTAAGGTCGCTTGACCATCCTATATAAAGTAGGTTTCCCGTGTCATTGTAAAAGAAATATAGGCCGCTGATTGAATGGCTTAAATCATGTTTTCTTAACCAATAAGCAAAACCCGGATGTAATACGTCTTCAACAGGTATAATCCTATCAAAATTAATATTCATTATAGGCACCCCTTCCGTAACTTCCGAGCTTCACGGTAAATAGTTGCCTCCGAAATATTCGTTATCTCCGCTATCTTCTTAACGGTTAGCCCGTTCGTGTCTCGGTTCTGGTAAAGCTCTAAAGCGTGTGCCAATCCGGCATGATTAGCGGTATAGCGTTTAGGCCGTCCTTTGTATACGCCGCGTTCTTTGGCTTTAGCGATGCCTTCGCGTTGTCGTTCCTTAATAATGCCTAACTCGAATTCAGCGACAGCGGAAAACATCGTTATCATTAGTTTTCCGGTAGGCGTCGTCGTGTCTACGTTCATTCCGCCAAAGTTAAGGATGACTAAGCCTACGCCCTTATCGTTTAAGTATTCGATAGTCTCTAGCGCGTCTTTCGTCGAGCGAGCAAAGCGGTCTAATTTCGTGACAACGATGGTATCCCCTTTTTTAACCCTACCCAGTAGCGATTTAAAACCTGTCCGGTGGTCTACGCTCCTGCCGCTCACCTTCTCCATTACCACGTCGTCTACGCCGTATGCTCGCAGTTGTTCGACTTGGACGTCTAAACTTTGGTCTTTCGTAGATACCCGCGCATAACCGTAAATCATAATCCGTTTCCCCTTCCATTTTTGATAGGTGTATTTGATAGACTGTCAAGTATTATACTATCGATAGTCAATCATACTGTCAAGTGGGTACGCCCAATTGATAGACTATTGATAGTCGACACCATCGAAAGCGCTAATGCAAGCGATGATTAACGGTTAATTAAACGATAATTAATGCGTATTGCGCGCCGTTCAGTCGTTAATGAATCGGTTTTAGATATCGTTCCAAAAACCCCGGGGCTACTCTCTGTGGATATATGCGGCCTGACCGTCAAAACTCCTCTACAATCTCAGAAACCCGGACGGTTACGGAATCTACCGTAGAAAACGCCCGTTCTTTTTTCGATGTCCTACAGTAAAAAATTTTGCGGCAAATTTTCGGAACCTCGACCCTTACGCGCCACGCTTCCGTTCTCTTAACGGCAGGGTTCCGTCTATTTTTCCGTTTAGTGTTATCGTTTCATTCACCGTTGACAGCCCGCCCATTCACCGCTTATAATAGGTAGAAACTAAGCGTAAATAACGTGTCTAGAGCGTTAACATAACGGATGCGTTAACGGGTGATTACCGCCGCCGACACTGGCAGTGTAGAGGTCAGCGGTTCGAGCCCGCTATGCTCCACCAAAGATAAGCCGCGAGATTTCGCGGTTTTTTGCTGTTCCCGGAAAATGGAATGGGGCTGAAAAAGGCCATTTGACCACATTTTGACCACTCACTTAAGGTAAGTAGAATGCGATAGAAGGCATTAGAGTACCAAGAGAAAATGCCACTTCATGAATGTGATTTGGCCTCTATGATGAATGTGGTCAAGGTCGTAGTCATACCAAATGATGCGCATTACACTTAGAAAGGATTAAGACAGCGTATGGTTGCAAACAAGATTGCAACCATACCTGTGTTCCGGCAAAACCGTCTACAAGAGGTTCTGATCGAGAGACTTAACGATCTAGTTGACTTAACTCCTTTTTTATCGAACGTATACCTATTTCCTTCCATATTTGAGTGGTAATTGGGCGTATTAATAAGTGATAGATGGCAACTACAAAGTTAACTGTATTAATAATTTTTCCATCCAGATGATATAAAGGATAACATTCTTCAAATTTCTCGTTCTGTTTTAGAGAAAAGAAACTTCTTTTTTTATTTATAATGACCAATTTATTAATTTCGTTCCGTTTTAAAGAAGAGAAACTTTCTTTTGCTTTTTCAATAATCAATTCAATAAAATAGTCATACTCATCTGTTAAACGGAGCCAAGCTAATATTGCCAAAAGGTCATTGATTTTTTGTTCTATCAGTTCAGATAAGAAAAAACGATTTCTTGTATAAACCTTTGATAACTGATCTCTTAACTGTTGAATATGTATCATTGTGGTTGGTTGAACCGGCTTATGTAAAAAGAACTTGAATAATTCACTTGTAATCTCATTTAGTAGAACTAATAACTCCTGATATACTTCAACTCTTTTTCTAAATATCTCATCTCGTATCGTCATTCGTTGAGATCGAAAATTGAAATAAGCTTGTACCCCAATAGTTCCAATAAGCGTGGACCATGCCAACAATTCCTGTAATGATAGCAGCATTTGGTTGTTGATCGACCTCTATGTGATTCTTGTGGTGATCAGTTTAAAGGAGTTCAGAACCTAATGGAAGAAGTGGGTTTAGACGAATTGATAGTTGTTACACCCGATAATCCAAATGGTATCGTTTATAGACCTAGACCTGGTATGCGTAGAACGACGTGGAAAGAGGCGGATTGAGATGAGCAAGAAGTTGATATTTGGCAATGATAAAAAAATAGTTGAAGAACCAACGTGGGAAGATGTGTACAAGGAATTAAATCGCTTGGGGGAACCAGGGTATTCTTTTTTGTATTTAGAGACTAAGGGTATCGGTTCACTCACAGCAGGTGGTGGAAATTATATTGAAGAGAAAGAAGAGAAGCTTTACCATGTGTCATTTTTTGATTTAGACGCTGATTCAACAATCTTATTAAATCCCGAGGGAGACCCTGATGAAATACATTCTTTAATCATCGATGATAGATTGGGCGATTTTTTTGAGGAACATCTTGTTGGATTGCCAGCGGTAATAAAGGCATTTGAACACTTCTATAAAACAGGAAAACTCACTGACCAATTAAATTGGGAATAGACTGAAGGGTTATTGGTTAATGATGACAAGGCAGAGGGAAAACCCTTTGCCTTTTTCGATTAAACCATCTGTAAGTTCAAGAAATGTTCAATAAAAAATGGCGGGATGAAGCCGAAATGGGCTCATTTTTACCAGTAATTAGGCGTGATCTCCGCTTGACCACATTTTGACCACACACTAATGGTAACTAGAGTGAACTAGAGTAGATACGGAACTGCGAAGAATCCCGAGTTTCTGCGGACTTTTCAACTCAAGTACATTAGAATTCACTCGAATTATTGGGCGAAGACACACTGGCAGTGTAGAGGTCAGCGGTTCGAGCCCGCTATGCTCCACCCACCAAAAAATAAACCGCGAGATTTCGCGTTTTTTTGCTGTTTTAAGGAGATGAAATGTGACCAAAATTGGCTACTTTTTAATTGAGTTAAACAATGAAGAGGTAAAAGAGCTGAGCACAGTAAGCCGTTCTAATATTGAGCTACATCAGATAGACAATGATATCTTGCCTGTGGTGATGTAATTCAAAAACGTTATATTGTGTTGTTAAATGTGTTTACGAAAACACATTTAAAAGGTATAATAATAATGTATGGTGCATATAATAAAAACATGAAAAGGTGATGGCAAAGGATGGGGTTGGCTATGGCAGCCAAGAGACGTGTAACTACAGATATTCTAAGGTTCCTTAATGATCGAGTTTTATCTGTCACTCAATTAACCCGAAGTAAAAAATTGACCGAGATTCTTGATTCCTATTCCCAAGAGAAAAGTACAGATGTGTATGTAATTCAAAATGTAAAGAAGCCTGGAAAAGCGGTTATTGCTGATCTGAAGTATTTTGAGGAACTTTTGGCATATAAAGAAGCTGTTGATTGGGCGTTGGATCACGCTATTGAGGAAATTGCCTTAGAGAGAAAAGAGACAATCGCCGACATTCCTCTTGCTCAAGTAATTCAAGACAACCAACTGGATTTGAATTATATTATGAAGTTGGTTGATGAGGTGGAAGAGGAAGACTGATGAGGATAGCTCAACAAATAAATGAATTATTAAAACCATATCGAGTCGAAGTTCATTTTACAAAAGAGTCACTCAATGATTTAAGCAGCTATGATAAAAACCGACAAGAAAAAATTATCGCTTTGATTATTAAAAGGGGAATGAGAGGGCCGTTAATAAAACCCCAGGGGATCGGTGAACCATTGAGAGATGAGCTTAAAGGCTATACCAAAATAAAACCTAAGAATATGGCTTTACGTATTGTGTATCGTCCGGTGGTTAATGACGAAATGATACGCATGGAGATCATTGCGATTGGTCCGAGGGATAAGGAAAAGGTTTATCGTTTGGCAGCAAGACGATTGCAATCTTTTGAGCAACAGATGGAATAGGTGAAGATCAATAAGCACAGTGGCCCGGAGTAGATTTGGCACTGTGCGGAACGAGCTTCTACGATCTTCTCAACTTGTAGTATTTTAAATCTATTTAAATGAAGGAATGAAGAGGTCATTCTATGGAAAACTAAATAAGCCAAAATTGGTCGTTAGACCACATTCTGGCTATCTGTTTTTAGCAAAAGAGTGTTATTTTTTTGGGGAATATGTATTTAAAAAAGAAATTGTTAATAACATCACGGCTGCGTAAATCGCTAAATCCCATAAGTCCCCGAGATTTTGACCGAAAAATTTAGCCCTAGTGTAGATGATTACGAATAGTATCCAGAACATAACTTAATAAGCCCGCCATAGGTGTTTGCTAGATGGATATTCTTTCTTTTTATTCCTGAATAAAAGTTTTCTCAAAATGTTTTCACCTCACGAATTCAATTATTGCACTCTTCATTTATGGTGTTTAATATTCAACCATTTACTGTGCAAGATAATCCTATCGTGCTTTTGGGTTTTGGGCACTTTTTGGCACATGCCGTAACTTTGCCTCCATATACCCCGGCATAAAATGTTAGGCAAATAAGGCAAGTTGCCCAGACTTTGCATGCGGTACCACAGGCAATTGCAATTGCGACGTGTACGGCTTCTCGAACTCCGGCATTTAATATACATTTCTTCATACAAGGTGTAACTCTAGTTGTAATAGAATTTTGTTGTTCTATATCCTTATAGAATTTAACAGTATCTAGTTTTTCCCATTATTAAGAATCCATCCACTGATTACTTTGCTATTTTCCATATTGTAGTGAGAAGTTTTTACTCCGTTTAAAGTTGTAAACACTTCAGCTTTATTATTTTCTTTTGATATGAATATCAATGAAATTGTATTTTTGATTTTAATTGTATTCGGATCAAATTGAACTCCAAAAAAACTTTTTCCTTGTTTATTATTAAAGTATGCCGTTATAATATTATTGTTTTTGACACTGTTAGGGAAATTTTCTTCAAATTTCTTTTTCTCAGGCTGAGCCAGTTTTATATACTTATCAATAATGGCTTTATCTGTTACTAAGCCATCTTGGAGCTCTTCAGCATTCTCAATATAATATATAATCGTTTCTAAAATTTTGCGAAAATAATAATGTTATTTATCGTTGAAATTTGACTGTATCTTGTGGACTTGCACTTAAGTAGGTAAATATTTGGGATCATTGAATGGTATATGCAATTGGATTATATTTTAGGGAAATCAAACATTTTTTACATTATATCTAAGCTTTTCTAAGTGGATAATTATGAGCAAAAACATTTTGCAATCATTGTAGACAGATCTGAGTGGAAGTAAAACAAAGAGTATCTTTATGGGGAAGATATTTCCATGAATTTCTATTGATGAAAATATGTTACAGTAATTCTGCGATTTTAAACAGATGAGTAGAAGTATGTTCATATTCTTCGATGAGATAATTGATTATTCTAAAAAATTTTGTAACGATTCGTATATATATTTAAATGAGATTTTATTATAGATGGAACTAATTAATATTGTCTAAGAAGCAATTATTAAAATGGTTTGGTTAACTTGATGTTTCATCAATAATCATCGTTAGGAGGTTTTCGTATGTACAGGATTTTAACAGGAGCGATTTTTTGTCTGATATCCTCAATTTTATTTACAACTCGCTATATTGCCGCTGCCATTTTAAATACTAAAGTTTCAGTGGGTTCCAATTTTCCCATATTCCTTGACTTTATAGGGGATGAGTTGAAAATCGCAAGTTTTATTGCTTTACTAATTGGGGTTAGTTACATCATTATGGGAGAAATGGAATTGAAAAAGGGGATCAAATGAGAACTGAATGCGTAGGGATACTCTTTGTCATGGACATATGAGCTTAATCAAGCTATATGGGATGGGTTTTAATGGGAGTGAATGCATGGGGAAGCTGGTCATTCGTGGTATGTAAAGGTGAAAATGGAGGAAAACACAGATGATCATTTGTTGTTTTGGAGAACAACAGTTGGAGGATAAATAGGCATATTGAGAATACTGGGGGGACGTACATAAAGGCAGACAGATTAAAAATCTATCGACCTTTATGTTTTGCTTTTCTCTTGGCAATTTTCATTTCTCTTTTTTTCCTAGCCAATGCTTCTTTCTCCTCTTTGCTTATTATTTTTCGTTCTTTTTTGCGCTCTTGCAGTTCCAATTGCATTGCCTCATGGGCATAGTTGGAGACCCCTTTTTGTTGCATCTCTTTGGCCACTTGGCGAGCGAGGCGTTTGGGGTTGACTTTTTTCTCTTTCTTTTCTATTTCTACTTGGAATCTGCGTTTTTCGATGTACGACAGCAATTTCTTGTTGACAAAATCGAGAATTTCAGTGTCTTTCGGCTCTGATCCAAAAATAACTTGGCCTGCACGTAATTTGCTGTCGACGGTTTCTTCAATAACTCCAACCCAAAATTGACCGTCATGATAAACGGTTAGCTTCATTTCAGGTTCCCCCTCTAAAAAAATTGTGAATGTGAAAGGAATGATGGACGAGCCCGAGGGGGCAAGGATACTGCATTAGGAGTCAACTCCTAATGTAACTGGACTACCAACCAGTTATGTGATTTTTCATTCCTTTTATGAATTAGAATTAATAGATTGGAAGCGTAACAACTGATATGTTACCTCATGCAGTAGAGGTTGAATTAGTTTCGGTGTTTTCAGCAGATTCAGGTGTGTTGACTGTTCGCAACTCGATTTCCTTGATAAAAAAGGATAAAACGACACAAACCAAAAGTGAAAGCATGATAAAAAGGAAAATCCCACCAATCGCTTCGTCGATGGTATGGCGAAGCTCCATCACCAGATGATCGAATTGGGCCATTTGAGCGGATGGCAGGTGCGCACGGATTTCTCCTAGCTTCTGCGGATCCAACAGGGCTTTCAAATTTGATTCGTAATGGGAACCATCTAATTGCACGTGGCTATTTGTTATTTTATCTAAAAGTGGGATATGGGTCAATTTTTCGTTAAGTTGCGTTGACATGATGGTACCCATAATCGCAACGCCCACGGTTCCCCCTAATTGGCGGAATAGCTGGTTGGTTGATGTGGCTACTCCCAGATAGCGATGTTCCAAAGCATTTTGTGCGGTCAAACTAAAGATCGGGAAGCAAATACCCAATCCGATTCCAAACAGGACAAGTTTGGAAACCAGCGTCAGCGGTGTTGTGCTTGGATCACTGAGATAGAGCAAATAAGATGCTCCGGTCATCGTTACCAACCCGAATATAGACAGTACTTTGTACTTCCCTGTCTTGCTCACAATCTGGCCGCTGATGGTGCTAAAGACCATCATGCTGATGATCAAGGACATCATGATCATGCCCGTTTTGGAAGAATCGGTTCCCAGTACACCTTGGGCCAAGAACGGAATGTACATAATCGTGCCGAACATCCCGATCCCAATCCCGAATGAGACGATATTGGACAAAGTGAAAATGCTGTTTTTGAACAGCTTGAGTGGAACCATTGGATTTTCCACTTTGCTCTCGATGATGAGAAAGACAGAGAATGAAAGGATGGTCATTCCCAGTAATGACAATATCAACGGAGAGGTCCAGGCATATGCTTTACCGCCAAATGATAACGCAAACATCATAGGCAGCATCATGGCGATCAAGGCAAATGCGCCCCAATAGTCAACAGCTTCCCGTTGATGAAAGTCGGTTTTGGGATACAAGGACAAAATCAGAAAAAGCGAAATGATCCCAACGGGAAGGAAAACCCAGAAAATCCATGGCCAGCTCCAATGGTGGACGATAAATCCGCCGATGGAGGGGCCCAATATGCTTGTCAGACCAAATGTAGCGCCTAGCATACCTTGCCATTTTCCCCGTTCCCGCGGTGCGAACAAGTCACCAACTGAAGTGAAGACTGTTGACATGACCATGCCTTCACCTATACCTTGTACTCCCCTGTAAAGGATCAATTGAAACATGGTTTTGGCGGTGCCGCACAAAACGCACCCAAGAATCAATACCCCCAAGCCATACAGCAAAAAACTTCTCCGGCCATAAATGTCCGACAGTTTACCAACGATTATGACGGTGATGGCAGAAGCCAACATATTGATGGTAAACACCCAGTCAAAATAATCTGCTCCGCCTAATTGGGCCACAATGGTTGGTAAAGCGGTGCCGATGATAGTTTGATTGAGTGAGGCAAAAAACAAAGCGGACATAATCGCCAGCATTACAATTAGTTTTTTGCGCTGACTTAGATACTCCATTATAACAACTCCTTCCTGCACAATATATTATTATATTATACCATTTCAAACTAAATGATGATTAAATTTTTTTATAAAAATTCAGGTCCGTTTTAGCGGTTGCCTATCGAAAACAGGTTTAACATAATTTTTAAAATAAATTTGAATAAAGTATTGTCAAAATAAATGTATATTGATTATAATCTGAATTATTCAGATCATTAATTGACAAGGAGGGGAAAAAATGGCTAATCTCTTTGTTTTTAATGAAGAAGTAGAGACCCAAGATCATGAAAAGATAACGCTTTTTTTGGAGAGGTTTGGCATTCAGTTTGGGAAAGTTGAGCTGCCCGACCAAGCAAAGGAATTAGCGAAGCTGCAGACGTTGACGGATGAGCAACGCTCTGGCCTAATTGATCTTTTTCCTGAGGAAATAGATAAATTTTCATCATTAACAGGATATCGGTCTGATGTGGTCTGTTTTTATCCTGAATTTGAGCATTTAGATTTTATACTAAGTAAATTTGCTCCCATTCATTTTCACTTTGAAAATGAGTTTTGGTATTTTGTGGATGGAAGTGCGAAGTTTGGTTATCTCGGTCATGACGGAACAAAATTTAAAGTCACGGTGGAGGCAGGGGAGTTTATCCAAGTGCCTGAAGGAGTATGGCAATGGTTTGAACTGACTGAAGAAAAGCGCATGAAAGCCATTCGTTTCTTTTATACAACTGGAACGGTGCCGGAACGTGTCCCTGTCGAATTGTAAATATTCATATATTTATTGCGGGCGGGTGTTGGTGTGAGTCTAAAATCAAAAAGTTTAACCATGGAAGCCGTTTGTGCCGTTAGAGCCGCAAATGCAGATTTGCTAAAGGACCCATATTCACAAAAAATAGCTTTGTTGTTGCCCGATGCTGAGAAAAACTGTGAGATTTTGGATCGTGGGTCCCGCGGCATGTTCTCGCGTAGTGTAGTGTTGCGGAGCCTGTATTTTCGTGATGCCTTGATCGACCAAGCCAAGCATCATACCCAACTCATTGTGTTGAGCGCCGGTTTTGATTTGCGGGCAACGTCTTTGCCGGAATGGAAAGGAAAACATTTCTTTAGTGTCGATCATCCCTATTCACAAGCATTCTGCCGAAACGTATTTACGCAAGCGGAGATTGATGTCTCCGATGTCAAATTTGTCGGGTTTGACTTGAACCGGCCGCCCAAGGAATTGATGGATTCTTTGCGGGATAATGGGGTGGACTTTAACGAGCCCACGACCGTTGTCTGGGAAGGAGCCACTTATTATTTTGCCAAAGAAGCCGTTTATCAAGTGATGGACGCGTTTGCCGCGAACTTTAAACAGTTTGCCTTTTATGCCGATTTGATCAACATCAAGTCATTTTTTGAAGGGGACAAGCCCGTCAGTGTGGGTGTTGAAAAAAATCTTGCCTTTTTGGAAAAGATCGGAGAACCGTGGATTGGCTTTTTTGATATGGAAGAATTGAGAACTCGCCTTAAGGAAATGGGCTATCATGCCGTTCAATTGATACCGAGAGAAGATTTGGAACAAAAATATTTTGGTGAGATTCTCATGAGCCGCGATAACACGTATTTTCTCAAAGCTACAGTAGAAAGGAATTGACAAGATGGACAGTGCTTTGTTCGTGGATCAGCTCCTGAAGGAAGTAATGGATGATCAGGAAGAGAAGAAGAGACAGATCAGACTTGAAGGTTTAGATGAGCAGGCCGAGTTGCCGGAATTTGTGATCAAACATTGGTTGAATTTTGCGGTCTACTATGAAAAAGCGGCAACGTATTTTATTGCCGATTGGCTGAAGACAACGAAAGAACCCGATGCGTTCGTCAATTTTGCGCATCAGATCCGTGATGAAGCAAATCATTATGTGTGGTTGCGCAAGTATTTGCAGGAGTACACTGATCCAGATGCATTCACTCCGCCTAAAGAATGGCGCTATTTGATGGAAGAGTATTATCCAGGGTTGGATCATTTGGTTGAACGGTTGGCAGCGCATAACATCGCATCGGAAAGTGCCGCTCTTGGTTTTATGGAGTTTGCTTTGGATCGTTTTCCAGAGTCCATCCGGAATACAGTGGAAAAAGTGGCCAAAGATGAGCACTTCCATGTTTCGTTTGGGTGTACCTTGTTAAAGAAATATTGCACGACGCCAGAGCTGCAAGAGCGCGCGTTGAAGGCTACGCGTGAAGCAATGAAGTTGATGCGCCAAGCGAGAGAAGTGTTCGTCCAAATTTAGGCAAATTTATTTATACAGACTTGGGGATGATTTATGAATAGAGTTGTAGTGACAGGGATCGGAGTCATAGCCCCAAACGGGGTTGGCAAAGAGCGATTTTGGGAGCAGTTGGTCGCGGGAGAATCCTATATCGTCCGGGACGCCGAGATGGAATCGATGGATATTAACAGCAAAGTATTGGCACGGCTACAGGAATTTGACCAAGATAAATTCATCGAATATTGGGATGATATAGATTTTTCTGCTCAAGATCGGTTTGTGCAATTTGGTTTAGCTGCTGGACAGCTTGCGATGGAAGATGCCTCACTCGCTCCTTCTGTGGCAGAGGCTGATGAGAGAGGGATTATTTTCTCTTCAGCGATTGGCGGCACACAAACGGTAGCAGATATGTTTAAAAGGTTGAGTGACAACGATGAACAAATGTTGGAATACCAGCAGGTGGGAGAGATATTTTATAACTCCGGAATGTTTAACTATCCCGCTGCACTGTTGGCTAAAAAATATTCGCTTCAAGGCCCGTGCACTTCCTTGTCCACTGGTTGCACGGCGGGCTTGGATGCGTTGGGGCTCAGTTATGAGTTGATCCGGTCTGGTGAGACCAAGGTCATGCTGGCAGGGGCGTCTGAAGCACCTTTGGTTGATTTGACATACGCCACCTTGGATATTATCGGTTCTTTGTCTGTCGCCGAGTGTGAAGCCAAAAAGGCTTCAAGGCCTTTTGATGCCAAACGCGCCGGATTTGTCATTGGTGAAGGGGCCGCTTTTCTGGTTTTGGAAGAAGAGCAACACGCGCTTGCCAGAGGAGCCCGCATTTATGGCGAGGTGGTTAGCTATTACAGCGTGAGCAACGCTTTTCATATGACCGATTTGAAAGCGGATGGCCAGTCGATGAGTGACGTGATAAGCGCCGCAATGCACATGGGTGGTGTAAAGCCGGAAGAAATTGATTATATCAATGCGCATGGAAGTTCAACTCCACAAAATGATGTGTTTGAGACCAATGCCTTCAAGCGCGTTTTGGGGGAACACGCTTATAAGGTGCCAATCAGTTCCACCAAATCGATGATTGGTCATTCGTTGTCTTCTGCCAGCTTGATGGGTGTGATCTCAGCTTTGATGTCCATTAATCATTCGGTGGTGCACCCAACGGCCCATTACGAGTTTCCTGATCCGGAATGCGATTTGGATTATGTACCCAATGAAGCGAGAAGTTTGCCCGTTAACACGGCAATGGTGACCGCAAGCGGCTTTGGCGGTATTCATTCGACCGCGATTTTTCGAAAATATGGAGGTACCCAACGTGCTTAAGCGGGTGGTTATTACTGGAATGGGGATTGTCAATCCGTCTGGGATTGGCAAAGAGGAATTTTGGAACAAGGTCAGTCGTGGAGAGTCGGCGCTCAGACAGATCACTCGCTTTGACGCATCCCAATTTCCGGTGCAAGTTGCCGGTGAAATTACTGATTTTCAAGCAGACGATTTTATCCCACGCAGGTTTAAGGTAAAGACAGACCTTTTTACCCATTACGCGTTGGCAGCAGCGCAGTTGTCACTTGCTGATGGGGATGTGGACTTGCAACAGGAGGATTTGTATCGGGTGGGAGTCTTCCTGGGGAACAACGCGGGAGGTTGGGATATATGCGAACGCGGTTTTTACGAATTGTACAAGCAAGGGGCTTCATATGTGAATCCTTGGCAAGCGACCGCTTGGTTCCCCACCGCGCCACAAGGGTTTATCACGATACGCCATGGAATCAAAGGGTATAGCAAAAGCTTTGTCTGTGATCGCGCGAGTGGTGCGTGTGGCATTTATTTTGGTGTTCGTTCCATTCAAATGGGATATAACGATCTCGTTCTTACCGGAGGGACGGAAGCGCCGCTTACTCCTTTTGGCATGACATGTTATTACGAAACAGGCGATTTGGCAGCCGCCAAGACACCTGAAGATGCTTATCAGCCATTTGATCAGGAGAGTAACGGGATTGTGTTGGGAGAGGGAAGCACCATTTTGATTCTTGAAGAGTTGGAACACGCACGGGCGCGTAATGCACGCATATACGGAGAAGTGATTGCTACCTCGATGACCACCGATCACAATCCGGAACAGGGGCTGGCAATGCAAAAAGGAATAAGGAAGGCTTTAAGTCAAGCAGAATTGACTCCCGACGATATCGATATCGTGTTTGCGGAAGGTTCTGGGTGTCGCACAAGTGACCGCGTGGAGCTGGAAAGCTTAGAGGAAGTGTTTGACCAAACGCAGGTAACGGTGCCCAAGTCAATGTATGGGCATTTATATGGGGCAAGTGGAGCGACGGAACTAGCTTGTGCATTGCTGGCGATGGAAACGGGTGTGGTGCCGCCCACAATCAACCTTAAGAAGCCTTTGACCAGTGACTCCGTAGAGATTGTGCAGGAACCGTTGGTGCGTCAGGTATCTCATGCCTTGGTGCAATCACGGGCAAGGGAAGGCGTCAATGTGTCGATCATAATTCGATCCTTTACTGATCAAGATCAATAGGGGGATTTATATGGTTTATGAAAAGTTTAAGGAGATGATCGTTGCTTTAGGCATCCCGGCTGAAGAGGTGCATGAGAATGCCTATTTGCGTCAAGATTTGGCCTTGGATTCCACAGAAACGGTGCAACTTTCACTTGAATTAAAGAAGCAATTTGGTGTGCAAGTGAAAATTGCCGCCAGAGAAGATAAAACAGTCAAAGATATTTGCGACCTGGTCAAGTCTGAATTGGACAAAAAAAATGGGGAGGCGACGTAAAAGATGCGTCCAACTGTTCCAGATGTTCGTTCCTATTTCACGAAAGCATACAGTGAAAAGCTGCCCAGCCGTCATGAGTGGACAGCCGGCACAGCTTCGCCGGAATTGATCAAACTGGTATGGGATCAAACGATCAAACCGCATTCCAAAGTGATTGAAGTGGGTTGTGGCATCGGTACAGAAGCGGTTTTTCTCGCTGTACGGGACATGGAAGTGACAGCAGTCGACATTTCGGAATCGGCAATCGAAACCGCACGGAAGTTGGCGGATGTTTATGGCGTGAATGTGGACTTTCACGTGGCCGACGCGCTGAATCTTCCCGTTGGAGATGGGGAGTTTGATGTATTTTGCGATCAAGGGTGTTTTCACCATCTCACCGATGAAGAACGGGGGCAATATGTGAAGGAAGTATTGCGTGTTCTCAAGCCTGGTGGATTATTCGTCTTGCGTTCGTTTTCGGACAAAATTCCCGGAGGCCCGCAGCCACGACGAATCTCCAGCAAAGAGTTAATTGATACCTTTGCTCCTCATTTTTATCTCGAACATTTGGAGCGGGTTCTCTCATTCTCCACGGAACAACGCCAATTTCCATTGGGCTGGTTCTCGTTATGGTTCAAATCTGAGTAAAGATGTCTGTTAAAGGAATTGGTGTGGATATCGAAAGGGTGGATCGCATAGCTCATCTGATCCAGGAATATGATGACGAAGTATTGCAGATGATTTTCACACCGTATGAACTGGAGCAGTGCAAATCGGATTTATCAGGTTTGAGCTATGCGGTTTGCTTTTCCGCTAAAGAGGCAACAGCAAAAGCATTGGGAACAGGGTTTGCCACTATCGAATGGACTGACATTGAAATCCATATTGAAATGAGCCGTGTCTTTGTTCGTCTGCATAATGAAGCCCTTCAGATCGCTAATGAGAATAATATCAAAAACATTATGGGATGCTGGAGTTCCTTTGACGACCATGTTCTTGTTCACCTGATCGCCGAGGGCTGACATGCCCTTATCATAACAGGATGCTAAGGGGATATCGATGAAGAGCATTTATGATCAGATTTCTCCGCAATTTAATGTTGCGTCGTATTTTTTGGAGAAGAATCTAACAAACCTAGCCGACAAAACGGCAATTTATTATAAGGACCAAACGATCTCATATGCCGAACTCTATGCCAATGTGCGAAAAATGGCAAGCTTGCTGAAAGATTTGCAAATTGATTGGGAGAATCGCATTTGCATCTATTTGCCCGACTGCCCGGCATTTGTTTACGCATTTTGGGGCGCAATTTGGATTGGGGCAGTCCCGGTGGCGATCAATGTTTCCTGCAAGGTAAGTGATGTTGAATACATGCTGACGGATGCCAGGGCGAAATTATTGATCACCACCAAATCCTTATATGACGGTTTGTCCCGGAAAGACAGTCCTTTTTTGAAGGAAGTGCTTTTGGTGGATGACGTTATTCCGCTTGAGTCCCGTTTGTCACACTATGTTGAGGAGACGGAAGCGGCAAATACGTCACGGGATGATGTTGCATTCTGGCTATATACTTCCGGCAGCACAGGGCGTCCCAAAGGGGTGATCCACCTTCATCACGACATGGTGGTTTGTGCGGAAACTTATGCGAAAAACACCATTCATCTGACAGAGCAGGATGTTATTTATTCGGTTGCCAACATGCCATTTGCTTATGGTTTGGGGAATTCGTTGTATTTTCCATTGTACGTCGGGGCTTCCGTTGTTTTGTCAGATGCGGAGAACGTGTTTGACGTGATCGATGACATTCACCGTTATCGGCCAACAGTATTTTTCGGCCTGCCGTTTATCTACGCCAGCATCCTGGCAGTCGACGACATCGCGCCACTGCATGATGATTCTGTTCGCTTGTTTATTTCGGCAGCGGAGCAATTGCCCCCAACCATTTGGCGCAAGTGGAAAGAACGATATGGCAAAGAAATCTGCGAGGGGATCGGGACGACGGAGTTGTTGCACATTTTCCTTTCCAACACTCCTGGTGACTGTAGGCCTGGAAGTACAGGCAAACCGGTGGATGGTTATGAGATCAAATTGCTGGATTCTGAAGGAAATGAGCTTCCACCAGGTCATGTAGGTGATCTTGTAGTGACGGGAGAGAGTTTAATGCAGGGTTACTGGAATCGTCATCGTGAGACGCGAGAGGCGATCTGTGGAGAGTCCATGCGGACGGGGGACCGTTATTATAAGGATGAGGACGGATATTATTATTTTGTCGGTCGGAATGATGATTGCTTTAAAGTGAATGGGCAATGGATCATCCCTTTCGAAATCGAGGATGCGCTTTTGCGGTATGCTGATTTGTTGGATGCCGCCGTCATACCGGAACAAGATGAGCGGGGGATGGTGATGGTTGCGGCGTATGTGTGCCCAAAAGCAAATGACGGGAAAAACACTCATCTGGAGCAAGAACTGCGAAAAGTCTTGCGCTCAAAACTGCCAGCTTACAAGGTTCCGCAACGGGTGTATGTGATTGAGAAACTTCCGCGAACCTCCACAGGCAAAATAGACAGAAAAAGGCTGACTGCTACACGGGGAAAGGAGATGCCGATTTGAGAAAGTATAAAGTGGCGGAAATGGAAGTGAAACCACTCGTCGACAAAGGTGGCGAAGTGAGGGTCATGATGTCACCCAAAACGGTTGACGCTACGCAATTGATTATGGGGACGGCAACAGTTCCTGTGGGAACCACCGTCAAAAAGCATGTTCATGATTATGGGGAAGAATGTTTTTATGTGTTGCAAGGGAAAGGGGTTCTTTACCTGGAGGGAGTAGAATCGATTGAATTCTCTGCAGGAGAGGCTTTGATTGTGCCGAAAGGTGTGCCTCATTCCATAGAGAACACGGGGGACGAACAAATCAAAGTAGTGTTTGCCACTGCTCCTCTGGCTCCAACCGCACAAGCGGGTCATAGAAATATGGGAGGGAACGGACATGCGTAACATTATTCAGGAAGCACCCAATGTGGCGGATGGTTTTTTTAACCTGACGAAGGAAATCAAGCAATACTCTCCCATGGATGAAAAAACCAACGAATTGATTTTGATCGGCATTTTTACGGCAAACCGCGGGTTACGGGCGATTGACACACATGTCGAACGGGCATTGCAACACGGAGCGACCAAAGAAGAGATTATTGCGGCCATTTTGTTGGCAATGCCGGCGGTGGGGGTCTCCAATGTGACCTTGGCGGTGGAACGTGCCTTGGAAGCGATTCGGCAGTGGGAGGGTCATGGTGAGCAAGCTGATTGATTTAAGTGTGTTGGTGGAAAATTCACCTTCCGAACCGATGAAAGTGGCTGTAAAGCGGCTCGATCATAAGCGGGGAGCTCGGCATTTTTGTCGACAAGCGGCATGGAATAACAAATTGCCGCTAACGAAACGAATTGCGCAATTCTTTCGCTATATGAAAGGATCGCGCAAGATTAAGCCCTCCGATTTTCCAGATCAGGAATTTTTGACGATGGATGTGGTTACGATTCCGACACATATGGGCACCCATGTGGATGCGCCCATCCACTATGGTTCCAAGTGTGAAGGCAAGCCCGCAAAATCGATTGATGAAATTCCCCTGGAATGGTTTTATGCACCCGGAGTCCGCTTGGATCTGCGCTTTAAGGGACCTGGGGAGCTCATAACGGTTGCCGACATACAACATGCTTTGAAAGAAGCGAATCATGTGATTCAACCTTATGACATTGTCTTATTGTGGACAGGCACGGACCGACTCTGGGGAAAGCGGGAATACTTTACGCATGCCCCGGGGATGAGCCGCGAAGCTACACAATGGCTTGCCGACCAGGGAGTTAAAGTGATGGGGATTGATAGTTATGGTTTTGACCGGCCATTTGGCGTGATGCTCGAGGAATTTTGGCGTACCAAAAACCCAGAAGTATTGTGGCCGGCACACTTTTATGGGCGCGAACGGGAGTATATCCAAATCGAACGGTTGACCAATTTGGATCAGTTGCCTCCGTCAGGCTTCCATGTCGCATGCTTTCCATTGCGTGTGAAAGGGCTTGATGCGAGTTGGGTGAGAGCTGTCGGTATTGTGAATGAATAGGAGGAGCAAAATGCCACGCATTGAAAACTCGATTATCGTAGAACGCGATTTTGATACTACGTTTGACTTGACCAACGATATTGAACTTTGGACGAAATTATTTACGGAATACAAGGAAGCAAAGGTGTTGGAGAAAAACGGAAACGAAGTGCTTTTTCAACTGACAACATATCCGGAAGGGGAGCGGCCTTCCCGCACATGGGTGTCCCGGCGCATCATCGACAAGGAGAATAAACAAGCGATCGCGGAAAGATTGGACCCTAAGTTTCCGTTTAAATATATGAATATTCGGTGGTCTTATGAGGTCTTAAGCCCCAATCAAGTGAAAATGACATGGATGCAAGAATTTGAAGTGGATCCAGGATGTCCAATCAGTGAAGAGAAAATGACCCATTTCCTCAATCAAAATACCAAGATCCAAATGAGCGCCGTGAAAGAAAAAGTAGAATCATGGCCGGGAAATGTGGAGGGATAAGGTTGAAGAAAACCCCAATGTATGAAGAGACATTTGTGGCAGGAGCGAAAGAACCATTAAAAGTCCTGCACCAACTGGCAACAAGTGATTTTGTGACTGATTATCTATTATATGAAGGAAATGGTGAGGTTCGGCTTGTCGGCAATGTGGTGGCCAAAGTCGAAGTGCAACAAGACATGGTTCGCTTTCAATATGCTGGTGACACTACAGAAGAACCGGCGAAGGATCCGCTCAAACAAGCAGAGAGGTTTTTGCACACGCTTCCTTTGGAGCAGTGGACGGCATATGGTTATGTGGGGTTTGATGTTTGCAAATATTACTATAACTATTCCAAATCCAGTGCGGAGCCAATCTTGTGCATGATCGTGCCGGAGTTCGAGCTTCGTTTCACCCAAAGCGGGGTTTATGTAAAGTCGGTCACCCAGCAGGATGAATTGATCAAAATATTGGAGTCGGAGGTTGACTTGCCGACCTATGAGCGGTATCCGCTGAAACTGGACTATGCTGACCGCGAAAACTATCAACAAAAAGTCCAATGTCTCATTGACAAGATCCAGCAACGAAAGCTTCATAAGGCGATCCTATCCCGTTCAGTCAAGGTACATGATCAACTTGATCCCGTTCTCACTTATGCAGAGGGGTCAAACGTCAACAACAGCGTGCGTTCGTATTGTCTTAAACTGGGAGGTACAAAAGTGGTGGGTTTTAGCCCTGAGATCCTCATGGCCGTCGATCATGAGAGATTTGTGCTGACCAATCCACTTGCTGGGACACGTCCGCGCGGGGACTCACCTGAACGGGATCGACAATTGCACGATGAGTTATTCACCGATGCAAAAGAGGTGAAAGAACACGCATTGTCTATCTGGTTGGCGCAGGATGAGATTCGGAGTGTGTGCGAGCCAGATACGGTTCGGGTGCTGGATTTCATGCAAGTGAAACGATACCGTTGTGTTCAGCATCTTTCGTCACGGGTTGGAGGGACGCTCAAAGCGGATCGGACATCCTGGGATGCGTTAAAAGCCTTGTTGCCCGGCATCACCGTGTCGGGAATCGACAAAGCTTCCGCGCTGGAATGGATTTCGCAGTTGGAAGAGGAGCCGAGAGGCATCTATGCCGGAGCGGTAGGGTGGATTGATTCAAGCGATAGAGCGGATTTGGCGATTGCGATACGTTCTGTTTTCCAATACGGCGATGTCATTTCGTTTCAAGCGGGTGCCGGTATCATGGGAGAATCGAATCCTGAGAATGAATACATGGAGACGGTTAACAAAATGAACACCATGCTGTCCACTTTGGTGCTGAAACATGAGTGAAGGAGTGGCGTGTGAGAATGGCATGGATTGATGTTGGCGGCATTCGCACGTACTATGAAGTAAGAAACATCGAGGAAATCGATCATTCAGAGGATGTGTGCCTTTTCATTCATGGTGGCGGAGGCAGTGTCCGCCACTGGCATCCTCTTTTTTTGGAGCCGGAGATGGACATGCCGATCATTGCCTTGGATTTGCCCGGACATGGATTGACGGGTGGGACAATATGCAAAACCATTCCAGACGTGGCAGCATTTATTGATCGGTTCTTAGATGCCTTGTCGGTGAAACGACCTGTCACGTATGTGGGGCACTCCATTGGCGGTCTGATCGGTTTACAGTTTGCTTTGCAATTTCCCGCGAACGTAAACCGATTAATCCTGTTATGCACCTCAGCCAAAATCAGATTACATCCTGACTTCGTAAAGCAAGCATTGTCAGGAGAGTGGGATTTGGAATCATTGAAAGGGAGTTTTTTTCCGGGGGTACCGGAAGAAAAGCAATCGCTTGTACTGAATGAATATTTGCGCTTACGAACGGATGCGGCGAGCCAGGATTTTTCCGGCGTGAGTCAAATTGACCTACAAGGAGAGTTGTCAAGGATTCCCTGTCCGGCTTTGGTTATTTCAGCGAATGAAGATGTGATTATTTCACCTCGCCATTCACGCAACTTGGCTAAAGGCTTAAACTGTGCCAAGCACGTGGGAATACCCAACGCGGGGCATTATGTGCAAGTGGAACAGCCACAGTCAGTCGCACACGAGATCCATCGGTTTTATCATGCTGTTCCTGAGTGTTGATTTTCAAACCAGTTACAATCAGCAAAGCCGAGGAAAAGGAATTTACGGTTGGCATATGCCCCTGCCGTGTGTGTGGAAGCGGTGGGGGTATTTGATTTGTTGATGATTTGGCAATTTGATAAGCCCAACTGGAATGGAAATGAATCGATCATGCTTGTGCAATGCATAGCAGCCGAATAGAAGAGATTGTTAAATCGATGAGAGGAGACGACTGAAAAGAGGTAAGGAAAGGGTGATAGAATAACCACTTCATTTCTAATTTGAAGTAGATAAATAGTTTTTTAGCGCATGGATGGCTTCTATTATTTTTTTGATTTCATCTTGATCATTTCTTTTTTGTCTTGCATGCAGAAGTACAGGCCGAACTGATTCGATTGATCTCCCAAACTGATCCATCCAATCATATCGGGGAACCATCCATGTATGGAAATGGTGTGTAGTATCTTCATTATAGAAATAGAAATAGTAGACTTGTTCAATCCCTAAAACTTTGCGTTGTGCTTTACGTATCAGATGAAGCGTATGAATATAATCATTTAGTTCCTCTTCGGTAAGTTCATCTAGACACTTCACATGCCTTTTTGAAGCTAAAATTACAAGACCTCGAGCAGGGTATGCAACATCTTGATGAGCATGAAAAAACTTTGTTTCATAGATTGTGCCACCATTTGGCTGTACGGTTCCTTCTACAATGGCACAGCTTAAACAATGAACAGTAATCTTACGGTCGTTCAAATATTACTCACCCCTGTTTTAAAGATCAGTTAGCACGGTGACCTGGAGCAAGATCTTTATGAGATTTTAGATTTATATGAAATCCAGATTATTTACCAAAGAGTAAGAGTCATATTAAATAAATTTATATTTTAGAAAAGTTTTTGTAACGATTCGTATGTATTATAAAAGAGATGAAACTAATGTATTAGTAATGTTTAGTTCGTTAAGAAGTTTAGTTCTTTCATTAATGATTGGTAGGAGGCTTTTTGTGTGTACAGGATTTTAACCGGAGCCATCTTTTGTTTGATCTCTTCAATCTTATTTGCCACTCGTTACATTGCTGCTGCAATTTTTAAACACAAGAGTAGAAGTAGGTTCGAATTTCCCTTATTTTCTTGAATTATTAGGGAGTGAGTTGCAAATCTCAAGCGTTATTACACTACTTATAGGGATTGGGTATATCGTTCTAGGGGAAATCGAGGTGAAAAAAGGAATTTAAGGTCAGAGATATTATGATAACAAGTCCTAGAAGGGTTTTAAATCATTTATGTGCTTTGAGATAATTTTACGGAATAGTTGGGTATAACAAAAAAAAGAAAAATTGAATGGAGATGTCGTTTTATATGTTAGCGATATGTAAAAAGGAATTTTTCGCTTTGTTTCGTGGTCTTAAATCCGTTTTTATATTAGTTGTGTTTATTGGGTTTTCTTACTTTATTGCTGATGTTGTTGGTGAAAACCTTAACCATCTGTCTTCGGATGGATTGTCTCAAATTGAAATGGGATCGCCTTATGCAGCAGGATTAAGATTTTTGGTAATCGGGCTGGGGTTCTTATTTGTATGTCTCCTTTCTCATGACATCGTGAATAAAGAGATCGAAACCCAGACAATTCGTTTTTTGGTGACCAAGTCTAGTCGTTCCTCCATTATCTTAGGGAAATACTTGGGTATCGTTCTCTTTTGGAGCACGATTTTATGTCTGTCGTATATCCCAATTGCTTTTGTTTCTAAAACCATCGACATTCATCTATTAGGGAGTTTAGTTTGCTTTGTGTCTTTTGTGATCAGTTGGACGATATTGTTGTCTACAATTATTTACCGACCTTCATATACATTATTAGTAGGGATTATTACAAGTATTCTCTATCCCGTTGTTGGTGTGTTATCCCTTGCTAAAAACGGGGTGATTTGGGGGATTTTGCGGTATCTTACTCCATATTACTATCTTCTTTTAAAAGGTTATTGGATACTTCTACCGCTGTTGATCAGCTTGTTACTGGTTTTCGTTGCAACAATAATTTTTGCGAGAAAGGATTTATAACACGGTGATTAAAGTAGAAAATTTGACTAAGATGTACGGAAAAAGGGCAGTTGTGAACAATGTTACTTTCCAAGTAGGAAAAGGCGAAATATTTGGTTATCTGGGGAAAAACGGTGCTGGAAAAAGTACGACAATAAATATGATTACAGGGATTGTTCGCCCAACATCGGGAAAGGTTTTTTTATTTGGACAGGATGTGTTGGAGAACCCCTCTGTTATTTATCAAAAGGTCGGTGTACTACCAGATAGCTCCAATTTTTATCCGGCTTACTCTTCCTTGGATCATTTAACACTTTTTGGAGAGTTAAAGAGAGTAAAATTAAAGAAACAAGACTTGTATCAACTATTAGAACGAGTTGGGCTACAAGGCCATGAGAAAAAAAAGGTGCATTCTTACTCGCTAGGAATGAAGAAAAAATTAGGAATCGCTCAAGCGCTAATTGGTAATCCAGAAATCATTTTTCTTGATGAACCGACTTCAACACTTGATCCAGAGTCAGCGATCGAAATTAGAGAACTCATATTTTCTTTGTCACAACAAGGTAAAACCATATTTATGACATCACATAACCTAGAAGAAGTTGAGAAGATATGCCATCGCGTGGCAATCATGCAAAATGGAACGATTACTCAAATGGGGACTTTAAGGGAATTGAGAGAAAAGAATCAAGCTTCTATTCATGTATATTTGGTTACTAAACAAGAAGCGAACGCTAAAGATTCGTTTATTCAAAGTCTTAAACAACGAGGAATCTTTGCAAAATCAACTGAGTCTGGTTTTCATTTAAAGATTGATTCAGATCAGGTTTTTCCTGAAATCATTTCCATCGCTGTAAGGGAAGGAATTTCTATTTACCGTGTCCAATTTGAAGAAGTTTCATTAGAAAAAATATTTTTGGAATCTAAAGCAACACAATAAATCGATGATCATTCATTTAGAAGTCTACTATACTCTGCCAAAGTCTAGCCGCGACATCTCGCGGTTTTTGTTGTTTTAAGAAAATATATTCAGGGAAAGCTACCAGCATATATGAAGCGTTTTGTTTAAAATATTTCCTCTCATTTCCTATTGACGTAAAATAGGATTGTATCAAATCATTTGGAAAGTGAACGCTTATTGAAAAAATTCTTAAGTAGAATGGCCAGGGGACTAAAGTCGCAAAGGGTCGCCAACAATGGAATATGTGGTGGTCATCGCCTGTGGAGTTGCGTTGGCTTTATTGTTAAACCAAGTGATGGCCTTTGCAGAGGTGCAAGGAGCACTGAAAGATAAGATCATGCAAGTGATCACAGGACAAAGCATGGTTGTCTCAGTGGATGAAGATTCTAAAGAACAATCACTTGACGAAAGAAAAAACGATTTTTTTAGAAGGCCAGAATGGATAAACGATCTTGCATCTGGTTATCATGTTCAAAAAATGATTGTCTGAAAACTGGGAAAATATAAAAAACATCGAGTTGGGGGAAGGCGCCCAGTCTTTATGGAATAACACTGCCAATGCTCTAGATAGCGTATGGCAATGGGTGAAGGAAAATAAAGAGTAGTTGCTTCAGCTGGGGTGATCATTGCTGGAGTCGGGCTCTTACTCATTCCAGGATTGGAGCCGTTGGGGCTCATGCTGTTGGCGAACTGGGGTCTTTCACTTGGCTTTGGGGCGTTACTTAATGATGGCAAAGTAGACAAAACGGTGCTGTTGGGAGCGGCTATTGGTGGAGCGGCTGGAGCCATTGGTGGTGGAGCAGCGAGTGCGCTCTTTTCCGGTTTGGCGAAGTTTGCGCCAGGGCTTGGAGCCGCTATAACAGGATCGCGTTTTCTTGGTCCTATTATCAGTGGTGGGAAGCAGATTCTTGGTAAAGCTCCCGCTTTTGTCCAACGCATGGCCAGCGGACTCTTTAGCAAAATGGGTGCCATGGCGGCAACAGAAGGGGCTATCACCAGTGGCGTAGATGATTGGTTAAGAGGTAAAGAGCTGAATTGGAAACGAGCTATTCTCTCAGGTTTGGCCGGAGCTACATTGGTCGGTTTTGCTTCGGGTGCTTATCCACTTGTGCAACCACTCATTAATAAAGCTACGGCTACGATTGAAAAACAGGCAGGCCCGGTTGTGGCTAAGATCAAGCCGACTATGCAAAATGTAGACAAATGCTTTGGTTATCAGCAGACTCCACGATTTTTTGCGCTGATTAAATTCGGTAACGGGAATTTTATTGAGTGTTTGTATGCCCAAGTGGATCGAGGCGGCGGAAGCAGTAAAACAAATAATAGCATTGGAGCAAAAGTAAATTCGGCTCAGGGATATTCTACCCTAGTTAGTAACCGTACTCAGTTAGCAGGGGATTATAAGGAAGGAACACAAGCTTCCGTTATATTACGAGAAGAGCTCAAGAAGGCAGGTGTCGAAACTCCTCCATATCCTAATGCCGCGCATCATATTATCCCTTGGAATGATCCGAGAGCGCGAGAAGCTCAACAGCTGATGAGGGAATTTGGCATAAACGAAAACTCTGCAGCGAATGGAGTGTTTTTGCCTTACGTTGACAGTAAGCATCCACAAGGAAAGTATGTTGGGAGCGAGTCATTGCATAGAGGAAATCACTCTCGCGCATATATTGAATATGTCACTAATCGTTTGAGAGAAGTAAGAGATGCTGGTGGGACAACTGCTGATGCTGTAGATGAGTTGAATGACATACGGGCTAAGCTTTTAAATGGATCGTTGTCATTGAATTGATGCTCAAAAAAAGTGTTATACTGTTTTTAACATTAGTAATGGAGGAACGAACGTGAAAATATGGGAGTTAAAGGCGTCTTTGGATGAACGTTTTGAAACAATACAGCTAGTGAATTTCGATCAAGATTATGAAAAATATTTTAAGGAAAGGTTTAATTCCATTACTCCTTTAGAAGATGTCTGGGAAGAAGTTAAAATTTATACATTGGAAGAAGGGGAGTCTAGCGATTGTCCACAGTTTTGGGGTCATTCAGCTACACCTGTTTTCAGTGAGAGAGCCCTTGATGTAACCCAAGATTTTTTGAAGGATAAAGTAGAGGTATTGCCACTTGCCCATCCAGAAAAAAATTATTTTGCTATTCATGTTATGAATGCAATTGATGCAATTGATTACAATCGTGCAGTTATCAGACAATTGAGTTCTGGGCTTAGAGTAGGATTTGAAAAGTATGCGTTTATTAAGGAAAAGGTTAAAGGTGAACACATTTTTCGTATTTTCTTAGATGGCCGGATTCGCTCGATGGTGTTTGTTTCTAATGAGTTTAAAGAAGCTGTTGAGTCTAATGGGTTGGTTGGATTTCAGTTTAATGAAGTTTGGGATTCAGAAAATTAATCCCTAATCTTTGTTCGAACTATGTTCAATAAAAATTGGCGAGATAAAGCTTATATGCGCCCTTTTTCCAGTAATCGGGAGATATCTCCAGCTTGACCACATTTTGACCACACACTAATGGTAACTAGAGTGAATTAGAGTAGATACGGAACTGCGAAGAATCCCGAGTTTCTGCGGACGTTTCAACTCAAGTACATTAGAATTTAATAGGATTCTGGGGCGAAGACACACTGGCAGTGTAGAGGTCAGCGGTTCGAGCTCGCTATGCTCCACCAAAGACAAACCGCGAGATTTCGCGGTTTTTTCTGTTCCTGGAAAATGGAAATGAGCTGAAAAAGGCCGTTTGACCACATTTTGATCACACACTTAAGGGAAGTATAATGCACTAGAAAGCACTAGAGCGCCAAGGGGAAACGCGCTTTAGGACGGTGTGGTTGGCCCCGTTGATTTATGTGGTCAAAATGTGGTCAAGGTTATTACTTACCATCGATGACCGGATCAAGTGAAGGATTTTCCATTTCTCCACTCAAATCGGAGGAATAAGCGGAATGAGTGAAGGTGCTTCAGATTCGCAAAGGATCGCCAACGATGGAATACGTTGTTGTTATCGCATGTGGAGTTGCTTTAGCACTGTTACTAAATCAAGAAGTAACGGAAAGACGATCTTTTTGGACGACCACAGTGGGTAAATGATCCAACATCAGGCTATCAATCATTAAAAAGCAAGTTGAAGAAAAGTGTTTCTGATGCATGGGAAAGCGTGAAAAACAAAGATCTGGGGGAAGTCACTCAGTCACTGTGGAATAACTCAACCAACGCTTTTGACAGTGCATGGCAATGGGTGAAGGAAAATAAAGAAGTGGTTGCTTCAGCTGGGGTGATTATTGCTGGAGTGGGCCTTCTACTTATTCCTGGGATGGAACTTTTGGGGCTCATGCTGTTGGCGAACTGGGGTCTTTCACTTGGCTTCGGGGCGTTACTAAATGGCGGTAAAGTGGATAAGACGGTGCTGTTGGGAGCGGCTATTGGTGGAGCGGCTGGAGCCATTGGTGGTGGAGCAGCGAGTGCGCTCTTTTCCGGTTTGGCGAAGTTTGCGCCAGGGCTTGGAGCCGCTATAACAGGATCGCGTTTTCTAGGTCCTATTATCAGTGGTGGGAGGCAGATTCTTGGTAAAGCTCCTGCTTTAGTCCAACGCATGGCCAGCGGACTCTTTAGCAAAATGGGTGCCATGGCGGCAACAGAAGGGGCTATCACCAGTGGCGTAGATGACTGGTTAAGAGGGAAAGAGCTGAATTGGAAACGAGCTATTCTCTCAGGGCTGGCCGGAGCTACATTGGTCGGTTTTGCTTCGGGTGCTTATCCACTTGTGCAGCCACTCATTAATAAAGCCACGGCTACGATAGAAAAACATGCAGGCCCGATTGTGGCTAAGATTAATAAACTTCCCATTCCCACTTTGGAAGTTCTTGAAGCACCCGGAGTAGGAAAAGTTCCTAATTCGAAAACTGTTGGAGATACACCGTTTGGTGCTTGGTTGCAGAAGTTTGCTTCGAATGGTGGGAGTAAGGGGACGCCTAAGAAAACTAGTTATGTTTCTTTAAGCAAAAGCGATATCAAACATTTTAGTAAGCATATTGTATTCAATTTTAGTAAACAAGTTCCATACTTATCAGATGATGTATTAAAGGCTAAATTGGAAAAAAACTCATTTTTTAATCCGAAGTGGAGCACAGAAAAAATTATTTCAGAGGTAGAGAAAGGGTATAATGAAGCTATTCAGAAGGGGATTACAGGTGAATATATATTTAATTCAGATGGTGAACAAATTACTATCTTCATTCATTCTGATGGACAATTTGCAACAGCGTATGGGTCGCATAAACTAAACCTTAGTTATTTTGGACGTTAGGAGATGTATCATGGTAGAGGTAAAGTATAGAATTATAGAAGATATAGATGAACTAAAAACACTTGATAGAGATAGTTTTGATCGTTGGGGAGAAATTGAGGGCTTTTTTATGATCCGCTTCAATGACAAATTTTATTGTAATACAACATACCATGAAAATGAATTACGCCCAGGTGAAGAAGGTTTCGATTTAATTACGATCTGGTTTGACCATTTTCTTCAAGCAGTAAAATTACTTGAAAAGCATGATTATGTCGCAGTAAGAGATATAGAGACCCCCGATGTTTTTATTGAGTTTAAAAAGTTGGATAAAAGTGATTATATCTATGCTGGAGCAATCTTTGTTCATTCAAAAAACACCTTAGATATTCGTGATGCTGTGGTTACGACTTCATTACCATACCAGGGATATGAATTTATAAATGAAAAAATAGCATATAAGGATTTAAAAGAAGAGATACTAAAAAAAAGTTTTCAATATATTAAGGAGTTAGAGCAAATTAATCAAGAGCTGATCTTTTCTAGGCGAATTCAAAGATTAACAGCAAAGATAAATCAGATAAGAGATTAGTAGTTATAAGGACAAACGGAAAAATAGGCACTATTATTCCTGATGTAGGACAGCGGCTGTAGGAGTCATAAGTATGCTTGAAAAGCAAGTTAGACAGATTATAAAAATAAGATCAACGTTGCATCCAAATGATCTGAGTGCCTATATGTATTGGGATAAATTAACGGAATTATTAAGTATGAATGAACTTCAAACAATTAAATTATTGGAAACTTGCTCTGAAGAAGAAATAGAATGGATAAGTGAAGTATTTGAAGATGTCGCTTACAAATTGCAAAGTGTAGCGTATATCAAATGCTTGGAAAGATTGGATAAGAAGTATCCTAATTTGAATTTAACTAAGTTGATTATGGATGCGAAAGAAATGATGGATACGGAAGATCGAATTTTAAAAGAGGATACTTAAGAAACCGCACCAAAAGAAGGGATACTGGGTTAGTAATTCAAAGTTATTCGTGAAAGTAGTGAAATAAGTGGGTAGCAATGACCATGTTCAATTTCAATTTTCTATGCCATCACTTGACTTAAATCCGGATTTTTTAAGAGAGCTGGCCAACATATTGGGTTTACCCTATGACGAAGAAGATTTTAAGGAGAAATGGTTTAACAGAGATAAGACTGATGTGTATGTTATTCAAGATATAAACAAAGACACCAATACGTTTATTTTGGTGCAATTACTAGCTGAAGGTGAGTTTGATGGTATTGTTCTTCGTTTTGGAAGTGAGCATGTAGAAAAGGTTAAAGAAGTTTTTTTAGAGGCGTGGAACTCCGGCTTCATATCTGATTATGTTACTGGGCAGCAACCACCTGTTTTTAGGAATGTACTCCATCATCCAGAGTGCGATTGGGTTCCCAAATTTATTGAACGTTATAATTTGCTACTAGTGATGGGGGATAAGGAATAGCTCATGTAGTTGAGTAAAATGGTTATGCTTACGGATATCAAAAGCTATCCAATTGGTTGGGATTGAAATGAGGTAATTAATTTGGGTGAACTAACGGGCTACTGCCAATTTGAACAAAATTGGCCTATCTATGAAATTACGGCGCTCGATAATCAATTGGATCGTATTTTGTCTGTCCTAGAGATCCCATATGATCGAAATCAGGTTGAAAAAAAGTTTGAGGAAGCTTGGGAATCCGAAGATCGATTTACGAATTTGGTCATTTCTCATCCTGAGGATAAAAACATTTTCTTGTTGTACCATATAGATTTTCATACTCCTGATTATGATTATGTCATTATTCGTGGGAAGAAAGAAAACAAAAAACAGATTCAAAAAGTGTTTGTAGAAGAATGGATGCGTACATTGGGACCGAAATATCCACCCGATTTTGATATTGATGAGTATTTTAGTGATATGATTGAAAAAAAGTAAGCTTAATTGGTGCAACGATTAAAGAGAACAACTTGGATCTTCAGTGGATGAATTAAGTTGATCGGGGCTTCTTACATTTGAAGCCCTTATTATTTTTATATAAGGGAGTTTCATAAACGGATGGTTAGTAACCATTAAGATGCACCAACTTTAGGACAGTTAATCTGGTTGCGAACGGACCCCTTTTTGATTAAATATGTGTTTTCTTACCTATTTCTTTGAAATAAATTGCAGCTAAGTTTTGAGGTAAGGTACGAATCAGTAAGTTGTAAAGAGTCACCAATGTGGGAATATATCATTGTAATCGCCTGTGGAGGTGCTCTTGCCATGTTGTTGAACCAAATCATCGCTTTCAGAAATGAAGGTAGTTTAGGGCGAAGGAGGAATATTGTTGTTTAAGGACAAGTGGAAGATAGCTACTATTCTATTTCTACTATTTGTCATAAATTTATATATACCCCATTTAACATTTGCGCAGACCCATCCATGGATGGCCTCAAAATCAGAGCAGATATTACTTGCAGATGGCATTGAATTACCAACGATTCCGAGCAATGACCCCATTGAGATACCAAAAGTAGAGATACCGAGTGATCCAATTGAGATACCTAAAGTGAAGATACCGGAAAATAAGGTTGAAGTGCCGAAGGCGGAAATTCCTAAAGCCCCGGTGCAAGAATCGACCGGTTTTATTGATCAACTATTGAAATGGCTGCAAAAGCAGTTGTCATTGATTTTAGCGCTGCTGTGTCTGGGGCTGGGACTGTTTTTACTAAGTACCAACCCCCTTGTAGGCACTTCGATCGTGATGGGAATGGCGGTTAGCGGATTTGGTGCTTGGATGGCTGATAAGGATGTTTCTATCATAGCCCAAGAGGCGTTAATTGGGGGAATCGCCGGTTTGATTGGATTAGGGGCCGGTGCGCTTGCCTTTCGGTTGATTGGGGGGAGAATCGCAACAATGGCTCCTCCGTGGCTAGGCAAATGGCTTCCGTTCGTCGGATCAGGTGGTGTGGCCGGAGTGGCGGACAGTGCATCCTTCGATTATATGCGTGATGGGAAGGTGGACTGGAAGAAAGCAGGACTTGCCGGATTATTAAGTGTTGCGATTGGGTTTGCTGGTTTGGGGGTTGCTCAATACGGAGGAAAACTCATTGGTCCTGCTGTTGTATCCAAAATCAATGATATTCCGTTAACGGCCGTTTCTGTTTTTAAGGATGGGACGACTTCTACTCCGAAAACGGTTGGAGATACACCGTTTGGTGCTTGGTTGCAGAAGTTTGCTTCGAATGGTGGAAGTAAGGTTGAGGACCAGCTTTCTAAACTGAAAATAAACTCCCAAGATGCTAGCTTAATTAAAAGTCGGCTAAGTAAGTCCAACGTGGGTAAAGAAATTGAGGAATATATAAAAAGGGGTGATTTTACGGAGGTAGAAGGATATGGGGATCTATTGTTGCAGTTGAAAAGACCTGACATGCATGATTCTGTTCTTCAAGCGTTTCAGGTGGGTGAAAGATTGCAAAAAAATAGTAAAGGCAAGCTCTTTTTTGAGAAAAAATCCCGAGACGGTGAACCACATTATGATATTGATGTTGGAGAAGAGCTCCCCGACGGGTCGTTAAATAATGTTTATCAGTTAAAAACAGTACAATCAAATAAGAAAGTTAATTCTAACA
This sequence comes from Laceyella sacchari, assembly GCF_004343255.1. Classification (GTDB taxonomy): domain Bacteria; phylum Bacillota; class Bacilli; order Thermoactinomycetales; family Thermoactinomycetaceae; genus Laceyella; species Laceyella sacchari. Next base: position 206,111 of record NZ_SMDD01000002.1, on the reverse strand, counting down.
TTACTAGTGCAGCTAAGCAGCTAGTAAATGCACCAGCTAATAACAAAATTATTGAGATTCGCGTCAAAGATGGAACGTGGGATGAATTTCAAGCGCAGAATAGACTTCAAGGTTTGGAAAAAATAGCCAAGGAACATCGAGGTTTGGGTATGAAACTAAATATCACTTTCTCGGATGGGGTGACTAAGTCATGGTTATTTTAGATAGACCCATTGCTCATTGGTGGTTTGAGGATAGGACGAAGATAGAAACTTTTGTTGAACCTGGACGGATGAGATCACTTATAGACATGTGTGAGAAATGTATTTCAATATTGAAACGGTATGAATTATTATCTCCTTCAAAGATCCTTTTGTCGAATCGTTGGTTGTTTAATGAGAAAGTAGGAGAACAAGTAAAGTGGCAACTGATTCAAAAGGGAGACATTTTAATAGACTATCCTAGTTACAATGAGAATGAGTTAGCAACGTATTTTTTGGATTGGTTGAAGAAGGAACAAGGAGCCACCGGTTACGTATATCCTTGTTTTATTCAGATTATTGGTGAAGGAAAGCTTATAAATCAGGACGGTGTGAAGCAGGGATTCAAGAATGTGGTAAGTATAGAAGCGAGGTTTACTGAAGCATTAGTAGTTGATGTAATAACGTATAGCACGGCTTGGTTACCAAATACGTTGGCAGGGGAGCCTCAACAAGAAATCTATAAATGGAATGCACCGAGGCTGGAAAAAGCGCTTTATGAAATAGAAGCTGCTCTTGGAGTTGAACCGATTATAGATGATGCAAATGAATTTTGCCTCATTAACGGCTATCGATTGGATAATGCTAGAGATATTGACGGAGAGGTAATTCCAATTGATGAGAAGGGTCGTATCATAGGCTGAAATCTGGGGCGTGTCTGGCGAATAAAACTGGCGGATTTTCTTCAATGAGGGCCCGCTGGTCAGTGGGACCGTATTTTGCGGTCGCTGGTTTATTCATCAGGCACGCTCTATTAAATGGAAGGCAATAAGTGGTGGGGGCATTTTATTGAAAAAAACTATTAAATACGTGGGATCTTGGGAGCAATGAAGGCAACAGAAGGCACGTTCTCTAGCAGTATGAGTGACTGGTTAAGAGGGAATGAGAGGGATTGAAAATGAGTTCTCTCTGGTTTGCCCACTTGATAAATCTGTAGTCGAAATTGAGAAAGGAAGCATCATGGCAGATGAAAAGTGATCATGAAGCAAAAAAAGACTTATTTCAATATTGGCTAATGGAAATGGAAGATAGATTAGATGAATTAATTGAAAAGCTGCCGAAGGAGCTACAACTTAATTACAGTCCTGACTCATTATTGCGACTCGAAAGCTGGATATTGGTAAACTATGCTACTGTAGGAGATATACTAAAAGATAGTGAGAAGACGATGTTGGATTCATTGGCACGATATGTTGGGGAGGTATATCGTAAAAAGTTGAAGGGAAAGTGGAAGCTTTATTTAGATGAACCAGATAATGTGTTTTATGAGCTACCAGTCATCGTGATTGAAAACGAATCAGTTCCACCAATTTGTCCATTAACAGAAGTTACAGCAAGTGTCGACCGTAGAAAAGGTGATTATATTTATAATCTTTTTCAAAAGAAGATGAAACGAATGAAAGAAAAGCTCAATGAAGAATGAGGTCGGTAGATTTTAGTTGAATCCGAAAGAGGACCGGGTTTTTAGTAATTCGGCGCGGTCACGCTTGACCAAATTTTAAGGGTTATTTTATTTTAGGTTAGGTTATTATTATCATATAATTAATAATATTGTATTTATTAGGAGGTGTTTTATTGAAGTCATTGTACATTTACTTTTCTATTAATGCCGTTTACTTATACGCTCAGTTTTTTTCGAATAATGGAGATTTTAAAGTATTTATTAACGATGTATTTCTTGTATCCTCTGTTGCTTTTCTTACTTATTTTTTTACAAAAAAACGTTATCCATAACACCTAGATTTCTTGTCTTAATTATTGATAGTTTGATAGGTTTAGAGAAGAAAGGTGCCTTTGTCTAAAGAAAGGAAAAGATTGTTTTTGGGTGTTCTTACTCGCCAACTATCATTGATATGTTGAATGAAGAAAACAGGCCAGATCAAGTGGCCTGTAACTATTATTCGAGCTGGAATGAATTGTCCCATAAATACTCAAAGCCGAATAAAATGCTCCCCACTATCAACACTATGATGCTGACCACGATGAGTAAGGCTTTTGCTATGTTAGACACTCTATATCACCTTTCTATTTGATCTGTCCAATCCTTCCTTAATTACCCCAAACTGTTTAGAATTGATCCAAGTTCGATAATTGGCGCTCCTCAAGAAAATTGTTTTTTGCCGCTTCTTCCCCACCAACTTGATGTGCCAGACACACCCTAAAAGAAGTTGTTGAAGCCAAAAAGTGAAATGCAACAGAGGTATGGAGCGGACAGAATCATAGAGCAACAAACCCAATCCTTGAACGATACGAAGGGACAGTTCAATGGTTGGGTGTTTTTATAAGAAGAATTTGCCGTTTACTGATATAAGTGAAGTGGGATGAGTAGATAAAGGAGTAGGTTAATTATTTAATAAATGCAATGAAATATTTTTATAAGATTAAATATTTTGTCGATCAACTAAGCGATGTGTTTTAGAACACATTGAAATAATGTTCTGTATTTTATAAAATTTGGATTAAGGAGGAGGGTTTACTTGGTTTGTTTTCCTCTTTTGACCATTAACATAAGTGTGATAGGAGGAATCAATCATGAAAATATTCGGAAAATGGTTAGCGGTTTGCATGGCTGTGGTGACGGTGTTTTCCCTTGGGTTCAGTACCGTGAGCGCTGCAGAGGCAACTGATGAGGCCAATACGAAGGCTTGTGTCAATGTCACATTGTATGAGCATATTAATTATGGTGGTCGCACTTGGAGTGCGTGCGTTGACAGTGCAGGTTACAGCGGGCTTGGCGGGTTTAATGATATAGCCTCTTCTCTCAAGGTTTCCGGTGGATGCGTAAGAGTGTTTGAGCATGCTTATTGGGGCGGACGTTCACTCAGACTCTGCCAAAGCAGTCCTGACTTGGGCAGCTGGGGCTTCAATGATATGATCTCTTCTTTGCGTGCTGACTAAAAAAAGTGGTTTTCTGGTGCGTGTCTGATGAAAATAGCAGTGTGGTTCCCTAAACGGTTCCCCGTCCACCTCACATATGATGAGGTGCATGTGGAGAAAAAGGGGTGTTCGCCGTTTCTACCCACTTGTTTAATTCACCAGACATGCTCTAAGCAGAATAAGGTTCCTCCTCCTTATTTGACAGAAGGTTCTTGCTCTTTTGTGTATAAGAGTAAGAACCTTTTGTCATGGGCTCACTTATAAGTTCTCTGGTCTCATTTCATTGTCTTTAAGTGGAAGTTGAAATGGATGAAGCTGATGTTAAACTGAATGGGAAATAACCGCATTGCTTGAAAACTGTTAATTTGCTCGAAGAACATAATATCGGGGGAAAAAATTCATAAAAAGGAAAAGTGTTTAATTCTCCACTTTTGGGTATTATGGTTTGGCAGGATAAATGACTGTTTTAAAATAACGGGACAACCGGATCAGTTCGGGTGCTAAGGTGTGAAAAGGCCAGCGGCTCCTAAACCATTTTCTCATTCGCTTCACTTGCGCATCGGCGCTCCTTGAGAAAAGGCTTTTCCGCCGCTTCTTTTCCACCAACTTGAGTTGCCGGACACACCCTAGAATAGGTTTTTTTGATTTTTTATGTAACATTTGCGTTTTTTAGTATGAATTTATTTATTATATGTATTTAATGAGGAGGGAACGGGACTTTTGTAGTGATTCCAGTTAGAAATAGGCCTGGTTGGAGTCTACTTCACCAAAAGCGATAAAAAGGTTTGCCCATATTCAGCGAACCCGGAAGAAGATTGTCGGTTGTGATCTATGTGCGGAATCTTTACTCCGAAATAAATGAAAACAATAAACGATGCCAGTCAGTCATCATTAAGGAGCGCTACTTGAAATGAAGTTTATGGAATTGATTGAACAATTGTTCGCAGACTATGGTTACTGGGTTCTGTTGATCGGGTTGCCTCTGGATGCGATTGCTTTGCCGATTCCTCCGGGCAATACGACATTGACTTACACCGGTTTTTTGTCTTTCAAAGGGGTGCTGTCGTGGTTGCCGGCCATCGGAGCCGCCTATGCCGGGGCAGTTTTGGGGATGACCGCCACTTATGCACTTGGTTATAAGCTGGGGGCGCCATTGGTTGAGCGCTATGGGAAATGGCTGTTTATAAAGCCGGAAAGCTTGGAGAAAACGCGGCAATCTTATCGTAAATACGGGAATAAGTTGTTACTTATCAGTTACTTTGTGCCTGGGATTCGCCAGTTTATCGGTTATTTTGTAGGGATTATCCGCATTCCGTACCGTACGTTTGCTTTGTATGCGTATCCGGGAGCTCTGATGTGGGTGATGGCGTTTTTTGCTATTGGATACGTTTTTGGTGAACAGTGGGAGGAAGTTTTTTTGTTGGTTGAAAAATATTTGAAATACTTGTTCATCGTTTTGGGGATTGCCGTGGCGGTATTTGCGCTGGTCAAATGGGGAAACCGTTTCAATCCTTCCAAACAGGTGGACAACCGGACGGAGTAAATGGCAGTACAAGCAAATGAAGGGGGCATGGCAATGAAAAAGGTTGCCGGGAATTGGAGGGGATGCCGGAACCATCCGTTCCGGCTTAGAAGTTACTTTAGCCCACCAGTCTGGCGATAAAGATGATTACCGCGATGACGGGAAGAATGAAGGCCCAATATTCCATGCGGATGTAGAAAAACGAATGTTGGGGACCTAATTTGAATTCTTGTCCTGACTCCTTGTCCACAAACACCCGTTCAGCCGTTTTGCTGTTCAATCGTTTTCCCAAAAACCAAATTATGATGGCGGATAGGAAAAAGCCCACGATGAGGGCGAGGTTTGCCGGCAAGGATTGTTCAGGAAAATTCAGCCATTCGACGGTAAGGAATTGTAATGGAGCTACACACAATGCCACAATAGGAAGGATTAAAATACCCCATCCTTTCCAAACGATCATGCACTTGTTCCTCCTTCATCAAAGGTATAAAAGATATCATAGCATAAATTGCTAATGTTTGGACTAAGCAAATGCAAAACAGCGGGTAGAAGGAAACCCGCTGTTTTGCTTGGATCACGTGTTTGGAGGAGTTGTTTTTCGTTATCGTTCAAGTGGTTTGGTTAGGAAGGCGATACCAAACTCTAGCTTGTGAATGTCTGTTTCCGTACTTATTGTTTTACAGCGTTAGCGGCGTTGATGCGGCCGTGAGCCCAATAAGTGCCCGTACCGGAAATTTTGTCCGCGGTTCCTTCGATGGCTTGACGAATTTCACTGGCGCTTTTGCCTTGGGATGCGAGCAATGCGGCTTCACCGGCGACCAACGGGGTAGCCATGGAGGTGCCGGACATCGCTGCATAACCACCACCAGGTACGGTGGAGAGAATATTGACTCCTGGAGCTGCTACGTCAACCCAGTCACCGTAGTTGGAGAAAGAAGCTTTTTTGTCGTTTTGGTCTGTGGCGGCAACAGCGATCGCTTCATCATACCGGCCAGGGTAGCTGGGGGCGCTGGTTGATTCATTACCAGCCGCAGCCACAATCACGGCGCCTTTGCTGGCCGCGTACTTAACCGCATTTTCTAGGGTTTGGGAGCTTTGCGGTCCACCCAAGCTTAAGCTGATGACTTGCGCGCCGGCGGCAGCGGCATGGGTAATGCCATTGGCCACTGAATCCCATGTGCCGGAACCGTTGGCATCCAAGACGCGCTCTGCCAAGATGGTTACTTCAGGAGCCATACCGGCAATCCCTTCACCATTGTTGGTTTTGGCAGCGGCGATCCCGGCGCAATGGGTGCCGTGGCTGTTTTCGTCCATGGGATCGTTGTCATTGTCAATGAAGTCTTTCCCTTTTTCCACTTTGCCGGCCAGATCCGGATGATTGTAATCCACGCCGGTGTCAACAATGGCCACTTTTACTTGGTTAGAACCCTTTGTTACATCCCAAGCAGCTTCCGCCCCCACTTTTTGCGGAGCGTATTGTTGAGAGTATTTGGGATCGTTTGGGATGAAGGTGGCATGCACTTCGCCGTTGGGTTCAACATATTCGACGTTGGGGTTCTTTTTATAGGCATTGATGGCTTCTTGGACACTTTGCCCTTTGTTCAGTTTGATCACTTGGTACCCCAATTTGGCATGTTTGGAGGCTACTTGACCTTTGGCAGTCGCATGAATGGAAGCGGCTTTGGTTGAAGACGTGCCAGGTTTGAACTTAACGATGATTTCTTGCGGCTTTTGGTCTTGGGCGACTGCATGAGCTTGGGGAATGGCGGGCGATATGACCATCATGGTGCTCAGGGCCAAAGCGGTGACCACAGCAAATGGATGCTTAAACATCGGCTCATCCTTTCGTTATCGGATTAATATTCTACAAAATGAAAATAATCAAATTTTGTTACAAAAGTGTGTCGGTAATTATGTGGTTTTGTGGAAGTTATTTCATATAATTTAATGTACAAGGAATTTATTTTATTATTTAAAATGTTATATGTTGCTTTGTATTGCTTTATTTTTTCAATTATTTCCATTTTGGAGTGAGGTTTTTTACAAGATATGCGGGCGAGTTGGGTTAGAATTCAAAAATAAATCTGCTGGATATATAAGAAAAGGGAACCGATGGGTTCCCTTGTTGTTGATGCTGCTCAGGTGTCTGATATGGTGCTGATCCGATAGTGTGTTCAGCGCTTTTCCACCTGTTGGATGAATTCACGCATCAAATCGGGCAAGTTGTTCCAAGCATGGCCGGAGATGAGATTGCCGTCCACGTGTACATGGTTTTCTACATAGGTAGCGCCTAAAGCTTCGATATCGGGCTTGCAGGCGGTATAAGCGGTCATGGATCGACCTTGGATCAGGTCTTTAACTGGAGCGAGGGAGATTCCCCCATGGCAAACAACCATGATCGGTTTGTTGTTTTCAAAAAACGGACGCAAAATCCGACCGTAATCGGGATGGAGGCGGATGTATTCGGGAGCTCGCCCGCCTGGAATGATGAGTCCGTCATACTGGTTGGGGTCAACCTCTGCGAAGGAGAGGGTGGCCGCCAAACCATACCCCTTTTTCTCGGTGTAGGTTTCCCAAGCTTCAAAATCGTGTACCACAGTGTGAATGGTTTTCTTGGTTGGTGCGGCAATATCTGTTTCATAGCCTTGTTCCAGACACCGGTAGTACGGATAGTAAACTTCCAACGCTTCGACAGCGTCACCGGCGACAATCAATATTTTTTTGGACATGGCTGGTCCCCCTTTTGCATTTGGTTGTGGGAGATGATTTTCCCCTCATTTTTTTCACTCTCGGCGCAAGGATGAAACGTCTTTTTTTAGCTGTTTGGCCCCATGGCCGAAAAGTGGTTCCGTCTGTCCGCGTTTTGTGTGCTTCTTGTGGATGGAAAAGATATAAACAGTGTAATCGGCCCTGGATTTGCACATGAAACAGGGGCGAGTCATGTTGTTCATTTGATTGACATGGGGGACCAGATACTGTTTTACCGCTTGTAATAAATGCTTTTTACAAGAGTAAATCAATCGATTCACATCCTCTGCCCTCTAGAGTGCGTGTCTGATAAATGGGCCGCTATCCGTCAATTTGAAAAATGGCTAGACACGCTCTAGATGTTATCTCTCGATGTAGGTTGAACGCGCGAGCCGGAAAGGGGAATACAAGTGGGCTCCATGTCTTGTCTTTTTCAGGGCTTGAAGGACCGCTGTTTGGAGGAAAAGATGCTGTCCATCTGACACATGGTGAATAATCAGCCTTGTCTGCCGGTGGGCGGATGCGGACTGGAGAAGGAGCACCGGCTCTGAAGGCCGCCAAAAGACGGCCTTATTGAGGTTTGCTATGCTTATTAACCTTCCTTTGCCATGGTTGTGATCAACAGAGAACAAGCGTGTTGCCTCTCGTCTTAATCATTGGATACCGCCTTTCTTTGTTGTGTGTGAACAAGGCTGTCCGATTCCACTCGTCTTTTGCCCAACCACGTGCAGATGAGGGGAAACACCAATGTGCCAGCCAATGCGTAGTAAGCCAATTTCAAGTCGATTTCCCCAATGTAACTCACCGCCCAACAACTGACGATCGCCAACAAAAGGCTGAGCATGGAAATAGCTGTCATAGTACGTCCGACATAATCAGGATGGACATAAGTGAACACGAGCGATTTGGACAAGACTTTCGTATTTCCCACAAACAGGCCCAGTAGCAAGTAATAGAAAAAAGCCCACAATGTATTTGGTGATGCGGCAAACAGGTAGGTGGACAATGCGGTGAACAGAATCGACCCCAGCAACAAACCAGGTAAGCGTTTGCTGTTGGCCAAGATGATACAGATGGCGGCGGAAATCAAGCTGCCAATTCCCGCTGCTGAATCGATGACTCCCAGCGTGAGTTCATTGCCGTTGATAAGGTTGTAGTTGAATGGAGAGATCAGTACATTCATGGTCATCAAGTATGGGAGGGAGATGGCGGAAGCCAAGCTGAAGTAAAACATTTTTTTGTGGTTGACTAGATAATCCCAGCCTTCCTTCATGTCGTTGAAATAGGCCGTCAAGGAAAGCGAAGCTGCTTGTGGGCGGTCGGCGTAGACTCCTTTCAACGGCATGAAGAGAGCGACGCCAAGCAGGTAAGTGGCCGCGGTGATGATCAGCGTCACATCGACGCCCCACATTTTCATAAACAGTCCTGCGAACAGTGCCGCTGACAGCAGCCCCACTTGCCAAGCCGATTCGGTGAGCGATACGCCGTAAACGTATTCATCTTCTTTCAGTATTTTTTTCAACATGCTTTCTGTGGTCGGAGCCAGAATATACCAAGCGATATAATTTAAGAAGACAGACAGATAAAACAGGGGCATGTTGAATGCGCCCAGATAGGTGAGCAATGGCAAGGCACCGATGCACAGGAAGCGGAGTAGGTTGCACCAAATGGCGATGTTGGCGTTGTTGATCCGGTCGATTAATACGCCAGCGAAGGGAGAGAGAAACAGGGATGGCGTTAATTGCAGGATGAGCATATAGCCGATTGCAATGACTGAGCCAGTTGTTTTGGTCATGATGACGAGTGTGGCCAAAGTAAACATCCCTTCGCCGAGTAGCCCGACGAGCGTGGCTAAAAAGAAGAAGTTGAAATGTCTGTTTTTAAACACTTTTAGACGAGACATGCATGAACCACCTTCTCATTTTCTAGTCGCATAAACGGGTAATCAATTTGTATTTCTCGATGGTCATGGCAATATCCCGCTCAATTTGCATGGGATCCAGGGACTTGTATCGGAAGCGGCCACCGATCTTCAGATAGCCGCCGTTCCCATCCAAGATCTGGCCGGGTTCAGGCAGGATCTGTTTGTACAAGGTACCGATGGTTTGAATCAGATCTGTTCGCTCTACCACTTCGCAAGGGGTTTCGGTCGGTTCCGGTACCATGAGGAAGCCTCCGTACCAAGACGAGTTTTTGATATGCAAGCCCTTAAACTGGTCCAGCTCGAGATCCACCCATTCTTTGACCAAGTCCAGCCCGTAGAGGTCTTTAATCAAAAAAGGAATTTCTCCTCCACCAATTCTGGCCCCGATCTCCAGAAAGACCGGCTCGGAATCGTGCCGCATAATGATCTCCAAATGGAAAATGCCACGCTCCAGACCCAAGGTTTGAAGTACTTGTTTGGTAAACTGCGTGATGGTGTCGTTTTGTTCGCCCGGAGGCAACATGACTGACCCAAGCGGCTGGCCATGGTTGAAATCCAGACAGGTGTGGATATAGCGGGAGGGTCGGACGAATAGCAACTGTTGTTGATGAATCACACCGTCCACATGATAGATGGGGCCGTTCACATACTCCTCACACTCGTAATCGGTGATGTCGATCGCTTGAAGAAGGCAGTGGAGGTCTGCTTCCGTGTCGACCTTATACACCCCTTGGCTCGCGGCGCCCGTCCGGGGTTTGAGAATCAGCGGGTAACCCACTTCCGCAGCGAAACGGATGGCATCTTCACTGTCGCGCAAGTCAAGGAAGCGGGGAACGGACAACCCTTTGGTGAGCAGCCGCTCCTTCATGCTCACCTTGTCGCGAAACAGTTTGACTTGCTCCCTGTCCACACCGGGGATACGAAAGCGTGAACGCAATTCGGCCGCTTGGATCAAATCAAACTCCGACAGGGCTAAGAGCCGGTCAATTTGTCCATGTTCATCGCTAATCGCCTGCATGGGACCCATCAATTGGTTTATATCTTCGAGATCGTCCACCATATACGTTTTTGTATGTTGTTTAATATGGCGGATGCCCTCAGCACCGGCTTTATTCACAATGTAGAAGATGCGGTGTTGCTGATGGTCTATCAAGCGATCATATGCGGCGAAGTCGTCATCCCAACGGTTGATCACCACGATGTTTTCCGCTTTCATCGGCTCCTCCTATTTTTTGGTGAGCTGCTTAAACTTGATTTGGCGGTCGCCTTGCAACAAAGTTTCTTTCAGGCGATCATAGTCGTCACCAACCACGGCAAAATATCCGATTCTGCCCATGAAACTGTTCGCTTCTGGAATCTCCTGACCTGTGGGGATGGTGAGGTTGCAGTCAATGAGACCGTCAAGGGCGCGAAGTTGCTCCAATCCTTCTACCGTGTCATAGCGTTTGAGATTTTCGCGAACGAAGAAGCGGACTCCCGCTACCCGCTGGGAAGTTTGCTCCGGCAATGACAAAGGGCTGCCCAAGTAACTGTCTATCATCAACTTGTACAGGTCGATTCCTTTGGCATGATAAATCAAATCGCAGATGTAATCTCCAGCCAAGCGCACCCCGATTTCGATCAAGACGGGCCCTGTTGATGTCAGGCGGATTTCAGCATGGAATGGGCCCATGTTGATGCCGAGTGCTTTGATGACTTGGCCTACGTAATGATGGATGGTTTCTTCAGCTTCTGCGTCCAAGGGGGCGCTGACAATATGGCCCACTTCCACAAAGTAAGGCTCCGGGCCCAGCAGTTTTTCGGTGATGCTGAAATAGTGAATCATTTCCCCATCTACCAAGCCTTCCACACTGTATTCCGGCCCTTGCAAATATTCTTCAAGCAGCACATCCCCCCGCGCTGTCTGTTCCAAATCGTTAACCGCCATTTCCGAGATGCGCCGGTAAGCTTCTTCCAATTCCGAGTGGTTGTTCGCTTTTCGCACGTTGAAGCTTCCCGAGCAGTCAACCGGTTTGGCGACCAGGGGGAAACCGACATACGCCGCCGCTGCTTCGAGCTCCTCTGCGTCAGTCACCAAGCGGTAGCGAGGGACACGCACTCCAGCATCGGCAAGGGCTGTTCGCATCAAATCCTTGTATCGCACGTGATTGACCACTTCAGGCTTTAATCCCGCGTTGCCCAACAAATGGTTAATCCGGTTACTCAGGGGGACATAATACTCAAATCCGGGTATAACCGCATCGATACCCAGTTCTTTATCCAGTTTCCGAGCTAGATCTATCACTGCCTGGTCGTCGTTTGTGTCAACGCGCTCAATCCGGTCGGCCAGCCGCAGAAACTCGGCGGGAATGATCCGTTCCCCTTGGTCATAGGTCAGAACAATCACGGTGTGGTTCAACTCTTTCGCTTTGGGAATCAGCTTCCATCCCGAAGAAACAGGCTCTAATATTACCACGTTCATTGCCTTTCTCATCCTTTCAATATGTGGGGATTATATAGAAGGGAGAAAATGAAGAACATTTTCTCCCTTGGGTTTGCTTTAAGCGTTTTGACCAATCGTTGTGTCATATAACTCTTGGAAGTACATGCTGATGAGGTGGATGAATTTACGCAGATAATCTTTTGCTTTCTCGCCGTCTTCTGGGGTTTTCATCACCCGCTCGACGGTTTGATACATGAGCCCGACGTGATCTTCATGCTCATCCACGCCCAGGTGGGCCATGGAGCCCTTCACATATTCTGTGCCGTATTCGTCAGCGGCTTTTTTGGCGATGTTCATGTTATATTGGTCGGAATACCATTCGACGAACCAGTTCCACACCATGGTGGGCATGGGGCCGTCTTTGTCGATGGAATAGTACATGTAGCCGATCAGCAATTGGGTAGAAAAGAGCGGGGGAGTGTTTTTTACTTCTTCCCTGGTCACGCCGAATTTCTCCAGGTCGGATAGGAACAGGTTGTCATGGCCGAATTCTTCCGCGAGGTAAGTGGAGAGGAGTTGCGCTAGTTTGTTGTCGCTGTAGCCGATTTTGTACAAGCAATAGGAGTCGACTTCATTGTTCAGTCCGATCCGAATGATCGTTTCCATCAGATGACGTTTGTAATATTCCCGATCAATAGCTTGTCCGGCGTGAAACTCTTTGGTCATCGGAACAGTCTCAAACAACTTCTCCATTTCTTCCTTAGCAATGCTTTCCATTTCTTCTCTTGTCGGAATACCCGTTGTTACGGCCATGGTTTGGCATCCACCCTTCTTTTCGTGATATTTGAATTCACAAGTACAATATATCACCCGACAATAAAATATTCAATAAATTTAGTCGAATCAGTTATATATAAAATTTAATTATATGTACATTCATTATTTTTATTATGAATTGATTGAGTGTTGCTAGGATGTGTCTGGCAAATCAAGATGTGTGAGGAAGAAGCGGGGGGAGGAAACCTTTTCTTGAGGAGTGCCTCGCAATGTGTGAAGCGAATGAAAATAAGGTTTTGGAGCCGCTGGTCTATTTATCAGACACGCTTTGGAATGGTTGGGAAGTTATTGTTGTTATTTATTGATTTTATGTTTTTTAATAACGGATCATTTGCAGATGACGGACTGTGAACGGAAGTGCTCATGTTCGTCTGCTTTGGAATATAAATTTAAAATTTTACTTTCGATCATACACCTGCCCCGTGTGTGGTTCAAGGTTTTCTTAGATAACAAGATTAAACCGCCTTATTAGTGATAAGGCGGCTGTTGATAGAAAAAATTGGGTGACACAATCGCGTTTTCGTAAGTTTGGTGGAAAATGTGGGTTGCCGCGGGCGACAGGGGAGGGATCAGCCAAGTCCAGTCTCCGGTCAAGTCCCGTTCAGCTTTTGCTTCGTTTTTTTCAAAGGTTTTAAACTGTTGGGCGGCTGTGTGGTGATCTACGATGGTCACCCCGTGGTGTTTGTAGGAGTGCAACACGGCGATGTTCAACTCGACCAAGGCCCGGTCTTTCCATAAGGAGGCGTTGGAACGCGTGTCCAAACCAAGGTTGGCCGCGATGCGCGGAAGCAAGTTGTAACGCGTTTCATCTGCCAGATTTCGCGCTCCGATTTCTGTGCCCATGTACCAGCCGTTAAACGGAGCTGCCGGGTAGTTGATCCCGCCGATTTCCAAACGCATGTCCGCGATGATTGGCACGGCGTACCATTTGACCTCCAACCCGCCAAATAAGTCATGGTGCGGATGAAGGATCGGCACTTCTAAGATGAGTTCTTGCGGTATCGGCAGCCACCGCGGCGTTTGCCCGTTCAGTTGGACGACGAGAGGCAACGGGTCGAAATGCGTGCCAGCTCCGCGCCAACCCAAGGATTGGCAAGCGCGAGTGAAAGCCAGGGATGATGGGTCCCCGACGATGCCGGAGGGGGTGTCATATCCCGCATAGCGGATGAGTTGATGGTTCCAGATCCGCACTGGGGCGACTTGAGCCATCTCTGGTTGGAAGATAGTGATGGTGGGGATGATTTCACCACCGTTGGTGCTTATTTCAATGTGATTGAGCAAGGCTTGAAACACATCCGCCTCTTTTTGGAGATGACGGGCGTCGATCACGTTTAAGCGATTCCAGAACAGGCGGCCGATGCAACGATTGGCATTGCGCCAGGCCATCTTGGCGCCATGCACCAGTTCTTCGTCTGTGTGCTCATAATAGCCGAACTGGTCAATGTGCCGTTTCACTTCTTTCAGTCTCGCCTGTGTTTCGGTTGATGGTTTGCCCAGTTCCTGGTGGCAAGTCTGGATGAATTGTTCTGCCGCATGATGTAGCGCGTTGTTCATATGAAAATGAGCGTCCTCCTGAATAAACAATGTAGGTTTAAGCAATCGGTTACTTCATCGAGATATGAAATGGCATGTCCATCATATCAGTTTCTATTGGTGATAAAAAAGAGCCGGTTTGTTTTGGCAAAGCAAATGGTGCATAGAAGGATTGAGAGGGAATCGCGCTATGGTCGCAAGTGCCCCTCCGACTCAAGTCGTAGTCCAAAATAGCACTCAGGGTCGTGTTGTGAACAAGGACGCTTCGGTATGATGGAGTCGAGCAGGTGCAAGGGAGGGAAACAGATGAAAAAATTGTTTGGAGGGTTGTTGTTACTCATCGGGATCGCCATTTGCCTCGATGACATTGGCGGCTTGCTCGTCTTGTTGTTGACGGGTGCTCTCATGGTATACGGATTGAAACGGTGGAAACGGGCAACCACTGAAGGGCAAAAGGTAGTAGCCGTATTAGTAATGGGGGCAGCTGCGCTATTGTTATTCAGATGGTTCCCCTCGGTGGTCGGTTTATTGATTGGCGGAGTGCTCTTTTATCTGGGATGGAAGGTGTTCAACGGGGGTCTACCCATCTCTTTGGAGAAGGTGACCGCGCCAAGAACGCCGACAAACGATACTTCTTTTGATGCCGATTGGAGTGCGTTTATGGATAAACAAAACAAACAATAGTATGAAATCAAATATCATGAGGGGGAATGGCTTATGTCTTGGCAACGAATTTGGGATTACTTGGTGGCGACTTACCATGAAATCATCAATGATGCGGACAAGCCAGAAGCAATGCTTAAACGACATCTGCGCAACATTGAAAAGGAAATTTCCGCGGGTAAAGCGATGCTTGCCAAACAACAGTTGCTGACTGAAAAATACCGCCGGCAAGCAAGTGATGCGAGCAAGCTGGCTGAAAAACGTGCAGAACAAGCCAGAATCGCCAAAGAAGCGGGAGAAGAAGAGTTGGCAAACAGAGCCTTGGCGGAAGAAGAATACTATCTAGAAAAAGTGAAAGAATACGAAGGATATGAGCAAAAATCTACCACGCAGACAGAAGCCTTGCGGCATCGAGTGAGCCAACTGGAGAAAAAATATCTTGATCTGAAAGACAAGAAAAATGAATTGGTGGCCCGCGCTGAGATGGCTAAAGCGAATCAGCGCGTTCAAGCCATGCTTCATTTCACCACTTCTGACACCTTACTGAAAGAGTTCCAGCGCATTGAAGAGCGCATTGCGGAAATGGAGATGAAGACACAGGAGCTAGCTGGTGAGAATCCCACGAAGGCGAAGCTGATTCCGGAACCGTCATCCGCCGCACAGATCGCTCTGAATCCGGCTGAAGGGAGTTCATAAGGACAAGAGGGCATGCGCACAAAAGACTCCGTCCGAATCCGGAGTCTTTTGTGCGTTGGCTGTTGGATTGCCTGGTCAGGGCTCGGGCATGAGGTGGTTTTAGAGTCGTTGTACCGAGAAGAGGTCTTAGGCCAATGGGAACATAATTGATAAAGGTGGGGAAAGATGAAGCGGGACAAAAAAAAGCAGGCTGGCTTGTTTTTTATGATTCTTGGGGCGCTGGCGTTCATAAATGGCATCCCCGATGGCATAGCGGGCTCTTTGCTTGCTGGGGCCGTGATCGTTATTGGCGTCAGCTTGATGAAAAGAGCGGAATCGACGGAGGAAAAACGGGTGGGACTGTTTACTTTTCTTTTCGGTATTCTTCTGTTTTTGCCCGGGGTCCCCTTTTTAATCGGCTTTTGCTTTGGCGCGGCATGCTTGTATTGGGGATGGCGCATGATCCGGGATTGACCGTTGCCCTGTTTTCAATGCCGGGGCTCTTCGTCCATAATAGAAGGATATGATCCCTGAAAATAAATTGGATGGAAGGACGACCAACGAATAGGGGAGGCATGCCATTATGCAGGAGAATCTGAGCGGCAAGATCCGTGTGTATTGAGCACCCGGCCATGTGGGAATGAAGGGGGGAGCATTGTGCGCCTGTTTCAAAACAGGTTGGCGGGATGGATTATCTTAGGTGCTGGGGCCTTGATTTTATGGGGGTTGACTGATTGGTCTTTTGTTGGTTCATTGGCTTTATTTATTATCGGGGTTATTTTATTGCGCAATCACCGCCGCAAATGGGGTTATGGCTTTTTGCTTTTATCCGCGATTGTATTTATCAGTCACCTTGCTGAAGTGGAGTGGGGATGGATTGCCTTCTCCATCCTGCTGGTCTTTTTCGGCTACCGCCTGTTCACTGGCCGTAGCCAAGAGAAGACGCCGGAAATAGATGGAGGTGCCCATGTGCCGCCAGCAGATTTGATCGTAAAGAAATCCGGCTCCCCCAATGCAATGGCGGGGACCCTGCACTTGATGAATCTGCGTTATGACTTGGTTGATCTCAATCGGTCCGCTATGGTTAACGATATCAAATTGGATTTGTCAAAAGCGATCATTCCCGAAGGGGAAAGTGCGATTGTGATCAGCGGACTTATCGGTGATGTGGACATTTATGTCCCGGATGACCTCGATGTGTCTGTTGCCGCGACCGTTAGCGCCGGTTATCTGGATATCCTAGGCCACCACCAAGGGGGCGTTAACCGCCAAATCATGTTGGAGACCAAAGGGTATGAGCAAGCCAGGCGGAAAGTGAAAATAAGCATTTCCCTGTTGGTAGGGGACGTGGGCGTGAGGCAATTATGAACGGAAACCGTCCGACCAACATTCACTGGCGCATGACACAGTATACCATCTGGGTTTGCGCCGTTTTGGCTTTCTTGTTGCTGACCGTGTTTCTCAATGCCTATCGCTTAAGTTGGGAGACACTGTGGACAACCAAATTGTCGAAAGTGCCTGTTTTGTTGGTGGCGTTTGCTTTGGTTCTGCTTGGGGGTGCTTGTGCCGGCTTTCTCTACGGGTATGCGATCAAACGGAGATTGTCCCGCTTGATTGAGGCCATTCTGCGCTTTGAGCGAGGTAATTTCTCCTATCGCCTGCCCGATCTTGGAGAGGATGAAATCGGCTTGGTGGGAACCCGGTTGAATCAGATGGCAGAACGGATTGAAAAGCAAGTCGCCTCATTGCAAAAATTATCTACGGAGAAAGCAGAATGGGTAGAAGCTCAGAAACAAGCGGTTATCTCCGAAGAGCGGCAAAGGCTGGCACGGGAGTTGCATGACGCTGTCAGTCAACAGCTGTTTGCCATCTCATTGATGGCTTCGGCGATGAAAGAAACCTTGCCTGAAGCGGAGAATTCAGTAGGCAAGCAAATTGCGATGATTGAGAAAATGGCCGGGATCGCCCAAAATGAGATGCGCGCGCTGTTGTTGCAATTGCGCCCGGTAACGCTGGAGGGTAAAGGGCTGAAAGAGGGTTTGGCGGAATTGCTTGAGGAGTTTGGCGCCAAGCATTCCGCTTCGTTGCATTGGGAAGTAGGGGATTTGCCTCGTTTGCCCAAAGGAGTAGAGGATCATTTGTTTCGGATTGTGCAAGAAGGGCTGTCCAATGTGTTTCGCCACGCACAAGCGACGTCAGTCACTGTGCGTTTGGTGTTCCGGGGACGCCATGTCCATTTGCGGATGATTGACAACGGCGTAGGCTTCGATATGTCCAAAGTGAAGGCCTCTTCTTATGGTTTGCAGTCTATTCAGGAGCGAGCCAGTGAAATCGGGGGCATCGCTGAAGTAATTTCCGTGCCGGGCAAAGGGACGCAAATCGAAGTGAAAGTGCCCATTGTGGTTGATGGAGAGGGGGAGAAAGCGTGATTCGAGTCATGATCGTGGATGACCATGAGATGGTGCGGATGGGTTTGGCTTCCTATTTGTCGGTCATGCCGGACATCACGATTGTCGCGGAAGCAGCCAATGGCCTTGAGGCCGTTCGGTTGGCACAAGAGACCCAGCCAGATGTTATTTTGATGGATCTGGTCATGGATGTGATGGATGGAATCGAGGCTACCAAGGAGATCTGCCGCGTGATGGAGAATCCGAAGATTATTGTCCTGACCAGCTTTATTGATGATGACAAGTTGTATCCTGTGCTTGAGGCTGGTGCTTTTAGTTATTTGTTAAAAACATCCAAGGCGCATGAAATCGCCGAGGCGGTGAGGGCGGCGATGAAGGGGGAACCGGTCTTGGAGGCCAAAGTGACTGGCAAGATGCTGTCCAAAATGCGGCGCGCGGAAGAAAGCAAACCGCATGAGTCCCTGACTGCTCGGGAAATAGAGGTGCTCCGCTTGATTGCAGAAGGGAAGACGAACCAAGAGATTGCCGATTTGCTCCACATCACCGTGAAAACGGTGAAAACCCACGTCACCCACATTTTTTCTAAGCTGGAAGTGGAAGACCGCACCCAAGCGGCTATCTACGCCCACCGCAATCGCTTGGTGCCCTAAGGGATATTAGATCCGGTCTTTTTTCGCATTCACTTTGCATCAATAAAAGGTTAATATATATAGGACAAAAACATCGCAAGGGAGACACATGATGATTATCGGTGAGGACCTTTTTTTGCAGCAAGTGAATCGGGAGTTGGAGCGGATTGAAGCCAAGTTAAACCAAGAAGGGGAGAAGCCAAAGTGGCTCACCCTCCAACGGCAAAAGATCGCCTTGAATTTGATTTGTCACCAATTGAAACAAATTGACCCAAACGTGGGGGAGTCTTCGGAAAACCCGGATGCGGGGCAAGTGCGGCGAAAT
The DNA here is from genome assembly GCF_004343255.1 of Laceyella sacchari. GTDB lineage: Bacteria > Bacillota > Bacilli > Thermoactinomycetales > Thermoactinomycetaceae > Laceyella > Laceyella sacchari. The sequence goes on along the minus strand of NZ_SMDD01000002.1, from coordinate 187,309 downwards.
TTGTATTATTTCAAGGCGCAGATGTTGTTGCGTCAAATTGAAGAGCGGAAGCAATCATGAGGGCGTTTGGTACAGCCCAGCCAGCACAGAGTCGAGATTGGACCTGTGCTGTTTTTTTAACAAGAGAGTGGGAGAGGTTGGCGAGGTTCAGAGTAGCTCTTTTGCGATGCATGGATGTCAACATGGAATCGCCTTGATTTGGTTTTCCATCTTTCAATGAAATTGCACATTTCACATCGTTGTCACTTTGTTGTTTGAGCTATACTCATTCATATAAGAATATTTTGCTTTAGGAGGTCAATGATGCGCCTAGCCATGTCCGCTCTGGGTTTAGCTGTGTTAGTTGCGCTAACAGGCTGTGCGCCAGAAGCGAAGTCAACCGAGACAGAGACCAAGTCCGTTGCCAAGCCGGTTCCAGAAGCTGAGCCGGTAGCGGAAACCAATGATGTGACAGTGGCCATGGAGGAACCGCCTTCCCCGGAAAAAGCGGAGAAACCAAGTGAACCAGTTGAGAAGCAAACAAAACCAGAGATAAAAGAAGAAGCCAAGCCATCCGCACCATCTTCGTCCAAACAGGAAAAGAGAGAAGAAAGTACTGACCGGGAGAAGAGTACAAATAATCGAACAACGAATCAAGCTGATGACAAGTCAAACCAATCCATCCCTGACAAATCCCAGTCCGCGATGTTGGAAATTGAAAAAGAAGTTGTTGCACTGGTTAACAAAGAGCGGCAACAACGGGGATTGCACAAATTGGAGATCAGCGAAAGCGTATCTCGCGTCGCTCGGAAAAAATCAGAAGACATGAAAGAAAATAATTACTTCAGCCATGATTCGCCCACTTACGGTTCGCCGTTTGATATGTTGAAGCAGTTTGGAGTGAAATACCGGATGGCGGGAGAAAATATCGCTGCCGGGCAAACCACCGCCGAGAAAGTGATGGAGAGCTGGATGAATTCCGATGGACACCGCGCCAACATCTTGAATCCGGATTACACGCATATTGGTGTCGGATATGTCAAAGGCGGTTCTTACGGATGCTATTGGACTCAGCAATTTATCGCTAAATAATCCAAGTGGGTGTTCATGATATACGATAGATACAATAGCAAACGACAGCCCCTGTTGGGCTGTCGTTTGGCTTTTTAGAAGGTTACCCAGTCAGCACTCGCACTCGTCTTTGCCGCATTTTGAACATTTGGACAATTGTGGGCGGACCATGCGCGCTCCCTCCTTCAACGTGATAGGCAAAGAAAACTAGCATGGGTGATAGTGCGATGCGAAATGGGAAAGCGTGATGAGATTCCTAGGTATTTACTGTTATTATACCATTTTGAATCGGTATTTTTACTATAAAAAAAGAATTGGTTTTATATACTGGTGCTACAACATAGCGAAAAGACCGGCAACAGCCTGATCGGGGAGGTGTTGCCGGTCTTGAAAGGGATGTTATTGATGTTGGAGAATCAGATTTTTCAGCTCTTTCAGCGGTTGCAAACCGACACGTGAATCTACTTCGGTGCCATTTTTGAACAGTTTCAGGGCCGGAATGCTTCTAATGCCGAAGTTGGCAGCTGTTTGCGGATTTTCATCTACATTCAGCTTGGCGATGACGACTTGGCCTTGTAATTCGGCCGCCAATTCATCCAAGATCGGGGCCAAAGCTCTGCATGGGCCGCACCACGGAGCCCAGAAGTCGACGAGCACCAAGGGGGCGCTTTTCAAAGTTTGTTCAAACGTAGCATCATTAATGTTGATTACGGACATCAGGTGTCACTTCCCTTTTAGTTTAATTGTAACTATATCAGTTACACTTTACCCGAAACAAAGAGCCGCAAACCCACAAATGATTGCAAAGTAAATGAGGGGTCCAGAGCGTGTCTGGCAAACCAAGTAATCACATGGAAAAGTGGAATATGTGCTACCTAGACACGCCCCCTACTTTCTTTTATTCATTTGCATTTGGTTGAGTAGGTCCTGGATGGTGTACTGATCCAAATGGCGTTCAAATTGCTCCTCTGCGCCTTCGAAAATGTGACTCATCACTTGGCCGATTTGCGAGGCAACGATGCAATCCATGGTCGGGTCGCCGGAGCGCCAGTCAGAGACCAGAGAGCCTGCGGATGTCAGGCGGTAGATCGATCCCAATGTGATCTGGCGGGGATTGCCACGCAAAATGTATCCGCCGCCTGTTCCTTTTTGCACGTCAACCAAGCCAGCTGATTTTAACAGGTTCATCACTTTCCTGATCCGCACGGGATTGGTGCAAATATTGGAAGCGAGCAATTCACTGGATGCCATGCGCGAGGGCAGATAGGCCAAAAAGACCAGACTGTGTACGGCGATGTGAAATTCACTGTTCAATGCAGCCATCCTCCTCGGGTAAATGTAATCATAACAGTTACATTTAGCTATGTCAAATGAGGATGGTAGAAAAATTCACAAATTTAATTCGATTTTTTCGTGTTTCAATAGAGGAAATTATGTTTCTTTTGAATAATTATATATGCGTTTTCTCTTTATCTTGTGCCAACAAAGGAGGAGATGAGGCAAAAGAAAAGTAGGGACGGTTTATTCGTAACAGGAGAGCAAATGGTGGCGAAAAAGGACACAATTGTTTAGGGCATTTCGCGAACAGCAAGAATGACAAATCCTTTCCCGACCAGGGAAAGTGGGTTTGGCAAACATCGTTTGGAGGAGATGCTGTGATGAACCACATCGTGCGTTTTTCATTGTTGACCCTGCTATTGTCGGTTGTTGTTACATTTTTTCCGCAAAGCGCTCTCGCCGCTCCAGCTTTTCAAATGCCGTTCCCTTGTGGCCAAGTTTGGGAAGGACAGACGCGTACCAATCATAATCCTCAGAACTCGGTTGATTTGAATCGGGCCAATGACTTGGGCGACCCGGTTGTCGCGTCTGCCGCGGGCAAGGTGACCACCGTGCGCGATTTGGGATCGACCAGTTACGGCAAGTACGTGGTGATTGATCACGGAAGCGGATGGACGACCCTGTACGCGCATCTCAACTCGTTCAGCGTCAGTGTTGGACAATCGGTGTCAAAAGGACAAAAAATCGGAACGGTCGGTTCAACGGGGGGATCAACGGGGCCGCACTTGCACTATGAACAGCGCCTGAACGGGTCCCCGCAAAAAATTGTGTGGAACGGGTCGCAAATCTTATACTTTGGCACCAAAAATTACACCAGCAAGAACAGTTGTAGCTCTGGCGGAGTCACTGGCACGGTGAACACGACCAGCGGCGCTTCGGTCAATGTGCGTTCCGGCCCGGGAACCAGTTATGCCATTGTTGGATCTGTGGCTGATGGGCAAAAAGTTACGATCAAGTGCCAAAAACGGGGAGAGACCGTGACGGGAACATATGGCACCAGTAACTTGTGGGATTACATTGGCACGGGCTATGTTTCCGATACGTATGTTTACACCGGTTCAGATGGGCAAGTGGCTCCCACTTGTAGTTAAAGGGTGAAGTTAAAGCGCCAATCCACGGATTGGCGCTTTGCTTTGTCACCAATTTGAGTTGGCGAGGTGAAGGATCATATAGGCAGCTACGCCCCAAATGATCAAGGCGGAAATCTTGTTGATGAAGCCGAGCGCCCTGCCTGACGCATCCAGTTGGCCAACCCACCTTCCACACAGGCCCAATCCGAAAAACCACAGCCAGGAAACGGAGATACAGGCGAGGCTAAAAGCCCATTTTTCCATTCCTTGATATTGGATGGAACTGGTGCCGATCACCCCGATCGTGTCCAAGATCGCATGGGGATTTAATAAGGATACAGAAGCGGCAAAGGAAATCTGTTGCTTGGTCGACATCTGCTCTGCATGTCTCTCTGCCGGGCCTGTTTCTGCCTGCCAGATGGACCAACCCATGTAGAGTAAGAACAGGATGCCGATCGAGAATAAAACGATTTGCAACCAGCTGACTGTAAGGATGAGAACGGAGACACCCAATACCGCCAAGGTGATGAGCAAGGTATCGCACAACGACGCCGTCAAGATGACGGGTAAGGCCTGACGAAAATGCGTTTGGGTAGCACCTTGGTTGAATACGAACACATTTTGCGCGCCCAAGGGTAAAATGAGGCCAAAGGCGAGAAGCGCGCCATGGATCAGAGCTTGCATCATCGTTGGCACCTCCACTTGGTTAAGTTAGACAGGGCTCGTTTCCGGGCGTTGTGGTGGGTGTTATTAAAACCAAAGGGATAGATAGACCGAATAGATATAATATTTATTTTATATGAAATGGCATGTTAAATAAAAATTTTTTAGGTTGACTTGGGTGTGACAGCTTGTTTTCAAGGGGGCATGGCCAACAGGGGCTCAAGTGCTTCGGGCGCCGGCGCATCTTCGTTCCAGGAGTTTGCGCGGGGGCAGAGGAATAACTTAGGGTGAGGAAGCAATCCATCTCATTTTATGCGCGAGGAGGGGTTTGGGATGAATGCGGACAGACTTGAAGGGAAGCTGGCTCCGGATGTAAAGCGGCGCTTGGTTGCGGTCGTTGGTGAAGAGCGGTTTTTGGACAGCTTGAATGAAAGATTTGTTTACTCATATGATGCCACACCGATTTTCCAGGCGATGCCGGACGCGGTGATTATGCCGCAAACCACTGAAGAGGTATCGAACATCCTGAAGATCGCCAATGAACACCGGATCCCTGTCACGACGCGCGGTTCGGGTACCAACTTGGCGGCGGGCACGGTTCCGACGGCGGGAGGGATTGTGCTGAATATGCAACGGTTTAACCGGATCGTGGAGATTGATCGCGAGAATCTGACAGTGACGGTGGAACCGGGTGTGGTGACGGCTGATCTCCACCAGGCGGTGGAAGCGGAAGGCTTGTTTTATCCGCCTGATCCGGGCAGTATGCGCATCTCCACGGTGGGTGGAAATGTGGCTCAGTGCGCGGGAGGGATGAGAGGATTAAAATATGGGGTCACCAAGGACTACCTGATGGGGTTGGAATATGTTTTGCCGTCGGGCGAAGTGTTGCGCTCTGGCGGTAAAAACGTCAAAGATGTGGCCGGATATGATATGACGCGCCTATTGGCCGGATCGGAGGGTACCTTGGCCGTCATCACACAGTTAACGCTCAAATTGCTTCCATTGCCGGAAGCGAAACGGACCATGGCAGCTTATTACGCCAGCCTAGGCGACGCCGCGCGGACGGTCGAGCGGGTGATCGCTGCCAAAATCATCCCGGCGACGATGGAGTTTCTCGATCAGGCCACGATGCAGGTAGTGGATGAATTTGCGAAGCTGGGTTTGCCGACGGAAATGAAGGCGATGTTGCTCATCGAGCAGGATGGTCCGGAAGAATGGGTAGAGCGAGATATAGAGCGGATCGCAGAAATCGCCAAGGAAGAAGGGGCGGTGCAAGTACGGGTGGCCCAGACGCCTGAAGAGGGTGCCAACCTGCTGGCGGCCCGGCGCACAGCTTTGTCGGCATTGTCCCGTTTGCGGCCTACCACCATCCTGGAGGATGCCACGGTGCCCCGTTCCCGTTTGGCGGAGATGGTTGCAGAGATTGAGCGGATCGCGGAAAAATATGATGTGCAGATTTGCACGTTTGGCCATGCTGGGGATGGCAACTTGCATCCCACTTGTCTGACGGATGAACGGAACAAAGAAGAGCTGGCACGTGTGGAACAGGCCTTTGAGGAAATCTTCCTGGCTGCGCTGCGATTGGGCGGGACGATCTCTGGCGAACATGGGATTGGGCTGGCGAAACGGGATTATCTGCCATTGCAAGTGGGAGAAGGGGGCATCGCCTTGATGAAAGCGATCAAAGAAGCGTTTGATCCCAATCACATCATGAATCCGGGCAAAATGTTTGCCAACAGTGACCGCCGTCGGGTGGTGATCAAACAATGAACCAAACGGATAAAGCGTGTGATCCGGCAGTCGGCCAGGATAAGGCGATGCCTGCAGCTACGGGAAAAATCAAATTGGATGAAATCATGAACTGCATGCAATGCGGCTTTTGCCTGCCCGCTTGCCCAACGTATCGGCAGACGGGTTTGGAATCGCACAGCCCTCGCGGACGGATTGCTTTAATGAAAGGGGTAGCGCAAGCTCAATTGCCAACTGATGCAGAGTTTGCCAAAAACATGTACGCTTGCCTGGGTTGCCGCGCCTGTGAGACAGCTTGTCCAGCGGGCGTCTCTTATGGCAGTTTGCTCGAAACGGCGCGTGAGGTGGTGGAAGATCAGAACAAAAAGACGGCCAAGTCCTCCTTGTTGCGGAGGTTGGTGTTTGAACACCTTTTTCCCCACCCAAACCGGATGAACGCCTTGGGTACGGTGTTGTGGACGGTACAAACGCTGGGATTGCAAAAACTGGCTACGCGCACCGGTTTGGCCCGGGTGTTGCCACGGGCACTGGCGGAAATGCAACAGGCGGTGGAACCGGTGGCCTCACCATTTATTCGCAGTAAGCGCCAACGACGGATGCGGGCGGAAGGGGAGAGCTTGTATACCGTTGGTTATTTTACCGGATGCGTGATGGATGTCTTGTTTTTTGAGACCAATCAAGCGACAGCGCGTTTGTTGGCTAAGGCTGGGTGTGAGGTGGTGTTTGTCAGCGGCCAGACTTGTTGCGGGGCGCTCCATGCTCATGCTGGGGAGAAGGCGTGGGCGGTGGAGTTGGCGAAGCGGAATATTGAAGCGTTTGAACAAAGCCAAGTAGACTTCATCGTCAACAGCGCCGGCGGTTGCGGGGCGGCGCTCAAGGAGTATCCTCATTGGTTTGAGGATGATCCGGGTTGGCAAAAGCGTGCCAAAGCGTTTGCGGACAAGGTGCGGGATGCCAGCGAATGGTTGGCGTCATTGCCACCGCTTTCTTTCACTAAAGAGCTTAGCGCGCGGGTCACTTACCAAGATTCTTGTCACCTTGCCCATGGTCAGGGGGTGCGTGGCCAACCGCGCCAATTGCTTAACCTCATTCCCGGAGTGGAAGTGGTGGAGTTGGAACAGGCGGATCAGTGTTGCGGATCGGCGGGCATTTATAACATCACGCATTTTGCCCAATCGATGGAGATATTGGATGCAAAAATGGAAGCGGTGAAGAAAACGGATGCGCACTTCATTGCAACTTCCAATCCCGGGTGTTTGTTACAGATGAGGCAGGGTATCATCCGGGCGGGGCTAACCGGAAAGGTGGAAGCGGTACATCTCATGGATCTGTTAGACCGCGCCTTGTGAGGATGTGGGATGAGATGGGAACGGATTACGCATGGGAGGGTGGATGAGATTGAAGCAAATCAATGAGCGGTTAAGCACGTTGACGACAGAGTCGCGGAATGAAAAGTCTATGCGGTTGGATTCCGCCGACACGTTGGAGATTTTGCGCATCATTAATGAAGAAGATCAAAAAGTGGCGTTGGCGGTTCAAAAGGTGTTGCCCGATGTCCAAGTAGCTGTGGAGTATGCAGTGAAGTCGTTGAGCCTGGGCGGGCGGCTGATCTATGTGGGAGCCGGAACCAGCGGGCGGTTGGGTGTCTTGGATGCAGTGGAATGCCCGCCTACGTTTAGCACGAGTCCTGAAACGGTGCTGGGATTGATGGCAGGCGGTGAAAAAGCCTTTGTCCAAGCGGTGGAAGGGGCCGAAGACAATGAGGAATGGGGCGAGCGGGATTTGCGTGAAATCGGCCTCACCCATCGGGATACAGTGGTGGGGATTGCTGCCAGCGGACGTACGCCGTATGTGATCGGCGCGCTGAAGTATGCCCGCCGCATGGGTGCTCGTACGGTCGCTCTTTCCTGCAATGAGCGGGCTCGTATCAGTCAGGAGGCCGATCAGGCAATTGAAGTGGTTGTGGGGCCGGAGGTGTTGACCGGCTCCACCCGGATGAAGGCGGGAACGGCTCAGAAGATGGTTCTCAATATGATTTCCACCGCCACCATGGTAAAGCTGGGCAAAGTATACGAAAACTTAATGGTGGATGTGAGCATCAGCAACCGCAAACTGAAGGAGCGGGCCATCGAAATCATTCGCACCGTGACCGGTGTTTCCCGTGAGCGGGCGGAAGAATCATTGGAGCAAGCACGTCATGAAGTGAAAACGGCGATTGTCATGATCAAGGCGGAAACTACATACGAAAGGGCAGTCAGGTTGCTGGAGCGAGCAAATGGCAATGTGCGCCAGGCGCTTTCGCTGGCGCGATGATTCGTCGTCGAAAATGGCTTTACACGCCGATGGATTCACAGGTTCGCATTTTTTGTGGGGAAGGTGAGACAGAATGTGTTCATTAATACGGCATAATCAGCATACATAAGAATCAAGCCGTTGATGAGTAGCGTGTGTTACCAACAACCTCCGGTAAAGTCAAGTGCCTGTCGTTCTTGGGTTTTTCGCGCCTTCCTGCGACTGCTGCATCCACTCGATTTAGATCGTAAGTTTGTCTCTATAGGTTCAATAAATTGAACCAACTTCCTTCGTACAACACTGTTATAATCAGAATAGGTTTAAATTGAAACAGAATAATGCACACACATCGTGTCAGGAAAGGTGAGGAATTGAACTTGTGGGACATTATTGTAGCCATCATCTTGGGGCTTGTTGAAGGATTGACAGAGTTTGCCCCGGTTTCGTCCACGGGACACATGATTATTGTCGATGATCTGTGGTTGAAATCGAAAGAGATATTTGGACATGACGTGGCGGTAACATTCAAAGTCTGTATCCAGTTGGGTTCGGTTCTGGCTGTGGTCGTCGTGATGAAAGACCGCTTTATCGACTTGCTGGGACTGGGCAAGAAGAAGGATGGAGAAGGCAGCCGCCTCAAATTGACCCAAGTGATTGTCGGTCTGTTGCCGGCTGGCATCTTGGGGCTGTTGTTTGAAGATAAAATTGAGGAATTCTTTACTGTTAATCTGGTTATCTACTCCTTGATCGGCGGCGCTATTTTGATGATTGCCGCAGACTGGTTCCGTCCGGCTCGACCCAAAGTGGAGACGGTGGATCAGATTACATACAAGCATGCGATTGGGATCGGGTTGTTCCAATGCGTTGCCGTGTTGTGGCCGGGCTTTTCCCGTTCTGGATCGACCATTTCCGGTGGGGTGTTGATGGGCTTGAGCCACCGTGCGGCCTCGGACTTCACCTTCATCATGGCTGTACCGATCATGTTGGGTGCTAGCACCGTATCCTTGCTCAAAAACTGGGAGCACTTCACAATGGATGCATTGCCGTTTTTCATCGTCGGCTTTGCAAGTGCCTTTATCTTTGCCCTTCTGTCAATCCGTTACTTCCTGAAGCTGATTAACAAAATCAAGCTGGTGCCGTTTGCTATTTACCGCATCGTGCTGGCGTTGATCTTGTTCTTGGTCGTATCTTGACCATACCGAAAAACCACCTCAGATGCCTGGTTGCCAGGCTTGGGGTGGTTTTTGTATGGGGTCGATCTTACCAATATCTATATCTTCGATAAGGTCTCCGATATGGATAGAAAGGAGCGATGAAAAACGGAAAGGGACGCGGAAACGGAAAGGGGAAGAAGAACGGGTAAAATTGTTGCGTCTGGGCATCGGGTGTCGGCCAAGCGTTGTGCGTCATCAAATCCTCCTCAAACGCATAAGGCGCATGCTGCTCTTCATATTCATGTGCATAGGGCTGATTTTGAGTCATGATAGGCACCTCCCATGGATTTATGATTATTCTATTCTGGGGGCGTTTGTTGGTGCTTGGCTATATCTGAGAAGAAGGAAGGACGAAAAAAAGAACCCCAATGGTTGGGGTTTTAGGAAGGCTGGATTTACCATTCAACTCTTCGTTAGCAGGTCTTGCCTTGGGCTGAAAATCATCCTTTGGTGCCACCGGCAGTCATACCGGAGATCAAGTAGCGTTGCGCAAACAGGAAGAAGCACAAGACCGGCAACGTGATTAGGATTGCGGCGGCCGCCATCAGGTGGTAGTCGGTGTTGAATTGATTGACAAACTGTTGCAAGCCAATCGGCAAGGTGTACATCGTTTCTTCATTCATTAAGGTGATGGCGATCAAAAATTCATTCCAGGCGGTGATGAAGGAATAAAATGCCGTCACAGCCAGACCGGGCAAGGAGAGCGGCAGGACGATCCGCACAAAGGTACCCAAGTGGGACAGCCCGTCTACTCGAGCTGCTTCTTCCAGCTCATAAGGGATGGTGTCGAAAAAGCTTTTCAAGTTCATGATGCAAAAAGGCACTGAAACCGTGGAGTAAGCCAAGATAATACCAAAGTAACTGTTTAGCAAACCCAATTTGTTGATGATCAGATAGAGCGGGATGATCAGTAGCGCGCCAGGGAACATCTGCGTAATCAACACGCTGAGTTCCACGCTGCTTCGCCCGCGGAATTTATAGCGCGAAATGGCGTAAGCCGCCGTCGTCGACAAGACCAAGCCGACCAAGGTGGTAAACAGGGCGATCAGGACGCTATTCTTAAACCAGGTTAGGAAGATGCCATCCGAACGGGTTAAGACCGTCTTGTAGTTGTCCAAGGTAAAGGTTTCGGGAATCCATTGAATCGAGCTGGAAAAGACCTCCGCTTCCGGTTTGAAACTGGTCGCCAAGATCCAGAGAACCGGAAAGACGGCGAGAAAGCAGGAAATAATCAAAATCAGGTGTACCCATCCGTTTGATTGGCGCATCTCAGTAATACACCCCCTCGTTGGCATTGGCTTTTAACACTCGTCGATAAAAGAGCGTGAAGACGATGAGCACGCTCAGGATCACAACCCCGTAAGTTGAAGCGACTCCCAAATTCCAATTGCGGAACGCTTCTCGGTACGCGTAGGTCACCAAGATTTCGGTGGAGTGAACCGGACCGCCGCCCGTAATCAGATAAATGATGTTAAACATGTTGAATGTCCAGATGATCCCAAGTGTGGTGGCTGTAGTGGCAACGGGTTTCAGCAGGGGCAACGTGATGTTTTTCAGCTGTTGCCACCAGGTGGCGCCATCGATGCGTGCTGCCTCATAGAGCGACTCCGGGATGCTCTGCAAGCCGCCCAAGAGGGTGACCATCATGAACGGAATGCCGATCCAAACATTGACCAAAATGGCCGAAAACATCGCCCAGAAGCTGTCTCCTAACCAGGGGACGGCAGGGAGGCCCAGGTTTTTCAATACTAAATTAAACAGGCCGTATTTGTCGTTGTACATCCATTGCCAAGCGAAAGCGCCAACAAAGGAAGGCACTGCCCAAGGAACCATGAGCAACATCCGGTAGATGCCCCTGCCTTTGATTTTGCGGTTGAGCAGCAAAGCCAGGAACAAGCCCAAGGTGAAGTGGAAAAACACGTTGACGAAAGTCCAGATCGCTGTTTGTACCAAAACGTCACGGAAGACGGATTTGGGTTGGAAGATAGTGCCGAAGAGGTCGCTGTAGTTTTTTAAGCCGATCCATTCATAGCTTGGCGGCAGAAATTGGTTGCCCATGTTGTATTGGTTCATGTTGGTAAAGCTGTACGAGATGCCTTGTGCCAGCGGAATAAAAACGAGCAAGGTCATGACGATAAACACAGGTGCTAAGAAGACATATGCAATCCACGCATTATTACGGGTACTCACTTTAGCCCGCCTCCTTCCATCATTGGCGCTTTTGCGCAAAGAGTGTGAAGAGGGAAGAGGGCTGTCCGCTCCTCTTCCCTAGGGCCCGCCAGCGGAATGAATGCGGGCGGAAGATTATTTATTAAGCAACTTTTTCCAAGATTCGGCCACTGCATCCAACGCTTGTTTTGGTGTTTTTTCTTTTTTGAAGGCAGCTTGGATTTCCGGATTAAATGTGGTGTAGATCTGGCCGCCTTCCGGGATGACTGGGCGGTTGGTCGCTTTGTCGAGGACGGGGCGCCAGTCGTTGACCAAGCGATTTTCCTTCACTTCTTTCAGCTCAAACGCTGATTTGCGGGTCGGGATCAGTCCGTTTTTGGAGGCGAACTTGGCTTGGTTTTCCGCATTGGTCAAGTAAGCGATAAATTTGTAGGAAGCTTCTTTGTGTTTGGAACCGGCATAGATGACGAAGCCGTTCCCTCCGACCGGAGATCCGGTTTTGCCTTCCGGGCCGGCTGGGATCGGGGCGATGCCCAGGTTGTTTGGATCTTTGAATTGCTCACCTTGCAAGAGATCTGACGTGGCCCAAGGACCTTGGAAGACCATTGCAGCGCGCCCGGTTTTGAACGCTTGTTGCAGGTTGTTGTAATCGTTGGCCGCGCTAAACTCGTCGGGCATCACTTTGTCATCCCGCAGTTTGAGCAAAAATTCCAATCCTTTGACCGATCCGGCGTTGTTGACTTGAATTTCCTTATTCTCCGTGATTAACCCACCGCCAAAGGCCCACATGAAGGGTTGAAACCAGTAAGCGTCCGACTGGCGGTAATAGAATCCCCACTTGTCTTTGGCCGGGTCGGATAAGGCTTTAGCCACTTGGTAAAATTCGTCCATGGTTTTGGGTGGTTCCTTAAATCCTTTTTCAGCCAGCAGCTTTTTGTTGTAGAGCAGGCCGAGCGCATCGGTCACTTGGGGTACGCTCCAGGTTTTTCCATTCCACTTGCTGTATTTGAGGGCATTATCCAAAAAGTCGTCTTGGTCTTTGAAATAATTATCGAGGGGTTCCAGCAGGCCCAATGCCGCGAATTCCGGTGTCCAAGCGATTTCAGAACGAAGGACGTCAGGGCCTTTGCCCGCTTGGGCTGCGGTTTTAAATTTGTTCTGCCCTTCGGCGAATGGCACGTTTTCCATTTTGACTTTAATGTCTTTGTGCTCTTTTTCAAAATTGGCGATAATTTCTTTCAATGTTTCTGTCTCTTCTGTATTCATCGTGTTCCAGAAAGTGATGGTGACCGGTCCGGATGACTGTTCGGTGGCAGAAGGGCTACAACCGACCAGTAACGAACCCGCGAGCGCGACGGAAGCAAAGGTGCGCAAAAATTTTTTCATGTACCTGTTAGCCCCTTTCTGTGGATGTACTGTTGAAATGTCCGGGAGGTTACTCAGCCCATGCCGTTTGCTTGATGAAGGCAGGGTACAAGGGTAAAAGAGGATCGATAATAATGGCTGCCCAACATTTCAACATTAGTGCAAACGTTTTCGCAAAAAGACGTGTTGAGGCGGTTCTCCTGTATGACTAATCCTACACCAAAAAGAGGGAGTTGGAAAGCGTTTGCACGCGATTAAATATAGCTAAAATCAGCCATGAAATGCGATATATAGAGATTATCTTTGAATATCGTCTGTTTTCTGTATATTTCTTCGTTATATTAACGATATCTTGTGAGAAATGTGTTATTTTAATCGGAATCACAATGTTTTTGTGCTTTGAAAAAGGGGAGGTTTACAATTTTCGGTCTTTCCGCTAGGATAGGATATACAAACGTTTGCACAAATTTGGAGAGAAAGCGATGCCTTCTGTAACCATTAAAGATGTGGCGCGGTTGGCGGGGGTATCCCCTTCTACTGTTTCCCGCGTCATTTCTAATCATCCGCGCATCAGCAAGGCCACCGCCGAAAAAGTGCGGCAAGCGATGGAAACGCTCGGCTACCATCCCAACATGACAGCGAAGAAGCTGGTCTCCAAAAGCACCAAAACGTTGGGGCTCGTGTTGCCGCGTTCGGCCGAAGAGCTGTTTGCCAACCCCTTTTTCTCTGAAGTGTTGCGGGGCATGCTGGCTTGCGCGAATCAAAAACAATATGACTTGTTGATGTCTTCGGCCAATAATCCGAAAGAAGAAATGGAAACGGTTACCCGCATGGTGTTGGGGCGTCAGGTGGATGGGATGATCCTGATCAAACCCCGCAAAGCGGACCCCGTAATAGAAAAATTGCTCGCGTTGGACTTTCCGTTTGTGGTGTTGGGGCGCTCTCTTGAGCATCCTGACGTGCCGGCGGTGAACAATGATAACATCGCCGCGGCTTTTGATGCGACGTTTCATTTGATCAACCAGGGGCACCGTCGCATCGGGTTTGTCAGCGGCCCGCCGGAGTTGGTCGTGTCGGGCGACCGCTTGGCTGGTTATCAAAAAGCGTTATCCCAGGCGAAATTGCCACTTAGGGACGAATGGGTGATTGCATCAGACATTTTGCCCAAAAACGGATTTCACGCTGTCTCCATGGTGATGAACGCGCCTGACCGACCCACTGCGTTTGTGGTGTCGGATGATGTGGTCGCCTTTGGCATGATTCGTGAATTGGTGGGAGCCGGTTATCAGATTCCTGAGGATGTGTCTGTTGTCGGCTTTAACAACATCGTGTTGTCGGAATTGAGCAATCCACCGATGACCACAGTAGATATCGGTATCTACCATCTGGGCTATCAGACAGCGCGCCACTTGATCCGGATATTGCAAGGGGAAAAAGTGCCTGAACCAAATGTAACCGTGCCGCATCGGTTGGTGATCCGCCAATCGGTCAGATTTTTACCCCACGCTGACGATGCGCTTTGATTTTTGCCGATGCAAGCCGTCGGTGCCAACGTTGTGCCTCATTCGCCGCAAGGATGGCGGGGCGTATCGGGGAGAGATGATCCTCGCATGCCGCTCCGCCGGCAACCAAAATCTCATCTCGATTGGATCGAAAGGAGCATCATCCATGAACAGATCGCCCATCACCCGTAAACCTTATCTCAACGATGCTGTGATCGGTAATTCTTCCATGTTGGCCGCTTTGGACGCCCGCGGCGAAATGCATCGGTTGTGGTGGCCGCATGTGGATATGCCACAACATGTGGAAACCATGAAAATGGGGGTATTGGTGGACGGAATGCAGTCAGCGACGAGCTGGCTGGAGAATGAACAAGCGTGGAGTCATGAGCAAACCTATTTGCCAGGAACCAACATCCTGCGCACGCAGGCGACAGGACGAGATGTTCCTTTGATGGTGGTGACCACCGACTTCGCGGTGCCGGATAAAGATTTGCTCGTACGTCATGTCACGTTGACCAATACAGGAAAAGAGCCCTTGTCCCTTTCGTTTTTCGTGTACGCTTCTCTACAGATCGCCGAGCATCCTTTGTACAACACCGTAGCGTTTGAGCGGCAGATCGACGGATTGCTTTATTTCCGCCACCAGTATGCTTTTGCGCTGTCTGGTGCAAACGATTGCGCAGGCTATGCGATCGGAGATGCATTTCATCATGCGTCCGCAGGCTATCTGCCGGGTGATGCGATTGGCATGGTGCCGCACGGGGCTTTGTCTTTTCGAATGACCTTGGCTCCGGGAGAAACGCAGTTGTTGCCGCTCTACTTGGCTGCTGGCTCGACTGTGCATGAGGCGATGGCCAACATGCAGGAGGCCAAGCAGGTAGCTGCCGACGAATGGTTGGCCCGGACGGAAGCATATTGGCGCGCATACTTGCAGGAGGCCAAACCGTTAGCCTTGGCGAATGAACGGGTGCAAGCGATCTATGAGCGATCGTTGCTCGTATTTAAGTTGATGTCTGACCAGAAGACAGGGTGCGTGATTGCGGCGCCGGAGTTTGATGAGGCCTTTACCCGCTGCGGCGGTTATGCATACTGTTGGGGGCGCGATGCAGCATACATCACTACGGCGTTTGACCGAGCAGGATTAACTTCGCTATCCCGGGCATTTTACCGTTGGGCGGTGCTTGCGCAGGATCCGGACGGTTCTTGGCAACAGCGCCACTATCATGATGGTCGCTTGGCTCCGTCGTGGGGATTGCAGATTGATGAAGGTGGTTCGATCTTATGGGGAATGCATCAACATTTTCTTGTGACCGGTGACCGGGCTTTCCTGGAAGAAATGTGGCCGGCTGTGGAAAAAGGGGTTACCTTTTTGCTCAGCTTCTTAGATGAAGAGACAGGGTTGCCCCTTCCCAGCAAGGATCTTTGGGAAGAGCGTGAAGCGGAGCACACCTATTCGGCGGCAGCTGTGTTCGGCGGCTTGACTGGTGCGGCTGCCATTGCGCGAGAGTTGGGTTACGCCTCCTTGGCTGATGCTTGGCTTAAGGCGGCTGACAGCATTAAGAGGGGGATGGAACAGAACACCATTGATGAACGGACGCAAACGTTTCTGCGTGGGATCAAGCTATCTGTGAGCGAAGCGGAGTATGAGGAAGCAGTGGCTCAAGGAAAACCAGTCGCCACCGTGACGGATGACAAGGGTTATGTTCGCCGCCAGTTGGCGCAAGATGATGTGAAGGATATCAGCTTGATCGGTTTGTCTGTTCCCTTCCAGGTGTTTGATCCCGAAGATCCGCGGATGGTCGCTACGGCGGATGCGATCGAACAGACATGCACCGCCCCAGAAGTGGGTGGGATTCGCCGTTATGAAGATGATACGTATATCGGGGGGAACCCGTGGATCTTGACCACTCTGTGGCTGGCGCAATATCGCATCTTGCAGGGCCGTTTGAGCGAAGCCAAAAAACATTTCACTTGGGCGGTAGAGCATGCCACAGCGCTAGATCTTTTGCCGGAGCAAGTGGATAAAGCGACCGGGGAGCCAGCATGGGTAGTGCCGCTCACTTGGTCGCACGCGATGTTTGTGTTGACTGCCCAAATGCTCGCAGAAGCGGGCGTGGAAACGATCTAAACAACCATTGCCCTATCAGTGAAGCCCCGATCGGCAACTGTAGCCGATGGGGGTTTTTGCTTTGAGTCCGGCTTTGGCGCATGTTTAAAACAAATCCGGGATGGTGCGAGTGGGAAAGACATGCTACACTCAAATGGATGCGCTCCCGACCGGTCGGGGGCTATTGGGTGTGGATGAAAGCTTTACGAGAAGCATCAGTATAAATGGAAGAGAGTGTCGCACATGAGCATTCTGACAGTTAAAAACTTAAGCCACGGGTTTGGTGACCGCGCGATTTTTCAAGATGTGTCGTTCCGGTTGCTCAAAGGGGAACATGTCGGCCTGATCGGGGCCAATGGCGAAGGGAAATCCACTTTCATGAACATCATCACCGGGAAGCTGGAGCCGGATGAGGGCAAAATCGAGTGGGCTTCCAAAGTGCGCGTCGGCTATCTGGATCAACATGCCGCGCTGAAAAAAGGGATGACGATTCGCGATGTGCTGAAAAGCGCGTTTCAATATTTGTTTGACATCGAAGCGGAAATGAACGAAAAATACGCCAAGATGGCGGAGGCCACCCCGGAAGAGCTGGAACGGCTGATGGAAGAGGTGGCCCCCTTGCAGGATTTGCTGACCAATAACGATTTCTATACGATCGATGCCAAGGTGGTGGAGATCGCCAGAGGACTCGGGTTGGAGGATATCGGTTTGGATCGGGATGTGCATGAGTTGAGTGGGGGGCAACGGACAAAGGTGCTGTTGGCCAAGCTCCTGCTGGAGAAACCGGATATCCTGCTGTTGGACGAGCCGACGAACTATTTGGATGAGAAACATATCACTTGGCTACAGAGGTATTTGCAAGAATATGAAAATGCGTTTATCCTCATCTCGCATGACATTCCCTTTTTGAACAGTGTGATCAATCTGGTCTACCATATGGAAAACCAGCAACTAAACCGATATGTGGGTGATTATGACCGGTTTAAGCAGGTATATGAAGCCAAGAAACAACAGTTGGAAGCGGCCTATAAAAAGCAACAGCAAGAAATCGCGGAGCTAAAAGATTTTGTGCAACGCAACAAAGCGCGGGTGTCCACAAGGAATATGGCGATGTCCCGCCAGAAGAAGCTGGACAAAATGGAAGTGATTGAGCTGGCCAAGGAGAAGCCGAAACCGGAATTTCACTTTAAAGAAGCGCGTACGTCCGGCAAATTGATTTTTGAGACGCACCAATTGGTCATCGGCTATGACGAGCCATTGTCCCGCCCGCTGGATTTGCGGATGGAGCGTGGACAGAAGATCGCTTTGATCGGGGCGAACGGGATCGGGAAAACGACATTGTTGCGCAGTATCTTGGGTGAGATTCAACCCCTCTCCGGCACGGTGGAACGGGGGGAGTATTTACACATCGGCTACTTTGAACAAGAGATCAAGACGGCCAATCACAACACATGCATCGAAGAGATCTGGAATGAGTTTCCCGGATTTACACAGTTTGAAGTGCGCGCTGCCCTTGCCAAATGCGGATTGACAACAAAGCATATCGAAAGCAAAGTGGAGGTGCTAAGCGGCGGGGAGAAAGCCAAAGTGCGCCTGTGCAAGCTGATCAACAGAGAAACCAACTTGCTTGTCTTGGACGAGCCGACCAACCACTTGGATGTGGATGCCAAAGATGAGCTGAAACGGGCATTAAAAGCGTATAAAGGGAGCGTGCTCATCATCTGCCACGAACCGGAATTTTATCGAGACGTGGTGACTGATGTATGGAATTGCGAAGCGTGGACGACAAAAGTGTTTTAAAAGGTCAGATGGGGATGCTGACCACCTGGGGCGAAAATTTAACATCGGCTTAGGAATCTTTTTATGAGCAAGCGCAGGCGGGGACATTGACGGCTGGAAAAATGGGATTGTCCCGCCAGCGTTTTTATTATAAAATGGAATGCGAACATGCATTCGTATCCGGAGGTTGATCAGCGATGAAAAGCTTCGTTCCCACTTTGGTCATGAGTGAATGTTGGCCCGAACCTTTTTCTTTTGTCGATCAGTATGGGGGACGGCCTTGGGGATTGCCGGAAGCGTTGTGGCCGTCTTGTTCAGATTGCGGCCGGGCGATGCCTTTGCTGGCACAATTTGCCCATCATCCGGAGCGGATCGATCTCGGACGCGAGGGCAGGCGTGTCTATCTTTTTTTATGCCAAAATGAAGAGGATCACTGTTATGAGGGACATGCCTTTGTTTTCTTGGAGGCAGAGCAGTGTACGGGCAGATGGACGGAGCGGCCCACTTCAGCCTCCACGCTGTTGCCATCAGTCACTGTTGTCGGTTGGCGTGAGAAGGAGGATGGCATTTCACCGGAGGAGTATGTTCGTTTTTTCCAGCGCTTGGAGGAAGGTGGGAAAGCCTGGTCGAGCCTGCATGAGATGGAGACCAAGCTGAAGGGAACCCCCACATTCATCCAAAAGCCGGGTGGGGATGCGTCTACTTTTGCCGGGCAGATCGATTGCTTTTTGAAAGTGATAGACAACATTCCGCCGGAGCTGTGGCAGAAGGATCAGTTTGGGCGTTCGATTTATCAGTCGCCCACAGAGGGATCGCTTTTTATGAGCCGCAGTAAAGAAGAAGGCATCGCTTACCTCGATTTTGTTAACTTTGGCGATTCGGGGATGGGATATTTCTTCATCCGACCTGATCGCGAGCGGCCCGAAGGGAGTTTTTTCTGGGATTGCTGTTAGCGATGAAGGGCAGTTGTCCCGTGGCGGAGCAGCGGATGGGGTTCTTCTGCTTCGCAGGGGTGGGTAAATCGGGATATACTATGGAAAAAGCTTGCCTTGCCATATGGCAAGCTTTTCTCATGGGAGGTTTACCAGATGGATGGGCGGACACGCGCTAACATTGCACCAGGGATGGAAGTACGGATTGTGTTAAAGCGGGATCAGCAGACGGGGAAGTTAACTCAAGGAGTAGTGAAGGAAATCTTGACGCATTCACCGACACATCCGCACGGGATCAAAGTACGTTTGCAGGATGGGCAAGTGGGTCGGGTCAAGGAAATTGTGTCTAAGACTTAATCATCCAGCCGCAGTTTGGCGATTAAGGGAAGATGGTCGGAAGCTTGCGGCAGGGGAGTGGAGACTTCTGCCTGGATCACTCGCCATTCCGGGCTGACAAAGATATAGTCCAATTGCCAGCGTGGATGGGGTGCCGGATAGGTGAGCAAAGGTTTTTTTTCTTTGGCCCGGCTGATGTCCGTCAGGTGGGATGACAGCTTTCGCCAAGCGGCGGAATCGGGACGCATGTTCCAATCACCCATCAGAATGACAGGGTGGGTTTCTTGCGTCACCCGATGCAGGATGAAATCTGTCTGCTTGCGGTGAAGCCAAGGGTTGAGAGGAAGATGGGTGAGATACACCTTGATCGCTCGCCCATGAAACTTCAGCTTGGCTTCCAGCAAGGACCGGTTTTCGGCGATGCGGCTTCGAAAAAGATGGTTTTGTGACGCAAGAATGGGCAGACGGGATAAAATGGCGTTGCCAAATTGGCGGTCGGGGCCTAGAGTGTGGGCTTTGCCGAACAAATGGTGCATCCCCAGCCGTTGGGCCAACCAATGGGCTTGATCCAGATAGCAACTTCGTCTGGAAAAGCACCGATCCACTTCATTTAATCCGATCACATCCGCATTTGCGGTTCTGAGCACATGCAAAACCCTCTCCATGTCCCACCGTCCATCGCATCCGCGGCCGTGGTGCATGTTTAACAACATCACTTTTAATCTCACGCTTTATCCCTCCACCTCTCATCTTTACCATGTTCGCTGGCTCGAATCAAGTAAATCGGCCCAGGCGGGAAACCTACTGGCGCCGGAGGAGATCAATGTACCGGGCATGTTTTTTTATGGAAGTGGCTGGCGCGTGTAGCTGGTCTTCGTATACAATGGACTTCGACTTTAACAGAAACGGAGCGGATGACGTGTCCAATCATTACCGTAGCATTGGGTTTCACATTGCCACAGACGACGATATAGAAGCATTGGTTGACCAGCACATTTTGCAGGGGGCTGGGCGGGAAGTGAAGACACCGGACAGCCACTATGTGGAATATCTGTTGCCCGGCGGGGAGCAATTAACGTTACCTTTCGATGAGCAAGGGCGTATCATCGATCTCCATCCCCATTATCGGGGACAGGGGCGGATGACTGCCCGGCTGGAAAAAGTGCTGACTCACGATCAGTTGCCGTTGGAGCTCTCTTACTTCGCTTGGGCCAATCCCAAAGCCGGTCTGGTGGGGGAGGAGGCGCGGGGCGATTATCCTTTCTTGTTCGAGGTGCCGGAGTATGGGACGATGCGTCACTTGCAATCGTTGCCGCAGACGGTCTCTGTGCAGATCGCCGCATTTGCTTATGAATTGAGTTGCTATGCAGATGAAGCGGAGTATCAAGCAGCGAATGATCCAGATATGCCGATGGCGGTGGAATCATTTATCCCGACTGGATTGTTTGCCGATCCGGATGGAGGCGGTGAACCCCGCGCAGAAGCGATGCTGTCGGGCCGCGTGCTGGCCTGTGAGCGGAAAACCAACGCGTATTCCGGCCAAGATTATTGGGCGTTGTTGGTCAAGACGCCGGGTGGAACGATCGATGTGGTGTCCGCGCCGCAAACTGTCGAGGGGCACCCGCAGGTCGGCGGCATTTGCAAGGGCGTTTTTTGGTTGAGTGGACAGCTTGTCAGTGATTGGCGCAACAGGTAAAAACCTGATGGCGTAAAATGCCCGGAAGCAATATCCTCGTTGATATCCTCCCGGGCTTTTATCTCTCCGTATACACGGCTTAAGCCGTGCGTTTTCTCTTGGTCCAGTCCCTAGAAAACTTCTCATGGTATTGTGAAAGATGATAGCGGATAGATGAAGTGTGCATAAAGATAAGAAATAATTATTTTAAAAATAATGATACTTACTATTATACCTAAATAAATGTTAGATTATTTTTAACCGTTGTTATATTATGATGAAAAGAAAGTGTCGTTGCCAACGCCATCACACCCATGTAGAAACAAAGGAAGGGATCCCATTTGTCCGATTCACACAAAACACTCCACCTTTTGTTGTATGCCATGATCGGTTTAGCCGGCCTGGCGCTTGGCTTGCGGTTGTTTTTCGGAATTTACCAGGTGCATGGTGTCGGAATGGAACCCACACTGAAGAATAAAGAGCTTTGTCTGGTGGCGAACTATCCGCTGTCCCTGGAACAAGGGGATCTGGTCGTATTTCGTTCAAATTCGGGCAAACCGCTGGTTAGGCGGGTGATCGGCCTGCCCAAACAAAAAGTTGAGATCAAAGACAGCAAGGTCTATATCAACGGGCAATTGGTGCGCGAGCCTTATGTGGCCCGAGCCAAGGGTATTATTGATACCGCGCCTGTTCAAATTCCCGAAGACGAGTATTATCTCTTAAGTGACGACCGGCTGGACACGCTTGACAGTCGCCGGCTGGGAACCATCCACAAGGATCAGTTGTTAGGCAAGATCATCTATTGATTTTTAACTTTTGTTCTTTTATGCTATATTTCCGATAATGTCTTTCGAGGCACAAAATTGAAAACGGATACATCTGTAGCATAAGCACCTGGCGCAGAGCGGGTGCTTTTCACTGTCTCATAGCAAAAGTGAAGGGGTGTGACAGAGTTGAACGAGGCTTACGCACAGGAAGAAGCCCGATTGCAAGTGATGCTGAAAAAAATCGAAAAGCAGTTGGTCGAGTTGGAGGGGATTCCGCGTTACCGAGGCAAGGACTTGGTGGAACAGGCGCTCGACCATCAACGGCAAAATCGGTTAAAACAATTGCGTATTGCCCGAAATGAGCCTTATTTTGGAAGACTGGATTTTGCAGAAGACGGAAAAGAGGAGCCGACACCGCTCTATATCGGCAAATTCGGTGTGCAGGATGACAAAGAGAACGCGCCGCTGGTGATTGACTGGCGGGCTCCTGTCGCCAGCTTATTTTATTCATTTACAGGAGAGACGGACCGTGCTGAGTACACCTCCCCTGACGGAGTCATTGAGGGGACGGTGTATTTGAAGCGGAATATCGCGATTCGCAAGCAACAGATTCAGCGGGTGGTTGACAGTTATGTGCGGGGTGAAAAGTCATCGGGGATGGTGGATGAGTTTTTGCTTTACCGCTTGGGTGAAAAGAAAGATAACCGCTTAAGGGATATCGTGTCCACGATCCAGCATGAACAAGACCAAATTATCCGCGCCGAACGCAACCTCCCGCTCGTAATCCAAGGGGTACCGGGGAGTGGTAAAACCACAGTCGCTTTGCACCGCTTGGCTTATTTGCTGTACCAGTATCAAGAACAGCTACGGGCGGAACGGTTTGTCATCTTTGCTCCCAACCGCATGTTTGTCGATTATATCTCAGACGTGTTGCCGGAATTGGGCGTGGGCGATGTGCAGCAATTCACCTTTGCCGACTGGGCCTATGATTTTTTTGACGACGAGTTGCCGCCGCCTGAGGAAAAGGAATGGGCGGATGAATTCATGATGGGGGGCAACGTCGATCAAGCGGAGTTGGCCTGGTTCCGATATAAAGGAAGCCTTGCGTTTTATGATCGGGTGGCAGCGTCTTTGACGGAGTTGGAAGCGACGTTTGTGCCGGATAAGCCGTTTTCGCCTTGGGAAGGCAAAGTATTGTCAGCGGAGGAGATCCGGCGTTGGTTTGCGGAAGAGTATCGGCATTATCCACTTCTGAAGCGGAAAGAACGCGTATTTGCGAGAATGAAGCGCTGGTTGGAGATGGAGTTGAAAGAAATACGTGATATCGATCCGCGGGGGAAGATTCGCAAACAAGCCAACCAGCGATTGCGCACCTATATGAAGGCATGGCCCCAACCCACTCCTTGGTCATGGTATCAGCACTTAATCAGCACGAAGTCATCCGTATTTGAAGTTGCGCCACCAGCGGCGTTTGTCCAAAAGGTGAAACGAAAGCAGGTCGGTGTTACCGATTTGGCTCCATTGCTGCACATCCATGTTGCGTTACACGGGATTTCCAACGAAAAAACGTTTGATCATGTGGTGATCGATGAAGCGCAAGATGTATCTCCTTATCAGTTGGCAGTGTTGCAACGGTTTTGCCAAAGCAACTCTTTCACCATATTGGGTGATCTGTTACAAAACATCCATGTCCATAAAGGGATTACCGAGTGGCGCGAATTGATGGACTTGTTTGCAAAAGGCACGTGCCGGTATGTGCAGTTGAACAAGAGCTATCGTTCAACCATGGAAATCATTCAGTTTGCCAATGAGATTGTCCGGGATTATGCCAAAGGAGTGGCTGTGGCTACGCCTGTTTATCGAAGTGGGGACCCGGTGCGGATGTTGTCCGTGTCGGCGACGGAACGGAGTGTGTTGTTGGCTCAGGAAGTGCAGGCTTTGATCGAGCGAGGGGTTGGCACCGTGGCCGTGGTGACGCGGACAGAAGCGGAGAGTGAGAGAGTAGCGGCCGAGTTGCGCGAACAAGGGGTGGAAGTGCATCTGATCACTTCCACGCAGGCAGAATATCACGGGGGCATTTCGGTGATCCCGATTTATTTAACCAAGGGAATGGAGTTTGACGCCGTCATTTTGGTGGAAGTGGATGAGGGGCGCTATCCTGTAGATGAGCTTCATGCTAAACTGTTGTTCGTAGGTTGTACCCGGGCTTTGCATCATTTGGTGATAATGTCTTCTGAGCGCCCTTCTCCGCTGTTGGAAAAAGCGGCGCGGCATGGGCTGGGTGAATCGGGCG
The DNA here is from genome assembly GCF_004343255.1 of Laceyella sacchari. Lineage (GTDB taxonomy): Bacteria > Bacillota > Bacilli > Thermoactinomycetales > Thermoactinomycetaceae > Laceyella > Laceyella sacchari. Next base: position 163,008 of record NZ_SMDD01000002.1, on the reverse strand, counting down.
GTGAGGAAGTGTAACGTGAGCGTGGATGCTTGTTCGTCGCCCGATAAAACGCCAAAAAACAAAAGAGAATATGGGTGACAACAATGAAGCTGAACGAATGTTTGAAACAACTGTATGACGAATTGGAAGAGTTGTCGATCACTTACGCCCCCCACCGAAAGGTTCAGGAAGAACATGAAATCCTCTTTGCTGATGAGTTTCCCATCCCGACAAATGGATTGATGTTAACCCATTGGGGAACGGATGCCGGCTCAACGACCGAATTCGTGCGGGAACTCCCTTCGTTGGAATTACGGCGCCATTTACCGGCCAAACAGTTGCAATTTTTCTTTGCCGATCTCTCCCCCGACGCCTGTTTGGCCTTTGTCTTGTTTTATTGTCGCCATCAGGGAGTGAGTGCGCAAGAGTTTCCGCTGGAGTGGTTGGATTACAGTATCCGTTGGGAAATGGGCGATGTGAAAACCACAGGGAAACCATTTGAATCTTGGGGTTGCTTACACAGTGCCTTGGCTTACGCTTCCTATGTGACGGAAGAGCAGATGCATGCGACTGGGGAGATGGCGGTGCGGATCGATCCGGAGCATGTGCAACGCGGGTTGCTTTCCTGCTTGTATTTGGTCATTCTTTTGCTTTTGGAAGAGGTGGCACCATATGAAGTGCCTGAGCTGGATCACATCGAAGAATACAATGCGGCGATCACCCATTTGCGCCTGGAGTATCAAAAATATTTGCAAGGCTTGAAAAATGCGACGGTGACGCAGTTAGAGCTTCCAGTGATCCATGCGAACCGAACCGTGCTGGTTGACGCTTTTATCACCAGGGAGAACACGAACATCGGCTTGTTGAAATCCTTTCTGATTCATGATGAAGAACGGACTTGGCTCCAGTCGGGTTTCCAGTTTATCGCTATCTACCGTCCTGATCTGAAAGGGACGGGTCGGGACATGGTGATCCAAGTTGATCCCACGATGAATCTACATCTACAGGATTTGTGGCGAAAATTGGAGGAGATGGAGGATGAACGTTGGGGCGGCGAGCGTCCCTGTGACCAACCGCTGGTTCCGGAGCGATCCCCGGCCAATCGCCCATGGATGGCTTCCAATGAAAATATGACCGCGTTATTTGCACCGCGGCAGTTGGATGATGGTACCATGGGCTCCAAGTTGGAATGGGCCGAGGTGGTCGGAGCGATCTGGGAGTTGTACAACCCCGCTAACTCCATCAAGGTGAACCCTTATCTGGCCGATGGTTCCATCGGGGCTGCGTGCAATATTTATGAGTGCGAACCCATTTATCACAACGGAAAAGTATTTATCGCCGCCAAGTGGAATTCATTGGGGAAACAACAAGTGTTTGTCAGTTCGCCGACGATGCAGCGATATTTGGCGGTTTGCGCTTCGGGCACATACCAGAACCGGGTGCCACCCATCCATCCTTTGCCGCCAAAGCATTCATTTGATTTTATTGAATTGCCGTGCGGCTATGCGCTGATTCATCCTGGCGGCATCTTAATCTTGGACGATTGGAACAGCGAACCGCTTGATTTTGCGCTTTATGCGGGAGAAGTGAAAAAACTGGTCGAAAGGGTGAACACATTCCAACGCATCCGCGAAGAATGTGCGGAGGTGATGGAGTCGGTGGAAGAACTGTTGCAGCAAAATCAAACCCTGTCCGGGAAGAAGTTGATGGAGCTGAATCGGTGGATTACCGTCAAGAAGGTAGAGATTCGTAACAAGATATTGGCGACGATGCCATCTTCCGTAGATTATTACCTCGACCAGTTCCGTGAGACTGTGAAGAAGAGATGGGGATTGGGCACGCAGCTAAATGAGTTGTACAACACGGTGTCCGAATTGGAGAACATCATCAAAAGCCACAGCGAATTGCGCGTCGGTCGGCTAATTAACTTAATTACGATTTTCGGGTTTCCCATGGCGTTGTTTAGCGGTTTGTTTGAAATTGTGTTCGAAGATTTGCCCAGTCCCAAATGGTGGGGAATTCATTGGGTTGGGTTAGGATTGTTCGTCATTTTGTCCGCAGTGAGTGTCTTGGCTTTGAATCGATATGTACGAAAAGGAGCCAAACAGGAGAAACAATGGATGATGCGGCAGTGAACGGCTTGCCGGCTGCAGGGTGCGTACATGCACTTGCGGCCGGCCGGGAGGTGAAAGGGGTGTTGCTGATGATTATTCAGAATAATATGATAACATAAGTATAAAACCATGCTCGATATAAATGAGGTGACTGTTGTGAACAAAGGCCGCCTGTTGTTACTGGTGTTGATGACAACGCTTGTCTCCCTCCTGTCGACTGCTTCTCCAACTTTTGCTGCTACCACCTGGCGCTACACTGCTTTGGGTGACTCGCTTGGCACCGGTTTTGGTTCTTGGTATGGGTATGTATATCGCTACCGGGATTATATCGCAGCTGATACGGGAAATGATGTTTTGTTGACCAATCAGAGTGTAAATGGCTGGACGAGCGCTGATTTGGCAAAGGCGTTACAAACGGATGCAGATTTGCGCCATGCGGTTGCCAGCGCCCAAGTGATTACTTGGAATATCGGCGGCAATGATCTGCTTGGTGCGCGCAACAGCTATATCAGAGGGACGTGCGGGGGCGTTGACCAAGAGGATTGTCTGCGCCAAGCCGTTGCTCATTTCAAGCGGAATTGGGACCAGATCGTCGACAGTATCCAACGCTTGCGCGCTGGGCAACCAACCTTGTACCGGACGATGGATGTGTACAATCCCTTTGTCGATGAAGACAAACATGCCGCTGGTGCAGACCGAAGCAAAAGCCGGTTTGAAATATTGAAGCCTTATCTCGATGAGATCAACCGCCATATTCACGAGCGGCAAACCAAGGGGTATGCCGTAGCTAAGGTTTACGATGCCTTTAATGGCCCGAATCATGATCAAGACCCGGGTGCCAAAGGATTACTTTTTTGGGATGGTGTTCACCCCAATGACCAGGGGCAACGGCTGATTGCTGAGGCATTTCGCCAATTGGGTTATGCGTCACTTCGCTGACGTTGATCGCAAGAGAAAGTGTTTCCGGTAAGCGGCTTGTAGCGCGTGCCCGGAAACATTTTTTCGTGTTACTTATTTCAAAAAGGGGAGGTTTAGCGTTAAATCGTTCCTATTTTGACTTGTATTTTACAAAATTAAGATTTTTAATCAGTGCAGGTTTAGTATAATAGAATCGTTGAAAGGTATTTATTCATTTTTTTATAGGGGGAGATGGGGCAGTGAGTCAATTTGAACATGAAAATCAAGAGACAGAAGCACAAGGAAATGGGCAAGTGCTTGACTTTCATGAAGAGAAAGAACGCCTGCGCCAGGATGAAGGCATTAAATGGATGATTAAAGCCGCCGAAGCGGGGGATGTATGGTCCATGGCGGAGTTGGCATACCTGCTTTTGACAGGCAACAAGGTGCGGCAAAACCTGGTTGAAGGTGAAAAGTGGTTGCGCAGAGCAGCTGAGGCCAATGACAAGTGGGCGATGATGGAGCTTGGATACCGGTTGATCGTGGGAGAAGGATTGGCTCAGGATGCAGTCGAAGGGGAGAAGTGGCTGCGACTGTCGGCTGAAGCCAATTATCCGGTGGCCATGCGCATCTTGGGTTACCGCTTGTTGGAAGGTGACGGTTTGGAACAAGACTTGGAAGAAGGGGAAGTCTGGATTCGCAGAGCAGCTGAGGCAGGTGAGGCGATTGCAATGCGGATTCTGGGTTACCGTCTGCTCAATGGTATCACCTTCCCGCAAAACATCGAAGAAGGAGAGCTTTGGTTGCAAAAAGCGGCTGAAGCGGGTGAAGTGGTGGCCATGCGTGAGTGGGGCAATTACTTGATCAACGGTGTCTCCAAAAAGTAACCGTACCCATCATGCCCTGCAAGAAGAACGGTCTGATATAGCAAGGGAGTGGGGGCGTAGGTCGCCACTCCTCCGGATTCGCAGCCAGTCGATGCCAAAGCCCTTCATGGGGCGAGCAAGATTTGAAATCGCGTCTACATAGATTGGAGAGTGTCGGGATGACTACCAAAACAAATCAGGTGTTGATGTACCGCAAGCCGAATCCGCAAGCGGAGCTGCGTCTGTTTTGCTTTCCATACGCAGGGGGCAGTGCCTCGATTTTCACCCAATGGCAAGCTCGGTTTTCCAATCGGATCGAGGTGTGTCCGGTTCAGTTGCCGGGCCGCGAAAATCGTCTATTGGAAGAGCCGGTGTCCTCGATTGAGCGACTGGTGCCGCAACTGGCTGATGAATTGGAGCCCTATCTGGATCAACCTTTCCTTATTTTTGGACATAGCATGGGAGCGTTGATCGGGTTTGAGCTGGCGCGGGAATTGCGCAGGCGGAACCGTCCGTTGCCGCAGAAGTTAATTGTTTCTGCCAAACAGGCGCCGCACATCCCCCGGAGCAAACCTCTCGGATATGACTTTTCCGACGAGGAATTGATCAATCAGTTGCGCGAATTGAATGGTACTCCGGAAGAGGTATTAGCGAACCGGGAGTTGATGGAATTGATCCTTCCCATCATTCGAGCCGATTTTGCGTTGGTGGACCGCTACGTTTACCGTGAAGAGGAGCCGTTGGCCTGCCCCATTTTGGCGTTTGGCGGAATCGAGGACCCTGATGTGAAACAGGAGGAGTTGGCGGCTTGGCAACAGATGACAGCGGGTGGGTTTGTTATGCAGCAGTTTGCAGGGGGTCACTTTTATTTGTTTCAAGAAAATACGGACGCTTTGGAACAGATTGTGGCGGCAGTGGAGAAGTAGCCGTGCGCTGTGGCCAGACCCGGCATTCGCCCGTCATGGGAATGCCGGGTTATTCGTTTTATACGAACTGATGAATTATTTATGATGTAAGGATTTACTTCATGCATGATCTATCCAATAAGGAGAGTTTGATGGTGAGCAACCATGGATTGTTTTCTTTTTTAGCAGATGTATCCGTCGATTTGGTGAGGTTAGGTGAACAGTTAGAACGAAATCTTTTTGATGATCCCCACGCATCGTTGGCTAAAGCGAGGGTGTTCGGCGAAGAATTGGCCAAGCTGATCGCCGCCAAGGAAGGGCGAGCCAAGCTGGTATCCGCCACCCAATACGAAAGGTTGAAAGCGTTGGCGCAACAAGGGGCGATCACCGAAGTGATGCGGAGCCACTTTGATTTTGTGCGGACAGAAGGGAACAAGGCCGTTCACAATCCGAAATACGAGAGCATTGAACAAGCCTTGCGCGCACACCGCATCTTATATGAATTAAGTGTATGGTTTATGAAACAGTACGTAAACCCGTCATTCATGCATGAGGGGTATGTTCATCCTCGCCCGACAAGTCCGGAAAACATTAGTCTGGATCGGATTGAAGAGATCTTGGAAAAGGCGCTGGAGAAGAAATTGAAACAGGTCATGTCTACTGATCCCGGAGCGACCGGCACCATGGAACAGGAGTCGGCGATAGCAGCGCAAACAAACCTGATAGAGAATAATGACAAAGTCTCAGAAGGAATGAAATGGCTGGCCAAGGCGGCAGAGGCAGGGGATGTATGGTCGATGGCGGAGATGGCCTATCGGCATTTGACGGGCAAGCAAGTGAAGCAAGATGTGGTCGAAGGGGAAAAATGGCTCAGAAAAGCGTCGCATGCAGGTGACAGATGGTCGATGATGGAATTGGGCTATCGCTTGATAGTCGGGGAAGGGTTACGTCAGGATGCGGTGGAAGGAGAGAAGTGGTTGCGCCGGTCGGCAGAAGCGGAATATCCAGATGCGATGCGCATCTTGGGTTACCGTTTGCTGGAAGGAGACGGTCTTAAGCGAAACGAGGTAGAGGGAAAACGGTGGATTCAGCGGGCGGCGGAGAAAGAAGAGCCGATTGCTATGCGCATTTTAGGCTACCGCTTGTTGCACGGCGTTGGGTATGAGCGGGATCAGGAGCAGGGTGAGTACTGGCTCCGCAAAGCCGTAGAAGCGGGTGAAGTGGTTGCGATGAGGGAGTGGGGCATGGCATTGATCGAAGGAACGGTCCTGCGCCAGGATGTGATTTCCGGGGAACGGTGGCTAGCCAAGGCAGCAGAGGCAGGGGATGAGTTGGCGATGGCTCATCTGGCTTATAAGAAACTGACTGGTAAACAACTGCAGCAAGATATGATCGGGGGGGAAAAATGGCTCAGGAAAGCGTCGCAAGCGGGTGAAAAATGGTCGATGATGGAGTTGGGTCGCCGTCTGCTGGCGGGAGATGGATTGATCCAGAATGCGCACGAAGGGGAGATGTGGTTACGCCGGTCGGCAGAAGCGGAATATCCGGTGGCCATGCGGATTCTAGGTCATCGTTTAATGGAAGGGGACGGCTTGCAGCAAAATGTGGCCGAGGGCAAAGCGTGGTTGCGGTGGGCGGCGGAGAAAGAAGAGCCGATCGCCATGCGCGTCTTGGGTTACCGCTTGTTATACGGTATCGGATATGTTCCAGACCTGGTGGAGGGGCAATATTGGCTCCGCAAAGCGGCGGAAGCGGGTGAGGTGATCGCGATGCGGGAATATGGCTGTGCACTGATCGAAGGAAAGGTCATGGCGCAAGATATTGCCGCGGGAGAAAGATGGTTGACCAAAGCGGCGGAGGCAGGGGATGCCAAAGCCGGACAATGGTTGAAAAAGAAAAAAGGTGGCCTTTGGAATCTGTTCAGATTATGAGAAAAAGCCGAGTCATGGAAGGGAATCCACGACTCGGCTGAACAGCGATGGCAGTTGCCAACGGCGCGTCGCCCTTAATCCAATTGTAATTTGACAAACAGTGGCAGCGTTTCCACCCCGACGATCCGCGCATAAGTGTACAGTTGCCCTTTGTGGTGGATCTCATGATCCCGCATCATTTGCAAGAGCACTTCACCCGAAAACGGACGACCAAATGGTTTGGTCACGTCCACCATCGCGGCAAACTTTTCATCCGGCAGGCTGGACAAGGATTGGCGGTTTTTGTCGGTCAGTGCTTGCGCCAACTCCCGCAACTCGGCGACGGTGTTCACAGCTTTTTCCGGCTCAGCAGGGGATACAAAATGTCCTGCGATAACCGAATTGACAAACATGTCAGCGGATTGCAGTATGTGCAAGACCAATTCTTTCAGGGACATGCCTTTTTCCCAAGGGCGATAATCCAAATGCTCGTCTTGCAAATGCTCCAACAACTCCAAGAGGACCAGGCGGTGACGCAACCAACTGTTGACAAAACCGTTTGCTTTGCTCATCAAGATTCACCTTCCAAATTAGAAGTTGCTTACAAAAGTATATTATAGCTGAAAATGGGGAGGATGAGATCAGTTTTTGCAAAAAAAGCCATCTGTTGTCCGTTTGCCGCCAGGGCGTGTTTGGCAAATCAAGTTTGTGGGGAAGAAGCGGCGAAAAAACCTTTTCTCGATGAGCGCCTCGCCACGCGTGAAGCGAATAAGAAAATGGTTTTGGAGCCGCTAGCCTATTTATCAGACACACCTTGGTGTTAATCCTGCCTTGGCTGTTTCCAAATGCCTAGTGCGATGGCAGTAACGAGAGAACCCACCACAATGGCCGCCGCGTAATGGAACGGCTTGTTGACGAGGGGGATGACGAACAATCCACCGTGAGGCGCGGGCAGTGTGATCCCTAGCCACAAGGATAATCCGCCAGCGACAGCCGCTCCGACAATGCAGCTTGCCAAAACACGCAAGGGGTCAGCGGCCGCGAAGGGAATCGCTCCTTCCGTGATAAATGAGGCTCCCAGGAGATAATTGGTCAAACCCGCTTTCCGCTCAGAGTCACTAAATTTGCGCTTGAAGAATGTGGTGGCTAACGCGATGCCCAATGGTGGAACCATTCCGCCAGCCATCACCGCAGCATGTGGGCCGAAGTTGCTCGCTTCCATGCAGGCGAGGCCGAATGTGAAAGCCGCTTTGTTGATGGGACCTCCCATATCCGCGGCCATCATGCCACCCAAGATCACACCCAACAGGACAGCGTTGGTGCCGGAGAGGCCACTAAGCCAAGCGGAAAGCGCCTTGTTTAGCGCGCCTACCGGGCCGTTGACAACGGTGATCATCAGGATGCCGGTGAACAGGATGCCCAACACGGGATACAAGAGGACCGGTTTGATCCCGTCGAGCTGTTCAGGTATGAAGGCCAATACTTTTTTCAGGCCGACCACGATGTATCCGGCTAAAAAACCGGCGATCAACCCGCCCAAAAAACCGGCTTGCGCAGAGGCTGCCAAGAAACCGCCAACAACCCCGGGAGCGAAGCCAGGACGGTCAGCGATGCTCATCGCAATAAAGCCAGCCAAAATGGGCACGAGGAAATGGAACGCTCCTTCACTGCCGATTTTCATCAACATTTCGGCGACAGGCCCTTTGGCCTCAATGCCACCCCAGGCGAAGGCCAAGGCGATCAGCACACCGCCCCCCACCACAAACGGCAACATGTTGCTCACACCATTCATCAAGTGCTTGTAGAAACCAGCACCTCCCCGAGAGGATTCCGTGCTGCCTGAGGTGTTGTCCGCAACATAGAGAGGGGCCTCCTGCCGGAGAGCGGCTGTAAGGAGCCGTTCCGGCTGATGGATGGCTTCGGCGACACGCACTTGAATGACGGGCTTTCCATGAAAACGGCTCATCTCAACCTGTTTGTCGGCGGCTACGATAATGGCGGTCGCTTGAGCAATATCTTCTGGTGTGAGTTTGTTTTTCACACCGGTTGACCCATTGGTTTCCACTTTGATGGTAAGGCCCATTTCCCGCGCTTTTGCGTTGAGCGCGTCAGCGGCCATATATGTGTGGGCAATGCCCGTGGGGCAGGCGGTCACCGCCAATATGAGCTGTTCGGTGGTGTCGGTGGATGCCGTTTCTTCCGGCTCGTTTTCCAATTCTTTGTCTTGGATGAGCGCTACCAACTCTTCCGCCGTGTGGGCTTGTTCCAACTGTTGGCGGAAGGTGCTGTCCATCAGAAGAACGGACAGGCGCGACAAGGTTTCAAGATGGGCTTCATCTGCCCCCTCACCAGCGGCGATCATAAAGAATAAATGGGCTGGTTGGCCGTCAAGCGCTTCATAATCGATGCCTTGAACGCTTTTGCCGAAGCAGATAGACGGTGTTTTGACGGCATCCGTTTTGGCGTGGGGAATGGCGATGCCGTCGCCGATGCCCGTCGATCCCGACGCTTCCCGCTTGAGAATCGCTTCTTTAAATTTGTTGCGGTCTGCGAGCCGTCCCGCTTCATCTAATTTGGCGACCAGTTCATCGATGACTGCCTCTTTGGTGGTCGCTTGGAGTTCCATGATGATGGTGTCCGGTTTTAATAGGTCTGTAATCTTCATGAGGCCCCTCCTTACAGTTTGGTTAGCTCGACTTGTGGATAAACGGCTTCGATCGTGTCTAGGTTGGCCAAGTCCGCTGAAAAAGCGGTAGCGCCGCCAGTCGCAATACCATAGCGGAATGCGTCCGGCACTGAACCATGTTGCGACAGATGGCCGATGAAGCCAGCGACCAAGGAATCACCCGCGCCCACAGAGTTGACTACGGTGCCGCGTGGCACGTTAGATCGGTAGATCCCTTCGGCGGTGAACAACAGAGCGCCCTTGTCGGCCATCGATACAATGACATGCTTGATTCCTTGGGCTAACAGCTTTTCGCCATAAGGGATCGTTTCGTCGAGCGAGGTGAAGGTCGTGTTAAATAATTCACCCAGCTCGTGGTGATTTGGTTTGATCAGAAAGGGATGGTGGCGAACCGCCCGTGCGAGTGCTTCACCGCTCGTATCGACTACCACCTTGATGCCGCGTTTGCCATAGGTGACCAACAGTGTTTGATACAGGTCAGGAGGGAGCGAAGGAGGAATGGTGCCAGCGAGCACCAGCATGTCCCCGGGCTGGAGGCGTTCCAGCTTTTGCAGAAATTGCTGTAGGCGATCAGGGGGGATGGAAGGGCCTGCGCCATTGATTTCTGTTTCCCCGCTCTGCTCCTTTAGTTTGATGTTGATGCGTGTATCCCCGTCGATATGGACAAAATCATGCGCCACTCCCTCACTCGTCAATGCTTCGGTGAGATAGGTGCCGGTGAACCCGCCGACAAAGCCGAGGGCGGTGGTTTCCACCCCTATCCGCGCTAAAATGCGGGAGACATTGATTCCTTTGCCGCCTGGGTATTTCTGTTCCTGGTCCATGCGATTCAATTCGCCTCGGCGCAAGGTTTGAACATGGACGGTAAAGTCGATTGATGGATTGAGTGTTACTGTATAAATCATGTGTCCACCTCAATAATGTCGGTCTGATTTAAATAGGATTGCCGCTGTTCTTCCGGGAGCTTGTCGGTGATGATGCGCATCTCATGGATGTCAGCGACTTTAGCGAAGGCCACTTCATGGAACTTCTGGCCGTCCGCCAGCACATATGCCTGGCTGGCCAAGCGCGCCGCCGTTTTTTTAATCATGGCTTCTTCGGGATCGGGTGTGGTGTATCCCAGCTCCAAATCAATGCCATTGGTGCCTAAAAAACACTTGTCAAAACGATAGAGGCGCAAGGACTCCAAGGCCATGCTCCCAATCATCGCGCGGGTGGACAATTTGATCATTCCCCCCAGCAAGTAGGCGCGGATTTGCCGTTCAGCCAGTGCTTCCAATTGCGCGAAGCCGTTGGTGACAACGGTCAGATTTTTGGCTTGCAGGTGGGGCACCATTTCCAATGTGGTGCTGCCCGCATCGAGATAGATGCAATCACCGGGCTCAACCAAGGAAGCGGCGGCTGCAGCGATGCGCTGTTTGATTTGAAGGTTTTTGGTTGATTTTTCAGCAATGGTTGGTTCGGCTCCCTTGGTTTGTAGCAAGGCGGCTCCGCCGTGAATCCGCTTGAGGAGACGGCGCCGTTCCAACTCGATCAAATCGCGGCGGATGGTGGATTCTGACGAATCTGTCGCTAGGACAAGCTCTTGCAGCTTGACAGCACCCTTTTGTTTCAGCAGATCCAAGATCACTTGGTGTCGTTGAATTGTAAGCGTTTTCGTTCACCTCGCTTCCTTCTTATCATAGCGGATGTCGTTTGCTTAATCAATCAATTTCTTTCATTTTCTATCTTTTTCATTCAAAACAAATGGGATAAATCTACATAAAATGCAAACTTTTACAAATAATTTGTAACCAAATTAGTAAAATCAAAAGAGGAAATATCATGACGGTAAACAAAATCATATTGACAAACAGATTGCCTTCTGTTGATTATGAATTGAGGTAACAGGGATAGTGAGAAAGCGCCAATCCCAAGCGTTGATTCACACTTGTTGGTGCAACAGCATTCCTTTCACTGTGTGGCCGATAATGGTCAAGACGAAGGGATGGGAACGCGTTGACAAATGAGGTGAGTCCCGCACAAGGGAGATGAACAGCTTCATCTCCAGAATTTCCATTGATTGCAACATGATTGCCGAAAAGCTTGTTTCCGGATGTTTTGTTTACTGTTGGCGGGCGCAGTTGGCTCGATTTGACTTGCGTCGCCGATCACCACGGCAAGCGAACACATTGGTAAGAAAGGGGCTAGCTGATTGTTCTTCGTGAGTCTGGCATTGATTCTGTTGTTGGCGGTTGCCGGGGGAATCTTGTTGGCGCAGGGGCTGATCTTGGAAGGGAGTGCCTGTTTGGTTACGAGTGGCGTCCTTTTTTTGCTGTGGTTCATCTATTACAGGCGGCGCCGGAAGAAGTGTGACGACTTTGATTGCGGATGCGATGTGATTGACTGTGACTGCGTGGATTGCAAGTGCGTGGACTGCAATTGTTCGGACTAAAGCGAGGGGAGAAGCGAATGGAACACTGGCTTGATTGGTTGAAGTTCGTGCCCTGCCACCGCAAGCCAGAACGGTGTTTTCATATGGGGGGACAACCCTTACCCGTCTGTGCGCGCTGCCTGGGCATCATGATGGGCTATTTGTTTATTCCGATTCTGCTGTTGATTCCGCTTGTGCCGCCTTGGCCATTCGGGTTGTTGGCACAGATGCCGATGCTGATCGACGGGGGGACACAATGGCTGGGTTGGCGCCAGAGCAACAATTTGCTCCGCGTGGCGACGGGCCTGCTCAGCGGCTGGGGTCTTTCTGTCATCGTGGTGGATGGTGCACTAAAGTTGGTCCAATTAATTAAATAAAACAAAAATCATAAATTTGGCATAAAGATTCATTTTATGGAGAAGATAGAGGTAATGAGAAAATATTTCTTGTCCCGAAAGAGTTGAGGAAACGGTTTCTTTTTGTGTTTTTTTCAGATTATTTATCGTTTTATGTGATATTGCGGGGGCTTTCGAGGGCAAGGAATAAAAAATTAAGTAGTTGGAAAAAATTACACTCCTTTATATGGAAAAATTTATATGTTTATTCCTTTATAAAATGAAATAGATGGAGTAATATAGAAATAACAAGAATTCGGAAAGGATAGGTCGCGATGAACATTTTGGAAATGAGTGAAGTGGGCAAATACATTCGTAAAGTGAGAAAGGAAAGGGGATTGCGGCTGGAAGATCTCTCTGACCAGCATATCTCCACGGCCACGATCAGTAATATCGAGCGTGGCGTACCTCATGTGAACAAAGACAAAGTGTTGTATCTCATGAACAAGCTGGGTTTGGATCTGAGTGAAGTGCCCGACATGATTGAAAAGGACACTGGGAGCATCGAAAGCTTGCAAGTGAGATTCACCGCGATTGAAACCATGATCCAACTTGGCAACTACCAGCGTGCTTTAGCTCTGTTGTCCGATTTATCCGATGAGGTTACCTCTCAACACCAAGCAACGATTCACTACCTCAAAGGGCGCATTCACTTTATCAAGCGAGATTGGCGCAAAGCAGAAAGGGAACTGAGCGAAGCCATCCGTCTCGCTTATCAGGACCCCTACTCCCCCAAAGTCAACTTGGAGGCGGCCAGTTACTTGTGTCTGTCGGAATGCCGTATGCAACACAAGGACTGGGAGCAAGCGCTGAAATATGTTGAGCGAGGGCTGGACGCTTTAACTGATGAAGAAGAAATTTTCGAACAAATGCATGTAAAGCTTTTGCTCGCTCGTATTGAAAATCTGCAAAAGCTGGATCGGGCCGATGAGGCATTGCGCGGTGTTGACGAGGTATGGGCTCTGTTGCCGCAGATTCGCTCACGCCAGTTGATCCTCCAGACGTATGCGCTTCGGGCAGAACTCCTGCGTAAGATGAAGCTTTACCAAGATGCGATCCGCTATGCTCGCGAAGGAAGCCAAATCGCCGTGGGCAGCAAGGAGTATGGGGGAATGTTCCGGTTGTGGTCGGTGCTGGCACACTCCTATCAAGACGCGGGCCAATTGGCTGATGCAGAGGTTGCATTTGAGTTTGTACTGGAGCTGGGAGAGCATGTGAACGATAAAGAAGATTTGGTGCAGGCGAGCTGTTCGTTGGGACAGGTTTATCTCATGCAAGGGAAAATGGAACAAGCGCGAGATATACTGAAGCAGGCTTTGGATATGGCCGAACGCATTCACCATGGTTTGTTGACCAGCACGGCACTGATCTTGTTGGGGCAAGCGATGAAAAATATGAACCATTATCTGGATGCTATTGAATATTTCCAAAGCGCTGGCAAGATTGCGGACAAAAATAAGTTAAAAGACCGCGTCTACCTGTGTTATTATGAACTGGCAGATTGTTATGAAAAAATTGGTGAAGAAGCGAAATTTCAGGAAGCGACCCAACTGATGTATCAAACGCAGAAAGAGCTCAACAAAAACAAACTGTATTTGTGAATTTGATTGACACGGTTTTGCGAAATAGCTATATTATTGAGATATAAAAATAATCTCTTATCCAGAGTGGCGGAGGGACTGGCCCAATGAAGCCCGGCAACCTGTTGGATATTCCAATGTGGTGCTAATTCCTGTCAGAGAGTGTTCTCTCTGAAAGATGAGAGTGATAAGCGAGCGGCAAACACCTTTCATCTTTCGGAGATGAATGGTGTTTTTTTTATTTTGAGGAGAGGGTGGAGCCAGCATGGCCAAGCAGTGTGTGTCTGAACGACTGAAAGAGAAAATCCTCATCTTGGATGGCGCGATGGGGACGATGTTGCAACAAGCTGGGTTGACGGCGGCGGACTTTGGGGGGGAAGCCTTAGATGGGTGTAACGAGATGCTGAACCTGACCCGACCTGATCTGATCGAGTCGATCCACGATGCTTATTTTGCGGCGGGGGCAGATATTGTAGAAACCAACACCTTTGGAGCGACTCCCATCGTGTTAGCAGAGTATGAAAAGCCTGAATTGACGGAAGAGATCAACTTGGCGGCGGCGAGGTTGGCGGTGAAATCATGCCGCAAGTTCTCAACGCCGGAATGGCCGCGCTATGTTGCCGGAGCGATGGGTCCGACCACCAAAACGCTGTCCGTGACAGGTGGCACCACCTTTGACGAGCTGGCCCAAGGGTATTATTTGCAGGCGAAAGCTTTGATTCAAGGGGGCGTTGACTTTCTCTTGTTGGAAACATCGCAAGACACGTTAAATGTCAAAGCAGGGAGTGTGGGTATTGAGCGGGCATTTGCTGAATTAGGTGTCACTCTGCCGGTGATGGTCTCCGGCACGATTGAACCGATGGGAACCATGCTTGCGGGACAGACGATCGACTCTTTTTATGTGTCGATCGAGCATCTCAAACCGTTTGCTGTCGGCTTGAATTGCGCGACTGGCCCCGAGTTTATGACCGACCATATTCGCACCCTGGCGGGGATGGCTCGGTGCGCCGTCAGTTGCTACCCGAATGCCGGTTTGCCTGATGAAAATGGTGACTATTTGGAAACGCCGCAAGCGCTGGCCCGTAAAATGGCCGAATTTGCAAATAACGGTTGGCTCAATATCGCCGGAGGCTGTTGCGGCACCACGCCTGATCACATCCGGGCGATGAGTGAAGCATTGGCCGGCATTCAGCCACGCCAGTTGCAAGCTACGCATGCTCCCGCTGTATCGGGAATTGAGGCGGTCTTCTTGGAAGACAATCGCCCTATTTTAGTAGGGGAGCGGACCAATGTTATCGGTTCGCGCAAGTTTAAACGCTTGATCGCTGAAGGGAGTTATGAGGAAGCATCAGAGATCGCTCGCAAGCAGGTGAAAGGGGGAGCCCAGGTAATCGACATCTGCCTGGCTGATCCTGACCGTGATGAATTGGCCGATATGGAGAAGTTTTTGACGTTTGTCACCAAGAAAGTCAAAGCGCCGCTGATGATCGACTCCACTGACCCCCAAGTGATTGCCCGCGCACTGACCTACACGCAAGGCAAAGCAGTGATCAATTCCATCAACTTGGAGGACGGCGAAGAGCGCTTCCAAGAGGTTTTGCCGCTGGTGAAGCGATTTGGAGCCGCGGTGGTGGTAGGAACCATTGATGAACAGGGTATGGCTGTTTCACGGGAGCGCAAGCTGGAAGTGGCATTGCGATCGTATGAGTTGTTGGTGGAGAAATACGGCATCGCGCCAGAGGACATCATTTTCGATCCCTTGGTGTTCCCCGTGGGCACAGGTGATGAACAGTACATTGGGTCGGCTGTGGAAACGGTGGAGGGGATCCGCCTGATCAAAGAGGCGCTTCCCGGCACTGCCACCATCTTGGGTGTGTCCAACGTCTCCTTCGGCTTGCCATTGGCCGGTCGCGAAGTCCTTAATGCTGTTTATCTGTATGAATGCACCAAAGCCGGTTTGGACTATGCCATCGTGAATACCGAAAAACTGGAGCGCTACGCTTCGATTTCGGAAGAAGAACGCCGATTGGCGGAGCGATTGCTCTTTGATACCAACCAAGCTAATTACGATGCGGTACTGGCTGAATTTACGGCCTTTTATCGAGACAAAAAAGTGGAAGAGAAAAAGCAATCAGACCATCTGACATTGGAGGAGCGCTTGGCGCGCTATGTGGTGGAGGGAAGCAAAGACGGCCTGTTCTCCGATCTGGATGAGGCGCTGACCAAATATAAACCGCTTGATATTATTAATGGGCCGCTCATGGCGGGCATGGATGAAGTGGGGCGCTTGTTCAACGACAACCAACTGATTGTGGCTGAGGTGCTACAGAGTGCCGAGGTGATGAAAGCATCCGTTGCTTATCTGGAGCCGCATATGGACAAAGCGAAGACGCATGCCAGGGGGAAAGTGATCTTGGCGACAGTAAAAGGTGATGTCCATGACATCGGCAAGAATTTGGTGGAAATCATCATGGCCAATAACGGTTACGAGGTGGTAAACCTCGGCATCAAGGTGCCGCCGGAACAACTGATCGAAGCGGCGCGGCGTGAGCGTCCAGATATGATCGGGCTATCCGGCCTGTTGGTGAAGTCCGCCCAACAGATGGTAGTGACTGCGCAGGATTTGCGAAAAGCGGACATCCATGTGCCGATGCTCGTCGGTGGGGCAGCGCTGTCACGCAAATTTACGGATACCCGCATCTCTCCCGAATACAATGGCCCCGTTTTGTATGCCCGGGACGCCATGAATGGGCTTGAATTGGCGAATCGTTTGATGAATCCGGAAGAGAGAGCTGCGTTGGAGGCCGAGTTGCGGGCTAAGCGGGTTGAAGCGAAAGCGGCGAACACCGAAGTGAAAGCGAGTGTGCAGGTGGCTGTACGGCGTGTCAGTGAGATCAACCGCCAAGCCCCGGTGTTCGTCCCGCCCGACTATGAAAAACATGTGTATCGGGATGTGCCGCTCGCGCAATTGCGTCCTTATATCAATGAGCAGATGCTCTTGGGCAAGCATTTGGGCCTGAAGGGAAATGTGGCGGAGCTGTTGGCAGCTGGTGATGAGAAAGCTTGCCAATTGAAAGCACAAGTGGATGAGTTGTTTGCCGCGGCTATTTCCGACCGCTTGATCCGGCCGCACGGCTGCTATCGGTTTTTTCCGGCACAAGCGGATGGCGATACAATTCTGATTTATGACCCCAACGATCACAGTCGGATTATTGAACGGTTTACTTTCCCAAGACAGACAAAAGGCTCTTATCTCTGTTTGGCTGACTTTGTGCGGCCGGTGGAGTCGGGAGAGATGGATACTGTCGGCTTTTTCGCCGTCACCGCCGGTTTGGGAGTGCGTGAGCAAGCGGAAACGTGGAAAGAGCAGGGCGACTACTTGCGTTCCCACTTGTTGCAAGCATTGGCATTGGAGACGGCGGAAGGGTTTGCGGAACGGATTCATCAGGTGATGCGTAGTGCTTGGGGCTTCCCTGACCCGGTCACCATGACCATGAAAGAACGATTTGCCGCCAAATATCAAGGGATTCGCGTATCGTTTGGTTACCCGGCTTGTCCCGACCTGGAAGACCAAGTCAAGCTGTTCCGATTGCTTGAGCCGGAAGAGATCGGGGTTGCGCTGACGGAAGGGTTTATGATGGAGCCAGAAGCGTCGGTGTCGGCGATGGTGTTTGCGCACCCTGAAGCCCGTTATTTCAGTGTGGTATAAGGAGGAAAATGAATGGGCAGACCAAATTTGATTGAACGGTTGCGGAGCGAGTTGCTCGTGGGCGACGGGGCGATGACCACTTATTTGTATCAGCAGGGCGTTTCCATCGGCGAATGTACCGAAGAGTTGGTGCTAAGCGATCCCAAACTGGTGGCGGGAGTGCACCAAGCTTATTATGAAGCGGGAGCGCGAGTGATAGAGACGCATACGTATGGTGCCAACCGGGAGCGGTTGACGCGGTATGGGCTGGAAGGGAAAGTGACGCGCCTCAACCGGGAAGCGGTGCGATTGGCCCGGGAATCGGTGGGGGATGATGCCTACATCTTGGGCTCGATCGGTTCCATCTGTGCCGGGCGTGTGCCCGCCTATGATGAAGAGGAATACCGCGACATGTATGAAGAGCAAGCTACAGCGCTGTTGCATGCCGGAGTGGATGGCATTCTGTTGGAAACATTTCTCGATGTAAAGGAAATGCTGTTGGCTGTCGAAGTGATCCGTCCTCTGACCAACCTTCCGTTGCTGGCTCAGTTTTCCATGTTGGAAGTGGGCCGGACGCGTGATGCGTTTTCCATCTCTACCGCGTTTCAGTTGTTGGCTGAGCAGGGGGTAGATGGCGTCGGTCTCAATTGCCGTTTGGGGCCGATGGAATTATTGCGCGGATTGGAGAAAACGGTGGTGCCGGAACAATTGGTTATTACCGCGTTTCCCAATGCCAGCCGGTTAGGGATCACTGATGGGGAGTTGGCATATAAATCCAATCCCGCCTATTTTGAACAAACAGCGGAGTTGTTGGTGGAGCAAGGGGTCAGCTTGTTGGGGGGATGTTGCGGCACGACCCCTGAACACATCCGGTTGCTGGCCCAAAGCCTGAAAGGAAGAAAGCCGGTGCCACGCCGCAATCCGCAGAATCGGGAGACAGCACAACCGGTAGCGGTGGAGATAACCGAGCGCGTCAAACCGACGGTTGTAGAGAAAGTGCGCCATAAACGGACGATCGTGTGCGAATTTGACACACCCAAGGACTTGGACATTTCTGCTTTTTTGCATGGTGCCAGCCGATTGCAACAAGCAGGGGTTGATGCGATCACGATGGCCGACAACTCCTTGGCCACTGCCCGCATGAGCAATTTGGCCTTGGGGGCGATTTTAAAAGAGAAGATGGGAATTGAGCCACTTGTCCATGTTGCCTGTCGCGACCGCAACCTATTGGGGCAACAATCACACTTGATGGGCCTTCATGCGTTAGGCATCGACCAAATCCTCGTCATCACCGGAGATCCCACGCGGATGGGCGACTTGCCGGGGGCCAGCTCCATCTATGATGTTACTTCGTTTGAGCTGATCCGCATGGTGAAGCAACTAAATGAGGGAATCTCCTTTGCCGGACGCCAATTGAAACAAAAAGCCCGGTTTGTCGTCGGGGCAGCGTTTAATCCGCACGTGCGCCAATTGGACGCTGCTGTGCGCCGCTTGGAGAAAAAAGTGGAGGCAGGGGCCGATTTCATTATGACTCAGCCTGTGTACGACGCCCAAGGAATCATCGATGTGCATGAAGCGACGAAACACATCCCCATTCCCATCTTCATCGGGATCATGCCGTTGACGGGGTATCGCAATGCGCTATTTTTGCATAATGAAGTACCAGGGATAAAAATTTCGCCAGAAGTGTTAAAGCGCATGGAGCAACAGCCAGACAAAGCGGCAGGGCGCCGGGAAGGCGTGGCGATAGCGAAGGAATTGCTGGAAGTGGCATTATCCCGTTTCAACGGGATTTACTTGATTACTCCCTTCTCATATTGGCAGATGTCTGAGGAGCTGATCCGCTTCATCCATCAATACGACAGCCAACACATTGCTTTGCGGGCCTGATGGAGACCGGCTCTGCACAGGCAAAAAAAATCCCCCCTGTTGTTACAGGGGGGATAACCATGGAAACACCCAAAACCAAACCAAAACTGAGATGAAAAAGTTCAGGTACATAATCATTCGAGGCGACAAACGATTTTGTGTCAACTTTTTATCATTTTTTTAGATTTTATGTTGCAACCATTGGAATGATTGGACTTTCGGATAACTATTTGACGAGCATTCGTTGCATTCCTTTCATTCGACACAACAAGACAAGAGATGTCAAAATCATGAGAAAAGATGAATTTTAATTTTGTATTAGGTGAGAGAAATTGAGTCTCCTGGGCAGGAGGTTGGTCGTGTCCTGGGAGTTAATCATTTTCCAAATGGGGAAATTTGCTTAACAAACAGTAACAATTGAACAGAAACAGGGATGAATTGTCCATATTTTGAATTAAAGTAGCTTTTTCTTTACGTTTATTCTGTTATATAGTATAAATTTAAAGGCGAATGAGTCGAAGGAGGGAAGCCGGGGAGATGTATGCGAATATTCTGGAACATGGCCTGTTGCTGTTCTCCATGCTGATCTCATTTATTTTGGCGGGCCTGTACATACGCGAACGCATTAAAAACAAGGAGAGCTAGGCTTGCAACTTCACCCGGCCACAATCGCCGGACCCGCTTTGCTCGGTCGAACCCGTTTTTTATAAGCACTCATTATTGGTTTAAAAACCTCGCGGAGCATGGTGGGGTTTTTTTGTGCAAAAAAGAAAGGATGCCCTCCCAAATTGTATGGAGGGAAGGCGGTTTGTTAACAACAGCAACTGCTTTCGTGCCGTCTTGATGAAGATACGTGTGAGGAAGAACAATGACGCGGAGGAACGGGATGGGGACGGCGGCGGCTGCAACAATATTTCATATGCCACTTCAGCATTGCCATTTCGAATTTATGGCAGATTTTCAATTGCATATACAGATTTCTCAAAGCATGGGGATCACACGGCAAACGGTGCATCATATGATGGTGCCCCGGATATGGATGCGGCATTGGCATGGGCATTGGCATGGGCATCGGTTGCGCCGGCGGGCAAGGTCTCATGGGCGGGCATGGCGGCATCGGTTTCATGGGTGGCATGGGCGGCATTGGTGGCATCGGTGGCATCGGCTTTGCAGGTGGTGCCGGCGGCGTGTAAGGTTTTTGCGGTCTTTCCATGTTCTCACTTCCTTCATTTGTGATGACAGTGTATCTTATGAATGCCCCCGTGCGAATGTACCGTGCAGACCAGCCCATCTTTTGGGATGGCTGAGCCGGGCGACCTTCCCTTGGTTCCAGTTGGAGAATAAGCTATAATGAGATGGACTATGCCTCGGACCAAACGGGGTCGGGAGGGAAACAGGAATGGAAGTAGTGAAAATCACACCGCGCGGATACTGCTATGGCGTGGTCGATGCCATGGTTTTGGCTCGGCAAGCCGCCAAAAATCTGGACTTGCCGCGTCCGATATACATTTTGGGCATGATCGTTCACAACAGCCATGTCGTGGACGCCTTTGAAGATGAAGGCATCATCACCCTGGATGGAGAAAATCGCTTCGAGCTTCTTGATAAAGTGGACAAGGGGACGGTGATCTTCACGGCTCACGGCGTTTCGCCAGAGGTGCGCAAGAAGGCGCGGGCCAAAGGGCTGACGATTGTGGACGCCACATGCCCGGATGTAACTCGTACCCATGATTTGATTCGCGAAAAAGTGGCTGACGGATATGAAGTGATCTACATTGGGAAGAAGAACCATCCGGAGCCGGAAGGAGCCATGGGCGTCGCTCCGGGGCGTGTGCACCTGATTGAGAAGGAAGAAGATATCGAGAAGCTGGAGCTGAACACAGATCGGCTGTTGGTTACCAACCAAACGACCATGAGCCAATGGGATACAGCGCATTTGATGAATAAAGTGCGCGCCAAGTTCCCGACGGTTGAGATTCACAATGAAATCTGCCTTGCAACGCAAGAGAGACAAGAAGCAGTTGCCGAACAAGCCAGAGAGACAGATTTGGTGATTGTGGTAGGAGATCCGCGCAGCAACAATTCTAACCGCTTGGCACAGGTGGCCAAAGAGATCGCCGGCGTAGAGGCGTACCGGATCAGCGATGTGACGGAATTGAACATCGAGTGGCTGAAAGGGAAGAAAAAAGTGGGCGTGACGGCGGGCGCATCCACCCCGACGCCGATTACCCGCGAAGTGATTCAGTTTCTGGAGCAGTTTGATGAGAACGATCCCAGCACTTGGGTGATTGAGCGCAAAGTGGACATGAAGAAAATCTTGCCGCCAGTGCGAGAGAAAAAGTTAAATCGGCAAAAATAGAAAACCGGGGTAACCCCGGTTTTTTGTTGGATGGATGTGCTTGATTATTCTAACAATTAGGTGAAACGTAAGCATGTCATCTTTGTTGGTAGCGGGTAGCCATGAAGTCGTAGCATTGGTTCATGGTACCGCGGAATTCCACCTGATGATCCTTTTTCATGGGATTATACCAGGCGAAGTAGTTGTCCTCGTGAATGATGGATGGTGGTAATTTTTCAGAATCTCTTATGACATAATACATCTTTTTGAACACACCTCCTAGATGTAGTATGTTCAAAAAGACGAAATTTAACCCGGATTTGCCAAAAAAATTAACTTTTTAGCACGGCCAAGGGGAGAGCGACCAATTCTTCAGTCCCTTCCCAATTCCCCCAAGCCATCACCCCGTTGAGATAATCCACATAGAAGCGGCGCGTTTCTCCTTCCACCGCATACCATTGTTTCGGAGGGATGGTGGCGGGATCGATTAAATACGAGCGGGCCAGTTTGCGTTTTTGGCTGATGATATTTACTTGGCTGTCTAATCCGTGTTCTCTCGCCCACTTCTCTTCCTGTTCCAGCTGGCGAATCGTTTCGGCAAGGGTTTCTTTGTCCATCTGGCTGAAGCGCATCTTCGTTTCCTCCTTTGTATTACAATCACATGTTACAATGAAAAAGACTGGAGGTGAAGGGGATTACTGTTTTCTTGCTATTTGTCGATGGAGTAGGGTTGGGTGACGATGCGGAATACAATCCTTGGGTGACTGAGCCGACGCCGCATATCAGAAGCTGGTTGAGCGGAATACCCCTTAGCCGTGCGGCGGTTGGTGTACATGGAAAAGAAGTGCACCTGATTGCGACGGACACCCGGCTCGGGGTGGAGGGATTGCCGCAGAGTGCAACAGGCCAAGCGGCCATTTTTACCGGTAGAAATGCGCCGCAAGCAATGGGGATGCATATGGCCGGGCTGCCGTTTCGCCGGTTGCGCGAATGGGTTCAGGAAGATAATATCTATAAGCAATTTGCCCGCAAAGGTTGGAAAGCGACATTTGCCAATAGCTACACGCAGGAATATTTTGAGCGACCAGCGACCAAACGTGGTTGGATTTCCGTGTCAACCGCGACGATGCTTTCAGCGCAGATGCCGGTTCGATACCTGCCAGATTTGTTGCGGGGAGAAGCGGTATATCATGATTTGACCAGGCACACGTTGAAGGAGCATTTGCCCGAGGTGGACGAGATTACGCCCGAAACGGCGGCCGAACATCTCACCCGCTTGGGACGCGACCATGATTTGGTGGTGCATGAATTTTTTTTGAGTGATCGCGCGGGGCACAAGCATGATCCTGAGCTGGTGCGGTGGGTGGTGGAGACATTGGACCGGTTCCTGGGAGCCATGCTACGGTTGCGTCAACGCCAAGATACGATTGTGCTGGTGAGCGACCATGGGAATATGGAGGACTTGCGCGTGCGCACCCATACCATGAACCCGGTTCCGACATTGGTGGCCGGAGATATCGGGGCGATCGAAGACGGGCAAGTGGCTGAGTGGAATTTATGCTGTATTGCACCGCTGCTGCAGCGGTTGGTGGAACGGTGCCAGAAAGGAGAAAGCTAAGATGTCGACAAGGTATATTCCACAGATTCGGCAGGCAGTCATACCGGAAGACGGAGGATGGGCGGAATTGAGTAACGGCGCAGTGCTGATATTGTCCATTCCGGAATGGACGGAATCGAATCAGGCACTGACCCGGGAAATGCAATCCGTCTGGTTGTATGATCGGGCGAATGATGCTTATTTGTATTGTTTCAAATTGGCTGACGGCCAAGAATATGCAATTGCTTTTGCCAAAGAACACGCCGGGGTGCTGTTGGCGGACGAGCGGACAAAGGAGCCGTTTGCTATGTTGATCACGGCACAGCCATTAGCCGCTGAAGAATATTCCCCTTACTTGCTGATCTCTGACGTGGTGTTGAAAAAACACCCCAAGGCTGGATGGTGAATCAGCGGATGATGACAGTGGTGCCGATCGGAACCAAGCGGGCTAATTCGTTTACATGATGGTTGTACATGCGAATGCAACCTCTGGAAACCCGTTTGCCGATCGAAGACGGGCGGTTGGTGCCGTGAATGCCATAATGGGGCCGAGACAGTCCCAGCCAGTATGTGCCGAAGGGGCTAAGGGGTCCGCCGGGATAACTGTTAGGGTAGGGGACTTTGTTGATGATGCGGTACGTGCCTTCGGGGGTGGCGCTGGCCGCCCGGCCGATTGCGATGGGATAAGATCTGATCAGCTTGCCGTTTTGGTATAGGTATAGCCGAAATCGTTTTAATTCAATCACAATCAAATACATAATAAAATCACTCCTTTTCTACAACATACGAAGAAAAGGAGTGATGCATGCTCCTATGATTTTAGCCATCGTCCATGTTGCAGATGAAACCGTTAAACAACAAGATTTCCCCTTCTCGTTCATGTTCTTCTCGCAAGCGATCCAACAATTTTTTATATTCATTTGCGCGCGGCTCCATCGCCAGCACTTTAATTAGCGCCCGAATGACGATACCTCGCTCTCTGGGGGATAAGTACATCGTTCAGCCTCCTGCGGTGAAGGATGTGCGTATGGGGCGAATTCTGCGAATCCGATTACCCTAATGCCTTATCCTTCCCGTTTCAAAGGGTTTTAGACATTCGGGACTAGAGGTGTGTCTGATAAATAGGCCAGCGGCTCCCAAACCATTTTCTTATTTACTTCACTGGTGCATCGGCGCTCCTTCCCCACCAACTTGATTTAACAGACACCTCTTGGAATCAATATAGATCAAACATATTGACGTTGTAGTGCAATTCCTTTAAATACTCAAAGAGTTGGGAACGATGATGGGACAGGTGGGTCAAAATTTCGATCAGCCATTTGGAATAGGCAATGCCTTCCTGGCTGTAAAACGGTTTGCCCGTTTTGTGGACAAAGTCCTCGACGGTTAAGTCCGCCATGTATGATTTTAGGCGGTCTGCGCCGGAGTGCAAGAGATTCAGCAGTTCCACCGCATTGTGGGTAAACAGTTCCTTTTCCAGTTTACGTATGGAGATTTCGTCTTGTTCCTGAATGATGGCTAAATCGACAGTGGGGATTTGGACGAGATGATTGACAACTTCAAGGAGAGTGCGCATCGCGGATTGCGGTTGGTAATGCCAATCCTTGTCTTCGATTTTTTCAATCAATGCAGCAGTGGTGCGAACCATTAAATCCAACTCTTCAAAGAGGTGTTGCCTGATTTGGCAAATGGCGGTCAATGCTCCTCATCCTTTCTGTTGTGTATTGGAAATGGCAAAACGGTTAATCGGATTTATTCTCTGCCAGGAGCATGAAACCCTTTGAAAGCAAACGGCTGAAATGACATTAATTTACAATGAAGACGGGATGAGTGTGTCCATCTGGTTGTGGTAAAAAACGGGGCAGGAGTGAGATCATTTTTGCCTAAAATAACTGTTGCAGTTCATAAAGAGATGTGTTAAGTTAATGATTGTGACATTGAGCTAGTAGGATCCAGGATTCACTTAAAGGGTTGGGACCTCACTGGACTAACCTTCCCCCGTGGTGAACAAGCAGATCCTAGCGGAATTTGGCTCACACCAACTTTTTGCTAGGAAGGGGGCCGAAAGATATGGAATTTTCTACTTTCGGAAGACATGTAGCGATGGACGCGTGGGGCGTTGACTTTGATCTGATCAATGATGTTGCGTTTTTGGAGCATCATATGAAAGAAGCTGCCAAAGCATGTGGGGCGACGATTTTGTCTGTACAATCCCAACAATTTGAGCCCCAGGGGGCCACAGTGCTTGTGATGCTCTCAGAAAGTCATCTGACGATTCATACCTATCCGGAAAAAGGGTTCGCTGCCCTGGATTGTTACACCTGTGGTCACACTGTTGATCCCATGATCGCCATCAAATACATGATCGATGTGCTGAAGCCGACGCAAGCATTTTCGAAAGTGCTTCGCAGAGGTGTAGGGCCGATTGAGGTCATCCAACCAGACGTAGCTACGTTGACTAGAGAAGAAGTGACTGTTTGAACATAGAAAACATGTGGTAGCCGACTAAGGTCTCACGATGGGAGATTTTAGTCGGCTTTACTTAATTTTGCGCATGAAGAAATAAAATAAACCGACTCGCTAGCGAGTCGGTTTTTTTATTTTTATTGTTGGGAATGAATCAGTGCGCGGACTTGATCGCCATCTTCCAACTGAAGGGCTTTGTCCGCCAGCGCTTTGGCTTTGGCGCTGTCGATGAGGCGCACGCGTTGCTTCACTTCCGGAATCGCGGATGCGCTCATGGACAGCTCATGCAATCCGAGACCGACCAAGATTTCCGTCATGGTTACATCTCCGGCCAGCTCTCCACACATGCCTACCTAGATACCCGCTTGATCGGCAGCGTCACAAGTCATTTTGACCAAACGCAACACCGCGGGATGGGCAGCGTCGTACAGATGGGCCACTTGCTCATTGCCACGGTCTGCGGCCAAGGTGTACTGAGTCAAGTCATTGGTGCCGATGCTCATGAAGTCTACTTCTTTTGCCAAGAGATCGGCGGTCACGGCTGCAGCCGGTACTTCGATCATGATGCCGACTTTGATGTCGTCGGCGACCTCTGTCCCTGCACTGGTGAGTTCTTGCCGGCATTCTTCCAACAAGGCTTTGGCTGCACGGATTTCAGACAGGTTCTCGATCATCGGGAACATGATCCACAAGTTACCATGTACGCTTGCCCGCAACAGCGCCTTCAATTGCGTTTTGAAGACGTCTGGGTTGGCTAAGCAATAGCGGATGGCGCGGTGGCCGAGGAAAGGATTCTCCTCTTTCGGCAAATCAGCATATGGCAGGTCTTTGTCCCCGCCGATATCCAAGGTACGGATCACCACTGGTCGTCCGTTAAAGGCGGAGAGCACTTTGGCATAAGCTTGGTATTGCTCTTCCTCGGTTGGCCAGTGATCGCTTTCCAAGTACAAGAATTCG
Source organism: Laceyella sacchari (assembly GCF_004343255.1). GTDB lineage: Bacteria > Bacillota > Bacilli > Thermoactinomycetales > Thermoactinomycetaceae > Laceyella > Laceyella sacchari. The sequence goes on along the minus strand of NZ_SMDD01000002.1, from coordinate 136,348 downwards.
GTGCGGAACAAGCCGACTCCCTCGGCATGGTTTTTGACTGCCAGCTCGATGTCATTCAAGCTGCCGATGTTGGCGAATGTTTGAATCCGTTTGCCGTCTGCCGTATAGGCATCAGCTGCTGCCTCTTTCAAAGCGGCTTCCCGTGCTTCTTTTTGGGCGGCGATGAGTTTGCGAGCCTCTTGTTCTTCTGCTTCGCCAGGGTTGAGGATGATCGTACCTTTATCCCCGTTCACGATCAATTTGTCGTCATCTTGAATGTGGTTAATCAATGCACCCAACCCTAGCACTGCCGGAATGCCCAAGGTGCGAGCCATGATTGCCGCGTGCGCGGTTTTGCTTCCTTTGGCTGTCACCATGCCGGCGATGCCTTCCGGAAACTGTGCGGTGTCTGATGGGGTTAATTCTTCGGCGACAACCACATCTCCCGCTTTCAACTGCGAGGGGTCGAACGGCTTTTTGCCAAGCAGGTTCAGCAACAACCGAGAGCCCACATCACGGATGTCGTCGGCACGGGCCTGCATGTATTCGTCATCGAGCGACGCCATCAACGCGCTCATCTCTTCCGTCACTTCTTGGCAGATCGCCTCTGCGTTTTTTTTCTGGCTATGGATGCGGTTTTCCATTTCACCGGTGAAACCGGGGTCGTCCAAAAACGCCAAATGAGCGTCAAACACTTGCGCTTCTTCCTCGCCCATGCGCTCCGCCGCTGTTTGGCGCAAAGTGTTGATTTGCTCTTTGGTTTGATTGATGGCTTGTTTCAACTTTGCCGTTTCCGCTTGCGTGTCGGCAACCGTTTTCACCGTGACTGTGGGTTGCTCTTTGCGCCACCATACAGCGGTACCCAGATTGATGCCCGGTGCGGCGCCTACGCCTTGGATGGTTTGGCTCACTGTGGAATCCCCCTTAATCATTACGAAAGCGTTGCGATGATTTCCGCCAATTTATTGACAGCTGCTTCTGCATCTTCGCCTTCAGCGCGGATCGTAATCTCATCATTTTGTTTGGCAGCCAAGGACATTACGCCGAGCAAACTTTTAGCGTCTACTTCTTTTCCGTTTTTCACTAATTTGATAACGCTTTTGAATGCGGAAGCCTCTTTCACCAAAAGAGCTGCTGGACGTGCATGCAATCCGCTTGCGTTGGTAATGGTTACTGTTTTTTCCATAGGTCTTCACAAATCCTTTCTTACGGTTTATTTGAATGGGGCGTACGGCCTTCCCGAGAATGGCTCGCATGCCTGCCAGAATGGATGCCCCCGTTTGGCGGGAAGATCCGCGATGTTTTTTTCATCTTCTGGCGCTGTTTGTGACAGTTTAAGGTGTCAGATGAAACAGCGTTTTTGTTGTACGCTTTCATTTGTCTGTGTGCCAAAGGCGTTATGGTTCAAGAGGAGAAAGGAATGGAGGCGAGCGCCATTGCTTGCTCCAACACTTTTTCGCCGTTCATGGTGGCGAAGGCTACCGGGTTCACCATGGCCAAGGGGATGGCATGGGCATCCGCCTTTTTTTGCAGGTCACGCTTATGATGTCCGATTTGCGGCTCCAATAAAATCACATCAACCAGCGGCAACTTCGCTTGGCACTCATGGATCCCGACGGCTTCAGCCACTAATGGAACCCCTTTGTCCTGCGCGGCTTCATTGATTTTTCGACAAAGCACGCCGGAAGAGGCGCCCCAACTGCACACAAGCAATAAACGGATGGTGCGACCCATCGGTTTGTCCCTCCCCGGTGACAGGTTTTTTACTTCAAGATGGAAAAACCGTTTTCGGGGGATGGCACCCATATGACGTGCAATTTTGATGCCAACCCTCGTAACGGGCGGTAAATGAAGATGAACCGGGAAAGTGTGCAAAAACAGGTTGCACACTTCGCACGGTTCATGAAGAAATGGGTCTGTTTGGTGGTTCAGCAGACAAACGAGCCAGTTCATGCGCGGCGGCGGGCGGAAAACGGACACCCATGTCTTGTTCCAATTGTTGCAGAAAACCCTCCCACAGCGTCAGATGGGCGGTAGGCGGTTTGGGAGCAGGTGGACTTTGGGTGGTCACTTTGGCTTGCGCCCGGTGTAATTGGGCAGCGAGGAGTTGATCCATGTAAATGCCCACGTGCATCCACATACCCATTTCCCGTTCGGGCGTCCAATCGAACAGTTCCCGAAAGCGGGGCGCTTCTTGCTCAATCAATCGCACCAATCGTTTGGGGTTATAATGGGTTATTGTGTCCAAAAGCCCTTGAAGGATGAGTTCGGGCACCCGTTTCGGCGTCAACGGGATTTCCGATTCTTGCACCAACTGTGGTTTGCGGGTCTTAGCCAAATGGTGCGTCAACTTGCGGAATCCTTCTGGTTGGTACAACTCCCATGCCGGGAAATAAGGGATATCCGTCAAAGCGGGCGGAACCGTGCCTACGATGGCGATCAGGTCATAGGTTTCCTGCAGTTGTACTAACCCTTGGGACCGGCGCGTAAACGGATCGATTTGCGCCGAGCGGATGACCACATCGCTGTCGGCGGCCGGCAGGCGCTTTTTTAACCAACTTTCCAGCGTGGACGCGGCTCCTTCCCCGGTGAGACAGACTGTGGCGATGCACCGCTGTTTGGTCTGATCGGTTTGTCCATCCAGCGAGAAAAAGAGGGCGATCAAGTCCAATTCATATTCAGGCAGGCGCAGTCGGTAATGCTCTTCCAAAGCACGGCCGATTTGCCGCGCTATTTTTTTGTGCAGAGGCAGGACAGGCAAGTCGGATGGCACGGGTTGGGCTGGGCGCCGTTCGGGTTGCCGGATGAAGGCTTGGATGTGCAATGCCAATGCTTTCAAGGGAAATGACTGTGCCGCTTGCGGGAGTTTGTCACGCCACGGTGATAGTGTCCGCTCCAACAATTGGAGCAATTGTGGGTCCAGCGGCGGTTCGCTTTCCTGGGAATCGCCCGGCTTGAATGAGGTGACCAAGCGGCGGATGTAGGAATTGACAGTTTCCTGAAGTTCCCGTTCCATTTCCAGCGGTGTCGCTCCTTGCTGTGACAACAGGGCATGGCGATGCAACAGTTGCTCATAAATATTGTCTGAGGGTACCTGTTTCAAGCGGGAAGCGATGGCCGTGGTCACCGGCCCTTGTTGGCGCAAGTGTGTCGGCAAATCGTTGATGGTGACGATCACTTGGTCTTTGCGGTGACCAAGCTGACGCAAAAAGGCCCTGGCGCAAGCGATTTGAATGTCACTTTTCAATTGGCCGATATTGCCCGGGCAGGGATAAGACAAAAAACGGGCCCGGCATTCCTCTGTTACAGTCAAGGGTACTCCCATTTGGGTTTCTTCCTCTTTTAAGAAAGTGGAGAGTAGTTTCGCCCGTTCTTGTGGAGGGCGTTCACGCAGCGGAGGAATGGTCAGCTTGACTGAAAAACGGCGCATCAATGTGGGCAGTAAGGCGGTATCTGGTGCTTCCGTGGTAGCACCGATCAGGCGGATGGCCACCGTTCGTTCAGCATGGGTCTCCCCTAGCCGACGAAAGCTCCCCTGATCCATCAGGGAGAACAGCATTTCCTGGCCCGATGGGGGAAGGCGGTGGATCTCATCCAAAAAAAGAATGCCGCGATCGGCTCGTTCCACCAAGCCTGGCTTGTCTTCTACGGCTCCGGTGAAGGCGCCTTTTTTCACCCCGAATAGCTGGGCCAGCAAGAGTTCCGGATTTTGGGCGTATTCGGCACAGTTGAAGGTGATAAACGGTGTGCCCGGCGATAAGTGGCCTGCTTCCGTGGCCACTTGAACCAGTGTTTGCGCCATGTACGTTTTTCCTACCCCCGTTTCACCAGTGAGCAAGATGGGTAATCCGTGTGGGGGATACAATAAAGCCGCCAATGCTTCTTTCAACAGGTCGGCGATCCCGGAATGGGCCGCTTGCATCGGGAATGGAGCCTCTGGCTGGGTTGGACGGTACAAAACTGGTCGTCCGGCAATTTTTTCCGCTAACCCTTGTTTGACAAGTTGGTTGAGGTAACGACTGACGGTTGAACGGTCTAAGTCCAACTGCTTTGCCAACTCTCCCGCAGTGGTTCCTGCTGGCTGTTTGCTCAGTTGTTGATGGATGGCATCAAGTTTTTTCATACTTCTTTTCGCTCCGTGTAAAAGTTGGTGATTTTATCATACACACTTTGCACAGTAATTGTCGATTGGATTCCTTAGGATTGATTGGCAAGTTAAGGGATTAAGAAGCGCTGTTTTCTGCGGAAATTATTTCGAGAGCAGGAAGAATGTCTTATATGAAGAAATTCAATTAAGAATGACCGATTCAGCGCATAAGATAAGAGAGGGAACAAAATGGAAAAGAAATGGCAAGAGTTGAAAAAGCGGCTCAAGGAAATTTATGATTTGCAATCTGTGATCGCACTGTTGGATTGGGATCAAAATACATACATGCCCCATGCGGCAGGAGGTGCGCGGGGTAGCCAATTGGCGACATTGGGGCGAATTGCGCATGATAAGCTGACTGATCCCCGCTTGGGTGAACTGTTGGAAGAACTGGATGGTCAATGGCCGTCTGACTCCCTTGAAGCGGATTTGATCCGTGCGGCAAAAAGAGAAGTTGACAGGGAAACAAAGGTGCCGGCTGATTTTATTTCCCGCTTCTATCAAAATTCCGCCGAAACGTATCAGGCTTGGGTGGCCGCCCGGGAGGAAAATCGTTTTGACAAGGTGGTTCCGCATCTGGAACGGACATTGGAGCTGAGCCGGGAATACGCCCATTATTTCTTCGGGTTTGATCATGTGGCTGATCCGCTGATCGACCGCACCGACTATGGCATGAAAGCCAAAGAGCTACAAGCGTTGTTCGGGGAGTTGCGCAAGCAGTTGGTACCATTGGTGGAGCAGGTGACAGCCGGTCCGGAGGTGTCGCAAGCCTGCATTAAACAGCACTTTGCTAAAGAAAAGCAATTGGCTTATGTGAAGCAACTGATCAGCGCTATGGGATTTGATTTTAACCGTGGGCGGCTTGACTTGTCACCTCATCCGTTCATGATTCGATTGGCACACGATGATGTGCGAATTACAACGCGGGTCAATGAAGAGGATGTGACGGAGGTGCTGTTTAGCACCATCCATGAAACGGGTCACGCCTTTTATGAGTTGGGCATAGACGCTGATTTGGAAGGAACACCGTTGCACAAGGGAGCCTCGTCAGGGATCCATGAAAGCCAATCCCGCTTGTGGGAAAATGTCGTCGGCCGAAGCCGGGCATTCTGGCAAGCGCACTATCCTTCTTTACAAGCCGCTTTTCCCTCCCAGCTGGGGAATGTTTCCTTGGATGACTTCGTGCGGGCGATCAACCGGGCGGAGAAGTCGCTTATTCGCATTGAAGCAGATGAATTCACATACAATCTGCATGTAATCATCCGCTTTGATTTGGAATTGGCCATGCTGGAAGGAAAACTGGAAGTCAAAGATTTGCCGGAGATGTGGCGCTCCCGCTACCAAAGCGATCTTGGTATCAGTCCGACGGATGATAACCACGGAGTGCTTCAAGATATTCATTGGTACGCAGACTTCATCGGCGGAATGTTTCAAGGATACACCCTTGGCAACATCCTCAGTTGCCAATTTTATGAGGCCGCATGCCGCGTCCATCCGCAGATACCGGACGAAATCGCGGACGGAAACGTATCGACCCTCCATGGTTGGTTAAAGGAGAACGTATACCGCCACGGAAGCAGGTGGACGGCGAAGGAGTTGGTGCGGCGAGCGACCGGTTCTGAGATGACGATTGCTCCTTACATCGCTTATCTGAAGCGGAAAGCAGACGAGTTGCACCTCGGGCGTTAAGCCTCGCCCCATCCCTGCGCATCATAACTCGCGGGGGTGGGGCAGTTTGGTGCTGGGCCGTCTTCGTCTGTGTGCGAAAAATATACACAAATCGTTTAATTGATCGCGAAGGTTGTGAATTGACGCCGCTTAAAATTAAGTTTATCGTGGAAGATAGATTATTGACGGTAATGTTTACAAGCATGACAATCGGACTTCCACAAGGGGAAAGATAGGTTGATCAATAATGGAGCAGATGAATATAAAAAAGTGGATCAAGCCAGCGGTGGAAGCTCTTCCGTCTAAGCGGGTGATTCTGCTGGCGTTTGCCGTGCTGCTGGTGTTTGTGATGGTAGCTATTCCCTTGTTTAATCGCTTGATGTATCCGCTTGAATATGAAGAGTACATCTTTGATAGTGCACAAGAGACGGGAGCGGATCCATTTCTGGTCATGGCGGTGATCCGCCAGGAGAGCAAGTTTGATCCAGACAAGAAATCGGCGGTTGGCGCGCAAGGGCTGATGCAGCTTATGCCGTCAACAGTCAATGATATCATTCGGGACGGACATTTTTCGCCAGCTGTTCGCGACTATGTGTTTGACCCAGCGACGAATATCCGGTTGGGTAGCTGGTACATCAAGTTTTTAAGTGACCGTTACAAAGGGAATTATGTAGCTGTGATTGCCGCGTACAATGGCGGCTTGGGAAATGTGGACAAATGGATAAGCTCCGGGGTCTGGGACGGGACGAGGCAAAACCTCGATCAGATCAAATACGGTGAGACACGCCATTATGTGGCTCGTGTAAGCTATTACTACGAAAAGTACAAACAGTTGTACAAGGATAATTACGAAGAGTATCTGAGAGAACAGAAGGAGAAAAAACAGAAGCAATAATAAAAATCCGGCTGGGATTCCACCGGATTTTTCCCTTTTCGGCGGAGTGCAGGAGATCAGAGGCAGATGAAAGAAAAGTTATCCCGTCGGCAGGCGATCTTGTTTCTAGCGACCCTTGGGCGGGATGACCCCGGAGAAGCTGCTGTAAGCGGCTTGAGCATTTGGTTGCCGCCGAAGATGGCGACAAAGGTGTCAAAAGGGGAGGAGAAGCCGGTGGATAGGGAGAAGGAGAAGCAACAGCGCGTCAATCGCTTTAACCGGGCTTCGCTCATTTATGACGATTATGCGGAGAGTTACCGGAAAGTCGCTTGTCGTCTGCTGATGCAACTGGATCGCCATGGGTGGCCGCCACCGCGTAGGATATTGGATGTCGGATGCGGGACGGGCCATATGACGCAATTGATTCTGGAGGCATTTCCGGAAGCGGAGGTCGTCGCTCTGGATATCGCTGACCGCATGGTGCGGGCCACCTGTGAGAAGGTGGGGGATGATCGCTCCCGGCTGAAAGTGGTGGTCGGCGATGTGGAGGATGTCGACTTGAGCGGGTTGGGGCCGTTTGGTCTGATTGTGTGCAATGCGGTGTGCCATTGGTTTCGGGAGCCGCTGAAGACGTTTGGCAGATTGGCGGATAATCTGGAAACGGGCGGCCGCCTGCTAGCTTCCATTTACGGGCCGGACAACTGCGCTGAATTGGGTGCGCTGTTTGGCCAAGTGGAGGAAGAATGGAATCTCCCTCGCGAGCAACACTTGTTTCCCACCCGTTCATCGAAAGAGTGGGAAGAGTTATTGACGGCAGCTGGACTTGCCAAAATCGACTCGTGGGAGAGTTGGATGCGCTTGGAATATGCGAACGGCCTTTCCTTTTTGAAAGCGATCAAGGCGGTGGGGGAAGCGGCTGGTCGGACGAGCCATCCCCTTTGGCTTCAACGGCGCATACTTCTGGAGGTGATCCGGCGTTATGAACGGGCACACCGATGTGGAAGCGGAGTGTATGCCACCATGCATTTTTTGCAGTTTCTTTTTGAAAAGACAGATGACCCATCAGAGGTAATGCTGTTTAAATAACATGAATTTATGATAGGATTAGGTTGAAAACATCGAAAGGGCTGAAAATGAATGTTAAAAAACATCTTTGCTTCTTTTGGGTTCGGCGCTGCAAAGGTCGACCTGGTATTAGATGATTTTCGGCTGAAAATGGGACAGCCTGTGACAGGGAAAATCGTCTTGACCGGAGGGCAGGTCGAACAAGCCATCGAAGGGTTGGAAGTGGAGTTTCGCTTGGCTTCCGCTTATCAGCGTGGGGACAATATCGTCAATGTCAACGAAACGATCGCAACCATTCCGGTTACCGAGGAAACCTTTCAGGTGGCCCCAGAAGAAACGAGAGAGTATCCATTCACTTTTGTTTGCCCAGAATTTATTCCGGCGTCATCAGTGAATACGCGATATTATTTCCAAACCAATCTGGAGATCAAAAGCGGCATTGATGCGCAGGATCGCGACTTTGTGGATGTTTACCCATCCGGCCTGCAAGAATATTTCTGGGATGGGTTTAACAAGCTCGGCTTTGTGCCGCAAGAAGAAGGTTACACCGGTAAGAAAGGCGGCGGCTTCCAAATCATCCAGTTCCGGCCGACGGAATGGTTGCGCGGCGAATATGACGAGATCGTCTTTATGTTCCAGCCGGCACATACGCAAAACGGGGTGGCTGGCTTTTTCGAGCTGGACAAAAAGGGCAAAGGCTTACTCGGTCTGTTGGCTGATGAATTGGATTTGGATGAAAAGAAGGGACGGTTTGTGTTTACCAAAGCCGATCTCACTTCTGGCGAGTACGCCGCGGAAACGATTCGGCAGTTTATCAATCACCACTCCAAAGACTTGATCGGCTAACTGGCTAAGCGGCCAGCACAAGATGCCGACAGGCGCTGATAAAGACGCAAAAACCAAGCCATGTGAGATCAGGCTTGGTTTTTGCTTTTTTCTACGCCGCTTATCACATGGTATTTTACGTTGTTCGGGAGAGTCATGATGGAAAGGCACCTTGCAAATGGGTGGCTTTTTTGTGCGTATTACGGGACAAGGAATAGGGGTGATATTTACATCCGTAGCCAAGTGGACGGGAACGAAGATTTCGGTTTGGTTTCCTTAGCTGACAGTACAACACGGAGATGAAATTGTATCTCGCCTACACGGAAGGCACCTGTTTCATTCATGCTAACTTGGAGAGTGGTTGGTTAACGATTGTAAACTTAATGATGTAATCTTGTTGACAATATAGCGGAATCATTTCTATCATTAATGTAAACCTTTTGTTTGTTTTTGGTTTACAAAAAGGGGGGATGGTGGCTTGGCGACGTGGAGTTATGACGAGTTGCTGGAGAAAAATCGGCGCTTTCTATGGAATCCATTTACACAGATGAAGGGGTATTTGGAAGATGAGCCCTTGATCATCGAACGGGGAGAAGGGGTTAAGCTTTACGATGTGCGGGGCCGGGCGTATTACGATGGCAATGCGTCAGTATGGCTCAATGTGCATGGCCACGGGCACCCGAAGCTAAATGCTGCGATTCGAGAACAGCTGGATCAAGTGGCCCACAGCACGTTGTTGGGGATGTCAAATGTCCCCGCGTTGCTGCTGGCGGAGAAACTGGTGCAGTTGACCCCGGAACGGTTGCAAAAAGTGTTTTATTCCGACAGCGGGGCGGAAGCGGTGGAAATCGGGTTAAAAATGGCTTACCAGTATTGGAAATTGCGGGGACGTCCGGAGAAACAAGTGTTCATCAGCATGAAGAACGCTTATCACGGCGATACGGTCGGAGCGGTGAGCGTAGGAGGGATGGATACGTTTCACGCCACGTTTTCCGGGATGCTGTTTCCAACGCTGAAAGTGTCTTACCCGTATCCGTATCGTTTTGATGGTTCACCGGAGGCCTGCCGGCAAGCCTGTTTGGATGAGTTGGCTGGCGTGTTGGCGGAACATGGGGACAAAGTGGCAGGATTGATCGTCGAGCCAATGGTGCAGGGTGCGGGAGGCATGATCATGATGCCGCCAGGAACGCTGGCTGAGATTGAAAAGCTTTGCCGGGCGCATAAGGTGTTGTTGCTCATTGATGAAGTGGCTACCGGATTTGGACGGACTGGGCGGATGTTCGCCTGTGAGCACGAAGCGGTGCAACCGGACATCATGATGGTCGGCAAAAAGCTGACTGGCGGATATCTGCCGGTGGCAGCGACACTCACCTCTGATGAGGTGTATGACGCTTTTTATGGCGAACACCATGAAGGTAAAACGTTCTATCACGGACATTCTTATACGGGAAACCAGCTGGGATGTGCGGTGGCGTTAGCCAATTTGGCATTGTATGAAGAAGAGCGTGTGCTGGAGCATGTGGCTAAGGCCAGCCAGCTTCTGGCGGAGTTGCTGGAGCCGATGAAGGCTCTGCCCCACGTCGGAGAAGTGCGTCAACTCGGCTTGATGGTCGGCATTGAGCTGGTGAAGGATAAGGTAACCAAAGAACCGTATCCGTGGGAGGAAGCGATCGGGGCGCGGGTTTGCCGGCGGGCACGGGAACTGGGTCTGATCACCCGGCCGCTGGATCATGTCGTCACCTTTATGCCACCACTAGCTACCCCCTTCGCCGATTTGCAAGCGATGGTTGGGATTCTCGAACAGGCGATCAGGGAGGGGACAGCGTGATTCCGGGCAGCGGCTTGTTTATCACCGGAACGGGAACGGAAGTTGGCAAGACCGTGGTCACGGCAACCTTAGCGTGGGCTCTGCGGGAGCAGGGACTCCGCGTCGGAGTGATGAAGCCGGTGCAAAGCGGAGGCCGTTTGACAGACCCTGACACGGATGGGATGCGGTTGAAGACGTGGCTGGATCTTTCTGAACCAGTGGATGAGATCGTCTGTTACCACTTTCCCGAACCGGTGGCACCAGGGCTGGCCGCTGAATGGGCCGGGGTGGAGATTGCGCGCGAGTCGATCTTGCACAGGCTGGCAAAACAGGTGCAAGCATGCGATGTGATGCTGGTTGAGGGAGCGGGTGGATGGCTGGTTCCGCTTGGCGCGGATTGGACCATTGCCGACTTAGCTGCTGAAATCGGGTGGCCGGTGGTGATCGTTGCGCATGGACACCTGGGAACGGTCAACCATACGGCGTTGACGGCCTTAGCTATTCGCCAGCAAGGTTTGACGCCGGCTGGGGTCATCTTAAACGGCTGGTCTGCGGGGCTGGACGATCCGAGCGTTGCGGACAATCCGCGCCTGATCAGGCAAGTGGCGAAACTCCCTGTCTGGGGAAGTCTGCCTTGGCTTGCGGGGAAGCTTACCGGGGCAGTGCTTAAAGAAGCGGGGTGCGCGAACCTGGATGTCGGACTGGTCATGGAAACGTTAAAAGGGGGAAACACAAATGGGTAATTGGGAACGGCTGGCGGATAAGGCTTTGGCGGGAGAAAGATTGTCGTTGGAGGAAGGGTTGTCGGTGCTAAAAGCGCCGGACGATGAGGTGTTGCCCCTGTTGCAGGCGGCCTTCCGCGTGCGCCGGACGTATTTTGGCAAGAAGGTAAAGCTCAACATGATCATGAACGCCAAAAGCGGTTTGTGCCCTGAGGATTGCGGCTACTGTTCGCAATCGATCGTTTCCACGGCGCCCATCGAGAAGTACACCTTGCTAAAGAAAGATCAGCTGATCGCAGGGGCCAAAGAGGCGCAACGCCGCAAAGCGGGAACTTATTGCATTGTAGCCAGCGGCCGGGGACCGACCAAAGGAGAATTGGAGGAAGTCATCGCCGCGGTGAAAGAAATTAAGCAAGAGATGCCGTTAAAGATCTGCGCCTGCTTGGGAATTTTGTCTGAAGAGCAAGCTCAACAGCTGAAAGAAGCCGGTGTGGACCGATATAATCACAACTTGAATACCAGCGCCGGACATTACGCCAACATTACGACTACCCATACGTATGAAGACCGGGTGCGTACGGTGGAGATGGCCAAAGCGGCCGGAATCTCCCCTTGTTCGGGTTGCATTATCGGCATGGGCGAGACGATGGAACAAGTAGTTGAGATGGCGTATGGGTTGAGGGAGTTGAATGCGGATTCGGTACCGGTCAACTTCTTGCACGCTATCCCGGGTACCCCGCTTGGACATTTGGATGAGCTCAACCCGCTCTATTGCCTCAAAGTGCTGGCTCTGTTTCGCTTCCTGTTGCCCGACAAAGAGATCCGGGTATCCGGAGGGCGCGAATCCAATTTGCGTCAGTTGCAACCGTTGTCTCTATACCCTGCCAACGCCATCTTTGTCGGCGATTATTTGACGACGGAAGGGCAAGCTGTTTTGACTGACCATCAGATGATAATGGACATGGGTTTTGAGATTGAGGAGTGCGCACAGTGAGCGAGAGTTGGGAGAGCACGTTACGCGAAGAAACGGGGGCGTGGGCGGAGCGGCATTTGCTCCGTACGCTCATCCCAGCACAACAGGCGGGCCAAACTGTTCTCATCCGAGAGGGGCGGCGACTCCTTAATTTTTCTTCTAACAATTACCTCGGCTTGGCCACTCACCCAAAGTTGGGGCTGGCTGTGGCTGAGTCGGCATCTCAAGGGGTTGGCGGGGTGGCATCCCGGCTGATTATCGGTCACAACGAGGAAACGGAGACGCTGGAGCGGGAAATCGCCCGTTTCAAAGGGACCGAAGCGGCCTTGTTGTTTCCCAACGGGTACATGGCTAACCTGGGTTTGTTGTCCGCCTTGCTGAAGCCGTCAGATGCGGTATTCAGCGACCAGTACAACCATGCCAGCATTGTAGACGGGATTCGGTTGAGCGGTGCCCAATCATACCGTTACCGTCACCTGAACCTGGAACATTTAGAAGTTCTGTTGAAGCGGGCCGATGCCAAAGGAGCCAAGCGCAAGCTGATTGTTACCGATTCGGTGTTCAGCATGGATGGCGATGTGGCACCATTATCCGATCTGGTGCAATTGAAGCGGAAGTATAACGCCGCATTGGTGTTGGACGAGGCACATGCTGCAGGGGTGTGGGGACCCGGCGGGGCGGGTATGGCCCACCATCTGGGGGTGGCGGAGGACGTCGATCTGCATATGGGGACCTTTAGCAAAGCGTTTGGCGTGTACGGCGCATATGTAGCTGGTAAAAAGGAGTGGATTCAATATCTAGTAAACCGTTGTCGCCCATTAATCTACACCACCGCCTTGCCACCGGTGTTAGTGGCGGCGATCCGCACGTCCTTGCGTCTGGTTGAAGCGGGGGACAATCTGCGCCGCGATCTGCATGAACGAAGCGCGTGGTTTCGACAAAAGTTGCAAGAGGCAGGCCTATCCATCGGCGGATCGACTACCCAGATCGTCCCGTGGATTGTGGGCGAGAGCGAACAGGCGATTAAGCTAAGCCGGGCTTTAGCTGAGGAAGGCGTGTTGGCTGTAGCCATCCGTCCGCCGACTGTGCCGGAAGGGCAGAGCCGCCTGCGGTTTTCTCTGATGGCCACCCATACGAAGGCAGAGGTGGAACAGGCGGTAGCGGCGATCCGTCGGGTGGCTGAACAGGGGGCGGTGCGATGAATCAACGGGTTCGCTGTGTTTGGCTGGCGGGTTGGTCGGCCGATGAGCGCTGTTGGCAACCAGTCATCGAGCGCTTGCCAGAGGCTGAACACCAGGTGATCTCTTTTCTTGATATGCCGCCCTCTGCGGAGGAGATTGCGAGCCGCCTTCACATTGCACCCCCGTTTGTGCTGATTGGCTGGTCTATGGGTGCTTTTCTGGCGCTCCAGTATGCAGCCGCATATCCGCAACATGTGACGGAGGTGTGCGTGGTCAGTGGTGCAAGCCAATTCATCACACAGAAACGGGAGGCGCGCCTGCTTGAGAGGATGATGCGCAGAGTGACTGAAGACCTGGAGCAGGTGTTGCAGGAGTTTGACGGGCGTTTGTTCACCGCTATGGAAGTCAAGTGCATTTCCGCTACCAAACGAGTGATTCGCGGCTGTGTGCCTGATGCGAAAATGTTGCTGGACGGCCTTGGCTATTTACGGACGGTTTCCGTTCGTAAACTTGCGCCCTGGCTGCCATTTCCTGTTCACTTGCTCAGTGGAGCTGCGGACCCGATTTGCCCTGTGGCTGGCGCAGAAGAGTTGGCGGAACTGTTGCCGCAAGGCGATCTGACAGTCTGGCCGGAGGTGGGGCACGCGCCATTTTTGAGCCAACCGGATCGATTTGTCGCATGGATGAAGGAGAGGTGCAACATTGATTGACAAACAACGAGTCGCCCGCAGTTTTAATGCGGCCGCGGCCACTTACGACCGATATGCGGACGTGCAACGGAAGATGGCTCGCCAATTGCTCGACTCTGTCATACAAGGGGGTCCATCGCCTCAGCGGGTGTTGGAAGTGGGGTGTGGAACGGGGTATTTGACGGCGTTGTTGGCGGAGGTATTCCCGAAAGCAGAGTTGGTGGCGCTCGATTTGGCCGAAGCGATGGTGAGCGAGGCGAAACGGCGGGTGGCGACTGATAGGGTTACATTTATTGTGGCCGATGCGGAAACATGGTCGGCTACGGCCAAGGGAAGCTATGACCTGATTATCTCCAATGCCGCCATTCAGTGGTTTACCCAGCCGCAAACGGTGCTTGAACATTGGTTCCGCTTGTTGTGTCCGGGTGGGCGGATGGTTGCGGGCACATTTGGGTCAGATACATTTGTGGAGTTGCACCGCATCTGTGCCACAGTTGAAAAAGAGTGGGGCTTGCCGCCGCAGACGCATGGTTTGCCGCTGTTGTCGGCAGCGCGTTGGAAAGCGTGGCTAGATGGTGCTGGCTGGATGGAGACGGAGGTACGGGAAGAGAGGGTAACAGTGGAATTCGCATCTTGTCGTCAATTTTTATCGGTGTTGAAAAAGACGGGGGCCAGCCACAGCCAATCTCGCTTACCCTTGGCGACCGAACGGCGGTTGCTCAAAGAAGTCATGAACCGGTATGACCGCGAATATGCGGTACCAGACGGGGTGATGGCCACTTATCACGTGTTGCTGTTGGAAGGGAAAAAAACGGATAAAACATGCCAAACAAGCCGGGTGGTGCGTTAAACACTACCCGGCTTGTGTTGTGATAAAAAGGATGATAAAGGCTCGTAATAGGCTGCTGTGATTGCCACTTGCTTTTGCGGAGAAAATTTGTTATTTTATTAAATTGTATTTTGTTTTTCCCTTTTCTTATAAATGTGTTGGAATCGGTGTGAAATTAACGGATTAAAGCAGGAAATCAGTCAAAAACAAAGAAGAGTGTATAGTACTATTTTAAATAATAACTTTCGCATCGGGGTGATCACATGACCTATCTCTTGCTCATCATCCTGACCTATCTGATGATGGCCGCGAATCGCCGATTGTTGGGAATCCCCGGCTTTTTCTATTACAACTGTGTCCGTCCGTTTCTGAAACTGGCCTATCGTGACCGAGTGAATCGGGTGGAAGAGGTGTACTATTGGGATATGGCGGAAGCAGTTGGCGAAAAGGCACAATGGGCCATCTTGCCTTCCTACTTGATTGCGATAGACATCTTGCCGCAGATGGAATGGTGGATACACGCCATTGTTTTTTGTTTGATTCATTATCTGTGGTGGGTCTTTTTGTCGTTTCAGCAAATGAAAAAGTACATCCCACAAACACCTGCCTTGCGGCCGCGGACGTCACCTTCGCGGGTGCAACAAGCGTAAGGAAGGGATTGGATGGGCAGATTCAGGAAAGCGCGCCAGAGAGAGGGGGTCTTACCAAACAGGTAGAACCCCTTTTTTTGTGCTCTGTTTCCACGCTTGACGCCTTCACGCGGTCCAGCGAAGCAGTGAGCTCATGTGAACAAATCCTCCTCCAAAGCCGGACAATAACAACAAATCCCCTTGTTTCACTTTGCCTTCATCTATCCCCATTTGCAATGCCAGCGGAATCGAAGCAGACGAGGTGTTGCCATAATACTCCGCGCTAAACAGGGTCTTTTCGGTCGGATAATCAAGCCGCCCACAGACGGCGTCAATGATGCGCAAATTGGCGCTGTGTGGCACAAACCAATCAATGTCGTCAAGCGTGTAATCTGTTTGTTCCAACAAGAGCGGGATTTCGCGCGACAAGGTGCTGACGGCGATCTTAAACACTTCTCGTCCGTTTTGGATCATGTATCCGTTTTTGATGATCTCCTGCCCCCGTATATGGGTGGCGAGGTCGCTTTTGTACAAATGGATGCCCGCTGATCCGTCTGTTGTCATGCGGGTGTGGATAAAACTCGCTTGGTCGGCTGGACAGGCTTCAACCATGACTGCGCCGGCGCCATCCCCCAGCAGGATGCAGGTGTTGCGATCCGTGTAGTCTGTGATTTTGGTCAGTGTTTCTGCGGCGATGACGAGGATTTTGCGGTGAAGCCCTGATGTGATCATGCCATTGGCGAGGTGAAGGGCGTAGACAAAACCCGCGCAAGCGGCAGAGATGTCAAGGGCTCCTGTGTCGGGCAGCCCATAATGGTCTTGGATCTGGCAGGCGACACTTGGAAAAGTGGTGTCAGGCGTCGCAGTGGCGACCAAGATCAGATCGACCTGGTTCAAGGTGACTGGATAACGTGCCAACATATTGTCCACCGCTTTGATTGCCAGATGGCTTGACCATTCATCAGGTGCCGAGACGCGCCGCTCTCTGATGCCGGTGCGGGGGACGATCCACTCATTAGAGGTGTCAACCATTCGCTCCAAATCGGCATTGGTGAGCCGCTCTTCTGGCACATGTGTACCAATGCCGGTGATTTTCGCTAGGGAATGCATCATGGGGCCTCCTTGATACTTGGTATTAGTACCTTATATTAGTACCAGGTTATAATTTATACGCCGAGTATACCTCATTCCTGTGCAAAGGAAAAGGGGCCTTTCCAAGGTGTGCGACAAGCCGCTAAACCGATAGGAGGTGTGGGATGTTCGTGCTGTTTTTACTAGGGCGTGTCTGATGAATAGGTCAGCGCATCAAAACCATGTTCATCATTTTGCTGCTTCTTTCCCGTCCACTTGATTTGCCAGATACACCAAAGAGATGATGTTTTGGGGAAAGAGGATATACCTTCAGCGGCAAGGGTTTTTGTTTATTCAGAAAAGAAATTGGCAAAAAATTTTTATTAGCCCCTTGACGCATGAAAAAAACAGAGAAATAATATTATTAAATGATATAAAATTTACCCATTTCTAAATGATAACGCTTACTCGAAACTCTATCCGGTTGGAGGGGTTTTTTTCAGACCTCTTAATGAATGACTGTTCATTCAGATGAGGGGCGGACTTTGAGAGGAGGAATCATCGTTGGCACGCATCAAAAAAGCGGCAGTCTTGGGCGCAGGCGTCATGGGGGCAGCCATTGCCGGCCATCTCGCTAATGTGGGCATCCCCACCTTGCTCTTGGACATCGTGCCTCGCGAGTCGGTGGAGAGCAAGGATAAGAAAGAACGCAATCGGTTGGCGCAAGCAGGAAAAGAGCGCTTGTTCAAGGAGAAGCCTGCACCGCTCTATACCAAGGACGTAGCGGCACTGATTGAAATCGGCAACATGGAAGATGATTTCGACCGATTGTCAGAAGTTGATTGGATCATTGAAGTGGTTGTGGAGAATCTCGCTATCAAACAGGGCTTATACGAACGCCTCGAAAAAGTGTGGAAACCGGGAACGGTAGTTAGTTCTAACACTTCTGGCATTTCCATCAATAAGATGGTGGAAGGAAGAAGCGAAGCGTTTCGCCGTCACTTTTTGGGGACACACTTTTTCAATCCGCCCCGCTATATGAAGTTGTTGGAGATCATTCCCGGAAACGATACAGATCCTCAGATTGTTGAAGAGATGAAACACTTTGCCGAAGAGGTGCTGGGCAAAGGAGTTGTCCTTTGCAAAGATACGCCAAACTTTATCGCCAACCGCATCGGTACCTACGGCTTACAGATCACCTTGCAAGCGATGGTCGATCTGGGCATGGGGCCGGATGAAGTGGATGACGTAACCGGGCGGGCAATGGGCCGTCCCAAGAGCGCCACGTTCCGCACACTGGATTTGGTCGGCTTGGATACCTTTGTGCATGTGGCAGGCAATGTCCATGAAAACGCGAGTGATGAAGAGGAGAAAGCAGCGTTTGAAGTATCCCCCGTCTTGAAACAGATGGTGGAGAAAAAATGGCTGGGTGAAAAGGCGGGCCAAGGCTTCTATAAGAAAGTGAAAACCGAGTCCGGAAAAGAGATTCACGCATTGGATCTGGCGACGATGGAGTATCGTCCGCGCAAGAAGTTGAAAACGCGCTCATTGGAGCAGGCCAAGAAGGCTAAAAGCTTGCCGGAGCAATTGCAAGCACTGGTGTACGCCGACGATGTGGCGGGCAAATTGGCTTGGACCATCACTAAGAAAGTGTTGCTGTATTCCGCCAAGCGCTTGGAAGAGATCGCCGGTGACATCGTCAGTGTGGACCAAGCGATGAAATGGGGCTTCAACTGGGATTTGGGTCCCTTTGAAACCTGGGATGCGATCGGATTGGTAAAATCGGTAGAACGGATGAAAGAAGAAGGAGAGACCATTCCGGCTTGGGTAGAGGCGTGGATTGCGGACGGAAACACCCGCTTCTACGAAGTGAAGGAAGGCAAGCGGCATTCCTTCCATATCGGCGGCAAGTGGGGTGAAGTGGAAGAAAACGAAAAAGTGATTTCCCTCGCTCACTTAAAAGAGCAAGGCAAGCTTATCAAAGGCAATCGCGGGGCCAGCTTGATCGATATCGGGGACGACATCGCCTGCCTGGAATTGCATCCGCTGAAGCAGGCCATCGGTGCAGATGTGATCTCCATGATCAACGCTGCCGTCAAAGAAGTAGCCGCCAATTACCGGGGATTGGTCATCTCGGCGGAAGCTGCCAACTTCTGCGTCGGGGCCAACATCATGATGATGCTGATGGAGGCGCAAGATCAAAACTGGTTTGAACTCGATCTGATGGTGCGCCAATTCCAAAACGCGATGGGTTCCCTGCGTACCTTGGATCGTCCGGTTGTGGCTGCTCCGTACGGCTTGACGCTGGGTGGCGGTGTAGAAATGTGTCTGCCTTGCGATCGCATCCAAGCGGCGGGAGAAACGTATATGGGATTGGTGGAAGTCGGCGTGGGTCTCATTCCGGGTGGCGGCGGCAACAAAGAGATGTTGCTGCGCTGGACGGAAGGGGTTGATCCGAAAGATCGCATCTCGTTGCAACCGCTGGTTAATCACATCTTTATGGCTATCGGTCAGGCCAAAGTGTCGACAAGCGCCTTGGAAGCGCGGAAGTATAAGTTCCTTCGCGCATATGACGGCATCACCGCCAATCGCGACCATCTCGTCCACGATGCGAAACAAGTCGCCCTGGGTCTATATAAAGCCGGTTACCAAGCTCCGAAGCCGCGCATGATTCCCGTAGTCGGCGAAACGGGGTACAACGTCTTGAAATTGGGTGCTTACGGCCTGCTGAAATCCGGCCACATCTCCGAACATGACTATAAAATCGCAGATAAGCTTGCGTTTGTCTTATCCGGAGGCAACGTGCCGGAAGGAACCTTGGTGAGCGAGCAATATCTGCTTGATATTGAGCGGGAGGCGTTCCTCAGCTTGATCGGGGAGCCGAAAACGCAGGCGCGGATGCAATACATGTTGAAAAAAGGCAAACCGTTGCGCAACTAGAGGGAGAAGGAGGAAAGATTATGCGTGAAGCTGTGATTGTCGCCGGGGCGAGAACGGCGGTCGGCAAAGCGGGGAAAGGGTCTTTGAAACATGCCCGCCCAGATGACTTGGCCGCAGAGGTGGTAAAAGATTTATTGCGCCGCGTCCCGCAGGTGGACCCGAAAGAGATTGAAGATGTGGTGTTGGGGTGTGCTTTCCCTGAAGGAGAGCAAGGCATGAACATGGCTCGGCTCGTCGCTTTGCGTGCCGGATTGCCAAACGATGTGCCGGGGATGACAGTAAACCGGTTCTGCTCTTCCGGTTTGCAGACGATTGCAATCGCTGCGGAGAGAATCATGGCCGGTTTCGCCGACATCATCATCGCCGGTGGAGTGGAAAGCATGAGCATGGTGCCGATGGGTGGCTACAAGCCAGCACCCAACCCTTATTTGATGGAGCACTTGCCGGAGGCGTACATGTCCATGGGACACACGGCCGAGGAAGTGGCGAAGCGGTTTAATGTAACCCGTGAAGACCAAGACCGGTTTGCGCTCGCCAGCCATCAAAAAGCGTATGCGGCCATCCAATCGGGCAAATTCAAAGACGAAATCGTACCGATCACGGTGAAAGAACATTCCTTCGATGCCAAAGGCAAGTTGCAGTTTACGGAGCGAGTGTTTGACACCGACGAAGGGGTTCGTCCGGACACCAACTTGGAAACACTCAGCAAGCTGCGTCCCGTTTTCCATGTGAATGGCACGGTGACCGCGGGAAATGCATCGCAAACCAGTGACGGCGCGGCAGCGGTAATCATCATGTCCCGTGAGAAAGCGGAAGCATTGGGTGTGAAGCCGCTAGCCATTTTCCGCGGGTTCGCTTTGGGCGGAGTAGCTCCGGAGATCATGGGAATCGGACCGGTGGCAGCTGTACCGAAGCTGCTCGACAAAGTGGGAGTCTCCTTGGATGAGATCGACCTGGTTGAACTGAATGAAGCATTTGCTTCGCAAGCGGTAGCGGTGATTCGGGAGCTGGGCATCAATCCGGAGATCGTCAATGTCAACGGTGGTGCCATTGCGTTGGGCCATCCGCTGGGATGTACCGGAGCGAAGCTGACTGTTTCCATCATAAACGAGCTTGAACGGAGAAATGGAAGATACGGAATCGTAACCATGTGTATCGGCGGCGGTATGGGCGCGGCCGGCTTGATTGAACGGGTTTCGTAACACAGACAACCATGCCGGCGCGACAGCACGGCGCCGGCAAACGCCAGCATATCTTATATTCACTTTGACTATGGGAGGATGACAAAAGTGGCGGATAAAAAAGTAAAAGGCGGCGCTTTTCTGCTGGAACAGGCGGACTTGCAAGATGTGTTTACTCCGGAAGAGTTCAACGAAGAGCAAAAGATGATTGCCAAAACAACAGAAGACTTTGTTAAAGATAAAGTGTGGCCAGTGTTGCACGAAATCGAAGAGCACAAATTTGAGCACACGGTGCGCCTCTTGGGCGAAGCGGGCGAATTGGGTTTGCTTGGTGCCGATGTGCCGGAGAAATACGACGGACTCGGCTTGGATAAAATCAGCTCCAGCCTCATTACCGAAAAGATCTCCCTGGGTCGCGCTTTCGGCTTGTCCCACGGTGCTCATGTCGGAATCGGTACGTTGCCGATTGTGTTCTTCGGTAATGAAGAACAAAAGAAAAAATACCTGCCCGGCTTGGCTACGGGACAAAAGTTCGCCGCTTACGCCTTGACCGAGCCGAGCTCCGGTTCCGACGCGCTGGGAGCTAAAACCACTGCAGTGTTAAGCCCGGACGGCAAGCATTACATCTTGAACGGTGAAAAGCAATGGATCACCAACTCCGGCTTTGCTGATGTATTTGTCGTGTACGCCAAAGTAGATGGCGACAAGTTTACCGCTTTTATCGTTGAGCGTGATTTCCCGGGCGTATCCGTCGGTCCGGAAGAGAAGAAAATGGGGATCAAAGGTTCCTCCACGCGGACACTGATCCTGCAAGATGCGCAAGTGCCTGTGGAAAACCTGCTCGGTGAAGTAGGCAAAGGGCACAAAATTGCCTTCAACATCCTGAACATCGGCCGTTATAAACTGGCTGTAGGTACTTTGGGTTCGGCTAAGCGGGCATTGGAGATCTCCGCCAAATACGCTAAAGAGCGCAAACAGTTTAATATTCCGATTGCCAAATTCGGCTTGATTCGAGAGAAGTTGGCGACGATGGCTACCAAAATTTACGCGTTGGAAAGC
Organism: Laceyella sacchari; assembly: GCF_004343255.1. Lineage (GTDB taxonomy): Bacteria > Bacillota > Bacilli > Thermoactinomycetales > Thermoactinomycetaceae > Laceyella > Laceyella sacchari. Next base: position 114,709 of record NZ_SMDD01000002.1, on the reverse strand, counting down.
TTGGCCTACCGGGTGGGCGGCATGTTTGACGCCGGACTGGAAGGTGTAGAAGACGCTGAAGGTGCAGCTGTTGCTGAAGCGATCGGAGAATACGCCATTGAGTGTTCTATCGCCAAAGTGTTCGGTTCGGAAGTGCTGGACTATGTGGTGGATGAAGGGGTACAGATCCACGGCGGTTACGGCTTCATGAATGAGTATGAGATCGAAAATATGTACCGTGACGCGCGGATTAACCGCATCTTTGAAGGAACCAACGAAATCAACCGCTTGCTCATTCCGGCGACCTTGATGAGAAAAGCGATGAAAGGCGAGCTGCCGCTCCTGCAAGCGGGAATGGAACTTCAAGAAGAGCTGCTGTCCATGATGCCATACATCCCAGAAGAAGACGCTCCTGCTTTGGAAGCGGAAGAGCATCTGGTGGAAAACGCCAAAAAGGTCTTCCTGATGGTCGCAGGCTTGGCTGTGCAAAAATACGAGGCCGAATTGAACAAAGAACAAGAGATTCTGCGTGACATCGCAGACATCGCGATTGAGACGTTCGCTATGGAAAGCGCGCTGTTGCGCACCAAAAAAGCCATCTCCAAAAATGGCGAAGACAAAGAGCAAGCCAAAATCGATTTGACTCGCGCGTTCATCTACGAATCGTTCCAGCGGGTGGAATCGTTCGCTCGCCACACCCTGGCAGCGTTGGAAGAGGGAGATGTGTTGCGTACGCAACTGTCTATCCTGAAGAGACTCACACGCCTCGAACCGCTGAACGAAGTGGCGTTGAAACGGACCATTGCTGCGCGCATCTTGGATGCGGAAAAATACGTTGTATAATTGAACGAGGAAAAAGAGCAACCCCTCGGCCCAAGGCTGGGGGTTGCTTTTTTACGGAAAAATTTCTTCCTTTCCGCTCAGACGATGGATCCAGCGGTGAAAGAACCATTCAATCGCGCTATAGATGATGGAAACCGTCAGCGAAAGCTGAAAAAGCGGGATGTTTTGAAGCTTATACAATTGCAGTCCGATGTCGCTATCAAATGTGTAGGTGCCGATCAACCAGACCAAAGTGAAGCTCACAAATAAATCGGAGAGGGTTGAAAACAGATTGCCGATCCGCGGCAGGAGATAGACATCCATTGCATAGCCCGATAAAGTCAAGGCAATGCTGGTGAGCAAAATCCATGCGGTCGGGACATGATAGGCAAAGCCCAATATGAGGTAGAGAATGAGACTGGTATAAATAAATTTCACTAATAACTGAAACGGATGGCTCATCAACCTTCGCCCCTTGCGTTTGTCATCTCCTTCTAGCATGCCACGGATGAAAGTACCTTATACCCGTTCCCCAGACAGAATCAATCGCCCAATTCCTCGTCAGCGAGCCAGGCGGTGCATCAGCAGAATCCGCCTATACGCTTTGGCGCTTAAGTTTTTGAACACCAAACCGCCAGGCTTAATATTGATTTCATAGATCCACAGGTGACCATTGCCATCGATGCCTATATCCAGTCCATATTCCGGCCATTTGGGATAACGGGCGGTCATGACCGCAACAGCCCGACGGGATAGCGTGATCATGTCGTCAATGGTCGCCAGCGCGGCGTGGTGTGTGTATCCCATGCCTTTGGTCAGGAGGGGATAGACATGAACAGACTTTCCGCCGCTGTAGGCGTTGGTGGCGATCCGGCGATGGGGTGCGACGCGTCCGACGATCCCTGCCACCACCCACTTGCCGTGCACACGGGACAAGTGCACGCGGATGTCTACCATTTGCCCAGTTAATGTCTGGCTACGGATTCCACGCTGAATCAAATACCGACGGCGCATTTTATGTTTGAGCAGATCAGTGTATAGGGTGTGAAGGGATTGGTAGACACGGGGGCGGTGCTCTTCGCGTGAACGCAAGGCGTAATGGAAAGGGTCGAGGCGGTCGACACGAAATAACCCTTTGCCTTGGCAGGAATTATCCGGTTTCAAATAAACAAAAGCGTACCGTTTTAGCATGTCATCGAGGTTGGACAAAGTGAGGGGGAGCGTCTTGGGTAGGTGGGGAGCCAAGAGAGGGTCTTGTTGCAGCAATCGTTTGTTATGCTGCTTGCTTATGATATTGTCCATGGCGGTTATGTTCCTCCCCTAAGAGAATATTGGTATTGCTATATCCTATGAGGGGAGGAACATGAAGTGTGGTGGAATGACTAGGGGGCCCGCCTAATTTTCTATTGGGCGGCAACGGGGTTTTTTAATTTCTGATACTTGTGCCAGCTTATGCAGATAATAGCATTCTTCTCTGTACATGTGGTCGGCCATCAGCGGGGCGAGGGTGCCCAACAACTTGTTGCTGAGGCGAAGCTCTTCTACCTCTCGCAAAAATGATTGAAACACTCGGATCTCCAAATCCACTTCCTTGTTAAAACGGGACAAGGCGGGGAAATGAGCCAGCTGGGTGCGTAAATACCCGGTTAACTCGATAGCTTTTATGTAAAATTCCTCAAATTTTTTAATGAAATAGCGTTGTTTGCGTTTAAATTCTTTTTCCGTACCATCCGTATTGATTTGAATCCCTTCCGCGTGTCCGGCCGCGTCGGGCAACCAAAGCAGGTGGTGGTGCAAAGGATGCTCAAGGGGCGGAACTTGATTGTTGATCAGGCATCCCAAAATGCGTAGATACTCATCGATTTCGTTCACCATATGATTGATGAAGGTTGGCGGCAAATGAAAGGTGATGGATTCGGTTAACAAGCGGCGCAAAAGATAGAGTTTCAGCTCTCTCAACGATTGAGCGGCTTCCTGTGACGCGTTTAGGTCAAAGGGGGTGTGGTCAGCCAAATGGGTAAACCGTTGCAACAGCGCCTGCGCTTGGGCGATTTCTTTCTCCTCGGAGGGGCCGAGTGCATCAAGAATGAATTGGCAATGATCCCGCAACACAGCCAGCCAAAACCGCTGTTCAAAATGTGTGGCCTGTTTGATATCGGACATGTTTGTTCCTCCTTGCATGCGATTTCCGTACCATGTTATGCGGAGAAAATGGGCAGTAGTCGCGGGAATAAAGCGAATGTTTATGCAATTTATTGCATGATTATAAAATTTTAAAGACAGATGATAATATTATTTTGTGGAGAGAGTGAATTGGTTTGATGGAATACCGGATGGATGAAAATGGAATAAGAGGGAGAGTGAAAAGTGGAAGCGATAGCCTTGATGGGGAACCAGCCTTTTTTATTGATGGGTGCTTAAGTTGGAGCGGTCACAGGTTAAAGGAACTCTTACTTTCATTTGGAATTTTATTATTGTATAGTATTAGGTGAAAAGGTCTTTTTATTATATAGTTTGAAATAAAAATAAACAAGGCTCGTTTTGCCCGTCGTTTCATGGTAGGGTGGGTAGTGGGCTACACTATCAAGGAACGATCAAGCTATAGGAGGTTATGAAATGATCGAGTACCGCAACGAACCGTTTACGGATTTTTCCCAAGAAGCTAATCGTCGCGCTTTTGAAACCGCTTTAAACAAAGTGAAGTCTGAGCTGGGCAAAGAATATGACATCATCATCGGCGGCGAGCACATCAAAACCGATCGCAAAGTAAAATCGATCAACCCATCCAATGTGGATGAAGTGATCGGGATTGTGTCCGAAGCCAATACCGAATTGGCTGAAAAAGCGATGCAAACGGCTCTCACCGCTTTTGAAAGCTGGAAAAAAGTGAGCCCGGAAGCACGCGCGCGTGTGCTGTTTAAAGCTGCTGCCATCCTGCGCCGCAAAAAGCATGAATTCTCGGCTTGGATGGTATTGGAAGCGGGCAAAAGCTGGCCAGAAGCAGATGCGGATACAGCGGAAGCGATTGATTTCATGGAGTTCTACGGCCGTGAAATGATTCGCTTGAGCGAACGTCAACCGCTGACCCCATTGCCGGGCGAAGACAACAACCTTTACTACATCCCGCTTGGCGTGGGTGCGATCATTCCGCCATGGAACTTCCCGCTCGCGATCACAGTAGGTATGACCACCGCCGCAGTAGTGGCAGGGAACACCGTCGTGCTGAAACCAGCGACCCCAACCAACGTGATTGCTTACAAATTCATGGAGATCCTCAAAGAAGCTGGCCTGCCTGATGGTGTAGTCAACTATGTACCAGGACCAGGCAGAGAAGTGGGAGAATACTTTGTGACCCATCCGAAAACCCGTTTCATCTCCTTCACCGGTTCCCGTGAAGTCGGCTTGCGCATCAACGAGTTGGCGGCTAAAACCGTGCCAGGCCAAAAATGGATTAAGCGCGTAGTGGCTGAAATGGGCGGAAAAGACTCCATCGTAGTAGACAGTGACTGCGACATCGATTTGGCAGTAGACAGCATTGTGAAGTCGGCATTTGGTTTCTCCGGCCAAAAATGCTCCGCATGCTCTCGCGCCATCATCCACCAAGATGTGTATGATGAAGTGTTGGAAAAAGTGGTTGCCAAAACGAAAGAACTTAACGTTGGCGAAGCACAAACCTTGGGCATTGACTTGGGTCCGGTTGTGGATGACAAAGCATACAACAAAATCCTTGAATACATTGAGATCGGTAAACAAGAAGGCCGCCTGATGGCTGGCGGTGGCAAAGCCGAAGGAAACGGTTATTTCATCCAGCCGACCGTGTTTGCGGATGTGGCACCTGATGCACGGATTGCCCAAGAAGAAATTTTCGGTCCGGTGGTGGCGTTCATCAAAGCGAAAGACTTTGAGGATGCCTTGGCAATTGCCAACAACACCGATTATGGTTTGACCGGTGCCGTCATCTCCCGCAACCGCATGCACTTGGAACGCGCACGCGAAGAATTTTTCGTGGGTAACCTGTACTTCAACCGTAAGTGCACGGGTGCGCTGGTAGGTGTTCATCCGTTTGGCGGATTCAACATGTCTGGTACGGACTCCAAAGCAGGTGGCCGTGACTACCTGTTGCTGTTCACCCAAGCAAAATTGGTATCCGAAGCACTGTAAGCTTGTGCAAAGAACAAGCCGTCGGGCATCGACCCGGCGGCTTATTTGTCGTATCGCCCCGCAATCAGGCGCGCAAGCTTTTTTCCGTCTGTTTTTCTTTCTCCAGCAATCCGGTCAGCACCTTGCGGGCGGTTTCCATCGGTCCCATGGGAAAGCGCCGGAGCCATAAGCAGGCGAAAAGCAGTTGAAACAGGCAGACCGCGATCCAAATGACGATGACCGCAAGTGAGTTGAGATTGCCGCCCAAGCCAAATCCCCATCCGTAAAACAAAATGGAGCACACGATATTCTGCAATACATAACAACTCAAAGACATTTTACCTGTGTTCTCCAAGAAGCCCCACAGAGACAAGGAACGAAATTTGTCTACCAACCACCCGATCAACCCCATGTAACCGAGCGACAGAATCGGGGCGAATAGATATCGCACCGGAAAGTCGAAATAACCGCCAGGAACAAACCACAACATATTGAGAGGCAAGCCGACGAGCAAACCGATTTTCATCAATTTTCTCCGCAGGTTCCGTCCGTTGACGTCATCTTGGAAGGCCCCTTTTCGCATCAATTTGACACCGATCAAAAACAGAAGGGCGTTGTAAGGAATGGCGTAGATCGCTTCGAGGCGCAGAAGCCAAAAATCACTGAGCCGATATTGCACCTGTTCCCACCAGGTTCCGCTTTGATAGAGGGTGAGCACTGCTTGGGGAGTGGACATTGTGTCGGCGTTGACTTGATGAGACAGCACCCCCAAGCTGACGAAGCCGATGAAGAAAGCGTGAATGACCGCGAAGACGATCATGGCGATGCGTATGACTTTTTCTCCCCCCTTGACGATGAAGGCGACTAACATCGCCGTCACGGCATAGGACATCAAAATGTCGTACTCCATCACCAAGGTGAAGTGCAGAAACCCTTCCAACAGCAAAATGAGTGAAATCCATATATACATGCCCGGCCAGGGGCGTCCCAATCGCTGCGTTTGTTGATATTTCAACTCTAATCCGATACCGAACATGATTGCTAACAAACCGAGCAATTTTCCGTTGACCAAAGCAAGCATCAAGATGCGCAAAAACGTGTCTGCTGAGGACCACCATTCGCTATGGGTAAAGGTTAAAAGATAATTTAAGTCACCCAAATACGCAAATAGCCAGATATTGGTCCCCAATGTGCCTAAGATCGCCAACCCCCGCAAAATATCCAGCGTTTTGATTCGCTTGGCGTGTGCCATCTTTTATGCTTCCTCTCCAATCCTTTGGTTTTATTTAGTACGACAGTGCTGAATAAAAATTAGCACAATTGTGCTAAATAAATCAAGTATGCTATAATCAGGTCATGCCAAAAAAAGTGGATCACGAAAAACAAAAACAGAAAATCGCGGAAGCTGCTTGGCGGGTCATTCGTAATGAAGGGCTGGAGCAATGCACTGTGCGCAACATTGCCAAAGAAGCGGGATTGCCGGTCAGCTCGATGCGCTATTATTTTTCCAACCAGTCGCAGCTGTTCGTGTTTGCCACCAAGCATCTGATTGACCGCATCGCGCATCGGTTGGAAACCATCCCTTACACGGGAGTTCCCTTCAATGACCTCAAGCTGTTGCTGGAGCAGTTCATCCCATTGGATGAGGACAGGCAATTGGAAGTGGAAGTGTGGCATTCGTTTTCAGCCAAGGCGCTGCATGATCCTGAGCTACAGCCGCTGAATGAAGAGATGTATGAAGACTTGCACCAAATTATTCGGGGAGCGTTACGCTTGCTGACGCAGGTGAACTTATTAAAACCTGATCTTGACCTTGATTTGGAGACAGAGCGGCTGTATGCGTTGGTAGACGGATTAGCAATACATAGCATTCTCCGACCGGACAAGTTTCCGCCAGCCAAGATTGACGCCATTTTGACGCATCATCTGGAACCTTTGTTTCTTTACAGGGACAGCCAGGATCATTTTGTGATGGAGGAGATCTCAAAGGCTTTAAAATCATATCGATTAGGTTTGCTCAACTGAATAAAGAGGAGGGATGGTGACGTTCACATTACGCCTCGCGAGCGACTGGGTTGGCATTGGCATGCCTCCTTCATCACACTGCGGAAGACCCTGAATCTCACCCGTGCAGGTGGGGTTCGGGGTTTATTATTTGCCATGGAAAAAAGAAATGGCGGCGAATTGTAACTTATTGTAGCGATTTGATGTTTTTTGAAACCTTCAATGTAAGCTAAAAGCATGACCGGGTGACCGGAATAAAGGATTGAATATTGCTGCTGTTTTTGCAATGAAGGGGGGATTAGCCATCATCCGTTTTAAGGGAGTGAATAAATGGTATGGCGACTTTCAAGTTTTAAGCGATATCCATCTTGAGATCAAAGCAGGTGAGGTGGTCGTCATTTTGGGCCCGAGTGGTTCGGGCAAAAGCACGTTGTTGCGTTGTATCAATCAGTTGGAGACGATCTCGGACGGAGAGCTGATTGTGGATGGATGCAATGTGCAGGACAAAAAAACGGACATCAATCGCTTGCGCCAAGAAATTGGTATGGTGTTCCAGCATTTTCATTTGTATCCGCATAAAACAGTGTTGGAAAACATTACGTTGGCACCCCGCAAAGTGCGCAAAATGCCCAAAGAGGAAGCGGAACGCATCGCGTGTCAATACTTGGCCAAAGTGGGCATTCCGGAAAAGGCGAACAGCTATCCGTCTCAGTTGTCAGGCGGACAGCAACAACGCGTGGCTATTGCCCGTGGGTTGGCCATGAAGCCAAAGATCATGCTGTTTGATGAACCGACATCGGCACTGGACCCCGAAATGATCGGTGAAGTGTTGGATGTGATGCGAACGCTGGCCAATGAAGGGATGACCATGGTTGTGGTGACACATGAGATGGGATTTGCCCGTGAAGTGGCCGACCGGATTATTTTTATGGACGGGGGCCGTATCTTGGAAGACGCTACTCCTGACCAATTTTTCAATCACCCGAAAGAAGAGCGGACACGAATCTTTTTGAGCAAAATCTTAAAACATTGAGCCACGCGTGGGGCAGGACGTGTTATAGGAACAGTGGAGTGGAGAGAAGGCACATGAAAAGGGGAGATTGGCATGCGCAAATGGTGCGCTCTTTTACTGATCGTCGCCTTGGCGTTGTTTGGCGCCGCTTGCAACGGAACCGGCGGTGGAGGAAAGGGAACCGATGACAACTCGCTCGAACAGATTAAGCAACGTGGAAAGCTGGTTGCCGGTGTCAAATACGATACGTACCTGTTTGGATATAAAGATCCTGCGGACGGACAGGTCAAAGGGTTTGAAATCGACTTGATGAAAGAGTTGGCTAAGCGCATGCTGGGCGATGAGTCCAAGTTGGAGTTAAAAGAAGTGAATTCCAAAACGCGGATCAAGCTGCTCAATGGCGGAGACATCGATCTGATCTGCGCTACAATGACGATTTCGGAGAAACGAGAAAAAGAAGTCGATTTCTCCCGCGTTTATTTCATGGCTGGTCAATCGTTGCTTGTTCCCAACAACAGTTCCATCAAAACAGTGCATGATACCAAAGGGAAAAAAGTGGCCACGGCCAAAGGGGCGACCAGCGGAAATAACCTGAAGTCAGTGGAGCCTGGCGCGCAAATTCAATTGTACGAAAATTATGCTGATGCGTTTACTGCTTTGCGCGCGGGTCAAGTGGACGCCTTGACCACGGATGACAGTATATTGATGGGTATGCAACAACAAGATCCTAATTTCAAATTGGTTGGGGGCCAATTCACCAAAGAGCCTTACGGCATTGGCTTGAAAAAAGGGGCGACTGAGCTACAAGCTTATGTCGATCAATTTCTCGATCAAATCATCGCGGACGGTACCTATGCCAATCTGTACATGAAGTGGTTTAAACAAGCGCCGCCTAAAGATCTGCCCCGACAGGCGGTACAAGCTTCGCCTGGGAAATAGAAGCGGGAGCAAAGGAAGGAAAGGATGTTTTCCAACGGTGTCACTGATCTGTGGTCGGAAAACATCCTTTTCCGCTGAAATGATGTGAAAGTTGCTTTCAGCCGAGCGGGAATGAGAAAGGAGTGGTGTGCAGGTGGATTTCAGTTTTTTGGAGTTTTATCAGCAAGAGTTCTATGATGGGTTGTGGACAACGATTTCCGTTAGTTTGTTCGCACTGGTCTTCAGCCTGATCTTAGGTACGGTGATTGCCGTGTTGCGCATCTCCGGTGTTAAGGCGTTGGCTGGTTTTGGAACGGCGTATGTTGAGTTCATCCGCAACACCCCCCTCGTCGCGCAGATTTTCTTTGTCTTTTTCGCTTTGCCTGCGGTGGGGATCAAGCTCTCACAGTTTGCGGTGGGGACGATTGGATTGTCCATTTACACCAGTTCTTATATTACAGAAGTGATTCGGGCCGGAATTCAATCCGTGCCGTGCGGACAGATGGAAGCGGCCAGGTCGTCGGGAATGACTTATGTCCAGGCGATGTGGTACGTTATTTTGCCACAGGCGTTTAAGCTGATTGTCCCGCCGCTTGGCAACCAGTTTATCAATCTGGTGAAAAACTCGTCCGTGTTGGCGGTGATCGCGGGTGGAGAACTGATGTATTTCACCGATGTGGCGACGACGGAAGCCGATGTGACGCCCGTATATCTTTTTGTTGCCGTCGTTTATCTGCTGCTCACTGTTCCGCTCAGTCTGTTGGTCCATTTTTTAGAACGCTGTTGGCTGGGCAGGAAATCAAGTTAGATGGAGGGGGAAGCGATGGATTTTTCTTTCTTGACACGCGCCGACATCATGAAGACATTGCTGGACGGGCTGTTGGTCACCTTGGAAGTCGCCTTGTTTTCAATTTTGTTTAGTTTCATCTGCGGCATTGTTTTGGGGACGCTACGCTACACCAAAATACCCGTGTTGTCCCACTTGGCGGCACTATATATTGAAACGGTTCGCAACCTCCCGCTTTTGTTGATCATTTTCTTCGGTTTTTTTGCTTTCAAAGAATGGGGCTGGGAATTGCCGATCACCATATCGGTGATCATCAGCATGACCATTTTCACATCAGCGCTGGTCGGGGAAATCGTGCGCGGTGGCCTAAATTCGGTTGATAAGGGGCAAATCGAGGCAGCGCGGGCTTCCGGTTTGACTTATGTGCAAACCTTGTGGCACATTGTGTTGCCGCAAGCATTGCGACGCATGATACCGCCGATGGTGAGCCAATTTGTCTCATTATTGAAAGATACTTCACTGGCGGTAGCCATTTCATTGCCCGAATTGATGCATAACGCACAAATCGTGTACAGCCGTTATTACAACATGACCGTTCCATTGCTGATTTTTGTGTCGTTGGTCTATTTTGTGATCAATTATGGTCTCTCGCAAGCAAGCAGACAGTTGGAGAAAAAATTAGCAGGATAGACATATTTTGGATATTCAGGTTATTATATAATATACATGAGATTGTCGTGCGGGTTGGGAAGGAGCCGATCAGTAACAAGGCTTTTGTAGAAGGTTGATGATAGAAAAGAGAAGCGTAAGAGAATAACTAAGAGGGTTGGGGCTGATGGTTATGGAGGAGATCAAATCGCTCATCTATGCGGTGCTTGAACGATTAGATGTCCAAGGAGCGAGCGTGGAGCAGTTGAAGACGGACATGAACCGGATGCATGAAGATATGGTGCGGTTGGAACAGCGTTTGGAGAAGTGGGAGCGACATTGGGTCGGATTGGAAAAGGACATGAAGGAGATCAAGCAGGAGATCGCGTCGATGCAACATCGGCAACAAACATTTGATGAACAGCTGGCACGAGAGGAAGAATGGCAATCTAAGATCATGCAAGCGTTGGCGCTCTGCTCGCCGGAGCAAAAAAAGGAGTTGTCCAAGCTGATGGACAAAAGCGTGGGTTGATGTGAAAAGCGCTGTTGGACAGTGCTTTTTTTGTTTAGGTGAAGATTTAAAAGGAAAAGCCCAGTGCGAGGGGAAAATAGGCTTTTCTTTTCTATTGGTGGCAAATAGCTGTATAATACAACTGAGCATGTGCCCGATCTTTTTTTGCCGGAAGGAGGGAAATCATGGGCATCAATGGGATCGAGTGGATTCTGATCTTTATCGTGGCCTTGATTCTGTTTGGGCCGAAGAAGTTGCCGGATTTGGGACGAGCCCTTGGCAAGTCGATTCGCGAGTTTAAAAACGCGACCAATGGCTTGATGGATGATGACGACAAAAAAGAGAAGCCTCAGGCAATTGAGGCGACTGTGACGGAACCTGCTTCCGCTAAAGCCGAAGTGAAGAAAGAAGAAGTGAAGCCGCAAACTAACTAAGGGATCTGATGCGCCGGCAAACAAAAAGCCAGACAGCCATATGGCCGTCTGGCTTTTTGTTTAACAGCACCGGCGAATGCTCCCGCCGCCATATTTCTCATCGGTGGCCCGACGATGGAATTCCGCTTCGGTAAGTGGGGTTTCTCCAGGATGATGCTTGTGAAAATGCGCGAGATACCGCTCGTAGTCTGGTACCCCGGCCATGCCGTTCAGATAGGATGCCAGCGCTTTCAACATTTTAAGCCAGATTGGGCAAGTCGCTTGTTTCTCCATGACTTTCCCTCCCTTATACTCCAGGTTGGCGTGGGATATAGGGTGCCTCCTTCAGCGGAAGGTTTTCTCGCTTGACCAGCACTTTGTACCAGACGCGCACCGCATCGAAAATGATGATTGCCACCAAGGCCATGAAGAGGATAGTCATCACCGCGTCAATGTGGTTGTTGAACGCGATGCGCTCCATCTCTGCAATGGATTTGGCCGGTGCCAGCACTTGTCCGGAATCGATTGCCTGCTCGTATTTATCGGCTGCCTGCAAGAAACTGACAGAGGGGGAGTCATGGAATAGTTTTTGCCACCCCGCGGTCATCGTCACCGTTGTGAGCCAAACGAGCGGAACAAAACTAACCCAAGCATACACCGCTTTACCCATTTTGATGAGAATCGTCGTGCCTACCACCAATCCCACAACCGCCAACATCTGATTGGCGATGCCGAATAGCGGCCACAGGGTGTTGATGCCGCCCAGTGGGTCAATTACGCCCTGGTACAAAAAGTAACCCCATCCGGCCACGACCAGACCGCTGGCCATGATGTTGGCGGGATACCAGTCTGTTTTTCCTAACTTGGGATGGAAATGCCCCAGCAGATCTTGCAAAATGAAACGGCCGACCCGTGTGCCGGCGTCAATCGTCGTCAGGATGAACACCGCTTCAAATAAGATGGCGAAGTGATACCAGAAGGCCATGAGTGTCTTTCCGCCGATCACGCTGGAGAAAATGGTAGCAATACCAACTGCCAAGGTGGGGGCGCCGCCCGTGCGTGACAAGATCGACTGTTCACCGATGTCGTTGGCCAAATTTTGCAGGTCGGCCGGTGTGATCGTGAATACTTCGCCGAATTTGGAAACCGTAGCAGCAGCGGAGGCTACGTCGGTGCCGATGATGGCTGCCGGGCTATTCATGGCCATGTAGACGCCTGGTGTGAGCAGGCAGGCGGCGATCAGTGCCATCACCGCGACGAGTGACTCCATCAGCATGCCCCCGAAGCCGATCATCTGCGCATGGGATTCGCGCGTAATCATTTTGGGAGTGGTGCCAGATGACACCAGGGCGTGAAACCCGGAGATGGAGCCGCAAGCGATGGTGATGAAGACGAACGGGAAGAGGTCGCCGGCAAACACGGGGCCAGTGCCGTCGATAAATTTAGTGATGGCGGGCATTTGCAAATCAGGAAGTACAAGCAAAATACCGAAGGCCAGCGCGAAGATCGTGCCCACTTTCAGGAAGGTGCTCAGATAGTCGCGGGGAGCCAACAATAACCAAACCGGGATAACAGAAGCGATAAAGCCGTAAATAATCATGAGCCAAGCGATGGTGGTGCCTTCCAGGGTGAAGTAGGCGGCTAGCGTGGGATGGGTGGACACCCATTGCCCCAGATAGAGAGAAAGAAGGAGCAAGGCAAATCCGATCAATGAGGTTTCCAGCACTTTCCCCGGCCGCAAATAACGCATATAAACGCCCATGAACAAGGCGATGGGGATGGTCATGGCGATGGTGAACATGCCCCAAGGGCTGTCGGCGAGCGCTTTGACGACTACCAAGCCCAGCACGGCGAGTAAGATGATCAGAATGCCGAGAATGCCGATCAGGGCGGTGAAGCCCCCGACGGGCCCGATCTCTTCCTTGACGATGTCGCCGATGGATTTTCCGTTTCTGCGCATGGAACCGAAGAGAACGATAAAATCATGCACGGCGCCACCGATTACGACCCCGACAATGATCCACAGGGTGCCTGGTAGATATCCCATTTGCGCGGCCAAGATCGGACCGACGAGCGGGCCGGCGCCAGCGATTGCTGCGAAGTGGTGCCCAAACAAGACCCATTTGTTGGTGGGGACGAAATCTTTGCCGTCATTGTGAACCTCGGCTGGCGTTTTGCGATTGTCGTCCAATTCAAATACTTTTCTGGCCAAAAAACGGCTGTAAAAGCGGTAGCTGATGGCATAAGAGCAGATGGCAGCCGTCAGTAGCCAGATGGCGTTGACCGATTCACCGCGTTGTAGTGCAAGGATGGCGAAAGCGGCGGCGCCAAGCACAGAGATGCCTGTCCATAGCAGATAAGAAAGCCAACGAGAACGGATCATACCCTACCTCCTCAAGAGAGCAGTGTTAAAATAGAGATTTTATTCTAATTATATATACAATTTTTAAAATGGCAAATCGTATTTGCATCGTAATGATGCATACTGTGAGCGGTAAAGAGAAAAGAGGGAAGGGAAGCAAAGTTAAAAAGGTGGTTTTCGGAACCGATGAGGATGTCACGGATGCCAGAGTCCGCCCACTTGAAGATCGCATTGTTCATAGCGGTTTGAGATCACTTTTGGATAAGTTAAAGCCATGCTATCCACTTCCATTATACGGAATATTTAAACAATTATTTTGCGGTTGCATTATAATGTTTAAATTTATTTATGTTAAACTATTAGTGTTAATAATAGATATCAAAAAAAATCATACACAGGTGATGCTGGGACATGAATATCAGTGATTTGGAAGTATTTAAATCCGTGGCCACCCATAAAAGCATCAGCAAGGCGGCCGTCCGCTTGAATTATGTTCAGGCCAATGTCTCCAACCGGATCAAAAAGATTGAGTCGGTGTTTCAGACACAGTTGTTTTACCGAACAGGTCGGGGCGTGGAATTGACACCGAAGGGAAAAGATTTTTTGGAATACGCCAAAAAAATTCTAGCTCTTTATGAAGAAATGAAACAGTCCATCCATCACCTGCCACCCGCCCCCGATTCTTTGGCTGTTGGTGCGACAGTCATTACATCCAATCTCCACATGTCACCCATCATCTCCCTTTACCATCAATTGCATCCCCAAGTAAACCTATCCTTGTCGACCGGCACCACCGAAGAGCTTACCAATGCCGTGCTTGCCAATGAATTGGATGGCGCGTTGGTGATTGACTTCGACAAAGAAGTGAAGCTCGCCAAAGAGTACATTATCGACGAAGAATTGGTTTTGATTATGAACGCTTCTCATCCCCCGTTGACCTCGTATAAAGACTTGCAAAATCAAACGCTGCTTCTTTTGCGGCAGGGATGTCGATACCGGGCCAAGTTGGAACGGTGGTTGACTGAGGAACAGATCATCCCTCATAAAAAAATAGAATTTTATACGATTGAAAATTTGCTGGGGTGCATGCGCTCTGGAATGGGAGTGGCGCTCGTTTCTCGTTCCATGAGCGACAAATTGGTGCAGGAAGGATGGATTCGCAGTTATCCCATCCCCAAACAATACCGAAAGGAGAGCATCGTATTCATTTGCAAAGAGGAAGCAGTGGAGACACTGGAGCCGTTTGTGGCGATCATCAAGGACTACTTCCGCCAATACAGAACATAATTTCACAAGCAGACAAGCTTCGTCAAGAAGAGATGGAATATTTCGATTGTTATTGTGTAAAAGGTGAATCAGGCTGTTGCCGACATTCCTTTGCGAGTGTTCAGATGGTAGACAGCCCGCTTCAGGGCACTTTGTCATCCGTCTCGGCACTCCTTAGTGAGTGTTGGCTTTCTTTTTGTGCTATACTGTGAAAAGATTTGACTTATGATGCAAGGTTTATTGTTTGCGGAGGTGAAGAAAATTGTCTATTTCCAAAGAACAAGTGCAAAAAGTAGCGATGCTGGGCCGATTGAAGTTGTCCGAGGAAGAAGCGGAACAATACACCACCCAGCTTAACGATATTCTTCAATTTGTGGAAAAGCTGAACGAGTTGGACACAGAAAACGTGGAACCGACGAGCCATGTCCTGCCCATGCAGAATGTGCTTCGGGAAGATGAGGTTCGGCCTTCGCTTGAGCGGGACAAAGCATTGGCCAATGCGCCGGAGCAACAAGACGGCATGTTCCGTGTGCCAGCTGTATTTGAATAATAGGGGGGAAAGGGAATGTCTTTATTGCGTGACTCATTGAAGGAAATACATAAACGACTTTCCACTCGCGAATTGTCGGCAAGTGACTTGGTTGAAGAGTCCTTGGCGCAAATTGCGAAAGTGGACGGCGACGTGCGCGCTTTTTTGAAAGTAGATGAAGAAGGGGCGCGCAAACAAGCAGCAGAGCTGGATGAAAAGTGGGCTAATTCCTCCACACGCGGCTTGTTGGCAGGATTGCCGGCCGGGCTCAAAGATAACTTGTGCACGGAGGGGCTGACGACTACTTGTGCCAGCCAGTTGCTTGCCAACTACAACCCGATTTACAATGCCACCGTTGTCGATAAGCTTGCTGAAGCTGAATCGGTGACTGTCGGCAAACTGAACATGGATGAATTCGCCATGGGTGGCTCTACGGAAAACTCCGGTTTCCATCCTACATACAATCCTTGGGACCTCTCCCGGGTGCCGGGTGGTTCTAGTGGCGGTTCTGCGGCAGCTGTCGCTGCGGGAGAAGTTTATTACGCTTTGGGCTCTGACACAGGCGGATCGATCCGGCAACCAGCGGCGTTTTGCGGCGTGGTCGGCCTTAAGCCTACCTATGGACGGGTTTCCCGGTACGGTCTTGTCGCTTTTGCTTCATCGCTGGATCAGATCGGTCCGTTGACCAAAAACGTGGAAGACGCCGCTTATGTGTTGCAGGCGATTTCCGGGCATGATGCCAAAGACTCTACGTCGGCCCAAGTGGACGTGCCTGACTTCTTGTCCGCCTTAACGGGCGATATCAAAGGGCTCAAAGTGGCAGTGCCCAAAGAGATGATGGGTGAAGGGATCGATGCGGGGGTTAAAGAGCGCGTTCAAGCGGCGATCAAGAAGCTGGAACAAATGGGAGCGGTGGTGGAAGAGGTGTCGTTGCCTCACTCCGACTATGCCGTGGCTGCTTATTATCTGATCGCTCCAGCGGAAGCATCGTCCAACTTGGCCCGTTATGACGGGGTTCGTTATGGTGTGCGCAAACAAGGGCAAAACCTGTTGGACATGTACCTTGAAACGCGTAGCCAAGGATTCGGCTCGGAAGTGAAACGGCGGATTATGTTGGGTACGTATGCGCTTAGCTCGGGTTATTATGATGCGTACTATTTGAAAGCGCAAAAAGTGCGCACCTTGATCCGTCAAGATTTTGAACGGGTATTCGCTGACTATGACGTCATCGTTGGTCCGACGACGCCGACGACAGCCTTTAAGATCGGAGAAAACATCAACGATCCGTTGACGATGTACATGAACGACATCTTGACCATCCCTGTCAACCTGGCTGGATTGCCCGCGATCAGCGTGCCGTGCGGCTTGGCTGAAGGTTTGCCGGTCGGCCTGCAAATCATCGGCAAAGCATTTGACGAAGCGACCGTACTCCGTGTGGCACACGCGTTTGAGCAAGAAACGGAACGACTGCCTGTTCCGCCGTTGGGAGGGAAACAAGCATGAGCAAATATGAAACGGTGATCGGACT
This sequence comes from Laceyella sacchari, assembly GCF_004343255.1. Lineage (GTDB taxonomy): Bacteria > Bacillota > Bacilli > Thermoactinomycetales > Thermoactinomycetaceae > Laceyella > Laceyella sacchari. The sequence goes on along the minus strand of NZ_SMDD01000002.1, from coordinate 97,790 downwards.
GGAAGTCCATGTGGAGCTTTCCACGAAAACCAAGATTTTCTGCGGCTGTTCTACGGAATTCGGGGCTCCGCCAAATAGCCACACCTGCCCGGTGTGCCTGGGACATCCCGGAGTGCTGCCGGTGCTTAACAAAGAAGCGGTCAACTTCGCGATCAAGGCTGCTATGGCCTTAAACTGCGAGATCGCCGAATACAGCAAGTTTGATCGGAAAAACTACTTCTATCCAGACTCACCCAAAGCGTATCAAATCTCGCAGTATGACCAACCCATCGGGCAAAACGGCTGGATTGAGATTGAGGTGGATGGGGAGAAAAAACGAATCGGGATCACACGCCTGCATTTGGAAGAGGATGCAGGAAAGCTGAACCACCTGGAAGAGGGAGAAGGCTCTCTCGTCGATTTCAACCGGGTCGGAGTGCCATTGATCGAGATTGTATCAGAGCCTGATTTGCGCTCTCCGGCGGAAGCCAGAGCATATCTGGAGAAATTGAAGCAGATCATTCAGTACACCGGCGTGTCCGATGTGAAGATGGAAGAAGGATCGCTTCGCTGTGATGCCAACATCAGCTTACGGCCGGTGGGACAAAAAGAGTTTGGCACCAAAACGGAAATGAAAAACCTCAACTCGTTCCGCAATGTGGAGCGGGCGCTGGAGTATGAGCAAGGACGCCAAGCGGAGATGTTGGATCGGGGCGAGAAGATCACTCAGCAGACCTTGCGCTGGTTGGAAAATGAAAATCGCACCAAGTTGATGCGCAGCAAGGAAGAAGCGCATGACTACCGCTATTTCCCAGAACCGGACCTGGTGCGCCTGCATATTTCAGAGGATTGGAAAGAAGCGATCCGTCGCGAGTTGCCGGAGTTGCCGGATGCTCGTAAGGAGCGTTATATGACAGAATTCCAACTGTCCGACTACGATGCCACGATTCTTACCAATACCAAGGCAGTTGCCGATTATTATGAGCAAGTGGTTGCGGCCAATGTCGACCCCAAATTGGCCTCCAACTGGGTGATTACTGATCTGTTGGGCTACCTCAATGCGGAAGGGAAAGAGATCACGGACATCGTGATGACGCCCGCTCATCTGGCTGGCATGATTCAACTGATCCAAAAAGGGACGATCAGCACCAAAATCGCTAAAAAAGTGTTTAAAGAGATGCTTGAAACTGGTAAAGAACCAAATGTGATCGTCGAAGAGAAGGGCCTTGTCCAAATCAGCGACGAAGGGCAGTTGCGTGAGGAAGTGACCAAAGTGTTGGCGGCCAACCAAGAGTCGGTGGAAGACTTGAAAAACGGCAAAGACCGCGCACTCGGTTTCCTCGTGGGTCAAGTGATGAAAGCGACCAAAGGGAAAGCCAATCCGCAACTGGTCAATAAATTGATTAAAGAAGAAATCGGACTATAAAAGGTTGGGGAGCTCGCCTTTCAAAGAGGCGGGCTCCTTTTAAAAAGGGGGCGACAGAGATGTTGGGCTTTTACCTGATCATCGCTGTCTTGTTTCTCGGCGGAGGGCTTTATCAACTGTTTGTCGCTCAATTGCCCGTCTTTGCCGTACATTCATTTTTGGTAGCACTTTATTTTTATGTCACTTTTTATGAGCTGAGAGGTAAGCCGTTTTCCCGTTATGTGTATTTGATTACAATCGGGTTGCTGGTGGCCGACGGGTTGGTGAATCTATTGCTGGTGTCTGAAAGCATATTGAGCGGGTTGGTTAGCGTGTTTTTCGCTTTTCTCTGCCTGCAATCGTACCGCCGCATCTATCGAAAAAGAGCATAAACAGGCAGTTGAAAACACAGGGGTGAGGCTGGATGGGTAAACGCGGTGTGCTGGTGATCGCGCATGGTTCAAAAAACAAAGATTGGGTGCACTTGGTTGACTGTGCTGTGTCCCAAGCGGCAGTAGATGCTCCGCTGGCGACCAGTTTTTTGGAGTATGTGCCTGGACGGTCGGTAGCGCAAGGGATCGCGTCGCTGAAACAGCAAGGGGTGACTGACCTTGCCGCGGTGCCACTATTCGTTTCCTCTGGAAGCACCCATATAGAAGAGATCCGTCACCTGCTGGGCATGGGGGGCGAATCTCACAAGGAAATGATTCAGCAGGCGGTGCCAGGCGATCTGGTTGTTCGCTTGTGCCCAGCCATGGATGATCATCCGTTGATTGTGAAGGTACTGGCCGAACGGGCGGGTTCTCTATCTACCCAGCCAGCAGAAGAAGCGTTATTATTGGTGGGGCATGGGAGTGACCAGACTGGTTTTCAGGAACGGTGGCAGGCGATGATGGAGAGTTTGGCTCGGCAATTGCAAGCCAAGCTGGGATTTGCCGCTGTTGCCTGTGCGACCTTGTTGCCAGACAATGTACGACAGCAGCTTTTAGCGTTGTCAACAAGGTACCGGGTGTTGGTTGTGCCCCTCTTTTTGAGCGAGGGCACTTTTACCCGGAACAAGTTGCCAAAGCGACTCAGTGGCGCCGAGGTGCTGTACACGGGGCAAGCTTATTTGCCCAGCCCTTTGATTCCGCGCTGGATCGAGGCGGTTGTGCAGGAAGTATGGGCAGTGAAACCGATAAGCTCCCCTTGACTATAAGGGGGGCTTCAGACTATGCTACTCTCTAATGATTTCAAAGCAAAAGGACAACACCCGAGGTGCATAGGCGTATGAACATTTTCGCTAGTTGGGCAAATGCCTTCGTTCAAACGTGATATAATCGTGAGTATGTTTGACAAGGAGTGATGCCGATGCAAAACGGGTGGTGCAGGTGGTTGACCTTCGTCCTGGCCTTATTTTTGTTATTGCCTGTGCATCAAACGTCCGCCCATCCGTTGACCATTGTGTCGACGAAAGCCTCGTTGCAAAAGACATCTCTCACCGTGGAGATGTTGGTGGAAGCAGCCTTATTGGCGCGGATCGATGGGATTCGATTGCAACAAAATGAACCATTGTCACCTGAAACCAAATCCAAACTGGAGCGCGTAATCCGTCAATCTTTTAAGATCAGCAATGAAGATCAGCCGATGCAGATGCGCTTAATGGCTGCAGAGTGGCAGAACCATGCGCATGTGGAACTGAAGTTGGTTTATTCATCCAATCAAAAATTGGGCAAGCTATCCTTTGTAGACGACCTGTTTTTTGACGTAGCAGGTAAACAGCATCAAAATGTGCTGACCCTCTTGGAAAATGGAACGAAGAGCACATTTGTCTTCAGCGAGAGTGTCAGGGAGTTGACGGTTCATGCCGGAACGGCTCTGTCTTGGTGGGTGGCCGCGCAAGAATTTTTCCAGCTGGGCGTGGAGCATATTTGGTTTGGGTTTGACCACTTGGCTTTTTTGCTGGCGCTTCTACTGGTGCGCGATCATTGGCGGGAGATGCTTAAGGTGGTTACTTCGTTCACCGTCGCGCATTCCATCACATTGTTCTTGGCGATGATGAATATCTTGGCTGTTCCGTCTAAATGGGTGGAAGCGTTGATCGCCCTCAGCATTTTGTTCGTGGCGTTGGAAAATGTTTGGTTGGCCCAAGGGAAACCATGGGTAAAGCGCTGGGTGCTGACATTTTATTTTGGATTGATTCATGGTTTGGGATTTGCGGGTTCTTTGGCGGATATCCAGTTGCCGAAAAACCATTTGTTGACGGCATTGTTTTCGTTTAACATTGGGATAGAAGTGGGACAAATCGTCCTAGTCGCTTTGGTGTGGCCCTTGCTGACTTATGCCTGGCGGTACAAGCCATCTGTCCTTGTGGCACGTGGCTTAACCATCGTAATCGCCTTGTTCGGGCTGGCTTGGTTTGTGGAACGGGCGTTTGCATGGGACATTCCGATGTTTGATTTGTAAAGCCTCACGGTAGATTGACACCGATGAGGCCAATGTGATGAGAAGAAAGGGTGGAGCCTGATGGCGAAAAGTGATATTGGCGTAATCGGCCTGGCAGTCATGGGCAAAAACTTGGCCTTGAATATTGAGAGCAGAGGATATACCGTGTCCTTGTTCAACCGGTCACCGGAAAGAACAAAACAAATGCTGGAAGAGCATGCAGGACGCAAACTGGTCGGCACATACACGATGCAAGAATTTATCAATTCGTTGGAACGTCCGCGACGGGTTTTGTTGATGGTGAAAGCGGGCAAGCCGACGGATGATATGATCGCCCAGTTGAAAAAGTATTTGGAACCTGGGGACATCGTGATCGACGGTGGGAACACGTTCTATCAGGATACGGTTCGCCGCAACAAAGAGCTGTCTGAAGCGGGCATTCACTTTATCGGCGCGGGTGTATCCGGCGGTGAAGAAGGGGCGTTGAAAGGGCCAGCGATCATGCCAGGCGGACAGCGTGAAGCTTATCAGTTGGTGGAGCCGATTCTGACGGCCATCTCCGCCAAAGTGAATGGGGAGCCCTGCTGTACATATATCGGTCCGGACGGAGCCGGTCATTATGTGAAAATGGTTCACAACGGCATTGAGTATGGGGACATGCAGTTGATCTGTGAAGCATACTTCTTGATGAAACACCTTTTGAACATGGATGCCCGGGAACTGCATGAAGTGTTCGCCGAGTGGAATCAAGGCGAATTGGACAGCTACCTGATCGAGATTACTGCTGACATTTTCGCCAAAGTGGACGAAGAGACCGGCGAGCCGTTGGTGGAAAAGATTTTGGACACCGCTGGCCAAAAAGGGACAGGCAAATGGACCAGCCAAAGTTCGCTGGACTTGGGTGTGCCTTTGACTATCATCACCGAATCGGTGTATGCACGCTTTTTGTCAGCGATGAAAGATGAGCGGATCAAAGCGAGCAAGCTGCTCTCTGGGCCGAAACCGGGCTGTACCGTAATTCAAGACCGCAAAGCGTTTGTGGAGTCGATCAGAAAAGCCCTTTACGCGAGCAAAATCTGTTCTTACGCACAGGGATTCGCACAGATGAAAGCCGCTTCCGACGAGTTTGGTTGGGATTTGAAGCCGGGTGAAATCGCGATGATCTTTCGTGGCGGTTGTATCATCCGTGCTCGCTTCCTGCAAAACATCAAGGAAGCGTATGACCGCGATCCCGGCTTGACCAACCTGCTCTTGGATCCCTATTTCAAAGGCATTGTGGAAGAATATCAAGAAGCATGGCGTGAAGTGGTTGCCGCAGCGGTGCTCAACGGCATCCCGGTACCGGCGTTTGCCAGCGCACTGAGCTATTATGACAGCTACCGCTCTGAGCAGCTGCCTGCCAACCTGTTGCAAGCACAACGGGATTATTTTGGAGCGCACACTTACCAGCGGGTGGACAAAGAAGGCGTGTTTCACACCCAATGGCTGGATAAATAATCGGCAAAAGAACGAAAGCGAAAACAGCACCTTTCCTTATCAACTGGGGAAAGGTGCTGTTTTTTTGCATGGTTTGGGAGGGGAGGATGCATCCTGTTATTGACCGGGTTAGCACAGATAGAAAAATCACCCATTGAAAAAAGATTAAAAAACGAATAATATTGTTGTTGTGATGTTTAATATTCGTGTTTCGGAGGAACTCATTCATGTTTAATATCAAAAAAGCTGGCTCGACTGTACGAAATGAAATCGTCGCCGGTCTGACGACGTTTTTCACGATGTCATATATTATTGTGGTCAACCCGATTATTTTGAAAGATGCCGGTGTTCCGTTTGAAATGAGCTTTATGGCTACGGTGATCGCAACGATTGTCGGTACCCTGATCATGGGATTGTTCGCCAATTATCCGATTGCGATTGCGCCGGCGATGGGGTTGAATGCTTATTTTGCCTATTCTGTGGTGCAGGGGCACAAGGGATTGGGGTATGAGGCTGCGTTTGCCGCTGTTTTCGTCGCGGGAGTGCTGTTTGTTCTGCTGTCCTTGACTCCTCTGAGAACCAAACTGATCGAAGTGATTCCCGGCAATTTGAAAAGCGCCATCACCGCCGGAATCGGTTTGTTCATCGCGTTTATCGGATTGCGCATGTCAGGGTTGGTGGTAGATCATCCAAGCAACTTGGTAGCACTTGGCGATCTGCACTCCCCTTCGGTGATTCTCACCTTGATCGGTTTGGCGATTACTTTGATCTGCCTGGCACTAAACATCAATGGTGCTCTGTTTATCGGGATGCTGGGTACGGGAATCATCGCTACCTTGATGGGGAAATTGTCATTTGACAAAGGAATCGTGTCTTTGCCTCGCATACCTGAACAGTTGGCGGTTTCCAATCCGGTCACCGCTGTGCAGGATGTGATTGATTTCGGCTTGTATGCAGTCGTATTTTCCTTTTTGCTGGTGACGCTGTTTGACACCACCGGCACCGTGTTGGGAGTGGCTAAACAAGCGAAGCTGATGGACGGGGATCACCTGCCGCGCGGGGAGCGGACCATCCTGGCCGATTCGCTGGCAACTCTCATCGGTTCGATTTTTGGAACGAGCCCAACTTCTGCTTATATTGAATCGGCATCAGGTGTAGCGACAGGAGGACGGACAGGATTGACGGCGGTTGTAGTGGCTTTGCTGTTTGCGGTGTCCGCTTTCTTCAGCCCGTTGATCGGTGCCGTGTCAGGGCTGTCGGCAATCACCGCACCCGCACTGATCGTGGTCGGTTCACTGATGATGGGGCATGTGGCCCATATCAAGTGGGATCGCATTGATGAAGCGTTTCCTGCTTTTCTGGTGATTCTGAGCATGCCATTGACATCCAGCATCGCTACCGGTATCGCGTTGGGCTTTGTCTCCTATCCGTTGATGAAGCTGTGCAAAGGAGAAGGTAAGCAGGTTCATCCACTGGTTTATATGTTTGCTGTGCTGTTCTTGTTCCAACTGGTTTACTTGCCACACTGATTGAAACATGTGTCCTGGCCTTTTCCCGGCTATTTGGCTACGGGAAAAGGCTTTTTTGCGCTCATGATAACGGGGAGTTGGCAGTTGGCGGGGGAAATCGACACAGGATTGTTCGATCTGAATGTGAAGTCGGGGTGGAAGTTGGGTAAACTAAAATCATAATGGAAGCATCCGTGAAAGCATACAGGGGGGTGGCAGTGAAATGAAACGCGCTCGCCTGATTTATAATCCAACTGCGGGTCGGGAATTGGTCGTCAAGCAATTGCCACAGCTGCTGACCAAATTGGAACAAGCCGGGTTTGAAACCTCTTGCTATGCAACGACCGAACGTTGGACGGCAGCGGAGGAAGCGCGCCAGGCGGCGGAACGGAAGTTTGATGTCGTGATCGCTGCGGGAGGGGACGGGACGATTCATGAAGTGGTCAATGGCTTGGCCGGATGTGAGCATCCACCCAAATTGGGCATCTTGCCAGCGGGAACAACCAACGATTTGGCGCGGGCGTTGCGGTTGCCACGGGACATTTTGGCAGCATGCGATGTCATCACTGGGAGCCGAACCACCTTGGTTGATGTGGGCAAATTCGGTGAGCGTTATTTCATCAACGTGGCCGCTGCGGGAAGAATCACCGAAGTTACTTATGAAGCGCCCAGCCGCCTGAAGACCATGATGGGTCCTTTCGCTTATTATGCAAAAGCGATTGAGAAGCTGGGAACCTTGCATAAGCCATTTCCGTTGCGTTTGCAGACTCCGCGCGGGGAGTGGGAAGCGGAAGTCCTGCTCTTTATTATTGCCAACAGCGTGTCGGTAGGCGGTTTTGAACGGTTGGCGCCCACGGCCGATATCAGTGATGGTCTGTTTGATGTATTGGTAGTGCCCAAGACCAACATGACAGATCTCCTGCAATTGGCAACATTGGCCATGAAGGGGGAGCATGTGCATGATTCGCGGGTGGTTTATTTCCAAACGGAACAAATCGACGTAGACTCGCCTGAAACATTGAAGCTGAATTTGGATGGGGAACATGGCGGCCATTTGGTGGGAAGGTTTGAGATTATGCCGCGCCGTCTCGAGATTTTTTGCCCTTAGCGTTCATCATACAGCGGTGGACGTTTTTTTCATGAATGGATAAAAGCCGCACGTCCCATCGGGCCTTGTAGCAGGCGGAACAGTATAGAAGATTATGATAGCTAATGGAGGAATGACTGTTGGTTGTGCAGCCAGGACAAATGATTGAGTTAGAGGTGACGGGACAGGCTCATGACGGAGCCGGTGTGGGCAAATATGAGGGATTCGCCGTTTTTGTCCCTTTGACTGTGCCCGGTGAAACTGTGCGGGTACGGATCGAATCCGTCAAAAAAAATTACGCGCGCGGCAAGCTGTTGGAGCTGGTGCAAGCCCATCCCGATCGGATCGAACCGGTTTGCCCCGTCTATGAGGCTTGCGGTGGCTGCCAGTCCCAGCACCTTTCCTATGAAGCGCAGTTGAAGCACAAACGGCAACAGGTGGCTGACCATTTCAAACGGATTGGCGGGATGGATGATGTGCTGATCCATCCGGTGTTGGGAATGAGTGATCCGTGGCGCTATCGCAATAAAGCGCAAGTGCCGTTCGGGCGGCGGCAGGGAAAAGTAGTCGCCGGCTTTTACTCACCAGGGTCTCATAATATCATTGACATGGAATCGTGCGTAATCCAGCACGAATTAAATGATGCGGCTATTCGCTTCGTCAAGGCGCAGGCCGAGGAGTTGGGCATCCCCATCTATAACGAGCAAAAACATGCGGGGGTGTTGCGCCATGTCATGGTACGAATCGGTTCCAACACCGGAGAAATGATGATTGTGCTAGTCACAAACGGAGAATCCCTGCCCAAGCGCAAGGAGTTGGTTAAACGGCTGGTGGCGGCGTTTCCAGAGCTGACATCGTTGGTGCAAAACATCAATAGCAAACGGACGAATGTGATCTTGGGTCCCAAAAACAAGCGATTGTGGGGAAAAGAAGTGATTCACGATACCATTGGCGATGTGAAATTCGCCATCTCTCCCCATTCCTTCTACCAAGTGAACACCAGCCAGACCAAAGTGCTGTACGATCAGGTTTTGCGCTATGCCGCCTTGACCGGAAACGAGACCGTCATCGACGCTTATTGCGGCATCGGTACCATTGCCCTGTACTTGGCTAAACACGCCAAACGGGTGTACGGCGTGGAAATCGTGCCTGAGGCGATTCGCGACGCCAAAGCCAACGCTCGATTGAACGGGATCACTCACGCTCATTTCGCCGTCGGAGCCGCGGAGGAAGTGATGCCCAAATGGTTGGAAGAAGGGATTAAACCGGATGTGGTCATTGTTGATCCACCGCGCAAAGGGTGTGACCCTGTGTTACTTAAGACGGTGGCTGACATGCGTCCGGAGCGGTTGGTTTATGTTTCCTGCAACTCCGCCACCCTTGCCCGGGATGCCAAGTTGCTCCTGGAATTGGGATATCGGGTGCAGGAAGTGCAACCGGTAGACATGTTTCCACAAACGGGCCATGTGGAGTGTTGTACGCTGTTGGTGAGGGAGCCTCGCTCATAACCAGTGGCAAGCATGTGAAAGAAAGTTTTTTTTGTTTTTGAGGTCTTTATTATTTTTGTATACTTAGTTACTATAATATAGTAAAATGAGTTTAACGAGTTATTTTTTATGAAAGGTGGAAATCGCTCATGACACAATCGACAGCAGCGTCGGCTATCGAAGTGATGCTAGCTCGCGGCAGTGTGCGCAAGTACCAAAAAGGAGTGGAAATGCCACAAGCGGATCTGGAGGAAATCCTTACACTGGCGGCCAAAGCCCCTTCATCCTGGAACTTGCAACATTGGCGGTATCTCGTCATCTCTTCGCCTGAGCAAAAGCAAAAATTGTTACCGATCGCTTACAACCAAGAGCAAGTGGTTGACTCTTGCGTCACGATAGCGGTGCTGGGGGATTTGGAAGCGAATAAAACGGGGCATCAGATCTATGGCGAAGCGTTGAAAGAAGGGCACATCACCCAACAAATCCACGACAACATGATTTCGCAAATTGATGGCGCGTATACCAACAACCCGCAATTTGCGCGCGATGAAGCGATAATGAATGCGTCGTTGTCGGCTATGCAACTGATGTTGGCAGCGAAAGCGAAGGGGTATGACACTTGTCCCATGGGCGGTTTCAACCGGCAGGCGCTGATCGAGGAATTTAACATTCCCGCACGGTATGTACCTGTTATGTTGATATCTGTGGGGAAAGCCGAAGCTCCGGCCCGTCCGACCAACCGGTTGCCGCTCGATCAATTGGTGATTCAAGACCGTTTTTGACGTGACGGGTTTTTAAGGCGATGTTCCAAGTGGAATGTCGCCTTCCTTCTTTTCCGAATCGGCCCGCTCCACGAAAAAAGAAAAAGTTTGGCGTGGAATGGTGTTTTGGTATAGTGTAAGACGGGAACTAATGGATAAGACGACGAGGAGTGGAGAATGGTGAGTCGTGAGGTGACATTGTGGTGTTAGTTTGCTTAGATCCGGGACACGGTGGTGCGGATTACGGAGCGGTTGGGAATAAATTATCGGAAAAAGAGGTGTGCTTAAACATCGCCCGTCACATCCGCAGGCAACTGCTTCGCTATGATGGCCTTCAGGTGACGATGACACGCTCGATGGATGTCACGACCAGTACAGAGGAGCGCATTCAATGGGCCAATCAGTGCGGTGCGGATTTATTTTTAAGTATCCATACCAACGCTTCCCTTGATCCGAAAGCATCGGGCTTCGCTTCCTATGTCAGCGTGGTCGCCGGATGCGAAACACGCCGGATCCAATGTTGGCTGCATAATCAAATCGCCTTATTCATGCGCAAGCACGGGGTGGCGGATTTGGGAAAGAAGAACGACACGGAGTGGATTGACGGACAGATGTTGGAGCTGAGACAAGTGAAGATGCCGGCGATTGCAGTCAAATCATTATATATCACCCATGAAGAAGACAATCACCTGTTATCCCTTGAATCATTTTTAGAAGAGTACGCCAAGTGCATCGCTGACGGCATTGCCCGCATTTATAAATGCAGACGGAAAGAAGAGGCGAGTGTTTAGTGATTTTTCAGCTAAAGAATTGAAATAGACTGCTAACCTTGATTAGGGTAGCAGTCTTTTTGTTGGGTTTATTCTTCCCATACTTCTACGGTTTTCATTTTTTCGCCTTGTTTCATGCTGGTTACGTATTCCATGCCGGATGTCACTTGACCAAATACCGTGTGGACCCCGTCCAAATGAGGCTGGGGCTCATGCACGATGAAGAATTGGCAGGAACCTGTGTCTGGGCCGCGATGGGCCATGGATAGCGCACCTGGTACATGGCGGTGTGGGTTGTTTTTCGTTTCGCAAGGGATGGTGTATCCTGCGTCTCCCGTGCCGATGCCATGGGGGCAACCGCCTTGGCTGACGAAGCCGGGGATGACCCGGTGGAAGGTGAGTCCGTTGTAAAACCCTTCGTTCGCCAATTTTTGGAAGTTCTTCACGGTGTTAGGTGCAGCTTCGGGGAAAAAGTCAATCAGAATTTGGCCCCCGTTTTCCAGTTCGATACGGCCTTTGATCGCCATGTGGAACTCTCCTCTCTTCGCAATACGTTTCTCATTCTACCTTACCTGTTTCTCGGATTCAAATGTCTTTACACAGGGGCGACCGATGGAATGGTACTCCAACGGGCAAGACCCGGCTAACATCTTGATTTCTTGAATGGAGAATAGGTTGCACCCATCAAATAAGAGCGGTTCTTTAGGTAATTCACACATTCGTTTCCAATTAATGGCGCGGAAATCGGGCCAGTCCGTCAGAATGACGATGGCATCTGCGCCTTGCATGCAGGTGTATGGATCAGAAAATAATTCCACTTGAGGATAAGGAAACGCCTTCACCAATGGGTCGTGCGCAACGATGTGGGCCCCCTTGGCCAAGGTGATCTCGGTGAACCGAAGGGAGGGGGCTTCTCGGATATCGTCAGTTCCCGGTTTGCAGGAGAGTCCGAACAAGGCGATGCGTTTATCGGCTAGCGCGTCCAGACGTTGTTCGATTCTTTCCACGAAGCGCGTCATTTGCCAAGCGTTGACTCGGTCAGCCGCTTCCAATAGCGGCAAGGGGACTCCCTCCGCCCGAGTCGTCTGAATCAGTGTGTGGATGTCTTTCGGGATGCATGAACCGCCATAGCCGATACCCGCTTTGAGAAAATGCGGGGCCATGTGGGGATCGTTTTCAATGCTTTGCGCGATATCAGTGACATCTGCGCCAAACGTCTCGCAGAGTTGGCTAAACATGTTGATATAGGAAATCTTCATCGCCAAAAAAGCGTTGGCCGCATAATTGATAAGTTCGGCGCTGGTACGCCGGCAAAATTGAATGGGCGTTTGATTGAAATGATACAGTTCGTTAATCAAAGGAATGGTCGATTCGTTTTCGTAGCCGACAACGATGCGGTCAGGGGAAAGGAAATCGTCCACCGCCCGCCCTTGTTGCAAAAAATCTGGATTGTGGACCACATCGAGAAATTGGATGTGATGGTTATTGGATAGCCGTTCGGCGAAGGCATCGGTTGTCCCGACCGGAACGGTGCTTTTGATGATGACCAACTGCCCCGCTTGCCCGTAAATGGCTAGCTGGTCACATATTTCCCACACTTGGCTGAGGTCGGGCGAGCCATCTGGCAGGGAAGGCGTTTCCACCGTCACAAACAGGACGGTAGATTCTTTGATGGCATGTGCGATATCCGTCGTGAAGCGGATTGCGCCGCCGGACTGCGCTTGGCGCAACAGCTCTGCAAGCCCTGTTTCGTAAATGGGTGGTTTTCCGTTTTGCAACTGGTCGATGGTGGCTTGCGCGACGTCCACGCCGATGACCCGGTGCCCTTGAGTGGCCAGGCAAACCGCAGTCACCAATCCGACATAGCCTAATCCGATAACTCCGATGTGCATGTTTCTGCCTCCCTTGCAAGTTGAGCCGTTCTTTTCAAACATGGTTCCATCAACCCGGCGACACCCCGTCCGATGTGTGATTGGCGCCCTCTCTCAGGCATCCGTCGACGGTACTCGTTTCATCGAAGAGGGAATCAAACAATCAGGATACAGAAAAAAGGGAAAACTCGCGAAAGAGCGACTTGATCGACGACATGTTCGCCTTTATTGACTTCAGGAGCGAGGAGCTGGATGATGCCCCTTTGGCCGTGAAGGTGATGGACGAGGCGGCGCAAGCCTGTCATCTCCATTGAAAGCAAAAATTCCCTATATTTTATATTAGGTGGCTTTTGTAAAAAATGGGTTGAGGAAGGATGAAAGGTTGATTTGATTTATTTATGCCGAAACCGGCGAAGCCTGGCTGCTCCACACGGAAGAGCGCCTGCTGCTTCCGGTCTTTGCTGACGCAGTGGATTACTTGAACTCTTGTAGCTCTTATGTTTCACCTTGATACACAAACCATCACCTCGTTTCGTCAGTGGAAACTCTTTCCTCCATTGTACCAATTGTGCATCATGGTGCGCATCTTTCGCCCGTGAATAATTTTTCAGCCACCTATGTCGAGCAGATCAGTGGCATCGGGGATGATCGCAAAAGACGTGCCAAAACCAAGTAGTTCTTGTATACTGTAAATGGACACAGACAGAAAGCGCTTACTCTTATGAATAGTGGGGCTTCTGCCGACTGTTCCCACCCACGTGCGGTAAGCTGCACATGCGGAGGGATCAGGGCATTTGGTTAAAAGGGAATAGGACAAAAATCTTTTCACACATGAAAGAATGTGTTACTTTAAAGAGTAAAAGCTATAAGCCCTCGCCATGAGGAGGAAAAAGGATGCAACTCAACAAGTTGAATAAAAAAGAAGTCGAGCAATTGTTCAATGCAGTACTTCATCTAGAGAATATGGAAGATTGCTATCGATTCTTCGAAGATCTCTGTACCGTGAATGAGATCAAATCCCTTGCGCAACGCTTGGAAGTGGCGCGCATGTTGGAAGAGGGTTACACCTACAACCAGATTGAGACGGAGACGGGAGCGAGCACGGCTACGATCTCCCGCGTCAAACGGTGTCTTCATTACGGCACGGATGGGTATAAGCTCGCTTTGGATCGCCTGTATAAAGAGGAAGGCAACAAAGCCTGATCGCAGGCAAGAAGGCCGGTACCCCGAAGAGCGATCGTGGCAACAACTGCTTTTTTCGCTGACGTGACCGCGGGAGGCAAGCGCGCAAAAAACGGTTCCGGCCCTTTGTCACCAAATAGTCCCCGCTTATTCATATAGGCGGGGTTTTCTTTTGCCACAATACCCAGTGTATAATAATGCTTGTAGGTTTGGGGGCGAGATGAGCAATGACAATATTGAGAGAGCGGGCCGCCAGGTGGCGGCATGTGTTTAAATTAGACCCGAACCGGACGATTTCCGATCTGGCCCTCAAGCTGGTATGCAATGCGGGGACGGATGCGATTATCGTCGGCGGGACGGATGGGATTACGTTTAAAAACACAAGGGATTTGCTCCATCGTGTCCGTGAATATGGAGTTTTGTGTGTGCAAGAGGTTTCGGAGATCAATGCGGTGGTACCGGGATTTGACGGATATTTGATTCCCACCGTTATCAATACGAAGGAAGCGCGCTGGATTCACGGTGCGCATGTGGATGCCTTGCGCAGGTACGGAGACCTGATCCCGTGGGACAAAGTGCTGTTATTGGGGTATACGGTGCTAAATCCGGAAGCCAAAGTGGCGCGCCTCACGCAGGCGGAGACGGCTTGCACGGAGGAGCAAATGGTCGCGTATGCGCGTTTGGTCGAACATTTGTTTTGCTGGCCGGTGCTGTATATCGAATACAGCGGACGATTTGGTGATATGGCGTTGGTGGATGCTGCACAACGTGTATGCAGGAAAAGCCGTATCTTTTACGGCGGTGGTATCACCACAAAGGAGCAAACGGTGGCAGCGGCTGAGCTTGCCGACACCGTCGTCGTCGGCAATTTGATCTACACCCATGCAGAACGGGCGGCTAAGACGGTCAAGTGGGTGAAAGAGACGAATAGAAAGGGTGATCAGCGTGTTAAAAACCGGTGAGGAACTTCTGCGGGGACTAAATCCGATGCAGAAGCAGGCCGTGGAAACAACCGACGGGCCGGTTCAGATCATTGCGGGAGCGGGCAGTGGCAAGACCCGCGTGCTGACACATCGCGTGGCGTATTTGTTAGCGGAGAAAGGGATTCATCCTTGGAATGTGTTGGCGATCACATTTACCAATAAAGCGGCGCGGGAGATGAAGGAGCGCATTGGCCAGTTGGTGGGCCCGATGGCAGAAGAAATCTGGATCTCCACATTTCACTCCATGTGCGTCCGCATGTTGCGCAGAGACATCGACAGGCTGGGTTATTCCCGCAATTTCACTATCCTGGACACATCTGACCAGTTGACGGTGATCAAACAAGTGTTAAAAGAGCAAAACCTTGATCCCAAGAAGTTTGAGCCGCGCACTTTGCTGGGCAAGATCAGCCATGCCAAAAATATGTTGTACGAACCGGGTGACATGAAGGCGCATGCCCAGACGTTTATGGATGAAGTAGCGGCTGACGTGTATGAGAAATATCAAGACAAACTGCGCACCAACGAATCGCTCGATTTTGATGATTTGTTGATGGTGACGGTGAAGTTGTTGCGAACCCAACCCGAAGTAAAAGATTATTACCAGCGGAAGTTTCAATACATCCATGTTGATGAATACCAAGACACCAACCATGTGCAGTACATCCTTACCAAGATGCTGGCCGAAAAACATCAAAACCTTTGTGTTGTGGGCGATTCGGATCAGTCCATTTATCGGTTCCGCGGTGCAGATATCACCAATATCCTCAATTTTGAACGCGATTATCCCCAAGCGACCGTGATCAAATTGGAACAAAACTACCGTTCAACCAAGAAGATCTTGGCCGCCGCTAACCATGTGATTGCCCACAACATCGAGCGCAAGCCGAAAGAGTTGTGGACGGACAATGATGAGGGAGAAATGCTTCACCTGTTTGAGGCGGGGACGGAGCATGAGGAAGCGCACTATGTGGCCGAGCATATTTTACAGGGTCGCAAAGAAAGGCAACCTTATAAAAACTTCGCCGTTCTCTACCGCACCAACGCCCAGTCGCGGGTGTTGGAGGAAGTGATGATGAAGGCCAACATCCCCTATTCGATTGTCGGCGGAATCAAATTCTATGAGCGCAAAGAGATCAAAGACGTGCTCGCTTATCTACGCCTTATCGTCAATCCGCATGACGATCTGAGCTTGACGCGGATCATCAATGTGCCCAAGCGCGGCATCGGCGCAGCGACATTGGACAAGATTGCGAGTTATGCCCGTGAACACGGATTGTCGCTGTTTGGTGCTTTGTTGGAAATGGAGGAAATCGGTCTGACGCAACGCACATTGAAGCCGCTCAGCGAATTTGTGGACTTGGTGCGCCACCTGCACGCCATGATCGAGTACTTGTCGGCGGTGGAGATCACGGAAGAGGTCTTAAAGCGTAGTGGTTATCGCGAGGAATTGAAACGGGAAAACAGCTTGGAAGCTGCCAGCCGGTTGGAGAACATCGACGAGTTCCTATCGGTGGCCCAAGAATTTGAGAAGCACAATGAAGATAAGTCGCTGGTTGCATTTTTGACCGATTTGGCACTTATCTCCGATTTGGATGCATTGGGGGACGAGCAGGAAGAGGCGGACAAGGGGGATTCAGTGGTGCTGATGACCCTGCACAGTGCCAAGGGGTTGGAATTTCCCACCGTCTTCTTGGTAGGTATGGAAGAGGGGATCTTCCCGCATATGCGCTCGTTGGATGACGAAGACGAGATGGAAGAAGAACGCCGGCTCGCCTATGTGGGCATCACACGGGCAGAGAAAGTGTTGCATCTGACGCGCGCCCGGACGCGAACGATCTATGGACAAACCACCTCCTACTTACCTTCACGTTTTTTGAAGGAGATTCCGGCAGAGTTGGTGGAAGAAGTTGGTAGCAGGCAATCAGTCAGCAACGCCACCCCGCGCAGAGTCGTGCGGCCGACCCCCAATGTGGTGGCCGATTGGCGGGTGGGAGATAAAGCCGAACATGCCAAGTGGGGCTTGGGAACAGTGGTAAAAGTACAAGGGGAAGGCGAGGACTTGGAATTGAACATCGCATTTCCGGCGCCGATCGGCGTGAAAAAGCTGTTGGCCAAGTACGCCCCGATCAAAAAAGCGTAAGGCGTCATGTGGCCTGTGTTTACCCACTCACATGCAGTCCTTAAGTTTAGGAGGATGAAACGGATTGAATTTGGAACAAGCCCAAGCACGCGTACAAGCGTTACATGACATACTGAATGAACACAATTACCGGTATCATGTGTTGGATCAACCGACCATATCTGACGCGGAATACGATCAATTGCTGCGGGAATTGATTGAGTTAGAGCGCGAGTTTCCGGAGCTTTCCACTCCTGATTCGCCGACCCAGCGTGTAGGTGGGGAAATCCTGCCCCATTTTGAGAAGGTGGAGCACCTGTCTCCGATGCTCAGTCTGGGTAATGCCTTCAACGAACAAGACTTGCGGGAATTTGATGAGCGGGTGAGAAAAGCGGCCGGAGACAAGCCGGTGCGGTATGTATGCGAGTTGAAAATCGACGGTTTGGCTGTCTCCCTGCGATATGAGGATGGCCGGTTTGTGCTCGGCGCTACTCGTGGGGACGGAACGGTGGGGGAGGATATCACGCAAAACCTGAAAACGATCCGTTCGTTGCCGCTTAAGTTGCGTCAGCCAGTCAGCTTAGAAGTGCGCGGGGAAGTGTACATGCCGCGAGCTGCGTTTGCGCGTTTGAATAGCGTGCGGGAGGAGCGCGGGGAAGCCTTGTTTGCCAATCCGCGCAATGCTGCTGCCGGTTCCCTGCGGCAATTGGACCCCAAGCTGGCCGCAGAACGGACATTGGACATTTTCTTATACGGAATTGGGCAGAGCGAGGGACTCTCTTTTACGACCCATACTGAAGCGTTGGCATTCCTGTCCGAACTCGGATTTAAAGTAAACCCCGAACGGCGGACGGTTGAAGGTGTCGAAGAGATGCTCCAGTACGTGCAAGAATGGCAGGAACGCCGTCCTGACCTGGCGTATGATATCGATGGCATCGTAATCAAGGTGGACGATTTAGCGTTGCGGGAAGAGATGGGCTTCACTGCCAAAAGTCCGCGCTGGGCGATTGCCTACAAATTCCCCGCCGAAGAGGCAGTCACCCGGTTGGAGGAGATCGAGCTAAATGTGGGGCGCACCGGCGTCGTCACGCCCACCGCGGTGCTAAAGCCGGTTTCGCTGGCGGGAACGACGGTCAAACGGGCTTCGTTGCATAATGAAGACATGATTCGGGAAAAGGGTTTGATGTTGGGAGACCATGTGATAGTGAAAAAAGCGGGTGACATCATTCCGGAAGTGGTGGCTGTGCTCACCGATAAGCGGACAGGGGACGAACGGCCCTTCACCATGCCGACGCACTGTCCGGAATGCGACAGCCGGCTGGTCCGCTTGGAGGGGGAAGTGGCCCTGCGCTGTATCAATCCCGCATGCCCGGCGCAAACCCGGGAAGGGATCATCCATTTTGTGTCGCGCGGCGCGATGAACATCGAGGGTCTGGGCGAAAAAGTGGTCACCCAACTGTTTGAGCGGGGGTTGGTGCGCAGTGTGGCCGATCTATACTATCTGAAAAGCGAAGATCTGTTGCGTTTGGAACGCATGGGAGAAAAATCGGTGGCCAATCTCCTGCGCGCCATTGAAGCGAGCAAATCCAACTCGCTGGAGCGGCTGTTGTTTGGCTTGGGCATTCGCTTTGTGGGGGCCAAGGGCGCCAAGATCTTGGCGCAACATTACGGCTCCATGGACGCGTTGCTTTCGGCGACGGAGGAAGAGTTGACCCAACTGGAAGAAATCGGTCCGAAGATGGCGGCTAGCATTACCACTTACATGAAGAAGCCAGAAGTGCGTGAGACGCTGCGTCGTTTGGCAGAAGCGGGCGTTAATATGCATTATACCGGCCCTGCACCTGTCCGAGCTGGGGATGGAGCGGAGGAGAGTCCATTTGCGGGCAAGACCGTGGTCATCACTGGTACGTTGGAGCGCATGTCGCGCAAGGAAGCATCTGAATTGCTGGAGTCGTTAGGCGCCCAGGTGACTGGCAGTGTGAGCAAGAAAACTGACCTGCTTATCGCTGGAGAGAAGGCAGGCTCCAAATTGGATAAGGCGAATAAGTTGGGGATCACGGTCTGGGACGAAGAAACATTTTTAGCACATTTGCCGAAGTGACGAGATGAACGGGGCGTGAGGCGGGACTTCATGCCCCGTTTCATTTGACGGAGGAGAAACCATGCAGAAGAGATTGCGCAAGAAGTGGATATACATCAGCGTGGGGCTTGTCTTGTTGTTGCTGGGGCTGGTGGGATTATCATGGAAACTCAATTTCAGCCCGGAAGTCGATGCGGCGATCATCTCCAGCCTGTTTTCGACATTATTGTTTTGCGGTACCATAGTAGTGAATACGGTGCTCACTTCGGAAGCGTTGAAGTTGGGGCCCAAAACGCAACTCTTGATGCAGGAGCGATTGGCGTTGTACAAGGAATTGAGCACCATTATGCATGATCTCAATCAGGCATTGCTTGCTTACTTTTTTCTCAAGAAGCAAGAGTATCGCTCGCAGATCATTGAGTCGCACTTTCGGTTGCGCACTTTTCGTCGCAAATCGATGTGGATTCTGCCGGAAGACATTTTGGCGACGCTGTCCAAAATCCAGAGCCTCTTCTCCGTTTCACAGACAGGAGGGATTTTGTTTAATCCGAAATGTTTGGAGACAAGAGAAGTGGCGATTCAATTTTCCAATTTGTATCAGTCACTGGTTAACCAGATGCGGGATGAATTGGATATCCAGACGATCAGCGATGTGATTAACCATAAAGTTTACAAGATGAACCAACCCGTGGAAGGCATCGATTCGGCAACCGTCGCGGTAGGGGGAAAAGGGATGGTTCGCAAATAATCTTTTCTGAGTTGTTTTAAATATGTGATGAGAAGTGAAAAAACACGTTTGTCCGAAGAGCTTGACCGAAAAGAATGACGGAAAGGCCGGAGAGCGATGAACATGAGATGGATAGTGACCTGTTGCGCACTGCTGACAGTTTGTGTCATTGGCATGGCTACATATGAGGAGGGGGGATTCGCCCCTGACAAATGGGTGTCGTCCGCGTTAAAGAAGCCGACGCTTCAAGAGCTTATGGAAGATGAAAACAAACGGCATAGTAACGAGGAGATCACCTTAGAGCCTTATGCCAAAAAGATGGGAGCCACCTTAAACCAGCCTGCGCACAATCAGATGCATGTGGACACGATGTTGCCTGTGGCGGGAAAAATCACCCAGTATCAAAGTCTGTCCCAACCATACGTATGGATACACATTAAATACATGGGCAAGGGAGGGAACCCCGACCTTCCTGATGAACAGGATGTTTACGCACCCGTCAAGCAGGGACAGTTTAATGAGAAGATTCGCCTGTTTCAAGGCAAAGGGGAATATCGGGTTACACTGAGATTGCCAAGCGAGGAACAGGAAGATACTTATTATTTGATGGCTTCGTTTATCGCCGCGAATCTGAACGATGTTGTGGAGCGGGATGTGTCATACAGCGTCGCGGCCGCAAAAGCGAAGCTCAAACTGGATGAGCCGGTCATGGGATACAGCGAGAAGCGGGAAGCGGTCTCCTTAAAAGGGCGTATCCGTTCCGATGTGCGTACCGTATTGGTGCAGTTGAAGCGGGGGGCACGGGAAACGCGCCGGGTCGTCTCTGTGGAAAAAGGGCAGTTTGAAGAACAAATTCCCCTGACTTACGGGCAAGGGGTTCATCAGCTGAAAATATTGGTGCCTGACAGCAAGCGGAAAGGAACCTATCTGGACGGGGCCACCTTGTATGTGAATCACCCGCTGGCGGAGGAGAAGGAACCCATACGCTTCACCAGGCTTTACGCCGAACGGGGGATTCACCTGACAGCACCGCTGGTGGGTGGCGAGCAGGCCGACCTGACTTATCGTATCGCGGGCCGCATTGATGAATCTGCACCTTTTGCCAAACAAACGACGCACATGATTGTCCGCATACAGAAAGGCAAGGACAAAGCGACCTATTTCTTGCCTGTGGGAGGCTATCAATTTGACAGCAAGATTTGGTTACGCTTTGGAGCGGGAGAATACAATGTGACGTTGTACGCGCCGGAGATCACCTCGCAAAACCGCGATTACTTCCGCTTTTTCACAGTGGCGACCTTTCGCGTGACCAGCCGGGCGCAAATGGATGGACGTGATCTTTTGCCAGGCCGCGGGATTCAATCCGATCATCCGTTGATCGTCGATTTGGCCAAAGAGATCACCGCAGGCAAATTGACCGACCGCGCGAAAGCCCGCGCCATCTATACCTATGTAGCCAAAAATATGACTTATGACATGGATAAGTTTCGGAATAACCGGTTCTCTTGGAACGACAGTGCGATTAAATCGTTGTCCACTCGCAAAGGAGTGTGTCAGGATTATGTGTTCTTGACTCTCGCTTTGCTACGAAGCATAGACATCCCCAGTCGCTTTGTGGAAGGCGAGGCGGGTGGGCAACGTCATGCTTGGGTAGAAGCCAAGTTGAACGGACGTTGGGTGACGATGGACCCGACTTGGGGTTCCGGGCATATTACACCGGATGGCCGTTTCGTAAAAAGACTGGATATGCAGTTCTTTGATCCGTTACCTGATGAATTTAAACGGACACACAAGCGGACTGGCGTTTCCTATTAAATATACCAATCCCCTGCGCATGTTGCTGTGCAGGGGATTGGTATTGTTGGTGTGATATGGTGTTTGAGAGCAAGAAAAAGCGGGGAGAAAGCTTTACGTTCGCAGCATTTTCCCCGCTTTTTTCATTTCCTAACCGAGCAACATCGTTTCAAGCTCCCGTTGCAATGCCAACCATTCCTTCGTGCCGCGCCGTTCATAACGGGCCTGTCCGCGTGCAAAAGGCACTGGCACTTCCCGTATAACCTTCATCGGCGACGCGCTTAACACCAAGATGCGGTCAGACAGCAAGATCGCTTCCTCAATGCTGTGCGTGATAAACAAAATGGTGCGCTTCTCTTGCTCTAAGAGACGTAAGAGCCAAGTTTGCATGCGGGTTCGCGTGAGTGCGTCCAAGGAACCGAACGGTTCGTCCAGGCAAAGCAAGTCGCGGTTGCTTGCCAACGCGCGGATAAAAGCCGCCCGTTGCTGCATGCCTCCGCTCAGCTCGTGCGGATAGCGGTCGGCGACCTCGGCCAATCCAGCCCCACGCAACAAATGTGTGAGTTGCGTGGGGTTCTTGAGCCCGCTCAGTTCTTGGGCCAAGCGCACATTATCAAGAATCGTGCGCCACGGCATCAGCGAGGGCTGTTGTGGCATATATGCCAAGTGACCACGCTCACCGTTGATCCGTTGGCCGTCCAGAAGTATGTCTCCCGCTTGCGGGCAGTGCAGGCCTCCCAGCAAATAAAACAACGTGCTTTTGCCACTCCCGGATGGGCCGATCAACGAGACGAACTCCCCTTGACGCACAACAAAATGCAGGTCATCGATCACAGGACGTTGTCCATAAGCGAAGGAAAGGCCATTAACTTCCAACTTCATCGGGGTGCCCCTCCCTTCACTTGCGGGCGCCATCGAACCACCAGCCGCTCGATGAGACAGATGGCGGCGTACAGAAGCAAGCTTACTCCGGCGATGAAAAACATCGCCAAAAACACCCGGTCCGTGCGGAAAGAGGCGGAGGCGAGTTGCATCATGACGCCGAGCCCTTCTTTGGCTCCCAGCCATTCGGCGATCACGGCGCCCATCACGCTGTATGTGGCCGCCAGTTTAAGGCCGGAGAAAAAGGCAGGCAAGGCGGAAGGCCATTCCAGCTTGCTAAAGCGTTGCCAGCGTGTGGCCCCGGCCATTTCCATATAGATGAGCAGGGTGCGGTCGGTCTGTCGGAATCCATCCATCGTAGATACGGCGATCGGAAAGAAGCAAGCGATCGCTACCACCAAGATTTTGGGCATGATGCCAAAGCCTAGCCACATGATTAAGAGTGGCGCCAAGGCGATCATCGGCACATTTTGCGACAATACCACCAGCGGTTGGAACATGGCGCGCAACAAAGGTGACAGATGAAAGAGCGTGGCGAGGAGCAGTCCAGCTACAAGACCAAAGCCCAGTCCGCTCAAGGCGATCTCCACTGTCGCCCCAAGGTGTTCCAGTGTCCGATCCACAGATGCCGTCCAAGCCTCATATACAGCGGAGGGTGACGGCAACAGCCACGCTTCCACCTGTTTGGTGCGGACGGTTAGTTCCCATCCGGCTAACAGCAACAAAATCATGCCGAATGGGGCCAACGCTTTACTGTTTTTCATCATATTTGCCTGTCAACCCGCGGATCGATGCGCCGGCGGGATTAAAGTAGATTTTCACCTGATGCAACACGCTGGGACAGCCCATTTCGATCATGGCCTCATTCATGCGCTCGATAATCGCCAACAACTCAGGCAATTCCCCTTCCATCGTCGTTTCCAACGGGCCGACGCGGTAAGGTACCCCTGCTTGCTGAATGATTTCGATCGCTCTGTCCACATAGGGGATGACGCTTTCTCCATTTGGGGTGTGCGGCAGAATCTGCACGCTGACTAGCGCTTGTGCCATTTTCATTTACCCTCCTCAGGCAGAAAGGCGTTGGTAAATGCTTGCTCAGGTTGAAACGAGCCTTCCAGCAAGCCGTGTTGTTTCATCCATTCAGCATAACCCGACCACACTTCTTTCTTTTGCACTCCCCACGCGGGAGCATCTCCTTGGTAACGCGGGCTTAACCAGGCTTGGCTCTTCTGCACCAGTTTCGGGTCGAGGTCAGGCTCTGCCCGGCTCAGGATGTCGGCCGCTTCCTTAGGCTGTTTGATCGCAAATTGGTACCCTTGGCTGACTGCTTTCATGAACGCTTTCACGGTTGCGGGGTCCTGTTTGGTTTTCTGCTCGTTCGTGATGAGAACAGGGGTGTAATAATCTAGCTCTTTGGCATAATCAGTGAGATAGATCATATTCAGTTTTTGGCCCTTCAACTCCGCTTCGATGCCGGTCCATCCATAATAAATCCACATGAAGTCCACATTTCGTTTTACCGCAGTGAAGAAGTCCGTGTTTCCGGTGTTGATGATATTCACTTTGTTCACATCAGCCTGCTCCCGTTGCATCAATGAAGCAAGCATTTGCTTTTCCACTGGCGAGCCAAATCCGCCGTAGGTTTTGCCTTCAAAATCCTTCGGTTTTTGGATGTTTTTGGAAACAGGAGACGCAAAGCCAGACGTATTGTGCTGGATCACTGCGGCGATTGAAACAATCGGCACCTTTTGCACGCGGGCTTGTGTAACGGCTTCTTGGTAGCTTACGCCGAAATCAGCTTTGCCGCCGGCCACCATTTGCTCCGCTCCGCTTTCACCTGGTTGAATGATGTCCACATCCAATCCGGCTTGTTTGAAATAACCTTTCTCTTTGGCCACATAAAGACCAGTGTGGTTGGTGTTGGGAGTCCAATCAAGGACCAAGGTGATCTTCTTTCCTGTGTTTTGCTCGTCTGTCGTCCCGGACGATGCGGGGTTGCCGCAAGCCACGGCGGACAGGCAGAGAGCAATGGTCAGTCCGATCTTCCACCATTGTTTCTTCATTAACAACCGCTCCTTTTCTTTTCACTAGGCTCCCTGATGCGCCCATGGAGGTGGATATAGCGTTTTCATGCATTGGCCAACGCGCGCGTAACAAAAAAACGCCCCCTGACCGGGAGGCGTTGGTTTAGCCAGACAGATATGTCCATCAATCCAAATCCCTACGCCGGCATTACCCGGATCAGGTGAAAGGGTCTGTGTGTCGGCACACACTCTCAGCCGGCCATTATCCAGCTCCCCCATGGGTTTGTATGTTGTTTCGGGCTCATTATACGGAAACTAACCCTGCTTGTCCATAGGGATTTATGTGCAGAGACAAGAAGAGGCGCGTTTCGTTTCCAAGGTGGGCGTGATATACTACATCCATCAGCCAACCTCCCCAAGGCGGCCGCGGATCACCATCAGCCACTTGAGGAGCGATCGACTCATACTCTGAGATGAAGGATTGAATCGGTTCATGAAACAAGAAAACAAGGCTTCATTTACACACACTGTCACGTTGGAGGAAGACGGCCTGATGCTTCATCAAGTGTTGCGCCGCCAATATCGCTTTTCCAGGCGCTTTATGACGCGGATGAAGCTAAACCGCCTGGTGACGGTAAATGGGGAGTTCATCTATTTTACGGCTCGGGTTAAGGCCGGCGATCAGATCGTGATTCGCATGCAAACGGAAGAGACGGATCATATCCCGCCTCAGCCCGTCGATTTTACCGTTGTTTACGAGGATGAGGATCTCATCGTGATTGACAAACCGCCTGGCTTGGTGGTTCATCCGACCCGGGGGTATCCAGACGGAACCTTGGCCAACGGCTTGATGAAGTATTGGTCTGAACGAGGGGAGAAACACCGTATGCGTCCGGTCACCCGGCTGGACCGTGACACTTCCGGCTTGTTGGTCGTTGGTAAACATGCTTATGCCCACGCTTTTTTGGCCGAGCAGATGGCGGAAAAACGATATGAGCGTGTTTATCTGGCTTGCACACATCACCGCTTTGCCAGTGACCGAGGCACGATCGACAAAGCGATTTACATCGATCCCGAACAAAAAATCAGCCGCACGGTCAGTGAGTCCGGTGAAGGGTATCCGGCGGTGACCCATTATGAAGTGGTGGAACGGATGGCTGCGGCCACCTTGGTGCGGCTCTCACTGGAAACGGGTCGGACGCACCAAATCCGCTTGCATCTCGCTTCCATCGGCCATCCGATCATCGGTGATGAAGTATATGGCACAGGTGGGGATCAAGATTTAATCGCCCGGCAAGCTTTGCATGCCACTTACTTGAAATTGTTTCACCCCCGTCAGAAAGAGTGGATGGCTTGGGAATCTCCATTGCCTGCTGATATGCAACAACTCGTGGAGCGGTTGCGGCAAACGGATTGCAGGAGTTGAGGAGTGTGGGGATTCTAACACGGTTCTCCTATGTGTTCAGCATGACGAGGTAAACGCCAGTCTGACACACCCATCTGGGGTGGTCAGGCTTTTTTGGTTTATTCGTTCTGAATAAATTGATTATTTAAATTAATTAATGAATATTTTATGCAATCTTTATAGAATTAATGTTTTTAATATTATACAATTGGATTGGATGCGCTTATCTCAGCACCGTTTTTGTGTTCAAGCAAGAAATCATTGTTATTTTACCTTTGTTACGAGCAGGGTTGATTGAAAATTTATGGAAATTTTACAAAAGCAACAAAGGGGATAAGCGGATACCGTTTTCATTAAAAATGGAGGGATGTTACATGCGAAAGCGCCGGCAGGTGTGGTTGATGTTGCTGATCAGTGTGCTACTGATTATGCCATACCAAACAGTTGGAGCAACCGGGAAAATTCCTGATCCGCAACCGATGGGGCAAGTCTCCTTCGACGGGGCACAAATGGAAGCGCTACCAGCGCCGGGCAACAGCACCACTCCGGGAACTTGGTTCATCGGGGCTACCCCGGCCAATGCTGACCTCAGCAAACCACCGATTGTTTTTGTGCAAGGCTTGCACAGCAGGGCGCAAAGCTGGTGGGAAGAAACCAAGAACCACGGTGTAAATGATATGTATGAAACCGCATACAACAAAGGGTATCGGACGGCGTTCGTTCAGCTGTACGACGCACCCGGCGGTGATGCGGCCACTCCGATGGACAACGGGCGCCTGCTCGCCGGTATGCTGGAGAAAATCTATAATCACTTCGGCCAAAAAGTGAATATTGTCGCCCACAGCAAGGGCGGCCCCGATTCTCAAGCCGCTTTGGTCCATTATGGCGCTTACCGCTATGTCAACAAAGTGGTCACCTTGGGTTCACCCCATGAAGGCTCCCATTTGGCCGACTTGGCGTACAGCAGCTGGGCCGGATGGCTGGCAGCTTTGCTGGGCAAACAAGATCCGGGTACGTACTCCCTGCAAGTAGGGGAGATGGCCAAATACCGCGCACAGACGGATAACCACGCCAACGCTCGCCTGAACAAGTATTACACCGCTGCTGGAACCAGCTGGGGGCCGACTTTCTCCGCTTTGGCTTTGGGTGGAGTCTATCTATCCCAATACGGGGAGAATGACGGGTTAGTCAACGTATGGAGCACCGACCTCCCTTATGGAACCCATCTATTTACTGCCTCTGACCTCGACCATGATGAGATTCGCATCGGCCGTGCTGTGTTTAGCAAGATCGAGTCTGTTTTAAGCACAGCGACAGCTGCGGCTTCGACTGAGCCGAAAGCTAGCCAACCATCGGCGGCAGTAAACAGCACCGACAAACAAGAAACCTTTGTCCGTGGTGGCGCATTGCCTATCAGTAAACAACATGTTCAGCAAGTTCCTGTGGAACCGGGTGTGAAAGAAGCCATCTTCACGGTGCGTACCAAAGCTGCTGACACTCAGGTGACGCTTGTTTCTCCTTCCGGCAAAGTGCTGAATCGAGTGCTAAAAAGCAAGGATCAGGCGTTCTTCCGCGGCGCCACAGTGCAAGTGATCCGTGTCGCCAAGCCAGAAGCGGGCAATTGGCAGGTGAAGCTACTTTCCAAACAGAAAGACGCATACCTGCTGACAACCCATTTTATCGGCAAAACCACTGTTGAACTGGATCTGCCGGCACTGAACAAACAGTCTTCGGCAGAATTGAAGATAAAGGGCTTAGAGAGCGTAGACCTCGCCTCCTTGACTGGCAAGATCAAGGTTGTTGATCCCCAAGGACAAGTGAAGGAAATGGCGTTGAACAAAAGCAAAAAAGCGGACGCCGCCTTGACTGGTGCGGTGTCGGGATCGCAAGCGGGTGTGTATAACATCACCGTGGAATTGAGCGGAAAAACGAAAGATGGGCAAGCGTATGCCCGCACATTGGTCAAATCAGTATATATCGATAAGTAAATGAAACAACCCCGGATCATATCAAGGTGATCCGGGGTTGTTCTTGTTCATGCGCCTGATGCCAACTGCCGCCAGAACTTGGCCGTGCGGCACCGCTTCTAATATGAAAGAATACTACATAAATAATAGACATAGACCCCGTGGCCGGTGAGCAAACAGGGGAGGTAAAATGTGATCAATCATCGACAAGGTGTCGAAATAGAATATAAAAAAGTAGAGTGTGTCGAATGAATTAAAGTAGGCCCTTGAAGCAAATCAGACCGGTTCATCGCCACTTATGTTCGGTGGTCTAGCGTTTAGCCGTCTAATGAGGCGGGAATGGAATTCATGGGCCCCAAGGGCTGGCGGCATCGTTGCCCATTTGCTTCTCGTATGATGAGGCACTTATCGGAAAAGGGGCTTTGTTATTTCTCATCTACGTAATCGCGAGACACGACCCAGAAGCGGGCCAAACGATGCAGTTGATTTCCTCTTCGCCCGCTCTGTGCCAGTGTCATGGTTGGTTCCGCATGCCAATAACCGGGGGTTTGACTATCAGGAGATTTCATGTAAAATCTACATAAGTCATTGTAATATTACTGTAATATTTTTTAAAAATGACAAACCATTTCAATAGGCTTTCCGTTATAATGGAATGTGTTATTTTATCGCAGACCCTGCGCGTCGTTGAATCCACCACGCCAAGGCAAACCAGAAACAGGAGCTGACTAAGCCGGCAATGAAAGAGGGGAGTCCGCTGACTTTCCATAAGAATAAGGAAAACAGCAGCCCAACCACTCCGGTGAAGCGACACGCAAAAATAGCGGCTCGCTCGTGCATTTATCCCTCACCTCCCGCTTCACTATAGCACAAGTGCGGAGGCAGGAACTAGCCGACAAAAGCCGAAAAAGAAGTTGTTAATAGAAGGAAAATCCAGACAGGTAGAGATACTGCGATGAACGATCAGTATTTCAGGAGGTAGACGCGATGGACGATTTTCGTAAGGTGAGCATGAAAAGCGGATACAGCCCCATGCCACCACGGACTCGCAGTGAACGCGCCGGATCCCGTTCCCGCTCTAGCCGTAGCGGCGGCCCCAGGGGCACCGGCGGACGCGGCCCGCAAAAGCAAGGGTGGCAACGGTTTTTTAACTGGAAATGGATGATGCTGGTCTTATTGACTTCGTTATTGATTATGGTCGGTGGCTGTACCGCGGTGATGATGTCGGCGGAAACGTTGGATTTGGAAAAAGCGAAAGATCCGACGAAAATGCCGACCAACTCCAAACTTCTCGATAGCAATAATAAAGTAGTAGCTGTGTTTGGCAACGAATATCGGGAATGGGTAGAAATTGAAAAAATTAAGAAAGTGAATCCGGAGTTATTGACAGCCTTCGTCAAAGTGGAAGACCGTCGTTTTTATGAGCATAACGGGATTGACTATGAAGGCTTGGGACGTGCGATAATCAAAAACATTATCGCGATGGGTAATGCCCAAGGGGCGAGTACCCTTACCCAGCAGGTTTGTAAAAACATTGTACTGGGTGATTTTAATAAAACCTATACCCGGAAGATTAAAGAGATTGGCTGTGCGCTAAACTTGGAGAAAGAACTGGGTGAAAAGCGCAAAGATAAGATTCTGGAAGCATATTTAAACTTTATTGATTTTGGTGGCGTCAATGGTATCAAGCTTGCTTCCGAGGTATACTTCGGCAAGGATCCTACACGGGATCATTTGGAAATCGAAGAGATTGCCTTGTTAGCAGGGATGCCGAAAGCACCATATAAATATAATCCACTAAAAAACCCGGAAGCTGCCAAAGAGCGGCGCAATGTGGTTTTAACTCAAGTTTTGCCGGTCGATGATGTGATCCCGCCGATTGTGGATAAACAAACGGCTGAGGAGAGAGCCAAATTGCCGGTCAAGACATGCCCGAAAACAGAGTGTTGGAATCAAAAGCTAAGAGCGGGCAAATACGATCATTATAAAGCTTTTGTACAAGAAGAACTGAAACGAGATTATGGTATTAACCCGGAAAAACTGGGGAAAAGCGGATATGTGATTAAAACGGCTCTTAATCAGCAAGCACAAACGGCCGTTGAAAAAGCATTGCAGGACAAATCGCTTTTTGTGAATAAAGGCCAGTATATGAAAGACGCGGATGCAAGTATAGTGATGCTAAACCCGAAAAACGGGTTGATCGTCGCAGTCGGAAACGGTCGCCAGTATCAACCGGGATATGACAAGCGCGCCCTGTTGCCCGTGCAACCGGGTTCGACCATTAAGCCGTTAACTGTATACGCTCCAGCAGTGAATGATCATGATTACAATGAGTACTCGATTGTAAAGGATATTACTGTTGACTTTGCGGGAGATTGGAATCCGTCTAACTATGGTGGTATGCCGCCGCAGGGGAATATTCCTATGCTGACAATGGTTAAGAAGTCGCTTAACAAATCGACCGTGCGGCTGTTACATGAAGTGGTTACCCTGAATAGTGCTTTCGATTATGCGCAAAAGCTGGGATTGAACTTGAAAGAGGCAGACAGGACGTCGTACGCGGCTCTGGCGCTTGGCGGTGTAAACGGCGGCGTTAATACAAAACAAATGGCGCAAGCTTATGCCGTGTTTGCCAATGAAGGTAAATATTATCAAGCGCGCACGATTGTGAGTGTAACACAAAACGATGAAGTCGTGGAACCTAAAGATCCGGATAAATATAAACAACCGAAAGAAGTGTTCAGCAAAAAAACGGCTTGGTATATGACACGGATGATGAAGCATGTCATCTCTGATGATGATGGAACGGGTCATAATGCGCGACTGAAAGACGGTCGGGATGTGGCCGGTAAGTCCGGGACGATCCAGGGTGAAAAAGCAGCTTGGTTTGTTGGTTACACCCCTGATCTGGTGGCAGCAGTCAATGTCATGTATCCAATACAAGGCGCAGAGATTGTGAAAGTGACAGGTGGTAGTGTGCCGGCTAAAATCTTCAGCTATGTGATGTCTGAGGCACACCAAGGAATTCCACCACACTCATTCAAAAAACCGCCGGGTGTGGAAGAGCCGAAACGACCATTCGAATTGCAAGCACCACACTTGTCTTATGAATCGCATCCAGACGGTGTTCTGTTGAAATGGCAACAGCAACCAGAGCAAGTGACTTACCAAGTCTTCCGTGCCGATGGCGGCAATTTCGTGAAAGTAGCTGATCTGCCAGCTGGCTCCACCTCCTGGAAAGACCCGTCTGCCTTGCCTCCGCAAGATGACGGCTTTGACCTGGGCGACCTCTTTGGTGGCGGCGGCGAGAAGAAGAAAGTCTACCGCTACAAAGTGGTGGCAATTGACACGCAGGCGACCGATCCGGCCAACAAAGAGAAATCAAGTGAAATCACCGTGGAGCTTAAGTCCGGGAAGAAAGAACAGAAGCCGAAATTCGATAAAAACAATGATGGCATCGATGACCGCGAGCAAGATAGCGATGGTGACGGCGTCAATGACCATGAGGACAAATTCCCGAACGATCCGACCCGAACGGGTAAGGAACAAGATGGCGGCGGTAATGGCGACCACGGCAATGGCCGTCCCGGAAGAGGCGATGGCGATAACAATGGTGGAAACAATGGCAATGACAATGGAAATATCGGTGGTTGGCCGTTTTAATGAGTCAGCGCCGTAAGTGAACGAAGAGAGACTCCAGCTTTCATGCTGGGGTCTCTCTTTTTCGTATTGGCTGTAGACACTTTTATATCGCGCTCATATTCATTAGCGATGACTGGGTTAGGTTCTATTCCCGAGCTTCCTCCCATAGACTAGTCCTAACAGAAGGACAAGAAGGGACGTGTGTTGGGGATGGAGCGGTGGGTGCTCGCCAGTCGCATCGGCTTTACTTATATTGGGACAGTGGTGGGCGCGGGCTTTGCTTCTGGGCAGGAGATCATGCAGTTTTTCACGTTGTTCGGGGAGCGGGGCGTCTGGGGTGTATTTGTGGCCGCGGTGTTGTTTGCCTGGTTGGGGACACGGATGATGCTATTGGGATGTCGGTTGCAGGCGCGGTCGTATGAAGATTTTAACCACTATTTATTTGGAGAGCGCTGGGGACCGATGATGGCGGCAATGATCAGTGTGATGTTGCTGGGAGTCACGGCGGCGATGATGTCGGGGACGGGTTCGCTGTTTGAAGAGCAGTTGGGGTTGTCGTTCCATGCTGGCGTGATTTTTACGGTGGCTTTTTCCTTTTTTTTTATCTTGCGAGGGATCGATGGAGTGTTGTCGGTCAATTCGTTGGTGGTACCAGTCATGTTTTTGTTTATCGTGATGGTGGCATCTCATGCGTGGCAGGCGGGTGAGCTGGCATCTGTGGCTTCGCTGATTCCCGAGCCCCGGTACGCCCACTGGTTGCCGTCGGCCTTGGTATATGTGTCGTTCAACCTGGTGTTGACGCAGGCGGTGTTGGTGCCGCTAGGGGCGGAAATCGCCGATGAGCGGACGATCAAGTTGGGGGGCTGGATCGGTGGGATTGGGTTAGGGATTATGCTGTTTGCTTGCAATCTGGCGTTGCAGTTGCACTGGCAGGAAGTGTCGCGGTTGGATATCCCCATGGGCCATGTGATTAGCACACTTGGCGTAGGCGTGAAATTTTTCTTTTTGGCGATGATGTGGGCAGAGATTTTCACATCGCTCATCGGCAATGTCTACGGACTGGCTGCCAATCTGAGTCAGGTGGTGCCATTGCGCAAGCCGCTGATCATGTTGTTGATATTTGGGATGGGGTATGTGTTTTCCTTGATCGGCTTTCCCACGTTGGTACATTATCTGTATCCCCTGTTTGGCTATTGCGGCTTGGTCGTGCTCGGCTTCATGGTCTTTCGTCGGATGCCGGCGGGATAGGGGAGGAAAGCGGACATGACTTGGTTACTCGTCTTGGGCTTAGCTTATGTGATAGGGGCTTTGCCTTGCCATTGGTGGGCATTGTCCCGCTCCCATTCAGAACAACATGGGGTGGGATATACGCAACTTCCCCTCAAAGAGGCGTTTCTGCTTTTGGTGATCGATCTGGTGAAAGGGATGGCAGCCACTTTGCTCGGAATTGCGCTATTGGGCTGGGTGGGTGCTTATCTGGCGGCGATCTTGGTCGTGGTAGGCAGTGTGTATTCTTGTTTTCTCGATTTCCGTGGCGGAACCGGCTTAGGCGTGGCGGCGGGCGCGCTGTTGATCTTAAGCCCCATTTTGGTCGTGGTGGGAGTGCTGATCTTCATATTGGCGTTGTTGTTGATGCGAAGCTTGGTTGTGGCGACACTGTTGACAGGGGCCGCGTTGTTCTTGTTTGGGATGGTGCTGGCGACGCATGTGATGGTGTGGTTGATCGTGTTGGTGTTGTGTGTGGTGATCTTGTCGCGATGGTGGGGAAAAACGCCGCGCAACCACTCTAAATATAAGAAACCGCCATGGCGCAAGCGGTGGTGAGGGAGACAAGGAGAGCGTTTATATGAACAAGAAAAGAAGCCGAACGAACGGCTTCTTTTTCGCTTGTAAAACATGGCTTGGTGCCGATGATTGGTTTACACCGCGAATGCCACTTTGTACCCGGCATGCTTGCGCACTTGAAAGACACCCGTGTCCAAAATGAGATATTGCGCTTTCACCCCGATCAGTTTGCCGCTGATGGTTGCTTGTTTATCCAAGCTGAGAGGAGTGATTTTCTCCAAAGTGGACAAGGATGGATAAGTGAGCGGAACAATTTCAGGATCGGGAATAAGATAAGCATGATAAGGTTCGGGCAACTTGGTGATAAGATCTTCCCGGATGGCGAGCAAGTCGCAATCGGCGATTTCGTTCTTTAACATTTTGCGCCAATTTGTTTTGTCTTTGACGTATTGGGCGAGGATAATCTCGATGTCTCCAGCGTCCTTGCGGCTGGGTACTTCCATGATCGCCACAGCTTGTGAAGCGCCCTGGTCGATCCAGCGCTTCATCATGTTGGTTTTGCGGGTGATGCCGACCTTGACGTTACTGCTCAAAGCCAGATAAACAATGTGGGGTTGCAGGCAATGAAGTTCGCCAAAAGTTGCATCTCGGCAAGTGCCTTGATGATAGTGGCACAACTCCGGCTTGACGATGCACAAGTCGTTTTCAGGCAGATCGCGGTAACAAGGATAGCAGGAATTGTTTTTGCCGTAAAACTTTTTGGTTATGCGCCCGCAGTAAATGCATTGAAGCTCGTCCAAGAAGGAGAGCTCAATCGATTGCCCCAACAGTTCGTTGAGGGCGATCTTCTCATCGTCGAGCCGCAACTGATATTCGATCCGATCAGCCGGCTCGTGTTCCAGTGCTTGCAAAAATCCGATATGTTTCAAGGGAATGTCTCCTTTGTGCCTTTCATCTGTAGTGAAAAATGTGGCCGTCGCATTGGAATGTGCTATTTATCGAGTGAAGGTATTCAGAAATTGCGACAGGTTTGATTCTATCATTCATCAAGTCTAGCAGAAGGTCATTGGGAGGTGCAAGGTTGGAGAAACTTGGAAGAAATGATAGAATGAAATATTCATTTTTTTGTGACACTTTGTTTGATCCATTGTGAGGGAGGTTCGCTTTATCCCGGATATGGCGCTGAAAGGAAAAGTTTATGCTACACCTCCATGTCAACTGTCTGTATCTTTTGGATATGGTGTGCATATAGTATAATGTAATTAGTGTTGCTCACGAGGTAAGGAGGGTAGATGATGATGTTTCACGCCCTGTTGGCAGCCAGAGATGAGCTGTTGTCCAAACGCCATAACAACCAAGAGAACGAGTACGAGATGTTCGCCAAGTCCGTACAGAAGCTGAAGAAGGACATGGAAGTGCTGGGGATTAAGCCCAGTAAGGAGAAGTTATATGGCAGACCTTTTAGAGGGGAATAGATTATCGAAGTGAAGGAGACTACCAATCTATGAGTCAACTTCATATGCCGAAGCAAACGCCTTTGTTCCATGCTATCCATCGCGATCGCTATGAGCGGCAGGAGCTGATCAAAGAGATCGAGACGGTGACGGGGCGCAGGCTGTTGGTGTACATTGCGAATATCACACATCCGGAAAGTGCCATCACCCGGGAGGATATTGCGCCATTTCATGAGATTGTAGCTTCTTTGGAAGATGATTGCAATGTGGATTTGCTTATTGAAAGTCCGGGCGGGGACCCGAATGCGGCGGAGACGCTGGTGCATACGTTGTTGTCCAAGACGAGTCATTTGCGCGTGATTGTGCCGCAAGCGGCGAAAAGCGCAGCGACGTTGATCAGCCTCGCCGGTGATGAGATCGTGATGAGCAACACTTCGGAATTGGGGCCGATCGATCCGCAGATTTCCATACCCACGGCTTTTGGGTATCAGTATCGACCGGCTCAAGCTTTTTTGAACGGACTGGAAATGATCAAGCGGGAGCATGCGGCCGGACAACCTCTCAATGCGGCGTATCTACCGTTTTTGCAAGGCGTTGATGCCGCCCTGATCGATTTTTGTTATAAATCGATTGAACATTCAAAACGTTTAGCCGTCAAGTGGCTGTCCCGGTCCATGTACAAAAACAACCCGCTCGCCGCTAAGCGAATCGCCGAAACACTGACCAACATCGAAAAGTACCCTAATCATGGGTCGGTGATCAATTACCAAGAAGCCATGGCGATCGGGCTGAAGATCACTTACATGCCGTACAATGATGAAGTGTGGCAGGCCATTTGGCGTTTGTACAAGAGGTACCTTGTTTACATGCGAGAGAAAACGGCGATCAAAATTTTTGAAAGTACCAGCTCTTCAGTGATGTTTTAATGAAAATACATTTTTATAATGAGAGTTTTATGTTATAGTGAGGTGGAGATGCACACGCATGTGAATACGCCATAACCCCTATCGCATAAAAGACCGGAGCTTTCTGGGCCGGTCTTTTTGTTTTGTATTTATTTCGGTAATCTAAAATATACATACACAGGTTCATTTATTAAAATAGAACAGGGAGTAGATTAGATAAAGGGGGAACATGGGCGATGGGAACCATTCAATCATACTTAAGGGAACGTGCTGAGCTCACACCGGAAGTAGAAGCAGTAGTCGGAGGAGCAGAACGGTTTACCTATCGGCAATTTTATGAGCGGGTTAACCAATTGGCGCACTACTTGCTCGAACTGGGTGTGGAAAAAGGGGATCGGATTGGCATCTTGTGCAAAAACCATCATCCTTTTCCAACAATCCTGTTTGCCGCCATTCGGGTGGGTGCGGTGGTGATCCCCTTGAATTGGCGATTGACGGCATATGAACTGTCTAACATTATGGAGAGCGCTGAACCAAAGGTTTTATTTTATGATGAAGAGTATGCAGATGCGTTGCAATTTGTGAAAGAAAAAGCCACCGTGCCGCATGTGTTACCCGTGGGTAAAGGTTTGTCGTTGGTGGAGAGTTTTGCGGCAGTGTTCACGGAGTATCCGGTTACGGAACCGCCTGAGGTTCAGCCGGCTGATGATGATCTCGCTTTTATGCTGTTCACGTCGGGAACGACGGGTTTGCCTAAAGGCTGCATGATTGCACATAAGGGAGTGGACGCTTACTTTAGCGCCGAACAGATTCGGCAGAACTTTCCACCGGGAATAAAGTTTTTGGCCGTGCATCCGTTGTTTCACATGAGTAGCACCATGATGATGGTCAGCAATGTTAAGCATGGCGTTACCATGGTATTTTTGGCCGATGATCGTCCGGTTGCCATCTTGGATACGATCGAGCGGGAGAAGATCAACGTTATGTTCGCGTTTCCGGCGGTATACCGCTACATGCTGGAGGAGTTGAAGCATGGACACCGGGATTTGTCTTCCTTGCGCTTTCTCTCCTCCGGTGGGACACATGTGCCCGCTTCGCTTATCAAAGAGTATTGCCAACTGGGGTTGGTGAT
Source organism: Laceyella sacchari (assembly GCF_004343255.1). Lineage (GTDB taxonomy): Bacteria > Bacillota > Bacilli > Thermoactinomycetales > Thermoactinomycetaceae > Laceyella > Laceyella sacchari. The sequence goes on along the minus strand of NZ_SMDD01000002.1, from coordinate 60,941 downwards.
GGGGCAAGGTTATGGTAGCACGGAAGCATGGGCCATCAGCGGGTGGAATCCGACCATGGGTCTGAACAAAGCTGATTCAGTCGGCAAACTGGCCCCGGGCGTGGAATTGAAAATTGCCGATCCCGAAACAGGCGCGCCGTTGCCGCCGGGTGAGATTGGGGAGGTCGTGGTCAGAAGTCCATATCTGTTCCAAGGGTATTGGCGCAATCCAGAGGCAACGGCCAAGGTGTTGCGCGATGGTTGGTTTCATACGGGCGATGCTGGTTATGTGGACGAAGAAGGCTTTTTGTATATATCGAGCCGCTATAAAGATGTGATCGTGTATGGTGGGGACAATGTGTACCCCGATGAAATCGAAGAAGTGATCCATCAGTTGCCAGATGTGTTAGAAGTGGCGGTAATTGGCGTTCCGCATGAAGTGATGGGAGAAGCGCCATGCGCATGCATTATTAAAAAATCGGGTAGCGCGCTTGCAGCAGAAGAGGTGATTCATCTGTGCCGCGAGCGGTTGGCGGCTTACAAAGTGCCGGAAGTGATGTTTGTGGAGCAGTTGCCCAAAAACGGTTTGGGCAAAGTAATGAAGCATCGATTAAAAGAACAGGTGTTACGCCGTTTATAATGGGGAAAGCAAACCGTCCTCGCGGGAGGGCGGTTTGTTGTTTGTTGAAGGATATATCACCTAACATTTATAACTATTTTAAATCAATTTTGTAAGTATATAAAAATCCAGGAAAATCCTGGCTGGTGATGAGAAAGCTGATTTTAATGAAATGAGTATGTTAGGGAGTTGATTTAATATTGCAGATCGTTTTGGGAAAAGCATTGTTACTGGAGCTTTAATCAAGTGGAGAACTGAATGCAAAAGTTAAAACGGTAGTGCTTTGTCTAGATTGGAGTTTGTCAATAAAAGAGCTGTGTCAACAAACGAAAGCGGCTTGCTTCTTTTAGCGCAAGCCGCTTCGTTCATTTCATCAGTTTTTTTACGGTGGTGAGCAGTTCCTCAATCACTTCTGTGTCTCCTTCTTGGAGACGTTCCGTGACGCAACTGCGCAAATGCCCTTCCAAGAGGATTTTGCCGACACTGTTCAATGCAGATTGTACAGCGGAGATCTGATTAAGCACATCATCGCAATACGTATCATTTTCAATCATTTTTTTGATCCCGCGCACTTGTCCTTCGATCCGGTTTAGGCGGGAAGTAAGGTTGGTTTTCACTTTCTCGGAATGATGGCTTTTCCGTTCGGTTGGGTTGGCACAGGCGGGATGCTCTTCCGATTGACGCGGTTCCATTCATATCACCCGCTTCCTGTAGTTAAGCCGTTGGGCCGTCTCCTTGACTTGTTCACGGCGGTGAGTCCATGGCCCTTCCTATATATTAGTCTACCCGTCCTGCTTGGCAAGCGCAATTTTGCGGACTTGGTAATCCCAACTCATCCTTGTTTTTCCAATTGCTGCGTGAAGAATTCGGCGGTGACCCGGATTGCTTCTTCCAGCGCGGGAGTCACCCCGGCAAACGGATGTACAGCGCCCATGGTGTGGTTAGCTTCTGGGATCACATGCAGTGTTGCTTGTGGTGCGGCTTCAGCCATCCGCACGGCTCCTTCATATAAGCCGGGCAGGTCTTGTCCTCCTTGCACCAGCAACAGCGGTTGGGTGAGTTGAGGCAATCGTCCCAAAAGATTAAAACGGTCGCGGTTCGCTTCAATGTCATCCAAGACTTCGCGCCGAATCGGCAAGCGTTGACCAGTCCGGGCATTCATGACATGGGTAATGCCTTTGTTTCGCAATTCTTCCAGCAGTTCAGGTTGGAAAAAGTCAACGCGGTGAATACTGTTCCAGACGACAGCCGCTTTCACCTCTTCGGAATGGTCCAATGCGTACAGCAAACTATTGCCGCCGCCACGGCTGTGGCCCATGATGCCCAATCGCGTCAGGTCGCATCGTGTTGCCTGTGGGATCTCTCCTTGCCGCAACGCTTGCACAAGGCGGACCAAATCCTCCTGTTCGCGGCTAAAGGTGTTTCGTGAGAATTTATCCAACTCAGTGAAATGCTCGAGGTCTTTGCCAACGCCATTCATGGAGAAGTTGAACGTGATGGCCGCCAATCCGGCTTCCGCCAGTTTTTGCCCCAACTCAGGAAAAAAGCCCCAATCTTTGAACCCTTTAAATCCGTGACAGACGAGTACGGTAGGAGCGGGTCGACCGGTGTCTTCCGGCAGAAACAAGTCTCCGCGGATGACGCGTTCTTCTTTGCCCAGGTCGAGCGCAAATGATATGCGGTTCATAACATTCCTCCTGTGATGGTCGAATGAGATAAGATGCCTGAATTTGCAAAATTGCAACGGGTTTCCCTTTCCATTATAATGATAACGAACGAAGTGAATAGGGGAAAAGGTCTTTCTTATATAAGAGAGCGAAGAGGGAAGACCGGTGCGAATCCGGCGCGGTCCCGCCACTGTGAAGGGAGAGGAAAACTGCAAGCGTATGCTGGCCACTGTCGCTTCGTCGATGGGAAGGCGCAGTTGGACGATGAACCCTAAGCCAGGAGACCTGCCTTTTCCATACGTCCACTTGCGTTCTCCTTCGTGGGTTAAGGAGAACCGCGTGCGTGGCGGGTCAGTGTCCCGCGTTGTTTCGCATGCCTTTCTCCAGCCTGTGCCCTCAAAGGAAGCACAGGTTTTTATGTGTGCATCAAGAAAGGAGCGGAAGACATGAGTGTGAAGTGGAAAAAACGATGGGGACTGCTGTGCCTGAGTCTGTTGCTGGTGCTTGGTGCAGTGGGTTGCGCGCCATCCGGTGGGACGGAGGGACGCCTCAACACGCCAGTGAAACCGGCAGCGGTGAAATATCCGGTAGAGGTGGCCGACCAAGCGGGCAACAAGGTGACTATCAAGCAAGAGCCCAAACGCATTGTTTCACTGATGCCCAGCAACACGGAAATCGCTTATGCACTTGGCCTTGATCAAAAAATGGTCGGTGTTACGACTAATGACGATTATCCGGCCGCAGTGAAGAAATTGCCCAAAGTGGGCGACTTTAAGATCAATGTGGAGAAAGTGGTCAGCTTGAAACCGGATTTGGTGCTGGCCAACGGCGCCAATGACAAAGCGACGCTGGAGCAGTTGAAAAAACTGGGCATTCCTGTTTTGGTATTGGACGCTAAGAGTTTTAAAGACATTTACCGTTCGATTGCAATCATCGCCACAGCGACCAATACGGCGCGCGAAGCAGACTTGTTGATCGCCAAAATGCAGAAAGAGCATCGCGACATTTACGGCAAAGTGGTCAATGTACCCAAGGATCAGCGGGTGAAAGTGTTTGTGGAGTTGGACCCGACACTGTACACTGTCGGCGGTGACACATTTATGAATGAATTGGTCACAACCGCAGGTGGTGAGAATGTGGCGGCCGGGTTGAAAGGATGGCCCCAAGTGTCGGCCGAACAAGTGGTCAAATGGAATCCTGATATTATCATTTCTTCTTATGGAAGCACAGACCAAATCCTGAAACGCCAAGGCTGGTCGACGGTGAATGCCGTCAAAGGGAAACGCGTCTATGTGGTTGACCCGAATCTGACCAACCGCCCCGGTCCGCGGATCTTCCAAGGGGTGAAGGAAATGGCCGAGCAATTTTACCCTGAAAGATTCGGTGAACAGAGGTGAGTAAGGGGCAAGCGTTAGTTTGGGGCGGAGGATTGTTCCTCTGCCTTCTTTTTTCGTTGGCCGCCGCCGTGTCGGTGGGAAGCGCGGAGATCGGAATCGGCACAGTCTGGCGGGTGATTGTCGATCATGTTTTAACAGGAAATGGCGCAAGCATGGAGCCGGATGCGGTGATCATATGGGAATTGCGGTTGCCACGGGTGATTTTGGTTGCGTTGATCGGTGGAACGCTGGCTGTTGCCGGCACCGTGTTTCAAGGGATTTTGCGCAACCCGCTGGCTGATCCTTATGTTTTGGGGGTTTCGTCTGGAGCGGCGGTTGGCAGCGCGCTCATTGTGATCACGGGATGGGGGCTGTCCTTGTTGGGCAGTTGGTCGTTGCCGCTGGCAGCATTTTTCGGAGCCGCAATCTCTGTATTGCTGGTGTTGCGCTTGGCGCAGATTAGAAAGCATCTTCAGGTGACTTCGCTGATTTTGGCGGGGGTCGTGGTGCAGGCGTTTTTCGGCGCGGTACTCACCTTGATCATCTCGCTGTCCCCGGAAGAGCTCAACCGGATTCAATTTTGGTTGATGGGGAGTTTGGCGCTCCGTGAGTGGCAACATGTAGAAGCAGTTTTGCCGTTTTGCGTTGGTGGTTTTGTGCTGTGTTGGTTGTTCAGCAGGGAGTTGAATTTGTTTGCACTGGGCGATCGTTCGGCCACGCATTTGGGACTGTCTGTCAGTCAAGTTCGTTTGGGATTGATTTTGCTCGCGTCGCTGATGACAGGTGCGGCGGTTTCAGTGGCGGGAATGATTGGATTTGTTGGGCTGGTGATCCCCCATATCATGCGGATGCTGACCGGAGGGGATCATCGGACGCTGATTCCACTCTCCCTGCTGGCGGGGGCCATCTTCCTCATTTGGGCGGATGCGTTGGCCCGGGTGGTTCTGGAGCCGCGCGAATTGCCGTTGGGTGTCATCACTGCATTTGTGGGAGCTCCATTTTTTGCGGTGATACTGCGCAAGCACCAACATAAATTGCATGGCTAAGAGAGGAGGGATGATCGTGTTATTGCGGGCGGAAGGGCTTGGCAAGCGCTTGGGTGGTCGCTGGGTGCTCCATGAAATCAGTTTAGAAGTGGCATCGGGGGAGATGGTCGGCATCATTGGCCCCAATGGAAGCGGCAAAAGCACCCTCCTTTCGTGCTTGGTGGGGGAGAAAAAAGCTGACTCCGGACAGGTGTGGCTGCGAGACCGGCCATTGGCGGAGATGGGAGCCAAGGAGCGGGCGCGGCAAATTGCGGTTTTGGCCCAAGAAGAGGTAGGGGAAATCTATTTCACTGTCAAAGGAATAGTGGAGATGGGGCGGCATCCCCATCTGGGACACTGGCCGTGGCTCGGGGAACGGGATGAGCGTATCGTGGCTGATGTGTTGCGTCAGACCGATAGCCAGCATTTGGCCGAGCGGATTTTTGCAGGCCTTAGCGGGGGCGAGAAACAACGGGTGTCCTTAGCACGGGCGCTGGCACAGGAGCCGGTGTTGCTCGTGCTGGATGAGCCCACGGCCTATCTCGATCTGAAATACCAGTTCGCCTTGTTGAATTGGATTAAACAGTGGCAGGCGTCATGCGGGTTGACCGTGATTATGGTCTTGCACGATTTAAATCTGGCCGCGCAATATTGTGACCGCCTGCTGGTGTTGAAGCAGGGACGAATCGTGCGCCAGGGTACTCCGCACGAGGTGATTGAGCCGGAGATGGTCGAAGCGGTTTATGGCATGTCTCCCATTGTGGTGGAACATCCGTTGCTCGGGGTTCCGCAAGTGTTATTGACTGCGATGCAAGCACAGGAGAGCGGGGAGGAGCGCGAACGATGAAAATCTATACCCGGACGGGTGATGAAGGCAAGACAGGAGTCATTGGCGGACGTGTGTCGAAAGATGATATCCGCGTGGAAGCGTATGGTACGGTGGATGAGGTAAATGCGTTTGTCGGTGAGGCAATCGTCAGGTTGGACCCGGCAATCCATGCCGATTTGCTCCAAGATTTGACCGAAATCCAGCATGAATTGTTTGATGCCGGGGGAGACTTGGCTCAAGCGGGTAAAAATCGTCGCTATATGGTGACAGCGGAGATGGTGACCCGGTTGGAGGCATTGATTGATCGGTATGAGCAGGAATGCCCACCACTGGAACGATTTATTTTGCCCGGGGGCTCCCCGTTGTCGGCCGCTTTGCATGTATGCCGCGTGTTGACGCGCCGGGCAGAACGGCTGGTTGTCAGCTTGTGCCGGGAGCAAGAAACAAACGTCGAAGTGCGGCGTTATCTGAACCGGTTGTCGGACTTCTTCTTCACTGTGGCGCGGGTGGCCAATGTGCGGGCAGGAATGGCGGATGTGGAATATAAGCGTGGCGTGCGGGTGTTTCACACAGACGAGAAAAAGGACCAGGGCACAACGTGATGTTAAACTGCAGAGTGCGCGAAAGTGAGATGTGAGGAGGAAACGGGTATGGCGTTAGTGATGTATTGGTATCCCAAATGCGGAACGTGCCGCAAAGCGAAAAAGTTTTTTGAGGAACACGGAGTGGCGGTGACAGAGAAACATATCGTCGAAACGCCGCCGTCCAAAGCTGAGTTGGCAGATTTGGTTAAGAAAAGTGGACTGCCGATCCAAAAGTTTTTTAACACCAGCGGCCAAAAGTACCGCGAGTTGGGCTTGTCGAAGAAATTAAAAGAGATGAGCGACGATGAGAAGCTGGACTTGCTTGCTTCCGACGGGATGCTGATCAAGCGCCCGATCGTCACCGATGGGGAGAAAGTGACCGTCGGCTTTAAGGAAGAGCAATTTAAAGAGACGTGGGTGTGAATAACTAGCAGACCGACCTTCCCTTCTGTACAGGTGGGGAGGTCGGTTTGTTCGTGTAAGGGATGACGAAAAATTAAGACATATGTGGAGGTAACGATGGCCACATTCGCTTCCCTTTTGTATCGGCGCTCCAGCTACACCCCAGTCAGGTAGCTTGCTCAAGTGTTAGTACAAGCGCCGGTTTCGATGACATAGCGGTAGCCATAGCCCGGCTCTTTAGCCCTTTCTCCAGGCGCAATTGCAGGATAAATCGGTAAGGAAAGGAAATAAATAGTTGGGAAGCAAAGCGGACAATCGATAAATATTATTACTTTATAATTACTATAAAATAGTATTGACTATAATCTAGGGGCATGGTATGTTAAATATGTGCCAAGCATTGCCACCTACTGTTTTAAGACCCTTCTATGATGGGCAAGGTAAAGAATGTGGCATGAAATAGTAATGGCTAGTTTCATAACTTGAGGAGGTTGTTCAAGTGGCTCAACGTCTTGTAGGGTTGCCAGCTCCAGATTTTGAAATGGAGAGCACCAAAAATCTGGAAACATTGGACGAGAAAGTTTCTCTTTCCGATTACAAAGGAAAATGGCTGGTTCTGTTCTTCTACCCACTTGATTTTACATTTGTCTGCCCAACCGAGATTACAGCTTTGTCTGACCGTTATGAAGAGTTTCAAGATCTTGATGCAGAGATCCTCGGAGTGAGCACCGACAGCAAATACTCCCACCGTGCTTGGATCAATACGCCTCGTAGCGAAAACGGTTTGGGTGACATCAACTTCCCCTTGGCTGCTGACACCACTCATAAAGTAAGCCGTGACTACGGTGTGCTGATTGAGGAGGAAGGCATTGCCCTGCGCGGTTTGTTCATCATCGATCCGGACGGCATTTTGCGTTACCAAGTGGTAAACGACAACAACATCGGTCGTGACGTGGATGAAACGCTGCGCGTACTGCAAGCTCTGCAAACCGGCGGCTTGTGCCCGGCCAACTGGAAACCGGGGCAAAAAACGCTTTAAGATAAGTGAGTAGAGGGCCTAACGTCCGTCGCGTTAGGTCCTTTCTTTCCATATATGACAGGAGGATGGAGAACATGGCGCTTCGATTACGCACAGAAATGCCTGAAATCAATGGTGTGACGGAATGGGTCAATCAAGAGGTGACCAAGGAAGAATTGAAAGGAAGCCCTGTGCTCGTTCATTTTTGGTCGATCAGTTGCCACATGTGCAAAGAAAGTTTGCCTGAACTCAATAAAATGCGGGAGGAAATCCCCAAGCTGAAACTGGTTGGGATTCATATGCCGCGCTCGGAGAAAGATACAGATGTGGACGCGGTGAAAGAAACCATAGTAAAATACGAACTGAAACATCCACAAGGCATCGACAACGAACATCGTGTGGTGGATGCGTTCGAAAACGAATTTGTGCCTGCATTTTACTTATTCGATGCAAACGGCCTGCTGCGTCACCGTTCAGCCGGCGAGAAAGCGCTCTCGATGCTGAAACGTCCGCTGGAACGGGTGCTGGCTGAAACAGAAGCTTAAGATCCGGAGGGAATCGACATGAACTTGCCAAAAGAGCTACGTTATTCCAAAGAACATGAATGGGTAAAAACGGAGGGCAACTTGGCCCGTATCGGGATCACCGACTTCGCGCAATCCGAATTGGGTGACATCGTATTCGTAGAATTACCAGAAGTAGGAACCGAACTTGTCGTCGATGAACCATTCGGCAGTGTTGAGTCTGTGAAAACCGTTTCGGAGTTGTATGCTCCAGTCAGCGGAAAAGTCGTGGAAGTCAATGGAGAGCTGACCGATTCTCCGGAGAATGTGAACGATTCACCGTACGAAGAAGGCTGGATGATCGTTGTCGAAATGTCAAATGAGGCTGATTTGGAAAAGCTTCTGCCAGCAGAAAAATATGAAGAAATGATTAGCGAGTAAAGTGTGAAGCCGGTCCCCCTCTTTGCATATCGCCTCTCGGTCCGAGACAGACTATGGACAATTAAAAAAGGTGCAAGGAGGGGGATGTTTTTTATGGGATGGGCTGATATCAGCGATAAAGTGACGGGTCGCTTGGAAGACGGTCGGTTGGTCTTTTATCACAACCACCAACCGGTAGGCGAAATGGATTTGCGAACCAAAGAGATGAGCATGCGCGAGGGGTACATGATGGATGGCGCGCAAATTTTTGCCGCAGATAATAAAACAAAATTACAACCGCGCTATGCAGATGATTGTGATGTAGATTGGTGCAAGTGAGAGATAAAACATAGCGGAGTAAGATTCGCTATGTTTTTTCTTTTGGTCTTATGGTTTGGATTACTCAGATTTGTGGTAAAATATATACACAAGCTTCTTTGTTTTTCCATCAAATGTCCTAAAACATGTGGTCGATTATGAGTGGGAAGAGGAGGGAAAGCCCATGGGTTACTGCTGTGGCGCCTCCATGATTGGATTAATTGGATCTTATCGGCAGCAGTCCATCATGGTGCATCAGGTTCCGTTAATGTTTTGTCCAGTCTGTCATTCGATGGAAGTGCATCCTGCGGTTAAGGAAGAATTTGAATTGGTGATTGAATATGCGCTGGAAGACCGTGTGAGAGAGGTCACCCTCCGTGAAACGATCACTCCGGAAATGATCGCAGAATGGAAAGAGGCTGGGATCAGTTTCCAAGAAACGGATGATCTGGAGCCGATCCTACGCGAACAAATCGACCATTCACTCGATCTCTTGAGAGTATCCAAAGTGTTAAATGATAAAGAGTGGGGCGAAGAATTGAAGCACCGCCTCAGCGTGCTGACCACACAACTCAAAAAATTAGAACAACAAAAAGAAGAAAGCCGATAAATGTTGGCCCGGCACAGTTTCGCTGCCCGGGCTTTTTTGTGCGGTAGTTAAACTCCGGTGCGCTTGATCTCATCGGTGATGCCGTCCCATAGCCGGAGGCGCGCTTCCAACGCCGATTGTGCAATCCGGTAGGCTTGTTCTCGTTTCAAGGGGTCGTTGCCGCACAAGGATTGCAGCAGTTTTTCAGCAAGCGGGCCATTGCGCCTGCCGTCTACGGCGAGATGGCGTCGCAAATAAGAGGTGAACCGATTATGGATTCCCTGCTGTTCCAGAGAACGCAATAAGGTTGCGAACATATCAGGGATCAGATCATCACGCCCGAAAATAAACCAAGCGGCGACTTCATGGGGTTTACCGTTCAGCGATAATTCCAGGCTCTGTCTGACGAAGTCGGCAACAGTGGGGGGGATTTCGCTAGAGTATAAGGATTCAAGCGGATGGTATCCCGCGATGATCATTTCCACATACTGCTGTATCGGGGTGATGTCAGCTCCAGCTTCATCCATGGCTTGTATGTACATTTCAAAGTGGCTGGCGTAGCCTCCTTGCCCGTCCTCGTCAGCTTCTTCCGTCAGTACCATCTCGTTGATATAGCGGACATACTCGGCATGCGCCCGCGGGATCCACGGGATGGAGAGGGAAGTTAGCTGCCGTTGGAGCCGTTTGAGCACATTCATATAATCCCAAACGGCAAAAACATGGTGTTTCATGAAGATTTTGATACGTTCGGGCGAATTGACCATCGTATAAACCGGGTGGGTAAGAAGATCTTCCCGTGTGGTTTGAATCGTTTCTGAATATATGGCATTCACCATAAATTCCTCCTGTTTTGGAAAGAATTATGAAATAAACTATCGCTTATTTTACTGCATTCCCCTGGTGAAAACAAGAACATTATTCTTAAATTTTTGAAAACAGGAGGCCGGAAACAAGAAAAATCTTCCAGGACATCGACTCCTGGAAGACTGGTCAACGGGTATTGGCTGTGTGCAAATACATACGGATGTGGTTAATCAAAAGATTGATGGCGACTTGGTTGTGTCCGCCTTCGGGAATGATCAAGTCAGCGTAACGTTTACTCGGTTCGATAAACTGCAAGTGCATGGGACGAACGACGTTAAGATATTGATCCATCACCGATTGGAACGTGCGACCCCGTTCTTTGATATCCCTTTCAATCCGGCGCAAAATGCGTACATCGGCATCTGTGTCGACAAAGATTTTGATGTCCATCATATTACGCAAACGCTCATCGTCTAAGATGAGAATCCCTTCCAAGATGATGACGTCCTTCGGTTCAAGCCTCACCGTTTCCGGCGCTCTCGTATGCTCAGTGTAATCATAGACCGGCTTGTCGATGGATTTGTATTGGAGCAGCTGCGACAACTGTTCGATCAACAGGTCGGTGTCAAAGGAGAGTGGATGATCGTAGTTTGTCTTTTGGCGCTCCTCAAGGGTTAAATGCGATTGGTCTTTGTAATAGGAATCTTGTTCGAGATAGACGACAGAATCGGCGAATTGCTCCACCAGTTTGCGCGCGACAGTGGTTTTGCCGGAACCCGATCCGCCCGCCACGCCGATCACTACAGGTTTGTTCATGGCATATGCTTCCCTTCATGCTGTCATTGCTCCGTGCGGTTTCACTTTCGTGATGATACCAATATTATTGGTCGTTTTCAAGTGAAACATCATGGAAATGGCTTCTTGCAAAGAAGAAGCCCGGCTCTTGGAGCCGGGCTTGGGATGAGGATAGTAGTGTCAGGCTTAGCGGATGGGGCCTGCTTGCTTGATTGCTTCGCTAATGCCAGTGAATTTGTCGAAGTGTCGATGGAAACGTTCGGCCAACTCGCGCGCTGCTTGGTCATAAGCAACCGGATCTTGCCAGGTGTGCCGCGGATTCAAAAGTTCGGCAGGCACATCGGGGCAAGAAGTCGGTATATGCAAGCCAAAGATGGGATCAGTCTCAAAGTCGGCTTGTTTGAGCGAACCATTAATCGCTGCACGTACCATGGCGCGGGTATAGGCCAGGTTCATGCGTTGGCCTGTACCGTAAGGGCCTCCGGTCCATCCGGTATTGACCAAGTAGACGTCCACTCCATGTTGCTCGATTTTCTTACCGAGCATGTCAGCATAGACATGGGCCGGACGTGGCAAGAATGGAGCGCCAAAGCAAGTGGAGAAAGTCGCCTCCGGCTCGGTGACACCGCGTTCCGTACCGGCGAGCTTACTGGTGTAACCAGCCAAGAAGTGATACATTGCTTGTTCCGGTGTCAATTTGGCGATCGGTGGCAAGACGCCAAATGCATCTGCAGTCAAAAAGAGGATGACGTTAGGATGTCCAGCCACTCCAGGAATCACCGCTCCAGGAATGTAATCGATCGGATAGGCGGCTCGGGTGTTTTCCGTCAGGCTGTTGTCTTTGAAATCCGCTTGGCGCGTTTCATCCAGCACCACGTTTTCCAAAACGGTGCCAAACCGGATCGCTTCCCAAATTTGCGGCTCTTTTTCTTTGGTTAAGCCGATGCATTTCGCGTAGCATCCACCCTCGAAGTTGAACACCCCATGGTCGGACCAGCCATGCTCGTCATCACCGATCAGGCGGCGTTCAGGGTCAGCTGATAACGTGGTTTTGCCGGTGCCGGACAGACCGAAGAACAGGGCGACATCCCCGTCTTCTCCCACATTGGCAGAGCAGTGCATCGGCATCACACCGTATTCCGGCAATAAATGGTTCATCACGCTGAAGATCGATTTTTTCATTTCACCAGCGTATTCAGTGCCGGCAATGATAACCATCTTATGCTCGAAGCTGATGGCGATCAGCGTGCTGGAGCGGGTGCCGTCTTGTTCGGGATCGATTTCGAAATGCGGCACGCAAACGACGGTGAATTCCGGTTGGTGGTTGGCCAATTCTTCCTTCTCTGGACGAATGAACAATTGGCGCACAAACAGGTTGTGCCATGCATATTCATTGATCACGCGGATTGGCAGGCGGTAGGTCGAATCGGCTCCGGCGAATCCATCAAAGATGAAAAGCTCTTTTTCTTTCAAATAAGATTGTAAGCGTTTTAGAATGTGGGCAAATTGTTCCGGCGCCATCGCCTGATTAACCGTGCCCCAGTCAATCTTATCCGTGATCGTCGGTTCGTTGACAATGTATTTATCTTTGGGGGAACGTCCAGTGAATGAACCCGTGGTCGCCCGCAAGGCTCCTTCTTTGGTCAAGATGGCTTCTCCGCGGGTGACGGCGTGTTCAACCAGTTCCGCGACGGACAGATTCATGTGCACTTGTTGGCTGCGCAACAGTTGAAGTGCCGGTTTCTCTGTAGGAATGACGATACTCATTCTTAAGCATCCACCTTTTTTTTCTGGGGTGTGAGCTTACAAAAGGGGTGTCTGGTAACCATACATATGGGATGAAATGGCAGGTTTCACTGGTAGCTAAAGCAAACACGACCCGATTGTAAATAAACTCATTCAAACCCCGAATTAATTTTTCGTTCATATGTGGTGTATCAATCGTTAAAAAGTATAACATAATTAATTGTCGTTCGTGAAGGAGGTTGGTATAAATGATTAAATATGCAGGATTCATTATGAAAATTGAGTGATTTGCAAACATCGAGCAATGGTTCATGGCGTTGGCGAAAACGGGTTACACTAAAGGAAGGGCGAGGGTAGAGGCATATTTCCCGCCTATTTTCCCATATATTGTTCGTAGGAGGAGTGGGCACGAAGCCTTGATAACTCTACGAATCATATTCTTTGCTGGGATAAATACCCGTTGACTTTTCAAAAAATAAATGGTACTTTTGTACAGAATGAATTCCACTTCGGGAGTGTTATAATGAGCGAGTTAAAGGAAGGGGCCGTCGTACAGGGAGAAGTGATTTCCACTAAACCTTTCGGAGCCTTTATTAAATTAGAATCAGGAGAAACAGGTTTAGTTCACATCTCTCAAATTTCGACAAAGTATGTAGAAAAAGTTGAAGATGTATTGCAAGTAGGTGCTACAGTAAAAACGAAAGTGTTGTCCATTGATCCGTCAGGCAAAATCTCCTTGTCGATCAAAGCACTGAGCGATGATCGGCCGCGCGAGAAAAGGGGCGGGGACCGTCGAGGTGGCGGCCGCAACAAAAACTCGGGCGATTTCGAGGACATGATGAAAAAATGGATGAAGAGCAGCGAAGAGCGCTTGAGTGCACTTGCGGCAAAACAAAAACGGAATCGTTAACGCGACGGCAGTTCAATATTTGAACATAACATCTTCCAAATGGGAGATGTTTTTTTGTGCATTTAGTGGCATGAAAAGCTTGCGTGGATTGAGCCCAAGCAGGAAAAAAGGGTGATGGTCAAGAAAGACCGTCACCCCTTTTTTTCACGTGTTTTTTTTCGATCAGTAGCAGGGAAGGTGCTTGGTTTCGGTTGATGGTTTGTTGCCACATCACTTGATAGGCGTGGGCGGGGAGGGAACGGGCCCAATCGATGACAGCGCGTGCTTCTTCCTCCCCACCGGGATGGCCGGTGTACAGGGCTACGCTGAGAATGCCCCCTGTTGCCATCCACGAGGTCGCTGCTTCCAACGCGTGTAAGGTGGTGTGTGGCTGGGTGATTACCTGTTCATCTCCGTGCGGGAGATACCCTAAGTTAAACATGAAGGCGCGAACATGGCCGCGTGTATCTTCGGGCAGTTGCTCCGCCAAGAGGTGGTGGCTGGTATGGAATAAAGTGACCCGTTCGCGTCGGCCGGCTTGTTGCAATCGGGCGTGGGTACGCTCGATCGCCGCCTGTTGGATATCAAATCCATAAACATGGCCGGTGGGGCCTACGCATTCGGCCAGGAATAAGGTATCATGGCCATTGCCGATCGTGCCGTCCACGGCGATGGAGCCGGGAGGGCAGGCGGCTTTCACCGCAGCGTGGGCGCTGGCCAAGATGGAAGGTAGGATCATAGTTAATCACACCCTGTTCGGATGAAGCCGCTCAGCGTTGCGGGGTTTGGCTTTTTTGCCTTGCCAGGAGTTACGCCGTACCAGCTCGGCATCGATTGCATTGAGCACTTCCCACTTTTTGCGACTCCACATCGGGCCGATCAACAAATCAGGCGGGCCATCCCCGGTCACGCGATGGATCACCACGTCAGGGGGCAGCATTTCCAAGGAGTCAGCTACGAGCCGAACATATTGGTCTTGCTCCAAAAATTGGACTAGCCCCGCTTCGTACTGCTTGACCATGGGGGTGTTTTTCAACAGATGCAACAAGTGGATTTTCATGCCCTGAATATCCATGTTGGCGCAAGCTTCCACTGTCTGGAGCATCATTTCTTCTGTTTCGCCCGGCAAGCCGTGGATGATGTGGGCGCATGTACGGATGCCGTGCTTGCGCAACTTTGCTACGCCTTCCAGGAAACATTCGTAATCATGCCCGCGGTTGACCAGTTTAGATGTCTCTTCGTGGATCGATTGCAGTCCCAGCTCAACCCACAGGTAGGTGCGCTGATTCAGTTCGGCCAGATATTCGACCACATCGTCCGGCAAGCAATCGGGGCGCGTGGCAATCGACAAGCCGACTACCCCTTCTTGCTCCAGAATCACTTCGTACATCTCCCGCAACTCTTCCACCGGTGCGTACGTGTTGCTAAACGCTTGAAAATACCCGATGTACTTTGCATCAGGCCATTTGGTATGCATGCGCTCTTTTACATCGTGAAATTGTTTGAGCAAGTCATCACGGCGGTTTCCCGCGAAATCACCCGAACCGCGGGCGCTACAAAAGGTGCATCCTCCGATAGCGGCCTTGCCGTCGCGGTTGGGACAGGTAAACCCGCCATCTAAGGACACCTTGAAGATCTTTTCGCCAAACACTTGGCGCAGGTGGTGGTTCCATGTATGAAAACGTTTATCTCCCCACAGGCGGGGAGTTTGTTGTTCTGTCGTTTGCATTGCACTCATCCTTGTCCATTAAAGGTCTGTCCCTATTATACACAATTTGCCCGGCCCATGCGGTTTAAAACGATGAAGCACATCGGCTCCTGACAGAATGGAAAGATTAAAAGCGCGATGAAGCTGTTTAGTCGGAATGAAACAAGGGAATGAAACGCTTGTTATAAAGAAGGGAAAGGGTGGATGGTATGGTGAAGTTAATCGCCATCGATATGGATGGCACCCTGTTGGATCATGAAGGGCGGGTAAGTGAGGTCAATCGGCAAGCCATCGCCGCAGCGCAGGCCAAAGGCGTGGTGGTGGCCATTGCGACGGGCCGCTCCTATCATGGTGCCCGCAGAGTGTTGGATGAAATCGAATTTACAGGACCGCTCATTTATTTGAATGGCGCCTGCACGCAGTTGCCTGACGGTGAAATGGTTGAAGAGATCTTCATGTCCCCGGGCAAAGTAGACGAACTGGCACACTTGCTTAAAGATGGTGGGACATATTATGAGTTTTACACTCGAGATGGGATTTATCGCAACCGTGACGGGATTGAGATCATCAAAGCGGAAATGGACAAGCTTGAACAGGTTGACACCTCATTGCACCAATGGTTGGAGAGTTTCACTGAACGCAGGCGCAATCGGATCGAAGATCGGGTGAAAGGGCGGTACGCCGAAGACATTCTGGCTGATCCCTCGATCGGCATCTATAAAGCAGTGGCGCTGTCGAGTGATTTAACCAAATTGAAGAGAGTCAGGCAGCGTGCCGAAGCCGTTTCAGATGTAGCGGTATCCGCTTCTTCTGTCTACAACTTTGAAGTAAACGATCAAAAGGCACAAAAAGGGATCGCGGTGCAAAAGTTGGCGGAGCGTTACGGTGTGCCGATGCAAGAAGTCATGGTGATCGGTGACAACCAGAATGACCGATCCATGATGAAAGTGGCAGGTGTTCCGGTGGCGATGGGCAATGCTGAGGACGAAGTGAAGCAGATTTGCCGTTTCGTGACTAAACCAAACACGGAAAACGGTGTGGCACATGCGATTCGTAAGTTTGTTGGGGACTGAACATACCTTGGGAAAAGGTGATATAATACAGAGAAAACATATTTTTTCGCGCTCTTAGGAGGAGAACTTGATTGGAAGACGTGATAGAACCGCTTCTTATGATGTCTTTGGTAGTGTTTTTTGTATTCCTTAACGGATTTTTTGTTGCAGCCGAATTCGCCATAGTCAAGGTGCGATCGACACGAATCGCCCAATTGGAAGACCGGCGCGGCCGGGTTGCGCAGAAAATCCTGGCCAATCTGGACGCCTATCTGTCGGCGACGCAACTGGGGATTACACTGGCTTCCTTGGCGTTGGGTTGGATTGGGGAACCAGCCATCGTCAAATTGATATCGCCGCTGTTCATCTATCTGGGTATGCCCGAATGGATGATTCATGCGGTGGCGGTGATCGTTGCCTTCACCCTCATCACGTTTTTGCATATCGTCTTGGGTGAGATGGCACCAAAGTCTTGGGCGATTCGCCAAGCGGAATCCATTACCTTGTGGACGGCCATGCCGCTCAACTGGTTTTATGTCGTTTTCCGACCCTTTATCTACGTCCTGAACAATGCGGCCAACTTGTGTTTGAGGTGGTTTGGCGTCGAATCCAATGAAACCCACCAGGCGCACACCGAAGAGGAAATTCGGATGCTCATCGCGCAAAGCCATAAGAGCGGCGTGATTGATCAAACCGAGTTGACCCTGTTTGACAACGTGTTTGATTTCACGGAACGGGTTGCCCGGGAAGTGATGGTACCGCGCGTTAAAATCGTTTGTCTGTATGAGAATGAGCCGTTTCATGCCAATCTGGAACGGATCAAACAGACGCCGCATACGCGATTCCCATTATGCGGCCGGGACAAGGACGACATCAAAGGGATTGTGCATATTCGCGACGTGTATCAGCTGATGACAGAAGGAAAAGAGCCGAATCTCTCGGAGTTGGCCCGGCCGGCTACAGTTGTGCCAGAAACGATGGAAGTGAAGGACATCTTGCGCCAATTGCAAAAAAATCGCGCGGGAATGGCGATTGTCGTTGATGAATATGGCGGAACGGCCGGCATTTTGACTACCGAAGATATCATAGAGGAGATTTTCGGTGAGATCCAAGACGAGTTTGACAATGAACGGCCTCATATCTTGCGGAAGGGACGTAATGCGTCTATTGATGCAGGGTTGTTGATTGAAGATGTGAATGAATTGCTTCATATTCAGATTGAAGACCATGATAATGACACGATCGGTGGTTGGTTGTTTTCGGAACTGGAGAAGGTGCCGAGCGTGGGGGATCAGGTCGCTTTCGGAGACTGGCTGTTCACTGTGGAAGAAATGGATCAGTTGCGGATCTCCCGAATTATGGCGTCACCGTTGACGCAGGAGGATCAACCGCCCGATGAGAAGTTGTTGCCAACTTCATCCTAGGGGGAGGTTTGGAACCCAATTTGGGTTCCTTTTTTTATGCCACGTAAAATAATAAACTCAGGAAGGTTCCTGAGTTTGGCTTGGTAATTATTGGGGAGATGGCGCTGATTGGCTACACCCGTTCATTTATTGGTTTAACTACTTGGAGGGTCTGCTTCTAAAATAAAATTCATCTAACGTCACCTCTTTTGCTGCGAAATACATCCATTATGTCTTTGTTATGTAATTGTACTTCAATTCGAAACAAATTTTCAATATAATTAGTAAATGCATTTTACATAGCGATAATCCATTTTTCTAATTATTTCTTCCTCGCACAAATATAATTAGAATATTCTTATTAATCTGCATTTATTTTTCTCTGCGTTTATGCGAAAATAGCGAAGCGCTTTAAGGAAGAATAAAAGAGCAGGGAATCTTTTATGGTTGGTAAATTTATTCAAGAGGGTGGAACAGAAAACAGTCAGTTCATGATTTAAAAGTTTAATGAGCATCTTAAAGGAGAAAGGTTGATTGACAAATTTTTTATGAGTTGTATTATTGAATTATGAGCGTTTGTTTCAACAGGGGAAATTGAAGCATAGCAATTGATTTCCGGAGCGATCCTCATCCTGTACTAAAACAGATTGCGGTTATAGTTATAACAGTGAAACGTTTTCACTGAGACTTATAAAATGGGGTGATACCATGGCGAAGACCAAACAACGCAACATGTTTGGAAATGCTGAAGTTCGGTTACAACCGATTGAGCCATTTGCCGTTCTGTCTGTAGAAGGTAAAGTGGTGAATAAAGATGCAATGCCAAAGTTGAGCGACGAGCAACTGCGGGAATTGATGAGACGCATGGTGTTTACCCGCGTCTGGGATCAGCGCGCGGTTAACTTGGCTCGCCAAGGGCGTCTTGGTTTCTATGCGCCTGTGTCGGGTCAAGAGGCGACGATGATCGGTAGTGAATTCGCGCTTAACAAAGACGACTTCATCCTGCCGGGCTATCGTGATATTCCACAATTGTACTGGCACGGTTATCCGATGTATCAGGCGTTCCTGTGGTCCAAAGGGCACATCCATGGCGGACAAATTCCTGAAGATGTGCATGTGCTGATGCCGCAAATCATCATCGGTGCACAATACGTGCAAACCTCCGGTGTAGCGATGGCTTTCAAACAACGTGGTGAGAAACGTGTAGCCATCACCTTCACCGGAGACGGCGGTAGCTCGCAAGGGGATTTCTATGAAGCAATGAACTTTGCTGGCGTCTATAAACTGCCTGCGATCTTTGTGGTGCAAAACAACGGTTATGCGATCTCCACACCGTTCAAGAAGCAAACGAATGCCGCTTCCATCGCGCAAAAAGGTGTAGCCGCCGGTGTTCGTAGCATTCAAGTAGACGGATTTGACGTGCTGGCTGTGTACCAAGCTGTGCACGATGCAGCAGAACGCGCCCGCAACGGCGAAGGTCCAACATTGATCGAAGCGATCAACTATCGCCTTGGACCGCACTCGATGTCGGGTGACGATCCAACCCGCTACCGTGCCAAAGATGAGCCATCTGAGTACGACGAGAAAGAACCGCTGGTTCGTTTCCGCCGTTTCCTCGAATCCAAAGGTCTGTGGACGGAAGCGGATGAAAACCAAGTGATTGAAGAAGCGAAACAAGCTGTGACAGATGCGATCAAGAAAGCCGAGTCTTATGAGAAGATGACGGTGGATCAATTGATCGATGCGATGTACGAAGTTACTCCTCCGCATCTGGAAAAACAGAAAGCAGAGTTCGCAAAGGAGGGTAAATAAACCATGCCACAAATGACAATGGTGAAAGCGATCAATGATGCCATGCGCGTGGAACTGAAGCGCGACCCAAACGTCATGGTATTTGGTGAAGATGTGGGAACCAACGGCGGCGTTTTCCGTGCAACCGACGGTTTGCAAAAAGAGTTTGGTGAACACCGCGTGCTTGACACCCCGCTGGCGGAGTCGGGCATCGGTGGTCTGGCTGTGGGTCTGGCTGTCCAAGGTTTCCGTCCGATTGCTGAGATTCAGTTCATCGGTTTTATTCCAGAAGCATTTGACTCTATCGCGGTGCAAGCTCCGCGGATGCGTTACCGCTCCGGTGGTCGCTATTCCGCCCCAATCGTCTTCCGCACGCCATTTGGCGCAGGTGTGAAGGCGCCGGAGTTGCATGCCGACAGCTTGGAAGCGTGGTTGACCAAAACGCCGGGGATCAAAGTGGTTTGCCCATCCAACCCTTATGATGCCAAAGGATTGTTGATCTCGGCGATCCGCGACAACGACCCGGTCTTCTTCATGGAGCATTTGAAATTGTACTTCGCATTGAAAGGTGAAGTGCCAGAAGGCGAATACACCGTACCGATCGGCAAAGCCAACGTTGTGCGGGAAGGTTCAGATATCACCGTGATCACGTACGGTGCGATGGTGCATACGGCGATGAAAGCGGCAGAGCAAGCGGAAAAAGAGCGCGGCACGAAAGTGGAAGTGATTGACTTGCGCACCCTGAGCCCGCTGGATGTTGAAACCATCGTCAGCTCGGTTGAAAAAACCGGCCGTGCCATCGTCTTGCAAGAGGCGCCATACTCTGCTGGTGTGGCCGCAGATGTGATTGCACTGATCAACGAGCACGCTATTCTCAAATTGGAAGCACCGGTAAAACGCGTGACACCGCCGGATACGCATTTGGCTTACCAATTGATTGAAGATGAGTGGGTGCCGGATGCCGCACGCGTCGTGAAGGCGATCAACGAAGTGCTCGACTTCTGATGAGATTGGAACGGACAACCTGTGTACTGTTGCATGTTTGGCATGGTACATAGCAATGAGCGGTGGTCATACCCGCCACGAAAAAGGTGGTCGGGTCACCGCCTTCTTTTTCATGACCAGATTGAACAAAACTAGGTAGCTTGAGTCAGATAGGAGGTTGCTCTCGTGGCATACGAATTTCAATTGCCTGATGTTGGTGAAGGAATCCACGAAGGTGAGATAGTAAAGCTTCATGTCAATGTGGGAGACAAAATCGAAGAGTTTGACGTGTTCGCAGAGGTGCAAACCGACAAGGCGGTAGTGGAAATCACTTCACCAGTTACGGGCACGGTTCGTGAACTGAAAGTGAAAGAAGGGGATATTGCCCTCGTTCATTCTACCATCGCTCTGATCGATGTGGAAGGCGCCGAACCGGCTCCGGCAACCGAAGCGCCTGCTAAAGAGGAAGCGGCGCAAGCGGAAAAAGCACCGGCTGAACCGGTTCAAGTAGAGTCGGCCAAAACGGAAGCGCCGGCTAAACGCGGCAATGTGTCGGCGATGCCGTCTGTGCGTAAGCTGGCGCGCGAATTGGGCGTAGATATCACACAAGTGCCCGGAACGGGCAAACATGGACGCATCTTGGCTGAAGATGTGCGCAACTTTGCGGCTGGCGGCAAACAAGCAGCTGCTCCGGCAGAAACCGCTGCTGAAGCGCCTGCGACCAAAGCGGCATCTGGTGTGGCACCGTCCAAAACAGCCATCGAGACCGTCGGCACGGAAGAACGTATCCCATTGCGTGGTATTCGTCGCACCATCGCAACACGCATGGTGGAAAGCAAGCACACTGCACCGCATGTGCACATCATGGATGAATTTGATGTCACCGAACTGGTTGAGTTGCGCAACTGGGGCAAAAGCATCGCGCAAGAGCGCAACATCAAATTGACCTATCTGCCGTTTATCATGAAAGCAGTCGTTGCGGCCCTGCGCGAGTTCCCAACCTTAAATGCTTCGATCGATGATGAAAATCAAGAAATCGTCATTAAGCATTACTACCACATCGGTATGGCTGCGGCGACCGACAATGGCTTGCTGGTGCCAGTGATCAAAGATGTGGATCGCAAATCCATGTTTGACTTGGCGGAAGAAACGGCTGACAAAGCGAGCCGCGCGCGCCAAATGAAGCTGGATGCAAGTGAGATGAAAGGAAGCACCTTCACCATTTCCAGCTTGGGTAATCTGGGGGGCCAATTGTTCACCCCGATTATCAACTATCCGGAAGTGGCCATCTTGGGTGTCGGAGCGATCAAAGAAAAGCCGGTTGTGCATAACGGAGAAATCGTCGTTCGTCCGCAACTGCACGTTTCCTTGGGCTTTGACCACCGCCTGATCGACGGAGATGTCGCTGCCCGGTTCTTAAGCCGTTTGAAACAGCTCTTGGAAAATCCAAAACTCTTGATGATGGAGATGAGATAAGATGGTAGTAGGTGATTTGGCACAAGAAGTAGATGTTCTCGTCATCGGTTCCGGCCCAGGAGGATATGTTGCGGCCATTCGTGCGGCCCAGCTGGGACGTTCCGTAGCGATTGTAGATAAAGATACGGTTGGCGGCGTTTGCCTCAACCGCGGTTGTATCCCTTCCAAAGCGATTATTTCCGCGTCTGAGCGGTATATGGGGATCAAAGAAGCGGGTGAGATGGGCATTGAAGTGTCCGGCGACGTCAACGTGAACATGCCGAAATTGATCGAGTGGAAAAACGGTGTGGTTAAAAAATTGACCGGCGGCGTGAACAGCCTGCTCAAAGGCAACGGAGTGGAGATCATCAGCGGGGAAGCTTATTTCAGCGGACCTAACTCCCTGCGTGTGGTGAGCGAAGATGCTAGCCAAACATATAAGTTTAATGATGTGATCATCGCTACCGGTTCCCGTCCGGCCGAATTGAAAATCCTGCCTTTTGACGGCAAACGGATCCTTTCCTCCACCGAAGCGCTCAACCTGCAAGAAGTACCGAAACGCTTCATCGTGGTGGGTGGCGGCTACATCGGTTTGGAGCTGGGTACCGCTTATGCCAAACTTGGTGCTGAGGTAACGATTCTGGAAGGAACCAAATCGTTGCTGCCGGGCACGGATGAAGCCTTGACCAAAATGGTTACCCGCAAGCTGAAAAAGCTGGGTGTTACCGTGATCACCGAAGCGATGGTGCAAGGTGGGGAAAACACTGGTGACGAAGTTGTTGTCCGCGCAACCGTAAATGGCGAAGAAAAAACATTCTCTGCTGACTATTGCTTGGTTGCCGTCGGCCGCAAACCCAACACCGATGAATTAGGTTTGGAATTCGCGGGAGTAGAGACGGACGAACGCGGCTTCATCAAAATCGACAAACAATGCCGCACTAACGTAGAGCACATTTACGCGATTGGCGATTGCGCAGGTGGTGCACTGTTGGCTCACAAAGCGAGCTATGAAGCGAAAATCGCGGCAGAAGTAATGTGCGGAATGAACAGCGTGATCGATTATCAAGCGATGCCGTTTGTCATTTTCAGCGATCCGGAAATCGCTTATACCGGTCTTACTGAGGCACAAGCCAAGGAGGAAGGGTATGAGCCGGTGGTAAGCCGTTTTGCCTTTGCGGCTAACGGTCGGGCTCTGTCCATGAACCATGCGGACGGCTTCGTGCAAATCGTGGCGGACAAAGAAACCAAGCAAGTCTTGGGTGTGCAAATTGTTGGTCCGGAAGCATCCACTCTGATCGGCGAAGCTGTGTTTGCGGTGGAGATGGGTGCAAACGCCGAAGACATCGCACTGACCATCCATGCTCATCCGACTCTGCCAGAGACGATCATGGAAGCGGCGGAAGGTGTGTTGGGACACGCTATTCATATGGTGAACAAGAAATAACACACACACGCCAAACCAAGCCCCCAACCCGTCTTGGGGGCTTTTTCCTTTGCACATTTGACGAAAATTTAAAAATAATCCCCCGTTCCTCTTATTGGAAAGGTTTTCAGATATAATAATAAAATGAACAGGGAAAAAATTCAGCCTCCCTGTTCGTTTTAACTTAACGCAAATCAACGAAAACAATGAATACATCGGAATGAATAAGCGAAGCGGATATTGAGGCAAAAAGACAGGGCGAATAAAGCGGTTGCCGTCGGCGTCCCTTGCATTTGTCATTTTCATTCATCCGGGGTCGACTTGGCAGCCGCACATTTCATTCGCAAAGAGATGAAGTAAATGGTGACATGGTTTTCGGTTTTATTATAGGGGGCATCCATAATGAAAATGAGGGAATTGATTCCATCGTTGAAGAAGTTGAATATTAAAGTACAATCCATCAGCACAATGGAATTAAATCCTGACCAAATGCATACCGTTTTTCACATCATCAATGAAATCGCAGACCACCAACCTGAGACGGACATGTTGTTGCATGGAGAATGGTCGCGTTATCGGCAAAGCTTTTTGAAGCAACGGCTACTGCATGGTTGGCGCAAGATTCGAATGGCTTTCTACTTGGAGCGTCTGGCGCCGCATGATGCGTATGCGGAGTTGGCCGGCCTATTTGAGGCTTGTTTCCATGAGGAGTACCATGAAGTGGGGTTGGAAATGAACATTTTCACTTTGCGGGCTTTTTTGTGGAACCAAGAACACCTGACAGAAAAGATGGGGGCCCATCGCGACCGGCAAGGATGGGTGGAATTGCTTGATTTGCTGGATGCATTGGAACAGGCCGGATACGAGTGAGAAGCGAGCAGCGGAGGCATGCGATATGAAAACGGCGATTCAAATCGAAGTTCGTCCAACGGAGATTGATGTGATGGGGCATGTGAACAATGCCAAATACCTGGAATACATGGAGTGGAGCCGGGAAGATTGGTACAACCGGGCGGGCTTGCCCTTTGATCTTTTATCGGAACAGAATGTGGGCACAGTCACGGTCAACATCAACATCAATTATCGAAAAGAGGCGAGGTTGGGCCAGAAACTGACCATTAGCACCGAGCCGATCCGCAAAGGGCGCACCAGCTTCGTGCTGAAGCATGAGATTGTGAATGAGCGTGGAGAATTGGTTGCTGATGCAGAAGTGATCAGTTGCACCATCGACTTGATAGAGCGTAAGGCAGTGCCGTTGCCGGATGCCTTGGCGCAATGCTTTGCCTAAAATGAAATAGATGGAATAAACCCCTCTCCCAAACCGGTTAGCGGTTGGAGAGGGGCTTTTCTTAACGGTTCGCGCACCAATGGTGTGAAAAGCGGGGCTATTTGTTTTGTTTCAGATCTCGCAATTCGTCCAAGACGCCTTCGATCTCCATCATGGATAATCGGCCCTGTTTTTTTTCAATCATGCGATAGATGTCTAGCAATTCCTCGTATTGTTCCAGCTTGAAGTCATCCGCGGTGATGATTGCGGCGTTGACGATTTTCAGGCTGTCTTTAATCTTGTTGACGATGTGTTCAAGATTTTCGCGCGTGGCTGTTTCCAAATTCACGTAGACGCCATCCTTTCTGTCGTTCACTTATTATCTATTCTAGCGGAAGCGTGGGCAAAAACATAGGAGCAATTGGCGGTTGCTCCCACGAGAGGTGAACAGATGGCTTATCCGCAATTGTATATTGATTTTCTTTATTATTTTAACGTGGAACAAGATTATTATGAGTGCCATGAAGTGTTGGAAGAGCTTTGGCTGGAGGAAGGACGGGAACGGTTTTACCAAGGGTTGTTGCAAGTGGCTGTCGGTCTGTACCACCAACGCAACGGAAATCTTGGAGGGGCGGTTAAGTTGTGGACGGCAGCGCTGGAAAAGCTGGCGGCGTATCCTGAGGAGTGGATGGGAATTGATATGGCTGCGGTAATAAAAGAGACCGAAGCGCGGTTGGCGGCAATCAAAGAAGGACGTCCTGGCACAGGTGGTTTGATGCAAATCCGCATCGTTGATGAGAGGTTGCGGACCGCAGTAAGACAACGCTCCATGGCGGAGAAAGACGAGTGACGAATGTGGAAAAACGCGGGGATGGAACCCGCGCCAAGCTCACATCCGCAACAGTTTCTGCTTAATTAAGGCTAGGCATTCACGCGCTTTGTGGTAAGGTGTGAACAGCACTTGGGAATGAACCGGTGCAGGAGTGGCGCGTACCCCCGCTTGCCGTGCATAATTGAGGGCGCGGTACATGTGGTAATCATGGGTGATGAGGGCAACTTTTTCCCCTTTTGATTGTTTCAGTAATTCGGCGGAGTATTTCAAGTTTTCCTTGGTGTTGTTGGATCGGTCTTCCAATATGAGGTGGTCAGCATGCACACCGCGTGCGATTAGGTAGCGCTTCATGCCTTCCGCCTCGGTGATCCCGCTCACGCCCAATCCTCCAGATAGCAATAGATAATCCACCCGTTTTTCTTTGTACAGGCGAAGTGCCAGATTTAACCGCTCTTTGAGGGCGGGGCTGGGCTGTTGATCCCAAAGGGCGGCTCCCAGGACAACGGCGATGTGGTGATGCTCTGCACTAGGTTCTGCATGGTCATAACGCGAGACGAGGTTCCACAAAGTGCAAAACGGGAGGAGTAAGACGATGAGCGTAATCACTCCGCCGATCATCCATTTATTGGCCAGCATCTTTTTATCCACTCCTATTTGACATCTGTTGACGGGGAATAGCGAATTGTTGGCCAGGCCGCATCCCTTTCTATTTATTTCATTCAAATGGGCACGAAGACATGAATGAAGGGTGGGGATGATAAATGGAAAATTTGCCGTTTTCCCGATTGAGGTCAATGACCAAGCCATCCATCCACTTGGCATCTTGCGGCAGCCATGCGAACAGGACGCCGTCGATACGTTTGGTCTGAAAGGCAGGTGTGGGTTCGGTCATTTCCAAGGCAAACGTTGGTGCACCGCAACCCGAGGTCAGGGAAATGACCCGGAACGCCAGCGGGGCCGTGCTTTGTTCTTGCCAGATCAGCCATTTCATCTTTGCCAATGCCAATTCGCTCACTTGGATATTCATTCCGGTATCGCTCCCCTTTAGATCACTTTCTTTGTCACTATAGCATGGATGAAGAAGAATGAAAAATGGGGGAGCAACAGGCATGTTCAAAGAAAAAGTGGATATCCTGTAGATGAAATCAAGTGGGGGGGAATCCGCCTGGGGTGGGGGATTTTCCTGATCTCGGCCTCATGGTAAGATGGAGACGAGCCAAAAAAAAGGAGGCTATATACCATGACGATTGAACGCCAAGCAGCAGTGACCTTTAAAGGAAACCCGGTGACCCTGTTGGGACCGGAATTAAAAGTAGGCGACAAAGCGCCGGACTTCACGGTGTTGGCCAATGATCTGAGCCCGGTGACACTGGACAGCAGCAAGGGTTCTGTACGTATCATCAGCGTTGTTCCCTCCGTGGACACGGGCGTGTGCGATATGCAAACACGCCGTTTCAATGAAGAAGCTGCCAAATTGGATGGGGTAAAAGTGCTGACCGTCAGCGTTGATTTGCCATTTGCCCAAAAGCGTTGGTGCGGTGCGGCTGGAGTGGAAAACGTCCAAACCCTGTCTGATCATCGGGACCTCTCTTTTGGTACCGCATACGGTGTAGCGATTAAAGAACTGCGCCTGTTGGCTCGCGCAGTATTTGTCGTTGACCGCAACGATCAGATCGTGTATGTGGAATATGTACCAGAGGTGACCAATCATCCTGATTATGAGGCGCCTGTGTTGGCGGCTAAAAAAGCATTAAATGCATAATCTACATATGCACCCAAAGTCCAGCTACCCGCATAGCTGGGCTTTGCTTTTAAAAAGGAGGGAAGAGAGATGAAGGAAGCATCCACTGAGCGGTATTTTGTGGCTTTGCCCATCCCGGCGGCGCAACGAGCCGGATTGAAGGCGTGGGTATGCGAAAAGAAGGAAGAATGGCCGTTTACCAAATGGGTGCACGAGGCGGATTATCATCTAACCCTTCAATTTTTGGGAGATGTTGCGGCGGAGCAACTAAATCAAGTCAAAGAAGCGTTAACGCTGTTGGCACAGGAAACCGTTCCGTTTCGGCTGGCAATGGAGGGGATCGGAACGTTCGGGCGTCCAGATCGCCCTCAGATTTTATGGGTAGGTGCAACGGGTGAGCTGGAGCGCTTGCATGCTCTGCAATCATTGGTGACAGCCAGGATGCGTCCACTCGGCTTTAAGCCCGATGATCGTCCATACCGCCCACACATCACCTTGGCCCGCAAATATCGACAAAGTCGGTTTCCCTATGATCGACTGAACGAAATAAGCTTGTCTCCAGAGATTGAACAGCCTTGGTTGGTAGAAGGCGTGGTCTTGTACCGCTCCCACTTGGGTCGCATCCCCATGTATGAGGCAATCGGCTGGTATCCATTTAAACATAACAAAGAAGAAACGCCGTAGTCAGCGTTTCTTCTTTGTTGTTGGCAGGTTATTGGTATAAAGAGGAACCTTTCTCTTTAAATTCCTCCGCTTTTTCCTTCAAGCCTACTTCCGCTGCTTCGGCCAGACTTAACCCGTTTTGCTCGGCATATTCGCGAATATCTTGTGTAATTCGCATGCTGCAGAACTTGGGGCCGCACATGGAGCAGAAATGGGCTGTCTTGGCCGGTTCCGCTGGCAAGGTTTCATCATGGTATTCCTGCGCCCGTACGGGATCGAGCGAGAGGTTGAACTGATCGCGCCAGCGGAACTCAAACCGCGCTTTGGACAAGGCATCGTCCCGTTTTTGGGCGCCAGGGTGGCCTTTCGCCAGATCGGCGGCATGAGCGGCGATTTTGTACGCGATTACCCCTTCTTTGACGTCTTCTTTATTAGGTAATCCCAGATGCTCTTTCGGGGTGACATAACAAAGCATGGCGGTCCCGAACCAACCGATCATTGCCGCGCCGATGGCTGAAGTGATGTGATCGTAGCCTGGCGCGATGTCAGTCGTCAATGGGCCCAGGGTGTAGAAGGGAGCTTCTTGGCACACTTCTTGTTGAATGTCTACATTTTCTTTGATTTTATGCATCGGCACGTGGCCAGGCCCTTCAATCATCACTTGCACATCGTATTCCCAAGCGATCTTGGTCAGTTCACCCAAGGTATACAGTTCAGCCATCTGCGCCTCATCATTGGCATCTGCAATCGATCCAGGACGCAATCCATCTCCGAGAGAAACGGAAATATCATAGCTCCGCAGGATCTCGCAGATTTCCCGGAAATGCGTGTACAAGAAGTTTTCCTGGTGATGGGCGAGACACCAAGCTGCCATAATCGAACCGCCGCGAGATACAATACCTGTTGTACGGTTGGCAGTGAGCGGAATGTATCGCAACAATACACCCGCATGAATGGTGAAATAGTCAACACCTTGCTCGGCTTGTTCAATCAGCGTGTCGCGGTACATTTCCCAAGTGAGCTTGGCCGGATCGCCACCAGCTTTTTCAAGTGCTTGGTAAGTAGGTACGGTGCCCACTGGTACGGGTGAGTTGCGGATGATCCATTCCCGGGTGTTGTGGATGTTTTTCCCTGTGGACAGATCCATGATCGTGTCAGCACCCCACAGGGTAGCCCAAGTCATTTTTTCCACTTCTTCTTCAATGGAAGAAGTTACGGCGGAGTTACCGATGTTGGCATTGATTTTGACGTGAAAATTTTTGCCGATAATCATTGGTTCCGCTTCTGGATGGTTGATGTTGCTCGGGATAATAGCGCGTCCGCTGGCCACTTCTTCCCGAACGAATTCAGGCGTCACATTTTCACGGATAGCGATGAATTCCATTTCCGGCGTGATGATGCCCTTACGCGCGTAGTGCATCTGGGTTACGCTTCGGCCAGGGAGCGCGCGCAATGGGCGTGAACCCGTTTGGGGAAAGGTGCGTAAGAGATTTGCTTTTTCCTCGGATTTGAACCCATTGTCGATCGGTTGCACCTTGCGGCCTTCGTATTCCTCCACATCCCCGCGTTCCAGAATCCATTGCCGCCGCAGTTTGGGCAAACCTTGCTCCAAATTGATTGAAGCGTCTGGATCGGTGTACGGGCCGCTGGTATCGTAGACGCGCACCGGTTCATTTGGGGTTTCTCCCTGAGCATGGGTGGTCGGAGACAATTGGATCTCCCGCATTGGCACCTGAATGTCCGGGCGTGAACCGGGTACATATACCTTGCGGCTATTGGGAAAAAAATATCGTTCCATATCACAACACTCCTTGCGCTCTTGTTCGGACGGTCATATGGACAGGAGTTTGGCGCGCAGGGGCAAACAGAGGCGATGGTCGGGGTGATTAGAAATGGCGGCGCGTGCAAGCGCAACCGATATGTGCGGTGTGTCGATGCGCCGTGAGGAGAATACGGTGGTGTGTATGTGTGCATAGAAAAAGCCATACGCCCAGCGCGTATGACTTGAATGGTCAAAGTGTGAAGGAGCGCATCATAGCAGAAAATCCGTCGACAAGTGTCTTGTTCGACAAGGTTCCGCAATGAAGCGGTTCCAACCCATCCCTACGCTGGCATTACCCAGATCAGGTTAACCGGTCGGCGGCAGAGTGCTCCGCCCTCTCAGCCTGGCTTACTCCAAGCTCCCGTCTTTCACATATGAAGGTGTCCAGAATTTAAAGTATCATGACAATAATTTTCTGTCAACAAAGAATAGGTATGCCGTTCACATATTTGTCATTATTTTGCGAAAAAAGCGGGTTGGTGCCTGATTTTATCAAGCTATACTTAAATTGTAAGTAGTTGGAGAGTGAAATTTATTCTGAGATTAGAACATTAACATACACAATCATACATGGAATTTCAGCGTAATTGGGTTAGGAAGGGATGGGTGAATCATGCGGATTGAATGGTCTCATATCAGAAAATGTTATGAAATATCTGATGCACGGACCCGCCCAGCTCGGAACCAAATGAAGAACATCGGCTTACTTGATTTTTCAGCATCAGTCAGTGAAGGGATCACAGTGGTTCTAGGGCCACGGGGAGCGGGCAAGTCCACTTTGCTCCGAGTGACAGCGACAGTGATGGTACCGGATGACGGCAATGTGCTGTATCAACTGACAGACAAAGAAATGGTAGAATGGTCGCGGGGATGCTTGATGGCATCGGGAATATCCAGTGTGTCGCCGCTCAAACAAATCATTAGCTATATACCGCATGCTAAGCAACTTGACAATGATATGACCGTGGAACAGTCGCTGATCTTGCAAGCGCGTAGCAAGCGGGTGTTGCGGTCTCGCAAACGGGCGATGGAATTGCTGACGCGTTGGGGATTGGCCGGTGTGCGCCATACACCGTTGTACCAACTGCGCGGTGGGGCGCTGAAGCGCTTTTTATTGGCGCACGGATTGATCGGCAAGCCGCGCATATGGATTTTGGATGAGCCTACAGAGGGGTTGGACCCATTGGGGCGGGCTTTGTTGTGGCAAGAATTGCGGCACCCGTCCAAAGACCGGATTACGCTGATCGCCACAGAACGGGATATGGCCTTGGCTGAACTGGCTGATCAATTGATTTTGATGGAATGTGGCCAATGCCGGCGTCACGGCAAGCGCAAATGGCTGACTGCTGGCGTTAAGGAAGGCACGGTTAGTGCATGGTATCGGACGATGCAGACTTTTTCCTATCAACAAGAACGATAACGGGATGAGGGAACCAGTATGACAGAATTGGAATTAAGGCTGGCAGAGACGGATGAGGAAAGACAGTGGCTGGAGGCGTTATGGCAAAAGGAATGGGGTGGAACAACGATGATCACCCGCGGCCGTAGCACCGCTTTGGC
Source organism: Laceyella sacchari (assembly GCF_004343255.1). GTDB lineage: Bacteria > Bacillota > Bacilli > Thermoactinomycetales > Thermoactinomycetaceae > Laceyella > Laceyella sacchari. The sequence goes on along the minus strand of NZ_SMDD01000002.1, from coordinate 29,677 downwards.
GGATGTACAGGCAGTGATCGCCTACAGTGGCGGGGAACCCGTGGGAGCGGTTACTTGGCGCATGGACGAACAAGATGCCGAACTGATGAGCCTCAATGCCTTGCGGGAAGGCCAAGGCATCGGTGGGGCGTTGCTGGCGCGCGCTGAGCAGGAAGTGAAAGCCATGGGAACGACGCGCCTGTACCTGATCACTACCAATGATAATCTGCATGCGCTTGCTTTTTATCAAAAACGGGGCTATCGGTTGGTGCGCCTGTTTCCAGGGGCTGTCGATGCCGCACGCCGGATGAAGCCGACCATTCCGGTCATCGGGTACCATGGGATTCCTTTGCGTGATGAGTTAGAGTTGGCGAAGGCATGGTGACGGCGAATATGCAAGGTATGGCAACGCCCCCTCTTGACGGTGTGCGTGAAGGGGGGGTGCCTTTTTGACTGGAGACGTGTCTCGCGCAAGAAAGCAAGCTGGATTTCCATAGCGAAGGTTGTTCACATGAACAGCAATGAGAGGAGATTACTCATCGCCTCGATGGTCATGGGGATCGCATAGTTGAACATTGGTCCAAAGACAAATTGGCCAAGCGGTGTGATGGCCAAGATAAGGAATACAAAGATGCCCCACTGTTCATATTGTCCCATCTTGGCTCGTAGGCGGGGAGAGACCAAGTCTTCCACTATGCGATAGCCATCCAGCGGTGGGAACGGATAGAGATTGAAGAAGAACAACAACACATTGATATGGACAATGGTCCCAAACAAGGTGTTGACGATATAACCGGCTTGCGAAGATATTCCATCCATTAAGCCAGCGGCGGTGGCTACCATCCAGAGCGCCATGGTGACCAAGGCGACAAGAAGATTGCTGAATGGGCCCGCAAAGGTGACGAGAATGCTGTACAGTCGCGGTCGACGAAAGTGACGGCGGTCGACCAAGACGGGTCTGGCCCAACCGAAATGGAAGAAGATAAAGAATAATGTTCCCATCAGATCGAGATGGGCGGTTGGATTCAGAGTCAGGCGTCCATCGTTTCGGGGGGTTGGGTCCCCGAAGCGGGTCGCTACAAAAGCGTGAGCGAACTCATGCACGGTTAACCCGATCAATACCGCTGTCAGCAAAAACGGCAGTTGATTGAGCGTGGCTGAGAAATAAGACAAAAAATCCATGGTTATCACCTGTCATCTCAAATGGATTGCATATAGAAAAGCAGTGCCATGTTGGCACTGCTTTTATCATAGCATTTGTATCATCTCAACGCGATTCCCAAATGGATCGCGAAACTCCATGGTTATGCTTTGCTCTCTTCTTGGTTGGCCAGGATTTGGCGCAATACTGTTTGCAAAATGCCGCCATTGCGGTAATACTCAATATCCACAACACTGTCCAGGCGCACAGTTACATCAAATTGGACAGAAGAGCCATCTGGTTTGGTTGCGGTCACAGTGAGCGTTTGACCTGGAGTCACTTCGTCGTTCAAGCCGGCGATATCAATTTTCTCTGTGCCGTCAAGGCCGAGCGATTGCCAATTAGCTCCGTTGGCAAACTGTAACGGCAACACGCCCATGCCGACGAGGTTGCTGCGGTGGATCCGCTCAAAGCTTTCCGCGATGACAGCTTTTACCCCGAGCAAGTTGGTCCCTTTGGCGGCCCAGTCACGAGAAGAGCCAGTACCGTATTCTTTGCCCGCGATGACGACCAATGGGGTGCCTGATTTTTTGTATTCCATCGCTGCATCGTAGATGGACATCACTTGTTGGGATGGCACATGTTTGGTTACGCCACCTTCTGAACCCGGCACCATTTGGTTGCGAATGCGGATGTTGGCGAAGGTTCCACGTGTCATTACCCGGTCATTACCACGACGGGAGCCGTACGAGTTGAAGTCTTTGACAGCCACGCCTTTATCTTGCAAGTAGCGTCCAGCTGGGCTGGTCGGAGCGATGCTACCGGCGGGAGAAATATGGTCGGTGGTCACGGAATCGTTGAGCAGCGCCAGGATGTGCGCACCCGTGATCGGCTTGATTTCTTCCACATCGGCGGACATGTCGACAAAGAATGGAGGCTCTTGGATATAAGTTGAATCTTGATCCCATTCATACAGCACGCCTTTGGGGGTTGGCAGCTGGTTCCAACGTTCGTTGGCGTCAAAGACTTGCGCGTATTGTTTGCGGAACTGCTCGGCGCTGATTGCGGAGTTCATCACTTGACTGATCTCGTGCGAACTTGGCCAGATGTCTTTCAGATAGATGGCTTCACCCGCATCATTGTGGCCAATGGGCTCCGTAGCGAAGTCGATGTTCACCGTTCCCGCGAGCGCGTAAGCAACTACCAGTGGTGGGGATGCCAGATAGTTGGCTTTGACCAGCGGATGAATCCGTCCTTCAAAGTTCCGGTTTCCGGACAGGACTGATGCCACAGTTAAGTCGTTTTCTTCAATCGCTTTGCTCACTTCATCAGACAGCGGACCGCTGTTGCCGATGCAAGTGGCGCAACCGTAACCAGCGACAGTGAAGCCCAATTTGGCCAATGGTTCGATCAAACCGGCCTTTTCGAGGTAATCGGTTACCACTTTGGAACCAGGTGTCAAACTGCTTTTGACGAATGGTTTAACAGTGAGTCCTTTTTCAACCGCTTTTTTCGCTACCAAGCCGGCGCCAACCATTACGGACGGGTTGGAGGTGTTGGTACAGCTGGTAATCGCTGCGATCACAACTGCGCCTTGATCCAATTGATAGGAGGAACCGTCCGGCAGGCTGACTTGCGCTGATTTGGCGCATTCTTCTTCGCTCAAGCCGAAGCCGCGTTGATCGATAGGCTTGCGCAATGTTTCATTCCAAGCTTCTTTCATAGCGGTAAGTTCAATGCGGTCTTGCGGGCGTTTTGGTCCGGACAAGCTGGGGACGACGGTGCTGAGATCCAGTTCAACGGTGTCGGTGAAGACTGGGTCTGGCGTATCGTCGGTACGGAACAAGCCTTGTGCTTGGTAATATTCTTTCACCAAGGTGACCAATTCTTCATCCCGGCCAGTGTTGCGGAGGTAGTTCAACGCTTCGTCGTCGACGGGGAAGAAGCCGATGGTCGCACCATACTCAGGAGCCATGTTGGCGACGGTGGCCCGGTCTGCCAGGCTGAGATTGGAAAGTCCCGGTCCGTAGAACTCGACAAACTTGCCGACGACTCCTTTTTTACGCAGCATTTCGGTTACGGTGAGTGCCAAGTCAGTGGCGGTGGCACCATCTGGCAATTGTCCGGTCAGTTTGAAACCGATGACTTCCGGAGTGATGAAGTACAGCGGTTGTCCCAACATACAAGCTTCTGCTTCGATTCCGCCTACACCCCAACCGACGACGCCCAAGCCGTTGATCATCGTCGTATGGGAGTCGGTTCCGACAAGGGAATCAGGGAAAACGACAGTTTCACCGTCGACTTCGCGGGTAGCTGCTACATTGGCTAAGTATTCCAAGTTGACCTGATGCACGATCCCGGTTGCCGGCGGTACGGCGCGGAAATTGTCAAGCGATTCAGCTGCCCATCTGAGCAGGCGGTAACGTTCTTCGTTGCGCTCAAACTCCAAATTCATGTTGTACTCAAGTGCGTCTTGGGTTCCCGCTTTGTCAACCATAACAGAGTGGTCGATCACCAGGTCAACCGGAATAAGCGGATTAATGCGTTCTGGGTCGCCGCCGACGCGCGCCATAGCCGAACGGAGCGCGGCCAAGTCCACCACGGCCGGAACACCGGTGAAGTCTTGCAATACAATGCGGGCAGGCTTAAATGCGATCTCTTTGTCGGAGCGCTTGTCAGCCCAAGTGGCCAATTGTTCGATATGTTCTTTGGTTACAGCTTTGCCGTCGTATTGACGCACGGCTGCTTCCAGCAACACTTTGATGGAGAAAGGCAAGCGGGAGACAGGGCCAATCCCTTGCTCTTCCAATCCGTTCAGACGATAGTAAACATACTCTTGCTCCCCGACTTTCAGTTTGGAACGAACGTGAAACAGGTCGTTTGTCATCGTGGAACCTCCTTTTAGCGAACGCAAAATGATATAGGTCAGTTTCATCTAGTGAAACCCGGTTTCTAATTTCGTTTTCATTATACAATGGTTTTGAAAAGTTGTATAGAGTGCTTTCATTGAAAAATCGCGGAATCTTTGTGCAAGCGGCGGGCGTTCTTTCTTTTCAAAAGGTCGGAATGCAGTATTCACAAGGGTTTTCGTAATCATCCTGCCTGTTTGAGGAGTCTTAAACATGCTTGTAGGTTTATCCCGCGTTTTTGGTATAATGGGTGAAAAGTTGTTTCGTAGAGTGAAACCGGAGGGGTAAACGGTGAGTGATGAGAAAAAGTCAACCGTGCGTGCGGCGGAACGGGCTTTGGATATCCTTCTCTGCTTTGTGGATGAAGGGAGCTTGGGCATGATGGAGATCGCCGAGCGTACCGGATTGAATAAAAGCACAGTATTTCGCTTGCTGGCGACGCTGGAAGGTAAGGGATTTGTGAAGCGGGATTCGGAGACGGACAAGTATCAGCTCGGTTTCCGCGTGTGGGAACTGGCTACTAGCCTCAACCAATCAGACGAACCGGCCGTTCTGTTTTTACCGGAGATGGAACGATTGCGAGATGAGTTGGATGAGACGGTTAGCCTGTATTACCGTATCGGCAAAGAGCGAGTCCGTGTCCAGGCGATTGAAAGCAAACAAGCCATTCGCCGCGTGGCGCCGGTCGGGGCGCGGTTGCCATTGTATGTGGGGGCTTCCAGCAAAGTGCTGATGGCTTATGCCAGTGAGGAAGAGCTTCAGGAGTTGCTGGCAGATCCCGATTGGCCTGACAATGTCAGCAAGGAAGTATATTTGGAACAATTGCAGCGCATCCACGACGACGGCTACGCCATCAGCGTTGAAGAGCGGGAAGCGGGAACCGCGGCGGTCAGTGTGCCTGTATTTTCACGGCAAGGGAGATTGGTGGCGGCGCTGGCGGTGTCCGGCCCTGTTTCCCGCATGAATGTCAAGAAAATGGTACAGTGTGTGCCCAGTCTCAAAGAGTCAGCCCAGCGGATGGGCAAGTTGGTGCGTGAGTGAGGCCCCTAAAAAACACAAAGGGGCCTCACTCACTTGTGACAGTGTGGTGAGGGTTCGTAAAATGTGGGAAGAGAGGCGCTTCGTTTGTGATATAAAAACTAGAGAGCAAAAGGGAAAGGGGAGCATGGCGTTATGAAAGTGGCGGCAATGGGATGCTTTTTGGGGTTTGTCTTCACTTTTCTGTTCACTTTGTACAGGTCCCAAGTGGAAAAAGCGAAACATGGGAAACTTCCTTCCTTGAGCAGGGCCAAATACCGTAAAATGTATGTCTCATCTTTTGTGTTTCTTGGTATTTTCATTATCGCGCTGCTAGCGGCCAAAGGGATGGGTGACGGCAAAGCAATACCGACTGTTTCTGATCCACCCACTTCCCAGTCAGAAATCGACGCAAATGGGACGTCGTCGAGCGACGATCTGGAGGATGACGACAAGCATGATAAAGATGAGTATAAAAAGAAGCGCAAGCATGACAACGATGATGACTGAGGCGGACAGCCCCATGGGCTTGGCGTGATTGCGGTAAAAATAAAAGAAGAACGCCTGCAAAGCGGCGTTCCTGTCATTGTTACAGCTCGACTTCAAACCGGTTTAACAGGATTTGTTTTATGCGTTGGCACTGTTGCTGGTGCCATTCATCACGATGATTTGATCCAAGGCGAAATTGATCACTACAGCTTCATCGTCGGTAAAAGTCCATGTATACATATCATCGGTCGTTTTTGCCACCTGACTCCCTCTCTTTTTCAGTCTGTTCAAGGAAATTGGCAGTTAGCCATGCCGGTCAAGATTTTTACAGGTCATCTCGCTGGGTACGACTGCCGTAGCAAAGTGCTTCCGGTGCTGCGGTGGCTTCGGCGAGATCGGTGATGGGAGCGACGTTTCCAAACAACATGACGCCGGTGTAAGACGTGCCGGTCTCGGCCGGGACAGTGGACACGACGATGGTTTTGTACTCTTGGGCTAAAGTGAAACAGAGCGGGCTGGTGGCGGTGCTTAGCGCATCTGCTTTCCGCCCGCTTTTGCTTCCATGAAAATAAATCGCATCTTGATTACCAGACATCGTTGAACGGAACGACGTAAGTCCCTTCCGCATCGACGAGGCCCAAGTAGTTGACGCGGGTGGAATGAAGCAGTTGCCGCACCCGCTCTTTGTCATGCAAACGTTTGGTTTTGTGGAGGATCGGGCGTCTCGGGTTCCTTTGGCTGAACAACTGGCGCGGCAAGTGGTTGCTGCCAGCCGCTCAAGCCAGTTGCCGGCTGGGTCTGAACTACCCATGGTGCGCGCATGGGAACGGCGATTGCAAGTGTGCGGCGAAATGGTGCATTTGAGCAGCCCCGCCCGTGTGCCGGGATGTTTCCCCCGTCTGGTATTTCCACCCCGCCAGAGGAAGAGAGCGCCCACGTGTTGAAGCAAGTGGCAAGTCGGGCAGTAGAAGCTTCATGGCAAATGGAGCAGTAAGACCCTTTTGGACTGTTGCCGCCGCTCCGATCCAAGATTCAGGGTTTGTTAACGGGCAGAGGATTCAAGGTGGGGAAACAATGGATGTCTTCCGGTTGTACCATTGGTGTTAGATGCGGTCACAACGATACGGGTATTGTTTGCTTAATGTATGAGAGAGATCGTTACGGCCTTCTGTGTTTCTTTTTTGACATTGCCAATCATCTTCCTATTGCTAAGAGGGAAGCCCTTTTGCTAGCATGGCTAGTAGGTGTTTTTCATAGCGGCGACCGGAGTGTGTTGCCCCATTTTGTTGTAAAAGAGAAGAGGTGCATTTGTGCCACAAGCGCATCAAACGATAGATGAAGTGAAACTACCCATGGTCGAACTGTTTGAGACCGTAGAGGGGGAAGGGACACAGGCTGGGTATCCGACGACGTTTGTGCGGGTGTTCAACTGCAACCTGCGCTGTACGTGGTGTGATACGCCTTACAGTTATGCGCCGGCCAAGCCGGAATTTTTCGCTACCATCGCTGAGATTGTGGCAGAAGTGAAAAGGTACGGTCACCCCCGTATTTGCTTGACGGGCGGGGAGCCGCTCATCCACGGGGAGAAGTCACTTATGCTCATTGAGGCGTTGGCACAGCTGGAAGAAGTGGCGGACATCCACATTGAGACCAATGGCGCCATTCATTTGGCTCCGTTTCATGCTTGGCGGGAAGCCAATCCCGAGCGGGGGCAAAAGGTTCGGTTTGTCCTTGACTATAAACTGCCAGCCAGCGGGGAACAGGAGAAGATGATCGAGGAGAACTTCACTTTTTTGCGTGATACGGACGAAGTGAAGTTTGTCATCGCCGACGATACGGATTTTGATGTGGCGGTTGAAGTAGTGAGACAGCGGATGAAACGGGGCGTCCCACTGTTCAGTCCGGTGTGGGAAAGCATGCCACCAGCCCGCTTGGTCGAGCGGATGTTAGCAGAGCGTTTGACGCAAGTGAAGTTGAATTTGCAATTGCATAAAGTGATTTGGGACCCAAATGCTAGAGGAGTGTGAGCAGGAATGAGCAAAAAAGCGGTCATCGTGTTGAGCGGGGGGTTAGACAGCACCACTTGCATGGGGATAGCCTTGGCAGAAGGGTATGAGTTGTACCCCATCACATTTCATTACAACCAACGCCATGACAAAGAAGTGGAGCATGCCCGCAAAGTTGCGGCACACTATGGGGTGGCTGAACGCCACAAAGTGGTGGATGTTTCCTTCCTCGGCCAAATCGGTGGCAGCAGCCTGACCGACACGGCGATGGAAGTGCCCACGGAGGGAGTGGGTGAGGGGATTCCGTCTACCTATGTGCCTGCCCGCAATTTAATCTTCTTGTCGTTGGCGACGGCTTATGCGGAAGTGATCGGTGCGCAAGTGCTGTACACCGGCGTCACGGCCGTGGATTATAGCGGCTATCCCGATTGTCGTCCGGAATTTATCAAATCGATGGAAGAAACCATTAACCTGGCCACCAAGCTGGGCGTCACCTCGGATGAGAAATTGCGAATCGCGACGCCGCTCATTTCGCTGACCAAAGGTGAAATCATCGCACGAGGCCTGGAGCTGGGCGTCCCATATGAATTGACCACCTCCTGCTACCAAGGGGAAGAGGAGGCTTGCGGGGAGTGTGACAGCTGTCTCTTGCGATTGAAGGGCTTCAAGGAGAACGGCGTACAAGATCCTATCCCATATAAAACGAAGATCGGGTGAGAATCATGCCTGGGAAATATACGTTGGTCAAGCACTTTTGGATTTCTTGTGCCCATCGCGTGCCTGGTGCGGGCAAGTGCGATCGGTTGCACGGGCACAATTACAAAATCACTTTTTGCGTAGAGGGGACGCAATTGGATGAACAGCAGATGTTGATCGACTTTCGTCAAGTAAAACATGCCATCGAGAAGAAATACGATCATAATCTGTTAAATGAATTTCCTGAGTTCGACCCCGCGCAAGGGGGACATGCCCCGACCACGGAGAAAGTGGCGGAAGTGTTCTTTTTAACGATTGAGGAATTATGCGAGCAAAAATCCAACCGCCCCATTGTGAAATGGGTGGAAGTAGAAGAAACCAATGAAGCGTTTGCCCGTTATGAAAGGGTGTAAGGAGGCAACTAGATGAGTGAGAAGCGACAGGAGCTCCAGCTCCATGCTCTCGGAGCTAAAACTGATTATGTGTTCCAATACAATCCGGATGTGTTGGAAACCTTCGACAACAAGCATCCGGGCACGGATTATTTCGTGAAATTCAACTGCCCGGAATTCACCAGCTTGTGCCCTATTACCAACCAGCCGGATTTCGCCACGATTTATATTAGTTACGTGCCGGACCAGAAGCTGGTTGAAAGCAAATCGCTTAAGCTGTATCTGTTCAGTTATCGCAACCATGGAGACTTTCATGAAAATTGTATTGTGACGATCATGAAAGACTTGATTGAGAAAATGGACCCCAAATATATTGAGGTGTGGGGGAAATTCCTGCCGCGCGGCGGGATCAGCATTGACCCGTATGCCAATTACGGCAAACCGGGTACGCGGTGGGAGCGGATTGCCGAACAGCGATTGGCGCAACATGATCTCTATCCGGAACGCGTGGATAACCGATGAGGATGTCACCCTCGGAGCGAACTAGCTCCGGGGGTTTTTTGTGTGATTAAATGTTTCAAAAGTGGATGCACGTGGAAAATCAGAGGGGAACATGTGGACGTTCTTCATGGGTAACCGTAGTTTTTGAAAAAATTTTTTTGACTCGCCGGCCATTTTACTTTTAAAAAAATCATCGGAAAATATCGTTCTTTACAAAAGATCGCGCATAATTATTCAAATCGCCGGTTGCCCCTTACGCGATAAGCCGGGCTCAGGGGTTTCTCCCCCGTCTGGTCGCAGTGGCAACGGGTGCAAAGGGGAAAAGGTATGATTAAACATCATGGAAACAATCATCGTGAACTGTCATTGGCGCACGGCACATTACATGTGTTTGCCAATGATGAAGTATTCGCATCCTTGGAACAACGCGTTTACGACATGGCTGATAACAATTTGCGCATTCCGCGCAATGTCTATATGAGCTATACTCCCGATGCTCACGTGGGGGTGGGTACGTGTATCGGAACAACGGCGGTCTGGAACATGAAGGATGGATTTGTCTCTCCGTCCATCGTCGGTTCTGATATCGGCTGCGGCATGAGGGTGCATCTGACACCGCTTACCAAGGACGACATCCAGTCGAAGTCGTTGCGGCGTGAAATGATTGAATCAATTGAGAAATATGTACCCGTCAACGAACGTCAATCTTCGTCCTATAGCAATATAGAGGTGGAAAAGGTGGTAACTGAGGGGATTGAAGGCCTGCCGGTCTCCTACATCCCCGACGAAAAGCCGTCGAAAAAAAGCAGATCCCTCACTCATGTGGAACATGCCAAGTTTAAATTTGTCAAAGATTACTTGTCCGCCGTCCCAGATAAGATGTGGGCACGCGCTTGGCAAACGATCGGGACATTAGGTGGCGGCAACCATTTTATCGAAATTCAAACCTTGGAAATCAATGAAGCGAAGCGTGATATCGCCGCCAAGTGGGGGATGTTTGACGGGCAAGTGGTGGTAATGATCCATTCCGGCTCTCGTGCTTGGGGTGGGATGATGGGGAATCAGTACACCCGCGACTTTCGCAACGCGATGGATTTATGGGGAATTGAGAATCCTGATCCTACCTTGGTATACGCACCGATCCAGAGCGCTGAGGGACAACGCTACATCAACCTGATGTATTCGGCTTTGAATTATGCAGTCGTCAACCGTCACATGATCGCGTTTGGTGTGCGCCAAGGTTTGAAAGATGTGTTTGGCTCCGCCTTTGAGATGCCGGTTCTGTATGATTTGATGCACAATTATGCCCTGCAAGAGTTTCACCGCAACAGAACGATGCTGGTACACCGCAAGGGGACGACCCGTGCTTTGCCGGCCGGTCATTTCCTCAACGCCAAACCGTACAAAGAGACGGGTCATCCTGCACTCATCCCCGGGTCGATGGGAACGGCTTCTTACATTATGGTCGGGGAAAAGGCGGGAGAAAAGAATTTCTATTCGATTTGCCATGGAGCGGGCCGTGTCCGCTCGCGCAAAGCGACCAAACAGGTGGTTACGATCGACCAATTTGCCCAGTCGATGAGAGTAGGTACGGAAGAAGAGATTATGGTGAATCAACGCACGTTGCGCGACATCTTGGATGAATGCCCGCAGGCGTACAAAGATGTGGATCAAATCATCGATTCTGTCGTTGGCGCAGGTCTAGCTTCGGTTGTGGCCAAATGTCATCCCATGGCCGTGATCAAAGGGATTTAAGTTCCAGCTGGGATGGGATACAATAAGGGCAAAGGAGGGAAGAGCAAGTGACTGAAAACTTCTACTTGCAACAAATGCAGACAATGGTTCAACATATGCGCGATGAGTTGACTTCGATCGGTGTGAAGGAGTTGCGTACCCCTGAAGAAGTGGATGAGGCGCTGAAAGGGGAAGGTGCCAAAGGGACCACCTTGCTCGTGATCAACTCGGTGTGCGGCTGTGCGGCCGGTCTGGCTCGTCCTGCCGTCGCGCTGTCGTTGAAGCATGATAAAGTTCCCGATCATTGGTATACGGTGTTTGCCGGCCAAGACCGCGAAGCGACGGAGCGGGCCCGTGCCTATTTGGTAGGTCAACCGCCGTCATCTCCGTCGTTTGCGTTGTTGAAAGACGGCCAACTGGTACATATGGTTCACCGTCATGAGATTGAGAATGTGCCGCTTGAAGAGATTGCGGCCAATCTGACCAACGCTTACGACAAATATTGTGATTGATGTGAGGACTCCCCTGTTTTTCCGGGGAGTGCTCTCTTTTTTGAAAGCCCCAGGACGAGGGAGCCTTGACAGTGAAAGCGAAAGGGTGGTTCATGTGGAGGGAGTAGCGTTTATATTACTGGCCTTTTTCATTGCGATTATCATTTTGGTCAATGCGCTGTACCGCTCAGCTAAAAAGCCCCGCCCCAGCCAGTCGTATATTTTGCCCGACTTGGGGATGCAAGAACACAGTGAAGAGTTTGCGCAGGAATTGAAAGCACTCATCGATCACCTGGACAACGCGTTAGATGAAACCTATGTGGCGCGTGTAAAGGAACGCGTTTTCCGCGAGCATAAAGTGGGTTTGACCGAATGGGAAAATCGCTGGTTTGAGTGGAAACGGTACTTGGTGATGACCGCGCTGTTGAAGAGTGTTCCCATGTACAGCCGGGAAGTGGATGAAGTGTGGCATGAGATGCTGATGTTTACCCGCGAATACGAAGATTTCTCACGCCGTTTCTTAAGAACCACTTTGCATCACTCCCCAAATGATGGCGATCAAGCGCCTGACCCCTACGAGCGGGCATGGTTTGATGTGATCTATGTTTGCCTGTTCAAACCGACCAAATACAGTTCGCAAACATGGGGCGCCTTTTTGCGTCACCCGCTTCGCCGTGAGCTGATCTGGGCGTTAAAGGAAGATGATGTGGAAGAGATTGCGAGCCGCTATTTCAATACTCGTACTCAAGAACAGGTACCGCATGTGGCTAAGCTGGTTTCATCCTTGATCGTGTATCTGAAAGGGCAATTGGCCAAAATTGATGAGGTGGTCGCCAAAGAGGGACACACGGTGACGAAATTCAAGCGTTACCGTAAGAGCTTGGTACCGCAATCGAATGAAGCGTTGCTCATGTTGACAAGCGTCTTGTTTTTATCCGCTTATCATGATGAAGACTTTGCAACGCAACTGGCGCGGCTCCAATCACCGTCCGCGAAAGCCCATCATTCGAGCTCCGGCTCGGATGAGTTTGGATGTGCCAGTATCGACAACGGGGGAGATTCTGGGGGTTCGGGCGATTCTGATTCCGGGAACTCCAGTTGTTCGAGTTCCAGCTGTTCCAGTTCCAGCTCTGGTTGCGGCAGCTCGTCTTAATCAAAAAGCCATGACAAGTGAGTAAACTTGTCATGGCTTTTTTGTTATTGCCCGAAAAACAGGCGCAAGGCACGGGGCAGTTCACGCTGCCAGAATCCCCATGTATGGTCTCCCTCTTCCTCGTAATAGGCCACTTTTGCATTTTTTTCAAGCAAATGGCGTTTCATTTCGCGATTGCGTGCGACCAAGTCAAGGGTGCCCATATGTGTGGGAACCGCAATCTCCGACAAGCCGATCGATTGATAAATCTGAAGGTGTGAGAGGCTGGGTTGCCGCATCACTTCATCAATGGTTTGTTGCAGGAATGCTCCTGACTGGGATAAAACGCGGGAACAAACATCAGGATATTGAAGCGCCAAATGCAATGAGACGGTGCCACCAAGAGAGGAGCCGCCTATCACCAGGTCATCCCGTTTCGGACTGATGGGGTAACGGCTCCGCACCAAGGGAAGCAATTCTTCAACCACCATGCTCATATGCGACACTTGCCGCTCTCCGATCGGCGAATATTCGCTGGTGCGGCGCTCTTTGTTCACCGGAATCGCCATCATGGCGAAGGGTGTAAGTTCTCCGGCTTCGATCAATGGCGTCGCTTGGGTGACGATGCGGCCCAAGTTGAAATAATCGGGCCCGTCATGAAGCACCAGCAGTGGCAAGTCGGTCAATGTTTCGTGGCCGGGAGGCAGATAAATGAGGATTTCTTTGGTTTCATTCAGCCAGCGGCTCGTTACCAATTCTTTCTTAATGGTGCGTTTTGCCATGTTGTCTCCGCCCTTTTCTGCATTGATTGTATACAGGTTCGTATTCAATGAATCGTGTCAAAATAGCTTTGATCGCTATATGTATTCAATACTATACCCTATTTTTGAAGTGATTTCCTGTTGATTATTTATTTGGTTGTCGTGTATATTTATACTACGAAGCGATAAAGTTTTAATATAATATATTCTCTACGAAAGGGTATAATAACGACGAGATAAAGGAATTGTTGGAGTTGGATAAAAATGAACCTTTTCTTTTTTTGAAAAAAATTATAATATCGACATATGATAGATTGCGTTGCAGTGACGAGGAGGAGGATTAATGCACGAAACTAATCAGCAGCAAGAATTGAAAAGGACAATGAAAAGCCGCCACTTGTTTATGATTGCCCTTGGGGGTGTGATTGGAACCGGGTTCTTTTTGAGCACGGGATATACCGTGGGGCAAGCCGGTCCATTTGGTGCGGTATTATCTTACCTCATCGGCGGTTTGAGCATGTACCTGATTATGCTATGTTTGGGGGAATTGGCTGTCGCCTATCCTGTTGCAGGATCATTCCAAGACTATACGACGAGATTTATTAATCCAGCGACGGGTTTTACGATCGGCTGGCTGTATTGGCTCGGCTGGGCGGTAACTGTGGCGCTCGAGTTGATCTCGATCGGAATGTTGATGGATCGTTGGTTTCCTGATGTTTCCCTGTGGGTATGGTGTTTGGTGTTTGGAATTATTCTGTTCGTTGTAAACGCTTTCTCTGCAAAGGGCTTCGCGGAGACGGAATTTTGGTTTTCCAGCATTAAAGTGTTAACGATTATTGTCTTTATTATCCTGGGTGGAGCGGCAATGTTCGGCTTTATCACGTTGAAAGGCGGAGAAGCTGCTCCGATGCTGAATAACTTTACGAAAGACGGCTTGTTTCCCAATGGATTTGGTGCGGTCTTGATGACCATGTTGGCAGTAAACTTCTCATTCCAAGGAACCGAATTGATCGGGATCGCCTCGGGAGAAAGTGAGAATCCTGATAAGACCATCCCACGGGCAATCAATCAAACCGTCTGGCGTACGATTCTTTTCTTCGGTCTGGCGATTTTTGTGTTGGCTGGCTTGATTCCCTGGAAAGAAGCTGGTGTGATGGAAAGCCCGTTTGTCGTAGCATTTGAGAAGCTGGGCATTCCTTACGCTGCAGACGTAATGAACTTCGTCATCTTGATGGCGCTGTTGTCTGTTGCCAACTCCGGATTGTACGCGACGACCCGGATGTTGTACTCCTTGTCACACAATGGCATGGCAAGCCCAATATTCGGCAAAGTGACCAAAAAGGGTGTGCCGCTAAATGCGTTGATCCTCAGCATGGGCTTTGCCTGTCTATCCCTGTTGTCCTATCGTTTCGCAGAAGACACCATTTATATGAGCTTGCTTTCCATCGCCGGAGTGACGGCGGTGCTGGCTTGGATGTCGATTGCCGCATCCCAATTCTTCTTCCGCATCAAATATGTGAAAGAAGGTGGGAAAGTGGAAGATCTGAAATTTAAGACTCCGCTGTTCCCGATTGTGCCGATCTTGGCCTTTGTGATCAACTTGGTGGTTTTGGTGAGCCAGTGGTTTGATCCTGCCACCCGCAGTGCGATCACCTTCGGTGTGCCGGCGATCATCATCTGCTACATTGTGTATTTCTTGTTCTTCAGAAAAAAATTCGCCGCATTACAAGCACAGCGGGTAACTGAATAAATTGATTAGGCAAATCGCCTTCCCAATGCGTAGCACTCCCTGGTATGCAGACAGGGGGTGTTTTTTGTGTGTGATTAAAGACTAAAATCATTCAATATTGTGATTTTTCAATTGGAAAGTTAAAATGAATGTACAACGAGCCCTGATATTTCATGTGGGAAATGGAGTGGTACCATGTATAAACCGGTTTGGTTTCCCAAGCGGGAGATGATCGAGCAGACAAGGCTATATCGTCTGATGCAGAAGTTGGGGTATGAAGATTATGATGCATTTTACCAAGCGTCAATTAAGGATATTGGTTGGTTTTGGGATGAAGTAGCCAAAGACATGTCGCTTGCTTGGACGGTACCTTATACAAAAGCAGTCGATTTGGAGAGAGGCATCGCTTGGCCGCGCTGGTTTGTCGGGGGGAGGTTAAATATTTCTGTCAACGCGCTGGATCGGTTTGCGGAAGATCCAGCCAGACGCCACCAGCTTGCCCTGATCTGGGAAGGCGACGACGGCGCGACGGAAAAACTGACGTACCGCGAATTGTTGCGCGAGGTGAACCGTTGCGCTCGCGGGTTACGTGAATTGGGCGTCCGACGGGGTGACCGGGTTGCGTTGTATCTGCCCATGATCGTGGAGAATGTGGTGGCGATGCTGGCGATTGCCCGGCTGGGCGCGATTTTCACCCCGTGTTTTTCCGGTTACGGCGCGGAAGCGGTGGCGACTCGAATGCAAGGCTGTGAAGCGAAGTGGCTCATTACGGCGGACGGTTACAAGCGCCGCGGAAAGACAGTGGCGATGAAAGAAGAAGCTGACCGGGCTGCGCAATTGTCTCCATCGCTTGAAAAGGTGATTGTGGTGCGGAGGCTGGGGAGAGAATGTCCTTGGCATGATTCGCGGGATGTAAGTTGGGATGAGTTGATGAAAGAGATGGAACCGCTTCCACCCGTTGATACCGATGCCAGTGAGCCATTGATGATCATCTATACTTCTGGCACCACGGGCAAGCCGAAAGGAACGGTTCACACCCACAGCGGTTTCCCGCTCAAGGCCGCATTTGATACGGGGTACGCTTTTGATGTGGGGCCTGGAGATGTACTGTTCTGGGTGACGGATATGGGTTGGATGATGGGGCCGTGGATGGTGTTTGGCTCTTTACTGATGGGTAGCACCATGCTGTTGTACGAAGGCACTCCTGACTATCCCCAGCCAAATCGGTTGTGGCAATTGGTCGCGCGGCATGGGGTGACGCACTTGGGCATCTCCCCAACCTTGATCCGTTCTTTGATGAAAGAAGGGGAATCGTGGCTGGAAGGAAACGACTTAAGCTCGCTCCGGGTGTTCGGCTCCACGGGCGAACCATGGAATCCAGAGCCGTGGATGTGGCTGTTTGAGCAAGTGGGACGAAAGCAGATCCCCATTTTCAACTACTCAGGCGGAACAGAGGTGTCAGGGGGCATCTTGGGTAATCACTTTTTCAAACCGATTGCACCGTGCGGTTTTGCCGGCCCTTTGCTAGGAATGGATGCCGATGTGTGGGATGAACAGGGAAACCCGGTGCGCGGCGAAGTGGGCGAACTGGTGTTGCGTCAGCCTTGGGTCGGCATGACCAACGGCTTTTGGCAGGATGACGACCGGTATGAAGAGGCGTATTGGCGGCGTTGGCCCCAAACATGGGTGCATGGGGATTGGGTGGCCATTGATGAAGAAGGGCAGTGGTTTATCACGGGGCGTTCGGACGACACTCTCAACATCGCCGGCAAACGAATGGGACCAGCAGAAATGGAGTCGGTACTGGTGGACCATCCAGATGTCTTAGAAGCGGCCACCATCGGTGTTCCAGATTCGGTCAAAGGCGAATGCGCGGTGTGTTTTGTTGTGTTAAAAGTGGAGCCGGATGCGGGAGAGGACATAGAACGGGAGTTGATTCACTTTGTTGGCGAGAAGATGGGGAAAGCGTTGAAGCCGAAACGCGTTCTTGTCGTTGACGAGTTGCCGAAGACACGAAACGGCAAAATTTTGCGCCGCGTCATCCGAAGCGCCTATCTGGGGCGGGAGATCGGGGATTTATCGTCTTTAGAGAATCGTGCAGCTGTTGAAATCATACGAAAAATGGGAGATAATCATACAAACTGAAGAACGGTCTATAGGGGTAAAATATTTAAACACAGAGGTTTCTGTTCGATTCATTTTTAAATAATTTTAAAAATCGTTGGTTTCCTGTTAAAGGGAACCAATTTCTTTTATCCTGACCGAATATAAAAGGGTTGATTATTTTATGTTTTTAAAAAATCTTTCTTTTAATTAGTCAAATATGTGGGCAAACATGGTAAAATGATCTTGCTTCCGCGAAGAGAGACACAAAAAAAGGGAAACGATGCGAATAAATAGATAGGGAGAGGTGTCGGTATTGCATGTTCCGGGGAACTACAGATTTAGAAGCACGTGTGTTACAGGTGCAAACTGCTCACTCTCCTGAACAGAGAGACGATTTGTTGCGTGAATTGGAACCTCACGTTCGTCGAATCGCTTCCCGGGTTTGCCGGAGAGTGATAACGCAGCAAGATGATGAGTATATGATTGCTTATCGGGCGCTGGATGAAGCGTTGGAGAAATTCAAACCTGATTTTAATGCTTCATTTTTATCCTTCGCTTACAAAGTGATCCAGCGCCGCTTAGTCGATTATTTCCGTCAAGAGGGCAAGCATCATCGAGTGTTGCCGATGGGCGGGACTGGCACACGGGCTGATGAAAACCAAAATCAAGAACTTGTATCCGTATCCTTTGAAAGGCATAACAATGAAGAGTTGGATCGCATGCGCAGGATGGAAATTGAAATTTTCATCAAAGCTCTAGCCAAATTTGACATCAGCTTGAATGATTTGGCCAAGAAAAAGCCCAAGCATCGTGACACGCGTGAAAATCTCTTCCAGATAGCCAGACAGCTTGTAGCGGATCAAAGCTTGCTACATAAATTTTATACACAGAAAAGACCTGACAAAGAATTGGCTAAAGCTTTAGGTATGCATCGCCGAACGCTAAGCAGGCACCGCGATTATTTGATCGCGTTGACGATTGTTCGAGTGGAGGATCTTGGTTTGTTGCGAAGTTATATTGGATTGTGACGGGGAGAAAGGGGGGGCGGACCTTATGCACAAAGGAATTATAATGGAAGTGCAATCACGGCATTGGATTGTGCTCACCCCAGAAGGCGATTTTATCAAAGTACCAAGAACCAATCCTTCCTTATTGGTTGGGGAGGAAATCACTTTCCAAGCGACGAAGCGCAATCGCCGGAGGCTTGTCCCGGCATTTGTCTCCGTTGCAGCCGCCGCCGTACTGGGGATGTTTTTCGTTTTGCCGCAGCTGGCTCCAGATCAGGTTGATGCTCAAACATACATTTATGTTGATGTGAATCCGAGTGTGGAAATAGGCATAGATGAAGAGCGCAATATAGTGGAACTCCATCCGCTGAACAAGACAGCCAAACAATTATTGGATGGGGAAGAATGGAAAAAAGAGAGCCTCAACCAATTCGTTATCGATTTCTTAGGAAAAGCCAAGCAACACGGCTATGTACAACAAAAAGACCAAGTGGTGTTGTCCGGTTATAAAGAAGAGAAAAATAGTGAAGAAACGCTGGATCATCTCAAAACGATCCTGGACAACAAGAGCAAGCAGGAAAATTTGCAATTGGAAGTACGATCATTAGTCGTTCCCAAAAAAGTGAAAAGCAAAGCAAGCCAATTCGGCTTATCTCCTGTGAAGTACGCTGCTTGGCTGATAGCTAAAAAAGAAGGCAAACAATTGGAAGCTGAAGAGATGGAAGAAACGCCATTGACAGAGCTGGCGTTGGAAGTGCCGCCGGTTTCTGAGATGTTAAGTAAACCAGAAGTGTTGCCGGAGATTGTGGACATCATCGAGAAAGAACAGCCGAAGGCAACCGAGACGAAACAGGAACCGCGCACGACAGATGAGCCGAAGCCACCGGCCACAACGCCAAACAAGCAGGATGAACCAACACAAGAACCGCAACCTGAGCCGAATAACGAGCAGCCTGAGCAAGATCATTCGGGTACGGGTGACACAGGCGGGACAAATCAACCGCCAACGGATCACAATACTAATACGGACACATCACAAAGCACCGACACAAACACTGGATCGACGCAAAAGACGCCATAGCACATTACACCGTCCGATACCAGCCTAGTCCACGGCAAGGCTCGCATTTTCAGTTGCAAGCTGACACCTCCCACCAGCTTCAACAGAAAAGAGAGGGGCCAACCTATGAAGGGAATCGGGATCGTTCGGAAAGTAGACCACCTAGGACGCATCGTTTTGCCCAAAGAACTTAGGGATATGATGAATATCAATCCCCATGACGGGGTGGAAATATATGTTGACAATAATAGTATTGTCTTAAAAAAATATAACCCCACATGCGTCTTATGCGGAAACGCCGATAAACTCTTTTATTTCCGAGAAAAAATCATTTGCGAAGAATGCGTTGAAGAAACCGCCAAATATGTGTTGGCATCCGGAGAGCAAAGATAAATGGCAAGGCATCCCTTTCAAAGGGGTGCTTTTTTCATGGTGCCCAGAAGCACAAGACTTTTGTACTGTGATGCTGGACAGCTGTTGTGTAACAAACTGACAAACAATCGCTTGTTTGGTAAAATAAAATCGTATCATCAGAAAAGAGAGTTTTTTTAAAAAAGTTTATTTGTAATCGCTTCCAACATATCAAAGCTGGATAAACACCAGATTGGATGTATGGAAGATGGAGGAGGGACAAAATGAGCGAAGCGCGCATAATGGTTGAAACCAAAGACCATGTTGCATTGCTCCGTTTGCACCGGCCGCATGTGCTAAACGCCTTGAACCAAGCATTGGTGAAACGGCTGGCTGATCTGTTGGAAGAGTTGGATCGGGAAGACGGGGTGCGCGCGATTGTCTTGACTGGTGGAGATAAAGCGTTTGCTGCTGGCGCTGATATTCAGGAGTTGGCCAGCATGGATGCGGTCGACTTTGTTAACCAGCCTTATTTTGCCGATTGGGAGCGCATTCGTCGGGTTGCTAAGCCGCTCATCGCCGCAGTCAAGGGATATGCCTTGGGTGGTGGGAATGAACTCGCCATGTGCTGTGACATGATTATCGCAGGAGAGTCGGCCAAATTTGGCCAACCGGAAATCAACATCGGCGTGATGCCGGGGGCGGGCGGTACTCAGCGGTTAACCAAGGCGATTGGCAAAGCGAAGGCCATGGAGCTGATTCTCACCGGCCGGATGTTGACGGCAGACGAGGCGCTAGCTTGGGGCTTGGTCAACCGCGTTGTGCCGGATGCGCAGGTAGAGGAAGAAGCATTGGCTTTGGCCGGGGAGATTGCTCGGAAGCCTCCTATCGCCGTCCGTTTGGCCAAGCAGGCGGTCAACCGAGCGCAAGAGTTGACCGTAGAGCAAGGATTGCAGTTTGAGCAACATGCGTTTTACTTGCTGTTTTCTTCGGAAGACCAGCAGGAAGGAATGAAAGCATTCATGGAGAAGCGCAAGCCCCAATTTAAGGGGAAATGAGGGAGGAACCAGATCATGAGTGAAGCGACGGTGTTACTGAATAAACAAGACGGCGTAGGGGTAATCACCCTCAACCGGCCGAAGGTGTACAATGCGATCAACCAGCAATTGAGCCGGGAGCTGGTGGATGTGCTACAACAAGTGGCCCAAGATGATGACATCCGGGCTGTTCTGATCACTGGGGCCGGCAAAGCGTTTTGTTCGGGACAAGATCTTGGAGATCGGTCCGCCATGCAGAAAAAGGGAGACCATTTCGCCTTGGGGGACAGTGTGCGTGAGCGGTACAACCCTTTGATTGAAACACTGTCGGGACTGGACAAGCCGGTGATTGCGGCAGTGAATGGTGTAGCGGCAGGAGCCGGTTGTAGTTTGGCTTTGGCTTGCGATATTCGTTTTATCACGCCATCAACCCGGTTTGTTGAAGCGTTTGTGCGCATCGGCTTGGCGGTTGACAGTGGTTCAAGCTATTTTCTGCCACGTTTAGTAGGCTTGGGCAAGGCGTTGGAACTGGCGATGAGTGGCCGGGATGTGGAAGCAGAAGAAGCGCTCTCCATCGGCCTGGCAGAGCGGATGGTCGAAGAGGGCAAATTGTTTGATGAGGCGTTCGCGTTTGCTCGGCAATTGGCTGAAGGTCCCACAGTGGCTATTGGTTTGACGAAGCGGGCGATCATCCGCGGGATGGAGTCTAGCCTCAGTGAGGCGCTGGAGTTTGAGGCCGAGGTGCAAGAGTTGGCTGGGCGCACACACGATTTCCTGGAGGGTGTGCAGGCATTTGCGGAAAAAAGAAAACCACAATTCAAGGGAAAATAAACCCTTTGCCAGCACAGTGTCATATGATGGATCAACAAGAAACTTTTGAAGGGGCGTGTTGATTACCCATATTCAACATACGGACGGAGGCGGGTTTTGTGTTTGCATTTCTAAGTCTTTGTCTGGGAGTTGTATCACTTGCTGGGCGGAGACAGCGGGCAACCAGGGTAGAAGGATCAAGACCCGCTTTCTCCCAGCAGCAATATCACTTGAATAACGTGCTCCCGGTGATTTTCGCATGGGAAACCGGCTTCTGTTTCACTGGCTAATCAACATGCATGACTTTGAATAATAAAGTGGAGATGGTTGATCATGGGGAGTCTGAAAATGGATCACCTTGAGCTAAAAGAGAAACGGGCGGAAATCGCCCAGATGCGTGATGTTTTCGCTCTGATGGAGGAACACGGTCATGAGCAGGTGGTATTTTGCCGGCATGCGCGTACGGGATTGAAAGCAATTGTTGCCATTCACAACACGACATTGGGGCCGGCCATTGGCGGATGTCGAATGATTCCTTATGAAACAACAGATGAGGCGCTGGAGGATGTCCTGCGTCTTTCTAAAGGGATGACTTATAAATGCGGCTTGGCAGATGTGGACTTTGGCGGGGGGAAAATGGTGATTATCGGTGATCCCGCAGAAGATAAGTCTCCGGAGATGTTCCGAGCGGTCGGCCGGTTTGTCGGGGGGTTAAACGGCCGGTTTTTCACGGGTACGGATATGGGTACCGAACCAGAAGATTTTATTCATGCTGCCAGAGAATCAGCATCTTTTGTCGGCCTGCCTCAGTCCCATGGGGGGAGCGGAGATACTTCGATACCGACTGCGTTGGGCGTGTTGCAGGGCATGCGAGCCATTGCAGCGCATCTGTGGGGAACGCCGTCGCTGGCAGGGAAGAAAGTGGCTGTGCAGGGAATCGGCAAAGTTGGGAGCAAGTTGGTGGAGATGTTGTTGGAGGAAGGCGCGTTGGTGGTTATTGCCGATTTATGCGAAGAGCGTTGTGCGGAGTGGAAACAGCGGGCGCCAGAACAGGTTGAGATTAGTCAGGTTGATGTTATCCATCAGGTGGACTGTGATATTTTCGCGCCTTGCGCCCGGGGCGGGATCATCAACGATCGCACCCTTGACGAATTGCAGTGCAGAGCTGTAGTTGGCTCCGCCAACAACCAACTGGAGGAGGATCGACATGGCGATCTTCTGCATGTGAGGGGTATTTTGTACGCCCCTGATTATTTGGTGAACGCAGGAGGCCTGATCCAAGTGGCTGATGAGTTGGAAGGCTACCAGGCGGAGCGCGTCTTGGCCAAAACCAAAGCAATTTACGACATGGTGCTTGAAATATGCGAACGTTCCAAAAGAGAGAATATTCCAACATGTCGTGCCGCCGATCGCATCGTCGTGGAGCGGATGGAAAACATTGCGGATTTGCGCAGAATGATTCTCGGTTATGACCGCAATCAAAACAGAAAGGTGGGACGCGGGTGATCGGTCAATTGAATAAAGAGATGGTGCAGTATGTGACACCGGAAGGGGATTTGACCGAGCAGGGCCGCTCCTGCTGGCGGGCGCTTCCTGATGAAAGCAAGCTTCAGTTTTACCGTTGGATGACAATGGTGCGGCTGTTTGACCGCCGCGCCGTTCTGTTGCAACGCCAAGGTCGGATCGGAACGTACGCCCCATTGGAAGGACAAGAGGCGGCCCAAGTGGGCAGCGCCTTGGCCCTTTCCCGAGCCGATTGGATATTCCCCAGTTATCGTGAGCATGGGGTGGCGATGGTTGCCGGCATGCCCTTGTCCCAAATCTTCCTGTACTGGATGGGGCGGGTAGAGGGATGTGAAGCGCCGGAAGGTGTCCGATTGATGCCGCCGTATGTTCCGATTGCGACCCAGATTCCACAGGCGGTTGGTGCAGCTTGGGCCGCCAAGCTCAAAGGCGAAGAAAGTGTGGCTGTGGCTTACTTTGGCGATGGGGCGACCTCTGAAGGGGATTTTCATGAGGGATGCAATTTTGCCGGTGTGTTTCAAGTGCCAGTCATCTTGTTTTGTCAAAACAATGGGTATGCCATCAGCGTTCCTTTCTCCAGGCAATCAGCGACCGAAACCGTAGCAGAAAAAACGGCAGCCTATGCATTTGAAGGCGTCCGTGTGGATGGCAATGATGTTTTGGCCGTATATGACGCGATGCGGCAAGCCGTGGCGAAAGCGAAAACGGGGGGTGGGCCGACGCTCATCGAAGCGGTCACATACCGCAAAGGTTCCCATACCACGGCAGATGATGCCAAACGATATCGACCTGAAGCTGAAGTGAAAGAATGGGTTGAGCAAAAAGATCCGCTCCAGCGTTATGTACGGTTGCTCAAAGCGGAAGGGTTGTTGTCCGATGCGGACGAGTTGGCCTGGGAGGCAGAATGTAAAGAGCGCATCGACTTGGGCATTCGTGAGGCGGAATCGGCTACCCCGCCCCCAGCAACCCATTTGTTTGAGCATGTTTACGCCCAGATGGGTCCCAACGAACGACGGCAACGGCAACAATGCGAGCAAGGCGGTGGGCAAGTGGGATGAAGCAATTAACATTGGTGCAGGCGATCAACGATGCATTGCGGGTGGCCTTGGAGCATGATCCACGGGTGATTGTGCTTGGCGAAGATGTGGGTCGCAACGGCGGAGTGTTCCGAGCAACAGAAGGGCTATGGGAAACTTTTGGCGATGATCGTGTCATTGATACGCCGTTGGCTGAAGCGGGTATTGTCGGCACATCGATCGGCATGGCCATCAACGGTCTAAAACCAGTGGCTGAAATCCAGTTCCTGAGTTTTATCTATCCAGGGGTTGAACAAATCATCACCCATGCCGCTCGGCTTCGTACCCGCACGCAAGGAACCCATCCGGCTTCGTTGGTGATTCGCGCTCCGTATGGCGGTGGGATTCGCGCTCCGGAATTGCATTGCGATTCTACAGAGAGCCTCTTTGTTCATATTCCGGGATTGAAAGTGGTGACTCCTGCCACTCCGAGAGATGCCAAAGGGTTATTGCTGGCGGCGATCAACGATCCAGATCCGGTCATTTATTTGGAACCGATGAGGCTGTATCGGTCGGTGCGGGAAGAAGTGCCCGAGGGGTGGTTTGAAGTGTCGCTGGGCAAAGCACGCAAAGTGCGCGAAGGTGATGAGCTCACCGTGATCGCCTGGGGTGCGATGGTGCCAGTCGCTTCCGAAGCGGCTCAACAGTGGGAGAGACAAGGTGTCTCCTGTGACGTGATTGATCTGCGTTCCTTGTATCCGCTGGATGAAGAAACCATCATTGAATCCGTCAAAAAGACGGGCCGGGTAGTGATCGTGCACGAGGCACCGAAAACGGCGGGTCTGGGAGCGGAATTGACCGCTTTAATCAATGAACAGGCCTTTCTCTATCTGGAAGCTCCTGTTGCACGGGTGACAGGCTATGATGTTCCGGTGCCGATGTATGCGTTGGAAGATGCATTCCGCCCTGATGTGAAACGTGTTTCCCAAGCGATTGAACAAGTGTTGGCGTTTGAATAGAAGGAGGGAGCTTGGATGTCGTTAGCCTTTCGCTTGCCGGACATCGGTGAAGGTGTGGCTGAAGCCGAGGTGGTCCGCTGGCTGGTCAAACAAGGAGACGAAGTGGAAGAAAACCAACCTGTCATAGAAGTTCAGACTGACAAAGCTGTGGTAGAATTGCCGGCACCCGCAAGCGGCAAAATGGCGGAATTGAAATGGAAAGAAGGCGATGTCGTCCCTGTCGGTGAGGTGCTGTATGTGATCGGGACGGAAGCGGGGCGAGAACAGGAACCGAAGGAAGTTCCGCACCAACCGAATGATTCCCACTCCAACGCATCGCCACCCGTACCGCAAAAGAAAAAGCGCGTGTTGGCTGCTCCTTCGACACGCCGGCTTGCCCGTGAGCTGGGTGTTGATCTGACTGAAGTTAAAGGGACGGGAGCCCATGGGAGGATTACTGCCGCGGATGTGCGCAACCATGCTGCTATGCACGGCGAACAATCAAGCGTGCAGGTGGCGCAGGCGGAGAGTTCGTTGATGGTGCCACCAACTATTATGCCGACCCCAACGGAAACCGGCGAGTGGAGCGAAACCGGCTTGTCCCCGTTGCGAAAGGTGATCGCGGAGCGCTTGCTGTTTTCTGTGACTCGCAAGCCGCATGCGACGCACTTCGCCGAATTGGCGGTGGATGGATTGGTAGAGTGGCGCCAGCGCCGCATGGCAGAGAGAGAAGAGGGTTCACCTCGCCTTTCCTATCTAGCCATCATCAGCAAGTTGGTCGCGCACACCCTAAAGCGCCATCCTCAATTTAACGCCCACTTTATAGAAGAGACGCAAATGGTTCGGCAGTACCATACCGTTCATTTGGGGATTGCGGCCGATACGCCCAAAGGGTTGTTGGTTCCCGTATTGCGGCAGGTCGAACGGAAAACGATGGAGCAATTGGCGCGGGAGCTTGATGAATTGACTCAAGCGGCGCGGGCAGGGAAGCTGTTACCGGAGCAGATGAAAGGGAGCACTTTCACGATCAGCAATGCAGGGGCGCTTGGAGGGACTTGGGCCACTCCTATTATTAATCCTCCGGAAGTGGCGATTTTGGCGCTTCATCCGATTGAACAAAAACCGGTTGTGAAAGAAGGGCAATTGACTGTAGGCTGGCGGATGAACATTTCATTGAGCTTTGACCATCGAGTGATTGATGGGGCTGATGCCATCCGGTTCACCCAGACACTTGAAACGTTTACGAAAGACCCCGGACGGTTGTTGCAAGAGCTGATATGACAATCGAATTGGTTATCGTGAGGACATCGCCTTAGCTGCCAAGGCGGTGTTTTTTGCATGTATAATGAGTTGTCGATTCGCGCATTCGAGGCAATGCGGTCGTCCCAAGGCGCGCCAGTCAACTTTATCAGAAAGGACATGGACTGCCATCCGCTTTTGTATAAAAATGAGCGGACTGCCAAGAATAAGGTTACATTATTTGGCAGAAAGGGCGGTTGTGTCAATGGATACAGTTACGCTGGCGCGCGCTTTTTTTGGGACATCCCTGGCATTTCACATCATTTTCGCCACACTGGGGATCGGGATTTCGGCAATGGTGTTTCTCAGCGAATTTCTTTATTGGTGGAAAAAAGATATTCATTACAGTGTCATGGCCAAACGCTGGACCAAATCGGTCGCCATTTTGTTGGGCGTGGCTATTCCCAGCGGAACCATCGTAGCCGTGCAGCTCAGCTTGTTATGGCCCGGATTTATGAAAATTGTGGGTCAGGTTATCTCAGTGCCGTTTCAGGTGGAGATTTTCGCCTTTTTCCTGGAGGCATTGGCTTTATCTATCTATGTGTATGCAGCTGATCGTTTGCCCCCGGCGTTTCGAGTGGTCTCCGTGTTCCTGGTTGCATTGGGAGCCACCGCTTCGGCTGTGTTAATCACGTCAGCCAATACATGGATGAACACACCCGCCGGTTTTACCATGCGAGCGGACGGTACGATTACGGACGTCAATCCGTGGAAAGCATTTTTTAACCCTAGCTTTTTCGGTAGCGCTTATCATGTCGTGGTTAGTGCCCTGATGACCGGGGCCTTTGTCGTGGTGTCGGTCGCTGCGTATCGTTTGTTAAAAAACAGGAAAGAAGAGGAGCGGAGCGTTCACCACAAGGCGTTGCTCTTGTCACTTGTCGTCGCCTTCATTTTCTCTTTTCTTACGGCTATGTCTGGACATGGTTCAGCACAAAATTTGCACCGTTATAGCCCGGAAAAGTTGGCCGCAGCCGAGGGGTTGTTTGAAACCCAACGCTATGCGCCGTTGGCTGTGGGTGGGTATGTCGATTATCAAAAAAAAGAAATCCGTTATGGAGTAGAGATTCCTTACATGCTGAGCGTGTTGGCGGGCGACCGTTTTGATACGGAAGTGAAGGGATTAAATGATTTTCCGCGTGAGACATGGCCGCCAGCTTATACGCACACCCTGTTCAATGTAATGGTGGGATTAGGCATGTTGTTGCTGGTGTTGGCCGCACTGGGATTGTTTGTTTATTGCCGTGGGAAACGCGGCGGACAGAATTGGCCGGAGTGGTTACTACGGTGTTTGGTCGCGGCGGGTCCGTTGTCCATGATCGCCATTGAATTCGGTTGGATTTTTAGTTGCAGTGGCCGACAGCCATGGACCATTTATGGCATTCAAACTACAGCCGAAGCAGCTACCAAAGCGGAAAATTTGGGCGTGTTGTTTGTTCTTTTCACCTTGGTCTATCTTTTCTTGGCCACAATCGTAGCTGTAGTAATGACCCGCTATTTCCGTCGCCATCCCTTGGTACAAGATTTACATCGGCTTAACCGAGAGTTAGGAGTGAATGCCCATGGTTCAACCCATTGAACCCTCTGTCGCCATTCTTGCTGTTTGGGTTGTACTTTATATCTACAGCATGGCGGGCTCCATTGATTTTGGCGCCAGTTTTTGGGCGATGGTCTACGGAAACCAACAAACGCAAGCGGGCAAAATCGCCAATCGATTCTTATCGCCGACATGGGAAGTGACCAATACCATCTTGGTTTTATTGGTGGTCATGGGTGTTGGCTTTTTCCCCCGGGCAGCCTACATGCTAGGCAACGTTTTGATTGTTCCGGTCAGCGTCATTTTGCTATTGATCACCATCCGCAGTTCCTTTATGGTCTTCGCTTATTATGTAGAAGGATATCAGCGGTTGCTCCAAGCGGTGTCCGGGATTACAGCGCTGTTCATCCCCGCCTTGTTGATCAGTGCGCTGCCTGTCACGCAAGGCGGTTTTGTCCAAAGGGCAGATGGGCGGGAGCTGCTTTTGTTTGACAAACTGCTAACCAGCCCGTCGGTTTATCTGTATATCCTGTTTGGTTTGACTTCAGAATTGTTCCTGGCGGCACTCTTTTTGGCAGACTACTCGAGGGAATCGGGGGATGAGGAAGCATACGCCGCATACCGCAAGCATGCGATTGTGTTCGGGCCGATCACGTTGTTGGTGGCTGTCTTCACGCTGTACACATTGGAACCGGAAGCGTTTTGGTTGTTGAAGCGCCTGCAAGAATTTAAGGTTTGGTATGTGTGGTCGATTCTTGCATTTTTAATCGGGTACTTGGCGCTATGGTGGAAGACGCCAGAGGGAAAAGTGGGCCGGCCGAGAGTGGCGGTCATCGCTATTGCCATCCAATATGCTATCGCCACTTTTGCTTATGGAGCGGCACATTTGCCATATATCATTTATCCGTATTTGACTGTTAACGAGGCGTTCACACAAATCAACACTTTTTATTCGTTGCTAAAAGTGTTTACAATGGGGCTGGCTATTTTGTTGCCCGGATTTATCATTTTTTGGAGGCTGTTTATGAAAGACAAGCGCTATTTGCAGGGAGAGAGACGCCCCTGACTTGGAGTGGATGGCTACTGTGACCCATTTTAAGTTTTCTCCATTAAACTAGCCGTATGGCGGAGTCAAATTCCTGCTTCCTTTTATAGAGTAAGGTAGAGCATATAAAAGGAGGCCAAAGGGGAATGATCAGAACATCTGAATTGACACACTCCCAAGTGAGTCAAATTCTTTTGCGTCCAAACCGGAGAGAGGAGTTTAACATTCGTTTGCGCCGTGGCGAAATCGCTATTGTAAGATGTGGCCGGTTGAGGTTCCGTCCAAGAATCGTTGGATTGCAGCGTGGGGAGATGGTGAGGATCCGATGTGGAAACAGCTCCGCAAATATCACCTGTGGACGTGGAAGCGGGTCCACCCGAACAATTTGGTTGAACCGGGGAGAATCCGTTATTTTGGTATGTAGAAGAAGGAGAAGAGGCGGAGGAGGAAGAGGTAGACTTCTCGAAAGTGGTGGAGCCAATAGTGTGGTGAATAACTTATAAGCGCGGTTCAGACTGGTGGATGGGCCACAGCCTTTTCTGTTTCAAAGGTTGTGGCTTTTATCATGCGCAGAGTATACTTGGTGACGGAGTGAGATTGCGAAAGTCCCATTGCTTTGTACCGAGAAAAAATTTATAAAAAAGGGTTGCATTTATTTTTGAACCGTGGTACATTATTACTTGTCGCCGCGACGCGGTGATAACAAAGAGAGACGCACCTTGAAAATTAGATATGGAATAAAGCAACGAGGTTAAGAAGGAGATCCTTCTTAGATCGTCGATGTTGCAAATCACCGAGGAGATACCGAGCGGCATAGTGATATGCCGGATAAACCTGGTAGGTTAAGCTACTAAGGGCACACGGTGGATGCCTTGGCGCTAGGAGCCGATGAAGGACGGGACGAACTCCGATA
>NZ_SMDD01000001.1:947283-1507067 GCF_004343255.1 Laceyella sacchari | reverse complement strand
TACCGGGTAGTGAACAACTATGGCCCGACAGAGAATACGGTTGTCACCACCAGCATAGAGGTGAAGCCGGGCATGGAGGTATTGCCGATCGGAAAGCCGATCGCCAACAACCGGGTGTATGTGCTGGGAGCAGATGGGCGATTGGTGCCGGTTGGTGTGCCGGGTGAATTGTGCGTCAGCGGCGAGAGCTTGGCACGGGGCTACCTGGGCCGCCCAGAATTGACGGCGGAGAAGTTCGTGCCCAACCCATACGCCCCCGGGGAGCGAATGTACAGGACAGGAGACCGGGTGCGCTGGTTGCCTGATGGCACTCTCGAATTCCTGGGGCGGATGGATGAGCAAGTCAAAGTGCGCGGGTTCCGCATTGAATTGGGAGAGGTGACCGACCGGTTGTTGACACATCCTGCAGTACGGGAAGGGATCGTCACGGCCAGAACGGACGAAACGGGCCAAACCTACTTGTGCGCATACTTCACGGCGGAAGGCGAATGGACGGAAGAGGAATTGCGAGAGCACATGTCGCGCATATTGCCGGATTACATGGTGCCAACCTATTTCATCGGCCTGGACGCGTTGCCGGTTAACGCCAATGGCAAGGTTGACAAGCGGGCGTTGCCCGAACCGGACATCAGTGGCCAGCGCGTGTATGCGGCGCCAACGACAGACTTGGAGAGAGCACTGGTCCGCATCTGGGAACGAGTGTTACAGAAGGAGCGCGTGGGCATTGATGACCGGTTCTTTGAATTGGGCGGGCATTCGTTGACAGCAATGTCGTTATCGGCTCAGATCCATAAAGAGTTGAACATGGAGATGCCGCTACGCGAAATTTTCGCTCGCCCGACCGTAAGAGAAATGGCGGCATATTTGTCGGAATTGGATCACAATGCGCATAGGGAAATCAACCCCGCACCGCCAGCTGCTCACTATCCGGTCACTTCTGCGCAAAAGCGCCTTTATGCGCTTCAACAGATAGATGGGGTCGGTACGGGATATCATATGCCGTATTTCTTCCGGGTCAGGGGACAGCTTGATCTGGAGCGACTGGAGCAGGCGGTCACCAAGCTGGTGCAACGGCATGAGTCCTTACGCACCTCGTTCCATCTCCTTGAGGGCGAATTGGTACAGCAGGTTCATCAAGAAGCGGCTGTTGCCATAGAGTATGAGCAAGCCGCTGATCAAGAGGATGCCAGACGAATCATGCGAGCGTTTATCCGCCCCTTCGACTTGGAACGGGCACCTTTATTCCGAGTCGGAGTGGTCAGTGTGGACGCGGGGGAAGCCTTCTTGATGTGGGATTTGCATCATATTGCTGCGGATGGCGTTTCAATGGAGCGGCTGTTTGCCGATTTCGCCAAATTGTATCAAGGCGAGGACTTACCGGAGCTACGGTTGCAGTACAAGGATGTGGCTGTGTGGCAACAATCAGAGGCTGCACAAGAAGCCAAGCGTGTGCATGAGTCTTACTGGTTGCGGGAATTGTCTGGGGAATTGCCTGTTTTGGAATTGCCGGCTGATTTTCCGCGCCCGCCGGTACAACGCTTTGAGGGGAGTTATCTCACCTTCACCATCGATGAAACATTAAGCGGCAAATTGAAGCAGTTGGCGGAAGAACGGGGAGCAACGCCCTATATGGCATTGATGGCCGCTTATGCGGTGTTACTGACCAAGTATACCGGTCAAGAAGATGTGATCGTGGGGGCGCCGGTGGCAGGTCGTTCACATGCGGACACACATGAGATCGTGGGGATGTTTGTCAACACGTTGGCGATTCGTAGCCAGCCCCGGTTGCGGGAAAGTTTCTCATCGCTTTTGGCGCAAATCAAAGAAAAGGTGTTGCTGGCGACCCAACACCAAGATTACCCGCTGGAGGAATTGATTGAAAAGCTGGGTGGACAACGTGACATGAGCCGGACGCCGTTGTTTGACACAACGCTCGGGATGCAAAACATTTCCCCACCGGTCTTGCAGTTGCCCGGAGCGACACTGACGCCGGATGAGTTGGAATGGAATAGTTCGAAGTTTGACCTGAGCTGGCTCTTCACCGACGGCACATTCCTCACGGGAATGGTGGAATACAGCACGAGCTTGTTTACGGAAGCGACGGTAAGGCGTATGATCGGCCACTACCTGCACATATTGGAACAGATTGTGAATGATCCGGACATAACGCTCGACAGGATTGAACTGACAACCCAAGCGGAGCGAATGCAAATTCTCAACCAATTTAATGCCACTCAGGCGCCCTACCGTGACCGGGCGTTGGCTCACCAGCTGTTTGAAGAGCAAGTGGAACGTTCACCCGAACAATTGGCCGTTGTGTATCGAGAAGAGGCGCTGACTTACAGCGAGGTGAACAAGCGCGCCAACCGACTGGCTCGGGTGTTGCGGGCGCAAGGGGTGACTCGTGACCAGATTGTCGGGTTGATGATGAAACGGTCGCATGCGTGTGTCATTGCCATGTTAGCGATCATGAAAGCGGGCGGCGCATATCTGCCGATCGACCCTGAATACCCTGAAAGCCGCATTCAGTATCTGCTTGAAGACAGTCAGGCAAAATGGTTGTTGGTTCATCGCGGGACAGAA
This sequence comes from Laceyella sacchari, assembly GCF_004343255.1. Taxonomy (GTDB): domain Bacteria; phylum Bacillota; class Bacilli; order Thermoactinomycetales; family Thermoactinomycetaceae; genus Laceyella; species Laceyella sacchari. Next base: position 1,504,484 of record NZ_SMDD01000001.1, on the reverse strand, counting down.
ATTCCTGGCAATTACCGGGGCCATGTGATCGTAGCCGATGAAGCCTATGCTGAAGACGATTCCAATCTGACCCCGGTTAACGAGCCGACCGATTTGGTCTACATGATCTATACTTCCGGTTCGACCGGCAAACCCAAGGGAGTGATGATTGAGCATCGTAGTTTGTGCAACCTTGGCCTGCTGGGCCCATTGCGGGAAATTGAACCACACAGCCGGGTGATGCAATTTGCTTCGATTAGCTTTGATTCTTCAGTGGCCGAAATCTTCCCCGCTTTGTTTACGGGAGCGACCCTCTACTTTGAGGATCGTGACATCCTGTTGGGCGAATTGACGCAGTATTTGAAGCGAAACCGGATCACGACTGCAGCATTGCCTCCTTCTGTATTGCGCACCGTGCCTTATGAAGCATTACCAGATCTGAAAACAGTGATCAGCGCGGGAGAAGCTTGCACGATGGATTTGGTGCGAACATGGGGGCAGGGACGTACGTTTATCAATGAATACGGGCCGACAGAGGGAACCGTCTGCGCGACATTGGCGCGCCTCACACCGGATATGGACAAAGTGACGATTGGAAGGCCAATCAAAAACCAACAGGTTTATATCGTAAATCGCGAACATCAATTGTTGCCGGTGGGAGTTGTGGGCGAGCTTTGCATCGGCGGAGCGGGTTTGGCCCGTGGTTATTGGCAGCGCCCTGATCTTACGGCGGAGAAGTTTGTGCCAAACCCGTTTGTCCCGGGTGAGCGTATGTACAAAACGGGGGATTTGGCCCGTTGGTTGCCGGATGGCAGCATCGAATATTGGGGCCGCATTGACGACCAAGTGAAAATCCGTGGACATCGGATTGAATTAGGAGAAGTGACTACACGGTTGTTAGAGCATCCCGCTGTCCATGAAGCGGTGGTCATAGCCAGGAAAGATGAACGTGGGTATTCCTATCTCTGCGCTTATTTCACGGAGAAGGGTCCATGGACCGTCGCGGAGCTAAGGCAACACTTGGCGTATGCATTGCCGGATTACATGATTCCAAGCCATTTTATACTGCTGGATAAGATTCCGCTCACCCCGCACGGCAAAGTGGATAAGCGTGCCCTGCCTGAACCGACGGAACCATCGGAGACAGGGGTAGACCATGTTCCTCCTGCTACCGATATCGAACGGTTGTTGGCAACGTGCTGGCAGAAAGTGCTGGGGATTGCACGGATTGGTACCCAAGACCATTTCTTGGAGTTGGGTGGAGACTCCATTAAAGCGATTCAAGTTGTCGCCTATTTGAAGCAACATGGTTGTAAAGTGAGAATCAATGATCTATTCCAATATCCGACGATTGCCGAGCTGGCTACGCGCGTTCAATGGTTGGAGACACATGCGGCAGAGTGGGGGCCGGTTACGGGAGAGGTGCCGCTCACCCCAATCCAGCGGTGGTTTTTCGATAAGCAATTTACCGAAGCGCACCACTGGAACCAAGCGATGATGCTATACCGGGAAACGGGCTGGGATGCGGATGCGGTGAAGCAGGTGCTCCAAGCGTTGGTTGCTCACCATGATGCATTGCGCATGGTTTATCACCAAGAAGGGGAGAGCTTGAAGCAGATCAACCGTGGTTTGGAAGGAAACCATTTTGCCTTCACCGTCTTTGACCTGTCACAGGAGCTGGATCTTCAAGGTCGCATCGAGCGGGAAGCCGGACGATTGCAACGGCAGCATCGCCTCGTAGAGGGACCATTGATGCAGGTGGGTTTGTTTAAGACGAAGTCGGGAGATCATCTTTTGATCAGCATTCACCACTTGGTGGTTGACGGAGTATCTTGGCGTATTCTGATGGAAGACTTTGCCACGGCTTACCAACAAGTGATGCAAGGCAAGCCGATTCAGCTACCGCCGAAAACAAGTTCGTTTCAAGAGTGGAGCCATAAATTGGAGGAGTACGCCAACAGTCCCGAGTTGTTGCGAGAAAAGGAATACTGGCGCCAGATTGAGGAGAAGCCCGTTTCTGCCTTGCCCAAAGATTTTCCGGTGGATAAACCGTTGACGATCAACGGCTGCAAGACGGTGACGGTCACATTGCCCGAAGCGGAAACCAGACAGCTCCTGACGGAAGTGCATGCCGCTTACCACACTGAAATAAATGACGTGCTGATGGCGGCGTTGGCTCTGACCATCAGCGAATGGAACCAAAGCAAAATCGTGACGGTCAACATGGAGGGGCACGGTCGGGAAGAAATTGCCGAAGACCTTGATTTGACGAGAACAGTGGGTTGGTTCACATCTACGTTCCCCGTGGTGATCGAGGTGGAATCGGAGCAATTGTCGGACACCATCAAGCAAGTGAAAGAACAATTGCGTCAAATTCCCAATAAAGGCTTGGGTTACGGCATCTTGCGCTATTTGACCGCCCCTTCGCACAAACACGATGTACCTTTCAACATGGAACCTGAGTTGAGTTTTAACTATCTGGGACAGTTTGACCAAGAGATGTCGACGGATTTGTTCGTTCAATCGCCCATGCCTAAAGGGGATGAACTAAGCCCCTTGTCTGAAATCCCACATCTCCTAAATATTGTGGGCATCGTGATGGAACAACAGTTGTCGGTACATTTCCACTATCATACGGGGGCACATCGGCATGAAACCATTACCAGATTGGCTGACAGGTTCCTGTGGTGGTTGCGCGAAATCATCACCCACTGCTTGAACAAAGAAGAGAGTGAATATACGCCAAGCGACTTTAGTGCCAATGATTTGACGTTTGAAGAAGTGGAAGAGATCACAGAATTGTTGGCAGAGTTGGATCTCGATTAGAACGTGCTGATGAACAGGCCAGTACCAGTGTGATGCGCCGAACACGTTCTAATGCAAGCGGGTGCGGAAAGCCCCAGCAATAATAACACATCACCGCTGTCGGTGTCCGCGTGCGCGAAGGGGACACCGACGGCGGAATTCATTTATGCGACAGCGCAGGTGATATAGATGGATATGAAAAATATGGCGGATATATACTCCCTTTCTCCAATGCAAGAGGCGATGTTGTTTCATTCCTTATATGACCAAGGGAATTCGTATTTTTTGCAGATGGTCATGAAAGCCGAGGGAGACTTGGATCCCGCTTTGTTAGAAAAAAGCATGAACGTATTGATTCAACGTTATGAGGTGTTTCGTACCGTTTTTGTATATAAAGGAATGACGAAGCCGCGCCAAGTTGTGTTGAAGGAAAGGAAATTCAAAATAGGTGTGCGGGATTTGTCCCATCTGCCGGAATCGGAGCGTACCAGCGCATTTTCCCAGCTGCTCCGCCAAGATCAAGAAACACCGTTTGATTTGTCCAAAGATATTTTGTGGCGTGTGACCGTCGTCCATATGGGAGAGGGGCGCCATCACATCATTTTTAGTAGCCACCACATCCTGACGGACGGCTGGTGTATGGGGATTATTCTGGAGGATTTGTTTGAAACGTATGGCCGTTTGCGACAAGGGCAGCCGGTTCCCACCAAACGGGTCACACCATATCGGGAATACATTCGTTGGTTGGAAAAGCAAGACAAAGAAAAGGCTTTGACATATTGGAAAGATTATTTGGCTGGCTTCGATCAGCGCACGGGGGTGCCTCGGCAAGGGCAGGAGAAGCCGCAAGATTACCGGTTGGAAAAGGCCTCGTATCAGCTTGATCCGGCGTTGACCGAAGGGTTGCATCAATTGGCCCGTACGTCGCATGTCACGTTGAACAATTTGTTTCAGACCATCTGGGGCATACTGCTGCAGAAATACAACGATACAGAGGATGCTTTGTTCGGTGCGGTTGTGTCGGGTCGCAATAAAGAGATTCACGATATCGAGCGCATTGTGGGCTTGTTTATCAATACGGTGCCTGTTCGCGTCAAAGGGGCGGGGGCTCAACGTTTCATCGAATTAGCCAAAGAGGTGCATCAAGCTTCTCTCGACAAAGAGGCATTTGATTACCTTTCTCTAGCGGAAGTGCAAGAGCGAACCGAACTGAAAGAGCAATTGTTTGATCATATCATGGTTTTCGAAAACTATGATTTTGACCGTTCGGTTTTCGAAAAACACCGGGAGCACATCGGGTTTGACATCTGCGGGGCATACAGCACGTTCGACAAAACCAATTATGATTTCAACGTGATCGTAGTCCCCGGAGAAAAATGCCAGATCCTGTTTCATTACAATGGGTTGAGCTACACTGCGGCGTTTGTCGACCAGGTTTTCCGGCACTTTTCACATATTGCAAAACAAGTGGTGGAGCGCCCCGACCTGCCGATCAATGAGATCGAAGTGGTAACCGAAGAGGAGAAGCGGACGTTGCTGGTTGACTTCAATCCGCCAATGCGGCCTTATCCCAAGCATAAACCGGTCCAACAGCTGTTTGAAGAGCAGGTTGAACGGACACCCAACCATGTCGCGCTCAAGATGGGCACCCGTCAGCTGACCTATCGGGAGCTGAATGCCGAGGTGAATCGCTTGGCTCGCGTGCTACGCAGACGTGGGGTGGTGAGAGGCCAGCTGGTCGGCCTCATGGCAGAGCGCTCTTTGGAGATGATCATCGGCATGTTTGCAATTATTAAGGCCGGTGCCGCCTATGTGCCGATTGATCCCAATTATCCGGAAGAACGCATCCAATTCATGCTGGATGACGGCCATATTTCCTTGATTGTGAAACAGCCGCATCTATGTTTGCCGCCCGCTTTCATGGGAGATGTTGTTATCCTTGACGAAAAGGTCTGGGCCGGCGAAGAGGGGGACAACCTCCCGCTTATGAGCGGGCCGGAGGACATGATCTATGTGATCTACACATCAGGTTCTACCGGGACGCCCAAAGGGAGCATCTCATGCCATTACAACGTTGTACGCACGATCGTTCAGACGGGGGATGTAGATATCACCGCTGAAGATGCCATGCTACAGCTCGCCAACTTCACCTTTGACGGATCCGTGTTTGATATATTCGGGTCCTTGCTTCACGGCGCAAAATTGGTGTTGGCGCCCAAAGAGGTTTTGCTTGATTTGAATCAAATAACGGCATTGATTCGAGAAGAGAAAATTACCATCTGTTTTATGACGACGGCATTGTTCAACACCATTGTCGATCTGAACGTCTCTGCCCTCGCCGATTTGCGGAAGCTGATATTTGGTGGGGAAAAAGCCTCGCTTAAGCATGTGCGCAAAGCGTTGGCGGTGTTGGGCAATGATCGCCTTGTCAATGCCTACGGCCCCACTGAGGGCACGGTGTATGCGACCATGTATCGGTGTGAACCGTACTGGCTGGAGCAGCAAACGGTCCCCATCGGTAAGCCTGTCAATGCGACCAAACTTTATGTGGTGAACAAATCCAATCAGTTGCAACCGATTGGTGTGCCTGGTGAATTATGCGTCAGCGGCGACGGAGTGGCTTTGGGGTATCTCAACCGGCCGGAGCTTACCGCGGAAAGGTTTGTGCCTGACCCCTTTGAACCGGGCAGAACCATGTACCGTACCGGGGATTTGGTGCGGTGGTTGCCCGACGGCAACATAGAGTACATCGATCGGATGGATGGCCAGGTGAAAATACGCGGCCACCGTATTGAGCTCGGTGAAATCGAAGTCAAATTGTTTGAGCATCCCGCAGTAGAAAAAGTCGTTGTAATCGCAGACAAAGATGAACACGGTCACTCATACTTATGTGCCTATGTCATGTTGGGAGAGCCGTGCGAAATGTCCGAATTGCGCCAGCATGTGCAGGCTGGATTGCCGGAATACATGGTGCCAGATTATTTTGTGGAGATCGCTGATTTACCACTTACGTTCAACGGGAAAGTCGATAAGCGTTCCTTGCCCAAGCCCACGCACAGCTTGCGGACTGAAGCCGATTATGTCCGCCCAGCGAATGAGCTGGAAGCCAGCTTGGCGGAGATCTTCCAAGAGGTGTTGAATCTGGAGCGGGTCAGTGTGACGGCAAACTTCTTCCAATTGGGCGGGCACTCGCTGAAAGCGATGATTTTGGCTTCACAAGTGCATAAGCGACTGCGTGTCGATTTGCCGCTCCAAGAAGTGTTCGCGCGGCCGACGGTAAGAGATCTGGCAAGCTATGTGCAGGCAAGCCGGGAATCAGAACAGCTGGTGATCAAACCAGCACCCGCGCAGGAGTGGTACCCCGCATCTTCCCAACAAAAGCGGTTGTATGTGGTCAGCCAGCTGGAGGGATCGGGTGTCAGCTATAATATGCCCATGGCTTTCGATTTGCAGGGGCGTATTGAAGTGGAGCGGCTTGAGCGGGCTTTCGGCCAGTTAATCGCCCGGCACGAGAGTTTGCGCACTTCCTTCCATCTGGTGGAGGGGGAACTAAAACAAAAAGTACATCAGGACGTATCATTTGTGATCCAAAAGATGACGGCGGGGTCTGAGGAGGAAATGCGGGATCAGTTGCGTGCGTTCGTCAGGCCGTTTGTTTTGGATCGGGCACCGCTGTTTCGAGTAGGGCTGATCAGCCTTGCACCGGAGCGGGCTGTGCTGGTGATGGATTTGCACCATATGATCGCCGATGGGGTGACGATGAATCTCTTGTTCCAAGACTTGGTGCGGCTCTACGAAGGGGAGCGCCTGCCCCCGCTTCCGTTGCAGTACAAAGATATTGCTGTGTGGCAACAAAGTGATGCGGTGCGCGCCGAGTGGAAGCGTCACGAAGCGTTTTGGCTGCAGGAAATGGCGGGAGAGTTGCCGGTGTTGACATTGCCGACCGATTTCCCGCGTCCTCCCGTGCAACAGTTTGATGGGGCGTATGTGACCTTTGCGCTGGACGCGGAATTGACGCGTAAACTCAAGCGATTGATGGAAGAGCAAAATGTTACCCTGTATATGTTGCTGTTGGCCGCTTATCATGTGCTATTGGCAAAATACACCGGGCAAGAAGATATTATCATCGGTTCCCCCATCGCAGGCCGCTCCCACGCAGACATGCAACCGGTAGCCGGTATGTTCGTCAACACGCTGGCTGTGCGCAACACACACCAGCCTGAGCAGACATTTGCGGAATTTTTGGCCCAAGTCAAAGCACGCGTGTTGAAAATGATGCAACATCAGGACTACCCGTTTGAAGAATTGGTGGAAAAGCTGGGACTTGCCCGCGATTTAAGCCGCAACCCGTTGTTTGACACACTATTTGCCGTGCAAAACATGGACTTGTCCGCACTCGTTTTGCCTGGATTGACATGGACGCCGCTTGAAATGGAGTGGAAACAGGCGAAATTCGACATGAGTTGGGTGGTGGCAGAAGGCGAGCAAGTGCAAGGGACCGTTGAGTATAGCACCCATTTGTTTACGGAGGCAACGGTTCAGCGCATGATCGGTCATTTCATCCATATCATTGAGCAAATCGTGGAACGACCACAGATGCGCGTGCAGGACATCGTATTGGTGACCGAAGCGGAAAAAGAGCTTCTGCTAGGGACTTTCAATAAGACGACTCACTCTTACCCGCAAGACAAACCGATTCATCAATTGTTCGTGAAACAAGCGTTGCGCACGCCGGAGCGTGCGGCGGTAGTGTACCAGGGAGAGTCACTCACCTATCGCGAGCTGGATTGGCGATCCAATGAATTAGCGCAGCTGTTGCGTGACCGGGGCGTGCAACGGGAGCAGATCATCGGATTGATGTTCTCTCCATCACTTGATCTGTTTGTGGCCATGTTGGGTGTATTGAAAGCGGGGGCCGCATTTTTGCCGATCGACCCGGCGTATCCGGCGGAGCGGATCAAGTACATGTTGGAGGATAGCCGAGTGCCGTTTACGTTGACGCACGCGGGGATCAAGGAACGGATCAAAGACGCACCGGTTTTGACGTTGGATGAATTACAGTTATCAGGCAAAGAGGTACCATCCGTGCCCCTAGTCAATAAAGCTGCCGACTTGGCCTATGTGATTTATACTTCCGGATCAACCGGAAAACCCAAAGGGGTGATGGTGGAACACCGCTCGCTGGTCAACCTCACCTGCTGGCATGTGCGGGAATTTGGATTGACGGAGCGAGACAGATCAACCAAGTACGCGGGTCTCGGTTTCGATGCTTCCGTTTGGGAGATTTTCCCCAGTTTGATCGCAGGGGCGACCATTCATGTGATTGAGGAGTCGCTGCGCCATGATGTGATCGGTTTAAACCGTTATATGAATGAAAATGGGATCACGATCAGCTTTTTGCCCACACCGGTGGCCGAACAGTTCATGCGCTTGGAAAACCGTTCCTTAAGGATATTGTTGGTCGGTGGAGACCGTTTACAACAAGTGGAGCCGCGCCCCTATGTCGTCGTCAACAATTACGGTCCGACGGAAAATACAGTGGTGACGACAAGCGGACAGGTAAAGCCGGGCGAAACGATAACCATCGGCAAGCCGGTCGCCAACAATCGGGTGTATGTCATCAATCGCGACGGCCAGTTACAACCGGTCGGTGTGCCCGGAGAGTTGTGCGTCAGCGGGGAGAGTTTGGCCCGCGGCTATCTGCATCGTCCTGACCTGACCGCGGAAAAGTTTGTCGACAATCCGTTTGCGGCGGGGGAAAAAATGTATAAAACCGGAGACTTGGTACGGTGGACGGCTGATGGCCAGATCGAGTTTATCGGCCGGGTCGATGAGCAAGTGAAAATCAGGGGATATCGGATTGAACTAGGAGAAGTTATGGCTAGACTCTTGCAGCACCCGGCGATTCGGGAAGCGGTAGTGCTTGCACGGGAAGGGACCGATGGAGAAAGAAGGCTGTGCGCTTACTTCACATTGGAAGAAGCTTGCGACATCGCCGAGTTGCGGGCACATCTGGCGCAAGAATTGCCTGATTACATGATTCCCTCCCATTGGGTTCCATTGGAACAGATGCCGCTGACGGTCAATGGCAAAGTGGATAAAAAGGCCCTGCCGGAACCGTGTGGGGATTCTGAAGCCGAAGCGTACACGCCACCAGCCACTCCTACAGAGCAGAAATTGGCAGCTATCTGGCAAGAGTTGTTACAGGTAAAGCACATTAGCCGCACTGATTCGTTCTTTGCCTTGGGTGGACATTCGTTGAAAGCGATGGCTTTGACGGCCCGCTTGCAAGAAGAGTGGGGGGTAGATCTTTCGTTACGGGAGTTATTCGCGCATCCCACGATCAAGGAGTTAGCGGAATTCATCCATGGTCGGGCCCATGTGAAAGAAGCGATTCCAGTGGCGCCAATGCAGGAATATTATCCTGTCACATCCGCACAAAAACGCTTATATGTGGTGAGCCAACTCGAAGGAGTAGGTACAGGGTACAACATGCCGTTGGCGTTCCGCCTGAATGGCAAACTCCAAGAGGAGCGATTGCAATGGGCGTGCCAGCAGTTAATAGAAAGGCATGAAAGCTTGCGCACCTCGTTCCATTTGATCGGTGGGGCATTGAAGCAGAAGGTTCACACCCACGTGCCTTTCGCGATTGAATGGATGGAAGCGCAGGACGAAGTGGAAGCCGAGGTTGAACTCCGGCGATTCGTTCGCCCGTTTGCCTTGGATGAGGCACCGTTGTTCCGAGTCGGCTTAATCCGGTTAAATGCTGATCAACACATGCTGGTGCTTGACTTGCATCACATTGTCAGTGATGGGGTATCAGTCAACATCTTGGTTCGTGATCTGATGCAACTGTATCAAGGTGAAACGTTGCCAGCTCCCACGGTGCAATTTAAAGATATTGCCGTATGGCAGGAGAGTGAATCGGCGCAAGCGGCCCGCCGCCGTCATGAAGCGTTTTGGCTCGAGATGTTTGCAGGGGACTTGCCCGTCTTGGAGCTGCCGACTGACCGGCCGCGTCCACCCGTGCAACGTTTTGAAGGACAGCGTTTCGGCTTTCGCTTAGATGCTGACACCACCGAAAACTTACGCAAGGTGGCCAGCCAAACGGGTGCGACCTTGTATATGGTGCTGTTGGCGGCGTACCACGTATTGCTTAACAAATATACAGGGCAAGATGATTTCGTTGTCGGCACCCCGCTGGCCGGGCGCACGCATGCCGAGATGAAGCCGATCATAGGGATGTTCGCCAACACGCTGGCGATTCGCAATCAAGTGCGGGAGGATCAATCGTTCCGCCAGCTAGTAAATCACGTGAAGGAGCGGGTGCTTGATGTGATGGAACATCAGAGCTACCCCATGGAAGACTTGTTGGAAAAGCTGGGGCTGAGACGGGATATGAGCCGCAATCCACTGTTTGACACGGTTTTTGCCGTGCAAAACTTGGAAGCTCCCCACTTGTCGTTGCCGGATTTGGAAGTCCAACCATTTGAGTGGGGTTGGCAAAAAGCTAAATTTGATCTCAGTTGGGTGATTGCGGAAGGAGAAAGGTTGGAAGGGAGCGTCGAGTACAGCACCCATTTGTTCGCTGAAGCAACTATCCGTCGCATGACACAGCATTTTACACATATTTTGGAGCAAGTAGCCAAAAAGCCGGAACTGCTAATCAGTCAGGTGGAATTGATGACAGAGACGGAGAAAACCCAAGTGCTGTACGAGTTTAACCGAACGGAAGCACCTTATCCACATCATCGCACTGTTACGCAATTGTTTGCTGAACGTGTAAACCTGGTTCCCGACCGAACCGCAGTGATCCATGGGCAAAAGCGGATCACTTACCGTGAGTTGAACCGGCGGGCAAATCTGGTGGCTGGTGAGCTTCATAGAATGGGGGTTGCTCGGGGGCAGATCGTAGGCTTGCTCACGAAGCCTTCTATCGAGATGATTATTGGCATTTGGGGCATTTTGAAAGCGGGAGCCGCTTATTTACCCATAGACCCGCAATACCCGGAAGAACGCATTCGCTATATGGTGGCGGACAGCCGGGCCGAAATCGTATTGACGCATGGCGACGTTCCCGCGTTGGCGAGCGTCCGGCAATTAGACTTGGGTGCCTTTGATTATGGCAAAGGTGCAGGAGAGGAACTGGCACTGTCACATAACCCCCATGATTTGGCGTATGTGATTTATACTTCAGGCTCAACAGGTAAACCAAAGGGTGTGATGGTGGAGCACAAAGCGTTAGTAAATCTGATTACTTGGCATAACCGCCGGTTCCATGTGACGGAAGAAGACCGGATGACCAAATATGCCGGAGTCGGTTTCGACGCCTCCGTCTGGGAGATTTTCCCCACTTTGGTAGCGGGAGCGGCCCTCATCATCATTGACGAGGAATTGCGTTATGAAATAGAAGCCCTCAATCGCTACATGGAACAACAAGGAGTGACGATCAGCTTTTTGCCGACCCAAGTGGCGGAGCAATTCATGCAATTGCCCAACAGCACTCTGAAAACGTTGCTTGTCGGCGGTGACCGATTGCAACGGATGGTTCCGCAAACATATGCCGTCATCAACAATTACGGACCTACTGAGAACACCGTGGTAACGACAAGCTGTGAGCTGAAAGCAGATGAGCCGATCCTAATCGGGAAGCCGATTGACAACCACCGTGTTTACGTCTTAAACAAGCACCATCAGTTGCAACCGATCGGCGTTCCAGGTGAGCTGTGCGTCAGCGGCGTCGGTCTGGCTCGGGGATACCTGCATCTTCCGGAGCTGACAGCGGAAAAGTTTGTCGAAAGTCCGTTTGACTTGGGTGAGCGACTCTACAAGACCGGAGACTTGGTCAAGTGGTTGCCAGATGGGAGCTTGGAATTCCTGGGGCGGATCGATGATCAGGTGAAGATTCGCGGATATCGAATCGAACTGGGAGAGATCAGCGCGAGTCTGTTGCAGCATGAGGCGGTGAAAGAGGCTGTTGCGCTCACACAGACCATGCCCGATGGGAGACAGGAATTGTGCGTTTACTACACGACGTCTGATGATTGCCTGATCGAAGATTTGCGGGCACATTTGGCCCGGGAATTGCCTGATTACATGGTGCCAACTCACTTTGTGGAGTTGGCTGAACTTCCGCTGACGGCCAACGGCAAGGTGGATAAGCGGGCTTTGCCCATCCCGGAAACGGGAAACGCGTTGCGGGAGTATGTGCCTCCACGAACCCCGGTGGAGCGTGTGCTGGCCGAGGTGTGGCAAGAAGTGCTCCATATCGAGCGCGTTGGTGTGCACGATCCATTTTTTGAATTGGGCGGTGATTCGATCAAAGCGATGCAGGTGGCGGCCCGCCTGGCACAGCACCAGCTGAAAATGCGCTTAAAGGATCTCTTCCGGCATCCGACGATTGCGGAGTTGGCTCCTGCGTTACGGACACTGGAGACGGAGTCTGAACAGGATCTTGTTGTCGGCGAAGTCCCGTTAACTCCGATTCAGCACTGGATTTTTGACATGAACGAAACGGTTGACCATTGGAACATGGCGATTATCCTTAAGCGGGAAGAGGGCTGGAAAACAGCCGCTTTGCGCAAAGCGTTCACCAAAATCACTGAACATCACGATGCGTTGCGGATGGTTTGCTGGCGGGAGGAGGGACGCATTCGCCTCTTTAACCGCGGACGCGACGGGGTGCACTTCACCTTGGAGGAATTTAACTTAGCTGGGGAGGCGAACATAGCCAAACGCATCGAACAAGAAGCGAATCGTCTTCATCGTTCGATCAAATTGGCAGAGGGCCCCTTGGTCAAGCTTGCCGTCTTTCATGCGGATGATGGGGATTATCTGCTTCTGATCATCCATCACTTGGTCATTGATGCAGTATCATGGCGGATCATCTCTGAGGATTTGGACAGTGCTTATGAACAGGCGCTATCGGGCAAGGAGATTGTTTTGCCGGCCAAAACGACTTCATTCAAAGAATGGAGCCATCAATTGTCCCACTATGCCAACTCTGCGGAATTCCTGAAAGAGCGTGCATATTGGGAGCGGATGGCGGATGAACGGGTGCCGAAACTACCCATTGACAAGCGCGGGGAGGAAACGTATTTATTCCAAGACTTGCACACGATCACCATGCGCCTGCACGCTGAGGAAACCAAAGAGTTGCTCACACATGCGCATCGCGCCTATCAAACCGAGGTGAACGACCTCTTGCTGGCTGCCTTGGCACAAACGGTATCGGAATGGGTCGGAGGCAAGGTCGCCGTTGATCTGGAGGGACACGGACGGGAGGAAATCATCGAGGGTGTGGACCTCACCCGCACAGTCGGTTGGTTTACCTCCATTTATCCGGTCATATTGGAAGCGGATCAAAGGGATTTAAGACGCACCATCGACAAAGTGAAAGAAGCCTTGCGCCAAGTTCCCCATAAAGGTGTGGGATATGGCATCATGAAATATTTGACGGACCCTGCTCTCAAACAAGCGTTGCACCTGCCACCAAGAGCGGAGATCAACTTTAACTATCAAGGTGAATTTGTGCGGGATATGGAGAAAGAAGAGTATCGTTTGTCTGAAATGCCTGTGGGGCAAGGAATCAATCCGCTCACCAAATGGCCTTACAAAATGGATTTCAACATCTTTGTGGAGAACGGCGAACTCCTCATCCTGATCCGTTATCAAAGCACCCTATTTTACCGGGAGACGATGGAACGGTTCGCCGCGAATTACAAAGGGAACTTGGAACGGATTATCGACCACTGCCGAAGTAAAGTGTTGATTAAGTGAAGTGATGGCGGGCAAGTTTTAACACTTGCCCGCTAAAGTAAACAAATATGGTTGACAACGCGGTGATAGGGCACTATAATCATAAACAAATTTATTTTTCACAGCGATGCGGAAAGACATGCCCTAAAGAAACCTATGCATCAGAGAGGCGTTGCCGTGGCTGCAAGCACGCCCATAGGACTTTTAGCGGATACCACTTTCCAAGCTGCCATCAGGGAGTAAGGCGACTTATGAAATGATGGCCGGGGTGTACGTTATACACCAACAAGGATGGCGTTTGCCCCTATTGGGGAACCCATCAAATCAGGGTGGAACCACGGGAACAACGTTCTCGTCCCTCATTTAATGAGGCGGCGGGGACGTTTTTTATTTTACCTAAAAAGAGGTGTTTAACAGTGGCAGAACAGCTGAAGATCAGGTTAAAAGATGGTTCGGAGAGAGAATATCCAGCTGGCACCACGTTTAAGGAAATTGCCGCGTCCATTTCACGTAGCTTGGCGAAGGAAGCGGTGGCCGCCAAACTGAATGGAAAAGTGTTGGATTTGATGCGCACGATCGAAGAAGACGGCGATTTGGAACTGTTGACCCTAAAGGAAGCTGAGGGGGTTGACGTGATGCGCCACACCGCGGCCCATGTTATGGCTCAAGCGGTGTCCCGCCTGTATCCTGGTGTCAAGTTCGCGATCGGTCCGGTGATTGAAAACGGGTTTTACTATGATTTTGCTGACCATACTTTCACTCCGGAAGATCTGCCCAAAATTGAGGCAGAGATGAAGAAGATCATCAAGGAAAATCTGCCGTTGGAGCGCGAAGTGCTGTCCCGCGACGAAGCGATCAAGTTTTTCGCTGAGCGGGAGGATCGTTTCAAGGTGGAGTTGATTCAAGACTTGCCGGAAGATGAAGTGATTACCATCTATCGTCAGGGCGAGTTTGTAGATTTGTGCCGTGGCCCACACCTGCCTTCTACGGGCAAGGTGAAAGCATTCAAGCTGATGAACATTTCCGGGGCATACTGGCGTGGGGATTCCGACCGGGAGATGCTGACCCGCATCTATGCCGTGGCTTTTAATAAAAAAGAAGAACTGGATGCCCATTTGAAGCTGTTGGAAGAGGCTAAACAACGCGACCATCGCAAGCTGGGCAAAGAATTGGGCTTGTTCACCTTATCCAAAGACGTGGGTCAAGGCTTGCCGATCTGGTTGCCAAAAGGGGCCAAAATCCGCCGCATCATCGAGCGTTACATTGTGGACTTGGAAGAGCGTTTGGGTTATGAGCATGTGTACACCCCCCATTTGGCCAACGTGGATCTCTACAAAACATCGGGCCATTGGGAACATTACAAAGAAGACATGTATCCGGTGATGAAGATCGACCAAGAAGAGTTGGTGTTGCGGCCAATGAACTGCCCACACCATATGATGGTGTACAAATCCCGCTTGCATAGCTACCGCGACCTGCCGATCCGGATCGCTGAGCTGGGCATGATGCACCGCTATGAGATGTCGGGGGCCTTAGCCGGTTTGCAACGGGTGCGGGTGATGACCTTGAATGATGCCCACATCTTCTGCCGCCCGGATCAGATCAAAGAAGAATTTACCCGAGTAGTGCGGCTCATTGAGCAAGTGTACAAGGATTTTGGTATCACGGATTACTATCACCGCTTGTCTTTCCGCGATCCGGAAGATAAGGAGAAATACATCCAAAATGATGAGATGTGGGAATTGGCGCAAGGTATGTTGAAAGAAACCATGGATGACATGGGATTGGACTATGTGATTGCCCCGGGTGAGGCGGCTTTCTATGGTCCGAAATTGGATGTTCAAGTCAAAACGGCGTTGGGAAAAGATGAGACCTTGTCTACTGTGCAACTGGACTTCCAATTGCCGATGCGGTTTGAATTGGAGTACATGGGCGAAGATGGCAAGATGCACCGCCCGGTTGTCCTCCACCGCGGTATTGTGGGAACGATGGAGCGCTTTGTCGCTTTCCTCATCGAGCAATACAAAGGAGCATTTCCGGCTTGGTTGGCACCAGTGCAAGCTCGCGTGCTGACGGTAAGCAAAGTGTTTGACACTTATGCGCAAGAAGTGGCAGATGTCTTGACCAGAGCCGGATTGCGAGTGGAGTTTGACAATAGTGACGAGAAGCTCGGCTATAAGATCAGAAAATCGCAAACAGAGAAAATCCCGTACACCTTGGTGATCGGGGAGAAAGAACAAGCATCCCGTTCTGTTGCGGTGCGCCGTTATGGTGAAGGGGATCTAGGTGTGATGACGGTAGACGCCTTCGCCAACCTCCTCAAGGAAGAAGTGGGGAACAAAGGGTTGCTGGTGAAAAACTAAGGGGAAATCCATTCCATAAACCGCAGTTCGATGATAACGAACTGTGGTTTTTTTTGTGCGTGAAAAGAAGGTGCGGTTGCCAATTTATGCCGTATGAAGAAGTGTGGTTCTGTCCAAAATAAGGAAAACCGACGTTCCGTGGGCCAGTTTCGCAGAGAAAGGGGGATGTGGGATGACAGATGGACGGAAGCGCAAAACATCGCGGATAAGAAAGGCCCGGCCGCTTTCTCCGAAGAAGATGTCGGCTACTGAGCCGTCCGCGTCGCCGGGGGTAAGGGAGGATGGGATACCGAGCGGTGGCGGGGCAAACCAGGCGTTCGTAGATCCGTTTCAGCGTTTGATTGAGGAGATCGGTACCCGCACAGAACTGCGGACGAGGGAGTTTTATTTACGAGGTACCAACATTCGCGCCGTATTGATATTCTTGAACGAATTGGCAAATAGCATTGTAATTAATGAGTATGTCTTGAAGCCCTTGTTAATGAATTTTCGACTTTCCGATGAGGTCGATGGGGCCAATATGCCGTCCAACCTGCTGGATATCATAAAGGATCGTTTTCTTACTGTGAATGATGTGATTAAAGTAGCGGTATCCGACGTATCATCTCATGTCTTTCACGGAAATGCGGCATTGTGGATTGAGGGTGCTGACGAGGTATTGGTGATCAATACCAAGAATAAAAAGTCGCGCAAATTTGCCGAGCCGCTGACGGAGGCTTTGGTTAGAGGTCCGCGGTTGGGTTTTAACGAAAGCCTTCAGGATAATCTGGCCATTTTGCGCCAACAAGTGGCCAATCCCAATCTGTCAGTCATCACGAAGCATGTGGGCCAACGCACCAAAAAAGAGTTGGCCATTGTTTATTTTGAGGGCATTGTCAATGAAGATTTGCTTCAAGAGGTAGAACGACGAATCGACAACATGATTGAATTGGATGATATACCGGAATCCGGTTATATTGAGCAACTGATCGAAGAGAATCATGTGACGCTCTTTCCCCAATTGCAAAGTACGGAACGGCCCGACCGCATCGTCGCCGCGCTGTTGGAAGGGCGGGTGGTTATTCTACTTGACGGCACCCCCTTTGCCTTAATCGCTCCCGTCACGTTCGCGATGTTGCTTCAGTCACCTGAAGATTATTATGAACGATGGATTCCGGGTTCCCTGATTCGCCTGTTGCGTTATTTTGCCGCATTTCTTACCATCTTTCTCCCTTCCATCTATATCGCTTTCGTCTCCTTTCATCAAGGGCTTATTCCTACCACGTTGGCTATTTCGATTGCAGCCACGAGGGAAGGGGTCCCGTTTCCATCTATCATTGAATCTTTTGTCATGGAGATTGCCATTGAAATTTTGCGTGAAGCGGGGTTGCGCCTGCCCAAACCGGTGGGACAAACGGTTGGCTTGGTTGGGGGGCTGGTGATCGGCGAAGCGGCGGTACAAGCGGGCATTGTTAGCCCGATCATGGTGATTGTGGTGTCGTTGACGGCGATTTCTTCTTTTGTCATTCCACAGTATGCGGGCGGTATCAGCATGCGTGTGTTACGGTTTGGGGCGATGATTTGCGCCGGTGTCTTGGGATTGTTTGGCGTGATCTTTTATTTTCTCATTCTCTCGATTCATTTGGTCAAATTAAAGAGTTTTGGTGTTCCCTATGTTTCTCCGGCTGCGCCTATTTACCTGTCTGATTGGAAAGATTTCGTTTTGCGCCTGCCGCAGAAAATGATGACCAGGCGTCCCAAAATGCTGTTTACGCAAGATGAGATTCGCTTGCGATCCCCGACAAAAAGGAAGTGAGTGGACATTGTTAACAAATTTGCAAGATCGCATCACTTCTACGCAAACCGCTGTCTTGGTATCCTCCTTTATCTTGGGGCTCGGCATTTTGACCCTGCCGCGCGCGGTCACTGATGAAACCGGTACCCCTGATGGTTGGATTTCGGTCATTCTGGGAGGGCTGGTAGCCATGTTGGCGGGAAGCCTTCTTGCAAAGTTCAGCCAGTGTTTTCCCGGAAAGACGTTTTACCAATACAGTAAGGACATCGCCGGTAAGTGGATCGGCAACATCATTTGTTTGTATACAGTAGGTTATTTCACCCTGTTGGCCTCATTTGAGGTCCGGGCCATGGCGGAAGTGACTGATTTTTTTCTGTTGCCAGCCACACCCAAGGAAGTGACGATGGGTATGCTTTTATTGGCCAGTGCGTATCTGGTAGTTGGCGGCTTAAATGCAGTGGCTCGATTGTACGAAGGTTTTCTTCCGATCACAGTGATCTTGTTTTTTCTCGTCTTGTTCATGGGTTTTAAGGAATTTGATGTCGATCATTTGGAACCGGTGTTGTCCAAAGGCTGGTTGCCTGTATTGCAGGGTGTCAAAACGACTTCCTTGTCCTACTTGGGACTTGAAACGATGCTATTTTTGCCCGCGTTCATGGACAAACCACGCGATGCTGTCAAAGCGGTGATCGTGGGGATCGGGATATCCATGGTATTTTATGTTTTAACAGTGATTATCGTCATAGGCGTGTTGACGGTTGATGATGTGGTGACGCTTACCTTTCCCACGATTGATCTAGCTCGGTCGGTTGAATTGGAGGGGGTGTTTTTTGAGAGGTATGAATCTTTTTTGTTGGCGGTGTGGATTTTGCAGATTTTCACCACGTTAAGCTTGTGCCATTATTTCGCAGGATTGGGTTTGAGGCACGTATTTGCCAATGAAAACTGGTTTCGCCCATTTGTTTACGGATTGTTGCCGGTGATATATGGATTGGGTTGGGTGCCGACAACAATTAATGATGTGTTTGCGGTGGGAGATCTATTGGGTTATTTGTTGCTTGGGCTTATCGTAGTTATCCCGTTGTTGCTCCTTATCATCGCGAAGATGAGGGGGATGTTGCATGCGAATCACTCCTAGAACGCTACTCATGCTGGTCTGCATGGTGTTACTGTGTGTTTGTTTGGGTGGTTGCTGGGATTATACAGACTTGGAAGAACGACACTTGCAGGTGGGTGAAGCGCTTGATTTGGCGGAGCAATCAGAAGAAGAAGAGACAAAGAGTCATCCCATGATTATGGTGACAGCGCAACATATTGTACCGGAAGCGATTGCCAGTCAAAAGGGAGGGCAACAACAGAAGCCGTATACTAATTTCTCAACAACTGACATATCGGTGTTAAAGGCTTGGCACAAGTTGTTTGAACGCTATACCCAAGTCCCCATCGTTTCACATGTGAAAGTGGTGGTGGTGAGTGAAGATTTGGCCCGCAAGCTGAATTTAAACCAATTGCTCATGGATTATCTACGTGATACGCAGATCCGGTATAGTTGTTTGCTGTTCATAGCTGAGGGACGGGCGAAACACATTTTGGAAGTGGGGGAGGACGTGCCTGCATTTGAATTGGTGGACATGGCTAAGAACCGGGAGAGGATTGGCAGTATTTTGCCGGAGATGAGTTTGCAAAAAGTGTCAGCGAAGATGGCTGCCAAGTCCAGCTTTCTGTTACAAATGATTGGTGCCAGCGAAGGAGGAAAGAAAGTTGTTGGTGCGGCTGTTATTAAAGGGAAATCGAACAAGATGATCGGCACGTTAAATCCGGGAGAAGTGACTGCGGTCAATTGGCTGACAGGGGAGACCAGATCCGATATGATTAAAGGTTTTGACGACAAAACGGGCCAATTGGTTACGGTTGAGACGTCTGAGATCAAGAGCCGGGTAAGAGCGCAAGTACAGGATGGGCGCATCACCTTTTTGGTAAAGGTGGAAGCAGATGGGGAGTTGGAAGAAGACTGGCTGTTGCCGGGAGACGCTTTTGAAGGAGATTTGTTGCAACGGGCGGGTACAGCAGTGGAAAAATCGCTGACACAGATGATCCGGCATACGCTTGACAAATTGCAGCATCAATACCATGCTGATGTGATCGGTTTCGGCAAAAAGTTGCAACTGGATCATCCCCAAGTCTGGGAAAAGATGAAGGACAAATGGGACGAGGTTTTCAGCGAGGCTGAGGTGAAAGTAGACGTCCACATTCAGGTGAGGGACTACCGAACCAAGGGACGCAAGACTAAGTGACAGGGTTTAAATGAACGGATTTTAGCCCTGTTATTTTTCTGTGTTAGGCATATATTTGGTCAATCGCTTAACGTGTGCGAGCCAGTACAGTAAAGGGATCTGCAGTGTATATCCCGATATCCTTCACTATGAATGGGAAGGAGAATGCTTGGAGCAGACTGATGACGGCATACTTGTATGGTGCAAGTCCGGTCGGAAATTGGTACACCAAAAAAGAAGGTTATGTGATGGATCGGCCGTCATTGGAATATTTTTCGTTTACAGAATGGTTCACTGCTGCCATGCAGTTCGAAAATGGGCAGATTCTCTTTTATTATTGCAATGTGGCCATGCCATCTACTGTTCATGGAGATGTGGTGTGTTTTGTTGATCTGGATTTGGATCTTATCAAAAAGGCTGAGTCGGATTGGCAAGTTGTCGAAGAAGATGAATTTCGCGATAATAGCGTAACCTATCAATATCCAGGAGAATTGATTTACCAGGCAGTCAGTTCGCTGGACAGCTTGCGACTCAAGATCGCCGATGGCGAATTTTCATTTGACGAAACGTTGTTGCGCAAGTATGTGGAAGTTGTTTCCCAATCTGATGGAAACGAATGATAGTGAACACTTATTAATGGAGGAGCTCACATGTTTTATATAATCGTGGCCAAGGATCTCAACGGCGTGATCGGAAAAGACGGTAACATGCCTTGGGGTAGAGACTTGCCCGCAGATTTGCAGCATTTCCGAAAGGTGACATGGGGACACACCGTCATCATGGGTAGAAAAACATTTGAATCAATTGGCAAACCGTTACCGGGTCGGGAGAATATTGTGTTATCCAGGAAGCGTACATGTTTGCGCGACTTTCCTGAAGTTCGCGTGACAGATTTTGACGGGGTGATGGCGGCCACCTTCTCCCGTCCCGCCTTTATCATCGGAGGTCAAGAAATCTATGAACTGTTTGCTCCCATTGCCACCAAAGCCTTCATCACCGTAGTGGAACATGAGTTTGAAGGAGATGCCTATTTCCCCCCTTTGCCGGGTGTCTGGGAAGCGGTTGCTTCATGCCGACATCCTCGGGATGAGAAGAACAAGTATAGCTGTACTTTCTATGTCTATGAAAAGCGATGATATCCCCATGCTACAACGTGTCGTCCTCGTTTTTCTCTGCGGGTGCAATAAGATTCCGTCCTTCCGACCATACTAACAGGGACACGAGGTTGGAGGGATTAGCACATGTCTGAAGTGAATATAAAGAATGACCAAGTTGAATCGCCTGAAGGGAATCCGGAGCGGCCAGCAGAGGGAGCGGATGAGCAAAAGAAAAAGGATGCTGCGCTGCAAGCTATCCAGCAATTGGGGCAAACCAATGTCCCACAACTGGAATCCAATGTGTTCTGTATGAGCATCATCGGACAAGTGGAAGGGCATCTCGTCATGCCTCCACATAACAAAACAACCAAATATGAACATATCATTCCGCAAATCGTGGCAGTAGAGCAAAATCCCAAAATCGAAGGAATGGTTATCATTCTTAACACCGTGGGCGGCGATGTCGAGGCTGGACTGGCCATCGCTGAAATGATCGCTTCCATGAGCAAACCGACCGTTTCGATTGTTTTGGGCGGAGGTCACAGTATCGGCGTACCAATTGCAGTGGCAGCAGACACATCTTTCATTGCGGAAACCGCAACGATGACCGTACACCCTGTTCGGTTGACTGGCTTGGTAATCGGTGTGCCTCAGACTTTTGAGTATTTGGAGAAAATGCAGGATCGCGTGATCCGGTTTGTGTCCCAACATTCGAATATCACAGAGGAGAAATTCCGGGAGTTGATGTTTCGGACTGGGGATTTAGCACGGGACATCGGTACCAATGTAATTGGCAAAGACGCGGTCAAATATGGGCTGATTGACCGTGTGGGCGGAATTTCGGACGCGTTGGCAGAATTGAACCGGAAGATTGCTGAGTCCAAAGGGGAGATTTTGCAGTGATTTATTATGCGGTAGTGCCGATGGAACTCGCCTTTTTTGATGAATCACAAACACCGTTGGAAGAAGTGGAGGTTGAGGGAGTGCCCATGCTGGTGCGCAGGCATAATGAACAGGAAAAGACCATTGTTCGTTTGCTCAGCGCCGATCCTGCCCATTATCTCGATCCCCGGTTTCAACCCGGACTGCGGATTAGTTTATGATGAGTGAAAAGCTCTCCTGAGTGGGGAGCTTATTTATTATGGATGGATATAGGAAAAGGAAGCGAATCTGGTAGAAGCGATCAGAGCATCAGAATTTTTTGTACCTGAGCTATCTTTGGTTGCCGTTTCAAACGGAGTAATCGGTCATATTTTGTTTAGGGTTGTTTCTATTGATACAGATAAAGGGGCAGTGGCGATGCTCGGTGGTGAAACGAATGGAGACGTGAGTTGGGTGCAGAGAGTCCATTAAGACTAACTTTTTATCTTTGCGCTTTTATATTGTATGTAGTAAACCAACCAACCGATGATTAAGCCGTAGATGGTCCAGGCGGAATTCATAATAATAAGGGTTATTGCTTTTACGTCTCCCCAGCCCATGATGGTTTCACTCCAACCAATGGTGGGGTTGTTTGCGATAAGGGGCTTTTGCACTTCAGGAAAAAAGAAGAGAGAAACAACGATCTGTAAACTATAGAAGGACAATGTAGTCGCTGATGAATAGGTAAAAAAGGGTATACGATGTTTTTGAATCACCCAGGCTACGCCACTAAGCCCTATCATGAATAAGTTGAAGCGACTACCCAGATCAATCCAAGCCCAATAGGTGAGCATCTGCTTTTGGTTTCCAACCTCAACTTGCTGGCCTAAGTAGTAAGCATATCCGTTATACATTAGAAATATGAGTAAAAATACCCATATTAAAAACGGAAATTTTCTGAACATACCATCACTCCTATTGTTTAGATTAGCTAGAGAAGGATGCATTTCATATTTGCAGGCAGCATTGCCTTCTCATCCATTCTAAATATGATCACGTTTGGATGGGAAGTCGTTCTATTTAATAGTACAACAACAAGAGCTTCAATACATACAAAAACAAATGTCGAGGTCATCTTAATGTGAAAAAGGTTTCCTTTAAATTGGTGAATCATTAAACTTTTTTTACTTACACAACGCTTTGATCAAAGTCTTGAGATGATACATGGAGGCAACCTTTTGTAGAAAATGATGTATTTTTGACAAAAAAATTAATTTATTCGCGAATATATATATGGGGCAGCCGTTCAACTCAATATGATCATGATCGATGGTCGGAAAAACTTGGTTCGCTGAAAAATGGATGGATTCGACGGGCTTTATTATTCGAATGCGTAGTGTGTTTACAATGATTTACTTCCTTATCCAGCATCTTATAACGGAGGGATAACTATGGCGATACAATATGTGGCTTTGATATATGCGGTACTGACATCGATTCTCTTCTTTGGAATAAACATTTTGGGTCAGAAGCGGGAATGGAAACAAAAAACGACCTATATGTTGTTTATTGCTTTGGATGTTATCTTGATTCTTGTTTTTGTCTTTTTGATCTTTAATGGAACAATCGATATAAAGTGGAAATGAGCGATCTGACTGAGTTTATGTGATCATATGTGAGAAGTTTGCTCCAGTACAGCTGATTTTCTTCGTGACGCCCTTTTTCAGCCATCGATCAACCAAAGTATAGGGGTAGAAGGAGCATCCACCTTGATGGATGAATATCACCAATTTTTTGCAGATATTTCTTCTACCCCTACCGCAATGTTTGACAGTTTCGAGTGACGAAAAACCGAACCTGAATCGGATTAGCAGAGGTGCTCACATTCTGTTGCTTATCCCAAAAGCGAAATTCTAAATATACGAAAAAGCCACATACCATTGTCTTTGTGGCTTTTTCATATTATGTGATTATATCGAGTTGCTCATTTTTATCGTGAATTTTATCTCGACTGAAGGATGTAGTTGGCCGTGAATTTTCCTGATTTGATAGCTCCGATGACTCCATGTGTGTTGGGTGTCCAATGACCGGCCAAATACAACCCCTCGATCGGCGTGGTTGGCCCCATGTTTTCTGCCCAAGGTTGGGTGGCAGATTTCATCCAACCATAAATCGCTCCGTTGTGATTGGATGTGTATCGTTCAACTGTTTTCGGGGTGGCGAACTCTTGAAAAACCAATTTTTCTTGAATACCGGGTAGTTTCTTTTCCACTAATGCCACATAATGGCGTTCAATCGCTTCTTTACCGAGTTGGGTGCGAGCTTTTTCCAGATGGGAGGCTGAGCACAAGGACATGAATGTCATAATTGCATATCCGTCGGGGGCCAATCCGGGATCAACGGTAGAAGGACAACAAACAAGGATACAGGGTTCTGTTTCCGGATTCAGTGGATCATACAAGTATTGTGCTTCTGTCTCCAGTTCCCGATCGGGAAAGAGGAACAGTTCGTGTGGAAGAGATTGGGTATCATGGTTGGACACCGCTCCGTATAGTATCACCGCCGAGTAGGAAGGTATCATTTGTTTCATGTTTTGCAGGTAAGTGGAAGGCAAATGTTCTGCCCCTAAAAGATCTATCAGCGTTGTTCGGATGTCGGCATTGGAAATCACGGTGTTTGCCAGATAACAGTTTCCTTTATGGTCAAGCACGCCCGTGACGCGCTTACCGTCGAACAGGATTTTTGACACTTTTTTATTGAGTTGGACGATCCCACCTTTTGATTCGATATAATCGCGCAAGAGATTGGCCATCGTTTGCGATCCTCCTCGCGGATAATACGCGCCATGATGATAAGAAGCCATCATCGCCATCATAAACGGGGTGCTCAATTGGTTGGTCGGCACACCGCCATAGGGATGCAATGCTCCCAGCACCAATGCAGCATGGGGATGAGAAAAACGCCCCTGCAAGTACTGGGCAAAAGACAGATGGGCTACTTCCATCAGCCGCTGAAGAATATGGGGTTCCTGTTGAAACTGATCGTGCAAGATGATGGTTCCCAATTGCTTAATCTCTGCGATGGTTTCCTCGATCACTTCTTTATCTGCGGGAAACCATTTCCCCATCAACGCAGACAGTTGATCGAGGTTGGCAGGAATCTCATAATGACGGGAGCCCAGCTTGAGATGGAACATGGGATTTACTTCTAAAAATTCAATGTCACCAGATAGGCCCAACTCCTCGTACAGTGAATGAATAATCCCTCCTGGTTGGCATCCGCCGATCAAATGAATTCCTGCATCAAAAAGAAAGGTGCCCCTTCGGAAAGACTGGGCGCACCCCCCAACCACATAATGTTGTTCTAAAACGGATACTTTCATCCCTGCTTTGGCCAATAACGCTCCAGCGGTGAGACCGCCCAATCCAGAACCGATAATGATGACATCAAGGTCTGTGTTCGCTTGTTTCACTTTCGTTCCTCCATAAATTTATATTGATTATATTATTTTATGATTAATAAATATATAAAGGGGCTTTAAAATAGATAAGTTAATGACAATTAGTTAAATATTGTGTGAGTGCGGTGATCTGCCCCCATTGACATGCACGTGTTGAAGGCTTGTGCACGATGAAAGATAAACTGAATCGATATACTCTGATGAAAACTTGCATGTGCCGCCTTAAATGATTAACGAAATGATGATTTCGTTAATCAACAATAAAACTCTATTAAAAATGAGTTTTTACGTCATGTTGGCGTATGCTGTGGTTTTGCAATATAGTACCTTTTAGAGCGTATCTGATGAATAGGCAGCGGCTCCAAAACCGTTTTCTCATTCGCTTCACTTGTGTATAGGCGCTCATCGTGAAAAGGTTCTTCCTCCGCTTCTCCCTACCAACTTGATTTGCTAGACACACCCTAATAATGCCCTATCCGAACACCCGAACGAGGGTTTTTTTATTTTTCGCTTTTTCGGTGGGCAGGGAATGGGCATGTCGATAGGAAATTTTGTAAGGTGAGATCATTCGCCGACCAGCCGGGGGTGAAAAGAACAGATAAATCAGAAATGTCAAGAGAAGAAATCCTGCTGGTGAGCTTTTCCATGTTATAATGGAAAGCGATGGCTAAGTGAAAGGTGATCGAAATGGCAAGGAGAAAGAAAAAAAAGAAGCAACCTGAACAACTAAAGCGTGAAATATTATTCGAAATTTACGGCATCACCCTTTTGGCCTTATCTTTTATCACTATGGCAAGTTATGGCGCCATCGGGCGAAACCTGACGTATTTGGCACGGTTTATTGTAGGAACTTGGGATTTTGTTGTGCCGATCATCGGCATCTGGCTGGCAGTGTACGTAATGATCAATCGGAAATGGCCACAACGCTGGTCGCCGCGAATGACGGGCGTGTTGTTGGTGTTTTTGTCACTGCTGGCTTATAACCATTATCTCACCTTCCACACTTTGCAGACCAAACAAGGCATTGTCGACGCCACGTGGTACCTGTTGTTGGATGAGCGGACTTCCGCCGTTCCCCAAGACATTGGCAGTGGCATGGTGGGTGCTGTCCTCTACGCTCTGTTGCGGTTTTTGTTTGCTGACACAGGCACATTGATTGTGCTGGGGGCATTCGTGCTGAGCGGGCTTCTCTTGATCGCTGATTTTTCGTATGTAAAGGCGTTTAAGAAGACCAAGGGCTGGATCAAGAAGATGAAGAAAAAAGTGAAACGAAGCCTGATTGAATGGCTGCGTGGATATGTAGCTAAACAAGCTCGCCGCCAGCAAAAGCGGCACAAAGCGCCTGCCTCGTCACGACGGCGGGAGGATGCCGAGCAAGGTGTTAGCAATGAGCCGATCGTCGAACCGATCATTTATGATTTCGCCGATCATGCTTACCAGAAAGAAGCAGGAGATGACATGAAGCCGAAGCAGTTGCAGCTTCAGCTCAAGACAGAAGAAGGATCAACTCCTCGCCAAGATGTCCCAGTCCAGGCGGCTGGTTCAGCTGAACCGGTCAAAGAGGAAGAGTTGGTGGTCCGGTTCCAGTCGCACACGCCGGCAGAATACCGGTTGCCTCCGCTTTCATTGCTCACCAAATTCAAACGGAAACATCAGCTGAATCAAGGGGATTATCAGGAAAACGCCAAAATCCTGGTCGAAAAGTTGAAGAGTTTCGGTGTAAAGGCCAATGTGATCGGAATTCATCGGGGGCCGGCTGTGACGCGGTATGAGATTCAGCCGGAGACAGGAGTGAAAGTGAGCCGGATCGTCAATCTGGCAGATGACATCGCATTGGCTTTGGCAGCTCAAGATATTCGTATTGAAGCGCCTATTCCCGGTAAATCCGCGGTGGGGATTGAAGTCCCCAATCCCGAAGTCGCCAAAGTCGGGTTGCGTGATGTGATAGAAAGTTTGCCATACCAAGACAACCAATCCAAGCTGAGTATTGCTTTAGGACGAGATATTTATGGTGAGCCCAAGGTGGACAGCTTGGCGAAAATGCCCCATTTGCTGATCGCGGGGGCGACCGGTTCGGGTAAAAGTGTTTGTATTAACGGCATCGTTGTCAGTTTGCTCTACAAGGCGCGTCCAGACGAAGTGAAGCTCCTGATGATTGACCCCAAAATGGTTGAGTTAAACGTGTACAACGGTATTCCTCATCTGTTGGTGCCCGTGGTGACGGAGCCGCGCAAAGCAGCTGTCGCTCTCAAAAAAGTGGTGGCCGAGATGGAGAAGCGATATGAGCTGTTCGCCAAGATGGGAGCGCGTGATATTGAACGGTATAACCAGATGGTCGCAGAACGGAAAGAGAATGGAAGAGAGCCGTTGCCCTATATTGTGGTCATTGTCGATGAGTTGGCGGATTTGATGATGGTTGCGCCATCCGATGTGGAAGACGCGATTTGCCGCTTGGCACAAATGGCCCGTGCCGCGGGGATTCATTTGATCATTGCCACGCAACGTCCGTCCGTCGATGTTATCACGGGTGTGATTAAAGCGAATATCCCTTCCCGGATCGCCTTTGCTGTTTCCTCACAAGCTGACTCGCGAACCATTCTCGACATGGGCGGCGCTGAAAAGTTATTGGGTCGAGGGGATATGTTGTATTTGCCAACCGGTGCCTCCAAACCGATTCGGATTCAAGGGGCTTTTGTCACAGATGAAGAGGTGGAGGCAGTGGTGAAGTTCGTAAAAGGTCAGCAGGAACCCCATTACCAAGAAGAGATGATTCCGCAGGCGGGTGAGAATCAGACGCAGGATATGACTGACGAGCTTTATCCGCAAGCGGTTCAGATTGTGTTGGAATCACAGTCGGCTTCAGCTTCCCTTCTGCAACGCCGCTTGCGGGTTGGATACACTCGGGCTGCGCGCCTGATCGATATGATGGAAGGAGACGGTCTGATCGGTCCCTATGAAGGCAGCAAACCGCGCGAAGTGTTAATGACGAAAGAACAATATGAACAAAAACAAAACAGTAGCCAAATAAGTAAACCCATGGTATAACATTTATGGGCGAAGCTTTATTTGACATCCAAATAATGTTTTTATCAAAAATATAGAATTCCTCTGGATTGATACGTATTTTTTCTGTATTGGTTAGAGGGGGGTTTTTTGCGTCAGATGAAGCTTGGCACTACAAGCGATTTGTTGCTGCAAGGGGGAAAATGGAAATGGTAAGAAAAGCATGGGCTGCCGTGTTGGCGGGTGTCCTGGCTGTCTCTTTGGTCGGTTGTTCCGGTCAAAATGCAGGACAAGCTGGTGGCAAAGGATTTTCGGTAGGCATGGTAACGGATACGGGAGGTTTGAATGACGAGTCATTCAACCAAAGCGCTTGGTCCGGCATTGAACGTTCCCAAAAAGAATTGAGCACGGATATCAAGGCTCTAGAATCCAAACGTGACGAAGACTATGTTCCTAACTTGACCAAATTTGCCCGTGAAGGCCGCAATATCACTTGGGGCATTGGCTTTAAGTTTAACAAAGCGATCCCAGAAGTGGCTAACCAATTTCAAAACGTACACTTTGGCATTGTGGACGACAATTTGGGCGGAAATATTCCGAAGAATGTAACGGCAGTAACCTTTAAAGAAGAAGAAGGTTCCTTCCTTGTCGGGGCGATTGCTGGTCTGACGACGAAAACAAATAAAGTTGGCTTTATCGGCGGAATGACCTCTCCTTTGATCAAAAAGTTTGAAGCTGGTTTCATCGCAGGGGTGAAAGCGGTAAATCCTAATGCGGAAGTACAGGTTGCTTATGCTGAAAGCTTCACCGACGCGACGAAAGGTCGTTCTTTGGCTCAGTCCATGTACAACGGAAACGTTGACATCATTTACCATGCTTCCGGTGGTGTGGGCAAAGGACTGTTTGATGAAGTGAAAGTGCGTGAACAAGGCAAATTCTGGGCTATCGGTGTTGACATGGACCAATCCAAGCTGGCACCGGAACACACCTTGACTTCCATGATCAAAAAAGTGGATGTTGCCGTGTTTGATGTGATCAAAGAATTGAAAGAAGGAAAACTCAAAGGCGGCGAGCAAAAAGAGTTTGGCTTGAAAGAAGGCGGCGTAAGCTTTGTGAAAAGCAAACACATCAGTGACGATGTAGTAAAAAAAGTGGAAGAGTTCCAACAAAAAATCATCAAAGGCGAAATCAAGGTGCCAACCACGCCTGAAGAAGCAAAAAACTTTAAAGCGAACTAATCAGGCGGAGCAAAGAGTTGGAGGAACACTCCAACTCTTTTTTATGTCCAAATTAGAAAAACATATTGAAATTCTGTGGTTATAGTATCTATTTATAAAAATATCTCTTCCTTATTCTAATTATCTCATGTATACTAGAAATCCCTCTTGTTTTAATCCGCTTTCATTTGGAAGAGAGATGGTTCGCCGTTTTTTTTGATTTTGGCATCATGTATACTGCTGTAAGCGTTGTCTCATTCTAAAATGGAAAGATAAGTGATATAAACAAGGGGAGAAAACACGATCCTTTTTATTTATAAAGGGGGGAAGCCTGTGAACGTCGTTGAGATGCTAGGAATAACCAAACGGTTCCCGGGAATCGTTGCCAACGATCAAATTCATCTCACTGTGAAAAAAGGTGAGATTCATGCCTTGCTTGGGGAAAATGGAGCTGGAAAGTCAACATTGATGAACATCCTGTTTGGCTTGTATCAGCCGGATGAGGGTGAAATTCGCATCAAGGAACAACCGGTTACCATCACAGGCCCCACAATGGCCAATAAGCTTGGAATCGGAATGGTTCACCAACACTTTATGTTAGTCCAACCATTCACTGTCACCGAAAACATCATTCTGGGTGATGAACGGAGCAAGTTGGGTATCATCGATGTAAAAAAAGCGGAAAGTGAGATCCGGCGTCTGTCGGAACGCTATAATCTCAAGGTGGATCCCACGGCCAAAATATCTGATATTTCCGTAGGCATGCAACAACGGGTGGAAATCCTCAAAACATTGTACCGTGGCGCTGATATTTTGATCTTTGACGAGCCGACTGCTGTGTTGACTCCGCAAGAGATCAATGAATTGATGGAAATTATGCGGAACCTTGTAAAAGAAGGGAAAACAATTATCTTCATCACACATAAGCTGAAAGAAATTATGAGCACTTGCGACCGGGTAACGGTGATTCGCCGCGGAAAGGTGATCAAGACGGTCGATGTGCAAGATACGGATGAGAATCAACTAGCCGCGTTGATGGTTGGCCGGGAGGTCTCTTTCGAGATCGAAAAAGCAGAAGCCAATCCAAGTCAAACGGTGTTGGATATTGCCAATCTGGTTGTTGAAGACAATCGCGGCGTAGAAGTGGTTCGCGGGCTGAACATGCAAGTGAGAGCCGGTGAAGTGGTCGGCTTGGCTGGTGTGGACGGTAACGGACAAACTGAATTGATCGAAGCGATCACCGGCTTGCGTCCGGTAAAAGCCGGGACGATTCGACTTGGCGGGCACGATGTGACCAATGCAAGCCCTCGCAAGGTGACCGAAGCAGGCGTGGGCCACATCCCCGAGGACCGTCACAAACGCGGGCTTGTCCTTGACTTTTCGGTTAGTGAAAACATGGTCTTGCAAACATACTACCAAGCGCCGTTTTCAAAAAATGGGCTGATACAAAAAGAAGAAGTGGATCTATACGCGGAGCGATTGATCAGCGAGTTTGACGTGCGCACGCCTGATAAACACGTGCCTATTCGTGCTTTGTCCGGAGGTAACCAGCAAAAAGCGATTATCGCTCGGGAAGTGGACCGCAATCCCGACTTTTTGATCGCGGCCCAACCGACCCGTGGGTTGGACGTGGGGGCGATTGAGTTCATCCATCGCCGGATCATCGAACAACGAGATAAGGGCAAAGCCGTGCTGTTGGTCTCTTTGGAGCTGGATGAAGTCCTGAAATTGAGTGATCGGGTGGCCGTGATTTATGAAGGGAAAATCGTCGGTTGGGTTGATCCGAAAAACACCTCCGAAGAAGAATTGGGCTTGTTGATGGCCGGCAGTGTCAAACAACAGGAGGTGAAGGCGGAATGAAAGTCTTGTCTCGCATAAATTCACAATCTACTTTTATCACTTCCCTGTTGTCCATTCTTTTAGGGATGTTGATTGGCGCGATCATGATGGTGGTAGCCGGATATGATCCGATTGCGGCTTACAACGCGTTATTCGTCAGTGCGTTGGTGCAGCCATACGACTTGGGTGAAACGCTCCGGACGATTACGCCTCTGATCTTGACTGGATTGGCGGTTGCCTTGGCGTTTCGGACGGGCTTGTTCAACATCGGTGTCGAGGGGCAGTTTATCGTGGGTCAGTTGGTGGCGATTATCGTCGGGCTCAAATTGAATCTGCCACCTGTTTTGCACGCCTTTGTAGCTGTGATCGCCGGTGGCTTGGCCGGAGCTGTATGGGGCTTGGTGCCAGGCTTGTTGAAGGCAACGCGCGGGGTTCACGAGGTGATCATCTCAATCATGATGAACTTTATCGCCTTGTACCTGTCGAACGCATTGGTTTTCCACTGGTTGTCCAATGGGGCCGATTCGACCCCGAAAATCATGGATTCTGCTTCGTTACGCATTGATGCTGTTTCACAAATGTTCGGAGGCGCCCGTTTGCATTTTGGACTTATCCTTGCGATCTTGGCCGCTTTCGTTATGTATGTGCTTGTATGGCGTACCCGGTTGGGATATGAATTGCGCGCGGTTGGACATAATCCGCTGGCAGCAGAATACGCTGGCATGAGCGTTAAACGCAACATCATTTTGTCCATGATGTTCAGTGGTGCGTTTGCCGGTTTGGCCGGCGCGGGCGAAGCATTGGGTACAAGCGGTTATCTGGCGATTCAACCTGCCTTCACAGGTATTGGGTTTGATGGCATTGCGGTAGCCTTGTTGGGTGCCAGCACTCCACTAGGTGTCGTATTGGCTTCTGTGCTGTTTGGTATCCTCACATATGGCGGCGGAAACATGCAGTTTGAAGCCGGGGTGCCATTTGAAGTCATTCGGGTAGTGTTTGCCGCAATCATCTTGTTTGTAGCTGCCAATGTGACCGGCCGACTCATGGGCAAATTCAGCCGGAATAAAGGGGGGGACAAGCGTGCTTGATACGTTGACCAACATATTATCAACAACTGTCATTTATGCCACCCCGTTGATTTTGGCCGGGATGGGTGGCCTGTACTCTGAGCGATCCGGTGTTGTCAATATCGGGTTGGAGGGATTGATGACCATTGGTGCCTTCACCGCGGTCGTTTCCACTCTAACAACCGGTAATCCATGGTTGGGTCTGCTGTTTGCAGTTCTTGCCGGGGTGTTGCTCGCATTGCCGCACGCTGTCGCCTCCATTACATTCAAAGCGGATCAAGTGGTTAGCGGTGTGGCGATCAACTTTTTGGCTTTAGGGTTATCCGTTTATTTGGTTAAGCACTTGTATGATGGTGCCGGACAAACCCCGGTGGTGGAAAACAAGTTGAATGCCATCGCGATTCCGTTTTTAAGCGATATTCCTGTGATCGGCCCCTCTCTCTTTAAAGCGTTGCCTACTACGTATATCGCGATTTTGGTGGTACTGATCAGTTACTATCTGCTTACCCGTACCACCTTTGGCATGCGGTTGCGCGCGGTGGGCGAACATCCACATGCAGCGGAGACAGCGGGCGTATCCGTGGTGAAAATGCGCTATGTTGCCGTATTGATCAGTGGCGCGCTGGCCGCATTAGGGGGAGCTGGATTGTCGATTGCCATTGGCAGTGAGTTCAACCAAGGTACAGTGGCGGGTCAAGGGTTTATTGCTTTGGCCGCGCTGATTTTCGGTAAGTGGCGTCCGTTTGGGGTACTGGGGGCGGCAACGTTCTTTGGTTTTGCCGTAGCGTTGACCTTGACAGGCCAGCTGTTTAATGTAACGAAATACGTGCCCAGTGAAGTGCTGAGCATGTTGCCTTATGTGTTGACCATCCTGGCGTTGGCCGGCTTCGTAGGCCGGGCGGAAGCGCCTGCCGCAGTTGGGAAACCATACGAAAAAGGAAGCCGTTAATCCTCATCAAAAGACCTTAGCCAATTCTTTGGCTGAGGTTTTTTTTATTTGCTCAGGCTCATACTAAGTTCATCCAGATCAAAACAAAGGAGGATCATCATGAAACGGATGAGCTGGGCTTCGTTATTGCTGGCTTGCTGTGTTTTCTTGCTGTCCGCGTGTGCAGGGGGCGGAAACGCCAACCAAAAAGCGAAAGGCGATTTCTCCGCCGGGATGGTGACGGACACGGGTGGTTTGAACGATGAATCATTCAACCAGATCACATACGCTGGCTTAAAACGGGCACAAAAGGAGTTAGGCATAGATATCAAGGCACTTGAGTCAAAACGGGATGAAGATTATGTGCCCAACTTGACCAAATTTGCCAGGGAAAACCGCGACATGATATGGGGTGTCGGTTTTAAGATTGAAAAAGCCATTGCTGATGTGGCAAATCAATTTCCAAATGCTCAGTTTGGGATCGTGGACAGCGATATGGGCGGCAAGATTCCCAAAAATGTTACCGCAGTCACCTTCAAGGAAGAAGAAGGCTCATTTTTGATGGGAATGATCGCCGGTTTGAGCACCAAGACAGGAAAAGTCGGCTTTATTGGCGGGATTAGCTCCCCACTTATCAAAAAGTTTGAAGTGGGGTATCGAGCTGGTGTCCATGCGGCAAATCCCAAAGTGAAAGTGCAAGTAGCGTACGCTGAAAGCTTTAATGATGCCACCAAAGGGCGGTCGCTGGCCAAAGCGATGTACGATGGTGGGGCTGATATCATTTATCATGCGGCCGGCGGTGTTGGAAAAGGGTTGTTTGACGAAGTAAAGACACGGGAAAAGGGAAAATATTGGGCTATCGGAGTGGACATGGATCAGAGTCGCTTGGCTCCAGATCACACGTTGAGCTCGATGGTGAAGAGAGTGGATGTGGCTGTTTTCAACGTGATGAAAGCACAGCAACAGAAGAAGCACAAAGCAGGCACATTGTTACAATTCGGCTTAAAGGAAAACGGGGTGGACTATGCCCCAACCACTACCAAACATGTCAAGCCTGACGTGCTCAAACGGGTGGATGAATTCAAACAAAAAGTGGCCAATAAAGAACTGATTGTTCCTGCCACAGAAGCTGATCTGAAGCAATTCATGCAGAGTTAAAACGGCGCCGCCCAACTGCTGTGAACGAGCCGTTGGGCGGTAGCGCTTTTTGATAGGGAATTCATCCGAAAAAGTGGTTATCGTTTCCATTCAGTTGGAATTAGTCTATAATGTTAATACATCGGCACATTAAAGGAGAGGTGTCAACGTGGCCAATAACCATTTTGAAACCGTTTCGATTGGAAATATCCAAGTGCATGTCTTACCAAGCACCAAGTTTAAAACGACCACGTTTGTAGCTTATATCGGACAAGAACTTAAGCCGGAAACCGTAACCAAAACCGCGCTGTTGCCGGCAGTGTTGCAACGGGGTACACAATCGACCCCCACCACGATCCAATTGAAAAGGAAGCTGGATGATCTGTACGGAGCCATCCTGTTTGGCGACGTGTCCAAACGAGGGGAACGCCACCTGATGGAATTTGGTCTGGAAATCGCCAATGAGCGGTATTTGCAGGACAAGCCGGCGCTTTTGGAAGAAGGGCTGTCCTTTTTCACCGAAGTGTTGTTTGCCCCGGCAACCGAAGGAAATGGGTTTAAAGCTTCTTATGTGGAAGCTGAAAAGAAGAACCTCAAGCAAAAAATCGAGAGCTTGCAAGACGACAAAATCCGCTATGCCGCTCAGCGCATGGTAGAAGAGATGTGCAAAGGTGAACCCTACGCCTTGTTTACTCACGGACGGCTAGCTGATTTGGAGCAATTGGGGGCGACCGAACTTTATACATATTATCAGGATGTGATTCAAACCTGCCCCATTGACCTGTACTGCGTGGGCAATGTTTCAACAGAACAGGTTGTCGAACTGTTGCGTGACCGCTTGGCCTCGCAGGCTACTGGGCAACGCAAGACATATACACTCGCCCCCGTCGTCCGCGAAGTGAAGGAAGAAAAGGTGGTTGTCGATCGGCTCAATGTCAAACAAGGCAAATTAAACATCGGTTGCCGTACACAAACGGAGATCACTTCAAACGACTATCCGGCACTGGTTGTCTACAACGGGATTTTGGGTGGGTTCCCGCACTCTAAGCTTTTCCGCAATGTGCGTGAAAAGGCCAGTCTGGCGTACTACTGCTCTTCCCGACTGGAAAGCCTCAAAGGCTTGTTGATGATCCAATCCGGCATCGAAATCGGCAATTACCAACGAGCGGTCGATATCATCAAAGAACAATTGGAAGCCATGCGTCAGGGACGGATCGACCAACAAGAATTGGAACAAACCAAAGCGACATTGACCAATGCTTACAAAGAACAGCAAGACCGCTCATACGAGCTGATCCATTTCCATCACCAATCGGTGTTGGCTGGGCAAGAAAGAACGCTGGAGCAGATGCTGCAAGCCATTCAGCGCGTCAGCATGGAAGATGTCGTGCGGGTGGCGCAAAAGGTGCAATTGGATACGATTTATTTCCTGCGTGACCAGGAGGGGAATGCTGATGCAAAAAATTGAATTCGCCCAAATCCAAGAAACCCTGTTTTATGAAAAGCTGCCCAATGGATTGCATGTGTACATCTTGCCGAAGCAAGGGTTCAGCAAGACGTATGCCACTTTCACGACGAAATACGGTTCGGTTGACAACACCTTTCAAGTGCCCGGCAAGGAGAAAATCTCTGTACCCGACGGGATTGCCCACTTTTTGGAGCACAAGATGTTTGAACAGCCTTCCGGTGAAGATGTTTTCCAAGAGTTTTCACGCCAGGGTGCTTCAGCCAACGCATTTACCAGCTTTACTAGAACAGCTTATCTCTTTTCTTGCACCGACCATGTGGACAAAAATTTGACCACTCTGCTCGATTTTGTGCAATCACCCCATTTCACGGATGAAAATGTGGAGAAGGAAAAAGGAATCATCGGTCAGGAAATCCGCATGTATGATGACAATCCAGATTGGCGCTCTTATTTTGGTCTGATTGAGGCGATGTACCAAAAACATCCCGTGAAA
Source organism: Laceyella sacchari (assembly GCF_004343255.1). Classification (GTDB taxonomy): domain Bacteria; phylum Bacillota; class Bacilli; order Thermoactinomycetales; family Thermoactinomycetaceae; genus Laceyella; species Laceyella sacchari. The sequence goes on along the minus strand of NZ_SMDD01000001.1, from coordinate 1,467,962 downwards.
ATCGATATCGCAGGCACAGTAGAGTCCATTGCACAAATCAACAAAGAGTTGCTGTACACCTGTTACGAGACGTTTTATCATCCAAGCAACATGCTGTTATTTGTCGTCGGTGCGGTGGACCCGGAGCGCACCATGACCTTGATCAGGGAAAACCAAGCCGCCAAACAGTTTGAGCAACAAGCGGAGATCGTCCGTTTCTTTGATGAAGAGCCGGACGAGGTGGCCCAGCCGCTGAACGAAATGAAATTGAGCGTTGGTATTTCCAAGTGCTTGTTTGGTTTCAAAGAGGGCAAAGCTTGGACCCAAGTGGAAGGGGAAGCCGCACTCAAACAAGAATTGGCGACCCAAGTCGTGCTGGAGGCCTTGATCGGCCCGGCGACTGAATTATATCAATCCCTGTATGACGAAGGTCTGATCGATGATAACTTCGGATTTGACTACTCATTGGAGAGCGGATTTGGCTTTTCGATGATGGGAGGGGATACACCGAATCCCGATCGGTTGTTGGAGCGGTTACGGGAAGAATTGCCGAAGAAAATCGACCAAGGCATTTCGCAGGACACCTTTGATCGCATCCGCAAGAAAAAAATCGGTAGCAATTTGCGCTATCTCAATTCTCCTGAGTGGATTGCTAATCAATTCACCAGTTACCAGTTCAAAGGGGTAGACTTGTTCCGCATCATTCCGATGTTGGAGGAGTTAACACTGGCTGACGTAAACAAGCGAATGAAAGAACATATCGATTGGTCGCGTTTTGCCGTGTCGCTTGTGCGGCCATTGGGATAATAGATGTATGCGTCCTTGAAAAAGGGCGCCTTTTTAAATGGAGGGATAGACGGATGGAAGTGAAGTTGGCAGGGGAAGTTGCGTGGGTTACCGGAGCGAGCGGAGGGATCGGCGCGGCTGTTGCAGAAGTGTTGGCAGAGGCAGGGGCCGCGGTGGCGGTCGGATATCTGCATTCCGCGGCTGAAGCACAATGTGTTGTTGAGCGTTGTCAAACATACGGCAGGCCGGCTTTTGCGGTGCGGCATGACGTGGCGAGAAGAGACTCGGTAGACCAGGCACACCAAGCGATTGTTTCCCAATTGGGAGCGCCGACGGTTCTTATCCATGCTGCTGGACAGGGCATGGTCGGCTTTTTTCAGGATCATTCGGAGAGTGAGTTTGATGACGTCATGGATGTACATGTGCGGGGGTTTTTTCACTTGGCGCAAGTCGTGTTGCCGAGTATGTTAAATCGCAAACATGGGCGGATCGTGGCGGTCTCATCCATATGGGGCCAGACGGGTGGCGCGCTGGAAGTGCTTTATTCTGCCGCCAAGGGAGCGCAGATCGGCATGGTGAAAGCCCTCGCTAAAGAATTGGCGCGATCGGGAATCACAGTAAACGCGGTGGCTCCTGGCGCCATTCACACGAAGTTGTTGGATGGGCAACTAACCCGTGATGAACAGAAGGCGTTGGCTGATGATATCCCGATGGGAAGATTGGGGGCACCAAACGAGGTGGCCCATGCGGTGAAATACCTGTGTTCTGGCGACGCGGGTTATGTGACTGGCCAAGTGCTTGCGGTCAATGGCGGTTGGTACACATAAGCATAAAAAATATGTTTTTGTCCCATATTACTCTTAGAGCGATAAAATCGCTGAGTGGTATAGGAGGGAAAAGTATGACCATCTTGGAAAATTTTGATCAGTGGAAAGAGTTTTTGTCAAATCGTGTGCATCAAGCGGAGAAGCTGGGCATGGATCGCGAAACGATTTCCGAATTGGCCTACCAAATTGGTGACTATTTGGCAAAAGACGTTGACCCGCAAAACGAGCAAGAGCGGCTGTTAGCCGATTTGTGGAGTGTGGCTAGTGAAGATGAGCAACGTACCATGGCGAATTTAATGGTAAAATTAGTTGATTCAAATAAGTGATTATTGCATCGTATATAAAAATAAAACACCTGTAGATATCAGGTGTTTTATTTTTATAACTACATAATTTGTTTATTTTTAAAACTACCTCCTTCAATTTGGATTATGCTATACTAAAAGTCATATGAATCCCTTCTAAAGACAAGCGGTGAAGGAGTGGAGGGGTGTTTTGGAATGAGTTCTCAGGAATGGTATTTGGAATATCAAATTCATAAAAACCGACCGGGGCTACTAGGGGATCTCGCCTCTTTGCTGGGTATGCTTTCCATAAACATTGTGACAATTAACGGTGTGGAAAACAGACGCCGAGGAATGCTTTTGCGAACAGAGGAACAACAAAAAATTGAAGCATTGAAACAGATCCTCCTCGGTGTTGACAATATCACGATCACCGCATTGCGCCCGCCGAAATTGGTGGATAGAATGGCCATACGGCATGGGCGGTATTTGGATCGGTGCATTGAAGACAAGCGAACCTACCGTTTTACCAGGGACGAATTAGGCTTGCTTGTTGATTTTATGGCAGAGCTGTTCAAAAAAGAAGGGCACCAGCTGGTCGGGGTGCGGGGTATGCCACGCGTGGGGAAAACAGAGTCAATCGTGGCTTCCAGTGTCTGCGCAAATAAACGGTGGACATTTGTTTCATCCACCTTGCTGAAGCAGACGGTTCGGAGTCAGTTGGCTCACGATGAATTGTCTGAGAACCATGTGTACATCATCGATGGCATTGTGTCTACGCGCAGAGCCACCGAACGGCATGACCAATTGGTCAGGGACATTTTGCGGATGCAAGCAACCAAAGTGATTGAGCATCCAGATATTTTTGTCAAAGAGACGGAATACACGCTCGATGACTTTGACACAATTATTGAATTGAGAAATCATCCTGATGAACAGATTACGTACGAAGTGGTGGAACCAGAATTTGATGGATTTTAACAAACGTTTGGAGGGGGAAACATGGCCGGGATTGGAGCTTATTTGCGTCAGGCGCGAGAGCGGCAGGGATACACGCTCGAGCAAATGAACAGTTCTACGAACATTCATACAGAATATTTGAATGCGTTGGAAAATGATCGCTTCGATCAATTGCCAAGTCCGTTTTATGCCAAAGCATTTTTGCGTACATATGCGAAATGCTTGGGCTTAGACGCGCGGCCTTTATTGGATTACTTTGAGAAAACGGTGCTGGGGAAAACGGAAGAACCTGCACAACCGACGGTGCAACCGGCTCCACAACCGCGTGCTACGTTCGGATCAAACAATATCAAACCAGGTGAAGCAAAGCAAGATTCGTTTGCTTTGCCACAAGGCCAACCAATGCGCCAAACACAGCCGCAATCATCGATAAACAAAAAGACAAAACCACAAGATCAACAAACGACTCGCTCTGTGATGCCGGTTTCCATGCAACAAGGAGGGCATGTTCAACAGACTCCTTTGCAACCAAGGGCCGCACAGTCCATGCCACCGAGGGCGATGACACCACCGCAACTACAATCTATGACGCCTCAGGCACAGCCGCCCACACCATTGCCACCATCACAGCCACAACAACCAACACCATCGCTTGAAATGACACAAACTCTGCGTTCGAATTTGCCGAACTTGCAGCAAACCTTGCAACACCAACCGCTGGCACCGCGCCGGATCGCTTTGGAGAGCAAGAGTGAAGGCCGGAAAGATAAAAAGCCCCTCACATGGGTTTTGCCCGCTGCCATTGGAGCGCTGTTACTGGTGGGCGGAACGTTGTATTTCACCGTGTTTCAGCCGGAAAGCAATACAGCCGGCGGAAATGTGGACAAGAATGTGGCCGATTCCGTTGACCATAGCGTGCGTGCAGATGGGCAGAACACGGTCTACCTGGAAGAGGGTGGGACATCCGACAATCCATTGGAAGGGCAATTGTATTATGTGCGAAACGCTAATAAGCTGGAAGTGAAATTGAAAGGCAGGGACGGCGAATCGACCGTCAGCTTTGCCCCAACGGCCAAAGACACCCCGAAAGAATTTACCTTGAAAGTCGGCGAAGAGAAATCTTTGGAGATCGGTAACCAAAATCAGGTATGGTTCCGCTTGGGCACCCCATCCAATGTGGAAGTGACAGCGAATGGGCAGACGATCAACACCTCAGCTCAAGATACGGAGAAAAGTTACCGGGTGCAATTGAAGAAATGATGAAGTAGTTGGCGGGAGGGATCAGCTTGTCTAATGAAATAGGTTACCGATTACGACAAGCGCGTGAATTATTGAGGCTTTCGCTTGAAGATGTAGAAGCGACCACACGAATTCAGAAAAAATATTTGATTGCTTTGGAGCAGGGGGATTTCAGTCAATTTCCCAGTCCGGCGTATGTGCGTGCGTATGTGCGTGCTTATGCTTTGGCCGTAGGCGAAAATCCACAACAATTGTTGCAACTTTACCAGCCAGGGCCCCAACCACCGACCGGTGCGAGGTCGATGAACCGGCGATCGCCACAACAACCAGTGGCGGGAAGGCAACAGCTGAGACAAGGCAACACCCGGATGACTCCAACACCATCTGCCCACCCGAACCGCATGGAGCAAGAGAAGTACTTGCGCCAAATGACAGAAGAATCTGCGGAACTCGTAGAACAACCAGCGCTGGTGCGCACGGCCAAGGGCAAGCCGCGGCGTCCTCAGATGCCGGCGGATGTGCCGGATCCGGAGGAACTGGGGATCACTTCTTCTCAGCCTGAGCCGGTAGCAGGGCCGCGCAGGCAAGCAAGCCCGCCCCTACAACCGCGTAGAAGAGATACGAGGCGGGAAAAAAAGAAGCAAGGCTCCGTATTCGGTAAGGTATATACAATCATGTTGATCGTGGGCGCGGTTTTGCTGGTTCTCGCTACCATCGCATTTATGTGGTACCGGGCAGAAAACGCAGCACAATTAAAATCGAAGGAAGCCCCTCTTACAGTGAAGCAAAATCAGGTGAAAGAAGCGGACAAGCCGTTGGGCAAACCGCGTTTGTCCGTTCTCTCCACCTCGCCTGAGGGTCCGGACCGATATGAACTGATCAACGCGCATGAGTTGGAGTTGAAAATCAGTTGGTTGAGAGAGTCGGGTAGCGCATTTGAAGTGCGGAAACAAGAGATAGACAAGCCGTTTGTCCAAGGTGAGGTTACCGAGGATAAAAAAGTATTCACCCAGTCATTTACGACTGGGGTCTGGCTCAAATTGTTAGAACCTAAAAACGTTTCTGTAAATATTAACGGATTTCCTGTTGGCGTCAATAAATATTCCAGCGAAAAAGATATTTATATCTCCGTTGTGAAGTGAAGCTCTCTGTGATAAGAGAGCTTTTTTGACACATGAAAAAGGTCGTGGTATGCTTGAGTCAAATTCTAAACAACCTTCTTAGGTGTTTTTGTTATATAAATCTACTAAGAATGGTTATTGATTTTGATAAACAACTTCTGTTAATCTGAAAAGTATGGGTTAGTGATTGAGTTGCTTTTATACAATCAGCCATATGTAAAAACGTATCTGCATGAACCGAGAGATGGATGTTCTGGTGCCTGAAAAGTAATATATTCACTTTTAGTCTTAGCTAATCGGCAGATACATTGGGAGTATATCTACCATTTTAAGTGAAAACAAATTGAAGGTTGGAACATGTTTATTGACAGCCTTTCAGGAGGTGGCTGGGGTGTCTGTCGAAATCGGCTCATATCTTCGACAAGCCCGCGAAGCGATTGGTCTATCCCTCGATCAATTACAGGAAAAGACGAAAATTCAAAAATCTTTTTTGATTGCAATCGAAAATGGCGAGTTTGATAAATTGCCTAGTCCATTCTATGTACGGACATACCTTCGCTCATATGCCAATTGTGTAAAAATTGAACCTCATCATATTTTGAGACAATATCGCAAAATGGAACAGGCGGAACGTTTTAATACAACTGTTCTCAAAGCCATTACCGAAAATGATTTAGCGCAGACCCAAGCGCACTCGTTTAACGGACAGTTGACGGGCAAACTGCCCACCATCAATCAAGCGACGGGCGTTCACAAGCCGGTTGGACAACAGACGAGTGCATTCCGTTTGCCAACAGCCAACCAAAAACCTGCTCAATCCCGCATCAACACTCAAACGGCATTGACCGCGAAGCGCACGGAAAGCGACAAGTTGCGCAGGGACAAAGAGCTGGCACGTCGGGATGTGGGTTACCAACGGACGACAAGTATGATGAAGGCAATTTCCCCAAAACAAGAGTTGGAGCAGACTATTCCGGGGAATGTTCAAACGACATTTAATCAGCCTAAAGTCACAGCACCGCAACTGCCGGAGGAGACTCCACTCAGCCAGGAGTCGACACTTGCGCACACGTTGACTTCAAGGCGGACGCGGGACAACCAAAAATTAAACCCGACCAGCACCGGGCCAAAAAGCATTTTATCGCGCACCGCCCAAATGAAAAAGGTGGATACAAGCTCCACCAATCCATTGCCGTCGGTGCGTGAACCGTTTTCCCAAGAGCAGGAGCAACACGATCCAACGGATCAGCAGGCTGTACAAATGCCATCGCTGTCCAGAAGCGCCGTCAAAAACAAGAAGCCGAAAAAGGTCTCCATGCCGAAATTCAAGGCTCCTAAGCGTTCTGTGATCATCGCGGCGGCCAGTTTGGCTTTGTGTATTCCAATTGCTTGGGGCGTTGCATCCTTTGTTGGGGATGATGAAGATAGCAAGAGCAAGGAGCAAATTACGACAGGCGAGACCAAATCCCAACAGCCGGCGCCAAATCAGGAGCCGACGCCAACACCCTCGCCTACAACTACGCTTAAGTTTATCAGCAGCGGAAAGACAACCGACCATTACCGGGTGAGTGGAGCGGGGGCGGAGATCAAGGTGGAGGCTTTGGGAGAGTTGGGACTTGATCTTCGTCACCGAGCCGATGGGAGTCCGTTTAAAGATGTAAGAGTGAGTGCGGGCAATACGTTCACTTACAAGCATGACTTTTCACAGAGTCCTGACATCTACATCTATCTCAACAAACCGGACAATGCCAAAGTGACAGTCAATGGAGAATCAGTGCAGAAATCGGCGACGTTCATTCATCTCAAACAAGATAATAACCAATAGTGAAAAAGCAAGCCTAACCACTCACAGGCTTGCTTTTTTGACGAATCTTTCCCCTGTGAGCTATACTGTAGGAGTTAATTCTGTTCAATCATCCCTATAGGAGGTACATAGGTGAAATGCCTAACCCTTTTACACAATTGAGAACAACTAGGGAAAACCAACAACTAAGCGTGTCGGATGTGGCGGAGTTAACCCAAATTGAGCCGCACTATATAGAAGCGCTTGAAAGCGCCGAATTTTCGAAGTTGCCGGATCCGGTTTATGTAAGAGGATATATCCGTACGTACGCCCGTGTTTTAAATGTGGCCCCTAATCCTTTATTGAGCCACTACAAAAAATGGGAGGAACAACAATCCTCCATGGAGACAGTGGCCACTGTTGGCAGTGCCGTTCCCGCTGCCTCGTTAAGTAGAAAAGAGCGATCCAAACGGGCAAAGGATGATGCCGGCCGAGCGGCTTTAATCAATGAGTGGTGGAACCGTCTGTCTCAAAATAAAGTCGTCTGGGTGACGGCTGCGGTGATCGCCGTGCTCGCCATCGGGGCGGTGGTTACTTGGACAGTGGTCAGCGGAGGCCAAGAAGTGAAAGTTGTATCCGCTGACTCAGAGGCGAAGCCTGGCGATGAGTCCGTGATAAATAAGGAGCGCCCCCGTGTGATGCTGGTCCAAACCTCGGACAGTTATGAGTTTGGCGATGTTTATCAAGTTGAAAACGCGGATCAGGTGGTGGTCAAAATCACGGCCAAAAAACCGACGGATATCCGTGTACGCGCTGGCGGCCCGAAAGGAAAAGAACTGTTCGACAAGCGGCTGGAGGCAAACCAGACGATGACGTTCAACGACGACAAGTGGTTGTCCGTGCGCTTAGATAACCCCAATCAAGTGGCGTTGTTTGCCAACGGAGTGTTGATCGACACCTCAACGCAAAAAGAAGTGTCACTTTACCAAGTGCGTATGGCCAACGCAACCGGGGAAGACTCGGCCGCACAAGAATAAGCATGGAATAGGGCAGGGGAATCCCTGCTCTTTTTTGACACCGCCCAGCCGGTTGGTTTATACTTACGAAAGAATTACACTAGGAAAGCTTTGGCTTGAGAGTGTGTGCTGACCAGGGTGCTGACGGGCCCGCTTATTCAGTTATTTCCCATCTGACCAAAAAGATGGTTCTTGGTTTAAGATGGTGCTATAAATTACATTACTATCTGAGTGAATCTGTCATAGCCAGGGAGGTTGGTTAAGGTGAACCTAGCCAACAAGATTACGCTGGCCCGTATCTTCTTAGTACCAGTCGTGATGCTTTTTTTGTTGGTTCGCTTTAATATGGGCTACGTCCAGGTAGGAAGCGTTACCCTAACCGTGAGTGAGATTATTGCCACCTTCATTTTCATTTTGGCTGCCGTCACCGACGGGCTGGATGGGTATCTGGCCCGCAAAAACAAAATGGTGACCACATTGGGTAAATTTTTGGACCCTTTGGCCGATAAGTTATTGATTACGGCGGCATTGATTTCACTTGTCGAAATGCAACGCCTGGAAGCGTGGATTGCGATTGTTATCATCAGTCGCGAATTTGCCATCACAGGTCTGAGGATGATTGCGGTGGCTGAAGGGGTGGTCATCGCGGCTAGTCCGTTGGGGAAGCTGAAAACGATCACTCAGATCGTCGCCATTGTGGCGTTGATGCTGAACAATGTTCCGTTTTCTTCGATCGCTTTTCCATTCTCAGAAATTGTTACATGGCTTGCGGTGATCGTGACGGTGATTTCCGGACTTGATTATTTCTACAAAAACAGAAAGATCGTCTCGATGACCCATTTGCAGTAACCCAAATGCATTGGAAGGAAGTTACGTTAGAGAGGAACGATGGCATGCGCGCGGAAGTGATTACGGTCGGTTCGGAGCTGTTGTTGGGTGAAACGGTGGACACACATTCCGCCTATCTCTCGCGCGAGTGTTTTTCCCTTGGAGTGGAAGTGGTTTTTCACACTTCTGTTGGTGATGATCAAGCGCGGTTGATGGAAGTTATTGAGCAGGCGCATAAGCGCTCTCAATTGGTTTTCCTGTGTGGCGGACTCGGCCCCACGCTTGATGATTTGACAAAGGAAACGCTTTCGGTTTTTTTGGGGATTCCATTGGTGCGGGACCCTGCTGTAGTGGCTGCGTTGGAAGAGTGGTTTCAAGGGCGTTCGCGAAGCATTCCATCCAATAATTACAAGCAGGCCCATGTTTTTGAAGATGGCGTTGTGTTTCACAATGCGCATGGGACAGCGCCTGGATTGGCTGTTTCCAAAGACGGCGTGACTTATGTGCTTCTGCCGGGTCCACCGCGTGAATTGATCCCCATGTTTGAGCAACAAGTTCGTCCGTATATCTTGGACACCTTTGCCAGTGGGCAAGCGTTGGTGTCCGAGGCATTGTCCTTTTTTGGGATTGGCGAGTCGCTCCTTGAGGAGACTTGCAAAGACTTGATTGAAGCTAATGACAATCCCATCATCGCTACATATGCGAAAGAAGCAGGCGTGACTTTGCGGTTAACTGCCCGGGCAGCTACCGAGCCGGCAGCGCGGGAGTTGATCGCGCCAATAAAAACAGAAGTGCTGAAGAGAACAGGAGATTACTGCTACAGTGAGCGTGAGGAACCGCTGGAAGAAGTGGTCATGCGCTCTTTGATTCAACAAGGGAAAACCGTGGCGGTCGCCGAGAGTTGCACGGGAGGGATGTTGTCCCAACTGCTTACATCCATGAAGGGGAGCAGTCAGGCGTTTATGGGGGGCATTGTTTCTTATTCCGCGTTTAGCAAGGAACAAGTGGTCGGCGTGCCTGAAGAGATCTTGGAGCGGCATGGAACGGTCAGTTCCCACACGGCAGAGGCCTTGGCTGAGCGGGTGCGGGAGCAGTTTGCTACCGATTTTGCGCTCAGTGTGACAGGTGTCGCCGGACCCGATGAGGTTGAAGGGAAGCCGGTGGGGCTCGTTTTCATCGGGTTAAAGGAAGCGTCCAAACCGGTTCGCGTCTATCGGTTGCAACTCAGGGGCTCACGCAGGCGAATTCAATTGCAAGCAGCCAAACAAGCTTGCTTCATTCTTCAGCAATGCTTAAAGAAAGGTGAAACAACACGATGAGTCGTTTTGACCAATTTGCGTTAAGCAAAGAAATTTTAAAAGGCATTCAAGATATTGGCTTTGAGGAAGCCTCCCCGATCCAAGCGGAGTGCATTCCTGCGGTGTTGCGCGGGGAAGATGTGATCGGGCAAGCCCAAACCGGTACCGGAAAGACTGCGGCATTCGGGATTCCGGTGTTGGAACGGATTGACACCAGCCATCAAGCGGTGCAAGCGATGATATTGGCACCGACCCGCGAATTGGCGATCCAAGTCTCTGAAGAAATGCGCCGGATCGGCCGGCCCAAGCGGGTGAAGACGTTGCCGATTTACGGTGGCCAAGCGATTGGCAGACAGATTAAAGCGTTGCAGCAAGGGGTTCATGTGGTTATCGGCACCCCCGGCCGTTTGCTCGACCATCTGCGTCGCGGAACGATTGACACTTCCAGTGTAGAGATCATGGTGTTGGATGAAGCCGATGAAATGTTGGACATGGGCTTCATCGACGACATCGAAGCGGTGTTCCAATACCTGCCCAAGCAACGGCAATTGTTGCTCTTCTCGGCGACGATGCCGACAACCATCCGGCAATTGGCACAAAAATATATGCGCAAACCTAAGTATATCACCGTGAATCGCGGAGAAGTGACGGTTCCGGTCATCAAGCAAGTATACTATCGCGTGTTGGAAAACCATAAGATCGATGCGTTGTGCCGGATTTTGGACAGTGAGGAAGTCGATTTGTCCATTGTGTTCTGCCGTACCAAAAAAGGAGTCGATGAACTGACTGATGCGCTCCAGGCTAGAGGGTACCTCGCAGGGGGATTGCATGGGGATTTGGCACAGCAACAGCGTGACCGTGTGATGAATGCGTTCCGCCAGGGAGAAGTTGAATTGTTGGTTGCGACCGACGTAGCCGCTCGCGGCATCGATGTGGGCAGCGTTTCCCATGTGATCAATTTCGACATCCCGCAAGATGTGGAGAGCTATGTGCACCGCATCGGACGGACGGGGCGTGCGGGTCGCAAAGGGTTTGCTCTGACGCTTGTCACACCGCGTGAAATGAAACAATTGCGCACCATTGAACAGGAGACAGGCGTTAAACTGCGGGCGCGGGAGTTGCCCAGCTTGGAAGAAGTGGCCGCAAAGCAACAACAAAGCTGGATGGGCCAAATCGAAGAGATTGTGAAATCAGATGCGGATCTCTCGTTGTTTGAAGAAATGATCGAACAGATGAATGAGAAGCTTTCTGCGGAGAAAGTGGCTGCTGCGGCCATGTACCTGGCTTTCTCGGAGCGGTTCGTCAAGAATATCGATGCAACCTATCACTTTGGGGAAACGGGTGCTTCGCCCGGGATGGTGCGTTTCTTCATCAATGTTGGACGCAATGCCAGCCTGAATCCGCAAGAGTTGGCCAAAGCGATCGCTGAACATGCAGGGATTGGCTTGCGGCAAGTAGGTAAGATCAACATTTATGACCGCTTCTCTTTTGTAGAAGTGCCGGAGGATGTGGCGCCATTCGTTTATGAAGCGTTGCGCCAATCCAAAATCAACGGGGCCCGTGTTAACATGGAACCGGCAAGACCGCGCAATAAAGGATAAAGTAAAGACCGCCCGACGCAATGTGTGGGCGGTCTTTTTTATTTCAACCATCATGAATGCCGAGCGCGATTTTGGCCAAGCGGGACATGCGACTTTTGTCCCATGGCGGGTTCCAGACGATATCCACTTGCACATCTGTCACCCCATCCACCTTTTGAACGGCGTCGCGCACTTGTTGCTCAATCGTGCCGGCGAGCGGGCATCCCATGGCTGTCAAGGTCATTGTCACTTGAACGCGTCCATCATCGTCGATATCCACTCCATAGACGAGGCCGAGGTTGACGATATCGATGTTCAGCTCGGGGTCGTTTACTTCTTCCAATTGCTCCATGATGCGCTCTCTGCATTTCTCTTTATCCAATCGAATATCCCCCTTTCTGTTTGTAATGTACCACATTTTGCTGTTGCCGACACCTGCAAAAAAAACGAATAAATGTTCGCTAATGATCTTGGCAGATGGATTAAAACAGGTTATGATGGGTATATGTGATTAAGCGGAAAGAGGAGGAACTGTGCATGTCAGATCGTCGTCAGGCGTTAGAAATGGCACTTAGACAAATAGAAAAGCAATTTGGCAAAGGCTCAATCATGCGGATGGGGGAAGAAACCACCCCGCAAGTGGAGACGATTTCCAGTGGGGCGCTGGCTCTGGATATTGCTCTGGGTGTCGGCGGATATCCACGGGGTCGGATTATCGAAGTGTATGGACCTGAGTCTTCCGGTAAGACCACTGTCGCTTTGCATGCGATTGCGGAAGTGCAACGCGCAGGAGGGACTGCGGCTTTCATTGATGCGGAACACGCGTTGGACCCTGTATATGCGCAAAAATTGGGTGTTAACATCAACGAATTGTTGTTGTCCCAACCAGACACGGGGGAACAAGCGTTGGAGATCGCCGAAGCGTTGGTGCGTAGTGGAGCCGTGGACATTATCATTATCGACTCTGTAGCGGCATTGGTGCCGAAAGCGGAAATCGAAGGGGAGATGGGTGACTCTCATGTCGGTTTGCAAGCCCGTTTGATGTCCCAAGCGTTGCGCAAGCTTTCGGGAGCGATCAACAAGTCCAAAACCATCGCCATCTTCATCAACCAAATTCGTGAAAAAGTGGGTATCATGTTCGGCAATCCAGAGACGACTCCGGGTGGACGGGCTCTGAAATTCTATTCCAGCGTTCGCTTGGAAGTGCGCCGCCAAGAGACGATCAAACAAGGAGCGGACATGGTCGGTAACCGAACCAAAATCAAAGTAGTTAAAAACAAGGTCGCACCTCCGTTTAAGCAAGCGGAAGTAGACATCATGTTCGGCGAGGGGATTTCCAAAGAGGGAAGCGTCCTTGATATCGCGGCTGAACTGGACATTGTCAATAAGAGCGGAGCATGGTATTCCTTCGAGGGGGATCGCCTCGGACAGGGCCGTGAAAACGCCAAGCAGTTCCTCAAGGATCACCCAGAAATCTCAGTGAAGATTGAAAATCGGATTCGTGCGCACTACGATCTGCCCCTGACACGAGTTGAAGAGAAACCGGCAGAGCCGGCCAAGGAAGAGAAGCGCGGCCGCAAGTCGAAAGAAAAAGAGGAGACCGCTCCTTCTCTTGAGGCGTGAGCTGAAGGGTGACCACAAGTGACCAATTACATCACCCGAATTGAGAAGTGTTCCAAGCAGGCGAAGCGTTACCGTATCTTCGTGGATGGGACGGAAGTATGTTTTGTCCACGAAGATGTGTTGGTCAAATTTCATCTGTACAAAGGGATGGAAATGGAGCCGTCCCAATTGGAAGAGTTGTTGCAAGCGGAAGAGTACAACAAGGTGAAGCAGGCCGTGATGCGGTATCTCTCTTACAAACCGCGCACGGTATACGAAGTGAAGCAACATCTCAAAGAGAAGGGGTATGAGGCGGCTTTGGGTGAACAGGCGATCAAGGAGATGGAAGCGCAGGGCTTCCTGGATGATCGCCAGTACGCCAAGAGCTGGGTAGCTGAACGGCATCGGCACAAAGGATACGGTACGCTTCGTTTGCGTCAGGAATTGACCAAAAAAGGAGTGGCTTCATCTCATATTGATGAGGCGCTTGCAGAGATGGACGAAGAAGAACAGCGCCAGCTGGCAATGAAGATTGCCGAACGGCGCTATCTTCGTATATGCGGAGAACCTTGGCCGACGATTGAGCGCAGATTGGGGCAGTATTTGTTACGGCAAGGTTATCCTGTATCGTTAGTGTACGAGATTTTACGGGAATTTCGCGATCGTGATGAAGCTGAAAAGGGGAATGGTTGATGCGGATTTTATATTTTACTGACACGCATATCCGGGGAACCTCTCCGCGCAGCCGAACGGATGACTTTCAACTCACCATCCGGCGCAAGATTGAGGAAGTGATTGAAATCGCTGAACGGGAACAGGTTGATTTCGTGTTACATGGGGGCGATGTGTTTGACCGCCCCAACCTGTCTCCGGCCGTTGTGCGCGAGTTTGCCCAAGTGTTTCGTCGGTTTCGCGCACCGATTTATGCCATTGCTGGCAACCATGATATCTACGGTCACAATCCAAGCACGATTGAACGCACCATGTTGGGATTGCTGGATGCATTTGGCACGGTTCGGCTGATTAGCGACGGACAGAAGGTCAAGCTGGAGAAAGATGGTTTGGTCGTCCAACTCAGCGGACAACCTTTTCATTATGATTTGGATAAGCGGGAAGTTCATTTGGATTACCATGTGGAAAACGAATGCGAAGCAGCCTACTGCATTCATATGGTGCATGGCATGCTGGTGGATCGCGCGTTGCCGGAAGGGGTACCGCATACCATGGTGGGAGATGTCTGGTGTGACGCAGTGGACATTTTATTGACCGGCCATTACCATGCAGGATTTCCGTTGCAACACCGCGCCGGCAAATATATTGTCAATCCGGGCGCGCTGGCCCGCATCAACAACCACCCGTCGGAAATCAAACGGATGCCCCAAGTCGCCTTGATCGAACTGGGCGAGTCAATTCAAATCAGCCTGATTCCCCTTCGTTCGGCCACAAGCGGAGAAGAGGTGCTGGATCGTTCCTATATTGAGAAGAACATGTACCGGCAGGAGCAACTGGCTTCTTTCGTCCAACAGATCCGTTCTGCAACGGACTTTCAAGCGGTGGACGTAATGGATATCATCGACGAAATCTCCCGCCTCAACGGGATTGACGAAGAAGTCAAATTTGAAGCCCAACGGCGGATCGCCATTGAACAAGAGAAAGGAGAGGCCGGGCATTGAGCACCTTTAAGAAGTTGGTGATCGAGAACTTCCAGTCGCATCAGCATACGACGATAGATTTTTCGGATGGGTTAAACGTGTTTGTGGGCGCGTCAGACAGTGGGAAAAGCGCCATTTTGCGGGCCATCCGTTGGGTGCTGTTCAATGTGCCGCGCGGCTCAGATTACATCCGGAGCGGTGCCAAAGAATGCCGGGTCAGCTTAACCTTTGCTGACGGAACGGAAGTGGTGCGGGTGCGCAGTACTTCTGTCAATCGTTATCTGTTGCGAAAGCCAGGCGAAGAAGAACAGGTATTTGAGGGATTCGGCAATATGGTACCTCAAGAAATCGTCGACGCTCATGGCATTGAGCCGATCAAGCTGGATCAAAAAGAATTGTATGTCCACTTTGGCACCCAATTGGAGAGCCCGTTTCTTTTGTTTGAATCCAATCAGAATAAAGCCAAGACGATCGGGCGGATCAGTGGGGCACATCTGATCGATTATGCTTTGAAAAAAGCGAGCGCAGACCGTCAGCAGATCAATGCCCAGATCAAACAGCTCGAGCAATCCCGGGACGAGATCAAAGAAAAACTGCAACCGTATGAAAACATTGCGGAGCTGGAAGAACAAGTGTCGCTTGCCGAAGAGGCTTTCAGCAAGGCGACGGAACGGAAAGCGCTGTGCGAACGGTTGCGCAAGGCTCAAGAGCAGTTAGGTCTCCTTGGCATGGCCAAAGCGGGAACGGAGCAATTTATCGCCAGCTTGCGCCAGTTGCCCGAAGCGGAGAGAATCGTCCAACAACTGGAGACGCAGAAATTTCGATACCGCTTGTTGACAAGAGCCTATGAGCAATGGGGGCGTTTGCGACTGGAAAAGGAGAAAGTGAGCCGCATCATCGAGGCCGCTGCTTCCTTGCCGAGATTGGAAAAGGAGCTGGATTCGTTAAAACTGCGTCATGATCGTCTGGTTCGTTATGTCGAAAGCAAACGCAAATGGGACGAGCATCATGCTGAACGCCTGCGTTTGGAGAAGCGCTTGCAAGCAATGGTGCATGTCCGTGATGCGGACCAGGCGGTCGGACATCTTCAAAAACAGGCAGAGCGCTTGGCTAGACTGGTGCAATTGCAACGGAGATGGAAGCTTATCCAGCAAGAGAGCGATCAATGGAAACGCATCATTGAACGCAACGAGCGGGTTCCGGCAGTGTGGCAAGAGATGCTCCCCGCTTTGTCCATGAAGAAGGAGCGGTTAAACCGCTTGGTCGAATTGTATAAGCAATGGTCGGATGTGTCGAGGCGAGTGCAGATCGGCAAGGCGTTTTGCCGCGACAAAAAAGAAGAGATCAAGCGGTTGACCGAGGAGCTGGCTGCCTATATGAAGCGGTTGGGCAATTGTCCGATGTGCAAACGGCCGATTGAAGAACATGATATGGAACACTTGATTAACGAATATTTGGGAGGGTAGACCCATGAATGATATTGAAAAAAGCATCGAGTTGTTGCGGGCGCAAACAGAAAAAGCGAAAAATGAGCTTTTGAAAGCGGAGGGAAAGCTGGAGAACCTGATGCGCAACGAAGAGGAGATCATCAAAGAAGTACGTGAACTGGGAGTGGAGCCGGAGCAATTGGAGGAAGAAATCCGGCGCTTGGAAAAAGAGATCAATGAAGAGCTGCAAAAGGCGTGGGGCTATTTACCGCAGGAGCTGAGAAAGTGATATGACCGAGTCTTCGTTTACCCAATTGAAAGAAGCGTTGTCTCGTGCGAGAAACGAGTTGATTGTGCGCAAGTCAGAACGTGACTTATATTTGGGGCAATTAAAACAAACGGAAGAGCGGTGGCAAATGTGCCTCAATGAGCGCGATTTGCTGGAAAAAGTGCGAGTGCTGTTCCAATTGTCGGCGGAACACGCCCGTGAGCAGGCAAAACAACAATTGGAGACACTGGTTACCAATGCGTTGAAATATGTCTTTGGGTCGGCGTTTCGATTTGAGATTGAACTGAAGGACCATGGCGGGACGCCGACGGCTGAATTTTATGTCGTCTCGACTTGGGATGGTCAAGAAATTAAAAACAGGCCGCAAGAAGCCCGGGGTGGGGGCATTGTGGACATCGTCTCGCTCGCTTTGCGCATCGCGCTGATCGAAACAGTGAAACCGCGTTTGAGCGGACCGATTATTCTTGATGAGCCGGGTAAGCATGTGAGTGAAGATTATATCGTCCCGATGATTGAGTTTCTAAAGTCAGTCGGGGAGACCTTTGGACGGCAAGTGATTATGGTGACGCACAACATCCATTTGACGGAATCGGCCGATGCGGCTTATTTTGTGCGCTTACAAGGCGGAAAATCAGTTGTTGAACAAAGTGGTCGCCTTGACAATGGGATTGCATAAATAATACAATTGACTTGTGTCTTTGCCTCTCTTGGGGCGAAGACACCCTGATTCCAACTGAAAACGTTTGTTAGTAAAGTGGAAAATGGTTCTAGCTGGTTTTTTCCAGCCTTCACCTGGTATAGCAAGACATGACGACGGACTACAAGCGAAGACCGAGTTCATCGGTCTTGTTTTTCTAAATAGAAAAAGAGGAGGTGAGCGAAGGATCGATGGTGTTTGAACCGATTGACATCATTCTGCTGTTTGCCTCTCTCGGAGTCGGACTCGGTGCGGGATACTGGATGAGGAAAACGGCAGCAGAAGCAAGAATCGGAAGCGCCGAGAAGGAAGCTGCCGAGATTATAGAGAAAGCTGACAAAGAAGCAGAAGCGCTCAAAAAAGAGAAGATTTTTGAAGCGCGGGATGAAGCGCATCGCCTGCGGAGTGAAGCGGAAAAAGAGATTCGTGAGCAGCGCAACGAATTGCAACGAATCGAACGCCGGTTAAATCAAAAAGAAGAGACGCTAGAACGCAAGCAACATGCAATTGAACAGCGTGAAGATGAACTGAACGGAAAAGAAAAGGAAATAGGATTACGCCAACAAGAGATTGATGAGCTATACCAGGAACAGAGAAAAGAAATGGAACGGATATCTGGATTAACCACCGAAGAAGCGAGACAGCTCATTCTGGCGAAAGTAGAGAATGAGATGCGTCATGAAACCGCGCAAATCATCAAAGAGATGGAACAGCAAGCGATCGAAGAAGGAGATCGACGGGCTCGCCGGATCTTGTCGTTGGCGATCCAACGGTGCGCGGCGGATCATGTGGCGGAAACGACCGTCTCCGTCGTGTCCTTGCCAAATGATGAAATGAAAGGACGAATCATCGGTCGGGAAGGGCGCAATATCCGCACGTTGGAAACTTTGACCGGGATCGATCTCATCATTGATGATACGCCGGAAGCCGTCATCTTGTCAGGGTTTGACCCGATTCGCCGTGAAGTGGCCCGCGTGGCACTGGAAAAATTGGTTGCCGACGGACGCATTCATCCGGCGCGAATCGAAGAGATGGTGGAAAAGTCACGCCGTGATGTGGACGAGCGCATCCGCGAATACGGGGAGCAAGCCACATTTGAAACGGGTGTGCACGGTTTGCATCCAGATTTGATTAAGATTATCGGCCGATTGAAATTCCGAACAAGTTACGGACAGAATGTGCTGAAGCATTCGATGGAGGTAGCCCATCTGGCGGGATTGTTGGCGGCTGAGCTGGGTGAAGATATTCACTTGGCTAAACGAGCAGGGCTGTTGCATGATATTGGTAAAGCGATCGACCATGAAATCGAAGGGTCGCACGTGGATATCGGTGTAGAATTGGCTAAGAAATACAATGAGCATCCCATTGTTATCAACAGCATCGCTTCCCACCACGGGGACTGTGAAGCGACCAGCGTGATTGCGGTTCTGGTTAGGGCGGCAGATGCGTTGTCCGCAGCCAGACCGGGGGCGCGGAGAGAAACGCTGGAAGCGTACATCAAACGTTTGGAAAAGCTGGAGGAAATCTGCGAGTCTTTTGATGGTGTGGAGAAATCATATGCCATTCAAGCTGGACGGGAAGTGCGGATCATAGTGAAGCCGGACGAAGTGGATGACGCAGAAGCGACGCGGTTGGCCCGTGAAATCACGAAGCAAATCGAAAACCAACTGGACTATCCCGGCCATATCAAAGTAACGGTCATCCGGGAAACAAGATCGGTTGAGTACGCGAAATAAAGTGGCCTTTGGGCCGCTTTATTTTTTACAAAGAGTTTGGAGGCTCAAACCATATATGAGAGTATTAATGATCGGCGATGTAGTGGGCAACATTGGTCGCCAAACACTAAAGACATATTTACCAAAACTGAAGCAAATGTACTCACCTGATGCGATTGTGGTTAACGGTGAAAACGCGGCCGCCAACGGACGTGGCATTCAACGCGCGATTGTGCGCGAATGGCTCGATGCCGGGATCGACTGTGTCACACTGGGAAACCATGCTTGGGGGCAAGGGGAAGTCTTTGACTTTATCGATGAGGAAGCCCATTTGATCCGACCAGCGAACTTTCCGAAAGGCACCCCTGGAAAAGGCATGACTGTCTTGTCTACAAAAGGGGGGAAGCTGGCGGTGATCAACTTGATGGGAAGAGCGTATATGGAATCGGCGCTTGATTGCCCGTTCCGCACCGCCGACCGCCTGTTGCAACAACTTTCTCACAATACTTATATCCTGATCGATTTTCACGCGGAGACAACGTCTGAAAAACAGGCATTTGCCTGGTATGTCGATGGCAGAGTGTCAGCGGTGGTTGGCACGCACACCCATGTACAGACAGCGGATGAAAAGATTCTGCCCAAAGGGACGGGATATTTGACAGATGTGGGCATGGTGGGCCCATACGACAGCGTGATCGGGATGGAAAGAACAGCGGTAATCAAACGATTTGTCACGCAACTACCTGTGCGCTTTGAAGTGGCGAAGGGCAGAACGCAATTTAATGCCGTATTATTTGACTTTGATAAAGAAACAAAGAAAGCGAAAAAAATTAAACGGATTCGGATAGATGATGATATGCCTCTTATCGGTTGATTATAAATAAATTTATTTATGATTTTTTACCGGTATCTATGTAAATTAGAAGGAATTTTTATGTGTGGGTCGAATAGGATAGAAGTAGTGGACTCACTTCAACCATCGAGGAGGTACCTTCATGGAAGTATTAAAAGTTTCAGCAAAATCCAATCCGAATTCTGTTGCTGGTGCACTCGCCGGGGTCTTGCGTGAACGTGGTCAAGCAGAGATGCAAGCAATTGGCGCAGGGGCGCTAAATCAAGCTGTCAAAGCAGTTGCGATTGCACGAGGGTTTGTCGCGCCGAGTGGAATTGATCTTATCTGCATTCCAGCCTTTACGGATATTGTGATCGATGGTGAAGAGCGTACCGCGATTAAATTAATCGTGGAACCTCGATAATTTATGGAAACAATATATTCAAAAAAACCTGTTTATTTATATAGACAGGTTTTTTTTTAAGTGGAGGGAAATGGGATGAGATGGATAGATGGTCATTGCGACGTGTTGAGTAAAATGTGGCGCGATCCCCAGTACCGTACTTTTTACGATCAAGGGTCTCCGTTGGACAGTTCTTATCATTGTTTGCGGGAGGCGGGTGTGGCCATGCAAGTGTTTGCCGTGTGGACGCCGGAGTCGGTGCCGCGGCAACAACGCTTGGCTGTGGCGCTCAAAGAGATCGATTTTTTTTATGAGGAAGTGGTTCAGGATGGATCGCGGGTTTTCTTGGTGACCGACGGAGGCCAAATGGATGAATGCGGACATGGGCGCATCGGGGCGCTGTTACTGTTGGAGGGAGCAGACGCCTTGCACGGGGACTTGGCCAATCTACGCTTGTTTCACCGGCTCGGCGTGCGGCAAATGGGGTTGACCTGGAATTTTGCCAATGAGGTAGCTGACGGCATCTATGAAGAGCGCGGTGGGGGATTGACGCGGTTTGGGCGTCAAGTGATTATAGAGATGAAGCGGCTGGGGATGATCTTGGATGTTTCCCATCTATCTGACAGAGGGTTTTGGGAAGTGATTGAGGAAACAGGCTTGCCCATTCTCGCTTCACATTCCAATTGCCGAACGGTGTGCGCACATAAACGCAACTTAGGAGATGAGCAGATCGAAGCGCTCATCCAACGCCAAGGATTGATCGGGGTCACGTTTGTGCCGGAGTTTGTACACGATTGCGCGGCTGAGGCTACGATCGACCAAGTGCTCCGTCATGTTGAGCATATTTGCACCCTTGGGGGAGCGGATCATCTGTTTTTTGGCTCAGACTTTGACGGGTTTGCCAACAAGTTGCCCGGATTGGAGAGCTACAACCGCCTTCCGCAATTGGTGGAAGCCTTGTCAAAAAGGTATGGAGACGATCTCGTCCGCAAGTGGGGCTGGGAGAATGGCAAACAGTTTTACCAGAGACATTTGTCCCCATAAAAAAGCGTAAAAAAAGACGTGAGGTGGATCTCCTTTTCGCAAAAAGCACCAGATGATTAAAAAAAAGAGAAATTGGGTTGTAAGCGGGCTTTACCCGGTTGCTTTTTAATGGGTAGAGGACTAGAATTAATACATGAAAATGCTATCACTCACAAGGAAGCGTTATTCCGTCTTCTTCTTTGTGAAGAGGGTTGCAAATTTCTTATTATTGTGTAGTGTGTGGCAGGATTAAAGGAGATGAGTTCATGGTTAAGCAGCTTTCGTGGAAAGTGGGCGGACAGCAGGGGGAAGGTATCGACAGTGCGGGGGAAACCTTGTCGACCGCACTAAATCGCAAGGGCTATTATCTATACGGTTACAGGCACTTCTCCTCACGCATCAAAGGCGGGCATTCCAATACCAAGATTCGCATCAGCACAAGCCCGGTTCGCTCCATTTCCGACGAGCTGGATATTCTTGTTGCATTTGACCAAGAAACAATTGACTTAAATGCGCATGAGTTGATTGCAGATGGTGTGATCTTGGCTGATGCCAAATTTAATCCAACCGTTCCGGAGGGAGTCACTGCACACCTTCTCGCAGTTCCATTCACCAAAATTGCGGAAGAAGTTGGCATGGCCCAAATGAAAAACATGGTGGCCGTGGGTGCTTCCATCGCATTGCTGGGACTGTCGGTTGACGCCTTTAAAGATGTGATCGAAGAAAGATTCGCCAGAAAAGGGCAAAAAGTAGTAGACAAAAATATGGAAGCGATCACAAAAGGCCATGAGTATGTGCAAGAGCAGATCGGCAACACCATTACAAAGTTCCGCTTAGATCCATCTGATGGCAAAAAGCGCTTATATATGATCGGAAATGATGCCATTGCGTTGGGAGCGGTCGCTGCAGGTGCGCGTTTGATGGCGGCATATCCAATTACGCCGTCTTCTGAAATCATGGAATACCTCATCAAAAAGTTGCCTGAGCTCGGTGGTACAGTAGTGCAAACCGAGGACGAGATCGCTGCGATGACGATGGTGATCGGCGCCAACTATGGTGGTGTGCGTGCGTTGACGGCGTCTGCCGGACCGGGGCTCTCCTTGATGACTGAAGCGATCGGCCTCGCCGGAATGACTGAAACGCCAGCTGTCATCGTCAATACCCAGCGCGGGGGTCCAAGCACCGGGTTGCCGACCAAGCAGGAGCAAAGTGACGTATTGGCCATGCTTTACAGCACTCACGGGGAAATTCCGAAAATCGTGTTGGCTCCGAGCACGGTGGAAGAGTGCTTCTATGACACGATTCAAGCCTTCAACTTGGCGGAGCAATATCAATGTCCGGTTATTATCTTGTCGGACTTGGCGCTTTCCCTCGGTAAGCAAACCGTCAATCCGCTTGACTATGATCGGATCGAAATCAAGCGCGGAAAATTGGTTGACTGGAACGAAGAGTTGCCGCCACTTGAAAATTCACAGCTGTTCCCGCGTTACGAATTCACGGAAGACGGCATTTCTCGCCGCGTTCTGCCAGGGAAAAAAGACGGCTTGCATCATGTGACCGGGGTAGAACACGATGAAACGGGGCGTCCATCGGAAAATCCGCTCAATCGTAAACGGATGATGGATAAACGCTTGTCCAAGTTGAGCAATGGCATCGACTTCGACACCCCTGTATTCCTGGATGCGCAACATGACGAGGCAGATCTTCTGATCGTGGGCTTCAATTCCACCCGCGGCACGATCACGGAAGCAAAAGAGCGGTTGGAAGAAGAAGGATTGAAAGTGAATCATGCCCACATCCGCCAAATTTTGCCTTTCCCGACGGAGATCATGCAACAGCAAATCCAAAAGGCGAAAAAAGTGTTGGTTGTAGAAAATAACGCGACAGGACAATTGACCAATCTGATCAAAATGCATGTAGGATTCGCCGAGAAATTAGTTCACTATGGCAAATACGATGGAAATCCATTCTTGCCATCTGAAATTTACAAACAATGTAAGGAGCTGTTGGTTCATGGCCACATTTAAAGATTTTCGCAACAAAGTAAAGCCCAACTGGTGCCCAGGTTGTGGTGATTTCTCTGTGTTGGCCGCCATGCAGCGTGCTTTCGCCAATCTTGGGTTGGAACCGCATGATGTTGCAGTCGTATCGGGAATTGGTTGTTCAGGACGCATCTCAGGTTATGTGAATGCATATGGTTTGCATGGTGTACATGGTCGTGCCTTGCCAATCGCCCAAGGCTTGAAGCTCGCTAACCGCGATTTGACGGTGGTTGCCGCTGGTGGTGACGGAGACGGTTTTGCGATCGGGATGGGACATACTGTTCACTCGATCCGCCGGAATGTGGACATCACCTACATCGTGATGGATAACCAAGTGTACGGATTGACCAAAGGACAAACTTCGCCCCGCAGTGAGATGGGTTTCAAAACCAAGAGTACGCCAAGTGGTTCGATCGAATCGGCCATCCATCCGATGGAAATGGCGTTGACGGTAGGAGCGGGATTCGTGGCACAATCGGTTTCCAGCGATTTGAAGCAATTGACCCACGTCATTGAAGAAGGTATCAAACACAAAGGGTTCTCTTTGATCAACGTTTACAGCCCATGTGTTACCTATAACAAAGTCAACACGTATGACTGGTTCAAGGAGAATCTCGTAAACCTGGACAACGACGAGAATTACGACGCCTCCAACCGTTCCATGGCTATGCAGAAGTTGATGGAACATCATGGCCTGGTAACAGGTATTATCTATCAAAACAAAGAGCGCAAATCCTACGAAGAGATGATCAAAGGGTTCAAAGAAGAGCCGCTGGCTAAGCAGGATTTGATGCTTGATCGTGAGCACTTTGATAAATTAGTGGCTGAGTTTGCATAATAAGTAGAAAAACCACTTCCTTGCCCAGGGAGTGGTTTCTTCATACAAAGGAGGCGGCTTTCGACCATGCGGTGGACTGTGCTGGGATGTTATTCCCCTTATCCGGCGCCGGGTGGGGCGACGTTGGGGTATTTGTTGGAGGCGGATCAAAAGCGCATCCTAATCGATTGTGGTAGTGGCGTGTTGGCACAACTGGCCAAAATGATGCCGATTTATGAACTGGATGCTGTGTTTTTATCCCATTTGCATCATGACCATATCTCCGATTTCTTTGTTTTGCAATACGCGTTGTTGGTTGCTAACAACCAGCAAAAACGAAAGCGCCCCCTGCCTGTATGGGCGCCGGCGGAACCCGCCCATTGGTACGCAAAGCTGAGTTATCAAAACTTGATCGACAAACGGCCGATAGGAACAGAGCCGGTCAGCATAGGCAAGCTCACATTTAGCTTTCATCGCACCGATCACGCCATTCCGTGTTATGCCATTCGCATTTCCGACGGGGAAAAAACGATTTTGTATGGCGCTGATGCTGGGCCAAAAACGGATTGGTCGGTGATGGGGAAAAAACCGGATTTGTTTGTGTGTGAGGCGACGTATCTACATCAGGAGCTACCGGCGCATCCCATAGGGCATTTGTCCGCCAAACAAGCTGCGGAAGTCGGTGTGGCGCTTCAAGCCAAGCGACTACTGTTGACTCATTTGTATCCGGAACGAGATCCCACGCCGCTCGGAGAGGAAGCACAAGCCGTGTTTCCTGGTCCCTGCCAGGTAAGCCGGATCGGCATGCAAATAGATGTTTGAATCATGCCTTCGATAATTTTTTGATAGCTAGAACGGACAGGGTCATATATAATTTGTTAAAATGAAGATGTCCCTCATATAATCGCAAGAATTGGCTTGCGAGTTTCTACCGGATGACCGTAAATCATCCGACTACGAGTGGGCAAAAAGGCAAAGACGGGTGCGTCTTTGTCTTTTTCCATGGAGAGAAAGCCTAGGTCGTTGGCTCACTCACCGAAGGGGCTTTTGCTGTGGGAGGAGAAGCTGTTATGCAATTGTTGAAAGAGAAGATACGCCAAGAAGGAAAGGCGTTATCATCCGAAATTTTAAAGGTGGACTCATTTTTAAATCATCAAATTGATCCGGAGTTGATGCAAGCGATCGGCCAAGAATTTGCACGCCGATTCGCCAATGATGGCATCACGCGGATATTGACGATCGAATCGTCGGGGATTGCCCCGTCGGTCATGGCCGGATTGGCATTAGGTGTTCCGGTTGTCTTCGCCCGCAAGCGCAAATCCTTGACATTGCAAGAGGATTTTTATGAAGCCAAGGTGCATTCGTTCACCAAACAACAAACTAACACCATCGTAGTCTCCAAAGCGCATTTGGTTGCAACGGACATGGTGTTGGTGATTGATGATTTCTTGGCCAATGGACAAGCGGCGGAAGGAATGATTGATATTGTCCAACAAGCCGGAGCGACGCTCGCCGGAGTTGGGATTGTGATAGAAAAATCGTTCCAAGAAGGCGGCGACCGGTTGAGAAGAAAGGGGATACGAGTAGAATCATTGGCTTCCGTTGCGGCGTTGGCGGAGGGAAAAGTGACGTTTGCCGGGGAGTGAGCGAACAAGCCCAGTTTCTGTGTCATGCAGAAGCTGGGCTTGCTTATGTGGCAGGTCAATGGCCCGTTGGGAGAGAAGGTTTCGCTCATCTGTTTAAAACAAACCCCGGTTTTTCAAAGGCATTGAAACAAGAGGTATTTGCATTCAGTGTTGATTCCCGTCCCCTGCGCGCAAGGGGCGTAATAGGTGTGGCCGATCTCCGTCGTCAATCGGTCAGTGCACAGATCATACAGACAGGTGGCACCCATGATTGAGTTGGTTAAGGAGTCAATCACGACAAATGGAAGCATGGTTCACATTGCGCTTCATGTCCTCCAATGAAGCCATGGGGGTGATCATGTAATCCCAAAGATTGACGATTGCTGTACAGAAGTTCTGCGTGTGTTGGTTGCAATAGGTGGAGTGCATAGCGCCAGCCGATTAATTGCATCGTATCACCTTCCGGTTCAAATATGTGTGAATAGATACAAGGTTATTTTGCATGAATCAGGGGCAGTGTACGGCTTTTAACTATCGACATAAATAAGTTTGTTTTGCAGACTCTTTGAATTAGGTCAAGTACAGCAGTAAGAGGTGATTCGCAGCGGGAACCTTGAAATTGGCAAGTTGTATGACTTGCCGAAAATGGCGAATATAGGAGAATTCATTGATCTAGTTGCACAGATCAGGTATAATAACTTAGTTAAATGAGCACTTTATGATCATTTTGAGCCGTGATGGCTCTTGGCATAGAACACAGGATCTCAAGTTTGTTCAGAAAGGATGGACACGACATGGGCAAACAAGTGAAAGATTACAGCCAATATTTTGTCGCGCCAGATTTGAAACAGGCCAAAAAACGGGGCAAAGAGGATGTGCAGGTACTCCAGTTTGAGCAAATCCCGGAAAACATGCGCTCTGTGGGAAAAGGCAAAAAATACATGATTGAGACGTACGGATGCCAGATGAATGTCCATGATAGCGAGACAATTGCCGGGATTTTGGAAGAAATGAGTTATACCCGCACCAATCGTGAAGAGGAAGCAGACATCATTCTCCTCAACACTTGCGCGATCCGTGAAAACGCGGAGGACAAAGTGTTTGGAGAATTGGGCCGTTTAAAGCAACTCAAGCTGGAAAACCCGGATCTGATTTTGGGTGTTTGCGGTTGCATGTCTCAAGAAGAGGTGGTTGTAAACCGTATCCTACAGAGTTACCAACATGTTGACTTGGTTTTTGGTACGCATAACATCCACCGCTTGCCTGTTTTGCTTCAAAATGCGCTTTTCTCCAAGGAAATGGTGATCGAAGTTTGGTCTAAAGAGGGCGACGTCGTTGAAAACATGCCAAAAGTACGTGAAGATGGTTTGCGCGCTTGGGTGAACATCATGTACGGTTGTGACAAGTTCTGCACGTACTGTATTGTTCCATATACGCGGGGGAAAGAGAGAAGCCGCCGTCCAGAGGATGTGTTAAACGAAATCCGCGAATTGGCGCGCAAAGGTTACCAAGAAGTGACGTTGCTGGGGCAAAACGTCAACGCATACGGTAAGGACTTTGAAGATATCGATTACACCTTTGCCCATCTCATGGATGATGTTCGTAAGATCGGTATTCCGCGCGTGCGCTTCACCACAAGCCACCCGCGCGATTTCGACGATCATCTCGTTGAAGTGCTGGCAAAACGGGGGAATTTGGTGGAGCACATCCACTTGCCAGTGCAATCGGGAAGCTCCGAGGTCTTGAAGCTGATGGCCCGTAAATACACACGCGAGCAATATCTGGAACTTGTCCGCAAAATCAAGGAAGCGATCCCAGATGTGGTGCTGACGACGGACATCATCGTGGGATTCCCAGGTGAAACGGATGAACAATTTGAAGAAACCTTGTCCTTGGTGAAAGAAGTGGAATACGATTCGGCCTTCACCTTCATCTACTCTCCACGAGAAGGCACACCGGCGGCCAAGATGAAAGACGATGTGCCGATGGAAGTGAAGAAAGCACGCCTACAACGCCTGAATGAAGTGCAAAATGAAATTAGCCGCCGCAAGAACGAAGCGTTGCGCGGCAAAATCGTAGAAGTGTTGGTTGAAGGGGAAAGCAAAAAGAATCCGGATGTGCTCTCTGGACGCACTCGCACCAATAAGTTGGTAAACTTCATCGGTCCGAAGCACCTCATTGGGAAGATGGTACACGTACGGATCGATGAACCGCAAACTTGGACGCTAAAAGGCGTTTGGGTTGATCAGGAGTCCCGTGTGGTGGGTGGTTGAGATGTCAAGACACGCGATCTTGTCCGAAGCACGCAACTTCGCTGCCTTGTTGGAGCGCAGTGCAGAAGTGAAACGCTTTCGGGATGCGGAGAGGCAAGTGAACCAAAGCGATGCAGTGCAACAGACGATCGCATCCATTAAGCGCAAGCAAAAAGAGCTGGTTCATGCGAAGCATTATCAGAAGCCGGAGTACAGCCGTTTGCTTGAGCAAGAGCTGGAAAAATTGAATGGACATTTGAATCATTTGCCTATCGTGCGCGAATACCAACAGGCGCAAGTAGAGGTTAACGGCTTGTTGCAGACGATCCAGCAAGTGATCGCCGACACTGTCTCCCAAAAAATCGACGTGGAGACGGGTGGGGAGACAGCTAGCGGTTGCGGCGGAGGAGCTTGCAGTTGCCGCTAAAAAAAGACAACCCTGTGGAGAATTTCCACAGGGTTTTTTTTGCACTCTAGACACTTGCCCTGCATACACTTGTTATTGAACGATGATTGGAGGAGGGAAGGAGATTGTCTAATACAGATAGACCAGTTGAATACCGCCAGATTTTGACCAAAGCGGTATGCGGAAAAGGTCGGAAATTTTCTCAGATGTCGCATTCTATTCAGCCGCCAGACAATATTGACACCATTCTTGGTGCTTGGGTTATCAATCACAACTATGATTGCCACAAAGTGGGAGAGGCCGTCGAAGTACGAGGCAGTTACGACATCAATATTTGGTATTCGACCAAAGGGAATACCAAAACAGATGTTATGCAAGAAACCGTCTATTATACGGAACAGGTACCCCTCACATTTTATGATCGCAACACCCGCGAGGCATCTGTTTCCGTGTCTGCGGCGGTGACGCAAGCACCCAATTGTATTGAAGCGTCCATTGCCTCCCACAAAGACGGAGTGACGGTTCGGATCGAAAAGGAGTTTTTGGTTGAATTGACAGGTGAAACCAAAGTGTGCGTTCCGGTGTATCCGCTCGAGTACGCCGAAGGCGATGAAAAAGACGTGTACGAAGGAATCAGTGGAGACGCAGAAGACGATTTTCATGATCTTGATCCCAATCTGGTTATTGATGAACTGGAAGATTAATCTGTCTTGCGGCTGCTGGCGATTTTGCCAGGAGCTTTTTTATTTGCCCAGACAAGACAGTGGAAAAAAGACTAACCAATTTAATGCAGGTGACATATGATAACAGCATAAAATTTCCTCGAACAGCGACGGCGCGGGATAGAGAAAGGGGAAAGCTTCATGGTAGCCGCCACCCTTCCTTACGAATCGATAAAAAATGATGAAGAATTGAGAAAGCTGGTTTTGGACGGGGATCGAACGCTCGTTCCTTCGATTGCTTTGCAACTGCCGCAAGCGCCGCAGTTATCCAAAGCGATGCTGACTTTGAATGAGGAGCAACAGGTGGAACGGGCAATTCAGCCGCGTGTGCGAAGAGAGCAGCTTCAATTGCATGGTATCGCGGTAAATGATAAGTTCAAATTTGTGAGGGAGTATCTTTTTTTCATATTTCAGACCGAAGTGTTGACTGCATATTGTTCCACGGAACAAACCGTGTGGTTGGCCAATCACCAACAAAAGCGAACACGGTATCGGCGGGTAAAAGAACAGGATCGGCCGCGTGAGTACCGTCGGGCTAAACTGTTGGCTACCCGCACGATTTATGCATTGGGACTGGATTACGGCATGGTCAAAGTCGGTGCGGTCAGCGGTGGCAAACTTGTCGTTGCAGGCCTCACAGTGACGCCTTCGTTGGGTGAGGATGGAATCAAAAGCTTCCTCAACGCATTGAAAGGTTATGTTGCTCAGTGTGTCGAGCCGAAACCGGAACCGGAGCAAATCGTGTTGGGGGCCGATCCGGAATTTGTAATGGTTGGACCCGACGGAAAATTGGTCATCGCCTCCGAACTGATACCGGTGCGGGGGGAGATCGGCTGCGATGCGATTTGGTTGGGGGAAGACCGTGGCAAGAAGCCGTTGTTTGAATTGAGGCCTACACCTACCTCCGACCCGAAAACCATGGTGATGAGCATTTATCGCCTGCTGACCAAACTGGCCAGGAAGACGAGGCATATCCAGGGAAAATGGCTAGCTGGGGGAATGCCTTGGAGCGGTTTTCCTTTAGGGGGGCATATTCATTACAGCGGCATCAAGCCAAACTTTAAACTGTTCCGGGCATTGGATAACTATATGGCTCTTTTGTTTGTGATTGCCGAAGATGTGAAAGGAATCGACCGCAGGCCGAAATACGGCTATTTGGGAGATTATCGGTTTCAGCCGCATGGGGGATTCGAATATCGTACGCCGCCGAGCTGGTTGGTCTCCCCTACATTGACCAAAGGGGTGTTCGCCCTGGCCAAATTGATCGCTTGCAATTACCGCACCCTTCCTTATTTCCCGTTGCAAGACCCAGAAATCCAGCGCGCTTATTATATGGGCCGCAAAGCGTTGATCTACCGCTGGTTGCCCAACTTATGGGAAAAGCTGAAGAAATGCGCTGATTATGAGTTATACAAAAAGCCGTTGGATGACTTGTTCCATTATCTCCTCTCCGGTGAAACATGGGATGAGACACAAGATTTCCGCAAAGTTTGGTACCTGCCTCCATATCAGCAGGCGCTTGTCAGGAAAAAAACTTTGTGAACAAATGGGATGACTCCAGATTTTCATGTTAAAATAGGTGAATGAAAAATATATGCGGAGGAAGAGACCATGTCGCAATATACTCCGATGATGCAACAGTATTTATCGATAAAGGCACAATATCCTGATGCCTTTTTATTTTTTCGCCTCGGCGATTTTTATGAAATGTTTTTTTCTGATGCTGAAAAGGCAGCGGAAGAGCTGGAGATTACGTTAACCAGCCGAGATGGGGGAAAAGAGCGGATTCCCATGTGTGGGGTTCCCTATCATTCGGCGCATACGTATGTGGAAAAGTTGATCGAAAAAGGGTATAAAGTGGCGATATGTGAACAAGTGGAAAATCCGGCGGCGGCCAAAGGGGTGGTGAAACGGGAAGTGGTTCGAGTTATCACTCCCGGCACCATCATTGAAGAGAACATGCTGGTTGAGCAAGAAAACAATTTCTTGCTCGCACTTGCCGGTTTCGGTGGAACGATGGCGCTCGCTGCGGCGGATCTGTCCACGGGGGAATGCCATGTCACCGAATTGTCAGGTTCATTGGATTGGATTATTGATGAAGCGGCCAGCTATGAGCCCAAAGAAGTTTTGCTCGATGAGGGATTGCATGGGAATGATGCCTTCCGTGAAGCGCTGTCGGGCAGATGCAAATGTTTGGTGAATCCGCTCACCCTGGAAAAGCTGGTTGAACAAGAATTGGCGGAAGAGCTGCCGGAGCAATTTGCCAATTTCCATGAGGTTTGCACGTCCAAGCCCTTGCGGCGCGTACTCAGCATGTTGTTTGCCTATCTGAAGCAGACCCAAAAGCGTACCCTGGGGCACTTGCGTCGTTTGCGCCGGTATGATGCCAAACAATTCATGATGCTGGATGAAGCGGCACGGCGCAATCTCGAATTAACGCGGACACTGGGTGAAGGCAAAAAACGGGGTTCCCTGCTGTGGTTGCTTGACCAAACAGCAACGGCCATGGGGAGCCGTCTGCTTCGTAAGTGGTTGGACAAGCCCCTGTTGAACGTATCGGACATCAAGCGGCGCCAAGACACAGTAGCAGCGTTTTTGTCAGATTTCATCCTGCTGGATGAAGCGCGCGAGATGTTAAAGCAAGTGTATGATTTGGAGCGCCTCGCAGCACGGATTTCGTTTGGCTCAGCCAATGCGAGGGACCTGACCAATGTGAAGCGTTCATTAAGTGTCATCCCTCACTTGCGCGAGCGATTGATGCGGTCGGATCATGATGAATTGGCCGCGTTGGGTGAGCAGATGGATGAGTGCCAGGCACTCCGGGAGTTGATTGACCGCGCAATTGTGGATGAACCCCCTGTTTCCGTCAAAGAAGGCGGCATCATGCGGGAAGGATACCATGCTGAACTGGATCAATTGCGCGCCATCCAAAAAGACGGCAAAAGTTGGATTGCGCAGTTGGAACAGCAAGAACGGGAAGCGACGGGCATCAAGTCGTTGAAAATCGGGTATAACCGGGTATTCGGTTACTATATCGAAGTGACAAAATCCAATTTGCAGCATGTACCAGAGCGGTATCAACGGAAGCAGACCCTGGCCAATGCGGAACGGTTTGTGACCCCCGAGTTGAAGGAACGGGAGCAATTGATTTTGAACGCCGCCGAAAAATCGGTGGAAATGGAATATGAGCTGTTCACAGAAGTGCGCAACCAAGTGGCGCAAGAGGTGACCCGTTTGCAACATTTGGCGGAGAAGGTGGCTGAAATCGATGTGCTACAAGCTTTTGCCATCATCGCCCAAAAATATCGGTACGTGAGACCGGAAGTTCATCAAGCGGATCGCCTGCATATCAAACAGGGACGTCATCCAGTGGTGGAGGCGGCCACAAATGTGGATGACTTTGTGGCCAACGATGTGACTCTGGATGGAGATAAACGGCAAATCTTGCTGATTACCGGACCAAACATGGCTGGTAAAAGCACCTATATGCGCCAAGTGGCTTTGATCACGCTGATGAGCCAGATCGGAAGTTATGTGCCGGCGGAATACGCTGAAGTTTCCATTGTAGATCGCATTTTCACCCGCATCGGTGCGGCGGATGACCTGATTGGCGGGCGCAGTACCTTTATGGTGGAGATGGCTGAAACGTGCCATGCCTTGCGGGAAGCGACCTCCCGTAGCCTGATTTTGCTCGATGAAGTGGGGCGGGGTACGTCCACTTATGATGGGATGGCTTTGGCGCACGCCATTGTGGAATACATCCACGACCATATCGGGGCGAAGACATTGTTCTCCACACATTACCATGAGTTGACGGAACTGGAGCGGCAACTAGCCCGATTGGTCAATGTACATGCCCAATGCATTGAGAAGGACGGCAAAGTAGTCTTTCTGCACCGGATCGTCCCCGGCGGGGCGGACAAAAGTTACGGTATTCATGTTGCTGAATTGGCAGGTTTGCCGCAGCCGGTGATCCATCGTGCCAAAGAGATATTAGGGGAATTGGAAGGGCGCTTTCACGCTTCGCCGGAACCTGCCGACCCCAAACCGGATGATTCCGCCCAGCTGTCATTGTTTGACTACGCGGCCAAAACTACTTCGCCTGCGAAAAATGAAACGGCTAACCATGTGGCTGAGTCAGAGCAAGGGAACGGCACGACCACGGCGCTTTTGTCGGCTAAGGAGCAAGAAATCATTGAAGCATTGCGGCAATGGGACTTGATGATGAAGAACCCATTTGAGTGCATGCAATTTTTATATGAATTGAAACAGAAATTGTAACTGATCAGTGAGGAAGGAGGGCGAAAGCGTGGGCAGAATCCAAGTGTTGGACGATCATTTGGCCAACCAGATAGCTGCGGGAGAAGTGGTTGAACGGCCGGCTTCAATTGTGAAAGAGTTGGTGGAAAACGCAATTGATGCGGAGGCGACCCGTATCCAGATTCACATCGAAGAAGGCGGCATTTCCTTAATCCGTGTCTCTGACAACGGAATCGGGATGGATCGAGAAGATGCGATCTTGGCCTTCTCCCGGCATGCGACAAGCAAAATCAAGCGCGAACGGGACCTGTTTTCGATCAAAACCCTGGGCTTTCGCGGTGAAGCCATGCCCAGCATCGCCTCGGTTGCGCGGGTGACTCTGACCACGGCCCATGATCCTTCGCAACTGGCGACAGTGGTGCGGATCGAAGGAGGCGAACTCCTCTCAGTTGAGGATGCCTCCCGCTCCCAAGGGACAGATGTGGTGGTAAAAGAGCTTTTTTACAATACACCGGCTCGTTTGAAGTACCTGAAAACGGTCAACACTGAGGTTAGCCATGTGGCGGATGTTGTCGGACGGCTGGCCTTGGCCCATCCACATATCTCTTTTGCACTTAGCCATAATCAACGGGAGCTGTTTCGCACGAGTGGTGACGGCAAGTTGCTGCATGTGCTGCACGCCCTGTACGGCAAGCAGGTGGCGAGCCGGATGGTGGCGTTTGCGGGGGAAGACGCGGACTTTGCCATCGCGGGTTATGTGACCAAACCGGAAATCACTCGTTCCACTCGTTCCTATCTATCCACCGTGTTAAATGGCCGGTTTGTTCGTTCCATACCGATTACACAAGCCATTTTGCGCGCCTATGGCACATTGTTGCCGAATGGACGTTATCCCATCGGTGTGCTGACGGTGCAGATGGACCCCAAATTGGTTGATGTAAATGTGCATCCCGCTAAATTGGAAGTGCGGTTAAGTAAGGAAAAAGAGTGTTGCCGGTTGGTAGAGGAAGCGATCACGCAGGCGTTCAAAGCGGAGCGGTTTGTGCCGGGCGCGATGGGGAGTGTAGGGCAAGCTCGGATCAAAACGACGGTTGTCCAGGACGAGCTCTCGTGGGAGAAGATGGAGGCACCGCCGTCCAAATCAATAAACAAGCCTATTTATCCGCCCCTACAACCGAGCGGGGATCGGGTGATGGAGGCCAGTACGAGCGATGCTGGTGACTTGGAAAAGGTGCCACAACCGCTCCAGACGCGCGGGCAGGAATCTTTCAGACAGGAAAAGTTGGTAGCAGAGGAGCCAAAGCCGCTCACATTCACACCGCCGCGACCGCCTAGCGCTCCGTCACAACCCGCTTACCAGTCAGCTTTGACCTCGTTTGCCAAACGTGAAGAAGCTGCGCCCGCTCCTTCGGTTGCGCAGGTGGAAGAAACGGAATGGACGGAATCGGCGGAGACTGATTCCACATCCCCGCGTTTGCCGGAAATGGAGCCGTTGGCGCAGGTGCACGGCACTTATATAGTGGCCCAATCCAAAGATGGCTTTTATCTGATTGACCAACATGCGGCGCATGAGCGCATCTATTATGAGATTTATTCACGCAAATTGGGCGAAGAAAATACCAAGCAATACCCCTTGCTCATCCCGTTGACGATTGAGTGTTCGCCCGCGGAAGCTGAGCTGTTGGAAGCCAAATTGGCGTATTTGCGGCAGTGGGGGTTGGAAATGGAGCCTTTTGGGGGAACGACGTTTGTTGTCCGAGCCTATCCCACTTGGTTTCCACGAGAAGACGCGGAGAGCCTGGTTCACGAAATCATTGAGTGGCTGAAGGAGCATGGCAAAGTGGATACGGGTGCGCTGCGTGATGCGACGGCCAAGATGATGTCCTGCAAAGCGGCGATCAAAGCGAATCGGCATTTGCGCCGTGATGAGATGGAAACCTTGTTGGTGCAGTTGAACCAATGCGAAAATCCGTTCACTTGCCCGCATGGCCGTCCCATTTTTGTTCATTTCTCCAGCTATGAGTTAGAAAAAATGTTTAAGCGAGTGATGTAGAACCGTGTTTGTGACAACGTCTTTTCATCCAGGAACGAAAGAAATCCAAGAAGCCCGGTATCTGTCTGCATTGTTGGGAATTCCCTATGTGATGCGGGAACGTCATTCGCTGCCTGATTTGTTTGCACAAACGGGTGAATCTCGGGCGGTCATTGTGACGAAACAGGGATGGCGGGTGGAGGAGGAACAAGGTCAGCCTTTTTTCTTTCATCCCAGTATGTCCGCGCTCAGGATCAAGCAGTTGTTGAATGGAGATTCCGATGCGATGGTGGAATGTGCGGGGCTTAAGCCGGGAGACCGCGTACTTGATTGCACCTTGGGCATGGGCGCGGACGCCGTTGTAGCGGCTCATGTCGTGGGAGATGAGGGACAAGTGGTGGCTCTTGAAAGCCAGCCGGTGATTGCTGCTATCGTAAAACATGGCCTAAAAACGTATGAGACCGATCGCAAAGCCTTGCACCGTGCATTGCGGCGGGTCGAAGTGGTTCAGGCGGATTATCGAACCTATCTGCCATTATGCCAAGATAATTCGTTTGATGTGGTGATGTTCGATCCGATGTTCCGGGAGACGGTACAGGCTTCAAATGCCATCCAACAGTTGAAACCGTTGGCCAATCCAGAACCGTTGGATGAGCGCTCTGTCCGGGAAGCGATCCGAGTGGCGAAGCGTGCCGTATTGCTGAAGGAACGGCCCAAGGGAGGAGAATTCGCCCGGCTCGGGTTTGAGATTGTCAAGTCCTCTTCTAGCTTTGCTTGGGGTGTGATTCGAAAGGGGGGAGTCCAATGAAGCCACAGGTGTTGGTGATCGCTGGACCCACCGCTGTCGGAAAAACGGCGCTCAGCATCAAGCTGGCCAAACAATTTAATGGTGAAATCATCTCAGGGGATTCAATGCAGGTATATCGGGGTATGGATATAGGGACAGCCAAAGTCACACCTGAAGAGCAAGAAGGTATCCCGCACCATCTCATTGACATCATCGATCCAGATACCTCTTTTTCCGTTCAGGAATATCAGAAGTTGGCGCGGCAGAAAATCGACGAGGTTCATGAGCGGGGTCGCCTTCCCATGCTAGTGGGGGGAACAGGATTATATATCGAAGCGGTGATGTATGATTATGACATGCCAAAGGTCCCTGAGAATCAGGCCTTGCGCCAAGAATTGGGCAGACTCGCCGCTGAGCAGGGTGGCGAAGTGTTGCATGCTCGCTTGCAAGAGATCGATCCCGAGACGGCCAAAAAATTGCATCCCAATGACATTCGACGTATGATTCGCGCGTTAGAGGTCTATGATGTTACTGGTATTCCTTTTTCCCAGTTGAAGGGAAGAGGCACCTCTCCATATGATGCGTGCTGGATTGGTTTGACGATGCCGCGTGAGCTTTTATATGAACGGATCAATAAGCGCGTCGATCTGATGCTGGAACAAGGACTGGTCGAAGAAGTCAAGAGGTTAAAGGAGAAAGGGTACGGCCTCGGTTTGACTTCAATGCAAGCCATTGGGTATAAGGAAATCATGGCTTATCTGTCAGGGCAATTAACGTTGGAGGAAGCGGTGCATCTGATTAAGCAAGGTTCGCGCAAGTACGCCAAACGCCAGTTATCTTGGTTTCGCCGTTATGGGGAGATGCACTGGTTCGATGTGACGAATAGGGAATGTTTTGCAGAAATTCAGAGCTTGGTTGCAGGAAAGTGCCATTTGGCTAGAGAATAGAGTACAATAATGTAAAATGTTAAAATTACATAGGAGGTACGGATTTTGAAACAATCCATCAACATTCAAGATACATTTCTCAACCAAATTCGCAAAGAATCGGTTCCCGTCACCATCTATTTGGTAAACGGATTTCAGCTTCGCGGGGTGATTCGCGGCTTTGATAATTTTACCATAGTGATTGACAGCGAAGGTAAACAACAAATGGTTTACAAGCATGCAATCTCCACGTTTACTCCCGCTCGTCCGGTATCTCTGATGCCGTCTGATGAAAGCAAAGAAGGCTGAGCCCCTTTTAAGCTGCTGAATCTTTCAGCAGCTTTTTTCAGTCCTCTGACGGGATTCACCCATTTCTGGGCGGGTGCGTATACATAAAAAAGCATCAGACCACAGAGAGGTGAACCGGATGGGGAGAAGGGTTTACACCGGAACCGCAAAACATCAGATACATGTTGTGTTTGATCATCGCCAACAATGCCGCCAAACTGCAGCCCCGGCTTCTGTCGTGGAATCAGCCCGTGAAACGGAGGGGCCACTAAAAGCGTGCTTGGATCAATTGAACGAATTGGTCGGACTGACTAAGGTAAAAGAGTTTGTGACGGAGATATACGCTTGGCTGGAAGTGAGCAAACGTCGCCAAGCGGCCGGTTTGGCAACAGACCAGCAAGTGTTGCACATGATTTTTGCCGGTGAACCAGGTACGGGGAAAACGACTGTGGCCCGCATCATCGGCAAGTTGTTCAAAGAGATGGGCGTTTTGTCCAAAGGGCATTTGATTGAAGTGGAGCGGGCAGATTTGGTTGGCGAATATATCGGTCACACGGCGCAAAAAACGCGTGAACACGTGCGCCGGGCCTTGGGCGGCATTTTGTTTATCGATGAGGCTTATTCCTTGGCGCGCGGCGGGGACAAGGATTTTGGCAAGGAAGCGATCGACACCCTGGTAAAATCAATGGAAGATCATAAAAATGATTTCATTCTCATTTTGGCGGGTTATTCTCATGAGATGGGACAATTTTTGCGGCTTAACCCAGGATTGCCGTCTCGGTTTCCCATCCAACTCACTTTTCCGCCGTTCACGTTGGCTGAGTTGATGGAAATCGCGGACAATATGGTGCGTGAGCGGGAATACCGGTTATCCTTCGCATTCAAAGAGAAGCTGAAAAAACACTTGCAGGAGGAGCGGCTGAGAAATCGGAACCATTTTGGCAATGCTCGCCATGTCCGTAATTTGATCGAACAGGCGGCCCGCCATCAGGCTGTTCGTCTGTTGCGTGCCAAGCACGCGAGCCGCGATGATCTGATGACGCTCAGAAGCGAAGACCTGCAAATAGAGTCCGGTTCGCAGAATGGGTTCAAGGCTTCGTGGTATAATGAGAAAATCCATGATTCACTCACTGTCTGAGAAAGGGATGAAGTAGGATAGAAACGGTGCAAAACAGCGAAAAAGAAAAGGCAATTCTTGTTGGATGCGGTCCCAAACGAAATGAATGGGAACTGTTATCCACGTTGGAAGAGCTGGGACGCTTGGCGGAAACATCTGCAGCCGAAGTGATTGGTCAAGCGGTGCAATTTCGCGACCGCCTTGACCCGGCTTGGTTGATCGGCAAAGGAAAAGCGGAAGAAGTGGCGAAAATGGCGGAAGAGCGGGAAGCGGATCTGGTGATTTTTGATCACGAGCTGAGTCCGGCGCAGATCCGCAATCTGGAGCGGCTGTTACCCTGCAAAGTGATTGACCGCACACAGTTGATTCTCGACATTTTCGCACAACGCGCCCAGACCAAAGAAGGACGGATTCAAGTGGAGCTGGCGCAGTTGGAATACATGTTGCCCCGCTTGGCGGGCCGTGGGAAAGAGTTGTCGCGCCTTGGTGGGGGCATTGGTACTCGCGGACCGGGTGAGAAGAAATTGGAAACAGATCGTCGGCACATCCACCGACAAATCCGCGACTTGAAGAAACAATTGGAAGAAGTGAAAAAACATCGCCGTTTGCATTCGGAGCGGCGCAAAAAAAACGAAGTGGTTCAAGTCGCCTTGGTTGGCTACACCAACGCGGGCAAATCCACTTTGCTCAATCGGTTGACAGGAGCAGAGGTGTTGGCTGAAAACAAATTATTTGCCACACTGGATCCCACTTCGCGCATGCTTGAGTTGCCTTCAGGCCAACAAGTGATCTTGACGGACACGGTCGGTTTTATCCGCAATTTGCCTCATCATCTCGTGGCCGCTTTCCGCTCTACGCTGGAACAAGTGCGGGAAGCGGATCTCTTGTTGCATGTGGTTGACGCGGCGCACCCTGAAGCGGCCGAACAGATTGCGGCGGTGGAGAAGGTGTTGGAAGAGTTGCAGGCGACGGACATTCCCACCTTGATGGTGCTCAACAAAGCGGATTTGTTGGATGGGCAAGGTATCGAACCCGATGGGCGGGAGATCGTTCGCATTTCCGCGTTGCGGGAGGAAGATTTGGACAAATTGAAGAGGAAAATCGAAAACTTGCTCCATTCCAAGCCCATGACTGTCCATCTGAAAATCCCGATTGAGCGGGGAGATCTTCTTTCTGCTTTGCATCGGATGGCAGAAGTTGTTTCTGCCAAGGCAAATGACGCATTCATGGAGATAGAGTGCCGCTTGACGGACAAACAGTTGGAGAAATTGCCGTCAGAATTGAAACAGCAAGTTACTTAGAAATTTAATCAATAGGAATGATGAATCAGTGTATAACCAGTTGCGACATGGACAATGGATCGAAAAGAAAGTAGCTGCCGTCGAGGAGAAAATCGCTCCTGTGCTCAAACGGATCGAACGAAACGTCGATCGGCAGCAGTGGAAAACGCTGGCCGCATACCGTGAGCATGGGGTGAGCGAAATTCATCTTCAGGCTTCAACAGGATACGGGTATGACGATTTGGGGCGAGAGACATTTGAAAAAGTGTTCGCCTCCCTGTTTGGTGCGGAGCAAGCGTTAGTGCGACCCAACATCATTTCGGGTACGCATGCAATAGCCGCTTGTTTATACGGAGTGTTGCGCCCAGGAGATGAGTTGATCTATTTGACGGGCCGCCCTTATGACACATTGCACCAAGTAATTGGAAAAGAATGCGATGGATCGGGATCACTGGCGGATTTAGGCATCTCCTATCGGGAGATCCCGTTGACCTCTGCGGGTCGAATCGATTGGGTTGCTTTTCGGGAAGCGGTAAGCGCGCGCACTCGTATGATCGGTATTCAGCGGTCACGAGGATATGCGGACCGCCCTTCCTTTACCATCGCGGACATCCGGGACATGGTTGAGCGGGTGCGTGAGATTTGTCCTGAAGCGGTTATTTTCGTCGACAATTGTTACGGCGAATTTGTAGAGGAGGTCGAACCGACTCAGGTGGGCGCCGATTTGGTTGCCGGCTCGTTGATCAAAAACCCCGGCGG
Source organism: Laceyella sacchari (assembly GCF_004343255.1). Lineage (GTDB taxonomy): Bacteria > Bacillota > Bacilli > Thermoactinomycetales > Thermoactinomycetaceae > Laceyella > Laceyella sacchari. The sequence goes on along the minus strand of NZ_SMDD01000001.1, from coordinate 1,427,308 downwards.
CGGTTTGGCCAAATCAGGTGGATATATCGCCGGTAAAGCCAAATGGGTGGAGCGGGCAGCTTCTCGTTTGGTTGCGCCAGGGATTGGCGTTGAAGGCGGGGCGACGCACGGGTATATGCGCGATTATTATCAAGGGTTGTTTTTGGCACCGCATGTGGTGGGTGAAGCCCTTAAAGGTGCGGTGTTCGCGGCAGCTTTTTTGGAAGAATTGGGTTTCAAAACCTCCCCATCTTGGGAAGAAACAAGAACGGATATCATACAACAAATCCATTTGGGAAGCGCAGAGTTGTTGGTGGCCTTCTGTCAAGGAATTCAATCGGCTTCCCCCATTGACGCGCACATTCTTCCCGTTCCGTCTGCTATGCCAGGATACCGTGATGAAGTGATCATGGCGGCTGGAACGTTTGTGCAAGGCGCTAGCATTGAGCTTTCGGCGGACGGGCCGCTCAGACCGCCATATATCGCTTATATGCAGGGGGGATTGACGTATTCCCATGTGAAGATCGGCATTGTGCAAGCGCTGGATCACATGGCAGAAACGGGCCACATCGCGTTTGAAAGGGGAAACGAGTAGTGGAATGGCTGTTGTGGGTACTAGTCTTTTTCTTAATCATACTAGGATTCGTTGGGCTAATCGTGCCAGTGTTGCCGGATGTACCGCTGATGGTGGCCGGCTTTGCCGTGTATCATTTCCTGATTGATCGTGGGGAGCAGTTGGGTACCGGGTTTTGGATCACCACGTTGCTGATAGCTGTTTTGTTGATGTTGGTGGACTACATTTCAAGCAGTGTGGCTGTAAAAAAATACGGAGGGTCCACGCTGGCGGTCGTTGCCGCTGTTTTGGGGGTGCTGACGTTTCCGTTTATCATCGGCCCAATCGGCATTATCGTGGGACCCTTTGTCTTGGTTTTCTTGATGGAGCTGGTAATCAAGAGAAATGTCACCGAAGCTTTCAAAGTGGCATATGGCACATTGGTTGGATTTTTAGGCGGGATTTTCGTCAAATTCATAGTGATGTTGGGTTTGGTGATTTGGTTCAGCTTCTTAGTGATTTTTTAAAGAACAAAGCCGTTTCCATTTGGGGGAAACGGCTTTGTTGTTGTTACCAGAGGCTTAGGCAACAAAAAAGAGGACGCTTGCGGAAGCGTCCCATGTGAATGAAAGAGTTGTGTAGGTAAAAACAAAAGGCGCACCATGCAGTGGATGTAAGCCTTTTCATATTTTAAACGATTTTGAGAGGAATTGCATTAAGAAATCATTGCCACCCTTGGATTCAGAATAATCCCAATCACGTGAATCGGTTTGAAAACGGATATCATGTTGCGGAGTGCCTGCGGGAGGGGGATCGGTTTCCATCGGTTAGTGTCGCAAGAGGTGTGCCAGCATTCCTTGGACGCCTTATTCGCATTCCCGCACGCGGGCTATGGTTCAGATTGTCTGCGTAGGCTGCTGATCGGGTGCTTGATTGGTGCAACCATTCATGGTTTGATCAACGAAAAAACCTGGACTGGCGGAATATGTGAAGTCAATCACTGCAATAATATGGAAGCGAGCGGAAACAAAGAACATGTGCAATCGGTGGCTAAGGGTGGAGAATGCCCGATTTCACCCCCAGCCCAAGCCAAAAAATAGTAATGTCATTTTTCCTTACATGCATTGACTAACAAACCTTACATAAATATAATGGAGTTGTAAGGCATTCCCGAATAGCTGAAAGGGGGCGCCCTCAATGAACGTGAAAGATGAGCTTCGACGGAATATGCCTTTATTTCCAATAGGGATTGTGACCAAGCTGACCGAACTGACCCCGCGTCAAATTCGGTATTATGAGCAACAAGGCCTGATCAGCCCAGAAAGGACCAAGGGAAACCAACGGTTATTCTCTTTCAATGATGTTGATCGCTTGCTCCAGATCAAATCTTATTTGGAGAAAGGCATCAATATCGCGGGAATCCGTGAAATGCTCAAACAGCAACAGCAAGTCCTGGAAGCAAAACGGGAAGCGGAAACCGCCAAGAAGGAGCTGAGCGAGCGCGAATTGCGCCGCATGCTGAAACAACAGATCATTCACCCGAGACGGGGGCAGATTCCGTTGAATCATGGTGAATTATCTCGGTTTTTCCGCCACTGATTGTTGCTTTCGGTCAAGATAGACATCTTGCTTAAATGAAAGGAGAACGACTGCGATGGCTAAGTACACCAAAGAAGATATTTTGCGCATTGTGCAAGAAGAAGATGTAGCTTATATCCGCCTGACTTTCACCGATCTTTTGGGAACCATCAAAAACGTGGAAATCCCAACCAGCCAATTGCCAAAAGCGCTGGATAACAAAATGATGTTTGATGGTTCGTCGATTGAAGGGTTTGTACGGATTGAAGAGTCCGACATGTATCTGTATCCGGATTTGGATACCTGGGTCATTTACCCTTGGGGTGCGGACGCAGGAGGCAAAGTAGCTGGTCTCATTTGCGACATCTATCTGCCTGATGGTACGCCGTTTGCGGGCGACCCGCGCGGTATCCTGAAAAAAGTGTTGAAAGAAGCTGAAGAATTGGGCTTCACTTCGTTCAACGTGGGGACAGAACCGGAGTTTTTCCTCTTCAAGACAAATGAAAAAGGGGAACCAACACTGGATCTGAACGACAAAGGCGGATACTTTGACCTCGCTCCACTGGATCTTGGTGAAAACTGCCGTCGCGATATCGTTCTGACCTTGGACAAAATGGGCTTTGAAGTGGAAGCTTCTCACCACGAAGTGGCCCCGGGTCAGCATGAAATTGATTTCAAATACGCCAACGCGGTAACCACGGCTGATAACATCCAAATCTTTAAGCTGGTTGTAAAAAACATTGCCCGCCGCTACGGGCTGCACGCTACCTTCATGCCGAAGCCGCTGTTCGGGGTGAACGGTTCGGGTATGCATTGTCATATGTCTCTGTTCAAAGGCGATGTGAACGTGTTTTATGATGAAAGCGATGAGTTGGGCCTGTCTGCCACTGCCCGTTATTTCTTGGCTGGCGTTTTGAAACATGCTCGTGCGTTTACCGCGGTGACCAATCCATTGGTCAACTCTTATAAGCGTTTGGTTCCGGGGTATGAAGCTCCATGTTATGTTGCATGGTCTCCCAAAAACCGCAGTCCGTTGGTGCGCGTACCAGCATCCCGTGGCCTCGGCACCCGGATCGAAGTTCGTTCTCCAGACCCAGCCGCCAACCCTTACCTGGCCTTGGCAGTGATGCTCAAAGCCGGTTTGGATGGTGTGAAAAACAAGCTGGCGTTGCCGAAACAAACCGACCGCAACATCTACATCATGGAAGAGCAAGAGCGTCGCGATGCGGGAATCGAGAACTTGCCAAGCAACCTGCATGAGGCGCTGATCGAGTTGCAAAGCGATCCGGTCATGGTTGAGGCTTTGGGTGAACACGCATTGGCACACTTTGCGGAAGCAAAAGAAATCGAGTGGGATATGTTCCGTACCGCCGTGCATCCATGGGAGCGCGAACAATATATGTCTCTGTACTAATTTGGAAAAAAGAGGCTCAAACGAGCCTCTTTTTTTGCTTTTATTTCTTTCTATAAAAAGATACATATGATACCTATTGGTTTTTATTTTTTATTAATAATATTAGGTTGATAATAGAGAGTTTCAGATATGAAGGGAGCTACTTATGAAATTTAATTGAAAAGGACTGGGTGTATTCACTAAAAAGTTGAAGAGGACAATAGAGGGACCCTTCAGGATAAAAAGTGTTAACCGAATGAAAATAAAAACGAGAGCGTTTAGCTCTCGTTTTTATTTTCATGTTTATATTACACATAGATGTGAACGATCGTTCATGTCCACATTCAGGTTGTTTTTACTGATTGATGCTACCTCTGGCGTTGCAACCATAACCATTGCCATCTTTACAAGTTAATACGATGTAGTAGCGACCGCTTGAGACAGCTCTTGCATAGGCAGATCTGCTTGTAGTCTGCCCACCTGTAATAAATTGATCTGGGCCCCGTGAAACATAACGATAAACGGCGAAGCCAACATTTCTTCGATTGAGTGAAGTTACTTCGAGATGGAGATTCCCCTCTCTTACTGAGATGAGAGCAGACTGGCGGGATTTCACGTTGGTGGGTAAATACACTGATGCAGATGCTGCATACGCGACGAAGGAGCCAAGCATTACAAAAGTAGCAGCTAATGCCAGGAGTGAAAACATTTTTTTCTTCAAATGAATCAACCTCCTTCAATTCACCAACCATTTGGAATTTAATGTAACAAGATACATTAAATTCCAAATGGTTGGTATGTAAGTCATTATAAATGATGAACGGTTGTTAATCAATAGGTAAAGTCAAAAAATTCAAAATTAATTTTTGTTCATGAATTGGATCAAAAAGAAGTATATTAGACCGTTTTTCCGTGGTTGTTTTACTTGCTCCGATCACTGCAACAGTGACCTTATTGGTAACGCACCAAAAAAAGAAAACACCTGTTATATAAAGCAAGAGGGGGGCTAGTAAAATATTTTCACTTTTTCTTCCAGTACCTTCCCTATTTTAATTGCACCATTATTTCCCTCAAAAGAGACCATCATGTTTTCCGCTTCTTTGGAACTTATTTGCAGCCGATAGCCATTGATGGCAAGGAACACTTGCATGACGGCAAAAGCTGTTCGCTCAGGAGCTGGGTTTTTTAAGAGAGTGTATTTTATTCGTTGCCTGGGGATTAACCGTGTAATCTTATATAATTGGTTGGTTTTGCTAATTTATTAAAAGGGTTAAATAGTCTTAGATAAAAAAATGGGGATTTGATGGCAGTTCAAGTTTTTTGAAGAGAAGCGTTAATAATTTTAGGTAAAAACATTAAAAAAACTTAAATAATATCGTTGATTATATAAGTTTATTTGAGGTTGTATTTTTATTCTGCATAGTTTATCATATATTTTAGATAAAAATGAAAGTATGTAATAAATATTTAATATATGATTCATTTAATATTTATATTTTTCTTTATCTCGCCCTAATTGCTTTTGGGTGACGTCTTTTTGAATGTCTTATAATTCCATATCATTACTTTTTTATTAATATTAGTAATCCTATGTGTGAAGTTGTCTTTACCAACCATTAGGTGATTAAAAATGCAGTCTAACCCATCGGGGGAGTGTGTCCACTGTGATGTCTCGGTGCCTTTTTCTGCGTTGGGGACTGTATTTTTAACATAACAATCTACATTTGAGGGAGGAGAACATGGGCGAGCAAATCTTTTACTGGTCTCCCGCCAAACATTGGCGAATGTCGGACGAGGGTGTGGTGATTGGAGAGTCGACCTATACAGGGATGATATTGGAGTGGTTTCCCGAATTTTATTTTTTTGCCCAAACAGGCGTGACGATCAACTGCCTCTTGGAGCGGTTTTCCTCTGGAAGTGAAAAAGAGGCGAATGAAATACTGGAGCTTCTGATCCAAGATCGAGTGTTGGTTGAGGGCATATTGCCGCCAAGGGAAGTGTTTTCGCCGCAAGAAGGCCTGTTCGTCAACCCATACAGTGAGCAGATTCGTTATTCCAAAGAAGCATTGGATTACTATGTCAGTGAGCAATTAAACCGGACACATGCCGCTTGCCGGTCGACCAAGATTCAGCTGGAGACAAGTGGCGCATTGCCGGACATTATTCAAAAACGCAGATCTTGCCGACGGTTTGACATGAAAACACCCGTTTCTTTTGCCACATTCTCCAACCTGTTGTCTTCTTTAAAGCAACGAAAAGAGGACAAAATTCTTTACAATTACGCGAGTGCAGGGGGGCTTTATCCAATTGATGTCTTTGTCTATGTCAAGCCGAGACGCGTAGAAGGGGTTAAAGCCGGCTTTTATTATTTCAACCCGGCCGATCACAGCTTGGTGTTAGTCAACAATATTGATCAAGTAATCAAGGATGATCATGAGCTGATCAATCAAGATATTTTCGCCCAGTCCGCTTTCTCCGTCTATCTGGTGTATAACGCTCGCGCCTCCATGCCCAAATACGGGGCAGATGGCTATTTTTACGCTTGTATCGAGGCTGGCATCATTACAGCGACTTTAAATATGGTGGCAGAGGATTTGAATGTGGGGTTGTGTTCGATTGGGCACATGAATTTCGAAGAGATTCAAACATTTTTGAAACTGGAAGATCACCAAGTCATTCTTCATGCGATTGAGGGCGGTTTGAAGATTGATGGGTAATCAGGAATTTTGAGGGGGTTGGGCAAACGAATGCGAATAAGAGATTTGGATTTGAATCATGAGCATGAAGCGGCGGCATCGTTTTGGAAAAAGCAATTATCTACCGATGCGCCCTCCTTTTCATTGTCTGATATGGAATGTGGTCCAAATAAAGCCGATTCGTGTGATAGGGTGCAAGTGCCGCTGGATGATGAATTAGTGGACAAGTCAAGTGATTTGAGCTTGCTTGCTTGGATGCAGGCAGCTTTATGCGCCTGCCTGGTTCATTATACAGAACAAGAGCGAATCACGGTCGGCGTTCCGGTAACCGCGTGTGGCTTGGAAGGGGATGCGGCACCCAATGAATTGTTGCCCATCCGCGTCGACATTTGTGCCAGCCAGCCTTTTGTGCAAGTGGTGGAAGAAGTCGAACAAACCCTCTCGCTTGCTTATGAATACCAGCGTTATCCCTTGGCTGCTTTGTCGGAACAAATGAGCGCATTCTCCCCGGAAGTGATTCTGGGATGGGAAAGGTTGCACAGCAAACCGTCGCTCGGACAGGATTCCGAGCGAAAATTGGTCATTTGGTTGCAAAGGGATGCTGAGAAAGAGCAGGATGAAGTCGTTATCCAATATGTCCGTGGTTCTCATCCGCCTATCCCTGTGCACCAGTTTGCCGATTCTTACCTTCACGTGTTGCGGCAAGTGCTGAGAAACCCGGATATGGCTGTGAACGAGATCAGCATCTTAACTGAAGAAGAGAAAACGTTGCAAGAGGAAATGAACGAAGTCCGGACGGATGTGGACTTAACGAAGACTTTTCAGGATTTGTTTGAGGCGCAAGCGCGCAAGGCCCCGGAGCGGTTGGCTGTTGTGTGTGGGGATCAATCCCTCACGTATGGCGAATTGAACAAAAAGGCAAATCAATTGGCCTTGACCCTTAAAGATCGGGGCGTAACCAGAAATAGTATCGTTGGGGTTATGGTGGATCGCTCTGTGGAAATGCTTGTTGGCATGTTGGCGATTTTGAAGGCTGGAGGAGTCTATCTCCCCATCGATCCCCACTATCCCGTGGAACGGATTGAATACATGCTTCATGACAGTGGAGCCAAGTGGTTGCTGAGCAAGCGATCTGTGAAAGCGTTGCCAAGGTTTGCGGGTGAAGTGGTGCATTTGGAAGATGGGCGATGGTTTCAGGGGGAAGGGAGCGATTTGTGCCGGGACAGCACACCCGATGATTTGGCTTATGTCATTTATACCTCGGGTTCGACGGGGAATCCCAAAGGGGTTATGATCGAGCAACGCTCCCTGGTCCATTTCATGCATGTGATGGGGGAACATTTGAAAGACAATCAATCTTTCCTTTTTCTCGCCAGTGTCTCCTTTGATATCTCTTTGTTGGAATTTGGCATACCTCTGACGCATGGCTCCACGGTGGTGATTGCCACCGATGGCCAATCGGCTACGAGTGAATTGGGTGAGTTGGTTAAACGTCATGGAGTGGAGTTATGGGAGTCAACTCCGTCGCGGATGGAACTGGTTTTAAGTGATCCGGAAGAAGCGATGTTCCTAAAAGAGTTGAAGACGATTTTGTTGGCCGGGGAACCTTTTTCCATCGATTTGGTTGAGCGCATTCGGAGCATCAGCGACGCGCGGATATTGAACATCTATGGGCCAACTGAAACGACGATTTGCGCGGCTGTTAAGGATTTAAGCGATGCTAGCACGGTGACGATCGGGAAACCTAACCCCAATTATCGCTCATATGTGATGAATAAATATGGTCAACTAAAACCACTTGGCATGCCCGGAGAGCTATGTATTTCTGGTGTGGCGGTGGCGCGGGGGTATCTCGGCAAACCTGAATTGACCACAGAGAAATTCGTCCCCAATCCGTTTAATCCTGATGAAACCATGTATCGCACTGGCGATCTTGTCCGCTGGTTACCCAATGGGGAGCTGGAATATTTAGGACGCATGGATCAACAGGTGAAAATACGGGGATACCGAATCGAATTGGGGGAAATTGAGGCTCAACTAAGAAAACATCCGCAGATTAGCCAGGCCGTCGTGATCGACCGTACCGATGGAAACAGAAAGTGGCTCGCTGCCTACTATGCGTCTGAGGAAACCATTCCCTTTGCAGAGCTCAGGGCATATCTAGGCAAAGTGTTGCCGGATTTCATGATACCCGAAAACCTGATTCGGGTTGAAGCCATTCCGCTAAACCCCAACGGCAAAGTAGATCGCAAGCGGCTGTCAGAGTTTGGTCAAGCCGACCAAATGTCCGCTCCTTATGTTGCTCCGCGTAATCCGGTAGAACAGAAGTTGGCGCAAACATGGGAAAAGGTGATGGGAATCGACCGGGTGGGTATCCATGATAATTTTTTTGCTTTGGGTGGAGAATCGATTAAAGCCTTGCAGATTATCAACGCATTGCGAAAAGAACAGCTTAAAGTGGGTACAAGAGATGTCTTTAACTATCCGACCATCGCCGAGCTGAGCGAGCGGGTGGTGATAGCACAAAAACAAGAAAGCGACGGCCGGGTGCTGGTTCGCCGTGCAGATCTTTCGGAACCGTTTTCTTTGACAGAAGTGCAGACCGCTTACATGTTGGGGCGCAATCCGCAATTTGAATTGAGTGGGATTTCTCCGCAAACGTATTTCGAATATGAAACAGAATTGGATATTGCGCGGTTGTCACGGAGCTTCCAAAAGGTTATTCAGCGTCATCCTATGTTGCGGGCAGTGATCTTGCCGGAGGGGAAGCAGCAAATTTTGCGAGACGTCCCGGAATATGAGATTGAGGTAGAGAGCTTGGTTTCCATGCCTCCGGAAAAACAAGCGGCACGTTTGCGTGAAGAACGTTCGCGCATGATCGACCATGTCTTTCCATTGGGCCAATGGCCGTTGTTTGAATTAAAAGCATTCCAGTTGCAAGAACACACTTATTTATTGTGTTTCCGATATGACGCGCTGTTGATGGATGGAGCGAGCATGAATCTAGTCGGGCAGGACTTGATGCATTATTACCACCAGCCTGATGCTCAGTTGCCTCCCCTCTCGTTCACCTTTCAGGATTATATGCACATCTATGATGACATGAAACGAGGCACGGAATATGAAACGGCGAAAGCATATTGGACCAACAAGCTACCTGATTTTCCGCCAGCTCCTTCGCTGTTGTTGGCTAAAGATCCGGCAGAAATCGGCACTCCCAACTTCCAATCGCTGACGACGATCATTACCAAAGATAAATGGTTAAAATTGCGAAGGTTGGCGCAAGACAAACAAGTGACGCCATCGGCCTTGCTGTGTACAGTTTATGGGGAAGTGTTGGCGTTTTGGAGCAATCAGCGTCGGTTGGCGATCAATTTGACTGTTTTTAACCGTTATCCGGTACATGATGAAGTGGAGCAGATCGTGGGGGATTTCACTTCGCTCATCCTCTTGGATATGGACATGGATCAAAAACAACCGTTCTTCACCAAGGTGGAGCAGACGCAATCCACATTGCTGGACGGGTTGGAGCATCGACACTATGACGGTGTGGAGTTTATCCGTGATTATACACGGTACCACCAGATGAGGCCGAAAGCGGTCATGCCGATTGTGTTCACTTCCATGCTGGCTGGTGCTGGCGCGTTCGCTTGGGAAGAAATCGGTTCTCTCCGCCACATACACGCTCGGACGCCGCAAGTGTATTTGGATAATGTAGTGATTGAAAAAAACGGCGAGCTGTTGGTCAGTTGGAACTACGTCGAAGAGTTGTTTGATGCCGAAGTGATGGAGAGCATGTTCACGCAATTTGTGGAGTTGCTGGATCAATTGGTTGAGCAGGGGGACATCAACCCTCTACGTATCAGCCAAAAGGATTATGCTTTGATCGACCAATACAACGCAACGGCTGAACCCATCCCTGCCGCTACATTGCATCAATTGTTCATCGATCAAGCGCAACGTACGCCGGATCAAGTGGCGGTGGTTTTTGAACAGGAGTGGTTAACTTATTCGGAGCTTGATCAACGTTCAAACCAAGTGGCCCGTTTTCTGCAAAGCCGAGGCATTGGACGGGGCGACCGGGTGGGCGTTTTGGCGAAGCGACAGGTGGAGACGATCATCAACCTACTGGCGGTGCTGAAAGCGGGAGCAGCTTATGTGCCCATTGATCCAGATCATCCGTATGAGCGGCAAACCTATATTTTGGAAAACAGTTCGTGCAAGATCTTGCTTGATTCCGACCTGTACGAAACGATGGAGATCTCATCGTATGCGGACGGAGATCTGACGCCCGTGGCCGAACCCGAAGATACAGCTTATGTCATTTACACTTCGGGAAGCACCGGCAGACCCAAAGGCGTGATTATCACCCACCAAGCGGCTTCCAACACCATTCAAGATATTAACCGGAAGTTTGAAGTAAATGAAGAGGATCGTATTATCGGCATTTCCTCCATGTGTTTTGACTTGTCCGTGTACGACATTTTTGGGACCTTGAGTGCGGGCGCGACCTTAGTGATGATTCGCGATCCAAGAGACATGCGCGAATTGGTGCGCACCGTCGAGCGTCGGGGGATCACGATCTGGAATACTGTACCAGCGATTATGGATTTGGCGCTAGATCATGTGGGTTCTCATTTTGAGAATACATCGTTGAGGTTGGTTTTGCTGAGTGGAGACTGGATTCCGTTGCCTTTGCCGGCAAAAATCAACCGGCATTTCCCGGTTGCGGATGTCATTTCCCTCGGAGGAGCGACCGAAGCGTCGATTTGGTCTATCTATTGGCCGATCGAACAGGTGGAAGCGAACTGGAAAAGCATCCCATATGGCAAACCGCTGGCGAACCAAACGTATTATGTGCTTAATTACGATCAGAAGATGTGTCCAGTCGGCGTGATCGGTGACTTGTACATCGGGGGTGCCGGCCTGGCCCAAGGCTACTTAAATGACGATCAGAAGACAAAGGATGCGTTTATTATGCATCCGGAATTCGGCCCGATTTACAAAACGGGGGATTGTGGCAGAATGCGCCCGGAGGGCTATATTGAATTTTTAGGTCGTCAGGATTATCAGGTGAAAATTCAAGGCTATCGAGTGGAATTGGAAGAGATTTCTCATTGTTTGCTTACCTATCCCGATGTAGATCAAGCCGTGGTGATTGATCAGACGGATGAGCGCGGCATGAAGTTTTTGGTGGGGTATGTGGTGGCTCAACAAGAGATTGATGAGAAAGCGTTGCGGAAGCATTTGATGGAACACTTGCCAGAGTATATGATTCCCGCCCATCTCGTCCATTTGGAGCAATTGCCGTTAACGCCCAATGGGAAATTGGATCGCAAAGCGCTCCCAGTCCCCAAAAAGCAAAGGAATGCAGAGAAGTTTGTCGCTCCCCAAGCGGGACTCGAAAAGATACTGGCCAGTGTATGGCAAGAAGTGTTAAATGTGGAGCAGATCGGAGCAAACGACCATTTCTTCGCTTTGGGTGGAGATTCCATCAAGGCGATTCAGGTGTCTGCACGTCTTTTTGTACAGGGTTATCATCTGGATACCAAAAGTTTGTTTGAATTCCCAGTGTTAAGAGATGTTGCGCGGACGATTAAGAAGTTGGATCGTTCCATGCTGACCCATCCGGAAGGGACAAGCGACTCCAGCGACGACGCGGGGGTTGCGGTCGAGTCAGAACTCAAGGCGCAAGCAGAGCTTCAGATTCGCAAAAAAATGCAAGAGAAGATGCCGCATGCAACGATCGAACGAATTTATCCGTTGGCCCCCTTTCAACAAGTGATTTATGAACATGCGGCCAAAGTACCGGACACCGATGCATACTTTGAGCAAACAATCTGGACACTTGAAGGGGAATTGGACATCGATCTGTTTATCCAGTGTTTTCAACAACTGGTTGACCGATACGACGCCCTGCGGACGATCATCGTGCAAGATGATCAAGGAAGACCGTGGCAAGCGGTGTTGCGTGAAGCCCAAATGGAGGCGGAAGTACGTAGCTTACAGGGAATGACCGACCAGGAGCAAGAAGCATGCTTGCAACGGTGGATGAGTCAAAATCTGGCCCGGGGATTTGCGTTTGACGAACTCATGACTCGCCTCTGTGTGTTTCAATTGGGGCCGAAAGAGCACAAGGTGATCTGGAGCGCCCAACATCTGTTATGTGATGGGTGGAGCGTCAGCATTTTGCTGACAGAATTGGTTCAACTCTACGAAGCTGGACAAGCGGGAATCACTGCACAATTAACTCCGGTGCAACCATTTCAATCGTTTGTGGATTGGATCGCCGCACAAGACCATGAAAAAGCACGCCGTTTTTGGCGTGATTATCTGGCAGGTTACAATCGGCCGGTCGGCCTTCCCTTCCAGAAGGAGACCGCACACAAGAAGAGATCTGACTTTACATTTATGGATTTGACATTGGACGAGCAACTGAGCAGCCAATTACGGAAGTTTGTGACAGACAACCGCGTCACGCTAAATTCGGCATTGATGGTTGCGTGGAGTGTGTTGCTGGGCAAAATCAACCATGTACAAGAAGTGGTTGTGCCCAATCTGGTGTCAGTAAGACCTGCGGAAGTAGAGGGGATTGAGCAGATGTTCGGTCTGTTCACAAATGTGTTGCCCATCAGAGTCTCGTGGACGGAATCGTCAACGTTTGCCGATCTTCTGCAAGTTGTGCAACAGGATACATTGAAGTGCAATGAATATGCTTATTGCTCTTTGATTGATATTCAAAAAGAAAGCGCGTTGCAAGATCAGCTTACTGACCATCTGTGGGTGTTTGAAAACTATCCCACCGATCCGGCTGTATTCGCACCAAATAAGAATAGGGGCTTCGTCGTCAAAAATTACGATGTGGTGGATGAACCGCATACGAAATACGGGATCATCTGTTTCCCTGAAGAACGAATCACGCTGAAATTCGGGCATGACCAACATGTCTTTGATACGGAGCAAGTGCGGGAGACATTAAACCGCCTCCATCGATTGATCAAAGCGGTGGTGAGTAATCCGACGCAAACGATCGGTGATTTTCAGATATAAACAAGGGCGAGTGTGACACTCGCCTCATTCTGATTGAGTGGGAGAGAAGCGGATGTCCAAAAATTTGCAGTTGTCAGCAGAACAGATGCGTCGATTGGGATACCAAGCAGTTGACATGATCGTTGACCATATCAGCGGCATTAAGAACAAACCGGTTTCAAGGGTTATTGACGGTGAGTTCCTCAGGCACAAGCTGACGGAACCGCTCCCGGAGTCCGGTTCTGACCCGGAGCAACTACTTGCCTATTTGCATGACCATGTCTTCAATCACATTACACATGTGGATCATCCACATTTTTTTGCATATGTGCCAGGCCCCAACAACTATGTTGGCGTGGTGGCCGATTTTTTGGCCAGCGGGTTTAATATTTTTCCAACAGCATGGATTGCGGCGGCGGGTGCGGAGCAGGTCGAGCTGATTACCATTGACTGGTTTAAAACGATGGTAGGTTTTCCTGATTCCGCGGGAGGGTTGTTTGTGAGCGGAGGTTCGATGGCTAACTTGACTGCGCTTGCCGTGGCTAGGCAGGTCAAACTGGATAATGACATTGACCAAGCCGTGGTTTACTTTTCCGACCAAACCCATTTTTCCGTGGAGCGTGCATTGAAAGTGTTGGGGTTCCAACCACATCAACTGCGGTGGATTGAAACGGATGATCGCCTCCGGATTTCTGTCAGTGATTTGAAACGACAAATAGAAGAAGACCGCATGGCCGGGAGAAAACCTTTCTGTGTGATCGCCAATGTTGGAACGACCAATACTGGAGCAGTTGATCCGCTCAATGAATTGGCGGATGTTTGTCGCGAAGTGGATGCTTGGTTGCATGCCGATGGAGCTTATGGGGCACCGGCAGCCCTCACGGATAAAGGAAGAGAGCTGTTGCGTGGGATGGAGCGCGTCGATTCACTAACCATGGACCCGCACAAATGGTTGTTTCAGCCGTATGATGCCGGCTGCGTGTTGGTTCGGAATCGACGACATTTGCGGGAAACATTTAGCATGGCGCCGGAGTATCTGCAAGACATCGACCTCGGCAATGATCAACAGATTAATTTCGGGGAATGCGGCATTGAGCTTTCGCGCAGATTTCGGGCGCTCAAAGTGTGGTTGTCGCTCAAAGCGTTTGGCGCTGAATCATTTCGCCAAGCGATTGACCATGGGATCATGCTGGCTGAACAGGCGGAGGCATTCGTGCGTCAAGCGGAGGATTGGGAGGTGGTGACGCCTGCGCAGTTGGGTGTGGTCACATTCCGCTACCTGCCCAAGGAATCAGCGACACTAGACACCATCAATGAAATTAACAAGCAGCTGGCGGAAGAAGTCGTTCACAGGGGATTTGCGATGGTGAGCACCACCACCTTGAAAGGGAAAGTGGTCATACGTCTTTGTCCCATCCACCCAGAGACGACTCTGGAAGAGATGCACCAGATTTTGGTGAGAATCGTCGAATTGGCCGCAGAATTAAGTGCTTCATGCAAACATCCTATCTGAGGCACCGGCAGTAGCATTGGAAAGCTATGCGGATCAGACGCCATTGCGTCACCTTTAGCACGAATGGCAAAAAAACCGACGCCTGTCAGCGTCGGTTCTTTGCTTGTCGAACAGCGAGGGAAGCGTGCATACTGCGTGCCAGGGATCGTTTAAACATTTACTTTCTTGCCCAGCTGGGTGTTGAGAAAATCCTGCAGCTGTTGATGATGCGTCGGCAAATTCATGAATTGATTTTCCAAGTGTTCTTCTAAATCCAATTTTTCGATGACGTTTTGCCCGTTGCGAACCCGGATGACTGGATGAATGTGAACGCTTTCTTTCGGTTCTCCCGGCACGCGGGGAATGCTCAAAGGGTCGGTGAATCGATGGATGTCTCCATATTCCAACGAAGCGGCTAGCAAACATTGCCCTTCTTGCAACGGAGTGCTTTCATACTCGTGAATCGTTTGGTAACCAATCTGTTTCCACACGCCCCCTTCATGACGCAACACATAGACGATAAAGCCCGGTTGCAAATAAGGGTCGGCAGCCTCTGTCAATTCCTCCAAAATATGGCTTACAATCTCTTCGTTGGGGATGGTGGGGTGGTTGGTAGGATATCCCAAGCGCTCCGCTAGTTTGTGAGCCAGTACTTTGCTGTTGTATCGGAAGCCGTGAATAAATCCGCTAAATGTTTTTCTGTAATCCAGGCCATGGGTTTGTGTACCCGCGAAGAACAGATTGGGCACTTCCGTCGATTCAAACACGCCGGAGATGGAAGGGTATTTATTGTTAACTATCTGCAGATTGAGATCTTTTACCAGATGGTCGATGTTGGCGCGGAAACCGGTGGCGGCGATGATTTCATTAAAGAACAGCGTTTCTTTTTCATCTTCCGCGTGCATATAGTGGACAGTTACGTTGAAACCGTCTTTCACTTTTTCGATGTTGGTGATCTCACAATCCAACAACGCGGCCTGATGCTTCAATTGGTAGTTGTCCACTAGCAAGGCGTTGACCGCCCTGACGTCGCCCACATAATGGGTTTTGTAGGCCAAGCGGGTGGAATGGCGGCTTGCGATCATGATCAGGTTCGCCTCATTCAATATTTCTTGTGCGCATTCCATGCCGCTGTTCCCTTTGCCAATGATCAGCACCCGTTTGTCACGGTAATGATCTTTCTTTTTCATTTCAGAATATGGCGTGGTGTGTTCCAATCCGGGGATTGGCGGATAATTGGGTGTCATCCCTGTCGCAACCACGAGATATTTGCAATGCAAGGTTCCTTTGTCTGTCACCACTTCAAAATGCCCTTGCTCGGTTTGGCGGGTTCCTTGCCAAGTCGTGTTATACATGACAGGCAATTCATATTCCGCCACCAGATCGTTTAACATCTCCACTAATGCCTCTCGGCGGGGAAAGAAGTCGCGGCTGTAATTTCTCATTAGGATTTTCTTCTCTTTGGTTACCAAGCTGTTCCAGTCAAACCGTTCTGCGTATCGGCTCTTAGGCGGCTTACCGGTATACAATTTGTTGTTGCTGATCAATTGCCCATGAACAGGATATTTTGTGAAGAAGGTTCCTGCCTGTTTCCCGGATTCGATGATCAACAGGTTCAGCTTCTGGTTGGACTCGTCAGCCAACTCTTTCAAAGTCAGTGCTGTTTGAAGTCCTCCCGGACCCGCGCCAACAATAATCACATCATACAATTTGTCCATATGAATCCCTCCAGTGTTTGATTGATGCATACATTGAGTTGCAGCAATGCTGGCCAGTGAAGCCGCTTTGGGCTGCGCCTGTTTGGAAACGGGCGTATGTATGCGAATAGGTAATTGTTATTTCCGTAGGGGATTGAGCGCCATTAAGATTGTTTGGGCAAAGGTTTCAAGTCAATAACTCCTCGTTTCTCCTTCGGATGTGTGGGATAAAGCAGGTTGAAAACCGGCGTTGCCCCAATGGTTGTCACCAGGGTCATTAACACCAAAATGGCGAACAACTCGGTGGTGATGATATGATAGGAAATTCCGATGTTGACCAAGATCAGTACCATCAACCCTCTGGCGTTCATCAACATCCCGATGGCGGAAGCTTCCCGCCAAGAGTATCCGATGCTTTTCATAGCCAGCGCGCATCCGCCGTATTTACCGGCGATCGATGCGATCAGCACGACTATAGCAGGGATCAGCAGGGACATGTTGCTGAAAATGGTGGTTAAATCGGTGTTTAACCCAGAATAGGCAAAGAAAATGGGCAACAACAGTGAAATGACGACCGGCTGGAATTTGGATTGCAATTCGCGAGCAAACACTTTATGTCTCGGCATTGCAAGACCGACGATAAATCCGCCGAATACGGAATAGATGCCAATATAGTCAGTGAACCAAATGGCGAGGAGGAGGAGCAAAAGAATGAGAGAAAAGTGATTGATCGAAAGGGAACCTGCTTTTTCGACTTTGTCTCCCAAACGCGCCATCCATTTTTTTACAAGCAATAACATAAAACACGCAAATATAGCGCCAAACACAATGGCAGATACACCGGCAAAAACCCCTTGGGCTTGAGCCAACGCAGTGATTAATGCTACCAAACACCACGCCAGGGCGTCATCGATGGAAGCGGCTAGCAAAGCCAATGTGCCAAAGTGTGTGGTCGTTAGATTCCGCTCTTGGATAATCCGTGCTAGCATGGGGAAGGCCGTCAGTGACAGCGCAGACCCGATGAATAAGGCGAACAAGAATGGATGAACGTTTGGAAGGGATAGTTCAGAATAATAGAAAAAACCGATAGCCACTCCTAACAAAAGTGGAACCAAGATCCCGGATGTAGAGAGAATGGTGCATTTGCGAATGAGGCTCTTAGTCAGCTTATTTTCATCCACCTCCGCCCCAACCAAAAACATGTACATGCCCAACCCCAAATTGCTGAGGATGTACAAAATGCTTTTAACATCGGCAGTGAAAAGAGTAGACATGGTTTGTGGTGCGAAAATTCCTAAAAACGAAGGGCCGATCAGTATTCCTGCAATCATTTCACCGACAACTTTGGGTTGTCCAATATATCGGGCTAAATTGCCGCATATATATGAAGCGACCAATACCAAAATCAATGCCGGGATAAAATCTAAAAACAAATGCATATTGTTGCCCAAGATTTTATTTGCCCCTTTCGATAAATTAATTTTTTCGCACTTGATTTCATATGATTGCCAGTGGCGAGAGGGTGGATATGGGCGTCTGAATCCCAAGAAAAAAGCTTATTTTCTTTATCACCTCCATATTAGTTCGGAAAATGGTTTATATTCTGCATTATATAATATTATATAAGATTCTAAAATATCCTCTTACTAATTTACTATTTTAAAAAGTTTTTTTTAAATACATCCATGGCGTTTTTGTTGGTATCACTTTAGCTCGCTACGTCATTGATAACGGTGAAAAAAAGTCTGGATGTGATGCTTGGTGCCGTACCTCTCCTTTCCTGAAAATGGATGGATGGTTGTTATATTCGGGAATCAAAGTGGTCTGTTTTGGATTTGAATGGCTGATAGACCAAAAGAATCTGTTGCCGGCTGTTTCGTCTGCTGATTTGATGGATGAAAGAGGAAATTTCCCATTAATCGAGAAGTTATTGAATAATTCAACTTGAATATGATGAGGTAAGGAGGGGTTGTAGAAAGGTTTTATGTTTATTAAACAGAGTATTTGGCGTCCTGGCGGTTTCATGCCTGAATGGAGGGATCAACAGTGAGAATGGTGTTTCGCTGGTATGGTGAGGGCAATGATACGGTCAGTTTGGCTCAAATCAAACAAATTCCCGGTGTGGAAGGGATTGTGTGGGCTCTGCATGATGTGCCGGCAGGTGAAGAATGGCCGCTCGAGGAGATATTGAGAGTCAAACAGGTCGCTGAGGAGCATGGGTTGCACATTGAGGTTGTCGAGAGTGTGAATGTGCATGAAGATATTAAATTGGGATACCCTTCTTGTGAAAAATATATTGAAAATTACAAAAAAACAATCGAAAAACTGGCACAAGTCGGGGTGAAGGTGATTTGTTATAATTTCATGCCTGTGTTTGATTGGACCCGGACGGACTTGTATAAAGAGATGGAAGACGGGTCAACGGCGCTTTTTTATGAAAAAGCAAAAGTGGATCAGATGGACCCTGACGAGTTGGTCAAGCGGATGGCGGACCAACGCGATTTGACCATGCCCGGTTGGGAGCCAGAGAGATTGAAGGATCTGGAGAAGCTGTTTGCGGCGTATCGGCATGTGACTGAAGAAGACTTATGGAACAACTTGAAGTATTTCTTGGAACAAGTGGTTCCCGTCGCAGAGGCGCATGACATCAAACTGGCGATTCACCCTGATGATCCGCCATGGCCGGTGTTTGGATTGCCCAGGATTATCACGAGCAGGGAAAGCATCAAAAGGGTGCTAAGTCTCGTAGACAGCCCTTCCAATGGAGTAACTCTTTGCAGCGGCTCTTTAGGAGCCAACCCAGCCAACGATGTTGCTGCCATGGTTAGGGAATTTGCCGATCGCATCCCATTTGCCCACATTCGCAATGTGAAAGTTTATGAAAACGGCGATTTTATTGAGACATCGCATCGATCTTGCGACGGCTCGCTCGATATATGTGATATTGTGAAGGCGTATCATGAGAGCGGATTTAAGGGTTACGCACGGCCGGATCACGGCAGGCACATATGGGGAGAGAAGTGCCGGCCGGGCTACGGTCTGTATGATCGGGCTCTCGGGATCATGTATTTATGGGGGATTTGGGATGCGCTGGAACAAGCGAGGCAGGAGAGACGTGCATGATAAGGAACGAGAACTTACAAGGAAAAGTGGCGGTGATAACGGGCGGAAGCGGGGTTTTGTGCGGTGAAATGGCGCGGGAGCTCGGTCAGCAGGGGGTAAAGGTGGCCATTCTGAACCGAAGAGTGGAACGCGGTGAACAAGTGGCGCATGAAATCGTGCAATCCGGAGGTGAAGCGATTGCCATCGCTTGTGATGTACTGAACCCAGACAGTGTGAAAAAGGCGGAAGAGGTCGTATCCAGGCGTTGGGGCGCATGCGATATATTGATCAACGGCGCGGGCGGAAATCATCCGCAAGCAACCACGACCCATGAAACATGGAAAGCGGAAGATGACAACAAGGAGGGGATCACCACCTTTTTTAATTTGACGAGTGAAGGATTTCAAGCAGTGTTTGATCTCAACATGCAGGGTACGCTTATTCCGACACAGGTTTTCACAAGGAAAATGGTCAACCGGAAAGGGGCGGTGGTGATTAATATATCTTCGATGAGTGCTTCTTGCCCGTTGACCAAAGTGCCCGCTTATAGCGCAGCCAAAGCAGCGGTGGAGAACTTTACCAAATGGCTCGCCGTGCATATGGCCGAAGCGGGGATTCGCGTGAATGCGATTGCACCGGGCTTTTTCCTGACATCACAAAACCGGGCATTATTATTGAAGGAAGATGGGTCGTTGTCCGAACGATCCCAAAAAATTTTGTCCCACACGCCGATGAGTAGGTTTGGTGTCCCACGAGATTTGCTTGGTACGTTAATCTGGTTAGCCGATGAAAACATGTCCGGCTTCGTCACGGGTGTCACGATTCCGGTTGACGGCGGTTTTGCCGCTTATTCCGGGGTTTGATGTTGCAAGGGAACGAGGCGTTTGAAGGGAGATGTGATGAGCTTGGCTGATCGGCATCCATCTTTTCCGCACGTTGATGTGGTGACGTTTGGTGAAACAATGGGTTTATTTACGCCGATGGGTGGCAAAGGTATTGCCCATTCCACGCTATTTGAAAAATCCTTCGGCGGTGCGGAAAGCAATGTGGCCATCGGCATCGCGCGCTTGGGATATGCAGCGGGCTGGTGCGGCTTGTTAGGGGACGATCCGATCGGGCGCCACATTGGCAAGGTATTGCGGGGTGAGGGGGTTGATGTATCACAAGCCCGTTTTTTAACGGATGCAAACACCGGCCTTATGCTCAGGGAAACGATATCTGAGCGGTCTGCTGTTTATTATTACCGCAAACATTCTGCCGCCAGTTTGATGTCGCCAGCTGATTTGAACGAAGCATATATCACCAACGCCAAAATTTTGCATATCACGGGAATCACGCCCGCGTTGAGCGATTCTTGTCACCAAACGGTGCTTCGCGCAGTTGAGGTGGCCAAATCTCAACAGGTCAAAGTTTGCTTCGACCCTAATGTACGCCTCAAACTTTGGTCTGTGGACCAAGCGCGGCCGATTTTATTGGAGCTTGCGAAAATGGCCGATTATTTTCTCCCCGGGTTGCCGGAATTGCGGTTGCTTTATCAAACGGACGATTTTGCGGAGATTTTGGAACATGTGCAAGCGTTGCCGGGTGCTACGATCATCAAAGGTGGGGCCAATGAAACTTACGTGCACGAGCGCGGAAAAATTACGGTTGTCCCCCATGTCAGAGTTGAGCGACCGACAGATACGGTGGGGGCGGGTGATGGCTTTTGCGCTGGATTCATCGTCGGACTTCTGAAAAACAAAAGCCTAGCGGAATCGGCGCATTTGGGCAATGTGGTTGGAGCCATTGCCGTTGGTTCGCCGGGTGATTGGGAGGCATTGCCTACATGGGAAGAAGTGGAGCAAGTACTTGGTACGCGCAACCATATTGAAAGGTGAGAGGTGGCGGGGAGTGAAGAAGTTGAAAACATTGCAGTTATTGATGGAGGCAGGAGTGGTGGCCGTCGTGCGCGGACGTTCGGCGGAAGAAGCAATCAACATCTCGCGGCATGCGATCAACGGGGGAATCAGAGCGGTCGAAATCGCTATGACTGTCCCGAACGCCTTAAATGCGATTGACTCATTGACAGCAGAGTGTGCCAGTGAGGGTGTCGTGATCGGTGCAGGATCGGTGCTTGATCCGGAGACGGCGCGAGCGGCCATCCTCTGCGGGGCCGAATTCATCGTGTCTCCCGGCTTATATGAAAACACTGTCATCTTGTGCAATCGCTATCGTGTGCCTGTGATTCCTGGAGCGGTCACATTGCGGGAAATGCAAAAAGCGCTGGAGATGGGTGCGGACATAATAAAGTTGTTTCCTGCAAATCAGTTTTCCCCCAGCCTGCTCCGCGCGGTGAAGGGTCCATTGCCTCAAGCCAATCTGATGCCGACGGGCGGGATCACCCCTGAGAGAGTGGGAGAGTGGATCGCAGCTGGGGCGACGGCGGTGGGAGTTGGTTCGGAACTGACCAAAGGGGTGGCGCCCGGTGGGGATGATGCCGTGATCGCCAAAAGAGCCAGCTTGTTTATGCGTGCGTATAGGGAGGCGAAACAGAACGCGGCCAACCAGTAGAGTAAAGGCGGTGGCCTTGACTGCTTGGAAAATTCATGATATTTTGAAATATATATGGTTGAAATTAACATACAAGTTTTCCCTGTTAACCCTGTTGTTTTTTCATGCGGACATATGCCCTTTGTGCGGCGCAGGCGGACTGGCTGTCAATCGTTGTCCCGGGTTTGCCACCCTGCCCCCGATTTTTGGTTTCCTGGTGTGATGTTCCATCGAAGCCAGACACATGAGATTTGTTCCGACAAACGCATGATCCAACCCATCGTCGAATAGAATGATGTTGGAGTTGTTGCTGTTCCTAGTTATCAGGCTAAAGGCATTTTTCCGTGCAGTTTTATGTTCGGGCTGACATCGGTGCCCAATATACAGCCAGCTTCGTCAAATCCCGAGGGGAACGGAGAATCGGGTGGTTTGTTTGGGTTTCTCAGTGGTTGCTGCGCTTGTACGGTTTAAATCCATTTACAGGGGAGAGCAGAATGAAAAAAGGGATGTACTGGTTGGCCCTGATTGTCATCCTGTGGGGGGCGTTGAACATCGGCCCACCCCCGGTTGTGAAAGCGGAACCTGTGTCCAGCCGCAGTCACATAGACGCCAAACTGTCCGATTATGCGGGATTTGAGCGGGAAGCCACACCACGGGCCGACGGTGTCCGGCATGTGGACACTCCGGCTATGATCAAAAAACTGAAAGAATTAAACGTCAATACGTATTACTATTTGAATTGGTACCAACCGACTGATTGGGATGACTTCAAAGACGAGTTTTTGCCTGCTGCCAAGAAAGCCGGCATCAATGTTGTTTTGTATTTGGTTCCCCCGTCGGAATCGACAGGTAGCCGCAAATCTTACCCATACACAACAGATTATGTGGCGTGGGGGAAAGCGATTGCTGAGCTTTCTGTACAATATGACAATCTCATCGGTTGGGCGATTGATGACTTCAACCATAATCTTGATTTCTTCACGCCAGAATATATGGCGAAGATGAGAGAAGCCTCCACAGTGATTAACCCCAATCTGAAGTTTTTGCCTTCGTTTATGCCCCTCATGTATTTCCCTGCTTTAACAGAAGAATTTCTAAGAACCAGAGGAGACTATATCGATGGTGTGATTGTAGCTTATCGCGATGATCCTTACCGTAACACCTCGGTCTGGTCCACTGAGCAACAACAGATTGACGAAGCTTACCAGTTGTTAAAAAAATACAATTTGCCTCTCGTGTGGATGGTTTACACTTCGTACTTGACCAACACGCCTGGCAACCCATCGGTGGAGTATGTTCGCGAAACAGTCCAGACTGCAGTGGACAATCTGCGGAAAGGTAAATTGGCAGGCATTATCACGTATGAATTGGAGAAAGAGTTTATTGCAGAGCCTGACAAGAAGGCGGCTACTGGCAACGGTTATATGAGCTTCTTTGTGCCGTCGGGGGTTTCGACCAAGCCGGGTGATAACGTTTCCGCCAGCCAGGTTATCCATCCGGATGGATCGGGCAACTATGCGCTTTCTTTCCGAACGATGGCCGAAGGTCCCAAATTGGAGGGCTATCACGTTAAGCAACTGTTGATTGATGAGCAGGTGGTGTGGGAGCAGGATGTAGCCCATAACACCGTGAGCGGCCAGTGGGAAGAGGTGAATCTGGACTTAACCCCTTACCTCACTGGGAAAAAATCGGCGACATTGACCATCCGGTTGTATGAAAAAAACGGGGTTGGAAATTACTGGGATAATGTCGGATTTGATGACTTCAACGCACGCGGTTTTACGATGAAGAACAGCGGCTTTGAGAAAAAAAGCGGCTGGAACATTTCCAGCAGTTACGCCGGGATGATCGGCGAGAATATCATTTACGACCCCAATCGCCGCGAAAAGGCATTCCGAGCGGTCGAAGCTGCTTACGTTTCCTATAAGTTGCAGGATGAGATCGCCAACGCTGATCTTCGTCATGGGATTAAGCGCAGCCTGTTGAACAAGATGAACCGGGCCATCGACGCCCATTTTTCGGAACGGAATCGTAGTGCTATTCAGTCACTCAGTATCTTATCGCTTGAGATCCGTGCATTGACGGGCATCCATATTCCAAAAGAAACAGCGGCATTGTGGAATGGCAAGATCGAACGATTGGTTCAACTTTATCGCATGAAATTGGAATAAGAGGGCCAAGGGGGAAACAAGGATGAAAATCAGTCGTGCGGCGGCTTGGATCTTGTCCTTCTTGTTGGTTGTGGGGATGACAGGTTGCACTGGCTCCGACCCGGCGGCTGACAATTCCGAACGGATTAAGCTGGAATTTTGGACGATCAACCTGAAGAAAAATTTCTCGGGCTACATCGAGGGTGCCATTCAGGAGTATGAGAGAAACCACCCCAACGTGGATATCCATTGGGTGGATGTTCCCGGGGCGGACATGACCGGAAAGTTGTTCACTGCTTTGTCAAGTGGCAGCGCTCCCGATTTGGTCAATGAGACGAGTGAAGGGTTATCCGTTTTGCAAGGCTATCATGCATTAAGACCGATTTCAGAAGTGGTCGCCAAAGAGAAAATGGCCCCTTATATTGACGGGCTGGTTAAAAGTGTGACCAACCGTGATGGCGAAGTGATGGCCATTCCTTGGTACCATGCGGGGCCGCCAATCGGCTTGATTAACACCGAGCTGTATCAAAAAGCGGGACTTTCGTCCGACAAGCCGGCGCAAACGTGGGATGAACTGTTTGCATATGGCAAACAAATTCATCAACGATTGCCCCATGTCTATGGCTCCAATGACTTGCCTGGGTTGGAAACGTTCGCCACCGAAGGATTGCCGATATTAAGCGCCGATGGGAAGAAGGCTGTATTCAATTCTCCTCAACACATCGCCTTTGTGGAAAAATTCATCCAAGCGTACAAGGACGGGGCGATTGCTCCGGGAGCGCTGGTAAAAGATGATCGGCAATTGCAGCAAACCCTTGACAACGGATTGACGGCGCACGTCGGTTTGGCCAGCTCGTTTCAGTTGAACAACATTGAGAAAAACGCGCCCAATGTCCTGTCAAAACTGAAAGTGGTTCCGCCAGTTACCACCACGGGAAAAGTGGCGGTCAAGGATATCCAGCTGTTTGTGATACCAAAGAAAGCAAAACATCCCAAAGAGGCGGCCGACTTTGCCCTATTTTTGACCAGCCCGCAAAAACAGTTGGAATTTTGTAAATTGGTCCCGATCTTCCCTTCGACGGAAGATACGTTGAAAGACCCCTTTTTCACTAATTTTGAGGTGAAAACGATTCAAGACCACGCGCGCAAAATGATGGTTACCTACGCTCCCCACCTCACCTTGACTTACATGGGCCACCCCAAGCAAAAAGAACTGCGTGAGTTTTACTTGGAACAGATCCGGGCGGCCATGCTTGGGAAAAAAACAGTGAAAGATGCACTTGATACAGCAGTCAAGCATTGGAATGAAGCCCTTGCCAAGTCATAGCCGCCCACATGGGCACAGGCGGCGAAGCATTTTTTCGCCGCCCGATTTTCTTCAATGGGGAGAGATGCGATTTGGGCAATGAAACCGTACCAACCGCCGAATATCGCGCATCTAAAAAAAAGAGGCGGAACATTCCCTTACTCCCTTATCTGTTTTTACTTCCGGCGTTGCTATTGTTCTTCACCTTTGACTATTTACCTATTTTCAGTGCGTTTTATTATTCATTCACTGAGTACCACATCCTGTCTCCCGCCGAATGGGTGGGATGGGAGAATTATCGGGCATTGATGCAAGATACGAAGTTTTGGATCGCGGTCAGCAATTCGTTGACATATTTCCTTATCATCGTTCCTTTACTGTTAACGGTGCCTTTATTCCTCGCGATATTGGTCAATCAGAAACTGCGAGGCATCCAATTGTTTCGAGTGGTCTATTATTTGCCTGTGGTCACCTCGATGGTGGCGGTGGCCATCGTATGGAAATATTTATACCATCCCGCCGGCTTGCTTAACGCTGTTTTGCAGGGAATCGGCCTCCAAAAAGAGGCCGTCAACTGGCTTCTAAACCCCGACACTGCCCTCCCTGCCGTCGCTGTGTTGGAAGTTTGGAAATCGCTTGGTTTTTACATGGTGATCTATCTCGCCGGATTGCAGACGATTTCACAGGAGTTGGTGGAGGCCGCCAAGATGGATGGTGCCGGCAGAGTAAGGGTATTGTGGCATGTCTATTTGCCGCAACTACGACCGACCATTGCCGTGATCCTTGTCTTATCCACGTTGGCTAGCGTACAGATGTTTACCAGCATTTATATCATGACGGGTGGCGGACCATTTGACAGCACGTTGACATTGCCGCTGTACATTTATCAAAAAGCATTTGTGGAGCTGGATATGGGGTATGCGACGGCGATGGGGATGGTGCTCTGGCTCATTTTGATGGTCTTGACGATCATTAATTTCAAGTTGTCCAACGGGGGGCGGGTAGGATGAATGCGGAGCGCAAGCGCATGGGGATTGCCATCGCGCGCAAAGCGTTGATGTATCTGTTGCTTCTTTTGATCGCACTCTTGTTTGTCGGTCCCTTTTTGTGGCTGCTGTCGACAGCGTTCAAATCGAATGCACAGGATGTATTCACATTTCCGCCTGACTTGATCCCGAAACCGCCGGTATGGGATCAGTTTGTGGAGGCTCTGACGGTAATCCCATTCCCGAAATATTTGTTGAATTCTTTCATCCTGATCGTGGTGATGGTGCCTGCCCACCTGTTTTTAACCTCATTGACCGCGTATCCGTTGGCGAGGATGACATTTCCGGGCCGAGATCTGATTTTTTATGCAATTATCGGTACCATGTTTTTTCCGGAAGAAGGCAAACTGGTGCCGTTATTTATCATTACGCAAAAACTGGGGCTCATCGATTCGTGGTGGGGATTGATCATTCCCGGATTGGTGGGCGGATTTTCCATCTTTTTGATGCGGCAAGCGTATCTCAGCATTCCGAAAGAGCTGGAGGAAGCGGCCATTTTGGACGGATGTGGCCCGTTTAGGATGTGGTGGAGCATCATGTTGCCATTGACGAAACCGACACTGGCGGCGTTAAGCGTATTTTCGTTCATATCCGTGTGGAATTCCTTCATCTGGCCGTTAATCGTGTTAAAGAATGATGACTTGTATCCCTTGGCGCTGGGGCTTGCGTATTTGTCGGGCACCTTTGGCGATGATGTGCGAGTCATGGCTGCTGGCACGGTGGTCTCCCTGTTGCCGATCATCGTTTTCTATCTGATGATGCAACGTTATTTCGTTTCCGGCATGCAAGGGGCCATTAAAGGATAGGGGGGAACTGCGGTGCGGTTGGGTGTTATCGGGTATGGACGGCGGATTCGGCACATGGTGGCGGAAATGCGCCGAATCGATCCGGATTGTCGGGTGGTGGCCATCAATGATTTGCAAAACAATGTTATTAAGCAGGAGTTGGGAGAGGAAGCGACAGAGATCGTTTTTTATGACAGTCCGGAAGCAATGGTGCAGGGGGCCGAATTGCATGGCATATTGATCGGCACCCGATGTTCACTACATGCGGACATGGCCATCAAAGTCTTGCCGAGGGGGATTCCCCTGTTTTTGGAGAAGCCGGTGGCTACAGATGAGCACGCATTGCTTCGACTCAAACAGAAATATGAGGCGACCGGAACCGAAGTGGTGGTATCCTTCCCACTTCGGGCGGCGCCATTGGTGACATTGGTCAAAGAGATTATCGATTCGGGAAAGATCGGTACGGTGGAGCATGTGCAAGCTGTTAACAATGTGCCCTACGGCGGCGTGTATTATCATCACTGGTACCGCGATGAAAAGGAAACGGGCGGATTGTTTTTGCAAAAAGCGACGCACGATTTTGATTACATCAATTATCTGTTGGGGATGCAGCCGACGCTGATTTGCGCGATGACGTCCAAGCAGGTGTTCAAAGGGAATAAGCCGGCCGGGCTCAAATGCGTTGATTGTGATGAGCGGCATGCATGTCCTGATAGCACAGTAAATATTCGCAGATTGCCCCATGAAACACCAGCCGGTGAATACTGTTGCTTTGCGGTGGATACGGGGAATGAAGATGCAGGAAGCGCGTTGATCCGGTATGAGACCGGGATGCACGTCTCTTATTCACAAAATTTCTTCGCCAGAGGGAAGGCTGGAAGCCGGGGAGCCCGCTTACTGGGCTACAAAGGAACGTTGGAGTTCGACTTCTACACAAATACAGTCAAAGTTTACATGCATCATTCACCTGTGGTTGAGACATACGAAATGACTGAAGAGGCGGGCCACTTCGGTGGAGACGCAGTGCTCGCCCGCAATTTCATCGCGGTGATGAAAGGGGAGGCGAAGTCGATTGCGCCGATGGAAGCCGGATTGCTAAGTGCGTTGATGTGCTTGAGGGCGAGAGAGTCGGCGCTGACCAACGCTTTTTTGCCTATTGGCTGGCCGGAGGATCAAGAAGGGAGCAATTCGTGACGGAAGAGGTGAAAACCTTGAGTACATTGAGATTGGGCATCATCGGTTTGGATACGTCGCATGTGACGGCGTTTACGAAATTGTTGCATGATCCAAAAGAGCCACATCATGTGCCTGGTGGGCGGGTCGTTGCGGCATATCCTGGTGGGTCCCCTGACTTTGATCTGAGTCGAACACGTGTGGAAGAATATACGCGTCAGCTGGCCGATCAATATGGAGTTGCCATTGTCAGCACGCCTGAAACCGTCGCCGAACAAGTCGATGCCATCTTGTTGGAATCGGTTGATGGGAGGGTGCATTTGGAACAATTTAAAAAAATTGCTCCCTACGGCAAACCGGTGTTCATCGATAAACCATTGGCGCTCACCAGTACCGATGCGGATAAAATCTTTGCTCTCGCCGACCGATATCAGGTGCCGGTATTGAGTTGCTCCGCGCTCCGATACGCGGAAGCGCTGACAACGGCGCTAGCTGAAACGGAACCAGGTGATGTTTACGGAGTGGATTGTTACGGCCCCATGCCGCTTGAACCGACGCAACCCGGCTGGTTCTGGTATGGGATTCACACCGTGGAAATGCTGTTTGCCATCCTGGGCAAAGGATGTGTCCGCGTCACTGCGGCAGGCAACGATGAACAGGATGTGGCGGTAGGGATATGGGAAGATGGACGTATCGGCGTTGTTCGCGGCAACCGCAAGGGAAACAATGGGTTCGGCGCTTTAATCCATCGATGTGGAGGCACGCGCGCCGTGGATGTGAACGCCAGCGCCAAACCGTACTATGCCAGTCTGCTCACGCATATCATGGAGATGTTCACCACAGGGAAACCACCTGTTGATTTCCGGGAAACACGGCAAATCATCCGCTTCATCGAGGCGGTGAATGAAAGCCGCCTGACCGGAGAAACCGTTGCGTTATAACCCCATCTTAGCGCTTGCAGTCTGGAGGGATCGCGTTGCATTTCGGTTTGGCCACGATGTTTCACAAATATGTAAAGGGATCACTCACTTGGGAGGAAGTGCGGCAGGTGACGGCCACTAAACGTCTGGATCTCGCCTGTTGTCGGAGAGATAGCGCTGCTTTCCAAGTGCTCATTGCCGCAGATGAAGCATTTCTGCTCACTACAAGCACCGATCCCCTGTTTTGGAAAGGCGGTCCGCTCACCATTGTGCGGTTGGAAATTGACACGGATGCGCCGGTGCGGACGGAAGTCCGTTTGATCGGATTGATTGAGGATGATGATGGGTGTTTGAAATCGGACGTGTTGCTGGAGCAAAGTACGGTGTTTGTAGAACGTCGGCATTTGCAACAAGTGTGGGTGGAGTGCGAAACGACCGATGCCAGCCAGCCAGGTGTGTATAGCGGCATGGTGCGAATATATGCTCGCACGTTGTTTGAAGATGAGCGGCTGTTGGGTGAGTGCCCGTTTTCCCTTACCATCAAAGATTACTTGTTGCCGGAACCATCGCAATACCGGTTTTATCTCGATTTGTGGCAGCACAACTCCAACATCGCCAGAAAGTACGACGTCCGTCTGTGGTCTGACGAACATTTTGCAATTCTTGACCGTTATCTGCACAGTTTGGCGCAATTGGGGCAAAAAGCGGTGTCCGTGGTGGTGTCGGAAATTCCGTGGTCGGGACAACACAGTCATCGTGATCCGGAACCTGCCGATTTGTTCGAATACAGCATGGTTCGGGTCACTCGGCGCGGGAACGGCCAGTTTGTATATGATTTTTCTGCCATGGACCGCTATGTAGCTCTGGCGGAACGATATGGGATTGCAGAGGAGATCGAATTATTCGGATTGTTGAACATCTGGCAGGACCCCGAGGCGGGTTATGGGTCTGTCATCGCGGATCATCCCGATGGTGTCCGCATTCGCTATTATGACAGCGGGTCGGGTACATTTCGCTTTATGCGCCGGAGAGAGGATTTCGACGCCTACGTGCGGGCGTTGCAAGCGCATTTCATCGAAAAAGGTTGGATTGACCGCGTCCGCGTTCTTGCTGATGAGCCAAAAGAGTTTGCCGTGTTTAAAGAGAGAGTGTCTGCTTTGCGGCAAGTCGCTCCCTGTTTTCGTTATAAGATTGCCATCGCTCAAACGGCATTTCTCCACCACAATCTTTCCGAAATCCATGATTATGTTCCCATCTTGCAATGTGTGGCCGCCGAGTATGAGCAGCTGCTGGAACGAAAACCGCAAATCCCCGGAAAGTTGTTGTATTATGTTTGTTGTCACCCCGACTTTCCCAACACGTTCATCGGGTCGCCGCCGGTGGAGTGCCGACTGATTCCATGGCTAGCAGAAAAGTGGAAGTTGGACGGCTTTTTGCGTTGGAATTACACGGTTTGGCCGGAGCGCCCCTTGGAAAAGTTGTCATATCGGGCGCCGGTTTGGAAAGCGGGAGACATGAATTTTGTTTATCCGGGGGCTACCGGAAAACCGTTGTTGTCGCTTCGATACAAATGGTTGCAACGGGGAATCCGGGATTATGAATTGATGCAGCTGTTAAAGGAGTCGGGGCAGTCGGATCAGGTGGAGCGAGCATTGAACAGGGTGTTTCTGTTTCAGGATGCAAGCGAGTTCTGTCCCGAAGCGAAAAAGAGGCGCGCCGAACTATACAGTTTAAATCCAGCTGACTATGATCGATTGATTCTCGAATTGTGAGAAAGGGGAGCATGCCCATGGTCGATGTCCGTTTGTTGCATGCTGATGAATTAAAGACAGCTGTTCGGCTTTCTGACGAAACGTTTCGCACGTCTAGCCAGCCTTCAATGGCGCAGGCTTTTCCCCATGTATTTTCATCTAGTCTGGGCCAGTCATACGGCGCGTTCGCGGATGGCGGGCTTGTTTCATTTGTAGGCTTGGTGCCGAGCATTGTGCGCATCGGTAGCGCCCGGTTGAATGTGTTTTCGGTCGGTTCGGTTTGCACTCATCCTGACTATCGCGGAAAAGGGATTGCCGGAATGATTCTGCGGCGCATCTTGGCTCATATCGACGAAGCGGAAGCTTCTTTATTGCTGGTGTCCGGCTATGGGCCGTTGTATGAGCGGATAGATTGTTTCCGATTTGGCACGGCTACCCGTTTCATGATCGGATCGGATTCAGCATCGGAGATTGGCCGGAACGTCTCGGCGGATGCGGAGGTGCATCTGAGGGAGTTAGAGCCGACGGATTGGTTTAAGGTGACGGAATTGGCGCGGAAGAGAGAAGTCAGATTTGAACAGAGTGTTTGGGATATAGCCGCCCTGATGCAGGCAGAAGCGAATGCCAGTTGCATGAACTTGCGTCACCGCGTGTTGATTGCTGAAGTCGAAGGGCAGGTTAAAGCCTTTGCGGTAGTGGCTGTGCCTGCGGACGAGGGAGCGGCAACGCCTGCCCTGGCCATCGAATGGGCAGGGGAACCGCACTTGGTCGCGCTTGCGTTGGCGCATGCTGTTAAGCGTTATCGGCTTGAGCGCTTGGACGCTCCGGTTTTATGGCATGAGACGGAGTTGGCACAAGCCTTGGCGCCTGCGGAACAATGTGCTGAGCAAAATCTGGGAACCGTGCGCATCGTCCATCCGGAAAGGCTGATGCAGCAACTGCGCCCATATCTGCAGGAGAAACACCAGCGCCTGGGCACCGGTTTGGAAGTGCGGGCTTTGCCAAATGGCCGCGCGGAACTGCGTCTTGATGGGGAGATGGTCATCTTGGATGCACAGGCGTTTGTGTCGTTGCTGTTTGATCCGGCCCCTCACACGAATCACCTTCAGGGTTCGTTCTCTGTTTTGAAAGAATTGTTTCCGATTCCGTTTCCCTATGCCGGTGGATTAAATTATGTCTGATGGCGGATTTGAGCGACTTTTCCAAATGGAATGAGAAGGTGGATTTGGCGATGAAGATGGCCCGAGTGGGTGTGTTGTTGGATCGGAAAGCAGCTCTTAGAAGATGGGACAATGGATTAAATGTGTTTCAAGTCTATCTTGGCGAAATATTGTCCCATGCCGGCATTCCGTTTGAATGGATTGATGATGTCGAGCAGTTGACAGAGCGGGCATTTGATGTGTTGTTGGTGGCGTTAGACCGAAAAGAGGAGAAGGCGGTAACGCCGATTTGGCGCTTTGCGGAGCAAGGGGGGATCGTGATTGCCTATGGGGGGCTGTCCTCTTTGGCGGGTCGGCTCGGATTTGCCGACAGGGGCTCCGTTGGCAAAGGGTATGCGTGGTTGCCTATGCACGTTGGCGTATCGCATCCGCTCAGGTACTTGCGGGCTACTCCCTGGATCGCGATGTCGGAAGACGGGCCTCCTTATAGCGCGATTGGCCAGATTCACTCGGAGCATCCGCAGGGAGCCAGCCTTGGTTCTGCTTTGCTTCAATTCGATGTGGGAAAAGGGATCATTGATCGCTGGGCGGTTGATATAGCGGAAACCGTCGTCGGTTTGCAGCAAGGTGCCGAGCCGGTGATAGAAGATGGGATTCCGGCGCTGGATGGCACTGGTTCCATTGATGATGGCATATTGAAAGCAGACGATGGCATGGCGATGGATTGGGAATTGGATCGCTTGACAACGGAGACCGCTACCCCCTATTTTGCACATCCTTATGCTGATTGGTGGCGAGAAGTGTTGATTGGCCATCTGCTAAACAGGGTGGTCGACAGGGGATTGACGTTGCCTTTTGTTGGCTATTGGCCCGCAGGCATAGAGCAAGTGGCTATGATTTCTCTCGACAGCGATTTGAATGTGAATGAATCGGCCGAAACGACGCTGGCGGTGTTGCGGGAACACGGTGTCAAAGCTACTTGGTGCATGATGGAACCGGGATATGACTCTCACATTTATCCACGGGTATTGGCCGAGGGACATGAGTTGGCTTTCCATTACAATGCAGTGGAGCATGACCGGGGAAAGTGGGGGGAAGCGGAATTCCAGCGCCAATTGCAGTGGCTAAAAAAGGCAACTGGCTTGACAGAAATCCATTCCAACAAAAATCACTATACTCGATTTGAAGGCTGGGGCGAATTGTTTCGGTGGTGTGAAACCCACGGCATAGCGTCAGACCAAACGAGGGGGCCGAGCAAAAAAGGAAATGTCGGCTTTTTGTTTGGCACATGCCACCCTTACTTTCCGATCTCATGGGCGGATGAGAAAAACCGTCTATATGATGTGTTGGAAGTCGGTTTTTTGACTCAGGACTTGAATCATCCCCGGTTAGCTGACATGAGTGTGACTGTCCCGTTTCTTGAACGGGTTCGCCAGGTGCGAGGGGTGGCCCATTTTCTGTTTCACCAGGTTCACATCCACAATCAACCCTCGGTGCGTAAGGCGTTGCGAAATGTCGTGCATGAAGCCAAACGTCGGGGATTCGTCTTCTGGACCGGCAAACAGATCAGTGAATGGGAGCGGACTCGTCGCACTGTGCGCGTCGTAGGAATGAACGAGGATGGAACGGTACAGCTGACCAGTGGCAAAGACGTGGCTGATTTGGTCGTGTGGGTGCCGATTCCACGGGGCCAGCGCCACCTGTCAGCAGAAACGATGGCACGTCCGTTTGGGGTTTCCTGTATCAAAAAGGTAGTGTCAGTGAACAAAGCCGAGGAGGATCGCGGGGGTAAGCAAGGAAAATGGGCGGGAGGGATGCGGCATGGATGAACGTCGGTTGGCGATTCATGGTGGACCGAAAGTGAAAACGACGCCGTTTGGCACGGGGAAACGCTTTGGCGAGGAAGAGGCAAGAGAATTGTTGGAAGCGCTGGAGCAAAATACGCTTTTTTACCATCATGGAAAAAAAGTGAAACAATTTTTGCGGGATTTCAATGATCTATATGGTGTGGATTACAGTGTAGCCGTTTCTTCCGGCACGGCCGCCATTCATGTCGCTTTGGGGGCGGCCGGGGTGACGGTGGGTGATGAAGTGATCACCAGCCCGATCACCGACCAAGGCACCTTGATCGGCATCCTTTATCAAAATGCAATTCCCGTTTTTGCCGACTTGCATCCCCATACTTACAACATGGATCCTGCGTCGGTCGAGTCCCGCATCACCCCGCGAACCAAGGCTATCCTGGTCGTGCATCTGGCGGGGAATCCCTGCGACATGGATGCGATCATGTCCATCGCCCGCAGGCATGATCTGAAGGTGATTGAAGATTGTGCCCAAGGCTACCTGTGCCGATACAAAGGTCGATTGGTCGGTACGATTGGCGACTATGGTTGTTTCAGTACCAATGACTTTAAGCACATCTCCACCGGGGATGGCGGAATCGTAACAGTCAATTCGGGGGACGAAGAGGAGTATCGCCTGGTTCATGCTTTTGCCGATAAGAATTATCAGCGGTTGCAGGGGCAAGTGCGACGGGAACTTTCTTATTTGGCTCCCAACTATCGGATGACCGAACTACAAGGTGCGGTCGGCGTAGCCCAATTGAAAAAACTGCGGCAGATTTGTGAAACAAGGAGACGTTACGGGGATCGCATCACGGAAGGCATCAGCGGACTCCCAGGTATTCAGCCGCATCAGGTGTATGAAGGAGGAACATGCTCTTATTGGTTTTACATGTTTCGCCTTGATTTGGATGCGCTCACATGCAGTCGTGCGGAATTTTCCGAAGCGCTGGCGGCTGAGGGCATTCCCAACCAACCGGGATATATTCCGGAAGTCGTATATTTGCAACCGCTCTTTCAAAAGCGGCAAGCGTATTTGAACAGCCATTTCCCATTTGACTTGTCGGATGTTACTTATCCGCGAGGCTTGTGTCCGACAGCGGAACAAATCTTGCAGACAGCGGTGCGCATTGGGGTGAGCGAGTTTTTCAATGAGCAGGATATTGAGGACATTATCCAAGGTATCCGCAAAGTGACTGCGCATTTCCAAAAAACATGATGAGAGAAAGGGGGTGGCGTGCATGCTCAAACGGTTGGGTGTGGTGACCGACGAAGTGTCGAGTGACTTGACTGAAGCGTTGGATTGGGCCGCAGACCAGGGGTTGTCGCATGTGGAAATCCGTATGGTGAACGGAAAAAATGTTGTACATTTGACCGATCACGAGATCGCGTGGGTGTACGAAGCGGTGGTGAAGCGTGGCTTGTTTGTGTCGACAATCGCTTCCCCGTTGTTCAAATGCGCCCTTGATCCGTCACGCCCGGTGGCTTCTGGGGACAGGTTCGGCCAACCTGAAGAGGATATAGCTACACACTTCGCTATGTTGCACCGCACGATCCAGATAGCCAACATGTTGCAAACGAGAAATATCCGCCTGTTTTCGTTCTGGCGGGAACGGGAACCACGGCGGTATCAAGCGGAGATTGTCGGTCATTTGCGACAGGCAGCCGCAATAGCGGAACAAGAACGGATGTTGCTTTTGCTGGAAAATGAACCGTCTTGCAATGGTGGATATGCCGAAGAAGTAGCCAGTCTTGTAGAAGAAGTCGATTCTCCTGCCCTCCGGGTGCTGTGGGATCCCGGCAATGAAGAGTACGGGGGTCGCCCTGCTTTTCCGGAAGGGTACAGATGGGTGAAGGATTGGCTTGGCCATGTGCATTTGAAAGACGCGTTGGTCGACGACCACGGTAAACCGCAATGTGTGCCGATTGGCCTTGGCCGAGTGCGCATGCTAGAACAGTTGCAAGCGCTAGAAGCCGATGGGTACAAAGGATACTACACCATTGAGACGCACTACATTCCGCCGGGCGGAACCGCAAAAGATGGCACGCAACAGTCGTTAAGAGGGTTGCAAAAGCTCCTGAAGGAGGCGGAGTGGTTGTGAAAACCTGGGGGTTTGCCTTGATTGGTTGCGGGGCGATCGCCGAGTTCCACCTGCAAGCGATCCGCAAGATAAAAGGGACCCGGCTGGTAGCAGTCGCCAGCCGGGATGAGCGGAAAGCACGTGCTGTCGGTGAGCGTGAAGGATGCAAATGGACAACGGATTACCGTACATTGTTGCGCAATAAGGAAGTGGACATCGTTTGCGTGACGACCAGCAGTGGTAGCCACGGCGCCATCGGCTTGGAGGCGCTACAGGCGGGAAAACATGTGGTGGTAGAAAAACCGCTTGCGATGAGCGCGGTGGAGGCGGATCG
Organism: Laceyella sacchari; assembly: GCF_004343255.1. Classification (GTDB taxonomy): domain Bacteria; phylum Bacillota; class Bacilli; order Thermoactinomycetales; family Thermoactinomycetaceae; genus Laceyella; species Laceyella sacchari. The sequence continues at coordinate 1,390,713 of NZ_SMDD01000001.1, read as the reverse complement.
CCTGATCCAAGCGGCAGAAGCAAACGGTCTTTATTTGACGGTGGTGTCACAACGTCGCTTTGAACCGCAACACCAATTGGTCAAACGCGTCTTGGACAGCGGGGGGATCGGTAAATTGCTGATGGTGGAAGTGGCCTGTCCATTTTATCGCCCACAAGCGTATTATGACAGTGCAAAGTGGCGGGGGACGTTGGCCGAAGACGGCGGGGCGCTGATGAACCAGGGCATTCATTCCATCGATTTGATGTTATGGTTGGCTGGCCCGGTTCGGTCGGTTTTCGGCAAAACAGCCACCCAGACGCACCGTATGGAGGCAGAGGATATGGGCTTGGCTGTACTCACGTTTGCCAATGGAGCATTTGGCACACTTCTCTCTTCCACCAGTATTCGGCCGGGCTTTGCACCCACTCTCTCTTTTTATGGGGAAAGCGGCACCATCAAATTGGAAGGGATGGCGATCACACATTGGAGCGTTCCCGACATGCCACGGCCGCAACTTGACGGGGGACGTGGCGACGGAGCGGGTGTCACTGATCCACGTGCCATCCCATCTGAATATCATCAATTGCAACTAACCGACTTTGTGAACGCATTGGCTGAAGGAAGGTCCCCTGCTGTTGCTGCCCGTGAAGGAAGAGATGCTGTACGGTTGATTGAGGCAATTTACCAGTCCAATGCATCGGGTAAGGAAATACACTTGGGGGATGACACATGACACCGGCATTGGCATTGGGAACGGCCAAGGTTGACATCACCCCGACTTGGCCGGTGCCATTGGCGGGATTTGAAGGGCGGGTAGGGAAATGTCGTGGTGTATCTTTGCCATTGCACGCCCGAATGTTGTTTTTTGAACAGCGGAACGACGTCGGGCAAACACAGTCGGCGTTGCTTGTGTCGGCTGATCTGATCTGGTGGGGGCCAGAATTGGTTGAGAGTTTGCGCCGCCGCTTGGCGAAGAGATGGGGGATCGAGGCGCCGTTTTTCATCCTGCATGCGACACACACCCATTCGGGACCACAGACAACCCACCGTTTTTCTCCCGCATTGGGAGAAGCCGATCCAGGGTATCTAACATGGTTGGAAGAGAGACTGCTTCAGGGGATTGCATTGGCTACTGCCAATGTGGAGCCGGTGGTAGTGGAGCGGGGAAAGGGCGCCTGCCGCTTCAGTATCCACCGTCGCAAATGGGTTGCCGGAAAGATTGAGATGGCGCCCCATCCCGACGGACCCGTCGATCCGGAAGTGCATGTGGTGCGTTTCCGCACGAAAGCGAACCAAACCAAAGCGTTGCTCGTCCATTATACTTGCCACCCCACGACCACGGATGAGCCGCTCGTTTCGTCCGAGTATCCCGGCGCGGCTATGGCACTGCTTGAAAGCCGTTTGGATTCGGGGGCAGTGGCCGCATTTTTACAGGGATGTTGTGGTGATGTTCGGCCTGCATTGGTCAAAGAGGGGCGGTTTTATAGAGGCGGTGAGCGGGATGTTTACCAGCTGGGCAAGTTGCTCGCGGAGGAAGTGACCCGGGTCTTAAACCAACCAATGGAAACATTGGCTCCATGTCGTTTGATCGGGAGAATGACGCATGTCCCGTTGCCTTTCCAATCATTGCTGGTCCGGAATGAGTTAGCGAGGGATGAACCTTGGCATCATTTGCCTCCCATCCCGTTGGAGATGGCTTGGTTGAAGCTGTGCGAGGGGCTGTCGTTGCTGATGATGAATGCGGAGATGGTGGTCGAATATGGATTGTTCATCAAACAACGATTTGCGGGGGCTGTGTTGCCCGTGCCTTATAGCAACGGCATGATCGGATATGTGCCCACGCAACGCCAGGTGGTCGAAGGCGGTTATGAGGCGCGGGAGTCGATCGTTTATTTCTGTCTGCCTGCTCCGTTCAAAGCCACCATCGAAACGGCCATCCATGAAGCGATCAACCGGCTGATCGAGCAGTGATCACTTCTTGCAGATGGTGCGGCGATTGTCGTGAAACGGGGGCGAATCATCATGAAATATCTGGTGGGAATTGATGTGGGTGGCACCAACATCGTATGTGGGCTGTTGGATGGTGAAGGTCGTCTGCTTGAAAAAATCAAGCGGCCAACCGAAGCCCATCTTGGCAGTGATCATGTGCTGGAGGTGATCGCCCAGACGGTGAGGACACTGATTTCATCTCGAAATACGGATACCAGTCAAGTGTTGGCCGTGGGAGTGGGGAGTCCCGGACTCGTTGATCCGGAACAGGGGATTACCCTATTTGCTGGAAACCTCGGTTGGCACCGTGTGGAAGTGGCAAAACAGTTGAGCGAAAAACTGAATCTTCCGGTTTTTGCTGACAATGATGTGCGGATGTATGTGTTTGGCGAAGCGATCACGGGTGCCGGCAAGGGATATGACCATGTGCTGGGAATCACGCTTGGCACGGGGGTAGGTGCGGCAGTGATCGTCCGGGGTCAAGTCTATTATGGCGGCGGTTTTATGGCTGGCGAGCTCGGACACATGAGGATGGAGGGGGAACAGGCTGCTTGTGCTTGTGGCATGCAGGGGTGTTTGGAGACGGTCGCTTCGGCCACGGGCATTGTCAGGCAGGTGCGCGGAGCTGTTGCCCAGGGGGAACAGAGTGTTTTAGGTACTTGGTTTCCCACTGCCAATCTGTCGGGATTAACGGCGGCCGACGTCTCCAAAGCGTATGACGCCGGTGACCGGGTGGCGCAGGAAGTGCTGGATCACACCGGCAGGGTGTTGGGCCGGGCTTTAGCATACGCCGTGACACTGTTCAGTCCGGACGTAGTCGTGATCGGCGGGGGAGTGGCCGAAGCGGGAGAGCGGTTGCTTGCGCCGATGCGGGAAGAATTGCAACGATCCGTTTATCAAGGATATTGGTCGCGCCTTGCGATACGCACGGCCTATTGGCCGGATGATGCGGGGGTGATCGGCAGCGCGCTTTACGCCAAGCAAAAAGTGGAGGAGGCGTGACGGCTCATCACTTAATTGAGAAAAGAGGAGGAGACGGATGGTGCAAACACACACCTACCGGGAAATCAAACAACAGCCAGAGACTTGGCGGGAGACGATCAAATTAGTGCTTTCCAAAGCGGCGGAGTTGAAACAACTCTTTAACAACCTCCATCCGGATGAAGTATTGTTCACTGGATGCGGAACGTCTTATTACATTGCGATGACCGCGGCATCGACATTTCAGGAAAAAACGGGAATTTCCGCTAAGGCGGTACCTGCTTCGGAAGTTTTCCTCAATCCCGGTGCCGTTTTTAGTAAGAACAAACGGACGGTGTTGATTGGTTCCTCCCGTTCGGGAAACACCACGGAGGTTGTTCGAGCAGTTGCCTTTGCCCAGCAAAACAAACTGGCACATTGCCTCGGGATTACCACCCGACCAGATAGTGAGTTAGCCCGCATAGCAGATGAAGTGATCAGCTTGCCTCACTCCCAGGAGAAAAGTGTGGTCATGACTGGCTCATTTACAAATCTGTTGCTTGTTTCACAGTTGCTTGCGGGTATCCTGTCTGCGGACGAAGGTTTTTTGACGGAATTGTCATGCTTGCCCGACATCGGTGCGTCGGTTATCGCCCGTGTCGAACCAACCGCAGAATCAGTGGCGGCGGATGAAGCGTATGGTCATTTTATTTATCTGGGTCTTGGTGCATATCTGGGTTTGGCCTATGAAGGGATGTTGAAGTTAAAGGAGATGACGCAACTGTACGCTGAAGCGTTTAACCCGCTTGAATTTCGCCACGGCCCGATTTCGGTACTGGACGGGCAATGTCGGGTTCTTCTGTTGAGTAATGGGGCGATTCGCTCATATGAGCGAGCGTTGGTGGATGATATGCGGAAGTTTGGAGCTGACGCGGTGGTGTTGGGCGATGGATTGGATGATTTCCATTGCAACGTGAAAATTGCATTGGACAGCGGTTTGGGCGATCTCAGCCGGAGTCTGTTGTATTTGCCATTTTTGCAACTGTTTGCTTATTACCGTACGTTGAAGATGGGCTTAAATCCCGACTCACCGCGTAATCTGGAGCAAGTGGTTGTGCTGGATGAGTAGGTCTTGTTATCTATTCGCTTGGCAGGGGTGCAAGACAACTGCTTTTCCAGTCAGTTGAGGCAATGGGCGGAATGGATGAGGAGGGGATGTCGCCATGCCATTGGTAACTTCAAAAGCCATGCTGGAAGATGCATATCGCCATCATTACGCTGTTGTGGGATTTGCCATCCATAATTTGGAGGTTATGAAGGCTGTGACCGAAGCGGCGGAAGAACTGGAGGCCCCTGTCATTTTCCAGACAACCCCACGGACGATTCACTATGTTGGGCTGGATTATATGGTGTCGATGGCAAAGGTGGCCGCACAGTCTGCCAAGGTACCGATTGCGTTGCACTTGGATCACGGAGACAGCGTGGAGACGGTAGTCCGATGCTTGCGTGCTGGATATACGTCATTGATGATTGATGGCTCTCATCTTCCATTTCAAGAGAATGTGGCGCTGGTCAAACGGGTTGTGGAGATCGCCCATGCCGTTGGCGTGCCCGTGGAAGCGGAGTTGGGTACCATTGGCGGAGCCGAGGAGGTAGGTTCTGTCGGTGAAGCGGAAGCCACTTATACGGACCCCGCTTTGGCGGAAGAGTTTGTTGCCCGAACCGGAATTGATTTTTTGGCTCCGGCGTTCGGCACGGCGCATGGCGTTTACAAAGGCGAGCCTCAACTGGATTTCGCCAGGTTGCAAGCGATCTCTCGGCGCGTCGCCATCCCGCTGGTCATGCATGGAGCGTCAGGTGTGCCGGATGATGGGGTGCGGCGGTCGGTGCAATGTGGTGTCAGCAAGGTGAATATTTCTACTGAGCTGAAATTGCCGTTTGCCGAAGCATTGCGAGACTACTTGCTTGCACATCCGAATGAGGCCGACCCCCGCCGCTATTTCCTTACAGCGCGGGAAGCGGTCAAACAAGCGGCCAAGAGAAAAATCCTGCTGGCGCAACAAAGCAAAGGGGAAGCCAGCGATTCGTCGACGTAAGCACCGCGTCCAATTGCGGGAAAGGGGGAGGGGCATGGATGCCAGATGGCAACCGGTCGTGCAAACCACTGTGGACCATTTGCGGATTCGCGTCTATAAGAGCCGAGATGCCATGGGTGCGGCGGCCGCGGCCGAGGTTGTGAACAAGATGAAGGAAGTGCAAGCACGTAAGGGAAAGGTTCGTATGGTGTTTGCGGCTGCACCGTCGCAAAATGAACTACTCATGCATCTTTGTCACGCAGAAGGAGTGGATTGGTCATGTGTTGAGGCGTTTCATATGGATGAATATATCGGGTTACCAGAGGACTCACCTCAGCGATTTTCCTATTATCTGCAAGAACATTTGTTTCGCCACGTCCACCCGGGGCAAGTGCAACTGATCCGGCCAGACGGTGATCCAGAGCGGGAGTGTACCAGGTACGCCCAGTTGTTGAGCGAAGCGCCGATCGACATTGTGTGCCTGGGGATTGGCGAGAATGGACATATCGCATTTAATGATCCTGGCGTGGCTGATTTTAATGACCCCGCTGTTATCAAAGCAGTTTGCTTGGACGAAAAATGCAGGCAACAACAGGTAAACGACGGGTGTTTCCCTGATCTTGCATCCGTTCCCAAGACTGCGCTGACTCTGACTGTGCCAGCACTGATGTCCGCTGATCACCTGATTGGCGTCGTACCAGGTCCGACAAAGCGCGAGGCGGTGCGCAGAGCTCTTACAGGTCCCGTGTCTGAGGACTGCCCTGCGTCGATCCTGCGCAGGCACCAAGATGGGGTATTGTTTCTGGACACGGTTGCATACGGGGTGAGCGAATATGCAGAGGACTGAGATCCGACACATCGAGGGAGTGGATTATCGGACGGGATGTTCGATTGCGGTGGAAATCGAGAGGGGAATTATCAGCCATATCCGCCGTATTCAGAATCGATCGGGTTTGCCGTGGCTAGCTCCCGGACTGGTGGACTTGCAGGTGAACGGATTCGGTGGGAAGGACTTGAATACACCGCCTTTTTCCCCCGATTTGGTCATCGCCCTGACTCACATGTTGTGGCGGGAAGGGGTGACTGCTTATTTGCCAACCGTTATCACCAACCATGACGAAGGAATTGAAGAAGCGGTACGGGCCGTTGCTGAAGCGATCCGGCAGTCTCCTGCACTTGACCGTGTGATACCGGGAATCCATTTGGAAGGCCCGTTTATCTCACCGCAGGACGGCCCGCGAGGAGCTCATGATCCCGCCTTTGTTAAAGCTCCGAATTGGGAACTGTTTGAGCGATGGCAAAAGGCGGCGGACGGACGAATCCGCTTAGTGACCTTATCGCCGGAGTGGCCAGGCGCACACGAATTTATAGAAACCTGTGTCCGACACGGGGTGAAAGTGGCCATCGGTCACACTGCGGCCAATACTGAGCAACTTGCATTAGCGGTGCGGGCTGGAGCAACCCTGTCTACTCATCTCGGCAACGGTGCACATCCGATGCTCCCCAGGCATCCCAATTACATTTGGGATCAGCTAGCCGAGCCGGACTTGTGGGCGTGTATGATTGGTGACGGGTTTCACTTGCCTGATTCGGTCATCAAAGTGATTATGCGCGTGAAGCGGGACAAAGCCATGCTGGTCAGTGATGTGGTGCAGCTGGGCGGGCGTGAGCCGGGGGAGTATGAGACACATATCGGCGGCCGTGTGGTGTTGACACCGCAGGGCAAACTCCATCTGAAAGGTAGGCCGCAGCTGTTGGCCGGTTCTGTCCAGACCTTGCGGCAGGGCGTATGGAACTTATTTAAGAAACAACTGTGCGGATTGCAAGATGCATGGGACATGGCATCGATAAGACCTGCCGCTTACTTGGGATTGTCGGCGCGGCGGGGATTGGCTGTCGGTGCGCCGGCTGATTTGGTCGTGTTTGAACCGGAGGATGAGGAGGTGCGGATACTCCGCACGATCAAACAAGGGGCGATTCTGTATGAAGCAGACACCCATATGCAAGGGGGCGGTGCCGATGGCTGAGACCATCATGGAACAGTATTTGCGGAAGATCGTCGCTCACTTGGAATCACTGCGTGAGGAAGCGGACGCGGTCAATCGAGCGGCGCGCCTGATTGCCGACCATGTCAGCCAAGATAAGATCGTTTATGTGTATGGCCCAGGGGGTCATTCCAATCTGGGGGCGCAGGAAGTCTTTTTCCGGGCCGGGGGGCTGATGCATGTTAGTGCCATCCTTGATGAAGGAACCCTTTTGAGCGGAGGCGCCTTGCGCTCGATGGCCATCGAACGCACTCCGGGATACGGGACGATTGTCATCGACGATTACAATCTGCAAGCGGGTGATTTACTTATCATCGTCAACGCGTATGGAATCAACGCGGCGACGATCGACGCGGCGCTGGAAGCGAAACGGCGGGGAGTGACCACCATCGGCGTCACCTCTGTGAAACATGCCACTGCCACACCGGAGAACCATCCAGCACGCCATCCGAGCAAAAAAAATCTGTTTGAATTGGTTGATGTGGTTTTAGACTGCAAGGTAGAAGTGGGAGATGCGGTCATCAACATTCCAAATCTGGATCAACCGGTCGCCGCCATGTCTACCTTTGCTAACGCTTACTTATTAAATTGTGTGATGGCGGAGGCGGTACGACAGATGGTGCAAAAAGGGATCACACCACCGATTTGGATGAGCGGCAATGCACCAGGCGGAGATGAGGCCAATGCGCGGTTTATCGAACGGTTCAAGGGGCGCATTAAAAAGTTGTGACGATATAAATGGGTGCTATCTCTGAATTGGTTGTCATATTTTTCCGTCAATGCCTCGCGCTCGATTTGTAAGGCAGATGAGGAGGGGGATATGAGCCGGATTTTGACAGTGACATTAAATGCCGCTTTGGACATCACGTATGTAGTGGATAATTTTCAAGCTGGGGAAGTACACCGAGTGCGGCAAAAGTATACCCAGGCGGGAGGAAAAGGCATTAATGTAGCCCGGACCATTCACCGTTTGGGAGGGACAGTGACGGCGACCGGGTTTGTGGGCGGGGACAATGGGCAAACCATCATCAGAAAATTGCGGGGAGAGGGAATAGACGCTGTATTTTGCGAAGTCCCGGAGGGAGAGTCGCGCATCTGCTTATCCATCATTGATGAAAGCTACCTGAAGGCGACAGAGATTTTGGAGCCGGGCTTACATGTGACAGCTGGCCTAATGGAGCGGTTAAAAAGGCGTCTCCAATCTCTGATCACTCCAGGTATGATCGTCGTGTTTTCCGGGAGCTTGCCGCCAGGTCTTACGATGGAGGAATGGCGTAGCTTGCTTCGCTTTGTCCGTCAGCGGGGCGCGCGTGTGGTTGTTGATACCAGTGGTACGGCCTTGGCGGACGCCATCGCTTGTCAGCCCAGCATCATAACACCGAACCAGTATGAGTTCGCGGCTTTGACGAAAGCGGATGCCGGGGAGCAACCGACGGCGCCAATCCTCCAACACTGGCGCAAACCATTGGCTGACTTAGTCTTAAAAGGAATCGACTTTCCCATTATTACGCTGGGTGACCAGGGGGCTGTCGCTTATCACCGATCGATCTATTACCATGTGCCTGCACCGCGAGTCGATGTGGTGAATCCCGTCGGCTCAGGCGATGCATTTTTGGGGGGACTTGTGTGGAGTCTGGCCAACGGTTCTATTGCAAAACGTGCGCTGGCCACAGCGGTGGCGGCTGGAGCGGCGAACGCGGCGCACCCGGTGGCCGGCATGGTTGATAGAAATGTTGTCACCACACTGGCTGATCGTGTCTTGGATGAGATCGAAGAAGAAGGAGAATGATAGGGTGATTTGACTTGTTCATTTATCGAGATCATAAAGTTGGGGAAGCGTGAAACGAATGAGAAAATGGTTTTGGAGGCGCTAAATTTCAGAAGAGGGCTTAGGGTTGCTCGCTGACGATCTCGATGGCTTTTGTTGGGCTTGCCTTGATGATGTTTTTGTGATCAGTCACCTGAGTGGGGCGAATGCATGATTAACCCGGTTCCAAAACAGTTATAACATGGCTATTGGAATGGGATCACCAGTTGATACACCATAGGAAACAAAAAGGGAGAGAAACGAACGATGGCCAGAAGCAAAGCGAAAAAACACCGACTAAAACAAATTAGGGAAGGCAAACTTGATCCTGCCTTAAGCCGTGAGATGTGGGCGATCAATCCCGTAGCTAGAAAAACGCCAACAAAGGAGGAGAGAATAAGAAAGCGTGAGAAAAAGCACTTCTCCAATAATCTGGGGGAGGCTTTTTATTTGCATATAGCATAAGGCACGATCCCTGATAATGATCGTGCCTTTCGTTGATTATGTTTATTGAGATAGTTGGCCGGCCAACTGTTGGTATAACTCAGGCTTCCGATCCCGATAAGGAGAGACTTGCCCTTCTTCCCAGTTGCGCTTCAGTTGGGTAAGATCGAGATCGACAATGACCAGATCTTTTTGCATGCGATCTGTGATACACAGTACGCCATTAGCCGGGAATGGAAAGTCGCAAGGTGAGAAACAGCCGCTTTTGGCGTAACCTGCATCGATCTGCGGAATGTACGGCAAGCTTCCAACCATTCCGCTCAAGGCGACAAAGCGTTGGTTCTCGATCGCCCGCGCTTGGGCGCAGTGGCGGACGCGATAGTAACCGGATGCTTGATCGGTATAAATGGGATTGAGGATGAGCGCCACTTCCTGTTCAGCCACGATGCGGGAAAGTTCCGGGAATTCGATGTCATAACAGACGAGAATAGCCACTCGTCCGAAAGCTGTCTCAATGATATTAAGGCGGTTGCCTGGGGTCAGATGCCAGCAATTGCGTTCCTCAGGTGTCAAATGGAGCTTCTGCTGGGTCTCGATTCTACCGTCCGGGAAAAAGAGATAGGCTTCATTTACATAGCCGTTGCCAACGCGGTGGATGTGCGTCCCCGCCAGGATGATAATGCCAGTGTCGTGACTTAAATCGCTGAAAAAGTGGATGTATTGATCGGTGAACTGATCAAGGTAAGGAGCCGCTTCATCGTGGGCGAGCGGCTCGCTCAAGGCCAAGAGGTGGGCGGTTAAGTATTCTGGATAAATCAGCAATTGTACCCCGTCAGCTTTCGCTTGGTTCGCATCGCGCCGGATGCCATTCCAAAAGTCCACTTCCGACTTTAAGGGTGCCAGCTCGTATTGCACAATGCCGATGCGCAGTGGTTTCATTGTTCATCCCTCTTTTTTGTATGGATTTTTCCATTCCACCAAGACGGCAAAATGGCAAGACTCCTCATCATCCAGGTAATGTTCCAAAATTTGCAAAGGTTCAAGTCCCTGACTGAGCATAAAGCTAAGTACGCTATCTCTTATTTCGTTTTGTTTCACTTTCCTCACGTATGCATCAACCGACAGCGCCTGCTGATAGCGGTGATAGCCTGGGATTCGGCATCCGGCGATCAGCCGCGTCAAGCCTAAGCGCACCACCAGCTCTTTGCGCGCTTGATATAGTGCTTGCGCTATGCCTTGACCGCGGAATTGTGGCCGCACGCAAACATCGATGCCGTATAGACTGTCCCCGTCTTGGACATGGGTTCCTTTGATATACCCGTTGTCAGATACCTCTGCCCACGTGTGGGGCTTGCCTGTGTAGTGGACAATCAAAGCGGTCGCCGAACCGGCCGCTACCCCATCCACTTCAGCCAGAAGGGCCCCTTCGGGAAATGTGTGGACATGGGCCGAGATCTGATCGCGGTTCCACAGGAGATCCTCAGGGAATGGAGGCGGGAAGGACTCTTTTTGGATCTCCAGCAGTTGCGGAAAATCGGCGAGCGTGTAAGGACGGACCTGGATGTTCATGGGGAGCCACCTTTCTTTTAGATTGGATACATCAATTTATTATATCTTAATTTTTTTGTGAACTGGGCGACAATAAAACCGAACGTTTGGAAAAGGTTGCCTGGCTAATGTGGTGTATGAACTACAAATGCCGGAAGCACAGGGATGGCGGGATGAAAAAAAGCACTTTCATATGAAGAAAGTGCTTAAGCTGTTAGATTAATTTAAAAACGACTGGGAACGCGAATGAAGTGAAGCGCGTTAGGGCTTTGCCCATATAATGGGGGTCATGGGCAATATACGGGAAAGGTTCCTTTCGCGTTGATTAAGGAAGTGGTGTGTTGCCATACGCTTTGCCATTTCGCTTTGGTGATGCCAGGATATGGCGGCAGTCGCTCCGGCAATCGTTCCGTGAGTGGAAGCACAGTATATTGTAAGCCTTTTTGACCAATATAGCGGTGGGTCAAAGTCGGCAAATACGCGATGTTGTCCAATGTGATCTGCTTGGTGTCCGGGTGTTGCACCACATCAAAATACCAAATGATCCCCTCGTCAGTGTACCGTTTTTGCTGGTTGGAGATGAAGTTACCCATCGAATAAATGATCAGCTTGTCCTGGCCATTGATGTTTACTTTTTCGGCATGTTGCACCACATGGGGATGGTTGCCCAATATTACGTCCGCCCCGCTGTTCAAGATCTGTCGGGCGATACTGATCTGCTTGGGGTTTGGTTGGCGTTGGTATTCCACCCCGAAGTGAAGAGACACGATGACCGTGTGTGCCCCCTGCTTTTTCGCGTCAGTAATATCTTTGGCAACCTGCGTAAGGTTTAGCCGGTTGACCAGATAAGGTTTTTCTTTGGGGACGGGCAGGCCATTGGTCGATTCGGTGTAAGCGAGAAAAGCCAGGGTTAAGCCGTTTTTGCGCACCAACACCGGCTTTCTGTCCTTTGCCGACGGGGCTGTGCCGATCGGCTGCATGCCTGCCTTCCGCACTTGTTGGTAAGTTCGTATCACCCCTTTTTCGCCGGTGTCCATCGCATGATTGTTGGTTGTACTCAAAAGGTCTACGCCGGCGTCAGTGAGGGCTGTCAAGATTTCATCAGGCGCGTTGAATCGGGGGAAGCCGCTGAAAGGCAATCGTTTGCCGGCCAAAGTCATTTCCAGATTGCCGATGGTCAGGTCGGCGACGGAGAGGTAAGGCTTGATATCCTTGAAAAAGGGTCGGAAGTCGTATCCCCCTGCCGCGGTTTTGCCCGCTTTTATTTGCGGCATATGCATCATTACATCGCCAAATGCCGCTATTGTAACAACCTTGGGTTGAGAGGGTACCGGGTTGGCTCTGGGCGGGTTCTTTGAGGAAGGGGGGTGCGCACGCGGAATCCAGAAGGAGGAAAACAGAATGGCCAAAATGAGGAGAAAGAAAAGGGCTGCAAATGTTACTGTCTTTTTCAGAGAGAGTCACCTACTTCGTTGTTAGTAATTTATTTAACTTTAATTTATATGTTATAAACTTATGGCATGTTTATGCATGAGTGGGATGATGGCGGTTCATTGACTGTTCAAAATGCAGAGTTGTATAATTGAATCGGTTTAACTTAAGAGATGGGGGTTTACATACGTGCTAACTACGATTAAAGACGTAGCCGCGCATGTTGGCCAGGAGGTCAAATTGGGCGGTTGGCTATATAATAAGCGCTCAAGCGGAAAGATCCAATTCCTGCAATTGCGTGATGGCACCGGGTTTATTCAGGGCGTGTTGGTGAAGAGCCAAGTCGCTCCGGAAGTATGGGAAGACGCGAGCAAATTGACGCAAGAAAGCTCCCTGTACGTGACCGGGACCGTTCGGCAGGATGACCGGGCGCCAAGCGGATTTGAGCTTGATGTGAAACATGTGGAAATCATTCAAGTGGCAGAGGAATATCCGATTACTAAAAAAGAGCATGGTGTCGACTTCTTGATGGACCATCGCCACTTGTGGTTGCGTACACCGCGCCAACGTGCGATCCTTACCATCCGCGCGGAAATCATCCGGGCCATTCAAGAATTCCTTGATCAAAAAGGATTTACCTTGGTTGACCCGCCCGTGTTGACGCCTTCTTCTTGCGAAGGAACGACCAACCTTTTCCACACCAAATATTTTGATGAAGACGCTTTTCTCACGCAAAGCGGCCAGCTCTACATGGAAGCGGCGGCTATGGCTTTGCGCAATGTATATTCTTTCGGTCCCACGTTCCGTGCCGAAAAGTCGAAAACGCGCCGCCATTTGATTGAGTTCTGGATGATCGAACCGGAAATGGCTTTCGTCGAACATGAGCAAAGCTTGGAAATCCAAGAACAGATGCTCAGCTATGTGGTGCAGCAAGTGCTGAAAAATTGTGAGCGTGAATTGAAAACACTGGATCGGGATATCAGCAAATTGGAAAAAGTGCAGGCACCTTTCCCGCGGATTACCTATGATGAAGCGGTTGAGTTATTGCATCGGGAAGGGTTTACCGATTTCAAGTGGGGTGAAGACTTTGGCGCACCTCATGAAACGAAAATTGCCGAAAGCTTCGACAAGCCTGTTTTCATCACGCATTATCCGACCGAGGTCAAAGCTTTCTACATGAAACCAGATCCCAACCGTCCGGAAGTGGTATTGTGTGCCGATTTGATCGCTCCGGAAGGATATGGAGAAATCATCGGCGGAAGCCAGCGGATTGACGATCCTGCCTTGATGGAAGAGCGTTATGCCGCGCATAACTTGCCGCTTGAGGCATACCAATGGTACCTGGATTTACGCAAATACGGCAGTGTACCGCACTCTGGCTTCGGATTGGGCTTGGAACGGACCGTTGCCTGGATCTGTGGCTTAGATCATGTGCGTGAGACCATTCCATTCCCACGCATGTTGAACCGACTGTATCCGTAATAGGAGACGCGCATCGTTTGTGAAAGCCATTTTTTCACCGCCGTTCGTTGTGGGGAAAAATGGCTTTTCGCATTGCGGGCTGGAAATCTTTCAACGTGTTTTTGTTTTTCAAGTCTATATCTGATTATCCGTGCGTGATATAGTAAAGTGGATAAGTGAGGTGGATGAACATGGATCGAAAAGGATCAGTGCAGACCGCTCTCGTTCATCTCCTTGAACAAGGTTCGCTTTCGCTGCCTGTGCTGTTGTTGACGGAATATAAACGGGTAGGTTTGACAGAGCCGCAAGTGATGCTGATGATCCATATCATGCTCTATCAGCAAAAAGAACATAAGGCGTTTCCGACGGCAAGCGAATTGTCCGAACGCATGAACATGACAAAAGAACAGATCGTCGGTTTGATTGAGCAGTTAGTGCGGGGCGGCTTTTTGCATATTGATGATGAAGTAAATGAATACGGGTTGCGCAGCGAGCGGTTTTCATTGACGCCGCTGTATCAGCAACTGGTCTCTTCCTATATCGCCAAGGAAGAGGAAGACACTTCAACCAACGAGGAATCCTATCAATTTATTTTCCGTTTGTTTGAACAAGAATTTGGCAGAGCCTTGTCTCCCATGGAGTGCCAAATGTTGGCGCGGTGGCTGAGTGAAGATGGACACCGGGAAGAACTGATTGAAGCCGCGTTGCGTGAAGCCGTGTTTTGCGGCAAATTGAATTTCCGCTATATCGACCGGATTTTGTTTGAGTGGCAACGCAACCAAGTCCGCACAGCAGAAGATGCTGTGGAATATTCCCGTAAATTCAGACAAAAAGGGATGCTGTACCAAACCAACGTACAAGAGAGAGCTACGCGGCCCAATGGCTTTTCATTTTATAACTGGGTGAACCAAGAACAATAAATGATGCAGAAACTGACCGGCATGCCGAAAAGGATCGGCAAGGCTGGTTTTTTATTTTCTGCTCGATTTATATGTCATATTATCTAACATGATTGTGGTTAGGAGATGCTTTACATGTTAATATGCCCTTAAGATGTTAATTAACGTGACATAAAGGGGCGTGCGAAGATGTCAGCCATGTTGGCAGTAGATGGTGTTTGGGTGATGTTGTCAGCCATTCTCGTCTTATTTATGCAAGCGGGGTTTGTTTTGTTGGAAGCCGGGGCCACCCGGATGAAAAATGCGGGTCACATTGCTGGCAAACAATTGCTCGGGTTTTCAGTAGCCGCATTGGCTTTCTGGGCTGTGGGTTACGGTCTGACTTTTGGTGAGGGGTCATGGATTGGCCAAACAGGGTGGTTTCTTGATCTGCCGGAGGAGAAAGGCGCCATACCCAATGAACTTTCGTTTTTGTTCCAGCTTTCCTTTGTGGCGGTTTCCTTGGCCATCGCTTGGGGGGGCTTTGCTGAACGAGCCAAATTAAGTGTGTATCTGATTTTTGCTTTTATTTATACCGTAGCCATCTACCCGGTGGTCGGGCACTGGATTTGGGGCGCGGAAGGCTGGTTGCACAGCTTGGGTAAACAAGATTTCGCCGGATCAACGGTCGTTCATTTGCAAGGAGGTGTCGCGGCGCTGGTCGCTACGCTGATGTTGAAACCGCGATTAGGCAAATACAACCGTGACGGTTCATCCAATGTGATTCCAGGACATAACCAAGTTTATTCCATATTGGGCGTGCTGATCATTTGGTTGGGTTGGTTCGGTTTTAATCCAGGAAGCACACTTAGCGCGCAAGACGGATTTTATGGGTATGTGGCGCTGACCACGGTGTTGGCGGCGGCAGCAGGGGTTTTGGCGGCCTATTGTACCTCGCTCCTGTTGACGGGAAAAGCGGAAATTCCAGCCATCTTAAACGGAGTGCTGGCAGCTTTGGTTGCGATTACTGCGGCGTGTGCGTTCGTGGAGGCATGGGCGGCAGTGGTGATCGGATTGGTGGCTGGTTCCCTGACCACATACACTGCTGTCTATTTCGACAAAAAAGGCATTGATGACCCTGTGTTTGCTTTCTCTGTCCATGGCATTGCCGGAATCTGGGGCAGTCTGTCCACGGGATTGTTCGCTGCACCGCGCTTGGTGGAGAAAGTGGGAATCGGCAAAGCGGGATTGTTCTATGGCGGTGGATTCAGCCAATTGGGCGTGCAAATGGTCGGTGTGGTCGTGGCGGCTTTGTATGTTGCCTTGGTTACTTTTATTGCACTTTGGATATTGGATAAAACCATGGGGCTCCGCGTGTCGAAGGAAGATGAATTGAAGGGGTTGGATATCAGTGAACATGGCAGTTACAGCTATCCTGAACATGTGATGTTCATGAGACATGAGGAAGAGATTCGACGCGTCATGTAATAAACATGGGTAAACCCCATGTTTTTTTGTTTGGTTATGTAAATGGCGGGTAAGCGGGTTTTTTCAGCTTTCTTTGTCCAAGAGAGCGGCGATATCAAATGTTCGTTTGAGCAGTTCCACCAGATGGGGTTGGATGACCTGCTTGAGGGTGGCTAAGGGATCATCCTCCTTGAAAATACGGGAATGTGGAACCGTCTCAACTAATTCATCCGGGTCAAAAAAGAACTGAACCCCTCCCTCTTCTTGCGCTTCGTCCAATATTTCTACAAATGCATCGTCTTCCAGCTTCGCGTAATCTTCCATTGTATGCAGGTCAGCACATCGCAAAGAGAATGTTTCGTTTTGGAAATTGGTCGCGGTGAGCATGACGGCGCCGTCGCTTTCCCTATTGTCCACAAACTCGGCATGCGCGACAAACGGTTCGATTTGTGGTTTCACCTCTTCGCTGATTTGGGCGAATAAGTTAAACAGCTCGTCGGCGTGGTCAATCCATTTGTTGTTGATGTTCGCTTTTTTTAGTTCTTTTTGTTTCTGTTGCTTGTAATTCTCCACCTGCGAAGATACGAACTCCTCAAAAATCGTCCCTTTGGCTTTGGCTTTGATTTCCGCTAATCTTTCCAACACCTTCCACACCGTCCGCATCTCAATTTGGATATAGGGTGGCCTGGCAAATAGACCTTTATGCGTCGGGGTGCTGAGTGATTCAGGAATAGGTTGGAGAACATAAGTGAAAAGAGCGAAAGGGTGGATGTCCATGCGATCCATGTGGAAAGGGAGCATCAGTTTTGGGTTGGTCAATATCCCCGTCAGCCTGTACAAGGCAACGGAAGACCACAAGACCAGCTTTCGCAGTTTGCATGAAAAGTGTAAGCACCCGATTCAATACAAAAAATGGTGCCCGGTATGTGACCGTGAAGTGGGAGCCAAAGAGGTGATTCGCGGTTATGAATACGCTCCGGGAAACTATGTCATCATCACTGATGACGACATCAACGAATTGCCTTTGCCTACCTTGCGCACGATTGAGATTCTTCATTTCACAGACAAAGATAGCATTGATCCCGTTTACTATGAGAAGTCATACTATCTGGGGCCTGGAGGATATGGAGGAAAGCCGTACAAGTTGTTGCATGAAGCGATGAACCGGACAGGGAAGGTGGCAGTCGCCAAAGTTGCGTTTCGCACCAGCGAACATCTGGCGGTTATTCGGGTCCACAAAGATTGCCTCTTGCTGAACATCATTCATTATCCGGCTGAAGTGAGAGCAGTTGAAGGCGTGCCCGGCATCGAGGGGATTGCGGCAACAGAGGTGAGTGAAGCGGAGTTGGAGATGGCAATCAAATTAATAGAGGAAATCAGCAAGCAATTTGGTGACGATTATAAGAGCAACTACGAAGAAGCACTAAAAGAGTTGATTCAAGCTAAAATTCAAAACAAGGAAATTGAAGAGCCAGATGCTGCGCCGCGAACAGACAATGTGGTCGATTTGATGGAAGCGTTGCAACGTAGCTTGAATGCGTCCAAAGTGGCACCGACAATGACAGATACAGGGATGGGGACGGAGACGCGAAGGGCGACTGGAACCGAAACCGGTCCGGCGGCTAACCCGACACCGCGCAGGAGACGGAAGATGTAATTACGAGCGATGCGTTAACCCCTTTGGTCTATATGAAAAGGGGTTAACGCGCATGAAAAAACATGGTAGCACGAATGAGTACGGAGAATAGCTGTTATAATGCAAAGAGGGTTTATGATGACTGATGATTTGGAATTTGGCTTTTTATTTCACAATTTACAAGGATTGAAAAAGCGGCAGTAGGGGTATTTATAGAATGTAGAAAAATACGCAATATTAGGAGTGGTTATTTATGACGTTGACAATGCATGCCTTGTTTTGCAAGCGAATTGGGTTTCCCGTCGATGAAAAAGTCACATTTGAAGCCTTGGGACGAATTCTAGAAAAGACAGCGACGGCCATCCCGTTCGAAAATTTAAGTGTCATCCGCAAGGAAAGGAAGGCTATCACCAAGGAGAATTTGATCGACAAAGTATTGGTGAGAAATGAAGGCGGCCTGTGTTATGAATTAAACACGCTTTTATACTATTTCTTGTTGGAGCATGGGTTTCATGCCATCATGGTCAAGGGGGCGGTGTACAACGTCGAAATGCAAGACTTTGAGGAAGTGGGGAGAACACATGCCGTCATTTTGTTGACACATGAAGGAAAAACCTATCTAGTGGACACCGGATTCGGGGGAAATCTGCCCTTGCGCCCTGTACCGATGAGCGGCGAGGCCGTCACATCGCCGAATGGAGAGTTTCGAGTGGAACAAATGGATACCGAATACGGTGATCATGTTTTGAAAATAAAAATAAAGCATACCGACAAGGACTGGCGGATCGGATATGCGTTTGATTCCAAACATCCGGTACAAAAGGCAGCAGAATTGGAAGAGATCCAATCCATCATCGCCGAACACGAAAAATCTCCCTTTAACAAAAAGCCGTTAATCACCCGTTTGACGGAAAGGGGAAGGTTAACGTTAACAGAAGGATCTTTCACGCGGTGGGTTGACGGACAGGCGACGAAAGAAGAGATTGACCAAGAAACCTTCAATGAATTGGCCAAACGGCACTTTGGTATCAGCAGCTAGGTCGCCAGTGGGAAGGAAGGGAAAATGACTTGAGGCGCTATGTGGACTCAAGTCATTTTTTGTTGTTCTTCCTCAATCTTCTTCGTTAATGATGGCGAGATGCACATGATCTTCCCATTTTCCGTTGATTCGCACATTTTTTTTATTGATGCCTTCGGTGTGGAATCCTGCTTTTTTCAAAACTTGGATTGAACCGAGGTTATGGGGCATCACTCCGGCTTCAATCCGATGCAATTTCAGTTCGCTGAAGGCATAGGAGACGACTAGGCGGACGGCTTCGGTCATATAGCCTTTGCCGTTGTGACGTTTATCCAGATAATACCCGATCCAGCAACTTTGCAAGTGGCGTCGCATCACTTCCGAAAGAGTGATTTTGCCGATCAATTCCCCGTTTTTGGCTAGGAAGATCCCAAACCAGTATTCTTGATCAGCAGCTTTTCTTTTCTCCATTTGTTTGAGCAGTTCCTGTTGCCTTTCAACCGTGTAAAACGCTTCGTCACGCGAGGGGGTGTACGCTTGAAAAAAATCGCGGTTTTCCGTTTCAAGACGCGCCAACGCCGGAGCGTCACCAACTTCTAGCATTCGGATGAAGATTTCTTTCCCTTTTAATTCCATTTACTATAACCTCCTCATTCATGCCCCAAATACTCGTCTGGATAAAAAACGCCACAGGTTGGCCCTGTGGCGTTGGTATTGCGATATACGAAACCACGGGGCTAACGACCCGTGGTGTGTGATCCATCCTTCATTTTATAACCTTTCTGATCAAAGGATGACGAGTCGTTGGTAAGCTTTGTTTTTAGACAGACTGATCCCGTGATTAGAAAGATTGTAAAAAACAGCTGTCGAGTACCCAACATCTTTGGACAAAAATACCAGTGATTTCTTTTTCATGTGGGTACTCTCCCTTTCGCTGGTTTATCCGTATTGTAGCATTTACTATTTGCGCAAGCAACATAATTAATATTTTTAATATTATTCGGTGTAAATAGCAACCAAAGAAGGTTAAATAAATGAATTTATAGAAAATAAAAAACGGAGGTGAAAGCGGGATGAAACATCTGTATGGCGAACCGCCACAAGCTTAAGGTTACATAAGGAGTATGTCGAAAAGCGCACACAGTCTATGGATGCCATGACACATAAAGCATTAGGCCCTTCACATAACCAGGAGGGCTTATTCCATTTCCAGAAGCGGGAGCGTCAGTCTGCCTCTTTTAATCAGTATGTTTTTAAATGAAATAAACGACTGAACGCACATGGCTCAGCCGTTCATTTCTGCGCTGGCGTTATAGGATGAAAGTTACGCGCGCACGGCAAGATAGCGCCGGTTTACTTCATTCCAGTTGACCACATTCCAGAAAGCCTCGATGTAAGCAGGGCGCTTGTTTTGGTATTTGAGGTAGTAAGCGTGCTCCCATACGTCCAAGCCCAAGATTGGTGCAGCCCCTTCCATCAGCGGGCTGTCTTGGTTAGGGGTGCTGGTCACAGCCAACTTGCCATCTTTCACCACCAACCAAGCCCAACCGCTACCGAAGCGTTTGGCCGCTGCATCGGTAAATTGTTTCTTGAAGTTGTCGAAGCTGACAAAGGTGTCCGCGATTGCTTGGGCCACTTCACCAATCGGCTCACCGCCGCCGTTGGGACTTAAGATTTCCCAGAACAGGCTGTGGTTAGCGTGGCCACCACCATTGTTACGAACAGCGGTGCGCACGTTCTCCGGCAGTGCATTCAGGTCGGAGATCAAGGCTTCCACGGAAGTAGCGTTCACTTCTACCCCTTCCAGAGCGGCGTTCAAGTTGTTCACATATGTGGCATGATGGCGGTTATGGTGGATTTCCATGGTTTGCGCGTCAATATGCGGCTCCAAAGCATCAAAGGTGTAAGGCAATGCGGACAGTTCGAACTTCGCCATATCAGAGCCCTCCTATGTAAATGGTTGATTTCATTCCTTTCTAACTTAATTATGCAATAACTCGCTCATTTAATCAATATATTAAATTAAAAAGTATAAAAATAGCGACCGGGAATTGCTACCGAAATGTCCGGTAGATTTTTATGCTGGATCAGTGAATTCCCTGAAATACAATTATGACCTGATGTTTTAAGATAGACGTGAAGAGTTGGCAGATGCGGCATGCCAATCGATCGGAATGCGGAGAGCCCATTGGGTCGTCCTTTGCCTGAATACCGGATACAGATTAACACAACCAACCGTTCGGTTATGACCATAATCGACCATTACCCATAAATAAAGAAAGCCAACTCAACGGATCACTTTGCGGTGGGGATTTTAACCAACATCGGTGATGTAGGAGGAGTAAAATGAAAGTGGCTGTTGTGAATCGGTTTTTTAACCAGCTTGAACTGAAAGAGATGTCTGCGCCCTTGATTGGAACTGGTGAGGTATTGATACGAATGCATGATTGCTGCGGGGGTTGTCACATAGGATGCCACTCAACCGCCTGTGTCACAGCGTCTTCCAATCGCCCTTCGCCACAATACATGGGGATCGTATGCGGCATTGGCAAAGGGGTTTCATCGCTGGCCGTGGGTGATCGTGTTGGCCTTCCCTGCTTTCATTCTGCTTGCGGCGAATGCGGGTATTGCCGGTCCGGAAAGGAGAAGATGTGCGAACATCAGCTGGAAGACAGTGAGGCAGTGTTTGGCGACGGTGTCGATTATGGTGTTTTCCCGGCTTCGCATGTGGTCAAAATTCCTGGAAATCTGCATTTTCAAGAGGCAGCTCCTATTTTTTGCAAGGGCGTCTTGATTTACAAAGCGTTAAAAGAAAGCGGTGTCAAACAAGGTGAATGGGTAGCCGTGTTTGGAATGGCAGGCCAGGGACATCTTGCCGTGCAGTACGCCAAAGCGATGGGCTTGAGGGTAGTAGCAGTGGATGAACGGCGAGAAAACAGAGAGTTGGCGAAAAAGTCGGGAGCCGACATGATTTTGAATGCTGAAGAGGCGGATCCCGTTGCCGTGATTATGCGAAACATCGGAGGTGTGCATGCGTCCCTCTGTTTGGATATCAGGAAAAATCCGTTTCGGCAATCTTATCTGGCTGTCCGGCGGGGCGGAACCGTTGCCCTGGTTTGGAGTCCCCATGAGGAGTTGAAAGTACCGCAATTTGACAAGGTGTTGTTTGGAATCAGAATCAAAGGCTCGATTGTGGCTACGAGAAAGGATGTCAAGGAAGCGCTCGATTTTGTGGCTGGTGGCAAAGTAAAGGCATGCTTGAGAAGGTTGAGCATTGG
Organism: Laceyella sacchari; assembly: GCF_004343255.1. Lineage (GTDB taxonomy): Bacteria > Bacillota > Bacilli > Thermoactinomycetales > Thermoactinomycetaceae > Laceyella > Laceyella sacchari. Next base: position 1,368,694 of record NZ_SMDD01000001.1, on the reverse strand, counting down.
ATAGCCTCGGTTGTTTGTACAAAGGGGCACCAGGTGGAGCACTCATCAGGGAATTCCCCCATGGCGTAGTCTGCCTGCTCCAAGGTAGACTAAGAGTGGAAAATATGTTGGTTAGATTTCAATGAATCATGGTAAGCACCCCGGGGTGGCAGGGGTGCCATTTGAACTGTTTGATGGAGGGGGCGATACATGATGTCTTATTTGAGCGGCGAGAGCGATTTGGATGTTCCTTCTTATTATGAGGCCATTTTTCAACACGCGGCGGATGCGATCTTTGTCGTTCAGCCCGGCGGTGTCATCCGGGAAGCCAATCGGGCCGCTTTGACATTGACCGGATATAGTCGATCAGAATTGAACAACATCCTTTTTTGTTCGATTTGCAAAGGGATTGCGACGTGTGTGGAGGAGGCCAGTTGTACAGGCTGTTTTTTCAACCATCAGTCGCTGTCTTCCTTTGAAATGCAGATCAGGGCCAAGGATGGCAGACAATATCCGGTGACGGCGAGCGCGGCGACCTTGCCCGAAGATCCGCTGGGCTCTATGGTCATCGTCATCAGAGATATGTCGCAATTGCAACGCACAGAGCGGGAGCGGCATCATCGGCTTGTTACCAATAAAATCATTCAAGCGCAGGAAGAGGAACGTAAAAGAGTGTCCCGCGAACTGCATGATGGTGTCGGACAAGCGCTTTACAGCATTTTGATCGGCTTAAAAGTGATCAATCATCTCCCACTTGATGACGAGAAAAAGAGGCATTTGCTTGATGTGCAAGCGATGGTTGAGCAGACGTTGGATGAAGTGAAAAACCTGGCTACTGATTTGCGGCCGTCGGCACTTGACGACTTGGGATTTTTGCCAGCGATCCGTTCATACGCCAAAAAATTTGAAGCCACTTTTGACATCAAGGTGGAACTTGTGGTGAAAGGTCCCAAACGTCGCTATTCGTCTACCGTTGAGACGGCATTGTATCGGATTGTGCAAGAGGCGATGATTAATGCAGCCAAATACGCGGCTACCGACAAAATCAAACTCAGTCTCATCGACACTGCGGCAGAAGTTCGCCTGTTTATCGAGGATTTTGGCAAAGGCTTTGATCCGTCCCAAGTGGAGGGAGAGGGGACCGGATTAGGTTTGTACGGGATGAAAGAGCGGGCCGCGCTGTTGGGGGGAGCATTGCGGATCGAATCAGCTCCCAATGAAGGAACAATGGTGTATGTTCGTATACCAATAGACAGAGAGGGGGAGTCTGTTCATGCCGACGAGGGTACTCATCGCGGATGATCATGCCATTGTCCGTTCAGGGCTGACATTGCTTATCAATTCTCAGCCCGACATGGAAGTGGTTGGGGCAGCGATCGATGGCAAAGAAGCAGTGGATCTGTCTTTAGAACTTCAGCCGGACATCGTTTTGATGGATTTAAGCATGCCTCCCGGAGAGAACGGATTGACGGCCACCAAAAAACTGAAAGAAGCGGCTCCGGAGATCAATGTACTGATTCTCACCATGCACGATGACGAAGAATACTTGTTTCGGGTATTGCACGCGGGCGCTTCTGGATACATATTGAAAAATGCCGAAGATATGGAGTTGATCCGGGCCATACAAACGGTTTCCCAAGGGGAGGCCTACTTATACCCTTCAGCCACCAAGATGTTGATACAAGAATTTCTTAACCGTGTGCAAATAGGGGAACAGCTGGATGATTATCATATTTTGACGCAGAGGGAGCAAGAAGTGTTGAGTTTGATCGCCCAGGGATACACGAACAAAGAAATCGCTGAGAAACTGGTCTTATCTGTTAAAACGATCGAATCGCACAAAGCTAACATCATGGAAAAACTACATTTGAAAACGCGGCCAGAATTGGTTCGCTATGCTCTGAAAAAAGGGTTGCTTGATTTTGTTTGACAGACCATCGGAGATAGAAAAGAGCCGGTACATCAACAGTCCGGCTCTTTGCATTAGGTTTAAAGGGGCATTTTATCAACGCTTAAGTCAACTTTTTGGGGTGACTTGTTTTTTGATGAAACCACAACTGATGATGATTCCATATGCCCACAGTAACCATGCGGCTAGCAAGGTGACTTGCTGAGGGTGAAGCGCGGGAAATACGCTCTCGTGAAAGATTAAGCTGAAAATGTCAAGCAACATCCCGGGAAGAGCGATTAACACTGTACTGTGCAGCCGCATGTTCACAGGGATGCGCTTGAGCGCCGGCAAGAGCGGAATCGCCATGATGGGCACGGCAACGAACAGAGCGACAAGGACAAGCGGATGTTCCACATCAAGCAGATTGGTACCGAACGCCCGGAAGATCAACGTGGCGATGAGCCATAGCGAAGTGCCGAATAATGGAAAATACACCATCAAACTCACCTCATTTTTCATTCTTTTTGATTCTCTTCGTTAACAAAGACTCCAACTCACTGTAAACAAGATCAGCAGGAAAATTTCGATTTAACAACGCTTGCAGAGCCAATCCGTCAATCAGCGCATTGAATAAAATACCTGCGGTTTGCGGTGACATCTCTGGGGGGAGAAATTCGGCTCCCAGCCGCTCAAGTAATTGTGCCAGATAATCGTTCTCCTTCTGAAATAACGCCCCCAGTTGTTCACGCATGGTTGGGTGATGAAAACTGGTGACGACGAGCGATAAGAGCACTTGATGATAGAATGATTCATAATCGCATCTGCTTCGGGCCGTATGAAGTGCTTGTGCTACTGCTTGTTTAAGATCAAAATGTTCCGTGTTGACGAGCTCGTTCCATGAAGATTCACATATTTCTTTGACAATTTGAAACAACAATTGCTCCTTGCTCTTGAAATGGTAATACACGGTCCCTTGCGTAACGCCGGCGCCTTCGGCTACTGCCTTGAGCGACAATTTGCCGATGCCGTTTTCGGCAATGCAACGCATGGCTGAGGAGATGAGTTCCTGCTTTGATATGCCATTGGGTTTGGCCACGAGAATGTCCCCCCCTTAGTTAGTTATCTGACTAACTAATTATATGATGCATTTTATTTTCGCGCAAGTGCGATTATTTGCTGTGGGGTGTCGATCCCGTTCATTGAAGTTGGCTGGATAGACGGTATAGTACAGAACCATCTTTTGTGATACGTTATAATTGCATTAATTATTAAAAATTAAATAAAAGCCGCATAGTTGTTTTTTTTGAAAAGAAGGGATTTGAATGCAGTTTTCATTAACCAACAGTAAAATATATCGAAAGTTATTAAGTGCTTTGTTTACATGGATTTTGCTTTTATTCGTCTATTTGTATGTAATCATTGAATCTACGACAGGTGAATTTTTGTTTTTTCTAACCATTGCAGGTTATGTTTCTTTTATTGGTATTTTTGGGTTTGGAGTAATGACATCAATCTTTATTGATGTTATAACCAAAAAAATAAAAGGTGGTATAAAGTATATTGTTAAGTTGCTTATTTATGATTTCCGGTGTGATTGGAAGCGTTATTTTATCAATCAGCCATGATCCATACAGTAGCTGGTTGATACGGATGAGGTCAGGGTGTGTCAAAGGTTGCCGCCGCTTCTTCGCCACCACTCGATTTGCCAGACACACCTTAAGCACGGTACTTATTATTTTAAGGAAGAGGGGATCTCATGCGCAATGATCGCAATCTTCAGCAATTGTCAGATGTCCTTTTGTTGGAGCAATTCCAAGGGGTGGGGCGAGTTGTGATGGATGAGAAGGAGTTAAGTAAATATATTCCGCCAGATCGTCATCGCTATAGGCATATTCTTGGTGTTGTGGAGCGGATGAAGGAAGTATTGGCACAAATAGAGATGGAAGAAGAAACAAAGGAGCTGCTTTTGCAAACGGCTTTTTTGCATGATATTGGGTACAGCGACAAGCTAAATCAATATGACTATCATCCCCTTGATGGAGCGTTTTTTGTACAACAATGCGGCTTTCCTAAATCAGTGATTGCGGCGGTCTTATTTCACTCGGGAGCATATGAAAGCGTGAAAAAGACAAGACCGGATCTGGTTTCGATTTATGCTTACAACGCGCAATGGTTGGATGAAACCGATCAGTTGTTTATCGACTTGATTACTTATTGTGATTTGCATACATCGCCAGTGGGGAAAAAGATTTCTGTGAAAGAGCGGATTGACGACATTGTCACGCGATATGGGGCGGAGCATGAGGTTAGACGGTTTATGATTGGAAATCTGGAGGGCTTTAGACAGACGATCGAGCGGGCGGAGCAATTGCTGGTGAAAAATAAAGCTGCTGGATGGAATAACCAGCAGTCTAATCTTCAACATCGATAAGAAAGATTTTTTCCTTAAATCCGCCACGTTGCTCGAATTTCTTCTGACGCAGGCTTTCCAAATCGTGAAGAGTGTAACCATGATATGTTGTCAACGCATGTATCAACTCCAAAATGTCGGCCAACTCTTCCAACGCTTCTTGGTTGGATTGACTATGCAGGTATTCGCTTACCTCTTCACCCAATTTTTTGTGTAATTCAACGATGTATTCCTGATTATCCAGGATTCTTGTGTTGCACTTTTTCCCTGCTTGTTCGTTCACTTGTGGGATTAAATCACGGACTAATTTGTTATATGTAGGCATTATCATTCTCCTTTTTAACTTGTTTATTTATTAGAGAGTTTAGCACGATTGGTATTGAAAATAGTTAAAGAGAGACTTTTGGAGAGCGATGCCCCTGTATGCTAGTGATGTGATGGAGGTGTTCGGTTGGTAGCAAAAATAAATGATTACAACGAGGATTGGTTTGAAGAATGGCTAATGCTACTTCCAGATGAGTTGGAGAAGATAGAAAAGTCACTCCACCATCTTGATCTGGATTATTCGCCGGAATCGTTACTACGCTTAGAGGGTTGGATATTGGATCATTATCCGTCAATGGATGCCATACTGGATGATCGGGAAAAAATGATTTTAGATGCTTTGTTACGCTATGTTGGAGAAGTATTCAGGGTACATCTACAAGGAAAATGGGAGATCGTACGCGGTGATCCTCAGTATGTCTTTGATTACCTGCCTATCATCCGCTTTTCAGGAAGTATTCCGAATACCTCTCCATTATCGTTGATTATTGCTAGTATAGATCGACATACTGGTGAATTTATCTATGATTCACTAATGAAAAAAAAGGCGCTTTATGGAGAACCAAGGGTTGATTGATGTTCAAAAGTAAAAAGTATTATCTTAAGAGAGCCGTCTGTCGATGTATTACAGACGGCTACTATGTATGTACCGCCGGATAGAACAGGATATATAGGCAGATTGGCAGCATGAGCCAATAAATGGCCAAAGCTATTTAAACATCTCGTACATTTCATCCTCTTATCACCGTTTAATTGCTACTTTATTATCATTTTTCATCTATTCAATCGTGTTCATTTGCGGTGTACCAACCACTTTGAAACCATCGCTTCATTTTGGAAATTTATAATACAACAAATTATAATAATTAGATGTTATAATATTACTGCAATAACAAAAAATTAAACATCTGGAGGGAACACGTATGAAAAAGACTGTTGTTGCATGGTTAACCGCATTCACTCTGCTGGCGGCACCCTTGCTCGTCAGTGGCAACGTCGCGCACGCTGCCGTGAAAGAGAGTGACGCTGTCATTCAAAGTTGTGATAAAAGGAAGTTTTTGGATATTGGCTCCTATCTTTATTTGTATGGCGATCAATTTATTGTTCACTTTGGTGAAAGTGATGGCGTGATTGAAACTTGGTTTCAATATTCTTACCCACGGTTGAGAGTTACTGGATTGAAAGAGGGCGAAGCAGTGATTGAAGCGAATGACGGTGGGAAATGGATCACCTATTGCATTTATGTGTCCGACCGGTAACAATAAAAAGCCGGCAAAGGCGGCCTTCTACAGATAAGGCCGCCTTTGCCGGCTTTCGATGCCATACACCCGTTTACTCTTCCTCCAGGGGGAGTGTCAATTGTTCATAGCCTCCAACCATCGATTCTAAGAAGTTGGAAAAACCCACCCCAACCAACCGAACACCCGCTGTATAATCAAAGGCGTTAAGCAATTCTTCCAATACTTTCTCCCAATCGGTGCCAGGCTCAGTTGTCCGCTGTTTGGAGCGCAACGTGAAATCAGCATATTTGATTTTAAGGGTCAAGGTCTGTGGGGTCACCTTTTCATCAATAATCTCTTGTTGCACTTCCGCTAACAGCTCTCTGGCTACTTCCGCGATATCCTCCCGCTCAAACAAATTCTCAGGCAATGTGGTTTCACGACTGTGCGACTTGGGTGCCCGATCCATAACAATTTCTCGGTCATCCTGCCCTCGTGCCCGATAATACAAGGCATGGCCGAACTTGCCAAACATCCGAACCACTTCCTCCAGGGAGAGTTGCCAAAAGTCGGAAATGGTGAAGATCTCTTTTTTCGCCAGCCGCTCCTGAGATTTTTTGCCGATGCCGTGAAGGGTACCGACTGGCAAATTCTTTAGAATTTCTAACGCTTGTTCCGGTCTGATGATTACAAACGCATCCGGTTTTTTTAAATCACTGGCGATTTTTGCCAAGGATTTATTATATGATAAACCCACACTACAGGTTAGCCCGGTCTCTTCCTGAATCCGCCGCTTGATTTCCCGGGCGATGGGAACAGCATTGTCATAATGGGAGACATCTAAGTAAGCTTCATCCAATCCCACAGTCTCATAGCGGTCACTATATGCGGTATAGATTCGGCGTACCTCCGCCGACTTTTCACGGTACCGCTCGTACCGTACTGGCAAAAAGATGCCTTGCGGACATTTCTTACGGGCCATTGCCATCGGCATGGCCGAGCGTACCCCGTACGCCCGGGCTTCGTAACTGCAAGTGGACACCACTCCACGTTTCTCCAGACCACCGACGATCACTGGCTTTCCTCTCAATTCAGGGCGGTCAAGCTGTTCTACACTGGCGAAAAACGCATCGAGATCCATGTGCAAAATTTTCTTCACCAGTGAATCACCTTCCATGCAAACATATATTCTTATCCTATTATGTACAGACAAAAGTAGAAATGCAACTTTGGTACCAGCTCTACCATGACAAAAAATATCTTGATTTCACGAATTAATTATATGAAATCAACTTTTTAAAAGGAGATGACATGGAGAGAATGAAGAGGCAAACCAAAAAAATCTTCCTTCTCACCGGTTTAGCTTTAACCGTCGGAAGTTTGCTGGTTGTTCCGCCCTCTTTTGCCCAGACCAACCCTCTGCCACGCACAGAGACCGAGATGACGCAACAACAAAAATTCAAACAAAGCTTGGACCGAATGATGATTCAGCGCGCAGAATCTCTTGCAGATCCTTCTACCGCTGAACCTTATACGGACCCAGTCGAATACAAGGGAGAAGTGAATGAAGGCATCCTTCATATCTACCGCTTCCAGACCGTCACCGAAGGAACAATCAACCTTGACATTAAGACCGGTTTCGAGCGCTTGAATTACTATATTTCGTCAGAATGCGAAGAGGGACAAGAAGATTGCCCAACAAATTTCTATAAAGACGGGGACACGCTCCCTGCCGGGAAATATGCGTTGTTTATTAAAGAAGATTTTTTGAATGATCAGGATCCCCGTGATGATTATGTCAATAAACCATATCATTTTGTCATCAGTGGGTTGACATTCGCCGGACGGCCGGATACCACCTTGCCGTTGCTGAACATCACCAGTCCTGCTGAACAGCGAGAGAGGTTACCTCTCGGCAGCACTTCCATCACTTTCACAGGCGAAACGAATGCCACCAAGGCATATGTTCACTATATGGAGGATGGGGAAATAACCATTTCCGGCAAGTTTTCATTCAGGCTTGGTAAGGAAGAAGCGTCTTATGGTGGCGTCTACTTTTATGCCTATAATGCAAACGGCAATATGTTGAGCATCGATTATTATCCCTTGTTTCCTGAGTTTCAGCGAATCGGCGGCAAAGATCGTTACGAAGTGGCTGTCAACAGCAATATAGCCATGGTGAAAGCATTAGAAAAAAATGTCCACGACGGATTTGATCCCACCGGGCGCACCATCGTTATCTCCAGTGGCACCCAATTTGCTGATGCGCTGGGAGCGGGGGCATACGCGGCCAATAAAGTATATTCCTTCTTTTTGACCCCCTCTGCCGGATTAACACAACAAACGATAGACCGCATTCGTCAACTCCAACCGAAGCAAGCGGTCATTGTTGGGGGAACCTCATCCGTATCTACCAATGTTGAAAAACAATTGCGTGATCTCTCCATTGGAGTGAGCCGGATTGACGGCAAGGACCGCTATGAAGTGGCGACTGAGATCGCCGGCAAATTTAACTCCTCCGGAGATACTGCCCTCATTGCCAGTGGTCAGGACTTTGCCGATGCTTTGTCGGTCTCAGCAGTGTCGGGACGTCATAACATGCCCTTATTGTTGACCACAGCACAGAGTTTACCGGCCTCGGTGGTCACTTTTTTAAAGAATCATCCCAACTACACCAAGTTCGTGATCGTTGGGGGCCCCGGCTCTGTGTCCGATAACGTCGCTTCCCAGTTGGCTGCATTCGGAAAAGTGACACGAATCGGCGGCAAGGATCGTTACGAAGTGGCTGTCAATGTGGCGAAATACTTCAAATTGGAGCCACACCACTTTCTGGTCGCCCGGGGAGATGTCTTCTCTGACGCATTATCTATCACTCCGCTGGCCGCGTTTGTCTACTACGGCGGTGCTTCTCCGATCTTGCTGACCACGACGACCGCATTGCCGCCAGTAGTGGAGCAATACCTAAACGAAAATCGCTACTCCTTGCTCAGAGGCTATGTGGGTGGGGGACAAGCATCCGTACCATTGGAGATTGAGAAGAAAATCAAAGAGATGTTATCGCCTTAAGGTGTCTGACACTTTCATTGTCAGATAGAAGCGAGGGTAACGGTTTTTCCGCTACTGGCCACTAGACATCCTTTGAAATAAAAGCCTGCTGAACATTTCAGCAGGCTTTAGCCCAAATAGATCATAGCCAAAGGAAGAAGTATTATCTTTCTGTTTGGCTAGGTAGGTTGATAGTTGCCTTAAGGTGTAGATTATATTTTTATTGCTTCACATTGGCTAATTGGGAAAAGGTTATTTGTTACTTCTAACAGCCAATGGGTTTACCTGACACGCCCTTGTATATACTAACGGAGGGATAGTTCATAGAAAATTGATAATTATATATAATGTTATTTAGAATGCATGATATATATGATGTAAGCATTAGTGAGGGTTGATTAAGTTTGAGGTCTATTAATTTAAATTCCTATGTAGATGCCTTTAAAACGTTGAATCAAGAACAATTTAAAAGGTACCTTGATTATTTTGGTATCCAAGTCAAGAAGCAGGAGAGTGCTGATATTTGTGTGTTTGTCAACGAAATGCTAGGCAAGGGTGTATTTTCTAACCAGTTAAGTAATTTCTTTGTAAGCTACTCAATTCCTCAAATATCGAAAGAGTTTGATCTGTTGCGGTTTGGTGATAACTACACCTTAAATATAGAGATTAAACACAGTAGTAGTGAGGAACGGATAGCAAAACAGTTGACACAGAATAATTACTATCTAAAAACATTAGACACACCAGTCGTTATTTACGCTTATGTCGTTCAGACTCATAACGTATTTACATTGGACGAAAATGAACATCTCAAAAAAACAACCCTTGAAGAACTGGTAGCTGCCATCAACGATCAACAACACAAAAAGATTGATAACATTAATGCACTTTTTAAACCAAGCGTTTACTTAGTTTCACCTTTAAATTCAACAGAGAAGTTCATAGCTGGAAGTTACTTCCTTAATGGTAATCAGTCAGAGGTGAGGACGGATATTATCAAAATGTTTGCCGAAAATTCGGTTCCTTTTATTGCAATCGAAGGGAAACCAGGGACAGGCAAAACATTACTAACTTACGATATTGCTAAGTATTATATAGACCTAGGATGGAACGTCTGTTTATTTCACTGTGGATATCTTGCTGAAGGGCACGAGATTTTGCGTGACAAACATTCTTGGAACATCTCACCAATCAAGGACATTTATCATGTTTTAGAACAACCAATAACGTACGATTTGATTATTGTTGATGAAACCCAGAGGATTTACACCGAACAGTTAGAAACAATCATCAAGTATGTTACTGATAATAAAATGAAATGTATTTTTTCTTACGACCCTGAGCAGGTAATTTCTTTTTCCGAATCCAAACGCAATACTGTCGGGAAAATCGAACAATTAACTCATAAAAAGTATAAACTTTCTGAGAAGATAAGGACGAATAAGGAGATTGCATCCTTCATTACTAACTTATTTAACAAGAATAAAAGTAACCCTAATATAGAATACAAAAACATCCATCTTCAATACTTTGATTGTTCAAACTCCTTACGTCACTATCTCGAACAGTTAAATGAGGACGGTTGGGAAGTGATCAACTATACTACTTCCAGCTTTTATAAGTTAACATACGATCAGTATCAAGTAGGAACTCGAAACGCGCATCTTGTTATAGGACAAGAATTTGATAAAGTTGCGGCTGTTATTAATCAACATTTTTATTATGATGATCTGGGATTTCTCTGGGCTAGAAGTGAACCAGGAGCACCTCCTTATCGGTTAGACAAAATGCTGTACCAAATACTGACGAGAGCAAGGCAGGAGATTGCTATAGTAGTTTATAAAAACAAGCCCATGTTAGAGGCTTGTTTGAAAATATTGGGTAAATAAACTTGCGCTCTCTTCAAGAACTTAATGACGTTATAATGAAGAGACTTCTTATTTAGAAGTCTCTGCTTTTTTAACTATTCATGTGTCATTTTATATAAATTCTGTCTTTTGATTAGGAGTTTTCTGACTCATCTGTATCTAGATGGTGATTGATCAACGAAACAAGATGAGGTTGGGAGATGACGCTGATTTGCTTAAAAGAAGTGAGGGATGACACTATATCGGAGGTCTACCATATCCTTTAGTGCACTAAAAAGTCTGTGAACCTCCTGGGGTTTTTGCATTATGAGCGGTTCACAGATTATTTTGGTTTTTGATATAATGAACATGCTTGAAATGACTGAAGTTCACATACGGGTTTTAGTTGTAGCCATAGTGGTATTGAAACAATGAACGGTTGAAATCCTTGTATTTAGCGCACTTGTTTTAGTTGTAGCCATAGTGGTATTGAAACCTGACATTTTACCACATGTCAAAAAACCAATGAACAGTTTTAGTTGTAGCCATAGTGGTATTGAAACTCGTTTTTCGTTTTCTCTATTCTCGCGAACTCCAGTGTTTTAGTTACAGCCATAGTGGTATTGAAACTTCCGTTGGCTGTTCGAGGACTTCATTTGAACAAGGTTTTAGTTGTAACCATAGGTATTAAAACCCATGACCCCGCCATGTCTAACATGAATAAACGAAAAAAGCCCGATTTCAAAGAGAAATCGGGCTTTTTCTCATTTGATTAGATTTACATGCTTACGTTTTGCTGGGGCTTGCAAAAGAGGAGAATATCCCTAGAGCAAGATATAAATAGCCAGTGATCCGATTCTGCAATCTTGAACTCACTTGAATTCGTTTCATTATACTAGCGGCAAGAATGGCATACAGGCCATCACTGATCAATGCCAGGATAACAAAGATCGTTCCTAACAGAACAAATTGTACGGTGACGGATCCGGCAGAAGGCGATATGAATTGTGGAAAGAAGGCTAAAAAGAAGAGGGCTGTCTTAGGGTTCATTATTTCGATAAGTGCGGATTCACAAAAAATCTTGCAAGCTGATTTGCGAGTCCCGCTTTGCTTTTCCGAAGTCGTCAGATCTGTTGTAGAAAATAACGTTTTGCATCCCAAATAGATAAGATAAGCAGCGCCTAGGTATTTCACGATATTAAACGCGGTTGCGGAAGTCATGAGAATCGCGGAAACGCCAATCGCTCCAGCTAAAACGTGAACTGCACCGCCCAGAGAGACACCCAGAACGGATACCAGGTCCGCTTTCTTTCCTTGATCTATACTTCTGGCCATAATATAAAGCACTGCTGGTCCGGGTATGATTAATAAAGTCGTGGTAGCTATGATAAATAACCATATAGTTGAAAATGGCATATACTCATCTCCTCATTGTTTTTTAACGGGATTCCTCCTGGACACTGAAAACAAATCAGAATAATGGAACGAATATACAAATTATTCAAACAAACAAGTTTCTGCGTTGTTTGCGCATCCACTGAGCGAGTTCTCTTTCCACGGGTTCATTCGATTTTTCTAGCTCTGCAACAATCGCTTGATAATCGGTGTGGTTGCGATTCTGGCTCAATTTGGCTGCTCCTTGAATGGAGGTGATTTCAATTTCAAAACCGACGATCCCTTTCATTTGACTCTTAAGAAATACTGGCTCAAACGTATCCCAGAGTCGGCCATTTTCTCGATGAGCCTCATAGCGTTTGAGCATATGTTCCAAAGCCGATGCCAGCTCGTTATCCGTGATGATCCGCGATGTTCCATAAGCATGGACTGTTACATAGTTCCATGTAGGTACATCTTCAGACGCATACCAACTTGAAGAAATATAGGCGTGAGGCCCTTGGAAAATAAGTAACACATCCTTATTATTTTCCAACGTTTTTTTCTGCATGTTGCCGGATGCAATGTGCCCCGTCGCAAATACTTTTTCTTCCACTTCACGAATTTCTACAGGAATATGTGTAGCTAGGGGACGATGGCCATCGGCAGTAATCAAGATGGCAAACGGGTAAGACTTCATGATTTGAATTGCCTCATCATGATCGATACGATATTTCTTAGGAATGTACAAGAGAAATCATCCCTTTCCCAGTAATGAATAGTAACCATATGGTCAATATGAGTTGGTAAAAAAAGATTACTACACAAGCTGACATATCAAAAGGTACAATAACGGGAAAATATACATGTCAGAAGGGATAAGGATGAGAAATATTATTTTTCCATTCAAAGATCATTTGCCCAAATACAAACAAATCTACGATGAGATTAAATTGCTTATAGAACAAGGTGACATAAAGGCAAATGAGCAATTGCCTTCTATTCGTCAACTGGCAGATTCCTTAGATGTGAGCCGCAATACAACATTAATGGCATATGAGCAACTCATTGCGGAAGGTTATATTCGTGGAGAGAGTCGAAAAGGATATTTTGTCAATGCGTTGGAACCTCTTTTGCATGAAGAAGTCTCCGACGCTTTAAATGCTCACCAGAAAACAGAGATAGCGCCATCTGTTCGTATTGATTTTCGCGCAGATGCGATCGATCAACAGCATTTTCCTTTAAAGGCATGGAGAAGGATCGCTAATCAGGTATTAACAGCAAAGGACGTCTATCGGTATGGGGACCCCTTTGGCGAATTATGCTTGCGTAAGCAAATCGCGGCATATATTCTCCAGTCACGGGGAGTGAAGGCAGATCCAAATGCCATCATCATCGGCAGTAGTACACAACAAATGCTTGTATACCTTGGACACATATTGAAGGATGAGTTCGAACGGATAATCGTTGAAGACCCTGGTTTTGACGGTGCCAGAAAAGCGTTTCAATTCCATCGTTTCCATTTTGAAACGTTGCCAGTTTATGAAACAGGTGCCGACCTTTCAAAATTGGAACATATGAAATCACGATTAATCTATGTAACCCCTTCGCATCAAAGCCCTTTGGGAGTAAGCATGTCTATTCAGCAACGACACAAGCTGATTCATTGGGCAAATCAGGTGCGAGGGTATATTATCGAAGATGATTATGACAGTGAATTTCGCTATACACAAAAACCATTTCCTGCGCTTGCCTCCATCGATGCAACAAGAGTTATCTATTTAGGGAACTTCTCGAAATCATTTCTTCCAGGAATCCGATTAAGTTATATGGTGTTGCCGCAACCTCTGTCAGATCGTTATAAAGAACGATTTGGCCTCTTCGAAAGTACGACTTCGCTTCTCAGCCAGCTCACCATGGCTAAATTTATGGAAGATGGGGAATGGCATCGCCATCAGAAGCGCATGCGTTTAGTTTATAAGCGAAAAATGCAACTGTTAGTATCTGCATTAAGAGATGCGTTTGGGCCTCATCTGTCCATTATTGGCGAGCAGTCAGGTTTATACGTATTAGTCAAAGTACACTTGAACCATTCAGAAGAATGGTTAATCGAGCGTGCTTTCTCCCATGGTGTGAAAGTGTATCCCACCTCACGCTATGTTGTTCACAACTATCCAGATAAACCAATGATTAAACTCGGCTTCAGCAGTCTTTCTTTTGATGAAATCCAGTATGGTATAGAGCTTTTAAAAAGAGCCTGGTTGTAAATCAAGCCATGTTGTTCACAACTTTGATCCCGCAACCGGGTCTGTTTGCGGGATCTGCAAGTCATGTGTCAGCAAAAAAGCGGGAAAGGTCATTCAGTTGGAGGAAGGATTTTCTTCAACATATCCTTTGCCGAGTGCATACCGGTCGCCGACAAATGGCGAAGAAGGTGCTCGGCTTGTTTCACATCGGGGGCAATTCCTTCCCCATTTAACAGGCGGATGATCCAGTCATACAGGGCATCTGTGTCGCCTTGTGCAATGGCTCGTTCATACCAAAGGCGACCTTCTTGTTCATCTCGTGGGAGGTATTCCCCATCTAACAAGAGGGAACCCATTTCCCACATTGCCTTTGTTTCTCCAGCTTCTGCCGCTTGCCGCAAGAGTTTTTTGCCAGTATCTATATCTTGAGCAATACATGCTTCTCCGCAGACCATTCGCCAGCCCCATTCATACATCGCTTGTGGATTTCCTGACTCCGCAGCTTGCCTTAACCAGCGTTCACCGGCTACTTCCTGAGAATATGTGCGTGAATCCATCCTTAGGCTACCAACAGTCGCCGCTTCGTTGAGCAAAGCGACACCGATTTCACACATCAGTTTTTCTACATGATTTGGCAGGTGTTTTCGTAGATATGCTTCTACGACTCGCTCCATTTCTTCGTCGGTCAGATTTGTCGCGTTTACTTCGTTATGCATTGCTAAACCTCCCCATTCGGCATGTCATCAGTACAATCTTCTTTTATTTACCCAGTAGCGAGAAGGGTTAAAAGAGGGGCAATGGATCACTTGAAAAAAAGGTACGATATTGTATTAGAATGGAATCAAGTAATTTGATGATTTCATTGGAGATGCTATATGAATCAGTTATTATCGCACTTTCTAATAAAATTGGATGAAACCCCTACTCAAAGAAGGAGGTGTGAGATGGAGAAGAAAAAAGCCAAGGTTGGGACACCATGGCATCTTTGGCTCGTAGGAGTATTCTTTGTCTTTCTCAATGCTTGCGGAGTTTATGATTACTTTATGATGCTAGGACATGATCCGGCTTATTACCAAATGAACAAGCACGGAGAGGCCGTTGTTGCGTATTTTACTGATTATCCCATTTTGTTTAATGTTTTTTGGGCCGTTAGCATCAGCAGTGGTCTGATTGCATCCATCCTCCTTTTAGTTCGCTCTCGTTGGGCGGTTCCGGGGGCGCTGATTTGCTTTGTTTCTTTAATTTGCTTAGATGTTTTGACGTTTGCATTGAGGGATCGTTGGCATGTGTTCGGGCCATGGTCAGCACTGTTTGACATTATCATCCTGCTCATGATGTATGTTCTTTTCTTATATAGCCAGAAAATGGCCAAAATAGGCGTGTTAAGATGATGAATAAGTTGTCGAAGAGAGAGCCGGGTGGTTGTTCACCGGCTCTTTGACGTCATGTCAACATACGTCCCATTTACCAGCAACGAATCATTTTGCAGACTTTCGATCATAAATCCTTGCTTTTGATAAAGGTGCAATGCCCGTTCATTGTGGGTTATCACGGTGAGACCAAGTCGGTGGATCTGTTGCTCTCGCACCCATGATTCCCCAAGTTTAAGCAATTTTGTGCCCCACCCCTGTTCGCAACAAGATTGCAAGAGGCCTATAGCGATGGTGGCAGCATGCCGGTTGCGGCGCATGTAGCCACGGCACAATCCCAAGTGACCTGAAATGCGCTGCCACTCACATGCCCTCCGAATCGCCCTCCAATATTTGTTGAAGCCGGATTTCTTGCTGTTGACGGGACAGGATTCGTTCACCCGGTTCAAGCAAAAAGTTTGTTTCACGGTCCAATTACTCAAAGAAGGTAAACAGCATGTCAGCATCAGTGTGATTAACTGGACGGATATGCAAGATGAACGGATCTCCTTTCGAAATAGGGGTGAAAACGCCACTATCATAACATAAAAAGAGAGGGAACAAACGAAGGTTGCTTATTTGAGCCCAGCATAGTTGAAGCGATGAGACTCATAATATGTGGTATGTGTGCCATACATGCGTAGCAGGAATCATGCGAAAACGATTGAGTGTGAGGAGCGGAACCGCCAGATGCAAGGTCATGTCATTTATCAGTTGGGCGATTTTCCACCTTTTCCCGGTGAAACGGATGACACGGGTCGGTTTAACCGAGCGATTCGGGCGATGGCCCCAGGCGGGATGTTATTTGTTCCCGCCGGTCGATACGCGGTGAAAGAAATCACGGTGACCAAGTCTATTTCCCTATGGTTTGCCGAGGGAGCCTGGGTAGAGGCGAGTGATCGGGAGACGGCGTTTTTATTTCAGTTTGCGGGGGAGAAAAGCGCTGACGGCTATCCCTTGCTAAGAGAGGTGAAACGGGGGGATTGTGCGCTTTATCTTCCGCCGTCCGCCGCTCGTGACATAAAGGCGGGGGATGTGATTTGGCTGAGCGATGACAGCGCTCGCCCGTCTGATGGACAACAAGAGATCAACTGTGAAGTGCATGAAGTCGCTGAGATTGAGTGCCTGGAGCGGGAGTTGCTGGGTGATACGGTGGAGGGCGCTGGGGTACGGGGCTGGAAGAGCTGGGAGGAATCCCCTTCCGGCCCTCGTGGTACCACGCTGATTTGTTCTGAGCCGATCCCGGTTGAAGCCGGGCGATGCTACCGATTAGAAGTGTCCGCTAAGCACAACCTCTCCGATCATGGAGCCAGCGGAAGTTGTTATGTGGAATGGGTAGGGAAGCAGGGAGAAATGATTGCCCGCTCAGATGTGATCTCTTTTTTATACAAGGGTTGGCATGTCCATCAGGGTTGCAATTGGGTTGCCCCCCGCGGAGCTACATGTGCCCGGATTTTCCTCCGGTTGCCCTCGGAGCAAGCTGTCCAATCCTGCTCTTTATCGGTGGAAAAGATTTCGTTTAAAGAAGTGTTTACCAAACTGACGGTGTGTGATTTTATCAGGCTGCCCAAACGGGTGGCGCGGGTTAATGTGGTGAAGATCACCCCGCTTATGCATTGTCGGGTAGTCAATTTTCGTTATCGTTTACAGCAAGGTGCGTCCAAAGGTTTCGGTATATTGGCCCAACAAGTGCGTCACTTTCATGTCAATGGTTTGTACGCTGAACAGGGAGTAGAATCAGCGATTCAAGTGCGGCGCAGCATGGATGTAACTGTGGAAAATTTTATGATCCTGCCTCCGCAACGCCTCGGCTCAGGGCAGGGATATGGCGTCCAGTTTTTCGGTGGCAATCTGGGAGTGGTGGTGCGCAATGGGTATGCTTGCCGCACCAGGCACGCGGTGGACCTGGACAGTACATTTGACGCGGTGGTGGAAGGGGTGACCGATATGGAGGGGCGCGGCGTATCATTCTTGCTCACCCATAACGGATGGGGAGGAGATATGGTGTTTCGCCATTGTCGGTCGCTTTGCTCCGGCTCGTCGGGATTTGTGGCCGAAACCCAAGGAGCAACCAATCCTTATGACTTGACGCATCCCAACATTCATATCATCGACTGCACCTGGCAACGGGATGTCAGACCCGGCAATGGATTGTGTTATGGCTTTGGTGTATGGTTAAAAGCGCCGGTGTCAGGCAGGATTGAGCGCTTCACGGCCGAAACGGGAATGGGCGTGCAGGATGTCGAGGAGATGGATAATGCGGCGGTGCGCCTCCTGCCAGTTGGAAATCAATTACATGTCTGTGATGTGTCGGCAAGAAGCTTGCGTCGTGGATTGGTTATTGCTCATCCGCATGTAGCCGATGAAACGGAACCTGATCGATATATTTGCGTGGATCGTATGGCTGTGCAGCATTGCCAATCAGCCATTTATGTAAATGGGGGGTGGGGCAAGCGCTTGTACTTGCGTGACCTCACCTTGGATCAGGTGAAAAATTACGTCGTAGAGGGGAATCAGACAGGCAGCTATGAAGCCTTTGTGATGGAGCGCGTGTCAATCACCAATTCTCCGTCAGTAAAGCTTTTCCAATCCGGTCCTACGCCAAGGCCTGGTTCAGTGGTGCGCGGCTGGATAAGAAGAGTGTGGCGGGATTGGATGTCCAAAGTTGTAAAGCGTTGAAGCCTTAGGGTGATTTAAAGGGAGAATCAAGCGGTTGCTCCCTTTTTGTTATTGTGAATATAGTAAACAAGTTTGTTTTGCAAACAAAACATTCGATAAAAACTTGACCATTCGATATAATAACTAATGAGAGGTACATAAATATCTACTAAAAGAGGTGGCAGGACCTTGCAAAACTTCGTTTTTCATAATCCGACCAAGCTGATTTTCGGTAAAGATACACTCCCAGCCTTAAAAGAACAGGTTCCACAATATGGAACCAAGGTATTGCTGGTTTACGGTGGAGGAAGCATCAAGCGAAATGGCATTTATGACAAGACGATCAATCTGTTAAAGGAAATCAATGCGGAAGTGTTTGAGCTACCAGGTGTCGAGCCAAATCCTCGCTTGTCCACGGTGCACAAAGGGGTAGAAATCTGCAAAAAAGAACAAATTGATTTCTTGTTGGCCGTCGGGGGCGGAAGTGTAATTGATGCCACCAAGGCCATTGCCGTTGGAGCGAAATATGACGGGGACGTTTGGGAAATCATCACCAAACAAGCAGTGCCGTCGGCGGCGTTGCCATTTGGAACAGTGCTCACGTTGGCTGCGACCGGTTCGGAAATGAACAGTGGATCGGTGATCACCAATTGGGAAACGAAAGAAAAGTTGGGTTGGGGCTCTCCGCTGGTGTTCCCACGGTTTTCTATCTTGGACCCCACCCACACCTTTTCGGTACCGCGCGACCAAACGGTCTATGGGATTGTGGATATGATGTCACATGCGTTGGAGCATTATTTCAGCCTGGCGCCCAACGTTCCATATAATGAACGCATGGTTGAGTCGCTGTTAATCACTGTGATGGAAGAAGGAAGCAAGCTGGTTGAGGACTTGGAGAATTACGAGCTACGCGAAACCATCCTCTTTTGCGGCACCATGGCCTTAAATGGTGTATTGTCACAAGGAATGTCCGGCGACTGGGGTACGCATGGCATTGAACATGCGGTGTCGGCGGTTTATGACATCCCGCATGGTGGCGGGTTGGCCATTATTTTCCCCAACTGGATTCGTTATAACTTAGATAAGGCATTGCCCAAAATGAAACAGTTGGCGATCCGCGTCTTCCAAGTGGATCCAACGGGCAAAACGGATCGTGAGATCGCGGAGGAGGGTATTAACCGCCTGCGGTCTTACTGGAACAGCATTGGGGCTCCCAGTCGATTGGCAGATTATAACATCGATGACAGCCAATTGGAATTGATGGCTGAAAAAGCCGCTGGGGACGGCACCGTCGGTCGCACCTACCCAGTGGGGAAAGCAGACGTGTTGGAAATTTTGAAAATGAGCCTCTGACCACGCAAAGGGATCATCCTCCGGACATGCTGGGGGGTGATCTTTTTGCTTGCTTAGGGGAATTTGGGATAATGAAGGTGAGTCGAGTGAATACCTTTCCAAAGAAAAACCTCCCTGAATCAATCAGAGGAGGTCGATTGTCATTTTAATACCATTTTAATCCCAGATGGTTTATCGCTTCGCCAATATATCGGAAGCACTCTGGATCACCGCAAGTTTGAGTGGCCACTTCGGGATTTTGATATTGCTTTTGAAGCGATTGGAAAATTTCTTTATTTCCACCTGTGAACATTTGGACTAACTCATGCCAACGTTTTGCCAACGCCAGAACAGTTGGGTCAGTCGGAGGCGTTCCTTTGTCCATCTCTACCCGCACTTTGGCAATCAATTCTGGCCATTCCTTCTCAACGGATTGAATTGTTTCTTCGCCAAACATTTCTCTTCTTTTTTTCAGATATTCCATCTGCTCTTCATTAAAGTGCTTTTCTGTCATTTTCTTGTCGACTCGTAAGGGCACGTTCCAAATTGGCCAGTTGTTGATAAAGCTCCTGTTGGGTCCGAATTTGCTCTTCTACTCGTTCTCGATGCATACGAACCAGCTTTAGTGGAATAAGCTTTCCGCTTGCAAGGATTTGTTTAATTTCCTCCAATGAAAAGCCGAGTTGCCGCAGCGATAAAATTTGTTGCAACCGGAGCAAATCTTGATAAGTGTAAAGACGGTGTCCTGTTTCGGTGTATTCAGTGGGCTTCAACGGACCTAACTGATCATAGTACCGCAACGTGCGCACGGTGATGCCTGTTTGTTTGGCCAACTCTCCCACTTTCCAAACTTGTATTGCCACTGGGGTAGTCTCCTTTCGAGTGACTGATTTGAATGTACAACATGACGTAACGTAAGGTTCAAGAGGAAATCGTAAAATGGGCCAAGAAGAGGCAGTAGCCTGCTGTTTGGTTGATGGGAAGAAATATAATTGATGCATAGTGCATGTTTTAAATTGTATAATGACACTTTTCTATGGCTTTTATATAAAATTCTTTGGTATAATGCAGTAATAACGCATTTTATCTGTACATTAGCTATTGTGGAAAAATTGATTAAAGCATATGAAAAAGGAATATTTGAGTAGAATTAGTTGGTGAAAAATATGTCTATCCACGACAAGGTATCACGTATCGTAAAACAAATCCCGCCGTCAGGCATCAGGCGTTTTTTTGACATCGCCAGCCAAAATTCCTCCGTAATCTCGCTGGGGGTAGGAGAGCCTGATTTCAGTACGCCGCCGTCCATAAACAAAGCGGGGATTGAAGCGTTGGAGCTGGGGATGACCCATTATACATCTAACCGGGGCTTGCCTGAGTTGGTTGAAGAAATTGCTTCTTATTTGTTCAGGCGGTTTGCTTTGGAATATCGGCATGATGAGATATTGGTGACCAACGGCTCCAGTGAAGGCATCGACTTGGCGTTGCGGATGCTGATCGATCCCGGGGATGAAGTGCTGGTTGTCGAGCCGAGCTATGTGCCTTACGGTCCAATCGTGCGACTGTGCGGAGGGGTGCCCGTGCCGGTGCCAACATCACTGGAACATGAATTTAAGCTGACGGTGGAAGATCTGGAGCGAGTGATTACACCTCATACCAAAGCCTTGATTTTTTGCTACCCCAATAACCCAACGGGCGCCATCATGGACAGGGAAGATTGGGAGCCCATTGCTCGTTTCATTGAAGAGCGGGATCTCATCGTGATTTCCGATGAGATTTATGCCGAATTAACCTATGAGAAAGAACATGTGTCTATCGCTTCTTTTGCTTCCATCAAAGACCGGGTTATCTTGGTTAGCGGCCTGTCTAAAGCATTTGCGATGACTGGTTGGCGGGTTGGATACGTGGCTGCTTCTGAACTGCTGTTGTCAGAAATGTTGAAGATCCACCAATACACAGCCTTGTGCGCTCCGACGATCAGTCAGATTGCGGCTGTCGAAGCGTTGCGAAACGGTGGGGGGCCATGCCAAGAGATGGTGCGGCAATATGACGAGCGAAGGCGACTGGCGGTGTCCGCGTTTGCGGAAATGGGACTATCTTGCAATGTGCCTGCCGGAGCCTTTTATGTTTTTCCACGCGTCACTGATTTGGGAATGGATGGACAAGCATTTGCTGAGGCATTGCTGGCTGAAGAAGAAGTGGCCGTTGTACCCGGTTGCGCTTTTGGGGAGACGGGGAAGGGGCATATTCGTTGTTCTTATGCCACATCGATCAAGGAGTTAAGGGAAGCTTTTCGACGGATGGCGCGATTTGTGGAACGGAAGAGACAGGCGTTGCACCCGTTGCAACCGATGCGGTGAAGTGACGTTCTATTATGGCATCGATTGCGGCCAAGCAAGGGGGACAGCTCCCTTGCTTAAACCGTTCGTGATCAGAAGAGGTGGAACTTTTCCGATGATTGAAATTCCACCATTTCCCGAAGCTCTTTTGTGATCGATTCGGTGCCAAGTTCTTTTCGGAACTCATCCATCAGCGGTTCGTAATAATAAAGCAGGAACTGCTCGTATTTCTCATCGATTTCCTCTTCCGTCTCTTCGTCGCGATTGGGCATGGTATGCGCCATATCATTGAGATAATCCAACACGTCGTTGGAGATAAACAGCAAGTATTGGGGAACCACTTCCCCGATCACTTGTGCAAACAGGGAACGAATTCTTTCCGCGTATTTCGCTTCGCCTGAAAAATCATATGCGAAATACGCCATGTTGAGATTGTGAAGCAGTTGGGCAATCTTTGTGTAGGCCTCCATTTTTTTGTCATAGATACGGCTGTGCACAAAAGAGCGTTGCCCTTGCATGTGGGATCGGCGATTGGAGTAGACTGTGATCGCCACGGTGACAAGCGCCACAATACCGGTGATGATCGCGGCGTTTTCTTCCGCCTGCAAGCCTTTGGTGTTCATCCATACTTTGACTCCAACATAGGCGAGGCAGACCAATGCGGCGATGCTGAGCAAGACGGCGACGATTTTCCATCCGTCTTTGCGAAGGCGTGTTAAAAATTGGTTCCAAAGGTTGCCCATCCGCTTTTGGCGTTTCAGTTGCTTGACCAATTTCGCCTTCATACGCTGCTGTTTGGCGGGGTCAAGCTCATTATATTTTTCACTTAGCTGTTTATAGCGGATATGTAATAGGCTCACAATTTCACCTCCAGCCAAAACTTTATTTTAATCCATGAAAGATAACCTTTCATCTATGTTTTTTGAATTTATACTTATATCATTATGGCGAAAATGTGAAAAACAAATCAATCGTTGCGCTGAATAAATATTCATTTACAGATATAATAATGTTAATATGAATAATAATTATTAGATTCAACTTGATAGATTTACTTCTGACTGCTTTCCCCAGGCGATAGGAGGCGTGTTTCATCCATAAGTTTTTTGAAGTGATCCGCCCAACGGATCACCGCTAAGTGTATGATAAAAGAAAGGGGGCGTCGGGGAGCGGTTTGGTTCCGATGCCTGCCAGAAGTGTTTCACATCCTATAAAGGAGGCGTTTGTTCATGAGCGTGGTAAAACCTTTCAAAAAAGTGTTGGTAGCCAATCGGGGAGAGATCGCTATCCGCATTTTTCGTGCGTGTACAGAGTTGGGGATTCGCACGGTCGCTGTCTACACTGAACAGGACAAAGTGTCGCTCCACCGTTTCAAAGCGGATGAGGCTTACCTGATTGGGGAAGGCAAGGGGCCGATCGAGGCTTATCTCGATATTGAAGGGATCTTAGAAGTGGCCAAACGCCATCATGTGGATGCGATTCATCCTGGATATGGATTTTTAGCGGAAAATGCTGACTTTTCAAAGAGATGTGCTGAGGAAGGCATTGTGTTTATCGGGCCGTCGCCTGAACACATCCAAATGTTTGGGGATAAGGTAGATGCCCGGGCGATGGCTATTCAAGCAGGCATCCCCGTCATTCCGGGTACACCTGAACCTATTCAATCATTGGATGAAGCACGCGAATTTGCGGAACAGCATGGATTTCCCATCATCCTGAAGGCCGCGGCGGGTGGCGGCGGGCGCGGTATGCGCGTCGTTCGCACCAGTGAAGAGCTGGAAGAAGCTTTTGAGAGAGCTCGGTCTGAAGCGAAGTCGGCTTTTGGTAACATGGATGTCTACATTGAAAAATACTTGGAGCAGCCTAAACATGTTGAAGTGCAAATCTTGGCTGACCGATACGGAAATGCCGTTCATCTGTTTGAGCGGGATTGCTCGATTCAACGTCGTCATCAAAAGGTGGTGGAAGTCGCTCCTAGTGTTTCCTTGCCGCCAAAGCTGAGAAACGAGATTTGTGAAGTGGCATTGCGGCTCATGCGAACCGCTGGTTATTGCAATGCAGGAACGGTTGAATTCCTGGTCACCCCCGATCACCGTTTTTACTTCATCGAGGTGAATCCCCGTGTGCAGGTGGAGCATACGATTACTGAGATGATTACAGGTGTTGACATCGTGCAATCGCAAATCCGGATTGCCGAAGGGTATGCATTGAGCGATCCTGAGATCGGTATACAGGGGCAAGATTCCATCACCACCCGTGGCTTTGCTATCCAATGTCGTGTGACAACGGAAGATCCGGCGAGAAACTTTCTTCCGGAAGCTGGACGGTTGCTCGCGTACCGGTCGGGCGGGGGATTTGGAATTCGATTGGACTCGGGTAACGCTTATCCTGGCGCGGTGATCACTCCGCATTACGATTCGTTGTTGGTGAAGGTGTCTTCTTGGGCGATGACTTATGAGCAAGCAGCGAAGAAAATGCTGAGAACCCTGAAGGAGTTTAGAATCCGGGGTGTGAAAACGAATATTCCGTTTTTGGAAAATGTGGTTCAGCATCCGAACTTCTTGAGCGGCGAATACAATACGTCATTTATTGATACCACGCCAGAATTGTTTGTGTTTCCCAAACGGAAAGACCGTGGTACCAAGTTGTTGACTTATATCGGTCAGACGATCGTCAATGGTCATCCTGGGTTGCCGAACGGGAAAAAGCCAACCTTTGCTACACCACGCATACCGGCGACTTCTGTCGATCAGCCATACCCCGCGGGTACGAAGCAGATTTTGCAGGAAAAAGGCGTGGATGGGCTGCTGGAATGGGTGAAGTCCAGCAAACGGTTGTTGGTGACGGATACGACTTTCCGGGACGCGCATCAATCTTTGTTTGCCACACGCGTGCGAACCCATGATTTGTTAGCCATTGCCGAAGCTACCGGAAAGTTGGGGGCAGATTTGTTTTCTTTGGAAATGTGGGGCGGGGCCACCTTTGACACCAGCATGCGTTTTCTAAATGAAGATCCTTGGGAAAGATTGCACATATTGCGTGAGCGGATTCCCAACATCCTGTTCCAAATGTTGTTCCGTGGAGCCAACGCGGTGGGCTATACGAATTACCCCGACAATGTCATCCAAGAATTTGTTAAAGTAGCCGCCAAGTCTGGGATCGACGTGTTCCGTATCTTTGACAGCCTCAACTGGTTGGAAGGGATGCGGGTGGCTATTGATGCGGTGCGTGAAGCTGGCAAAATTGCCGAGGCGACAATCTGTTACACAGGGGATATCTTAGATCCAAACCGCGACAAATATTCGCTGACGTATTATGTGAATTTGGCTAAGGAGCTGGAGAAAGCCGGTGCCCACATGATCGCCATCAAGGATATGGCTGGTTTGCTGAAGCCTTTTGCGGCGTACAAATTGATTACGGCATTGAAAGAAGAAGTGGGTCTGCCCATTCATCTGCATACTCATGATACGAGCGGCAACCAAATGGCCACCTTGATTAAAGCATATGAGGCGGGTGTCGATATTGTTGACGCTGCACTTAGCTCCATGGCGGGGCTGACGTCCCAGCCCAGTCTGAACGGATTGGTGGCTTCGCTTGCGGGGCAGGAGCGGGAAACTGGTTTGGACCTGGCCAGCTTGCAGAAGCTGTCCGATTACTGGGAAGATGTGCGCCCGTATTATGCTGGCTTTGAAAGTGGGATCAAGGCTCCCAGCTCAGAGGTGTACGAGCATGAAATGCCTGGCGGGCAATACTCCAACTTGCATCAGCAGGCAATTGCCGTCGGGTTGGGCGACCGCTGGGAGGAAGTAAAACAAACCTATGCGACGGTCAACCGGATGTTCGGCGATATCGTGAAGGTGACTCCTTCCTCCAAAGTTGTGGGAGATATGGCTTTGTTCATGGTGCAAAACAACTTGACGGAACAAGATGTGTATGAAAAAGGGGAGCGGTTGGACTTTCCAGAGTCGGTGGTCCAATTTTTCCAAGGGTATCTTGGACAGCCGCCGGGGGGATTCCCAAAGACTTTGCAAAAGCTGATCTTGAAAGGTCGGGAACATTTCACTTGCCGTGCGGGGGAACGACTGGAACCAGTGGACTTCGCCAAGGTGCGTACGGAACTTGAAGAAAAGATCGGACGGCCGGTTACAGAATATGATTTGCTGAGCTACATCATGTATCCGAAAGTATTCCTCGATCGGGAGAAGAAAGTGAGTGAATTTGGCGACCTCTCGGTTTTGGACACGCCCACTTTCTTCTACGGCCTGCGTTTGGGTGAGGAAATCAAGGTGGACATTGAACAGGGCAAAACCTTGATTGTGAAACTGATCAATGTAGGTTCGTTGCATTCCGATGGAACGCGAACCATCTACTACGAATTAAACGGCCAACCGCGGGAAGTGACTGTGCGTGACTTGTCAGTGCAAGAAGACGCCCATGCCCACCGCAAAGCGGATCCTGATGTGCCAGGGGAAATCGGCGCGACCATGCCTGGCAAAGTGTTGAAAGTGTTGGTGGAGCCGGGAGATAAAGTGAAAAAAGGAGAATATCTCGTCGTCACGGAAGCGATGAAGATGGAGACGACGGTGCAAGCTCCGTTTGACGGTGAAGTGAAAGCCATTTATGTGAAGGATGGACAAACCATTGAAGCGGGCGATCTGTTGTTAGAATTGGGTTGAGAGATCAAGCGATAGGAAGGACTGACGAGACGGTTTTGCCTCAGGTGAGCTGGGGTGAAATCGTCTCGTCTTTTTTGTGGTGCCTAATGGTTACGGATGGGCAAGATTGGACAGGAACAAGTCGTATTCGATCGCCCGTTTTATTCTGCCGTGGTTGCCGGTTGTGGTGGTTGCTTTACACAGTGAATTCCAAATCGCTTCTTCCACCGCTTCCACGGTCATTTCAAACAAACGGGAAATGGGCTTCCCCGTCCTCAACAAGGTAAGTACACGAACGGGTTAGCCCGTCTGGATAATGGGGGATGCGATGGGCGGTAGAAAAAGCGATGACGATGTCTCCGCTTCCATGAGCGGCGTATGACCCGGTGCGTGCCAAGCCAAAGGTGGCTCTTTTGGCCATGCGGTGCAGTTGTCGCTCATTGACAGGCGCATCAGTGGCGATAACGATCATGATGGACCCGTCAGGTGTTTGAGTGGGAGGGTGTGTGTGTGATGCCACTGTTGTCCGGCCACGCCCAAGCAGTAGCAGATCGCGTTCTTCACCGAAATTGCTGACAACCAAAGCACCGACCGTATAGATATGTTTAGCGAATAGGGCTACCCTGGAACTGGTGCCGATCCCGCCTTTGTAGCCCATACAGGACATGCCTGTTCCGGCACCCACGCAACCTTCTGCCACTGCTTCTGTCGTCGCTGATTGAATCGCTTGATAAGCGTGCTCCGGTCTGACGTGCAATCCTCGAATATCGTTAAGGTACCCGTCATTACATTCACCCACTAGTACATTGACGGTTCCGGTCGATTCACCAATGTCGCTGTTTTGGTCGAGAAGGTAGCGAAGGGTTCCTTCGGTTACGGCGGGAACGGACAAGGTGTTCGTTAGCATGATGGGACTTTCGATGGTACCTAGCTCTTGGAGTTGAATGGAACCAACCGTTTTTCCGAAGCCGTTGATCACGTGCACACTTCCCAGCACTTTTTCTTGAAACAGATTGCCGCCATGCGGCAAGATCGCTGTCACTCCCGTTCTTACTGCTTTTCCTGCCTCCAAATCATAGGACAAGGTGTGGTGGCCGACTTTTACCCCGGGCACGTCAGTCAAGCCGTTTAATTCACCAGTGTCAAATCGCCGATCTTGATACCCAATTCACGCAATCTGAGGCGATTTT
Organism: Laceyella sacchari; assembly: GCF_004343255.1. Taxonomy (GTDB): domain Bacteria; phylum Bacillota; class Bacilli; order Thermoactinomycetales; family Thermoactinomycetaceae; genus Laceyella; species Laceyella sacchari. The sequence continues at coordinate 1,340,775 of NZ_SMDD01000001.1, read as the reverse complement.
CCATGTGTGCATTCCCCCCTGTTTCAAACGGTCCCTTGTTTATACCATAACTCATTTTTAATGGAAAATATTTTTCTGCCTTGTCTGTTTCAGAAGACACGTCTGCGGGTAAGAAGGAGGTGATGACGGACGATCTCGCCCGCCCTGGGGCAGAATGGTCCTTTCGTTTGCAACTTGAAGCAGGCAAGTGTTGAAACACGAACGGAAATCATTTATTCAATATTGCAAAAGAAAGGGATTATGACATGAAAAAAGCTTGGATTTTGTTGGTTATGGTAGCCGTGTTGTTAAGTGGTTGTGCTGCTGTCGAAGAAGTAAGCAATTCCATCAATTACGCCAAACAAGCGGCTGACTACATCACCTTGGTGAGTGATTTTGCGAATGAAGCTCAAACATTGGTTGAGCAGGCTGTCACGGATGAAAATGTCCGTAAGGAATTGGAAAACAAACTACAAGCCTTGCAACAGAGCATGGAGTCTTTTAACAAATTGACCCCTCCAGAGATCGCGCAAGATATTCATCAACAAATCGTCAGCTACAATGAACAATTGAATGCAGCGATTGAGATGTATATGACGACGTTGAAAGATGCCAAAATTGATCCGACCACTTTTGAAAACTCAGAACTGATGAAAACAGTCCAAGAACTGTCCAAGCTGGCGCAGCAAATCGAGGGTTTGCAACAGTGAACAGGCCGTGTATCACACTTACTTTGTATAAACAAAAGCTCTTTCACCTACCTTTGAGAGGGGAAAGGGCTTTTAGTTATGTCAAAGAAGGGGATACGTTTATTTACCTCTCATTGTACGCCCAGGGAGTGCAAGTCGGCGGAAGGAGAAAGATGGGAACGGTTTCTCTCTGGGCCATCAAAATTGTCCCCCTGGGAACACAGGGTGAGGGTCGGAGAGAAACGGGGTACGTTGCTGACAGAATGATGCAAGGGAATGGGAATCAATGCTGGGGGGCTACATGAGCGGGAGGGATATCCCGCCAATGTATTGCCAAGAAAGCATTGAGGAAAACGGGGGAATGAGATACCCCAAGCCATGAGGTATCTCTTCAAGAATTGGGAAAAGATAGGTCGATGTTGCCGAATGGGTTGAAGTTATGACTGTAGAGGCATGTTCCCCAGCCCATTCGGTGAACTTAATTATTGTACATAAAAAAGTTGTAGAAAGTATGACGTATAAATGCGAAATTGTTACAAAAGTTATAAATTCGGTTCAAAATGGGCAATGATGGTGGAAACATATGATGCCAACACGGTTCGAATGATTTCCAATGCATGTTCATAAACGGCGAGATAAAGAGTGTTTTTGGTTGGCACCCCTTTTGCATGTTCTGATGGTAAAGACAGCAGAAAGGGGATAGGGAAATGAGCCATTCACAACAAAAAAGAGAATTCGGGTTTGCTACCAAAGCAATCCATGATACCGCCCATGAAAGATTCGCCGGAGGGCCGCTCGTTCCACCGATCTATCAAACATCAACCTTTGTGTTTCCCACAGCGGAGGAGGGGGCGGAACGCTTTGCTGGTGAAGCGTCGGGATACATTTACTCCCGGTTGGGGAATCCGACGGTAACCGCTTTGGAAGAGAAGATCGCATCCTTGGAAAAGGCGGAGATGGCCTTGGCGTTTTCTTCGGGTATGGCGGCGGTATCAGCGGTGTTGATGGCTTTGGTGAAAACAGGTGATCATATCTTGTGCTCCAAAGGGATGTATGGATGTACATTCAGCTTGTTGAATTGGTTGAAAAACCGGTTTGGCGTTGAGCATTCCCTTTCCACCATGAGCGATGAAGAAATGTTGCGTCAAGCGATTAAGCCGAACACCAAGCTGATATACGTAGAAACGCCTGTCAATCCTACCATGGAGTTGATTGATCTGGAGATGGTCGGGCGAGTGGGCAAGGAGTTAGGTGTTACTACTATTGTGGACAACACCTTTATGTCCCCATATTTGCAAAGGCCGATCGAATGGGATTGTGATCTGGTTATCCATAGTGCGACCAAATATATCGGCGGGCATGGGGATGTGATCGCTGGATTGGTCGCAGGTCCGCGGTCGTTGCTGGAGGAGGTGCAAAAGACCACACAAAAAGATTTTGGCGGCGTTCTCGGGCCGATGGATGCATTTTTGCTCCTTCGTGGATTAAAGACGCTGGCGGTGAGAATGGAAGCACACACGAAAAATGCACAGGCGGTGGCGCAGTTTTTAGTGTCGCACCCTCAAGTGGAGCGTGTTCACTATCCCGGATTGCCTGAATTTCCCCAGCATGCGTTGGCCCAAAAGCAGATGGACGGCTTTGGTGGAGTGGTCAGTTTTGAATTAAAGGGCGGGCATGAAGCTGCGACGCGGATGCTTAATCATGTGTCGCTGTGTCGATTGGCAGTTAGTTTAGGGGATGTTGACTCACTGATCCAACATCCAGCTTCGATGACGCACGCCATTGTCCCACGGGAAGAGCGTCTTAACATGGGGATCACAGATGGTCTCATTCGATTGTCAGTCGGTATTGAGGAGGTGCAGGATATCATCTGCGATCTTGAGAATGCGCTTTCATTTGTGTGATATGGACACAGAGACTCTGTTAAGATAAAAGAAAACACCGAAAAAGGGTGGCTGACATGGAAACGACGACGTTTGAGATCGAGACGGAGAACCGGGTCGGAATCACTCATGATGTAATCGGTTGTTTTCTTTGTTCTAATATCAGTATCATTCGAATGGAAGTGAAGCCGCATTACATCTATATCAAAATCAAATCGTTAGAGCAGAGGTTGCACAGTCAGCTCATTTCTTCCATAGGGGAGATCTCCGGTGTGCGGCGCATCGACGTGATTCCTTTCTTGCCTTCAGAAGGCAGGGAAGATCAGATGAACACGATCTTGGGAACAGTTTCTGAAGGGATGATCCTGTTGGATCAAACGTTGCGCGTTCAAGCTGTCAATCGGGCGGCACACGGTATGTTGCCGATTCCATGGGATCAGTTGAAAGGGAGACCACTCGCAGATGTGTGGGGAAGGCATATTGTTGATTGCAGGCAGTGTTTGGAAAGCGGGATCGAGGTATTGAACAAGACAGTGACGATTCAAAGGAAGACTGGGGAAACGGTGCAAATGGTGGCCAGCTACTACCCGATCCGCTCGGTAACGGCCAACTGCAACCAGGGGATCGTGATTGTGATCAGGGACATGAAACAGATCAGCGATTTGATTCAATCAGTCAAGAGTACAGGGATGGTTCAATTTGCGGACATTGTGCATCGTAGTGAAGAAATGGCTCGTTGCATCGCCCTCGCCAAACGCGTGGCCCGGTGCGACGCAACCATTTTCTTGTACGGGGAGAGCGGGACGGGCAAAGAGTTGTTTGCGCGGGCCATTCATTACGAGAGTTTGCATGCTGACGGGCCTTTTGTCCCTGTCAATTGCGCGGCTATTCCCGAGGCGCTATTGGAAAGCGAATTGTTCGGTTATGAAGCGGGTGCTTTTACCGGTGCGGCCAAAGGCGGAAAAAAGGGATTGTTTGAAATGGCCCAAGGGGGAACCCTGTTTTTGGATGAAGTGGCCGAATTGCCTCTCCATTTGCAGGCAAAATTGTTACATGCGGTGGAAGAACGGGCGGTGCGGCGGGTTGGCGGCGATAAGCGTATCCCGATTAATCTCCGTATCATCGCAGCAACCAACCGGGATTTGTCAGCGATGGTGGCGCAAGGTCGGTTTCGGGGTGATTTGTATTACCGCTTGCATGTGATACCGATCCAGCTTCCCCCCTTGCGGGAACGAAAAAGCGACATACCGCTTTTGGCGTCCCATTTTGCGGGAAAATTCCGCCGATTGGCCGGCCGCCCGCCGTTGCCTTTGTCTTCCCAAGCTATGCATATGCTGCTGACCCATGATTGGCCTGGCAATGTCCGCGAATTGCGTAATGTGATCGAGCGAAGTGTTTATCTCTACCTTGAAGAGGAAAAGGAGCTAAAAAAGGTTCATATTGAAAATAAACCAACTAGCAAGGGGACGACAAATGCCGTTGGGCTAAAGGAACGGATGGAAGCCTATGAAAGGGAAATCGTGGCTGAGGCGCTCAAGCGATGCAAGAGCGTCCGCCAAGCCGCTCGCGATTTGGGGATCAGCCACACCGCGCTGTTGAGAAAGATGAGAAAGTATGGTCAAAGCTGAAGTGGATCAAGGGTGCAATCATTGTATCTGCACAAGAAAAAATTTGCGTCTGTGGGATGATTGAGCGTACAATGCACCTGATGTCTATTCAGTGGAGGGGTCGCCATGGATGTTTCAAAACAAGACTTATATGATCTCATTGACCGACTTGATCCGCGGGAGTGGAAAGCGGCGCATGCTTTCCTTTTGAATTTGGTGCAAACAGCGAGTCAGGATGCGTCTCAATCTCAGAAAAGGCGATTTTATGCCGAGATTGAAAAGAAGGAAGCGGTGGATCGTTCCATTTCTGAAAGGGAAATGGAACAAATGAGCGGCTTGTCGGAACAATTGACGCTAAGCGAGTTGCAAAATGAATTGGCTGTTCCAGCAAATTGGAATGGGCCGATCGACTGCCACGTGATGATCAGCGCCGCAATTGTCCCTTTTTTGCAGGAGCAATCTCCTTCGGAACAGCGAACCATCATGGAAACGATGGCAGAGCTCCAGTGCTTCCCACCGCGGGTGGAGATGCGACGCTTGTTTGGATTGGAAGGAAATCTTCAGTTAAATATGGGTTCATATCGGTCGATTTGTTACATTGATCATGAAAATGATGCCATTGTGGTGTTTACACTTGATTATAATGAATAGACTGTCCGCTGTGATTGGCTGTTGCGAACGGATGGGAGAATCCCTGCACCTTCTGCCAGAATTGAAAGAGATAGGACTATATTGTAGTATTTGATTGGAGGTGGATCACATGAGAAGGGTTTTATCTGTTGTGATGGCCGGTTCTGTGGCGCTGTCTGCAGCCGCCTGTACGAATAGCAAGACGATGGCCGATCAACAAGCCCAGAAAGAAGAAAACTCCTCGTCCAATCAGTCAGAAGCACCTTATGCAGCACCTGATCCGGATGATTTATACAAGGTGGCGCCTGCCGAAGATTTATACCAACCGCCGAAAATGTACATACCAGCCCCACCCTATACGCCACCTAAGATGGCACCGTCCAATTTCAAATATGTACCGCCGGAAATGATCCATCCTGACATGGAGATCAAAACGACCGACAAGCATGTGGTGATTGAACTGCCAGACCACATCTTGTTTGATACCGACTCGGCCGTCTTGCGCAAAGAGGCTTATCCGGCGCTGGCTCAAATCGCCAAATCCCTTTCCAAAACGGAAAATGCTTCCTTCCAGATTCATGGGCATACCGATCATCGGGGTACCCATGAGCATAATCTGCAATTGTCGCAAGAGCGGGCTGACGCAGTGAAAAAGGCGTTGGTAGAAAAGTTCAGCGTAAACGAAGCACTGCTGTCAACGAAAGGGTGGGGAGAAACGAAACCGCTTGTGGCTAACGATTCTCCTGAAAACATGCAGAAAAATCGCCGGGTAGAAGTAATTGTGGTTCCCGGTGTCTGATATTCCATGCACGATCTGAAACAGGTCGTGCATGATATGTATAATAACTATTTTTTATTTAGAAAACTTAGATTTTTATTATTTGTGTGAACTAAATGATTTAGTAGGAATTTTATAAGAAGAAGTGGAATTAAATTTTATACAAAAAATTTTCCTTGGATCTGCTTAAACATTATGTTGCGGTGACCGCTGATACGGTAGGGAATGCCTGGGGGAATGTGGAGTTGGAGGAAGATGCATTAAATTATTATGCAGATGAACGCTGGACTTCAACACTGTTTATTAATAAACCCAAAATAGCGAAAAGGAGTGATTGGAATGAAATCAAACAATTTTGATTCGATCGCGCACTTATATGACGAAACACGGCAATATCCAGAATTCGTTTACGAAAACATTTTCAAATTAATCGAAGCATTGGGTCAGCTTGACTCAAAGGAAGCAAAAATATGCGAAGTTGGTGTCGGTACGGGAAGAATGGCAATTCCCTTCATAAAAAAAGGATACGCGTATACGGGAATCGACATTTCTAATAATATGTTGTCCAAATTCAAAGATAAAATTGCCAACATAGATCATATAAACCAGGTCGAAGTATTTCAAGCGGATGCAACCCATCTCCCGTTTGAAAATTCACGTTTCGATATGGTATGGGGAACAAAAGTTTTACGACATATCTCCAATTGGAAAGGTGTACTTCAGGAAGCAAAGCGAGTGTTGAAGGAGAATGGTGTTTTTTTGCATGGAGAAGAATATTGGGTGGTCGCTCCGCCAACAGTAAAGGTAAGGAGACAATGGGAAAAATTCATTTTTGAACAAAATGAACGCCCTAACCGACCATTTGGAGTAACGGATGATCATGAGATTGCTAAGTACCTCGAGGAAATTGGAGGGAAGAGTCGGATTCTGACTTTATCTACCTGGCCGGTGCACGAAACGTTCTTACAAAAAATTGAGCACTTTGCGACAAGAGCCGGATCATCAACTTTTGGAATAAGTGATGAAGCATTGGAGAATTCTGTGGAAAAGTTGAAACAATGGGCTTATCATGAGTACGGGAATCTCAACTACCCCTATTCGGGGATTAGAGGCTTTCGAGTTGTAATGGGAACATTTGATTCTTGAGATGGAGCATAGTGAAAAATATGTTTTCTTCCGGCCATCCGTTAGTAAACGGTTGGCTTTTCTTTTTCTTGTAGTTCAATTATTTAAAGTCGACTAGGAGGGCGTCAGCTCCCGGGTTTTGCTCAGGCGGACATGCAATCTTGTCCAATGTGTGTTACATTGGTTAAGTAAGCCGGATTCGGCAGACAGATTATTCCATTTAGAAAGGGAGAATCATGAAGAAAAAAATTGCCAATGTGTTTTTCATTTCCATCGTATTGTCTGTTCTGTTTATTGCATGGGGTGTGGTAGCACCCAAAAGTCTTGCCAGTGTTACCTCTATGATCCAAACGTTTCTCCAAGATCGGTTTGGATGGTTTTACCTCTTTTCCGCCACTGGATTCCTCATTTTTTCCCTCTATTTGGTTTTTAGCCCGTATGGCAAAATCAAGCTGGGCAAAGACGATGATCAGCCTGAGTACAGTCGAATCAGCTGGTTTGCCATGCTGTTTAGCGCCGGTATGGGAATCGGGCTTGTGTTTTGGGGAGTGGCTGAACCGCTTTCCCATTATCACATACCGCCTGTAGGTGAAGGACAAACGCCAGAAGCTGCACGAATGGCTATGCGTTACTCTTTCTTCCATTGGGGTCTTCACCCTTGGGGAACTTATAGTGTGTTGGCCTTGGCGTTGGCTTACTTTAATTTCCGAAAAAAAACCCCCGGACTTATCAGTCACATTTTTTATCCCTTGTTGAAAGAAAAGGTGAACGGCCCGATCGGCAAAGTGATCGATGTGATTGCCGTTTTTGCCACCGTGTTTGGCGTCGCGACGTCATTGGGCTTTGGTGCCGCCCAAATCGGTGGGGGGATTTCATATCTTACTTCCATTGATAATAATTTCACCACCCAACTGATTATCATCGTTGTGGTGACGTGTTTGTTTTTGTTGTCTGCGGTTACAGGTTTGAGCAAAGGCATTCAATATTTGAGCAATCTCAATATCTTGTTGGCCTTGTTGTTGCTGTTGTTCCTTTTATTCGCCGGGCCTACAAAGTTTCTTATGAATTTGCTGATCAGCACCATCGGCGGGTATCTGCAGAACCTTCCCGCGATGAGCTTTTACATGGCTCCGTTCCAACCCGAAGCGAATGATTGGGTTCAGAATTGGACCGTTTTTTATTGGGCGTGGTGGATTGCTTGGGCTCCGTTTGTCGGCACATTTATCGCCCGTGTTTCCAAAGGGAGAACGGTAAGGGAGTTTATTATCGGCGTTCTTCTGGTACCGACCACTTTTTGCGCTATTTGGTTCGCCGTTTTTGGCGGAGCGGGCTTACATCTGGACATCAACCAAGGGCTTCCCTTATTTGAGACGATGAATGACAAAGGTACGGAAGTGGTGTTGTTTGACGTGTTACAACAATATCCGCTTGGACTGGTGATGACAGTGTTGGCCGTCTTGTTGATCGCCACCTTTTTCATCACTTCGGCCGATTCAGCCACGTTTGTGTTAGGAATGCAGACAACAAACGGGTCTTTAAATCCACCAAATCGCGTTAAGTATATCTGGGGCTTTATCATTTCCTCGTCGGCCGCGGTGTTGCTTTATTCAGGTGGATTGGAGGCGTTGCAGACAACTTCCATTATTGCCTCTTTCCCTTTCATTTTCATTTTGTTCGGAGTGATTGTTTCACTGATGAAGTCATTCCAGCAAGAGCGTTCTGCGGCTGTAAAAGTTAAATATACGGATCAACTGGAGACATCTGCCAAAAATGCTGAATTGTGAACGACGGATGTATGAAGTGGATGTTTTCGGTGCATAGTATTACTGAAAAGATTAAATCTGGATTTTTAGGAGGAGCCTGTCACCGATGGGCTCCTTTTGTCTTTTCCATTCCCACGGCCAGAAGCTGAACGTAAGAAAGGGGTAGGGAAGATGCAAATAAGTAATCAGCCAGCAATCCAGAAAATGATTTGTGATGCGTACAGTGAAGGACAACGTCAGTTATTTGGGGCCGTGCGCAAAGATGTGGAAGCGATTGTGCACCAAGATAAGATTTTCATTATTGCCGGGAATGCTTCAATCATGAAGGAGGTTTCTCCACGCATGTCTATTCGTGGGAGACGGATCGATCCAATCTTGCAGGAAATGAAAGAGAGGGAATATCACAACTATATGCGTTCCATGCTTGCCGAGATTACCGGCCAGGCCGTCTTATCTGGACAGCCAAATATTTTTATCGACAATGGACTGACATTGGATATTTATTGCATGGATAAAACAGTGTTTGATATTCCATAAAATGAGGGTGTACCACGGGCGTAATCGCAAATTTTCGTTGGGCTTGTCGATTCCTTTACAATTCCCGAGTGTTTTTATATAATGGTATAAAAATGAATATACGGAACATGATTTAGGAGGAGACTGCCACTTGGCGGTCTCCTTTTGTCATGTCTGCTTTTGTATTGTAAAGCGATAAAGCATCGCTGATCACAGTTATTTATATACACATTTTATGTGGATATAAATAAATAAGAATTGAGGAGGTACGATATGGAACAACAAGCTATTTTGGCCATAGGCATTTTTTTGGTGATTTATGCCTTAATTATTTCTGAGAAAATTCATCGCACCATTGTTGCCATGATTGGCGGAGGACTGATGGTGGCGTTGGGAATTATCGATCAAGAAACTGCCATCCATCACATCGATTTCAATACGTTGGGGTTGCTCATCGGCATGATGATCATAGTCAGCATCACTGCTGAGACGGGATTATTCAAGTATATATCAGTGGTGGCGGCTAAGCGGGCCAAAGGGGACCCTGTTCGGATATTAATTTCGTTGACACTGATCACGGCCCTGGGATCGGCCTTTTTGGACAATGTTACCACCGTGCTCCTTATGGTGCCTGTCACGTTTAGCATTACCCGTCAGTTGCGAGTGCCCCCGGTCCCGTTTTTGATCACCCAGATTATCGCTTCCAATGTGGGAGGGACGGCGACACTGATCGGTGATCCGCCCAACATTATGATCGGCAGCGCGGTGAAAGAATTGACGTTCATGGCCTTTATCGAGAACTTAACTCCGATTACTATAATCATCATGGCCGTCTATGTACCGATTTTTGTGTTAATATATCGGAAGCAGATTCAAACCACGCCCGAACTGAAAGAAAGCATTATGAAACTGGATGAAAAAGCAGTTATTACCGATCATAAGCTACTCCGCAAATGTTTGATTGTTTTGGGGCTGACGATTCTGGGCTTTTTCACGCACCAGTTGTTACATCTGGAGTCGGCCACCGTTGCTCTCGGCGGCGCCTTCCTGTTGTTGCTGTTGACGGGTGAGCACACAATGGAAGAAGCGTTCACAAAAGTGGAATGGATGACGATTTTCTTTTTTGTCGGTTTGTTTGTCCTCGTGTCGGGCTTGATTGAAACAGGAGTCATCGCCCAATTGGCGGAGCAAGCGATTGAACTGACGAAGGGCGATGTGGTGGTAACGTCGATGTTGATCCTGTGGCTCAGCGCGTTCGCGTCCGCTTTTCTTGACAACATTCCGTTTGTGGCCACGATGATTCCCATGATTCAAGAGATGGGGCAAATGGGGGTCAGCAATTTGGAGCCGTTGTGGTGGAGTTTGGCGCTGGGTGCCTGCCTTGGTGGCAATGGTACGTTGATTGGGGCGAGTGCGAATCTGATTGTTGCCGGCATGTCAGGCAAAGAAGGGCATCCAATCACTTTCATCAAGTACCTGAAGGTCGGTTTTCCCCTGATGTTGTTGTCTATCGTCTTGGCCAGCGTCTATGTCTATTTCCGTTATTTGGTGTAAAGGAGAGAGCTCATGCTGCGATACGAATATGACAAGCTGAAGTTGAACATGCAGGAAAAAGCGAATGGAAACGATGTTGAATTTGACATCCGTTGCTTGGATGGAGCGATCATGGAAGCGATCAAGCGGGTGCAAGAGCTGTTTGAGGATAATGATGTGCATACGGATGTGCTGTTTTACGCATACCCCAATCATGAATATCGGGTGATTGTGCGCCAAGATTATTATGTGGACTTTATTTTGGCCCTGATGAAGCACCGGGTGTTGCAACGCGTGGAATGGATGACGTAGGTTGACACCTGTGTGCGGAACAAAACAAGGAGCCTCCTTTCCGCTTACGAAAGGAGGCTTTTTTGTAGATGGTTATGCTACTTGCTCTTCTTTGTCTTTTTCTCCTTTGGCGACAACGACCGCTACACACACGTCTCCAGTGATGTTGGTTGCCGTCCGGCTCATATCGAGCAAGCGGTCTACCCCCAACACAATCGCGATGCCCTCCACCGGCAGGCCGACCGATTGCAACACCATGGTCAGCATGATCAAACCGGCTCCGGGAACGGCAGCTGTACCGATGGAAGCCAATGTGGCTGTCAGGATGATGACCAATTGCTCTTCCAACCCTAGCGGGATGCCATACAATTGCGCGATGAACAGCGCAGCCACCCCTTGCATGATAGCGGTACCATCCATATTAATGGTGGCTCCCAGTGGCAAAACGAAGCTACTGATTGACTTGGGAACGTTAAAGTCTTTCTCAGCCACTTCCATGGTGACTGGCAACGTGGCTGCACTGCTGCTGGTGGTGAAAGCTACCTCCATTGCCCGCCCCATTTTCTTAAAGAACTGTATTGGGTTGTATTTGGCGAACAAGCTTAGCAACGCACTGTAAGTGATTCCCATGTGAACGATCAATGCCAAGATCAAGGTGATCATGTACCACGCCATCGAGCCGATCAAGTCGATGCCGGCTTGCCCGACCGCCCGCGCCATTAACGCAAAAGCGGCATATGGTGCACAAGCCATGATAATGGTTACCAATTTCAGCATGATCTCATTGCCTTGCTCGATAAACTGCCGCACTTGGTCCACTTTGTTTCCCAACAAGGCCATACCGATACCAAACAGCAACGCGAAGAAAATAATTTGCAACATGTCGGCATTGGCCATCGCCGACACCGGGTTTTCAGGAATGATGTTCAACAGAGTGTCTTTCATGCTTGGAGCTGCTTCAATTTTCGGCTTTTCAGCCGGCTTCTCAATGCTGGTACCCACACCGGGTTCAATGAAGTTGGCCAATACCAAGGCGATGGTGATCGCAACCGCAGTGGTGAGAATGTAAAGAACGATGGTCTTTATGCCGATCCGTCCCAGTTTCTTGGGATCGGCAATGCCTGCAGCCCCTGCCACCAAGGAGAAGAAAACCAAGGGGACTACAACCATTTTAATCGCTTTAATAAACAAGACGCTGATCGGGTCAAACAAATAATTGTTTAATGTTTTGAATAGTTCGGGCAAAAATAAGTTCAAGATGACACCGACGATAAGACCGAGAATAATACCGATTAAAATTTTGGTTGTCAGTGAGAGTTTCTTCATAAATTCACACCTTTCATCATTGTTTCATATTTCGTGTTGGGAAAATGGCATAGTTCATTGTATTGTCAATATCAAATTTATTATAACATTTAAATATGGCAATTTGCATCATGGTGTGAATATTTACCTGTTTGCACCACATAATCATGCCATTTCAACAAAGATAAGGTTATTTACGGCAATTTATTTTCATAATGGTATATGACGGGTGTGAAGAAGTTGAGATCATTGTCAAATGACGGGTTGCGGGATCTGTAATTTTATGCATATTGCTAATGAAATGCTTGACCCCCAATTATCCGCCAGAGGTTTCCTTTCCATCATGCAGGCGTTCATTAAAACACCCAGACCGTTATTAGTCTGGGTGTTGATTATTCTCCCGATCAGTGTGAGGCCAAAAATTGTTTCCCATATTCGCCATGATCATGAATGGCAGGATGTTCCGCTTGAATCGTCGAATGTTCGATGCCGTACGTCTCCCTGAGGAGATGATTGATGGTCTGAATGGTACGCAGGGGATCCGCATCTTCGTGAACAAACACATGCGCTGACAGCGAGTAGTGGTCAGTGGATATCGCCCATAAGTGCATTTCGTGGACATCAACCACCCCCGGTGCCGACTGGATGTCGTTGCGAATGGCCTCAAGGTCGAATGTGGTGGGAACCGATTCCATCAGGATCAGATAAGATTCTCGAATTATCTTTGCTCCGCCATAGAAGATGATACCACCGATCATCATGCTAACCAACGGATCAAACAGGGTGTATCCAGTTATGATGATAAGCAGAGAGGAAACAATGATGCCGACTGAGCTGAGCAAGTCGCCGAAAAAATGCCATAAGGCACTTTTAATATTCAAATTTTCTTCTTTCTTGGATTGGCGCATTAATACGACTGTCAACACCAAATTTACCAGTAAGCCCACGATAGCGACCCCCAACATCAGCCGCAGGTTGATTGCTTGGGGCCGGATCATGCGAAGGATGCCCTCGATGAAAATGCCAACCGATATGGCGGCGAGCGCCAATCCATTCAAAAAAGAAGCGATGATTTCAAAGCGAAGGAAGCCAAAAGTGTATTTGTGATCCGGTTTGCGTGCAGCCAGGTAGACAGCGGTCAAACTTAATCCCAACGCGATCACATCCGAAATCATATGTGCCGAATCCGACAAGAGAGCGAGAGAGTTTGACAGCAATCCGCCGACGATTTCGACAATGGTGAAAAACAATGTCAAGCACAGGGTGATCCATAAGGCGGTTTTAGATGTTGGCTGCTGTTTGACGTGATTGAGATGATGATAATCATGGGATTTAATGATGTTCGCCCTCCTTTTTATAATAATTATCATTTGATAATTATTATAATTATATGCCAGTTGTTTATCAATAGCAAGCTATTCACTGCTTTTCGGATAGGTGGATGCAAAAGGGCGAAATAAGCAAGAGGCACGAACATGATACTCAGACGTTGCTCACTGTCAAACTTTTCAAAGGAAGAGGCTGTCGGCAGTTCTGCACTATTCGGAACTGGTTGAATGGTGGAAAAAGAGTTATAAGCCCTTCAGATTCCACTCACTATCAATAAATGCAAACTGTTTTTTTGGTTGGCAGTAATGATAGACCTTTGTACGTGCGAAACAAATGGTCGTTACCAATCACATCAGACATGCTTTACAGGACAACTCTGTTTTCAAATATATTTTTTAAACAAATAAGCGACTTGGTATGTCCCAGTTTTGCAATTGCATCTTGAAATTCTGCAATTTCTTCTGCGGTTGCCGTTTGTATCTTCACTAAATAATTAAATTCTCCACTGATGCGAAATAAATCGGTTACAGCTTCAGTCTCTTTACAAAAGTCGATAAAAGCGAGACAATGTTCTGTTTTTACGAGCATGAAAGAGGTTGTGCCTCTGTTTAAATTATGCATATTCAATGCAGCATGATAACCAGATATGATCTTTTTATCTGTTTCATCAATTTGTCCTTTCATGCCTGATGCCTCCTGATCACTTTTGTAAAGTAAACTTACCATTATAAATAAACTTATATTTCATAAGCATTATATATAATATCGTTATCTTTTATATGTATTACGCCAGTTCATATCCCTATCATAGAAAAAGAACAACTTAGCACAGGAGTGATTATATATGAGCGTAAAAGGACGGGCCCATATTGCATTCAAGCGAGAGATTATACAGAAACCATCGAAATTTTATACTCAAGCCCCAGGATTTAACATCGGCCATCGTTGGACACTTCCTTCTTTCCAGATCAGAGAAGCAGCTATGCTTGGTTCTCCTGACCGAAGAACTTGCATTGAAGTATTTGATCATGAGGCAGTCATCCCTGCTCAAGGAAGAAAAGCTGAGTCGGAAGATGAGGTTGCTTATGGGGCGTTATTACATTTGGCTTTATATGTAGAAGATGTAGAGGAAATGTATCAAAAAGCGCTTGTTTATGGTGCAAAAGTGTGTATTCACCCAGAGCAACTGTACCTGGGCGAACCTCCGCTTGTGGTGAAAAATGCTTTAGTTTATAGTCCCAATGGAGAAGTAATTGAATTTATCGAAGAAGTAGATTTTAATCGATCCGCGTGAATGCTCGTAAATTGGGTAGAGCAGACATCCTCCATGGCTTGCAGTGATCGTTGCGGGAACAATTCCTTGCAGATCAATCGCCGCTTGGGCTCCCTCCGGAAAATAAAATACTGTGCAATCTGTGGGGCCTTCTTCGTATTCGGCCATTCTTAAGATGTTTTCTGACATTCACATCCCCCCTTTTGTATCATAGTGAGAGAGGTTAATGTATTGGTTAAGAAATGCCAAACACCCTACCTTAGTAGGGTGTTTGGCTTACAACTCTATTTAATGGTCTTAGCGACGTCTTTTTTTTCTTTTCTTTTTCTTGCCACCAATTCCGATATAAATGGTGTTCTTGTTAATATTTTTGTTCCAGTTTGAATTCCAGTTTGTGTTTTTTCTAACCCATTTTTTAATGCGTTTACTCATCAAAATCCCCTCCTTTACAGGCGGATTTGAAAGTGATTTCTATCAACTTTCTATATATTCATATGCATGTTGATAGAAAAGAGCTTGGACGAATCATAGGGTATGAATTCACTATTTTAGAGAATTGTAATAAGGAGGTGTGGGAACAGACGCAGCGAATGGTTTAGCGTCAGTCCTTCTGACATGCATATCAAGATTAAGAAGTTAACAAGCGAAGATCTGTACCGGCTTGTAACTGTTGATAACCAGACGGGGACTTAGGCTAAGACTGCCTTTCGGAACAGGTTGCTTTCAAGACATGTGTGATATGAAAAAGAGCGGAGATCATCCGCTCTTTTTTTCAGAAATAGCGAGGGTTAAAATGATATTGATAATCGTTATCAACAATGGTATAATGATGGCAACGATAACCAGTCGCGGTGAGGAAGGTTATGTCTCCAGTATAGTCAACTTCCTGCGGCTGCCCGGCAAATAATGAGGTGAAAGAAATGGGTATGAGAGATGGGAACGTGTTGTCTGATGAGGATATGATGTATGGTTGGCTCTGTTGTGACAGATGCGGCAATGTGATGCATCACGAATGGATACGGGCTGTTCAAAACACAGTAAACCAAGTGATTCAGGCCTATTACCGCTTGCCCGTTGAAAGACGTTCGGGCATCCGCATTCTTGAATTGATCGGCCGATATTGGAGAGTTGACGCCAAGCTGTTTGAATCGGAGTATCATTACCATGAAGTGTTGTTGAAAACGACTGATCATTTGATGCAATATTTGCTCAACGATCATCGTGCGGACCCGCCTGTGTTTTTATTTGAAGAGTTGCATGCGTTTATCAAGGAGTTGGATCTGAATTTGCAATTAAACTTGCATGTGGTTCATTGGACCCCTGATTCGCTGAACATCAAAAAATATGTTGTTTCAGACAATCCGTATGTATTGGACGCATTTAAGCATATCATTTCTGTCTTTTGCCATCGGGGAATGTTATCTTTTCCTGAAAAAATTGCGGTGATCAATCTTTTAAATGGAAGCCAAAAGGCAGTGGAAATTGAACAAGACCTGCAACAATCCCTGGATTATCTGCGCTTGACCAAAACATCATTGCAGGAAAATGGATTTTTCTTGCCGGGATAAAGGACGAGCTCTGACGCACTGGAACGGAACACAAGCTTTCAGCCCTGCGAGCAAACTGAGATGTTCGCAGGGATTTCTGTTCGTCAGCTCCCGCAAGGAGTAGAAAATGTAGAAGACGCTTGGCGTCTTTTTTTATTGCTCTGTTATGGATGAATTTTGTAATATGGCTTGATTTGATCTTTTTATCCAAAAATATTCATCTTATTTCATACATATTGTATCAAGTTTTACGAAGATAATACCTTTATGATCTAAGGATGAAATAGTTAAGGTTTTTTGTGAAATTGACTTACAATTGTGATGTTTTCGCTGGTGTAGGAGGTTGGTTTATGGATTTGTTTAGAAAGAAAAGTATCTCTGCCATGATGCAACAAGCCCAGACAGGCACAGCATTAAAAAGAACCTTGGGTACATGGGATCTGACATTGCTGGGGTTGGGAGCCATCATTGGCACGGGAATTTTTGTGCTTACAGGCACAGGGGCGGTGACGGCCGGTCCAGGAATCATGATTTCATTTCTCATTTCGGGTTTGGCATGTGCTTTAACAGCCTTGTGCTATGCTGAGTTTGCCACCTTGGTGCCCGTCTCGGGGTCTGTGTATACATTTGCTTATGCGACATTGGGAGAATTGATCGCCTGGATTATTGGATGGGATTTGATTCTGGAATATCTTCTTGCAGTCAGCCTTGTTTCTGCGGGATGGTCGGGATATTTACAAAGTTTATTGCAAGGCTTAGGCATCTCCTTGCCGACAGCTTTGACGGCGGCTCATGGAGCTGTGCCAGGGGTGGAGACATGGTTTAACTTGCCTGCTTTTGCCGTTGTCATCGTGATCACTTTTTTTGTAGCCAGAGGAGTAAAAGAGTCAGCGCGTGTGAATAATATCATGGTGTTGATTAAAACAGCTGTCGTGATCTTGTTTGTGATTGTGGGCATCGGTTATGTCAAACCAGATAATTGGCATAATTTTATGCCTTTTGGTTTGGAGGGAGTTTTCTCTGCGGCCGCAATCACATTTACCGCATTTTTGGGGTTTGACGCCGTTGTTGCCGCTGCCGAGGAAACCAAAAATCCGGCAAAAGATTTGCCGCGGGGGATCATGTATTCGCTTTTCATCTGCATTCTTTTGTATATTGTTGTTTCCGGGATCATGACGGGGATTGTTCCTTTTGCTGAGTTTGAAGGGGTTGCTCATCCGGTTTCACTTGCGTTGCAGTATGCGGGGCAAGACTGGGTTGCTGGTTTTATCGATTTGGGAGCGATTGTGGGAATGCTTACCGTTATGCTGGTTATGCTGTTTGGACAAACTCGAATCGCTTTCGCTATGTCAAGGGACGGCCTCTTGCCCTCCGTTTTCTCCAAGGTCCATCCAAAGTTCCAAACGCCGTATCGGGCTACGTGGATCATTGGTAGTGTGGCCGCTTTACTCGGGGGCATCGTGCCACTGGATCGTTTGGCGGAGATGATCAATATTGGGACATTGACTGCCTTTGTCCTGATCTCACTAGGGGTAATTGTTCTTCGTAAAACGCAACCTGATTTGCCGCGCAAGTTTCGCACTCCTGCTGTCCCCTTTGTTCCACTGTTGTCGATGGCAGTTTGCATTTTTTTGATGACGAATTTGTCTGCAACCACTTGGTACGCGTTTCTCATCTGGTTGACCATTGGATTGTCTATTTATTTCTTGTATTCCAGAAAAAGATCTCATTTGAATGGGTGATAATGAAAAACAGCCAGGAAACGTTGGTTTCCCGGCTGTTTTTTTGTTTTTTTAGTCAGTGGGAATGCCTCGTGCGGCCCAGATCGCATCGATTTGGGTGGCGTGCGCACCATTGTAGAGCATGACGTCCGCTTGCTTAATTGCCTTGGCGCCATCGGCAAAGGTTGCGTTCGGTGTCAGGGACCAATGGGATTGAAGGATTAGTTTTGTGGCTACATCCCGTCCAAATGCTTTCGCCATATCATATTCGCCTTGGGACCAGATTTCGCCGTCATCATGCACTTCACCAGCCCAATCGCGCGGATATACTTTGTTTGTGTCTAAGCGGCGCAAGCAAGGTGGGTTGGTGGAGGAATATGAGACAGCATCCCATTCACCAATGCAAGCTTTCCCGAATGAGTCATTGCCAGTCATGGCGTCTTCATAAGTGGCTCCCAGGAAATCGCCGAACCCTTCGCCCATCGCTCCACCTTCAGCCGATTGACCCCAGTCAGGCACTTGATTGTCTTGGATCGCATGACCGTACTCATGCGCGATGATTCCGGCATCTTCTGCATCATCCACACCGCCGGTGCCAAAAGTTAATGATTTGGTGGCCGGAGAATAGTAAGAGTTATCTGCCGTTGTGCCGTTTACATTGACTTTGATCGCACGATTGTTGATGTTATTGAAGCCGAGACTTTGAATGTAGCGTTGCAAACTGTCGATATGATAATAGGCCATGACATCCTCAAAACTGTCATTTGCGCGAGTATAGTTGAACGTATTCGTTGCGGAATATGTTTTCGCTTTTGACGAAATGGTGACGTACTGTCCTCTGAGATAACCTGAGCCGTCCAGCCCCTGTAGGATGACCGATTTCAGTTGGCTTGTCAGTGCTGCAGAATCCTTGTCCTGATTGTCGCTCAAACCAGAGGCGGTTCCTTTGGTTTCCACCGGATTGGGGTTAAAGACGGTACCGGTACCAGTAGCGTTTTGCACTCGGTTTTTCTTCTTGAGCAATTTCCCGCTACCGGCGTGAATGTACGTATCCCATTCATCCTGAGGCGTCTTTGTTTTCACGACAATGCGGTAAGACGGGATGGCTGTGCCGTTTTGAATCACATAGCCAAATTGGCGCGATGCCGGCGTCCATTTGCCAGTGTCGTTTCCACCTATATAACTGAGCGCTTTTGCTTCCGCTTCAGACTGGGAGATTTTCCTTTTCATTTGTTCAATCGAACTGTACGGGACATAGTCCGAGACAGCGAGCAGGGGTGTGCCTGTACGGTCGATGGTAACCGTTACCTGTTTGGTGAAGACGGGTGCACCTTGGATCTCTTGTTGATAGCGAACGTAGGAGCCTGCAGGGGTATCAATGGTCGTCACGTATTTAAGGCCGGAAAGATCTGATGGCAATTGGTATTTATCAGCGTTCTGCTTCAGGTACTGATCCGCTATGGACTTGGCATCAAGCGTTTTTACTTGTGATTGGTCAGAGTTGGTTCCCGGTTCGGCAAATGCGATCGGGATGGACAGCGTCAAAGCGATCGCTGTCGTTGTAGCGATCAAGAAATTCCGTTTGGCCATGGGTAGCACGCTCCTTCAGTGAATGAATCTTTTATAAAAACATTATATAATTTACTTTTAAAAAAGAATAACAATTTTAACTAAATAATTATAAAAAATATCTGATTAGACATTGACAGTGGCATATTTGAAAAAGGCCGCTTGGCATATGGCGGTGCTGGCGCGTTGTGAGGCGACTTCATTTGGCTGAGGTGTCTTGATAACAAAACAAGCCGATGGTTGGAAACCATCGGCTTGTTTACACTGAGGCCATATTCAGTTTTGTTTCTTTTCGAGGGTGTCCCTGGGAGTGAGTTCGCCAAATTTGGTAAGTTCATCTTGAGTAAGGGCGTTTTCCCGGGCGGAAGAGGACAGCCTGGTGTTGATTGAGCCGGATGGTGTCCTTTTTCCGTCAAAGACGATTTCAGGATCTATATCAGGTTTCATCAAGGGTGACCTCCTTGAGTTCGCGTCAATCGGCCAGTTGTGTTATCGGCCAGTATATTGGTGAGCTTCGTGATTCGGTTGTGTTGTGCGCGACATGATTTGTTGAGACATTTGCTCTTGCACTGATGCGGGCTGATGTAATGACTGGGTTTGGTTTAGGCGATCCATGGATTGTTGTAGTTGGGACAGTTGCTCTTTTAGTGCGTTCACTTCATTGGAAAATTGGTTTCGCAGTTGGTTTAATTCGTTTTGCACATCTTTGATGTTCATAAAAATCACTCCTTGTCGTTAAGAGGAATCATCTGAAGTAGTTTGATCAAACAAGCGGAAGTTCATACTTCCAACGAGCTTGGACAAAGATGTGCAGAGAAGGAAGCGATAGAGGAGTGTTCCTGCGTCTGCCGCAGGGTGTGAGGTATGGATTTGCCAAGTAACAAAGATTCACATAAAAAGAGCCCTTTGATCGGCATTATCAGGGCTCTTTTCATATGCGTAAGATTTCTTTGTAAAATGGAGTTTGTCTCTCCCATTTTAATTATAAAGGATAAATGGGATAAGATATAGGCTGTTTATTCTTAGAGCAAAGTTCTAGAATTTATACGTAAAATATTGTAATCAACGCTATGGAGCATTGCTTTAAAGTGGCGATTGGCAGTGTTTAAAAGAAGGGGAGAGTAGAAATGAGTGCTTATGTTGTCAGCTTGCAGGAGATTGATCATACGCAGCTTTTGCGCGTCGGGGGCAAAGGATTGAATTTAGGGGAATTATCGAAGATGGATGGCATACACGTGCCAGAAGGATTTTGTGTTACAACAGAAGCTTATCATCAGGCACTCAAGCACAATGAAGCCTTCCGTGCATTGGTGCATCAACTAACAAAGCTAAACACAGATGACCGAGATCAAATCGGTGAATTGTGCAAGAAGATTCGAAAAGTGATAATGGAAGTGGAGATTCCTTCCGATGTTGTGAAAGATGTTTCTCATGTTCTTACCCGGCTTGGCGATGAACATGCCTATGCAGTGCGTTCCAGTGCAACTGCTGAAGATTTACCACATGCCTCTTTTGCCGGTCAGCAAGACACCTATTTAAATATCATTGGCAAAGATGCAATATTGCAACACATCAGAAAGTGTTGGTCTTCCCTCTATACTGATCGCGCCGTGATTTACCGCATGCAAAACGGATTTGATCACAGCCAGGTACATCTTTCTGTAATTATTCAACGGATGGTATTCCCACAGGCTTCAGGCGTTTTATTTACTGCCGATCCCATTCATTCAAACCGAAAGGTGGTATCGATTGATGCCAGTTTTGGCTTGGGTGAGGCCATTGTCTCGGGCTTGGTAACAGCGGATTGCTATAAAGTGCAAGAAGATAACATCGTCGATAAGATGATAGCAACCAAAAAATGGGCTATCTATGGACAAAAAGAAGGTGGAACCGAGACGCAGCCCATCGATCCTGATCAACAAAATTCGCAAACCCTTACGGACCAAAAAATCTTACAATTGGCACGCATTGGTAAACAGATTGAGACGTACTTTGGTTGCCCACAAGATATCGAATGGTGTTTGGTTGATGACACATTTTATATTGTCCAGAGCCGGCCAATTACGACTTTATACCCCATCCCGGAAGCGGATGATCAAGAAAATCGCGTCTATATTTCGGTCGGCCATCAACAGATGATGACGGACCCCATGAAACCATTGGGCCTGTCGATATTTCAGTTAACATCGTTTCAGCCCATGAAGAAAGCGGGAGGAAGGTTGTTTGTCGATGTTACGCATTTGCTGGCTTCACCTGACAGCAGAGAAATGTTATTCAATGCCATTGAACAATCCGATCCGCTCATCAAAGATGCGCTCATCACCATCGTGGAGCGAGAAGGCTTTATTAAATCGCGACCCAAGGGTGAAGGAGTCCAACATATCAGTAAAATCAATGAAGGGATGTCTTGGGGATTTTTGGAGAAAAACCTCCATAAAGACCCGACCATCGTTCGTGATTTGATTAAGCAGAGTGAAGCATCGTTGGCAGAGTTAAAACAAAACATCCAAACGAAATCAGGGTTGGATTTGTTTGATTTTATTCTGGAAGATTGCCTGCGACTAAAGAAGATGTTATCTGATTCACAAAGCTTAGATGTGATTATGGTTGCTATGAACGCTTCCTTTTGGATCAATAAAAAAATGCAGGAATGGTTAGGTGAGAAAAACGCGGCAGATACGCTGACTTTATCGGTACCCAATAACATTACTTCGGAGATGGGGTTGGCGTTACTGGATGTCGCCGATGTAATTCGCCCTTATCCGGAAGTGGTTCATTATTTGCAACATACACAAGATGAAAATTTTTTGGATGAACTGACGAAGTTTGACGGTGGGCAGGAAGCGAAGGAGGCGATCCTTGCTTATCTTGACAAATACGGCATGCGCTGTACAGGTGAAATCGATATTACCAAACCTCGTTGGAGTGAAAAACCAACGTCACTCATCCCGATGATTCTCAGTAACATCAAAAATTTTGAACCCAATGCCAGTGCGCGAAAATTTGAGCAAGGACGGCAGGAAGCGTTGAATAAGGAACGAGAGTTATTAGAGCGGTTGAAGCAACTGCCAGATGGGGAGCATAAAGCTAAACAAACAAAACAAGTGATCAGACTGATTCGGGATTTCATCGGTTATCGAGAATATCCAAAATACAGCATGATTAATCGCTTTTTCGTTTACAAGCAAGCGTTGATGAAGGAAGCCGAACAGCTTGTACAAGCCAACGTCATTCGAGAAAAAGAAGATATCTTCTATCTCACGTTTGAAGAACTTCGCGAAGTTGTCGCGACAAACAAACTGGATGATCAGATCATCAACAAGCGAAAAGAAGAGCACAAACGATTTGAAAAACTTACTCCCCCGCGCGTTATTACGTCTGACGGAGAGATCATTGCCGGTAAATACCAACGAGAAAACATCCCACCGCATGCAATTGTCGGCCTGCCGGTTTCTTCTGGAGTAATAGAGGGCAGAGCACGGGTCATTTTAAAGATGGAAGAGGCAGATCTGGAAGATGGAGATATCTTGGTCACAGCATACACCGATCCTAGCTGGACACCATTGTTTGTAAACATCAAAGGATTAGTTACCGAAGTGGGGGGATTGATGACTCATGGAGCCGTCATCGCGCGTGAATATGGCTTGCCAGCCGTTGTGGGTGTTGAAAATGCCACCAAGCGGATAAAAGACGGGCAACGTATTCGAGTGCATGGAACGGAAGGGTATATTGAAATATTGTGATTACTTTTTTAATGAACAGCACCGCTCTAATGTTTACCAGAGCGGTGCTTTTTTTGTTTTGTAAACTGGTTTGCTCTCCAAACAAATTACAGAAACTAAGGCGTGTCTGATCAATACAGGATGAGAACTTTGCTGATTCCCATTGTCCACAAAGTGCTTAATGTGCGTTCTGCCTAGCGCGCATTTTTGGCTTTTTTCAATTTGTTATATCCTCGGTCTCCATACGGTTGCAACTTTTGCAACCATTTTTCTTCCATCTCTTTCAATTCAGTTTGATATTTCTCCAATTCATCGGGGTGGGTGATGATTTCTTCACGCGGTTTGATTCGTTCCAGTATGTCAAAAGTGAAAGCGTCCTTTCCGTATTGGTTCCAATCCTCTTGCAATTCACGGTTTATATGGCTGTTCATCGACAACATAAATGTTTCCCGATTGAAGGCTGCATCCAGATTCATGCTGCTGCCGATCAACATTTTTCCGTTGATTTGGTTTTTGAGTTGATAAATCCCCATGGGACGATGAGTTTGCTTGTAGTTTTGAATGAGTTGTTTGCGCTGTTGCTTATCCATCCCTATCACTCCTTTTCTTCAAAGAATCCAATATTGACTACCATCTGGCGTTCTGTCCATAAAACCATACTCAATCAGATAGCGCCGCAATGTGACGTAATCCGGATAGATGTGTTCCAAAATGCGGTTCACTTCCAGTTCGCTGTATTTGCGGTTTGCTTGAAACCTGGTGATGAGATGTTTGAGGATGGCCACTTTCCGCTTTTCTTTCTTGGGAAATTCGGCCAACGGTCCTTCTAGACCCTCAGGGAAATATTTCTCCAAGATTTGGCGCTGTTCCGCTTCAGTGATATCAAAACGCTGATCCACTATTTTGGCTTGACGCGGGGGATTGATCCACTTTGTTGGTTTGGCGGCATGTTCTTCTGTTAGTTCCATCAGAGCGAGGAATACCTTGGCCTGCTTCATTTTTTCGCGTAAGGTAAAGCGGTGGTGCCGGATGGTGGAGGTGCTACCGCCACCAAGTTCTTGAACGATCTCTTTGTCGGTCAAGCCCTGGAAAAAATAGTCCAGCATTTTTTTTTGCAGATCAGTCAGTCCCGTTAATTTTTTGTCCAAGCCCAACAAATAGGTAAACATAGAGCCGTGTTGTTTATGGATGTGATGCTGGGTGTATCGTTCGGCTTCAAAGAAAGTATCGCCGTCAGAATAAATGATCCCTTTTTCAAAAGATTGGCCGCAGATTAAGCAACGATAGATGCCAGCGTCCTGATCGTACACATAGCCTTGTTTTAATTCGGCGACGGACGCGTCCCAGAACAAGTCGGATATATCTTTCATTTATAAACGAAACTCCTTATCGTTTGTTTTATACATAAACATAATATAATAACGTCTGTTATTTTGCAACGGCGAGCTAAATCTGATTGATGGTCCGTTTCACCATCACTTATTTTTCACTAGTGAGTGTAGTAGAATGAGCATGTAAGCAAGCTCGATATCAGATATGCAACCGAAGAAACAAACAAGGAAGGAGACTGCTGATATGGGGTGTCAAGGCGTTATATCAATTGACGGGTTTGAACTGGCATACCAAATTGAGGGAGAAGGGGTGCCGGTATTGGTTGTCGGTAGCAAGATTTATTATCCGCGATTGTTTTCAAAAAAGATAAAGCAAGCGTTGAAGCTCATATTCATTGACCACAAGGGATTTGCCAAGTCGACTTCACAATCTTTCAAGCCGGAGGATTATAGATTGGAGCGCATTTTGGATGATATAGAGAAGATGAGAGAAACACTTCAGATTGAAGATGTTGTCATCCTTGGCCATTCAGGGCATGCCTTTCTCGCGTTGGAATACGCCAAAAAATACCCGTCCAATGTGCGGAAGGTGGTTTTGCTCAATTCAGCTCCTACCAACAGCCCTGAACGGCAAGCGCAAAGCATGGCTTTCTTTGAGGAAACGGCAAGTCCGGACAGAAAAAGAAAGTTTGAAGAAGACATCGCATTATTAGCGGGCGATATTGAAAAAGAGCCGGAGAGACGGTTCGCTCACATGTGCATCCGCATGGGCGCCCACAGTTTTTTCGATTACACCATTGATGCAACTTCCATGTGGGAAGGGGTGCGCACAAACATGCCGATCATCGACCATTTATGGGGGGAAGCTTTTGCGCGGCTGAATATGATTGATGCGTTGGCAGCATTTGACAAACCTGTATTTGTCGGTCTGGGTAGATTTGATTATCTGGTGGGTCCTGTCTCGTTGTGGGATCCTGTTGACGAAGGGTTTGCGAATGTGAAGAAAGTCGTTTTCGAACAAAGCGGGCACTACCCCATGTATGAAGAGCCCACTACTTTTGACACGACGTTAATTAACTGGATTTATAACGGGTCTTGAATCAAATTCATCGACAAAGGAATGATGTGTGTTGAAGCCACGTATCACAGTAATTACCCTAGGCGTGGATGATTTGGAAAAGTCATTGGCATTTTATCGTGATGGGTTGGGATTTTCCACAGAAGGCATCATCGGGGCAGAACATGAGCACGGCGCAGTGGCATTTTTTGACTTGCAATCAGGGTTGAAGCTTGCGATTTGGCAGCGCAAAAATATTGCTCATGATGCAAACGTTCCACTGACTGCGTCCAGCCCGGTTGAGTTTACCCTTGGACATAATGTGGGAAGCAAAGAAGAAGTGGATCAAGTAATGGATCAGGCAAAACAAGCGGGTGCGACCATTACAACCCCAGCGCATGATACCTTTTGGGGCGGGTACGCAGGTTACTTTCAAGATCCTGATGGGCATCTGTGGGAAGTGGTCTGGAATCCGCAGTGGGAGATTTGAAATACTTGAAGGAGAGTGTAGATCATGCGCAAAACCTGTGTTCCGACTGGAGTGGAGCCGACAGATACGGGCTTTGGATATACATTGTCCTTAATCGGCGGCAAATATAAAATGATTATTTTATATTGGCTGTCTGAGAATAAGGTGATGCGTCACAATGAGCTGAAGCGGAGTATTGGCAACATTTCCTTTAAGACGTTAAGTGTGATGTTAAAAGAGTTGGAGGCAGACGGCCTGATCATTCGCAAAGAATTTCCCCAAATCCCCCCAAGAGTTGAATATTCCTTGTCTGAACGAGGCCGTTCGCTGATTCCCTTGTTAAATATGATGTGTGAGTGGGGAGAAAAAAACAGATTGCCAAAGGCCGAAACCAGAGAACGGTAGGTATGGCGAGTTGTTTAAATAAAAAGAAGTATCCCCATAACCAGGTGATACTTCCTTTTTGCGTGTTAGATCTGGTCGATAAAATTCACATATTCCTGGGCGCTTTTTGATACTTCGCTTGCAGACGGCTTGTGTTCTTCGCCATAAAACGCAAAAAACGAGCGGTAATCTGCATTGCAATACTTAAAAGTCATTTCAAATGGAACCAACACTTCATCAAGTGTATACTGATATCGTCCATTTTTGCTGTAATCCTCTTTTTTAATCCCTGCTGTCACACCTAAAGCAACCTTACGATTTTTGAATTTATCTCCATTTGAGCCATAGGCCCATCCATAAGTTAAAACATCGTCTAACCACTTTTTCAGGAGAGGAGGGCAATTAAACCAATAGATTGGGAATTGTAAAATAAGATTGCCATGTGACTCAACCAACTTTTGTTCTTTTTGCACGTCGATGTTCCCATCAGGGTAAACTTTGGTCAAGTTGTGAATTGTATATTTTTCTGGATATTTACTTAGCTCTTCTACCCACCGCTTATTAATGACCGATGTTTCTATGTTTGGGTGAGAGACAATAACCAGTGTTTTCATCAGTGGTTCCTCCTTCAAGGATATTTCAATTTGAGTATAAGATGATGACTATAGATATGTAAGTATGCACTTTTATTACAGGTACTTACCAAAAGGTGAGTATTGTATCTTAAGTTGACTCATCAATTGAAAGAGAAAGAGAAAGAGAAAGATGATAACTAAGCATGAATAATAATCAAACAAGTTTGTAGCACAAACATATGCCAACCAGTAAATGTTTATGGTAGGATATCAAAATAGTATTTCTTATTGGATAAGTCAGATCTATTTATTTGTCCTGTGCCATGCAAACGGACAGAGGGGAGAGAGGGAAATGATAAATTTGTCAATGTTAGAGAAGAAGCTTGATGAACTGTTTCAACTAGACCGCTTTGGTAGTGATCCTGCGTTTAGTCGATTTATTCCCATGGTTTATGATCCGATTGGATTTGATTGGAGAAATGTATTTCATCATAAATTCACACAACAATTTAATGGCTTGATGCTAGAAGGTGCTGAAGAAGTTAGCAATGTATTTTTGGCCGTGTTTCCAACCGATGATGTCTTAACCAAGTTCCTGGATCAATCTCAAGAAGGGGATTTGCTGTTTATGCATCATCCACTGTTTATGGAATGTGGAGATCCAAGGGGGGCATGGGGAAAAGGATTTGTTCCTATTAAGGAGCATTTTATCGACGCTGTTCGTGAAAAGAAATTATCCATCTATACTTGTCATATGCCCATGGATGTTAATAAAAAGGTAGGAACAAGTATATCAATCGCAGAAGCCTTCCATGCAACGGTGGTTGATTCATTTTTCGAAGAATGTGGCTTGATTTGTGAAATACCCGAGACAAACACAGAGGCACTCATTCGCAAGTCATTACAGATCTTCGATATTCCTTATGTGGATTTTGAGGGAAGGCACTTGAGTAAAATCAATCGGATTGCCATTGTGGCTGGATGTGGAGATAAAGTCAGTGCTATGAAAGAAGCAGAGGAAAAAGGAGCCCAAGCATATATCACTGGAGAAGTTCATTGTCATATCGATAATGATTATGGTCGGCAGAGATATCAACAGATGATGGAATACGTTAATCAAACTTCGATGTCGTTGATCGGTGTCTCCCACGCGGCATCTGAGTTTTTAGTCAAGAAAACACAAATGAAAAACTGGTTAGAGAAGCACTTTGATATACACTGTATTCTGTTACCACAAGATAAATGGTGGAGATAAGCAATGATGACACGTGACAGAGAAACGATGAAAAAGACTATCTCCTTTTGTGAGATAGTCTTTTTTATTCTTTAACTATCTAATCCTTAATGTTCCTTGTTTTTTCTTATGACGACCAACAGTTTTCCCAGTCAGCGGATGATGAATCTCCATCTACAAGTAGTGACGTAGGTAGTATTCTGCGTCACTTTTGGTTTTGGCCATAGAGTGCCTATCGTACGTGTACTAATATATAAACAAGTTTGCCATACAAACAAAAATGCATTTATTCAAGAAATCAAAAGGGATAATGAATAGCAAACAGATCCATACCGGTGTTCGTGCAACGCTCAATCACTAAAGGGTTTGTAGCATCTGCCATTTTGCAATTGCAAGAACAGGGAGATGTACAACCTCTTCACCGGTTAAGAAATTCGCGAACTCTTTCACGTCAGGCACTTCATCAAATTCCTGCATCAAGTCTTCATGTTTCATGTCACTGATTTCAGGCTTTTTCCCCTTTTAAATGACTCATATATTTGTAACGCTTATGCGGTCAGTTCCTCTCCCAAGTCAATAGGATGTTACTTTACCTTCTTTCAACTTATAGAACGCCATTCAGGCGTTTTTTGTTTTTAATAAATGATTTTATTTCTTATTTACAATAAATTAAATTATTTTCAAAAGGATTCGTTGTCTATATGAAGAAATTTCAGGGTGTGCGTCGTTTATCACATCTTGGGAGGTTACATCATGAAAAAAGTTTACGGTGCGCTCTTTGCTCTTATGGTTGTTTGTTCTTTTATTATCACATCGGCAGTACCTGTTATGGCTGCCACTTCCTATGATGTAGTCTTGTACTTTCCTTTCAGTCGATACCCTGAAACAGGAGATCACATTCGTGATGCGATTGCCGCAGGACATTCTTCTATCTGTACCATTGATCGTGATGGAGCGGATGAAAGAAGAAAAGAATCTTTAGCTCCATATCCTCCAAAGAGTGGATATGATCGCGATGAATGGCCAATGGCCATGTGTCTTGAGGGCGGTGCTGGAGCTGATGTGCGCTACATTTCCCCTTCGGATAACCGTGGCGCTGGTGCATGGGTAGGAAATCAATTGGAGCCGTATCCAGACGGAACACGTGTAAAGTTTATCGTTCAGTAATATAAGGCAGAATAAGACCCGCGCTATACAATCTGCCGTGACCTGTGTTTCTGGAATTTAATCTTAAGAAATCTTCAAAATAAAGGGGAAGAGAGAACCTTTCTCTCTTCCCTTTATTTTATTTAATCAATCCCAGAAATCGACTGTTGCGGTTCCACCGACGTCCTTTTCGACATAAAATTCAGCCTTTTTGTTGTCTCCATCCACATAACCGCCAATACCGCGGAAAACACCACATTGACCGGCACTTAAGTATACATATCCCACAAATTCATCTGCGTTGTTTGGATCATATTCATATAAATAATATGTGGTGGATGGGCCAGATGCGAGGCAAACCATAAAGTCCCCTCCACCAGAATACGCGTATGCGCTGGAATAGGTGAAGGTGGAAGATCCCACATAATCCCATTCCCCAGGTCCATAAGTGGATGCTCCGTTTCCACTCAACACAGTTGACTTGGGAACGACCAAACCCTTTTGGCCCACTTCGCTGGCAGAGGCGGTTGTGAATGGAATGATTAAAGCGCAAGCCAATGCCAATAGACAGAGACTAACACGTTTTAAATTCATCCTCAGGCCTCCTTTTCATAAATTTAATTATATTATGAATATATCATAAATTATAATGAAGTAAAATAGAAACAATACAAATAATTACTATTTTTCGTCTATTTTTAACTCTTTCGCTTCCCTTCCAACCTTAGTTTTAAATTTAGGGTGATGAGAGTCTTGTGATGGCGTATGTCTGGAAAGGGAATGAGGGTGAAGTTTTAATATGCCAGGGATATGGCTTGGCAAATGTGGAAAATAATGTTCCTAATACTCCGCAAACAAAATATCGAATCGGCTCAATCACTAAAAGGGTTTACAGCAACTGCCATTTTGCAATTGCAAGAACAGGGAGCTCTTTCCGTACAGGATACTATCGATCGTTACCTTCCTGGCTTCCTCAATGGTAAACATATTAATTCATCCGGTATTTATTTCAGACGAATCTCTTTGCTCCATGTATTTCTCCTTATCAGCAAAATTATGGTTACGGATGGGCCACTCAACAGATTGGGATTGGTGGTAAAAAGCAGAGTTGTATAAGCCATTATGGAGATATTAATGGCTTCTGCGGTGACAGTCTTTGATTTGTAGATGATAGTTTAACAGTTATTGTACTACGTAATCTTAGTTTTACTCCTGTGACTTTGGATAGCCAAAAAGTGCTTTTCGGCGTTCCTATCAAGATTTCAGAGGGAATTCGGCAATTGGATTTAAATGAAGCAACGATTTATCATTTGCTTGAACCTATCAAACGGAGAACTCAAATCGAGAGTTACAGATTACCTACGAAAAAGAGTAGCTATATCTGACGACAATCAAGGTACATGGCGCTCCTTGTCAATATCCTATATCGATAACTGAGAAACAAGTAGAATATGTTGCAGAATAGATGGATGAAAGCTAAATTTTCGAACTAACCACAACTACTCCGCGATTATGGTATAGAGAAATGGATAATTGAGGGTCAATCTTATTAAGGCTTGAGATAAACGATCTGTACATACGGCTTCAATTAGAAAGGGATATGCAGGAATGCAGTGGCTTTCATCGCGGGGGTAGGGGGCGTAGCATCCATCTGCTAGGCAATGCATGTTTGAGTTGAATTAGGGTATTAGACGGCCGAGATCTGTTATAGAAAGCTTAATCGTAATAAAAAGCGCTCATATTTCCATTAACGTAAACAAGTTTGCTACACAAACAAAACAAATTTAAAAATAAAACTCAATCAGCATCAAATAACCCTTTCTCTATATAGAAGTCAACTTTTTATTTTTTCTTGACCCTCACGCATGCGTGATACCCCATAATTCTGAGCTACATGCAATTCAGGTGACAGGTCAACTTCGTGCCGAAGAAGAGCGAGAAATTTTAGAGCAGCCTCCCGATGCTCGGAAGTGACAATCCGCGATTGCTTAAGGATAGAATGGCTACAAGACATCCACTTGAACATGGACAAGTCTCCTTCAGATGCCAGAATGTAGTAATTCGCTGGGTTATTGCATTTTCCAAGGGAATGTAGAACTGATGGACAAATATTGGAATCTAATCAAACCTAAACAGCAACTTGTGATTCAATCCGCCATGTTTTTGTTTGAGGCTGATATTTGCTGGCAGATGTCACAATGGTTATTGTCAATCAAGGGGGGACGGGCTTTTTTTTAAGATATCTCTGGAGTCAGTCGGTATCGAAATATGTGGGTTCTGATCATGATACATGGGATCATTAACACGCCTCCCCATTTGCTTTTGGAGTGATGGAACATGTTAAACATGAATATGCAGATGGGATGATTGGCATCTTAACTGAAATATATTCTTGAATCTTTTGGCTTTAGTCACATCACCTTCACATTTTGCAAAAAGGCGAAACCGGTCAAGATATGGTATGATGGCATTGAATATGATTGGGACGGAGGTTTTGTTCCATGTCAAGTCAAGAGTTCTTTCAGGTGTATGGGTATTGGAGCAACTGGGATTACAAATTGAACCTTGTATTCCTGGCGATCGGAATACTGTACGTTTGGTTAACGGGCCCGTTTAGAAAGCGTTTCAAAGATGCGGAACCGGTGCCCGGATGGAAGAAGTTCTGTTTTCTCAGCGGATTGATTATTTATTTCTTTGCGTTGGGAAGTCCGCTTAATCTGATGGCGCATGAATTGTTCAGCATGCACATGATGCAAATGTCGCTTTTATATTTTGCTGTGCCGCCTTTGCTGCTGTTGGGCATGCCTGCTTACTTATTGCGGCCTGTCGTCAAACTGAAAGTCGTGCGCGGCATCATCCGTTTCTTCACCAAACCGTTATTCTCTGTGTTTTTCTTTAACGGGTTGATATCTTTTTATCACGTGCCGGTGGTTTTTGACAAGATCATGAAAGAACACCTATTGCACAACCTATCGCACGGTATCTTGTTGTTTGCAGCATTATGCATGTGGTGGCCGATCATCGGACCAATTCCGGAATGGGATCGCATCAAACCGATTCCCAAATTGGGGTTAATCTTCGCTAACGGCATTTTGCTCACTCCGGCTTGTGCGATGATTACTTTCACTGACATTGTCTTGTTCCAATCTTATATGGAGATGTCACAAGTCTTTCCGGTGATGAGTCCCATTCACGATCAGCAGCTGGGTGGCGTCATCATGAAGATCATGCAGGAGATCGTTTATATCACGGCGATCGGCTTGGTGTTCCTTAAATGGCTTCGACAAGAAAGAGCCAAAGATGAAGCTGAATTGCGTGAGTGGCAACAACAGAACCAGATGAAGCTTAGAGAATCTTGATAGTGGTGGTGTAACGCATGCACAAGGTTGGAAGCGCCACTCTGGCGTGCTTGGTTTTGCTTCTCGCCACAACGGCTTGCCAAAACGCAGAGGCCCCAGGCCAAGGGGCGTCGTCGACGACTGAAACAGCAGGGCCGCAAGATATTTACCAGCGGCACTGTGCCAACTGCCATGGCGGGAACTTACAAGGTGGATTTGGCCCAGCATTGAAGAAAGTGGGGGCCAAATACGACAAAGATGAGATTCTCCAGATCATTAAAAAGGGAAAAGGCAATATGCCGTCACAAGACTATGTGAGCAAACAAGATCAAGCCACCTTGGCTCAATGGTTATCCGAACAAAAATAAAAGCAAGGCATCCATTTTGCGGATGCCTTGCTTTTTTGCTTCGTGACCGATTTATGCCAAAGAGAATATAGTAAAGTTAAAAATGAATATGGAGTTCGCTTATGACAGATCAACAGCAACTTGTCTGCCAACACAGTTTGTCTTCATTGTTGCCTGAACCGTGTTGTGCGCGATTTCCGATACTGTCCGAACAAAGAGAGGGACGCACGTTTCTGCTCAATCCGACTGTTGAAGAGTTGTGTTCCTTGTCCAAACACCATAATCCGATCATTGCTTATGACCTATTGCCATCCCCAGACGCATATCCGTTTTTGCGTGAACGTACCGTGTGGGTTCCTTCCTATGCTTTTCGGCATCATTTCAAACTGCGACAAATCCCGGCCGATGTGAGATATCCTGTTCCCCGCGCCGTTCCTTTTTTGATTCAACGTAAAAAAAAGATGAAACAGCATTTGGGTGCATTAGGACAAAAGGTGTTATGGATAGATGATCGCTTAATACCGCATGCAGAGAAAACAGCTCTTTTGGACACATTGCGGCTGATATGCCGTTTGTCACCTCAATTGAAGGTCATGTGGGTTACTGATCGGAAAGAAACCAAACACCAGCACATCCGGTTTGTTCCTCCTGGCAAAGCGGATCAACTTGCGTTGTGGCAGGGAGCAGATCTCACATTGACAATGGGTTCAGCCGAGTGTTCATTTGCAGCTTTCCATGTGCAATGTCTCCATGCTGGCATTGTCGTGTTAACGGATGACCAGGGAGACCATGGAGAGTGGATTCGTCACCAATATACCGGTTTGGTGCTCAATCCCAAATTCCTCCACAAAGAACTGCGGCATTATTTGCCGATGTTGATGAACCATCCCGATCATCGGCTGTTCGGACTTAAAAAAAACGGGCAAGCAATGGTGCAAAAGACCTTGAAAACAAGCGAGGCGACTGGCAATGTGTAAGCCTTGTATAGCTAGCGTAATTATGCCCACCAAAAACCGTTGGGAAAGTGCATGGCGGTGCATTCATAACCTTAGCCGCTATACCGAAGAGCGTTATGAGATCATATTGGTTGATAATGCTTCAGATTTTATCCCGGATTATATCTTGAAACGAGATGACCTTTATTTTATTCGCAATGGATGGGACAGAGGAGAAGTGGCAGCCATCAACCAAGGGATGAAAAAAGCATCGGGTGAATACATCGTCTGGTTGAAGCAGAGGGCAGTGCCCTCACATCGTTGGTTGACCCAGATGATTAGAGTGCTTAAAGAGACACCCGCGGCCGGCATGGTCGGACCGATGACCAATCGGGGATTGGAAGAGCAACGTTTGCCTGTTCCATTTCAAGCGCTAAGCAAAATCCATCGCTTCAGCAACCAATACAACCACAGTGACCCGCGTCACTGGAAAGAAGTGTCCCGCCTCCAATCTTTTTGTTGTGTCTTGCCGCGGGCTGTCGTGGAAGAAGTGGGTGAATTGGATGAGTGGTTTGGCATGGGAAGCCATGAAGTGGATGATTATGGCGTTCGGCTCAAACAAGCCGGGTATCGGTTGGTGGTAGCAGGAGATACGTATGTTCATCAGTTCCGCGATACAGAAAAAAACAAAGGGGACTTGCGTGAGAGAAAAAAGAGGGAATCGCAAAACCGACGGTACTTCATACACAAATGGGGAAGTGATGTGTTTGAAGCGGCTGACGCAAGAAAGTAAAGAGAGAACCATCCGTCGGATGAAAGTAAAAGTGCGCGGAAAAGAAACGATCCACTTTCAAATGCGTACGCTGGATTCTTCCAGCATCTTTTTTATGGTGTGATATGCAGAGGACAGAGCGGGGAGATCGCCGTAACGGATGATCAGATGGCATGGTTTTTGTTGCCCACGTATTTTATAGCAGACATTGGTGTTGAACTTATGAGATGCAGTCGGGACATGTTGCCAGAGCCACAGGATGTCTTCCTGCATATAGTCAAGCGAAGTGACAAAACCTATTCCGCAGTATTCCAAATATACTTTGCACTCATCCACACCCTCATGGTGCATGATCGACACGTAATATTCTACCGCTCGGGGCGGAAACCCCAGCGCCAATCCCACTTCCCGATGGTAAGCAGGGGAGTCGGGAGGGAGGAGGTGTGTTTGTTTTAAAAAACGGCGTTTGTTGGTCTCCGTTTGAAAATATAAGAGCTGGTCCATCTGATGCAGGCGGACACCGACACTTGGATAAGAAGCCAACTTCAATGATTCAACCGCATGATACGTTTGGTAGTGTGGATTGGTGAGCAAGGCTGGTTTAAAACCGCGCAAAAAAGACTCAATATCTTTCATGCCACGTGCTCCTTTCGCTGTGTGAAAAGATTCAACCTCAAATATTTATACCCTCATCCCGAATTTCCTTTTCATCGTTTTCAATTTTTGTAATTAAAAGGAGTTGAATATCAGTGTAGTAAAAAGCCTTAGCCGCACGGGGACTAAGGCTTTTCGGACTTAAGCTGCATGATCGTCTGTCGCTTTTTTTCGCTTGAACATTGGTAAGTTGGAGAAGAAGAGGACACTGACCAAGATGAGAAACATCCCGATGACGGTACCTGTTGTTATCGGCTCATTCAGAAACATCATGCCCCAGATCACACCAAAGGCTGGCACCAGCATGGTTACATAATTGGTTTGTGTCGGCCCGACATCCCGAAGCAATCGAAAATACAGCAAGTAGGCGAACGCAGTGGATAAGATCGCCAATGCCATAATGGAAAGAGTGACGGGAAGGGATGGGAGGTTGGCAGGGACATCCAGGGCTGCAAAAGGAAGGATGCACACTGTGGCTCCCAATAACTGCCCGATTGACAGAGATAAGGGCGATACGTCAAACGTTTTTTTGGCGTAGGTCGAGCCCAAACCGTAAAAAAGCGCGGCGAGTAGTGAAGCGGAAATAGCCAAGACAGTGGCCAAATTTAATTCCATGGGTGACCAACCGACAAGAACACAGACACCAACAAAGCCAATCAGAAGTCCCAAAACCTTCTGAACAGTAAACATTTCCTTTAACCACACTCGCGCGACCACCGCAGTGAACAGGGGAGTTGTTGCGTTTAAAATTGCAGCGAATGAGGATGTGATATGGACTTCAGCGTAAGAAATCAAGACAAAGGGAAGGACTGTGTTCATGAGACCTAGCAAATAATACTTTGCATGATCTTTTTTTATGGAAAAGGGAATCTTCAATAAAAAAGCATAAGCAAGCAGGGTCAATAAGGCGATTCCCACGCGCAACCAAACCAAAAAGACAGGCCCCACCTCTGAGACCGCCACACGGATGTATAGAAAAGAAGCCCCCCACAATGCGGCTAACGCCAATAGGATTCCTAAGTTTTTTAAGCTCATCTCAGTCTAACCTTTCTGTACACGAAATGTCTTTCTTTTATAGTGTAATCAAAACCGTAGTCTCTTTACAGGGGGAAAATAAAAAAACGGGTCCAAGCCTGGTAGGTTCAGATTTATATCAAAAAGCGCCCCAAAGGGTGGGCGTCATGGTGAAAATCGGAACCGCCTGTGACGAAGAGATGATGTTTCTCAGCGAGGCGAATCAGCTTGTTGACATCCCGTGGACGGTGTTCGCGGTGCCAGACTTCGAGGCCGTCCAACCCCAATGTGATCATCTCCTCAATATGGGTCGGGTTTTTAAAACAATATGGGTGGGCGAGAACGGCGACTCCACCAGCGTTATGAATCATCTGGATGCCCTCTTCTATCGAAAGCCCTGTCAAATCAACGCAAGCGGGTCGACCGTCACCTAAATAATGCCGAAAAACATCACGTACACTGTAGAGATAGCCTTTGGCAACGATCGCTTTTGCAATATGGGGGCGGGTGATAACACCGTCGCCGCTGTACTGGCGAACATCCTCCATGGTGATTGGCATGTTGAACTGGCGGAATTTATCGATAATGCGTCTGGCCCGTTCGTTCCGATCTTCATGGAGAATGCGCAACCGCTGTTGCATTTGGTGTAAATCCCGTATGTTATAACCCAATACATCCACATTATATTTTCGCCAACGCGTGCGGATCTCCACACCGGGAATCACTGTCAGCGAGGTGGATTGGCTGGCTGCCATCGCTTCAGCAACACCGGCTACCGTATCGTGATCGGTGATGGCGATGGTTTGCAAGCCGATCGCAGATGCTTTTTCCACTATTTCAGCGGGTGTAAACACGCCATCTGAAGCACAAGTGTGAATATGCAGGTCGAATGTTCCAGGTTCGAGATCGTTGATGATATTCATTATAGCCTCCTTTGGCATCTCATCAATCAGTCACTTTCGCCCTGAATTTCTTCTTGGTTTCATCCCACATTCCTTCTGGGATGTTGCTACGAAGACGGTTGGTTTTTTTTTGCAAAAATAGAAGGAATGGATAAGAAGGTGATTGTATATTACTCTCAATAAAACAATGATCGGTGTGATGTTGTCATATGAAAACAAGAGAGATGCTCCCAGGACACTTGCTTTACGATATTTTCGACTCTGACCTGTCTGTTGACTATCTGATTGAATCGTATGAGGAGTGGCGGCAAAATTGGCGTCAGGTGCCGCATTTTGTTTCTGATTCTTTGGAATGGATTGCCGCCAAATACGGGTTTGATCAACACAGGATGGAAGATGAGAGAGAAACGGTTCTTGAGTTGATCAAGGAAGAATATCCCGAAGTGTGGGCATATCTCCATCCCGATGGCTCATTTAGTAAGTATCATTATGACTATGCCCGTTCAGCTTTCTGGTGCCGCTACCGATTGCGCCAATTGGGCTTATCAGAAGAGATACCTGACGAAACCGGCGTAGATGAATCCGAAAAGTGAGAACAATGTCAACGTCAATGTTGGTACACCTATGCATTTCTTTGAAAAATGACTTGAGAACCCTTTTTGGGGGACTCAAGTCATTTCATATGAATGTTCATTTACTTTGAATAATCTTTTCTGTTTCGGTGACTAGATCCCGGAGCATATCGGTTGCTTGCTGCATCTGGTTTTCATCTTTAGAGAGCAGGGTAAAAATCTGATCTACTCTTTTTTTATAGTCAGCAGGCTTGATTGCAAACTGATCAACCATCATGACCGCTTTTTTCTCATTGATGCAATATTGTTTGTTCTTGGCAAACAAAGCTTGATTCAAACCAGATATCGCGCGAAAGCAATGTCCGGCAGCATAAGAAAGAAACCATTTTATGATGGCTTCTTGCAGAGTTTCTGGGTAATCCCATGAACCCCTTCTAATTTTCTCTCACATTATCAATGATTTTTTGAACAGGTGTCATCTTTGTTTCTACTTCCTTTCCAAACCTCATGGCGGATGTTGGTTTAACCCAGGAAATCAGCACGGCATTTGAGCCACCCGCCACGAAAAAACTTTGTTTTGACATCTTTTTGTCAGATTTTGCCGGCAGGATTCTGTCACGTAAATGTTAAAAAATAACAAAAACAGGCGAGTAGAAAGGGAAGGGTTATGAGTATAGATATTAGTCTCCAAACGTTTAAACGGGTCGAAGAAAACGCCTTGGCGGCACTAAGGAAAGGAATGACGCCCAAAGATGGCTTGCGCCGAGCCCATGCGGCCATCATGGCAGAGGGATTGAGCCAACGGGAAGTAGACTTCTTGTTCAACTGGATCGTCAATTGCATTCTTACTGCGGATGCACGTAAATTAATTATGAATGAAGGGCATCGTCCGGAAATTAAAGAGAAATTTCGTCGCGAGCTGGGAATCGCTTGGCAAGATATACCGATCGGGCAGGACTTATCTATTAACAAACAGTCATTGCCCCGTCTCAAACGCTATTATCTGGCGGATGAATTTCCTCATTCTTTCTGATGCCATTCACGCACCGTTTCGCGAATGCGGTCCAATTGTTCCCAATATCTGGCGATTGCCGTTTTGCCATCATGGGTGATACGGATGGTGGTGTGGGGGATCTTTTTGCGGACGAATTGTTTGCTGATATCCACGTAACCGGCCCGTTCCAATTTGGACAGATGGGATGAAAGATTGCCTTTGGTCAGTCCGGTTAATTCTTGCAAAAACAGAAATTCTGCCATGGTGCAAGCCTCAAGCGCACTCATGATCGCCAACCGGGCAGGCTCGTGAATCAATTTATCCAATCGGGTCATTTCTTTAAATGGCATCATCGAAAACCAACTCCAATATCACAAATTGATTTATATATGTAACTAGTTTGTATTATAAACACAAATACATCCAATGCAAAGCCCTGCCCGCAAAAGTACGGCAAAAAACTTCCTTTGGGATTTATGTGATCAGTCTGCTTGGCAAGCGTGTGGATTCATTTTCTTTGGAACAACGGAAAGACAAAAAGGACTCGTTGTCTATATGGCCATGGAGTCCTTTTTTATATTTTTCTTTTCTAAGGTAGAAAATAAGAATCATAAAAAATTATAGTAGCAAGAACCCTCCACAATCGTATCTTTGAACGTCCAATGTGATCAGTTCCACCTGTTTTAATAATCCGTTCAAGCTGAAGACTTCTTTTTTAATTTTACCATGGGGAGCCAATGCATGAGGTACAAACCATTAGCCAAAATATGATCCAATCCCGTTTAAAATTCGACCCAAAAGCGAACAGTAAAAGATGGGTGAAGAAAGTGAAAATATGGCTAAACTCGCCAATGGTAGCGGCTGCGATCGGTTTGGCAAGCAATGTTGCACTGACGGT
The DNA here is from genome assembly GCF_004343255.1 of Laceyella sacchari. GTDB lineage: Bacteria > Bacillota > Bacilli > Thermoactinomycetales > Thermoactinomycetaceae > Laceyella > Laceyella sacchari. The sequence continues at coordinate 1,300,893 of NZ_SMDD01000001.1, read as the reverse complement.
TTTAAAGTTTGGGGTTGGATTTGTGTTCCGGAGTCCATCGTTGATTGCCGACGGAGCTCATAATGCGGCCGATGTGATTGCGTCGGCAGCGACATTAGGTTCGATGCGGGTGTCCAAGCAACCGGCAGATGAAGAACATCCCTATGGGCATGGGAAAGCGGAGGTTATCGCATCTGGCGTTGTTGCAGTTATTTTGTTTATTATCGGGCTTTATATGATTTATCACTCCATCGCTTCGCTGTTTGAGCCCGCTGTTGAAGCGCATTGGTTATCCTTTGCAGCTGCAGTGCTGTCATTGGTCTGGAAACAGGTTCTTTACATTTACACCATTCGCATCGGGCGCAAGGAGAACAGCAAAGCATTAATCGCCACCGCCTATGACCATTTGTCTGATGTATACGCTTCCCTCGCCGCAGTGATCGGGATTGGTGCGGCCATTGCTGGTCAACTATATGGTCTCCCTTTTGCGCAATACGGGGATCCACTGGCCAGCATTGTAGTCTCTTTATTGATTATCAAAATCGCCATTGATATGGGTCGGGAATCCATGGGGATTTTGATGGAGAGAAACCTGCCGGAAGAAAAAATCAAAGAATACTCTCAAATTATTTTAAACGTCCCCCATGTCAAACGGATTGACCGCATCCGGGCTAGAGAACACGGACACTATACAATTGTGGATGTGCGGGTGGGGCTTCCCGGCGAGTTGTCGATCCAGGAAGGGCATGATACTGCACGGAAAATCAAACAGGCGTTGATGGCGCATGATGGGGAAATACAAGAAGTTCTCATCCACCTGAACCCCTGGTATGACACGGATGCATAGAGTCTGGAAACCCAGGCTCTTTTTGCGTTGAAGGCCAAAAAAAAGCAGAGTATGGTCACTCTGCTTTCCACTGCCGCGCTGACTTAACCATTTGTTCGTCAACGTGACATGCGATATAATTGAATCGTTTACCAAATTATTGTTGATCTTCGACAAAACGAATGTTGGATAATTGCTGTTTTACTTGTCCGCGGATGGCTCCCAAGTAAATTTTATATAACTTCTGTTGTTCTTTTCGCTCTAATTCCGTAAGCCCGACCGTTTTCTTTTTACGAGCCAATTCATTGATTCTATTAATTAATTGTTGATCGATCATTCATATCACTCCTTCTAACCCACTTTACCTAAATCGATGTGGATTTGCAAGATTGTGAGAGGATGGTAGCGAGAAGTAAAGATGAAAGCGATCATTTATGCGCGTGTCAGTACAAAGAAGGAAGAGCAGGAAACGAGTTTGGAGCGGCAAGTCCTTGATCTGGAGCAATGGGCAGAAGAGTTGTCTGTTGATGTCGTGCGGGTCATTTCTGAGCAATACAGTGGGTTTGACCTTAACCGGCCCGGTTTGCACGAGCTATTTGACACGTTGAAACAAGAAAAAGTCGAGGCTGTCCTTATTCAAGACGATACGCGACTAGGACGGGGAGAAGCGAAATTGGCCATTATCCATCAGCTCTATCGGTCTGGTTGCAAGATTTACTCACTGCAACAGCGTGGGGAGCTGGAATTGGATGCCGGCGAATCGACGGTATTGTCAATCATAGCCAAAGTGGAAGAATTGCAACGGAAAATGATGAATCAGAAGATCAGTTGGGGCATGCGGCGCGCAGTGAGAGAGAAGGGATTCAATCCAGCCAAGAATCTCAAGAACCAAGGATTGGGCGGACGCGAAAAGAAAGAAGTACCGCTGGAGCAAATCGTGGCGTTAAAGGAGAAAAAGCTTACCTATGAGGAGATCGCGGCCACGTTAAAAGGGTTTGGATATGATGTTTCACGGGCAACCGTACATCGGAGATATCGGGAATGGAAAAAATCTCAAGAAGAAAAATTGCAAAATTCACTTGAAATGGAGGAGTCCCGATGAGCACCATCAACTGGGAACGATACAAAGTTTTGACACAAACGCCGGGTGCTCCCGGCTTTGAACAAGCTATGCGGAAAGTGATGCGTACATACATATCCGAAGTGACCGAAGAGATTGTACAGGATCGGCTAGGGGGCATCTATGGCGTAAAACGCGGTGCGGAAGAAGGACCCAACATCCTGTTTGCCGGGCACATGGATGAAGTTGCTTTCATGATTACCCGCATCACTACGGACGGCTTTTTGAAGTTCCAACCCCTAGGTGGCTGGTGGTCCCAAGTGTTGCTTGCTCAACGAGTCGATGTGATCACTCGGGATGGAAAACGGATACCAGGGGTGATCGGTTCTGTGCCTCCCCATTTGCTGAGTGACGAGCAGCGCAACAAAGTAGTGGACGTCAATCAAATGTTTATCGATATCGGCGCAACCAGCGAAGAGGATGTGAAAGAGTGGGGGATCCGCCTTGGGGATGTTGTCGTGCCCCACTGTCCATTTGTGGAAATGGAAGGCGGCAAACGAGTAATGAGCAAGGCGTGGGATAACCGCTTTGGTTGTGGATTGGTATTGGAAGTACTGGAAGAGTTGGCACGGACGGATCATCCCAACACGGTGTACGCCGGGGCGACGGTTCAGGAAGAAGTCGGTTTGCGCGGGGCCGGAGTGGCTGCGGAAATGATCCAGCCTGATGTGTTTTTAGCTGTTGATTCCGGTCCGGCGGGCGACACCCCGGGCGTGAGCGACGGATTTGGTAAAATCGGGGGCGGAGTGGTCATCCGCATTTACGATCGGTCCATGATTACTTCACCGGGTATGCGGGACTTTTTGTTGGACACCGCAGAGTCTGAGCAAATTCCTTATCAATTCTTTGTATCTCAAGGAGGCACTGATGCCGGACGGGTGCATCAATCAGGGATTGGCATTCCCTCTGCGGCGATTGGCATTTGTGCGCGCTACATTCATTCCCATGCGTCGATTGTTGACAAAGAAGATGTTGAAGCGGCTAAAGCGTTTGCCTTGGCATTGATCAAACGACTCGATCAGACGACATTCAAAACGATTTTGGATCGGTGAAAAAGCGAAAAAGCAGATGGGTTATGCCCATCTGCTTTTTTAGTTCGGGATGAGCGGGATGGGTTTGGTCTTGGTTCCGTCCGGCATGATGCTCGGTACTTCACCCACCACCAACTCCCGAATAATGGGATAGTCATATTTGACAGTGAAGTGTTCTTTGGCAAATGGCAATAAGGTGGCGATTTCGATTTCTGCATGAATCAAGATGTTTACCAACGTTGTATTAATCCCCGATTGCTCCACTTTGGTCGTCAGCGTGACATGGGGAGACCCTTCAATCCAGATATCCAAAGGGATATTCGGCCCAAAATCGGATAAAATGCTGCTTTCAGCGATCTTCCCCAACGAGATGTGAAGCTCACGGTCTTGGGAATCTTTCAATTCATGCAAGATACGGTCGGTCAGAATTTGGTATATCTTGCCTTCTGCGTGGCTGTCAAAACTGATGCCGGCAATCCGCCCTTGTTGGTCTTTATGCATAAATGCGACTTGTTTTTTTTCTTTACTCAGTGCAGCCTGCACATCTGCGACGCCTTTTAAAAACGCTTCCTCAACGATTTTCTTCGCTTCCGTCTTGGCAATCGTCGATAACGTCGTATCATATTTAACTTCAATGAACCATATTGGAAAGATGATGATGGCCGCACAAATCAGAAGAAGAAAAATCAGCTTCATCTTCGGACCACACTGAATCATGCGGTAGGGAAGACCCGCAGCCGACGGTGGGGAAGGAGCCCGGAGAGGGGCGAACCCCGATACTCGGCGCAAGCGGATCGGTGGTGTGAAACGCTTGATCCATTGGACCAAAGACAATGGCCAAGGTCGTTTATAGACCAACCGACGCCGTTTTAACATGACAGCCCCCCCTCGTCATTAAAGATGAATACTTTATATGTATTATGAACCTTCCGGAAAAAGAAGACGTGAAGCGGTGATTTCATCCAAGAACCGGCTGCTTTGTCGACATTATCGAGAACAATTGCTTCCTTGGGAAGACTGCGAGCTTCTCATTCTTAAATACTGCAAGTATAATGCTTTGGTTGCAAACGCGGTTATTTTCCAAACGTCGTAGATTTGACCGCTGTCGGCAGTTAAGACGAGAAGGTTCTTACGAAATATATTAAGCGATTTGGCGATTGCATCATTGATTTATAGGAACCACCCCAATCTTTGGATGTGAAGTTAGAATAAGATAGATATTTCTTATTATTATTTATGCTATAAATTGATGGAATAATGATGTTTACTCCTTATTAAACTAAATTTAAAATGAAAGTATTAACGAACAAGGAGGGGCAATTCTCATGAAAACCATGACAAATCAAACCGTACAAACATATAAGGGTGGAACATCTTCTTAGTTATAAATGGTGTACCCCTTATATGTGTTTGTTTAAATAACACAAAAAAGGGGTAAATCATGCGTTTTCCAGTAAAAAAATTTTTCTCATATTACAAACCGTACTTAACGTTGTTTCTTTCGGTATTGGCCTGCGCCTTTATCGTATCTGCTGTGACTTTGGTATTTCCATTACTCGTTCGATATATAACAAAAGATGTTCTGGAAGGAGACTTATCCACTGCGCTAAGTGAAGTGTACTGGATTGGTGGGTTGATGCTTGTTTTAGTCGTCATCCAGAATATTGGAAACTACTTTGTAGACTACAAAGGTCATGAACTCGGCGCTCGTATGGAAAGGGATATGCGTAGCGAGTTGTTCGCGCACATGCAGAAGCTTTCCTTAAGTTTTTACGATAAGGAAAAGACAGGTCGGCTCATGTCTCGAATAACGAACGACCTGCTTTTGCTTTCCGAACTCTATCATCATGGTCCAGAAGACTACGTCAAGTATCTCGCCCGTTTTATTGGAGCATTTGTTATTTTGTTCTATATTAACGCCCCCTTAACAATCGCTGTGTTCTGTTTTTTACCATTTTTAGGTTCCTTTACATTATATTTTAATAAAAAGTTGAATAAGGCATTAAGAAGAAACAAAGAGCGAATCGGGGACGTAAACGCACAGGTAGAGGATAGTCTTTCAGGAATCCGCGTGGTAAAATCGTTTGCCAACGAGCACGTAGAGATTGAAAAGTTTAACCGAGAAAACAATCGTTTCCTTGATAGCCGAAAGAATACGTACAAGGCGGAAGCGTATTTTTTCAATGGTGTTGAAGCGTTTATCCAACTGATTACGATCACGGTGATTATCTTAGGTAGTGCTAGCATTGTGAATAACACTTTAGAGTTAGCTGATTTGATTACTTTCTTACTGTATATCAACTTTATGATCGAACCAATTCAACGACTGACTCATATGAGCACGCAGTTTCAAGAAGGAATCACTGGCTTTCAGCGCTTTATGGAAATCATGAATCTGAAGCCAGCAATCGAAAACAAACAGAATGCCATAACTTTGTCAGAGGTACATGGCGAGATTGAGTTCAAGCAAGTTTCCTTCCGTTACGAAGACCATTTGGACAATGTCTTAGTAAACCTGTCGCTTCGTATACAACCGGGAGAGTACGTTGCGTTAGTTGGTCCGTCTGGTGTGGGAAAAACTACATTATGCTCTCTCATCCCTCGCTTTTATGATGTGACAGATGGGGAGGTGTTACTAGACGGGATCAACGTTCGCGATATCGACCTGCAGTCATTAAGAAATAACATCGGTATTGTACAGCAAGATGTTTACCTTTTTGCGGGAACGGTGATGGAAAATATCCGCTACGGAAATCCAGCGGCGAGCGATGAAGAGATTATTACGGCAGCCAAGCGCGCCAATGCCCATGACTTTATTATGAGTTTGCCAAACGGTTACCACTCCGAGATCGGACAAAGAGGTGTCAACTTGTCTGGTGGTCAAAAGCAGCGACTAAGCATTGCTCGCGTATTCTTAAAAAATCCACCCGTTCTTATTTTAGATGAGGCAACGAGCGCGCTAGATAACGAAAGTGAAAGCATCGTCAAGAAATCACTAGAATCGTTAGCAAGAGGACGTACGACCCTCGTTATTGCCCATCGCCTTTCCACCATCCGCAATGCCCAACGAATTATTGTACTAACGAAAGATGGAATTGTGGAACAAGGTACGCACGATGAGTTACTTGCGCGCGATGGAGTGTATACACATCTGTATTCCAAACAGTTTGATTAAAGTTGGAAACTACTTAAGAAAAGGGATTTTTACGCTTTATTAACCTCATGAACGTTTGGAAGGATATTGCGAAAAATGCGGTTGCATGTACATTAGAAGTGGGGCAGAGAGTGATCACAGCGTAAAAAGCTGGCACACAACATAAGCCCACCCATTCTCTGGGTGGGCTTATGCCGCGCAATTTTATCAGACGCTCATATTTTTGAGAGTTTGGTTGAGATGGTCTACTTCTTGCAAAGCGACTTTGTCATTTAACACTTCGCCAGGCTTGGTACCCCGCCCGATGACATAGCCGGCAAATTTCATATTCATAAATTCAAATATGTACTGGAATTGCTGAACCAAGGGCAGCCCTTTGATTTTGGCCGACTCCCCGCCGGAGATAATCACATAAGCGGGCTTGTCCTTCATTGCGCCTTTAAAATCGTATGCCGGATTGCGTAGGCTTTGCGACCAGCGATCCACAAAATTTTTCATGTGACCAGACATGCCATACCAGTATAGCGGCGTGCTGAAGACGAGGATATCGCTGTTCATGACTTGTTGGATCACATCTTCATAATCATCATCGACCGGCTCAAATCCATGTTCTGTATGGCGTTGGTCACGGATCGGGCGAATGTCTTTGTCTCGCAAGGTGATCCATTCCACATCAAGCCCATCGCACAACCGCCGTGCAAGAGTCTCTGCATTCCCATTGTCACGGGAGCTACCTAAAATAACGGATATTTTCATCACAATCCCCCTTTTCTCAGATTCGACGAATGTTCCCGGTTAGTATATCATATATGAAGTTGGAGCAGAAACCGGCCGGTGGAACCGAACCCCATTTCTGATTTGCTTCACTTATGACTTTCGTTCATTTGTATCCGAATTCGATGTTTCACACCTCTTTCAGGTTGAAAAGAAACTGTGTGTTTGGTACGCTTTCTTTACAGGATGCCTATTTATCAAAATCAATATATAATAGTATTTATTCGCTCAATTCGAATACGATTGGAGGCTCGCATGAAATATTCCACAGGAAAAGAAACGAAAAGAAAAATCATTGAAACCGCATTCCGGTTGATGGCCGATAAAGGATTTGATGCGCTAAGCATTGATGAGATTATGAAACAAATCGGCAGAACCAAAGGCTCTTTCTACGTTCATTTCAAAAGCAAAGAAGAAATGTTGTATGAATTGATGAGAACCCGTTTGGACCGCGGGTATGGGCATATGGCGGCTGAAATTAAAGAGGAATTGTTTCTCGACAATTGTAATGTGCGGGCCATCTTGGAAAAAGTGACCACCAAAATTTACGCCAGCCTTGGTGACGATCCATTGACATGGACGGCCACCTTTTATCAGTTGGTCATATATTCCCGCAAAGACGAAACGGTTCGGGAATGGCTAGAACTGAACTTTAACCAATGGTCGGAATTCCTCCATATGATCGTTGAAAGAGGCCAGGAGATGGGGCAAATCCGTTCTGATATGGATACTCAAACCATCACCAACCTGTTGATGGGAATTGTGTTGGGGTACGAGATCCTTTACATGCTCAAACCCCAGGTCAATATGACCGAGGTTCTCAAGATCCACGACTGGTTGTTTGTCAGCAAGCCATCCGCTGAATAAAACGGCATCTAGAAAACCTAGCAATTCGATTCTTGCTAGGTTTTCTTTTTCTCAACCGTTGTTAGACCGAGCAGTCAATTAACACTACTTCTTTAAATAAATAAAGCAACTTTCTTCAGACTTATTCCTTTCTCTGTTGTTTCGCTAATTGATATTCTTTTTTTCGTTTTTTAGATTTTTCCTCTTCTTCTTTAAGTCGTTTGGCTATTTCTTCTCTATGTTTTTGAATTTCTTCTTCACTCTCTTCAAATGTATACAACTCATCAGTAGAAACACCTAAAATTTTTGCCATTCTGTACAATGTATCCATTCTGGGATAAGCAGTATTGCTTGTCCACATGGTTACTTGCTGTTTCACTACACCCAAGGCGATGGCTAAATTTGTTTTGGTGGGCTTCACTTTGTTTCCATTTAAATCAAGCATAAATCCTTCGTATTTCTTTTTAGCTAAGATTAAATCTAAATTACATTTTAACATGTTTTTTCACCTCTATGATTTTTGTCTTCGTTTCATATTATAAACTTACGGTCAGTATTTGTAAAATATTAAATTAACATAATGTACCTAATTTGGCGCACAATTGCGCGTTTTTTACTGCGATAATTGATAAAAATAAAAATCTTATATATATTTCATGTTTGGAGATAAGATGCAATGATGCAGTAGTCTGACGGCCACGTAAAAAATTCCCCCTGGCGCCATTGCTTCCATTGATGGTATGATCTATAAGTTGCTTGGATTCATTCGTTATGATAATAACTGATATAAGCAATACAACCCGATATGAGCAAGTTAGCTTAGAGGTGAACTAGATGGTGGGGAGTGACGAACTAGTGATCGTAGTCGGCGGGATGATTGGGCTGGGGAAAACCAGTGTTGCGACATTGTTGGGAGAGGCCTTGAACAGTAAAGTGTTTTATGAATCAGTTGACGATAATCCGTTGCTTCCTTTGTTGTATACTGCATCAGAGGAAGAAAGTGAGCGCATGCGCTATCCGTTTTTGTTGCAATTGCATTTTTTGGATACGCGTTTTAAGGCCATCAAACGAGCCTTAACCGATAAGAAAAACGTTTTGGATCGTAGCATTTATGAGGATTGGTACTTCGCGAAGACCCTGAACGAGTTAGGCCGTATCAATGATTTGGAATTCCATGCGTATGAGCGTCTGTTGGACAATATGTTGGAGGAGATCGAAGGAATGCCCAAAAAGGCACCTGACCTGATGGTTTACCTGAGCGCTTCTTTTGAAACGGTACTGACTCGGATTGGCATGCGCGGACGTGATTTTGAACAGGGTCCCAGCTTGGTGGACTATTATCACACACTGTGGTCCGGGTATGATGACTGGGTTCATCACCATTACAAAGCTTCAGAGGTGTTGGTGGTGAACATGGACGAAATTGATGTGGTGAACAATGAGCAGGATGCTGAATTTGTCGTTACTGAAGTGAAGAAGAGATTGAACAAAATGGGTATCATCGTTTAATTTAATTAGTCATGCATACGGCCAAGGTCTTTGCAATCGCTACCCCTTGCAGAAGCCTTGGCCGTTGTATTAATTGTTGAATAACCTTTTACCGCGGAAGGTAGTATTTGTAATCACCGCAGATGGCCTGGATTTGTTTGAAAAAAACAGAATTGCCCACTGTTACGAAAGTCGTCCTTTCTTATATAATGATAAGTACCACAAAAAACGGAGGAGAGAAGAATGGGCATCGACGAGAGGATTTCACAATATTTAAACAAAACCAGCCGTAAACATGCCGTCCCTTATGAAGAAGGTGAAATGGTACCCGTCCGCGTCACGAAGTTGGTTGATTATGGTGCATTTGTGGTGACTAAGGATCAACATCTTGTGCCAGGCTTGATTCATATATCGCAAATCCCCCCCGGTTTTAATCTGGAAGTGAACGACTTGTTAGAGGCCCAAGTGAAACAGATCAAGGATGACAACAAACTGGAATTGTCATTGATCCATTTGGCGGAAAGAGAGGAGACTCCCTTCGCCGTGCTTAAAGAGATGAAAGGCAAATTGCCTGAAAAAGAACTGCCTAAAGAGGAAATTGATGACATCATCGAATTTTTTTCCAAAGAATTCGGATTAGTGTCAGATAATTCAAAGAAGAAAATTCAGGAATTGGTTAAACGAATGGGCGTTTTCCACTTTACCATTACCATGATGAAAGCGCTTCCGGGTTTTAAGCGAGACTTGGTATACCATTTTTTGAAAGAAGTGGAACAGGCAGGTGATTGTCTTTAACCAACGTTTCTTTCATTTTTCGCGCCATCTGCGTAAACGTTTGGAAGAGAGGTTGGGAAAAAATTTAACTGGCCAAGAGATCGAACGACTGATACATGAAAGCATTGTGTTATTGCAGACGGATCGGCACTTGTACCTTTATCACCCTGATGAGGATATTCGTTTTCCATGCGTCAAAGATGGAGAGCGGTGGGTGATCAAATCGGTTTTGGTGAAAGGCATGTGGATGGAAGCAAAAGATTAGGCCGGGAGACATGTAACAGATGGTCTGAATAACTAGATCATCCATAATGAACTATAAGTTAATGTGAATACTTTAAATCAAGAAGTAGTCAGGAGGTGATGATACCTTACTTTCCATTGGTGCTGATACAGGACTCGATGCGCCGTTTATTGCAATGAGCGGCGCATCGATTTGTATTGGGGGGGATTAATCGGATGCAAGGCATGCCTCATATACCAAACGGGCCAATTGTTTCATTTGTTGTTGCGCTTGCTCGTATTCACACTCCTCACTCAGCGCAACCATCACCATCGCCCGTGACTTAGTATATAAAATACCAGCATCATGCAACGTTTGAGTGACCATCCCGGTCTTGTGGGCCAACTCCCATTCCGGTAACCAGCCGATGATATCCCTGTGCTGACTTGGCAGTCCCGTCGGAAAACAGTCTCGGAGTTGCTGTTTTTTTAAGATTTCGACCATTTGTCTGCTGGCGTATTGCGATACTGCCTTACCCAGCGCGATGTGGCGAAAGCATTGGGCAACATCCGCTGCGGTAATCATGTTCAGGCCAGCTGGCGCCGCTGGTACGATCATCAACTTGTTGTAAAAGGTACTTTTTCGCATACCAAGTTCATCCATGGTTTCACGGATCGTTTCCGTCCCCAACAGATCAATCAGGATATTGGTGGCGGTGTTGTCGCTTTGAATTATCATCAGTGTGGTCAAGTCTTGCACCGAGAGGCGCAGCCCTGGTGACAGATGTTGCAGAACGCCTGTTCCTCCCACTTGATCTTCGGCCGTCAAGATGATCTCATCAGCCAATGCCAAACGACCTAGAAACGCCTGCTTATAAACGGCGACCATGATGGGAACTTTTATGATGCTTGCTGCGTAAAATGATTTGGTTTCATTCCATACCCAAGTGGTACCGCTGGTTAAATCTTCGATCCAAACTCCCCAATTTCCAACGGCATTGCTCTTCCAATGCTCCAAATTCTGGATTAAACGGTTTGCAATCATTCCATTTTCACCTCTGCCACCTATTATCACATAAATAAAGGAAAATTTTTATTGTTGAAAAAATAAAATATTCGATATAATTGTTATAGGTCATCATTTGGATTGTAGTTTGATGCCATATGCTAAGGGGAGATAATATGGCGGAAGATTTAATCAGATTATTGGAGATATTGAATGACAGTTCGGGATGGTTTCTCAATTTCCTCGCATATATTGTTGCCGCTGGATTGGTTGTCATGATTATCATTCATCTTTATCGCTATGCCACCGGAAAAAATGATTGGATGGGACGCAACTTGGAAGAAACAGATCAAGGGGGGCAAGTAACATTAATCCAGTTGGAACGATGCCAGGAGGAAAATGATGAGCTTGAAAAGAAAGTTATTTTACTGGAGCAAGAAAGGAAAGAGTTGCTTGAATTGATTAAAGAAAAAGAGCTGGAGATAACCAAAGGGAAAAGACAGGTGAACAAACTGACTCAAGAAATCAATACACTCCGGCAACTGTATGAAGAATTGGATAACCGGTACGACGATGAGACTTACACGATGTCACAAATCATGTACACTGCGGATGAAATCGCTACCGCAATCGTGGAAGAAGAGCATTTTCGCCAAAACCGCGACGATATTTTCATGAATCTTCTGGATTATCTCGTCAATACGTTTAAGGGTTTCCGCGAGAAAAATCCACGTTGTATCATCCATGTCAAACATCCCGAAGAGGACTGCTTGATCCATTATGCCCATTCCAGTGGACACTCACATCGGGTCAAATTTTACCGCCCGCCGATTATCGGAAGTTCGGCAGGGAAGGCGTATCGCACGAATGAACTGTATTATGTCCCGGATGTGGAGAATTTGGAGTATGAATACGACCGCAAAGAGTTATCTCGCAAGGTGTATCGTACCATTTTGTGCGTCCCTATCAAGGCTGGTTCGCTGGATGGAAAAACAATCGGGGTGTTATCAGTCACGGGAACGCCCGTTGACGCATATGAGAAAATAGAAATCGAAAGAGCAATTCTTTTTGCTAGCCTGATTTATCCACTGATCCACATTGATTTGAACAAACGGAAGGAGACAGGTGATGAACCAGATTCAGAAGCTTCCGGTTGAAGAGCGCAGACGGTTAAACCGCCTTTATCGAAAAGGTTCCATCACAAGAAAACAGTTCATGCAATTGATGAAAAATGGTTTGTTTGATCATGAACGGCTCGAGATGAAGCGAAAATATCTGGAGTTCATCAAGCTGCATCGGGATGAATGGAGTTAATCATGGCAGATAAAAAGATGGGTGATTAGCTACCCATCTTTTTATCCTTCACGCGAATGGCTTTCCTTTAAGCGCTTGTCCAACACAAAGGTGCCAAATGGAATGACTGAAGCGATCAGCGCGCCGATGATTTGTTTCAGAGACCAGCGGTTCACAATGGCAACATGGCCTACTGCAACTATGAAGAGGACGAACAGCAATCCGTGCAATCCGCCGGTAATGGTGACGGCCACGGCATAGTCAGCCAAATATTTCATAGGCATGGCGATAAATAATAAAATGAGATAGGACATCCCTTCAAGAAAGCCAATGACACGCAATCGACCCAAAGGTTGTTTGAGCATACTATCACCCCAGCATTAAGTTAACCATAAAAGGTATCTGCCTTGATTGTGAAAATCTTAACAAACTGTGTCCCTTTTACCAAATCTAACTGAATGGTCAAAATTCGATTGACACACAATCCGAATTTTATTTATGATGATAATACCTGTATTATTTAAAAAAATTAAAAAACGATTCGATCCCGTTTAAGCCGAACGCGGATGGGTCAATCCGTTGCCTCATCTTACCAAACAAGGAGCTCTGTCAATATTTTGATGGAGATATTTTTAAAAGAAAGGATGCGCGATATGGAAGCAAATCATGTGCTTGATTGCAAAGGCTTGCAATGTCCCGTCCCCTTGATTCAAGCCAAGCGAGCGGTCGAGCGACTGTCCGTGAATGAAATTTTGGAGTTGCATACGTCTGATCCCGGTTCATTACAAGACATTCCGATGTGGGCTCGAGCAAATGGGCATACAATTGTTAAACAACAAACCGATGGCTCGACGTATCGCTTTTGGATCAAAAAAGGACGAAGAGAGGATTGACCCATGAACGGCAAAAAAACAACGATGGTTGTGTTTAGCGGTGATTTGGACAAGGCTTTGGCAGCCTTTATCATAGCTATTGGATCAGCAGCTATGGGAAATCAAGTGTCAATGTTTTTTACTTTTTGGGGTCTTAATATCATGCGAAAAGACCAAGTGGTCAACGTGAAAAAATCCTGGATGGACAAGACATTTGGCTGGCTTTTGCCACGCGGCCCTGAGAAGTTGGGGTTGTCCAAGCTTCACTTCGCCGGCTTGGGACCGATCATGATGCGAAGGGTTATGCAAAAGAAAAATGTTGCTACGTTGAACGAGTTAATCCAGATGGCATTGGAGTTGGATATTAAGCTGATCGCCTGCACCATGTCGATGGATGTGCTAGGTATACAAAAGGAAGAGTTAATAGACGGCATGGAATTTGCCGGGGTGGCCACCTATATATCAGAGGCCAATGATGGTAACATCAATTTATTTATCTAAAGATGCAAGCTGTTACCTGTAGGCAGATCAATTGATGCAGTCCAGGCAATAATCCCATTCCTCAGCAGAACATCTTATATGCACTAAAGAACGGTCGGGGATGGAGATGGTGTTACTTTCCGACTGTTCCGAAATCCGCTCTAACCGCGCGCCATTCACATGCCGGAGGATGCGGATTGTTTCATGCGGGCGGATGAGGATATCGATCCGAAACAAAAAGGGTGGAGTGCCACAAGAGAGCGTCGCTTGTTCACCAGGGAGCAAACTGAATGAATGATTCATCGTGCCGCCTCCTCAATCTAAAATGAAACCTCCATTTAGCTTATCCTTACGCTGAATGGGGGTTGTTTATGTTCTGCAGCAGAAATGATCTGATTTTGATCGGAGGAAGAGCGCAACAGAAGGAAAGTGTTGTCATATAAATTTTCATTTTATTTATATATTTCAAAACAATGAATTTCACTAATAGAAACAATAGCAAATGTTGAATGTGTATTAATTCAATTAATAACACTCTTTCAAAATTCTGTTGATTCAAGGGATTCAAAGTTGGATTGCCCGCAGGTTAGCAGCATGGCCCTAAACATTTGACAACTCTCTTTACAAGAGGTTAACACATCTTTTAAGTATCCCCTAAAATTCATAACAAATATTTACAATCGACCAATATTGATTTGGTACAAAAGAGGAGAGCTTTGTTTAAGAAAAGAGGGGAAACCATATGAAACCAAGCGCATTGATTGTCAAATTGGCGGAAACCTCCGAAGAGCTTGAGCAAGTTTTTCGTTTGCGCTACCAAACGTTTGTTGAAGAAGGAAAGCTTGCTTCCCTTGAGAATGAAGAGAGAATGGAAATGGATGAATATGACCCATTCTGTGACCACTTGATTGTTGTCGATACAGATCGTGGCAAGGTGGTTGGCACCTATCGTATGTTACCAGGGGAAAAGGCAATACAATGCAATGGCTTCTACGCTGAAACGGAATTTGACTTAGCTTCCTTCGCTGCGTATAAGGCGGCCACCCTGGAAGTGGGACGCAGTTGTATTGATCGTGACTATCGGACGGGGCGGGTGATCCAGTTGTTATGGTCAGGCATCGCCGATTACATCAAAGAAAGCAGGCACAAATATGTGGTTGGCTGTGTGAGCGTACCGATTCATGGACCTCGGCAGATTAGCGAATTATACAGCATGTTGTGCCATGAAGGGGTCGTGACGGACCGTTATCGCATTCGTCCGCTTCCGAGCCATGCCATTGCTGGCCTCAAACGCTTAAACGCGACCGAGTTTAATATGCGCGATGTCTACAGTAACCTGCCTCCGTTGTTGAAAGGGTACAAATGGCTAGGCGCAGAGATTGCTGGCGAACCGATCTATGATCCCATCTTCCGTTCTACTGACTTTTTTGTTGTTTTGGAGACGGCCAAAATGACCAAAAGATACCAACGCCGCTTTATGGGAGGCGTGTAAGCATGTATGAATGGATTGCCAAAGTCACCATGGATGAGCATAGATTGACACGGCTACAACGTTGGGGGAGTTTACTCCCGAGATCATTATGCTATCCGTTTTTATGTTTGTTGGGCGACGCGGTTTATCTGCTGGCAGGAAAAGGGAGAGCCCATGTGTTGAACAACATGCGCCAACTTCTGCCCAGACAATCAGACCGAGATTTATCTCGGATGGGGAGGGAGTACTTCCAATCTGTCTTTGTTTCAATTTATGAAATTTTGATCGATTCTGGTAATCTGAGCGATTCAATCGACTGGCGGTTTCGGGCAGAAGGCGAAGAGATTCTTAAGCAGGTATTGGAACGAGGCAGAGGGGCGATTCTGCTCACTCCACACATGGGTAATTTTTTCTACTATTACTGGTACTTGTCGATGAAGTATCCATGCTTGACGGTCGTGACTGCCCAAAGCGAAGACATTCGTCCTTTCTATCTGTTATTTCAACGGTTAGGGTGCGATGGGCTAGATTACGACGAAACACCTCCTTTATTAATGATGAAAACACTCAAGGCGCATCTGAAGAAAAACGGCGTAGTATTCTTGCTTGGCGATTTTTATCGACCGCAATTTCCTGAATCGATCTTTTTCGGGAGAAAAACACGGACTCCCGGAGGAGCGGCGGTCATGTCGCTGGAGCAAAACATACCGGTTATTCCCTTTATGGGGTTCCGAGAACAAGGATTTCGCCATCGGCTTATGTTTCGAGAGCCCATTCATCTGTACAAAATGTTTGATCGCAAAGAGTGGGGGGGAGCGATCAATTTTTTGAACCGAGAGATGGAGAAGATGGTAAAAAACGCTCCAGGGCAGTGGTTTTATTGGTTTAATGCAGAGGAACGATGGGAAAAAGAAGAAGCCGCATCTGAAGCGAGTTGACATAAAGGAGCGATACGGTTTGACGGAAGCGTTAATTCTGGGTTGGGTGGCTTGCTACGGCTATCCGATATTGTTCATTATCTTGCTGCTCGGGATCATCGGGTTACCAATCCCGGACGAAGCCGTGCTATTTTATGCCGGGACACTGATCGCCAAAGGTGTTTTCTCTTTGTTGCCCACCTTTCTTTTATCAGTTGTTGCCGTATTGTTCGGATCACTGATCAACTATTTCCTGGCAGCTTTCGGTAAGCAGAAATTGTTTGCGGCCTTTCCCAAATGGCGCTTTTTGATCGGGAAATCAGAACGTTCACTTGAATTTATGCGCAAATATGGATTCTGGGGAATTCCTGTGTCATACTTCATTCCCGGTGTCCGCATAAGTGTCTCATACGGTGCTGGATTGTTGAAATTAAACCGTTCTCAATATTTGATCGGATCCTTGTGTGGTTCCGTCGCATGGGTCGGGGTGTACTTGTTAACCGGATATGGTATCAGCTAATGTCAGTCAGAAGGGGCCGTAAGGCTCCTTTTTTATGCACGGGGAGAGATTGTTTGATACAACAACGGTCTGGAGAGTGCGCAATATGCTATTGAAATTTTTTTATTTCATTTCTCAATACTATAGTTAACTTTTTCTAATGAGATAGAAAGGGTTGGATGAGAAATATGTAGGATAAAACCATCAGATTTGCATAAATCATTACACAACGTAACAAAATATTTGTTTTGTAACGTTGTGTAGGGGTATTTTTGGTGAAAACAAGCCATTTATCCGGCATCTATCCCCCTTTTATTTGGTAAATTCCCGCTGTTTACCAGGTGTTTTCTGTATGTTGAGTCGTATGCTTCTCGTAATCCAAACCGACGATGCTCATAAAAAATGACAAAGTGAGAAAATGACTTCCCACTTTGTCATATGCATGTATCTCTATATCGCTTTCTCAGCACCTTGTGTGGTTGCCATCAAATATTGATCGCAAGCGCGGGCTGCTTCCCGACCTTCGTGGATGGCCCATACGATCAGACTTTGTCCCCTCCGCATATCACCGGCGACAAAAACCCCTTCAAGATTGGTGCGGTAATCGCCATAAGCGGCATTGACTTTGAAATTGGTGTGCGCAAGACCCGCGTGAGAGAGAAGTTTTTCTTCCGTTCCCGCGAAACCGATGGCGATCAATACCAGCTGGGCCGGCCAGATCCGCTCACTGCCAGGTATCTCTTTAAATGTATAGCTCCCATCCGGTGCATAAATTTTCTCCATATCTACAGTGTGCAATGCTTTCACGCGGCCTTGTGCATCACTGACGATTTTACGTGTGGCAATCGAGTATCGGCGCGGGTCGCGACCAAATTTCGCTTCAGCTTCCTTATATGCATAATCCAGTGTGAAAACATGAGGATACTCTGGCCAAGGATTATCCGGACGGCGTTTATCAGGTAGTCGGGGATGCTTGCCGAATTGTACAACACTCCGGCATCGTTGGCGCAAGGCGGTCGCCACGCAGTCGGCACCTGTGTCTCCACCGCCAATGACGATCACATCTTTACCTTCCGCTGATAAGTTTGATTCGCCTGTTTGCGGATTGAGCAATTGCTTAGTGGCCGCAGTCAAATAATCCATCGCATACTCTACGCCTGCGGACTCTCTCCCCTCTATCGCCAGGTCACGCTGTTGTTGCGCTCCAGCGCACAGGATCACTGCATCATACTCTGATCGCAATTGATCCATCGTGATATCTTTGCCGACTTCGGTGTTGGTGACAAAGGTGATCCCTTCCTGCTCCATGAGCCGCACCCGGCGCTCAACTACTCGCTTCTCCAATTTCATGTTGGGAATGCCGTACATCAACAAGCCGCCAATGCGGTCGGCCCGTTCAAACACGGTAACTGTATGACCTGCTTTATTCAATTGATCGGCGCTGGCTAATCCCGCGGGGCCGGATCCGACCACGGCCACTTTTTTCCCCGTTCGCAATCGGGGTGGCCGAGGAACGATCCATCCCTCGGCAAACCCTTTTTCAATGATGGCCAGTTCGATATTTTTAATGGTCACGGCAGGATCATGAATAGCCACCGTACAAGCCCCTTCGCAGGGAGCCGGGCACACGCGTCCAGTGAATTCGGGAAAGTTATTGGTTTTTAACAGGCGGTCTAGTGCTTCTTTCCAACGCCCGCGGTAGACAAGATCGTTCCATTCCGGTATGAGGTTGTGCACAGGACAACCCGACGCTGAACCGTTTAATTCAAAGCCGGCGTGGCAGAACGGCGTGCCACAATCCATGCAACGAGCACCTTGGATTTGCAACTTTTCTTCAGGAAAAGGAAGTTGATATTCCTCCCAATCGTTCAAACGTGCAAGCGGACTCCGCTCTTGTGGCTCTTCCCTTTTGTATTCAATGAATCCCGTTGGTTTGCCCATAATCTCCCTCCTATCCTGTCGTGACCAGCACATGGTTTTTCGCTTGTTGATCGCGCTGTTTCTTCAGCTGGTTAAACGCTGCCACTTTCGCCTCGGACAAAGATAAACCAGTTTGTTTCAATGTTTCGATGGCTTCCTTCATCGCCTTGTAATCGCGGGGGATCACTTTGATAAACTTCGGCACGTGTTTTTCCCACTCCGCCAGGACGGATTGACCACGGCGGCTATGAGTGTATCGCACATGCTTGGCAATCATGACCCGCACTTGCTCGATCTCTTCCTTGTCAACCAAACGTTCCAACAAGACCATTTCTTGGTTGCAATGGGCGTAGAACCGTTCCGTATCTTCGGCGAGGACATAAGCGATTCCACCAGACATACCCGCGGCAAAGTTTTTCCCGACCGATCCCAAAACAACGACCCGGCCCCCGGTCATGTATTCACAACCATGATCTCCAATGCCTTCGACAACAGCATTCACTCCACTGTTGCGTACGCAGAAACGTTCGCCCGCCATCCCGTTGATATATGCTTCACCAGAGGAGGCGCCGTAGAAAGCGACGTTACCAATGATAATGTTCTCATGCGCGTTAAATGGAGATAAGGATGGTGTTTTCACGATAATTTTGCCACCAGACAACCCTTTGCCGACATAATCGTTGGCATCGCCTTTAATATTCAGGGTAATCCCTTTGGGGAGAAACGCGCCAAAGCTCTGTCCTGCCGACCCCTTGAATGACAGGTGGATCGTGTCTTCAGGCAACCCTTGTTCACCATAACGCTTAGTCACTTCACTGCCCAAAATGGTGCCTATTACCCGGTGATTGTTGTTAACCGTAAATTCTCCCTTCACTGGCGTCCCATGTTCCAATGCAGGTTGGCATAAAGGAAGCAGTTGCTGGCAATCAAGTGTTTTTTCCAAATGATGATCTTGTACGGCTGAGGTCGCTCCTTCCGTGTTGCTCTCCGTTGCGGGCTGTGGTTGATAAAAGATTGGCGACAAATCCAAGTGTTTGGCTTTCCAATGTGATTTGGCCCGGTCGCTCACCGTCAATACATCCGTGCGCCCAACCATTTCTTCTACTGTACGGAAGCCCAACTCCGCCATGATCTCTCTCACTTCTTGCGCAACAAAGCGCAGGTAGTTTACCACATGTTCAGGATCGCCCATGAATTTCCGGCGCAACTCCGGATTCTGTGTCGCAACCCCTACCGGACAAGTATCCAAGTGGCATACTCTCATCATCACGCAACCGAGAACCACGAGGGGAGCTGTAGCGAAACCGTATTCTTCGGCTCCCAAAAGAGCGGCCATCACCACATCTCGTCCTGTCAGCATCTTACCATCCGTTTCCAGCACAACACGATCACGCAGTTGGTTCAATTGCAACGTTTGGTGTGCTTCCGCCAAACCCAACTCCCATGGCATCCCCGCGTGTTTGATGCTGGTGCGGGGAGAAGCGCCTGTTCCTCCGTCGTGCCCACTAATTACAATCACATCTGCCAGTCCTTTGGCTACCCCTGCGGCGATGGTTCCCACCCCCGCTTTGGAAACCAATTTAACGCTGATCCGTGCTTGAGGGTTGGCGTTTTTAAGATCATGAATCAATTGCGCCAGGTCCTCGATAGAGTAAATGTCATGATGTGGTGGGGGTGAAATCAGCCCTACTCCTACAGTGGAACCGCGCACTTCCGCGATCCATGGGTACACCTTGTTGCCCGGCAATTGTCCGCCTTCGCCCGGTTTGGCCCCTTGCGCCATCTTGATTTGTATCTCATCTGCGTTGACCAAATAATGGCTGTTGACACCAAACCGCCCTGAGGCCACCTGTTTGATTGCGCTGCGTCGTGAATCGCCATTGGCATCCACTTGATACCGGCGAGGGTCTTCGCCACCTTCCCCGCTGTTGCTTTTGCCTCCGAGACGATTCATCGCGATCGCCAACGCCTCATGTGCCTCTTGGCTCAAAGCGCCGTATGACATGGCCCCGGTCTTGAAGCGACGCACAATCGATTCGACCGGTTCTACTTCTTCAATCGGAATAGATGGCTGGTTTGATTTGAATGCAAATAAACTCCGTAGGAAGAGTAAATGTTCATCGTTGGCCATTTGCGTGAATTTCTTAAACAACGCATAGTCATTGCGGCGGCACGCTTGTTGCAGGGTGTGGATCGTCAGCGGATTATAGGCATGGGGTTCCCCGTTGCGACGCCATTGTAGATCGCTTCCTGCTTCCAACGATGATTCACCATGCGGATCGAATGCTTGGGCATGGCGCATCACGGTTTCTTGCGCGATCACATCCAGTTGAATTCCGCCGATTTGTGAAGAAGTACGGGTGAAGTAAGTGTCAATTACCTTTTTGCCAATGCCGATCGCCTCAAAAATCTGTGCCCCGCGATAACTTTGGATGGTGGAAATACCCATTTTGGACATCACTTTTACTATGCCTTCCGTCGCAGTCGTAATATAGCGACGCACTGCTTCTGCATAGGTGATCCCAGGCAATGCACCATCCTGGATCATCTGTTTGTAAGTGGCGATGGCAAGGTACGGATTGATCGCATCTGCTCCATATCCAAGCAACATAGCCAACTGATGCACATCACGCGGTTCTGCTGATTCAACAAGCAAGCTCACTTTGGTTCTCGTTCCTCTGCGCACCAAATGATGATGCAAACCGCTGACGGCAAGCAATGCCGGAATAGCCGCATGTTCTTCATTTACTCCTCGATCTGTGAGGATTAGCAAGGTAGCCCCTTCATCGATCGCTGCATCCGCATGGTTAAATAATTCATCCAATACCTCCGCCAACTCATGCTGTCTGGACACGGGAAACAACATTGACAGGGAAGCTGTTTTAAATGCCGGATGGGTGTTGCCGGCCAGTCTGCCTAACTCTTCATCGGCAAGGATGGGGGTAGACAGTCGGATACGGCGACAATGAGTCGGCGAAGGCTTCAACAGATTGCCTTCCGCACCAAGTAGCGTTGTCGTGGAGGTAACACATTGTTCACGAATAGCATCGATGGGCGGATTGGTGACTTGGGCGAAAGATTGTTTGAAATAGTTGTACAATAGTTGTGGTCGATCAGACAGGACGGCAAGCGGAGTATCGCTCCCCATTGCGCCGACAGGGTCTTTTCCTTCTGTCACCATGGGCGCCAGATTTTTAGTTATCTCCTCATAGGTATAACCAAAAGCTTTTTGTAAACGCACAAGTTCATCTGTAGCAAGCTCTTTGACTTCCGATGGCCCCGGCAGGTCGTTCAACTTGACCATATGCTGACGCAACCACTCACCATATGGCGCTTCCGCTGCAATTCGCTCTTTCAATTCTTCATCATCAATGATGCGCCCCTCATCCAAACTCACCAACAACATGCGCCCCGGTTGCAAACGGGCTTTGCGCACCACTTTCTCTTCAGGCACGTCCACTACACCGACTTCAGAGGAGAAAATCACCAGATCATCAGAAGTGACGTAATATCTCGCCGGACGGAGGCCATTGCGATCCAATAAGGCGCCGATCTGGGTACCATCCGTGAAAGCGATGGCGGTAGGGCCGTCCCACTGCTCCATCAGGCAACTGTGATAAGCGTAAAAGGAACGCCGCGCTTCACTCATTTGCCCATCATGTTCCCAAGGTTCGGGGATCATCATCATTGCGGTGTGAGCTAAAGATCGCCCGGATAAGGTCATGAATTCAAAGCAATTGTCCAAAATCGACGAATCGGTACCCTCCATGTCCAATACAGGGAAAATCTTGTCCAAATCCTGCCCGAAGACATCCGATTGAAACATCTTTTCCCTGGCGAGCATCCAATTCACATTCCCGCGCAATGTATTGATTTCGCCATTGTGCAACAAGTATCGGTTGGGGTGTGCCCGCTTCCAACTCGGAAAGGTGTTGGTGCTGAAGCGGTTGTGTACCATCGAGAAGGCGGATGCAAATAGTGAGTCCTGCAAATCGGGGTAAAATTCACCCAACTGCGAGGGAGTCAACAATCCTTTATATACGAGGGTGCGGCTGGACAGCGTAGCTGCATAAAAATCTTCTCCTGCTTCCCGCTCCATTCGCTTGCGAATCACATAAAGTTTCCGTTCAAAAGCCAATGGGTCCAATCCTTGGCTGTTTGCAATGAAGACTTGGCGTATCACCGGTTGTGTTTTTCGAGCCGTTTCTCCAATGTTCTGATGATTCACCGGTACCGTTCTCCACCCTAGCAAGGTTTGCCCTTCCTCCGTCGCGATTCGCTCCAATTTCTCTTCATACGCGGTGCGAAGTGACGGCTCATGCGGCAAAAACAACATGCCAACTCCATATTGCCCTGCCTCCGGTAACGAGATGCCGATCTTAGCGCACTGGTTCTTTAAGAATTGGTGCGGGATTTGCACCATGATACCCGATCCGTCTCCCGTTGCGTGATTTTCCCCGCCGCGGTGGGTCAGCTGGCACAAGATATGCAATCCTTTTTCAACGATGTCATGGGAGGCTTTTGCCTTCAGATTGGCCACAAATCCGATGCCGCAAGCGTCATGTTCGAATGCGGGGTCATAAAGCCCTTGTTTTCTTGGCAACTCTGTATGATTATGACTCATCATTCTTCACTCCCTTGTGAAGATTTGGTTTTGGCGCCCTTGTCAGGAAATATCACGTTAAGATGTATTGTCATTTTATATTTGTATAATTATATTAACAATATATATTTCCGATTAAATTAATCGCATATTGAGATGGATAAAAAAGGGGGAGGGGCTGGGATGGAGTTAAGACAAATTCAATATTTCATTGAAGTCGCCAAGCGCGAGCATGTGACTGAGGCTGCACACGCCCTTCATGTAGCGCAGTCAGCGGTCAGCCGGCAAATCGCCAATCTGGAGTCGGAATTGGGGGTTGCCCTCTTCACTCGGGAAGGTCGAAATGTGAAATTGACGCCTTTGGGCAAGATATTCCTCACCCATGCGCAAAAGGCTTTGCGAGAGATAGAAAAAGCCAAACAAGAAATCGAAGAATATCTCGATCCGGCCAAAGGTTCTATCCGCCTGGGGTTTCCGAGTAGCTTGGCCGCCTATATCCTGCCCACGGTTATTTCCGCTTTTCGGGCAAAATATCCCAACATCGGGTTTCAACTCAAGCAAGGCGCGTATCATCATCTCATCGACTCCGTTATCAACGGCGAAGTAGATATCGCCTTTATCGCCCCAGTGCCCACGGATGTAAAAGAAGTGGAAGGCCATATCTTTTTTTCTGACAAGATCGTTGCGTTGTTGCCATCTCACCATCCGCTTGCCGACTATCCTGCTCTACGACTGAGCCAGCTCAAAGATGAGTCGTTTGTCTTGTTTCCCAAAGGTTTTGTGCTGTACCAATTGGTGGCCAACGCTTGCCATCAAATGGGGTTCCAGCCCAAAGTGGCTTTCGAGGGGGAAGACATTGATGCCATCAAAGGTTTGGTCGCTACCGGTCTCGGGGTGACGTTGTTGCCAGAAGTCACTTTGATCGACAGCACTCCGCGCGATACCGTCAAAATTCCCATCAGCGAACCGGAATTAGCCCGGACTGTGGGCGTAATTATTCCCAAAAAGCGTAAATTGCCTCCTTCCGAACAATTGTTTTATGACTTTATCGGTGAGTTCTTCAGCATGTTAAACCAGTTTAGTCTTTAGATGAACCCGCATTCTTCGGGCGAGCGGAGAATGCGGGGTGTTTACTTTTTGGATACGGAATGTTCAGTAGATATTCATTGAACCCACCAACCGGGTCATATAATCTAATCGTGTAGGGCAAAGGTAAATATTAACTTTTTAGTGTCAAATTTCACTGATAAGAAGGTGTGTCGGATGAAAGTACTTTTTTTAATCCAATCTGCCCATGGACATATGAATCCTAGTCTTGCTATAGCCAAAGAGTTGGTGCGTCGCGGTGAGCGCGCGATTTTTTTTACAATACCCGAATTCCGGAATGCCGTGGAAGCGGTCGGTGCGGAATATCAACCGATTCCTGAAAAATTCAGCCTGGGGCATGTTGTCAAGGAACATGGTATCTCCATGCTTAATGATCCGGACAAGTTTATGAAGTTATCCTTGCAGATTCTTCAATCACAGAAAGAGCAGGCACACGAACTGCTTGAGCCTCTCGTCAGAGTAGACACAGACCTGATCGTGTATGACCATATGTGCGTTTGGGCCAAAGAACTGCTGAAATCTCTCCAAATTCCCTCGGTCGCTTATTTCAGCAGCTTTGCAATGACAGAAGACTCGGTGTTCATGAAACAGAGAGCCCGCATCGTAAACGATGAGGCAGTCATGGCAAAAATACGCGAGTTTTTTTGTGCCAATGATGGTCTTAATCTTGTCATGATCCCTAAAATATTCCAACCGAATTCTGAGTCTCTTGGCAATCACTTCGCCTTTGTCGGTCCACAGATCACCGAGCGGCCAACCCAACCTGACTTAGGCACCACGTTAGATCCTGATCGCCCCATCATGTACATCTCTTTAGGTTCCATTCTTTCCAATACCTCATTTTATCTCACATGCATGGAAGCATTTGCTGATACCGAATGGCAAGTGATCATGAACGTCGGTCCGGGAACGAACATTGAGTCATTGGAACCAACACCTAATAACTTCATCATCCGCAACTTTGTCCCGCAATTAGAAGTACTAAAACAGGCCCAAGTGTTTATTACACACGGTGGCATGAATTCCACCATGGAGTCATTATGGTATGAGGTACCTCCTATTGTGATTCCACAAAGCTCCGATCAACCTTTAGTAGCCGAACGCATCAAAAAGCTGGGACTGGGTACAACGCTCTCACCTTCTGACGTGTCAGTGGAAACGCTGCGGGAAGCTGTCGATGTCGCACGCACAGAGTCTTCGATCAAACAAAACTTGGCCCAAATGAAAAAAGAATTATTGGTGGCAGGTGGACCAGCACGAGCAGTCACTCTCCTGCAAGAGTATGTCAAATCTTATAGATAAACAAAACCCCCATGGCCATAAAGTCATGGGGGTTGTTTGTCGACAGATGGACTTTGGCTCGTTATCTGATATGATAGCTGCAAGGAACAGTGAAAGGGGCTTTGTTCATGGAACGCGCAAGCTTTCAATTGGATGATGTTACAAATATTCTTGCCAGAACACCAAAAGTATTGCGTCAGATGTTGGAAGGATTGCCAGATGCCTGGATTCACTGCAATGAAGGGGAAGGAACATGGTCGCCTTTTGAAGTGTTGGGTCACCTAATCCATGGTGAAAAAACGGACTGGATCCAACGCATTCAGATTATAGTCGGTGATGGGGATGAAAAAACGTTTGTCCCCTTTGACCGCACTGCCCATCTTCATGTAAACCGGCATAAGTCACTCGAAACCCTTCTCGATGAATTCGAAGCCGTCCGGAACAAAAATGTGCGAACCTTAAAAACGATGGTTCTAACGGAGCATGATTTGAATCGCACTGGTAAACATCCTGAGCTTGGCGTTGTCACCCTGCGGGAATTGCTGGCAACTTGGGCTGTCCACGACCTTAGTCACGTCCAGCAAATTGTCAGGGTGATGGCCAAGCATTATCATGATGAGGTAGGGCCTTGGAAAGCATATCTGGGCATTCTTCAGAGCAAATAGATTTTTATCATGGCCATAAAGTCTTGGGGGTTTTGTTTAGGAAAGTTATGGTATATTGATACATGGACTCTTTTCAAACACTATGCATAGGAGGTGTTTTCCCGTGGACAAACGTTATCATTTGGATCTGTCCATTCAGGACTTGAAGCAAGCGAATCAGATCCTCCACCGTGCAGCCGATCGGTTGGATGCCATGAATCATGATAAATCATACACCTTGAGCAACCTCATCGCTGATTTTGAAGAGCTGATTGAAGAACTGGAGAATCCGGATGAATAATCCGGATTCTTTGTGAGTAATGCCGACCCGAGAGAATCATAAGACCCAATCAGTCCCATCTAAAACGTTCTCCACATGTCAGGCGGATTCAATTCGTAGATACCGTTTTCCCGATACATGAAATGGTTGATGATTAATTCACGCCGAATCGTCGCATAATCATCGTGAAACTTTTTAATGTATTCATTCAGTTCATTTTCTGGATATTTTACACCGACTTTCAAGTCTTTGACGAGATATTCCAACACCATCAGCTTTTTCTTATGTTTTGCCGGGAGATATATCAGCTTCCCATTAGCAGTGAAGAAAGTCCGAATGACTTCCCATCGGTTTTGCTCCAATTCCCCTCTCTGCCTTCTTTCAAAGACTAATCCTACTTCGCGGTTCGCAAACAAAAACAGGCCATTGGAATTGCTGGCCTGTTTTTGTTTGGTTTCAGGTCTCATCCGAACGGGACATATAATCGCGAGCGTAAGGATCACCTGGTTGTGTATGATTTTTAAACTGGCTCAACCGGCCATTACGCCCTTCGCCACCGCTCACTTTTACTTTCCGTTGCCCATTGTTGTCTTTCGCTTGCTTTTTGGACATGGTTGCCATCCCTCCTTTTTGGAGGTAGGATGCCCGGTGTGTTTTCGCTATATCCGCGGGAACCGCTCCTTCACTTCACCACAGGCAGAATGAGTTGGCTTTTTGCGGGGTTAATCGTGATCTTCGTCCCGCCCGTAGGTCGAATGGTAAAGTCATGATCACTTGACATCAACACGACGCCAATGCGGTGACCTTTTTTGAACACATAATCATCAGCTTGCAAATCCCACTCAAAGGTGTATTCTTTTCCGGGAATTACTGGTTTGGCTTTGCTGTCAGAGATGCGGTTCTGTGGATCTAACCAGCCGCGGGTTACAATTTCAAAAGAAGAGACATGGGTCTGATGCTGGTATAGGTAAGCGCATCCATCATCACCCGGAATCCCTTGGCCGTAGCAGATGCGCTGATCCGTCCGTGCTAATCCTTTTTGGTAGTCTACCCGGGTGTCCGTCCCATAATCCACCAACAACGCGGTAAGATTGGCGACAGGCCGATCAATGCTGGCGCGAATCCGGATTTTCGGTGTTCCGCTGATACGGAGGTCTTTTTGTAAAGGATCTCCCAAATAAGCTAAGCGGTTGGGGGATGGTGATTCCGGATTGGAGGCCAGTTGTTCAGCTGTGCGATTGGGATCATCGATCAAGGTTTCCAAGCGCTTGGGTTGGCCTTGGCTTTGCTTCCCCAATTTTCCTCCCGCATCAAGCGGCATCCGCACCTTTTCGGCTTTTTTGTCAGGCCAAGTGGCATGTTGTTCCCAACTGCCCGGAGCGCGTTCGATCCTGACCATTGGCTCCTTCATGATTCCATTGGGAATCTCATACAACCAATAATCAAACCAACGATGCAAGGCAGATAACCACGCTTGTTGTTGAAAACTGAACGGATTGAGGTGCCCACCTTGATGCAACCAAATTTTTCGCGGAACTTTGTGCTTGGCCAAAGCATTCCACCATCTGGCAAATTGTTTGGTTTTTACGTTCCAGTCGTTCAAGCCATGCACCACAAATACACTGGCCTTCACTCTACTGGCATGTTTAACATAATCCCGTTCATGCCAAAAAGCATTCATATCACCGGTCACCCGATCTTGCAATCGCTCCAAAGATGAAATGATTTCCTGGCAGACGGAGGGGTTTTTCCTGGTCAAGACGGCTTTTGCCAACACATCGGCGTCTTCACCTTGATAACCGCCTGGTGCTACCACGGCTCCGTTGGCCCGGTAATAATCATACCAACTGCTAATGGCGGCGATGGGAACAATGGTTTTTAGTCCTTTCACACCGGTGGCGGCAACGGCATTAGGCAAGGTTCCATTATATGAAACGCCAATCATCCCGACATTGCCGGTGGTCCAGTCAGCAACCATTGGTTTTCCACTTTCGTCAAACGCTTTGGCTCGTCCATTTAGCCAATCGATCACTGCTTTGGCGCCGATGGTCTCGTTGTGCGCCCCGGATGTCGGGCAGCCTCCCGACAGGCCCGTTCCGGCACTTTCTGCTAAAATGACGGCATAACCGCGCGGCACGAAATAGTTATCATAATAACCAGAAAACGGCTGCGTTTGATCCGGCTCAGCCATGGGCTTGCCTTTTACAGGGCGCAATTCAACATCGACATTGTGGTTGGGAACATCATTAAGTCTCGACCGATAGGGGCTGATTTCATAAATGACGGGTACTTTTTTGTTTGTGTTAGGCCGCATGATTTGAATTGCTATGCGGTCAGGTTCACCGTCGTGGTCGCTGTCCATCGGAGCTTCCACATACCCTTTTTCACGGATGGCGTCTTCATAGGAATAAATGGGCCGGGTCGCTCCATCGCGAACCAGCATGTCAGTCTCTGACGCCTGAGTGGGAACAGAGCTGGAAAAGACAGTGCAGACCACGATACAACTGACGAGCGCAATGATTCGGCCTGTTTTTAAAAACATAACACTCTCCCTTTGCAAATAAATTTATTTCATCATAAACAGTTCTGCATAGACAAACACCCATCCTTGTCATTATGGGCAATCAACATTGCGCAAATGGTTGGGGTGTTGAATATCATGAACTAGGTTCATGGATAAAAGGAGTGAGTCCCAACGATGTACTATGATGATTATGATCCGTATTACTCGGAAGTCGATGATGAATTCGTCTATGCAGACGATGATGGGTATGTTGAACAATTTCCTCCCCGCTCCCCCTTTCGAGTCGCCCCGGAAACATTGCGCATGTACGTTGGTCAAATTGTGAATGTTGTTATTCGTGGAGTGTCGGTCACTCCTCTCCGCGTCTATGTGGCTGATGTGAATCCTTATGGAGATGCTACGTTGATTTCCTGTCGCGGCAATGCGCCCCAGCGCATGGTCGTCTCCGCGCGCGATGTGACGATTGTGGGTTGATGGTTCACTAACTGGAAAGCGAGCGCAAACATCTGTTGTGCGTTCGCTTTTATTTTTATTCATAATATTTTAAAATATATAATCAAGAGAGGGTTTTATAAATATTGATAGAATATAGTTAATAAAAAAATAAAAGGTGATATTGAATGAAAAGGAAAACATTCAAAGTAGGTATGTCCCTCTTGCTTTCCTCTGTGGTTGTATTTGGGACTGCTTTCACCCTTCCACAAGCTTCTGTTCCTGCCAAGGCTAAACAACAAAATATATCTGGAGATCGCATATATCGCGACATCGCGTGGATGTCCAACCGTGACAATGCCCGCGTCGCCGGAACGGAAGGGGAACATCGAACTGCGGCAGCAATTGCCAAACGTTTTCGCGAATTGGGATTAGATGTGAAAATACAAAAATTCCCGTTCAAAACGTTTATTAGCCATGGGCAAGAATTGACCTTGCTTTCCCCTGAAAATAAAGCCATCGAAGCCAAAACTTTCACTTACTCCCCGAGTACGCCTGAACAAGGTCTTAGCGCTGAAGTAGCTTACGCTGGTTTAGGCAAGCCGGAAGATTTTGCCGGAGTTGATGTCAAAGGGAAAATCGCTTTGATTCAACGCGGAGACTTAACCTTCTACGAGAAAGTACAAAATGCTGCAAAAGCCGGAGCGATTGGCGCAATCTTGTATAACAATGTATCTGGTGCTTTAAACGGTACACTCGGTCAAGAAACAGATATTCCTGCTATCGGGCTGTCAGATGTGGACGGAAAACAATTGCTAGAGTTGATCGCTGCCGGGAAGCGTGTGTCTGTCACCATGAAAGTGAAAACAGAAATCTTGGATACCTACTCACAAAATGTGATCGGCACGCTGAAAGCCTCCAAAAAGGCTTCCACCAAAAAAACATTGATTCTGGGAGCCCATTATGACGGGGTGGACACTCCAGCTGCAAACGATAACGCCTCCGGCACCAGCACCATGTTGGAAGTGGCCCGTGCTCTTTCTCATAAAAAGCTTAACATGAATGTGAAATTCATTGCGTTTGGTGCGGAAGAAGCCGGGTTGGTTGGTTCGGAGTATTATGTTCAATCTCTGCAAGACAAAGACAAAGCAAACATTGTCGGCATGATCAACATGGATATGGTTGGTGTTGGAGACACCTTTAACATTCTCACGGCTTCCCCTGATGCCAAATCCTTTGTAGCTGATCACGCCGCAAAACTGGCGGATGAACTCAACTTGCCGTATGAACGCGGATATTCAACCAGAAGTGACCATGCTCCTTTTGAAGATGCCGGCATTCCCGTCGCTTTCGTTCATGTATCTGAAGATCCCTATTATCACAGCGATGAGGATACATTGGACAAAATCCAAAAAGATATGCTGAAGAAATCTGGCACGCTCGTGGTCAATCTCATCAAAGAGATCGCCGGCAAACCAAAACAACCGGTAGGCAAGCCGGCCCATGGTATGAAGGAAATTCGTGGATTGAAACATGAATTTCCCGCAGCGAAGTGATGAAAAGGCTTCTGTCCAATTGGAGGACAGAAGCCTTTTTTGCGTTCTTCAATGAGTATGAATACGATCATTGATCCCCTTTCTTCATGATAGGAACCCAAAGCTCATTGCGATGTGCCTCTCTTGGAAGATAGCATTCGATTGCCGGCAAATGAGCCAGTTCATATGCTGAAGTCGGAACCCATTCAGTGTACAACCGCTTCCAGATTTCTTGCAATCTTTCCGGTGGCCCGTCTATGTCAAAGACAGCCCACATGGTTGGCGGAAAATCCAAGGAGGTCATCCCTTTCGGCGGCGTTTGGTCAGAGACGACAGCCATAATATAGTCAAACTCTTCATTCGCGCCAAAGTCACCATCAGCGCAAACGCCCAATATCCCTTGCAATGCATGATTGTTCATACGCATTTCCCACAGTTTTGTCAAAAGCCCTTGCTCTGTTGCACCAGCCCATATCTGAGGCACAGTGTGAAATGCGTCTTGGGTACGGATACGCTCGCGAATTCCTACGATTGAAAATTCGCTTAACGTTTCGATCCTGTAATTTAACTCAGTCACTCCTTTGATGGTCAGTTGGAAGGAAATGCGGGGGTATGCTTTCAATTTCGTTCCGGCTTTTCTCGCCTCAGTTGGAGTTAGGCCATGTAGGGCATGAAATGCGCGGGTAAACGCTTCCGGCGAATCATAGTTGTATTTAAGCGCCAAATCGATCACTTTGATACGACTGTTCTGCAATTCAAATGCCGCCAAGGTCAAGCGTCGGCGACGTATGTACTCTGACAGGGGCACATCCGTGATGTATGAAAACATGCGTTGGAAGTGATAAGTGGAACAACAGGCAACTCTGGCTGCTTCTGAGTAAGAAATATCTTCTGTGATGTGTTCTTCAATATAAGTAATCGCATCGTTCATCTTATTAACCCAATCCATTTTTATCCCCCTTTGAAAGCAAGTATAAGCGTACAACAAATCAAAAGCCGTGCATTCATTGCACGAGAATGCACGGCTTTTGATTGCTTTGATCATTTATTTTGCTTCCATCCACATTCCATGGATCATGACGGATTTGATTACCCACTGGTCGCCGTCTTTGATGCACGGAAAACGGATGTTCTCGCCCGGATGATAAAGGTACAGATGGTCTGCTGTCTGCAATATGACCTGGCTCTCTCGAATCAATTGGTGGATGTCATGGCCAGAAAGCTTTTTCCTCAATCTTTCCTCTACCCGTTCCCGCAGATGGCGGGTGAAGTGGAAACGAACCGGGTCAAAGATGATTCCCCCTTTGCTCCATCTCCTTAAGGAAATGATGGACCAGGTCCCGCTTAAAAGTGGGCAAGGCCTTCATCATGGCCATGGTAAAATGAAACACGCCCATCTTCCGCACCATCGCTTCCACTTTTTGTTTGGACTCTTCCGAAACTAACCCGAATTCTTTGGAAAGATACTGGATGATTTCCTGAATCTCATCCGCAGGTGGTTGTTGCTCGGGTAAGGGAGCTTTGATACTGGCCAAAACTTGAAAGGGGTTTTCCTTTTTGTCATGATACGCCAGACTGAGTTCCAGCTTATTATCTTCTTTGACTTGGCGGATTTCCGCTTCAATGATTTGCTGGGTATGTAGTTCCACATGTTCAGGAATTTGTGAGATATGAATCAAGCCTGAGGCCATATGCTCGTCTTTTGTCACTGCAAATGCGCCGTAATCAACCAACTTAGTTATACGAACCTGCACTCTGTCCCCGGGTTGATACGGGAGTTCCTTTTTTTGAGACTTATACAGATGATTCAAGATGTTCTGATCAATACTCATGAATATTGTTCACTCCGATAGTAGTTATTTAAACGATTATATCATGTTGTTTAATCTGTATCAGTCTAATAGAAAATATTACATACGACACTTTCTATTTGAATATGAATAAAAGAATGATGTTTCAGAAATTGGCAACTACGAGACTTTTCTACCATTCGATTCGATTGTTTTAAAAAAAGATCAAGGCATGCCTTGATCTTTTGTGTTTGCATTGTATCCTGCACCGCTTCATTTGTCAACGGTAAAAAGACGTTTAAGCAAAGCAACCTCTTCCTTACTGTAAGACCGTTCAATTCGCTTGATCACCTTCTCATTGAGTGGAGTTCGTACAATGAACGGAATCTTAGATTGGAGGACTTTTTCGTGAATCATGTTGATTTTCGCAGCATCGAACTCCTCGCTCAACAGATCGATCGACGATCCATCTTTGAAGGTGAGAGTGTATTCAAAATAAAGGTTTCTCGCGGAGGCTTTGCCGATCCAATCCGCAGTCGCCGACTTAATGTCCGACCATGCGTAAACTTGGTCGTTCACAGTGATTTTTTGGTGATCCACCCGTATGCCATAATCGAAATTTTGATAATACTTGAAGCCCGCAAACAACAATACGGGGATGCCGACAATCAGCCAAAACATCCGGGCACGTCGGTTCCAATAGAGAGAAAATAACAATGCCACACTAGCGAGCGCAAATAAAAAGATATAGCCGATTACATCTCCAGAGAAATACAAAGCCCCTTTTTCATATTGCCTCGTTTCCTGCCATCGGTGCATTCCATAAAACAATCCGGCAAAGAGAAGTATGTGCAACGGAATGTGCCAAATCCTGAATTTTAATAGCAACTGTCCAACCTCCTAATTAAGAGAACTGCCTCTTTATCGTAAGCGATGATTGCGATTTCGACAATCTGTGTCATAATCATGCTGAAAGGAGAGTGAGTGTATGTATCATAGACGATTACAACCGAATGAGCTGGATGAATTATTGGCGAAGATCGGTAAAGAAAGTAATCTGCTTTACTTCACCTATCTCACGGTCAGACGGCAACAAACAGTCCATTACGGACAATTCTCATCAGATGGCCGCTTACTGGGTGTGCTAGCCTATCTGTATGGATTGCCGTTTCATGCTTTTTCGTATGCATTATTTTAGGAAGAGGTTTGTATCCGCTCCCTGCTGACTTATCTCAAGGAAGAATTAAATCTTCCCGATGGAGACGTCGGGAGTACCTTTTTATGATCCTGTCTATGTCGAACTTGGCAATATCGGGACAACGGTGAGCCGAAGAAGGCAAGGTTGGGGGCGGATCATTACAACGGAGTTGACCCGCCGAGCGAGAGAATACTCTTCAGATGTGTACTTGTATGTGTTTGATGACAATGTCCCCGCCATTCGCCTGTACGAATCTTTGGGGTACCGATTGGTTTCCAAATTGCAACGGTTGTAATTTTCTCTCTGATCTACAAGATATTAACAGATGATTCGTTTTATATATTTATTGTGAATTCAACAAGAAAAACAATGACCTTCAGTTTCGATTTTACTATAATAATAGTTGGTTAACGAAAGAATCGTTTCGTTAACCAATACGGCGAAAAAATAGGCTCTTTAGCATCTGCCAGGGCTACTAATCCTGTTGTGGCATCGTCATTGCAAGTCGGTTTCCCTTGCGGAGTGAAAAAATGGATTGTATCCACCCGGTCTCTGTCGTAGCTACAAGGTCAGCAACTTGATAATAAGAATGGAGGAGCGATGTTTTTTATGAGGTTCTCTCGTTACCCCCCCATTACGTTGCAAAACCATACGAAAAATTAATCGGCGGAAAGCCGAAAGTCCAGGAATACCAAGACTTTTGGCGGATTATATGATTTTGTAAACCAATAGCGACCGAAAAGGCCTTTTATTTTTCGTCTGAATCCCATAGGTCTCCCCAATTTTTCATTTTTGACTTCTTTTCCAAACATACTAACCTGTTTTTTATCATAATTCACACCGGAGTGAAGCAACGATGAAATACTTATCACGCAAATTACCAGAAAATATCAATCGCTTAGCCATGGAACTTCCTGAAGATGTCCAAGAGTACATATTGGAGATGATCAGTGCCGACCGTTCCATCGAAACAGTCGCGGCGTATGTATACGACTTTAAACTGTTTTTTGATTATTTGGAAGAACATGGGCACGAACTTGAAGATGTGACCGGTCGCACGATCAAGCGCTTTTTTCGATATATCGAACATGGGTATGAGCGCAAAGTAACCAGAAAGATCAATGGAAGAGTTGTTGAAACAGTACAGGTGCGGGAGAATTCGCATGCGGGCAAAAATCGCAAACGGGCTTCGCTCCAATCCCTGTTTCGGTATTTGGTTAAATGCGGAGCGCTGGATCGCAACCCCATGACTGAGTTTGAGGATGTGACATTACGCGCCCGCAACAAACAACGCGTTCCCGTTTTTTTAACGCATGATGAAGCCTTGCGTTTGGTTCACAGTGTCCATGACTTCTTCGATATGAGAAACTACAAACGCTTGAGCTGGCTGCGGTATCGGGATCTGGCCATCCTCCTCATTTTTCTTAATACCGGATTGCGCGTTTCTGAGTTAGTGCGCCTCGATACAACCAGCATTCAAGAACAGAAAGGGACCGTTCGTATCGTTGTTTTGGGTAAGGGGAACAAAGAGCGGATGCTAAAGCTGAACAACACCGCCACCACCGCTCTCAAGGATTATATGGCGGTACGGCCTACCCCGGCACCAGGACATGAATCAGCATTGTTTTTAAATCGGAACGGCGGTCGGATCAGTCGCGTCTCTATCAATAAAATCATCAACAAATATGTGAAAGAAGCGGATTTGCCTCCCAAAGCAAAAAACATTTCGCCACATAAATTGCGTCATACACTGGCTACCCTCTTGCTCTCCAACGGCGCCAATATCCGCGTAGTGCAAGAAATTTTGGGCCATTCCTCCATCAACACAACGCAGATTTATACACACGTTGTCAATGATCAAAAGGATGAAGAGTTGGATCGCCTGGATGAATTGATGTAACTAAGGGATGTCTCTGTACAGAGACGTCCTATTGCAATCCCTCCATGTTTATAATGCAAACCAATCTGAAATAGATTGCAGTTTGTTATTTTTGTTTATTTCATTTGTCAATTCCCTGTAGTTTCAACATTCTGATAATAATGTCTGTTTCCTGGGCTAATCGATTTACCAGTTCCTGGGCGCTCTGTTGTCTCGCCAATCGGATACCTTGCCCTGCCCACATTGACATCCACTCTGGCCGTAATTGCTCTGCTGCTGCTTTGCGGATGTGTTGTGTCAAAACATGCTGTAATGGATACGGCAACGTCTCAGGCAACTGTTCGGCTAAATCCATTAGCCTGTTGCGCAAGCCGCGCACTGCTTTTCCGGTAATTGACGAAGTCACGGCAACCAGTTCTTCGGAAGCCACGATAAGCGCTTGTTTATATAATGGATGGGCCCCGCTCTCTTCGCATGGGATAAACGCCGTTCCCATCTGCACTGCAGAAGCCCCCAAAGCAAAGCTGGCAGCGATTCCTCTGGCATCCATAATCCCACCAGCGGCAATAACTGGCACCCTGACGTGATCGGCCACCTGTGGAACCAATGCCATGGTGCCAATCATGGCCTCGTGATAAGCGTGGGCAAATGTACCTCGGTGCCCACCGGCTTCACTCCCCTGTGCCACAACGGCGTTGACGCCGAGCCGTTCCAATTGCATGGCTTCATGTACCGTAGTAGCAGTGCCCATGACAAAGATGCCTGCTTTTTTGCATTGTTCCATCTTTTCGGAAGGCAATAGGCCAAAAGTGAAACTGAAGACAGGAACCCGCTCTTCCACGACGACGGCAAATTGCTCGTCAAATTGGTCCTGATAATCGATCGTCAGTTGTTCCGCATCTATCCCCAATTCATCACAAATTGGCTTGAGCTGCCCGATGAGATCCGTTAAGCTTTTTTCATCTACATGCGTTGGTTGTTCAGGAATAAAGAGGTTGACGGCGAAGGGCTTGGATGTCAGCCTGCGGATCTGCTTGATCTCCGCTCGCAGTTTCGATGGGGACAAATATCCGGCGCCCAATGAGCCGAGCCCACCGGCATTTGACACGGCTGCCACCAATTCGGGAGTCGTCACTCCTCCGGCCATTGGTGCTTGGATAATCGGATACTGAATGGAGATGGCAGACAACAGCGTTTTGCATTGATGCATGATCGATCATGCCCCTTTCTTTGCTCATTCCAACCATATTGTAACAGACCATTGCTATTTCGATTTTTCAATCCCACCCAGCCATGCTCTGCTATTACAGTGAGTAAGCATTAAAAGGATTGTAAAGAATCCGTTTTCCTCTTCACACCGTCGCCATAGCATGCTATACTAAGACACATTAAATGACAACTGCATAAAACAAAACCTCATCATGGCTTTGATGAGGTAGAGGTTGCGACTTTTATTAGTACATGACCTGAGATCCAGAGAAGATCGGTGACGGCCATGGAAAGGAAAAGTCGCCGAAGTTTCCCTGCATTCTCTGGGCAGGGATGCTGGGTCTGTACCCGAACAGGGGCAGAACTGTCACGCATATTCATTTAATATGCGTGGTGTGCTATCTTCAGGAGATATGGTTATGGTGCGGTTTTGATAAGGGATGCCGTCTATAGTCAGATGGTATTTTTTAATTGCCCGACTATACTCTCCTAATATCAATTGCTGATTAGGAGGTTTTTTTATGCGCTTAACCGGCACGAGTCACATTGGCAGTCAAGGCCATCTCACCATTGGCGGATGCGATACGGTGGAATTGGCTAAAACCTTTGGAACCCCACTCTATGTTTATGACGAAGCATTGATCAGGGAAAACAGTCGCCGTTTTGTCAAATCATTCGAACAAAGCGGATTTACTTTTCAAGTCGCTTACGCCAGCAAAGCATTCAGTTGCATCGCGATGGCGCAACTGGCAGCCGAAGAGAATCTCTCTTTGGATGTGGTCTCAAGCGGAGAATTGTACACTGCCCTCCAAGCTGGATTTCCCGCCGAGCGCATACATTTTCATGGTAACAACAAGTCGGAAGAAGAATTGCGGATGGCGCTTGAAGCAGGCGTAGGCTGTTATGTTGTAGACAACTTTTATGAGATGGCTTTACTCCATGATTTGGCTTCCGCATCCGGCATACAAGTCAATGTGATGCTTCGCCTCACGCCAGGGATTGAAGTGCACACCCATGAATACATCGCTACCGGCCAAGAAGATTCGAAATTCGGTTTTGGTGTGACTGATGGTCAGGCGATGCTTGCGATCCGGCAGGCATTAGCGAAAACGCATTTCAATCTATTGGGTATTCATGTCCACATTGGATCACAAATTTTTGATACTACAGGATTTGTTGAAGCGATCAAGGTCATTCGGGAATTTTTGGACAGCGTGCGGCAAGAAACCGGTTATGAGGTGAAGGTGCTTAATTTGGGCGGAGGGTTTGGCATTCGGTATACCGATGAAGATGATCCGGTGGAAATCGAAACCTTCGTGGAAACAATCACGCAAGAGGTGGCAGCTGCCTGGTCCAAACGCAACTTGCCAAACCCGGAAATTTGGATTGAACCGGGGCGCGGTATTGTGGGGAATGCTGGCACAACTCTATACTCCGTAGGCTCAATTAAGCAGATTCCGGGGATTCGCACATATGTGGCGGTGGACGGAGGCATGACCGATAACATCCGACCCGCCCTTTACCAAGCGAAGTACGAAGCGCTACTGGCCAATAAAGCGTCGATGGAGGCAACTGAAACCGTCTCGATCGCGGGCAAATGTTGCGAAAGCGGAGATATGCTTATTTGGGATATCGATCTGCCACAAGTAACAAGCGGAGACATCCTTGCGGTTCTCTCCACTGGAGCCTATGGCTATTCCATGGCCAGCAACTATAATCGCCTCCGCCGCCCCGCCGTCGTCTTTGTTCGGGATGGTATCGCCGACTTGGTGGTGGAACGGGAAACATATGAAGACCTGGTCCGCCATGATCGCAAAAGATCGGTTTTGTCCAACATCATCTAACGTCTTAGCAAGAACCCGTTCATCATCGGGTTCTATTTTTTTGGGTAACTCCATGCAATGATTAATATATTTTTTCGTATATTAAGTTTAGTAAATTTTGTGAAAGGGAATGGATTTACTAAGCAAGTTATTCATTCCTTCAAGGAGGGGGGCTACTCATGATACTCGAAGCGTTGAGACGTGAATTGCTCAGCTGGGATGGTGTACCGAACATGTCCACCGGTTTGGAGGCGTAGAATTTTGTTATCAGAACAAAGAGTTGGGTCATCTGCACGGTGAAAAACACGCTGATTTCCTGTTTCCCAAATCGATTCGCAACGAGCTCGTTGCTTCCGGGGTGGCTGAACCGCATGTCGTTCCTGATTCGGGTGTGAGTTTTTGGATTAAAGGAGAACAAGATCTCCCTCAACTTATCAAACTGTTCAGAATGCAATATGACCGATTGGCTTGGAAGAACAACAAAAACTGAATCATCCGAGGGAAGGCAACCATTCATCACAGGTTGCCTTCTCTTTCATCTGTTTTTCTTAAAATGAACTTAATGCATTGCTTAAGTATTTTCCAGTGATCGACTGTTCCGCATGAATTATCTGCGAAGGGGTGCCCTCAAACACCACCTGTCCCCCTTTGCTGCCTCCGTCTGGTCCCATATCGATAATCCAGTCCGCTTGGCTGATTACATCGAGGTTGTGTTCGATAACAATCACCGTATTACCGGCATCCACGAGACGGTTCATGATCCCCAACAGATGACCGATATCTGACATGTGCAGGCCGGTCGTCGGCTCGTCCATCACATAGATGTTGCCCTTTTTATGCAATTCGCTTGCCAGCTTGATGCGCTGACATTCCCCACCCGAGAGCGTACTGAGTGGTTGTCCGAGTGTAATATAGTTCAGCCCCACATCGCTCAACGTCTGGAGCTTACGCACAACCTCTTTGAGGTGAAAGAATTCCAATGCCTGCTCTACAGTCATCTCTAGCACTTCAGCGATGGATTTGCCGTTGAATTTGTATGCGAGTACCTCATCCTTAAATCGTTTGCCTCCGCATTTTTCGCATGGTAACTTCACACTGTCGAGGAATGCAAGGTCGGTATATACAACTCCCAACCCTTTGCAGTTCTCACAAGCTCCCTTAGAGTTAAAGCTAAACAAGCCTGGGCTGACCTTGTTCGCAGAAGCAAACGCCTTGCGCACATCATCCATAATGCCTGTATAGGTTGCGGGGTTTGAGCGTGTCGATACGCCTACCGCCGATTGGTCGATGACGATCGCATCCGGATGCTGGCTGAGAAATACCTTGTTAATCAGTGTGCTCTTGCCTGATCCGGCGACCCCTGTAACTACTGTCAGCACTCCGGTCGGAATATTTACACTCACCTTCCGCAGGTTGTGAAGTGTGGCATCCTTGATGGACAGCTTACCGGATGGTTGCCTGCAATCGTGCTTCAGCTGAAATGGCCGTTTCATATAGGTTCCTGTCAGTGTGCCGGACTCCAGCAGACCTTGGAAACTCCCTTCATACACGATGGTGCCACCGCGACTACCGGCATGAGGCCCGACGTCGACGATATGATCCGCTACCTTAATCACATCGGGATCGTGCTCAACAACAATCACCGTATTGCCCTTGTCACGCAACTTCTGAAGTAACCCATTTAATCGATGCACATCACGGGGGTGCAAACCGACACTGGGTTCATCAAAAATGTAAGTGACATCCACCAGACTGCCGCTTAAGTGTTTCACCATCTTCACACGTTGCGACTCACCGCCGGACAATGTATCCGTCTCGCGATCCAGCGTCAAGTAGTCAAGCCCGATATCCACCAGATGTTGCAACCGTTCCGTCAGCGACTTGACAATAGGAGCGGCAACCGGATCGTCGATTTCCCGGATGGTATGGATGAGCTGTCCCACTTCCATGGCGGACAAATCCGCAATGTTGAGACCGTTGATCTTGCAACTGAGAGCGGCTTGACTGAGTCTCGCGCCATGGCAACTGGGACAGATCCCCTCAGTAATAAAAGGCGCCACAGCTTTTTGTGTACGCTCGGATTTGGTTTTCACATCTTGCTTAATGTATTTGTTGGTGAACTTTTCAATGACACCTTCCACTGTAATATTAGTCGCCTTGCCTGCAAAATCCATTTTTACTTTTCTTGCTTTGGCGTATAGCAAGCGCTCCAATTCTTCATCCGAATAATCGCTCAGCTTCTTGTCGAGATCAAATTCTCCCGTCTGTGCGATGATATTCCATTCCCAGCTGTTCACTGAATAGTCCGGTAGCAAAATCGCCCCTTCATTCAGTGATTTTGACATGTCCAGCGCTTTACTCATATCAACGCTCAGTTTGCGACCGATCCCATTGCACTCGGGACACATGCCTTGAGGATCGTTAAACGAGAACATGTGCGGTTGTCCAATATAAGGTTGTCCCACTCGGGAGAAAAGCAGACGGAGAATGGGAGAAATATCCGTAATCGTACCAACAGTGGAATGAGAACCGCCACCCAGCCGCTTCTGATCCACAATCACAGCCATGCTCAGATTCTCGATTGCGTCTGCATCCGGTTGCGGAACCCGCGGCAGAAAGGTACGGACGAACATACTGAAGTTTTCGTTCAGCAGGCGTTGGGATTCAGCGGCGATGGTATCAAAAACAATGGACGATTTGCCGGAACCGGACACACCGGTAAAAATAGTGATTTTTCGCTTAGGAATGCGCAAGGATACGTTTTTGAGATTGTTTTCCCTGGCACCCGAGATGACGATATACTCCTGATGAGATTCGCTCATACTTTACATCCTTTCGATCATGATAAAAGCGAGACCGGGATCGATAGATTTTGTTGATTCAAATCTTATAGTGCAAGTAAGATTGTATCAAAAAACGCAAATCACCGTTTAGGATTTCTCTATTTGCTATACTTCCTCAATTTCCACATGAAAATAAGGCAATGGCGATAAACAAATGACTATTCTATCCTTGTCGCTTGTGAAAAGGAAGCGCCTTCTAAGAAGCTTTGAAGTCATCTATCACAATGCCTACGCTTCCATTTACAACGAAAACATTTCCAAAAAGATGATGATTCTGTATAGTGAATATCGTTAAAGGAGGAAGATTCCCATGCACATACCTATCCGTTTTCTGGAAGGAAAGCAAGTCTATCTGCGTCCGGTCAGTGTTGAAGATGCCGAGTTGTACCATCGCTTTTTGTTTGATTCAGAAACAAGGCGGCTCACCGGCACGCAAAAAAGCTTTACCTTGGAACAAGTACGACAATATATCGAAGCCAAGAATCAAGACTCATCCGGGGTGCTTCTGTTGATTGCCCTAACTGAAAGTGATGAGGTGATTGGGGACATCCAGTTGTTAGAGATCTGTCCGATCAACCGTAGTTGTTATATCCGCATCGCCATCCAAAACCACACACATCAAGGAAAAGGGTATGGCACGGAAGCAATGAAACTTATGTTGGACTATGCTTTTGGTGTCCTGAATTTGCATCGGATTGAATTAAATGTCTTTGCGTTCAATGCACGGGCCATTCACTTGTATGAGAAATTGGGATTCAAAAAAGAAGGGGTGCAACGCGAGGCGTTATTTTACAATCATCAATATCACGATTCTATCATCATGAGCATACTGGAGCATGAATACCGTGAACGCTATGTCAACCAATAAGGGGTAGAGGGAGCGAAGACCGATTTTGGTGCCATCTCTCCAGTAAATGGAAAATGACTTGAGTCCAAATGGGAACTCCAAGTCATTTTTTATTGTTCCGAATTTTGTTTTGGTATTGGAACTTCCTGTATTTTAACCTTTGTCCTTGCCCAAAAAATCAAGGCTCCGTATACTCAGATCAGCTTTAACGAAATTTATTGATACTTTCTTATTTTTGCC
Organism: Laceyella sacchari; assembly: GCF_004343255.1. Lineage (GTDB taxonomy): Bacteria > Bacillota > Bacilli > Thermoactinomycetales > Thermoactinomycetaceae > Laceyella > Laceyella sacchari. The sequence goes on along the minus strand of NZ_SMDD01000001.1, from coordinate 1,257,986 downwards.
CACTTCCAATAACTCCATGTTATACTAATTACATCTAAATAAAGAAAAGAGCGGTAAACATGTCTACATCTAAATTTACCGTAAATCCCAACTCTAAAAAAACACAAATCATCGGAATACTCCCGCAAAAAATATTGGATCACTTTAATATTCAATGTCCATCGGCCGAAGTAAAAATTTTCCCTGGTGCAATTAAACACATAAAAAAGCGACATCCTGGAATCTTTGAACAATACTATGAGCTAATCCCAGACATCATTGAGTCTCCTGATTATGTAGGACAAAACCCAAGAGAACCTTCAACATCGGTTGAATTAATCAAATTAGTTTCGGAACATTTATTATTGGCTGTAAAATTGGATCCATCCGGTTATCTGTATGTTTCTACCCTTTATGATTTGAACAACGGTATGATCAAAGTGCAAAAACGTTTAAAGTCAGGCCGACTAATTCCGTTTAACCAGTTGTAACAATCTGCTTTTTACCCTATAATGGGATTACGGAGTACAAAGGGAACAACTTGTTTAATGTTTCCTAAACGGACTATAAAATGCCGTTTCGGCGTAATCTATAATATGGATTATTGAGGTGGGAAAGGTTCCCCACGCGCTTGCCAGCACGTTGATCCTTATGGCAAGTCACCAGAGATGCAGGATACGCCGCCCTGCCAATAATCCATAACACAAAAAACTCCTTCGATTTTATCGGAGGAGTTTTTTATATTATGAGCTGGTCATATACTTATGCCACCTCATCAGGTTCCTGTTTTCATGTCTATTAATTGAACAAGACAGGGACTTCCATCATCCACATAAACCGTCATTTAGATCAATTTTGACGTTTTGATAAATCGTTTCAACTCATTATAAAAGTTAGGCCAGCTCATAACTAATCCCTTTATATTTGATGTCGTAACCATAGACACCAGCAAGATCACCTGTTTTCGCTTCCCCAACGTAAGGATGATGTAATTTAATATCGAAACGATCTGCTTTTACAGATTGTTCAGCAGGAACGTCAAATTGTTTTTTATCTCAATTGGGTAGACCCACTTGAGACACTTTTTAAAACGCGGTACAATCAGTGTTGAGAGTGTCCCAAATACATATCCCAAAATAGGAGGTGGTTTTGCGTGATCTATGGATACGCTCGCGTCTCCACGGTAGACCAAGAGCTCGAAGCTCAGATCCTGGAGTTGCAGCGATACGGTGTTGACAAGATCTATCAGGAAAAGGTGACAGGCACCAAATTGGATGAGCGGAAAGTTCTTCGCCAGTTGATCGATGACGCCCAACCTGGTGACAAAATTGTTTTTACCAAGCTTGACCGTTTCGCCCGCAACCTTCTAGATGCCCTGAAGCTGATGGAAGAGCTCAAAGCCAAGCAGGTCGATGTGGTCATGTTGGACATGAACGTCGACACCTCCACCCCTGCCGGTGAATTGATCTTCCGGATTTTCGCCGCTGTTGCTGAATTTGAAGTCAAACGCCTGAAAGAGCGACAACGCGCCGGGATCGAACTGGCCAAAAAGCGTGGAGTATACAAAGGTCGTCCACGGACTTACACCGACAAGCACAAGGGGATGCAGCACGCCCTCAAATTGGCCAAAGAACGCGACCAGAACGGCCTCACGATCCGGGAGATCTGCGAAATCACCAAAGTTAGCCGCGCCGCTCTATATCGTGAACTCCAAAAGGAGAACAGAAAAAATGGAGAAAACTGATTTCGTCACAATCATCAAGCCTTCCCAATTCAACAAAGACAAAACGATAATTCAATGTGCCGTTTGTAAGGAAAGTCTCCCGATATGTAAATTATCTTATAAAGGCTTTTGATAAATTAGGACATAAACAATATGATTTGATTATATCTCAAGAGGAGTTTATAGAGCAGTTATACGTTTGATTACATAAACCGCTGGCCCCCGTTGTGGGGTGTCTCTTTATTTTCTTTTTAACTCTTCTGAAAAAAAGGTTGACATGGTATCCATGGTATACCATAATTAAGATATGATGTAATTAAAGGGGGTGAATTTGTGGAACGTAAGCGCCAACGGCGTGGCAATAAAGAGCGTAGCTTTATTGATCTAACTCCATCCGAATGGGATGAAATCGATCATTTCATCGAGGAATTTACTGTTGCACGACGCCAAGGCATGAGCCAAAGTGAATTTTTTTCGCTATTGCTCGCATTAGGTAAAGAGCAACTGAAGAAACGATTGGAGGAAGAGAAAGGAAAAACGAGGGAGTAAGGCATCAATGACAGTGGGCATCTATCGTTTTTACAACAAAGTAACTGGCAGAAGTTATGTGGGGCAGAGTAAGAACATTGAGGAAAGAATTAAACAACACTTCACAAATATACGTTCCAAGCACACATATTCAGATACCTACAAAAAAATGAAAGAGGACTTGGAGAAACACGGAAAAGAAAGCTTTGCTTATGAAGTCCTGGAAGAATGCACAGTAGACCAGTTGGATGATCGAGAAGGATACTATGCTTACCTATTCGATGTATTTGACTCAGAAAAGGGATACAACACGGATTATTGGCGTATGAAGAGCTACGAAAGTTATTACCGTAAATTCAATCCTATTTCTGAAGAAGAAAAAAATCGAATGAGGTTTAAAGTTTATACAGACAACTATGTAAGGTCAGGAAACCCTGCGAGCCCAGTAAACTTGAGAAAATTCTTTGTTGAAATACTCGAACCACCTAATAGGGGTTCCGCCGTCAAAACGCGGATTTTCCCCGCTTAATAGCAAAAAATTTTCAAAAGAAGTTGAACTGATTCACAAACAGCTTAGAATAGAAGGGTATCACTCTCCAATTCATCTTGAATCACTTGAAAAAATTATTCCACTATTAGATGAATATCGAAATCTCTATGATCAATTATCTCGTCTATCAGCAGAAATTAGAAAAGAAATTGAAAAGATGGTTGGAATAGATCAGAATGATCAAATATAGTCTGCAGACAACCTGGTTAGAGCCGAACGAAAGAACCCCCGGCAGGCAACCGGGGGCAAAGTCAAACAGAGTTTGAGAAAACGTACTATCTCCTAATTATACTTGCTGAGAGGAGAAGAGCAAAGATGACAACAAAAGTCACTCTTTTTCAAATCATAAAAAATATCTGCGCCGCACTAAAAAAAGAGTGGGAGGAAGAGCAAATATGATGACAAAAATCGAAGAATACTTGTTCCGCCGGATTTTCGATGTTGTTACTATCCCAAGTGAGCTCAATCGGATCGCAGCTGAAGAGGAAAAAAAGGGGCAACAAGTCAAGCGCGGTGTTGGTGGTAGTGTGATAGTGGAACTAACAGATGGGGAAGTACATTTTATTCCGTCTGGACGCGGCATTGAGTGTATCATTTATCGAAAAAATAACTAAGCGCGCAATTTCGTTCCTCTCGATCATCCAGGGTCGGGAGGATTTTATTTGCACTTTAATTGCTCATCTCTCATTGATGATAATATCAACAAAGATGGATGAAAAAATAACAACAAAAAAACCACGTGCAATTGCACCTGGCTTACAGCAAACGATAATAGAAACGTTGTCTGTTGTCGTGATTGCCGCGATTTTTATATGGTTTCTCATGTTTCTGATATAGCTGTAGTACCATTTGTAGAAACGGGCCCAGTTCTTTGGTCACTGACTTTTCTGCCATGATCCGAATCTCGCTTTCCATGGATGATTTGTCTACTTCTGCAAACAGATTGATCTTTTCGCCTTCACGCAATGCCTTAACTGATGTATGCCCTTGCCGCAACGCAAACACCTGATGGATGATTTCTCTCAATTGATCATCGTTAAAGTGCTCATGAAGAAAAATGGCCACATGATTGACTTCTGGTCGGACTGATTTGTAGGGTTTCCGAAAGCCCGCTTTTACCATCGCCTCATGCGCACTCAACTGTCCTTTGACCACTTTTTCATATAGCTCCGGCCTATCCTTTTTCAGCCGGCGCAACGCTTGCTCTTTGGACGTACCGGATGGCCGATCAACAAACTCCTTGGCTTTTACACGGCGAATTCCCTGATGGTTGATCTTCAACGCTTCATTGATCAAGCTGACCACATATGTATCATGCCGGCAGATTTGCAACAGATCCTTTACACGACAACCCAAATACGCCTGGCAAAACTCTTCAAAAATCCTTACATCGGATCCGTGCAACCACTGCTGATCTTCAAGCAAATCCTTTAAGCTTTCGGCAATCACATATTTTAAATCCCCTTGGTTATCGCCAGCTTGCATCGCTTTTTTTATGATTGCAACCGGCTTTCGCAAATCACGATTCATAATATAATCTCCTCTTTGATTATAATATCAACAAAGTTAGGTTCTGATGTCACGCCGTTGTGCCACCAGATAAGCTGGTGACACGCGGGACCTTATCCCGCTTGGCCTTCGTTTTCGCCCTTTAACACATCATACAATGAGATGTCCCACAGATATGAGAGTTTGATCTTCACGCCCATCCATTCATGCAGCACATCCCCGTTCCAATCTTCGACAGACTCTTTTTCAATGCTTCGGATTTTGATGTCAATCTGTTCTCCCCTATCCAATAATGGGGCCAATCTGAAAGCTTGCCAGCGGTGAAGGTAGCCAATCTGACACCATTGATCTTCAATCAGTGCATGAACGGCAATTGCGTTTTCATCATAGATGTTATCAGGTTCGCGGACTAGCCGCAACGGAGTCTCGGTTGTCATCTTGGCAACGAGCTCCTGCCGATTTTCATACGGCACGCCGGCCACCCGGGTATCCTCTTCCTGCAATGTTTTCCCTTTGACCATCTGAATTTCGATTTTGCCTGGCTGACAGTCCAAGACTTGTTCTGGATACAACTTGGCCAATCGCTCTTGGTGCAGCCGGGCAAACTCTTCAACCAACTCCGTTTTTCCCTCAATCGTCACTTGATACCGGTTATGCATTTTCATTTTGTCCACTCTCCTCAAAGAAGATAATGATCTTAATGCCTGTCCATCGAACCACGCTGTCTCTTCCAAGTTCCCGTTTCCCTTCCCATTCATCTATAAGCTCAGTAATCTTTGCTACCACTTTCCTACCTGCTTGTATCAATGAAATTAGCCTTTTGCTAATGGCCGGATGCAAACGACCAATTGTTACCGGTAACTCCAAGTTGGCTTGGACATAGATCTGATTGTCAGTCGCCACATGCAACTGTACCGGGCTTTCTTTATCTAACTGGTTGATCACTTCCTGATAATGCTCGCAATCCAGCAAACGAGTCCATAGTTTTCGGACAGATTTTTTCTTGGCCAAAACCAGTTTTGCCTCTCCCCATCTCCAGTTGCTTTCATGACGATCATACTCGGGAAACCGGCAAATGGCTTGAATGTACTCGTTCTCATCCTCTTCTTGAACATCCCTAAACGTCACAGTAATCAAGTCGTCCGGTGACAGGAGAAGATTGGTCCACTCCCACGGCTCGGAAGCATACGATTTGAACTTGACTTCCTCTCGCCACTTCATTGGTTTGATGACCTTTCCCCAAAACTCCTTTTCTTCTTTTGACAAAAGATAAGTAGCCATCTCTTCCCGCCGATCGTACTCACCACAGTAATAGTTCCGGCGGTTTCCTATGAACCGGAACTGAACAGGCTCTTCTTGCTCCGTTGGCAATCGAAAGCCATAACGCTCACATTCATCCCATGTGACATAACCATCAATTCGTTGATATCCATTGTAATGTTTGTACACTCCAACATAAGGTTTACCAGATTCTTTCACCTCCTCCGCTGTGTATCGAGTCTGCCCATTTTTTAATGTCCAAGGCATTCTTCATTGCTCCTTCCATTTGGAAAAATTGTTTGCGATTAGAAAATTAGCATGAAACAAAATCTAATGTCAAAACATTTTTTATTTTCGGTATATGGATGATGAGCAAGAACCCTTGATTTTATTGGGTATTTTTCATCGAAAAAAATTTTCTTTGCATCTTTAGGGTTGAAACAAAGATGAATAAAACTGCAAAGAAACAGCGACCATTAAGTCGCTGTCTTATCTTCACTCTGAATCATCCCTATGTATATCCATTTTGTTATTGCACTCAAGCAGTGTTAGCAAACCTTCGATTTCTTTGACAACATCCTGATCTCCTAGCTGTTGAAGCCTGCTTTTTGCGGCATCTAAGAGGGATAGCATTTCTGGTACTTTAGATATAGCGTGAAGGCTGGCCAGCATTTCATTTAAATCATAATCGTTAATCCACACAGTAGCAATTTCCTTCTCGCCGTCTTCCCAATCGGAATATGCCCTTACTTCAAAAACTCCAAATGACTTATATGCCTCACTAACATCATAAACTTTCCAAGGCCCTTCATAATATTTCATTGTGATTTATCACCTGGCTATTTTATAAATAAATGTGTTCATTAAATCATAATATCAATAACCGGTTGTATGAAAGTAGGGAGAAAGTAGGGGATTTTGCGAGTTTTGCGAGTTCAGCCTCCCTCCTCTCATGTATGCCCTGTCGCCTTCTCCACGTCAGAAGTGGGATTTGGCACACATTTTCTTTGAAAAGGAGAGAGGTTAAAGCATGTTCTTCTCCTCTCTCCTTGATAAAGAATTTTAAGTCTGACTTATAAAACGGCCACTAAAAGAAACTTAATTGCTCAGCCATTTCTTCAACTGCATCGGCCGGCAATTCGCTAAACTTGACCAATCGCTTTACACGCACATCCCAAACTCCACCGCCACTGGCCACCAATAGTGTCTCGTTATCGATATAGTGGAAAGCGTAGTACCAGTTGCAGTTGCTGAACCGATTCACGCCAAACAGCAAAACCTCATTCCCATATTCGTCATGAGCAATTCCCTCGAACCTCAGATAGAACCCATCCTGCATCTCGAAACTGGAACGTTTCTTTTCTCCCAACTGTTTCACGAACTCGCTAGGCACCAAGATGCCATCTCCCAGTTGAATCTCTTTTCTCTCGATCTGATCCACTGCAACCGTGGCATACATCGCGCCGCCATAAATGCCAATTTCCATACGAACCCCTCCTATGATGGGAATCAATCATCATCATTTTCCCTTTCTGGACGAACCGGGCCGGTCCATTTCTGGTGATAAAGCTGCATCGGTTGAAGCACTTTTTTCACATCCTCTGGATATACATAAACCTTACCCACTTCCACATCCTCGAACGGACAATACCTTCTCTTCTTGCGATATCTCTCCAACTTTTTGACCACATCCTCTTCATCCCATAAGACAAAAATCTTTGTTCCATCTTTGAGGACAATGATCCCGATCTGCTCTATGTTTTTTCGAATAGATGGATCTAACTCAGAAAGCATGATCTCCCGCTGAGATACACATCGCCGGCAATACATGCGATCATGCCAAATATAGACCGGCAAAGGAACTGTCTTTCCACAGCTACTACACTTCGGACAATCTATTTCATCAGAAAGGAAAAGATCATGCTCGGTTTTCTGGTTCAATTTCTCCATATCTATTGACAGAACCACTCCATCATCTCGGACAATATCATTTTTAAAATCCTCTTCTTCTGCGTACTCATCATAGTCATCATACTCTTCGTCATAACTGTCTTGAACGTCTGGATCAACGAAGAGATCACGTCCCACTCTGACAACACCTTTGGCAATTCCTTTAAGTAAATTCATGAACATCACCACCTATATCTCAAAAGAAACGATCTTCTTAATGGTCTGTTTTGAAACACCAAACAGCTGCGCCAACCCCTTAATGCCATACTCTTGGCTACCCTTCCTGTACATCAACCGAATGTCGGTGATATCCTGTGGCGTGAGGGTTGCCAGCTCCCGCTTTACAACCACCGAGACTGGGTAAGTGTCTTCCCTTGCCACCCACTCAAGATTGGCCGCTGCGCAATTGAGGGGGTTCCCATCTTTATGCTGGACACACTCATATCCCCACGGATTGATCAGGAAGGCCCGGGCAACCAGGTGCTTCACCGGATAGGTATTCACATAGCCGCCCTTCCTCAAAGTTACGATCAGCCGGCCGCCGCGAAAAAATGGTTTGAGGATCCGCTCTTGGTTCACTCGGCGAATCCCACGGCGATCACGGAAGACACGATGAACCGAGTTTACCTGGCCAAGATTACTGACTTTATAAAAGCCTTCATAACCTTGAATCCACTTCCATGCCTCCTGCATCTTGCCTCACCTCAAAAGCAAACGGGCTCCCGCCAAATGACCGAAGCCCTTTCTGTAATCAACAAAACAATCCTGGGTACCGTTCTTCCAACTCATCTTTTGATGTATCACCTGAGAAAAAGCCCACAATGGCTTCGCCAAGTTCTTTTTCTTTACGCTTGCCATCGAGGGACTTCACATCTTCACGATCGTCGTTGCCCCACATGGTCAAACCTCCTGATTTTGTGATACAATGTCGCTGAAATGACTTTTCACAACGGCCTTCTCTGATGTGCAAGATCAGAGGGGCCTTTTACTTTTTTGGCTTCGGCTGTCCCTGAGGACTGGTCCAGTCATCCATATCGATCTCCATGATGATCCGGTCATCATCCTTTGCGAATCGCTTCACCACAATCACCTCCTTCCTCATCCACAAACAAACCCTCTTCAAAAATCAGCTCATCCCCCAAGATTTCCTTCAGTGCTTCAATCTCCGGCGTTCCAACCTCTTCAGCAGTGCCCCACTCAGCGTCCGCGGCCTGCTTGTAATTCTCAAGAGAAAGTCGCTTCGCCTTTTTGGTAGCTTCCTTCAGGTTAGAAGCCTCAACTACTACACAACCAGGCTCACAAATCATCTCTCCAGAAGCGTCATACAACGTCGTCTCCACATACCAAAGCTGTTTTTTCATTTCGTTACCTCCTGTTGATCTTTCTCATCCTTGTGGTCGATGGTTGGCAACAGGTCTTTGTTGCGCGGTTTTTCAGTTGATTCAGCCTTTTTATTCAAGTGATCAGCTCCTTTCATTCATTTATAGTCATTATAACTTACCCATTAACGGGTAGTCAATACGTATTGATTAATTATCTTTGGTGAGTTATACTAAGTCTGACACCTAATAGGAGGAAGTCAAAGTGGTTAAGAAAAAGAAATGCATATTGGCCCGAATTCTTAAAGAAAGAAACTGGTCCCAAATGAAATTGGCAGAGGAATCAGGGGTTTCACAAAGCGTTATATCGAGATATTGCCGTGATGCCTCCACTTATAGCGTTGACTACCTTTTCGCAATAAAAGAAGCCTTAGAACTTCCTTCAATCGAAAGTCTGTTTGAAGACAAATAAAAAACCATGTAGGATTTCCCCACATGGCCTTGAATGGAGTTGATTTAAAAGGCGGACTAATTGCGGACAAAATACGGACCTTTTTGGAGCATTTTTGATGCATAATTGAAGAAGCAAATTTAAAGCAAATGTTAGTCAAAAGTTGACGTACATCTTGTCCAAATCTATGGTAAGCTAATATCCAAATACATCGAATTAATTGAAAGTAAAAATAAAAAACAAAAAGCGACCTACCCGCCGCCAAGCAAGATAGGTCGCTCGAGAAATACTATCAACACCTTCAGTGTACCTATTTTGGTCACGTTGGTCAATAAACCAATCGTGTCGATTATAGGCGCATTACAGGAGTTCTCGGGCAAAATCCTCTTTCTTGTTTGTGGTTGCGGGATCGCAAAATGGGAAGGGGATTTTTTATATGGCGTTTTTTCCGAGTTACAGGGACCGCTTCACACGCACGCCAAACGTATTCTTCGACATAATCGTGAAAGAAGGAACAGCGAACCAAATTCGACTGGTCGGTTATCTTATCAGACAAACGATCGGATACAACAGAGAGGCAAAGTGGGCAGCGGTTTCTCGTAGCACTTTGATCAAAAAAGCAGGCATCTCTAACACACGTGTAACCGAAACAATCAATGGATGCGAAAAAAACGGATGGGTTCTCACCTTCGAGCAAGGCGAAAACGGTAAACAGGAACGTTACATATTTTTAAACGATCCACTGAACCAATGCATCGTTCAAGGATTGAAAAAAGGATGCTTTGCCATCACCGATCTCGAATATTTGAATCTTGCCGGCATCAACAAACTCCTTGAAAAACATAAACTCTTGCCCACCCCTCCCGAAACGGGAGAGGAACAAATGTTCCCCCCTCCCGAAACGGGAGAGGAACAAATGTTCCCCCCTCCCGAAACGGGAGAGGTACCCCCTCCCGAAACGGGAGAGGTACCCCCTCCCGAAACGGGAGAGGTTGACAAGGTCGCAAATCAAGAGGGCCAACGGGATTCGCAATCTCTAAAAACAAACTCTAAAAACAAATTTAAAAACAAACAAACAAACGGGGATTGTTTGTTTGATAAAAAAGTTGAACAAGAAGCAACCGAATTTTTAAATTATGCTTTACAAAACAAAATGAACGTTCAGTCAGCTCAAGCAACAAAAAAAAGATACTTGGATGCACGTGGGAAAGGGATCGGCCATGAAATTCTGATGAATGGGCTTAAAGAAGCATATCAGCGTCATAAGCAAGCTACTTCACCTGTCAGTGTAATTCAAATTGTGATTGGAAATCATATCGCGGCAGAAGAAGCGAAAAAAGTGGCAGAAGCAGAAGCGACAGAAAGAGAAAAACGCCATCAGGAAACAAAAGATTTGGCAAGAAAGGCTATGATCATGGCCGGAATCGATCCGGACACCTACGCTGGTGCGCTATAACAAAAAAAAGGGAGAGATGAACATGATGATGGACAAATTGCCACCACACAGCATGGAAGCGGAACAGGCCGTCTTGGGGTCGATCTTGCTAAATCCTGATTGTATTCATGATGTCGCATTAAGCCCGGATGACTTTTATGTCCGGGCCCACCACATTATCTTTCAAACAATACGAGATATTTCAGATACAGGGCGGCCCGTTGATTTAGTCACCTTGACAGCAGAGTTACAAGGACGGAAACGGCTAGATGAAGCTGGTGGCGTAATTTATCTAAACGAGCTGGCAAGTACTGTGCCTACTGCGGCTAATGCAGAACACTACGCCAAGATAGTAGAAGAGAAAGCTATGTTGCGGCGACTGATCCAGACAGCAGAACAAATATCTGCAACCGGTTATTCTGCAGAAAATCCTTACAATGTATTGAGTCGAGCGGAAGAGATGCTGTTGAATGTCACAAATCGGGCTTTTGAAAGCAAAACAAAGACAAAGGGAATCAACTCCATCCTTTCTCAGTGCAATGATAGGTTGACGGAACGGATCGAAAACCCCGGCAAAATTCAAGGGTTATCAAGCGGATTCCCTTGTTTGGATAAACGGCTTCTCGGTTTCAAACCGGGTCAATTGATTGTCTTAGCGGCCCGGCCAGCAATGGGAAAATCAGTGTTGGCGTTGAATATAGCGGCGAATGTGGCTGTACGAGGGAATGGATCAGTGACTTTTTTCAATCTGGAAATGAATGAAGATGAACTTGGAAACAGGTTGATTTGTAGTGAAGGGAATCTTGATTCAGGCGCTTACTATTCCGGGCGCTTTACCCCTGAGGATTATGAGAAGTATTCAGGGGCGATGGCAACTCTATCTGATAAAAAGCTGATGGTCAATTCAAATCCGGGTATTACAGTGCCTGAGATCAAGGCGGAGTGCCGTAGGATTAAACGAGAAAGCGGACTTGATTTAGTAGTTGTGGACTATCTTCAACTAATTTCCAGCGACGGGTACAATTCTACTCGAAATGAAGAAGTGAGTCGGATTTGCCGGGCATTAAAAGTCATGGCACTTGAACTAGAAGTTCCTGTAATCGCGCTGTCACAGCTTTCCCGTTCCGTTGAACAACGGCAAGACAAACGCCCCATGCTTTCCGATTTGAGGGATTCCGGATCTATTGAGCAAGACGCGGATGTGGTCATGTTCTTGTATCGCGATGATTACTACAACGAGGAATCCGAGAAGAAAAATATAGCTGAACTGATCATCGCGAAACAACGATCAGGGCCGGTCGGAAAAATCGAATACCTTTTCTTGAAAAACTATAGCAAGTTTTTGCCTCTGGAGATACAAAGGTAAACATCAGACTGCCTGCGGGCGGTCTTTTTTATTGCGTCCAAAAATTCGGCAAGGTGTATTGGCCAGCTGAGTTTTTGGACGCAATGAGTGAAAGTATTACATTAAAACAAGCTTAGCTGGACTGGAGTTGGTGGCAAAAAATCTGTGTCGGGGTTCAGTGGTGAAAGCAGATAGGGATTGGATAGGATTTCTTCTGCGGAGACTTCTAGCCAAGAGGGGTGTTTGATGTGTTGTGGCCGGGGTCGATCTCGGATTTCAATGTGTAGGATTGGAAGGCCATAGCGATCAAGCAAGGAGAGATGCGAAACGAGAGAGCGCTGGTTGATGCGGATGCGGTGGTTTACTTTGATTTGATGGATTTCATTTCGAGGAAGTTCGGTTCGCTCATTGCAAAAAGGTTGAAGCTGGACTGGATCGCCGGCTCCCTTCATCCATTCGCGCAAAGTGACTAGGAGAACATGTTTGGCTAGGACAACAGGCGACTTGGTAAGCTTGCATTTTTTGTCTTTTCGCAGGTGGGCAAAGAATGGGTTTTTTAGCTTGCTGGTGCGCAAAACGAGTCTTTTTTTGCACTCTGGACAATGATGTGATTTACCAGGCTGTGCTTCTTGTGGTGTGACAATTTCTCCATTGGGTCCCAACCCATATGGGATCATCCGATACCGTTGCCGATATTTTGATCTGATCATTTTTCAATCCCCTTTCTTGTATTTTCACACTATTTTCAAATTATTATATCTCCTTTTGTAGAGTAAAGAAATAACCCTCTCTCCCCTTCAAAGAAGATGTGTACCAAATCTCTCCTCTGATGCGGAAGACGCAACAAACCATACATTAGAGGAGGGAGGTTGAACCTGCATGACTTCGTTTTCATGATTGGAATCATAGATTTGTTTGTTTTACAGACCATTTTACAAAATGTGAACAGGGTTTAAAGCAGTTTTACAGAAATACAGGAATACGAATCTACAGAAATAAGGGGATGTGTAAACATGGGTCATGTAATTTCCATTGGAATGGGTAAAGGAGGCGTAGGAAAAACGACAACATGTGCAGTCATCTGTGATCTTTTGTCGGAAAGGGGTTATAAAGTTCTTGGAGTTGATTTCGATAGCCAGGGAAATCTGACTCAAATGACAACCCGCCAAAGCCTATTTGACTTTGAAGACCGAACCATATTGGAAGCAATGAAGCAAGGTGATCCGGGGCCATATATACACGAAATCACGAAAAATTTTCACATCATTCCGTCTGATGATTACTTAGCATTGTTGAGCAAATTCCTATACCGGGACTACGAGGGCCACCCGTTCCTTTTACTCTCAAAAACGCTTAATCCGATCAAAGACTCATATGATTACATCATTATCGATTTGCCCCCAAACTTAGGGGATCACACACTTAATGGATTAGCAGCCAGTGACTTTGCTTTGGCGATCTTCCAGCCCGAACCTTTCTGCTTTGATGGGTTACTTCGCTACGAAGAAACAATTGAACTAGTACAAGAAGAAGTAAACCCCAATATGAAATTCCTTGGTATCATCACTTCTATGATGGATTCGGTTGCAACCCTAGACGAAACAATTTATCAGAAGGCAAAGCGACAATATCCTAATCTATTGTTTGATGCTGTGATCAAACGTCGGGTGAAAATCAAAGAGTATAGTATCACAGGTTTAAAAAAGAACACAGCAGCGGACAGGATAACTCTTAAACCTTATATCGCCTTAGTTAAGGAGATGATTGAACGTGTCCAAAAAGAAACTATTTGAAGACCTGTTGGAAGGCATCCCCAAAAAATCCCGGAAACCCGAAAAAACAGCAATACAGGAACCTGTAAATACAGGTATACAGGAATATGCAAAAGAACAAAACCATAAAGAAGTAAATACAAAAACACAGATTCCTGTAAATGAGGGAAATAATATTCCTGTATTTACTGAAAACCAGAAAAACAGGGATAAAGATTCGCAGAAAGATGTAAATATAGAAATACAGGAAGACATAAATACAAAATTACAGGCTCCTGTAAATACAGGAATACAGGAAAATGTATTACTAGATTCCCAAGAACCTGTAATTACAGTAACACAGGAACCTGTGAAGAAGGAACAGAGCAAACCCAGAAATACAGGTATACGTAAAACCAACAACCCAGCTCCACAGAAAAATGCAAATACAGGAATAAGGGAATCTGTAGAAAAGAAGACGTTCGATTTCCCGTCTTCCGTGGCAAAAAGGCTCAAAGTTGCTGCCGCCCTTACGGATCAGTACGAAAGGGAAATTGTCTTAGAAGCAGTCACAAAGCATTTGGATGAGTTGGGAATTCCAGATCCAAGCAAGATTGCTATGAAAAACAAGAAGAGATAACTCGTATCAAATTTAAACATAGGACCTCCTCTAATTAATTAGGGGAGGTTGTTTGCATAGGTATAGTTATATTTTTTAGAAAATTGTATTGCAAATAATACAATCGTACCGTATAATAATGTAATGAAAACAATACAAAGGAGGTGTGCTGAAATGGAATTTAAAGATCGATTGGGGGAGTAGTATCCCCACTTTCTGAAGTTTATACATCAAGGGAGGCAGCAGAAAAGTGGGGGCTTTCCGAAAATACAGTAACCCAATGGTGTAATCGTTCCAGCGATCCTACATATACGGGTAAAAAATTTCTTCCCAATGAGTTTAGGAAAAGCGGGAAGATATGGTTAGTTACGAAAGCTGGAATGGAAAGGCTAACAGGACGGAAGCTTCCGTAATAAAAAATAAACGGCTCCCTGGCGAAGCTGTTTGGACACGTCACCAGAGAGCCAAAAATCCCATGAAGAAAGGATTCAGATCAAAGTGTACCACATCCAACAACCGAATAGAAGACTCGACGCGCTGGTTTATTGGCAAAACAACTTAGGTGGTGATGCAGCATGACAACAGCTGACTTGCAACAAGAACGGTGGGTTAGATGGGGGCATAAGCGGAAGCCGAACAAGGTTGTCTTGAAGCTTTACTCGTTCTTTGACTTGATTGGTGACTTCGTTCCAATGTACCGTACGCTTTTTACATGGATTGGACGAACTGCGATGGCGACATGGAAACGGATCGGCCAGTCGATCATGATCTTGGTAAATCTGTTGCTGATGGCTGGTATCATCTACCTGTCCGTTCATCACTCATACAAACTTTGTGTGAGAGTTGGATACTATGGTATTGACGCATGGGTTGCTGTGGGAGTGTTTGAGTTGCTGTTCGTGTATTGCTCACAGGTCATCCAAAGTGCTTATAAAAACGGAAAAAAACAAGGGGTCATGCCGTGGCTCGGGTTTCTCGCAGGGTTCGCTTTTGTGGTCACTTCAAACTACACGGGAATGGCTGACACGAAACTTGCAAAAGCGATCGGAGTCAGTATGCCATGTCTCCTTCTTGTGATGAAGGGCGTGTTGGCGTATCAGTTCAAAAAGGAAGACCGACGAGCTAAGAAGGAAGATCGGCGTGGGAAAAAAGTTCCATGGTGGGATCGGTTGTGCTTCTGGCGGGAAAAAGATGTCACCAGCTCCAGCGAACCGTCTGGTGAAAATCAATCACCAACACCAGCATCTGCTGGTGGTATTTCCACCAGTCAATCAGTCACCAGTTCCAACGAAATGCCTGGAGAAAAAACACCAATTCCACCTGAAGAAACCACCAGCCACCAGATCGCCAGCAATAAAAACTCCAGCGTAAAAATCGCCACCAGCACCACCAGCGATAAAGTCACCAGCGGCAATATCACCAGTACGGCCACCAGCAAAAAGAAAATCACCAGCAAAGGCTCCAGCACCACTGGTAAAAAGAAAACCACCAGTCGGAAGAACACCAACGCTAGCGAAAAGGTGGTATCCATGAAGGATCGGGATGCTGAAATTGCGCGCATTATTGAGGTTGCTAAGAAGATTGTCAGAACTGAAGGGAGAGCTAATTGCGGACGTGGACGTCTCATGAAGGAAGCTGATTGTAGAGAAAATCATGCAAAGTGTGCTTTGGAGAAAATCGATCAATTGATAAAAGAAGGTCTGCTGGAGGATGGCCTATCACCTGCTGGTGAAAACAAATCACCAGCGTCACCAGAACAAGCTGGTGAAAATAAATCTCCAACCCCAGCACCGGGTGGAGAGGAGATTTCTCCAGTTGATGAAAAATCTCCAGCTCCAGCCACTGGAGAAAAAATACCTCCAGCCACCAGCGATGAAATTTCTCCAGTTGATGATGTAAAATCACCAGCTCCAGTCGCTGGTGAAGAAAGCGCAGTCACCAGCCAAGAGGAAATTTCTCCAGCGAAAGATTCACCAGAGGAATCGCCAGTAGATGAAAACACCAGTGCACCAATTGCTAGTCAACCGTGAACAAGTTAAGTTAGGCCCCACTGGGGCCTTTTTCATTTGCAAAGCGCCAAAAAATATTGGACACTATTTTTATCTATTTAGAAGGAGGTGTCGCGGTGGATGATTTGATTCCGGCAAAAGAGTTTGCGAAAAGGATCGGGAAGACAAACTCTTATGTTTGCCGATTAGCACGTTTGGCCAAACGTGCAAATTATCCTTGGCAGATCAAGCAGGAAAGTCCTTTAAATGGTTAGATGAATAATGAAATCGGCACGAACAGGCTAATAATAAACTTCATGGAAAAAACTTAATCAGATGGTCATTTTGAGGCTTGCTACAAGCCTCTTTATTGTTTCTCTATCAGTGGACAAACAGTATGAAGTTGATGGAAACTTATAGTGATTTTGAGTAAGGAGGTGCACCAGTGAGTCAAAAGTACATACCTTTGCAGAAGGCGGCCAAAGCGTTTGGGTTAGAACCAAGTTATGCTGCTGAACTTGCGAGAAAAAGCGTTCAATCAGGGAATCCGTTTCCGGTGAAACGCGGGCAACCCTGGGAAGCGACATGGGAAGAGTGGCGAATCATCTTTAACCCGCCAGGAAAACGATTAAGGAAGAAAAGAAAACGGGTTGGCGTCGCTCCTGCAAAAGAAACAGCAACTACAAAAGAGTGTATCGCTTGTACCAAGGCCGCACGGTTAAAAGGCATTTCACATGCTTGGGCACTGGAGTTAGGAAGACGTGCCATCCAGAACCAATACGCTTGGCCAAGAATGGAGAATGGCCAGTGGCTCGCCCCAGTGGAAGAATGGTTTAAAATTTTTGACGATCCTGATCTTAGACGAAGAAAAAAGAGGAAAAAACATTGATGTTTTTTAATATCCATCTATTGATTAAGCTACGTCTTCTGGGTTAGAATCTATATGAATACGCTTAAATAATGGGTTTTCGACTGATTTCAGTTGGTTTAGAAGGGAGGATTAACCATTGAAGAAACCTTTTCCCCCATCAACTAAGCCGCTTCAATTTAAGAAAATGGCTATCTGGGGACTACTAGTAACCAGCACGGTAACGAGTACGGCCGCTATTGGGTTATGGGCAACCGGCGAGTTTAATATTTCCTCTGCACAGTCCATGGTTTCTGCTGAAAAGACGGAAGAGTGGGAAGTGTCGGGGAATGCAAAAGCGTTTGCCGCTTCCTTTGCCCATGATTACTTTAAATGGACGATAGGCAAAGAAGAGCAACGGGCGAAACGGTTGGAACCCTATTTAGCAGCGGGAATGGATCCGCAAGCAGGGATATCATTCTCGTCCCTTACGCATACCGCAAGACCAGAAGTGGAACATGCCGGCAATGCCATTTCTCTAGGGGGACATCGAAGCATTATCTATGTTCACGCGATAGTGAACTACTACAACCCCAAAGATGAGAAAAAGGACTTTTATAAACGTCAAATCCTTGCGGTTCCCATTAAGGCGCAAAGCGCGAGTCAGTTCGTAGTGATTGACACGCCATATCTTGTGCCAGAACCGACCAAGCCCAAGGATGCATGGAAGAGAGAATCAATGCCAGGGCAATCGGTTCCTTCTGAGGTGCGTGATCAGATCGAAACCGCACTGGATAGCTTCTTTAAAGTGTTTGCCGAAGGGAAAGATAGTGAGATTCAGTATCTCACCAGAATGGAAAAAACCCTCCATGGCTACAACGGTTCCATGCGATTTGTTGAACTGGAACAAGTAGAAGTGGTGAGTCAAGGGAACACCTCCTACATGGCAAACGTCTTGGTTCGGATGAAAGAAACGGATACGGACATGGAAGTAACATATCCCTATACCGTGGAATTAATCGAAGAGAAAGGGCGTTGGTTCGTAACCACACTAAACCATTAAGGGAGGGAACACGCATGAAGGATGTTGTTAATAATGGCACCGAGTTAGTCATCGCTATTGTCGGTTCCATCTTTGTAGCCATTATCGCTGTGAAATTCCTTTCGCTCTACGCTTCCGATAATGAAGCTGGGATGGGGAAAAAGATCTTTTGGACCGTGATTGCAGCCATTTTCATCTTTAGCGGTTATCAAGTTGTTAACAAGATCAAAGATACAGCCAACAACGAAATCTTGACTGATAAAAAGTCAGGTGTCACCAATGAAGAATCTCAGTAAAATCCTTGATCGGGAAGACAAATGGTATAAGATCGGGCCAATCACCATCCCAAGGGGGGTATCCAAGAGAACCCCTTTTTACTTTTTAGCAATTGAAACAATCCTAATTGGTATTGGACAGATCCCATTTTCTCCGGTTTGGTTAATCGATCAAATTGAGAATGGATGGTGTATAACGTATCTCATTCTTCCCACTGTTCTCACTGCTGTACTGCAAAACTTGAAGACTCACGGGAAGACACCAGAAAGCTATGCCTTGACCATGCTTTCCCATTGGTTCCGTCCCAAACGCGTTTCACCGTATCAGGAGATTGAGGAACCCACCATCTATGAGTTTGGAACCACCTATACCATCCGATTAGAAGAACGAAGAAAGGAGGAAGCGTAATGAGAAAGTCGGTTATTTTCCCTGTTCGGCATATCGAGGGAAACCTTGTGTTTACGAACAACGACCAAGTGTGGGCATACTATGAAGTCCCGAAGGTCAACTATACGTACCGATCACCAAGCGAAAAGAAACAGCTTCGTCAATCTTGGATGCATGTGCTCCGCAAGTTCGAGAATGACATGCACCTGTTGATGATTCCGAGATTCTTTGACATCGAAGCGCATCAAGAGAAGTTAAAAAAAGACGTGCCTGAAGGGGCGATGACCAAACAAGGCATCCATTATATCGACGAGATGACAAAAGTGCTGGTTAAGAAACAGAAGCGCCCCACAGATCAACGAATCTTCATTGGATTGAGATTAAACCGGACAAAAGCCCATTCCACACGCAGACAACTAAAGAAACAACTTCGCTTTCAGTTTAAAGACTTGCGTCGATTAATATACTATACGGCCGGTATTGAACCCTATGACATTTTAGATGAAGAGTTGACGGCCTATCAGGATAGAGAGATTCAGATTTATCAAGACTTGTACGGATGCCTTCCCGTTCAACGCGTCACCGTCCATGACCTCCAAGTCCTGATTCAACATAGCGCATTCCGGGGGATTGGGGAACCGCGCGGTTCTAACTCATGGAAGCCACGAGCCGAAGCCTTTGAAATGAATGGACATGAAGTCATCCGTCCTAATCAGAAGGACATTGAACTTCTCATGAATGGGGAGTATGAAGTTTCTTCCCATCATGTGAAAGTAAAGCAGTTCCATGAGGGAGAGATCAAAGAAGGATGGATGCAGTTTCTGTATCTCTCCTATATGCCGGATGATCTCATTTTTCCCGGTGAGGAATGGGCATATTGGCTTCAATCCCTACCATTCCCGGTTGATCTGAGTATTCGGATTAAGGTGATTCCGCATCAGCAAGCAACGGAACTACTTGGTCGGCAGAAAAGACGGCTATCCCATCACATTACGCACACTCGGGAAGATGGCCAGCAACAAGACTTAGACCTGGAGGAAACCTACCTCGAAGCCGTTGAGCAGGAGAAAAACCTAAAGCAAACCAAAGAACCGATTTTGCAAATGACCGCCTGCTTCTGTGTGTATGCTGACTCAGAAAGAAAGATGATGGAGCGAACCCAAACCCTTATCCGACACTATGAGAACCGGAATCACGATATGAAACTGCTTGTATCCCCCGGTGACCAGTTCTTAGCGTTCCATGAGTTCCTGCCGGGTGGTACGCAATTTGTCAAAGACTTCAACCAGAAACTGAAACCAGAAATGGTTGCTACTGCGATGATCAACGGGTCTCAGCATCTAGGGGATGCACGGGGAATGTTTATCGGGTATACCGGGCCTGCAGAGATGCCCGCCAAATACCTTGACCGTCCCGTTTTTCTCCATCAGGCGTTGGCCGCACAAGGTGGCGAAACCTTGGATACCAAGTCTCTTTCCACCTTGATTGTTGGTCGGACTGGGTTTGGGAAATCGTTTGGTGCCGCTCTTCTTTCCTATCAGGCCATGCATCATTTGGGAGCGAAGGTACTTCTTATTGACAGTAAAGGGGAACGCGGAAACTGGGTTGAGGATTTACCCGGTTGTAAGGGGCAGGTGGCATTGATTCGGTTGGGTTCTGACCCTAGATACCGTGGCATGCTTGACCCCTTTATGATCTTTCCGAGAGAGGAAGCACCGCTTTTTGCAAAAGACTTTTTGATGCAACTGGTGCAAGTAGATCGCACCCATGACTGGCATCATCTCATTCAAGAAGCGATTCAAGAAGTCAAGATGTCCGACCGCCCGTCTATGTCTGGGGTTTTGAACCTTATCAAACAGAAGGATGAACGTCTCTATCGGTCTTTAGCGTTATACGAAAGTTTCCCCTTTTCCCAATTGATCTTTGGGGATGGAAACCCATCGGAGCATCAACTTAGCCTAGATAAAGCTCTCAACATCATCCAGATTGATGAACTTCGGATTCCAGATCGGACAAAAGACCCCAAACAATATGACGAGTTGGAGATTTTGTCTAAGGCGCTCATGCTTCCAATCACCGGATTTGTAAATCAACTCGTTAAACGGGATCGCCACCGGTTTAAACAAATATGGTGGGAAGAAGCATGGATTCCGCTAGCCAGTGATTTGGGACAACGGGCTGTGGATGAAGGCATTCGCATGGGTCGGTATTGGAACGCAGGTACCCTCCTTGTCACGCAAAACCCATCGGATGTACCGGACCAACTCATCAATAATATCGGGGTCAAATTGGTCTTTAAAACCGTGGATGAAGATGAAGTCACCCAAGCACTTGAAATCCTTCAAATTGAGAACAACGAGGCAAACCGACAAGCCGTGCAAGGGTTGAAGGAAGGGGAATGCTTCATGCGTGACATCTATGGTCGGGTGGGTCGGGTGTACCTGGACTGCCTGTTCGGAAACCTCGCCAAAGCCTTTGATACCACACCCCCATTAGAACAGGAAAGGGTGGTTGGATGAAAGCCGAATGGATAAAGAAACCGAAAGTGTGGATCCCAACGGTGATTGTTGCCGCATCGTTGGGGACGCTTCCCTTCTGGCTACCGGATAACAAAGCCGATAAGAACGACATCACACCTGATCAGGTGGTCATCCAGTTTGAGAATGCCCAGATCCAAAAGGATGGGGTCAAAATCAAGGAGTTGGCCACACCGGATTATGCGAAGTTGCTGGCTGATCTTAACAATCTCTCGCTTAACCAAGGGAAGCAGAACAATGAAACGCTCCCGGATAATTGGGTAGCGGAAGAATATCGAGTGAACGAGAACCTTTACGTCTATCACATCAAATGGGTAAATGAGTTGAAGGTGAACGTAGGCGGTCACTATCGGGTAGAGAAGAAGAATGACAAGTGGCAAATCAATTACCTGCCGGGGAATGAATTTGACTTAATGATTCAAGGGTTAACCCCACGCATTCTAAAGGGGACAGACCATTGAAGAAATGGGTGATCTTCTCTACCCTCCTTGCTATCTTCTTTGCCACCCTTTACCCGATTATGCTTTATGCGGAGGAAACGAAGACACAGACTACCTCGATGAGCCTATGGGATAGCCTGATTCCACAGGAGTCAAAGAAAACCAAAGTGGGTCAGGTTGAAGTGAAATATAATCAGGTTCCGCTTGAACACTACCGACTCGACCTTTTCCTAGAGGAACGATCGTTTTGGGAACTGGATGATCAACTTTCTGATAGTGGCCACTACTTCCTCCATTCGTTCACCAACATGTTCTGGCAAGGCAACGTAGAAATCGCACGCATCCTCACTTGGGTGATGGAGGAGAGCCTAACCCTCGATGTTGTGAAAGAAGTGGGAGAGAGTATCGGGGAGGGTATCCGAACCCTTGCCGGCTATAACGGCGGCTTCCAAGACAAGGGATTCTATGGGATTTTTCTCCCCTTGATGGTAACGCTTCTGGGCGGTTGGATTGGTTGGAAAACGATGGTGACGGATGATGACCATGGTGCCGCACGTGGGATTATCTCTTCACTTGTGGTCATTTTCGGTTCCTATATCTTCTTTTACTTCGCATCGGACATTGCAGCGGGAGCCAATCAATTTTCCAGTGAGATCACCAAAGGTACCATGGCACTCACGAGTAACATCACGCAACCAAATGAACCTACCCTGAGTGCCAATGAAGCCACCGTCGAAGCAGGAAACAAACTATGGGAGATCATGGTGATCAAACCTTATCAATTGCTTCAGTTTGGCACAACGGATGTTGACCAAAAACGAATGGATAAGGTGTTAAAGACGGCACCGGAGAATCGTAGTGCCGTTATCCAAAATGAAGTGAAGACCCTCAAGAACTTAAACATGACCACCAAGAATTCAGGAACCCGATTAGGCTTCACGATCATGGTCGTCATCCTCAACCTGGTAATTGCTTGTGTCGTGCTAATGATTAGTGTGGGCATTCCCTTTTTCTCACTCTACTTCTTGTTTGTCCTGATGCTTTCGCCAATCGCGCTCACTTGGGCAGTCATGCCGCCATGGCGAAACAGCCTTTATCAATGGGCTGGACATGCTTTAGGGTCACTCCTCATGAAATTAGCGCTTGGTGTGCTGATGTCGCTATACTTCGCTTTCAGTGGGGCGCTCTATTCTTTTACAGAGGAAAAAGGGTATCTCATGACCATGCTAATGCAATATATCCTGTTAGCCCTGATGATTTGGAAGCGAAAGGACATTTATCAAATGGTTACCATTCCGGCAACGTCTTTCTTTGGAAATCCGACGGGTACACAAATGCTTGATCAGGTACTCCGAAAAGGGTTGCGTCAAGCCGATCAACTACTGAAACCCATCAAACTCCCAAATATAAAGAAACCGAAGAAGCAACCAACTCCTACCTCACCAGAACCGCAACCTGAACCGATTCCACAATACGAAGCCGAGATGATTAAGCCGGAACCGTTCAATGAGACCGAGTTTGAATTGATTTACCCGGATAATGAGTTAGAAGCCGGGAAGAAGCAGGAGAAGTTGACATCGGGTCCAGATGAACCCGTTGAGGGCGAACCTGAACCTGCTCCACAACTTACCACACCCGAAGTGGTTCTGTTGTCAACTGAGAACCAACCAGAGCAGGAGGAGGAGGAATCCGAACCGGTATTAACGAGTCCCGAAGCAACCTTGCTACCAGTTGAAGAGGAGGAAAGAGAATTAGAGCCAACCTATGAACTATTGCCGCCCGAAGCACACACGAAAACCGAATTAGAAGAAGTGGAGATTCCACCCTTTTTAAAACCATTGAAAGAAGAGCAAGAGGATGAGAACGAACCGCTTCCTCTTCTTGCAGAGGTGAAAAAGAGTGAATAAGCAGAAGAAACGATTTCTCCTTTGGTTGCCTGCGGTATGGATTGTGGCTTTTGGGTTCTGGTGGTTTCTAGCAGATCATGAACAGAAAAAGGGGGTGCAGTCCAAAACGGCTGCACCTTCTTTGCAAGAAGAACCCGTATTAACTAACATCACCCCACAAGACCTTAACCAAGCCAAACAGACAGTAGAGCGATTTCTTACCGTTTATCTTCATTACGATGGCAACCAACCAACCGAATATATTGAACCAACGCGACCTTATGTGACCGAGTCTTGGTTCAATCAGCAGATACAAGCACCACCACGACCTACCGTGGAAATTCAATCGACTCGACTACATCAGATCTCGTCCAATGAATGTATGAAACAAGAACCGCTCATTGAATGCTCCGTGGTTGCGATTAGCGAGATCATAGACCGAAAAGGAGATCGACACCTTGAAGAATGGACATACGATCTCATGTTAGGGAAAACCGACAACTGGCGTGTACAGGAGGTGAACGTGCGTGGAATGGTTGATTAGACAGCAAGAAATAAGAAAGGACTTCCATTGGCTATGGTTGGTACTTCCGATACTCGGTGCCATCTTCTTAGGAATTGTGTGTATCCTTTTCTTTCTATCCTTGTTCATGGGCAGAGAAGAGGACACCTCCATATCAACGGAAAGCGAAGTATCCAGCGCATTTCCTCAAGAGGCGAGAAAGTATCTGAGTCTCTATCAAGAAGCAGGGCGAAAATATGGTGTGCCTTGGGAGATATTAGCGGCTATTCATAAGGTAGAAACCGACTTTGGGCGTGATTTAAGCGTGAGTTCGGTGGGAGCCAGTGGTCATACCCAATTCATGGATAAAACATGGGTTGGTTGGTCTTATCCAGGTGGAACGCGGCTTGGGGACTTGCCCGATTCCGTGGATATCACCAACCCCAAACTGATTGCTAAATATGGTGGCATGGGTGTTGATGCAAACGGGGATGGCAAGGCGAATCCCTATGACCCGGTTGATGCCATTCATGCTACGGCTAAGTATCTGGCGGCCAATCATAGTAAAGGGGAGGACTGGTTTGCGCCAAATGGCCCTGTTTACGACTACAATCATGACTACCAAAACTATGTATTGAAGGTCAAGCGTTATGCAGAACAGTTTGTGGTTGCCACAACAGCCAATACGAGTATTCCGGGAGACGGGTTTCTGTTCCCTGTAGTTGGCGGAAAGATCACTTCCCCCTATGGAATGCGGGTAAACCCGGTTACAGGTGTTCACCGGATGCATGAAGGGGTGGACATCGGAAAAGGGAGGGGCGTTCCTATCATGGCTGCGGATGATGGAGTGGTTGTCGAAAACCGAGCGGCCAGTGGTTATGGATGGATGATCGTCATCCAGCATGCCAATGGGCTTCGCACACTTTATGCCCACATGTATAAGGAAGATGTAAAAGTTCGTGTAGGGAATCAGGTTAGTCGTGGTCATGTGATCGCGTTAATGGGGAGTAACGGGAGAAGTACCGGGCCACATCTCCACTTTGAAATCCATCGTAACGGTGCCCCGATTGACCCGATGCCTTTTATTAAACGATAAGGAGGACAGACTGTGAAGGATGATCGACTTTGGCGGGTTGCTGGACCCGCTTTGCTTCTCCTCATCTTTTTCTATAAACCGATGAGTCAACTGGTTCAGTTTTTCCAAGGTGAAATCACCTTGGATCAACTAATCGACAACGTGACCCCAACAGCTTCAAATCTCACAAAAACGATACAAGCCTATCTCCCTTTTGGATTAGACACCCTAGCAGATGTATGTTGGATGGGGGTTGGGCTTGTTTCACTCGCCCTAATCATTCACTGGGGAAACGCTTGGCGCTTACGGAAGAAGGCAGAGAGACAGTTAGAATGGATCCGGATTCTTCCTTCTCGTGCCACTTCCTTCGATAAAGGGAAGATTCAGAACCTGATTAATCTGTTTGGCCAAATGGGGCGAAGACGGTATCGCTGGTTCAAAGGGGATGTATGGTTTCGACTACGTTTGGCTCAACCCTTTGGTAGCAAAGAGATTGGCATTTACTTGGGCTATCCCGCAGAGAAGGAAAACAGCGTGATGGATGCCATCCGAACCACTTATCCGCATGCTGAGATTTTCCCCATACGTAAAGCAGAAGTTCCTTTCCCAAACCAACACGGAAAGGGTGGACACTTCATTTTTAAAGGGAAAAGTGCCTTGCCTCTGTCTTCGATCAAGGATAAGAAGCATTCGTCTATCGGGAATATTCTTACCACGTTCCGTCCAGGCTCATTTCTGGAACTGCAATTCTCTCCTTCTGGATGGGGAGAACTGGAAGACCGCGTAGATGACACCGTAGACAAACTGAAACATAAGAAAGTGAATGACCTGTCTAGCCGGGAAAAGGCACGGAAACTGAGCATTACGAAACGATTGACGGGGCGGGAGAACTCCTTTACTGTACGGCTTTCACTATGGTCTAACTCCCCGCAAGCCGGTTCAGTGATTCACTCAACCAGCAACGCCATTAAAGCGGAGCTAAAACATGATGGGGAATTACTCTTCTATCAGCATATCTGGCAGATGATGAAAGAACGGTGTCCGGTTCCATTCAACGTTCCGTATACCTTGATGACATGGACTGGGGACGAACTTGCGAATCTCTTTCATCTTCCACCGGGGAATCATGAGATTTACACCGAACCCAAAAAGGGAGAACGAGGGTATCTCCCTGCACTAGAAGCTAATCAGAAGACACTTGATGATTGGGAATTAAGTAAAGGTGCCTTTATTGGCCAACTAAAACATCCCATTATGAAACGGGAAGTTCGGATTGATTTTGAGCAGTTTAGCAAGCACTTTGTCTTAACCGGAGCACCGGGTATGGGGAAATCATCCTTGTTAGTAGAGATGATGGATCACTGGATTCAAGGTTGGTTAGAAGACCCAGACAATCACCCAGGCTTTACCTTCATTGACCCGGCAGAAGAGGGGATTGCCACGATTGAGAATCGTTTACGCTACTATGAACAGGTTAAGGGAATCACCATCCCGCGTCATAAAATCCGGCACTTTGATTTGACCCCAGAAACGACTCATAGTGTGGCAATGAACCTTCTGCATAAACCCAAAGGGGTGAGTACGAGTCAAGTAGCACAAAACGCAGCGGAAGTCATTCTGGGAACAACCGGTAGTAGTTCAAGCCTGACGCAATCCAAACGTCTACTACAAATGGCATTACAGGCGCTACTAGAAGATGAACAACCCCACACCATCTTAGGTATTGAGGAGATGTTCAGAAATCCAGCATTTCGGGCAAAGGTACTCATGAATGTGAAAGACCCTTACGTCAAGCGACAATGGGATGCTGTACCCGACGATGAGGACTTAGGAACTCATATTGGAGCGATTCTAAATCGATTAGACCCACTCTTGAGTGACCAGACCATGCGTCGGTTGTTCTGCCAACCGAAAATGAATCTAGACATCCGAAAATACATGGATGATGGTTGTCTGGTACTCATCAACATCAACAACATGACCAAAAACCAAGTTCGGATTGTGGGAAACCATCTCGTTAATCAATACTACTACACTGCCAAACAACGACCACCTAGTTCCAAACTCCATATGTTGATGGTCGATGAAGCACATTTGCTCGATGAGGTAGGCGGAGTAATCGCAAAAAGTATCGCTGAGACGCGGAAACGAGGCTTAGGGATTGGCTTTATAACCCAAGACCTTGATCAGATCAAGAACAAGGAGTTGATTGTCGCATTCCGATTGGTTGGAACCATCATGAGTTGTGCACAAGGGGATGGGGCATCGAAAATAGAGGATATGACTGATGGGGTATTCACCGAATCGTTTATCCGTCAACTGCCAGAGCGGAACTGCGCTATCTTTACCCGCTCGAAACGGGATGGTCGCAGTCATATTACCACTTGTATGGTGGAAAATGAACCGCCCGTAACCTATTTACCTGATGGTGAGATTGCCCCTTTCCACAATAAGAAAGCCTTGGCCTATGCCAGCGAATGGGGGTTATCTTGGGGAAAAGCCATCATGGCTGAACAAAAAGAAGTCGAGCATGTAGATACCGTTGACGCATGGATTGAACAGTATATGAAACCACCCAAAGAAGTGCATGAACCAAAAACGATTGAAGAAAGCCATGGCGAGCAAGAGGAACCGATACGTCCACTGATTTAGGAGGGAGAAACCATGTTAGAAACGTTGAAAGGAAATCAATATCTATCAGATGATCGCCTTTTATTAGCACTCTACAAACTAGGGATGGCGAACCGTCGCCATCTCTCAGTCGTGCTTGGTTGGACAGATGCCACCGTTAAATGGCGGATTAATAAGATTCGATCAGAACGCGGGAAAACAGCGGAAGAGAAGAACCAATGGATTCAATATTATGTTCCGCCTCATCGCTCCAAAATGAACCTGTATTATCTCGGTGAAAAAGGGTTGGCGTATTGTGTGAAGGCGCTAAATCAGGCAAAAAAGAAACCCGTTGCACATGGACAATGGGAGCATTATGAAGGCCTCTACAACATCTATCTTCGGGTGATGGAGTCTGCTAATCAGGTGGTATGGCGTACCACACAAGAAGCCACAGAATACCTCTTCCGTAGTTATAAACTTCAAAAGGCGGAAGAGTGGAAGAAAGAACCGAAATTAGAGAGGGAAACGAAGAAGAATTTGATTCACCCAGATGCGTTGGTGGTGATCAATGGAAAGATGTTCTGGATGGAATTTGATAACAGCACGGAATCATCTAGTCAGTTAGAAGAGCGGATGGAAGGATATATCCGGGTGATGAATGATCTCAAAGAAACCGCCCCCGTTGTCTGGGTGGTGAAAGATGCTTGGAGAAAAGCCGACCTCCAATTTGTCTGGGGCTATACTTCCAAGGGACATGCAGTTGTGCCGAGAATGGAGTTCTTTGTCCAAGGAGAAGAAGTAGACTTTTTATGCTCATCACCTGCTACATCCTCTAATTAAGCACCCGCTTGAATCTCTCCCATTGCACCTGCTATAGTACCTGCTATATAAAATGGCGCAAAATGGCGAATCCCTTGATTTTAAATGGATTCGCCCTCTGTGGAAAAATCCAATTTATTATGCCTACAGATCAGCGTCAAATTTCACCCTTTCAATCAATGATTCCATTTCCTATCTAACCCCCTGTATCCATCTACAACAAAAACTGCAAAACAAGCACCTCCAAAACGGGGAGAAATCCCCTTCCTTCCTCCTATAAAGTCATCGAAAAAGATGACTATAACACCCGGTAGAAGTCATCGGAATAGATGACTATAAGGGGTAAGTCCGAGATACGTGTAAAATATACAGTTGCAAATGGGGTAAGTTGGAAAATATTCACCCCATATTTAGCTACCTGACCCCATTTTTGACATCTAAAAAGATGTCAAAAATGGTCATCTAAAAAGATGTCAAAGTATAATTATATGATGAATGAAGTGAGTGGATTGTTAGTGAATTTGTTAAGGTTTTTCCGAAGACTCGCTGAAAAAAAAGTGTAAACCGTTTTTTAGGGGTAGAGGTAGCACGAACGCCGATTTTGCCGCCAATTGGTCAAAATGAGGAAACAAAAGAATAATGTTGTTCACATATGTAAAGCCAGGGTGTCACTCATCCCCTGGCTTTTGTTTTGCTCTTTCCCGGATTGCGTCTAACGCTTCATCTGGTGTTATCTTGTCCTCCAGTTCCAACAGCACGTGGACATATCCTTCCAGAACCTTTTGAACAGACGTGTCCTTTTTTGTTGTGTACAAGTCAAACTGTTTTTTTGTTTCTGCATCAACTCGGCAAAATAATCGCGGATCTGCTGCCATGATCTTTCTCCTTTCTTCTGTCACCTTGGTACCATGATACCATAAAAACCAACGAAATAAATATTCAAAAAATAAACATTGACTGTCACCATGGTGACATGGTACCATGGCGGTAAATAGAAATAAGGGAGGTGATCAATATGCGATTCATCGCAGACCCACCTTGGAGTTAAATGAAAACGCCCCTACCCGTGCCGGGGGAGGGGCTCTTAGAAAAAACGATTCAAGATATTATACCACTTTGAAGAAAGCGTAAACCACAACAAAAACAAAATGGAGGTTGATTATTATGCCGTTTTTCTTTCGTGGAGATAGAAAAAGACGTCAGAATAGATCTGAATATGGTAAAATGTCCGACTTCGCTGGGTCGCAATTAGAGGGGGAAGAGCTTGAGGCCGAGTTTCAACGCCAGTTGCAAAGAAAGCGGGAGAGAGAGGAAGAGGAGGAGAGAAGAAAACGTGAAGAGGAGGAAGAACGCGAGTATCAGCGCAAGTTAAGAGAGGCTGTCAGGAATGTTGGAGGCAAAACTTGGTGGGATGATGACGATGATGATGACGATGACAATGGCGGAGGTGGCGGCGGAAGTAGTGGATTTGGATCAGGTGGATTCGGCTGGTGAAAACAAGGGCTGAGGGATAAACCTCAGCCTTTTTTAAATTTTCATTAAGTTATCTTCTTGTAGCCATTCGCACATTTTGATGATCTCGAGCCATATCTTCAGTTCTTTTTTTCTTCCAAGAAGCCTTGAGACAATCATGCAATCCCTCATCCAGTTGATTAATTGGGATGGAGTTGGACGTTCACCTGGGTACTCTTCTTGATAGGATTGTAGAAGAAGAGGCTTAATCTCATTGAAATAAGCGGCTAGATGGAGCATAAACTCGTCATCATTATCCACATCATGTTTGTACAGCTGTCGTAGGATGCGTTGTTTGTCTTTTGGCCAATTCCTAATAATACGTCTTTTCGTTAGGCTGTTCATGATCCGCGTTAAATCGTTGCGGAATGGGGGACTCAGCAGACTACTCATTTCGTCTAGGGGTATCGCCACTTTTCTCATCCTTTCAGGGAGTATTTCCATCTCCTCCTGTTCAACATAATAGCTAAAAGCCCTTCCAAGGGAACCCCAAATGAGCATTCGATCACGATTGACACACTCTTCTACATTTGTTTCCCCAGGAACACATTGGCTGCTGATGCGGCTTTTTTTTATAGCCCAATTTCCAAAGAGCTTTTACAAGTACCTTCCGTGATATATGATAATTCATATGATTATGATATTTACTTTATATAGTGAAAGGATGAGGTTCTGTTGGCCAAGCTACACTCAAAAGTCGTTGAAGTCATTGGCAATCACAAGGAGTTTCAATCTGAGCTAAATGTAAGATTAGCAGAATTGTCAAATGATGTTATCACAATCAATACAGCCGTTTGTGAAACCAATAAAGGGACAAAGTATGTGGCCACGATCTTGTATCGCAAAGAGAGTATATGGTAAGGGGAGGCTATCGAGTGTGTGTAGATCGGATTAATGATTGTATTTAACGCCAAAAAAGAAATCAAAATCAAATGACTCATCAAAAAACAGTTCCTAACCATCGCTCAAACTCCAGTAATATCAACGGTTTTGGCTATCGTCGCTCAGAAGGCGAAATTTTAGCTCTGAGAGGCATATCCGTTTCAAGGTCAATATATCGACCCTAAAAAAACAAAGGGCTTAAAACGGCTTATATTAGGCCGTTTTTTGTTTCTACTTTTTCATTCGCCAATTACTGTCGATTATTTGGTTTCAATGACACAAACAGATCCTTTAAGGGGTAGAGGGAGCGAAGACCGATTTTGGTGCCATCTCTCCAGTAAATGGAAAATGACTTGAGTCCAAATGGGAACTCCAAGTCATTTTTTATTGTTCCGAATTTTGTTTTGGTATTGGAACTTCCTGTATTTTAACCTTTGTCCTTGCCCAAAAAATCAAGGCTCCGTATACTCAGATCAGCGGAAAAGTACCGACTCTATGCATTCTAGGAACTTTAGAAAGGATTGACATCGGAGTTGAAACAGCAATGGACGAAGGAAGAACTCATTGAACACTTTACTTTATTGCCTCCAGAAAGGCAACTGATTGAAACTAAGAACTTTGAGACACGGTTGGGATTTGCTGTTTTGTTTAAATACTTTCAACATGACGCTCGTTTTCCTGACGGTCCGGAAGATGTTCCTATCCCGGTGGTTGATTTTTTGGCCAAGCATCTACGAGTTAACATGGAGCACTTTGAGCAGTATGATTGGACCGGGAGAACTATTAAACGTCATCGTGTTGAGATACGGAAGTTATTTGGTTTTCGCGAACATACAGCGAATGACCTCCAAGCAATTTCCCAATGGCTGTCTGACAAAGTGTTGACCCATATTCATGATATCCCTGTCTTGAAAGAGCGAGTTTACGCTACACTCCGGCAGCGGAAGATCGAGCCGCCCGTGGACAATACTGTTGAAACGTTGGTACGATCCGCTTTACATAATTATGAGCAGAAATTCTTTGCTCAAACGTTTCAACGCCTTTCATCTGCCTCTATCTCCCGAATGGACGCGATGATTGATGATTGGGCAGATGCCGAGGATGAGGTTTCTGAAGAACAAGGGGCCGAGGAATCGGAACGAATGACTTTCCGTAAGATCAATATGGGCCCAGGCCGCGCCAGCAGAAAGAACTTAGAGGAGGAAATCAAAAAGCTCAAGGAATTACGCATGTTGGAGTTGCCGCACGATCTGTTTAAGAACGTGCCCCCCAAAATCTTAAGGAAGTACCGGTTACGTGTGGTTTCGGAGAAGTTGGTGGAGATCCGCCGCCATCCACCAGAATTGCGCTATACCCTGTTGTCGGCGTTCTTTTGGTCTCGACAACAAGAGATCACCGACAGCTTAGTTGAAATGCTGATTACCATTATCCATAACATTAATGCCCAGGCTGAACGCAAAGTAGACCGCGAAATATTGCAGGAAATTAAGAAGGTTCGTGGGAAAAACAATATCTTGGCTTCCTTGTTGGAAGCCCTATTGGAAAAAAAGGATCATGTCGTTCAAGATGTGATTTTCTCCGTTGTTGAGGAAGAGACGTTGCGCGATTTACTAAAGGAATTAACCCACAATAAAGAGGTATACCGTGAAAAGGTTTATTACAAAATGCGCAGCTCTTATAGTAACACGTACCGCACGGCGATAGGGGAACTGATCAATACACTTGAATTCCGTTCAAATAACTCAAGGTATCAACCCATCATTGAAGCACTGGATCTGATTAAGAAACATATTGGCACCAAGCAAAAATTTTTTGCTGTCGCCGATGACGTGCCAATTGAAGATGTGATCCCGCCTAAGTTTAAGAAAGTGGTACTTGAGACAGATAAGAACGGTGATTTGCGCGTCAACCGTATGAACTATGAGATTTCCGTTCTCTACTCCCTGCGGGAGAAGCTGAAATGCAAGGAGATTTGGGTGATTGGGGCCAATCGCTACCGAAATCCTGACGAGGATTTGCCAGACGACTTTGAGAAACGGCGGGAAGAGTATTATGAATCCCTTGGTCTGCAAATGGATGTGGGCGCTGTGATCAACGATCTCAAACAGTCGTTACATCGTGCGTTGGATCAACTAAATCAAACCATTCCACAAAATCCGAAAGTCCGAATTACGAATCACAAGGGTGGATGGATTTCGGTTACACCATTGGATCCACAACCAGAGCCCGAACGCTTGGTTCAGCTCAAAAAGGAAATTACAAAACGTTGGTGGATGATTGAGTTAATCGATATTTTCAAGGAAGCCGATTTGCGTGTAGGTTTCACAGATGCTTTTCAGTCACTTGGGATTCGTGAGCAGTTAAGTCGTGAAGAAATCCAAAAGCGTCTGTTGCTCTGCCTTTATGGACTCGGTACCAACATGGGTCTAAAAAGAATGGCCACCGGTAACACTGATGTGACTTACGAAAACCTTCTGTACATCAAACGGAAGTTTATTCATCCAGAAAATTTGAAGGCAGCCAATGTCAAAGTCGTCAATGCCATTTTGAAGGAACGCCTAGCCGAAGTGTGGGGCGAAGCCACTACATCTTGCGCTTCTGACTCCAAAAAAGTCGGTTCTTGGGATCAAAACCTGATGACAGAATGGCATCCCCGCTACCGCGGACCTGGTGTGATGATCTATTGGCATGTTGAAAATAAGTCCGTCTGTATCCACTCGCAATTAAAGACCTGCACATCTTCGGAAGTGGCTGCAATGATCAAAGGATTGCTCCAACATGCCACCGAAAAAAAAGTTGATCGGAATTACGTGGACACGCATGGTCAAAGCGAAGTTGGTTTCGCCTTCTGTCATCTACTTGGTTTTAAGTTGATGCCCCGATTCAAAAATATCGGCTCACAGAAGCTCTATAAACCCGATCATGGCATGGCCGATGCATATCCGAACCTGCAACCGGTTCTGGCCAAAAATCCAATCAACTGGGATCTGATCCGGCAGCAATACGACCAAATGGTGAAATATGCTGCGGCCCTGAGATTCAACACCGCAGAAACCGAAGCCATTCTCAAGCGATTCAGCCAAAACCGGACCCATCCCGTTTATAAAGCCTTAAGTGAGTTGGGCCGCGTGATCAAAACGATTTTTCTGTGTGAATACCTACAGCACGAGGAAATCCGGCGTGAGATCCATGAAGGGCTGAATGTCGTTGAAAACTGGAACTCCGCCAACAGCTTTATCTTCTTTGGACGTAACGGGGAAATCCAAAAGAACCAAGTGGATGAGCAAGAGATCGCCATATTGAGCCTGAACTTGCTTCAAAACTGTCTGGTCTATATCAACACCATCAAAATTCAGAATATCATCAAGGAGCAAGGATGGCTGAACAAGCTTACAACAGAAGATTTGCGCGCACTCAGTCCTCTGATTTACAACCATATCACTCCATATGGCAAATTTAACGTTGATTTGGATAGGCGATTACCAATATAGGAGGCGAAGTGCCATTAAACACCGAACCCCGCCAAAAAAGAAGGCCCGGGAGCTGGCCAAATACCTTCGTGAAGAACGGCCAGATTATGATTACCTAAAAAGCGTATTCCGGCACCTGCGTGCCGAGTTGGAAGTCGATGTGCCAAAGGCAAATAAAAAATTACCTTACGTGCCCACAGAAGACGAGATTAAACGCTATTATGAAGCCGTCTGGAAGGCGAAGAATTTTCAAGACATGATGATTATAAAGACCCTACTGTATACGGGCGTTCGTGTGAGCGAACTCATTAACATCAAGCTGACCGATATTGATTTCCAGCGCTGCCAGATCCGGGTGAACCAAGGGAAATGCAAGAAGGACCGGATCGTGCCGTTCCCGACCGCCTTCAAAGAGTTGTTGGCCATGCATGCCGATCGCGTAGCGAAAAAGGGTGCTGTCTACCTTTTTGAATCGTCCTGGAAGAAAAAATACAGCGACCGCGGCATTCGAAAAATCCTCAAGAAGTATTCCGATCAAGCCGGCATGGTTCAATCCATTTCGCCGCATAAGTTACGCCACTTCTTGTTAACATGGCTCAAGAAACAAGGTATTGACGATGCACTAATCCAACCTTATTCTGGACATGCAAGCCGTAAATCGCTTGAAGTGTATTCTAAGTTGGCCATTACTGATGCACAGGAAGAATATGAGCGGGTTATTCATGAGTTTCCCATATAACAGAGCCTCTTATAAAGCGCAAAACCGATCCTTTATTGAGGATCGGTTTTTATATAATAAATTTCTCAAAAGAGAAATTTGGAAAGGCTTTCGTAATCTCTTGCTTTTAGGAAGTGGTTCATTTGATTAAGAGTTAATACACCCTGTTCACCCAAATACTTCGTTTTACTGTTAAGCTCCTCCACAGTTTGCTCAACAGAAGGCAAGTAACTCTGAGCTTTTTTTGTATCCCCAAGCATCGTGTAGAAATGGGAAAGAGCAATCGCCACAGCAGCAGAGTGGAACGAACGATCCAATGGTCTTTTCCATTTCAAGATAGATGAGGTAACCAACGCGTCTTCCGTACCCAACACTTCTGTATCTGGAAAAATGGTGTTGACCATATCATCGAGAAACAGAGAGTTATGGATAAACTCATGGTACATGCACTCGGCATAATCGATAACGGTCCAATCAGGCTGAGGATTGAGCCAAATCAACCCGATTAGACTGGAAACGGAACCACCGCCATTACCTTCCTTCTTAATGAAGTACAATGTACCAATCAATTGAGTCATAAGATAATGCAGATTCGGATGCAAGATTTTGATAAGGTCCAATGCTTTCTCCATTTTGTATTGGATCATTTCTCGTTCCTCATCATTGAACAAATGCTTGCCATCCGCCACGTCTTCTGGAGACAACATGGTGGATTTTACAATCAGGTTAGTAAGGGCTTCGTTGTCGAATTGCATATGGATACCATTAGGCTTGTTCGGAATAGAAGAGGATTGTAAGGTATTGATCACGTCAAAGAATAACCTTTTACGATTTTCTTCTGAGATTGGGGTTTCCGGATTAAAAACCGTGATAATTGTTTCAATGTTTTGTATAATGTTTTTAGAGTGCAGAAAAGGAAAACATGTTTGTTTGCCCTGCTTTGGCTGGACACACGACATACAGAAACCTCCTTTTTAAGAAGTGCAGGGAAGGGCCAGTTCCCTGCACTTAACTGATTAGGTGGCTTACTTCTTCTTGTTTTCGTCGTGGATCATCATTACCAGCAAAGCGGGGCTTTTGCTTTCGTAATGATTTTTGGAATAAAGCAAAATCCTTTCTTTTGCTTTTGCCAGCACCTCCTAAAAAATTTATTGAGAACAAAAACTTCGGATACCGAAGTCATCTATATTATATCATTAAAATATGGAAAATAGTTAATATTTAATTTTTTTCTAAAATAATCAGACGAAGTGAGGTTAACCCAATGTGATTAATAGGTGTTTCGTCGATTGATCACTTTTATCATTTGAAAAAAGAGGTGCTTCCATGAAAAAAAATATCTCTTTTCAAATGCTTTGGTTGAGTCAATCCCTATCCAATTTGGGAGATTCGTTATACATTCTGTCAATCGTTACAGTGATCTACAAAATTACCGGCTCGGCGTTTATCTCAGGGCTCTTTCCTTTACTTCGCGTGATTGCTCAGGCAATCAGTACGATCTTGGTACCGTTGGTGATGGATCGAATGAAATTGCTTCACTTAATTTGGATTTCTCAAGTGGGGCAAACCTTGTTATTTGCAGTTATGGCTTTGTTGGATCTAGATGGGCATTCCACCTGGCTGACAATGACCCTGCTTTTCTTAGTCTTTTGGATTTCTGTAATCCACGGATGTGCTCTACCTGCAAGGAATGCACTAACTCCTCGTTTGGTTTCGGCAGATTACTTAATGAAAGCGAATAGCTTACTGACAACTTCGGATCAATTCGTTTTGCTTGTAGGGTGGTCGCTTGGAGGGGTATTGGTTTATCACCTCGGTACAACATCGGTGATGTTGATCACCACTGGGCTCATGGTTTTATCAACACTCTGCCTTTTATTTGTGACAGACTCCTCCAATGAAGAGTCCTTATCAACGAAGAACTCTGGAAAATGGAAACAAATCATCGATGGATGGCAGTATATCTGGAAAGATCTCGATCTGAGGATCATTTCATTTATGGAACTGGTATCTAATTTTGGCGGCGCCATCTGGACCGGTTCCATTCTACTCGTTTTTGTCAAAGAAGCATTAAACAAAGGGGAAATCTGGTGGGGATTCATCAATTCTGGCTACTTTGTGGGCACGATTTTAGGTGGGCTGATTGTCTGGAGTTTGTCACGGATCATCGAGGAAAGAGTGAAACAGAGCATTTTATGGGGATGTGCAATACTGAGTGCTGCCACTTTCTGTTTTGCGATTAATTCGAATCCTT
This sequence comes from Laceyella sacchari, assembly GCF_004343255.1. Taxonomy (GTDB): domain Bacteria; phylum Bacillota; class Bacilli; order Thermoactinomycetales; family Thermoactinomycetaceae; genus Laceyella; species Laceyella sacchari. The sequence goes on along the minus strand of NZ_SMDD01000001.1, from coordinate 1,220,319 downwards.
GGTTGGCGCTCTTCCTATCCTTTGCAATGGGTCTTCCCAACCAGTTACGAAGTATTGCTCAAAGAACATTTATTCAAGCTCAAACTCGTGAGGATATGTTGCCAAAGGTTTTTGCAGCGGTAACAACCATTATGTTCGTTACATTTGGTTTTTCAGTTCTAATCATGGGAGCAATTGCAGACTTCTTGGGGGTTAGAACGGTTTACATGATCACTGCCTTACTATTCACCCTTACCACGGTTCTGTCACTATTTATCAAAACTAGGCGTCTTAATGCTACCAAAGAAGAACATGTACAGAGTAAAATAATGACCAAGTAGAATATATCAAATGACTTGAGTTACCTAAATGGTTTCTCAAGTCATTTTCCATTTTATAGGGAGATGGCACCAAAATTGGTCTTCGCTCCCTCTACCCCAATAAAGCGAGCCAAATATTTGGCTCGCTTTATTGGTTATTTTCGTCGCTTTTGGCTGAGGTGTTGCCATCCCATAACTCGCCCCATGTCGAACATAGCAAGAATGATCAAACACGTATTAGCGCCGTCTAGTATAGTGAAATCAGCGGGAAGGAGGATGGACTTGGATCAGGACAAATCCTTGGCTGATACGATCGAGAAGACCTTGCGCTACATCGATCAACATCTCGACTCCAATCTGAATCTGTCTACATTGGCTGAACAATCGGCTTATTCCCCTTACCACTTTCACCGCGTTTTTCATCGCATCGTAGGCAAAACGGCTGCCAATTACATTCGCGAACGGCGGCTGTCCAAAGCGGCGGAGGAACTTGTCAGCAGTGATAAGCGCATATTGGAAATTGCGGTGGCGTTTGGCTTTTTCTGCCAAGAATCTTTTACACGGATTCTGCCGCCTGAACCAATCATGCATCACGTTAAGAATGTTCATACACCTTGTGTTAAGATAACATAGACAAGGTCCCCAAGGTCTAGCATCTTCGGAGGTAGTTATGAACATCAATGTAATTCATTCTTTTGATTTGTCACTGGATGAGATGAAGGCCATTCAGCAATCACTCCGGCAACAGATTCAGATCACTCCCTATCCGGGGCAACCCAAAGATGTGGCCGGTGTAGACTTAGCTTACTTTCCAGATGACCGCCGAGCTGTCGCCGTCATTGTTATCATGGATTATGCCACTCAGCAGATAAAAGAAACCGTCTACCATATTGATGAAGTGGTTCAAGAGTATGTACCCGGATTCTTGGCTTTTCGTGAACTTCCCCTCTTTCTCAAGGCTTGGGAAAAGCTTCATTATGAGCCAGATTTGGTTTTCTTTGATGGGAATGGCATGTTGCATCCCGAACGCGTCGGCTTGGCAACCCATGCTTCTTTCTTCATTGGCAAACCGACCATCGGCATTGCCAAAACGCACTTCATTGGAGAATATCCCGAACCTCAAAAAACTCAAGGAAGTGTGGAGTGGATCAAAGATCAGGGAGATGTAGTGGGAGCAGTCCTCCGGACCCAAGATGGCGTCAAACCCATCTATGTGTCTGTAGGCAATTACATCGATTTACCTTCAGTGCTCAGACTGACTCAGCACTTCGTCGGCAAGGAAAGCCGCATTCCCGAAATCGTAAGACAAGCCGATTTGTTAACGAAACAGCTTCGTAAACAAGCTTTGGCTGAAGAAGCTTGAAGAAACAATTAAGCCGTCCTAGATGGGCGGCTATATTAAATTATGATTAATTGAGTGAGAGGATGGAATGTGACGCTGATCTGTGGGTATATACCCTTGGGCAAAGAACTCCATTCTTGGCACAACTGCATGCCCCTTGAAGACAAATGTTACGCTTAGTCATTAAGGCTGAAACCTTTTCCTATCTTTTTTGCCTCTTTTTCTAACTGCTTCTCTATGTATGCTAGACCATGTTGCTGCGCTTCTTTCACTGCTTTAATATCTCCATAAGTAAAATCGACGTAATCGTATTTATACTTAGCTATTAGAATATCGCTTTCAGGATAGGGATATTTCTCCCATAACCACTCAACATCTTCCACCAGATTATCAATGCTTGCAACACATTGGACACCACCAAATTGAAGGAAAACCTTTTTATGTGGCTGTTTCTCATGTTCACCCGACGAAAAGAAGTCAACTGCCTTTGGCGGAAATCCTAAAATGGTTCCCAGTAAGCGATGGTATACTTCTGTATATGGCTTAATATGTTCATTGCCTTTGATGTATTTTAGGTAGATTTCCTCTTTTAATTCTTCATCGTAGAAAAATAAATGTTCCTCTCCTTCTTCATCAGAAGGAAGAGCAGGAAACAAGGTTTTGTCTATGCAAGGGTAGTTTCGTTTGAGCAAGTCAAACTTCGACCATTGAGCAGAAGAAAAGATCACTTTCTTGATTCCTAAAAGGAAAAAGCGTTCAAATACGCCTGAGTAAACCATTATTCATATCCTTTCTTAAGAAAATAGGAGAGTCTAATATTAGATTCTCCTATATCGTGTAATGAATGTTTGAAATTTCTATCCATTTACCCCTAAGACGAAAGCCAATCTGCCAAATCCAATTGAGTCACCGGAAAGTCTTGTTCGATGTCCCGGCGAGTGCGGTGGATCACATCAACCCATTCCTCTGACAACTGCTTAAAGTCCAGCGCTTGATGATAAAAAACATAGATGGCAACCCGACGCAGTTTCATGAAAACAGGTAACTGCAACCACCAAAAGGTATCCAGCTGATGTTCGGTCTCATATCCGCGTTTAAAGTGCGTCAAGAAATGGGCGGCGAATGCCTTTTCTCCATCCCATCGGCCCGGCGGTTTGCCGAATCTTGCCAACGCGTGATAAAGAATGACTGCAATATCATTGATGAACCAATGATAACAACAATCGTCGAAATCAAATACCATGATACGGTTATCATCAATGAAAAAGTTACGCATATGCAGATCATGATGAATCAAACCGTAACTGTTGGAGTCTTTGGAAAACGAATGCAATTGATCCATCAACTCTCTCGCTCTTAGCAATACTTGCGTTTCAGATTGTGGTATGCTTTCTTCAATCTTTAACAAGTCATCTTCCCACCACTGGCGCCTGCGAGCTGGAACCGCCGGAGTATATACACTCGCTTGGGCGTGCAACCAGCCCGTTAACTTCCCCCACATATAATAAAACTGTTCATTCCAATCCTCTTGCCTTGGCAAACGCCCTTGGGCTTTCACGAACAAAACGGCGTGCCATCCCTGTTCTGTGCTTGCTACCAGATTGCCGTCACTGGTTGGAATGACATCGGCGACTGGCCCTCCCTTCTGGGCGAGATAATGTACAAAATCAGCTTCGGCCAGCACTTCATCCAATGTTCGGCGCTGCACAGGAGTTAACCGAAGAATGGTGGGATGTTCCGGGTTCTCGTGTTCATATACCTTATTCACATTGCCAGCAAGCATTGTCAATCGGGCTGGATTGAGGTTGTATTTCTTGGCGATATGGGATAAGGTTTGATCTGATACATCAGGAATCTGTTGATTCATATTGTATTCTCCTTATCATGTGTTATACTTTCTGATTGTTTTTTATTTAGCTTTTGTTTGCTTTGCAAACTTGTTTGGGTTTAAATTTAGTTTGTGATACCTGAATTTTCAATTCTTTGCAAACGTACTGTTTATCCGCATCTTAATATGGCCTGATACATTCCTTTGGCGAGAATCTTCAGTGCCAGCTGTACGCGTACCTCCTCAGCGGCTGTGGAAAGAGGCCTTACGATAAACCGTTGGCAGACAGATCTTCTAGCTCTTTTTGTATATCGTCGAATATGTTTTTGCCTCCGGCCAAATAGATCAAATGGGTCCGATAGCGGCCAATATTTTGAGTATCTCTGTACACAGTCCCGTCAGAAAGTTAAAAATTCAGACTCCGATTTATATCTGCACCCCATTTTTTCGTTGCGGCTATTCATATTCTGCCCGGATCTTATATCACACACTTTATCTTGCCTGAATATGAGTTTGCGCCCATCAAACGCAATGACCACCTGCCGTAAATACCTGGTACCCTGCATGTTGTAAATAGCACGCACATTAAAAAAAGGATAGCGATGATATATATTTTTTCTTCATAAGCGATGGCGGACAGTTGACGATTGCCTGTCCGGCATTTATCAGATCCATTTTTTCCAGATTTCATTGCTAGTTAAAGAATTGGGTAGAAGCAAAAGCGACGTGTTTCACTGCTGCGAATGCCGAACAATCTTAATCTTATTCTAGCAATGAGAAAGAATATTCACCAGATATGCTCCCATAAAATAAACAGCCGACTCCCCTGTCGGCTGAGATTCTCTCTAATCATCAGACATATCCAAAAACTCCTGAATAATTTGCTCCTTTACTTCTTTTACAGGAAACCGTTCCGGGTAAGTGGACAGCATGAACATGGTTCCTTGAAGCACGGATGAAAAGTATAACGAACGCATCCTTGGTTCCTTGACTCCCAGCCTTTCAAACATATCACACTGATGTTCAAATTGTCTGGTGATTTCCTCAACCAAGCGCTTACTGTATTTTGCCACCACTTCGTCAGATTCTGGTTGCGTTTGCAGATGGAGATAGAAACGGAACACTTCGGGTTTTCGATAGACATTATCTATCACGCCCTCGACAATATGCTTGAGCTGTCCGGCAGGCGTCTCAATGGCCTTGGCTTCTTCCATCACCTGAACCAATTCACTGATTCTGTCCTCGACCATCGTCGCCAGAAGCTCCTCTTTCCCTTTGTAGTAGTTGTAAAGAAGGCCTTTGGATATGCCAGCGTGTTTGGCCACATCATCAACTGACGTGGCGTGATACCCTTGTTTCATGAACAATTCCATTGCCGCGATCCGAATTTTCTCTTTGGTCATCCGCCGAATACGTTCGTTTTCTTCTTTCGTGCGTGGCATCACTTTTTTCCTCCAAATTTAGTACTCCGTAACACCAGCTCATTATTGAATGATCATACACTCAATACAAAAACGGAGAATAGAGGGAATAAAATAAACCATTTCAACAACTGCATCGATTCGTCCTAATGGCCGACTTGAACACGCGGTGCTACTTCAGCTCATCTGATCAATGCCCTTTCCCTGTTCCCATCACTAATAAAAAATGCGCTGATCAAAGCGATGATGCTTCCAATCAAGCCATATAGAAACATACGGTGAATGCCGCTCATAAAATCTGTCGCTTCCGTCAAAAACATCCCCATGATGGTCACACCCACCGCAGTGCCAATATTGCGAGTAAACATTAGAAAAGATGTAGAAACCCCTTTTTGATGCGCTTGAACCAGCTGTTGAGCTCCAATCACACCGGTTGTAGACAACAATCCGAAAGCAAATCCTTGTACGACCATCACAAAGAATGCATACCAAAATCCATGTTCCGCTTGTAACAATACCAAAAGCACGCCCGACACTGTAAGCGACAAACTCCCAATAATAAATAAGGGTCTATAGCCATATTTCAATATCCACTTCCCTGCCGGAACCGCTGCGCTCATCCACCCAACTGCAGACCCAAGCAACGCAACTCCGCTCATCAATATAGATAGATGTGCCATTTTTTGCAGGAATAATGGAATAAAACTCGCTGTTCCAAACAATGCCGCCCAGCCGAAAAAGCCATGGATATTCATCCAGCGAATATTTTTATCATCAAACATGGAAAAGGGAACGAGCGGCGACGCTTGTTTTGTCTCGAACAAATAAAAGCCCAAGATGAACAATGCGCCAAGCAGTCCATATAGGAATCGATATTCATCCACCACCGTGACCATGAGCAATAATGTCACCCCTGCGGAGAATAAAAGCGCGCCAACATAATCCACTCGCGCTGGCTTTGCAGTGTACTTCTCCTGAAAAGGTAACAAAGTCAACAACGCAAGGATACAGATAGGGATATTAATAAAGAAAATCCATCGCCAAGTTAAATACTCAACAAAAAATGAACCCAACATGGGAGCCATGATCGCTGACAATCCCCACATCCCTGTACCAAGCGCCTGAATCTTGCCACGTTGCTCCACAGAAAACAAATCGCCAGTAATAATAGCCGGAAACGGGATCATGAAGCCAGCACCAATTCCTTGAACTCCGCGGAAAATCACGAGTTGAACCATGCTCTGTGCCACTCCACAAAGGGTTGAACCGATTAAAAACAGGAAAATTCCCAAAGCAAAAACACGCTTTCTGCCAAACAAATCAGATAACCGACCAGCCACCGGAGCAAGTACGGTTGTCGCAATCATATAGGCAGCAAACACCCATGCATAAAGGTCAAATCCACCCAAACTTTTCGCAATAACTGGCATGGTTGTATTCATAATGGTCGAATCCATGGCAGCAACCAACATAGACAACACCATGCTCACCAATACTGGCAACCTGCTGTTCAAAAAAACGCCTCCTCTTTGATCTAAACTTTGTCAAATTCCTGTCATATGGAATTACCCTGAAAGGGGAGATGGTTTTATTACCTTTGTATGATGAAATAACAGAATTTAACCGACACTTAAACAACCAGAAGTTCCTAGCCCTGTTGAGCTGGAACTTCTGGTGAACTTCATTACAATTGGCAGTTCAAATCCCAATTCACCCTATAACGATCAATTAACTTCCCGTACTTGGCTCCCCAGAATGTGTCTTGGAGAGGCATTAATACTTCCCCACCCTCAGATAATGCCCGAAACACTCTTTCAATCTCTTCCACTTGCGTAAACTTCAAAGCTAGGCTTACTTGATTCCCATAGACATGATGTTCAATCATATCTGAAAAAAAGATCTCTTGTTCCCCAAACGTCAGGTGGGCATGCAAGATTTTATCCTTGTGTTCCTCACTGACGGAAATGTCAGGCACATCGCTGAAGCGTTGCAACCGCTCGATTTTCCCATTGAACACGTTTTTGTAAAAATTCAGCGCCTCTTCACTATTTCCAGGTAGATATAAGTAAGGGCTTATTTTCACATTACTCATGGCTCCTGCATCCTTTCTGGGTCATCCTTCTATTGTTTTTCGCCTCCCTATGTTGCTCACTTTCGCAGAGATTCATCCCAATCCTTCACATCTGGGAAGGAATCAGTTAAACTATCCTCGAACAAAGCGTGAAACAAAAGAGAAAACGGCATTCCCCCAGAAAAGGAGCATCAATCCATGGTTCCAGTTACAACCAATGAACAATGGGAACAGTTGATTAAGCACATCGACCCTCATGGCAAATGGGTACGTGCATGGGAATTGAAAGGAGGCGTTTCGGCACAGGTGACAGCCCTTGAGATGGTGGGTACTGATGGTCAAAAGCGGAAAATCGTCGTCCGTCGCCACGGCGAGGCGGATTTAGCCCAAAATCCCCATGCGGCGCGAGATGAATTTCAACTCTTGCAAGTACTCCATGCCCTGGGACTGCCCGTACCAACCCCCTTGCACATCGAGGAATCCAGCATGTTTTTCCCAACCCCCTGCATTGCGATGGAATACATTGAAGGGCGAACCGAGCTCTCCCCCGCTGATTTAACGAATTACCTCAATCAATTTACGGCCGCTCTCGCTCAAATCCATCGCGTTGATTATGCACGACAGGGTATCACTTTTCTTCCTGATCAATCAGCGATATATCGGCAAACACTTTGCCGCCAACCATCCGAATCTAAAGTTGAACGGCTTATCTGGGATACGCTGACATCTAATTGGCCTTTACCCCAACAGAATGAGCCTGTCCTATTGCATGGAGATTTTTGGCCGGGCAATATATTATGGCATGATCAACAACTAGTGGCCGTCATCGACTGGGAAGATGCAGCGGTGGGAGATCCGTTGTCCGATGTTGCCAACAGTCGGCTGGAATTGTTTTGGGCGTTCGGGCACGATGCGATGAACCACTTCACTCAGCAATACCGAGCGCTGATGCCTGCTGTCGACTTTACCCTTCTTCCTTACTGGGATCTTTGCGCGGCACTGCGTCCGGTACTTAGCATGGCTCAGTGGGGATTGGATGCGCGGACGGAAGAATCCATGCGGGCCAAACTAACCAAATTTATCGAACTTGCTTATAACCAACTAGATAAAACCATAGGCGGAAGTATATGATTTATTACATCCAACGGACCCACCGGGCATGCCCATCGGTTTCAGCAATCATTACCGTGCGCCACTCACCATCGATGAAGCGATCCAAGTGCAGATAGCGATCCTGCAAATTGTTGTATAAGTGAAATACCTCTCTTGACTCGGCCAATGCAGTGACATGATGAATCAATTTCTGTTTGTCGCTTTCCGACAATTGATTCGCCACATGTGTGTGAAAAATACAGATTACCGTTTCTTCGGGAATCTTTGACGCCAATTCCGGCAACAGGGCAACCCCATCCCCTTCGATCAGCTCAACTGACTCATTGAGGAAATGTTCAGCTGCTTTCTCAAAGAGTTGAACCCGATCTGTATGTTCCGGCCAGATTAAAGCTCTCATCCACAGTACATTTTCGCTGTCAGTCAACTCACTCACATGCAAGTCGACTCCGCACCGGGTGGCGACGGGAGGGCTGGTCGGCAACAAAAATGGCCGGTTTTCTCCCCTTATCTCTGTGCTGATCAGAACCGGCGATGAGGCGTCCCCATAAGTTTGTACATCACCGTATGAATACGCGTACTTATCCCATAACAGCTGTAAACCCGCACTGGCTCCTATTTCAATCAAAGACAAAGGTTTTTCGGTCAAGTGATGGATCATACAGAAACTAGGGTACAAATAGGCACATCGCCTCACTTCATTCGTCTGAACCCGTTTTTCTTTGAGTATTGTGATAATTTCATCCTTGAACGTGAAGCAAAAGTCCCGAAAATGAGCAAATGCCTGGCTGGGATCTTTGGGCTCGGCCACCACACTGGGATAATATTGCGCCAATGGATGTTCCTTTCCTTGCAATAACAAAAAATGCACCGCTCCCAGAAACAGATTGGGCACAGGCTGTCCTGGCCGTGCATGTGATGCGAGATCGAGCAGTTCTCCATCTTCTGCTGTCCTTAAGGCCAAATGCTCGTATAAATCACTCGACCCCCTGCATTCTCGGTTTGCGAAATTTAAAAAAATTGCAGACAAATTTCCCCTTCTCATTCCGTTGCCTCCTCTGGCTTTTATGCTTAGACATCTCCACTCACCTCCTATACCCTAAATAAATCTGACTGAAACACACCTGAGAAGGTCTAAGCATAACCGCTCAATCCCTGCAAACAATAATGAAAAATGTTGATATGGAAGCGTTCGGTCCACTATCAACACAGACTGGAGTGCATGTTGATGAGTGAAAATCCTTCAATTCAATTACCGGATATCCGGCACAATTTGGTGTTGAAGGCACCCATTCTGAAAGTGTGGGAAGCAGTCGCTACTTCAGAAGGCCTTGCCGCTTGGTTTATGCCCAACGATTTTCAACCAAAGCAAGGACATGCCTTCCACTTGAATGCCGGCGGCTTTGGCTTGTCTCCCTGCACAGTGACCGAAATCAACCCTCCTCATCACCTTTCTTTCCGATGGGGCAAAGATTGGACCATCACATTTGAATTACAAGAGTTAGATGACACCACTGCGTTTACTTTGATCCATTCCGGCTGGAAAACCGATACAACCACCGAGTTCGGTGAAAGCCATCAAGTGGTACGCAATCGCATGGATCAAGGTTGGGCGGGGTTGCTTCAATCACTCGCATCGCATGTTGAAAAATAAAACAGGCGCTCGGCGGTCTCCACATTTCATGCTACAATCAATACAGTCTTTGTTAAAAATCAGACACCAAAGGAGACTGAGTTTACAATGGCATATTACGCCGCAATCCTGCATATGGCAGACGCAGAAAAAAATCTGGCTTTCCGCCCACAGCACTTAGCTTATTTAGAAGAAATGGAACAACAAGGGAAAGTTTTCGCCAAAGGCCCCTTCGCTGATGGCTCCGGCGGCATGGTGATATACATTGCCGATTCGTTGGAGGAAGCAAGAAAATTGGCCGAACAAGACCCTTACGTCAAAGAAGGGGTTCGCCGATTGGAATTACATGAGTGGAAAATGGCGCTCGTGTAAAAAATAAAAAAGACCTTGGCCCAATCAGCCAAGGTCTTTTTCTTTATGTCATTATTGTTGCGCTTCCGTCGAGGATGACCCTTCAAACGTTTGATTTCCCGGCATACGATACATGGGAAGGATAATCAGTGCACCCAAGAACATTACAAACGCTGAGATTTCAAACATCCACACAACAGATAACAGGTTTTTGAACGAACCGGCAACACTCATGGTCACCACCATGGCCCCCGTAAATAGCGGGCTTAAAATTCCGTTCACCCGACCCACAAACTCCGTTTCCGTATGTTGCAAAATCAGCGTATTGATCCCGATATGGATCATAGGCAGTACCAGACCTGCCAGGAATTCGATCAGAAGTGTCAGCCATAAGACAGTAGACAAACCACAAAGGGCAATCCCAACCGCATTGAAGAAAACACCCATCATCAGCAGCCTTTGCGGTGGGACGTTTTTGGAGAAGGCCATAGCGATACCGCCACCCAAAATCATCCCCAACCCATTGGCCATCATCAGCCATTGCAATTGCTCTTTCGCCAGACCCAGGTGTTCGGTCACCAGAAAAATTCCCAATGGCTGAATCAAACCCAGTGCCAAACCTACCGTTAAAAAACATCCACCCAATAGGGTCAGCACCCGCTTGGACATGACATAGCGAATGCCATCCTTCATTTCCTGCCACACGGACGACGGCGCCTTATCTTCTTCCAACACCCGATCTTCGGGCAAAAACAACAGCACCAAGGCAGACAGCAAAAAGGCGATACCCATTATACCAATAGCCATTTCGATCCCGAAATGCTGATAGACGAACGTCCCGAGCACAGGCCCCAAAATCATAAACACGGCGAACATCGTTTGGTAAATCGACATCCCCATCTGAATTAACGCTTCCGGCACGTGCAACTTAAACAGCTTCATGCCTGAAGGCTGGGAAAACTGAGACAAGATCGCCGAAACCAATGTGGCGAAAAAGACAGCTTTCCAGGTGCCGAACATCAGTGTCAACAGAACGGCAAAAATGGATAAAGCGCTCAAAAAATCACACCAGATCATCGTCCTTTTGGGACGCCATCGGTCGGCAAAGGTTCCACCGATAAATGAAAAGATGAAAATCGGGGCGAATTCAGCGACCGAAATCATGGATATAGCGGTTGCATCTCCATTCGTTTTCTCCATGACAAACAACAAGATTGCAAAATTGCGTACCCAAATACCGATCTGCAAAAATAATCCCGATAAGAGGATGATTTGAACAAACCGATTTTTAAGCAAAGCGGATATCGTGGGCGTAGCATTCATCTTCTCTTGCGCTTGCATTCCTTTTCCCTGCCTTTCTATTAAAATGAATCATGTCTCCTTGCCCAAAACGCTGAAATACCTACAATGTTTCTAAATGCAAAAAGCCGTGAATGCAGTCTGCACCCACGGTTATAATCAGATCTATTGCCGAATTGAGAAAGGCAGATCTGACCTGTTGATTAACCTCTCTTTTGGGCACACTTTAACAAAGCATGGGAAAATGAACGAACCTTCGTCACCTTCCATACTTCGCCTGCTTGATGCACGGCAAGCAGGGTCTGCATTCAAATCATCTCTTTGCATGAAGAGAGCTTAGAATACAAACAAAGTGCCCATGTTTGAGATTAATACCACCTTTCTCCAATTGGTTACTCTTGGATCATATCATGGGGATAATCCTGCTGTCAAACCATCATTTTATTGTTTTTTTCATTTTGCAAAGTACGATCATGGGCGCAGGTATCCATTTATTCATCTGATGGAGAATTTATCCATGCCAATTGATTTCAATGCGAAATTGTTAACTATTAAAAGGCGCTTGCTGAAAAGTGATGTGACTGTAGAAAAAAATGCTCTCCCCTCATATACCTATGAGATCGGGTTCAGGGGAAAGCATGATATTAACTTCAGTTGACTGTATATCTTTTAATAAAGCTTATCCTGTTCTTCGTTTGCTTTGTTCAACACCTCTTTTTGTATCTTATTGGCTTCCTCCAAAACCTTTTTCTGAAGTTCATTCGCTATATATAAGTTGTAGTCATGAATGTGGTTAGCGCGCTCTCGAAACTTTTGGTCAACATGATCATAGAGAAGTCGGAATTCAAACCCACGTTCTTTCTCCAAATACTCTTCCATATGATAGAAACGAATTGTTTCTCTCTCTGTTATTTTATACATCTCGGCAGACTTCTTTTCTAACTCTTTGTATTTTTTATTTGATACATCTGACGCCTTGTCATAATGCTCTCCAGCCCAGCGAGACCATGCATCATAAAGTCGACCCCGCTCTTTTGCAAAATAGTCTTCCAGATCCACTTTGGAATTTACCGAACTATACTTGCCACCACCAGCCCGAGCTGCCTCTTCAAGCGCTTTTTGTCCAGCATCATCAATATCAAAGCCGATAATATTTACTACAGCTTTAATATTGGATGTGTGGAGCTCCTTTGCCACTTGAACAGGATCCCCGCCGCAAGTTTCTATTCCATCGCTCACTACATAAATAATATTTTCGGCCTTGCTCTGGTTGGCCAGCTTTTGCTTGGCCAGTTTCATAGCTCCTGCCAACGGAGTATAACCGGTTGGTTGAAATTTGTTTAAAGCATTGTTGAATTTACTTTCATCGTAAGCTCCAAGCGGGTAAACCTCTTCAATACTATTGCAGGAAACGGCCTTATCTTTCTCGTTATTACTACCTTTGTGGCCATAGACAGTAAGTGAAACATTAGCTCCGTCGGGCATTTGTTTGGCGAATGATTCAACTGCTTGTTTCGCTAAATCCATCTTTTGACCACCGGATACTTTTGCAGCCATAGAGCCGCTTGAATCAACCAAAATTACAATATTCACTGGCTTTTCTTCAGGTAGTTTCAAGCTTTTCATTCCGCCGGGGCCTTTATCAACTTTGATGATAGATGTATCAAATTCTTGAAAATACTTAAAGTAAGGTGTGTAATCCTCCGCTGCCAGCTCATAAAACTTGTTAAGAATCGTCTTTCCATCAGCGTTCTTGGGGATTTTATCCAGTTCTTGTTTAACTTTGGCCCAATTATATTTCTCACCTGAATATTTACCGGCCGGAGGTAAGGGAACTCCCTTTAATTCTTCGGGAATCTTCACAGTTTCTTTGTCTTTGGATTCATTGTTCACTTGTTTTTTTTCAGTAGGTTGTGTGCTATTTGAATGGGAACAACCACTTATAAGAAGGCCCACAATTAGCAAGCAGAGAAATAGCTTATTACTCATAGTTCCCTCCAACTTTAAAGACTTCTCCTAGGGCGTTTTATTTAATATCCACTTTTTGTCCATCCATGTCTTCAACAATGAACTTCTTTCCATCTAGTGCACCAGTTTCAACCGTGACATAATCCCGTGGTGGCAATTCCCTACCAATATCCTTTTCCCAAGAAACAATAATTTTAATTACATCATTCTCAATAACCTGAAGCTTTTTAATTGTAATCTGTTGATGTTTATATTTCTTGCTCGCTTGTACATAAAGCATATCTTCATGATCCCAATCCTGGTTGTCCAAACTGGAGGGATGCTTATCTTTGTTGTAGACCCAAATTCCTGCGGTGGGCTCAGGATCAGGCGCTCCCATTATCCAGTTGATACTTTTGAATTCAATCTCTTTATGAGCTTGATTAGGTTCTACAGCATCTGCTGTACTTGCTGTCTCTTCCGATTTTTGCTCTTCCTTTACTTGGCTCGTTTCTGCATTGTTCTCATTCTCTTTACTTCCGCATCCAGACAATAATGAAACAGTAAGTACAAGTATTAGAGTGAGAAAACGTTTCAAAAACAAAACCTCCTATTCAATGAATATGTAATTTTATAAGCAAATTCAATTTTAATCAAAACCCGTCAGTGCGTCCACAAATTTCCTATTAAACTCACAATTTATTCATTATTCCCATGATACGTAATCTAAATCAAATTCTTTAATCACTTCATTCAAACTCTTTTTCTCTTATATAGTTAAATCATTTTATTTTTCACGTTTTACTTCCCGTTATACTGTCAAACGAAACAGAAATCATCCCTTAGTCGTTATGAAGACAACATTCAATATATTACATAAACAAATATTATTTTTTATATTTAGTATAATAAAAATAAAAAGTAAACTTATCACTATAGAGCAACAAAATCAATAGTCAACTTTAAAAATAAAGTAAAGTTGTCTCAACTAGACTGTCTGGGAGGAGGAATAACCGTGAATCGCTCCAATATGCGAATCAGCTTTGTTTATCTTTATATTGCGGTCGTTTTACTGGTTTCGTGGGCGATTGAAGGCATGTCTTATTATACGGGTGGGTACCAAAGCACCGTGGAAAATATCATTTACGTGATGATCACCCCCGCGGTGATCGCCCTCTGCTTTCAAATATGGGCGTATAAAAAATCCCTGTGGGGCGAGGTGTTGTCCATCGTTAAAAATTGCAATGCCAAAGCGATCTTGTTCGCAATTTTTTATCCCTTACTCTTTATTGGCGCTCTGTCCATTATTTCCTTATTTTGCGGAATCGGATCGGTGAGTCCGACCTCGTTTTCATCATTTATGCAATCCCTGTATATGTTCCCACTTTATTTTTTGTTGGATTTCCCTGTTTTCTGGGGAGAGGAATATGGTTGGAGAGGCTTCTTGTTAAAGCATTTCACCTCATCTATGGGAAAATTTAAAGCAACGATTCTTGTAGGGCTTGTATGGGCGCTTTATCACATTCCCCTGGTGTTCCTGCTCGCCAAATCCACCGGGATCGGCAATCCAATGGCGGTGAGCCTAGTGCAAGCTGTTACCGCGTTCTTCTTTTCATTCGCATTTTCACATGCTTATTACCTATCTGGGGCCTTGCTCCCTGTCGTGTTACTGCATTGGGTTTGGAATATGTTGAATCCAGCGTTTCTCGGCAACATTTATACCAATAAGCAAGGCATTATCACTGGAGATATTTTTTTCCAAAATGGAGAAGGAATCATGGGACTGGTTTTGTCATTACTCATGGCTATGGCCATTGGCTGGCATTTCATAAAGTCCGATAAAAGCAGCAGGGCATACCGCGACGCGTAATTTTTCCATTTCTTCGCCAAACAAAAACCTGGCGTCTCAATACGCCAGGTTTTATCCATATATTTCAATATATCAGGTACAAGCGCACTTCCCTGCCGGACATCCCTACAGCCATTCTTCTGCCCAATCATTCAATCTTTCCAATATTTATTTCCTATCCACAAAAACTGAACGATATGCTATTATATAGACTATATTATTCGGAAATGATCAATGGAGGTTCCTCATGGGTAAATTAAATGGATGGAAGATTTCCTTTCTGGGATTTCAACACGTCTTAGCCATGTATGCCGGGGCGGTGGTTGTGCCCTTGATTGTTGGCGGGGCGCTAAAGATGAATCCCGAACAATTGGCTTATTTGATCTCGATCGATTTATTCACTTGCGGTATCGCCTCACTCTTGCAAGTGATTGGCGGCCGTTATTTCGGTGTCAAACTTCCCGTCATCTTGGGCTGCACCTTTACCGCCGTGCCGCCAATGATCACTATCGGGCAATTGGAAGGCTTGCCCGCCATTTATGGATCGATCATCGCGTCTGGCTTGATCGTTACCCTGATCGCGCAATTTTTTAATCATATTATGCGTTTGTTTCCTCCTGTGGTGATCGGATCAGTCATTACCACGATCGGTGTATCCCTGATTCCTGTCGCCATGAACAATATGGCCGGAGGGCAAGGCTCCCCCACTTTCGGGCAATGGGAAAACCTGTTCCTGGGACTGCTGACGCTTCTCTCCGTCATCTTGCTCAATCGGTTTGGCAAAGGATTCATTCAATCCATTTCCGTCCTGCTCGCCATGGTCATCGGTACGATTACCGCTTGGTTCATGGGTTTGGTGGATTTGAGCCATGTTGCGGACGCGAGCTGGTTCCGAATCGTGCAACCTTTTTATTTCGGTGTACCCGAATTCCATGTGTCTTCTATCATTACCATGTCTTTGGTCGCGATCGTCAGCATGATTGAATCGACTGGGGTTTTCATGGCCTTGGCCGACATATGTGACGAAAAATTGGAAGGAGAACGAGTGAAAAAAGGACTGCGCGCTGAAGGCTTGGCCATCATGATCGGCGGGCTGTTCAACTCGTTCCCTTATACCAGTTTTTCGCAAAACGTGGGGCTGGTAGCTCTGAGCAAAGTGAAATCGCGCGCCGTGGTCATCGCGGCCGGCATTATCCTCATCGTGTTGGGGTTATTGCCAAAAGTAGCAGCAGTAACCACTATCATCCCTAACGCTGTTCTCGGCGGAGCGATGATCCCCATGTTTGGTATGGTCATCGTTTCCGGCATTCGGGCCCTGGCTACCATCGACTTTAAACAAACCCAAAATCTTCTGATTGTGGCGTGTTCGGTTGGCATGGGATTGGGAACTTCCGTGGTTCCAGCCATCTTCAAAGATCTCCCTGACATGATCCGCGTTGTCGTCGAAAATGGCATTGTCTTGGGCAGCTTAACCGCCATCGTGTTGAACATCATCTTCAACAAACAGGCAAAACCCTCAGCCGCCGAAGTGGTATAAAATACTTACTCGCTAATAAAACAAAGCCTCTGCCTTGTGTTCTCTTGACACAAGACAGAGGCTTTGTTATGCCTACGCGCCAAATGCGACAACTTGGAAGGATTTACTTCGTTGAAGGATGAGCTATTATTTTTCTTCTGTTAAAGGTATGCATTGCAAACCAGTTTATAATAAAAGGTTGCCAGATCATTCAATCTGGATCGGGGTTGAAGGGATGTTCCCGTTCAAAATCGGCTCCAGCAATTCCCCCAACCGCCTTGGAAACACCAATTCCTCTGTCTGCTTCAATTCATCAACACTCCACCAATGATGGGTCAGGTAACCCAATTGCTCCTCCTCTGTCAAGTGATCCAGTCGAATTTGCGCTTCTTTTGCGTAAGCGAGGCGATAATGCTCAACAAATCGAGTGGGCACGCCCTTGAACTCCAAGTCTACTTCTCTGATCCAGATAAACGGCCCCCACTCCACATTTACCAAACCGGTTTCTTCCCACAATTCCCGTTCAGCGGCTGCGGCAAATGTCTCGCCTTCCTCCAATCCGCCCCCTACAGTAAACCAAACCGGTCTGCCATCCGGATTCTCTTCACTTTTGATAAGTCGGTCTTCCATTTTGAATAGCAACAAGCGATTCTGCTGATTCAACAGCACAATTCTGGCCGCCTCGCGTATAATCATGCGATTTTCACCCCTTATACCGAATTTATCCATAACAAACTATATCAATAAAAAATACAGCATAAACACCCCCTCCGCCTCATGAAAGCTCCCTCATACCAAAACAAAAAAACGGGACGATTATCTTTTTCCTATCGGCGAGAGATTCTACACATCATAGAAGTTCCATCTTTTATAACAATTACATTTAAAAATATGTAAATATTTAAAACCAAATCATAGACTTTAACTACCAATCTTCTATATTATTAATAATATACGCTTTCATAAGACCACGTGGAAGGGAGTCACGACCATGAATAAATTTTTGGGCATTCTCCTTGCGATTTGTACAGGCTTAACCACTGCCGCACTATATAGTTCACACGTGTTCGCATTTTCAGTCACCGGCAAAAAGCAGTGCACCAACCCTGTCTATTTCCGGTGGGGCGGCTCCATCTCTTACAATCATCAAACGGGTGCCACCCAAGCGATGAAAAACTGGGCCGCAGCCCAATCTTACCGGAACTTTGTCGGCAACAATAGCGCTAGCGGTGTAATCGATTCTTACCGCGAGGCTGATGGCTGGAATGGCTACACCGGCTATTCAGCAGGTGATGACAGTTGCATCGATTATTGGGTAACTAAGTTGAATCATGAATATACAACTACATACGAAAAGTCAGTCAAGATCGCTGGCCATGAGTTGGGACATGTATTGGGTCTGGATGACAACAACTATACTACCACACTGATGTACAAATACACTCCCAACGTTTCCGTCCCACAAGAAGACGATATCAAAGGCATCAACTATATCTACTGACGGAGGGGAAACCATGCGTAAAACCTGGCTGAATATAGCCGCATTCATATCTATCGCTGTTGCCGCTTTCTTCATCGGCATCCAATTCTTCGACACCGCTCCCCGAGTGATCCGCGTCGATGGCTCACTCCATGCAGCCTATAACCTGGAAGAAATGAAAAGCCAATCCGAGGTCATCGTGGTGGGGAAATTTGTGAAAATGGAACGCAAGATCAATTCTGCTCGTGATCTCAACAATCCCGGCTTGGCATCCAACACGGTCTATCATGAAGGGGAATTATATCAATTCAAAGCCGATCAAGTCATCAAAGGAGAAATTGGCAAAGAGCCCATCATCCGTGTTAACATACCCAAAACCAAGGAGCTTGCCAATCTGGACTCCCAAGATATATTGTCAGTGACCGATCCCAACTATATCAAACCAGAATTCGGGAAATCATATATGTTATTTTTAACACCGATTAAAAACACTGACTACTATGGAATCCCATTTTTCCCATACATCCTGGAGATTCACAACAACCAAACGGTCTCCCTCGTCAAGCCGCATCCCTCTCTGCTGAGCCAACGAAGCACGATTCAGTCCGCAGAGGAAGGAAAAAGCGAAGATGTCTTGGTTCATTTCGAAAACTTCGCCGCCTCCTATCCCGATCAAATCAGTGGCCGGAAGCTATCCGAGGTGCTCAGTGCACTGGGTGGATCACCATCAGAATAAATAAAAAAGCAAAGGGCTTTTTTTGAACCCTTTGCTTTTTTTGTCCATTTCTCTTTAAACACTGTCGGTATATCTCTTCATTTGGTAAATATCTTTACTTCTTTGGGGCCGAGTGTGGCAGTAATCGAACCATTGTTCACTGTTACTTTGTCCGTCCCCATCCGATTGTACAGGGTTTCGCCATTGGCGACTCGATCGATGTTGGGCACTGTGCGCGTCTGGCTGTTCCAAGAATTATTGATCATCACCACCACCTCATCGCCGTTATACGAACGCTGAAAAGCGTAAAATGTGTCATCCACCCACTTTTCAGCCTGTGTTCCTTTGCGCAAAGCAACATGAGTGTTACGAATATAATTTAGCTTGGCGATATAACCGTAGAGCTCATGCTTGTCGTTAAACACCATATCTTCCCGGTTGTAAGGATCAGCGCCCCCGCTAAATCCCTGCTCTGTGCCTTGATACAGAATCGGGATCCCACGGGTAGTAAACATGAAGCCCAATGCTGCTTTTAATTGCGGCCACTTGTCCCAGGAAGCGCCAGGCTTGCCTGAAGCTTCATTCAAAAAGCGCGGCACGTCATGGTTGTCTATAAACAAGCCGTTAGTCATCGGATTTTTATATCGATAGTCTTGCGCGTAACGATCCGCAATCTGTCTCATCGACTGGTCTTGGCCAAACACATTTTTGATGGTGTAGTACATCGGGAAATCGAGCACCGCATCCAAATAATTGGTGTAATCGCCTACATATGCGGGGTCCCCATGAAACACTTCGCCAAGGGTAAAGGTATTGGCTGCCCCGTCAAATTCGCGCCAGAACCACTTTGGAACGTGTTTCACCGTATCAACGCGCAACCCATCCACTCCGGTCGTTTGCACAAGCCATGCGATCCAATTCTTCAATTCCGTTGCCACTGCCGGATTATCTTGGTTTAAATCATCCAAGCCGGCAATATCTCCATTCTCCACCCACCATTGATCGTTCCAGTCTTGAGTGTCGCCATAATGATGGTACCAATCTGCCTTGTCAAACGGAGCTTTGGCGAAGCTCGAAGGTTGGAAATCCCCTGTATGATTGGCGACTACATCCAGCATCACCGATATCCCTTTCGCATGCGCCGCCCGCACCAATTCTTGCAGCTTAGCCATGGAGCCCAGATGACCGTCTACGCTGTAAAAATCATAGGTCCAATAACCATGATATGCATTAGCGCTCTTTTGCATCGTGACGGGAGTAATCCAAATGGCCGTGAACCCCATATTCTTGATGTAGTCCAAGCGATTGATAATCCCTTGAAAATCCCCACCATGATACTTGCGCGGATCGCTTTTGTCAGCGTTAAAACCGCCATAATTGTCATTGCTGGGGTCACCATTGTCAAACCGGTCGGTCATAATAAAATAGATGCTTTTCTCTTGCCAATCCGCAGGAGAAAGCGCCACGGCTGTGGGTGCGGTAGAAGCAAACATCAGCACAGCCGACAATAAACACACCAACCCACTGAGCAAAGCTCCCTTTTTCATGCATCCTCTCCCTTTCATTCCCAAATTGCGCAAACGCTTTCAAAGAATTGCATAAAAGTTGGCGCTCATCCCTTTATATAACTTGCGAAAACGTTTGCACTATTTACTATCAGTTTACTCCTCACCACAATCTAATTCAACAGTCGGTCAGGTTTATTAAATTAATGAATAATCGCAGGGAAGAACTCCCTGCGAATTTACTATCCCTGTTGAAAGTCCTGTATAAAAGAGATGCTAAGCCCATCCGCCTCTTCGGCGCTCAAAATTACGTACTGGCCAGAGAGGGGAGGCACATCGATATAATCTCGAATACGCGATCCATAATATCCGGCCAAACACTTGGGTGTGGGTTGTTCGTAATTCATCCAGCAACACTCACACATCCCCAGTCGCCTTGGCAAATCCCACTCCTTCCATGAAGGCTCGATATGCTTACTCTTTCTTATTGATATGCATATAGGTGGCCCGACAACAAATCGAGGGCCACTACATCGTACTCCAATCGTGGCCAATTGAGACAAAACCCAAAATTTCATGCAACACGACCACTGCAACAGCGGAACCATGGTTATGACGTATCATTCATCTATCCCTCCAAATCGAAAAAGCCCGGGAGGGTTTAAACCCTCCCGGGCGATTACGCTCACGCTTCTGTCAATGCCAAAAACTCATCCACATCAGCCATCAACAAATCCATCGCATCCTGCCAGAAGTCCGGTTGCGTCAAGTCAACCCCGAGATGCCGTTTGCCCAGCTCCTCCACCGTCATGCTGGCTGTGTCACGAAGCAAATCGACATATTTGGTCGCAAAGCCTGCCCCTTCCTGCAACGCGCGGGCGTAAATACAGACACTGAACAAATACCCAAACGTGTATGGGAAATTGTAGAAAGGCATATCCGTTGCGTAAAAATGAAGTTTTGAAGCCCAAAAATGCGGGTGGTATTCAGCCAACATGTTAGCGAAGGCTTCTTTCTGGGCTTCCACCATCAATTCGCACAACTCATCGCGTGTAAGCGGGCCTTGTTTGCGCTTTTCATAAAAACGCGTTTCAAAGAGGAAGCGAGAATGGATATCCATCAAAAACGCAATCGTGGATTGGATTTTATCAGCTAAAAGTGCTATCTTCTCCTCTTTGGAAGAAGCTTGTTTGATCGCTGCATCAATTACGATCACTTCGGCAAACGTGGAGGCGGTTTCAGCGACATTCATAGCATATTGTTGTGCCAAGAAAGGCAAGTCTTTCATCACATACGTGTGGTAAGCGTGCCCCAACTCATGGGCCAATGTGGAGACGCAACTAGGCGTTCCGCTAAATGTCATGAAAATGCGTGATTCGCCGCTTATGGGGAAATCCGTCATAAACCCGCCAGGTCGTTTTCCGGGGCGATCCTCGGCTTCAATCCATCTTTTTTCAAACGCCATTCGCGCAAGCGAGGCCATATCAGGGCTGAATCGCTCAAATTGCTCAATGATAAACTTCGCCGCTTCATTATATGAAAGCGCTTGCTTATTTCCTGGCAACGGTGCTTGCACATCGTGCCAACTGAGCTGATCCACTCCCAGCATTTCCGCCTTGCGCTTCATATATGGAAGCAAACGATGTTTGTTTTTGGCGACCACATCCCACATCGTTTGCAGTGTCCGCTCCTCCATCCGGTTGAGATCAAGCGGCTCTTTCAGCACATTCTCCCATTGGCGGCGTTTATACAGATGCAAACGATAACCAGCCAGATGGTTGATGGTGACAGCACAAAGGTCCGCTTCGTTCCGCCAAGCCTCTTCCCACTTTTCAAACACCCTCTGGCGTACCTCCCGGTCGGGACTGGTCAGCTTGTTTGCCAACTGTCCAACGGATAGTAGCTTGGTCTCTCCGCCTTCTTCAAATGGCACTTGCATGCGTCCCACAATGGTGCCATACATTTCTGACCAAGCATGATACCCGTCCACACTCAAATCACCAGCCAACTCTTCCTGTTCTGGCGGCAGCTTTTCCAACGAGCGTTTACGCATTTCGTTCAGCGAGAAAGATACTTGGTTCAGCTCAGGAGATTTCATCAGTTGTTGCCAATCGGTTTCCGGCACTTGTGCCACTTTGCTTTCCAGAGCGATGATCACCGCTTCATAAGTTGCACCGATTTGCGTCAATTTGCCGGACAAAACCTTGGCTTTTTCATCTTTAACATCTTGCGCCTCGAGACAATCAAGAAACGATCGTGCTTCCACAAGGCCACTGCCCAATTCCTGCAACGGTTGAATAGCATCAATCCACGAAGCCAAAGAGGCGGTTGGTTCCAGCGTCTCTATGTATTTCTTTAATAAAGGGAGCTCATGCTCAAGCTTTTCCAGATGTTTCACCAAAGCGGAGGACTCGCTTCCACCACTGAAAATGCTATCTAAATCCCACGTCTGCGAATAAGTTGCTGACAATTGCATTCACCCTTGTTTTCAATATTTCCCCTTTGGGGATGCTTTCAAATAAATTGTATGCTGGAATGTTCAATCACTTCAAGCAAAATCACTTGGATGTGTTCATATTTCTTTATTATTTTGTTTGCTCAGCAAACTTGTTTGAGTATCATATTTGTTTACAATCTTTTAGTAAGAATAGAATGATATTCACTCTATTTTGATTTAATTGTATAACTATGAATTTGCCATTCTGTTCACTTGTGCATCGGCGCTCCTCAAGAAAAGAGGGTTCTAACACTTCTTCCCCGCCAACTTGATTTGCCAGACACCCCCTCGTCGGGCGGTAATATGCGAATCAACCTGCCGGTATCACTTTCATTCACTTATTTTTTTACAAATCCAACCAATTTCGCGGTTCAACACGGCTTTATACCGTTACAAAAGTCTTCTTTTGTAACGTTGCATGAATTCACACCTCATCCCCCTCCTAAAATACCCCACAACTAGAAATTTCCCCCGGATACAGATCGCTTTTTAGCACCCAATTCATTCATCATCCATACCTGTTCAATCGTCGTCTTCATTCCCAAGCGATTAAAAATCTCCGCCCCCATGTGCTTAGCTGACGGCCAGTTTGCAACGATGCGTTCACACATATCCAACGCGGGACCCCATGCTGCTTCCAACAGAGAAAGAAAGCATGCCTGCTCATTGATTAGGCCTGGCGCGGTCTCGACTTGATAAAGGACCGTTTTGCATAACCGCCCTCGCTCATCAAATTCCCGCCGCCCCAGCGCGTACCCCAAGACACCTCCCCGGCCGTCAGCAAGCACCCATGCTTCTCCGTCCCGCAAACAAAACCACTGTCCCTGCCATGGCACTTCAGCAGAATAAAATGGTAACGTTGCTATCTGCCCTGGCACAACTCGCTCAATGCGATGCATAGACGGCTCCGCCTCAATCATTCGCAATGGCTCAGTCGACTGGTAATAAGATAAGCGATCGACAATCCGATAACCCAACCGTTCATAAAGGCGAATGGCCGCCTGATTTCCAGCGATCGCTTCAAGGGTGGCAAGCTCAACTCCTTCACGCTCATACAAAGCCATCGTTTCTTCCATCAGCTTCCGCCCCACCCCTTTGCCACGCCAAGCGGGGACGACCGCCGTTCCCCCGTTCCAAGCCATTTTCTTGCCATTTACGGTACGGATACCAGAACATACCAATCCGACCAACTTCCCCTCAGCAACCGCCACCAGAGAATGGTCAGGTGAGAGCGATTCACGCGACCATTTTCTCACAAACGCCTCCATCGTCATCGACACATCCACAAAATAACCAGAAAACGCTTCGTTCCACAAAGCTAGCGACTCTTCCCATGTACACCGGCTGAGTGGTTGAATTTGTATCATCTGTTTTCTCTCCTTTTCTTGGCACTCATCTCTATCTTACGATAAATAAGTTTTATGCGGGATGGTATAGTCTGACCATATAAAAAGAAAGCCGACGGTTGCGAAGAGGCCAACGCCGCCTCCTTACAACCATCGGCATTCCTGTACGCCCGCATGAAGCAAGCCGTCAATCAACAATTAATCCAATTTCTTTACCCAGATATTCATATCTTCAAAACGGCCGGCAATATGGCTGTTTTGAATAAGGCGCCCCTTATACTCAAACCCATGCCGCGATATCACAATATTCATCCCCACTGATACCGCACGTGTAAGAGAAAACAGGTTGGGCACGCCCCGCGCCCGCATTTGCTTTTCCAAATCAAAAATGATTGCGCTGAGTAACCCTTGGCCCCGATAGGCGGGATCGGTTGCGCAATCAGTGATTTCCGCGCAATTGTAACGGGTAAACACATCAGCTGAAGCAGCACTCACAATCTTGCCATGGTCGGTAACGACGGAGAAATAGACATCGTTGCGCATGCATTTTCTAATGAAGTCGGGATCATGCACAGGCGTCGGATAGGTTTCAAACACTTTGGCGTATAGCGCCGCCAGCTCCTCCGCATCCGCTTCTGTCGCCCGGCGCAGTCTGAAGGATGGCCCCAATTCCGGGGGTTCCGAGATCGTTTCTGTTTTCTCGGCAAGTTCGACGATCTCATCCTTCTTTTCCGCATCTTTTTCCACCGAGCGCCGGTCATCTATAAACTGCGATAAAATCACAGCCGGCTCCCCGTTGAAAAAGACACTGATCTCGCCTTCCTTCTCAAAACCCATCTCTTCAAACGCCTTAGTATCGTCGGGATCAGCATAAATCAACACTTTTCCGATATCTTTCTCCTCCGCCAACTCCTCCAAATGCTTCGCCAATGCTTCGATATCTTCGGATCTGTAGTGCAACAATTTCATCCGGCTGTTGCGTTCATCCATTTCAAGCACCGTACTCTTGCGCGAATAATCAACCATTGTCAAAAGATCAAACCTCCCCTTGGATACTCATTAATTAACGTACCCTAAACGAACAAAAAATAACATGTTTTTGCTCGCATATGAAAATGGGGACCTATCAGCCTTCATCATCAGATAGCTCAGCATGGTCAAATGCGATTAATTCCTCTCCGCGCCAATACAGTTGAAACAAATGTTGCTTTTCATCTGCCAACAAAATTGGCAGACACTTCACCACATTCACAGACATCCCCTTATTCTCAGGGTGCAAAATCCATGCGATCCGTTTCCAATCCAAGATCCCTTCATCCGTCTTCGTTGGAGTAGGGCATGTCTGATCAGCGGGAAGTTCCGCCCAGTACAAATACATCCCTCCTCGCTTTCCATCTTCCAATATCCAGATCAGCCGTCCGCGGCAGTCCATCTTTTTAAGGTGCAAACCTGCTTCTTCCTTCACTTCGCGCAACGCGCTTTCATGCGGTGTTTCGCCGGGTTCAATTTTCCCACCCAACCCATTCCACCGGCCCATCCATGCCGGTTTTTCACGATTCAATAGTAAAATTTCATCATTTTTCTTAATGAAGCACATCGTATAACGGCATTCCACGTCCAACACGCCACATCCCCCCATAAACAAATGATTTTAACCGTCACAGAAACTTCTACACTTCAAAGCGCTTCCCTCTTACCGCAATTATTTGTTTCATAATTAAAAATATAAAAAGAACCTTTATTTCATATTTATAATTATCTATGTGACTATAAATATGATAATATAAAAATTGAAAACTTTCATGCAAGGAGGGTGGATGATGAGGTTGATCCCCCGAATTAATAGTATATTAAGTAAACGACGTGAGGAAGGCTACAAAATCTATGGGCAAGTTCCCAATCAAACCTCTCTCGCGCGGGCGCTGGGCGCCAGGAAACAACAGGTCTCCTTGTGGGCCAGAGGCGCGGCGATCCCACGGCCCGAAGCCATTTTCCACATGGCTCACCTCCTGAATGTGCGCCCTGAAGAATTGTATGAATTCGTCCCACCCACAGAAGAAGAGCAACTCGCTCTCATCGACGAATTTGAAACCAAAGAGCGCGAAGACACGATTCGCCGCAAAGAGAAGAAGATCAATGAGTTGCGCGAAAAAGGCTTGAGTGAAGACGCCATCCAAGTCAAAATCAAAATGCTGGGTTTGACCAAATACGACGATGCAAAGTAGGTAGATACATAAATTGCACCGCTATATGTATGGTATAATGATGCACAGGTTCACAGTGACAGGAAGGAGGATTCACTTTGGCATTAACTGAATCCAATATGTTTCCGCTGGGGGCGACAGCGCCATCTTTCACTTTGCCTGATGTCGTTTCCAATCAAGAGGTGTCTCTCGAAGCGCTGAAATCCGATGTGGCCACCGTGATCATGTTCATCTGCAACCATTGTCCATATGTCAAGCATGTTCAAAAACAATTGGTGCAATTGGCCAACGATTATTTGCCCAAAGGAGTCGCCTTTATCGCGATCAGCTCGAATGACGCCGTACAATATCCCGAAGACGGCCCAGACAACATGAAAAAGGTGGCAGAGGAGTTTCAATACCCCTTCCCCTATCTTTACGATGAATCACAACAAGTGGCCAAAGCTTATCAAGCCGCTTGCACACCAGACTTCTACATTTTCGACGGGAAACTATCATGTGTATATCGCGGGCAACTGGATGATTCCCGGCCGGGAAATGGTTTGCCGGTTACCGGTTCCTATATCCGCGCTGCGTTGGACAGCATCTTGAACAACGAACCGATCCAGGTGCAACAAAAACCCAGCATTGGTTGCAACATCAAATGGAAATGATCTTCACAACAAAAGAGGTCACCCCACCAAGGTGACCTCTTTCACATTACTTGAACGAATAAAATCAAACACCGCGCAATCCTTTTTCGGTCAGCTTATCCTGCCAGCGAACCAACACTTCCCTTCCATCATACAACCGCACGCCATCCACTTGGCCGATCACAGCCACACACCCTTCTGTATGTTCATCCAAAGCGAGTGGATAGCAAGTGATTTCCCCCACCATTTCCGGTCGATCCTGCCAAGCCAACAACTTGGGTGCTTGATCGGCCGGACTCACTTGCACCTGTTTCAAAGAGACAGTCAAGCCATCGCCGGTCGCTTTGACAATGGCCTCTTTTCGCGTCCAATAGCGGTAAAACCCACGAATCCGCTGGTCTGGAGGCAAGGTAGCCCACGCGGCCTGTTCTGCTTCGGACAAAGACATTCTCGCCATGCCGTCAAGATCCGATTCCCGATTGATCCTTTCAATATCTACACCAAAGGGGTACAGAAGCGAAATACCCAGTACCACCCATTTCCCTGAATGGGAAACACTCAGCTCAATTGGTTGCTCATCTGGACGTACCACCCTCGGCTTGCCGTGTTCCTCCCCGCAACTTGGACAGGCCCGCGTCACTGACACATCTGAGGGGTTGGTGTCCAACAGCTCCGCCAACAACAACCGCAGCAACCCATAGGAAAAAAGTGCGCGAGCCCGATCCTCCTGCTTACGAAACGACCGATATCTATTTACTTCCCGTTCGCTCATGACCTTTTCCAGGAACAAAGGTGCTTCTGTGATTGGCACTTTCCACAGGTGAATAAAACGGGAATCCAGTTTTAAAGAGCTCATTTGCGATATTTTGCCACCTTTGCCAATTTTACTTCATATTGCAATGCATTCTTATTAAAATGCAGCCCTCTGATTTTGCATTTCAACCAATTTCATTTTGAATTATAATATAAAAATATGAACATTTCACCATTCTGCTCTATCACGGGGCAATGATGACATATCTTCTCCATATGGCGATAAGCCGAGGTGACAACATGATGAAAACACGCAACCGTTATCAACGGGTCAAAGGTTACGGCTTGGTTTTGATCGCCGCCAGCTTGTGGGGTATCTCAGGTGCCGTGGCGCAAAATTTGTTCGAGTCGGCCCGCGTCTCTCCTGAGTGGTTGGTAGTGATCCGCCTTCTGATCTCGGGTGTTTTACTTCTTTCTTTACTGGCAATCAATAAGCCAGAGGTTCGCATTTGGTCAATTTGGAAACAACGCCACGATCGCCTGCGGTTGCTTTTGTTTGGCCTTGCTGGCTTATTGGGCGTACAATATACCTATTTTGCGGCTATTCATGCCTCCAACGCCGCTACCGCCACTGTGCTTCAATACTTGGCTCCCACCCTAGTGGTTCTTTTTCTTGCGGTGCGAAGCAAAAAACGGCCCGGTTTCGCGGAATTGGTTGCGGTGATCCTCTCGTTCACAGGCACGCTACTTTTGGTCACGGGCGGCGATCTTGGACAACTTTCCATTTCGCAAGCCGCACTGTTTTGGGGAGTTGGCTCTGCAATCGCGTTAGCCTTTTACACGATCCAACCTGCATCTTTACTCGCCCAGTGGGGAACTCCCCTCATCATTGGCTGGGGTATGGTAATCGGCGGCGTGGGCTTTTCCTTCGTCCACGCACCGTGGGACATCGAGGGGCAGATCACCGTTTCAGCACTTCTCTCTATCGCATTTATTATCATTTTCGGTACATTGATCGCATTCACTTGTTATTTAGAAAGCTTAAAATACATCCGGCCGACTGAAACGAGCATTCTCGCCAGTGCAGAACCGCTGACAGCCGTCGTGCTGGCAGTCATCTGGCTTCATGTCCCGTTTGGCTGGGTTGAATGGCTGGGTACCTGTTGCATCGTGGCAACGGTATTTATCCTCTCATTTGAAAAAAGAAACATCGGGGAACAGCTCTGATGTTTCTTTTTTCGATTCACTCTGCAAAGCAAACCAGTTTATATTTTTGATGTGGCTGCAACCTCATTAACCTTTACTTCACTTCCGTTCTACTCCATCCCATACTCTCGCTCCACTTTGGCCACGCGAACAGTATAGTTCGCATACCACTCCGCCTTGCCTTGCTCTTATGCAATCTGATGTGCTGCATGACCTTTCCATGCACGCATCGCCTCTTCCGATTCCCAATAAGACACCGTAATGCCAAATCCATTAGCAATCCGGACACTTTCAACCCCTAGAAAACCGGGTTGCTGTTTGGCAAGTTCCACCATTTGCTCAACCATTTTCCCATAACCCTGATCTTCTCCTTCCGTACGGACTGAGGTGAAGATTACAGCATAATTTGGGGGAGTTGGTCGATTTGACGAATGAGTCATCCTGCTACTACCTTTCTCCATGGAGTATGATGAACCATGTCAATATTCTTATTCAAGCTTTACACATGCTCTGCCACCCGTACTACGGTTTGAGCATATTCAACTCTTTTCTAAACTGAGGGTCTGTCATCACCCTCAAGTCAAATTCATTCAGATGAGCTTGCAATTGACTGTTTTCCTCTGGAGTCAAGTTGTTGAAAAAGATCGCTAACTCAGTTTTGTTTCCTTGTCTATCAGTGGCGTAAAAAGCCTGTGTCAAAATGTACAACGTGGATCCGCCTTTTAATCCAGCGTGTGAGAGCCATTCTTTGTTTCCCGGGATTTCCATTATCTGCTCCATCACCGGAATCAAATGCTTGTATGTTTTCTTCGGATAATATGAGCGGTTGTTAAGCTTTTTCATCACCGAAACATATTCACTTGTAGTAGATGAAATAAATCGGTCTGAATACATACGGTCCAACTCGATATCATACCAAGAAGCGATATCCGCTTCTTTTATATACCGTTGATCCCGATCATGCATGAGTTGGGTAAAGACCTTCTCAGCCCAACGGCGATGCTCTTGCAATGACATTCTACGCATCTTCTTTTTGATTTTAGGCATGGCGTCTTGGATCGATTGACCTGAATAATCCGTTTTCCATATTTCATACGGAATCAAAAGAGATGAATAGAACGGATAAATGGGTTGATGCTTGTTTAATCCCAACTCTCTTAACGTTTGGTTAATTTGATTAATTGACAGCCGTTCCATCAGATATTCGGTATTGGCATTCGTGCTGAAACTAATCATGCCTTTGGCCACTTCTTCCAACGGAACCTTTCCGTTGATAATTAAATTGTTATCTTTCAAATGTTGCAACCATTGTGCTTGAGCGCCGCCATCTAAACCTGGGATCGCATACTTGTCCAATTCGGTTAAAGGAATCCGCTCATTGGGATTGATTTTGCCTTTTGCAGCTTGTTTAGCGTATGTAACGGCAACAATGATTTTAACGGTGCTGGCCAAAGGCATCAGCTTGGATGAACGGTACTTGACCACATCTTTTCCATTATATGTAACTGCCAACGAAGATTTGTGCGGATTCTTTTTGATGAATTGCAAGATTTGGCGAGCGCCATCCTCTTCCTTGATCGCAGGGCTCGCCGCTTGAGCTATGTTTGCAAACGCCACGGTGACAAGCAAAGAAGCGGTTAAACACAGATGCCAAACCTTTCTCAACATTGTTTCACTCCATTCGCAATATATCGTAATTTTATCTCGCAGAGAAAAGGGGGAAAAGCTCCCCCTCTGGTAACCAGGATGTGTCTGACAAATTAAGTGAGTGGGGAAGAAACGGCGGAAAATCCTTGTTTCGAGGCAACCTCAAATGCCACTGCTGCAACTGCTACCGCCGCAGCTGCTGCTACTGCAACTGCTACTACTGCAATTACTCCCACCATCACTGTAATCACTGCCGGAATGGCCATCATGGTGGTGATCGTTTTTGTCATCTTGATCATCAGTATCAAACAGGAAAAAAGGCGTCGGACTCGATGCAGAAGAGTAATAGGCGCGGCCACCACGTTGCCTTTTTCGCTTTTTCTTTTTCTTCACATTCATCCAGATAATCAATCCGATGATACCAAACCATATCAAAAAAAAGGAGTTAAACATAATTTCTATGAGTTCCATTGCACTATGCCCCTCTCTTAGGGTATCCAACTCTGCAAGCCTGCCACGCTGCCATAGACCTTAACAAACTGAGCATAGTACTATTTTCCTTTTTAACAGCAAGCGCAAACCTGTATGTGTGCTTGCTTGGCAAGTTTGGCGATCTTGACATTCTGTTGTATACTATTAGGCAGGTTGTTTTCTCAGGAATCATGGAAAGGAAGCAGGTGGATCAAACATGACCACACCACAAAACGATTATCGCATTCTCTTATATTATAAATATGTTGAAATCAAGGATCCCATCGCTTTCGCAGATGAACATCGGGCCTTTTGCCAAGAGTTGGGAGTAAAAGGTCGCATCCTTATCGCATCAGAAGGGATCAACGGCACACTGTCCGGCACTGTCGAGCAAACAAAACGGTACATGGAGTATATGCACGCCCATCCACTGTTCAATGATATGCCGTTTAAAGTGGACGAATATCATAAACATGCCTTTAAAAAGCTGTTTGTACGCCCGAAGAAAGAATTGGTAACCTGGCGGCTGAAAAAAGACGTGAAACCTTACCAAAAAACAGGCAAACGCTTGACACCGAAAGAATTCTACAACATGTTGCAGCGTGACGATGTGATTGTCATAGATGGGCGCAATAATTATGAATACGACTTGGGACACTTCCGCGGTGCGATCCGCCCTGACGTGAACACCACCCGTGAATTCCCAGAATGGATTCGTAACAACTTAAAAGATTACAAAGATAAAACCATCATCACTTACTGCACGGGCGGCATTCGCTGTGAAAAATTGACAGCCTTTATGTTGGAAGAAGGCTTTAAAGATGTCTACCAATTGGATGGAGGCATTGTCACCTACGGCAAAGACCCCGAAGTCAAAGGGCAACTGTGGGATGGCAAGTGCTATGTCTTTGACGAACGGATTTCGGTGCCAATCAACCAAGTGGAAGAAACTATTGTCGGGAAATGCTATCACTGCGGCAATCCGACAGACCGTTACATCAACTGCGAATACGACATGTGCCACAAACAACACCTTTGTTGTGATGCATGTGAAGAAATTCATCAAGGATACTGCTCCAAAGAATGTGTGGAACAAGACATGATCAAATACGAAGCGTAATCCAGTATACAAAACGGCCTCTTCTCTATATGGGAAGAGGCCATTTTTATATACACGCTCAGCTTTTTTCAATCAGCGCTCGCATAAATTGGTTGCCGGCTTGATCTAAGTCGCCATCTAGCGGGAAATTCAACACGCTGACCTGAATGCCGCTCACTCCCACAGTCAGCTTGGCCGTCCGCGCCCCGCCCGGATAGACGAGCACCGCTTCTTTGCACCCTTTGGCAGCGGCATAGGCCGTCAATTGAAACAAGTCGGCATTCTTTGGTTCACGATCCCGTTTGTATTTAAGATCAATCAACCAATGGACAGTCCACGGTTCGCGTCGATAAATAAGCGCATCCATCACCCATGCCCGCTTGGAAGAAATGGATGCCGCCTCTTGCGCGACCAATTGAAACTGCTCAGGTAGATTCCGTTTCAACCACTTCGTGACAAACCGTTCGTATAAACGAGGCATGTTAAGCACAAAAGGAGTAACAATACGATCACCACGCATATGCGATGGGCCTGATGTATCCAACAAAAACTGGCATAATGTATGCATCGGCGCGTAATCCCAATTTAGCCGGTGATAATGTCGGTTCACGCAATCCGCTGCCGTATACCGCCTCAAAGAAACGCCTGCCTCCATAGCTTGATAAGCTTTGCGCACAGCAGATAATACCTCAGGCCGTTGACAATAGCCACTCTTTATCACGTGATGCAACGTCCACAGAATGATTTGATTCTCCTCGTTGTCTACAACCATTTCTTCAAACGCACATGCGAACCCCGGCCTAGCTTGATGACGCGGGTAGTCCCCCGCTCGCCAACGCCCCCTGATGTATGGCAAAACTTCTTCTCTGGCCACATATACCTGATAAAACCCCTGTCGCGCCCGATGCAACACTCGGACAGCCAGTGACTCCACCACTCGCTCATAAAAGCCAGACAAAGAAGCTACCTCGGCTCGCCCTTCAAAGAGGCGCAAGCTATTCAGACCATAGGCCACCTCCAGCATTTGAAACAAATTGGTTACCGGAACCTTGGGCTGCACATATATGCCCCTTCCCCCCGCAAGCGGCATATAGCCGACCCATCCTTTCGCTCGGATTCGCCAGCGATTGTTTGTTTTAGGTGATGGAAATTCGACATCCAACCACGGAGAGTACCGTAGGCAGATCTCCTCCCCCACTTCCGGCGGCAACTCCTCATGTCCACATTCACAAACCGTTTCCTCCTCCAGCTCCAGCCATTTCACGTTGCTCATGGAAGGAGGCGTCCTTTCACCCGTTCCCAAGAGTACGATGCGACTGTATCCGGTTGATCAAACAACACGTCCTCCAAGTAGGGTTCAACTTCCCATCTCCATATCTCTTCCAATTCCTCAGCAAGATTCTCCACCATAAAATAAGAAATTCCCAGTGCGAAGGAAGGCTCGCCCACCCGCTCATTGATTTCCTGTAACAATGGAATCAGCCTTTCAACCTCATTGCCCCGGG
This sequence comes from Laceyella sacchari, assembly GCF_004343255.1. Lineage (GTDB taxonomy): Bacteria > Bacillota > Bacilli > Thermoactinomycetales > Thermoactinomycetaceae > Laceyella > Laceyella sacchari. The sequence goes on along the minus strand of NZ_SMDD01000001.1, from coordinate 1,186,593 downwards.
GATGGTGGAACTGGCGCAGCTGTTCATACTGTGGTGACAATCGAATAAAAGCGAACCGTCGGCGCAAGGCTACATCCAACAGTGCGATGGAACGGTCAGCCGTATTCATCGTGCCGATCAGCCGCACACCTTTCGGAATGGAAAATCGATTTCCACCAGCCAACGGAATTTCGGTTTCCCTATATTCCAAAGTGAGCATAAGCTCCCCTAGCACCCGGGGCAGATGAGCACGATTAATTTCATCAATGACCATCACACATGTACCACCACAACGCCGGGCCCGCTCACAAAATTCCAAAAAGCGCCCCGGAACCAGCTCCACCTTTTGCTTGCCGTCTTCCGCCACCGCCGGGCGAATCCCTTGGATGAAATCTTCATATGCATAGTTGGGATGAAACTGCACCATCTCATAAAAGCCATTCCCCTCGCTCGTAAGCAAACGGGCCAAGCGTTCAGCGACATACGTTTTGCCCGTGCCCGGAGGCCCTCCAAAAATTACTTGGCCTTTGCGATGGATGGCACGAAGCCAATGTTTTACTTCTTCTTCAGCATAGCCAGTGTCCGCACAAAAATCGGCCAAGCTGTAACGTGGGGCGACCTTTGCCTTCATCCCTCTCCGCTCGGACAAGGCCAACCGCAAGAGTTGTTGGTATTGTGCAAGGGTCGCCTGGAAATTAGTCCCTTGCATGCCGACTTTTAACCCCGCCAATACCGGATCTGCTTCCGTCGTCTTCCGTAAAATGGGGGTTGCGGTCAAATCTAAGTCAATCTCTATTTCACATCGGTCCTGCGCTTCCGGTGAGTCATCCACATGAAAATATTCCGCTTCCACCATCTCCTCCCATCCTTTAAACACCTCTGACTGCACCGTCGCCAGGGCGTAACATCCCGCTTCACTCCCTGTCATCCACAAGATCACCTTGTCGCCCTTTTTGATGCGTTGCTTATGAGCTGTCACTTTCCACGTCTTCAAATGATTTCGCCGTACCGCTTGTTTCAAATCATAAAAGCGAGGATTGCATTGAAATACCCAGTGGCGAGGGCGCGCAAATAGCATGCTCACCTCTGGTTGTACGGTGCGAATCCTGTGTAAAACATCAGCGGGGATGAGATACGTGCCGCCAGGCGGAGGATCAGTGCATTCCACACAAGCGGCAATCAATGCATCCAACAACACGGGTGGATGCTCTTCAAACTGTTTTATGTACACTGTCACCGGACGGCCGCTTTTGGGGGCCTCGTCTACCAATAACAACACTTCCTTGATTTGATGCTTTGTGCCGCAGGTGTGGCACACGAGCAGATCACCGGATTGGATCTGTTGGATTATCGGGTCGAATCCAGGTTTCGCAATGGACAAGCGGCTGATTTTTCTTTCAACGGGCTCCTCTGCAAAAGTGGACGACTCCATCAACCACACCTGCCTCAACTCTTCTGACGGAAGCGGATTCATTCGCGACTTGCCCTCCGCTCCCACGTTCCGTCCACGATGCTGTGCACTCATCCTGCCTCAACTCTCCCATCCGTTTCTCAAGTATCTCAAATGAGTTAGCAAGAACATTTTAAATTAAAACAACTCCTTGCTCAAACAAAGAACCATCCGTTTTTGAAACATCTGGTGGGGTATACCATGCCAACAAATGCAAATTTCCTTGTCACAACCAATTAAAGCCAATAAAATCAAACTGAACGATCGGTGGAATATCAACCATTTGATCACCAGGCATGAAACATCTTGTCACAGGAGGCTAGTCATGTCGTTCATTCATCTTCCCCTCGATCTGACCACTATTGATCCTACAGTAATCACTCCAAAGCCGCTTGAACCGCCGTACCATCTCTTCACGCTCGCGCAGGCGGGAGACAACGAAATAACCAGACGCTCCCTCTATCCATTAGTGCGTGAAGGAGTGTTGGATGACCCTGGATGTTGTAGCGAGGAGTTTGAGAGGTACGAAGACTTTGTCACACGCATTTATCCAACCTCTTACTGGCTACACAGGGAAACGACTTTGCTCATCTCACATGGCCAAAAGTGGATCGCGCTAAGCACGCTGGCCATTGATGGGACGCTCGCCCGCACAGGGCTGACGGTCGTGTCCAAAGCATACCGGGGCACTGGAATGGCTACGATCTTAAAACAGCATTTGCTTCACATCTGCTTGGCCAAAGGCGTGCAACGGGTGGAAACCCGAGTCGCCCATATGAACAAGCCCATGCTCGCAATCAACACCAAATTGGGCTTTGTGGCTTGTTAAGGTTGTTTGTCTGCTGGTTTTATGACAAAGGCTCTTACCTAAAAGTTAGAGCCTTTGTAATATATCCTATTTGATTTGTTTGGCCTCATTCTTGACGTTGTCCGGCACGTCTACTTGGTTCGCACCTGCTTTTTTCCATGTCATCTTCATGTCGATTTTATTCTCGGGATAATAAGTTTCCATCCAAATTTCTTTCACTTGATATGTCTTCTTGTCTATTGTCAACTTTTGGCGCATCTCCATCAATTCAATATCGGTTGGAGCCGGATTTTCCTCATTGGGAAATAGACTGTACGCCTCCAGTTTCCGCAAGCGCTCTTGCAAGGCTAGCCGTTCAGTTTCCGGTGCTTTCCACTCCAAGCGGAAGACATTCCCATCATCCGTCAATTCGATATCGCCTGAATATTTTTTGGTATAAGCCAAGTATCGGGGCAGATGCGGAAGATAACCGGGAAGCGGATAGATTTGTACGATGTAAGGCAAGTCCATGGCCGCATAAGAATACCATTTCGCTTCCGATGTCACCATCACTTTCTCATAAACATCATTTCCGCTGACATACCCTTCCAAGGGAATTTGCATGCCTTCATCTAAACCGGAAATATGCATCTTGTTTTGAGCGAAATCAGCCGCTGCTGTCGCATAAAACCCGTTTCCCTCCAAGCGGTATGTATTTTGCGGATTTTCTTGCAAAACCCGCTCCGCTTTTTCCACAATCTCGACAATCTGTTTCGTCGCTTGTCCCGGAGCAATGGTCGTTCCGTCCCCAAACGAAAACGAACTGCAACCAGTCAAGCCCACTACCGCTACCGCCAATGACAACAACGCCCATCGTTTTATGAGCAAGAAAGGCACCCCTTTCACAAGGATTGCTGACATCTTGCATCATAACATGAACAGGGAGAAAAACCCACCCTTTGCCCCTCCCGCTGATGAAAAACATGGTAAAATGGGAATGGTTGATCGCCCTTTCACGCCATATTCGGCTTGCGGACTTGTTGTTTCCGTCATGCTAGCCTGATCGCCAACATATGTACTTGCCAGGGGGTGAACCACCATGATTGTGTCGCGCAAACTACCAGAAAGCATTAATCGAATCGTAGGCCAATTTCCAGAAGAAGTGCAAGATTTCTTCTTGGAGATGATCAGTGCCGACCGCTCTAAACAAACGATAGCCAATTATGCTTATGACTTTGCGCTTTTCTTTGATTTTTTAACGACGCGCGGCAAAACCATCTACCAAGTTGACGCCATGACCCTTAAACGGTTTTTCCGTCATATTGAAAACGGGTATGAGCGCACCGTACATATTAAAATGAAGAAAAAAGATCCCACCACGGGAGAAATGAAAGAAGTCTGGGTTGAACGCACTCATTTCCGCGAAAACTCGCGCAGCGGCAAACAGCGCAAACGCGCATCCCTCCGCTCGCTGTTCCGGTTTCTGGTGAAATCCCATGTTCTCGACCGCGACCCGATGGAAGAATATGAGGATGCGACGCTCAAATCACGCGCCCGCTCCAAAGTGCCAGTATTTCTGACCAAAGAGGAAGCACTCAGGCTCATCCAAGCAGTTCATCTCTACCACCAAAAGAAAAACACCAAAAGCCCCAATTGGATTGAAACGCGGGATCTCGCCATCATCCTGATGTTTTTAAACACAGGTATGCGCGTTTCCGAGTTGATTAACCTCAATCTGAATAGCATTCAAACGGATGGACAAGTGTACCGCATCATTATCATCGGCAAAGGCGGCAAAGAACGCATGTTGAAATTAAACGGCAACGCTATGGACGCCCTCAAAGCCTACTTGGAACGGCGCCCCAAAGATCCGGTTCCGCCAGAACACCAATACGCCTTGTTCCTCAATAAAAATTACCAACGGATCAGCCGCAAAGGCATTTCCGAAATCATCAAGAAATACGTACGCGAAGCCAATCTACCACCCAAAGCCGCCAATATCTCTCCTCACAAATTGCGCCACACGCTAGCTACTCTGCTCCTCTCCAACGGCGAAAATTTGCGTGTGGTGCAGGAGATCTTGGGCCATTCTAGCATCCAGACCACCCAAATCTATACCCACGTCATCAATACCGAAAAAGATGACGCACTGGATCGGTTGGATCGAATGCTGTGATCAGTGGTTTCAGGCGTTTTTATACCGGTTCAAGAACAAACATTCTACCAAATGTTTGTTCTTTTTTCTTTCTTCATGTATACTAAGAATAAGATAAAAAAGGCTCGTGAACGCTTACAATCAGGGGAGATGAAAAACATGAGCAAACTTTCTCCACGCCAGCAGGCCATTCTTAACTACATACAAAAAAACGTACTCGAAAAAGGATATCCGCCTTCAGTGCGCGAAATTGGCGAAGCAGTTGGCCTCGCTTCCAGCTCCACCGTCCACGGTCATCTGGCGCGGTTAGAAAAAAAAGGTTATATTCGGCGCGACCCAACAAAACCACGCGCTATCGAATTGCTTAAACGGGCTGAGTTACCTACTAAAGCCCAAGTGGACACCGTTTTTGTCCCTATCGTCGGCAAAGTAACCGCGGGTGAACCGATCACCGCGATTGAAAATATTGAAGACTATTATCCCTTGCCTCGCCGCCTGGTCGGTGATGAACAGACCGTTTTCCTGTTATCCGTGCGGGGCGAAAGCATGATTAACGCCGGTATCCTTGATGGAGACCACGTAGTCGTACGCCAGCAACCGACGGCCAACAACGGCGATATCGTTGTCGCTATGACCCCAGACGGGGAAGCGACCGTCAAGCGCTTCTTCCGGGAACCCGATCACATTCGCCTGCAACCGGAAAACGACCAGCTTGAACCGATTCGCTTGCCAGAAGTCACCATTTTAGGCAAAGTCATCAGCTTGATCCGCGAAGTAATGTAAACCTTGACTATAAGAAAAGCACTGGTGTTCAATTGATCACCAGTGCTTTTTTGCTTTACGCCTGATCTTTTACAAACTTTTCGATGCGGTCAAGCGCTTGCTCCAACTGCTCCATGGAAGTCGCGTAGGAGATCCGAATATGGTCATTCGAGCCGAAACCGGAGCCTGGAACCACGGCAACCAATGCTTTTTCCAACAACGCAGCAGACCACTCGTCAGGGTTTGCATACTTGCCGGATTGGTTCAATGCCTCGCGGATGTTGATAAAAGCGTAAAACGCCCCCGCCGGCATTTGGCAATGGAATCCAGGGATCTCATTGACGCGACGCACCACATAATCGCGGCGCTCTTTGAATGCCCGCTTCATTTCCGCCACCGGTTCATGTGTACCTTGGAGCGCGGCAATAGCGGCATATTGCGCGATGGATGTCGGGTTGGAGGTGCTGTGATCCGACAGGCCGGACATCGCTTTAATCAGCTCTGCCGGTCCCGCCGCATAGCCAATCCGCCAGCCAGTCATCGAATACGTTTTTGACACCCCGTTGATGATCACGGTACGTTGATACAGCTCATCGCTCAAACTAGCTATGCTCACATGCTTTTCATCGCCGTAAATCAAATGCTCATAAATTTCGTCCGACACCACGAGAATATCATGTTTTACGCACACTTCCCCGATCGCGCGCAATTCCTCTGCGGTGTACAACATGCCGGTTGGATTGGATGGGCTGTTAAGCAACAACGCCTTGGTACGATCAGTAACAGCCGCTTCCAATTGAGCTGGAGTGATTTTAAACTGATTTTCTTCTTTGCCTTCAACAACCACCGGCACCCCTCCGGCCAGCTTCACCTGTTCAAGGTAGCTCACCCAGTATGGGGCAGGAACGATCACTTCATCCCCTTCATCCAACAAAGCTTGGAACAAGTTGTACAAGGCATGCTTCGCACCGACTGTCACGATGATTTGATTCGGCTCATAGGTCAGACCATTATCTCGTTTAAATTTCTCGATAATCGCCTGCTTCAGCTCAACCACACCACTGGAAGGCGTGTATTTCGTCAAACCTTTGTGCATCGCTTCCTCGGCCGCCTGCAGGATATGTACGGGTGTGTTGAAGTCAGGCTCACCCGCACCCAATCCGATCACATCATGGCCAGCTTGTTTCAATGCTTTGGCTTTGGCAGTGATGGCGAGTGTTGGGGATGGGGCCAATTGTTGAACGCGTTTGGATAATTTCAACGTGAGAACCTCCCTCTTCAAAACAAGATCCCATCCACATCATCTTATCATGGTTGAACAGGCTTAGACCAGTTCTTTTGTCTCGCGGGCGATCATCAGTTCTTCGTTGGTCGGTATCACCAACACTTCCACTTTGGAAGACGGAGTGCTGATACGGCGTTCCTCTTTTTTGCGGATCGCGTTTTCTTCTTTGTCAATCTCAATGCCGAAGAAGCTCAGCCCTTCACATACCCGTTCGCGAATCAACGAAGCGTTTTCCCCTACGCCTGCGGTGAACAGCAACACATCCAGTCCATCCATGGCAGCCACATAAGAGCCGATCACTTTTTTGATCTTATAGATGTACATATCAATCGCCAGCTTGGCTTGGCTGTTGCCGTCAAACATCGCTTCCGTCACTTCGCGCATGTCCGAAGAGATGCCTGACACGCCCAACAGGCCACTGTGCTTGTTCATCATCGAACTTACTTCACCGATGGTCAATTCTTCTTTAGCGATCACAAACGGTACGATGGCCGGGTCGATATCCCCTGAGCGAGTGCCCATCATCAAGCCTTCAAGCGGGGTCATGCCCATGCTGGTATCCACTGATTTCCCGCCTTGAACGGCAGTGATGCTCGCGCCGTTGCCGATGTGGCAAGAAATGATCTTAAGATCGGCCAGTGGCTTGCCAAGAAATTCTGCCGCCCGTTGCGATACGTATTTGTGCGAAGTGCCATGGAAACCGTATCGGCGCACTTTGTATTTTTGATACAAAATCCGAGGCAAAGCATACATATAGGCATAATCAGGCATCGTCTGATGGAATGCCGTATCAAACACCGCCACATGGGTTGCATGGGGCAGTTGCGCTTGTGCCGCGTCGATTCCCAATAAGTTGGGGGGATTGTGAAGTGGAGCCAGATCAATCGTCTTGCGGATCGCTTGCCGCACTTGGCTGTCGATTACAACGGAACTGGAAAAGAACTCCCCACCGTGCACAACGCGATGGCCCACGGCTGCCACTTCATCCGCACTTTGAATGACGCCTTCCTCTTTGTCCATCAACAAGTCCAACACTTTTTTCATGCCCACGCGATGGTCGAGGATCTCGCTGATTAGCACCTTTTCTTCCGCACCGGTAACTTCATGTTTGATCATCGCTGATTCAGTACCGATCTTCTCAACCAATCCCGACGCCAATACGGACTCATCAGTCATATCAAACAATTGGTATTTAATCGAGGAACTTCCGCAGTTGATCACCAATATCTTCATGCCTGGCCCTCCTTCATGATCCGTTCGCCGTCTTCGCTGTATTTGAAGAATCCTTCACCTGTTTTCACGCCCAAATGGCCAGCGCGCACCATTTTTTTCAACAGCGGAGCCGGGCGATATTTGGTATCACCAAATTCACGGTATAGGCGTTCCAGCGCCGCCAGCACAGAATCCAATCCGAAGCGATCCACCATCTCCAACGGGCCGTACTGGAATTGGTACGCTTTCATCGCTCGGTCGATGTCGTAAGCGCTAGCCACCCCTTCCATCAATGTGTACACTGCCTCATTGATCAACAGACAGATCAAGCGCGTCGTCACAAAACCGGGTGATTCATACACCTCGATCCCGGTCATTTCCATTTGCGCCAACAAGTCGACCACCGTTTGTACCGTCACTTGGGAAGTTTTCAATCCCCGCACAACTTCCACCAACGGGGTCTTTGGAACAGGATGCACAAAATGCAGACCGATCACTTTATCCGGACGTTGCGTTGCCGCAGCAATCTCGGTCAAACTGAGGGTCGATGTGTTGCTGGCCAAGATCACTTCTGGTCGGCACAACCGGTCGCACAGAGCAAACAATTCCAATTTGGCGTCGAGGTCTTCCACCACCGATTCGATAACGAAATCAACCTGTTTAAGAGCTTCCGTATCTGCCGTCGCATGAATCCGGGACAGCGTCATCTTCTTCTCGGCTGGCGTAATGCCCCATTTTTCCAATTTTTTATCCAAACTCATTTCAATATGATGATAAGCGTCTTTCGCCAATTCATCATTTCTCTCAATCACCGTTGTTTCTATTCCCTTGGATGCCAAGAGCTCGGCGATGCCTTGTCCCATGGTTCCGCCGCCGATCACGGCGATGTGCTGAATATTTGCCACGAGTTCTTGCTCCTTTCGCTTAAATAACCTTGTCTATTGTAGCAGGTTCTCGCCGTCATATCGTTAACAATTTCCGAAAAACTATCTTAAAAGAGCACTTTTTCCTGTTATATGTATATAATTACATCCCTTCTCTCTATCTCTCCCTCTAGGTTGCTCCATCCTTATCCAAAATATATGCCCCTGCGGAAAGGATTCATGGACAATGCAAAAAAGCCTTGATAACGATTTATCAAGACACCTCATCAACAAAGGTATGCGCCGGCCGACTGTGATCGCTCCGCCGGGGGTGTGTTTGATCAGTCCTGAATTTTTCAGGCACACTAAAATGTGATAGGATACTGCAATGGACATGATTATAGCAGAAACGGGGAAAGGAAGCAAAGATGAATCCATACAAACGATCAATCGACGGGATTGGCACCACTTACTGGGCCGGAGTTGTTCTCCTGTCCGTCCTGTATGTCGTGCTGTCCATGTTATCCAATCTCAGTTCACTCCGAATCATCAAGGTGTTCACTTTATCGATGGATGCTGGCTCACTGTTCTATCCATTGACTTTTGTACTGCGGGACATGCTCCATCAAAAAACAAATCTCACACTGACAAACCGCGTGGTCGTGTACGCCGGATTAAGCAACTTTCTGATGTTCGGCATCATCTATGTCGTGTCGGTGTTGCCCGCTGACCCTGCTGTGGGCCCGCAAACGGCATTTGGCCAAGTATTGCTCCCCTCCATCCGGATTATCTTAGGATCGGTCATCGCCGGGGTCACTGCCGAATTGTTGGATGGCTTGATCTATCAAGCGGTGCAACGGCGGTTTGGAGAAAAACGGCGGTACTTGCGCGTCGTGCTGTCCAATGCCGTCTCTATTCCATTTGACACAGCCATCATGAGCACCATCGCATTTTATGGACTCATCGACAACGCCACACTCATCAGCGTCACATGGTCCAATATTTTGCTCAAATATGTCTTTTCATTCATCCTGTTGCCTCTCTTTTACCTGCGCATCGCGAAACGCCAGCTGGAAGAATCGCACTAAAAAAGCGTCCGCTTGACTCATGCGGACGCTTTTTCACGTAACAATTGTCTAAATTCATCCCCGTTCAACACTTCTTCGCGCATCAGAATCGCGGTGCACTCCTCAAACAACGGCAAGTATGAAGCCAATTGCTGTTCCGTACGGGTTTGCAATTCATTCAAAATCTTGGTTGTTGTCTCATGCAACTCACTTTTTGCAATCAATTCGGCATCGATAATCCCACGCTCAGATAGGCCACTTTGCACCAATCCCCGAGCATACCGATTCGCTTGCTCATAATCGTTTTGCGCTCCGGTACTCTTCGATCTGAGCACCAATTGTTCTGCGGCGGCACCCGCCAGACACACCTGAATCCGGCCTTCCAGTTCTTCTTTGGTGTAAAGATAGCGATCCTGCCCCGGATGTTGCCGCACGTAGCCGAGCGCCTGCCCGCGCGGAGACAGGGCAACAGAGGAGACGGAGCCCGGTTGCACCAACTCTGCCATGATGGCATGGCCCAACTCGTGAATCGCCACCCGCAATTTTTCATCATGGGCGGCTTCTCGATCCGTTTTTTCCCCCATCATTACTTTATCGATAGCCGCCTGAAAATGAGCCGGCTCCAGCTGCTCACTTCCTTGGCGCAGCGCATATATGGCCGCTTCATTGGTCAAACTTTCCAATTGCGCGCCGGAAAAGCCAAAGGTGTCCTGTGCCACTTTGTCCAACGAGACATCCGGTGACAATGGTTTGTTTCGCGCATGCAGGGTAAGGATTTGCAAACGAGCTTGTTTGTCCGGCAAATCCACCAGGATATGACGGTCAAACCGGCCCGGGCGGAGCAAAGCGGGGTCAAGCATTTCCTTGCGGTTGGTCGCGGCCATGATGAGCACGCGCACATCCCCATCCACATGAATGCCGTCCATCTCTGTCAACAATTGGTTCAAAGTCTGGTCATATTCACGTTGTTGGCCGCCTTCCCGCTTACCGCCAATCACATCGATTTCGTCAATGAAAATAATGGCGCTTTTCTTGCGATTTTTTTTAGCCGCTTTTCGGGCATCCTGAAACAAGCGGCGAATCCGCTGCGCCCCGACGCCAACATACTTCTCCACGAACTCACTGCCTGACGCGCTGATGAACACCGAATCCGTGTAATGAGCTGCTGCTTTGGCCATCAGCGTTTTCCCCGTTCCAGGCGGCCCAGCCAACAAAATTCCTTTGATCGGCCGGATGCCGTATGCCTCCATCCGCTCGTGATGCAACAAGAAATCAAGGGCTTCTTTCAATTCCGTTTTGGCGTGTTCCTGACCGCCAATTTCTTCAAAGCGGGTAGTGGGAATCTTGGAACTTCCCTTATTGTTGGCCGCTTTCTTTGCACCAAATGAACCCTGCGATATCCGCCCGCCTTGCAAGGACGTCACCAGCCAAACCATAGCTAGCAACACCACAAGTGGAAACGGATTTATCCCGAGAAACATGAGAAAAAGAGCCACTGCCAAGCCAACACCTGTCATCAGATACAGGAACATCCCGATTCACCTCCCCTTTCTTTACGATGGCAACGCCGCCTGATCGGTTTGCAACGGCACCACTTGCCTCCAAGCTCGATTGGCCTGTTGCAACTCCACATAGATAAAACGTTCATCGATCCGCACTTTATAAGTCAACCTATGTTCCTGCGCCACCTGCTTGACGGCGTCCGGAATTAAGGTGTAGCGCTTGGTCGCCACTGCTTCGCGCAAAGCGAATTGCAAGTCGGACCACGCTTGTTCCAATTCCGGATGGTGCGGATTGTCCAACACCACAGTCAGCTTACGATGACCTGCGATCTGTTCCAAATTGTCCAACAAACGAGGATAACGTTGTATAAAGTCATACGTAGGATCTATATGCAAATGAAGCCGGACTTCCGTCGGCATCACGTTAATCTTTGCCTGATGCAGGCCTGACTGCTGGTCGAGAGTCTGGTGAATGGGTTTTGTCACGAACCACCACTGACTGGCGAAAAAACCGCCCATCAAGACCACCAGCGTGACCAACAAGCTGCCTACCAGCACTTTGGCTTGTCTCATCGGCCCGCCCCCTATACTATTTGTATAATAATTCTTCCCTGAAAAGTATATCATAATCTGATATATCGAACCGAGCGCCAAAGGTTGGAAATAAAAAAACAGCGCTTCCCAGCACTGCTCACATCAATTGATATGTTAGCTGTTGCACTTGTCCTCGGTCGGGTTCACGAATAATCAAGGTGACCTTCGTCAATTGCCGGGCGTCTTGAACAGCTAGTTTGTAGGTAACAGCCATATTTACCGGCAACCGGACTGTCTCATTGCTAAATAAGGCCTGCTTCAATTTGTCCAACAGCTTCCCATTGTCAATATCCACCTCGATCACATCAACGCGTCGGCCATTCACCCATTCGGCAGTTCCTTGCCGAAATTTCCCGGCCACGCTCAAGACGAAGGACAGATGGTCGCGGGGTGACACCAGACCTGCTTGTTTGACAGTCATCATTTCCGTCCCGCTGTCATGGTAAGCGTAAATATGCTCACCGTTGCGTCGCATCACTAATTTCTGTGATGCTGCATCCTTCAAGCTCCAGTTATCCGCCACTTGCTTCCCAGTAAAGCGACGTTTACCAGACATGAGTTCCAGCTGAAACGAATATTCTTTTTTCTTCAACCACCCTTGAATCACCTGTCTCGCCGTCTGCGCCAGCTTCTCCTGCGCCAACACCTTCTTTTCTTTAACTGTGGGCTGATCGGCGACGAAGTCCGTTTGACAACCCATCAGCATCAAGGCGCAAACCAGACATCCGGCCATTTTTCTCATTTTGCCCTCCCCCTTCTCTTCTAATACCTACGAAAAAACCTGTGCATTTAGACTACGCGCGTTGGCCAAACCTTGGATGTGAACATGCATGAGAAAAGCGCTTCATCAGCTTGACGCTGACAAAGCGCTTTTCGTGCCTGGTTCACTTATACGTTGGAAGCAGAGCCAACATCTTGGTCGAAGGGGCAAAATGTGTTAGTCATATTGCCTTCCGCTACGGTGATACTAACATCAACAAGGGAGGTGATTCCTTTGCCGCATCCTTCCCTTTATCCCGAGTGGATGCCCGAGTTGTTACAAACCCACTTGTCCCAAGAAGAACTGGAGAAAATCTCATCTTTTCTCCACACAGAAACCTGGATATCCCCTTCAGCGCACCGACGCTTATGGAATAACCCCGTTCCTGATATCCCTCTTCGTTTTCATCTAGATATAGACATTAAAGAATAGCCTGTTGTTAGTATGACATAGACCTTCCTGCCTATACCTTCCGCCTCATTCTATTCACTGCCAATTGATGGCAGTTCTTTTTTTATTGCAACAATGCTTGGAATGCACGTGTTGCTTCATGACGGATTTTCTCTTCATCCAGTGTCAGCAATTCGCGGTTGACCATCAGCGGCTGACCATTTACATACATGTCCACCACATCACCGCGAGACGCAGAATATACGATGTGGGACACCACATCATGCAACGGTTGCATATGAGCACCAGTCAAATCCAAAGTGATGAAGTCGGCTTTTTTGCCTGCTTCCAACGTGCCGATTTCGTGATCGAGGAATAAGCATTCTGCCCCATAGCTGGTCCCCATTTTTAACGCCGTCAGCGCCGGCACCGCTTCCGGGTCAAGGTTAGCACCCTTGTGGATCAACGCGGCAAGCTGGATTTCCTCGATGAGATCCAAATTGTTGTTGCTGGCTGCCCCGTCAGTAGCCAATCCCGGGCGCATGCCTTTTCGCAGCATGCTCGTCACCGGGGCAATTCCGCTACCCAATTTGAGATTGCTGCCCGGGTTGTGTGCCACCTTTACGTCATGTTGCGCCAATATGTCGATTTCTTCTTCTGTCACATGCACCGCATGAGCAACCAGCGCAGGAAGATCAAAGAAGCCGAGTCGACGCAAATGCTCAACGGGCCGAATTCCATAATCCCGCACATTTTGCTCCACTTCTTTCACTGTTTCAGACATATGCGTATGAAGTGGTAACTTCAATTCCCCCGCTTTTTCTACAAACCGCTTGATATATTCCGGCGGGCACGTGTAGGGCGCATGAGGTGCCAACATGGTAGTGATTCGGCCATCGGCTTGACCATGCCACTCAGTAGCAAAACGAACCGCCTCTTCAAACTTTTTATTTTGCATTTCCTCACTGCATAATCCAATCACCCCGCGAGTCAAGCGGGCGCGCATGCCGGATTCTTCCACCACGCGGGCAACAGCGTCCATATGATCGTACATATCCATAAAACAAGTGGTTCCGGAGCGGATCATTTCCACCGCCGCCAACGCTGTTCCTGCCTGCACTTGGACATGGGTAAACTTCGCTTCCAACGGCCACATATGCTCTTCCAACCACGTTTGCAACGGCAAATCATCGGCATACCCACGCAACAAAGTCATGGCCGCATGACCGTGTGTGTTGACCAATCCAGGCAGGATGACCTTGCCGCTACAATCGATGATCTCATCAAACTGCTCTTGTACTTGCGGCTCCGGGACTTCCCCCACATATGTAATCTTGTCATCCTCCACACCCAAAGCGCCTCGTCTCAGCACTTCGGCGCCATCTTTCATGGTCACGACAGTCGCGTTGATAAATAACCGCTTCACTGACATCTCCTCGCTTTATATTGATGTGTCTTTCTTACTGTACACGAAGAGAAAAGAATTTCATAGCCTGTTCCGATCAATAAATTGCAGGATCTCATCCAACCGCACCTTTTTTCGCAACGCCTCCGCAAACAAATCCCCTTTCTGTTCCAGCCGGTCAAAAATGTTGGCGCAAGTGAATTGCTTAGGGGATAACGCGGGAGTCAATTCCTCCCATGAAAGAGGCGTAGAAACGGTCGCTTCCGGCACTGCCCGGATTGAATAGGGCGCGATCAAAGTTTTATTACGCCAATGCTGGAGATAGTCAAAGTAGATTTTATCCCCGCGCTTGTTGACCGAGCGCTCCACGGTGATCAACGCGGGTTGCCGCTTGGCGAAATAATGGGCGATGAATTTTCCGACTTTGCGTGTCTCATCATATGTGTATCGCGGCTCTAATGGCAGGTAGATCTGCAATCCGCTGGCCCCTGATGTCTTTACAATTCCGTCCAATCCCAATTGCAGCAGCAACTCCCGGATCATCAGCGCCGCTTCCACCACGCGTGGAAATCCGGGGACACTAGGGTCCAAATCAAACACCAGCTCCGTCGGTTTCATTGGTTCATGAACCGTATTGAACGACACATGTAATTCCACGCACGCCAAATTGGCCAACCAAACCAAGGTGGGTGCATTATTGAGCATAACATATTCAATATCCCCATCGTTGACCGTTTCTATCCAATCCGGCCGATGGGAAGGGGCGTTCTTCTGATAAAACGACTTCCCCTCCACCCCATCTGGAAAACGGATCGTGGTTAACGCCCTGTTCCGGCAATAAGGAAGTAAATACGGAGCCAGCCGATAATACGCTAGTATGAACTCCCACTTGCTCAACTGAGGAAACAAACGTTTATCGGGATTGGATATCTTTAATTCCTTTCCGTCCACATGAACCAATCGGTGCTCCACCCTTCTCCCTCCTCTGTGCCGGACTGGAGCGGATCTGGCAAATCAAGACCTACCAGATGAAATAAAACCACGACATGAAAGCGGATCGGCATCGACGATCCCCTGAATGATCGGTTGTCGCAAAGAATGCCCATCCACCCATTCCAGATAATGGACTTTAACTGTGATTAAAGGAGTGACCCAAATTGCGCCGCTGATTCGCTCCGGCTGATTGTAAAAAGGCATCTCAGTTTGAACCAACGAAGTGACGCGTTCAGTGATATCCCGCCAATCCGCTTGGGTCAGTTTCCCCGTGCCGGCATGCCCGATGTAGTGAAGCCGATCCCAAGCATCGTACAACCCCAGTAAAAGCGAGTTGACCACCTTTCCCCTGAATGTCACCCCTCCTACCACGGCAATCAGGTCATGCGTCACTTTTCGTTTGCGCCAACGCCCATCTTTTCCACCAATGACATAAGCACTGGTCAAATCTTTCACGACGATGCCTTCCAACCCTTGCTGGCGCACAGCCTCATACAGGCCATCCACATCAGTGTAGTTGGGCACCAACCGCACATGATCCACCGGCCGGATGATTTGGTTTAATTGCTCTTGTCGTTCAGCCAATGGTCGTTCTGTCATCCATTTGCCATCCAGATAAAGCAAATCAAAAACCATGTACGTAATCGGCACTCGCTTCATTGCTTGCGACACTTTGTTCATTTGGCGTAAGCCATCCCGTTTCATCACCTCGTAAAAAGAGGGCTTCCCTTCCCGCCAAGCAATGATCTCCCCATCCAAAATGACCGACGAAGCCGTGCAATAATCGCTAGCCTTCGCCAATTCAGGATAGTGATGAGTACGCTCATTTTTTTTCCGATTGAACAATTTCACTTGACCATTTTCAACATACGTTAACACCCGCACCCCGTCCCATTTGACTTGAGCAATCCAGTGTTCTCCCGAAGGTGGCGCATCCGTCATGACGGGTTCAAAAGGGATGATTGGTTTCAATTCCACGGAACTCGTTCCTTTTTTCACAAATATATCTCTTAGAATGAGAAAAAAACACTGCAACTATACATAGAAGCATCCACCCTTATGCCGATGCCGAATCAGGCTTGACATGACTAAGTCAAAATAGTAGTATTTAAGCACACTAGTATTACATCAAAATACTACTATTATCCACCAACATCACTGAAGAAAGGAAGAGTTCATCTGATTCAACGATTGAAAGAGCTTGGCCTGTCTGAACTTGAAGCGCGTTGTTACCTCACACTCCATGAGGAGCCTCATTTATCCGGTTACGAAGTAGCCAAACGAGTATCCACCTCGCGCACCAATGTTTATGCTGCTTTACGTTCACTCACCGACAAAGGCATTTGTCGAATTATCGAGGGCGATCCGGTTCATTATGACGCTGTACCTATCGATCAGTTGATTCGTTACATGCGGGTCAAGTTTGAACAAACCGCAAAAGGACTGGTGAATGAACTGAAATCCCCTCCTCGTTCCAAACCCTCTTTTTATAATTGGCAAGGAAACAAACATTTAGACACCGCGGTACGCAGAATGATCGCCAATGCAAAAAAGAATATCCTTGTCGACATTTGGGCAGAAGATGTGCATTGGGTGGAAGAAGCATTACTTGACGCTGAAGAGCGGGGCGTTACGGTTGTCCTGATTGTTCTTGGAGAATGTCAAACTACCCTGAAAAATGTGTTTATCCATAAAGCTGATGACTTGGAACAGGCTTGGCCAAAAATGGAAACGAGGAAATTTTCCATCCTGATCGACGGGCAAGCCGCCTTGTTGGGTGGTTTTGGCGGAGATGTAAAGTTGACCGCATTGGAAACGGATCATCCGGCTATCACCGAACTACTTAAAAATGCATTCTACCACGATGTTGTCATGATGCGCATTGAGGAAGATTTCGGCGCTGAGCTGACAAGCCGATATGGCAAAAATTAAGAGAATATTATTGACTATTACATTAGGGAAAAGGGATGGGATTTTTAGCGTCGTCCAAGTCGGGAGTTCGGTCATATATTAAATCCAATGAGATCAGGAGGCTTTCAACATGCGTGATTTAACATACATCAGAGAGCTGTTTAGCAAGGAAGATGAGGTACTACAGTCGATTCCGAACGGATTGGCGGAAAGGGGAATGCCACAGATATCCATCCCACCCGAAGTGGGCCGAACATTGTATCTTCTGGCTAAAATCAGCGGAGCCACCAGAATTTTGGAACTGGGAACCCTGGGCGGATACAGTACCATTTGTTTGGCACGGGCCTTGCCATCTACCGGAAAGTGCTTCACCATTGAATTAAACGCTGAACACGCCCGCTTTGCCAAAGAAAATATCTCCCGCGCCAACCTGGACGAGCAAGTGACGGTTATCGTGGGCGACGCTTCAGAACAATTGGAAAAACTAGCTCAGTCGGGGGAACGCTTTGATTTCTTCTTTATCGACGCAGACAAGCCCAACTTCGACCATTATCTGGAGAAAGCAATTTCCTTGGCTGCGCCAAATGCGGTAATTGCCATGGATAACTGACTTTATTTTGGCGACAGCGTCGTGGATGAAACCAATGATCACCCCATATTGGCCAAGCTTCGAGAAGTTAATCAAACCTTGGCACAAGATCCTCGCCTCGAGTCCATGCTGTTGCCGATCAGCGACGGATTGGGGATTGCCAAAGTGAAAAGTGTCTGATGTAAGTTAAGAAATCACTCTTTTTGCGCACCAATGAGCCTGCTCTCAAATGAGCAGGCTCTTTTTAGCATAATAATCTCGCCCCCAACCCCCTCGATCTTGGTATATTAAAAATAAAATTAAATTTATTAACGAATTACAGATCAACCCCATGCCAATTACACCTATAATCTCCAACAATAAACCGGAAATAATAACAACAAGATAACAAACAAATGATAAAAAATTATAAATCCAAGCATATAATTGAAGACTTCAATTCCGTGTTATATAATTCAAAACGTATCAAATGAGATTCTTTTCTTACCATTCCAAACTATTTCACAGGGGGTGGTCTTGTGACCAAAAAGCTTCGCATATTGTCTATCATCATGCTCGTTGTCCTGTTATTTGGTAGTATGGGCACCGCTTATGCCGACGGAGTCAATCCTGCCAAGGATACGTCATGGATTGACCATATCTTGGGTTGGTTTGGCTCAAAACCTGTATCACAACCAGAAAAAGTGGTATCCCTTGGTAGTAAGGTAAAGATCGTATCTGACCCACTACCAAAAAACACTCCCAAAGCAACCAATGAACCTACTGTCATCGAACAGGACACCACTGCCAAAGTGATTAACGAAAAAGGAAAAGTGGTGGGGCAAAAACACATTGCTAAAACACCAAATTTAACTGTAAAATCCAAAAACCGGGTGGTCACCGCGGTCATCGCGGCGGATGAAGAATACCGCAGAGCCTACCCTGATTGGCAAAACAGAACGAAAGAGATTGTGGAAAAAGCGGACAATGCGTTTATCCGCGATCATCAAGTCGATTTTAAGATCTCAGGATATCTCGAGTGGAAATCAGATGGGTACAACGGGGAACAAATTCTGCAAGATTTGGACCGTGACAAAAACAGAGGGGTTTATGATTTTGTCATCGGATTTACCAAAGACCCTAACTTCAATTATGGTGGAATTGCTTATATGCAACCCACAGGTGGCCCAGGTGGAAGTGCCGTCAGCGTAACGGCGGACATGCATCCCAATGCCATTTGGCATGTTGTTCAACACGAACTGTCCCATAACTTCGGTGTGCCACATGACTTACACGGCCCTCAATATGAAAGATGCATCATGAACTATTATTACACGACACAGGTGGACATTTGGGACCAAAAACACAACCAAATCATCGAACGCAACAAATACTGGTACGGAAATAGACAAAATAACCAAAATAATCAAAACGATCAAAATAACAACAACAATAAACCAAATAAACCAGATGTACCAACCTCTGACCCTTCCTCCTTTGAAACACAAGTCGTTCAATTGGTTAACCAGGAACGGACACGGAGAGGATATAAACCTTTGCAGATGGATGCCAAATTGTCTCAGGTTGCCAGATTGAAATCAGAAGATATGAGAGACAACAACTATTTCTCTCACCAAACCGTTTGACATGATGAGAAAGTTTGGTATCCAATACACCTATGCAGGTGAAAACATCGCTGCTGGACAACAAACCCCGCAAGATGTGATGAATTCTTGGATGAACAGCCCCGGACATCGTAGCAACATCTTGAATCCCAATTACACGACCATCGGCGTTGGTTTTGCCAAAGGCGGCGCTTATGGAACTTACTGGACACAACAATTCATCAGAAGATAAACCAAATCCATCTTATTTAATCAGGCCCATTCTAGACAGAATGGGCCTGGCTAAGATTCCGTGGATTCTACCTGATCTTCCTGAAGATTCGGAGTGAATCTATTCACTAACCAATTTCTGATAACAAACAGCCAGCACTTAGGCTGGCTGTTCTCATTGCAACTTACTCTTCCAACAGCGAAACGATGCGATCAGTCAATTCGCTCGGTTTGGTGTTGGGCGCGTACCGTTCAACCACCTCACCCCGGCGATTGACGAGAAACTTGGTGAAATTCCATTTGACTGCTTTGCTACCCATGAGGCCTGGCGCTTCTTTGCAAAGATACTTGAACAGCGGATGCGCCTGTTCCCCGTTCACATCCACTTTGGAAAACACGGGAAACGTCACTCCGTAATTAAGGGAACAAAACTCGACAATTTCTTCATCCGTCCCTGGCTCTTGTTCCATGAACTGATTGCAGGGGAAGGCCAAAACCTCCAGCCCCGCGTCTTTATATCGCTCGTACAGTTCTTGCAATTCTTTGTACTGTGGTGTAAAGCCACATTTGCTCGCAGTGTTGACAATCAACAATACTTTCCCTTTGTATGCGTCCAACTGTTTCACTTCACCGTTGGCTAACTTCGCTTCAAATTGATATACTGTCACAAGTCTGCCCCCTTTAATATACCTATAGATAGATTTCTCCCTATTCATCATACCACCTTTGACGGCATTTACCTACTCTCTTTGCTACTTTGTGGTTGAGCTTTAATCAGCCGGTGCAATTGGGGAATAAGAATCAAGCACAAGATATAAAAGACGGTTGTGATCCAATATACATAACGCACCCCCAACACATCTGTGACATACCCCATCAGCAAGACCGAAACGGCATATAAAATGTTTAGCATGGTATAATGGGCAGATGCAATTTCAGGATAAGTTTCATTGGTTGTGTTGCGTTGCAAGATGGTTTGCTGGGCGACGCGCCGAATTTGAAACATAGGCCCTAACAGCGTGATAAGTGTAAGCGCTAACCATGGCAAAGTTGTAAATGAAAAACTAAAGGTGAACAAAACCATTCCCGTCAAACCAATGGCCATACTGGCGACAATATGCTTCGACACCCACTTTGATATGGAAAGAATCACAAAGCCGGCGACCATCGTTCCAGCAAAGTAACCGGTGTTGATAATCCCCCACCAGAATGCCCCTTTGTGAAGAACTTGATTGACAAAGACCAAGATGACCGCACCCGTCCAGATCCCCGCCCCCAACACGATTAGCAAGTCAATCGCAGTAACAATTCTAACAGCGGGACTATTCCAAATATTTACCCACCCGCTTTTGATCTGATTCCAGCGTCCGCTTGAACGTTTGGGCTCAACTTTGGAGCGATCCTTGATGAACAACGTGGAAACCGTAGAGACTGCAAACAAAATCCAAGTTAATGACAACAACTCCGCCTCGCTCATCACCGATAAAATCCCACCACCAACCGACCACCCCGTCAAAAGGGCGATCTGATCCATCGTGCTGAGCAAACTGTTGGCTTCCACCAACTCCCCATCCTCCACCAGTCTGGGCACCAGTGCATTTCGCGTCGGAGTCGTCCAGCCATCCAAAAAAGAGATGACAAACGTTAACACCAACAAAAGAGGAACCATACCTTCAATCTTGCCGCCCACAAAAACAAGGGCGACTACCACCGCCAACAACACCGTCTGGGAGGCTTGAGAAATAAACAAAATGCGCTGCAAATGAAACCGTCCAAACAATAGCGGTGCGACCGTGCCACTCATCGAAACAGCAATCACCCTGAACAGAGGAAACAAAGCAGCGACCAACGTCAAACCGGTCATTTGATAAATCAACGTCACCATCGCTAAAATAAAAAATGAGTCCCCCAAGTTGGCCATGGACTGCCCAACCCAAAGGCAATGAAAAGAGCGATTTTGTTTCATGATTTTTCACCACTTTCTGCATTCCAAATCGAGATACAAACATATACTTTCGTTATGTAAAAGGTTTAAAATTACAAATGTTCACTCATATTTTAAC
The DNA here is from genome assembly GCF_004343255.1 of Laceyella sacchari. Classification (GTDB taxonomy): domain Bacteria; phylum Bacillota; class Bacilli; order Thermoactinomycetales; family Thermoactinomycetaceae; genus Laceyella; species Laceyella sacchari. The sequence goes on along the minus strand of NZ_SMDD01000001.1, from coordinate 1,165,012 downwards.
ATAAACATTCAACCTATTGAAATAAATACTTTGACAGCATCCCATAAAAAAAGAAGAGTGATCCGTTCGATCACCCTTCTTCCCTGTCATTATGGTTGCAGGAAAATCTCATACTTATAACGGTCAGTCCGATAAATACACCGCGTATACTCCATCACTTGGTCTTGCCCCATGTACGTTGTGCGCTGAAACAAAATCGCCAACGAGTTGTTTGGTAACCCCAGTAGCTGGCTCTCATATTCATCTGTCAGCACAGGTTCAATCGTCTGTCTAGCGTACATCGGTTGATACTGATAATGATCCCTCAACACCGTATACAATGATTGCCCTTCTAACATCTCTTGGCTCAATCCAGGCACTTTTTGCTCATCAAGCCAGACTGTTTCCAACGCCAAAGGCTCTCCGTCAACGATTCTCAATCGCTTCACTTCCACGACCTGCTCACGGTCCGGAGGCATCCGTAAATTTCGTTTCAAATTGAGCGTCGCATCCATGACAGAGAAGTTAAGCATCCGCGTTTCTACCGACAAGCCCTGTTCTTCCATCTCTTCGGTAAAACCTTTCAGACGCGTAATCAAATGTTTCGGCTTCGGCTCGGCCACAAAGGTTCCTTTCCCCTGCTCCCTGTACAACACCCCTTCGTTAACCAAGGCGATAATGGCTTTGCGAGCCGTCATGCGGCTGATTTGATGGATTTCGCACAATTCCCGTTCAGGGGGAATTGCGTCGCCTGGCTTCAGCTGATCATTATCTATCATTTCCTGAATGATTTCTTTCAGCTGGTAATACAAAGGCACCGGACTGTTTTTCAACACCTTGCGCATCCTCTGATTCTTCACCATTCTTCCTTCCTTCTTTATCATGGTCGGGCCAACCGCACCGGCACGCCCCCCATGCATGCAACTTCCCCCAAGAGCTGACGAACCAATGTGGCCAGCTGTTGCTTGGTTGCGGCGTAAGTGGCCAAGGTCGTCACATCATGCGGTATCAACTCACTATCATAAGGGTCACGCAACATGATTGCAATAAGGGGACGCATCTTCGCAAGTTCTTTCATCACTGCGATCTGCTCAGGGAAGCGGTAAGCATTGACCGTCCCTTGCAAGATGACGTCTGCTTTGGCCGCTTGGAGCCTCAATTCAGCCAACGCCTGTTCCGCTTCATCCGGCGCCAATTCTACACAGACGGTGTGTGGAAAAGCCTGCTTGACATAAGCGGCCAACTTCAATTCCTGCTGGCTGGATGTATCCGCTTCCGACAAATTGCTTAACCGGGGGGAGATTACCAACAGCTTCATGTCAGGAGACAGGGGCAGAAGGCGGCGCGGGTCGCGCACAAGCGTGATTGAATGCTCAGCGATCTGGCGGGCCAACTCCTCGCCGCTGATCGGCGGCAACTTTCTGCTCTGTTGGTAGGCGGCGATTTTTTGCTTGAACCGCAAAATCCGTTTCAAGGAGGTATTAATGCGCTCTTCCGTCAATTCACCTTGCTCAACCGCTTGCATCAATCGGTAAAAAGCTTCCTCAACCGAGTCACGGCTGTCATGAATGAAAGCGATATCGCCGCCCGCCAAAATAAAACGCAAAACAGCCTCACCCGCAGAATACAAATTGCGCACCGCACCCATGGCCAAGTCGTCAGAGATAACCAATCCATCATAGCCCATCTCTTGGCGCAACAATCCACTGATTACTTCTTCAGACAGACTGGCCGGCAAGGAACTGCAGGCAGAACAAACCACATGTGACACCATCACAGAATCGATCCCACCGTCCACCAACTTCTTAAATGGCACGTATTCTGTTTGTCTCAACACCTCTTCAGCGGCGTGGTTGACCGCCAATCCAACGTGCGTATCGGTCACCGTGTTGCCATGTCCCGGAAAATGCTTGGCGCAGACCGCCACTCCACCGCGATTGGCTCCGAGGCTAAAATGAAAGCAATGGCTGGCAACCTGTGCAGGATCATCCCCAAACGCCCTCACCCCTATGACTGGATTGGTTTTCTCCAGATTGAGGTCGGCAACCGGTGCCAACAAGTGATTTATTCCCATATCCGCCAACTCCCAACCGACTTGTTGAGCCTGAAGTTCAGTCAGTTCTATCGAACCAGTCGCACCCAAAGCCATGCTCCCGGGAAATTCGGTAACACAATCACCAAACACACTCAAAACGCCACCTTCTTGGTCGCATGCAAAGATCACAGGCAAATCTAATCCAGAGGCTGTATAAGCTTGCTGTATGTCACTCGTCAACTTCTTCACCTGAGCCGGATGTTCGATATTCGGCCCGTTAATGCGATAACCCGCGAGTGGAACCCTCTCAATGAAACGGCGGAAGGACTCGCTCAAGGCGGTCCCCTCCGCTTGCCCGACCAACAACTGGCCGATTTTTTGTTCCAAACTCAGTGATGTCAATCGCTCTTCCATTTGACTGAGCATGCAAACTCCCCCTTATCCTTTCACAGCCCCTGAGGTCAAACCTTTGATTACATATTTCTGGGCTACGCTGTACAGGATGATGACCGGAATCAAAGTCAAGGTCACCGCCGCTGCCAACAATCCGTAATCGGTCCCATATTGCGAACTGACCGTCGTCAAGAGCACGTTGATGGGACGCACATCTTCCTGCGGAACGAAAATCAAAGCTGAAAACAAATCATTATACGACCACAGGAACACAAAAATGCTCGCGGTGATGAACGCTGGTCGTGACACAGGTAGCATGATGCGCCAAAAAATAGCAAAACGGCTGCATCCATCCATGATAGCCGCTTCTTCCAAATCCTTCGGGATCGTTGCCATATATGAAGACAAAACCAAAATGGTAAATGGCAAAAATCCGGCGGTATGTGGGATGATCAAGGCCCAATACGTATTGAGCAACTGCAAGTCTTTCAACATCCCAAACACCGGCACCACAGTGGCGAACGCTGGAATAAGCAAACTAGCCACCAATACGGTTTGCAGCAGTCCCCGCAAACGAAAGCGGAAGCGCGCCAAAACATATGCCGCCAACCCGCCGACCAACAGCGTCAAAAGCACTGTCCCCCCGGACATAATAAAACTGTTCAGATAACTTCGACCGATATCCACCTGTTCAAAGGCATTTAAATAATTGGCAAAGGTAGGATTTGTAGCGACAGAAAACGAGTTATTGATCACTTGGTGCGAGGGCTTCAAAGAGTTGTTGACCACCCAGAACAGCGGATAAATCGTGGTCAATGACCAAAGCCCCAAACAAATGAATGTTACCATCTTGGTGATTTTTCCCCGGAACAAAGCAAGCGTCATTTTTTCATATATGGTAAGTTGTTTCAACTTTCCCACCTCATTTCCTTCCCGATCTCAATAAGTGATCTCCTCTTTCTTAAGTAGGCGATTGGCGATAACGGAAAACAAAAGACCCAATATCACAATCCAGACAGCGATCGTCGCTCCATAACCAAAAGCTTGGCCCGTAAACGTTTTTTGGTACATATAGGTGCCCAACACCTCAGAAGAGTTCGCCGGGCCGCCGGAACTGATGACATACACCAGTTCAAACACTTTCAACGCTCCCGTGATTGCGAGCAGGATGGATGTTTTTACATCACCCCAAATCAGGGGGAGAGTGATGTGAATCGTCTTTTGAAATCCGGTGATCCCCTCCAACTGCGCAGCCTCATAAAAATCATCAGGGATTTTGGAAATCGCCGTCAGTATAATGACAAAGTAAAACCCTACATACTGCCAAATGACGGGCACAGCCACCGCCACCAAAGAAGTTTCTTCAGTCATCCAGACTACCTTTTCAAAACCGAAGCGCACAAGCAATTGATTCAACATACCATTGTCATAATTATAGAAGAGGGTAAACATCAATCCGATCGCTGTTGCCGAGATGGCGACAGGAAAAAAGAAGACCGACCGAAAAAAATTCTTGCCAAATCGAATCGAGTCTACTAAAAGGGCCAGCACAATCCCTAACCCCACCTGAAAAATCACCGCGTACAACATTATTTCCAATGTGTTGAGTGTGGCGATCTTCACGACTTCATCCTGTGCCAAGCGAATATAGTTTTCTATGCCCACAAAGCGGTTGATAAACATGCCATCTGAATAATAAAAACTCTTAATGATACTGTGAATGAACGGATAGTACAAAAACACGCCCGTCAACAAGACAGCGGGAAGAAGGAAAAAAAAGATGACTCCACGATCACCCTTATGCATGGGACAACTCCTTTCTTTGGCAAAAGCGGCAGCCTTGCATCATGCAAAACAGCCGCTTTCGTCCATGAATATTACTTTGGCATTTTTTCTTGCTCTATTTTCTGAGCGGCCTGCAACACTTCCTGAGCCGTTTTCTTTCCTTGCACGATGTGGGGGACGCCTTTTCTTATTTCGTTAAACGCTTCAGCTGAGATTTGCGCGTCGATGGGCAGTGAGAGGGAATGAGCTTCCTGCACCATCTGGTGACCTTGTTGGAAAACAGTCGGCAAACCCTCTACCTTGACGTCTACCGCCGGCACACCCCCATTAGCCTCAGCGAATTTCTTCACCATCTCTTTGGAAGTGAGATACTTGATCAATTCCAACGCCAATCCTTTTTTGTCTTTGTCTTCATAGGACTTCTTGCTTAGATAAAAGCCTGACGTATATCCCGCCACCAAGTCCTTCGGATTCGCTTTACCCCCCGGCATTACCGGGAACGGGATCACCTCAACATCTTCTTTATCCGTCAATCCCCCCAAAATCCAAGACCCATTGACGATCATGGCCGCTTGCTTGTTCTTGAACAGCTCTTGCGCTTGCGCATCTTTGATGGTCAGCGCATCTTTTGGAAAACCGCCCATGTCATACACTTCTTTAATTTTTTCCAACCCTTGAGCCCAAGAGGGCTGGATACCATGGTCAAATTTGCTGTTGTGACCCGCCGGACCACCTGCGGAGAGAATGAAATGTTCAATCAAGTAATATGACTCTTCCAATGAACCAGCGATTGGAATGATTCCGTTTTCAGAGAATGTTTCGACGGCTTTGGTGAATTTCTCCCAATCCGTCGGTAGCTCCAGTCCGTATTTTTTAAATAAACTTTTGTTGACAAACAATCCTTCATAAAAACCGGTAATCGGAACAGCGTAGATTTTGCCGTCTTTCGCTTTCACTTGTTGTTTAACGTTGTCGGAAAAGGCATCACTCCAGGCTTTATCTTTGGCGAAGATTTCCTCATATGGCACCACCGCACCGGATTGGATGATTGGTTCGGCTTCCGCTCCGGTGAAGAAAAACGTCACATCAGGTTCATTGCCTGAAGCGAAATCGGTTTTTACTTTCGTTCGAAAATCATCTCCTGTGGCCGTCATCGATTCATCGACAATTTCGACATCTGGATGCGCTTTCATAAAATCTTTTAATGCTTGCTCATATGCTTTCTTGGCCGGATCTGTACCACCGAACATCGTCACAACCCGCAATTTAATCTTGCCGTTGTCAGCACTTTGCGAACAACCGGTCAACGCAGCCACCAAAATCAGGACAACAGCCAACAAGCTTGGCCACCATTTGCGCATGCCATTCACCAACCTCATGATTATTTGTAATATTGACTATACCAATTTTATTTAATTCACAAAAATATGTCAATAAAAAATATATTTATTCTTATTACACCGAGTGTATATCAACTTGTTTTACCAGCTCCCGTGCCTATCTTAAAACGAATGGGGAAGTGGCATTGCGTTACAACCGCTTCCACTCCCCCATCCCGTGGACATCATGATTTATTTTAGCGTAGGTATTTTGGAGGCGTATTTTTCCACGAGCGCTTTGTTGTAATCATCAGCTCCCGGAATATTGCCACTGCGGAATACAGGCACTTCCACACCTGCGTCCGCCATCAGCCCGACTGCCTCCACCAGCACCGATTGCAGAATGAGTGAGCCCAAGATGGTCGAACTCGGACCGAACTTGGCCGGCACCCGCTCATGCGAAAGCAGAGCGTCCCCTTGGTCAACATGATTGTTCAACACCATATCAACCACTTCTGACAAATGCCTGCCCGATTGGTGCCGCGACGGAACCCCACTGGCATAAGCGAGTGACGTCAATCCGATCACCTTCGCCCCTTTTTCCTTAGCCAACAGTGCCACTTCGATCGGCACCGGATTGATGCCGGAGGTAGAGATCACAATCACCACATCCCCTGGCTGAATCGCTTGCTCCTCCATGAACGTCTCAGCCAGCCCATGTTGTCGCTCCAATTCTGAAGAGCGCGCCGCCCCCTCGTGCAACATCAACTTTTCAACCAAAATCGGATGAATGGGAGCCAACCCCCCTGCACGATAAAACACATCTTCTGCCAACAAGTGGGAATGCCCGCATCCAAACAAATGGACCACCCCACCCTGTGCAACAGCTTCTGCAATCCAACGGCCCGCTTGTTGCATTTGGGCCAATTCTTCCCGCTTGATCTCCCCCAATTTTCGCTCGATCGACTCCATGAACGCTAAAATCATCAAGATGTCCCCTCTCTACTGATCCCAAGCGTCCGCATCCGCAATCACGGTGACATGGGAATGTTGTTTCAAGATGGATGCTGGCAAATCCTCCGATACAGGTTCATTTAACAAACGGTGTAAAATAGGCGCCTTATGTTTGCCGGACACCAACAACACAATGCGTTTGCTTCGCATGATCGTCGCCAAACCCATGGTGATCGCGTGTGAAGGCATGGTCTCCTCGTCATCGAAATACTGGCGATTCGCCTGTTTCGTCGACTCTGTCAACGTCACTACATGTGTAACCGATTGAAAAGGAGTGCCGGGTTCATTAAACCCGATATGCCCATTCATACCAATCCCCAGAATCTGCATATCAATGCCTCCGGCTGCCAGTATGGCCTCTTCATATTGGCGACATTCCTGCTCTAAATCAGCCGCTACGCCAGAGGGAATATGTGTCTGTGATTCTGGGATATCGATCCGGTCAAACAATTGCTTCCGCATATAACAGGCAAAACTGCTGGGATGTTCCGGCGCTAAACCGACATACTCATCCAAGTTAAATGTACGCACGCCAGCATACGATGTTCCCCGCTCTTGATGGTCGGAAACCATTTTCTGATATATCCCGGTCGGTGTCGCCCCCGTCGCCAAACCCAACACCGCATTCGGCTTCTGCTGGACTTGGGAGATGAGCATCGCCGCCGCTTTTTCGCATAGGTCGTCATAATCTGTTGCTCTGATGATCTCCATTACTACTACTCCTTTGCTTGATAAGCGATTGCCCCGCGGCAAATCGTCATGAATACATCCATTTGTTCATCAAGGATCACAAGATCTGCGTCTTTTCCCACTGCAATGCTTCCTTTGCGATCATATAAGTTCAATTCTTTGGCAGCGTTAGTCGCCGTCATTTGAATCAATTGTTCCATGGTGCAGTCAACAAATTGATGCATATTCTTCAGCGCATCTTTCATTTTCAAAATGCTACCGGCCAAGGTCCCATCAGCCAACCGGGCATCACGATCCGATACCGTGACCTCCTGCCCGCCGAGATCATATGTCCCGCTCTTTAGGCATTTGGCCCGCATGGAATCGGTGATAAGGATGATTCGTTCTGGAGTAATGGCCTTATACGCGACATTTACACTGTTTGGTTCGATGTGAATTCCGTCAACAATCATCTCGACCATCAATTCGTCGCGCACCAGCGCTGCACCAGCGACACCCGGTTCACGATGGTGAAACCCTCTCATGCCGTTAAACAGATGAGTGACGTGGCTTAAGCCTGCGTCAATCGCCTCGCTGATCTGTTGGTAACAGGCGTCTGAATGGCCCACGGACGCAATAACCCCTGTTTCTTTGAGATAACGTGTCAATTCAAGCCCACCCGGCTCTTCCGGAGCCAAAGTGACCAATCGAATGTGCCCTCGGGCCATGGACTGCCATTTGGCGAATTGTTCCCGGTCGGGATGGACAATATACTCTGGGGGTTGCGCGCCGGCGCGCTTCTTGTTTATGAACGGCCCTTCCAAGTGAATCCCTGCGCATTCCGCCTTCCCCGGCACCTGATGCCGTTCAATGAAGTCAGCCGCATTGATCAGCGCAGCCTCGATATTCTCGTGCGTTTGTGTAATCGTCGTCGCCAGAAAACAGGTTGTGCCTTCTTTTGGCAAGTGTGAGGCCATCGTGTCAAGCGCTTCCAATGTCGCATCCATGGTATCCGCACCAGCGGCTCCGTGGATGTGGACATCAATCATGCCAGGCAGAACTTGGTGTTCCGTTGATAATTGGATCACTTGTGCGTCTGTAAAATCTGGCATGTGATCCATCGGTCCGAAATTTTTGATTTTGCCATTGACTAGTTCAATATATCCAGGTGTGATTTTTCCATTCTCCGTAAAAATCGTTACATTGCTTATGATAAGTGGGGAAACCGGATTCATATGATTATCTCCTTTTTCCTTTCGTTACAATTTAAGTGTATCACCATCATGTATAGTTGTCTATACCACTTGTCCCCTTTCGCCAGATCACCTGTCCGCGACATCGGGAACAAATGGCTTAGTCTAGGGCGTGTCTGATGAATTGGGCAGCGGCTTCAAAACCATTTTCTCGTTCGCTTCACTTGTGCATCTGCACTCCTAGAGAAAAGGTGGTTTTTCCGTTTCTTCCCCACCAACCAGACTTGCCAGACACATCCTAGGCCCACCCGTATCAAATTTCCCACCATACTATCCCCTGCCTGTAAATTCCCTATGCAAAAACGGCCGAGGTGGTGTTCCCGGCCGCTTAAGATCAAGATCATTTGCTCTTCTATTTTTCCTGCTTATCATCGCATTCTGATTGTTGTCGCGCAATCTCCATCCTTAGCAATGGCTCGGGATCTTGCCATGTCGGAGGCTTGATCACTTTCCCATCTGACTCCCGGTAGCGTGGCTTGCCATCCTCCCACAATTTAGACATGTTGGCTTCGTGCACGATGCGGAAGAGCTCTTCCGGCCGCACACCCATTTCGACGAGTGTTCCCAGCGCCAGATACATGACATCAATCATGGCATCCGCTTGCTCAGTTAGCGTTTTTGCCTCCAGAAACTCTCGGATCTCCTCCATCATCCAATCAGCCCGCTTGTGCACGCGATCCTGTTCCAATTTACACGGCTTTTCTTGTACAGGGACATTAAACGCTTCATGAAACGCCTTCACATCTTTCCATGCTTTATTCATAAAGATGGCCTCCATTCATTTGCATAGTCCTAGCCCACATTGAATAATTTCGTTACCAGGAGGTGAGGATTTGATGTGGTTGCTCTTATTTCAAATCGCTCTAGTATTTATCACCATTCATTCCCTCTTGAACGCCTATCAGCTGTTCCGAGTGCAGAATTGGTTTGATTTCGTTTATCGCCTCTCTTTGTGTGCTGCCGCGCTTACCTTGTTGTTCAATCCGATCCCCATATGAAAGCACCTCCCTGGCAGGGAGGTGCTTTCATATTCACAGATCGCCGAAATCAAGTGAACTTGCCTTAGAATAGTTGGTTACTTTCTGTTCAAAGAAGTCTGTTTTGGTCGCATTCAAGTTAGAGAAGCTTTCCACCCATTTCATAGGATGAGAAGTAATCTCCGGATACAGGATCTCAAAGCCCAATCGGCTTAACCGCTCATTCGCCAAATACTTAATGTAGCGTTCCAACACGTCATTGTTAAGCCCCTGAATTTCATTGTTGGTGATGTATTGGCCCCAAGCGATCTCATGCTCCACTGCCGTCCGTGTCATCTCACGCAACTCTTCAACAAACTCCGGAGTGATCAAGTCCGGATTTTCGCTACGCAACTCTTTGATCATGTTTTGGAACAAAACGACATGGGTGAGTTCATCCCGTTGGATATACTTGATGATCGTCGCCGTAGCGGTCATCTTCCCTTGGCGTGCTAACGCATAGAAAAAGGAAAATCCGCTGTAGAAGTACAAAGACTCCAACAAGAAGTTAGCCATACATGTGCGAACAAAGTTTTTGTCGTTTGTGTCATCAACGAACTGCTGGTACAAATCGGCGATAAACCGATTCCGGCGCAAAAGGTGTTCGTCGTTACGCCACTCGTCATAAATGTTTTCGCGCGTCTCCGGCGAACAGACGCTATCCAAGATATAGCTGTAAGATTGAGCGTGAATCTCCTCTTGAAACGCTTGAATGTTCAACAGGGAGCTTACTTCTGGCGCCGTCACATACTCATTGATGTTGGGCAAATTCTCCCCTTGAATCGAATCCAGGAAGTTCAAAAAGGAGATCGTCTTGTCAAATGCTCGTCTTTCCGCTGGCGACAATTCCATGAATTGTTTTGCGTCACTCGCCAGCGGGATCTCTTCGGGAATCCAGAAGTTGTTCAGCATGGCTCGATACAGCTTGTGCGCCCAGTCATATTTGATCCGGTTCCACTCGCGCAGATTGGTGGTGTTGCCGTTGATCATACGTTGGGTTCCCCGTTGCCCGTGTTCGTTAAATATCTTTTTGCGTTCTAATTTCATGCCCTATCACCTTTCTACTGCTTCTGTTAGGAAGAACAGCTCACGCAATCTTCCACTTCCAATGATTGGTTACGCACATAGTAGATCGTTTTCAAGCCGTTGCTCCACGCATCCATGTACAGATCCAAGAATTCGCGCGCGGTGGTGTTTGGTGTGATATACAAGTTGAAGGATTGCGATTGGTCGATATGACGTTGCCGTCTTCCAGCCGCCCGAATGCTCCAATGTTGGTCGATTGCATGCGCTTCTTTGTAATACCATGTTGTTTCAGGGCTCAGGTTGGGAGCTGTTTGCGGAATGACCGCACCGCGTTTTTCTTCAACGAAATACTTGGCGTACACTGGATCAATGCCCGCAGTTGAGCCTGCGATCAGCGATGTGGACCCGGTTGGAGCTACGGCAAATACCCACGCATTGCGCATACCGTGCTTAGCCACTTCTGCCTGTAGTTTCTGCCAACGCTCATCGGTATAACCACGCTGTTTAAAATACTCTCCGGTCTGCCATTCGCTTCCTTCAAACAACGGATAATGCCCTTTTTCTTTAGCGATTTCCATTGAGCTGCGAATCGCATGGTACGCCAACTCTTCAAACAGCTCATCCGCCTCGTTCACATGCTCTTCTGATTCCCACATGATTTTCCGTTGTGCCAAGTATTGGTGGTAGCCGCTGGTGCCCAATCCCACTGCCCGATACTTCTTATTGGTCAATTCCGCTTGCTTTACGGGATAGATGTTGAGGTCGATTACATTGTCCAACATCCGCATTTGTACAGATACGATACGGGCAATGTCATCTTTGCTTTTCACCCGGCCCAAGTTGATCGAAGACAGGTTGCACACGACGAAGTCACCTGGCTTTTGTTTGGTGACGATCACGCCGTCTTCCAGTTCTTCAGAGATTAATTCAGTCGGTGACATGTTTTGGCAGATTTCGGTGCAGAGGTTTGAAGAATAAATAACCCCTTTGTGCTTGTTGGGATTAGCTCGGTTCACCGTATCACGGAAGAAAATAAACGGCGTTCCGGTCTCAAATGCGCTCACCATAATCCGCTTCATGATCTCGATGGCCGGAATCTCGGTCTTGTGCAGGTTCGGGTTGGCTACGCATTCTTCATAGCGGCGAGTGAACTCCTCTCCCCAATAATCTTCGATGGAATAGCCCATCACTTCGCGCACTTCATGGGGATCAAACAGATACCAGTTCTCCCGCGCTTTCACCCGTTCCATAAACACATCGGGAATGCATACACCAGGGAAAATGTCATGAGCTTTGAGGCGATCATCCCCGTTGTTCGTCTTCAAATTGAGGAAATCGAGGATGTCAGCATGCCACACATCCAAGTAAATGGCGAATGCTCCTCGGCGCACACCCAACTGATCCACAGCCACGGCCGTGTTATTGTAGTTGCGGATCCATGGAATCACACCGCCGGAAGCCCCTTTGTGACCGCGGATTTTTGATCCTTTGGAACGCACTTTACCCAAGTAAATCCCCACTCCGCCGCCGTGTTTGGACACTTGCGCCGTCGCGGAGTTGGTATTGTAAATCGACCACAGGGAATCATCCACAGTGTCGATAAAACATGAAGACAGCTGGTGTAGCGGTTTACCCGCATTGCTGAGCGTCGGGGTGGCCACTGTCATCTCCAGCTTGGACAGCACATCATAAAACTGCTTGGCCCAACCGACACGGTCGACTTCGTTTTGCGCCAGATGCATAGCGATCACCATGAAACGCTCTTGAGGCAGTTCCATCACTTTCCCATCATAGTCACGCACGATATACCGGTCCGCCAGCACTTTTAATCCGATATAATTGAATAGATAGTCCCGCTCAGGCTTAATGTACTTCTCCAGCTCATCCAGCTCTGCTTTCGTGTAACGCTCCAACAAATATTTTCCGTACAAGCCCTTTTCCGTCAAGCTATGTACCAGAGCATGCAGATTGCCGTATTTATCCTGCGCTTTATATCCCCGGTTTTGGGCCGCTTCCTCATACAAGCCATGGGCGAGCAGATGGGCAGCGACAAATTGCCAGTCCGGCTCTTCGACGCTCGTTTTTTCAACAGCAGCTTGGATGACGATTTGCAACACTTCTTTGTCGCTCATGTTGTCTCGCAACTGCATCGCCGCATCTTCAATCAATTGTTCTTTGTTTAAATGAGGAAAACGCGCACACGCATCATCGATTAAGCCACGGTAGCGCGTCAGCTTATCAACAGAAATATCGATCATGGATCATCACGTCCGTTCTACTATATATAGTCGCTTTAGTAGTATAGCTAATACAAGATATTGTGCCAAATCGAAAAAAAGGAGGAAAAAAGAAATACGAGGAACCATTAAGACATAACCATCTGTTTTTGTCTTTTTTCTCTTTTAAACTCCTCTCTCTCAGGTTTGACTAACACTTGAAATATATTAATAAAACCAGATCAACACGTTTCATTATCAAAAAATAGTAAGACTCAACAAAGCAACATAATAACATACTTTGGCGTAGTTTAATCTCCAAAAAATTTTTTGACTTTTAGGAGGCGATCCACTTGCTTCACAGTCAACGCTCTTTCATGTTAGCCATCATCATAGCCTTGTGCTTGACCGCATGTGCACCAGCTGAGCTCTCCACTCCATCCGCGTCCAAGCGAGCGTCAGCCATCTCCCTGCGGGCAACCGCACCGCAACCCATACTCAAACGGCAACTCACCGATTTTGAACAAACCCTCATGCGCAAACCAGGCGATCTGCACGGCTCTCAGTTTACAGAAAATAAACTTCAGGCGCGGTTAGCCACCGTGAAGCGAACCCAATCGGCAGACGCTACTTTCAGCCAATTGCTACAATGGTTCCACGAAGATTATCGGCGCTTGGTCATGGAAACTGCCAATTTTTCTACGGATATCAATCCCACAACACAACAACCAGCAAATACCATCATTTTAGAAAAGCCGACACACTTCGCCATCCTGCTTGATGCCAGCGGAAGCATGGCTGAAAAAGTGAATGCCAGCACAAAAATGCAAAGCGCCAAAAAAGCAATCGCTACGTTTGTCAGCAAATTGCCCCCGGCGGCTACCATTTCCCTACGAGTATACGGCCACAAGGGCACAAACCAAGCTAGGGACAAAGCGCTCTCATGCCGAAGCACAGAAGCCATCTTTCCCGCATCCACTTACAACGCCACCCGATTTTCCCAAGCGCTCGACGCCATAAGCCCTAGCGGTTGGACACCCATCGCCGCCAGCTTGGCCGCAGTACAAAAAGATGTTCCACCTCAAGCTGAAGAAGTCCATCTATATCTAATCAGCGACGGTGAGGAAACGTGCGGCGGAAATCCGGTTCAACTCATGTCTCAACTTCGCCAAAGCGCGATACGCCCTCACGTCCATGTGATCGGATTTCGCATCAACGATGCAGGACAAAAAGCTTTAAAACAGATGGCCGAAGCCGGTATGGGCACCTTCACTTATGTAGACAGCGGTGAAGAGTTGGACCGTTTTTTGGATGCCGAACACCAGCGGCTCATGCGTGAATGGTTGCATTGGGGCCGGAAAAACGGAAGCGAGGCGCTCCGGATGCGCCAGCAAAAAATAAGCGAGCTGGATCGTTTATTGATGCGTTGGAAATCAACCGCGGACCGAGAAATAAACCGGATGAAATTGGCATTGCGCTATTTGGAACAAACTGGCTATCCCCCCGTACAGCGAGATAAATTGAAACAGCTCATCCAGGAGCGAAGCGACCAATTTGACGCCTATCGCACGGAAACCCGCCGCTCTTTGCAAGCAGCCATCCAAAAAAGCGGTTGGGAGGCATGGAGCAACATTTGGGATGAAGGGGCTCGCCAAATGAGAAAAGCGATGGAAAACTAACATCACGACACCAACGTTTATGTTCTATTCTAAAATTTCCGTTCACTTTTAATGTAATTTATTGTATAATTAGAATATATATCCAAGTTTTTTGCTCGTTTGTCTCCATTCGTGTGCATCTCCAATTTGGGGTGGGATAATGAAATCCGTGTTATTGCTCTTGATCGCAATCATCAGCGAAGTTATCGCAACCTGTGCGCTCAAAGAGTCTGCCGGCTTCACCCGATTGCTCCCGACCTTGATCGTGATCATCGGCTACGGAATCGCTTTTTATCTGTTCACCATCAGTTTAGAACAAATTCCCTTGGGGATCGCCTATGCCGTCTGGTCCGGATTGGGAACGGCCGGTACCATTCTTGTCGCCAATTTACTGTGGAACGAGAAATTACAACTGGTCCAGATGGCCGGCATCGTACTGATCATTGTCGGCAGTGTGATGGTGAATCTCTTTAACCAACCTTCTACTTGAAATCAAATGAGCAGGCCAACCATAAAAATTGGCCTGCTCATTTGATTGATTATTTACGGTAGATATTTCGCCGTTTTTAGACGATGTCAAAGTCTTTATCCTTCTTCCAGTGTCGCTGACTGGCATGGTCATGCATTTAGTTTGTTCAACAAACTTGTTTATCATATAGATAAGAAAAAACAGGGTGATGGTCGGACATCCCCCTGTTCATGATCGTCTACGACAGATTATAAGGACTTGCTCCAATCGTGCACGGCATCACCTTCAAGGAAGCGTTCGCAATCCAACGCCGCCATACACCCCGAGCCAGCAGCAGTGATCGCTTGCCGGTACACATGATCCTGCACGTCACCGCAGGCAAATACGCCTGGCACATTGGTTTTGGTTGTTCCCGGTTCCACTTTGAGGTAACCCGCCTCATCCATCTCCAGTTGGCCTTCCAAGAAATCGGTGTTTGGTTTGTGTCCGATGGCCACAAAAATGCCGTCGGTGTGAATGATCTCCTCTTCACCGGTTTCGTTGTTTTTCACTTTCAGTCCCGTCACACCTTGCTCGCCGCGGATCACTTCGACTGGCGTGCGGTTCAAACTCCATTTGATCTTTTCGTTTTTACGGGCCCGATCTTGCATGATTTTAGACGCGCGAAGCTCGTTGCGACGATGCACCAACGTCACTTCTGTGGCAAAGCGGGTAAGGAAATTAGCTTCTTCCATCGCCGAATCGCCGCCGCCGACCACGATAATTTTCTTGCCTCTGAAAAAGAACCCATCACAAGTGGCACATGTGCTTACCCCTTGCCCGATGTTTTCCTTCTCACCCGGAATACCAAGCAATTTGGCCGAAGCTCCTGTGGAAATGATCAAGGCTTCCGTCTCAATGCGCTCTTCCCCCATGTACAACGTGAACGGACGTTTCGACAAATCGACTTTCTGCACCCATCCCCGCTTAAACCGAGCACCGAAACGTTCGGCTTGTTTGCGCATGTTATCCATCAGCTCCGGCCCCATGATGCCATCAGGAAAACCCGGGAAATTCTCCACTTCGGTTGTCGTGGTCAATTGCCCACCCGGTTCTGGCCCCTCAATCACCAACGGCTCCATGTTGGCGCGTGCCAAATAAATAGCCGCCGTCAAACCAGCTGGCCCCGTGCCTAGAACAATCACTTTATTCATCTTTTCCGCCTCCTACTGCCTGGTTGATGCGATATGTATCTTGAAAATGCATCAACCAACATTTATTTTAACCCAGCCCCGGCATCCAGCAAGATGTTTTTCATACAAGGCTGAGCCATATGACACCCGAGATTCATATCCCTGTAGGCATGCCATCCGTCACCTGCATGGCATGCCTTATATTTCCCTGCATCCGCAGGTGCCAAACTGCTTTTTAGAATCATTCTAATCTACTTTTTTCGCTTCAGCAAATGCTTTTAAAAAGTTGGCTGGCGAATGGGCTCCCGACAAAGCCAGCTTTTCGTCAATAATGACAAAAGGAACTCCTTGAATTCCGATTTGCCGTGCCAATGCCAAATCCGCTTCAATCTCCTCCCGTTTCGCATCTTCTGTCAACGCCGTCCGCACCTCATCCAAATCCAATCCCACACGGGCAGCCAGCTCCAGCAAGACCTCCAATGACCCCACATCTTTGCCTTCCTCAAACTCAGCCACATGCAAGACATCCAACATCCCATCCACTAGCGCTGGCGGGGTACACTTGAGCAAAGTGTGTGCCAACCATGTATTGGGCATCCGCTCGACTTTCGTGAAATCAAAGTGGAGACCGATGTCTGCCCCGGCCCGGGTCACTTGCGCAAACACTTGCATCATCCGCTCCCGGCCGCCCATTTTCTCTGCCATGTGCTCTTGGAAAGAGCGTCCTTCTTTGGGCATATCCGGTTCCAGCAAAAAGGATCGGTAGCGGATAGTCACTTCTTCATCATGCTCCCGCTTCCACTCAGCCAATGCCGTGAAAAGGTATTTCTTGCCGATCCGGCACCACGGACAGACAATATCATGAAAAATATCGATAATCATTCCTATGCTCCTTACTTTTTTAAAGTTGGTATTTTTCTATTATACTCATTGTGAGGGCTGACTGACTATCCTTAATTTGCGATTACATGGATAAAACCCCTGTCATTTCTTCCACAATATGCTATGATGGCAATTGATCCGCGATTTTTTTATTATACTTACATTTTTACACACATCTTGATTGCAGGAGGGGGCGCATGGTGGCCACTAGAAAAAGTCAACGTTTAGATAAAGTGTTAGTGCACATGGGCGTTGGCACGCGCAAAGAAATTAGGAAACTGACCAAAGCAGGCCGGATCAAAGTGAACGGGTCCGCGGTGAATGACCCGAGTGTGCACGTCATGCCCGAAACGGACGATATCACCGTCGACGGCATCACCATCGATTACCGCGAGCACATCTATTTGATGATGAACAAACCGCAAGGCGTCATATCAGCAACCGAAGACCGCAATGAAGAAGTCGTCACTGACCTGTTGGAACAAGAACACCGCGTATTTGAACCATTTCCCGTCGGACGGTTGGATAAGGATACCGAAGGTCTGCTGTTGCTCACTAGCGACGGAAAATTGTCACACCAGTTGCTTTCTCCCAAAAAACACGTACCCAAAACTTATTACGCTGAGGTAGATGGTGTAGTTACGGAAGAAGACGCACTCGCCTTTAAACACGGGGTGACCTTGGATGATGGCTACGTAACGATGCCTGGCGAACTCACCATTCTCTCGTCCGGCCCACGATCCGAAATCGAGTTAACCATCTACGAAGGCAAATACCATCAGGTCAAACGCATGTTTGAAGCCGTCGGAAAAAAAGTGGTGTTTCTCAAGCGGATCGCCATGGGACCGCTTACTTTGGACCCCGAATTGGAACCAGGCGAATACCGGGAATTGACACCGGAAGAACTCGCCCTGCTCAAAGGAGAAAACAACGGCAACTAGTATCCCCCCCCCCTCATTTGTAAACCATTCGCAGGGGGGGGCCTGCAAGCCCGACTTGAATGGATTTTTATTCTAAGTTAAAATCATGATGCAATTTCTTCCCCAATGGTAAAAATAACAATGCACCAACAAAAATGAATTCAAGGGGGCAGTCTATGAACAAGCAAACGCAGAATGAGTCATTGGCACGAGGATTAAGCGACCGGCATATCCAGCTGATCGCGATTGGGGGCGCAATCGGCGTAGGATTATTTTTGGGTTCAGCTTCCGCCATCCAAGCAGCAGGGCCCGCACTGGTGCTCTCTTACGCCATCGGCGGGATTATCATCTTTTTTATCATGCGTGCATTAGGAGAGCTGATCCTCTACAAACCTGTCTCGGGCTCCTTCAGTACATACGCAGCTGAAATGATCGGGCCATGGGCAGGATTCATCACCGGCTGGACGTATTGGTTTATGTGGGTCGTCACAGGGATGGCCGAAATTACAGCTGTGGGCATCTATGTGAACACATGGTTCCCAGACATACCGCAGTGGATTCCCGCACTCATCGCCCTCGTTGCGGTGTATTTGGTCAACCTCATCGCCGTCAAGGCGTTTGGTGAGGTGGAGTTCTGGTTTGCCCTGATCAAAGTAGCCACCATCTTGGTATTGATCGTAGTCGGTCTCGTCATGATCACAACCGGCTGGGGCAACAACGGAGAAGCTGTCGGATTCTCCAACCTGTGGGAGCATGGCGGTTTCATGCCCAAAGGAATTACGGGAGTATTGTTCGCTTTGCAAATGGTCATGTTCGCTTTCTTGGGCGTTGAGATGGTGGGGATTGCCGCCGGGGAAGCTCAAAATCCGGAGAAAACAATCCCTTCGGCAGTGAATAAAATCATCTGGCGCATTCTCATTTTTTACATCGGAGCGTTGATTGTGATCCTCTCGCTCTATCCATGGAACCAACTGGACGGCAAGACGAGTCCATTTGTACTGACCTTTGCCAAGATCGGCATTCCCGCCGCGGCCAGCATCATCAATTTCGTCATCCTGACTGCCGCCTTGTCTTCCTGTAACAGCGGCATCTTCAGTACCGGTCGCATGCTATTCACACTGGCGGGACAAAATCATGCACCACAAGCACTTCACTATGTGAGCAGACGCCAAGTTCCATCCCGAGGAATCACGGTGTCCGCCATTGTCTTGTTGTTTGGCGTGGTGCTTAATTATTTCATTCCTGAGAAAGCGTTTACTTACATCACCAGCGTTGCAACTTTCGGTGCATTGTGGGTCTGGGGCATTATCTTGTACGCCCATATCAAGTTCAGACAAAAACACCAGCCCACTTCGTTTAAAATGCCGGGCACACCTTGGACCAACTGGATTGGCATCATCTTTTTGATCGGTGTGGGGGCGCTATTGTCTTTGGAAGAAAGCACCCGCATCGCCCTGTATGTGGCACCCATTTGGTTCGGCATTCTCGCCTTGAGTTACCAATTGGTACGCAAATACAATAAAAACGACGCATAATGTCATATCCGTCTCCCCTATTCTTGGGGAGACCTTTTCTTATCTAATACAAACACATCGTTCAAAGGGTGGCACTCACCAAGTGTATGTCGGCACCCTCAAACGGATATCACTCTGAAACAGAAAGTAGCCAACCTGAACTTTATTGACTCAACCCTTGCATAAGCATCCCAACGCGTCGATCTTTGGTATTGTCTGAATTTTTCACCACCAAGGTAACATTCGCAGCGATGGCCGAACCGATTCCTCACGGTCCCACCTGCCACCGATTGGCGAACATCGCCCGTCGACATCAGACAACCAAGGGGTCTTCTTGCAATCCTTCTCAACTTACTTGACACGATGGCATCGGCACGATATCATTTGTATGTACAAACAAAGAAATGGGTGCGATTTACAATGATCGAAGAACAAATGAGCCATTGTCTTTTCATTGCCGTTAGCCGCTTTTCACGAACCATCACCAAAATGGCCGAAGAAGAGTTTGCCTCTATCCATTTGTCTCCCACTTACGCTTTCCTGCTGATGATCATAGCGGAAAAGCCGGGTCTTTCGCTCAAGGAGTGTTGCGAAAAATTACATATCGCCCCCTCGACAGGTACCCGGTTTATTGACAAATTGATCGCCAAAGGATTGGTTGAGAGGAAAGCGGTGGGTAAACTCGCTTTGATGTACCCCACCGAGAAAGGATACGCTTTGGTCGAACCCATCCGCGAATGCTGGAAGAACTTGTACACACGCTATTCAACCTTGATCGGGGTAGATGAAGGTTGCCAATTGGCGAAACGGCTGATGATCGCCAACGCTAAACTGGAACAAGAAAATAACTAACCCTTTGCTCCATCATTTGTTTTGTACACACTTTTATAAGCTCACCATGCAGGAGGTCGACACACATGAAAACACTGGTGATTGTGGCCCACCCTAATCTGGACCAATCCCGCATCAACAAACGTTGGGTGGCCAAATTACGCGAATATCCTGAACAAGTGACCGTTCATGACTTATATGCAACTTACCCCGACGGAAACATCGACGTGGCGAAAGAACAAGCGCTGGTGATGGAACATGACAGAATCGTCTTTCAGTTCCCCTTTTATTGGTACAGCACCCCGGCGCTGTTAAAACAATGGCAGGATGACGTGTTGGCTTATGGTTGGGCCTATGGCAAAGAAGGAACCAAACTCCATGGCAAAGAGTTTGTGGCAGCCGTATCCATCGGCGCTCCCATGGAAAACTACAAAGCGATGGGTTATTCAGTCGACCTGCTCACGCTCCCTCTCAAAGCCATGAACCATTTCACCGGCATGACTTATCTTGAACCCTTCCACTTCTATGGAGCCAACACCGCCACCGACGAACAAATCGAAGCCGGCGCCGAACAATACGTTGCCCATATTCTCAATCCTGCACTGACAACCGCGAAGAGCTAAGAGGGGGAGTATCCCCCTCTGTTTTAAAACATCGGATAAAACAAGGTGGTTTATTTGATCAGAATGGCATGGATCGCCATACTCGCTTCGATGATGCTTTTCTTGGTGTCTTGTCAGAATGACCCACCAGCGAAAGAACCGTTAACCAATGAAAAGGTTAAACAAGTTCTCCACACCATCCCTGATCATTTCAAAAAAAAGCTGCGCTTACCCACACACCTTCCGTTTAACCCGACAAACATGGAGGCTCATTATTCATCATTACACAAACATAGCTACCAACAAGATTATGTACAAAACACTGAACATGTGGTTTATTTCACCATCACGGAGAGTACATCCACTTTCAACAACCTGGAAAAAATAAAGCTAACCAGTGAAATCGACGCATTTTATGAGGAAAAAGGCATCTTATATTGGAATGATAAAAAAAACCATGTTCATTACCTTTTGTCAACAGTAGACCACTCCAAGCAAAAACAATACAAACTTTCCAAAGAACAGCTAGTAAAAATCGCTACCAGTGCCATTCCCCTCGAGTGAATCGGCTGGCCGCGAGCAAGAACCCTCTTGAAGAAAAACAAGCCTTTGATTTGGGTACGTATGCGTCAAATCAAAGGCTTGACCAATTTTTCATTCAAGACTTTTATCATCTGTCTGTGTGTATGCCCATGATTCTTTCGATTCGCTCCACATCCACATGCTGGCGCAACCACACTGCCAAATCGGCATACACTTGTTGGCGGTCGACGGCAGGGTCTGAGGCGAGCGTCAACCCCTTCTCGTCTCCAATAAACTGCAACCACTTTTGCACAAAGCGTCCATTGTCAAACAACCCGTGCAAATACGTCCCCATGACCCGTCCATCGGCAGATATCGCTCCGTCTTCTCTTCCATCGACCCAACGCAACAACGGCATGACACCCTTTCCCCTGGTGGTGCGCCCCAGATGTATCTCATAACCGGACACTTCCACTTGATCAGCCCACTCCGCTAGCAGGCACCCTGTTTGTTGCCTTGTTTCTTTGACCGGCACAAAATCGGTCTCCACCGCTAGCAAACCTAACCCTGACTCCACCCCGCCAGCACCCTCGATCTGCCCTTCATCCCGCAGCACACGACCCAACATCTGATATCCACCGCAAATGCCAACGACAAACGACCCGCGTTCATAAGCTTGTAGGATCGCTTCCATCCAGCCATTCGCTTTCAGCCACTGCAAATCATGTATGGTGTTTTTGGTGCCTGGAAGGATGATCACATCCGGCGCACCCAACTGATCCACAGACTGCACGTAACGAACAGCGCATGCCGACTGACGGGACAACGGCACAAAATCAGTGAAGTTGGAAATATAGGGCAGGCATACAATTGCCACATCCAGCTTGTCCCCTTCCGCTTGTTGATCGCCGCGCATGTTTTGCAAAGCGAGAGAATCTTCTGGATCTACTTCCATCCGGATGGTCGGCAGAACCCCCAGAACTGGAACACCAGTCCTCTCTTCCAGCCAAGCCAGGCCGGATTCCAACAATTCTTTGCTTCCTCGAAACTTATTGACGATCCATCCTTTAACCCGTTTTCGCTCCTCTTCCGTCAATAGTTCATAGGTTCCTACACAAGACGCAAACATCCCACCCCGCTCGATATCCGCCACCAACAAGACGGGAGCATCCACCAGCTCGGCAACTCGCATATTGGCAATATCACGATCTTTCAAATTAATTTCAGCTGGGCTACCCGCCCCTTCAATCACCAATACCTCCACTTGTTCCGCCAAACGCGCAAGCGATGCCCGCACCGGTTCCAACATCTCCTCCAACGTCCGAGCACGGTACGTCATTGCTGGCATATCCGCCCATCGCTTCCCATGCACGATCACTTCCGACACCATCTCCCCTTTCGGTTTGAGGAGAATGGGATTCATGTCGTATGTCGCTTCAATCCCTGCCGCCTCCGCTTGGGCTCCTTGTGCCCGGCCAATTTCATGACCTGAACGCGTCACATAAGAGTTTAAAGACATGTTTTGCGATTTAAAAGGCGCCACCCGATAACCCCGTTCATAAAAATGCCGGCATAGCGCCGTACAAATCACGCTTTTTCCCACATCAGATGCAGTGCCTTGGATCATGATCGTCTTCAATATATCCTCCCCTTTGGATATCAAGTGGAATCATCAGCATGACCTTCGTACATCTCGCTTATCTTAGCCCAGAAGACCATCATGTGCAAGCGCTGGCTAGCCTTGTGTATGGACTCGAGAAACGGTGTTGTCATGCTAAGCAATTCAATAATAAAGGATTTTATTTATAAATGTAGAAATATTTGATTATTTCAATTTACAAGGAGGAAAGCATCATGTGGACCACTTGGAAAAGCATCTTCGCCAGCACTCTCGCATTGGGAACCATGCTCGCACCGGGTGTCAGCTTCGCACAATCGCCTGTCGACGCACCCGCTGGAGCCTATCTTCCTCCGCAACCCAAGTATGCAATCACAGCTGGAAAAGTGCCTGATCCATTCAACAAACAAACGAGAAACCAGCATGTCACACGCGGCCCAATTCATCCTGATTATAAAATACATGTCACCTATGATAGCCAAAACCATATCATTAACGGAAAACTATCTGTCACCTTCACCAACAACACCGGGGTTCGCTTGAACGAGGTATACTTCAACCTCTGGGGCAACGCCGCCAATTTCCGTACAAACGGGGGTGGCATGGATGTAAAAAACGTGAAAGTGAATGGGAAAACAGCCAACCATCACCTTCAAGAAACCGCCTTGCACATTGACGCCACCTTGCCCAAAAACCGCAAGTCCACTGTTTCCATGGACTTCACCGTCCATGTGCCAAAGGGGCAGGACCGGTTCGGTTGGGATGGTGACACCGTTTCCTTGGGCAATTGGTTCCCCATTTTGGCCGTCTATGATGATGAAGGCTGGAACGTCGACCCTTATTTTCCATACGGTGAAAGCTTTTACTCCCTGACCGGCAACTTCGACGTCACCGTCACCACCGACAAAAAGCAAGTCATCGCCGCAACCGGAACCGAAATCGGGAAGCCCAAGCTCAAAGGAAACCTCGCCACCCATCGTTATATCGCCAAACAGGTGCGTGACTTCGCCATGGAGATGAACCCCAACTACAAAATCATCTCCACCACCGTCAACAAAGTGAAAGTGAATGTCTACTACGCGGAAGAGCACGCCAAGTTCACCCAAGACCTCCTGCAAAGCGGCGTGGACAGCATTAAGCTCTTCAGTGAAAAATTCGGCGCTTATCCTTGGCCAGAACTGGATGTAGTCAGCATGAAAGGCTGGTTTGGTGGCATGGAATATCCGCAGCTGGTCATGATCTCCCTCCGTGACAACGCCACCCCGGCCTGGGTACGTAGCGTCAATGCCCACGAAATCGGACACCAATGGTTCTACGGCATCATTGGCAACAACGAATATGACGAGGCTTGGTTAGATGAATCCTTCGCCACTTTCGCCGCCGCTCTATATGACAACGAACTCGACCAACTCACCGCCGAACCGATTCCCGGATTCCATCTCTCCCATCCGATCTCCTATTTCACCGCCTACGGCCAAGAAGGCATCAACGCCTACTACGACACGGTCTACGATTACGGCGCCCGCACCTTGAACGACTTGCGCAAGCTGTTGGGAGACAAGCAATTTTATGCCTCGATGCAAGCCTACTACAAACAAAAGAAATTCGACATCACCACCACCAAAGACTTCATCCGCATCATGGAACAAACCAGCGGGCGAGATTTGGACAAGTTCTTTGCAGAGCATTATGTGTTTGTATCTGATCAGGAATAAAAAAATAAAACCGGCTGGAGAAAGACTTCTCCGGCCGGTTTTTGTTTATAGATTCCCTGGCGGTTTGCATTCTGTGTTTTATTGATATAGTTCAAAATCATGAAAAATGGCAACTGGTATGGAACCCCGTTTCAATTCTCTAACTGAGATGTATTTTATTGATACTTCTTAAAAACTGGGAATCCGTATCAACAGCGTCTGGCTAGTTTCAATTCTCTAACTGAGATGTATTTCATTGATACGCGAATACGTGAAGCGGGCTGTGATGAACGAAGGCGAGTTTCAATTCTCTAACTGAGATGTATTTCATTGATACTTGTCCTTGTTCCAAGAGTTGAGGGAATTAGGGACGGTTTCAATTCTCTAACTGAGATGTATTTCATTGATACGGCGAAGCGGAAAATATCAAAAGAATATGCCAAGGTTGTTTCAATTCTCTAACTGAGATGTATTTCATTGATACGCAAAAGTAGCTGTTTCGTCATCTAGGATACTCTCAGTTTCAATTCTCTAACTGAGATGTATTTCATTGATACGGCGTTCGCGAAAACCTGTAAAAAATCAATGTCTAGCTGTCCCTTTTCCGAACACTCCTCCAAAAATTAAGTTTTTATCACCAGAAAACCGTTTTATCATACATGCATCAAATGGCAAACCCCTTGATTCATAAGGGATTGGGCATTTCCGACGACCCCCTGGCTTTTTTCCGAAGCAATGGGTGTTCGCATTATTAAGCCAACAACCTACACCCTCTACTCATTATATCTAAATGATTCAGAAAATAAAACCATCAAACCCATCACACTATGACGCATGCCCAAAGGTTAAGGTCAGATATTTCACGTTGGGGATGCTTTGAATTGAATTTTCTCCTAAGGACACCTCTATAATTTTGAGGTGTCCTTTTCATTTTCTGGGTACAATGTTTCTATCTCAGTCATCCCATTTACTTATCAAACCACATACCCAGTTTAATGCATGAATGCGTTCATACGTAATCAGCATATCATACTCAAGCGTTTCATCGTGATTGAAAGCTTCCACCTGTTGATTATAAATTTCAAAATGCTTGTCAAGCATATGTACGATCTCTTCAATCGGACGGCATTCCGCTTTAGCGATAAATGGTTCAAGTGGCTCACCCAGCCCTGGCAACACCTCACGAATGAAACCGCCATCGCACCGTTCAATTGGTAAATCAAGCTCTTCAACTAAATTCAAGCTCCATAATAATGCAAGCAAGCCTTCAATTCGCCAAGTAAGTAGGTTCGATTGCATCGCTCGCTGATTCCAACTTTTCTCTGCCGGGCTGAGATCAGAGATCGGTACAGAAAAGACATTTTGCTCTTGCGGGCTCAGCGAATCCCATAATCCTTCTTCCCTTGCCCACTCTACCACTTTCTCCGGCTCATGATAAAATATTACCCCTAATAGTAAATGAAGAGCCAAAGCACGCTTCGCTATATCTTCTGCTGAACGTAAACGGACTTCATTTGTTTCGGGGTACACTGGGAAGTTATACACCATAAGAACACGTCCGGTATCCGAATCCAATGAGATTTGTTTACTTGTCTCGGAATGAGTCATGTACATACACTTTCCTTTCTATTTGGATTTTATCAAATCTACTTACAAGCATTTTGTTTCGATGAATTGAGCGGAGGAATATCATCAGGATACTGTTCATGCTGATTCCTATACAAGGATTCTTCGTACTGTTGAGCCGTGCCAACAAAGAACTGTTGCATAGTCGGATATTCTCCTTTTTCATCCTCACGTCCGACAGAATGAAACCCTTGTACATAGATCACACCTTTTTTCGGAACCCAATCAATGGTTTCATATTCCATATGTGCCTTTGTCCGTTTTCCTTTTTCGTCTACAAAGTAAAATTCAACCCCTCCTTCCCCATCCAAAGATGTACACGTCCGCAATTGACCATCATGGGAAATCGGTACCAACCACTTTCCATCCTCTTTAACAAGCGCTTTTTTTCCTGGAATATCCCCGACAGCATAAACCCATCCTGTAAAGCCTTTAGGAATGAGAAACACAAGATCAAAATGATCTTCTTTTGTACACCCTACAGACAAAATAGTTAGGATCGAGCTCATGATGAATACAAATACATATTTCATGTTGATTCACTCCTGTGACAGACTTGCACCATGGATTAAAAAAAGCCAACCACTTCTATGTAGTTGGCCAAAAAAGCTCCGGGGTACTATATGATTATTCGTTGCATTATCGTTATTTAAGGCACAGTTTCAGAGCGCTATTTGGTTTTATTATCAAGTTTCCGCGTATAGTTCAAAATCTTATCAACTGATTTGGCTCTACGCTTCTTTACATCATGATAAGTAAACCGCATAACCTTCCACCCTTTTTTTCGCATAAAAGCATCACGTCGACGGTCATGATCTTCTCGTCCCTTATGATACTTTCTCCCATCTAATTCGATCACCAATTTATATTTCGGCAAGGCAAAATCTGCCCAGTAGGGACCTATCGGATATTGCGAAAAAATCTGTCCTTTGTAGGTTGACCGGATGTCATAATACATCCACCGTTCCAAGATGCTATCCGTCATGAACATGTTTTTATCCAGCACCGGAAAATGCCCCCACGCGATCTGCTCAAAGATAAACTGTATCGCCAGAAACGGGGAAAGTATCCAGCGTACCATTTGTTTTGCTGATCGTTTGGTCACAATGTATTTCCGTCTGACTCTGCGATAAGTTTTCTTAACTGACATCCACCATGAGTTTACACGATTAAAAACACTTAGCTGTTTATACATTATAAAAACCCCTCCTCTTTTCATAATACTATGAAAATAAGGAGGGATTACATTTCATTACAAAAACATTCAGCTAGCTAAACATCCCTTCAACATATTCATCCATATAAAGGCATATCCAACTGTTACTTACAGCCTGTGCCATTTGTCGTTGCCTCATTCTGTGCAATATTGACATCAAAAAAATTGAATGTTATAAAAATAGATACTTAGCACTCGTCACCCTCAAGTGCTAACAAATCTTTCTCACCTGCTAATTTTCTAGATTCA
The DNA here is from genome assembly GCF_004343255.1 of Laceyella sacchari. Lineage (GTDB taxonomy): Bacteria > Bacillota > Bacilli > Thermoactinomycetales > Thermoactinomycetaceae > Laceyella > Laceyella sacchari. Next base: position 1,137,334 of record NZ_SMDD01000001.1, on the reverse strand, counting down.
AAGGAGAGAATGGGCATGGAAAAGAAGCAGTTTCAAGCTGAATCAAAAAGACTGCTGGAAATGATGATCAGTTCGATTTATTCGCAGAAAGAAATCTTCTTAAGGGAATTAATTTCCAATGCCAGTGATGCCATCGATAAGATTTATTACAAAGCGTTAACCGACCCTAAGTTGGTCTTCAATAAAGAGGATTATTATATCAAAGTGATTGCCGATAAAGAAAACCGTACACTGACCATTCGCGACACTGGGATTGGCATGACCGAGGACGAACTGGAGAATAACCTTGGCGTCATCGCGAAGAGCGGTTCTTTGGCATTTAAGAAAGAATACGCATCCCAAGATGGACATGAATTAATCGGCCAGTTTGGCGTTGGATTTTATTCTGCTTTTATGGTGGCAGACAAGGTGACCGTGATTAGCCGGGCTCTTGGCAGCGATCATGCCTTTAAGTGGGAATCTACGGGGACAGATGGATACACAATTACGCCCTGTGAAAAAGCTGAGGTCGGCACGGATATTATTCTCAAGATAAAGGAAAACACCGAAGAAGAGAACTATGATGCATTCTTAGAGACGTACCGATTACAAGAAATCATCAAAAAGTACTCGGATTTTATCCGTTACCCCATCAAAATGGACGTGACTGTCAAAAAGCTCAAGGAAGGCAGCGAAAACGAATTAGTAGATGTTCAGGAAGAACAGACCATCAACAGTATGGTACCGATTTGGCGTAAGAATAAAAACGAACTGACTCCTGAGGATTATGAACAGTTTTATAAGGAGAAGCATTACGGTTTTGATAAACCCATCAAGTATGTACATCTCAACGTCGAGGGTACAGTGACATATCAGGCAATCCTGTTTATCCCTGAAACCATCCCCTTTAACTATTATACAAAGGAATACGAAAAAGGACTGGAACTGTATTCCAACGGTGTATTAATCATGAATAAATGTGCTGACCTGCTTCCTGACCACTTCAGCTTTGTCAAAGGGATGGTCGATTCCGACAGCTTATCGCTGAATATCTCTCGCGAGATACTACAGCATGACCGGCAGTTAAAGCTGATCGCCAAAAATATTGCGCGTAAAATCAAGAGTCAATTGCAAAGCATGCTAAAGGATGAAAGAGAAAAGTATGAGCAGTTTTATAAGTCCTTTGGCAGACAATTGAAATATGGCGTTTACAGCGATTTTGGCGCCAACAAAGAAACGCTGCAGGATTTGTTGCTGTTCTACTCCTCCAAAGAAAAGAAACTCGTCACGCTGGATGAATATGTATCAAGAATGCCAGAAGATCAGAAATACATTTATTACGCCACCGGTGAATCCATCGAACGAATTGAAAAGCTTCCGCAAACTGAGCTCGTCGCTGACAAAGGCTATGAAATCCTATACTTTACCGATGATATCGACGAGTTTGCTATTAAAATGATGATGAGTTACAAGGACAAGCCATTCAAGAATGTATCAAGTGGCGATCTGGGAATCGAAGCCGAAGAACAAGAGAGCGATCAAGAAAAGCAGGAAAACCAGGAGCTATTTGAATACATGAAAAACCAATTATCGGGTAAAGTGACGAATGTAAAAGCTTCCAAACGACTTAAAAACCACCCCGTATGTCTGTCTTCGGAAGGCGAAGTCACCATCGAGATGGAGAAAATATTAAACGCCCAGCCTAACAACCCGAATGTAAAAGCAAATAAGGTCCTGGAGATTAACATCCACCACGAGGTTTTCCAAACGCTAAAGGATGCGTTTGAAAAGGATAAGGATAAGCTAAACCTGTATACAAACCTGCTTTACAATCAAGCGCTCCTAATCGAAGGGTTGCCGATTGATGACCCTGTCCAATTTACGAACGACATATGCAAAATCATGGTTTAATAAACTAACTTCGTAGCACATAAAGCTCCCCATCTGATAACGGGGAGCTTCATTTTGCTATCACAGATTTCTGCCCATTCTTACTTTCCGCATTGCTTAAATCTCCATCCGTAAAGCCATCCACCCTCCACGCATGGTTTCCAGTCCGTTCTGTCTTTCTTCCAACAGTCAGCCGGAATGCATTCACGCCGTCACCTTTTTTCTCCCCAAACGATTCGCCCCGATCACTCCGGCGATAATCAGTGCCGAACCGATGAGATGGTGCACCGTGATTTCTTCTCCCAGAAATATGGCTCCAGCGATAATGGAGACGACGGTCCCTAGATTGGCGAAAACACTCATTCTTGAAGCTTCTATTTTTGACAAGGCGTAGTTTGCAGTCAGCGCTGTGACAAGTGAGGACAATACACCCAAGTAGAGAATGGAAACAACAAAGGAACCACTGGTAAGCGGAGCTAAAAGGAGGTCAAGCGTGCCGTCGGCCACATGAGTGGTGATTGAAACCGCCGAAAAAGAGACGAATCCGATTCCCAGCATCACATAACTGATTTCCGTCGGGCTGTAAACCCGCAAAAGCGACCGGACTAATACGCTGTAACCGGCAAAAGCCAAGCTCGACATGACCAATAAGAAAATCCCGGTGAAATTCGAGAAATCGAAGTCTGTTCCCTTCATTACAAAGATCAACACAACGCCAGATACCGACATGAAGATCGACACCTTCTGAAAGAGGGTTGTCACTTCCTTCAAAAACACGGAGGCCAGTACCATGGTTACGATCGGTGTAAAGGCGTACAAGATGCCTCCTTCGGCTGAAGAAGCGTGTTGTAATCCAAACGCTTGAAAGAGGAAGAATCCAACTGGGTACATGGTCGCCAGCAACAACAAATTTAAAAGCTTACCGCGGAACTTAAATTTCACCCAACCAAAAGCAACTGGGATTGACATCACCACAAACGAAACAGCAAACCGGTGCGTCAACGTGTCAACCGGGTTGGCGTGTTCAAGCGCCACTTTGGTGAACAAAAACGAAAAACCGATGATCACCGCATTCAATACGGCACATAAATAAGCCAGTTTCAATCCGCTTTCGTTTTTCATCGTTGCTTCTCCCTTCTACAGGTCGGCGGAATCATTTTGAAAATGGATCATCCGTTAAATAAAAAGTATGGCAAATAGCAATTCCGAACAATGTCATTTTGGCAAAACTGTATCGATACAGTTGATTCGGTCAAGATATAATAATCAGTGGAAAGCAAAATCTGCCAACTCCGGAGGGAGCATTGTGAAAAAATATTTATCTATTCTTTCCGATATAGAGCAAAAAATCATGGAAGGAGAATACCGGCCGGGCCAAAAGCTACCATCTGTCCGCAAGGCGGCGAAGTCATACGGATGCAGCATCAGTACAATCACCCGGGCATACGAAGAACTAGAAAAACGGCACGCGATTTATTCCATCGCGCAAAGCGGTTTTTATGTAGTCGGACAGTCCGATGTTTCAAGCGACACCGCGAGCGACCTGATTGATTTCGCTTCGGCGTCACCTGATTTAACTGTGTTTCCGTATCTCGATTTCCAGCATTGCTTAAATAAAGCGATCGACATTTACAAATACCACCTGTTTACATACGGCAATTCAAAAGGGCTGGAAAAGCTACGCCATACGCTTGTCTCCCATTTGGCAGACAGCCAAGTGTTCGCTAAAGCGGAAAATATCTCCATCACTTCGGGCATCCAGCAGGCGTTGGAAATTTTGGCGAAGATGCCGTTTCCTAACGGGAATTCGGTCATCTTGGTCGAACAGCCAAGTTACAATCTTTATCTTCATTTCCTAGAGGCAGAGGGCATACCCGTTTGCGGAATACGGCGCACTGCGACAGGGATAGATTTGTGGGAATTAGAGGAGAAATTCAAAAGCGGCAACATCAAATTTTTCTACACCATGTCGAGATTTCACAATCCACTAGGTACCTCATATAGCACGGAGGAAAGAAAAGCCATCGCCAGTTTGGCCGACAAATACAACGTATTCGTTGTAGAGGACGATTACATGGCTGACTTGGGCCAAGAACGGAGTTTCGACCCAATCTACGCTTACAGCCAAACATCGCGCGTCGTTTATTTGAAAAGCTTTTCAAAAATCATTTTCCCAGGTTTACGATTGGGAGCGGCTGTGATTCCGAAGCAATTGTTAGATATGTTCTACACTTACAAAAACTACACCGATACCTCGCTTTTATCCCAAGCAGCGCTAGAAGTATACATCAAAAGCGGCATGTACGAACGACATAAGCACAAAATTTCCAAGCAATATGCGACGCGAATTCAGTTGCTGAATGAAGCGGTGCGGCGGCACAATGATGCGGGATTGATTGAAGTGTCGGATGTCAGATACGGGGTCTATGTACAATTTAAACTACCAAAAACGGTCAATCTCGAACGTCTGACACAACGGCTTGCTGCACGGAAGATCAAAGTGGTATCCAGCAAAGAATTTTATTTGTCGGATTACTTGGAGCGAGAGAAGTTTTTGCGGATCAGCATTTCTCGGGTGCAACCGGAGAAAATCGATGAAGGGGTCAAAGCAATCATTGAGGAAGTGAGGCGGGAAAACTGGTAAAGCCTATGCATCTGTCAGGACCCTTAAATAGATCAAAGAGCAAGGAGTCATTGCCCCTTGCTCTTGTGGTTTTTACTTCATGTATTTACTTCGATCTGCCCTTAACGCATTTAACATCTTTACTTTTTCCATGATTAATGGAAACAATGGAGAGTCTGATCCAATCCCTGTATAAAGAGGAATGGTTTCAGCCAGCCCTTTTTCTTTGATGTCTTTCTGAATTTGGACAGCTTCCTCATCGTATTCATAATTAAACTGGAATGCCGCAGCAATGCCAATGCACAAATGCTCAGGAGTTACACCCAGTTTTAACAGTTGAACAGCAGGGCCGACTAAACGGTCGTTGGGTCCCAGCTTTCTTATCGGTGACCGGCCAATTCTCGTCACTACATCAGAAAGATAGGGATTAGAAAAGCGGTTCATAATCTTCTCGATATATCTTTCTTGTTCTTCTGAGCTAAAGTGATATTTCGTTGTTAGCAAGCGGCTGGTTTCCATAAGCGCTTGCTTGGTTGTGTTTTGGATAAATTCATCTCGCAGGGCCGCAGCAATCGCCTTATATCCAAAATAATATCCAAGATAAGCAGCTGTTGCGTGACCGGTGTTTACTGTGTATAGTTTGCGCTCGATATATGGCTCCAGGTTCGGGACATAGTCGACTCCCTCAATCTGGGGGACTTCTCCTACCATGTTGGCCCGTTCAACCACCCATTCATAGAAAGGCTCAACGGCAACACGAAGTTTGTCTTCATGCTTTTGCAAGGGGACGATTCGGTCTACCGCCGCATTCGGAAAACCAACGAGTTCATCCACTTTTCTTTGATCGGCTTCACTTAAATGCTGATAGACGTATTCTTTTAGCATAGAACTTCCGCCAATCGCATTTTCGCAAGCAATGATGTTAAGCGGTTGTACATTTTTATTGACTCGTTCAGCCAGTCCTTTTGCGATGGTTGGGGCAATTAATTTTAACACATTGGGACCGACCGCCGTTGTCACCAGATTTGCGTCCATCATTTCTGCTACTACGGCGTTTACATCTTGCCCGTTGATGGCTCTAACTCCGCTCACATGGATTTGTTTATTCCCGGCATCAGCAATTTCTACCGTATATTCTTGTCTCCGGTTGATTTCATCCACCAACTCCGAAACCACATCAACAAAGCAAACTTCATATCCTGAACGGCTCAATAAGGCGCCGATAAATCCTCTGCCGATATTTCCTGCCCCGAAATGGAGTGCCTTCACCTTACATTCCTCCTTCCAAAAGGGCAATCAATTCTTCGGCAGATTTGGCTTGAATTAATTTCTTCACGTTTTCTTCGTCAGCGCAGATGATAGCGAGATTGGATAGTATCTCCAGATGCTCATCACCCACCGCAGCGATGCCGATCACCAGATAAGCTGTATTGCCATTTCCGAAATCGACTCCGTCGGGAATTTGCACAATCGAGATGCCAGTGGAACGAATCCATTGCTTGGCATCGTTTGTCCCATGAGGAATGGCTACACCATTTCCAATATAGGTTGTCAAATCTTCTTCCCGCTCAATCATTTTGCCGATATATTCTTCAGAAACATGATTTTCTTTAACCAACAATTTTCCAGCTAACTCAATCGCTTCTCGTTTCGTCTCCACTTTTTGGTTTAAAATGATTTTATCTTTAGATAAGATCCCCATTAAACTCACTCCTTGATGTTCATTTTTTCTGAGCAAAATCGATACAGGTGTTGCACAAAATATTGCCTGATTTGAGACTCATCATGGGATTCAAGAACCCGGTTGGTTTCCGCTTCAATTAACAATGCGCTGATTTCACTTAAAACGGCTATCACCTCATTCGGGATCGACACCGGACTCAACAATAGAAGAATCTTATCGATCTCAATCGTTCCTTCATCCATCGATTTGATTAGAATCGGCTCACTCAGGACATGCATGGTAAAAGAGGGTTGGGTCACCTGATCACTTCGACAGTGAAACAGCCCCAGTTTGGCGTCAGGGACCCCAAGACCCCCTTGTTTCTCTCTTTCAAGCAGCTGGTGAACAACTGGTTCACTTTGAATAATGACACCTTTGCTCACCAGTTTTTCACATGCTTTAGAAAGAATTTCTCTTTTGCTCAGGCTTTGATTCTCTATTTGTAATAAACAAAAGTTCTTCATCAAATCAATGGCATAGCCAAGTAAAGAGTGTAATGATTCAAGTTGGTGCAAGCTGTTTGGCCGCTGGGATGTTTGCTGGATTTTCCCGCTCGTGACAGGCTCATACTCCCTTAAAAACGAATAGATCTTTTCAATCTCTTTATCTGTCAGCATAGGGCTCACTCTGATATATTCCTCAGGTTTTTTGGATGGAATGGGAATCGTGGATACGATAAAGTCGTATTCACTCTCATCGATGTTGTTCAGCTCAAACACCGATACATTCCGTCGCACTTGAATCTCGGGAATGGAGTTTGCCAGACGGCTGGCCAACATTTTCGAAGAACCAATCCCACTTGCACATACGATCAGTACACGAAAACGCTTTTTGGCCCGCGATGCTCTTTCCAAAGAGGAGCCGATATGCATAACCAAATATCCGATTTCTTCATCTGGCACCTGCAATCGAGGGAAAATTTCTTTCGCTGCTTGCTTAACGATTTGGAATAAATCAGGGTAATCCTTTTTGATGATATCGAGCATCGGATTACGAATCTTCATATTTCTCTTCATTCTGTGAATTGCCGGTTCCAGGTGGGTGATAAGATCATGAAGTAATGAACGATCCTCACTTAGATTTACTCCCACCTTTTCTTCACAAAAATGAATGAGATTCTTGGCAATCGCAATTAATTCGGCGTTGGCATCCTCCGGCGATCCAATTTGCGAAAGCCTTAATTTGGCCCCTCTTAAATGCATGGTGACAAAGCCGATTTCATCCACAGGAATGGGAAGGCCAAAAGAAGATTCTAGTTGCGCCACAATCTGTTTAGCAACTTGATATTCAGGTGTGCCTTCAAGTTCTTTCAAATAATCGGGGTCGATTTTGATTTTCTCTCCTTTGGTTATCCGTTCAATCACCAAAGAAAGATGGATGACAAGTCCAATAAAAGCGCTGTCGGCCAAGGGATATGAAAGAAGTTCGCTGATGTTGCGCAATGTGTTTTCGATAGCGATCAGCTTTTCTTTGGGAATCAGGTTGAGCAATCTTTCTGATGCGGTATCCGTTGTTGAAACGGGCTTATTTTGAATGTTTTCTTTCAATAGCTCCATGAGTTGCGACTCGTTTAGATTCTCAAAGATTAACGCGCTGATCGCTTTTCTTTTTGATGCTTCAGCACCAGTGATTTCAATCCCATATCCCCGCCTTCTGACCAACTCAAGGTTGAACTGCTTAATCCAATCATTGAGATGATCGAGATCATGGCTAATTGTGGCGGGCGTCACTTTTAAATCGTAAGCCAGCGATATGATTTTCACCGGTTCTTTGGCTTCTAATAGGGTGCATAAAATAACGGTTTTTCTTTCCGCCGGCGTGTATTCTATGGGAGTAATCTCGGACAAAGCTTGCTTCAGCTCATTCAACTTCTCTTTATTCCCTTGAATGATCAGCCCTGTTCCGGCCTTTTTCTTCAGTTTTAATCCATGACTTGTTATCAGCTTGTCCAGCTCATCCAGTTCCCGGTGAACCGTACGGGAACTGACTTGCACTTCTTCCGCGATTTTCCCGATCGTCACACCATCAAGCTCTCTTAGCAAGATTTCAAGAATATGGCGCTGTCTAGAGGAAATATTCATAATCCCTTACCCCGATTTGCACAAAGAGATAAATGACTGGCATGGTGCAAGTGTTTTATCCTTTATTTTGCTCACTAAGCCGTTTGGTCAATTCATCATACTTCGGGTTATTTAAGAAATTGTCGACCGAGATGTGCTCAGCATGTGGAGCTTTGGCTTTGGCGCGATCAGTTAACGTCGCTTGGGTAACGACAATATCGGCATCTTCCGGAATATCATTAATAGCAGTATTCGTCACTTCCACAGAGACATTGGCGTCCTTGAATTTTTTTCGCAGAATAGAAGCTCCCATCGCACTCGAGCCCATTCCCGCATCACAAGCAAACACAACTTTTTTAACTGAAGCACTTTCTTTCTGTTTCACCGCATTCTGTTCCACAACTTCACTTTTCTTGCCTTTCAGTTCTTGCATCTTTTCAGAGGCTTTAGCAAAGTCCTCTTCATCAGCACCCGACTTGGATTTCAGGAACACAGCGGCGACAAGGAAGGAAACAACCGTGCTCACAGCAATACCAGCCAATACCGCGAGGAGACCGCCTTTAGGAGCCAGCGCGATCAAGGCAAAGATACTTCCGGGAGATGGTACCGCAACCAGACCCGCATCCAACAGTTGGAAAATGAACACACCACTCATACCACCGGCGATTACCGACAAGATTAAACGAGGGTTCATCAGGATATATGGAAAATAAATCTCGTGAATACCACCCAAGAAGTGAATGATGGCAGCTCCTGGAGCCGATTGTTTCACAGAGCCTTTACCGAATAACCAGTAGGCCAGCAGAATCCCCAATCCAGGCCCTGGATTCGGTTCAAGCAAGAAAAAGATGGACTTGCCAATTTCTGACGCCTCTTTTAGCCCCAAAGGACTCAGTACGCCATGGTTAATCGCGTTATTGAGGAACAATACTTTTGCTGGTTCGATAAAAATACTGGCCAAAGGCAGCAACCCAGCATGGACGATCCATTCCACACCAGCCCCCAGCAATTGGGTTGAAGTAGCCACTACAGGCCCGATAGCAACATAACCCAGAATGGTTAATATCGCACCGATAATTCCTGCCACAAAGTTATTGACCAGCATTTCAAAACCTGCGGGAATTTTTCCTTTGAACAACCCATCAACCAGCTTGATCACGACGCCACCCAGAGGGCCCATGATCATTGCGCCCAAAAACATCGGAATATCCGTACCGATGATAATCCCCATCGTAGCTAGGGCCCCCATTACACCGCCACGAACGTCGTAAACCATTTTTCCGCCCGTGTAACCGATGAGCAGCGGCAACAAATATTTGATGGTCGGCCCAACCAGCTCGGCCAATTTTTCATTGGGAATCCATCCCGTTGGAATAAATAACGCAGTAATCAGTCCCCATGCGATAAATGCCCCAATGTTAGGCATTACCATTCCGCTTAAAAACCTACCAAATTTTTGTATGCTGACACGAATGTTTGTGTTGTTTTCAGCCTGTTTCACAGATTCACCCATAACCTAGCTCCTTTCTAACTTTAAATGATAAAATAATTATTCCCTCGTCCATATAGTAAAGCGGTTCCATGCCTACTTCAACAAAATGAAAACATAACTTCGTCATCCCCAATGTTGACAAAAATAAAATGTTGCTCATTCTTAATCTATCCACCCTAAGAGAGAATACTTAATTCGGAGTTAGGAAGTACGATGAAATCGTTCACTGTCCCCTTGTATCAACAGGCACATTTGCCAATAGAACTAATCACATTTACAAAAGCAACACCCTCGGCACTTAAATTTCCGAGGGTGCTAATTTGTGTTATGTATTTATTTAGATCCATCGTTATGTAAAAAGGGGTATCGGATGGTGTTGCAAAGGAGCGAGATTGTTAAAATCCGGTAAATGTATAAGTGCGGAACTTTGCATCACCCAAAACCAAAATCTCTTTCCCAATATCACTATGATTACAACTTAACCGCATCGGGAAAGCCAGCTTCCCGATGACATACAATCTTTCAATACCACTATGGTTACAACTAAACCTCGAGCGAGAAGTGATCCGTAAACTTGAAAATGACGTCTTTCAATACCACTATGGTTACAACTAAACCACGGTTGAAAAGGTAGCGGTCGAAAGCGAAGCGGCTTTCAATACCACTATGGTTACAACTAAACCCCGTATGTGAACATCAGTCATTTCAAGCATTTTCATTATAACAAAAACCAAAATAATCTGTGAACCGATAATGATGCAAAAACCCCGGGAGGTTCACAGACTTTATGTGCTCTCCTTTTGCAAACCGTGAGAAGTTGTTGACGCCTTCGACGGTGATGAGAACCACACCAATTATCCTGATATAACATTTGTCGGCTACATAGCTGAGATACTACCGTATTCCTTTTTTCTCATCTTGGACATTTTCTCCATCTTTAGAAAACGGTTTGGCTCCATTGAACTGGAGGCTGAACTGGACATTGGTCATTAGAGGCTTTTACAATAATGAAAGACCTCACTCTGCGCTCGGATATCTGTCGCCACGAGAATTTCGCCAATCTGCTACATAATTTTCCTAAGCTTCGCTCTTTCACTATCTAGAAAATAATAAGGGGGGAGTTCATTTGAAGGAAGAGATTATGGCTGGTGGTGCACAATTTATACTTGATCAAGTAGAGGTTGTTATATTTGTTGTATTAATTTTAATAACTACAAAAGCATGGATGAACAAGGAATATATGACGGTTTTTACCGGAATATTTGTCGGTGGCATAATCTTAATTTTTTCTAGTGATAAAGAACTGATAGGAAAATTAGGTGCCTATTTGTTAGATGTATTTGGGTTAATTGATGATATCGAAAAGAGAGAAATTATTGAAGCAATTGATGAACAGGTAAAAAAAGCTTCTGAAAACAATCAGGAAACGACATGGAAAATGATTGGATTAGCGTTTAAATCGGCTCTTCCACAAGATTGGAAACAATTTAACGAAAGCATAAATAGTGGAGACTTCTATGCAGCTGTGATTACCTCTATCGTAACTATTATGGCTTTTACTTTTACAAATATCAGTAACTCAAAATCACAGCGTTTTGGAGCTTATGGATCCATTGTAGAAAAACAAATTGTTCATTATCAAGAAATAATAAACGAACTAAAAAAACGAAAAGCCAGTTTGCCTTCTTTAAACGACCCAGAGCATTTAAGTTGCTTTGTGCTTGACCTAAACGCCTATATAACTAATCATGTATCTGAGTTTATAATTAGTCGGCGTGTGCATAGGGCCTTGTTGCTTTTACTCGATGGTCTAAATATACAGAAGAAGGTGACAATAATTGATATTATAAGAAGAAGATCTATATTAGTGTTTTGGCAACGGATTATATGGAAAGACTTCACGTCAGATCAAATTTTTGATTATTACCTTTGCAACGTAATCAAAAAAATGAAAAAAGATTATTACCAAGTGCTTAACTAAAAGGATTAGCTACGTATACTCTGGGGCAAAGAATAATAAGGATTTTAATGAAAATTTTCCCCATCTTCAGAAGTGAAGTGTCCCTGCCTTGTTCAAATTAATAGATATGTAAAAGAGACCTGATGAACGGCATAAGCTACATGCCCAACTTATAATACAAAAAACTCCTTCGATTTTTCGGAGGAGTTTTTTGTGCTATGGATTATTGGCAAGGATGCATTTTCCTGCATCTCCGGTGGCTTTCCATAAGGAAGAACATGCTGGAAATAAAAGCATCAAGAATAGATTCTTTTTCGTTAAAGATTTTGTTTGTATCATTGATGTATATTGAACCATCCTGCGAAAAGTGATTTTTAGATTCACATGGGCAGAACAACCTCCTCTGATTCATTCGATGGAGGTCAATTAATCATCACCATTGAGAGAAATTCAGTTGCTCCCCGATAATAATCAAGTTATTATTCTTTAATTAATACTATTAGCTAGGGATACACTGTCATCAACTCTTGCCACATCGCTTGGGCAAGCGAAAGGAAACCATTTGCCTAGCTATGGATGAGTCAGTGTTACAATTCTCCCCTATCCGGGGGATTAATATGATGTTAAATGAACGTCACATGCCTATATTAAAACTATCCTTAATTTCTCTTAATAATTTACTAACCTCTACTTCTTGTTCTGGATATTTTTCGATATATTTCTCACTATATTCCAAAAGAAATATATAAAATTGTTCAAATCCCAAATAACCTATCGTATCTTCTTCTGCTGCAGGATAATCCATGATAAAAGCCACTTCACCTTCATTGCACATATATTCTTCCCATCCATCAAAATCTGCATGAAATAGAATTCTGACGTACTCTGTTCCAAACCCTTTTTTTTCTTTAAATCTATTCAATGACCTAACGAAATTTTCATCTTCTATGTGCCAAAAATAATATTCTATAAACTTCCGCTTCTCTTCTGTAGTTTTTAATTTTTTTTGGTAACCGTCATCTTCATAACTGAACATAGAGTTTACCCCCTGAAATAACATCCTAATATTATAATTAATAGTATTTATACTCCAACGCAAGAATGTGTTTAATTACTTTTAAAACGCAGAAAAAAATTTGTAACTTCCCTTTGATTGTTAATAAAACCCCTAAATTTCATTCCATTTTTACTAAATCCTATTACTTCCCTTCCTTCAATCCTATTCATTTTAATGCCTTCCTCCATAGCCTCTTTTCCCCATTGAATCATTTGAGCATCAGAATAAACGGTTGGGTCATACACAGTTTTAGGTACTGGTATTAATTTACATTGACCAGAGGGAATCAATTTTCCATCTTTCCCGTAGGTTAGGGCCGGAAGCTTGTATTCAATCTGATACAAACCAGGAAAAGTTGGATGTTGCTTTTTACTAATTATTAAATTGCTCGAATCCATACCTGTTGTTTCCAATGTTTTATAGAAGTCATGCATATTATGTCCCCCGACAACCCCTTTTTTCCCTTTCCCTATTCCTTCTCCAACGGTAAAGTGAGTATCAAATCCGCTTTTAAATTTTACTGTATTATTGTTACCATTCGAAGCAAACTTCTGTAACCAAACACCAAACGGTGTATCCCCAACAGTCTTTGGAAAAGTCCTCCCGTCCTTAAACACAGAAACGGCCGTTAACGGAATATCATTAATTTTGGACACAATGGTAGGAGCAACGAGTTTGCCTCCATATTGAGCAACCCCCATACAAGCAAAACCGATCGCGACACCTAATAATCCAACAAGTCCTGCTTTTTTCCAATCCACCTTCCCATCACGCATATAATCAAAAGAGACACTGTCCGCCACTCCTGCTACACCACCTGAGCCAACGGACGAAAGCCATTTTCCTAACCACGGAGGAGCCAGTGTTGCCATCCTCCCCCCGATTAATCGAAATGCGAGCGCTCCGGCACCCAATCCGATCAAACCAGCTATTGCACCAATTATCGCCTCTTGCGCAATACCGGAAACATCCTTATCAGCCATCCAAGCGCCAAATCCGCCAACCGCCATTCCCATCACGATCGAAATACCCACAAGGGGGTTGGTGCTTAGAAAAAACAGACCCAACCCCATACACAACAGCGCCAAAATCAAGGATAATTGCTGTTGTAGCCATTTTAGCAACTGATCAATAAAGCCGGTCGATTCTTGCACTGGGGCTTTGGGAAGCTCCGCCTTCGGTACCTCAATCTTATTTTCCGGTATCTTCACTTTCGGTATTTCGATCGGGTCATCGGTATCTCCACTTTCGGTATCTCTATCGGGTCATTACTCGGAATTGTTGGTATTTCAATGCCTTCTGCAAGCAATATCTTCTCTGTTTTTGTGTCCAACCTTGTAAGAGGCTGCGCTAATGCTAGGTGGGGGATATTTATATGTATAATTAATAGTATTAATAAAATAGTAGGTATCTTCCACTTACCAATAGTCAATAATATTCCTCCTTCATCTTAAACCACCTTTACTTCCAGAAAAAACTTTTATTGGTTCAACAAGATGGCACAAGCCAATCCACAGGCAATTACAATGATATATACCCTCATTATTGAACCTCATCTACCATATCCTCCTGAATTAAAAATGCAAAACTTCTATCACTTATATATACCCCCTTCATTACTGAAGATTGCAATTATTCCACATACTAATCCCCTCTTCCAAATAAATAATGAGTAGCCATATTTAACTATCTTTCAGTTATCATTGTATTTATCTTGGCAAGTTGCATAAACATGTACTTAATTGCTAAACCGTACATACGCACCAATCATTTACAACACTATATGAGAGTTAGATGCTCTCGCTATCCTACCTAAATAAATTTTAAAAATTTAAAAGGGCTTATGGTCTGATACCAAGAGCCCTTTTTTATTAAAATGACATCAATTATTTACCCTTCAGCCGTCGTTACTGATAGCGCAATTAAACTTGTGAAAGATGAGATGTATTTCTTTGATTCGGCGTACGTCGAATCACTTGTCTTCAAGCATGTATCCCCCCCCCTTTTTACGAACACCTCCCTAACAAAGGAAAGAATGCCCCCATTCACCTGTCGTATCAATCCATCTCTAAATCCCCAAAACCCTTTATTTATAAGGTATTAAGGGATTTCCGACGACCTCCTGGCTTTTTTCCGAAGCATACGGTGTTCGCAATTTGGATTGATTATGCGGAATTAATTTGACTTGCCCCATCCCCCAGGCTGTTTTATAACCAAACCCCATGATCGAGCCATAGCATGCTAACTTCCAAAGCCACTTCTGATCCTCAAGAGGCAATTTATTTGTATTTAAAGTCATTTTCCCCAAAAAACCGATGGCTTGAAATTTTTCAAAGTCGACGACCACGGTTTTGAAAGAAGCATAATTAATTTTGATGGTCCGAATCATGGAGTATGGAAAATCAATGTTGCCTGTATGCGTAATTTTTAAAGCGCTTAGAAACAGAAGGGTTGGATCTGGCAGAGGGTAGTAATTGCCGGATTGGTAAAAAGTGGTTGGAGAAATAAAATGCAACGTAAATTTCGTCGCAAACCTTCGCATGATGTCTTCATCCGAATAACTGATCAACTGAACCTCTTGAACCACACCTTTCCAATCGATCAAATCAATCTCTTTTTGAACCAAAAAATGCTGTTGCATACATTGAATAAATGCTTTACTTGGGCTTTGAATATGCAATTCATCATTCTCAATCAATAGATGAGCAGAGAATATTTGACGTTCTTTCCGATCATGAATCATCTGGGAAAGCACCGGATCGGTGTTTTGAATCGCTTTTAATATATAGCCATGCAATCTTCGCCCCCAAACACCTCGATCCAATTTCTTTCCATATGGCTTCAAAAAGATGCGCAACCGATACATGCTCTATCTCCTTACAAGATATAATCTTGATTCAAGTTTAGCCTCTTGAAAAGTTACCTTCGTATTTCCCATGATATCTGGTAATATACTCCCTTTGATTTGGTGTATTTAGTTTTTCTCTCAAATAGTCGATATCGTTGCGGACTTGTTTATCGCTGACTCCATAACGCAATGCCGTCTCCTTAATTTTATATGGCCCCGGATCAAGCAATAATTCTGCAAGCATGGCAAATAACCGCTCTCGATATTTCACATGTTTTTTCAATTGATCATTCACCTCAACTAAAACAAAAAATCTCTCTTGTGAGAGATCCCGTTACGTTTCCATTCTCTCGATGAGATGTATTTCTTTGATTCCCTGATCGGAACGCCCTACCTCTTCACGCTAGGATACGGTAGTTTCAATTCTCTTGATGAGATGTATTTCTTTGATTCGGCATTCGCCAAAGCGCTTGTCCTGCAGCCATGGTTATCCCCTTTTGCGAACGCCTCCCTAAAAAAGAATATAAATGCCCCTAATATGTCCGATAAAATACGACTCAAAATCCCCAGACCCCTTTATTCATAAGGCATTAAGGATTTCCGACGACTCCCTGGCTTTTTTTCGAAGCATGGGGTGTTCGCAAAAATCTGATTACACCCTTCATTTATAATAGCATAATTAATCACTCGTTTCATGATATTTCCTCCATTTGGTGAAATTACATTTCAAAATAATAAAACGCCAGATTTATATTTGAGCTTGTAAGATGAATAAGCCAGCAGCTCCAAAGCCATTTTTTCATTTGTTGCACTTGTGCATCGGCGCTCCTCGAGAATTGTATGAAGAGGGCTAAAAACGCCCTCTTTCAAAAAGCTGCCACCAACACTTCCATTTCAGACGCCCCTGATACAGACCATAAATATATGTTTGGCTCTTCTTAAAACGAGGAATGACACTAGCAAGATCACGTGGTAAGCAAACCTCTTTTATTTCAGGAGGGCATGATATAGCAAAAAAGCATTATTATTGCGCGAATGGGAAATCAGTTATGAAGTAGACGGGTATCTTCCTTTGTTGCTACGCTATGGGGCGTAATGGGAAGCCTGAGGGGCGCGGATCAATAAGAGCCGGGGGCACGTTTACCTTCTACCAGGAATGGTCTGAAGTTTTCTCACAAATGAAGAAAGCATGGAGCTTAAAGTAACACATTTACTATATCTATGGAGTAACTAATACGTATCACTCTGGACAACATACCCTTTTCTGTACATTCAAACGACCATTCGATTTATACCAGTAAGCCGCCTAACAATCCCTTGCTAGAATACATGATCTATCTCACACCAAAAATATCAAAACTTTTTCCAGCAATGATCTTTTTTCCATCATCAAGCTCCAGTTCAAGCACATCCCACAAGGGAATGACGATTTCCTTGCCATTGGCTGCCAATAAGGAAACCCTTTGCACATAGGTCTCTGGAAAAAGACGCACATAGCATGTCACTTCAACATCTTTACTCCCGTACATCCCCTTCCACTGTTTTTCATGGCAATCGACTTCTATTTCAGGACGTTGTTGTAATTTATTAATAAACGACGTAACTTGATTTGCTTTCCCTTTAATTTGAACTTTTAGCAAAATCTCCACCACCCTTTATCTAAATCACTTGACTATTTGGACAAGAAGTTTTAATATGCACGATGAACCTAGTAATAGTATGATTTAGATTTCGGAATATTAGAACAAACTGAATAGTTGTATTTTAGCGTGGTACTCACACTATCTGGTTTGAATGAGAGGGTTGTAAGATTATGAAATACCATTACGGATTAACGATTCGTGAAGGTAGAGAGAAATTAAAAATGACACAGACACAGCTGGCTGAAAAATGGCCGCAAGCGGGTGGCGGAACTGGTGTGAGTGTAAATTATGTATCTGATGTGGAGCGAGGCATAAAACATATCTCTGATCCCCAAACACTTCGCCGCTTATGTCGTATATTGCAAATTCCACTCTGGAAAATGGGGCTTTCTGATTACGATCCATTCAATCCAAGTACAAAACATCCGGATAGTAATCAGGAGAACGTCAATCATAATGAAAACAACGGCATAGTTAAACTGACGGACTCGCCGTTTGACCGTATATTGGACTATAAAAATTGTCTTGTTGAAGCAAAAGGAGATTGCTTTATCTCAGGAACTTCGATGATCCACTTAACCGATGATTCAAGTGATATCTTGCAAGCGAAACTGGCGACCGGCAATATTTACTTGCTAATCCTGAATCCCGATTGGATCGAAAGAAATGCTTCTATCCTCACTTTCATAGAAGATGATGAATACAGACAAGAATTCCACCACGAAATCCGCAATTCCATTCGCAAACTCCATCAACTTCGCAAATCATTACCCCAGGATCTCAATTCTCGCCTAAAGATTAAAACTTATAGCACCGTTTTCCCATACATTGTCACAGGATTCGACGATGGTGAAACCGGAAAACTGGTCTTTGAGATAACAGATTATATTCCTGAAAAAAAACGACCACGGTTTACACTGCATAAACTTAAAGGCAAGCACACATTATTCGAGCAGGTGAAGAATAAATTTTTTTCCATTTGGAATAACCAATCTATTAGCAAGGAGATTTAAGCAATGAACAAAGAGCTTTACTTTAAGTATCAGTGGAGATATAAAAAAGAGGACTTAAAGTTTTGTCCTCGATGTGGCAACCGTTTTTCCCTGGAAGATCTACACATTCCCAACCAACCTCAACTCCTTTGTCATCATTGTCAATTCGTCTTCTATTTAGATCCAAAGCTAGTAGTGGTGGCAGTCGTATTAAACAAAGAAAGAAATAAAGTATTGCTTCTTCAAAGAAATGAAGAACCGGGTAAAGGCTTATGGGCATTTCCTGGAGGGCATGTGGAGCGAGGACAAGATCTGTTTGAAGCATTAGGAAATGAGGTAAAAGAAGAAACGGGTCTTACTGTAAAAATTGATGGAATCATCAACACCTGTTCTTCGGCCGAAGAAGGTTTAGTCCAATTAACCTACGAAGCGATTGCCTATCATGAAGAAGTGATTGTAAACATCGAAAGCAAAAAAGGTTATTTTTTCCGCTTTGATGAAATTCCTTGGAATCAGCTCGCTTTTCCCTCAACCGAAAAGCTTTTGCGCTTATATACAGAAAAGTACGGATAATACGGCCAATAGCTTATTCACCTTCAAAAAGGTTAAAAGGGCCTTCAGTTTGATACCGAGAGCCCTTTTCGATCATCTACACTGCAGTATTTCGTTCCGGGAGAACCAATAATTGACTTTCACTCTGAAAACGCTTCCTGTCTTTGATGCTCCCCCTATTAAAACACACTACGCACTAATCCCCCATCTATTCGCAATGCAGACCCATTAATAGCTGAGGAAAGAGGACTGCTTAAAAAGGTGACGAAATGTGCAATTTCTTCTGGTCGAATAAGCCTTTGAATAAGGGATGTTGGGCGATTCTCTTTCATAAATCGCTTTTCTGCTTCTTCTATCGTCAAGTTCTCATCAGGATAAAGGGTATTTAACATCGTTTCTACCCCTTCTGTTAACGTGGAACCCGGCATCACCGTATTAACCGTCACATTTGTTCCTTTCGTCAGTTCAGCCAAACTGCGGGAGAGAGAGCTGCATCGTTTTGGTCGCACTATAGTGAGCCATTTCTTGAGAAGGCATGATCGCTGCTTCGCTAGCGATAAAAATGACTCTGCCTTCTTTTTTTTGAATCATTTGTTTTAGGTACCAGCGAGAGAGTCGAATCCCGCTCATGATGTTGACTTCAAACAGTTTAAACCAATCCTCATCAGGGATATCAAAATATTCTACAGGCTCAAAGATTCCCAGGTTGTTTATAATAATATCTACTTCCGAGTGCTTTTCAATCACCTGTTGGCATCCTTGTTCGGTTCCAAGATCAGCAACTACTGACTGAAGAGTGGCGTCAGGATACTTTGCTTGAATTTCTTTGATCGTTTGATCCACTTTTTCTTCACGTCGTCCATTGATTAGCACAATGGCGCCTTCTGCTGCCAACGACATCGCAATTGCCTTTCCAATACCTGCTGTAGAACCAGTAACCAGTGCCGTTTTTCCTTCCAAATACAGATGCATGCAGAGCCCTCCCGATTTCATGTTTTAGGCCATTACGTTATGAACCTGAATCACCCCTTTTTAAACATATGGTATGAGGAGTGATTCATATCGCAAAAGGATATAGACAAAACACAGACGCCTATATCCTTTTGCATCTTATTAGAAGTCGAAGTTATCCGGATCTGGACCCACTCGTTTATTCTGATTCAAGCCATCAATTCGCTCCATCTCTTCGTCCGTCAACGCAAAATCAAACACTTGGGCATTTTCAGCAATTCGATGTGCTTTCGTCGATTTGGGAATGGTCACGACGCCGTTTTGCAAGTCCCAACGCAAAATGACTTGCGCAGGTGACTTGCCATATTTGTTTGCGATATCTTTTAAAACTTGATGATCCAGCAATTGGCCTTGCATCAATGGAGACCAAGCTTCCAGCTGAATCCCGTGTTCACGGCAAAACGCCTTTAGTTCTTTTTGAGTCAAACGCGGATGGTATTCCACCTGGTTCACCATCGGTTTAATCTCAGCATCTTTCATCAAGTCTTCGAGGTGATGGATGTGAAAATTGCTTACCCCAATCGCTTTGACTCGCCCTTCTTTGTAAAGCGTCTCCAACGCTCTCCATGCCTCTTTATATTTGCCTTCTACCGGCCAATGAATAAGGTATAAATCCAGATACTCTAAGCCAAGTTTATTTAAGCTCGTTTCATAAGCTTTTATGGTGGATTCATACCCTAAATCGGCATTCCAAACTTTCGATGTCACAAACAACTCTTCTCTAGAAATGCCGGTTTCCTTCAACCCTTCACGAATTCCTTGTCCGACTCCGGCTTCATTTTCATAAATGGCCGCCGTATCAATGCTGCGATAACCATATTGAATCGCTGTTTTTATGGCATGAACCAACTCAAGTCCTTCTTCCACTTTAAATACCCCGATGCCAAACCAGGGCATTTTCACACCGTTATGCAAAGTGGTGGTATCTTGTAAGTTTTTCGCTGTCATATATTTTCCTCCCGTTGGTAAATTGATTGTTCTGTCTAATTATCAATGCAGTGTCCATCACCTCCTTTCAAACCCCCGTTGATACAGGGTACCATTCTCCCTTTTTATTCTGAAAAAACATGTTTACCTACCCGGGTTTGATCTTTTTGCTCCAAGGCGCGACTCCACCCTGTCAGGATCACAGCACCTAAAACCATCACTGCCCCGATCCAGGCCGTATGAATCAACCCAACAGAATCCGTGATAACGCCGCCCAAGTAAGAGCCGATGGCGATTCCGGCGTTAAATGCGGCAATATTGATGGCAGAAGCCACATCTACCGCACTTGGTACAAAGCGTTCAGCCAGCATCACGACATACACTTGCAGTCCTGGCACATTCATAAAAGCAAAAATCCCCATCAAGATGATCGTGATCAATCCAGCAACCTTATATGGCGCAGTAAAGGTTAAGATGAAAAGCACAATTGCTTGCATAGTAAACATATAGAATAACGCGGTAATGGGCTTCTGATTGGCCACTTTCCCGCCAATGATGTTGCCGATGGCAATAGCAACGCCATACACAAGCAAAATGGCGGCAACGGTTCCTTCTTCGAATCCTGTAATATTTTGAAGCAATGGAGATAAATAGGTAAATACTACAAACGTCCCTCCATACCCTAAAGCCGTAATGACAAATGAGAGTAATAAGCGACCATTGGTAACCAGTTTGAACTGATCGCGGAATGTTGTGCGCGTGCCTTTTGGCAAGTCAGATGGAACAAGGGTACTGTTGGCTATAAAGGAAATCACACCAACTGCTACAATCGCAATAAAGGCGAATCTCCAGCCAAATTGCTGTCCAAGAAATGTACCAAAAGGTACGCCGGTAACTGTTGCCACAGTGAGTCCGGAAAACATAATGGAAATCGCACTAGCTCTACGATCTTCCCGCACTAAATTCGCTGCGATCGTCGAGCCGATCGACATAAATACACCATGTGAAAACGCAGACAGGACACGCGCAACAAGTAATATGCCAATACTTGTCGCACTAGCAGCAATCGTATTACCAGCAATAAAAACAGCCATAATAGAAAGCAATAACGATTTGCGCGACATACTCGATGTGACCGATGTTAGAATGGGCGCTCCAAATGTGACCCCTAATGCATATAGAGAAACGGTTAACCCAGCGGTTGTTACAGAAATTTGCAAATCTTGAGCGATAAGCGGTAATAACCCCACACTGATGAATTCTGTGGTGCCAATCGCAAATGCACTGACTGCCAATGCCAGCAGTGCCAATGTACTTCGTTTTTTATCTAAAGTCATTTTCTGTCCTCCTGACACTGGTCTGATTGCATGGTTGGTTCATCTTCTAGCAGACGATATAAAGAAAAGCATGGTTAATATCAGCCGGCGAATGTTATTATGAGATATATGAATCATAATGAGAAGTACGCACTTATAAGTTCGATAGATACTTAGAAGTTTCGTAGGTACTTTTTGGTTCCTATGAATGGGAGGAAGCATATGCAGAAAAAGAAGTACAATATTTCGGTTGAAGCTACATTGGAAGTCATAGGGGGAAAATGGAAATGCGTTATCCTTTGCCATCTGACACACGGCAAAAAACGCACAAGTGAACTAAAACGTTTGATCCCCAACATCACGCAAAAAATGTTAACCCAACAGTTACGCGAGTTAGAGAAAGATGGGGTTATCAATCGCATTGTCCATAATCAAGTACCGCCCAAAGTGGAATATGAGCTGAGCGAATATGGATGGAGTTTGAAAGGGATTTTAGACGCCTTGTGTGCGTGGGGGGAAAAACATATCACCAGAGTATACGGCGATAAATTTGCTGTATTGGAGGAGAACATATTAAATGAAAAACTGAAGGATTAGACGAAATCTCAGCTTCTTAAAGCAACCAACTTCTTCAGGATTCAAATACAAAAAGGCTGGGGAAAACACCCAGCCTTTTTGCTTTACTAATTTCGAATGAGGTAATCAAAGGCACCCAAACCAGCTGTAGCGCCTGATCCCATCGAAATAATAATCTGCTTGTAAGCACTGTCGGTGCAATCCCCAGCTGCAAATACGCCAGGAACGCTCGTGGCACCATGCTTATCCACGATAATTTCTCCGAAGCGATTGCATTCGACTGTATCACGCAACCAGTCGGTATTTGGCACGAGGCCGATCTGAACAAAAACGCCCTGCAGTTCAATGTGGTGCTCTTCCTCAGTCGCCCGATCAATATAAGTAATCCCGTTCACTTTGTCAGTGCCGGTGATTTCTTTCGTTTGCACGTTCTTTAGAACGGTAACGTTAGGGAGACTGTAAAGACGTTCCTGCAAAACGGCATCAGCTTTCAACTCAGGCATAAATTCAAGCACCGTGACGTGCTTCACAATGCCTGCCAGATCGATCGCCGCCTCAACCCCTGAATTGCCGCCGCCGATCACCGCTACATGCTTCCCTTCAAACAAAGGACCGTCACAATGAGGGCAATAGGCTACGCCTTTGTTTTTAAACTCAGCTTCACCTGGCACACCCAGATTGCGCCAGCGCGCCCCTGTTGAAATGATCACGGCTTTGCTCTTTAATACGGCGCCATTTTCAAGTTCAACCTCGATCAGGTCTTTCTTTTCCAGGCGCTTAGCACGCTGCGGAGTCATCACATCAATGCCATACTCTTTGACATGTTCTTCAAGGCTGGCCACAAGTTTGGGACCTTCTGTGTATTTCACACTGATAAAGTTCTCAATCCCCAACGTGTCCATCACTTGACCGCCAAAGCGTTCAGCAACGATGCCTGTGCGGATGCCTTTGCGCGCCGCATAGATTGCCGCACTCGCTCCAGACGGACCGCCACCGATAACAAGCACATCAAATGGGTCTTTATTAGAAAGCTCCGATGCATCTGGGCCGCTCCCCAGCTTGGCGAGGATTTCCTCAAGAGTCATGCGGCCGCTGCCAAAAAACTCACCGTTTAGGAAAACGGTTGGCACAGCCATGATTTCTTTGCTTTCAACCTCATCCTTAAATGCCGCACCGTCAATCATGGTGTGCGAGATACCAGGATTGAGAACACTCATCACATTCAGAGCTTGCACGACATCCGGACAGTTGTGGCAACTCAAGCTAATATAGGATTCAAAGTGGTATTCGCCCTTGATATTTTTAATTTGATCGATGACCTGCTGATCAACCTTCGGAGCTCTTCCGCTTACTTGCAACAAAGCCAATACCAATGAAGTAAATTCGTGCCCCAGAGGAATGCCGGCAAAAGTAATTCCAGTGTCTTCATCCATTCGGTTCACACTAAAGCTCGGCGTTCTCTCTAATGATGTCTTCTCCACCTTAATATGGGAAGACATGGCGGCCAATTCATCCACTAAAGCAAGCATGTCGCGGGATACGTCATCCGATCCCGCGCTTACTTTCAGAAGCACATCGCCTTCCATCAATTGAAGATATTGGGCAAGTTGTGCTTTAATATCTGCATCCAGCATCATTGGTCATACCTCTTAAATTTTGCCTACAAGATCAAGGCTTGGTTTGAGGGTTTTGCCACCTTCTTGCCATTTAGCTGGGCACACTTCACCTGGGTTGTTGCGAACATACTGAGCTGCTTTGATTTTGTTTACAACGGTGCTTGCATCACGGCCAATGCCTTCTGCGTTGATTTCAACAGCTTGCACTACGCCATCCGGATCGATGATGAACGTACCGCGATCAGCCAAACCAGCTTCTTCGTTCAGCACTTCAAAGTTGCGAGAGAGCTGTTGAGAAGGATCGCCGATCATAATGTATTCAATTTTGCTGATTGCTTCAGAGTGGTCATGCCATGCCTTATGTGTAAAATGGGTATCCGTGGAAACCGAGTACACTTCAACACCCAGCTCTTTCAGAGTGGCGTATTGGTTTTGCAGGTCTTCCAATTCCGTTGGGCAAACGAAAGTGAAGTCTGCTGGATAGAAGCAAACTACGCTCCACTTGCCTTTCAGATCAGCCTCGGTCACCTCGATAAACTTGTTGTTTTTTGGGTCGTAAGCTTGTGCTTTGAATGGTTTTACTTCTTTACCGATTAAAGACATGTCAAAATCCTCCTTGTTAGTAGTTAGCAGTTTATAACCTTTATCTAACTACAATAATTATAATCTAGGTATAATTATTACTTAGGAAATATTCCTTTGTCAATAGCAAATGGCAAATTCGCAGAGATTAATTATCATTTTCAATGTATGCATTGCCAGTAAAGCAGACCGCCATGGCGCCAACGCATCTTGAGATAACCCTTGAAACACAGGCAGTATGGTTCACTCACACCTTTAATAAACCAACCGATAAACCCTCGCTTCATATGGTCTTAATACCATGTTTTCGATGTCACCCGACCCATCGCCTTCATAATTGGCTACCATCAACTCACATTTTTTATATGACCGGAGGTAGGTAGGCAACTCAAAACGAGGGGTGCCATTAAAAAAGTTGCAAATGACCACCAACTTCTCATCGCCTAATGTTCGCGTATATGCATAAATTTGCTCATGATTCTCCAATATCAAATCATACGTTCCATAAACGATGATCTCATGCTTTCTCCGCAATTGGATCAAATTCTTGTAATAATGGAAGACCGAGTTTGGATTTATTAAGGCCTGCTTGACATTTACTTCTTTGTAATTTGGATTGACGGAGATCCAAGGGGTTCCCGTAGTAAACCCTGCATGCTTGGAATCATCCCATTGAACAGGCGTTCGTGCGTTATCCCTGCCTTTCATATGGATGGCACGCATCACTTTTTGCATGTCCTCTCCGTTTTCCACCGCTTTCTCTCGCACCATGTTTAAGGTTTCGATGTCTTTGTATTCTTCGATGGAAGCAAAGCGGACATTCGTCATGCCGATCTCTTCCCCCTGATAAATGAAGGGGGTTCCCTGCATCAGATGGAGAAAGGTGGCCAACATTTTCGCCGACTCTTCCCGATATTTAGTATCGTCACCAAAGCGAGAAACCATTCGGGGCTGATCGTGATTGTTCAAATATAGGCTGTTCCAACCCTTGTTCTCCAATGCCTTTTGCCATTTTGTCATAACCGTTTTCAGATCTTTGAGTTGCCAAGGCTTCACATCCCATTTTCCGCCAGGGCCGGAGTCCAGCTCCATATGCTCAAACTGGAACACCATGTTTAACTCACCGCGGTCTTCAGCAGTGTACAAGATCGCTTCTTCGGGTGTGACACCCGGCATCTCGCCTACGGTCATCACATCGTACTTTGAGAGAACCTCGTTGTGCATCTCTTGCAGAAATTCATGAATGCGGGGGCCGTTCATGAAATATTGACCGCCAAAAACATATCTTTTCCCTTCTGGATTAGGCACGTCCGGCAAATCAGGGTCCTTGGAAATGAAATTGATAACGTCCATTCGAAACCCATCAATCCCCTTATCCAACCACCAAGTCATCATGTCATACACTGCCCGACGGAGTTTCGGGTTTTCCCAGTTTAAATCGGGTTGTTTTTTTGAGAATAAGTGAAGATAATATTCTCCCGTCGTCTCATCGTACTCCCATGCTGATCCGCTGAAACACGATTCCCAGTTATTTGGTTCTGCGCCGTCCTTCCCTGGACGCCAAATATAAAAATCGCGATAAGGGTTATCTTTCGACCGACGCGCTTCCACAAACCACGAATGTTCATCGGAGCTGTGGTTGACAACCAAGTCCATGATTAATTTCATTCCGCGCTGATGAACTTCTGCGAGCAATTCTTCCCAATCTTGCATCGTGCCGAATTCATCCATGATCGCTTGATAATCACTGATATCATACCCGTTGTCGTCATTGGGCGACCGATAAACGGGTGAAAGCCAAATCACATCGACCCCCAACTCTTTTAAGTAATCCAATTTTGAGATAATCCCGCGCAGGTCGCCGATCCCATCTCCATTGCTGTCCATGAAACTGCGGGGGTAGATTTGGTACACAACGCTTTCCTTCCACCATTTTCTCGCCATCGTATCTGACTCCTTTGAAATCTCATCACAGTTGCAGTTGGCGTGTCGCGCATCAAATCCCGCATGACTAAATTTTTCGTATACTTATTACTATATCACAAGATGCATACATCTTCCGCTTTTACCCAAATGGAAAACCTGTTTTTTTGTTTTTTCAAGCTGGACAAGAGGTTGCGATTACAAAGAACGTTTGGACACAGGACAAAAGCCATTTATAAGGCGAAGAAAAAGAAGCTGAAACATACATATGCCATGTATATCTCAGCTTGCTTCGATCAAGATTTTTTGTCACTTTTTATGCTTGCCAGTTTGTATGAAAGACGCCTTCTAAGTCATTCCGTTCATAGGTATGCGCACCAAAATAATCACGTTGTGCTTGTAGCAAATTGGCATTGGATGTTCCAGTCCGATAACTGTCGTAGTATGTAAGGGATGCACTTAAACATGGGAAAGAGATCCCTGATTGAATTCCCTCGCAAACGACTTTTCGCAATCCAGTTTGATAGACTTTCACCTTTTCCGCAAAATATGGAGAGATTAATAAGTTTGCCAAATTGGGTTGCTCTTGATAAGCTTCGCTGATGACATTTAAAAAGTTGGCGCGAATGATGCAGCCACCCCGGAAGATCAGCGCAATATCTTTTAACGGCAACTTCCAGTCATACAGCTCTGACGTCATTTTATATTGTGTAAACCCTTGGGCGTAGGCACAAACTTTGCCCATGTACAATGCTTGTCTGACATACTCAACCCATACTTGTTTATCTAAGCTTTGCTGAGCTTCATCAGGCCCTGCCAAAATGGTTTCTGCCGCCATCCGCTCTTCTTTTAATGAAGAAATATACCGAGCAAACAAAGCCTCTGTGATGATGGATGTCGGGATTCCATTATCGATGGCTTGTATACTTGTCCATTTGCCTGTTCCTTTTTGTCCTGCTTTGTCCAAAATCACGTCGATCAGCGGCAATCCGGTGATGTCATCTCGTTTCCTTAAAATCTCTGCCGTGATTTCAATTAAATAACTTTTTAACTCTCCTTGATTCCACTCGTCAAAGATGTCCGCAATTTCATCGACCGACAATCCTAACTTTTTTCTTAGAAACGTATAGGCTTCAGCGATTAATTGCATATCGGCATATTCAATCCCGTTATGCACCATCTTCACAAAGTGACCTGCGCCTTTGGGGCCAATGTAAACACAGCAAGGGTCGCCTTCCACTTGCGCCGCAATTTTGGTAAGAATGGGAGCAACGCGTTCATAGACATCCGGGTCTCCGCCAGGCATGATGGAAGGCCCTGTTAAAGCGCCGATTTCACCGCCTGAGATACCAATCCCCAAGTAGCCGATTCCTTTCGCTTTCAGTTCATCGTATCTGCGTTCCGTATCTTTATAATGGGAGTTGCCGCCGTCCATGAGCAAATCCCCTTCCTCAAGCAAAGGAAGCAAAGAGTGAATGACAGAATCAATGGCTTTGCCTGCTGTAACCATAATAAAAATTTTTCTCGGCTTGGCT
Organism: Laceyella sacchari; assembly: GCF_004343255.1. GTDB lineage: Bacteria > Bacillota > Bacilli > Thermoactinomycetales > Thermoactinomycetaceae > Laceyella > Laceyella sacchari. Next base: position 1,109,029 of record NZ_SMDD01000001.1, on the reverse strand, counting down.
AAGGATTGAACAAAAGCTTCCAGATCGTAGTACGGTGTAATTGTTTGCCCTTCCAGTCTTTGTACCAGTTTATCTGTCAAATCTCGTGTGTAATTATATACAGCAACTCGCTCGCCTTTGCTGGCCATGTTTAACGCGATATTGCTGCCCATCACTCCCAAACCATAAACACCGATTGTATTTAACATATTGTCTGCCCCTTTCTTGACTAAATGGCAGTAAGCCCTCACCGAAGCGGGGCTTTACTGCTGGGAATGGATTATACAAATAAGTTGAGCAATAAAATGAATCCTAACCCAAACACAGAAATCAATGTTTCGAGTAAAGTCCATGTGGCAAAGGTTTCTTTCATGCTTAATCCAAAGTATTCTTTAAACATCCAGAAACCCGCATCGTTCACATGGGAGGCAATTAAGCTACCTGCACCTGTTGCCAGTACCACTAATGCCAGATTCACGTCAGTTTGCCCTAACATCGGCATAACTAACCCTGTCGTTGTCAACGCGGCCACCGTTGCCGACCCCAATGAGATGCGCAAGATGGCGGCAATGATCCAAGCAAGTAAGATGGGAGATAAGGTGGTTCCTTTGAACATGGCAGCTACATAGTCGCCAACTCCACCATCAATCAACACTTGTTTGAAGGCACCGCCTCCACCAATAATCAACAGCATCATGCCAATATGTGAAATCGCTGTTGAGCAAGATTCCATTACATCCTTGATTGGAATTTTTCTAGCCAATCCCATAGTATAGACGGCAACCAACAAGGAGATCAACATCGAAGTGCCGGCATCGCCGATAAAACGGATTGCGGCTAGCAATTGGTTGTCTGCAACTCCCATGGTTTTTTGTAGCAAAGAAATGATGGTGGCTATAGACATTAAAATGACAGGTAATAATGCCGTAAACACGCTAATTCCAAAACTGGGAGTCTCTTCGAGCTTAAACGTTTTTTGTTCACCTAAAGAGGCAATGCTGCCGGTTTTGGTAAATGATTCTGGCACGATCTTTTTAGCGATTTTCGCAAATACTGGCCCAGCCAAAATAACGGTTGGAATCGCGATGATAAAACCATAAAGCAATACTTCGCCTATGTTTGCGCCCAACTCACCTGCGATCACTGTAGGCCCTGGATGAGGTGGCAGGAAGCCGTGCGTCACAGACAGCGCTGCGGTCATCGGAATGCCAAGGTGCAGAATCGACACCTTCAATTCTCTGGATATAGCAAATACGATCGGTATGAGCAACACCAGACCCACTTCAAAAAATAATGCAACACCGATAATAAATGATGCCACAACAACAGCCCATTGAATATTCTTTTCGCCAAATTTATTGACCAATGTCATCGCAATGCGCTGGGCGCCGCCCGCATCAGCGATTAACTTACCAAGCATGGCACCAAGCCCAAATATTAACGCCAAGTGGCCCAGTGTACCGCCCAACCCGGTCTCAATGGTTTTGACAATATCACCAACTGGGATGCCAAGCAAGAGAGCAACGCCAAATGAAACAATGATCAATGATACAAATGTGTTCAATTTAAAGCCCATGATTAAAATCAATAAGGCTATGATCCCTATCCCAACAATAACCAATGGCATCCTCGTTTCCCCCTCATTTACGGTTGATTAAGCTTTGTTGGTACTTTGCAATCGATACATATTCTTCTTCTAATTTCCGAGATATATCAATGAATATCGGCAATAATTTTCTATATTCTTGGACAGCCTCTGCTTTTGGTGTGTGCTTATAGGTGTCCCCCACCATTTCAGAAACGACCTCAAACGTATCGCTCTTTCCAGTGGCATACAATCCTAAAATGCACGCACCGAGGCATGAGCTCTCATGATTTTCCGGTACCACCACTTCCGATTCAAAGATGTCAGCCATCATTTGCCGCCAAATCTCTGATCTAGCGAAACCGCCTGTGGCTTGAATGCGGGTCACCGGGCCTTCCATACATTCGATCAAGGCCAAGAACACGGTGTACAAATTATAAATGACTCCTTCCAATGCAGCCCGAATCATATGTTCCTTCTTATGTGACATCGTTAAGCCAAAAAATGAGCCACGCACATCTGGATTCCAGAGTGGAGCGCGTTCACCCGCCAAGTAGGGATGAAACAGCAAACCATCAGACCCCGGTCTTACACGCTCTGCAATTTTTGTCAAAACATCGTAAGGGTCGATCCCCAATCTTTTGGCTGTTTCGATCTCCGACGAGGCAAACTCATCCCGAATCCAACGCAGAACCATTCCGCCGTTATTTACCGGACCACCAATCACCCAATGTTTATCTGTCAAGGCATAGCAAAAGATTCTTCCTTTGCTATCTGTTTGCGGCTTATCGATAATGGTGCGAATGGCGCCGCTTGTCCCAATAGTAACGGCAATCTCGCCCTGCCTGATCGCATTTACGCCCAGATTTGACAGCACGCCATCGCTGGCACCGATGATAAAAGGCGTCTGTGGATCAATCCCAATTTGCTTCGCCAATTGAGGATGGCAATCACGAAAAATCTTGGTTGTGGGTACGATCTCTGATAGTTGCGAGCGGGTGATCCCGGCAATGGCTAATGCTTCCTCGTCCCAGTCCAATGTGTGAAGATTCATCATTCCCATGCATGAAGCCAATGAATAGTCGACAACATAGCAATCAAAGAATTTTTTAAAGATATATTCTTTGATTCCAATATATTTTTTTGTTTTGGTAGCGATTTCAGGATGTTCATGCACAAGCCATGCGATTTTGCTCAATGGCGACATAGGGTGAATCGGTGTTCCCGTTCGCTTATACACTTCATGTCCGTTCAGCTCATTTTTTATTTTTTGCGCCCATGTTTCACTGCGATTGTCTGCCCATGTGATTAAGGGCGTAAGCGGTTGGTCATCTTCATCCATGGCAATCACGCTGTGCATGGCGCTACTGAATGATACAAACGACAGCTTCTTGTCAGAATGCGGTTTCAAAACATTCGTCATGGCTTGCACCACAGCCTGAAAAATCTGGTCCGGATCTTGTTCAGCCGTAAAGATATCCGGCGTGTACAGCGGATACCCGATATTTTCCTGCTGGATCACTTCGCCTTGTTCACTGAATAACACGGCTTTTGTACTGGTGGTGCCAATGTCAACCCCTAACATATAGCTACTCATTCTGTTGCCCTACTCCTTTAGCTAACATTTGTTGCGACCTCCATAAGTCTTCTACGCCTCCTTGCACATCATCAAAATTTAGGTGCAAAGACTTAAGCATGAGGTTTCTATCTTTTGTTTTTATAGCCTCAACATACAGCTCATGATTTTTAATAATCCGTGCAAAGTCTTCATATTTTTCCTGGAAGCGTACCCGCATTGACAGCAGAATAAAACTCTCCATCACGGGCTTTAAATTATTCCAGATCATCAAGACGTAAGAATGACCGATGGACCGAATGATAGTCTCGTGGAACAAGACATCTTGATAAGAAAATTCATCGGCATCACGATATTTCACCGCAACTTTCATCATCTCCAGTATTTTGCTAAGTTCCATCACTAATGCATCTGTGTCCATTTTTACGAGGCGCTCAAACACAAACGATTCGATTAATAGACGGACATCATAGATCTCTTCTATTTCTTTTTCTGTTAAACCAATGACAACAGCTCCCATCCGTTCCAAGCGGATAATATTTTCAGCTGATAGCGTTCTGAGCGCTTCGCGAATGGGTGATCGGCTCACAGCAAAATCTGCGGCCAATTTATTTTCCGACAGAACCGTTCCCCTTTTGATCATGCCCGAGATAATGCGCATTCTAAGCTCACAGGCTACACGATCTCCAGTTGAAGCTTTGGAAAGCCATTTTTCTGGATAGAGAAGCCCATTAGGCATGTGCATGAAATCACCCTCTCAAAGGATACAAGTGTACTTGTATACAAGTATTATAAACGAAATGACCGTCTATGCAAGCGCTTTAATTTGAATCAGACAGAATTTAATTTGTATATTTTCCATTATTTGTTCGATCTGACAACAAAATATCGACAGAAATCCGGCGAAACGTGACCGATTCGCGCCCATGAAAACAGCGGTGACACCCCATCACCGCTGCAGGTCAAAAAACAGATTTTGGCACAATGAGGAAAATCATAAAAATCCTCATCGTTTTTATTAGCCTCCTTATGAACACACGCCAACCATCACATTCAACCAAAACAGGACATGTATGGGACAAATGACATAAATGAATACGGAATTTGCCAACCGGTTATTGTTTCACTCTGAAGTAAACAAAACAACAAGTCAATCTTCAAGGAATTTTCTACTGAACAGTTTCCTTCAGTTGATCATCAAAAAACCCCCTTGGTTGCTTTTCCTTGTACCAAGGGAGAAAACGACTTTCAGGATGTTTGTGCAACAAACAAGTTTATATTAGTATTTTATAAATGTATAGTGCTGGTCTAAATCCACCAGCCCGCAAGATCAAGGGATTTATCCATTTTTGGCCTGGCAGGGATGGCGTCTTCTATTTGCTGGAGGGGAAAATATTTCTTTATGGATGGTCTTTGTCTATGCCTGATGCTTCCCTCCTTCCCCATGGTATTCGGAGACAGAGGGAAAGAACCAGCTGATACTCCCATTCTATTTTTCATTGGATATCGATGAACGATTGCGGCGGATGAGAAAGAAATAGCATAGGACGGAACCGATGTCCGCTACTGCGATAACCACCCCCATCGGGATGGCAGAATCTCCCCCACCGAGACCGACCAGAGGAGCCACGAGGCCGCCGGAGATGAAAGACAACACCCCAAGCAATGCTGAGGCACTTCCCGCTGCTTGCCCTTGGTTTTGCATGGCGAGGGCAAAGCCGGTGGTGGTGACGATCCCCACGCTGGATACGACGATAAACAAGGGCGGCAAAATGGCGTACAGTCCGGCTTTCATCAAAATCATAAGCAACAGGGTGATCCCGCCCATCGCGGCGAGGATGAGGCCGCTGACAAACAGTTTGCCTTCAGCAATCCGACCCGCCAATCTGCCGGTAACCTGGCTGGCGATAATAATCCCCAGACCATTGATGGCGAAAAACAAACTAAACATTTGCGGAGAAACACCGTAAATGCCTTGTAGAACAAACGGCGAACCGGAAATATAAGCAAACATGGCTGCAACCACCAGTCCTTGGGCCAGCGCATATCCAATAAACGACCGGTCTTTGATGAGATGATGAAAAGTGGACAGGGTGTTTCGGATCCCGCCTTTGGAACGACGCTCGGTTGGTAGCGTTTCAGGTAGCCCGGCCAAGACTGCGACCAACATGATCGCTCCGATCAAACTAAGGGCAATGAACACTCCCGGCCATGAGGTCACCCGCATCAACTGTCCACCAAAAATGGGAGCCATGATCGGGGCTACCCCATTGACCAACATCAAAAGGGAGTAAAACTTAGTCAATTCTGATCCCGAGTACAGATCCTTAACGATAGCTCGGGAGATAACGATACCGAAAGCCCCCGCCAAGCCTTGAACAAATCGCAATAGAATAAGTGCTTCTATGGAGGGGGCCACTGCGCATAATAACGAAGCGATCGCATAAGTAATCAATCCGGCAAGGAGGGGCAATCGGCGTCCTCGTATGTCACTGAGCGGCCCTGCCAACAGCTGGCCCAATGAAAGCCCCAAGAGGCAAGCTGTCAGACTGAGTTGGCCCATCGACGCACTGGTATGCAAGTCAGCAGACAGTGCTGGCAATGCTGGCAAATACATGTCTAACGACAAGGGACCAAACGCGGACAACGAACCCAGAATGAGAGCCATCCATAATATGCGCGACCGTTCTTGTCGCTGTGGCGTAGAATCTAAATCTAATCCATGGCTGAGTTTGTTCATTACCGCTTCCATCCTTTCTTCAAATGAGTAATCGATCATCAGATGAGCATGGATGTGGACGATCACCCGCCCATTCGATAAGTCGACTAAGTATTTTCGCGCTTGAACGCTTGCAAGTTCTCATGCATTTGCCACAACAATCGCCGGAACAACAATTTCTCTTCCAAACTGAAATTCTCCAAGCATTTACACTCAATTCGTTGGAGCGCCTCTTTCACCGCATCAATCGCCTGGTGTCCCTTAGCGGTGAGAAAAACCCGGGACACCCTTTGATCGACAGGATCAGGCTTTCGTATCACCAACCCCGTTCGTTGCATGCGGTTTACCATCACCGTCAGCGTCGCCGGCGTTACTTGCAATTTGTTCGCCAGTTCCTTTTGCGACTGCCCATCCTGTTCCGCCAGTCTCAACAAAAGTGGAGGTTGGCCAGGATACACATCATGTTCTTGGATCAGCAGATCGACGCTTTGTCGGTGAAGCTTTATCACATGCCCCATCAAATGGGTCAAAGCGTCGGAATAATTGAAATCCATTGTGTAGCCTCCTATTAATTAGACGACTAATCATTTGTGATTCTATGATATGTACCTATCGGTGTCAATCATCCATTCTTTTTATAAATACAACTCCCCGTACACAGTGCATGTTAGCTACCTTCGCGCATACCCATTTGGTATACTAATATTAATTTTCTTACAAAGGAGGGCACGAGACATGAAACGAATTGGAATATTAGGAGGACTTACTGCCGAATCGACTACATTATTTTACAATTCGTTAACCAGGCTATACATTGCTCAACACGGCGATAACGGGTATCCCGAGATAGTCATATTCAGTGTAAGATTTCAGCATTTCTTCAACGCCTTTAAACAAGGGGATTGGGAATATTGCGCCCAATATCTCGCCTCCGGAATCAACCAATTGGAAAAAGCCGGGGCCGATTTTGCCGTGATTTCAGCAAACATGCCGCATGTCTTATTCGATGATATCGTCAAAAGAGTCTCCTTGCCTCTCATTCACATCGCGGATACGGTAGCTGAAGCAGCGCAGGCAAAAGGATATAAGAAAGTTTCTTTGCTTGGAACGCTGGCAACGATGAACGCAAGCTTTTACCCTGACCGCTTGTCTAACTATCAGATTGAATGTATTGTTCCTGATGAGCCTCAAAAAGAAATGGTTCATCAGGTGTTGGAGAATGAACTGTTTAAAGGAATCATTAAGGAAGAATCAAAAACAGCCTATCTGAAACTAATCCATGAACTTAAAGAAAAAGGCGCCGAAGCCGTCATTTTGGGTTGCACCGAAATTCCGATGCTCATCAACTCAGAAAACAGCCCCCTTCCCTTGTTGGATTCTTCTCTCATTCTTGCGCAAGCAACTTTAGATAAAGCATTAAATTAGAATCACATCTCAAACAACCAACTCTTGTTAAGAGAGTTGGTTGTTCACGTTGACTGTCATTTAACGACTTTTTGTGATATTAAAAATATGGAAGAAGGAATAATAGTGATTTCATTTAATCCGCTTGACTCGTCTCGATCTATTGCATCACGTAACATGTATCTTCCTCAATTTAACCCATAAGAAAAACCGGAAGCTATAAAGCTCCCGGTTGTTAGATTAATCATCTAGTTCTGTCGCCGGCAATGGCAATGACTCCTTTTTCTTCACGAGAATGCGCGAAATTCTCAACTCATCCATCTCAAGCACGGTAAACTCCCAGTCGCCAAAGGTTACTTGATCACCGATTTGTGGCACTTTTTGCAATTGGGAAAAAAGCCAGCCGCCGATCGTGTCGTTGTCTTCGTCATCGATGTTCAAAGCGAAATGGTCATTGACATCTTCAATCAACAATCCCGAGTCAATCGATGTCCCTTCGGCCTCTTCTTGGATCGCTGGTTTCTCGTCATCAAACTCATCTTGAATTTCGCCGAAAATCTCTTCAATGATGTCTTCGGTGGTCACCAAACCAGACGTTCCGCCGAATTCATCGACGACAATCGCCATCTCCATTTTTCTTTTTTGCAGGTTTTTCAGGATATCTTTCACTTCCATCGATTCCGGTACGACAATGAAGGGTCTGACCATGCTCGACAAATCAGGCGTGCCCCCTTCAGTCATCACTTGGTAGACGTCCCGAATGTGGATGATCCCTTTGATGTCATCCTTATCACGTCCACACAGCGGAAACCGGGTGTGATTGGTGTTTTTGATGATGTGGAAATTCTCTTCAAACGGTCGACCTTCATACAGACAAGTCATTTTTACTCGGGGTACCATCACTTCCCGCGCTACCCGTTCTGTAAAATCAAACACATTGTCGAACAGAGTCAATTCCACTTGGTCGATCATGCCGCTCTTATGGCTTTGAGCGATGAGCATGCGGATCTCTTCCTCTGTGTGGGCCTGTTGCGATTCATTCAATTCTACCCCGAAAAGCTTCAAAGTGAGATTAGCCGCACCATTCAGCACATAAATAAACGGCCGAAACAAGACATAAAACCAGTTGAGGGGCGCGGCGGTCCATAGAGTCGTTTCTTCCGCCTTCCGAATGGCCAACGATTTAGGAGCCATCTCCCCCAAGACGATGTGCAAAAAGGTAATCACTGAAAAGCCGATGGCAAATGCGATAGTATGGATCGCCCACTGGGGCAAACCGAAATAAACGAGCACCGGTTCAATCATTTTGGCGATAGCCGGCTCCCCTACCCACCCCAGTCCAAGTGATGCCAAGGTGATTCCCAATTGTGTCGCAGACAAGTAAGCATCCAGCTCTCCCAGCACCTTTCGGGCGGCTTTCCCTCTGCGCCCTTCAATCTGTGCGATCCGTGTCGCCCTTACTTTCACAATTGCAAATTCCGCGGCGACAAAAAAACCGTTCAATAAGACCAAAAAGATCACAAGCAAAATGTTAAAGGCATGACCTATGACGCCTTCCAACACAGATTCCTCCTGTTAACTCAAATTAGGTTATTTCAATATATCAAAAAACGGAAAAACCTTTCATCTCACAGGAAACGCCTCTCTCCTAGCAAAGATGACTTTCTTTACTTTATCAAATAAAAGTCGGCGTCTCAAAGAGCAAAAACCATAAATAATCATTCATAATAGGGATATAACCATGTGTTTACTTGTGCTAGAACCTCATTTCATTCATTTTTGTTTACCGAATATGGTTGCTTCACACATCGCAACGGATCTGATATGCCACTCACTTTCACAAAGATATGATCCTACTTTTACATTTTGGACATATTTGCCATCCAGTTTATCCTTATAATATACTTGAAAGTACATGATGCTTAAGGAGGCTTTTTCAGTAAATGGTATTTAAAAAATTTATGGCTAAGTTGGGCAAAGGTTCCGCCCAAGTCGATCTCATCCTTGATCAACACCAGTACAAACTAGGAGAGCAAATCAATGGTCAATTAGTCATTACAGGCGGCACGGTTGAACAAGAAATCAACAAAATCGATGTCGATTTCATGATGAGTGTGCGCGCGGGAGAACATATACAAACCGTGTTAATCAACCGGTTTCCGTTCCCTGAATCGTTTAAAATCCAGCCATCAGAGAAAAAAACCTATTCATTTTCTTATCAATTGCCGCAAAATCTGTTGCTGTCCTGCAATTCAGTATCTTATTATTTCATCACGCATTTAGACATCGCGGCCGGAGTGGATTCGACCGACCGTGATCCGATTGACATCTTGCCTCCCGATCGCTTGCAAAACATCCTGTATGCGTTCGATCGTCTTGGCTTCCGCGAAAAACACGACTCTCGTTCGTTTGACGGGCACATGCAGGAGTTTGAACTGGCTCCCACCTCGATGCTCGTTAAAGAAGTAGAAGAAGTGGAATTTGTGGCCGCGATAGCAGAGACAGGTATTCATCTGCTCTTAGAGGTGGACTTGCGCACGTTCTTTGGAGAAAAAGAGGTTAAACGAGAACTTTGGTTGGACAATCAACTGCTCGATGACCAAAACGCCTTGATTGACTATCTGCAACAAGTTCTGCTTGAAATGGTGAATAATCCGAGTCTATACCACGCTGATAAAGCCCAATTCCGCCACAAGATCTCGGGCTTGCCGGGTGCGATCGGCGCCTTCGCGATTGGGCTTATCGCTATGGAATTGCTGGAAGAAGCTGTTGAGGATATCGTCGAGGACTTCTTTGAAGATGATGATGACGATGATGACGACGATGATGAGGACAGCTTATTAGATTTCTTTGGCGACGAAGAAGAGGATTAAACAATCAAGAAGGCTTGAGCGTCGTATCGGCGCCCAAGCCTTTGTTCATATGCCAGCCGATCCTATCGCTTGAAAGCGGAAAAGTTATCCATCCTTCTCATCAAGATAATCTGGCATATGCACTTCATCAATGAACAAAATGCCATCATACTGCGAACGGGGGATGAATCGTTCTTCCCAAGTCCCCCAATCCAATGCTTGACGTTCCATGAACATCCAAGAAGTTACACGATCGCACTTTTGGCCAGCCAGATCGACAAATATGTTTGCTGCTCCCGCTTTGCCCAAAATCCATTCCATACTGCCTTCCGGGTGCGGATAGCGCACCGGAGCAGGTTGATGATCAACAAACGCGGATACACCGCGATTCATATATAGACCGATAACATAACTAGTTTGTTTTAAGGAGTTAGGCAATAACCCACCCATTGTCGGCAATGGCGAACGCGCATTTTTAACGGCCTCATTTTCTTTCCGTATATGATAATTATGTGACCAAACGATGATTTTTTTATCGGGATACAATGTTTCAGCAACCCATACAAGCTCTTCAGCCATTCGCTGGTCGCGCATGGCGGTAATTTCATCATAGTATTTTTGAGCCTGATTATGGTTGTTTTCCGCTGCGTATTTATTGCCGAGCACCGCTTTTTCCAAAAAATGCTCAACGGTTTGGATGCGGCCGTTTAACACGTGCAACGTGACAGAAATCAAATTTGGATCTTCTGGATATATGTTAGCTAGTGCCGACCGATTCGCTTCTACAAACTGAATCAAGGCTTCATATCCGGCACGCATTTGGACTTTCTCCTTCTGGTATGCTTCGATATCCTTTAGGTAGAAGCTTGCGGCAAATTGCTGTTCCAACTGCTCCGCTTGTTCCGCTACGATTGGTTTCACCTGCTCAAACCAACGTCGTATGAAATGGTGATAACTCCCCGTAGGTTGCATGTCCATGCCGGACAATCTCAGCGGAACCTTGTTCTGTTTAGACTGCCGCACAAATTCAAACAAGGGAATCATCTCTTGCGTATGCCAGACGCTGATCACAGCACTTCTCATGGTATCTTCAGGAAGGCGCTCACTGGCTTGCAGGTTGGCGACATGGGTTTCCCCCAAGCCTGATTCAAAGGCGATTACTTCATAGCCCAGTTCTTCATACAAATATTGAACCAGTCTCACTCTGGAAGAAATAAATTCACTGGCTCCATGCGAACTTTCCCCCAGCATGACTATCCGTTTCCCTTTTAAAACATCTTTCAAAAAAGTAAGATCCCGATAGTCATCATCGTGACTTGTCTCTAATTGTTTTATAGGGTGTGCATGGGCTCTCAGCCACGTTTCCCAATGCTCGTACAAGCTTTGTTCATTCTTCATCGCCACAACTCCTTTGGCTGTTAGCAACTTTGACACAAACGACCGAGAAGGAATCAACAGAATTTTATATCAACTGCGATCATTTTTATTTTATATGAGTTGCCATGTCCATGAAAAGAAAGCGACAACCTGGTTTCACTTAAACATAAAAGGATATAAAAGAAATAAATGAAGCTGAGGAGTGTAAAAAGAAAACAGCTACTGTGAGTGATTAGAAAAGAATCCTCAATCAAAACAAGCCAAACCGAAGGAAGCTGCACCATGTGTTCCCGTTTTGCTCATATATACACCTCCCAAATTTAGATAACTTTATTACAGCTGGATATTTCATGAATGCAGAGAATCAACTATGTTTAAATTGGCTCCCTTGGTCTTTTTTATTATACCTGAATGAGAGGAACCAAGTGTGCAACTTGACTGAAAAATCCAATTTACAGATAAAAGAAAGGAGAGCTTTTCTTCCCTCCTCTACATAACATCTATCTAATTATCTACTGCCTCCCCTTCCTCATCGACTTGATATGTTCCTCCACCAAACATCCACCCATTTGCCTCTACAAAGTCAATAAACTTATCCAAAAATTCATCATGATCAATGTCAACATGTTCATCTACAGCATAAATACAACCCTCAATATGTATACCAAGCCGTTTTTTCATCTCCATGTTCTACCCCCTATGTAAGATCAAAGCACACTAATTTATTTTCGTTTTGAGTTTTGCCATTTTGCATCATCATTTTATTTTGCGAAGGCTTGGGCAGTAAGTACCCAAACCTTCATTCACACAACACACGAGCCTCTATGTTTCCACGCCGAGTGTTTGCTTAGCCATGGTTTCATACTCTGCCAACCCGGATTTCATTGCGAATTCAGCAATAGCGACAGGATAGGCTGCTTGCAATTCGATAATATGCTCAACCATCGTTGGCCAAACCACTCCACCGTTTTTTTGATACGCATCAATCAATTTTTGTAGCCCACCCTCTCCAAAGAGTGAAAGATGGACGACAAAATCATTGGCCGGATCGTCAACGCGCGCTTCCGTCCAATCGATGATTCCCGTAACACGGGCTTCTCTGTCAACTAAAATGTGTCCGACATGCAAATCGCCATGGATCAATTCAGTCTGTTTCGGCCAAAGCACATCATTGGCCAACCATTTCTGCCAACGGTCCCAAAGGGGTTGGCTTACACCGAAATGCACCTTGACTTTCTCCATCCTCTGTCGCATCGCCTCTCGCAGTTCCCCTGCAGCATGCACGGTCAAGCCAGCTTGTCTGGCCTGGTCAGGATTGGTGCGATGCAAGGCAGCCATGGCCCGGCCCAAGGTTTCATAAAAGATGTCTGGCACATTATGCTCATCGATCTCCCACACATACGCTTTTGCTTCTGGATCAATCGTTGCGGCAGGTACGCCTGCGAGACGCTTGTAAGCGATCAATTCATCGGAAAAAACTGTCCATTGTGGCGTTTGCACCGGAATCTTCCCATCCAAGAAATCGAGAATCGCCTTTTCTTTCCTGGCGGTCGGAACCACATCAGGGCGCCTCGGCAGACGCAAAACCCATTGTTCTCCTTGCTCGTCCACGGCAAACACGACGGAAAAGTCAAGGCCGGACTCATTCCGTGTCAATGCGTCTTCTCTCACCATCAGGCCATGCCGCCGGGCCACTTCCACCACTTGTTTATCGCTCAACGTCATCGTTTTTCCCTTCCTTTTCTTGTACGTGGTCATCTTTCCGGGTCGCATTGTCCGGGCCTTGGTTGTCCCCTGTGAAAGAGGGCAACTAAAAAACCCACAGGTTGTCTGCCTGTGGTTAGGCAATCGGAAAATGGTTAAAATTCCGTACATACTCGTCTACAATGGCCCAAAAAGTGAAGGCCTTCCCCATCCTGATCAGGGTGGCCGTAACACATCCCTTCCCCCGCCAGTTGAGGGTTTGCAGGCGTAATATCGCTGTATAGTATAGCGGATTACCTTACAAACAGGCCAACCCATTCCGATTCCCTGCCCACAAGCAGAACCTTTGAACACAATATTATTTATGATTGCAAAGGGTCGAATCGGAATGAGAATGCCATAAGTGACCCTCCGTTCAGTGTAAATTAAACATGTCCTTTTTCATGATGAGCAGAAAGGAGATCATCTAAAATACTGCTTGACGAACCCCTTTCCTTGAGCCACTTCCACTTCGGCATAGGCGCCATTGATAAACGTGATTTGCGGCGGAACATGTCCACAATCCATATCGTATATGACAGGTACTTGAAGCTCATCCGCCAGTTCCTGATAAACATCTTCCACCGTATAACCTTGCACGGGTTGATTGGCGGAGCTACGGCCAAACAGGATGCCTGAACACCCTTCAAACCACCCGGCCAACTTCATTTGCACCAATGATCTGCGCAAATCGGCAGTCACCAGTTCGCAATTCTCAAAAAACCAAAGTATGGGTTCCCCATCAATAAAAGCCTTTCTGAATTTCCCCACGTCGCCATACGGTGTGCCAATCAAGTGCCTGATCACATCAACGCATCCGCCGAGCAACCGCCCTTGTACCTTCGCTTTGCTATGGGATATCACTTTCCAGTGTGTTGGTTCTGTCAAATGAAAGAGACAAGGGGTTGGATTGTCATGTTGCCATTTTTCTTGATATTTGGTGGAGGAGTACTGAAGGATGGAGGCACCCCGCTCGGTGGACAAGACATCGAGCCAAGCGCCGGTAGTCTCATCCCAGTATTCCCCGCGAAGATCAACGAGATTAGGGCCATGTGCCGTAGCGATCCCCGTTGTCAACGTAATAGCCAGCAACAGCACACTGGTATCGGAATAACCCAACACCCACTTGTTCTTCATTTTTTCAAAATCGACATGCTCCAAGATCTCGATGAGGAGTTCGCCGCCCCAAGGGGGAATGATCACCTGAATCTGATCATCGCTCATCATGCGATTAAATTCAGCTGCGCGTTTCTTCGCTGATGCTGACTTCGCTTTTTCTTGCGTAAAGGCGGTTTCTCCGCAAACAATATGAAAGCCCCTCTCCTCCAGTCGCCTGATCGAGCTGTCCAGCACCGCATGCAGTTCTGTCGGCACCCCGGAGGAAGGGGCGGTAATCCCAATGGTCATACCTGTTTTAAAAGATGGATAGTTAATCATGCACTGCCTCCCGGTCTTTTCTAAAAATTGTATCAAAACTCTATTAATTGAACAATCCTTTTCTATTTGTCTTCCCCTTGTCCGGCACAAGTCAGCTCATCACACAATGATTGGTCAACTCCCCACCGCACGGTCAGTCACAACCTGTCCAGGCAGAAAAAGGCTATGGGCATAGCCTATGGTCCTTTGCGTATGAATTTTATTTAATGGTTCCCCATATGCAACACATGAAACAGTAAGAAACTTGGCAGATGGCAACGCTCATTCACCCAAGAAGTCATCCAACTCATGCCAATGTTGCTGCAACCACTCGATCTCCACCATGAACCGCCGCGGATTGGCGCTTCGCTCCTCAATGTCCGCGGTGATCCACCAGCCTGATTCTTTTGTCCACAAAAGACGCAACGCCTGCACAACCCTCTCCGCCGAGTACCCGGGCACAACTTCCCGATATCCGCTGAGGAAGGCCAACGCTTTCGCTCGCACCATTCCTCGCTGGCCGTCTACACTACCTGACAACAAGGCTCTCGCAACATCGAGGTCGGGGTAGACATAACGCATGCGGTCATAGTCCAAAATAGCGGCAATCCGCTCATTTGCAAACAAAAAGTTGTCAAAATGGCAATCCCAATGGGTCCATCCTAGGCGACATCGGTCAAATCGGGAAAAGTCCAGCGTGTCCAAAATTTGCTTTTGTCTGTGGAGTAGCTGCATCACACGCTCGGATGGTTGGCAAATTTGCGCAAGAGCCATCTGTTTATTCCATTTTTGCAACAAGCGCGAGCGATCCGGCTTCCAAGCGAGCTCGGCCGGTGGAATCTGTTTCAACGCCTGATGCAATTTCCCCAACTCCTTCCCAAGGGAATGCATCTGTTCCACCGTTGCTTGCCCCGGAGCCACGACCTCCCCATCCATTTTCTCCTGTACTGCAAACACTTCCCCATTGCTTGTTGTCAGCAACCGCTTCCCGCCAAACGAATAAACCATTGGGCATCGAATTCCTTGCTTCCGTACCGACTCTTGGATAAACAAGGCCTTGTTGATAAAGGGAAGTTTTTTCCCATGCCGGCGTTGGTTGTATTGCTTGACAAAAACGGACACACCATCAGCAAAGCGCACAATCCACTTCAAATTAAGCAACCCACGGTGAATGGGTTCACTATCTACAATTCTTTTTGAAAAAAGTGTTTCTACCCGCTCAAAAATATCTTTACGGATCACTTGGCTCATCACTTGCCCCCTCACCAGTCTTGCTCCCTTCGCCAGCCGGCACCACAGCGTATTTGTTCATGAGCCGGGAAAGAATTTCCTTCATACCATGCACCAATTCCAGCGGTTGCCGCACTGTCGCATCTTCTCCCAACCCCATAAAAAATTTGGCCAGAAAGGGAAGATCTCTTTTGGGAAAATGACCGTCCACCCACCCTCCACCATCCTCTTGATGATGCAAATGATTTGCCAGCCACCATTCGGTCTCACACTTTCGCACGCCCTCTTCATTCAATTCCACTCGCACGTGAACCATCGGCTCCGCTTGGGTCACAGGTTGGACATTGCCGAGGTGAACGTGTTGTATGTCCCGTGGTTTCACATTTGAAGATGCCTGTGCAACCGACTTGATCCGATCACATCGGAACACGCGATAACCACCACGCCAAAAACAATGGGCGGGGCAATACCATATGCCATCTCGCGCATAAATGCCAATCGGTTGGATGTGCCGGCTAACTTTCCCTTCCTTCGCCTCATACTCAATCAAAAGCACTTGCTGGTGAATGGCTCCTTCGAGCAATCTGGATAAATGAGGACTTTCCCCCTGCCTCATCGGTGTGATGAAATCGACGCGATTCTTCATTTGTTCAATTCGGTCACGTATGTCATTAGTCATGTAAGAAGTGAATTTATTCAACGCAGATGAGATTTCCGCTTCAAAAGGAATGGACAGATAATGGCGCAACGCATAAACGGAAAAAAAGATGGCAATTGCCTCTTCTTCGGTAAACGAGATGGGAGGGAGGCTTCTTTCATTCAACACGTGATAACCTCCGTGCGGTCCCACTTCAGAATACAAGGGCACCCCCAACTCACTTAACTCCTGTAAATCCCGCAATATGGTTCTCGTTGAGACACCGAATTCCTCCGCCAATTCCTTGGCTGTAAACTTCCGTTTGCGGTTGACTGTCATCATCAATTCCAGCAACCGTTTCGCTTTGGGCATCACGATCCTCCATTCGATCGATTTTATGACAATAGCTGTCACCATTATAAGCTACAATGGGCACCAAGCCGAACCTTGCTCGCTTCTTTATCAGTGAGCGGGCTTGGCATCAATCCATTGAATGTGAGGAGTGGGTATACCATGACAATGCAGTTGACCCCTTATGTTTTTTTTGATGGAAATGCGCGAGAAGCAATATGCTTTTATGAAGAGGTGCTTGATGCGGAGATTCTTTTCTGCCAGACCCTGGGGGAAGGGCCGGAAAATCCGGATCATCCTCTTCCTGCAGAAATGAAAGAAAAAATCGCGCACGCTGTGTTAAAAGTGGGCGACACGGAGTTGATGATCGGCGACGCCTTTCCCGGGCAAACCCTGCACGAAGGAAATCAAGTTAATATCTGCATCACCGTCAACACGACAGGGAAAGCGCAACAGCTTTACGATGTGTTAAAGCAAAACGGTCATGTGAGCATCCCGCTAGAAGAAACGTACTTCAGCCCCGCCTATGCCTTGGTGACAGACCGATTCGGCATCACCTTTCAGATCTTCACCAGAAGAAAATAACGCCGTATTCTCATTTACTCCCTTTGATGGCTGGCCCGTGTTCGCGTTACTGCGGGAGAGTCACAAAAAAATCATCGCTCTTTAGCGATGATTCATGCCGGGCCGATCTTGACTTCTGGTCAAGCGTCCCGGTTTTTCATATATTTCTCAGCTTCTATTCTAAACTCGCGCGCATCTCTAAACGAAGCGGACCGATGCGACAGGGCAGCAACGATATCAGCCTGATCAGTTTCTGCCAAGGCGAACACCTCTGGAGGACGTGGAACACGCAGTTGTGTATGATCATGATAAACTTTCGTAACAATGGTCCCTACCGCGACGCCATTTACTTCTTCAATAACACTCCACATCCACCGCTCTTGGTCAGTGAAATCGTTGGTGTTACCCCATTCACGGGAAATATTTAAATCACCAGGCAGACGGGGGAGCGGTTTCAGCCCACTCTCTTTCAATTGCTCGTGAATTGGTGAAAACAAGAAGTTCAAATATGTTCCGTAAGCAGGGTCACCTACTTTTTTATACGCATCCATCAATTGCTCGTACTTTTCTTCAAATATCGCTTTCCAGTTTTCAGTGATATGCTCATTGATATACTGGGCAATGACATCGATGCGATTTCCTTCGCTTTCGGCGAGGATTTGCGGAAGTGGCTTCATTGTGCTCATTTTTAGCCCCTTTCGACATGCCAATTTCCAATAGCAACAAAAGGCTTTTTCCTATTTCATTATACAACATAGCAAATGAACTCCAATAACATTCCTTAATTTTTTTAAAACTATTCATCGCCAGTCCATCTCATCCGCTTACTTCCAAGCTGGAAGGCTAAACTCCCGCTCAACCATTCCAGCTTAATTGCCAAGAAACACCGAATCGATCAGCAACCCAAGCGAATTTTTTACTGAATGGATATGAATCTAACGGCATAAGCACTTCTCCGCCTTGGGACAGTTTCTCAAACAACTCGTCAACTTCACTTTCTGTCTCACATGTGACAAACAATGAAATCGCGGGTGTAAAGCTAAATTCATGTTTGATAGGACTGTCTATGCACATGAACCGTTGTCCATTGAGTGAGAAAACCGCTTGCGCCACTTTTCCACTCGCCTCGCTCCCATCGTCTTCATGACGGGACAAGGTAAGGATTTCTGACTGCTTGAACAAAGAAACATAAAAATTCATCGCTTCTTCGGCGTTGCCTTCAAACATTAAAAAGGTCGTGATTTTTTGATTTTCATTCTCCATCATTGGCAATCAACCCCTTTGATCAGAAAGGATAAAACGCTCTTTCTTCCATTGTCGACAAAAGCACCCATCCCCATTCTCTTCCCATTCTTCACATGGTCATCAAGATGACGGAATGATCAAAATTGGAATATAATAGTCTATGAAAGCGATGTTTCGCCAGTGAGGTGTCTGGCAAATCAAGTTGTTAGGGAAGAAGTGGGGGAAAAACCTTTTCTCGAGGAGCGCCGATGCACAAGTAAAGCGAATGGGAAAAGGGTTTTGGAGCCGCTGGCCTGTCAGACACGCTCCAGTTGGCAACATAGCTCATTTTTTAACCCCTTTACAAATCGAAAGAAAGGATCAGTCCAATGAAAAAAACCTTCGCTATTTTGTGTGCGGCGACCATCACCGCAGCCGCACTGCTCCCGTTCACCGCAAACCCGGTTTTTGCAAGTGTTCCGCGATATGCTTTTGAAACGGAAGATGGAAAGTGGGACGGCCATGTCTATAATCCCGAAGTAGTGGGGGATGTAGAAATCGTCCTTGTCCAACCTTTATACGCCAAATACACTAACGGCAAAACCGTGAAGCTTAAGGACACGTCCAAACTGTGGGTACGCCTTTGCGAAGCCAACACCCGTGCCTGCACCACCTATTACAACCTGGCTAGCGGCAAAGCGCTGTTTGACAATGTGCAAGTCGGACACTTTTATATTGATGTGAAGGACGAACTCCCCAATGCACATGTGTCCGGGCAGTTAGATGTTGTGTTTAAATGATCTCCCTCAAAGTGACCTGCGCTTTTTCCATCTCTTGACGCCACAATAATGGAAACGATGCAACCGTTCAGGAAACAAATTGTCGCAATAGAATTGGGCCGAAAATATTTATTTAGCGGGAAGAGCCAGATGCGTAGCTGGCTATTTCCGCTTTTTTGCGCAATCAGACCAATCCGTATCCTTTACTTCGCAAGTCAACGACGATCGGCTTATCAATAATAACCACTGTAATGCCGACTACTACTCCAGAAACGGTTTTCCCTTCTTGATCCAGAACACGAATAGTAGCAGAACGTAACTTAGGTTGCTCACTTTCTTCATGGGCACAACCCACTAATATAAAGCAAGCAATTTCGACCTCTTTCTATAAAACACCTGTATTTTAATTTTATAAATATATATAATTTTACTTTAGCATGCATTTCTTTCATTTTTTATGTTGGTGCGACAGACAAACTCCCCAACACATGTGTCTTTACTTTTAAAATCCGCCTGTACGACGGACTTAAGAGAGGATGAACATAATGGGCGTGATCCGCGCCATTAAACAAAACGAAATCGACCGATTGATCACTTTGGTTGCCAATGCTTATCCATCTTTTGAAGCGACAAGGGAAGAAGTTGTGCAACCGTTCAGGGAACAAGTTGCCGCCACCATCAAAGAGCCGGGAAACTCCCATTTTTACGGCTATTACCGCGATGAACAAATGTTGGGGATTATGCGTTTGTACGACTATACCGTTCATTGGCACGGTTCCAACCTAATAGCCGGAGGCGTAGGCAGCATAGCGGTGGACTTGCTTCACAAAAAGGAGAAAATCGCCAAAGAATTGGTCACTTACTTCCTGCGGCACTATCGCAATCAAGGCGCTCACATTGCCTTCCTCTATTCGTTCCGCCCAGATTTTTACAAACGCATGGGCTTCGGCTTCGGCACCGAGTGGCACGAATACCGCATAACCCCCAGCACCCTCCCCAACGGCCAAGGCAAAGAGCGGCTCACTTTTTTGACAGAAGCAGACATTCCGGACATGTTGGCTTTGCATCGTCGGGTGACAGAACGAACGCATGGGATGATTGCCGCAACAGACCAAGATCTTAAGCGCTTATTCAGCGTGAAACAAAACCGCATAGTCGGGTATGTCAACAGACATAGACTTCAAGGATATATGGGGTTCCAGTACCGCAACAATCATTCCAAAAACGATTTCCATAACGACTTGCACGTCAACCAATGGATTGCGGAAGATCCGGCTGCACATCAAGCTTTTTTCGCCTTTTTACGTAGCCAATCCGACCAATTCCAGCGGATTGTGTTCTATGTGCAGGATCCTGAATTTCATCATTTGTTCGATGATCCACGTAATGACACATACAATATGATCCCTCCGTTGTCGCACGAGGTTCGCACGACGGGAATCGGCCTCATGGTTCGTATCCTGGATGCCAAACGAGCCCTCTCGACATCAACCATCTATCCCTTTGGCAATGTGAACGCCACCTTCACCTTCGAGATCAGAGACACTTTTTTGGCGGAAAACGAACAGCGCTTCACCATTACGTTCACAAATGGGAAGCCCGCGTTGCGCGACTTTGTCGACGAAGCACCCGTCGTTCGTATGGACATCAGCGATTTGTCTGCGCTTCTGTACGGAGCAGTCTCCCTCAACACCTTGCTCAACTACGGCAAAGCGACCCTTTCGGATGCACAATGGACGCAAACATTGCGTGCCTTGTTTCCCAAAACAGACTTCCCTGTTTGCGACACCTTCTTTTAAAAAACCCATCCCCCTCATTTTGCCGGGGGATGGGTTTTTGATCACATCGCAAATCATCATTAAAGACAAGCCGTCTTGATTCCGAAAATTCAATCTATTTTTCAATCAGTCTGACAGCATCATCCACATAAGAACTGCATAAGGTGCACCAACACCAGCTGGGCTATTCAGCATGGCGGTCGCTCTTTCCATGGTGTTATCCTTGGCCAAGTTTGCATATAATAAAGCGCAAATCCGCCAGGAAGGGGATACACACCGTGATATGGCAAGAAGTTGTCAACGTGTTGTCTGAACAAGCCCCCGCGCTCTTCATTCTCTCTCTACCGCTTCTCGCTTATTTGGTCAAATCGTTTCTAGCCAAGCGCAACTAGTCTATGAATCCATATTTTTTGCAGACCCATCCCCATTGCATCCCCATATTGACCATATGGTCAAAGAGCGATAAGATGATATTGACCGTATGGTCAATACCCTTCGCGTTTAAGGAGTAGAGACATGGAAACTTATGTTATGCATTTCCATGAGATTGATCAGACGCATGTGAGCGAAGTCGGCGGCAAAGGTGCCAACCTCGGTGAGTTATGCAAAGCCGGATTTCCTGTACCCCCCGGTTTTTGCATCACAACATCTGCTTACCGTGATTTTGTTGGTGCCAGCGACGAGTTTGATGAGTGGTTGAACGAGCTTGCGAAGTTTAAACCGGAACAGCTGGATCAGATTAGCTTATGGGGACAACGGATTCGCACTCATCTGCTCTCCCTATCCCCTTCTGAACCATTCACATCTGCCCTGTTCGACGCATGGAAAAAGGAAGGGACAGAACGGGCTTATGCTGTTCGTTCTAGCGCGACAGCTGAAGACTTGCCTACCGCTTCCTTTGCCGGGCAACAGGAAACTTATCTGAACGTAAAAGGGTTTGACTCTCTCTTAGAAGCGGTTAAAAAGTGTTGGGCTTCCCTGTTTACTGACCGCGCGATTGTCTATCGCATCAAAAACGGATTTGACCACCGTTCCGTCCGCTTATCGGTCGTCGTGCAACAGATGGTAATTCCGGATGTCTCAGGGATCATGTTTACTGCTGACCCTATCACCGGGCACCGGAACACAGTATCTATCGATGCCGGATTCGGCTTGGGTGAAGCTTTTGTTTCCGGATTGGTCACCGCTGATTTGTATAAGGTGCGCGGTAACCGAATCAGCGACAAGCAAATCGCCACAAAAGAAAAAGGCATCTTTGCCATGCCGCAGGGTGGTACGGAAACGAGAGATCTCCCTCCCGAACATCGACAAAAACAAGCATTGTCAGACGAGAAAATCTTGGAACTAGCCAAGCTTGGACGACGCATAAAAAAGCATTATGGCACGGAGCAAGACATCGAGTGGTGTCTGGAAGGAGACCGGTTTTTCATTTTGCAAAGCCGGCCTATCACCTCCCTATACCCACTCCCTCCCGCGAAAGATACTTCTCTCCGAATCTATCTTTCATTCGGCCACAAACAGATGATGACCGACTATATGAAGCCGCTTGGGATTTCGGTTTTACGCACCCTCGTCCCAATCAACAAACAGTCCGACCATTCTGAAAGCCACAGCATGGTTGAAGCTGGCGGCAGATTGTACTTAGATTGCACGCCTGCCTTGCACCTCACATCCATACGAAACAAAATTTGCGCAAATGCCGAGCTGGATGATGATCTCCTGGCTCTGTCCAAGGCTATCCAGATGGAAGAGTTTCAGCAAAGCCTTCCCCGTCGAGGGGTGAGACGTCAATTTTTCCACACCTTCAAACGTTTTTTTACCGTCTATGGCCGAGTCATCCCCCGGTGGGTCAAACTGTTCTATTTCAGCGACCCCCAGAAGGCAGCCAAACAGGCGCACATCACCTATGAACAACATTTAGCTCGTTGCAAACTAAAGCTCATAGGCCTGTCCGGCTCCGAACGGATAAAGGCGCTACAGGAAAGTGTGGCGCGAGACGTATTGAAGGCGTTGGCAGATTCATTGGCTTGCACCTTGGCAGGTTTGATGGCAGGAGTCATCTTGGAGCGGTGTGTTAAGAAATGGTTGGGAGAAGAAGTGCCTCCCGCCCTGCACAAATCTCCGCCAGGTAATGTCACAAGTGAAATGGGCTTGATGATCGGCGATTTGGCAGATGCGGCAAGAGACTGCCCTGCATTGCTCCAATATCTCGAAACAGCGCAAGACGAAACGTTTTATGAGGGATTGCGCAACATTGAAGGCGGGGAAGCCTTTCAAGCTAAACTTTCTGCATTTATGGAAAAATACGGCATGCGCGCTCCCGGAGAGATTGATATTACGCGGGTTCGATACCGTGAGAAACCGACATTGCTCGTTCCGTCCATTCTAAGCCATATCCGAAGCAATCAAGTGAATGAGCATCGCGAAAATTTCAGTCGCGGGGAAAAGGAAGCCCATGAAGCGATTCAATCTTTGCTGTCCCGGATCAGAAAAACACGGGGCGGAGCGAGAAAAGCCAAACGGTTGGCGCGGTTAATCTCCATTTACCGCCATAACGTAGGCATCCGCGAACTGCCCAAGTACATCATCATCCGGCATTTTGCCCTCTTCAGGGAAGCGATCTTGGAAGAAGCAGAACTACTATGCCAGCAAGGTGTGTTGAAACAAAAGGAAGATGTCTTTTATTTCACGTTGGATGAATTGGTCGCTTTGGTGGAACACCGCTTACCTGACGCTCAATCGCTGATCGACTCCCGCAAGTTGCATGAAGCGCACTACAGCAAACTTTCACCCCCGCTCGTTATGACCAGCGATGGTGAAATATTTACCGCCGCCCGACGCAACGATAAAGCACCTCTCGGTGCATTGATCGGCATTCCCGCATCAGCAGGAATTGTCGAAGGATTTGTCAAAGTCGTCCGCACCCTGGAAGAAGGTCGATTGAACAAAGGGGATATTTTGGTCGCTCCTCACACGGACCCTGGATGGACACCATTATTCCACTCAGCCAAAGCGCTTGTGACAGAGGTCGGCGGCTTGATGACCCACGGCTCCGTCGTAGCCAGAGAATACGGCATCCCTGCTGTGGTCGGCGTGGAAAAGGCCACCACGCGCTTGAAAGATGGGCAATACATCCGCGTGGACGGAACAAACGGCTATGTGGAAATTTTGGCAGACCCCGCCGATTAAACCAACGCAAAAAGGCAGGCACATTACCAGTGTCTGCCTTTCTCCTCTGGTTCCTGCCGATTCCCGATTTTGCGCATTAAACGAAAGAATCTAAAACGACACGCAACAACTTGCCTCTTAACAGCTTGTATGTCCGCTCAATCCAATTCATCTTCTCAGGATGATAACCGGAACGACCGACATACGTTTTATTGGACCAGATCCCCTTGCCCTTGGACTTGGCCATCTGTTCTGCCTCTTTCATCTTTCTCACCATGTCAGGATTGCGGTTTCTGGTGTAGCTCACCCGGGCCAAGCCCTTTTTGGCCAACTCTTCCTGCAACAGCTTGCGATCGACATAGACATAAGCTAGCAATCGGCCATAATGGTCCCTTTTTTCCGCATCATATCCCAGTTCAACGACGCGGCTCTGATTAATCATATATCTGGTGAACAACTTAGCCTCTTCCCCATAAGGTTCAACCCCTTTGCGCGGATGACTCGTCTCGGGGGTGTCCACCAATAAAAATCTCACCCGTTCCTCTTTGTTGTTCTTAAACCGTACCCGAATGGTATCCCCATCATACACTTTCACAACTTGTACAGCGTCAATCTCGCCGACACTGTACATACTCTTCTTATTCGGCAATCGTTTTCGTTTCTTTTTTTTAAAAAACACTATGTCTTCACCCTTGATGTAAATTATCTCTTTAAACAGAAACTTATAAGTTCTCATTGATTATTCTACTATTAATAACAAATAAAAATCTATAACCTTTGGGAAGAAGTTTCCATCACTCTGCCATATGTTTCAATCCCATTTATGACCGTCTCCCTGATTCGCAAAGAAGACCGCCAGCTCCATCAAGGCCAGCGGTCCCGCTCCCACAGTGTACCACTGGGAGAAGGCACCAAGGTTAGCTACCTGTTTTGATCTTGGCGATGCTCGCCTTCACCCCATCCAACACTTGCGGATCTTCCAAACCAGTCACATCTCCGGCCACTTCGCCATGAACCCACACCTCTTTCAACAGGCGACGCATAATTTTACCGCTGACGGTTTTTGGCATTTCTTCGAGGAACACCACCTTACCGGGCTTGGCGATCTCCCCGATTTTATCAATGATCCGTTGGGTTATTTCCTGTCTCAATCGGTCTTCCTCCGCAGAGATGTCCTGGTTTGCTTTGGCAAACACAATCGGTATCTCCCCTTTGATTTGATCGGGTACCCCGATGACAGCTGCCTCGGAAACATCCGCGCAAGCCAATACTGCGCTCTCCATTTCCATGGTGCTGAGGCGGTGGCCAGCGACATTAAAGGCATCATCAGAGCGGCCCACCACCCAGAAATGACCGTCCTCGTCTTTTAACGCGATGTCGCTGGCGAAATAACAGCCTTGCACTTGGCTAAAATAAGCCTCTTTGTAGCGCTCTGGCTGTTTCCAAAGCGTCCGGCACAGCATGGGCATCGGCCGACGCATAACTAAGTTTCCCAGCACCCCTGCAGGCACCGGCTGGCCGTTGTCATCAACCACGTCCATATCTGCGCCCAAAAATTGAATTCCAGCCGAACCCGGCTTCATGGGAGTCAACCAAGCGGCCCCGGCGATAGGGCATCCGGCCACTTCGGTCTGTCCCCATGTGTTATTAACATAAACGTTGTTTTTCCCCAAAACTTCGCGCGTCCAATGCCATGTCTCCGGATCGAACGGCTCCCCGACCAACGCGATGACATCGAGACATGACAAGTCATAAGGCGCCAACGCTTCGTTTCCAAGGCTTTTTAACATACGCAATGCCGTCGGCGCAGTGAACAGCTTGTTGATGCGATAGCGATCGATAATCTGATAAAAACGGTCCGCTTCGGGATAGTTGGGTGCCCCTTCATACACCACCGTTGTAACCCCATTGGCCAACGCGCCGACAATTCCCCAAATGTGCATCGTCAACCAGCCGATGTCGGCAGTACACCAGAAAACATCATCTTGGCGATGATCCATATGATATTTGGCGTAAATGTAATTTTGCACTACAAAGGCCATGCCAGCGTGAACCACCCCTTTGGGGTTTCCCGTCGTCCCGCTGGTGTAAAAGACAATGCCCGGCTCATTGGCTTCGACCCCTGTCGGTTCACATTGATTGCTTGCTCCTTTCACCAGCTCGTGCCACCAGTAATCCCGTCCTGCTTGCATGTGCACGGGTTGGTTCAGCCGATTGACGACAATCACCGTCTGAACGCCGTTGACCGCGGGAATCACACGATCCACCTTGTCTTTCAACGGAATGCGTTTTCCCCTGCGCAAAGAAGCGTCAGCGGTAATGATCAACTTCGGTTCAAAATGGATGAGCCGGTCTTTGAGCGACTCAGTAGAAAATCCGGAAAAAACGGCGTTATACACTGCCCCCAAACGGAAACAGGCTAACACAGCAATCACGGCTTCCGGCAGGTTAGGCAGATAAATGGCCACCGGATCCCCTTTTTTCACACCAAACTCCTTCAGCACATTGGCAAAACGGTTTACTTCGGCCAAAAGCATCTGATAAGTATAAAAACGAACCGGTCCATCTTCCCCTTCCCAAATCAAGGCTGTCCTATTTCCGGCTCCCGCTTGAACATGCCTGTCCAATAAGTTGTAACAGGGATTGCTGACGCCACCGGTAAAAAAACGAAAATCGGCAAAGTCTCCTGACATGGTGTCAGTCCACGGCTCAAACCAATGCAATTCACGTGCCACTTGATCCCAAAAAGCGGCGGGATTCTCCCATGAACTCTCCAACAGCTCGCGGAAAGCGTCCATACTTCCCAGCTGTGTCGCTCGCACTTTTTCCGGGTTGGGTTGAACTAAACGGCTATTTTGCACAACATCCCGCATACCTTTGATGTCACGATTCACCATTTTATCCCTCCAATGAATGCATTGATTCTTTTGAGATTGCCGCCCTATCCGATGACCGGGGAAAGCCGCCTTGAAAACCCTTACATCAAAGCCCGTACTTTCTCAACCGGGCATCCATCCGGTGCCACTGGAGCGATAATTGATAGAACCTTCAGATTTCTACTGCCAAGTGATTCCTGCTCACCGAAAGAGGATAGGGTACGCAACAAGCCTCAAAACTGACACCTTCCATGTCGTGTGGTCTAATGAACAAACATCAAGCTTATTCAAACCTGGTTGACTTACATCGAGAGAACCTTATCATTCATGATCACTTTAGGTTCCACAACCTTATTTTATTACAATTGGAACCCGAAGAGCCATCCTGACATCGTGCCTTTCCTCCATCTAGAGACACTTTATTGCTGGCGCAAACAGCCGGCAAAAAAAGAGGCCGGGTGCATGATAGGTGCCTCCGGCCGAATACTGAGAGAGGATTCATATAAAACCATCTTATGGGAAAGCGTTGTTTCATATTACATCACTTGTTGTTTTTATCGGAAACCAATGCAGCAATCTTATCAAACGCTTTGGATTCATTTGAGCTTGACACCATTTGAATACCCATTTCTTGAATCCGCTTATACGCTTCATCCAATTTCGTTTGCAAATTCAAAATGGTTTCATTCGCCGTATCAAGCTGTGCTTTCAAATTGTCGCGCTCTGTTTCCAGAATGCGTCTGTCGGCTTCCACTTCCTTTTTGAGAACATTTTCGCGGATAGCCAGAACTTTTTTGATTTCGGCGTCGGCTTTTGCTGACGCTTCTTTCTTGACCTCTGCGATTTTGTCGGGAATGGCAGCCACTTCAGCTTCAAGCTGATCCATCTTCTGCTCCCGTTTTGCGATTTCGCTTTCACGCTCGTCCAGCGATTTTTTGTATGTACTCAACTCAGCGTTTTTCTGTTCGAGTTCCAAGTTAAATGCTTTGCGTTTGCTCGCTAACTCATCCTCTAGTTGGTCATACGCTTGTTTCTTATGTCTTTCAAAGTCGTATTTGAATTCTTCTTGTTCACGCTTCTGACTTTGAGCCAGTTTCTCTTTTTGCTCTTTGATGAGCGCCTCGTATTCTTCACGCGCCGACTTAATTTTGTTCGTGATCTCGTTTAGTTCGGCCGTTGCTTTCTCTTTGGCCTCAACCAATTCTTTTTCTTGTTCCAGCTTCAACTCTTGATGGGCGTTGACCAGCCCGGCGAGGGTATGAGCTTGCTTTTCAATTCCGAACAATTCCTTAAGCTCCGCCTCTTTGATGGCGATCGCTTCTTTGACGGTCTGGAGATTGGCCGTTTGCGTCTTGATGTCATCACTGATTTTGCTAAGCAAGCTAGTGACCGATTTTGACAGATCGGAGATTTTCTCTTCAATGTTCCCTTCCACGATATTGTTGGCTTTGGTGATCGTTTCCGCCGTTTTTTTCGCCGTCGTTTCCGCAACCGGATCTAGCTTTCCTTTCTCCAACTCAGCAATTTTCTTCTCCGCTTCACGGAGAGCCTTCAGGATCGTCGCTTTGGTGTCTTTCTCGGTGACTTTACGCATCTGGATTCTCCTTTTTGCTCAGAAGTGAAATTCATCCGCCGCAAGAGCTTTGATGTCTCGCGCTTATATTTGTATTCTACCATACGAACATATGTTTGTAAAGCGTCTCATACAAATTGAATTGGCCTCCCGTCCATCACTAAAAACAACCTTGATTGGCCAATAATATACTATAAACCAGTTTTTGCCCCCAGGCAGAAAGGTGATCCAAATGGACCTGTCCTATTTTTTTGATGCAACGCAAGTGCCGTCAGCCACGATCTATGCCTTCCTGCTAAACTTGGTGGGAATTCCTCTGTTCTTCATTGTGGCCGGATGGCTCATTACCCGCATGAAATGAACGAGGTATGCAATCAACTATGCTTGAACGCTTGTCTTTGACTGTTAAAGGAGGTTGAATAAATGAAACGGGCGAACCAAAACGAACCGCTAACCGACAACAGGGAAACGGAGTTGCCTGACCCGCTTAAACGCCTGCCAGACAGCGCTCCCACACCTATAGAACCAATCCCTCCCAACCTGCTCACTCCACCAGAGGAACCACCTCCGCTCGATCTACCTTGACAGACACGCACATCCTTGCTCCAAACGAAACAAAGGCGAGCATAAACTCGCCTTTGTCATCATTTTCGATCGTTGTTAAGGAATTAGCTTTGGCAGGTCAGGGATGGTTTGATTGCAGTCCCCCGCCAACGGAAGATTGCGGCAAACGTATTGGCCTGCACTATTTTCGGTGGCCGCCCCACTCGGTGCCGGTTGATGGACGCGTTGTTTCCAGAGCTGCCAGAGCATAAAGCCGTCATTGGCTTTACCTTTATACTTAATGTACTTGACCATCGTTTCGACGTTGTAGTATCGGGTAGCGATATTGTTCTGGCCTGTGAGCATTTCCGCATCGTAGACGGTACCAGGCGGCGCCTCCACTTCAAGTACTGCTCCGCCGGAGCCTTCGGGGGCGATTTCCATGCCGATATTGATGGGACCGTCATAGATGGCCCGATACGATTCGTACCCTTCACGCGGATCATAATAATCACCGGCATCATAGGACATCAGGTTGATGAAGTCGATCTTGTCACCATGGTCCTTTACCACGCGATACATGGTTCCGCCAAACGGCGAACCCCACTGCACTTTCCCTTCTTCAAACGGCGTGCCCTTGACATAATAAGCTCCGGTCGACCAACCAGCGATCGAAATCTTCAGATCGGCACCACGTGCTTGGATTTCATTGTAGAGGCTGGTGATGATCCAGGCAATCTCACCATCCTTGGTACAGCTGAACCGCTCTGCTTCCAGCTTGTTGCAAAGACTGCCACTGGATTCCCAGTCAATGTCGACGCCTGACGCACCCAAATCAAGCGCCAGGTCAACCACACGCGATGCGCTGAAGTTGGCCCATTGGCTACCTTGGCTATATGCCCAGCCACCAACCGACACCCAAACCTCTGTGCCGCGCGCTTTTAAGGCCGCGATGTTGTCACGCAAGTCACGTGCCTGTTGGGGAGTGAATTTCTTCTGTCCGTTGTAAGTGGTCGCCCCTTCGACGAATTCAAAGCCGGCGACGGCCTGATCGAATTCATATGAACCTTTTCGATAAGCGGTATCTGGTCTGGCAAAGGAAAGATTCACATTGGTGATGTAATTGGGGATATTAGCGGGCGTTAAATCGTAAATGCTTGTGTTCCATGTGCTGGCATAAGCCACATACCTGCGGGCCGGCTCATTGGCGCTTTCCTTCTTCAGCGGTGCCTTCACTTCATCACCGGATGCAGAGGCATGCAAGGGTGTAAACGTTGCCGGCGACAAACTAAAAATCATTGCCACGATGAGAAGAGTGATAACCGCGCCCCGTTTCCCCCTATTCTTGATGTTCATTTCCATCTCTCCTTTTTCAATCCACAAAAACAATCAAATATTCTGTATATTATTAGTTTAACGTATATTAGTATAGTTGTCTATACCATTATGGTTGCGCATTTGCCAATTACGAGAAACAAAAAAACCCGTTCCTTCATGGAGCGAGCCTTTGTATTCGCGAATATAAAAGTCATGTAACTACATTATTTATCTTTTCTAAAAATAAAATAAGTCACAAGGTGTGTTATTCCCACTAAGATATTTAAAAATATTAATATGATTATACCACTTGGCGAGGTAATGGGTTTCTCTACAAAGATATACTCAACCACAATCGTAGCTAAGTATGGAATCACCACCAACCATGGCTTTTTACCTTTACTTGCAAAATAGATCATGAATAAGGTGATTAAAACCACCAACACATAAGAAATAAATAGAAGCGACTTTGAAGATAGAATCATTTTTTCATCCTCTCATCATCCCCCCTCAACCAAGAGGGGGGATTTTCATTTACCAGTTATAACCTGAAAATACAAGCGTCCAATCCTGATCATGATCAACCCATTTCACATATCGATCATATGAACTAGTCGGACGGCTTGGATCAATTAACCAAGCATATGAGCCATTAGTATTGTCATATCCAGAACCGACCAACCAATGCCATTCTTCATCAATTAATGGGCTGTAGATTTTACCTGATAAAACAGCTACAGGAGCATTTCCATCAATATGCGCTTTATACGTACCGAAGTTTCCTTCCGCAGCAGGTCTAGAAACAGTCCATTTTCCAGGTGTATCATGTTCTAAATGTTTATCAAATCCATTTGCAAAATCTCCAGCCGTTGTTCCTATGATCGTACTACCAAATTCGCTATATAAATGATTGATTAAAGAGGCATGAGTACCATAGTAAGCGGTGCCCCTTACATTATAACCACGGCTGTCATAGTAATTCGTAATCATCGCAGCAGCTGTAGGACCACATGAAGAATTGGGATGCGAAACGCCACTGATATATTGACTAATTCTTGGAATATCCATTTTTTTTGCAGTAATAGCCAATGGCTTAATATTACTCTCATCTGTTAAAAGGCTATTCCATTCAACACTGCTTTCTTTGTAACTCGTAGGTATTTTCTTAAATTTGTGTTCTCTTTCTATTTCCTCAATAACTTGGGAATTTCCTTTTATTTTCTGTTTAACCCTTTTTAAAATCATATTTTTCTTTTCATTTGATTGTCTTTGCAAATCCTCTGTATCTATAGCACCCATGAATTGAAAAGGCCCAACATAATATACGTTTTTCCCTTCATCAAGCATTTTTTTGATATCCGTTGTATAGGAAGGATCATTCCCAAATTCAATAACCGGACCACGATCAGTAGAATCGGCTACAACCATATTACCCAATTCTTTCCCATTTTGTTCAGCTACTATATAATAGGCTACACGATTTCCTTCAAAGTCGTACAAATCTGTCAAGATCTCTAATTTTGCTCTTTGCCATTCATTTCTCATTTTTAAAAAGTTCCCACTGGCTTTCAGAGCATCTTTTCTACTGATTTCTTTTACAATATTGGTTTCAGCATATCCTTGATTAATGAACATAGATTGAGCAACAATAAGAGATAATGCAAAAACAACAAACATAATTTTTTTCATCATCGATCCCTCCTTTATGTATTTTCAAACACTTAATTATTATATTCTATTTCTATATAATTATAATAATAGATAAAATAAAGCAATATAAAATCATTAAGTTAATTTGCTGTATAAAAAAATGCCATATCCCTACTGCGATGAAAGACAAGGACTAATCAACGCCCCAATCTCTTAAATGTAATCCGCATTTCATCCATTCCTTTCTGACGATTCGCTACTAAATATGCTCTGATTTGATCTGCAAGCCGGTGTATTCTACGCACCACTAAAACCACACATTTCACTCGCTTGGCTGTCATATGAGAAAACATTCTGTCATTTGGCACCATCATCAGCATGGCTAATGTCTCATTGCGCAGTCAAATCAATCCCATGTCGTGTCCATCGGCAGCTTCGCGACCCATCCACTGTAAAAACAGCAAAGCATACGGCCATTCGCTGGTACCAAAAACTTGGATTTGATAAAACAGGTGTGTTTGAAGAAGTAATCTTCTCTTAAAAAACATCTTCACCATGCGATCAAAATTTTTTATTGACAGACACCATCCTCTCTCATATAATTCTATCTAAATTAAAAATCAAAATAGCATTTCATTTTCACATGCAATGAAGAGGTTAAGTAGACAAAACAACATCGTCAACAGAGAACGGCCCCATGGCTGAAAGGGCAGTACGATCGTTTTGTTGAAATTTCGCCTCGGAGCTTCGCGTTTGAACGGGAGCTTATCCCCAGTAGAATGCGACGAATGGCCATCGTTATCAGGCTGAGTCTCTTCAGACTAGTTGAGTCCGCCTGCCGTGAGGTAGACGGAGAAGCTGAGTGGTACCGCGAACCTGTCGCCTCAGCGATCATAGGGAAATCCCATTCCCTTGATCGTTGAGGCGTTTTTGCGTTTGGCGGTGCTGTGAGACGAGTGAGTCCATTTTCCGTGAGGAAGTGGAAGAGCTGAGTGGTACCGCGGTCCCCCCGCCTCAGCAATCAGGCGAATTGCGCCTGGTTGCCGGGCGGGGGTTTCCATTTTACATGAAAACAGGAGGGTTGAAATCGATGGACAGCCATAACAATCAATTGCGCAGAGGGTTGGATGAGCGACACATGCATATGATCGCTTTGGGCGGAGCGATCGGCACAGGTTTGTTTTACGGTTCTGCCACCACCATCCAAATGACAGGACCGGCGATCACCTTAGCCTATCTCATCGGCGGAGTCGTCATTTTCTTCATCATGCGCGCCTTGGGTGAAATGACTTTGGCAGAACCCGTCTCTGGCTCTATTAGCCATTACGCTGGACGATATATCGGACCGTTCGCTGGATTCTTGGCAGGATGGACTTATTGGTTTATGTGGATTATTGTCGGCATGGCCGAACTGACAGCGATCGGCACCTATTTCCAGTATTGGTTTCCCAGCGTGCCACAATGGGTGCCCGCACTCGTTGCTCTGGTGCTAATGACGCTGGTCAACTTGTTACATGTCAAAGCGTTTGGGGAGTTTGAATTTTGGTTCGCTTCCATCAAGGTGTTTGCCATTCTGGCCATGATGGGAGGAGGATTGTTCCTTATTTTCGGACCGATCGAGCATGGGCCCACTTCAACTGGAGTAGACAATCTGTTTGCCCATGGCGGTTTCATGCCGCACGGTTGGAAAGGCTTCCTGCTCTCCATGGTGTTGGTGTTCTTCTCGTTCGGCGGAGTCGAACTGGTGGGCATGACAGCCGGCGAAGCGAAAAATCCGCGCAAAAGCATTCCTGCCGCAGTGAATAAAGTGATCTGGCGCATCTTGATTTTTTACGTCGGCGCCCTGACAATCATGTTGATGCTCTATCCCTGGAATGAAATCGGCACCAAAGGCAGCCCATTCGTCATGATTTTTGATCAAATCGGCATACCTGCCACTGCCACCATCCTCAATATCGTCGTCATTACCGCCGCTTTGTCGGCTTTTAATAGCGGCTTGTTTAGCACTGGTCGGATGTTATACCACTTGGGATTGGAAGGCCAAGCCCCTCGCATATTCACCAAGTTAAACAAAGCCCATGCACCGCAACGGGGCATCCTATTTTCTTCCCTGCTCTTATCCGTTGCAGTGGTACTGAACTACCTTGTTCCGGAAAAAGTCTTTCTGTATATCTCATCCGTGGCGACGGTTGCCGTGATCACCAGCTGGGCATTAATCTTGCTCGCCCACTTGCGCTTTCGCAAAATGAGCCGTACAGAAGCATTCCACATGCCACTTTATCCTTATTCTTCGTATTTCGCATTAGCTTTTCTGGGGATTGTGGTCATCCTGATGGCTTATGTTGATTCGACAGCGATCGCTCTCATCGTGGCCCCCGTTTGGTATCTATTGGTATATGTTAGCTACCACGTGCGGCAACATATCGCGACAAAGCGGGAAAAGCCAGCCACAACCTCATAAAAGCACCAAAAACCTCCGCTTGACGATCTGCCAATTAGCGGAGGTTTTCACTCGCAGATTTTTCACATTTCGCTATGCCCAGATGAACGTGTAACCCGGGTGTCCAACCAAGCGAGGATATCCCGGTACACTTCTTCTTTGTTCGTTTCGTTTAACATCTCATGCCGCCCGTCCGGATACAATTTCAGCACCACGTCTTTGATGCCGATCTGCTTGAATAGCTGATAGGTTTTGCGCACCCCTTTTCCATTTTGCCCAACTGGGTCCTTGCCTCCCGACAGCAGCAATATGGGCAGTTCTTTGGGAATGCGTGCCAATCCCTCCGTTTCATCCATTTGTTTGATCCCTGTCAGCAAATCGCAAAAGAAATTGGTGGTGGGAACCTCCCCGCACAGCGGATCTTGCACATACTTATCCACTTCCTGCGGGTCACGGCTCAACCAATCAAACGGTGTGCGAGCAGGTTGAAACGGCTTATTGAAATTGCTGAAAGAAAGCGTGTTCATCAGCACACTTCTAGCCCTTTTCCCCCTGAGCCGAGATTCGATTTTGGCGATGAGAATGCCCAACGAACTCATCACCTTCCGACCTGCCCCTGTGCCGGACAAGATCAGCCCAGCCAGTTCCTCCCCATGTTGGTGGATGTAGGTTCGCGAAAGAAATGAGCCCATACTGTGGCCAAATAAAAATAGAGGGAGATTGGGAACTTCGTCCTTGATTAACTTGGTTAAACGGTACATGTCGTCAACTGCAAGCTCCCAGCCATTCTCATCGGCAAAATGCCCCAAGACTTCGCAATTCCCTGCCGATTTCCCTAGACCGCGGTGATCATTGGCATAAACATGATATCCAGCCTCGGTCAATGCCGCAGCAAAGTCGGCATATCGCCCTGAATGCTCCGCCATCCCATGGGCGATCTGGACAATTCCTTTCGCCTTGGATCGACTCACCCATCTGTTTACATGAATCTTTACACCATCTGACGAAGGAAATGTAAAAGAAACCGACTTCATCTTCTCAGAACCTTTCTTTGCGGTTATTTCAAAAGCCATCTGCTAGAAAAAGATCAGGAAGGGAATTCTATGTCTATTTGATTGGCTCCCTGTTCCATAGCAAATGGCTTTCGCAATAACATGTAGTATTAGTTATTACTCTTTTAACATAGCAAGTATTCGAAAAGTTGTGTAGAACCTTTGCCGAGAAACCCTTGAAATCTTCTTTATTTTGCGTACAAATTGGACATATTTGCTGCGGCATGCGCCCTCTCCTTTTTCTTCTAAAAACATATCTATATATCAATGGTAGATTTGATCGAAGCCGACCGGTCAAGTCTACTAAATATCATTTTCAAAAGGAGAGATTCGCATGTACAACGCTTACTTTTTCTGCTGGGAAGACCATCACCACAAAAAGAAGCATTCCAGCAAGAAGGGTGTCAATGTGAACAAAAACTCCAACAAAAACTCCAATAAAAACAACATCTACATTGACATCGACATCGATCTCCACAAAAAAGGCAAGAAAAAACATCATCACAAAAAACATCACCACAAAAAACACGACCATCACAAAAAACACGACCATCACAAAAAGCACCACTACTATCATCACTACGGCTATTAAGCCGGTTTCGTCAGACAGCCACCTCACTGGCTCGAGTGAGGTGGCTTTTTCATCATGCCCATTGTATCTAGCAAGACATTCATAATAAACCTGACAATAACAAAGACTATGCTTCATAGGAACATTTCACGCGTGGGCGGATAGAGGTGAATGAGGGTGTTTTTTCGATTCGGAAAAATAAATCGCAGACAAAAACGGGACACCCAGACAAGTGAAGCTTCTGTCTCCACCAAACTGGCCGAAAATGTGGACGCCTTGAAACAGCGGTTTGCTTCTTCCCCCGATTTGATCATCAAGGAGATGCGAAACGCCTCTGGACAAAAAGCTGTTCTAATATACTTGGAAAATCTGGTCGACAAAACGGCGATCAATGATCAAATCTTACGCCCCTTGATGATCGAAAATACAGCATTTGACCCAGACAGCATCCCTATTCACCAAACATCAACTACACGCGATATGGACCAAATCGAATCATCCATCTTTATAGGGAAAAGCGTGTTGTTGGTGGATGGGAAATCGTGGGCGATCATATTTAACACGCAAGGATGGCCGCAACGGTCCATCAAAGAACCCCAAGTAGAATCGACGCTCAAAGGTGGACACCAAGGCTTGGTAGAAACTGTGGGGATGAATATCGCCATGATCCGGCGTTACTTGCCCCACCGAGAGTTAATGTTGACAAAGACTCTTGTCGGGGAGCGGAGCCAAACCACCGTGTTCCTCCTCTATTTGCGTGACATTTGCCAACCGGAACTGGTAAAGGAATTGGAAAACCGGATCAATCGCATCAAAATTGATGCGCTGATCAACGCCGGGGAACTGGAGGATTATCTGGAGGATCATTGGTTTACCGTTTTTCCCCAGTTTATGCAGACAGAGCGGCCAGACACGATTGTCTCTCAGTTGCTGCAAGGGCGGATCGTCATCATCGCCGATCACTCCCCCGTAGCGCTGGTGGGTCCGATGAACTTCACCTCTTTCTTCCAAAACGTGGATGATTACAGCGCACGCTGGATTCTGGCTTCCTTCTTACGTTTCTTGCGTTTTTTCGCTTTCCTCATCGCCATCAGTTTGCCAGCGTTTTATATCGCTACCATCTCTTTTAACTATGAAATCTTGCCAATCGACTTGTTGATCTCCATCGGCATATCCAGGGAAAGGGTTCCTTTTCCTCCTTTGTTGGAAGCATTCATCATGGAAGTAACCATTGAAATGATTCGGGAGGCTGGTGTGCGACTTCCATCACCAATCGGACAAACTATCGGGGTGGTCGGGGGGATCGTCATCGGGCAGGCGGCGGTTCAAGCCGGTATTGTGAGCAACATCATGGTGATCGTCGTGGCATTGACAGCGATCTCTTCCTACATCATCCCCAACTACGACATGGCCTCGGCAATCCGCCTGATTCGCTTCCCACTGATGATCATCGCTTCGATGTTCGGGATGGTGGGTATTGCCATTGGGTTGATGATTCTTTCTATCCACATCGTGACGACCACTTCGTTGGGATACCCTTATGGTAGCCCGATCGCTCCCATCCGTCTCCCCGATTGGAAAGATACTTGGTACCGGGTGCCCTTGTGGAAAATGGATAAGCGCCCGATCTCAGCCGATCCCCGGCAAAGAAAAAGACAAAGCCACAGTGGAAAGAGTGGGAAGAACTGATGCAGATGCCGGAAAAGGGACAATTGTCACTAAGCCAATTTACATTCACCATCTATAAAACGCAAATCGGGATCGCCGTATTGTCAATTCCACGCGAGGTGGGGAAATTCGCAGGAAGGGACAGCTGGATTTCCATCCTCATCGGTT
Organism: Laceyella sacchari; assembly: GCF_004343255.1. Taxonomy (GTDB): domain Bacteria; phylum Bacillota; class Bacilli; order Thermoactinomycetales; family Thermoactinomycetaceae; genus Laceyella; species Laceyella sacchari. Next base: position 1,070,789 of record NZ_SMDD01000001.1, on the reverse strand, counting down.
GGCTCATTACCATGGTCTTCAGCCTGTTGATCATTAACATAATGAAAAAACATCCCGACAAAACCTTATTTGACATCTTGCCCATCTATTTCGGGAAATGGTTGGGAGGCGCCTTCACCTTCTTGTGGGCGGTGTATGGCTTGTACGCTGCTTTCTCTACATTATACGCCACCCTGTTCCTGATCCAGGTGTGGATCTTGCCAAACACCTCCACCTTTTTGTTGTTTGTGCTTTTTTTGATCCCTGTGTACATGTTGTGCCGGCACGGCATCATCGCTATCGGCCACTACTCGGACTTTGTTTATTTGATCTGCTCGTGGATGCCGATGCTGCTTCTATTTTCAGTTCATCATGCGTACTGGCTCAATCTCTTGCCCATTGCCGTAGAAGGGTGGCTTCCGATTATCACCGGAGTCCAATCGACGCTTACCCCCTTTCTCGGATTTGAGATGGCTTTCGTCTTGTATCCTTACTTGCAAGAGAAAAAAAAGGCCACGAAAGGCATTTTGATCGCCTGTACCATGTCGATGTTGGTGTACTTGCTTGTAATCATCTTGGCAAATATCATCTTCAGCGACAGAGAAATACAAACGTGGATCTGGCCAACTCTGGCCTTGCTCAAACCGATCCAGTTCGCCTTTTTGGAGAGATTGGAAATCTTATTCCTCTCTTTTTATACGATCATTCAGTTGATGACCGTCATTCCATATCTATATTTGGCATTGCGCGGCTTGACGCAACTGACACGCAAGTCGACGTACCATCCTCTGTTACTCTTCATGGTGGCGGCCATCGCGATTAGTTCCCTTTTTTTGGACATGACCAATGAAAGGATCGAACAATTTCAGGATTGGCTTTCCCATGCAGGATTAATTATGTTCGGTTTTATCGCGTTTTTGTGGGCGGTCAGCCAATTGCGGCATCTGATCCAAAGGAGGAGAGCGATGTGAAACGTTGGGGTCACGCTATTCTCGTCTGCCTGTCGCTGTTGACCCTTACAGGTTGCGGTGACCAGCTTTATTTGGAAGACGCTGATATTCCGCTCAGTGTCGCGTTGGATATGGATGAAGAGGGAAAGATTATCGTTGTCACTTCTGCACCCGTATTTCGCGAAGAGGCGAATAAAAAAACGCATTTCGAGCAATCCACCGCCTTGTCGTTTCGGCAAAACAGAAAACTGCTCAATTCACAAAGCCAAGGAAACGTCATCTCCGGCAAAATCCAAAACCTGATCATCAGTAAGCAGATGTTGAAACGAATCAATGTCTTTCCTATTCTGGACGTGATTTTTCGCGATCCCAAAAGTGAAATCAACGCCAGAACGATCGTCGTGGACGGTTCGCTTGAAGATCTGCAAAACATCGCGATTCAAGACAAGGGCCGCTTGGGCATCGCCATCCGCGACACAATCGATGCGGCCCATCAAATCAGTTCGACCGTGCTTACCCGCGTGATTGATTTTCGCGGTCAAATGTTGGACAACCGGGTGACACCTTATCTCACGGAAATGCGCATCCGGGGACAAGATTACGCAATTACGGGCACCGCTCTGCTGAACAATGACGGGAAATACGCCACTTCCCTCAACCAAAACGAAAGCTCGCTTTTACTCCTGCTTCAGCACCGAACGGAATACCCCTTGCAGCTGTCGTTTACGGCTCCGCCCAACATGGCACCAAACAATCCAACGATATCCCAGATGAATGTGAGCCTGACAGTCAACCGGCACAAAATCAGCTCCGCTTATGCGAAAGGAAGGTTTCTATTTGAGTTTCAAGTGGATTTAACCGCCAATCTCTCTGAGCGCACCTTCCCGTTCGACATGAAAACCGAGAGAAGAAAATTGGAACAGGCCATTGAAAAGCAATTGCAGCAAAAACTTGAGCGCTTGATAACCAAAATCCAACATCACCGACTGGACCCGATGGGCTTGGGCCGGGTAGCGCAGGCGTATCATTATTCCATTTGGAAACAGGTACAAAACAATTGGCCGGAAACATTGGCCAAGGCCAATATCCGCGTAACCCCCCATGTCACGATCAAAAGCTATGGCATCACTTTTTAGCGTCTCTGGAATGGGGTCTTCCTTCGTCATCTTCCGATTGATACAGCCTTCCACCATCCGGCAATGGCTGGATGTCTGGGAAATAGTAACTCAGCTTGATCAGGAAATAATTTGTTTCACTAAAATGATGCTCCAAAAACCTTAACGTCGTTTTATTCAACACTTGCCGTTTGCGATATAAACGGGTAACCGTCTCCACATACCGGTAAAACCGCTTTACCACATCTGCCGTTTCATGGCCCAACAAAGCGAGGCGAGGGTATATTTCGGATTCAGAATAAGGGAACATAGCCATGGACTGGGCTTGCGACAAAAGGGATCTGAAAAGATTTCTGAATCGCTCGGATCGGGTGGCCACAATCGTTTCCAACGGATCAAGCATGTTGATCAACAGAATGGAATGCCCTAACTGATCGATCAACCACGTGTTTAACAGCGACAACAATGGCAAATGAGGGGGCTGTATCCCTTTCACATAGTACGAGAGCAAACGAATGTATTCCTTCGCTTCTAGCAAGGTTCCGTTAAAATAACTGGGTGACAGCGAAAGCACCACCTCGTTGTTGATTCGCCTCTTTTGCAATCCTTCCTCAAACTGGCAATAACGACTAGCCACCGCATACGCCCGTTGTGCAAACCCCACATTCGTGGGCGCATGGACTGGAGCATGGGGATCCATGCCAGAAAGCTCCGACAGCAGCTCGCAAAACTCATGCATAAAAGCGCAGGCTTGGGTGACCGCTTCCGTTTCTCCTGGTGACAAATTCTCATACACAAACAGCGCGTGTTCGTATAGAATTTGTAGCCAAAAACGATGTTCTTGCCACACGGTTAAGGACATATCGTTCCCCCACTCATAACCTTTTTAACTAACATATGGAAGCATGACCGTGAATATGAAAACATACTTGTCGCTTCCTCCGGCAGCTGCATACATGCGTGACGCTGAAACAACCCTAAATAGCTGACAAACCCTTTTGGGCATAAATAACAGGATCGACTTACTCCCGTGTCGATCCTGTTTTCTTTCATCCACTATATCGCCGGTTGGTTTGAAAGAAAGCGTTGTCTAATCAAGCCGTTTCGTCCCGTCGCACATCGTCCTTTTTTTGCCAATCGATGAAGAGAAAGAAGAGTAGGAAAACAGTGAACAAAGCGACGCCAAGCCATTCTAACTCCAATTCCGCCTGCGGTTTGAAATAGATGAACAGCTCATAAAAACCGATGCCGTAAGCAAGCAGCACAATCAACCATCCCATGGTAAGTGATACCCATTTGCTTGTTTGATCACTTCCTTTGAGGGAACGGTAGATGATGACGGAATCAAGTGTATCCGTGATCACCATACCCACTGTAAACGTCACGCCCAGCATGAGGGGCATCCACTCGGAATTATTGCCTGCGGCCAATGCCCAGACAGATGTTTGGCTCACCGTATCAGCAGCCAGAGCCAACACCCCGCCGATCAGGACGATCAGAAAGGGATTGCTGGTTTCTCGCAAAGAACGAGGAATCCATTTCCCTTTCACTCCTTGCGGTTGAAACGGCTTCTGCTTATTCGTCCATTTCAGCAGATTAAATATATTGAGAGTACCAATCGTTAACAAAGTGATAATGGACATCCAGGTAGCCACTTCATCAAAATAATCCGGAAAGGTGAACATCTGACTGACGACCCCAATGATGACAGCAACGCCAGTGACAACCAATCCATGCCCCAATGAAAAAAAGGTACCTACCCAACGAGCCCTGGCATTCCGTTTATGCCAATTATATCGCGTCAATCCATCGATGCAGGCCAGATGATCCGCATCCAACCCATGCTTCAGCCCCAACGCGAACACCAATGCAAACAACGACCATTCTCCCATCAGTCAATCTCCCCCTCGCATGGTATTCAACTAGGGCGTGTCTGATGAATAGGCCAGCGGCTCCAAAACCATTTTCTCATTCGCTTCACTTGTGCATCGGCGCTCCTCGAGAAAAGGTTTTTCCGCCACTTCTTTCCCACTAACTTGATTTGCCAGACACACTCTAGAATTCAATCCCCTTGACAGCGGACACACCGGCATCATAATAATGTTTCACCGGTTCGATCCGCGACACCAGATCAGCACGTTCCACCACTTCCGGCAAGGCGTTGCGCCCCGTCAGCACCAAATGCGTATGCTTCGGCCGCTGTTCGATCAAGGACAGCACTTCCGCCCGCGGCAAAACATCGTCGATGGAGAACGAAGTGATCGCCAATGCATTGTTGATTTCATCGAGAATAGCGACATCATACTCTCCGCTCATGACCCGCTCTTTTACCACCATCCAAGCCTCTGCCAATGCGGTGCGATGCTCTTCCGGTGTTTTGGTCCAAGTGAAGCCGACGCCCAGTGGTCGCACCTCCACGCCCAGTTTTTTCAGCGCCAATTGTTCACCGTAGGTGCGTTGCGGCGATTTGATGAATTGCCAAATCCCCACCCGTTGCCCCCGGCCCACCGCTCGCAAGGCGAGTCCCAGCGCCGCCGTCGTTTTTCCTTTGCCGTCCCCAGTATAAACCAGTGTCAATCCTTGCCGGCCGGCTTCAGCTCGCTCAGGCATATTCCCCACTCCTTTGTTGCCGGGCTTTTGTGCATTGTTGCAAAAAGCGAGCGGCTATGCGCGGATTGGAAACAAAGTGGAGGTGTGTGTACCCGGCCAACACGTTGGCTTGGGCATACCCTTCCTTCATCTCCCCTCGCCGTCCCTCACTTGTGTAAGCAAACGGCCAGGTCGATCCGGCCTCAGGCTCCAGCGAAGAGTAATGGAATTCATGCCCACGAACCGACTCGCCCTTGGCAAATAACAAGTTGTCGTCCGTGGCCCGCACTTCCCGATATCCCAATGCACTTAAGCGGTGTTGCATCCGCACACGACCGGGGATGAAGCCGACCATGGGATATACTTGCCCCGAAGTGGTTTCAATGGATCGCGCCAAATACATATATCCACCACACTCTGCAAACACGGGCTTCCCGTGCTGGATGAAACGACGGATGGACTGTTTGGCCCGTTCATTGCGGGATAAGCGTTCCGCAAACTCTTCGGGGAAGCCTCCGCCGATCAACAGGCCATCCGCTTCTTCCGGCACGGCTTCGTCAGCCAACGGGCTAAAATACACCAACTTCGCCCCCAATCGCTCCAATAACTCCAGGTTTTCTGGATAATAAAAATGAAAAGCAGAATCTTTCGCCACCGCCACCACCGGCGCTCCCGGCACAACAGGCACCGCATCCAGATATGAGGATGATGGCATCGATAGAGGAGGGGTATCTTGCGCAATCGCGAGCAAACGCTCCATATCCACACCTTGTTCGACCTTGTCAGCCAATTGGGCAAACAATTCCTCGCATTCCCCACGTTCAACCGCAGGCACCAGTCCCAAGTGGCGTTCCGGCAACGTCATCGACTCATCCCGGGCTAACCAACCCAATACCGGAATGCCGCATTCTTGCTCAATCGCCGCTTTCACCAACCGGTAATGCCCTTCGCTTCCCGCCCGGTTGGCAATCACTCCCCTAATCGCCACCTGGGGATTTAACCGCTGGTATCCTAACACAACCGCCGCCGCACTGCGGGCCATGCTGTGTACATTCACCACGAGGATGACTGGGCAGTCGAGCGCCATGGCAATCGAAGCGCTACTGCCTTGGTCGCTGAGCGGATCTTTGCCGTCGTACAACCCCATTACTCCTTCGACCACGGACAAATCAGCTCCGTCACTGCCGCGGATGAAACATTCGCGCATGTTCTCCTCGGTTAACATCCAGGTGTCCACATTGCGCGACACCCTACCTGTCACCGCCGTGTGGTAAGTAGGATCAATATAGTCGGGACCGCACTTGAACCCCTGCACTTTCAGTCCTCGGCGCCGGAAAGCCGCCATGACGCCCAAGGTGATCGTCGTCTTTCCTACGCCACTGCCTGTCCCGGCAATCAGCAATCTTGGCCGTTTCATCATCGTCTTATCACTTCCTTCACTGAGGGAAAAGGAACTTGGGCAATCGATATCGTCACATTGCCCGCCTTCTTTTTAGTGAGTAACCATTCTGTCGCTCCCGCCGACAAAAGAGCGGCAGGCTCACTGACACCGTAAGCGCCAGTGTAACGGTAAACGGTGGGGGAAGGGTCAGGCAAGGTGACCGTGTTGAGTTCATCCGGGGTGTACGTGTCCAAGCGCCAACCATATTTTCGGCAGACAGACAACAAACCCGGCTCTTCTTTTTTCAAGTCAATCGTCGCCACATTGCGGACACTGCGCAGAGAAAAACGCTGTTCGTTCAGCGTTTGCACGATCACATGCTCAATCTCTTCCGCCGACGTCCCCTTGTTGCACCCGATGCCCAGCACCAACACCTTGGGTCGGTAGAGCACCCCGTTATGCAAATAGCGCTGTTCTTCTTGTTCGTCCAAGAGGCGGTGCGTCACCACCAACGCCGCGTCAAATGGCGCTTGGTCGGCTTCTGCGCATGAATCAACCACGCGAATATGATCAGGCAACGGGCGGTCATAATCCCACCAGTACGGTTCCCCCGATTCCTGGATCACTGCAACCCGCTCTTCATTCACCACCGCTGCGCTCACTGGAGTAGCCTTGGCGAAGCATTCAATCTCCCAACCGAAAGAACGGCCAAACAAATCGACAGCAATCGTTTGCTGAACATCGGAAGCCGTAGTGATGACCGGCGTTGCCCCTACTTGGGCGGCCACGCGCTTCGCCAGTTCGTTGGCGCCACCCAGATGGCCCGACAACACACTGATGGCAAATTTCCCTTTGTCGTCCACCACCACGACGGCGGGATCTGTCTTTTTGTCTTGCAAGATCGGGGCAATCATGCGCACTACCGCACCTAAAGAGATGAACAGGACAATGCCGTCATACCGGCGGAACAAATCCGGAAGAATATGTTTGACTGAGCCTTGAAACAGCACAATCGACCGCGTCGCCTCATCTCCACGCGCAAACTTGTCCATATAGTAGACATCAGCCTGTTCCAACTGTTCTTGCAACCGGCGCACCATATGCACTCCGTGTTTGGTGATGGCCACGAAAGCAAGGGGTCGTTTCATGCACCGTCCACCCCTTTTCGAAACCCATGCGTAAACGTCTTATCGTACAGGCGAGAGCGAAACGCGCCCTCATCCGCCAACCGGGTTGGGTCCAAAGCCCACCCAGCCAAAATCATGGCATGACTGCGAATGCCTGCTCGGCGCATCTCCTCGTCTAAGTTACCGAGCGTGGTGCGGAGAATGCGTTGATCTGGCCAAGTAGCCCGTTGCACCACTGCGACAGGGGTTTCATCCGCCCAGCCGGCTTCCCGCAGTTCGCGCACCACTTTCTTAGTCAAGGTGGCGCTTAAAAACAGAGCCAGTGTGGCGTGATGGGCGGCAAGCGTTGATAACTTCTCACGCTCCGGCACGGGTGTCCGCCCTTCTGCGCGGGTCAGGATGACCGTTTGCGTCAATTCGGGGATCGTCAATTCCGCCCCCAAAACGGCCGCTGCGGCAAACACGGAGCTGACACCTGGAATGATCTCCACTTCAACCCCTTGCTTCTTCAACTCCACCATCTGCTCAAAAATTGCGCCGAATACGGCGGGGTCACCGGTATGTACCCGGGCCACGCTACGCCCTTGACGCACATAATCCACCATGCAATCAACCAATTGCCCCAACTCCATCCCTGAACTTGGCACAACGGTCGCTTCTGGTTTGGCTCTGGCGATCAAGGCTTCATTCACCAGTGAATCAGTGTACAATACCACATCGGCTGTCTCAATGATCCGCATGCCTTTCACCGTGATCAACTCAGGATCGCCGGGGCCCGCTCCCACGATATACACTTTAGCCGCCAACGCTGTCATTTCCTCACCACCATCAATGAAAGATATCCCAACTTCTTCCCTCTTAACTCCCGCACATCCCACCAGATCTGCTCCTCGGGCGAGCTCACTTTGCTCACCACCGCCGCCCGGTCATGCAGATCCAGTTCGTCCAGAATGTCGAGCAACAAGTCAAGCACTTTGGCCACTTTTAAAAACACCACGGCGTCATGCGTTTGTAGCACCTGTCGCATTGCTTCCCGATCCGCCGTCGCCGGTGCGATAACCACTTGCTCATCCCCATCCGCCAAGGGAAGGTGCAAGCGGGACGCAGCCCCATTCACTGACGAAATGCCGGGGATGGACATGATTTCCACTTGCGGATGAAGCTCCCGCATCCGGCGCCCCAGATGAATAAAGGTGCTGTACAGCATGGGGTCGCCCTCTGTCACGAAGGCGACATCCTTCCCCTGTGCCAGATGGAACCACACCGTCGCCACTGTTTGATCCCACTCTCGTGACAAAACGTCGGGATCGCGCGTCATCGGAAAAATCAAGCCAACCATCTCTTTTTCCTGGGCTTTTACATACTGCTCCACAATGGACAAAGCATAGCTTTTTTCACCCTTGCGTTTTTTGGGATAAGCGATGACCCGGGTTTCCTTCAACATGCGATAAGCCTTCACGGTAAGCAATTCGGGATCGCCTGGCCCTACTCCGATGCCAATCAGTTTGCCATAACGCGCTTCATTACTCATGTACATCCCCCTTTTTCCCATCCGGCCACCATGCAGCGATGACATATGTCGGATTGAGTGCGGCAAACCGGGTCATTTTCAAAATCGGCTTGCTCCGCGACACTTGCATTAGCGTCACCCGCACCTCCATGCCCGCCTCTTCCAAGCCGGCCAAAGCCGTCGACAGTGTTTCAATCGTGGCGGCATTGATAACCAATCGGCCACCTGTCCGCAATCGGGAACAGCACACTGTAAGTAGCTCGGACAGCTCTCCACCACTCCCGCCGATAAATATCGCGTCTGGATCAGGCAACTTGTCCAACCCTTGGGGCGCTTTGGCGTGAATGGCGTGGATGTCAGCGCGGAATTTGATGCAGTTCGTTTCGATGTTGGCCATATCCGCCTCATTTTTCTCAATTGCATACACTTGGCCGTGCGTCGCACGCTTGGCGGCCTCGATCGCTACTGAACCGGAACCGGCTCCGATATCCCAGACAACACTTTCTTTCTGCAAACGCATCTCTGTCAGGCTGAGCAGGCGAATCTCTTTTTTTGTAATCAGCCCTTTATCCGGTTTGCGCTGAGAGAAGGCATCATCATCCATACCCATGAACCAACGCTGGCTATGCGCCCCCTCCCGACGTTTTAAGATCACGATGTTGAGCGAGGAAAACTCTGCTTGTGCCAATGGCTCCAATTCCCACCAGCCCACCCGTTCATCCTTACCACCCAAATTCTCAGCAACAAACGCCTTGTATTCAGTCATGCCGAACCGCAACAAATAGTTGGCAATGGCCCCAGGCGTATTCTGGTCATCCGTCAGCAACGCCACCATATCCTGCCCGTCGATGCGTTGGGCCAAGCCGAACAATGGGCGGCCATGGAGGCTTTCTACCGGTACCCCTTGCCAACTTTCTCCCATGCGGGCGAATGCCAGCTGTAACGAACTCACATAGGGAAGAATCTCCACTCGCTCACCGCCGAGACGCCGCACCAGCAAGCGCCCAATTCCATAAAACAGGGGATCGCCTGAAGCGAGCACAACCACGCGCCGCTCCGCCATCTCTTCGGCAATGCGACCAATCATGCCCATGATGCCACCTCTGAGCACCCACTTTTCTCCCCCATGCTCGGGAAAATAAGCCAAATGGCGCTCTCCGCCAACCAAAACATCTGCTTCTTCAATCCATTTCCGGCAATGCGGGGGAAGTCCATCCTTTCCGTCCGCACCAATCCCAATCAGTTTCACCGTCTGTGCCACTCCATTCCGCCCTCCCCAACAGTTCACCCTTCATTTTCACTAACACCGTTTCAATCGTCAGACCTCCATCCACATGCTGCAAGCCTTGACGGCAGATCAACTGGCTCAACCGCGTGAAAAACGACATCCGCCCAGCTTCTTCCATCAGCTGGCCCGCGTGGGTCGCACTGTTGGCCTCACGTACCGCCTGCACCAAATCCGGAGAGGCTCCCACTTCCTCCGCCACCGCCGCCAAAAAATCAAAGTCGACCGCGGCACTTTTGGAGTGGACCATCATCACACCTTGGGCTACCTTGGAAAACTTGCCCATCATCCCCACCAAACTCACTCGTTCCACTCCGGCCCGTTTGGCATGTTTCAACGCAAACCCTACAAAATCGCCCATCTGGATAAAAGCTTCTTCTGGCAGATGCGGAAAACACTTCATCGCATGTTTTTCACTGCTACCACCCGTAGTCAACACGAGATGACGGCAACCATTGGCTTTGGCCACTTGGATCGCCTGCGCCACACTGGCCCGGTAAGCAGCAGTTGAGAACGGTACCACAATCCCCCGCGTACCCAAGATGGAAATGCCGCCGATGATTCCTAAGCGGGCGTTCAACGTTTTCTGAGCGATCGCTTCCCCTTCCGGAACAGAGATGACCACTTTGACGCCCCGATTCACGCCATGTTCAGCTAGCACCGCTTCTACCGTCTCCCTGATCATCCGCCGGGGCACCGGGTTGATGGCCGCTTCTCCTTCTGGAATCGGCAAGCCCGGCTTGGTCACCCGACCCACACCAACTCCACCGTCAATCTCGATTCCTTGTTCACGCAACCAGGTGACGGTGGAGACAATCGTCGCCCCGTGCGTGGCATCGGGGTCATCCCCTCCGTCTTTGACTGTACTGGCTCGCGCATGATTTTCATCCATCCGCACTTCATCTATGGCAAACACCGCCTCTTGACCGATCGGCAGGCGGATCGTCACCTCTCGGACGGCTTCTCCGGTGATCAACGAGAGCAAAGCTGCTTTGGTCGCCGCCGTCGCACAGGCCCCCGTGGTGTATCCTGTGCGGAGCGGCTTTTCTTCGCTTGCTGTCTGCGTTGACTTCATGTCACGCTTCCATCTCCCGTTCAGCCATCATGGCTAAGGCATTTACAATCGCCACCGCCGTCGGACTGCCTCCCTTGCGGCCCAAATTGGTGATAAATGGCACATTTAGCTTTAACAGCTCCTCTTTCGACTCCGCCGCAGATACAAAACCTACAGGCACACCCACGATGAGCCCCGGTTTGGCTACACCCTCCCGAACCAGGCGGATCAATTCCAACAGCGCCGTGGGGGCGTTACCGATCGCGAAAATGCCGCCTTCAGCCTCGGCGACTGCTTTTCTCATCGCCACAATCGCTCTGGTCGTCCCCAACCGTTTGGCTTCTGCCATCACATCGCTGTCAGAGATATACACCCGCACATTTCCACCGAATTTACCCAAACGCATTTTGTTGATCCCAACTTGCACCATCTGCACATCAGCCACGATCGGCTTGCCGGCTTGGATCGCTTTGATGCCCGTTCGCACTGCATCAGGATGAAACACAACACTTCGGCCCAACTCAAAGTCGGCTGTTGCATGAATGACCCTCTGCACGACGGGAAATTGCTCCGGCGTAAAATCATGCGCCCCCAATTCATCGGCAATCATTTGAAAGCTTAAATCCTCAATCTCCTGAGGTTTGGTAGTTACGGGGCGAAAAGTCTCACTCACGGGACATTCCTCCTAATTCTGCTCGTACCTGATCCAGCACTTGATCGATCTGATCCAAAACGCGGCCATATTCGATCTGCGGCCGGGAAATAAGCACTACATGTAACCCCAACTCCAAAGCGGCTTCCACCTTCTCATCAACCGAACCGAGTTGCCCGCTCTCTTTGGTGATGACGGTGGTCACTTGATAATGTTGGTACAAGGTCTTGTTCAATTCTTTGCCAAACGGCCCTTGCATAGCGATGATGTTCTTCTGCTCCAAACCCAACCGTTCGCATTTTTCCATGTTATCCTTGCGTGGCAACATCCGGGCAACCAACCGCACGCCCGGTTCTGACAACAATCGCTGAGCGAAGATGTCCAACGTTTTGCTCCCTGTCGTCAGCATGACCACCCCTTTTCGGCGCGCCGCCGCTTCCGCCGCCTCTTGATAAGAGGATACGGTCTCGATAAGTGGATGACGCTCACCCTTCCATTCCGGTCGTTCGTAGCGGAGATATGGGATACCTGCGCTTTCAGCCGCCTGAATCGCATTTTTGGATGCTTCTTCTGCAAACGGATGGCTGGCGTCCACCACCATGGTAGCGCCTTGTTCCTTTAAAACAGCAACCATTTCATCCGCCGTCAATCGGCCCACCCGCACAGAAACGCCCGCTTCCCGCAAGCTGTCGGCGGCACTTTCGGTCACAACCGAGGCCACGAATGGATACCCTTCTTGTTGCAACAAACAAGCCAACTCACGGGCATCACTTGTTCCAGCCAACAGAAAAATCACTGCTGTTCCCCCTTCAATGGTCATGATGGTGGTCATGATGATGATGGTGGCAACCGGTCGCGACCGCCTGTTTGGCCAAGGTTTCCCAGTCCAATGCCTGTCCCTGCTCCAACTGGTCGACGCGGCGTTTCCAGATGTCTACCAACCCTTCGTCACACCCAAGGTAAGAAACCATCACCGCTTCTGCACCGACGTTGGTCTCATTAAACTCCCTCACCATCCTCTCCATCCGCTTGATCAGCACGCCAGTAAATAAGAAATATGGCAACACCACCACCCGTTTGGCACCCAGTCGAAGGCATCGGTTCAATCCTTCATTAAGCCGTGGGTCCGTCACCCCGATGAAGCAAGCTTCCACCCACGGTACAGGCAATCGTTCCCACAACAAGCGGGTGAGCTTATACAAGTCGCTGTTGGCGTCGGCATCACTTGATCCACGCCCCACCAGCAGCACGGCCGTCTCTTCCGTTTCTCCAGCCTTAAGCACGCTCTGAAGCCGCGCTTCCAAGATGGGCAATACCAATGGCTCCACTTCAAGCGCCCGCGCGTATACAAACCGAACATCGGGATAAGCCGCTTGTGCCTCCTGCAAAAATAAAGGGATGTGCACTTTGGCATGCCCTGCCATGAACAGCATCAGCGGAATCACTTTGATCGAAGTGGCCCCTCTGTCAACCGCTCGCTTCACACCGGCATGCATGTCTGGCTGGGCAAATTCCAAGAAGCAGGTCTCCACAATCGGTTCCGTAAACTTGGTGGCCATCTGTGCGGTGAATTGCAACAATTCTTCATTCCCTTCAGCATCACGGCTGCCATGACCCACAAACAATATCGCTTCCATCTCGTTCTCTCCCATCTGTTGAAATTGGACGCGACCTGTGCACTACATGCTCTTCCGAGCAAGAACGATAACCTCCCCCCGCCTAATCGCCACAAGCTAGCGGTTCAATCGTGATCTGGCCTTCGGTGTATCGGAACCCACCAATCTCTTCCACCCGTTTGAAAAATTTATGGAAGCGCTCATTGGGCTCAGCCTGTTCTTTATAGGCGCGCACTGTTTGTTCAACCGCGTCAATTAACTCATCAGGGGTGAGCCCTTCCGCCACCCGCTTGGCCACTTGGGCGTTGCGCCCAATTTTCTTGCCTCCCAGAAACAAATCATACGTGCCACGACGATGAACAATGGCAATATCCTCAGTCACCGCTCCGTAGCAAGCCATCGCACAACCGTTAAACCCGATTTTCAGCTCCTTAGGGACGCTCAAGCCCCCAATCCGTTTCTGTAATTCCTCCAACTGCGGAATCGACTCCCCCTTGTCCCCATCACAAAAATCACAAGCCTTCAATTGAACTACATTTCCTGCCGGCTCCAGAAGAAGTCCCGCCGCGCTCAACTGCTCCACCATGCGATCCGGGTTTTCCGTCGGCACTTTCAGCAACAACCGATGATCCGGCGTATAATGGATCTCCCCCTCTGCTCCAGCCACTTCTGCCAAACAGCGCATCTGCTCCGGTGAGATTTTTTTCTCTGCCAAGCCCGCTGACACCGCCACTTCAAAAATCGACGCGACGCCCGTCTCGCGCCTTTCCAACATCGACAGCGCTTCTTCAGCTAACTGCACGGGACTCATTTCGTCTGCCGCGTCCGGCGTACCCGCAGCATCAAGTGCCCACGGCTCTGCTTCTGGACGCAGGCGCTCGTGCGGTTTCAAAGCCTGCACGGTCTGGTCCAATGTATATTTGCGCTGATATCCACGCGGTGTAATCATCAATCCTTCATGCACAAACGTGCTCCCATTACCGATCAGCACGGTGGTGAGCATACCAATCTCGTGATCCAGCATCTGACCAAGAGTGGTCAACACCACCTGCTGCCGTTCGCGATAAGCGCTCTTCACCAATCCCACCGGGGTATCCGGGGAACGGTATTTCAAAAGGATTTTTTGCGTTTCAATGATTTGCTTGGTTCTGCGCCCGCTGCGAGGGTTGTACAAGGCAATGACGAAGTCGGCAGCGGCAGCGGCTTCAATCCGCTTTGATATCACTTCCCATGGCGTCAGATGATCGCTCAAGCTGACGGTGCAAGCATCGTGCATCACCGGCGCCCCCAACAGCGAAGCGCACGAGTTGATCGCCGAAATTCCCGGGATCACCTCCACATCGATGCCAGTTTCCGGGCGCCACCCTTTTTCAATCAACACCTCGTAAACCAAACCGGCCATCCCGTACACACCAGCATCACCGCTGGAAATCACCGCCACCTTTTTGCCAGCTTCCGCCAGCCTGACCGCCTCCTGCGCCCGGCTCACTTCTTCCGTCATTCCGGTGCGCACAATCTGTTGCGTCGTTAAAAGCGGACGGATAAGGTCTACATAGGTGTTGTACCCGACGATCACTTCACTCTCCATCAACGCAGAACGGGCACGCGCCGTTATGTGCTCCGCATGTCCCGGCCCAAACCCGACCAACAAGATCTTGCCGACTGGACGGCCCATCCAATCACCCCATCTCATGATATAATTGAATATTAATTCTATTAAAAATGTTCAACCATCAAAGCGAATAAAAGCTCCTTCCAACACACTTTGATCTGTCAGGAAAATGAAAAAACACCTTCCGCTCACTCGGGCAGAAAGTGTTTATAGGCGCAGAATCGCAGACACCAAGTAGACACATCCCACATGGGCACATGCATCTCTTGCCGTCCCTATAAACACCTCCCCATCCGCGTAGGTCAAGCGGTGTTGTCAGAAAAGGCAGGTCTCCTGGCTCATGGATCATCGTCTTAGTTTGAATCTGGCCTTCCCATCATCGACAAATGCAGTGGCCAAACTCAGACTCCCCATTCACAGTGGCGGGACCGCGTCGGATTCTCACCGATCTTCCCTCTTCGGGAGCGCAGATCTTGCGCTCCACCTTTTCCCACAAAGATATTCATTTTTTAACAAAATCATTATATTGAAATTGTAACTTACTAGCCTGCATATTTTCAATTTTTCCACCGGCATTATCGCAGAATAGACGCGTCATTTTAATCGGATGCTTTTAATTCCTTGATTATTCATAGTTGATTAACAGTTTAAATCAGGTCAACTTTCTGATAGAATACACACCCATTTCTGCGCCATTTCCATGCCGCTATCCAGGGCTCATTTTTCAAACACATACATCCTGCCGTTTGCCGGTGTGCCCAAGCGTGGCCCCTTAAATCCTCTTTTCAGGAGTTCTTGGCGTATGGACACCATCAGTATCCCATGGCTGACAATCAGCGTGTCTTCCCCGTTGCGGGACATGATTTCATCTATGACGTCCGTCAAGCGCCTCTGTACATCCTGTTTGACCTCTATTTGCGAGCGGTGATTGCAAAGCCAAGCTCCCCTCATAATCAAACCCCAGGCCCAAAGCGGCAATTTCACCTCTTGGTTGCGAAAAAGCGGACAGATCGGGATTTCACGCAATGCTTTTGTCACGGTGATCGGCCCTTGATAAATTTTGCGCGCTGTTTTTTCCGCCCGCGGCAAATCGCTGGTGAAACAGCGTTTCCATGCGATATTTCCTAAATCCACTTCGCCTTCTTCTATATCAGCGACATCATACTCCTGAATCCATTGCGATAATTCCTGTTGTGTCAGCAAAAATTTTTTCGGAAAATCTTTCTTCACTTTAAAATGACGAACCAAACCGATTTTCATGCATTCCATCCTTTCTGCTTGAAACAGCCGCCAGCGACCAGCGGAACAAGTGTATGAAAACAACGCGGAGATAGCGAAGGGCTCGTATTCCAATCTCCTTTTCTCTCGCTTCATTCACTCATCGGGAAAAGATTCTCCGTACATCACTTTTATCTTAGAAGTTACTCATTTTGCCCCATCAACAATCCAATTATATAATATTTTTTATAATCTAATAAATAAAATTGCAGGAAGGGGCAAATCTCATATCCATGCCCGCTCAGTGCCAACCTGCGAGCTCATTGCAAAGCGAGGTGTATCTCAATGGCAATCACACGGCTTCACCCTGGACGGCGTTTGGTGGCCTACTAGGGTGTGTCTGGCAAATCAAGTTGGTAGGGTAGAAACGGCGGAAAAACCTTTTCTCGAGGAGGCCGATGCACAAGTGAAGCGAATGAGAAAATGGTTTTGAAGCCACTTGCGTCAAGAAGGCTGACACATCCATTTGTCCCACGCGGGTTGTCGGCTTATTGGTAGCATGTCCCTTAACGATGGCTGCGTCTTATGCGCATGGTTGCTGAACGCCGCTTTCAAAAAACTGACTTTTTTGGGGTGTTGATTATCTAAATCTGCGCTACGAGATTCCACGCCTATTTGACTTGAAAAAAAGCATTGAATTACCCTCTCAAATCTGCTAGCGTGGACGGAAGATGCGCGTTGATTTTCAATATAAGAGGAAGAGAACAATGAATCAAACACATTCTGTAAAACAAAAAACATACCAGTTTCTGATTATTTTATTACCTATTCTCGTGACCCAATTGACTCTGTTTTCAATGAACTTTTTCGATACGGTGATGTCAGGCCACGCCAGCGCCCGTGACTTAGCCGGGGTGGCGATCGGTTCTAGCATTTGGTCTCCCGTCTTCACTGGGTTGAACGGGATTTTGTTATCGTTGTCCCCGATCGTCTCCCAATTAGTCGGGGCCAAGCGGAACAACGAAGTGCCATTTAAAGTGATTCAAGGCATTTACTTGGCGGTGGCCATAGCAGCCGCGGTCATCCTATGCGGGACTTTTCTCCTTGATCCCATCCTGAACGGAATGAGCCTTGAAACGCAGGTTCGGCAGATCGCCCACGACTATTTAATCGCGCTGGCATTTGGCATTGTGCCACTATTTATCTATACCGTCTTGCGTTGTTTTATGGATGCGTTGGGTCAAACACGGGTCAGCATGTTCATCATCCTGCTGTCCTTGCCAATCAATGTCGGGTTGAATTATCTGCTGATCTTTGGCAAATGGGGCTTTCCCCGGTTGGGTGGGGTCGGAGCAGGTTATGCTACGGCGATTACGTATTGGTGCATCATGTTTATCAGCTTCGCAGTGATCGCTCGAGTCAAACCCTTTTCCGACTATCGCGTGTTCTCTCGATGGTTCCGACTGTCTTTGTCCGCATGGAAGGAACAATTGAAGATTGGCGTCCCCATCGGGTTTGCGATCTTCTTCGAAACCAGCATTTTCGCCGCCGTCACGCTACTAATGAGTGGTTATGACACGGCGACTATCGCCGCCCACCAAGCGGCGTTGAACTTCGCATCGTTCCTCTACATGGTGCCCTTGAGCATCTCCATGGCCTTGACCATCGCCGTCGGCTTTGAAGTGGGGGCGAAGAGGAGCAAAGACGCACGCCAATACAGCTTCCTAGGCATCGGGATCGCCCTCTTGATGTCCGTGATTTGCGCCATCGCGCTGATTCTCTTCAATGAGCAGGTGGCCGGATTTTATACTACCGACCCTACCGTATTGGAACTGACTAAACAATTTTTGATCTATGCCATCTTTTTCCAATTATCAGATGCCATCGCCACCCCCATTCAAGGGGCGTTGCGCGGGTACAAGGACGTCAACTCCGCATTTCTGGTAGCCCTCATCTCTTACTGGATCTTGGGGTTGCCGATCGGTTATCTGTTGGCAAACTACCTGGCATTCGGCGCGTTCGGTTACTGGATTGGCTTGATCTCCGGCTTGGCCTTCGGCGCGATCTTCCTGATGGGCCGCCTGATACGAATCCAACGCCGCCACTCAGCACCGTCTCCCGCCAGACAGTTGCGATGACCAACAAACCGGAATACAGCAGGCTGATATCGTCCATCACAAAAAAACAGCACTCCCCACCATTTGGCTACACACTGGGGAGTGCTGTTTTTTATGAAGGCATAGGTGTCGGCGTCGGCGCCGCATAGCCATCCTTGTACTTGCTGTCGATGATTTGCCGAATCTCTTTCAACGATTTCCCCTCTTGCTTCAGCATGGCCGACTCCGCCGCAATATCTAGGCAAGTGCCGCATTTGGTGCCATGCGAATCCCATACGACCTGGCCGTTCGGTTTCATCTCGTGGATGAAGCAATCCAGATTGCTCTTATGTCCAACACTTTCTCCGCAACCGCAATAGCAGGGCATCGATTTCAACACATCGGCGTTCGCCGCGGCAATTTGGTAGATCTGCCCTACCTTGGGGTCTAACCCCTTCACAAATGAAGGCAACACTGTTACTCCCGCCGTCAATTCGCGAACATCACCGGCTACATGCTGTTGTCCGCCATGGTTAGCATGGCTCGTAGAATCGTGGGATTGTGCTCCCTCCTGAACGCCGCAACCGGCCAAACCGCCAACGATCATCAACGCACCCAGCGCGATCGCCCATTTTTTCTGTTGCACATGCATCCCCCTTCACCTCGAATTCGGAAAACCACATGAAAAATGATAACACACAATGCAACTAGGGTGTGTCTGGCAAATCAAGTTGGTGGGAAAGAATCGGCGGAAAAACCTATTCTCGAGGAGCGCCGATGCACAAGTGAAGCGAATGAGAAAATGGTTTTGGAGCCGCTGTCCTATTCATCAGACACGCCCTAGCCGCCGGGAACTTTTTGCCGACACTTTACAGCCGCAGAAGAGAGCGGGTGATCTGCATGCAGGCGCTTTTCACTTGCCTGATAGGATATGGTACCCTATCTTTATTAGGGCTTTCTTTCTTCCTTGTGGTTTTCGCGATGGCATATCAGACCAACTTTGGAAGCTTTTGTTTACTTGACTTGGAGGTTTTTGCTCATGTTACATATGTTGATTGCCGATGATGACGTGAACATCAGAGAACTGGTACGCTTTCATTTTCAGAAAGAAGGATTTACCGTGTTTGAAGCGGCAGATGGGGAAGATGCGATGCGAATTTTGGAAGAAGAGCAAATTCATTTGGCTGTGGTGGACATCATGATGCCGCGCAAAGACGGCTATGAGCTGTGCCAAGACATCCGCGATTTTTATGACATCCCCGTTATCATACTGACAGCCAAGGATCAGCTACTTGACAAAGAAAAAGGGTTTCAGTCTGGAACCGACGATTATCTGGTCAAACCGTTTGAACCAAAAGAATTGCTGTTTCGGGCCAAAGCATTATTGCGGCGCTACCGCATGGTCAATGCGGATTGCATCCAACTCGGGCAGACAGTGATTAACCGCAAAAGCTATGAAGTGCGGTGCCGCGGACAGACGATTATCCTTCCTTTGAAGGAGTTCGCATTGTTGTCCCAACTAGCCAGCTATCCCCATCGCGTTTTCACGCGGGAAGAGCTTATTCATTTGATCTGGGGGCCAGACTTCGAAGGGGACATGCGCACGGTTGATGTGCATGTGAAAAGGTTAAGGGAACGATTTAAACATAAAACGCATGATTTCACGATCAAAACCGTACGGGGAATCGGATACAAATTGGAGGCCGACACACAGTGAAAACACTATACATGAGGTTTGTGGCCACGACCATTTTTATTATGTTACTGAGCGGATTGATCGCTTTTTTATTGAGCAACCTTTATTATCAAATCAAATTGAAACCTTACAATAACGAAAAAATCACCCGCATGGCCAAAAATGTCACATCATTTTACCAAGCAAACTCCGAAGTCGACCTGCACCAGTATCTGGACAGCGTGGCTGATCTGGGTTATCAAATCGCTTTGACAGACGAACGCAAAAAACTGATAACATTCGGAAGGCCATTCAGCGGCACGACCTTGGCGCCGGCCGCCATTAACCACGTCTTGCGCGGACAAACATACCACGGCATCGCGCAATACCCCAAACAGATATTTGTGACCGGGTTTTTCGATGACGAATTGAGCAACACCATCGGCGTTCCCATTGATATCAAAGGGAAGCGCCACGCTCTTTTCATCCGACCCGACATTGAATATTTATTCGGGGAGATGCGGGTATTTTTCGCCGTGTTGGTCGCACTCACCATCGGCTTGAGTGTGGCTTTTGTGTTTGCTGGTACACATTACATCGTCAAACCGATCAGAATCCTGACTCGCGCCACGAAAATCGTCGCCCAAGGCAAATACAACCTTTCGTTAAATGTGGACCGCGAAGATGAAATCGGACAGCTGGCAAGGCATTTTACGCACATGGCCCAAAGCTTGCAACGCCTTGACGAAATGCGGCAGGAGTTTGTTTCCAACGTGTCCCACGAAATTCAATCCCCTCTGGCATCGATCCAAGGCTTTTCCAAAACATTGCAGTCGGAAGAGATTCCCCCTGCGCAACAAAAACATTATTTGTCTATCATCGAGAAAGAAAGCCATCGTTTGTCTTTGTTGAGCAAACAGCTGCTGACGTTGGCCTCCTTGGATAAAGAAGCCGGAGCGTTGGAAAAGACAACCTTTGATTTGGCCGACCAGATCAAACAAGTGGTTTTCATGATGGAGTGGCAATGGCGAAAAAAAGACTTGGCCATTGAGATGGAGTTACCGGAAACCTTCATTCAAGCCGACCCCAAATTGCTACATCAAGTGTGGATCAATTTGCTTACCAACAGCATCAAGTTCACTGAACGCGGGGGAACCATCACGATCAAAATTGACAAAGCACGTAAAAAAGAAATCGCCGTAATTGTTCAAGACACAGGGATCGGCATCCCGGAGCAGGATCTCCCGCGAATTTTCGACCGGTTTTACAAAGTAGACAAAGCCCGGGAACGGAATGATCATGGTAGCGGACTGGGACTAGCGATCGTCTATAAAATCATCGAAGCGCACCAAGGAAACATCGAAGTGGCAAGTCAAGAAAACAAAGGGACGACCTTCACCGTTCGCCTGCCCCAGATGTAACTTTCCATTCATTTGCCGTTCATATTTGCTTTCTATAATGGGGCCAGAACCACAGAAAAGGAGTGAATAAACTTGTTTCTGGCCCTAAGAGAGCTGAAATTTGCCAAGTTGCGCTATTTCCTGATCGGGTTTATCATGATTCTCATTTCCTGGCTGGTCTTCATTATCTCCGGCCTAGCCAATGGACTGTCCGCCGACAATGCCGCCGCGTTATTAAACATGAAGGCGGATCATTTCGTGATCCAACCCGACTCTGAAAACAAACTAAACCGATCGCAGATCCCTGAGGATAAATGGACGGAAATCAAACAAATAACAGCCGGGACA
Source organism: Laceyella sacchari (assembly GCF_004343255.1). Classification (GTDB taxonomy): domain Bacteria; phylum Bacillota; class Bacilli; order Thermoactinomycetales; family Thermoactinomycetaceae; genus Laceyella; species Laceyella sacchari. The sequence continues at coordinate 1,049,182 of NZ_SMDD01000001.1, read as the reverse complement.
GGAGCAACCCCGTTAGGACAAAAAATGCTGTCCGTCACCAAGGCGGGCACCAAAAACAAAATGGATGTCACCCTTTTCGCTATCGACGCGAACCAATTTCTAGCCCCCGTCATTACCGAAGGAAGCCACTTCAACAATACGGACAAAAACCAAGTGGTGGTGGATGCATCCCTTAAGCAAGAAGGAATTGGATTGGGGGATTGGCTCCAAGATCCCGAAACAAATCAAAAATGGAAAGTGGTTGGATTTACGGAGGGTCACACCTTCAGCCATTCACCAGTAGTGTTTATGAATTTAAAAGATTGGGACGATCTAATCCGCGCTAATCCACAACTGAAACAAAGGTATTACAGCGCAATTGCATTACAAATGACTCCCTCTCAAGCTGACGAGCTGAAACGGGATGTGAGTGAGATCGATGTGATCACCAAAGAGGACGCGTTGCAGAATCTTCCCGGATATAAAGAAGAGCAAGGATCACTCTCCATGATGATTGTCTTTCTTTTTGTGATCGCTTCATTTGTACAAGCCGTGTTTTTCTATGTGATCACTCTGCAAAAAACCAATCAATTCGGCGTGTTAAAAGCGCTTGGCGCCAACACATCCGATCTGGCGCGCAGCCTGATGGGGCAAGTGATTTTGCTCACCGTCACAGCGATCTTAATTAGTGTCGGATTCACATACGGAGTAGAATCGATCCTGCCGGAAAGCGTGCCTTTCAGATTGGACGTAGAAACATTTTTCCTCTTTTCCGGATTGCTGTTGGTTGTGTCCGTATTGGGGTCATTGTTATCTTTGCGCCGCATCGCCAACGTGGATGCGATTGAAGCAATCGGGAGGGCAGAATAAATGAAAACAAAACTAGCGTTTGAAGATGTAAGCAAACGATATGGCACAGGAGACAACGCCGTAAAAGCGCTGGATCATGTCTCTTTTCATGTAAACGAAGGCGAATTTGTCGCTATCGTCGGCCCATCTGGTTCAGGAAAAAGCACCCTGTTGTCGATCGCTGGGGTGTTGCTGTCCCCATCCGCAGGTCGCCTCATCCTTGACGGCCAAGATATTACTAACCTTTCCGCCAAGGAAATGACCAAGATCCGGTTGGACAAAATCGGTTTTGTCTTTCAAACATCCAACCTCGTTCCTTTCTTGACGGTGCGAGACCAGTTGTTGTTAGTCGCTGAGATCGCCAAAAAACGCGGCATAGAGGCGGAACAAAAAGCCGATGAATTGTTGGCGCACTTGGGACTCGCTCATCGTCGCAACCATTATCCCGAGCATCTGTCGGGCGGAGAACGACAAAGGGTGGCCATCGCGCGCGCGTGGATGAACAGCCCTGAATTGATCCTAGCCGACGAGCCCACAGCCAGCCTCGACTCCAAACGGGGCAGGCAGGTGGTGGAGATGTTAGCGGATGAGGTTAAAACCAGGAGAAAAGCGGCGATCATGGTTACACATGATGAACGAGTGCTAGATCTGTGTGATCGGGTTTTGACAATCAAAGACGGCAAGCTGATTGCAACCGCCGGGATGAAAGCCGCCTCGCAACCGCTACACAGCCACCACTAACCTACCGGTAACACAAAACCCGATTTCCCGTATCAGGGAAATCGGGTGTCTCTGCCATGCAAACGGCACCGCTAAGAGGCGGCCGATCAGCAGGAACGAGATGAATTCCTCCGTTTGATGGTGGGCAATTGTTTGCCGATGAAAAAAAGGAGCGGGATAGATAAGGCAATCCCTGCCACGGTAAACGGTGCAAAGATCAGAAAGGTCTTACCTGTGATCCATTGATCGTGGAAAGCGAGATACAACAGCAATGAATTGATCGGCAAATTGCAGGCCACTGCCGTCCAAATCCCAGGGCAAGGCCGGCGCAAGGCAATGGTTGCCGCCACGTGGGGGAGAAACACATTTAAGAGCATGGCCAATATATATCCACAATTCAGATAAGACCACACACTTTCCGGTCCGTTTGACCAGCTTAGATAGGTTAATCCATATGCAAGAACGGTCAAAACCAAGACGGCAAACCGGAATTCTCGCTTCCCCACTTTGGCATGCCACTTACCCGCTGTTTGCGACCATGCAGGCAACCAAATCGCTTCTTCCAGATTATGCAACGTGACAACAATGGGAAACAACCATTGAAAATAAAGAAAAGACAGATCAAACACGGGTGCATCTCTCCTTATGCCAGCACTGCGCAGTCAAGTGATCCCCGTTCGACCATGTTGTCTTCGGTCGCCGAACCGGTCATTGTCACCTTTGATCATACTCCTTCATCCAGCTGAGTACAAGGTCAAAATGCAGCTGTGAGGACTAACCCGTCTATCTTTCACATATACTGTGGTCGATGGGGAGGTGGAACCGTTGCAGGAAAAGAAACATCCATCATGGAGGCAAATCACCATCGGCACGTTGGCTGGCATCAATCTGATGATGCTTGCACTAATCGCCGGGAAGGAAAGCATCGCCATTGAAGAATCCGTCCCTTCACTAGCTAAAACCCCCGAACACACTGCGGAGCGGGTCGAGTACGGGATGGAATGGGTCAAAACGACTACGGTTCCAGCATATGATCCACCCGCTATGTCAAAAGGCGCGGGTCATTGGGTCGTGGAACAGTACCGCGAAATGGAATACCATTATGATATGAACGGCCGTCTGCTGTTTAAACGGCCCACCAACCAATCCTCCTATATGCGTTATTTCAAACCGCAATAACAAAGCCACTTCATCCGGCGATGAAGTGGCTTTTTCTTTATGTGACAATCTCACTCCAGCATGTGCGAGTGCTGTCAGGGCATCCTTTCATCAAGTGGCACACTCCTTCAAAGAAAAGCGGATCTTTCCAACCCTTGGCCAGCTGGCGCGCTTCTTTAAAATGGTGCATCGCTTCATCCACGCGTTTCTGCTCCAGCTGGATACGCCCCCGCTGATAATGGCCCAACGCCCTTAAAGCGGGAAGATCTTGCTGGATCAATCGTTCCGCCAACCGATTGGCCTCAAGGTAATTCCCTTGATGCGAAGAAAGATGTGAACGCATGGCTAACCACATCGGCTGCTCGCTCTGTTCCAAGGGCAACCGCGACAGCGTCCGTTCTGCTTTGGCGACCTGGCCGCTAGCCATTTCCATCCACACATAGGCAAATAACAACGATTGATTGTCCCGAAACAAAGTTAGCCCTTTTTTGAGCCACAAGATCGCTTCTTCGGTTCGCCCCAACGCCCACAAATTCCAAGCCACGCCGTGATAAGCTCCTGCATGCTTTGGGTCCAATCCAAGCAAGCGCTGATACCAAGCTAAAGCTTGTTCATGCTCTCCCATCTCTTCATAATCATGTGCGATTGATTCCAAAATGCGGGGATGATTGGTTTTTTCATATGAAGCCAGACGCCAAAAAGAGACACTGCTCCATTCTTGACAGTGCCGATAGCAATGGGATAGATAATACATTGCTTCCCAATCGTCTTCATTGATGGACAAAGCGTGATAAAAATACGGAACCGCTTCATGATACTCTCCCAATCGATAATGGCACGCTCCCAGATTAAACCACGCATCCGCATGGTCGGGCAAGAGCGATGTAACCTTGGAAAACTGTTTGATCGCTTTGCGATCATCCCCCCGCTTAACGGCAATACAACCCAGCATTTGATGGGCGAACCCCACGAAAGAATCATGTGCTTCCGTACTGGCTACGATTTGAAAATGGCGTTCGGCTTCATGCCATTGCCCTTCGTGAAAAAGGCTCAAACCCAGATAAATTCGCCCGAGCAGAAAGTCGGGCTCCTGCTCGACCACTTGTTGAAACAGCTGATTGGCTTCCTTAAACATCGTCAGCCCATAGTAACCTTGCCCCTGCCGAAATGAACGCACCGCCGATTCGTGCAGCCACACCTCTTCTTCGATCTCTTCATCTCCACCGTCTAAATCCGGATACTTCTCCATCAATTTGGTCACTTGTTCCATGATTGCAGCCCAAGACTCCAGCATCTGATCACATGATTTTTTAATTTCACGAAATCGGTTGCGCCATTTGCTTTTTTCTGCAACCGGACTTTTGGGATACTGCGTCTCTATTTCATCTAACGCCTGTTCGACCAATTGTAGCCATTGCTGATGATACATCCCGCTTCCCCCTCGTTATTCCGACATTGCATGTGGTAAGTATGCCCAAATGAGGGGAAAGCCATGTACAACAACAACGCCCCCCCATATGCACATGGAGGGGCAAAAAGCGTGTCACACCAGCACGGTGCCGTGTACTTCTTCTCCCAGCATTTCTACAATATTATTTTCTTCATCCAGTACGGCGACAACCGGTTTATGCGACCGGGCCGCCTGCTCTTCCATCAGCGCATAGGACATGATAATAACGCGGTCACCCGGTTGCACCAAACGAGCAGCGGCTCCGTTCAAGCAAATGACTTTGCTCCCCCGTTCACCGGGAATCACATACGTTTCAAGCCGGGCACCATTGTTGTTGTTGACGATTTGCACTTTTTCATTCGGCAAGATGTCCACTTTGTCCAAAATGTCTTGATCAATGGTGATGCTACCCACATAGTTCAAATTTGCTTCCGTTACCGTCGCGCGGTGGATTTTGGCCTTCATCATTGTTCGGAACACGACTTTTCCCCTCTCCCATCAAGCAGTACGTTATCGATTAGACGCGTTTTCCCGAAGCGCACAGCAACAGCGACGATCAAACGTTGCTCCTTCCATGCGGCGCCGGGCTTTTCCAGCCGCGGATAGGTTAACACTTCCGCATAGTCGATATCGGCCAACGGCGCAGTCTGAATCCGATCACGCACAAACTGAACCAACTCGTCGGCGCCAGTGAATTGCTCTTGCGTCCATTTCTGCTCTACTTCCCGCAAAGTCCGGTTAATGACAAGCGCCTGCTTCCTTTCCTCTGGAGACAAATAAACATTGCGGGAACTGAGCGCCAGCCCATCTGGTTCACGCACCGTCGGACATGGGACAATCGTCACTGGGAAATGCAGATCATGCACCATCTGCTCAATCACCGCCACTTGTTGGGCGTCTTTCATGCCAAAATAGGCACGATCCGGGGCCACGATATGAAACAGCTTGGTCACAACCGTGGCCACGCCCGCAAAATGGCCTGGCCGGGAAGCGCCGCACAAGCGTTCCGTCACTTTCTCCACATGCACCTGGGTCAATGGTTCTGTGGGATACATCTCACTGACAGAAGGGTGAAACAAAAAGTCCACACCGGCCACCTCGGCAAGCGCTTGATCCCGCTTTAAATCTCGCGGGTAGCGATCCAAGTCCTCACCGGGACCGAATTGCAATGGATTTACGAAAATGGACATCACCACGGTGTCACATTCTTGTTTGGCCCGTTCGACCAAGCTCAGATGCCCCTGATGAAGATAACCCATCGTCGGCACAAAGCCAATGATCCCTTGACGATGCGATTTCAACGCCGTTCTCAATTCATGAATGGTTTCTATCGTTTTCATGCGGTTGCTCCTTCTTTCGCTCCATACAATTGCTCCGCTGTTTCGCCAGCCAAGTGCGTCACATGCTCCTCTTGCGGGAACTGGCGATTTTTCACTTCTTGTACATACTCTGCAATCCCCTCAGTCATTATGCGGCCCGCTTGGCGATACACTTTGACAAATGAGGGATGCCACTCACCGCCGAGTGCAAGCACATCATGAAATACCAACACTTGCCCATCGCAATGGCGCCCAGCGCCAATGCCAATCGTCGGCACCCGCAACTTCTCACTGATCAGGCGCGCCAACTCTTCGGGGACGCACTCCAGCACCAATGCGCAAATGCCGGCTTGTTCCAGAAGTTGCGCTTCTTCGATCAACCGCTCAGCTGCCGCCAACTCTTTGCCTTGGATGACGTAACCGCCCAATTGGTTAACTGACTGCGGAGTCAAACCAAGGTGCCCCACCACAGGGATGCCGGCTTGGGTCAAAGCACGGACATTCTCTATAATCTCCCGACCACCTTCCAGCTTCACTCCGTAGGCTCCGCCCTCTTGCATGAGACGCGCTGCAGCTTTCAACACTTCATCACGCGACAGGTGGGCTACCATAAATGGCAAATCGGCAATCACCATCGCCCTGTTGACACCGCGAGAAACCGCTTTCGTATGGTGCAACATGTCTTCCAGCGTTACCGGGATGGTGGAATCATAGCCCAACACAACCATGCCCAGCGAATCGCCAACCAAAATCATGTCCGCTCCAGCCGCCTCAGCCATCTTCGCCGCTGGATAATCATAAGCTGTGATCATGGCAATCGGTTCATTTGCTTGTTTCATCTTGATTAATGTTCGGGTTGTCACACGTTTTTTAGCTGTGCTCACAAGGAACCCTCCTTTTTCATAGGGCCCTTGGGTCAGAGAAAATAGAAAACGCCGCTATCAGCCACACAAAGGGACTAAAAGGGCGCCATGCATCCTTGACCGCTTGCTCTGTCTCCGTCCCAAAGGCTCGAAGCAGAAAATGGCTTCTTTGCTTAGTTTGTTCAAATCACACAGGTTACACAGTGCAGCTCCAATTTTTGTGGATGCCGCCTTTTCCCCAGCTATAGGTTAACCAAAATCAAAACACAATGCAATAAATTTCTTTACGATTCATTTCAATGAAGGATGTCCTTCTACAGCAAACCAAGATCACCACAACCATTACCAAATTTCATCTTCATTCCACCAACAGCCAACCAACCTTGCCTCCGCAACGCATGGGGTACGTCCCCGGGTGGATCGGGGTAAATTGGACGGTAGCCTTGCCGTCCGCCAACGGGGTTGAAATCTGGAATTCGTCGATTTGGAGCCCTTGTCCACAATCCGCCTCTGACTTTGACACCACCTGCAATCGCAACGGAATGCCCGCTTTCGCTTGGATCATGCCTGACCATCCGGACTCATCAACAAGGGCTTGTGCCACCTGCATCCCAGTAAGCTGCTCAGCTTGCACCGCTTTAGGATGGTGGGAGTGATGTGACGGCGCGTCAGCCAATATAAACAAACCGACTTGTTGCCACCCTAGTGCAGCCACCATGAGCAGGGTTCCACCCCACATCACCCAATCCCCTACTCCCAAACCCGGTAACACTTCAGCCTCCTCCCTGATTAGCTGAACAAGCAATTGCGTGACACATAAAAACAAAACGGCCATTAACACGATTGTCAGATCTGGCGCTTCTCTCAGCACCATCACACCCAACATGGCCCCCATCATCCCGCCCATAATCCCAGCCACAATCCCATCCACTGCGGCTAACAAACCACTGGGCTTGCCCAACCAATACCCCAGCAACAAGCTGAACAGCATGGCCCATTCCGTCGGCAAAAATAGGTTGCCCCCGAATAAGATTCCCAAAATGGTTCCCGATAGCAGTCCCGCCATCGTCGCGCCAGCCATGGCTACCATCATACCGGTGTGCTTAGACAAGCAAAACCGGTAACGACGTACAAAAATAAGCAGGCGGATGCAACCTACCCCCAACACCATTCCCCCTAAGGCCACTCCCATGCCAAAATCCCCTCCGCCAAGGCAATTTAATTCACAAATTTCTGCTAATTCACACCGAGAAGGCCCCTTCAATATCACCACAACCATTTTACCATATGCAGCACGTGGCACGCATAGTAGCATCACCGCAATCTGTCGTACTCAAACCGCTCATTTTCGTAATTTGTTACAAATTGTTGCACAAAAATTCCGCAGCCACTTTGCGTAAAACCAGCGCATTTCCCACCATTCATCCCTGAAAAATCTATTATTTTCATTAGAATAAAAGGATTGAAAGACAATTACACAAAAAGCAGGTTACCCATTCGGCATCATATTTTAAAAAATTTATCATTTTTCTGCGATTTAAGGAGGAATTCGCTTCAATTTGTTGAAAAACAAAAATGACCGAGAGGAGGTGACCATTTATGATTCGCAAATTGCACTCTGGCGAACCGCCTCAAGCTTAATTCTTCGCCGCGAAACAAAAAGTGGCCGCAGCAACAAGCAAGATGATTCATCCTCTTTAGTGTTTTTCCAAAATAAAAATAATTAAAATCCTGCGGCTACTCCTTACACGGCAAAGTGATGAGTCTCATCAATCAAGCCCTTCGATTCGATTTGGTTGGGGGGCTTTTTTCTTGATGGCGCCAAAGAAAAAAACATCTAAAGAGATGCCAATCAGAGGCGGTACTTCATATCGAGGAGGGTGTCTGCACGATGGAGTTGGTTGAAAAGCAATTGTACAGGGTTTTTAGCCATTCCCAATCTTTGCTTGGACAAGAAGGGTTGTACTGCATGGCGTCCGATGCGGAAAGAGCACGCCACTATTTTATTGAGCAATCCATTACCGCCGAATTAAAACAAAATCGGAGTTACTATCTCACCCGCTTCAATGAAGCTGCCGATTTTGTGTTTGCGGAGGTATTCGTAAAGCAAACTCCGAGCAAGGAAAATCAACCAACAACCACCTGTCAGTTATGTGAAATGAAAGTGAAAGAATGGTTTCATCCGCATGAAGAATGGGCCCTGCTCTATCTGAAATACCAACGCGGCGAAGTCGTTTCTTTACCTGAAGAGATGGTCAGGTTTATCGTAAAACGGGACATCTTACATGCGGATGCGGTATACATAGAAAAAGTGGATTTCGTCGAAATAGATTAACCATGAATTTATCGCGACCCGCTACCGGTCGCGGTCTTTGTCTGGAATCGTCAACCAGGTAAAAAACCTCTTAAACCAGCGAAGCCCCCGATGAAGCGCGAATAAGAATACGGCCTTGTTTGGCAATGCCTATTGCTTTACTGATCCTTATTTCCGGCACGAAAATATCTTTTCGATATCAGTCAATTCCGCTTCCTGCTTTAAAAACGAGGCCGGCGTTTCCGGTCGAACCTGAGTGACCAAGGCGTCGGCATAGGCTTCGATCCGCATCTGATCATAAAATTTCTCCTTCGGGATCCACGCATCCCCAACCCGTGCTCCCAAGACGGCGCCCGCTATCGCCGCCACCGTGTCAGTATCAAATCCCTCCCGAATGATCGACAGCAGCACCTCGGTCGGTTCAAGATCGTCGCGACAAGACATGAGCAGGGCGTGTAACCCTCCGAGCAAGACAAAACTTTGGTTGGGATGAGCTCTTGTAAACCCTTCTTTCAACTGGGGGCGGGCCCAATCGGACAAACGGCGTCGCATCGCTTCCACCGGCATGTCGATCCATGTGCAAGCCTGAACCATTGCTTCACGAATGGCTGATGAGTTCACCTTATCGATTCGCCAACCTTGTTTGGACATCTCCTGCAATCGCTCTTCCCCTTGCCGGGCAAGCTCCGGTAAAGCGGCAAGCGTCTCACGCCCGTACTTTCCTTGCAACAACAGGGCAATGGCGTGCGCCAACAAAGCGGCAAACCCCGCAGCCCTCGCATCGCGGTGCGTAGCCAGGCTGGATTCGAGCGCGACTTGCCATAAGAGATCAGCCTGTTCAGGCTGGCAATACAAAACACCCAACGGTCCAATACGCATAGCGGCTCCCATTCCGGCTGATGGGCTACCCGCATGTTCCCCCCTCTCCCCTTTGCGCATGCGATGCAACGCCTCCGTAAAAAATCGGCCAACTCCTCGCCATGCACCCTGTTTCATTCCTTGAACAAGTATGCTTTTCCAAGCGTCCCGGTTCCAGCCTCCTGCAGCCAGACAAAACTGCACCAAGGCCATCGCTTGTTGTGTATCATCTGAGTGCAAGCCGTGTGGACGCAAGCGGCGCCGTTTTTTTTCAGCGATCTTGTCGACGGGGTACGCTGTTGGTAACTCGCTATATTGACCATAAACTTCTTCGATCTCCCACTGCGCCATCCCTCGACAAGGCATCCCAGTACATCTCCCCATGCCAATCCCAATATCACTCCGCGCTTCTTATTTTTCATTTGTTTTATCTCCTTCTCATGTTGTCTTTGCGCTTTATCCTCAATCTGAATATACCAATTTTAACGAAGATCATCGCCAATCATAAAAAACGCCATGCGCCGGCACGCACCGTCACATGGTCTCCTCTCGCTTTAACTTCATATAGCCCTTCAACATCTCCCCGCACTCAACCCGCATGAACTCATTCAAATACTTCACCTGATAACGATATCCCTTGTATTTATACTCTACCAACCGCTCACCAGCCAATTGCACCGTTTGGATGATTTCTCCCTGAGATTGCCGGAAATAATTCCGAATCTCCGCCATATCACGCAAACATTGATCCATGATCTGCTCCAGCTGGTATTGGTATATCTCCCCCATCTTTAGGTGACCCATTTGCTTTTTGTCCCGTTCCAACACACCCAGCAACACTTCCAAATGTGCGTACCGCTTCAATTCCACTTCAAACGTTAGTTGATCTTCATCATACAGCATTGGCATTTCCCCTTTGCATCATATCGGTCGGCCCCGCATTATCGCCCTCTCGGACTTAAATCACGCAACCATCTCCCTTTTATAAGCATATACTCCAACCCCAATCCTTACACGAACATGCCGAAAAAGCCCCTTATGAAAACGGGCTTCTCTATCTTGGGTAAACAGCATCGCTATGTAGGTTGGGCATTCCGCCGGGCCCTGCTAAGGGGCACACCATAACAATAGATTATTATAAGTCTATTCTTTTTTTAAACAGCGTTTCGGCCCATCTCAATACACAAAGCCGACCCCTTTCCAAGGAGGTCGGCTTTTGCCGGCTGATTGTGCTATCTCTGTTTTTTTCCAAACAGGATGGTGAGATCAAATGTCATCTTTCCGATTGTAAATATACCTTGTATCCATTTGTGTTCCTCGTTCGGGTTCCCTAAGGCTCGCTTGCATTATTTTTTAGATTTGGACATAAAAAGCACCCCAATCGGTGAATGAAAAAGGCACAGACAAATAAACCCAACCTCGTCACACATTTAAAGCGGTTGAGTTTCAGTGACTGAGCCTCACATTACCGAAAATGAATGCAGTGGAGCATGACAAAACTACCTCGCTGATCAATATAAGCATCTTATTCTTTTACGTAAATAGTAGCCCTTGAATTAAAAGCGTTATCTTGCATTAAGCTACTAGGGATTGTGCGCCTTGACTTCAGGATTGATCCAGACAGAACTGGCATGCTTATTACTCTTAGGAACCAAGCTGTTGCTGTGAGTTATGGTTGCTCCAGTAAACACCCGACTTGTCAATCGTCGCGCACAAAAAATCCACCGTTCTTTTCCGTCTTTGGTAGACATTTTTCGCGCTTTGAAATGACGCTTCAAATAGTCGAAGGAAACATGGGGATAATCTCCTTTGCGCCGATCATCTTTGCAGTAGACGATTTTTGTTTTGGTCGGATTGGGTTGCAAACGATAGCGTGATAGTCGCCGGTTTATGCTTGCCAATAGCCGCTTGGCCTCGTTTTCACTTTTGCAATGACAAAGAATGTCATCAACAAAACGCCCGAAAGGAATATGTGGATAGTTGGTCTGCATCCATTCGTCAAACGCATGATAGAGGTACAGGTCGGCCAACAGATGGCTAATAACCGCTCCCGGGGAGACTCCCGCACTTTTGAATAAAACACCCCGGTTGTTTTTTTGCGGATTTTTCAACCACCGTTCGATATAGAGCGACACCCACTTTTGATCTGTGTATTTTTGAATCATTGGCAACAGCTTGGCGTGATCTATCGAATAGAAAAAATCTTTGATGTCCAGGCACAATACCCAATCATGTTGCAGGCACCGTTTGCTGGCCGCTTCCACCGCATCTGCGGCGCTTTTTCCGTTTCTGTTAAACAGATTGTCATGGAAGATGGTCGACACTCTCGGCTCCAGATGATTGATCACCACATATTGGGCGATTTGATCGGTCACAGTAGGAATGCCTAATATTCTCCAACCGCCTCCAGGCTTATGAATAGAGATTCTCCGTAAGGGGGTGGGGACATAATCACCTGACGCAAGCCGTTTCCATAATCGGGTCAAATTTCCTTCCAAATCGGCTTCAAATTGCCGAATCGTTTGCCCGTCGATTCCGACCGATTTGGTCTTGCGAGCTCTTTCGTACGCATGGCGAACCGCTTCTTTCGTGATCCGGAATTTGGTTTTTCCGCTTTGACTCAACGGGTGTCCTCCTTTCACCCAGCATCTCACATACCCGAAAAATTGAAATATACCACAATTTACGCCATAACGCTCGCGTTTGCTTGTGCGGCCGGAAGAAATGGGCAAACTCTATGGCAAAAGGCATAAAAAAACGCCAGCCGGCAACATTCACTTTTACCAACTAGCGTCTTTTTTCCTCCCTTTTTCTCGTTCACTCATTCACCCGCCACTCGATCTCAGCCGAATAGACGGGTACCACGCCTTGTTGTGTCCGCAACAGCAACGCCCCTTGTTCATTCAATTCTTGGGCGATGCCGGTCAACGTTCCCTGCGTGGTACGGGCAGTGATCTGTTTCCCCAGCATTCCTGCTCTTTCTTGCCATGCTTTTCGAATCGGGCCGAATCCTTGACGCAAATACATTTGGTACCTGCGTTCCAACTCGTACAATATCCCCGCTGCCAAAGATGCGCGATGTACTGGACGGTCACACTCATGCATCAAAGAGGTCCCCACATGCTTGAGCCAATCGGGCCAGTCGTCGGTTTTCACGTTGACATTGATCCCCATCCCCATGATCACATAATGGATTTGATCTTGTTCACCGCGCAATTCCGTTAATATACCGCACACTTTCTTACCGTGGATGAGCAAATCGTTAGGCCACTTAATCTTCACAGGCAATCCCGTCGACTCAGCCAGCGCCGCCTGCACGGCAACTGAAGCAAGCAATGTCAAGTGTGGTGCATGGCTCAATGGAATGGGCGGGCGCAGGATCATGCTCATCCAAATCCCTGTGCCTGGAGGAGAGTGCCAAGCGCGCCCCAATCTGCCGCGCCCCTGCAACTGCTCTTCGGCGATAACCACTGCCCCTTCCGGAGCGCCTTCCCTCGCCCATTGGTGCGCCACGATTTGCGTGGATTCCGTTTGCGCCAGATACTTTATCTCACGTCCAAACACGTCCGTCTGCAAATGCGGATATATTTCTTCAGGAGCCATCCGATCCGGCCGATGTACCAATCGGTAACCGTGGCGCGGACGTGCTTCAATCTCATAGCCTTCTTGTCTCAATTCTTCAATGTGTTTCCAAATCGCCGCCCGGCTAACGCCCACTTTTCGGCTGATTTCCTCACCCGACATAAAAACGGCGTCGTTTGCAATCAAGACGCGGATCAATTCATTGCGTATACTTTGCCCCAAATTGACACCCTTCCTTCAACAATGCTTCTCTTTCATTTGGAATCCGTTGCAACGCCGCTTGTTCTGCAAGGTAAGCCAACGTGCGACCCACCCACGGCCCTGCTTGGCGGCCTGTCTGGCGAATCAGATCCGTCCCGGAAACGGCCAATTCCCGCGTGTGTTTGACTGGCATCGCCCGCCACCACGCTGCCAACTTCATCTCATCTGGATCTTCCGGCCGCCTTAACTCCAGCAAGCAAGCCAATTGCCCCGCTCGCTGAAGCGCATCAAGGCCAAAGCGATATAAACGGCGTTTCCATTCCTCATCCGTTTGCCGCTGCCAAGTCAATCCCAACTGCATGCAAGCGCTGATCGCTTCTTTGTCCCGAGTGGCCAACTTCAGCTGATTCAATCTCGCCGCCAGACCGGCCATGTCTGTTTTGCACAGTGACAGCAGGTAACTCCAGCGGACAATCCTGTCCCGCACCCAGTCAAACCTTTCCAGCCTTTCTATGGCAAGCTGGCGCCCGTCTGCCCACTGGCAAAACGGGGGGAGATGGGCAAAAAGTCCAGTGTCAGCCAGAATCTCCAACCCAGCGGATGGAGCCATTGCCTTCCACATTTTTTCCAGCTCAGACACCACCCGTTCGACAGATAAAAACCGGCATTCCCGTTTCAGCTGGACCATCGCCTGTCTTGCTTCTGCATCGAGAGAAAACCCGAACTGCGCCACAAACCGCGCGGCCCGCAACATTCTGAGCGCATCTTCTTGAAACCGCTCCATGGGATCTCCAACGGCTCGTATCACTTTCGCTTCCAAATCAGACATTCCCGAAAAATAATCAATCAATTCTCCGTGCCGATCTTGGGCCATGGCATTAACCGTGAAATCGCGCCGAGCCAGATCGAGCTTCAAAGAAGATACAAAAGCGACTTGGCTTGGACGCCGCCGATCCTCATACTCCCCTTCGATGCGAAACGTCGTCACTTCGATCGGCAAGTCGTTATGCACGACCGTAACGGTGCCATGTTGCAAGCCGGTAGGCGCCGTTCGCGGGAATATCGCTTGCACCTGCTCCGGCCGCGCCTCTGTCGCTACATCATAATCTTGCGGCTGACGTCCCATCAGCTCATCTCTGACGCAACCACCCACAAGGTACGCGGCAAACCCCGCTTGCTCTAGCTTCTCCATCACCCACAACGCCGCTTGTTTGCGCTCATCCATCTCATTTCCTCCGTCCAAAACCTCTCTGACGAATTAGCGGGACAACACCTTCGCATATAACTGTTCATATTGATCCGCAATTTTCAAGCCACAAAACTCCTGTTTAACACGGTCCAAACCCGCTTGCGAAAAATTTTGGTGCAACGCATCGTCTCTGAGCAACATCAACGCGTATTGAGCCATCTCTTCAATCGCGCCGACTGGCGCCAGAAAGCCGTTTTGCCCATGTGTCACCACTTCAGGGATACCCCCGGCGTTGGAGGCGATCGTAGGCACACCACAAGCCATTGCTTCCAGCGCAACCAAGCCAAAGCTTTCTTTTTCGGACGGCAACAGCAGCAAATCGGCCAATGAAATCAATTGGGCCACTTCATCCTGTTTGCCTAGGAAAACCACTTTATCATCTAGGCCTAGCTCCTGCACCCGCTGGATCACTTTGGGCATTTCCGGCCCCTCCCCTACAAGGAACAACCGTGCAGGAATTTCGCTTGCCACCCGATGGAAGATTGAAATCACGTCCAACGGGCGTTTCACTGCCCGGAAATTGGATATATGTAATAACAGTTTTTCCGTTTTTTCACAGCAACGATCCCGCAACGGTTCCACATCGCGAGGGTAATACACACGGGTGTCAACGAAATTATAGATCCGTTCGATTTCCTTGTTCACACAAAACAACTCTTCTGTCTGTCTAACCAGATCGTCTGACACCGCCGTCACAGCATCGCTGTTCTGAATTCCGAAACGAATCACATCGCGCAATGAGGGATCTTCTCCCAACACCGTGATGTCTGTCCCGTGCAAAGTCGTCACCACTTTGAGATGGTCGCCCACCATCTGTTTCGCCAGCACAGCAGCAATCGCGTGCGGCACCGCATAGTGAACATGCAAAAGATCCAACTGGTACTCTTTGGCCACTTGCGCCATTCGGCTGGCAAGGGACAAATCATACGGCGGATATTTGAAGACTGCGTAGCGGTGCGCCTCCACTCCGTGATAACGGATATTTTGATGAAACCGCCCCAAACGGAACGGCATGTCATAAGTGATGAAATGGATGTCATGGCCTCTTTCAGCCAACAATTTCCCCAATTCGGTGGCCACAACCCCCGATCCTCCATGTGAAGGATAACATGTAATCCCAATGCGCATTTGGCATCCTCCCGCTCTTCTCGCTTTATGCCTCAATCAATGATGTTTTTTTCAATGGCGTCGGGCTTTTTAACGCTTCCCCATAGAGCGAACCGATCTGGTGGCCCCATAACTGGTCACGGCCGCGCACCATTGCTAAATACGTTGGGCTGTTTAGCGGGGTGCCCACTTCTCCCTCTTTCGGGTTAAATTGGCTTTGATAAGCCAAAATCGATTCCATTTTCTGTTCGTAAACATCACTGATATCCACAATCACATCAGCTGGATGGACATCATTGATGAAATAATAATACAATCGATGAACACGATGGGCTTCTTCGTCCCCAGGTGTCTTTTTTTTGCGAATCCCCGCGTCAAAAACAGCCTCTTTCACCATGCGGCTACATGCCACATGATCTGGATGCCGATCTTCAAAATATGGGGCCAAAACCACCTTGGGCTTATACTGGCGAATCACTTGTGTCATCTTGTCGATCTGCTCTCTTCCGCCCAAGCCGCGGTCGGGAAAAGACAAATCGATCACTTGCCCGACCCCTAAGATGGCGGCAGCCCGCTTCGCTTCCATGCGTCGCCGTTCCACGGTCCCGTTTGAAGACAGCTCCGCTTCGGTCAGATTGCAAATGGCCACGCGGTAGCCCTGTTTCACATGTTTGGCCAAAATGCCACCCGCTCCGATTTCTACATCATCGGGATGTGCACCAAACGCCAAAATATCTACGGTATTCATCTATGTTCCCTCTCCTCTCCCATTACCGGGTTGGATTGACCAGCTCGCGCCACGACAGCTCGCCTTCTTTGACGGCCCGAATCATGATTTCCGCCGTCGCTAGATTCGTAGCTACTGGAATATTATGGACATCGGCCAATCTCAACAAAGCCAATATGTCCGGCTCATGCGGTTGCGCGGCCAGCGGATCGCGGAAAAAGACGATCAGATCCATGCGGTTTTCTGCTACCAACGCTCCGATTTGTTGATCCCCACCCAGCGGCCCAGATAAAAAGCGATGCACCTGAAGTGACGTCGCCTCCGCAATGCGCTTGCCGGTAGTTCCGGTAGCAAAGAGGCGGTGGGGCTTAAGCAACTCTTCATAAGCGATAGCGAATTGCACCATTTGCTCTTTTTTTGCATCATGCGCAATTAAAGCGATATTCATTGGGCTCCCCCTTTTCAATGATGACGTCACATACGCGCCAAGGATGATGCATGCGTAAACAAGGCGGGCGTGCCACCTGTATGCCAAAATAATACCCGTTTTGATTTATCGGCTGTTTTCGCCAATTGGTCGAGCATTCCCGCCAACGCCTTTCCTGTGTATATCGGATCGACCAAAATCCCTTCCGCGCGGGCCAACTTCCGAATCGCTTCATTCCCCGCCGGTGAGGGCGAGCCGTATTTGCGACCAATGTATTGATCGAACAGCGCGTCGGCCGGCGCCAATCCAGAAGCTGCCGGATGGTTGATCTCTTTACACAGCTGGCGCATGAAACGGTTCACCTCTTGCTCCGTCTGCTCTCGCTCTTGCCAGACACTGATCCCGCGGAAACGGGTGGGGGTTTGGGTCAGGTTTCGCCCGACAGCAAGCCCGGCCAACGTTCCGCCCGTCCCCACCGCCACATAGATTTCATCAAACGGTGGCAATTTCTGCTGTTGCCGTTGCCGCTCCAGCTCGTACCATGCGGTGACATAGCCGTAGTCTCCTCTTCCGGTAGAGCCTCCCACGGGAATGATAAACGGCTTTCTGCCCAAACGCTCTGCCGCAAACGCTTTTTCCCGCATCACCGCAAGCAAGCCATCTGAACCGTACGCCCCAGTCGCAAACAATTTCGCGCCGAGCAATTGATCCAACAACAAATTCCCCTGCACATCGCCTAAGCGGTTACCCGCAAAGCACAACCAAGTTTCCAAGCCGGCTTTGTTAGCGGCCGCCACTGTGAGGCGGGCGTGATTCGACTGGGGGCTTCCCCCCGTAATCACCAAATCACATCCTTCATCCAATGCTTGTCCCAGCAAATACTCCAACTTGCGCAGTTTGTTGCCGCCGAATGCCAATTCCGTCATATCATCCCGTTTGATCCACAGGCTGGCTACCCCCAGTTCCGCCCCCAGATTGGCTAGCGGCATCAACGGGGTATCTCCGCTCAGCAAAGGATACCTTGGAAACGCGTTTTTCATTGGATCCCCGCTCTCCTCTAAGCGAAATCAATCACATTTTCCAAACCGTACACGAGCCGGTCTTGTTCCATCACTTTTTCAACCGCTAATTTCACACCTGGCATAAATGATTCGCGATTGAAAGAATCGTGGCGGATGGTCAACAGTTGCCCTTCGCCGCCAAACAGCACCTCTTGGTGCGCGATCAACCCTGGCAAACGCACGCTGTGAACGCGAAAGCCCTGAGTCAACCCTCCACGCGCACCGTGCAGCAGTTCTTTCTCTTCTGGGTGCCCCTGTTTGATCTCGGTTCGCATCTCACTGATCATCTCGGCCGTCTTCATTGCCGTGCCTGAAGGAGCGTCTAATTTCTGATCATGGTGGTATTCCACAATTTCGACATGAGGCAAGTATTTGGCCGCCTGCCGGGCAAACACCATCATCAAAACGGCGCCCAGCGCAAAGTTAGGCGCGATGATCGCCCCTACACCTTTTTCCGCACACAGCTCGGATAGCTCTTGTACTTCAGCTTCCGACAATCCGCTTGTGCCCACCACCGGCCGCACACCTTTGCTGATCGCCAACACCATATGTTCTTTCACTGCGTGGGGAGTAGTGAAATCGACCCACACATCTGCTTCATGCTTTTCCAATGCTTCTTGCGCCGTCGCATAAAACGGGGCCCCAATCGGATTGAAACCCAATGCTTCACCGACGTCTTGTCCAGCGTATGTGCGCGAAACGCCAGCAACCAACTCCAAATGATCGTATTGTCGCATCATTTTTATTACCTCTTGCCCCATGCGCCCACTGGCGCCGGCAACGATGACTCGAATACCCATGGTGTCATTTCTCCTCTTCTCTGTTGTCTCCATTATTTTCCTTCCTGATCAATCCGTGTCCAACGATTCGCATCACGCGTGCGATATTTTTCCATCACCCCATCAAAGGCCTTCTCCAAGTCGATATTGAGCGAATTGGCAAAACAGGTGACGATAAACATAATGTCGCCCAGCTCGCTTTCGAGGCTGTTTTCTTCTTCGCCGGGCTTTTTTGGTTTTTCCCCATAGCGATGATTCACTTCACGGGCTAATTCCCCCACTTCTTCCGTCATCCGCGCCAGCATAGACAACGGCTGAAAATAGCCCTCTTTAAACTGGCTGATATACGCGTCTACTTCTTGTTGCATCTCTTTCAATGTTTTTTCCGCCATGTTCTTATACCTCCAACCACACTGGCAATATCGCATTCACTTCGTTTGGACAGCCAACGGATGTTCGGTTGCGGGCCATCTTCATGGTCAAGACCCTGCGGTGACCTGCCTGATCTCTCTAATCATTCCATAAATCGCTCACAGCCGCCACCCCAAAACCAACCCTTGCCATTACAAACCGATGGTTATCGATACCACTTATTTATTTATAGTAACCATGCCGTAGCCAATAAACAAGCAGTTAATCAAAAAACCCCCATTCAGGGGAAAATAAAGCTTGTCCAAATACAGCCAAAAGCTATGTTTTCGTCCGGCGCTTCTTGACTGCGCTTCAAGAAGATACGCCGCCACGTTAAAATCATAACACATTAGCGCTTTTCTCCATGTTTCCCTCATTGATGTCACAAAATAGGACATGTATAATATAGCGGGATTAAATGATAAACAAAGAGGCGGTTAAGATGAAATTTACGGGGATTGAACATGCTAGGAACATCTTTTTGATTTTTTTGGGAGCTTTCATTTTTTCTGTGGGGATCAATTATTTCGCCATTCCCAGCCAATTGGCCGAGGGGGGATTCACCGGGATAAGCTTGTTGCTGTACTACGCCTTCGGATGGTCGCCCGGTATGGTCATTCTGGTGTTAAATATTCCGCTTTTGTTCATCGGGTACCGCGTGCTTGGCAAGCGGACATTCTTTTATACGTTGGTCGGAATTGGCGCCTCATCCTTGATGTTGGAGCTGACCGTACCCATTGTCAAACTGTGGGGTGCACCTCCCAAAGACCTGCTCTTGTGCGCATTGTATACAGGCGTCTTGGTAGGAGCTGGACTCGGTATCATCTTTCGAGTCGGAGGCACGACCGGTGGTGTAGACATTATTGCGCGGATCGTGCAAAAATATTTTGGCTGGAGCATCGGCCGAACCATGTTTTTGTTTGACTTTGCTGTCATTGCCAGCTCCGTTTTTTTGATCGGCTTGGATATGGCCATGTATACTTTGGTTACCGTCTTTATCGGCGCACAGGTGGTAGACTTTGTGGTGGAGGGCTTGAACGCTTCTAAAGCGGCCACCATCATCACCAACCATCCGCAAGCACTCGCCCGCACCATCACGCAAAAAATGAATCGCGGCGTCACCATCTTAAACGGCAAAGGGGGATACACCGGCCACGAAAAAGAAGTCTTATATGTGGTTGTCGGCCCAAATGAACTGCCAAAGTTAAAAGATACGGTGACCCAACACGACCCTTATGCATTTGTCGTAGTGCACGACGCCAAAGATGTGTTGGGTGAAGGATTCACTTACGGAAAGTGACCCCTGGCTGGCAGAACCGTTTACGTTGGTGCTGGATTGGATTCAGCCCGATAACGGAGCCAAGCGACATAAGCTAATACGGTGACGATCATCAGCGCCAGCCAATAGGTAAGCGAAATCGCTTCCCCTTCCTTCCACCGATGGACTGTCGCCATCACATCCCGCTCGGTACCATAAAACAGCGGATAAAGCAACTGTTCAAACTGCCCCAGCGCAACGGCCAAACGATCCAGCTGCTTTTCCTTACGCATATAAGCGATCAAGGAGTCCATTTTATGCACAACAAAAGGACTCTTCGCCACGAGCAGCGCGGGGCGGACGAGTTGCGCCTTCTGATGCAACGCTTCGATTGCTTGGCGGGCGCGTTGCCGGTCTTTGCGTCCAATGGCTTGCTTCGCTGTGGCCACCTCTTCTTTCATCGGCAGATAAAAACGTTGCCACAACGGTTGATTGGGATGGGACAGAGCATCAAAAGCCAGGTGCATCCGTTCAGCCGACCGGGAAAGTTCCTTCCGATTCGGTCGAATTTGATTTAAGCCCCATTCCAATTCCATCAATACTCCACTCAAGTTGTGTACTGCTTCCAGCGACAGGTTTTCCGCCAGCCAATCTGCTTGGGAAAAACGCCTTGCCAACACCCCTAAATCCTCACGTGCTTCCAGCCATTGTGCTGATTCCACTTCCCGTTCGATTTTCCCCGCCAACTGGGTCCATTCTTCCCTTTCCTGCTCCACCCCTTCCGCCTGCACGACGGCGGGATGGACGATCAGCCACAGCAGAATCATCGCCAGGCCCTTACCCATCCACCGCAAATGCACCTTGAAGACACACTCCTCCCGTTCACTAGTCTTTGGTACAAGACTATTCCCTTCAGGTATCGGAATATGTCTGTAACCCTGGAAAAAAGAAAAACCGGGCAAATTCCCGGTTTCTCGGTAAACGCTTATGAAGATCGCGGCAGGGGTAAGTCTTGCGAGCGCCATTTGCTCGGCAACATCGCAAAAATCGAAAACAACAACAACGTAGTCAAGCTAAGCAAGAGCGTGAACCAACCCACCACATGGTCAAGCGGTTCCAATGACATTGCCAGCCAAGGATGAATATCCAACCCATAGTCCAATCCGTCGTTGAGCAGCGTCCACGCGGCGACGATGAGAATCTCCCGCTGGCCATACGTGTAAAAAGGAGCGTACAGAATAGCTTGCGCGGCCATCCCCAAATGGGAAAGCACCAACATCCAATGTTGCCACGATAGGGAATCCATCATCGGACGCACATCTAGGTAAGCACCCCAAAATATCATCACCACAGCCCAAATGCCGTATTTAAACAAGGTGATCGAAGCAAAAGCCTCTAACAGCGGACTACGGCGCGAGCACAGGTACAACAACAACACAAAAGTAAAAAAAGTGCTCGCCGTCGGGCTATCGGGGACAAACAGGGTTAACACCTTGGGCTCTGTCAAAGCCAACTGCTCTTTGTACCAATAAAATCCATAAATGGACCCCAAAAAATTAACAATGAATAATATCCATAAGACGGTGCGTTTTCTGAGCATGGACAGTACATAGTGCATAGCATCAGACACTGACATGGATCCACCCACTTTTTATTATGCAAAAGCCTGGTCACATAGATGTAACCAGGCTTTGTGCTAAATTATTGTTGTTTTTGCTTCATGAGCCATTCTACAAGAATTCGCTTCTCTTCTTCACTGCCTTGGAACATGCCCGCAGGCATCGCTGTTCCTTTACCTTCATCAATGTACTTGGTGATTTCCTCAGCGGTGTGACGGTTACCTGTACCGATCAGCGTAGGACCGTTTTTCCCTTCCAAGTTGTCACCGTGACATTTGATGCATGCGTTTTTCGCGTAAATTTGATATCCTTGTTCGTCTTGGGCTATTACTTTAGTATTTTGTGGTGTTTTACCGATAGCTGATTCCAATTGCAATTCGTGCTCATATTCTGCCGCCCATGTCAACGCGCAAATCGCAACAAGCGTAACCAACATGATGCCAACTGGCACCGGGCGTTTGATCGGGCGACGTTCTTTCGTACCATCCAGCCATGGAGCGAGCATCAAAGCCATAAACGCAATCCCTGGCAGGATAACAGTACCAATCACTACGAATTTACCAGCAGCCCATTTGTACTTCAACAACTGGTACAAGAAGAGGAAGTACCAGTCTGGTACAGGCAAGAAACCGGTGTTCGTCGGATCCGCCAGTTCTCCCAATTCAGGTTCATGGGCCATGACCAGTGTCATAAAACCAACGAGGAAGACGGCTGCAACCATCCACTCTTTCAGAAGGAAGTCGGGAAAGAAAGCTTCCGTTCTACCAGGAAACTCTGAGTAGTCCTTGGGATACATCTTTGGACGGTCTGCACGAACGCGCGAGTCTCCCACATAGTGGACTTGTGTATGGTTTCCGTCTTGATTATGTGCCAAGTGGATCCCTCCTCACGCGTAGACCTTATAGCGGTCCAGAAATGCCCTGACGACGAATGAGAATAAAGTGTACGCCCAACAATGCGAGTAACGCAGCTGGGAGGAAGAACACATGTAACGCGAAGAAACGAGCAAGTGTTTGCGCACCTACGATGTCTCCGCCTTGCAGGAAGATAGCGATGTATGGCCCAATCACTGGTACGGATGCGGCAATCTCGACCCCTACCTTGGTAGCGAAGTATGCTTTGTTGTCCCATGGCAAGAGGTATCCTGTAAATCCGAGACCCAGCATAACTGCAAAAATCAACATACCTACAACCCAGTTAAATTCACGCGGGTGCTTATAAGAACCGGTGAAAAAGACACGCAGGGTATGTAGGAACAGCATCACAATAGCGACACTCGCACCCCAATGGTGCATCCCCCGAACGATTGCGCCCATGGCGATTTCGTTCTGCAGGTAGTTTACACTTGCGTGAGCGTTTACAATGTCTGGAACATAATACATCGCCAAGAACATACCGGACAGTATTTGAATAACGACAACAAAAAATGTCAGTCCACCAAAGCAATAAATAAATGCTGAGAAATGGTGGGCAGGGTTAACGTGTTCCGGTACTTCATGGTCGGCGACATCGCGCCAAATCGGCGTAATATCCAGACGCTCGTCCACCCAATCATAGATGGCGCGCAGCATCCGCTACACCTCCGTTTCAAGAGCCATTAAGCTTTCTTTAGTGGTCCGATCAGCAACTTGCCGTTTTCGATCTTGGTTTCATACCGATCCAACGGCTTTGCTGGAGGAGTACCTGGAACATTTGTCCCGTCCTTCGTATATCGTCCAAAGTGGCAAGGACAGAAAAATTCATTTTTGAATTGTGGGTTGGTATTGTAGCTTACGGTACAACCCAAGTGTTTGCACACTGGAGAAAGGGCCAGGATTTCGTTGCCCTCCTTCAATACCCATGCCGTCATGGTTTCCCCTTTTGGTGGTTCATACCAACCATCTTTGCGGTGAATGACGAACTTCACGCTGATGGGGGTATCGGTGATCTCATCTACCTTGAGACCCACATCCAAAAAGTTTCCTGCTTCTCCTTTTTTCAGCATAGGATCCACAGCGAAACGCACCATCGGGAATAGCAGTCCCGAAGCGAGGAAACCGGCTGTCCCACCTAACGTATACGTTAAGAATTGGCGGCGGGAAACTTTCTTACTCACGACTTGTCCGACCTCCTTCTATACGGCTTCAACCGTCCACTCGGACCGGAATCTTTGTTTTGCTAGGACACTGACTATCTTTTACTAGGACATATACATGATAGCGAAAGGTGGGTGATAAAGTCAAGGAACCGCTGTGACTTTGAGCGGACAAAATCGGGACGTTTTAATGACAATTTAAGCATGATTTTGCCACACTTCCAGCACTTTTTGGTAAAGCTGGTCTTTGGCCTGTTCCAAATGCGCCTCGCGCCCCTCCTGTTCGCCCTGTTCAACCGTGTGTGTGATGATGACTAATCCCGTTTTTTCTGCAAACGCTTCCTGCAAATCTTCCATGATGGCCGCGTGAGCCCGGTCCGCAAGCAGTATGAGATAGGTGAAACCAGAGTTGGCCATCTCTTTTATTATTTCATTTATGTAAGGTTTAAACACCTCCGGATTTTGACCAATGTATGAAATAGCGGGTAGCAACAAAAGCCTGCCCCTTAGTTTTTCCTCCAAATCGTTTGCTAATTCGTCGATAAACAAACTTTCATCCACTTGCAACATCTTGCCTGTGAGCCGCACCGTGGATATAGGCAACAAGAGCGTGTCCACATAAGCCGCCACGCTACCCCATTGTTCCCGGTCGATTCCTTTTAAAATCATGTCCGTTCCTTCTTTCCAAAGAAAAATGCTCAGCTACATGCTGAGCATTATACAGCAAAACATATCAGGACTCCAGTATCTTGACCCATTGTTCGCTGAGCCGTAAAAATGTTTCTTCGTCTCTTGCTTGGAGCGCATGGTCAATCCGCTTGTACAGCTCTTTGCGTTGAAATTCTTTTACCGCTTGGTCTAGGATGATCTCCGCGAACAGACTGAGCAAATGGTCTTGCACCAAGTCATGTTTTTCCATGGGGTTTCCCTCCAATATCGCGGCATATTCGGGACATGCGGCTCGGTCTTTAAAGTGAAGCCCAATATAAACTTCTTCGTTCGGATTCGTTCGGATATCATAAAACGCCGTCTCAACATCTGTACCTACGCGTTTGTTTTTAGTGAATCGAAAGGGAATCATCTTACTGCACTTCGCCGAGATGATCATCGTCTTCGGCAGATGGCGGACATGATCAACGAAATGCACCCTTGAAAGCAACCGTTCATTGGAAGACAAGAATTCAAGCAACCACGCAGCTTCTTTTTTTTGCAGCTCATAACGATTCAAGAACCAACGAATAAACTCTTTTTTCTCTTGAATAGTAACGCTGCTCTCCATTCTTACCCCTCACCTACTAAATTATTTGAATATTTAGTCTATTGCTGGGTTATGTTACGCAGAAACATCGGTTAGTTTCTGGTAACAATATAATTCGACTGATTTCGCCTGTTTTCCTGCTCGTCAGCCTAATTTCAAAAATCGATCTTCGATGACTTTTTCCCTAAACGCAGTGATCCCCCGCAACCATTTGGCCCCCATCGGAGTCAGTGACAGGTAATGCACTTCCCCGTCCACCCCTTCTCGCAAAACACCCAGATGCACCAGCATGCGCACCACTTTGTCAAACAAGCTTTCTTTCGTCTCATAATAGTATGGAGCCAACCATGGATCAACCGCTTGGTAAACCACTTCCGTCATCATCCACCCCGGATGGCACAAAGAGCTGATCCAACGAAGGATGATAGGAAGGTGCGGAATGGGTTTGCGGTACAACCGGATGAAAAACCTGACCATTTCTTTGCCTACTTCTTCTTGTTGATTTGTTTTCCCGCTTTTTTCTACGTTCAAACGCAAATAACCCTCTCGATCTTCTATAATATAACCTTGATAAAAAGCATAATCGTACAAGAAGGAAAAACGATCAGGATACTGATGGTATCTTCTGCCAAAGCCAAACCTGGGTCCCTTTTCAGTAATCGGCTTTTCTTCAATGGCCATCTTTTGCAAAATATACTTCTGCTGTTGTTTGTAGATGGACCCATCCACTGTCAGCCGAATGTCCTCCTTGCCCAAAATATCGAGAAACAGTCGCAAATCCTCCATCATTTGCCCCTGCTCATCCCGATAAAACGACGGCTTCGACATCAACCGGAAATGGGGTTGCACATAAGGTTCCAAAAAAATGTCACACATCTGTTTGCCCAGATCAGATGGCAAATGGTAGAGGTATTGCGTCCGATGCGAATACCCTGGAAACAGCCAACCCCGCTTTAAGGCACCGACAACCAATGACCGCGGCTCCCCATCCATTCCGTCCAGTGCCGCTCTCCCTTTGGCCAATAACTCCTCAAATGTGTACGCCGGGCTTTGGTCAAACACGAGCAGTTGCAAAAACCGTTGCTCAGCTTGCGACAATGTGCTGATTTGGGAACGCAACTGGTTTTTCTTGCCGAATTGTTGCAACAAGGCGCAGATCAAATCATTTTTGGAATGCTGATTATTTGTTTGACAACCATAAAACCGGGTCAATTGTTTCAATTGTTCAATATCGGCATAGGTTAACCAATCTGCAATCCTCACCATCTTCCCATCCTCTCGTTTCTGTCATTATTCCTATTTTTGACAAAACGAGAGCGAGATAGACTTAAGTGGTTGAAGAAGGCAACTTTTTTTCTTCCCTCTGCGCCTGCCCGAGGTGACGGGGTTCATCCTCCCTCACATAAAATAAACGCCCGAGGATGAACATGCCTAGCAGCATGCCAAACAATTCAAAGGAGGTAAAAATCCTTCCGGGAAGAAACAGCGCCAACATATCATCCAACAAGCCTTGCCAATCTCGAATGATCTGCTCGAGCCACTGGGGAAACGGCAGGAAGAATGTCCCGTGCAACAGCCCGAAGGTGCCGATCATCTGGGCCGGGGTGAGGGCGTGCGCATGTTTGGCGGCGGAACCCAATCCCATATAGAGCAGGCACGTGCCCACTCCTATTATGATGGCCGTCCATTCCCCCATTTTTTCCGAAAGCAAGGGATTGGGATACCACATGGAAATCATCCAGGGAAAGAAGCCGTTTTTCAAAGCGATTAATATCCCCACCACTAGCAGGATTTCACAGCCCAACCGGCTCATGTGCTTGACCATCGGAAACCACCTCACCCCACTTTTATGAATCTAATCCACAAAAAAGAACCGCTCTATGTGAGAGCGGCTTTGCACAGGACGTACAATATTGGATAGGAGTGGAGAGAAACCATACTGTATATCCAATTATACGACTGGAGCAGGACAAGGTCAATCTTTTTTTGCAATTTTCTGATTGATATTTTCTATAACTGCGCAATTAGACCCGCAAAACCAGGGAAAGAAACATCAATGGCTTCCGTCCCTTCCACCACTACATCACCAGACGCGGCAAATCCGGCAATCGCCATGGCCATGCCGATGCGATGGTCCCCATGGCTGTGGCAATGTCCACCACTGAGTTGCGTTCCCCCTTCAATTATCAGTCCATCTTCCGTCTCTTCCACGGACGCCCCCAGTTTTCTCAATTCCTTCGCGGTGGTTGCGATTCGGTTGGTCTCTTTGACTTTTAACTCTTGCGCATCCTTAATCACCGTCGTGCCGTGGGCTTGCGTCGCAACCACTGCCAAAATGGGAATTTCATCAATCAAGCGCGGAATCAATGCTCCCCCGATCTCCACTCCATGCAGGTTATTACATGAGACCGTCACATTGCCGACCGGTTCATTGCACCAATGAGCAGTGATCTCTGTATGCACCTCGGCACCCATCATCTGCAAAGCATCCAATATGCCTGTTCGCGTTGGATTGAGGCCAACATGTTCCACTGTGACTCGGCTACCTGGTACCATCAATGCCGCTGCCAGGATGAAAGCAGCCGACGAAATGTCACCAGGCACCCGCACCTTGGTTCCGGTCAGCGTTTGACCTCCTTTGAGCCTCACTTCCGTCCCCTTCGCCTCTAGTTCCACTCCAAACCCAGGCAACATGCGTTCTGTATGATCCCGCGATTGGGATGGTTCACGCACAACCGTGTCCCCTTCGGCATTTAACCCCGCCAACAGCAGACAAGATTTCACCTGCGCGCTGGCCACGGGACTTTCATATGTGATCCCCTGCAACTCGCCACCCCTCACACCAATGGGGGTGAACCGGCCTTCTTCCCGGCCGTCAATGCGCGCGCCCATCTTTCTTAACGGATCCACAACCCGCTTCATGGGTCGCCTAGCGATGGACTCGTCACCGATCAAAGTGGAATAGATCGGCACTCCAGAAAGGATACCCAACATCAATCGGATTGTCGTACCGGAGTTGCCTACATCCAGTGGGGACGTCGCTTCTTTCAACCCTTCAAAACCGCGCCCGCGCACACGAACCGCCGTTTCGGACAAACGTTCGATCTCCACGCCCATCTGCTGAAAACAGCGGATGGTGCTCAAGCAATCCGCTCCGGGCAAAAAACCTTCAATCTCTGTCGTTCCATTGGCCACCGCGCCAAACATGATGGAGCGGTGGGATATAGATTTGTCTCCCGGCACGGTGACAGTAGCGCGAAACGGTTTGCGCTGTGATGTACGAATCATGGATGATACCTCCCTTTGTTTATCTGTCAACTCTGTTTTTTTGTGCTGCGGCGCGTCTCATGATGTCAACGGCACACTTCCAAGCCGATTAGTACATGCGGCGGGTTGCGCCTTTTACCGTCATCACGTTCTGTCAGCGTGCACGGCGTATCCGGCCTCTTTAAGGCAAGCCACCGCCCGCTTGAAATCATGCTCTTTTTTATAAGTCAGTTTCAACACGCCGGGCAACTCTTCACGATTGTTCAACACTTCAATGTTGCTGATATTGACGCCCTGCTCACTTAGGATCGCAGTGACGCGCGCAATCTCCCCGGGCACGTCCGGAATATCGAGCCAACATTCATACACAGGCGCGAGCAAGCCCTTTTTACGGTCAGGCAATTGCGCACGTAACCGCTTCGATCTCGCGAAAAAAGCTTCAATCCGATCCCCATCCCCCTCGTGGATGGCATCGCGCATATGGTTGATCTGCAACATCCAATCATCGAGCAGGTGGATCAACTCTTCCCGGTTTGAGAGCAGGATATCCCGCCACATGACTGGATGGCTGGCGCCGATCCGCGTCAAACTACGGAATCCGCCCGCCGCCAGCCGATGAAACCACTCGTTTTGCTCATTGTAATCGCCGACCATATTGACAAGCCCCGCAGCGATGATGTGCGGCAAATGACTGATGGCTCCCACCACTCGGTCATGGTGAACCGGATCCATGATCACCAATTCTGCTTTGGTCGCCAAATGCAAGAGGCGACTCAGCTTTTGCACAGCCAGCAAAGACGTATCGGGATCCGGGGTCAACACATAATAGGCGTTTTCAAACAGTAGGGAATGAGCTGCTTTCATGCCCGAGCGATGCGAACCGGCCATCGGATGCCCACCGATAAAGATGACGTCTTGCTGCTTTAATTTTTGGGCGTGTGCGACGATTTCCGATTTGGTGCTTCCCACATCGGTGACAATACAAGCGGCTTTCAACGGTAAGCTGGTCAACCGATCGATCGTCTCTTTGATCGCTCCAACCGGCAACGCGATAATGATAATATCCGCTTCACAAACCGCTTCTGCCAAATCGGTTGTCGCTTCATCGACCGCCCCTAACGTCGCGGCCAAGGCCAAGTCCTCGTCAGAACGGTCATAACCGATCACCATGGCATCTGTTCGGTCCTTCAATCCCAGCGCTAGCGATCCGCCTATCAATCCGGTTCCCAATACGGCTATGCGATCTGGCATGCTGTGTCACTTCCCTCTCTTCTGTAAAAATGCGTGTAACTCTTCCAAGAAACGTTCATTCTGTTCCTTTTTCCCGACCGTTACGCGGATGTGTTCAGGGAAGCCCAAGTGTGCTCCGGAGCGGACGATCACACCTTGGTGCAACAAATGCTGAAACACTTCGTCAGCGGAGTGCCCCGTATCGACCAAGATGAAGTTGCCGTGAGCCGGGAAATAAGAAAGGCCCCACTCATCAAACTTCTCAGTCATCTGTTTGATCCCCATCCGGTTTTGGTTGCGGCAGTACAAGACAAATGCCTCATCCTCTATAGCCGCCGCCGCGGCTTTTTGCGCCAAGCGATTCACGTTAAACGGCTCACGCACCCGTTCGAGTTCAGCGATGACATCGGGATGGGCGATGCCATAACCGACCCGGAAGGCGGCAAGCCCATATATTTTGGAAAACGTGCGCAAAATGATGATCTGCGGATTGTAATCCAACAGAGAAATAGAGTCGGGATAAGTCGAATCCGTCACATATTCATAGTAGGCTTCATCCAAGACCACCAACACATGCGGCGGAATCCGATCCAGAAAATCACTTAACGCATCCTGGCCGACAATCGTGCCTGTCGGATTGTTAGGATTGCAGATCCAGACGAGCCGTGTCTTCTCGGTAATCGCTGCGAGCATACCCTCTAAATCGTGCACACCTTCGCGCAATGGCACAACGACGGGAACTCCTCCTTCGATTCGCGTCACCGTGTCATAACGGGGAAAGGTGAAATCAGCCATCACCGACTCCGCCCCCGGTTCAAGATACGTCCGGGCAAGCATTTGTACGATTTCATCAGAGCCGTTGCCAAAAATCAAGCGGCGCGGATCCACTTCCAGATGCTCCGCCAGCTTCTCCCGCAGTTCTGGGGCGGCTCCTTCAGGATAATATTGAAATTCCCCTTTGATTTCCTCCAAAGCTTTCCACACCCGCGGAGAGCATCCAAACGGGTTCTCGTTGGAAGCGAGCTTGATCACATCTTCCAACCCCAACTCCCGCTTGACCTCTTCGAGCGACTTGCCAGGCTTGTACAAGGGAAGACCCCTCACCGATGCTTTTGGTTGCATATCTATGCTCCTCTCATCCCTTTTCCACTTATCTTACTCTGATTTCAACTGTCTGACAAATCGTGAGAAAGAGGCCAGCGCATGGTCGATTCGGTTCGGATCAAGCAAATCGGAACGGCATTCCTCTATTTTCCCAACCAGCGCGCTCCCCACCACGACGGCGTCGGCATGACGGCGAAAACGTTGCACATGCTCTCCAGTGGAGATACCAAACCCCACCGCCGTTGGTACGGGGCTCGCCGCTCGCACCGTATCCAAAAACGCTTCTACATCATCAGCGAAATACTGTCTCATACCGGTTGTACCCAAGGAGGAGACGCAATACACAAAGCCCTCCGCATCAGCCACAATCTGCTCGATCCGCTCCTTTGACGTCGGCGTTACAAGCGGAATGATGGGAAAAGCACATCGATTGCCAATCCGCCTGAGCGGTGCGCTTTCTTCATGGGGAAGATCAGGCACAATCATTCCTGCAAATCCGCTTGCTTTCGCATCTTCCACCAAGGCCTCCACCCCATAGTGCAACACGGGATTAAAGTAAGTGAACAGGATCAAAGGAGTGTGAAAGCCTTCTGCATGCAACTCTTCGCCTAATCGCAACACGTCTTGGAGCGTGACACCCTTTTTGAGCGCTCGTTCAGACGCTGCTTGGATTACCGGCCCATCCGCCATCGGATCGGAAAACGGAACACCCAGCTCGATCGCTGCCGCCCCTTCTTCCTGTAACAAACGAAGAATTCGCTTGGTCACCTCCAACGAGGGATCTCCCGCCATGATAAAAGGAATAAAATATTGCTCTGCTTTCCGCAATCTTACATCCAGCGCCGTCATCCTCACTCCACCTCCATCGCTTGGCGTATGGTTTCCACATCTTTATCGCCGCGTCCGGACAGGCAAATCAACACAATGTCTCCTTTGCGCCGCATTTTAGCCAGCTTGACCCCTTCCGAAATGGCATGAGCTGATTCCAGCGCCGGCAAAATTCCTTCCGTCCGGCATAGAAGCTGCACCGCTTCAATCGCTTCAGCATCTGTCGCCGACGTATATCGCACCCGGCCGCTATTTTTCAGATATGCATGTTCCGGCCCCACACCAGGGTAATCCAATCCGGCGGAAATAGAGTGGGCTGGCAAGATGCGCCCCGCTTCATCCTGCAAAAAATAACTGTACATGCCATGTAGCACTCCCGGTCGGCCTTTGGTCAGAGATGCCGCATGGTAATCGGTTCCAATGCCTTGCCCTGCCGCCTCTACACCATGCAATTTCACCTTCCACTCATCCAAGAAAGCGGCGAACATGCCAATCGCATTGCTACCGCCGCCCACGCACGCCACTACATCTTCCGGCAACTTTCCTTCCCGTTCTAACATTTGTTGCCTAGCCTCATCACCGATAACGCGTTGGAAGAACTTCACTATCGCCGGATAGGGGTGAGGACCCACAGCGGAACCCAATAAGTAAAAGGTGCTGTCCACCTCCGCCACCCAACGGCGCAACGCTTCATTGGTGGCATCTTTGAGAGTGCGTGTACCAGACGTGACTGGAATCACTTTTGCTCCCAAAAGCTCCATGCGAAACACGTTGAGCTGTTGACGACGCACATCCTCCTCACCCATATACACTTCACATGCCAGTCCCAACAAAGCGGCGGCAGTCGCTGATGCCACGCCATGTTGACCCGCTCCGGTTTCGGCGATCACTTTCCTTTTGCCCATCCGCTTGGCCAACAAAGCTTGCCCTAAGGCATTATTGATTTTGTGGGCTCCCGTGTGGTTCAAATCTTCCCGTTTCAAGTAGATTTTAGCTCCGCCGATCTCCTCCGTCAGGCGAGAGGCAAACGTCAAGGCAGTTGGCCGCCCCGAATAATGACGCAACAAGTTCTTGTATTCCATAATAAATCCCTCGTCACGCACCGCTTCTGCAAATCCTTGCTCAAGTTCCGCCAAGGCCATCATCGTTGTCTCCGGCACGAAGCGCCCCCCGAACTCACCGTATCTCCAAGACGCCCTCCGTTCCTCCGCCGCGCTCTTCCTCATCACCACTCGCCATCACCCTTTCCACAAATCGGTTTATCAACAGGCCGTCTTTGCGGCCATCCGTCTCAATGCCGCTGGACACATCTACCCCATCTGGGCCGTATCTCCCGATCAAGGCGCCTACATTGCCAGGATGCAATCCACCGGCCACCCACACAGGGAGGCCATACGCTTTTGCCGCTTCCTGCCACTGGGGAATTCCTGTCCAGTCGAATGATTTGCCAGAGCCACCTTGGGCCGAATCCAGCAGGATACAGTCAATCCATGGCGCATAATCCGGCAGCCCTGCTTCTGACACCGGTCTCGCTGAAGCGTCAAACACCTTGCAGAGACGGATCCCCACCATCTTTTTCAATGTTTCGCAATAAGCAGGAGGCTCGGTTCCATGCAACTGCAACACATCAAACGAATATCGGGTTTGCCATGTTACAGCAACCGCAAGGGGGGCATCTTTCAACACAGCCACCTTTTTTATGCCTGCCGGCACGGCTGACAACATTTCCGGCAAATGGTCTAAGGAAACTGTCCGCCGCCGGCCGGGGACCATGACGAATCCGATCAACTCGATAGGGAGCCCAGATACCAAGCGCACGTCTTCCACCGTTTGAAACCCGCACAACTTAATACCCGTCATGCCGACCCCGCCTGCTTCAACTCTGAGAGCGCTCGCACTGGATCCGCTTGACGCATCAGATATTCACCAACCAATATCCCTTTAACGCCTGCTTCGCGCATCCGTTTGGCATCTTTGGGCGCATGGATTCCGCTTTCGCCGATGACGGGAAGGTGGGTCGGGAGGAGCGGCCGCAATCGTTCTGTCACGGCCAAGTCCGTCTCAAAGGTCACTAAATTACGGTTATTGATGCCGATCACATCCGCCTGGCAAGCGAGTGCATCATCGATCTCCCGTTCATCATGGATTTCAACCAACACTTCCATTCCCAAGCGGTGAGCCGTTTCACTGAGTAGCTGTAGCCGCTCTCTGTCAAGCGCGGCCACGATCAACAAGATGGCGTCGGCGCCGATTAACTTGCTTTCCAAGACTTGAAGCGGATCAATGATAAAATCTTTGCGCAAGACGGGCAAAGCAACGCGTTTTTTTACTTTCACCAAGTTGGAAGCAGAGCCTTTGAAAAAAACGGCATCCGTCAACACGGAGATGGCATTGGCTCCGCCTTCCTCATAAGCGATAGCAATCGGAACCGGGTCCACCTGTTCGCGAATAATGCCTTTTGACGGAGACGCCGGTTTGATCTCGGCGATTACTCCCAATTCCTTTTCGGCACACAAACATTCTGCCAAGGAAATCCCTTTCGGCATCCGCTCCGCCTGTTCCCAACGCTCTTTCGTATAGCGCTGGGTCAACTGTGTCACTTCCAACCGCTTTTGGGTGAGAATCTTATCAAGAAACATGGGCAACCTCCTTTGACAAGCGAATCACTTCTGCCAGCTTGCGGCAAGCTGCCCCGGAACGGATGATCCGCAACGCTTCTTTGACTCCCTCAGACAGTGTGGGGGCTTTTCCTGCCAAGTATAAAGCTGCGCCTGCGTTCAAAGCCACAATATCGCGCGGTCCGCCCGTAATCCGCCCATCAAAAATGCCCCGTATCAACGCCGCATTCTCGTCCGGTGTGCCACCGCTTAAGGTTTCGCGCGCCACTCTCTCCAAACCCAACGCTTCCGGTGATACCTCATAAGTCGTCACGTGCCCGTCCTTTAATTCGGACACTTTCGTCTCCGCTGCATTGGTCAGTTCATCCATGCCATCCAATCCTGCCACAACCATGGCGCGTTTGATACCCAACCGTTGCAACACATAGGCGACTGGCTCCGTCAAATCCACATCATACACGCCAACCAATTGCACATTCACACCAGCTGGATTGCACAAAGGGCCTAAAAGATTAAAAAACGTACGAAATCCCAATTGCTTGCGGGTTGGCATCACATGTTTCATCGCCGGATGATACAATTGAGCGAACAAAAACGCCAATCCCGTCTGTTCTAGCAGTCGGTTGGCTTCCTCCGGTGCGAGTCGGATCTGCACCCCCATCGCTTCCAGTACATCGGCGCTCCCGCTCTGACTCGAGGCAGCCCGGTTTCCGTGTTTTACCACTGGGACCCCGCCTGCGGCTACAACAAAGGCTGCAGCCGTTGAAATATTGAAAGCCTTTCTGCCAGAACCTCCTGTGCCGCAAGTATCCACCGCATCGGCAAACCGCAACGGCAGGGGCACCGCTAAGGAACGCATTGCTTGCGCAAATCCAAGAAGTTCGTTCTCCGTTTCTCCTTTCATCCGCAACGAGGTGAGTAAGCTGGCGATTTGAACCGGCGTTGCGTTTCCCTCCATCATACATTCCATCGCCTGTCTCGCTTCTGCCGTTGTCAAATGCTCCCCTGCAACGACTTTTTTCACCAAGTTCGCGATCATCTCAACGCCTCCATGGATTCGCTCTGTTTAGCCATTGCCAACGCCGTCAACATTCCCTTGGCTTTGTGCGACGTTTCCAAGTATTCGCCGACCGGGTTTGAATCGGCCACAATGCCCGCACCTGCTTGCACAGTGGCGCACTGATCCTGAAAATGAATGGTACGGATAGCGATACACGAATCAAGATTACCTGTGAAGCTCAAGTACAAAATCGCTCCACCATAGATGCCGCGCGGTTCGGGCTCAAACTGGCGAATCAGCTCCATGGCCCTGATTTTGGGCGCACCAGACAACGTCCCCGCAGGGAAACAAGCTTGAAAAGCTTCCAGTGCGTGTACTCTTTCTTTCAGAGTCGCCTCCAGATGAGAAACCAGATGCATAACATGGGAATATTTCTCGATGACCATCCGCTCCCGGACGCGCACAGCACCATATTCCGCCACACGTCCCAAATCATTGCGGCCCAAATCAAGCAACATTACATGCTCGGCGATTTCTTTTTCATCGTTGAGCAACTCGTCCATCATCTCCTGATCTTCACGTTCGTTTTGGCCACGTGGACGTGTTCCAGCGATAGGGCAGATTTCCGCCAGACGGTCGGTCACACGGATGATGCGTTCAGGAGAAGTCCCTACCACCTGTTCCTTACCCAACCGCAGATAGTACATATAAGGAGAGGGGTTGAGCACCCGCAGAATGCGGTAAACGCGGAACGGATCTGGCGCGTGGGGCTGGGTAAATTTTCGGGACAGCACCACTTGGAAAATGTCTCCCTCCCGAATGTGCTCTTGTGCTTGCCTCACCAGCTCCATGTATTCTTCCTTGCCGATATTGGCAAATTCTTCGCTCGATTGGGAATCAGGCGATATGTCATGCTTAAAAGATAACTCCCCGCCCGCATGCCCTTGCAACGTCTCTACACACCAAGTTTCCAACTCCTCGACCGCCCGCCGGTAACTCTCCGACAGCGGAACCTCTGCTAACGCACCGTCAGTCAGTGCCAGATGTTGCACAAAAGTGACGGTCTGCTTCAGGTGATCAAAAATGATCAACCGATCCGCAACCATAAGATGAAAATCATAATGTTGCGTCTCTGCGGTTGGATGAGTGATCGGGCGAGTTGGTTCAATAAACCGAACAGCCTCATATCCGACATAACCCACCGCGCCGCCGAGAAAAGGGGGAAGATGGGCATATTTCGGAGCTTGGAATTGACTGAACCACTCCTTTAAAAACTGCATCGGATGCGTGATGTCCAAGGTGCGACACCCTTGCACATCTTCTATCACTACCTGATTGTCTTTGCATTTCAGCACACACATCGGCTCGGCTCCAATCATGGAGTAACGTGCCCATCGTTCGCCACCTTCCACACTTTCCAACAAAAAAGCGTAAGGGTCATCTTTCACCCGTTCAAACAGCCGGATCGGCGTCTCCGTATCAGCTACCACGGTCTTGCATATGGGAATAAAAGAATAAGAGGAAGAAAAAGATTGGCATTCTTCATACGTGGGGTAAATCATGGATAGCTCCCTCCTTCTCGATGATGAGAAGGGAGAAAAGGATATAGAGAGGGTGTAACACAAATAAAAAAGTCAAAGCACGCGAGCTCTGACTGAAGTCATCATATTCTTCATCATTTGGCTCAGCTCAACTACGCTATATCCTATTCTCCACTCAACTCTGCTCTCAATTAACTCAACAATTCACTCAAACTAACCTGATCTTATCAAGACTTTATCCGAGTTCCCACAGAATGTCAACCCACGTCGAAAAAAAGGACAGGCCTCTTTGATAAACGGCCCGTCCTTTAAGCAAGATATTTGAACGCGTAGCGACTGGGAGATTTACTCAAACCGGGCGCCAATCGCAGAATAAATACGGACAATCCTAAAAAAGACAGTGATTTTGCCCGCTCCTGCGTTTGGAGACGGAGTCACTTCTCGACAAGCGACAAAGGAGCGCAAATTCACACATCCGCTCCAAAATTTTTTAGACAACAAGCTCACAGATCAGGCCTCGTTGATGCACGACTGCCCTTGTTTCATTTACTGTGTCGAAATCTCCTTCAATGTTTGTACGATTTCGGCTTCCTCGATTCCACGCACCATCTCTACCTGTCCCAACTTGCGCGACAAAACAAAAGTATACTGGCCACCGCGCGCCTTCTTATCCTTTTTCATCGCCTCTAACAGCTGAGGCAACGGCCAATTTTCTGCATACCGGATCGGCAAGCACAAGCGGCGGAGCAACTGTTCCGTCCGATCGACCAATTCGCTCGGTGCGCCCAGCAAACGGACACTTAATCGCGACGCGCCGGCCATGCCGATCGCTACCGCTTCACCGTGAGTGTACACACGATACCTCGAAACTGCCTCTAACGCATGGCCGATGGTATGTCCATAATTGAGAATTGAACGGATGCCCAATTCTTTCTCATCTTGCGACACCACGGCGGATTTCACCTTGCAACCACGATAAATCGCTTCCGTCAGACGCTCGGGGGACAGCGCAAGCAATTCCTCGGCATGGGCTTCCAACCACTCCACAAACGAGACATCCCAGATCAGCGCATGCTTCGCCACTTCCGCCAGTCCGGAATGCACTTGGCGCGCTGGCAACGAGCGCAACACATCGACATCAAAAACGACCATCAGCGGTTGGTGAAATGCTCCGATATAATTCTTACCCAACGCATGATTGACGCCTACTTTCCCACCCACGCTACTGTCATGCGCCAACAAGGTGGTCGGCAACTGGATGAAAGGGATGCCCCGCATATAGGTGGCAGCAACAAACCCGGCCAAATCCCCCACTACACCGCCGCCCAAAGCCAGCACAACGCTACCGCGGTCAAGGCCGAACTGCAAGCAATCACCAATCACTCGCTCAACCACGCTTAAGTTTTTGCTCTCTTCGCCGGCAGGAAAAACCGTCATCCCTATCTGATATCCTTCCGCACGCAATGACGCTTGGAGTGCCTGGCCATACAAGGGAGCGACAGAGCTATCAGTAATCACCATCAGCTTGCGGTCCTTTTCGACACCCACTTCCTTCATCAGGCGAGGCAACATCTGGTAGGTGCCCCGGCCGATATGAATGGGGTAACACTGATTAGACGTGTTCACCGTCAAAGTGCGCATCAGAATCTCAACACCCTTTCACGGTAACGATTCAGTTGTTCTTTCAACTCATCCAATGTATCAGCTGGAAATTTCTCAAGTAGCGCACAGGCAATTTCCCAGGCCACGACATTCTCCGCCACGACACACGCCGCTGGAACCGCACAGCTGTCCGACCGCTCAATGCTAGCGGCGAAAGGCTCTTTGCTATCGATATCCACACTATTCAGCGGTTTGTATAGGGTAGGAATGGGCTTCATCACCCCGCGAACGACAATCGGCTCTCCTGTGGTCATCCCTCCTTCAAAGCCGCCCAATCGATTAGTGCGGCGAGTAAAACCGGTAGCTTCCGACCATTCGATTTCATCATGCACTTCGGAGCCTGGGCGGTGAGCCGCTTCAAAGCCAATGCCGAACTCAACTCCCTTAAAGGCGTTGATGCTCACAATCGCTTGCGCAATGCGCGCGTCCAATTTGCGATCCCAATGTACGTGGCTACCTAGCCCCACCGGAACGCCTTCCACGATGACTTCCACGATGCCCCCCAGGGAGTCGCCCTCTTTTTTGGCTTGGTCAATGAGTGCCATCATCTGTTGTTCAGCATGGGGATCCAAGCAGCGCACAGGGGATTCCTCTGCACGCGCAGTCCACTCTTCCCACGGCAAATCCAGCCGCTTCGCTTCGACACTGCCAATGCGTAGCACATGGCCGCCCACACGGATATCGCACGCTTCCAAGATCAATCGCGCCACGGCACCTGCAGCCACTCGCATCGTCGTCTCTCGCGCGCTGGAACGTTCCAGTACATCGCGCATATCACGGTGATCATATTTGATCGCACCGTTTAAATCGGCATGCCCGGGACGGGGCCGCGAGATGCGACGTTTTTCTGCTTCTTCTGGAAGGGGGTCAATGCTCATCACTTTCTTCCAATGGGTCCAGTCTTTATTCTCAACCACCAACGCCACCGGGGCACCTGTCGTCTCACCGAAACGAACGCCGGATAAAATTTGCACTTGGTCTTTCTCAATCTGCATCCGACGCCCGCGGCCATACCCTTTTTGGCGGCGCGCCAGTTGATGGTCAATTTTCTTTTTGTCAAAAGGAACATGGCTTGGTAAACCTTCCACAATCAATGTCAATTGAGGGCCGTGTGACTCTCCCGCCGTTAAATACCTCATCTCTCATCGTCCTCTCCTAATCTAAGCTCACACATGAAACAAACAATAAA
This sequence comes from Laceyella sacchari, assembly GCF_004343255.1. Taxonomy (GTDB): domain Bacteria; phylum Bacillota; class Bacilli; order Thermoactinomycetales; family Thermoactinomycetaceae; genus Laceyella; species Laceyella sacchari. Next base: position 1,009,480 of record NZ_SMDD01000001.1, on the reverse strand, counting down.
AAATTTGTTAGTAATCATACCATAGTTTCGATCAGTTAAAAATAAGATTTAATAAAAATCACCCGGTTCCGCATGGAACCGGGTGATTGTAAAATCCCGACGAGCCTGCTTTCTAACCTTCGCTCGCGGGTGCCTTGTCGCGGCATGGTGAGCACCTATAGCTCACTCGCCGCCCACGCTTTGCCGAACAGCATGCTCCCAACTTGGGTAATAATAAAGCGCGCTTTGCATCAAGTCGGGATCGGCTTGCTTCACCTTCTTTTTTCCGAGCGGCTGGCCGTTTTCTGCCATTTGTCTGATTTTGGCCGCCACTTCATCTACGCTGAGTGGAATATCCAATCTGCATTCCCCCTTTGCTAAGTTAACATCCAGTCTGGACAAAACTTGAGGGAAATAGACGGTATTTTCCATTATTTCAACCGCACTTAAAAGAGCGCGACACACGGATGGCAAACAAAAGCGCGGCCTATTGGCCGCGCCTCATGTCGAGGAACATTAGATCCAGCGATTGATCGTTTTTTCGTATTCGTTCACATCTGCTTCATTGAACCACAGCGCGATCTCCCGCTCTGCGCTTGTCGGAGAATCGGAGCCATGCACGATGTTCATCGCAACATTCACGCCAAAATCACCGCGAATGGTTCCTGGCAGAGCATCAGCAGGATTGGTTTTGCCCATCATTTGACGAGCAGTAGCGATCACGTTGTTCCCTTGCCACACCATCGCGAACACAGGGCCGGATGTGATAAAATCAACCAGTTCTCCAAAGAACGGTCTCTCTTTATGTTCAGCGTAATGCTCTTCAGCCAATTCACGGGAAACGGTCATCAATTTAGCACCGACTAACTGAAAACCTTTTTTCTCAAATCGAGCAACAATTTCACCAATTAGCCCACGTTGCACTCCGTCAGGCTTCACCATGATAAATGTTTTCTCCATACCCGTTGTTCCTCCACTTCATGCTATGTATCAGTTCACACCGATTGGTGCATGAAAATTGTAACAGGAATGGGATGTAAACGCAACCATCCCCATGACTCAATAGGAACGGCGCAAAATAAATTCCGCAATCATTCGGAGAGATTCCCGTTCAGCCGTGGCGGGCAGTTTTTCCAGACAGCTAAAAGCTTTGTCCATATACCTGCGCGACAAGTCCATAGTATATTCGATCCCACCGCTGGTCCGGATCATATCGAGAATCTCTTTAAGCGATCCTGACTCCCCTTTGGAACGCAGGTAAGTGAGAATCGCCTGCCTGATTTCCTCCGAGCCATGGTTCAGCGCATAGATGACCGGCAATGTCACATTGCCTTGCTCCAGATCGCTCCCGGCTGGCTTACCCAATGTTTTCTCATCCCCCATGAAATCAAGCACGTCATCAGTCAACTGAAAAGCCATTCCCACGTAATAACCGTACGCAGTAACGGCCCGTTCCAAAGCAGGGGGAACATCAGAGACCATCGCTCCCAGTTGGCAGCTGGTTGCCATAAGCAAAGCCGTCTTTCTTTTGATCCGGTGCAAATACTTTTTCAAACTCAACACTTCGCTGAATAGATCCTCGATTTGCGCAATCTCCCCCAAGCACATGCGAATCATGGCTGTTGCCAGTCTTTCCTGCACGGGATACTCCCCCAAAGCCGTCAGTTCCTTTAATGCACAGGCCAAAATGTAATCACCGGTATACATGGCAATCCGGTTGTCCCATTCTTCCTTGACCGTTTTACGGCCGCGGCGGGTTTCCGCATTGTCGATCACATCGTCATGCACGAGGGTGGCCATGTGGATCAACTCCAATGCTACGGCCACTTTTTGCAACTGCTCAAAATCATAGGAACCGAACGAACCGGCCAGCAACACAAAGACGGGGCGCACCCGTTTCCCCCCCGCTTCCAGCAGGTGGTTGGAGGTCTTGCGCAACATGTCGTGATCGGTGTGGATGGCACAGGCCAGCGCTCGCTCGATCTGTGCTAACTCCTTTTTTTTCTCTTCATATATTTCTTGTAGATTCATTATCCACTTCACCCTGATCAGCGCATGCCTAGACTCGCTGGTAAATCCAGCATGTGGATTTCCACATTGGATGGCAACAGTCCCAAGTCTGCAGCATAGCGGAAATAGGTTTGCAGTCCCCGCTTTTCCTTTTCGCCAAAATCGTAACAAAGGCCCTCAAAATATGCTTTCCAGAAAGCCACATCGCCTCCCAATTGACGCATGGCCTCCTCAATCGCGGGAGTCAAGTTCTTCCGACCTTCCGCTTTGGCTTGCATGAAACGCAGGTAAATCTCTTCCAAATCGTTTCGGCGCGATTCAGCGATGGCGCGCCTTACCGCCCAGACGGCGTAAGTCATGCTCAATCCCGTCTGCTTCATCCACTCTTCACCCAAATCATACATTCGGTATGCCGAACCGTTCCATTTGCCTTTTACTGCATCGTCACCGATCAACAAAGCTGCATCGGCTACATTCATCATTTCTTCCAACGATGGGGCCATGGTGACATAATTTGGACGGACCCCTGCAAATTTCTCCAGGACGATTTTCAAAAGCGCCACAGAAGTAGCCGACGTATTGGTTAATGCAATGGTTTTTCCGTCCAAATCATGAAGTTGATCTCCTTTGGTAAACAGAAAAATGGAGCCAACAGGGCCCATCGCACTAATCGACAAATCGGGCATCAAAACATACTCATCAGCATGTTCGGCATAAGCAAATGCCGAGATAGGGCTCATGTCGATGTTTCCCGCCGCCATGTCGCGGTTAAGCAAACTGGGCACCTGGCGGATCCACTCCACATCAAGCCCCCGATCATCAAAATATTGATAGATCGGCAAGATATTGGTGAATGCGATCCTTCCGATTCGAATCGGTTTCATCGTCCACCCTCCCAACGTTGATACAATTGATGGTCAATCTTAAGCAGATCAAGCACTTTTCCGGCCACAAACCGCACCATATCCTCGATGGAGGAAGGCTGGTGATAAAATGCGGGCATCGCTGGCACGATGGAAACCCCGCATCGTGATAGTTTGAGCATGTTTTCCAAATGGATTGCAGACAGTGGCGTCTCTCGCGGAACAATGATGAGCGGCTTGTTTTCCTTAATCATGACATCGGCGGCCCGCTCCAACAAATTGGATGACAGGCCGTGAGCCAGCTTGGCCAATGACGCCATGGAACAAGGAGCGACAATCATGCCGTCTGTCTGAAAGGAACCGGAAGCAATCGTCGCACCAATATCCTTCAATGGATGGTAGACGAGTGTGCCTGGCAGGTGTCCGTACAGTTTGGTAAAACAACGTTCCCGCTCCTGCACTTCCCATCCGTGCTCTTCCATCAACACTCTCCATCCCGCTTCAGATACGACGAGATGCACAGTATGCCCCTGCCTTAAACATTCCTCTAAGATGCATAATCCATACGGGGCGCCGCTTGCTCCGGTCATCCCCAAAATCAGGCGTTTGTGACTCATAAAAACACATCCAACATCGTAAATACAAAGATCAACACGCTCAACACACCGTTCATGGTGAAAAAAGCAGTATTTAAGCGAGACAAATCATTCGGCTTCACAATGGCATGCTCATACACCAAAATGGCGATAGCAATCAACGCCCCCACCGTATACCACGCGCCAAGTGAAGTCATATAGACGAGCGCTATCAAACCCACAGCAGTGCACACGTGCATCAATCCCGAAATCCACAACGCGGGCGCGATGCCAAATCTAGCGGGAATGGAGAACAACCGCTCCTCTCGGTCAAACTTCACATCTTGACAAGCGTAAATTACATCAAATCCCCCAATCCACAAAGCCACAGTGAGATATAGGACGATTGATGTCACATCGATTTGCGCCGTCGTCGCCACCCAGCCACCGATGGCTCCCAATGCACTCGACAGGCCGCAGAAAAAGTGGCATGTCCAAGTGAAGCGCTTGGTGTATGAATAAAACATCAGAAAAAACACAGCCAACGGCAAACATTTGACCGCCAGCATATTTAATTGGAATGCGGCAACAAACAACATAGCAAATGAAACGACGATAAACCCCCATACAAACGGGACAGAAACCAACCCTGCTGGAATGGCCCGATTTTTGGTGCGGGGGTTTTTCGCGTCGATATGTCGGTCAATCAAACGGTTCAAAGCCATTGCGGCACTGCGCGCGCCCACCATCGCCAATGTGATCCAACCAATTTCCGCCCAACTCGGAAGAACCCCGCGCACTTCCAAACTGCCGAGAACGGCTCCCATATAAGCGAAGGGCAGGGCAAATATGGTATGTTCAAACTTAATCATTTCTAATACAACTTTCAACTTATGCACCAAGTTCATCCTACCATCTTCCTTCGTTTCATCTCTCATTGGCCGGCTTTTCGCCCGACATGCAACGCCGTGATGCCACCTGTGAGCGGGTACACCTCGACTTCGTCCAACCCGACTTCTTCCCTCATGATCCGCGCCAGCTCCTCATAGTCAGGGAAATGGATCAAGGATTCCGGCAGCCAGCGGTACTGTTCATACCGATTGGCGAAGAGCTTGCCCAACCACGGCAAGATACGCTCGAAATAAAAGTAATACAACGCGCGAAACGGGGGCCAAGTCGGTTTGGACAACTCCAGCGATACGATTTGTCCCCCCGGTTTGACAACCCGTTTCATCTCTTTGAGCACCTGCACCACATCTGGCACGTTGCGAAGAGCGAACCCGATGGTAGCGTGGTCGAAGCTGTTGTCCGGAAACGGCAATTGCATCGCATCTCCCCGCACCAATTCAACCTGTTGCCTGAGCCCTTTTTCAGACAATTTCCGCTCCGCCACTTGCAACATATTGTCGCTAAAATCCAAGCCGACCACCCGACCCGTTTGCGAAGCGATTGCCAGCGATATCGTCCAATCCCCCGTGCCGCAACAGACGTCGATCGCCGTGTCGCCCGGTTTCACAGCCATTTTTTTCATGGCAAACTTGCGCCAACGCTTGTGCTGATAAAAGCTCAACAAGGTGTTCATGCGGTCATAATCTTTGGCGATGCTTTCAAAAACCTGCAAAACGAATTTCGCTTTCTCTGACTTATCCCTCATGGTCTTGTCCACTCCCTTTCACCGCTCAATTGCTTCAAGTGAAAGGCATTGCCTCTCTAATAAGAATGTTGAGCTCATCTTTAACAAGATCATCCTCCAGCTTGGCAGTGGCCTCGTTAAGGCGTTGCGAAGCGCTTTGAACCCACGCGATCTCGGCCTCCGTATCACACGAGGCACCGCTGTCCTTGATGTAGCGGAGCACCATCAATTCCTTCACAATGTCACGCCACGGCGTTGGCTCGGGCTGATCCGCATGAAAAAAATCGGCTAGCGCCATCAAAAGACCACCCGATATTTCCCGCATCTGCTCCCATTCTTCCACCTTTGAAGCGAACGTTTCTTGTGCCATGTGAAAAGTCATTTTCTTCTCGTTCATTCGGCCAATCTCTTCCAACAGAAAGGCTAACCCCTCCGTCTCTTGATGCTTGGCCAGCTGTTGGTAAAAGATGCTGCTGAAATAATCTCCAGCCAGAACATATAATTGCTGTTTGCGATGCGCGTCAGGTTCGGGCTGCGAATCGACCGTGACACGATCATGCATCACTTGCCCCATATCGAGCAAGGTGACCGCAAATGCATAGATCTGCGCCCGTTCTTCAGGCACATGCAATGATTTTAACATCAATTGCAAAACGCGCACAAAAAAAACAGGGATCGTGGGTCTCCCAATGATTTGTTTCAGATACGAAGGCGTGGACAAACCATCAATCGCATCGATGATCCAGTTCAATTCTTCTTTATGTATGGACGACATGCAAACGTTCCCCCAAAAACCATAAAGTTCAGGCACTGCGAATAGTATACCATACTTTTAATCGGGATAGATGTTTCCATTGTTTTCCCTATTCTCTAATTGTTTGCTGAAAAAACGTTGACTGTGGTCAACTTTTCCAGTCTCCTTTTGCACCAAAGCCCCGCCGGCGCCCAGCGGTGGCTTTACCGACACGCGACCGTTTTTTTGCTTCGATCAGTGCTCCAAGTGCAGTTTAGACCGTAGACAAGCAACCGCAGTCGATGCACATTGTCGTCCTGTTTGAACCACGAGGCGTGCGAAGACGCGAGTGGAGCACACCATCGACGTGGCCGACACGCGGAAGCGCCAACATCCGCACAACATGCATACACGTTTCTTCCCTCCCTTTATCATCTTTGCAAAAGGAAGAGAAGACAGAGGCTCCTTAGTCCGTATCCACGGAGCCAAAAGGCGTGATAATCGTCGCCTTGCCACGCACCTTTACAGCCGATGTATGTTCGGTAAATTGCGCGACCATGACTTCGCCTTTATCAAGTTTCTCTGAATGATGAAAACGAGTGTCCTTCCCTCGGGTAAGACCGATGACGTTGACACCGTTTTCTTTCGCTTTGATCAATATATAGTCAGCGGATCCATTCATCCTTTATCCCTCCTCTTCCTATTCTATCCGTCATGATAGTTTAACATGGAACTTTGCGCTTAATGCAATAAAAAAGACCCTTCCATGAGGAAGGGTCTTTATATGGTCGGGCTAGCCAGATTTGAACTGACGACCTCTTGCGCCCCATGCAAGCGCGCTACCAAGCTGCGCCATAGCCCGATAACTATGTGATTGCGCATCGACAAGTATTAGTATATTGCACGCTTGCATATGTGTCAAGGATCTTTTTTATTTTTTTATTTTAATCCAATCAAGCTGAGCGCCTCTGCTCTGGCTGCCGAATCTTCAGCAAACACGCCGCGCACCGCCGATGTGATCGTTTTGGATCCCGGTTTTTTTACACCCCGCATAGTCATGCACATATGCTCCGCTTCCACGACGACGATCACCCCGTGCGGGTCCAATTTTTCCATGATTGAATCAGCTACCGTAGCTGTAATCCGCTCTTGCAATTGCGGGCGTCTGGCTACCGTTTCAAGCGCTCTCGCCAATTTGCTCAATCCTGTGACCCGTCCTCCACGCGGTATGTAGCCTACATGCGCTTTGCCGAAGAAAGGAACCAAATGGTGCTCACAAGTGGAGAAGAAGGGGATGTCTTTGACAAGCACCAGCTCTTCATGATCTTCTCCAAACACGACTGAAAAATGCTCTTTGGGATCTTCGTTCAAACCCGAAAAAATTTCAGCATACATGCGTGCCACACGGGCCGGTGTATCTAATAAACCTTCGCGGTTTGGGTCTTCGCCGATCGCTTCCAAAATCATGCGCACCGCGTCCTCAATTTTGCGATGATCGATCATTGTTGTTCCTCCATCCAAATAACATCTGCTCAGTTATATTCTCAACAACTGTAAACAGCTATATTATATCACAATCCCCAAGCGAAAAAAGAAAAAGGAAAAAGGCCTCAGTTTAGAGGCCTTTTTAGCAGGTCATTCTTATGTACTTCGTCCTGCTTATTTGTTTACTTCTTCTTTCAGCTGCTTACCTGGTTTGAATACAGGTGCTTTGGTTGCAGGAATATCGATTTCTTCACCTGTTTGCGGGTTGCGACCTTTGCGAGCCGCACGCTCACGCACTTCGAAGTTACCGAAGCCAATGAGTTGTACTTTGTCACCTGTGCGCAGAGCTTCAGTGATCGCTTCAAATACAGCTTCAACAGATTTTGCAGCGTCTTTTTTCGTCATTTCAGTAGCTTCTGCCACTTTATTGATTAGTTCGGTCTTATTCATAACCGCACCTCCTAAAACATCCACAGCTATCGCTTTAAGCGATCCGCGAAAGAAGATTCTTTGCGCGGGACAATCCTATACTAATATAGACTTATGGGAAGTTCAAGTGAATCTTTGCGATTTCTCTGTTTGGAAACAAAAAAAGCGCTTTTTCAGCGCTTATGGTCGAACATTTACAAGATTATGGCGATCAATCCGCCCGATCCTTCGTTGATGATCCGTTCCAGTGTTTCTTGCAGTTTATACCGCGCGTTCTCCGGCATCATCGCCAATTTAGCTTGGATGCTCTCCCGAACGACTTGGTTGAGTGAACGGCCGAAAATATCTGTTTCCCAAATGCTGTTAGGATCTTGTTCAAAATCGCGCATCAGGTAGTTTAAGAGCTCCTCGCTCTGTCTTTCTGAGCCGATGATAGGCGCAAACTCAGAATGCACATTGACGCGAATCATATGGATGGACGGTGCCGTCGCCTTAAGCCTTACGCCAAACCGGCTCCCCTGTTTGATCAACTCCGGCTCATCCAGGGTCATCTCTTCCAAAGCAGGCGGCGCCACGCCATAGCCCGTTGTGCGCACCATCTTAATTGCATCCGCCACTTTGTCGTATTCTCGCTTGGCGATGCTGAATTCTTGCATCAATTCCAACAAGTGATCTTTGCCGCGGATTTCAACGCCCACCACATCTTGCAACACCCGGTCATACAAAGCGTCTGGCGCGTACAAATCGATTTCGGCGATCCCTTGCCCCATATCCATCCCGGATAAAGCTGCTTTTTCAATGAATTCGTAATCGTAAAATTGGCCGACTACCCGATCCACATCACGCAAGCGCTTGATATCTTTCACCGTCTCCCGTACGGAATTTTCGAAGTCCCGCCGCAACCAATGCTCTTCATCTAACACCATGACCCAGCTGGGCAGGTTGACGTTCACTTCATGAACCGGGAATTCATACAACACTTCTCGCATGATGCTGAGGATGTCTTCTTCGCTCATCGTCGCCACGCTGACAGGCAAAACAGGAATATCGTATTTCTCCGCCAGTTCTGCCCGCAGCTGTTGCGCCTGTTCGCCGTAGGGACGGGTCGAGTTCAACAACAAAATGAACGGTTTGCCCACTTCTTTCAATTCATTGATCACGCGCTCTTCCACTTCTTGATAAGATTCGCGCGGTATATCGGTGATTGAGCCGTCCGTGGTGATGACGATCCCCACGGTGGAGTGTTCTTGGATCACCTTTCTTGTGCCCACTTCTGCCGCTTCCTGAAACGGTATCGGCTCTTCAAACCAAGGCGTGCTAATCATGCGCGGTCCGTTTTCATCTTCATAGCCTTTGGCGCCATCAATCGCGTAACCGACACAATCAACCAGCCGGATATTAACGTCCAACCCCTCATCTACGTGTATTTGGACCGCTTGGTTTGGCACGAATTTGGGTTCGATCGTTGTGATCGTTTTCCCCGCGCCGCTGTGAGGCAGTTCATCTGTTGCCCGCGTACGGTCGGCTTCATTCTCAATGTTGGGAATCACTACCTGTTCCATGAACCGTTTGATAAATGTCGATTTACCGGTGCGCACCGCACCGACCACACCCAGGTAGATGTCTCCTCCTGTCCGTTCTGCAATATCTTTCAAGATATCTACTTTCTCCACGAAAGTCCCTCCTTCAAAATCGCCCTCTTTTCTGGATCTGTCGCCGGTGCGAAGGCTATCCCCCCTCCGGACCCTTCCTTTGACACTACTAATATATGAATGCCTTTTCCCAATATGAATCTTTGCCTAAAAAAATAGAGCCGCCGAGGGAGTTATCCCGTTTCGGTTCTTTTTTTCACCTTCCCACGCACAGGAGAAGGTTTGCCTTTCACTAGCACCGTCCGCGTCCGGAAGCCTGCCACCTTGACTGATCCTGTAAGATGGCCCAACAAGAAAATGCCTGGTATGACAATGAGATGAAACCATAAACTCGCCATGGTTTGATTCCACCCCTTCCACACACTTGTCATTCCATAAATATGTGGCTACAGGTCAGAAATTCATGAAAAGAAAAAATCGCCCTGGCTTCAAGGCGATTTTTTCTCTGTTCCTTCACTTGGAACAATTAATTCTGGCATATTTTTATTCATTTTCATCATTGGTGAATATCCTGGTACAAAATAGGAGTCCTGTGCCAGCCATACCCGCAGATCTTCCTCCGCTGACGGCTTTTCTTTGGCTTGTTGCCATTTTTTCATCACTTCGCTACGGTAATCCAGATAGACCCGCCCTTGTTCATCCATGATCAAGTCCAGCATTGTGTCCGGAGTGTACGGACTGGGCACTTGCACGCTATCCAGATTTAACTGCTCCAAATCAACCTTGTAAAAACCAGGGCTCACGGCTTCACCTCGTGGATATTTCCCCTTTTTCGCTTTAAATGAATTAACAACCAATTGCACTTTGTCCACGGCATCGTGGGTACGCAGATCAAATAGGCGAACCAAAGGTTTGGTATCCACATTGGTCATCACATAAATAAAGTACCCGCCTTTCTCGAACGCCGACGGTGGAATATCCCCCAAATACCCTTGTATCTGCATAAAGTCCACCTGGTAATGCGTCGAGTATTTCACATCGTCTTGGCTGTATTTATACGGCAACATTTTTTGCTGCTTCAAATAGGTATCCACCGCCGCCTGAACGCGTGCAAGATGCTGATCCAGCTTGTCCCATTCTTGTCTTCGTTCTTGCGGATACAGGCACCCCGTCAACAGCGTGCAAAACAGCAAGAGGATTGCCAAGCCACTGCAGCGTCGCATTTCCATTCCTCCATCACATGAACATTCTCAGGATAAACAGCAGAGCTACAATCAATAAAATCAATGAGACAGACGACAAAATCCATCTCACCCAAACTCTTTTTTGCTGTCTGCCCAACGTCATCAATAAATTAATCAGAACCAATAAAAATAAACTCACACCCAATTCCATTTCTTTTCCACCCCTTGTCTTCATCATAACAGTATAGCAAATCCACATCTGCCTACCAAGCAGTCGGGCAGGTGCCCTGCTTCACCGACGGGCACCTGCATACGATAAATAGACACTAGCCTGAAATGGAGGATTTCCCTATGAGCGCCAAAAAGAAAAAGAAACCGCAAAGTCATAAAAAAACTGCCAAGAAACAGACAAAACCAAACAACACCTTGGTTAAACCGCTTGAAGAAACCATGCCTCCCCTTGTCTTTCCCCAACTGAGTTCGGCAAGCATCGCCCGCATTTTGAGCGGATTTATGAAGTTCCGCTCCACCGTCAAAGATTTGAGCCAATCCATCCAGCGGGTAGAAAGCGTGATGGATCATGCTTATCAAATGTTTGAAATCGCCACCAAAATGATGGCCCATGCCAAACAACGCGGTGGATTTCCGGCACTGCCTGGCGAGAAGCGTCCCCCATCCACCTTAGACCAAGATATTCCGGTGATCAATCTCCCCTTTGACGATGATCCGTCACACGGGTCACCAGGGCAACAGCCCCCCTTCCAATTGGGCAACATCTTGAGCTTATTGCAATCGCCGCTCATTCAACGCTTTATCGCAAGCCTTTTTCGCCCGTCACAACCGACCGCAGCCAGTTACAAAAAACGAGAGGGGTAATGCTCAATCAGCATTACCCCTCTCTTTCGTGACCAATCCCTTTCACCTGCACACATCCCTGACCCCGATTCTTGTGCTCAAGTTTATGGATATTGGTTGAAGCTATTACAGAGTATGAAGCAAGCAAATACCTTGCAACAGGGAAAGCGCCCAAAATGGCTACCAGCCGCCGATAATTTCTTCCAGCTCCTGCGTGCGCCCCCGTCCCATCAGCTCTTTTACGGCTTGTTCCGGGTCTTTGTCTGCGAACAGCACAGCATACAACTGCTCTGCGATCGGCATTTCCACCTGGTACCGTTCTTTGAGCACGTACGCAGCTTTGGTGGTACGGACGCCTTCAACGACCATGCCCATGGTAGCAAGCACCTCATCCAACCTTTTGCCTTGGCTGATCATGTGGCCGGCTCGCCAGTTACGACTGTGGCTACTGGTGCAAGTCACCACCAAGTCGCCCACGCCAGCCAGTCCGACAAAAGTGATCGGCTCAGCGCCCATCGCGTGACCCAACCGGGCGATCTCCGCCAATCCCCGAGTCAGCAAAGCCGCTTTGGCGTTGTCACCAAAGCCCAATCCGTCAACGAGTCCCGCAGACAGGGCGATGATATTTTTCAAGGCGCCCCCCACTTCCACCCCGATCACATCAGGATTGGTATACACTCGAAAATACGAGTTCATAAACAGCATCTGCGCCTGTTCGGCCGCTTGTGCCGACTGCGAGGCGACGACGACAGTCGTGGGGCAACGGCGAATCACTTCTTCGGCGTGGCTGGGTCCGGACAACACCGTAATGCGTTCCGCGTGGCTTGCACCCAACTCCTCCGCCAGCACTTCAGACATCCGTTTCAACGAGTCGATTTCAAATCCTTTGGCCGCATGGATGACGAGCGCATCAGCCTCTATCCAACGACGCGCTTCACGGGCAATCTCCCTCATGGAATGCGAAGGAACCGCAAATAGTACCGCCTTTTTGCCCTTTAGCGCTTCGGACAACGAAGAGGTGGCCCGCAAGTTTTCTGGCAATTTCACATCCGGCAAATATTTGCGGTTGGTGTGCGCTTGATCGATTTCCTGCGCCTGCTCCTCACGCCTCGCCCACAATGTCACATCATGGCCGTTGTCGGCCAACACCGCAGCGAGAACCGTACCCCAGCTCCCCGCTCCAAGTACAGCAACTCTACCTTTCATGTGATTTCTCCCTTGTATCAATCTAAATCTTGCGTTCGTTTCCCTTAAACAGATTGATTACATTTTGTTTATGTCTCCACAGCGCCATCACAGACACGATCAACATCAACCACACCACAGCCGTGGGATAATCCAACAGCCACATCATCACGGGAACGATGGAGGTGTACACCAGCGATCCGACTGATACATACCGTGTAAACAAGATAAACAAGATAGCACAGACCCCGGCGACGACAGCTGCAGTGAAGCCGATGAGGCACGTCACTCCTACCGTCGTGGCAATGCCTTTTCCACCGCGGAATCCCAAAAAGACTGGCCAGTTATGTCCAATGATGGCGGCAATCCCGCACACCATCATCACCAATTTCACATCCGGGCTGTTGCCAGCCATCCAGTAACCAAAGCCGACCGCGGCCATCCCTTTGAGCGCGTCCAGCAAAAAGACTATCAAGGCTGGCCCTTTCCCCAGCACGCGCGACGTATTCGTAGCTCCCGCATTGCCGCTACCGTAGTCACGAATATCAACGCCCTTGAGCCATTTGGTCAACAAATAACTAAAACTTATAGAACCCAACAAGTAAGAAATGACAATCGGTATCCCCCATGTTTGTAGCATTATTGCCCTCTCCCCGTCTCTCAGTTTCTTTAGCTTTTCTTTCGCAGCATGATTCTAAGTGGCGTCCCTTTAAACGGAAACGCTTGCCGCAACTGGTTTTCGAGATAGCGCAAGTAGCTGAAATGCGAAAGTTCCGGGTCATTGACAAACAAGATGAAGGTAGGTGGTTTCACTGTCGCCTGGGTCACATAGCGAACCCGGAATCGGCGACCCCGATCCGATGGAGGCGGTGTTGTCACCATGGCGTCCTGAATCACTTGGTTGAGCACCGACGTGGGCACGCGCATTGCGTGTTGTTCAGCCACTTCATTCACTTCAGGCAACACCGTATGAATACGGCGTTTCGTTTTAGCGGAAACAAACAGGATCGGCGCGTAGTGCATAAACTGGAATTCTTCACGAATCCGCCGCTTGAAGCGGTCCATGGTTTTTTCATCTTTTTCGACCGCATCCCATTTGTTCACCACGAAGATGGCAGCTCTTCCCGCCTCATGCGCATAACCGGCAATTTTCTTATCCTGCTCCGCGATCCCCCGTTCGCCGTCGATCACGATTAAGCACACATCCGAGCGCTCAATGGCGCGCAATGCACGGATCACACTGTATTTCTCAATCGATTCGTACACTTTTCCCCGTTTGCGAATCCCGGCCGTATCGATGAGGACAAATTTTTGTCCTTCATATTCAAACGGAGTGTCAACAGCATCCCGCGTGGTTCCCGCAACAGGGCTGACAATGACCCTCTCTTCTCCCAGCAACGCATTGACAAGTGAAGATTTCCCAACGTTGGGGCGGCCGATAAGGGACACTTTGATGGTGTCTTCTTCATACTCCTCTTCTTCCCTGTCAGGAAAATGTTCCACTACAGCATCCAGCATATCGCCTGTTCCGGTTCCATGCAAGGAAGACACCGGAATCACATGCTCAAAACCCAATTGGTAAAACTCAAACACATTCTCGGTGTATTTGATGTCATCCACCTTGTTTACCATCAGAATCACTGGTTTGTTGGTGCGGTGTAAAAACCTAGCCACCTCTTCATCTGTGGTAGTGACGCCATCGCGGGCATCGGCGACAAACAAAATCACATCCGCTTCATCAAGGGCCAATTCCACCTGATTGCGAATATGATCCATAATCTCATCGGTGTCTCCAAACTCAATGCCGCCTGTATCAATTAAGTGAAACTCACGCCCATTCCATTCACTGCGAGAATAAATCCGATCTCTGGTAATGCCTGGCTGGTCTTCCACAATCGCGATGCGTTCCCCCGCCAAGCGGTTGAAAATCGTCGACTTTCCCACATTCGGTCGTCCAACTATCGCTACTACAGGTAAGCTCATACAACATCCTCACTTTTCGCATATTCCCATATATAAGTATAAGACATACCTAATCTTAACTGAACATTGATTCTTTAAGCAACCAGCATCTTAGTGTTTCACGATAATCTTCGTATCCTGGTCAATCTCATGCACCATCGCATCCAAAATTTTTTCTAGCAGAAACGCTTTTTGCTCCAGCTCTTCCAAGGAGTCAGCCGCAAAGATGGGAGCCCCTCCTGCCACTTTGTCGCGCTGCGTGGTGATGACCGCCAATATTTTCCCTTTGCTCATGCGCTTTCCCACCTTTTTCTCAATTCCTTGGGCATTTTGCTCGGTTTGCGAATGGCACTCTCTAAGACAGGTACATTTTTAACGATCTCAACAGCTCGTTCCACGTCTTTCTCTTGCGGCAACAAGAGGATACCCAGCCGCCCGTCTTTCAAATCCCGTTTGGCCAACGGAGTCAGCGCCGGCTCTCCCGTGTCACGATACACGCCCAAAATGGTGGACACATCATGCAAAATCGCCTGCCTTTGCCCCACATTGCCAATCGTGACCCGTCCGCTTGCCTGGCGCGGTGTGATCAGGATGCCGATCCCATTCTCCAAGATGCGTTTACGGTTGTCCTCCAACCCAATATTCATCAAATAGATATCCTGCACGTACAGGCTGGCCCCTTCAATCCGGAGCGGTGCGACCTCTACTTCAGCGATGTCATAAATCACTTTACCCGACATAAGAAACCCGCTCAAAAAAAGAATCGCCAAACCGACCAGCGCCCCAACCCACCAATAATGGAAAATGACGACACTAAGCGAAGTAAGAAAAGCAGCGAAGATGACGATATAATTTCTTCCTTCAAAAACCATGGCAATGCCTTCAATATAATTTTTTCCTCTGGGCACCAATTCCAGTTCATCCAAATTGGTCAACATTTGCCGTTCCATGTTGCGAACATCACGAAATTGTTGCGCGGCTACCGTCAAAAATGTGATCGCCGTGTAATCCTTTTGCATCAGAGCTGGAACAGCCACCGCGCCAAGGGCGGCAGCAATCAGACCCAAGGCCAGATGGATCACATGGCCATGCGGGTAGGTCGGATATTGGCGATAATCACTCTCCAACATCCGAATTCTTGTTACGAAACCAGCCACCACCCCCCATACCACGGCCAAGGTGTAAAGAGATAAATTCATTTCACTTCACTCTTCCTTTCGTAGAGGAATCCGCATCCACTTCTCATGAATGTTGGCGGCAAACACTCTTAACCGGCGCCATCCCAACATCACAAGCAACGAAAGCCATACCGTATCCAAAAATTCACCTGACCCCCAGATTAGCGGCATCAACATCTCACGGTGAAAAGACGCGATCCACACATGCAACATCATACTTCCACAAAGGAGGCAAGCCACATGTTCTTTGACACTTCGGGAAAACAAGCCGCCAATACCCACGAACACTGCAACGCAGAATAAGCGGAACAGAGGATCAGCCCAATCGGTGGCGACCCGGGCATATTCATGCCACAAGAAAAGCGCTGTTCCCGAAAACACCCCGAAACTGATCGTTACCGTTGCCCTGGACAAGCAAAGCCGGCCAAGCGTGATAGCCAGTCCGATCAGCAACACAACAGCCCCTGGGTGAATCCACCACGCCTCCTTCATGGCAAGAGGCGGACTAGAAGTCAGCCACCAAGCGGTTACGGCCAATCCGTATGCCCATTTGCGGGGCCAATCCGTTTCCAGCCATCCCGCCCAATACAAGATAATCAAAATGAGCAAACACAATTGTGCCAAAATGCCGGGAGCCATTTTCCGATTTCCTCCAGACACATGGGTTTTTTTTAGTGTCACTCTGCTACCACCTTTTTAAGCAAAAAAAGAACCAGCCAAAATCTGGCTGGTTCTGATGGAAGCTGATTGTTATTATTTCAAATTGCGCAACTCGGGATACATGTCACCCAACGTTACGTTCAATCCGCTGGCCGGTTGTTCTTGTTGTTGTTGCTCCATTACTTCTTTTACTTCTTTGCGCTCCTCTTCCACCTCAACATCTTTGATGCTCAAGCTGATGCGCTTTTGTTCTGGAGCCATTTCAAGCACTTTCACTTGTACCTCTTGGCCTTCCTCCAACACTTCAGCTGGGGTAGCCACATGGCGACGGGAAATTTGAGATACGTGAACAAGCCCTTCTACGCCTGGGAACACTTCTACGAAAGCACCGAAGGAAACCAAGCGTTTTACAGTACCTTTAACCACATCGCCGGCAGAGAGTTCTTTGGCCACTTTTTCCCATGGGCCTTCCTCGGTTTCTTTAATGCTCAAGCTGATGCGCTCTTGTTCGCGATTTACTTTGAGCACTTTCACCTTCACCTTGTCGCCTTCTTTTAACATATCTGCCGGATGTTCAACGCGATGCCAAGCCAATTCGGATACGTGAACCAAGCCATCCACTCCGCCGATGTCGACAAACGCGCCGAAATCGGTCAGGCGTTGAACGGTTCCTTCCAGTACTTGCCCTTCTTCCAAAGAAGCGAGCACAGCTTCTTTTTTGCGGTTCAGCTCTTCTTCCAACACCGCTTTGTGGGACAAGATGCATTTGTTTTTCTCAGCGTCCAGCTCAATTACTTTCAATGAAAGCTCACGGCCTTTGTAGTCGCTGAAATCTTCCACGAAATGCAATTCAACATGGGAAGCCGGAATGAAGCCACGCACACCAACATCAACAACCAAGCCGCCTTTGACGATATCGGCTACAGTCGCTGTGATTACCTCGCCGCTTTCAAATTTGCGTTGCAACTCTTCCCAGGACTTTTCAGCATCGACGGCTTTTTTGGAAACAATCAATTTATCTTCGTCTTCCTTGATGCGGATTACTTTCACATCCAGCTCGTCGTCAACATTCAAAACGTCAGCTACTTTATCCACATGCAAACTAGATAATTCTGAAATTGGCAGGATTGCTTCCGATTTGTAACCAATGTCCACCAACGCTTGATTTTGTTCTACGCTAACAACTTTCCCTTTCACTACATCTCCTACTTGGAATGTAGCAACTTCAGTCAATTCAGATTTCATCTCTTCTGCCATGAACATGCCCTCCTCATTCTCCACACTGTCATAAAAATATCTAAATCAAATTATATGAAGGAAAGATCTGGATGAAAAAGGTGAGCGCAATTCACCTTTTTCATACGATCTAATTATCTATGATGATCAATCATTTGTTTAATCCGCAACATGACCAACTCAGTGAGTTCGTTCGCAGCATCGGTTCCAGCTTTGCCTTCCGAGAACGTTACCGTGTCGATCGGCTCCCCGATGATCACTTTGGTCTGGCGAAACAAACGGTATGGACCAATGATCGCCACAGGGATCATGGGCGCTTTGCCTTTTATGGCGATCAGCGCAGCTCCGACGTGGGCTTTTCCGAGTTCACCCGATTTGGAGCGGGTTCCTTCAGGAAAAATCCCCAACACGTGTCCATTTCGAAGTAGCCGGATCGCATGCTTAACCGCTCCGCTGTCGCCACCGCCCCGCTTCACCGGGAAAGCATTTAATTTTGTAATGATTTTACCGATGATCGGAATACGGAACAACTCTTCTTTGGCCATGAAATGGATTTCGCGCGTGTCGATGAATCCGCCAACCACCGGCGGATCAAGATTACTGATATGATTGGCGCAGATGACGGCGGGCCCTTGTGACGGAACATGCTCCTTTCCAATCACTTTTACCCGGAACAACATGCGCAACAGGTGTTGTGCGATACTGCGGATCTTCGTATAGAACATATCTTACTCCCCACCGCCTAATTTGTGACGGCAAAGTTGCATAATGCTTTCAACAATTTCATCGATCGAGAGATGCGTTGTGTCGATAAGCACAGCATCTTTGGCCTGTTTAAGCGGAGCATGCTTACGCGTGCGGTCGTTTTCATCGCGGCGCCGGATCTCTTCCCTCAGCCCGTCCAAGTCCACGTCCGCCCCTCTGGCTTTTAACTCTTTGTACCGTCGGAGGGCACGTTCTTCAATGGTGGCGGTTAAAAACACTTTCACATCTGCTTCCGGCAAAACATGTGTGCCAATATCCCGCCCATCCATCACTACGCTCTGACGTGCGGCAATATCCCGCTGCTTATTCACAAGGATGCGGCGCACCCCTGGCATTTTCGCGATGGCCGACGCCAAGCTCGAAATTTCTTGGGTTCGGATCTCTTCTTTCAGCAATTGTCCGTTAACCATGACTCCTTGAGGATGAAGGGAAAAGTGAAGCTGTTCCGCCAACTGGGTGACCGCTTCTTCGTCAAACACATTTAAATTCTCCTGGAGCGCTTTCCAAGCGATGGCTCGGTACATAGCCCCGGTGTCGACATAAGACAACCCAAGGCGACCTGCAACCCGACGAGCCACCGTACTTTTGCCGGCTCCAGCCGGTCCATCAATCGCTACTTGCAACTGTTTCATCTACCTAACAAATCCTCCCTAAGTCGGGATGAAAAACAACCGAGCAGGGTGCGCCTGCTCGATTGGAGATACTTATTCGATTTAAATCGACGCCAAGTAAATCCCTATCGAAATCTTCGACCCCAACAGCCTATCTACTATGTATTTCTTTTTGACAAATCTATCAGGATCCCATAATTGGTGCCATGGTTCATAGAGTAAAGAAATCCTGTTTAAAGAATAACATAATTTTGTCACACATGCAATGAAAACAATTAAATGAGCCGATTGTATTATATCGGCCCATTTAAAATATTAAATTCGATTTCCATTTGCTTTCTCTATCCGATCGACATATTCTTCTTCGCCTGTATCGGCATTGATAAACAACCGGTATTGTTCTCCGTTAATTGTCCCCAAAAATTCATGGCACAGAACTTGGCGACCGTTGCGATCGTAGATCACAGCCAGATTGTTTTTGGTCAGTTTCAGATGGGGATTTACTTGCTTCCGCGCTTGGGTTGCGCTTAATTTCGGTTTGCGTTTGGACCAATCCATCTTATTGAAAACATATTCATCTGCTTGCAAACCCATGACTTCTCCATTATCCAATGCCACTTTTACAGCCAGTGACTCGGGGTAGATGTACACGTCACCCTCTTTATGAACAAAATTAAACGAGGCGATGTTGGATACTTCGTCATAAGAAATCGGAGTCATGTTTTTATAACCAATCCGATTGAGGAAGCGAGTTGCCCGGGTTAACGCTTGATCCAAGGTCAACCGTTTTTTCGTGACAGGCCGGTCAAACACCATCCATACGATATGACCGTCAATGGTCGTCAGATCTGTGTACACTTCTGTCTTATTGCGTCCCTCATATCTGACGCTGTAAGTAGGATAATCCCCTTTTTTGTTTCGGGTCACATGCATCCCTTTGGTGGATTCGCGTCCAAACGCATAAGCGACTCGCTGTTTGGCTTGCTCCGGCGTGATCAGTTTCCCTTTTAACTGCTTCACCCGTTCCCGCTGGCGAATTTCCATATTGTTGACTGACGGACCCCAATCCACTTCCGGAAATTCCTGCACCACTTGATTCACTTTTTTAAACCCGTCGATGATGGTATTATCCATCTTCTTATCTTCTGAAGCCACCGCCAATTCCACGTCCATCCAGCGCAGGTTCCGGTTGATCACTTTGCTCTGCAACGCTGCCATATCATCACGGATATGTTTTGCTTGCTGGTATAGATCACTCAATGTCTTCCATTCTTTGTCGCTGAGCGGCTCCTTATCCAAATCCCGAATGCCTACTTCATAGGCGAAATTTCCAACGCGAGACAAAAATTTTTCCGCTGAATCAAACGGCATCAACGTCAATGGCAATTGACCGATATCACTTTGTGCCGCATACGCCAGACGCCACACGTTGGTCATGGCCGTGCTCAATTGACGCCGCGAATTAAGAGCGATCGATTTCCCCAATTCTCCTTGCAATCGATCCATGCGGTCATTCAAATCATGAAATGCACGTTGGTATTGGTTTTCCGCTTTAATCAACACGGAATTTTTGTCTTGATGCTCCATATAACCCCATGCGGCTGCGGCGATAAAGGCGACAGCCACAATCGGCAATAAGATTGCTGCCATTCGTTTGTACATGACATCACGTCTCCTTTGTTGTCATGCGTTCTTCTAAGATTCTTTTGGTAGTCTGAACGATGTGCAAACGAAATATGCAAGCGCCACAAAAAAACGGAAGCCCTCGTTCAGACTTCCGCTTTCACAATCTTTCCCTTTCTATTTGAAAATCGTCGTTATTGTTGCACAGGCAACGCTTAAAACCCGTTTCTAACTTGCCTTTTTTCATTCGTCCCTTTAGAATGAAACGTTCACCGCATTGATTGCAATTGATGGTCACCACATATTTTTCATTTTCGCTCATCATGTATCACCGCCCTCTTCTCTCCCTATTATTGACATGGGATGATGGGTTCCATACGATAGAAAATGGCATCCTAAAATAGAAAGGTGGAAAAGGATTGTCATCATGCCGACAGTCTGCCATATATGAATAATAAAGTGATTGTCATTACCACTGGTGGGACGATCGCCATGAGCGAGAACATGGAGTCGCAAGGGGTTAAACCGCAGGATCCCCAAGCCTTACAAAGCGCCCTGCCGTTATTGAACCAATACGCAAAAGTGGAAATGGATCATCTTTTCAACAAGCCGAGCCCCCACATCACCCCGGCGGATATGTTCCTGATTGCAGAACGCGTGAAAGAACATCTGAACCGAGGTGCGAAGGGGATCGTGATCACGCATGGAACCGACACGTTGGAAGAAACGGCTTATTTCTTGGATCTGGTTCTCGACACTGACAGGCCCGTGATCGTTACCGGGGCCATGCGTAGCTCCAATGAACTGGGGGCAGATGGGCCTGTGAATATGGTCAACTCCGTTCGCGTGGCCGCACACGAACAATCGCTGGAACGTGGCGTGATGGTCGTCTTCAATGACGAAATTCACACTGCCCGGGATGTCACCAAAACCCACACCAGCAATGTGGCCACCTTCCAATCACCCGGGTTGGGCCCGGTCGGCTTGGTAACCAAAAAGGATATTCGCTTTTTCCGAGATTCGGTAAAAGAGCCCCGCTTCCCTCTTGCAATGCCTTCACACCAAGTCGCTTTGATCAAAGTGGCGGCTGGCATGGATGACAGCCTGATCGCATGGGCGGTAGAGCGCGGATTTGACGGTATCGTGTTGGAAGCGCTGGGTCAGGGAAACTTGCCTCCCGCCATGTTGCCTGGCCTAAAACGCGCGCTGGCCAGCGAGATTCCCGTCGTGCTGGTGTCCCGTTGCTTCAATGGCTCGGTGCAGGACACGTATGAATATGAAGGAGGCGGGAAACAACTAAAAGAGCTTGGTTTGATCTTCTCCAACGGCATCAATGGCCAAAAAGCGCGGATCAAACTGATGCTCGCCTTGTCAAAAACAAAAGACGCAACCGAATTACAAAGCTATTTTCAGTATTGATTTATAGTGCGCTCAATCAGAGCGTGGGTGGGCGAGGGAGCATTAGCAAAGAAGGAAGGAAATTGAAAGGATTACATTCGATTTTTCGGTTAGCATCACACAACACATCTATTCGCACAGAATTTTTGGCCGGCTTAACTACCTTTTTCACCATCAGTTACATCATCATCGTCAACAGCTCTATCATCTCCGAGACGGGGATCCCATTTGAAGCAGCTCTTTTGGGAACCATCTTCACTTCATGCCTCAGTTGCCTGCTGATGGGATTGTGGGCCAACGCCCCCATTATTATTGTACCGGGCATGGGGGTGAACGCGTTTTTCACATTTACCATGGTGCATGAGATGGGCCTCTCTTGGCAGGAGGCGCTAACCGCGGTAACCCTCTCTGGCATGCTGTTCACCATCATCACCTTTACTCCGCTGGCCACTTGGTTGAGCTCAGCGGTACCAACCGCCTTGAAAAAGGGGATGACCGTAGGCATCGGCTTGCTCATCACCTTTATCGGATTACAAAAAGGTGGATTAATCATCAGCAATGAACAAACGTTCGTCAGTTTCGGCAATCTCCATCAACCCAAGGTGTGGATCACGCTGTTTAGCCTTGCACTGTTGATCATTCTCTTTGTGCGCAAGGTACAAGGCGCGTTTTTGATCACACTGGTGTTGGCGACGGTGGTCGCGTTAATCGCCGACCCTTCAATCGCCCAGGGAGAACCAGCTCCTCTATCACTTGAACAGTATGTTCCTTTGCTAGGCAACTTCGCCTTGGCAGGGTTGGGCAAACTCACTTTCTGGGTGGCAACATTCACGCTAACTATGATCCTCGTGTTTGAAAATATGGGATTGTTGCAAGGACTGTTAACTGACAAACAAAAGTTTCCAGCCGCTTTTCAAGCCAGTGCCCTATCCAACATCATGGCTGGGCTACTGGGAACGAGCGCGACCATCTGCGCCTTGGAAAGCGCAACTGGCACCCAATCAGGGGGGAGAACGGGCTTGACCACCATTACGGCGGGCGGTCTTTTCTTGCTCTCGCTAATCCTCATTCCCTATCTGAAATGGATTCCAGAAAGTGCGGTGGCTGCCATCATGATTGTGGTTGGCGGATTGATGATGCAAGAGGTGCAAGCGATTCCGTTCGGTGATTTTACGGAGGGGTTGCCGGCTTTCATCACTTTTGCATTCATCCCGTTCACCTACAGCATTCCCACCGGCATCGCGTTTGGTTTCATCACCTACGCTATTTTAAAAATTGCGGCCAAAAGGACGAGGGAAGTGCCGATCTCATTTTTTATCATCGCCTTGTTATTCATGATTCAACTAGGCTTGCACGGATAAAGAAAAAAAGCGATTTCCGGCTCTCGGAATCGCTTTTTCGCTTATATGCGGGCCACCTTCCGTTTGTCTCGGATGTGGCGCGCGATGGAACGCCCATGGTAACGTCCATTCTCGATAAACACCTTGGTTGCATCATGCCCTGTGGCAATCACTCCGGCCAAGTACAACCCGGGCACCGTCGTTTCCATATCGTCGGACAGCACCGGTACCCCCGTCTCTTGATCGATTTGTCCGCCCAATCTCTCCACGAAAGTCAGGTTAGGCCTGTACCCGGTCATCGCAAACACCGCATCCGCCTTGATTTCCTTCCGTACACCTTTTTCTTCAACCACCACCGCATCTGGAGTGATTTCACGCACTTCCGTTTCCCAATGCATATGGATGCGTTCTTTTTCGATGGCCGCCTCGATCAAGGGTCTCACCCACGCCTTGACGCTGTCGTGAAAGGCGCTTTTGCGGTAAACCATATGAACGTGCGCTCCCACTTGATGTAAATCCAATGCCACATCAATCGCTGAGTTACGTCCGCCAATCACCACCACCCGTTCCCGCGCATAAGGATGGGCATCGTGAAAATAATGCTTTACATGAGGCAGATCTTCACCTGGAATATTCAACATATGTGGATTGTCATAATACCCGGTGGCCAACACGACATTTTCCGCTTCATATATGCCACGCCCATCCCGCTTGGACGTAATTACGCGAAATCCTTTTTCTATCCGCTCGATCTCCACCACTTTTTCGTATGTGTTCAGTTCCAAGTGATGCTTCTTGACCACGGTCCGAAAGTATGCCAGCGCTTCATGCCGGGTCGGTTTTTCATTGACTGTCGTAAATGGGATACCCCCGATTTCCAAATTGTCGGCCGAGCTAAAAAAAGTCATCGACAGCGGATAATGATATATTGAATTCACCAAACAACCTTTCTCAATGATCAATGGATTCAAGCCCACTTTTTTCAACTCAATCGCGGCTGAAAGCCCACAAGGGCCCGCACCCACCACAATTACATCAAACATACTGTCACCTCCAACGATGCAAAAGAAGAACACCCCTTCACTCAAGGGTGTTCTCCTCACCACTTCCTTATTATACTATACCCAACCGCGGAAACGTGATGCTTCCGCCATTTTTCTCACACCCACCATATACGCGGCAAGACGCATGTCCACTTTGCGGGTTTGAGCGGTATTATATACGTTTTCAAACGCACGCACCATAATGTCTTCCAATTTTTGTTCCACTTCTTCGTCAGACCAGTAATATCCTTGGTTATTTTGCACCCACTCAAAATATGAAACGGTCACGCCACCAGCGCTGGCCAATACGTCCGGCACCAACAAGATGTCACGCTCATGAAGGATTTTGGTCGCTTCCAACGTGGTCGGTCCATTAGCCGCTTCGACAACAATGTCAGCTTTGATTCGATCAGCGTTTTTAGCGGTAATCTGATTTTCAACCGCTGCCGGAACAAGGATGTCGCAATCGAGTTCCAACAACTCTTGGTTGGTGATGGTGTCTTTAAACAATTTGGTGACGGTTCCAAAAGAATCTCTGCGATCAAGCAAGTAGTCAATGTCCAAGCCATTCGGATCATGCAAGGCACCGTAAGCATCAGAAATACCAATCACTTTGGCTCCCGCATCATGCATGAACTTCGCCAAGAAACTACCGGCATTACCGAATCCTTGAATGACGACACGTGCACCTTCAATGCTGAGGCCGCGTTTTTTCGCTGCTTCGCGGATCATCAGGGTGACACCTTTGGCCGTAGCCGTTTCACGACCGCGAGAACCGCCCAACACCAATGGTTTACCAGTGATGAATCCCGGAGAGTCAAATTCGCGGATACGGCTGTATTCATCCATCATCCACGCCATGATTTGCGAGTTGGTGAACACGTCCGGAGCAGGAATGTCTTTCGTCGGCCCTACAATTTGGCTGATCGCACGCACATAGCCGCGAGACAAGCGTTCCAGCTCACGGAAAGACATGTTCCGCGGATCACAGATGATACCACCTTTTCCTCCGCCGTAAGGGAGGTCGACAATGCCCGCTTTCAAACTCATCCAAATTGATAGCGCTTTCACTTCTGATTCAGTTACATCTGGATGAAAGCGCACTCCACCCTTGGTTGGACCTACGGCATCATTATGTTGAGCGCGATATCCCGTAAACACTTTCACAGTGCCGTCATCCATGCGGACGGGAATCCGGACGGTTAATACACGCATAGGTTCCTTTAACAATTCGTACACAGCCTCTGGATAACCCAGCTTATCCAACGCTTGATGAATCACAGTTTGCGTGGATACCAAGACATCCATATTTTCACGCTGTTCCTCTTGACGACCTGCAGCAACAGACTGTTGTTCCATCCTGACCACCTCAGAATTAAATACTAACTGCTAAAAAGACCAGTATTCAGTATACAATAATACACTAAACAACCAAAGAATGTCTCTGTTTTTTCGTATATTTAAAAACAGACGCACCAATAAGGTATAATAATGCAAGAAAACCTGACTGCTATGAAAGGATTTGACTCGAAAATGTACCAACAAGTTCTATATTGTTTTGCCCATCCTGATGACGAAACATTTACTTGCGGCGGCACTATCGCCCGCTTCCATGTAAATGGCGTCCGTCAAACGCTCTACTGCGCTACTCGCGGTGAAGCAGGTAAAACAGGTCAACCACCGCTTTGCGCACAAGAAGAGTTAGGTGATATCCGTGCGCAAGAGCTGGCTCGGGCCTGTGATGTTCTTGGCATTGATGAGTGCATCCTGCGGGATTATGGAGACGGACAATTGAGCCAACTCCCTTTCCAACAACTCGTTGACGATTTGTTTAAGATCATGGAAAGCATCCGCCCAGATCTCATTATCACCTTCCCGCCGTCTGGCATTTCTGGCCACCTTGATCATCAGATTATCCAACAGGCTGCCTTGGAAGCAGTAAAGAAAACTACATTCCCTACCAAACTTTACTATATCGTCATACCAGAATCAATCGCTCATTTGCATTCTGGAAAAATTCATGCGACACCAGATGAATACGTATCCATGAAAATAGATGTCACCCCGTTCCGCGCTAACATCGCCCAAGCGCTACGCGAACATCAAACCCAACATCTTTCAATAGATCGCGTCTTTCCAGGTGTGCGTGATGGCGATATCAGCCGCTTGCGTTCACATGAATATTATCAACTAGTTATACAAAAATAAAATTTTTTATACAACAAATTAATAACACACCCGGTTATTACGGGTGTGTTTATTTATCTCATCCAAAATATTGACTGATTTGGTTGATCGCATCGTTTTCACACACAACTTTACCATACTCGGTCAGCATGGCCTCTGTCACCGTGGACACTTCGCCATACTCCGACAACATGGCAATCAACGTATCCACCTGACCCTTGGACAAATGCTTTTCTCCACCAAACAGCAAATAATAGCGGTTTTGATAGGCAAATAGCTGCCCTCCTTGCATAGCATGGGCTTTCATGCGCACAGCCGCTTGGACTACGTCTTCGAAGTCGTTAAAACGGAAAATGATATCATCCGACTCTTCCATCGTCACTTCTAACTCGTACATTTCTTCCGTTTGTTCAAACTCATCGACTTCTGATTTCGGAGCCCGGCCACGGGTAACCACAACCACCATCCCTTGTGCGGGAAGGGCGAAAACTTCGACAGCTACTGGCCCAACCACTTCAAAACCCAATTCCTGATATGCGTGTTCCATCATGTCATTAAAGAGTTCATGTACTTTCGGAATATCTCTCCACATGTCCTCTTTTTGAATCCCACGATCAGCCAAATCGTCGAGAGTCAAGAAAAAGCGCACCTTATCCCCGTCTAAACGCTCGACACGCATGGCCTACCCTCCCTCGCCGGAGACTCCCACATTCAGAATATGAGGGACTGAATCTCACTGTTACGCGGTCAAGTCTCCTATTTTTCTTTATATCAATCATACACAAAAATGGCTTTCCTTGCATAGGGTAATCGCATTTTTTTCTGGGCATTGCCAATCCTGAAGACGCATCCTCATTCCTTCGCTTCATACCGCAAGTAACATCCCATCACGAAATCGACAACCGCATGAGCGATCACTGCCGGGGCAAGATGACCCGTCCATTCGACCATCAGCCCAAAGACTGTTCCGACTCCGGTGACAAAGACGACCAATACCCATTTTTTTAAGTATCGGGTGTGTACAAGCGCAAATAAGAGGGCCGTTCCCCATACCCCGATCCAACCCTGCACCAAACCGCGGAACAACAACTCTTCCCCGATGGCAGCCATCACGGCGATCAACATGATATGCCACCAAGGACGACGCGCAAACAATAATTGGTTTAATCCCCCGTCATCAAAATGGTGTTCAGGCAACAAACGGATTAGCACAAATTCCATGGCCACGATGAATCCACCGACGCCGACACCCATCAGCCACATGTAAAGCTCGGCAAACGGTGTCAATTCAACATAAAGTCGATTTTTCCACCATAAATATGGAACACTCAATAAAATAAACAGCAGTTGCGTAAAATAAAAACTGATCAAGATTAATCGCTCCTGCTGGCTCCGCTGATCACAGTTGATGTCGCTCATATCGCCCCTCCTTTTTCTTGATTTACTGATTGCTCCTTGAAATCGGACACAATTCCGTCTACAATGAGGGGTGGAAGTGGACTTAACTCATTATTGGGATATATACACGGGAGGAGATTTTCACTATGCGCACATGGGTAGATAAAGATACTTGTATCGCATGTGGAGCTTGTGGCGCAACCGCTCCGGATGTTTACGATTACGATGAGGATGGCATCGCATATGTGATCCTCGATGACAACACCGGAACGGCAGACGTACCAGAAGAACTTCATGATGATGTTCGCGATGCACAAGAAGGATGCCCGACCGACTCCATTAAAGTAGAAGAGTAATTTGTCAAAAAACATGTTGTTCACACGGTGCATGTAAGCAAGCGGTTTGGCTTCACTCACGCACCACGTGCTGTCAACAAGCGGTCAATCCAGATCGCTTACATACCAGAACAACGATGAGCCACCTCATGCCAGGTGGCTTGTTCTTTTTCGCACATACGCCGCTCAATTGCGACCTATAAACATGCCCACCTTATAATGATAATGACTATCATTATCTTCGTCAACTCAGTTATTCATTCCCCACCATTCACTCTCAATCCTATCTATGACCTTCAACATCTCCATAAAAGAACCTTAGCCCGGTACAATACCGAGCTAAGGTTGTTAAAGTACACTTGGAGCGCTGTCTATTTTGCATCAGACTCGCCCTAAAACCCAAACTGCAGTTTTACTACGGGCTTCTCAGCCGTTTTTATGACTCGTCAACGCTTACTTTAGCAACTCTTTCATCTTGGTGATCACATCGGTGGAAGCAAGCTGCTTGCCAGCGGGCAGGTTTAATATTTGCGCGGCGCCTTGGCTCAGATAAACCTGTTCACCCTTGCTGGTTTTAGCGACGAAGACGCCTTGTCCTACAAATTCAAAGTAACGGATTTGGTTCTCTTTTTTCACCGCTTTTTTCGCAACTTTGTACATGTTCATCAAATCTTTGCTGCGGTTTTTCCCGCCCATTTTGATCGGTTGGACATCATCGGCGACAACTAAGCCTTCGGGTTGCTCACCTTTCATCATGAACCAGAGTTTCTCTTTGGTTGGTTGCAACATGCCAATCAGGCTGGTTCCTTTATATGATTTGATTACGTTGGCATCGGGTGTGCGGAAAATCGGAATGGAGAAAGAAGAGAGTTGGAGTCCTTCCACAGGAGTTACATTTTGAGGCATTAATGATTTGCCCTGTTTCGGGGATTTTTGTGAAACTGCTGTTAAGTAATCTTGAAAAGCTGTCTTTTCAGGCTGGTCTGAAGCGAAGCCGTTGCCGATAAATCCGACCAAGCCGACGGTGGCGACGATGGCCACTGCGGGAATGATGATTTTTAAGCTTTTAAGCATGTGAAATCTCCTCCTCGATGGTTGTCATCAGTAACCAATGTCATAAATAAGCTCTCGCCAATAAAAATTGTTGTTACTCTTAAAGGCTTGATAAGTCATGTAGTAATGGTCTCCATACCAGGGGTCCATATATTCGACATAGTTGTTATTATTTGAGGTGAAGTAGCCATCCAAAACAACAAAATGTCCAATGGTAGCTCCATTTGTCCACCAGATCAGGGGAATCATCGGTCTGCCGTTGTTGATTTGCGATTGGATAAATGAATAGTTGGGGTAGTACCAATTGCCATAGTAGTTGGTCCATCTGGATCTTAAGCCGTAGGTGGACAACCCTCTTTGAATCTCACTGCTGGTGGCCGGGTTATTGTAGTACCCACCTTTGACCGCATAAGCGAAATTGTATTGCGAAACATTCTTGCCTTTATATTGCGAAACTGCGGCACCGCTTGCCGCCCAACACCAGTTGCTGTAATCTTGCTTGATTTCGGGCACATAAGCGCCGTACGCCTTTGCTTGATCCGGTGCCGTCAACTGGAGGCTCACCGCAGACAGCAAAGCGAAAAGAGCTGTCATCACAAAAAGTCGAATCTTATTCACTGATGCACTTCCTCTCTATGGTGATGATCGTACTGAAAAATTTAAATTCGCTATTTAAATAAAAACCCCTTCTTCAAAAGCGAAATAGAAGAAGAGGCAACATGAATTGTCAATCATTATTAAAAACTTATTATTATATAAGAATTTATTTATTATATTTTCAGAAGGAATTATGTCCGTTCTATGCTGCTGTTATTCTTCTTCCTGCTCCAAATAAAGCAACACTTCCGCTAAACCGCCGTCCACATTTACCACATCCGCGTAACCTTGCTGCAATAAAAAATTGGCGGCGTGTAAACTGCGAACTCCATGAGCGCACAAGAGGTAAATTGTTTTGTTCGGATCGATCTCCGTTAACCGCTCCGGCAACGAGCCAAGTGGCATGAGTTTGCAATGCTCCAAATGAACCATTTCCCATTCTGCGGGTTCGCGCACGTCGATCACTTCAATGTGGTGCGCCCCCAACTCTCCATTCAAGTATTTCTGTGCAAACACACCAGGTGAGATGTGATACTTGCTTTGATCGTTTTTCATAACTGCGCTCCTTTATTGATTTATTGTTTCACAGTGTCTTTTCATTTGCTTCTTTATTCAAAACCGACTAAAATGATGGTTGAGTGATTTACAGCTTCATTGTACATAAAGAGGAGGAAAGCTCATGTCTAACCAACTGATTGTGGATGCTTTTATTGAGATCCCTACTGGAAGCCAAAACAAATACGAATTTGACAAAGAGAAAGGCGTATTCCGTCTTGACCGGGTGCTTTACTCCCCCATGCATTATCCAACCGAATACGGTTACCTCGAAAACACCTTGGCTGAAGATGGAGATCCATTGGACATCCTTGTCCTGACCAGCTTCCCAACCTTCCCTGGTTGCGTAATCTCCAGCCGGGTGATCGGCGTGCTGCTCATGTCCGACGACAAAGGTCCAGACGAAAAAGTATTGGCCGTGCCTGTGGATGACCCACGTTTCAATGGCGTAAACAGCTTGGATGATGTGGCTCCGCACGTCCTGAAAGAAATCGAACACTTCTTCCGCGTCTACAAAGACTTGGAAAACAAAGAAACCAACATCATCGGCTGGAAAGACGCTGCATTCGCCGCTGAACTCTACCAACAATGCCTCGACCGTTACCAACAAAATAAATAATCAGCCACCCCCTTGCTTTGCGGTTTTCGTGAAGCAAGGGGTTTTTTGTTCATTCCGGGCAGGACAACAGGCCTAATTGGCGTGACAGCTCATAGTGGAGGGATTGCGTTTGGCCTGGGAAGCGTACCAGAATTTTTCGTCCCGGCGCCACTCCGGCAAGCGGTGTCACTTCCACAATGCTGCCCACACCGAAGCGAATGTGGTTCACTGACATCCCCGGGGCCACTTCTTCACTTGCAAAGCGGAGTTGGGGCTGGGCTTTGCTCGTTGCGCGGGCAGACGTAAACACTCGAGCCGTTCGCTCCAACTCTCGCTTGCGTTCAAGCGGGGCACTCGTGGGCTCTCCCCCATGCCCCAATTCCTTAGCAAACGGGGATGGCGCCACTCTTTTGCCTTGCCTGGTTTGGCTGACAGAAAGCCAGCATTCCGTTTTAGCCCGAGTCATCCCCACATACAAAAGGCGCCGCTCCTCTTCCCACGCGGCCGCTTTCCGTTGTTCCGATACCTGTAGGCTTCGGTGATGTGGAAGTACCATCGCATGTAACCCGATGATATAGACACGGTCAAATTCCAATCCTTTTGAACGGTGAAGGGTCATCAGTTTGACAGGAGCGGTCGCATCAGAATGGCGCAATTGCCGCTCAACTTCTTGCGCATGGGCCAGGAGCTCTTGTCCATTCGCGAAATGGCGAGCCGCCAAGGCCAACTCATCCAAAGGTTCAAACAGGCTGGATTGATCACTCCCCGTTTCCTTAGCAAACGCTTCCAGATAACGGTCATAACCGATGCGTTCGCGAATATAAGCCACAGCCTCCTCCGCGTTCATCTCCGTCAAGCGCGGTACTTGATCCCGCAACTCACTCAAATACCGGACTTGGTAAGCTTCCAATCCATCCAAGCCGGGCAACGCCGCCAACAATGATCCCCCATGTTTTTTCGCCCTTGCCCAACAAGCGTCAATCCAATCCTCATTGTAAAGATAGCGTTTAGGCTTATTGATAATCCGTACCAGCGCGTCCAAGTCCTGTGAATTCCAAGCCAAATTTAAGTAGGCGAACACGTCTTGAACTTGCCACCGCCGATAAAACGAACTCTCCCCCGACGCGACCATAAAGGGAATCCTTTTGCGCACCAGGGCATCCACTACCGCGCGGGCCTGAGTCGATGTACGGTAGAGAATGGCTGTTTCCATCCCATCAGTCAGGTGGGTCAAGATCTGTTCTGCCTCCTCTTCCTCATCAAGCGGCTCCATCCACTTCACATCTGGCCCCCTCACCCCGGTTCCCGCCCGCGGTTTCCGCTGCCGGCGGCGGTTGTGGCGAATCAATTGTTCACTTGCTTGAATCAATTCTTCGGTAGAACGGTAATTGACAGACAGAATGATCCGCGTTAGCTCGGGGAAATCTTTGTTTAGTTCAAGCATATATTTTGGGTCGCTTCCGCGGAATCCGTAGATGGATTGATCGTCGTCCCCTACCACAAACAAATGGCGGTGTTTCGCCGCCAATTTCACCAAGATCTCGTACTGCACCCGGTTGATATCCTGAAACTCGTCCACCAGTATATGTTGGAACTTCGTTTGCCAGTAGGAGAGCCATTCCGATTGCCGACAACATGCATGCACAGCCAAAAGAATGTCATCATAATCCCACATCCCGCGTTCCGATTTCATGCTTTCATATGCCGTATACAAATCCCGGAAGAGAATATTCTTCTGTTTCTCGACTCGCAACCGTGCCGGCAAAATCCCGTTGTTTTTGCACAGCCCGATTTGGTTTAGATAAGTGGACACCGTCTCTTCATCGGTCGGTAATTCCCGCTCCGCTAACAAGTCCCGCATCACAGCGGTTTGTTCGGCTTGTCCCATAAGAGGAGGAACGTTGCAACCGCTCTCGCGCAACATCTGCAAAAACAACGAATGAAAAGTGCCAACAGCCAACTCCCGGGTGCGAGTAGGCATCACTTGTTCCAATCGCTCCCGCATCTCCCGCGCGGCGGCCCGGGTAAATGTGACCAACATCAACTGGTTCGCCGGGATGCCCTGTTCCAACAAATACAGCACGCGCCGGGTCAGCACCGTCGTCTTCCCACTACCTGGACCGGCAAACACGGCTGTGGGGCCGATCGGCGCGGTCACCGCCTTCCGCTGGTCGTCATTCAACCCACTTAACAACATCTCCATTCCCGACACTTGCAGCAACTCGCGTCCTCCTTTCCTTGATGTTCACGCCCATTTCGATTAGGTTATATCTTATCACAAATCTGCCGACACGCTTAACCCAGCAAAAAATTTTTTTACTCTTCACAGTTGACACTACTGATTCAACATGCTAAATTAGGTATCAAATTTAGATTAGCAACACGATGAAGGAGCCAAGCATCAATGGTGAACTCTCAGAGAGCCGATGGTTGCTGTGAATCGGCAGTTTGCCTGATGTGGAGCACTCCCGAGTGGCTGATTGAACCGCTAAGAAGTAGATCAGCACGGTTGACCCGTTATCCACTAGAGTCGATATGGCAGATCATGCCCATCGACTCGCCAAGGCTGTCAGCGCGAGCCGACAGCGAATGAGGGTGGCACCACGTACCCCACGTCCCTCTGCCCAAACAAATGGGTGGAGTAGGCGTGGGGTTTTTTATATAAGACGAAGGAGGAAATACAAGATGAATTGGCAAGATAAAGCCCATTTACGAATTCCCGGACCAACCCCGATCCCACTTCGGATCCAACAAGCGATGTCCCAGCCGATGATCGGGCACCGCGGACAGGCGGCCTCTCGATTGTTGCAGGAATGTGCGACATCGTTGCGCACTCTGTTTGGCACAACCCATACCCCGCTCATTTTGACAGGAAGCGGCACCTCCGCTTTGGAAGCAGCCGTAACCAATGCGGTACAACCGGGGGATGAAGCGATTGTTGTGGTGACAGGGGCTTTCGGAGATCGTTTCGCCAAAATAGTGGAACGATACGGAATTGCCTTGCATCGATTGGATGTCCCGTGGGGAACCTCTTGTTCACCTGAGCAGTTGGCTGCCTTCGTGCAAGAACATCCCCGGGCCAAGGCAGTATTCCTCACTTATTGCGAAACTTCCACCGCCGTGCTCAATCCTATTGCCGACCTGGCCAAAGTGGTCCGCGAGCATTCTGACGCGTTGGTCATCGTCGACGGTGTCAGCTGTCTGGGCGCAGTACCCTGCCACATGGATGACTGGCAGGTGGATATCATGGTGACCGGTTCCCAAAAAGCGTTAATGCTTCCACCCGGTCTCGCTATGGTCGCAGTGAGCGAGCGGGCGTGGAAACGCATTGAACAGCAAACACAGCCCCGTTTTTATCTCGACCTCACTGCGTACAAGCGAAGCATGGAACAACATTCCGCTCCATACACCCCGGCCGTATCTCTGTTGTACGGCTTGAAGGAAGCATTGCTCATGCTGGAAGAAGAAGGATGGGAAAACGTCTTTGCACGTCATCAACGCTTAATGCGCATGACCCGCGCGGGGCTTAGGGCACTAGGATTGCCGTTACTCACTTCCGACGATGACGCTTCCCCGACGGTCACCGC
This sequence comes from Laceyella sacchari, assembly GCF_004343255.1. Classification (GTDB taxonomy): domain Bacteria; phylum Bacillota; class Bacilli; order Thermoactinomycetales; family Thermoactinomycetaceae; genus Laceyella; species Laceyella sacchari. Next base: position 974,831 of record NZ_SMDD01000001.1, on the reverse strand, counting down.
CATCGACGGACGGCAAACGGCATGGGATACAGAGTCCTTGCGCAAACATATGAGCGAAATGAACGTCACCATCGCTGGCGGCCAACAACATCTGAAAGGCCAAATTGCCAGAATCGGCCACATGGGTTACTGCGATGAGCTAGACGTGCTTACTGTCTTGGGCGTGTTGGAGATGGCATGTTTTAAAATGGGCGTACCTGTAGAATTGGGAACTGGCGTCAAAGCAGCACAAGAGGTGATGTTGCATGTATAAAGTATTGATTACCGACCCGTTGAGCGATCAGGGCATTGACAAACTGTTGCGGGCCGAAGACGTCGAAGTGGTGCGAAAAATCGGCTTGACAGGCGAGGCATTGTTGTCAGAAATCGCCACTGCTGATGCTCTATTGGTACGAAGTCAGACCAAAGTGACCGAAGAAGTGATCAATCAAGGGAACCGATTGAAAGTGATCGCCCGCGCCGGCGTTGGTGTTGACAACATTGATATCCCCGCAGCCACTAGAAAAGGGGTGATCGTCGTCAACGCCCCCGACGGCAACACGATCTCCACCGCAGAACACACTTTTGCCATGCTCATCTCCTTGGCTCGCAACATTCCGCAGGCTCACCGTACCGTGATAAACGGGGAATGGAACCGAAAAGCTTTTGTCGGAGTGGAGTTGAACCAAAAAACGTTGAGCATCATCGGCTTTGGGCGAATCGGTTCGGAATTGGCCAAGCGGGCCAAAGCGTTTCGCATGAACGTAATCGCCTTCGACCCTTATCTGACTGAAGAGCGGGCGCAAAAATTTGGCGTACAAAAAGCATCTTTCAACGAAGCAATTGCCGCTGGTGATTTTATCACCGTGCACACCCCGCTTACCAAAGAAACACGCCATATGATCAACCATGAGGTGTTCGACAAAATGAAAGACGGCGTCCGCATCCTCAACTGCGCCCGTGGTGGCATCATCGACGAAGCCGCTCTTTATGACGCCATTGTTTCCGGCAAAGTCGCCGGGGCCGCTCTTGATGTGTTTGAAGTTGAACCGCCAGGCAATCACCCGTTGTTTACTTTGCCGCAGGTGATATGTACGCCGCATTTGGGTGCTTCCACCATTGAAGCGCAGGAAAATGTGGCGGTGGATGTGTCCGAAGAAGTGCTTCATATCCTGCGTGGCGAGCCGTTTAAAAATGCGGTCAATCTCCCTTCCATCCCGGCGGAATTACAACAAAAACTGGCTCCTTACCATGAGTTGGTCGAAAAGCTGGGGCATTTCGTGGGCCAAATGACCACCGAGGCGATCAAAGAAATCACCATAACGTACGCTGGGGAACTGGCTGAAGGGGACGTGGCTCCCCTTACGCGGATGATGCTGAAAGCAGTCCTTTCACACCATCTAGCAGATATCAACTTTGTGAACGCCCCCCACTTGGCCAAACAGCGTGGCATACATGTGCTGGAACAGAAATCGGGACACAGCCATGGCTTCACTCAATGGCTAAACATTGAAGTCAAAACGGACAAAAACCAGCATCAAGTCAGTGGCACCTTGCTCAACGGTTTTGGGCCACGCATCATCAAAATCGACCAATTCCCGGTGGATGTTGCCCCCAAGGGGCATCTGCTGTTCATCCAGCATCGGGATCAACCGGGCGCCATCGGCCGAGTTGGCACATTGCTGGGCAGCCGGGACATCAACATCGCCACCATGCAGGTCGGTCGAAAGCAAGCAGGAGGACAGGCGATCATGATCCTCCGCATTGACAAAGCGATCCCTCACGACTTGATGAACGCTTTGAAACAAATGGATGAGATCCAATCGGTAATGGAAATCGACCTGTAAGCCTCTCTTGTCCGCTACTGGTGTATGGGATAAACTAGCAATAGTTTGTTCATTCGTGACCGGACGCGATCCGTCACGGCATCAAGGAGGACTGCCAACCATGGAACTGAACGGAAAAGTTGCTATTGTCACCGGAGCCAGCAAAGGATTGGGAGAAGCCATCACCAAACGGTTGGCCTTGGGCGGGGCGACAGTCATCGCCAGCGCCCGAAGCCAAGCCAAGCTGGAAGCAGTGGCAGAAACCCATCCTGAGCGGATTCACCCATTTGCCTGTGACGTCACGAACAGTCAACAAGTGCAAGACTTAGTGCAATTCGCGATCCAACGTTTTGGTCGGTTGGATGTGCTGATCAACAATGCCGGCCTCGGCCACTTCGCCCCCGTTGACGAACTCACCGAGTCACAATGGGATGAAATGATGAATGTTAATCTCAAAGGAGCCTTCCTCACTTGCAAATATGCGATTCCCCACCTCAAGGCGACGGAGGGACATATCGTCAACATCTCCAGTGTAGCCGGGACGGAAGCTTTTGCTCGCGGGGGCGGGTACTGTGCATCCAAGTTCGGATTGATGGCGTTGACCGACGCGTTGACCCAAGAATTGAAACCGCACCATGTGAAAGTCTCCGCTTTGTGCCCCGGCTCTATCAAGACCGAATTCGGTCGGCAAAAAGACTACGCGATGGAAGCGGAGCAAGTCGCTGAAGCGGTCTGGACCATCGTGTCTGCACCCAAGGGAGTCATCTACAATACCATCATCATGCGTCCGCTGGTACCCGCCAAGTAAAAGGCTACAACCCAATCAGGAAAATACGCGTAGCGGGCAATAATAAAAGACCGTCACCCCACTTAGGGTAACGGTCTTTTTCTTTTTATGCGTACAACACTTCATCAGCCACACGTACAGGCAACTCTACGATAAAGACGGTGCCTACGCCCAGTTGGCTCTTCACCGACACGGTGCCTCCGTGGGCAGTGACCAGATGCTTCACAATGGACAGGCCCAAGCCTGTTCCACCGGACTTTCCTCTGGTTCGTGCTTTGTCCGCTTTATAAAAACGTTCAAAGACGAAGGGTACATCCTCTTCGGGAATACCCGAGCCTGTGTCTTCCACTTCCAGAAAGATGCGTTCTCCTTTCTGATACACATGAACTGTCACAGACCCGCCCGTGGGTGTATGGCGGATCGCATTGTCCACCAGATTGGTCAACACTTGCTCAATCTTGTCTTCATCCCAAAACACCGTCGGCAAATGGTCGGCCAAATCCGCTTCCAAACGGACTTCTTGTTCTCGCGCAAGATTTTGGAATTTGCGGATGACCCGTTGCACGAATTTGTCCAATGGCTTCTCGGCCGGCTCCACTTGAATGTGACCCGCCTCCATGCGGGCCAAATCCAGCAGTTCGCGCACCAAGCGCCCCATCCGTTGCGATTCCTCGTTGATCACTTGTGCAATCTCTCTCCGCTCTTCCGGCGTTTCCGCTATATCGTCGAGCAAAGCTTCACTGTAGCCTTGCAACATCGCCAAAGGCGTTCTCAATTCATGCGACACATTGGCAACGAAGTCCTTGCGCAACTTGTCCAAGCGCCGTTCTTCCGTAACATCCCGCAACACGGCCACCACTCCGCGCACTTGATCGCCCGCATACAGTGGCGACATCATGACAACCCACGTGCGCCCATGTTCCGAGATGTCCTCCGTATGTTCTTGCGTATCCTCGATCACCTTATTAAAGAGCGCTTGTAAAGAAGGGGGCAGAGCATTTTTCTTCACTTCTCCTCTCCACAACGACAAAAAGCCTTCGCCGATGGGATTGGTCATGATGATTTTGCCAAACTTGTTGATGGTCAGCACACCATCGGACATGCTTCGCAAAATGCTTGCCAACTGCTCCTTCTCCTGCGACAACTGGTGAATTGTGTCTTCCAGCTGTGAGGCCAAGCGGTTGAAAGTCATAGCCAGCTCGGCGATTTCATCCCGTTCGTGGTAGCGCACCGGCACCCGTGTCGAAAATTCCCCACGGGCCATTTTCTCCACCGCGCGCTTCATCTGGATCAAAGGTTGCGAAATGCGCGAGGACAAGAAGAAGGCGAAAATCGTCGTCAAGACGATGCCGATCAGGAACGTGTAGAAAATCCACCGTTTAATATCGGATTCGCTCAATTGATCCTGCACTTGATACAACACGATGGCGCCCGATGGCTTTTTATCCTTGATATAAGGCACCGCCACCAGCAAAATATCGTTCTTTAACAATGGATTTCCCGGACGGGGGTTGGTTTGCAATCGCACCTTCCCCCGCATGGTAATTGACTGACCCTTTAAGACCTTCTTTAACTCTTCATCCGTCAATATCTCCCGCCACTGCACGTTGGGCACGTGCGGCGAAACCCCAATGGGGCTAACAGAGCCACTCGCGTCCAACACCACCAAGTATGTACCGAATTCGGACGCCCCCATCAGCACATTGTTGAGATATTGGGTCTGGTTGGGGCCGGCCTCTTTCAATTGGGTTTGAATACGCGTCGCCAACTTCTCCAAACTTTGTCTTTGCCCTTCGACATAGCTGTTCTCGATTTGTTCGCTCAAAAACAGGCTCAACAACACCAAGATCAACGTGACGAGAATAATAATAGTCAACCATAATTTACCGACAACACTTCTTAAGATCACTCTTTCGGCACCTCTAACTTATAACCGACTCCCCAAACAGTGGTGATCATCTTAGCGGCTCTGGAGGAAGCACGGTTGAGTTTCTCGCGCAAACGTTTCACATGCGTGTCAACCGTTCTCAAATCCCCAAAAAATTCATAATGCCACACATCGCGGAGCAATTGTTCCCGTGTGAACACTTTGTCTGGGGATTTGGCCAAGTAGTACAGCAGCTCGTATTCTTTGGGCGTAAGTTGAATTTTTTTGCCCCCTGCTTTCACCTCATGCGCATCGTGGTCGATGGTCAGCTCGGGGAATACGAGTACATTGTGCGTCTCCGTATCCGTAGTGAGGAAAGCGGTGGCCGAAGCCCGTCTCAGCACCGCCTTCACCCGATGAACCAACTCGCGCGGGCTGAATGGCTTCACCACATAATCGTCGGTTCCTGCCTCAAATCCTTCCACACGATTGGCCTCTTCTCCTCTCGCTGTCAGCATAATAATGGGGGTTGCCTTCTTTTTGCGAATCTCCCCGCATACATCCAACCCATCCATCCCCGGTAACATCAAGTCGAGCAAAATCAAATCATAATCTGTAGAAAACGCCATTTCCAAAGCGATTTCGCCGTTTTCCGCCTCATCGATCAAATAACCTTCCCGCTCCAGATACATGCGGAGCAGACGACGGATACGATCTTCATCATCAACTACAAGAATGTGATATTGTTTTTCCATTGCACTTTCACCCCGGCTGTTAAACTTATGCGTAAGAATGTAAACCTGAGATGACCAAATTAATCACAATTAGGTTAATCATGATTATGACAAAACCGCCAACTGCCAGCCAAGCCGACTTGGCGCCATGCCATCCGCGCGACAGGCGGAGATGGAGATAAGCGCTGTAGAACAACCAGGTAATGAGCGCCCACACTTCTTTCGGATCCCATCCCCAAAAACGGCCCCAAGCCTCATGCGCCCAAATCATGGCAAAAATCAGTGCGCCCAGCGTGAAGATCGGAAAGCCGATAGCAATAGCGCGATAGCTGATTTCCTCTACCAGATCGGGATTTACCCGGCTCACCATGGGGTGGAGAATTTCTCGAAGCGGCTTCTTGGAAATAAGCCGGATCAACCCGTACAGAATCGCTCCGCTGATGACACCCCACAAGACAGAATTGAGTTGTGATGCAGCATCTTTCCCTTTCATCCAACTCGGCGCTTCCATCAGCGGTTGGCCCAAGCCCGCAAAACGATCGATGCTGATCACTTCACTGTCATGCGGCGCAACCAAAGGCGGCAAGGAGTACTCCTGCACGGCCGGTTGCCCGTCGACGATATGTGAAAATTTCGCTTCATAGTTCATGGTTTTAAATGCCATATTCACCGCACTAAAGCCCACAAACATCAAAACGATCACCAGAGTAATTTCTAACCATCTGGCATTTTTTCCTTCTTTCTCTCTACCAAACTGAAACACCAAATAGATCAGACCGGCCACAAAGCCAACCCCGAACGCCCCTTGGCCAAGCGCAGCAGTCGATACATGCACCGGCAACCAGTTGCTCTGCAACGCGGGAATCAGCGGCTGAACCTCATGCGGGAACACCGAAGCATACGCCAGCAAGACCACTGCAAGCGGCATCACAAAAGCCCCCAATACCGCCGAGCGGTACATAAAATAAAGAATGATAAACGCGATGACGATCGTGAAGCACAAAAACGCCGTAAACTCAAACATATTACTCGTCGGCCAGTGCCCGCCGATCAACACCCGGGTGATAATAAACATGAATTGAAATACCACGCCGACAATGCTCATCCCAATGCCGATGTTTCCCCACATACGGCTCTTACGGCTTTCTTTCTCCAATCCTTTGTTGGTCCCCATCACAAAGGCGACAGTGGATAACAGGTAAAGGAAAAAGGTACACAAAAGGAGATTTTCCATCAACTGTTCCATCGTTTCCTATCCTCCCATGCTCAGTTGCGTTTCACTTGGAGTGCGTCAATTTCACCTATCAGTTTGAGTTCGCGCTCCAAACTGTACCAGTTTTTGTTCGTGTGCGCACCGATATAGAGTCGCCCATCATCCACAAGCGCCCACACTCGGCGATGATGCCAATAGAAGCCCATCACCAAGCCGATCATGCAGATGACCCCACCAAACAGAATCACATTCAGGCTCTTGTCAACACGAACCATCAGACCCGTTGAATCGACCATCTTCATGCCCGCCAAGTCTATCGCATACCTATTTTCTTTCGTCAACTCATCGAGGTTTTGGCCGGAAATCACCCAGGAACGCTCCCCTTTAGCTTGTCCTTTTTCTCTCACTTCAAAGACAAACGCCGGTTTGTTCGGATCGGGAGACTTGGTTATCGGCCGGTTATTCTCCAACGCGAAGTCCGGATAGTAATCGAGCAAAACCACTTCTTTGTCCTTCACCCGAAAAACTTGATTTGGCTTCAAATCATATAGATCTACAGTGAATTTTCCCAACGCCTTCCCGCTTTCTTTGTCCACCAACTTCAAGTCGAGCGCATCCAACAATCCGATGCGAAAGTCGGCTTGCACCAGTCGGAGATCTTTATAGGCGAGCGGATGGTTGACGAGAATCGAACCTTTGGCCACCGGCTTCAGCTTGCCAGTATCCCATTCTTTCTCGTACAGCACGGCGCGAGTTTCATATTTTTGGGCGATAGGCCCTGCATCCTGATTCGACTTGGGCACGTTTTTTTGATCATAGAAGGTGATGTCAAACCCCTCATTTTTAACATAATAAGGCAATTCAGGGACTTTTTTTACTTCCCCTTCGCGCACCCACATCGTTTCATCCAAGTACCAACCAGGCACATAACGCAACAAAACACCGAATAAGAAAATAATCAAGCCAATGTGATTGATATAAGGCCCCCATCGGCTAATGCGCCCTTTTTCCGCAAGCAAAGCGTTTCCTTCTCGTTTAACCTGGTATCGCTTCGATTGTAACGCTTGCTCCAGCTTCGCCAACTTCTCATCTGCTTCCTCCGCTGTAAGAGCGGTTTCGGCAGTGATCCGTTGCCGCTTCAAAAAATCGACGCTTTTTCTTACCTGTTGGTTTTTCAAAGCTTTGTATAATGGGATCACGCGGTCAAGGCTACATACCACCAGCGAAATCCCGATCAAGGAGACCATCGTGAAAAACCACCATGAATTGTACATATCGGAAAAGCCAAAGATGTGGAACCATTTGCCCCACAACCCGTATTGCTTTTCATAATAAGCCGCGGGATCGCTCGATGGAACAAACTTCTCTTGTGGGAAGATCGTCCCGATGCCAGCCGCGATTAATGTGATAATGATGAGAATGATGGCCACTTTAACCGAAGAGAAAAAGTTCCATACCATATCAAAAGGAGAGGACTGAAAGGTTTGCGAACGCCGCGCTTTCCCTTCATATCGCATCTCCTGAACAATGGTCTCTTTCCCTTTGGTTTCTTCATCAAGCGGTTTCCCGCAACTCTCGCATAATATGGTGCCGACGGGGTTATTGTGACCGCATTCACATTTTGAATTCTCAATCAAGGCTATCTCTCCCCCCGTTTTTCAACCCCTTGCTTTGTAACTCTACAATCTTCCAACTTACATTATAACGCCTGTCTTTTTAACCACGGTACTGCAATTTGAAGATTATATGAAAACCCTTTTATGTGAGTAACTGCCGCAATCTATCCAGTTCTTGGCGGGTTAACTCGCGGTATTCCCCCCGCTTCAATCCCTGAAGCGTAAGAAACGCCAACTTTGTCCGGATCAAATGGGTAATCGGAAGGCCAACTGCTTCGCACATTCTCCGCACTTGGCGATTGCGCCCTTCCCTGATGGTGAGTTGCAATTTGGTTTGGATATCGTCTTGAGACAAGATCCGGACTTTAGCCGGGGCAGTCCAACCATCCTCCAGCTTCACCCCTTTGCGCAACTTTTCCAAATCGGCCGGGCTTGGTCGACCCTTCACGGTGGCCACATATGTCTTGTCCACTTCATATCGCGGATGAATCAAACGGTTGGCAAGTTCCCCGTCATTGGTCAACAACAACAGGCCTTCCGTATCATAATCCAGCCGCCCCACCGGATAGACGCGTTCGGGTACGGAGCGGAAATAATCCGCAACCACCCGCCGCCCTTGCGGATCGGACATGCTCGTGATGACACGCAATGGTTTATAAAATAAAAACACTCGTTTTTGTTCCTGTTTTACCAACGCCCCATTCACTTCAATTCGGTCCCGCGCCGGGTCGACTTTGACTCCCAATTGGGTGACAACTTTCCCGTTCACCTTCACTTTTCCGGCTTTAATCAGCTCCTCGGAGTGGCGCCTCGACGCAACACCGGCATGAGCCAGCACCTTTTGCAGACGTTCAATCACTATGATTCACCTCTATGTCATCTTAACCGTTTCAGCTGGGGGACACAAGTGTGCGCACCGGAACAAAAAAAAGACCTGGTTCCAGGCCAATAGACGAGATTATAAATATAGGATGGAACAAATCCCCAATGATGCGAGAAAACCGATCAAATCCGCCCACAATCCAACCTTCAGCGCATACAGGGAGTTACGAATGCCGACCGCCCCGAAATACACGGTCAAAACGTATAGTGTCGTGTCGGTGCTGCCTTGGATCGTGGATGCCAATTTGCCCAAAAAAGTGTCAGGGCCGTGCGTGCGAAGGATGCTCTCGACAAAGGCCAATGAACCCGTACCCGAGATCGGGCGCAGAATGCCAATTGGCACCACTTCCTCGGGAATGTGAAAAAATGATAATACCGGAGTGAGGAACTGCAAATAAAACTGCATTGCGCCGGTATCCCGGAAGATGGCGACTGCCACCATCATTCCCACAAGATGAGGAATAATGGAAACGGCGGTGGGAAACCCTTCTTTGGCTCCTTCAATAAAGCTTTCATAGATTGGCACGCGTTGGAACAAAGCGTACAGGGGGATGAACACCAGCAAGGCCGGCAACATGATTTTGGATATGAGCGAAACCGCTTCAAACATCAAACACTCCCCCTTTCCCCTGTCATTTCCAATGCGGCTTCAACAAGCCTGAACGGTCAAACGTGCGGTGCTGGTAGTAGCGATCCAGCAACACGGCCATCGATGTGGCTATAAATGTGGCAAGCAGCGTCGGGCCAATGATCTCCGTTGGCTCCACCGACCCGTACTTGAGCCGGATACCAATAATCGTTGTCGGAATCAGCGTCAAGCCGGAAGTGTTCAACGCCAGCAACGTGCACATGGCCGGTGTCGCCGTCTTGGGATCGGGATTCAGCTTCTGCAACTCCTCCATGGCTTTCAATCCCATCGGAGTTGCGGCGTTTCCCAAGCCAAACAAATTGGCGCTCATATTGGACAAGATGTAACCCATCGCCGGATGTTCCGGTGGCACTGTAGGAAATAGAAACCGCGCGACCGGCCTCATCAGCCGGGCCAACTTCTCCAACAACCCCGCATCTTGTGCAATCCGCATCATTCCTAGCCAAAACACAAGAATGCTGATCAGACCGATACACACAGCCACCGCATCCTTCGCCCCGTTCAACGCCGCATTGGTCACCAGATCGAACCGGCCTTGGGCCGCTGCGGCAACCACGCCGCTTAAGATCATAAAAAACCAAATCCAGTTGATCATCGCTCCGCCCCCTGCCATACCATCAATCCGATCCATTCTTTCATTTCATGGAAAATGGATCGTTCTGGATGCATCTTCACCACCAATGGTATGGCGCCGATCTGCTCTTCCCTGAGGAAAATCCGGGCACTTCCCACCTGCTGATGGTTATGTTTCACCATCTTGAGCGGAAAACTGATGACCGGTTCAACCACCACTTGCCCCTTTTCCTGATCTGTCAGCGGATAGGAAAACGACGCTCCTGCGATAATATCAAAACGTTTATCCTCCGCCGTCAGGTGTGCTTCTTTGGAAATGACTTGTCCTTTCCGCAAGATCGACACCAAATCATAGTGCTGAAAACCATATTCCAGCATGCTCATGGAATCGCGCCAGTCATCACCATCATTCAACGTTACCGTCACCAACTGGTGCCCGTCTTTTGTGGCTGAGGAGACCAACGTGCGGCGGGCTTTTTTGGTGAATCCCGTTTTTACACCATCAGCCCATTTGTATAAGCGCAACATTTTATTCTTGTTATAAAATTTACGATGCCATTTCTCTCCGGGCCATGGGACAGTTTTCACTTCCGTCTTCACGATTTCTTGAAAGACAGGATTCTGCAAGGCATATGAGGCCAATACTGCCAAATCTCGCGCCGACGAATAATGACCTTCAGCATCCAGCCCATGGGGGTTGACAAAATGAGTGTGCGATAACCCCAAATATTCAGCCTTTTCATTCATCATATAAACAAAACCTTCAATTGAACCGCCCACGTGTTCCGCAATGGCAACTGCCGCGTCATTGCCCGAGCGGAGCATTAATCCATACAACAACGTTCGCAATGGGATCTTTTCCCCCAACTTGAGATAAATGGACGACCCCTCCACTCCGACCGCCCGCGGCCCAACCGTCACCAACTCATCCAACTTTCCATTTTCAATCGCCACGATCGCCGTCATAATTTTCGTGAGGCTGGCAATCAACATTTCTCGGTCGGCGTTCTTTTCAAATAAAACCCGGCCAGATGTGACATCGACACAGATCGCAGCTTGCGCACTGGGAGCGATGTCGATGGTCTCCTGCGCCGCCACCGGTTGCACTCCCACCATCCATCCCCATACCGCAACGATCAGAACCGCTCCCCATCGTTTTAGCTTCACCATTTATTCACCCCATTGCTCCGTCTGGGTTTGTACCAATATATGCAAAGGGGACAAGAATATGTGAAAACAACGACACGGCACTCCCGCCATATCGTTGTTTTCCATAAACACGTATCGACATTAGAAAAACCTTCTCCCGCAAAGCCTAGCACCCTCCGGAGCGGGATCTTTAAGAACTCGGTCAAGCAGACCCTCGTCCTATTCGCATCCTCCATTTGATTTCTTTTTGCCCCAATTTTTCAGCTGCTCAACCAATCCCGGCGCCATGTCCAACACCCGGTCGATCAAATGCGTGTTTCCGTCCATGTTCAACAAGCGGATGCCTTTGTCGCCGACAACAATGAATCCGACAGGTGTGATAGAAATTCCCCCACCGCTTCCACCGCCGAAAGGAAACTTTCCGCCTTCTTGCTCTTTCCCTTTCCCTTCTTGATCTTTTTTCTTGTCTTCCTCCCCCGAGCGGCTTCGTTTCTCTTCTTCCGCAACGCCCTTGAACTCACTTCCTCCTGCCGCAAATCCAAAACCCACTTTGGATACTGGGATAATGATTGTTCCAAAAGTAATTTGCAAACGAGCCAAAAGCCAGCAAGGCACGATGGCCGTTCTACATACTAGACCCCTATAGAAAATTTATCGTTACCTTCGGCTTTTCGTCGATTTGATCGCGCTCCCAGATAATGTTGTGAATAATCGATTTGTATGCGCGGTTTAATGCCTTGGCGTCTTTTTCATGATCCAGTACATGAATGACATCCTTCACCGTCGCCAACATATCTTCATTTCTGGCTTGTTCCGTGTGATCAATTTGCTTCTCAATCACCCGGTAATCCTCTTCACATTGGCGCAATTGCGATTCATATTCCGCTTTCTTCAGCACGTACTCCTCTTTGCTGATCTCCCCATCCGCTCTCATGTCGGTCAAATTGCTGAGGCGGTTTTCAATCTTCTTGATCTCTGCCAATTTCTTTTCCAACAAATCATACAGCACGCGCCGATCTTCAAGATCAATCCCTTTGCGAATCGCTTCTTCCAACTCTTCTTTCTTCTGCTCAATCGCAGCGCGAACAGCCGACTCGATCTGCGACATGTTTCCGCCCACATTGGTGCAACGCGTTCCAAAATGATCTCGGTAGGTGCAGGATTTCAAGTTATCATACGGCCTGTCTGATCTCTTCTGAATTTGCAACGTGTGTCCGCATTTACCGCACTTGATGATTCCCGAAAAAGCATGTTTCCCTGCCCTGCTAGCGTGCGGGGTTACTTTTTCCCTTTGAAACAAAAATTGCAGCTTATTGTGTTCGATTTCCGTCTTTACGGGCTTATGACAGTTCTTGTATACCACCCATTCCGTCTTGGGTTTGGTAATGATCGCACCCGTCGTGACAATCTTCTTCTTTTTCCCCACAACAATATGTCCCAAATGAACCTCATCTAACAGTAAGCGACGAACAACCTGCGGGCTCCATAATCCTCCACGAGGAGAAGGGATCGTCAGCTTGTTCAACTCCCACGCAATATCCGTGGAGGACCAACCGCTGAGCGCCCAATCTACCATCATGCGATAAATCTCCAACTTTTTGGGATCAGGAACCGCCTTCTTCGATTCTCTATCATATATATATGGAAATGGCGGTTTTCCATTGCACCAATTCCCCATCTTGGTGGCTCGCGCTTTCCCTTGGCGCAACCGTCTGGCAATTGATTTATACTCCTGCCGTGCAATCATCCCCTGGAAATCAGCCAGCATCATGTCTGACTCATCATTCAGATTGTAGACTTTCTGCGGCGTGATAATCAGCGTATCTGAAATCGCAAACGTTTTTTCGATCGTCGCTTGGTCTACCTTGTCACCACGGCCCAACCGGTCATAGTGAACAACCAGCACAGCATCATACATCTCTAGCTCAACATCTTGCAGCAGCTCTTGCATCTTGGGTCGAGCTTCGATGCTATCCCCCGTACCGATCTCCGCGTATTCAACATAGGACCAACCATTCTTTTCGCACATCGACACCAGTTCATCCCTGTGCTTAGCAAGGTCCACATCTTCATCGCCACGTGATTTACGCAGATAAATAGCAACATTGTGCACATCGTAAATGCTTTGGCTCATTTGCGAACTCCTCTCGGTGCATTGTTATGTACATATCATATAACAAAAAAATCGGGATGCAAAGCGCACCCCGATTGTATGATGAAACCTTTTAATTTCTGTTCTTTTGAGCTACTTTCATCTGTTGGACCAGCTTCACAAAGTCCTTACAGGCTTCCGGTGTAGGACTGCCATTTATGACTAATATAACCTCTTCCAGCTCGATCACTTTCTGCTCTGGATGTTGTTCCCTCATTGACTGTCCACCCCTTATGGGTGCATTGTTGCCAAAAAGGAGAGGGAACTTACATCCATTTGTTACATTTATGCCGTTTGGTTATTTATGTATGTATCGGTCTCCTGAAAGTATATTAAATGATCATCGATTTTCAACAATGTCACTATGGATTCAACTAAAACCGTTTGGCCAAACCGCAAAGCTAGCTGAAATGGTAGGATTTCAATACCAGTATGGATTCAACTAAAACGGATATTCCGTCTCTGTTTGAAGAGATAACGGAATTCTTTCAATACCACTATGGATTCAACTAAAACTCCTTGTATAAATCTTCGACCATAACGGCGGTCAACTTTCAATACCACTATGGATTCAACTAAAACAAAAAATAAAAGTGATTGCTAAGTTTAGATGGGATCCTTTCAATACCACTATGGATTCAACTAAAACCAAGGGCTTTTTCGCTTCGATTTGACTTTTGTTTGATCTTTCAATACCACTATGGATTCAACTAAAACTCGGCGATTTTATCCCGTTGATCCTCAATTTGATCAACCTTTCAATACCACTATGGATTCAACTAAAACCATGTTTTCCACACACCCGAACTCTCCTCCACATACCCTTTCAATACCACTATGGATTCAACTAAAACGATTTCTTCGCGGATTAAAGAACGTTTTACCTTATCCCTTTCAATACCACTATGGATTCAACTAAAACGGTTTTCTTGCTATTCGCCCGTTTTTTCTTTTCTCCCCTTTCAATACCACTATGGATTCAACTAAAACTGGGAATTGCCGCGGATGAAGATGATGACGCGGCGAGCTTTCAATACCACTATGGATTCAACTAAAACCGGAAGCGGGAAATGATTTTCGATGATGTTGATGCCCTTTCAATACCACTATGGATTCAACTAAAACGGCTCGGCATCACCCTTTGGTCAATGTCCAGACAGCTTTCAATACCACTATGGATTCAACTAAAACATGAAAGACGTACTCGAGCAGTTTTACATGTACCCGACTTTCAATACCACTATGGATTCAACTAAAACGTGTCACGCTGGAACAATACATAATTCCAAGCCTCTTTCTTTCAATACCACTATGGATTCAACTAAAACGCGATCTTTTTCAATAACTCCCCAACGCGTTCCACTCTTTCAATACCACTATGGATTCAACTAAAACCGATTTCAAGTGCCGTCTTCTCCGTCGAGTCAACACTTTCAATACCACTATGGATTCAACTAAAACTCGAAGGCCGTTTAAATAGTAAAACCGGATTTGTCCTTTCAATACCACTATGGATTCAACTAAAACCCGTATGTGAACATCAGTCATTTCAAGCATTTTCATTATATCAAAAAACAAAATTGTCTGTGAACCGTTAATGATGCGAAAACCCCAGGAGGTTCACAGACTTTTTAGCATGCTAAAGGATAGTTTAGACCTCTGATTAAATCTATCCCCCTCATTTCTTTTTAGATTCCTTATAATTGACTTCGACTCGAAGTAGTCTATCAGTACAATTTCCTTTTCAACGCCCGCTATTACAATTCAACAACCACTATGGTTACAACTAAACCTTCAACCGAATATAAAGACGGCGATGCCATTGACTTGTTTCAATACCACTATGGTTACAACTAAACGCGAGGGGCTACCCGTGGGGAAACCAATGGGGGGCGATTTCAATACCACTTTGGTTACAACTAAACCAGTATGTGAACATCAGTCATTTCAAGCATTTTCATTGTATCAAAAACCAATATAATCTGTGAACCGTTAATGATGCAAAAAACCCCGGGAGGTTCACAGACTTTTTACTAAAGGATATGGTAGACCTCCGATACAATCTACCCCGCACTTCTTTTTTAGATTTCTTATTAGTTGACTTCAACTCAGTAGCCAAATCCTCCGAAGTCCCAATTATTTATACAGTAACCGCGATACGTTGAAGGATTGAAGCCTGTACTTTTTTTAGCTCTTCCATATTTCGATACGAAACATAAATGAATTCTCCTTCTACCATCAAGCGCAACTCTTCATCCAATTGGTATGTATCCCACAACCATATGGTATTCTCAATCAACTCCCGAACATCACATACACACCGAACACCAGAATAACCCAGCCCAATGCTGAACTCAGATAATGAACGATCCATACACTTCCTAACATAGAAATCAACCGCTTTTGGTGGATAGCCCAATAACAGACCAAGCATCTTATGGTATTCAGGGGAATTTAAATCAATTTGCCGTAGGTTGTCAACATACTCCTGTTTCTTCTCTTTTGATTGAAAAAAAAGAAAACGACCTGTGTGATCTTTAAGATGTGGATATTCTTTTAGTATTGGAAACAACTCCGCCAAGCCTTGATTGTAGGTCCGATATAAGGCTGGTTTTATCCCTTTAAGAAAAGCCTCATGATCTACCATCATTTTTTTGTCCATTGCTATTTCACCAATCTCCCTTGGCCAGCCGAAAACATCAACTTTCAATACCATTATGGTTACAACTAAACGTACACTAAAGGGTATTGTAGACCCCTTACCCGATCTATCTCTGCCCATTGAAGATATTGCCTTGACTATGTAGGTCTTTAATAAACTCTATAACTAACCCCCTTACTTGTCTTCAATTTGCTCTCTCTAATTAGTAATGTATCTGATCTTTAGATAGCGGTAGACGCATAAAATTCCCCCTATTGAACTGCTAAATGAAAGGCCAGCCGCATCACATCTGATTGGCCAGCTTCTATTGTTCGTTCGCTTTCTCTATCCGGTCTACTCGGCGTTTCAGCTCTAACACGGCTTTGTCTATGCGAAACGTGGTCGCCTCTAGCGAGTGGATCTTATCTTCGTGCAAATTGTGCCGCGCAACTTCTTCCACCTGATTTTCAAGAATGTCCTCCGTCGACATACGCACCACGTTCTCCACTCCATCAAAGCGTTTATCAACCTGGTCAAAACGCTCCGCCACTTCTGCTTTAAACTCTTCCAGCTCCGTTTCGATCCGGTCGAAGCGTTCGGCTACCTCTTGGCGAAACGATCGATTTTCTTCTTCCATGTCATTCAGCTTGGCAAGGATCTGCTTTAGGATTTCTTCCATCGTCCAGCCACCTTTCTCTCAGTATAGCAACAATTTCCAATAACATAAAGCTCATCTCCCTCGGAAAAATAGCATCCAGAACCTGCCGCCCACGACCAGCACGATCCCCAACACATCGATCCACCAAGGCAGGAGCTGACCATCAGTGAACGCATATAAAAATACGCCCCACACCAGCGGATATGTAAATGCCCTGGCGGTGTACATGAAACGGAAAATCAGCAATGTTGTTAGCAACGCGACTGAGCCGAAGCCGGTTGGAGACAACGAGTACATCTTCATAATGCCAAACCATAAGACGAACGGTTCCACATATGTAAGGATAGCCAGCCAAAATGCGTTCTCTCTTGCCTGTGATGGGTCTGAAAAGTTATATTGATTCTCACAGTCTCACCTCCGTGCCTATCATATCAATTTTTTCATACAGTTTCGAATACTATCGCCCCAGGAGTAAAAAGCCTATACCGCAATATCTCAGACTTTTCTGAAACCATTTTTTCCCAAATGCTTGCCCGACCAAGGATAAGACGGTCGGGATCAAAATGATGTACCAGAAAATGAGGAACTCCCCCAAGGCATAGGCAACCCCAACAACTTGTGATGTTTGAAACGTTACTGTTGCCTTGGGTCATACACCCATTCTAATACCACTATGGATTCAACTAAAACCCTTGTTTTTATCATGAGTATGGGCGAGCCAACATGCATTTCAATACCACTATGATTACAACTAAACTTATTAGGGACATTTTCTGGATTGTCACCATATCATTTCAATACCAATATGGTTACAACTAAACCATCATCATCTCCTTAAGGGGTGTTTTTTTGTGAAATTTCAATACCAATATGGTTACAACTAAACGCTTTTCTATGTTGTTCCCGTTCTTGTTTGCTCATATTTCAATACCAATATGGTTACAACTAAACTCTTTGAGTTGCTCGACGTCATGTAGACAGATGAACTATTTCAATACCAATATGGTTACAACTAAACCCCCCGTATGTGAACATCAGTCATTTCAAGCATTTTCATTATATCAAAAACCAAAATAATCTGTGAACCGTTAATGATGCAAAAACCCCGGGAGGTTCACAGACTTCTTACCACACTAAAGTATATTGTACTCGTCTGATATAGTCTACGAATAACTATATCTTTAAACAATCCATAAAGCCCACTAATGACCTCCCCCGCTTGTTGCCACAAACTTTTTCTTGGTCCACCCGTTACTTCATGAACCTTTCCCACGCACCAATTCAACCAGTTCTTAATTTGATCACTATTAAATCGTTTCACCTTAAGTTTGTAATGTTTCTTCAATACATATTCCTTTTTACGATCCCGCTCTTTTTGTGCTGGTGTGCTGTGATATGCCTTCCCATCCGCTTCAATCACCAGTTTGTATTTTGGAATATACAAATCCACTTCCAAGTCCCCAAAGAGGATATGGGTTTTTACACGGTATCCGGCACTCGTCAGAGCCAAATATAATCTCTTCTCAAGATAAAAGTCACGATCACTGGCCTTCACTAGTTGCCAATCTGGCCAACGCTTTTCCTTCAATACAATCCGAACAAATCGAATACACGCCTTAACGAAATTTCTTACCCGAATAACCCGTATCTTTAACAGCGGGATGCTTATCCCCCCTCTTTTCGTATCCTTCCCTTTTCATTTTATCTGGATTTATGAAAAATATCAGACAAAAAAGCCTTGTCTTAGAACAAGGCTACTTGGACAAGGCTTGGATATCTTTATCGATCGCGGTCAAATCGTGTTCTCGCTCAATCAGCTTTGTAAGTTCCCGACTGTGCTGTGAAAAAAGTTCATGATCTGCGTCCAAAATGGGGTCTTCTTTTTCATACGAGCAAAGGTCAAACATGAGTTGCAACTGGTCACGGGTCGGCTTGGATATGTATACGCGGTGGGATAGGCTCAATTTTACCAGAATGCAATAATTAACCCAAAAGCCAAATAAGCTACAACACCAAGTATTGTAAGAGAAACAGCGACAATAGCAATGCCGATAATTGTTTTTATAATAACCTGTTTCATACCATGCCCCTTTATATTTTATTTATATAAGTATAGATTATATCCATTTAATTTAATATAATAAAAAAGTTCATTAAAATAGGAGGTTATATCATTGAAACCAAAAAGAATTTTCTCCCTTTCTCTAGTTGTTGCTTTAATTTTTTCTGTTTTTGTACCTAATGCTAATGCAGAAAACGTTGAATTGATCAATGAAAATGATGCTCTTAAAGCCGCCAAAAAATATTCTCAAAAGATCGGAATATGGGAAGATGCAGAATTTGCAATAGATTCTCACCTCTATGATATTGATGATAGCTTACTTGGTTACCATATGCTAGTTAAAATTAATAATGAGATAGCAGGTTATCTTGTTGTTTCAGCAACCAAAGATCGAGGACCCGTTATGCAATATGGAACCAATATCAAATCGGTTAGAATAATAAATGAATTAAAGTCTAAACAAGAAAAAATATATTATTTGGGTGCCTCAGACTATGTTGGTGCAAAAAGCAGCACAAACTTAAAAGAGAAAATAGATACTGCTAAAAAAACTATGTTAACAGAATTAGAGAGCCAAAATTTAAAAAACAGCAAACAATACAATGTAATAAAAAATAAAGAATTACGTTCACTCCCTAAAGATCCTGACAGTAAAGACTTATGGAATTCATTGCTTTCAACTGATGTAGAACCAAAACAAGATGTAACAGTAGAAGCAGAGTATCAAAAATATTTGGATGTTGATCCAATTTCACAACGATTAAGTGGAATTAACTATCCAAATTCCTCTTGTGGTCCAACCACTGCCGCTATGATTGTAGATTATTATAAATCAAGAGGATATAATGTCAAAGCTGGTGTAGATTATCCCCAAGGGGATGTAGATCTTATCAACCATCTATATGGTGAAATGTATTCATCTTATTATGGAACAGTTGGTAATGATTTCGCAGCAGGTCTATTACAGCATTTAAGACATGTAAACAGCAATTGGTTGGTGGCCAGATCTCCTGGAGAAGGATATTACGGTACTTACCAATCTTACATTCAGGGTAATGCACCTGTAGCTATCATGTTCAACGAGAGATATAGTGATTGGTTTAATGATGATGCTAAATGGCACTGGTTAGCTGGTTATGGGTATAACAATACGAGTGGTTCATATTTTTACGTAAGAGACCCTGACGCTGAGTGTTCAAAACAAGGAAGTACAGCCTCAAGTTGGTGTTGGGATTCATATAAATGGGTTGATTATGATCAAGATATGGAGCTAGTTTATTCTGAATATAACTGGTAAATCAAAAGGCTCGTTCTATAAACGGGCCTTTTTAAATTAATAAAATTCATTTTGCTCTAATGCAATACAATTCTATAAACAAACAAATCATTGTATAAACACAAACAAAAACCTTGCTTTTATTTCAGCAAGGATTCATCCATTTCCTGTTTTAATTCACTATGTAACTTCTCTTTCTCCATTCATGGCTAATTGATCAAATTGGTCGCCAGTGGTCTACCAAAGTTTAGAAAGGATCTTCAAAAGACTTAATCCGTCACAGTGCTGGACACAACGACAGGCAGCGGTCATTCCGTGCTGCGGATGTGGAGAGGATGCTAGAGCGGTTGCAGCGGGATGCCTGTTTCCATGTAAACACATAGTGGCAATAAATGAAATCAACAGAGCATGAGCCGAGACGTAGAGGCACCGAGACCGCAAGCGAGAACTGTATAGCTTGAAAGCTGTATTTGCTTATCCGGAAAAAGGTAATGATGTGCCACGATAACGCCAAGTTGCTCCCATGTGATGTACACGAACAATCCCTCTTTCGTTGGAAGTTAAGATTGTTCGACGGTTATATAAGGCCCTTGCTTGTGAAAACTTTTGGCGTATAAAAACTTAAAATTGAAATAGGATACTCGAAACAATTTTCCGCCGCTCTACGGGCCTTCTAGCCCCCTGTAAAACGATTTAAAAGCCATCCTATGCGGACGGCTTTTTATTCTTTGACACGATATATAGGTCATCCAGCTTACACTCAAGTGCCACCTCCATCTTTCAATACCAGTATGGTTGCAACTAAACATAGATATGCTGATTGGACATCACAGACCTACAACCTTTCAATACCAATATGGTTACAACTAAACCCCCAAAGGTGGTAAATGGGCCAGCAGCTTCGTTTATTTCAATACCAATATGGTTACAACTAAACCTCGAGAAGACCCGTGCTCATGTTTTGAAAAAGTATATTTCAATACCAATATGGTTACAACTAAACCTTCTTCATAATACTTATAACCAATCCCCTGTCTCCTCATTTCAATACCAATATGGTTACAACTAAACCCGGGTACTGTTTCTGTTCAGTATGACGGCGATAAGATTTCAATACCAATATGGTTACAACTAAACCAAGCGCCCAGTTCATCTGGCGCTTCCGCTTGGTTAGCCATTTCAATACCAATATGGTTACAACTAAACCGAAACGGGCGTGGGTTTAAGGCTTAAAAAATTGTATATTTCAATACCAATATGGTTACAACTAAACTTCCGGGCTGCGCTTTCCACCGATTTGATTTTGCTAATTTCAATACCAATATGGTTACAACTAAACCGTGCCTGGTGGTAAGTATCCATATTCAGTGAAACGAATTTCAATACCAATATGGTTACAACTAAACCCGTATGTGAACATCAGTCATTTCAAGCATTTTCATTATATCAAAAACCAAAATAATCTGTGAACCGGTCATAATGCAAAAACCCCGGGAGGTTCACAGACTTTTTAGCTCACTAAAGGATATTGTAGACCTCTGATACAATTACCCCTTACTTCTCTTCTAAAAATCCTTTTAATTGACTTCAACTCGAGTAGACAAACTCTCCGAAGTCCTAATTATTTATACAGAAACAGCAATGCGTTGAAGGATCGAAGCTTGTACTTTTTTTAGCTCTTCCATTTTTCGATACGAAACATAAATGAATTCTCCTTCTACCATCAAACGCAGCTCTTCATCTAATTGGTATGTATCCCACAACCATATGGTATTCTCAATCAACTCCCGAACATCACATACACACCGAACACCAGAATAGCCCAGCCCAATGCTGACCTCAGATAATGAACGATCCGTACACTTCCTAACATAAAAATCAACCGCTTTTGGTGGATAACCCAGGAGCAGACCTAGCATCTTGTGATATTCAGGAGAATTTAAATCAATTTGCCGTAGGTTGTCAACATACTCCTGTTTCTTCTCCTTTGATTGAAAAAAAAGAAAACGACCCGTGTGATCTTTAAGATGCGGATATTCTTTTAGTATTGGAAACAACTCCGCCAAGCCTTGATTGTAGGCCCGATATAAAGCTGGTTTTATCCCTTTAAGAAAAGCCTCATGATCTACCATCATTTTTTTGTCCATTGCTCTTCCCACCTTTGAAAATTGGGACTACCTTTATAGGTAATCCCATTTTACCACCATTAATGTTTATAGGGGTTGCCGTTTTTATCAAACGTCTCGCCGCATTCCTTGCAACCATAGTTACCAGAATGTGTTTCTTCGATGTTTTCCTTTTCTCCACATGCAGGACATCTTGGCATATGATCCCCCCTACTATCAAAAAATGATTTAGTTACGCTTCCAATTATATATTAAATATTCTTAATATTCGATTCAAATCATCCACTCATCCTTACCAATTATTTGATTCTGGCAATCACCACCAAGTAAGTCAGCAACGCATGTAGTACCAACGAGCGCCGCAATGCAATACTTGTATCAATTGCACTTGTCATCGTCGTGTTGGGCAACACACAATCTTAATGCAAACCGTTGTTATGTTTTGTACGGTTTTCTCATTCATACAACCATTCTAATATCAACTATGGATTCAACTAAAACGGTGAAGGAGTGGACAAGACAGATAAGGGCGCTTACAACTTTCAATACCACTATGGTTACAACTAAACACTGGTATGCCAGGACGCCTTTCATGATCAAGAGTAATTTCAATACCAAGATGGTTACAACTAAACCCAAACGATAAGCCAATGATTGTTCCGGCGATGACCATTTCAATACCACGATGGTTACAACTAAACTTAAGATTGCCTTCCCAAACGCGCAGACACAAGTGGATTTCAATACCATAATGGTTACAACTAAACTTTAGAGCGAATATAGGGGTAAGTCCGAGGTAATTTCAATACCATAATGGTTACAACTAAACTATTTTAGCAACTCTACTGGCGGTTAACGAAAACCGGATTTCAATACCATAATGGTTACAACTAAACATTTACATTAGAAACAGCTTGGTTTGCATTTTGTGCATTTCAATACCATAATGGTTACAACTAAACCCGTATGTGAACATCAGTCATTTCAGGCATTTTCATTATAACAAAAGCCAAAATAATCTGTGAACCGTTAATGATGCAAAAAACCTAGGAGGTTCACAGACTTTTTAGTACACTAAAGGATATTGTAGACCTACGATAAGTTAGGTACACCCTTACCAGATCTGTCTCTGCTCATTGATGATATTGCCTTGACAATGTAAGTCTTTAACAACTCTATAACTAAACACCTTACTTTGTCTTCAATTTGCTCCCTAATTAGTAAATGTATCTGATCTTCAGATACACCCTCATTTAACTGGAACTTTTTTAAACCACATCAAACAATACTCCACTTCCAGCCCCATACTCCGCACCGGCCAGAATCCTTTTTCTACAGATATTCTCAATTGTTATCTCAAGACACATAAGCAAGATAGGTATGTAGAGTTTGAAACAGAGATATCCAGCGGTAGACGCATGAAATTACCCCTATTGAACTGCTAAATAAATGGCCAGCCATATCACATCCGATTGGCTGGCTTCTATTGTTCGTTCGCTTTCTCTATCCGGTCTACTCGGCGTTTCAGCTCTAACACGGCTTTGTCTATGCGAAACGTGGTCGCCTCTAGCGAGTGGATCTTATCTTCGTGCAAATTGTGCCGTGCAACTTCTTCCACCTGATTTTCCAGAATGTCCTCCGCCGACATGCGTACTACATTCTCCACGCCATCAAAACGTTTATCAACATGGTCAAAACGCTCCGCCACTTCTGCTTTAAACTCTTCCAGCTCCGTCTCAATCCGGTCGAAGCGTTCGGCTACCTCTTGGCGAAGCGATCGGTTTTCTTCTTCCATGTCATTCAGCTTGGCAAGGATCTGCTTTAGGATTTCTTCCATCGTCCGGCCTCCTTTCTCTCAGTATAGCAACAATTTCCAATAACATAAAGCTCATCTCCCTCGGAAAAATAGCATCCAGAACCTGCCGCCCACGACCAGCGCGATCCCCAACACATCGATCCACCAAGGCAGAAGTTGACCATCAGTGAATGCATATAAAAATACGCCCCACACCAGCGGATATGTAAATGTCCTGGCGGTGTACATGAAACGGAAAATCAGCAATGTAGTTAGCAACGCGACTGAGCCGAAGCCGGTTGGGGGCATCGAGTACATCTTCATGATTCCAAACCATAAGACGAACGGCTCCACATATGTCAAAATAGCCAACCAAAATGCGTTCTCTCTTGCCTGTGATGGGTCTTGAAAGGTTATATTGATTCTCATAGTCTCACCTCCGTGCCTATCATATCAGTTTTTCATACAGTTTTGAATACTCTCGCCTCAGAAGTAATAAAAGCCTAAACCGCAATGCATCAGACTTTTCTGAAATATTTTTTTGATCTCTCCCAAGGCATAGGAAACCCCCACGCCAATCCAAAAAAACCTTGTGGTGTTTGAAACAGTACTGTTCCCTAGGGTTATACACCCATTCTAATACCACTATGGTTCAACCTCGAGCTGAATATAAAATTTCAATACCACTATGGATTCAACTAAAACTCAAAACGATCTCGCTGCTACGTTTGCCCATTCAATATTTCAATACCACTATGGATTCAACTAAAACCGAATCGCGCCATGTTGAAAGAAGGTGTCCCACCATTCGATTTCAATACCACTATGGATTCAACTAAAACGTGTAGATAAGAGTTTGGCAATAGGTGGCTATTGGGAATTTCAATACCACTATGGATTCAACTAAAACCCGTATGTGAACATCAGTAATTTCAAGCACTTTCATTATATCAAAAACCAAAATTATCTGTGAACCGTTAATGACGCAAAAACCGCGGGAGGTTCACAGACTTTTTAGCACACTAAAGGATATGGTAGACCTCCAATACAATCTACTCCTCACTTCTTTAAAAAAATACTTTTAGTTGACTTCAACTCGAGTAGCCGATCCCTATTATTTATACAGAAACCGCTATACGTTGAAGGATCGAAGCTTGTACTTTTTTTAACTCTTCCATATTTCGATACGAAACATAAATAAATTCTCCTTCTACCATCAAGCGCAGCTCTTCATCCAATTGGTATGTATCCCATAACCATATGGTATTCTCAATCAACTCCCGAACATCACATACACACCGAACACCAGAATAGCCCAGCCCAATGCTGACCTCAGATAATGAACGATCCGTACACTTCCTAACATAGAAATCAACCGCTTTTGGTGGATAGACCAATAGCAGACCGAGCATCTTATGGTATTCAGGGGAATTTATATCAATTTGCCGTAGGTTGTCAACATACTTCTGTTTCTTCTCCTTTGATTGAAAAAAAAGAAAACGACCTGTGTGATCTTTAAGATGCGGATATTCTTTTAGTACTGGAAACAACTCCGCCAAACCTTGATTGTAGGCCCGATACAAGGCTGGTTTTATCCCTTTAAGAAAAGCCTCATGATCTACCATCATTTTATTGTCCATTACTCTTCCCACCTTTGAAAATAGGGACTACCCTTATAGGTAATCCCATTGTACCACCATTAATGTTTATAGGGGTTGCCGTTTTTATCGAACGTCTCGCCGCACTCCTTACAACCATAGTTACCGGAGTGTGTTTCTTCGATGTTTTCCTTTTCTCCACATGCAAGGCATTTTGGCATATGATCCCCCCTACTATCAAGAATGATGCGGTTATACACCTAATTATATTCAAAATATTCTTAATATTCAATTTAAATCATCCGCTCATCCTTACCTACTATTTGATTCTGGCAATCACCACCAAGTAAGTTAGAAACGCATGTAGTACCAACGAGCGCAGTGCAATACAAAATCCTAATGCAAACCATTGCTATGTTATGCATGCGATTTCCTCATTAATACAACCATTCAAATACCACTATGGTTACAACTAAACGCCGTGACTCAAACGGCTGATTCGTTCCAACTTGAACTTTCAATACCATTATGGTTACAACTAAACCACGGGTTTGATATATAGGAGTTTTCCGGCCAGTGATATTTCAATACCACCATGGTTACAACTAAACCTCTAATCCCTTGACAGCCTTTCACTCCTGGGGTGGCTATTTCAATACCACCATGGTTACAACTAAACCAATGTTTTGTCTTGTTCCTCACTGTTGGAGTAGTTATTTCAATACCACCATGGTTACAACTAAACCTGTCTTCAATGAGCTTAGCGGACTTTTTCCCCACTGCATTTCAATACCACCATGGTTACAACTAAACCCCGTTTGTGAACATCAGGCATTTCAAGCATTTTCATTATAACAAAAACCAAAATAATCTGTGAACCGTTAATGATGCGAAAACCCTGGGAGGTTCACAGACTTTTTAGCTCACTAAAGGATAGACCCAATTACGGCAAACTCTCACAAACTATTCCTCCTTCATCGCGATCTAAACCATGGGGATTATTAGGCACGAACTGATCAAAAAAGGCTTGCGATTCCTTTTGCGCTTTAAAATCGATACAATCACGATCAGGGATACTGGAGTTAGGTTCTCCTTTGGCTATCCCAGGACTCTAAGTTGGCTGATTGGATGAGCACCATTTTTCCTTGTGATATTCCTTGTTATCCTTTCGATACCACTATGGATTCAACTAAAGCTTCGTCGATTCCTTATCTTCACACTATCCCTAAAAAGGCACCGGTGCTACTGGACGGCACTTTTTCTACGAGCAAAAAAACCGACTCATTGGGCGGCGATTTTCTTTAACTCATCAAAAAGAGCTTCTTCTTTTTCAATCAGCGGACGCAATTTGTTATCACTTTTAAGCAGTTCAGTTACTTGGTCGATTTCTTGTCGGAGCGCAAAGCTTGCGAGCGGATCTTCCTGAGCGAAATATGCATAAACTGTCATAAGGTTAGACCACTGACTAACAAGCGTCTGGCGCATCATTTCCAACTCACCTTCAAAGGTGTTAATGTAGCGGTCGAATTGGGTTATCAGTTGCTCGCGGTGCTCATGAATGGCGTATTGAAGATACTGGAGTGCAGCGGATGGGATTTGTTTATAGATTTTAGTCATTATATTTTCTCCTTTGACGGTGATCATCTCATGATAACAATATTGTCAAGTGGGAAATAGTAAAAAATGATCACATGAGATGGTGTAATCGTGTAACAAAAATGAACGTTTATGATACACATTTGATACCACTATGGATTCAACTAAAACAGGTTTTGGTAGATGAGGTGCACCAAATCTTAGATCATTTCAATACCACAATGGTTACAACTAAACGTAGCTCAACCCGAAACGTTTAAACAGCTGATTAAATTTCAATACCACTATGGTTACAACTAAACGCATGCTCCTTAGAATTCCATTTTTCCACTCCTTTATTTCAATACCACTATGGTTACAACTAAACGC
>NZ_SMDD01000001.1:570576-947277 GCF_004343255.1 Laceyella sacchari | reverse complement strand
AAATTTCAATACCACTATGGTTACAACTAAACGCATGCTCCTTAGAATTCCATTTTTCCACTCCTTTATTTCAATACCACTATGGTTACAACTAAACGCATGCTCCTTAGAATTCCATTTTTCCACTCCTTTATTTCAATACCACTATGGTTACAACTAAACGGGGATGCCGTCTGTTTACTCGTTGGGAGTACGCATTTCAATACCACTATGGTTACAACTAAACCGGCCTCCTGCACCACAAACACCCGCTTGGCTCCCATTTCAATACCACTATGGTTACAACTAAACCCGTATGTGAACATCAGTCATTTCAAGCACTTTCATTATAACAAAAACCAAAATAATCTGTGAACCGTTAATGATGCAAAAAACCCGGGAGGTTCACAGACTTTTTAGCTCACTAAAGGATATGGTACATCTCCAATATCCTTTTCGCCCTCACTACTTTTTAGCATATCTTTGCTTCCAACATCAACTGGACATACAAGCCCATAGCTTACCATTCTCATCTCGTTCCGGTAGACAATCCAAGTGAAGAGAAAGTCATTTGCAACGTATAGCAGCATTCTTTTGAGATATTTTCATCTGGTTTACCATCCTGACAAAGTTTTCACAGGCAGCCGGTGTGGGACTGCCATTGATAATCAAAATGACATCTTCCAGCTCAATCACTTTTTGTTTTGAACGTTGTTTGCTCATCCCATCCGTCAACTCCTTGAGATTTGGTACACACTCCCGTGGCACTTATACAAACCTGAAAATGGTATAGCGAAAAACTAAATAAACAATGAACAACACCAAGATCACTGGCAAAAACAAAAACAAGCCTCCCAATCCATACCCGATGCCGACTGAAATCCAAAACGCCTTATGATCTTTTCTCAAGGGTGGTATATTCGCACCCGCCTGACTCATAGGCATGAATCTGGCTTTCATATCTGCAATCATTTCCTTACCTTGCCCAGTCAGAATCCGCTCCATCAGTGATGCGATTTGCAAGAGTAAATAAAGGATCACCACGCTGGTCGTCCCTACCAAAAGCATGATTGAGACTACTGATGTGTGCGCAACAAACTCATCAAACAACACCATCGCCCTTTCTTTTGCATAATAAAAAAGGTGTTCCTGATCCCATCGGTTCGGTATCAAGCCACCTCTCCACTGTTCACTCACTTTTTCCCGCCTCGCCAAGTGACAGCAATCAATTAACTTCAAACGAAAACAAAAGAAATAGATATAATTAGTCGGCATCAAAAATCACACATCAACCCTTTTTTCATCGGTGCCAGCGCATTTGTGTGACAGGTACACATTCTAGCCCTGCATAGGGATATGCTTTAAGTAAAGCAACTTGTATACGTTTAAGTACGCACTGCCAGTGACTCCAAAAAGTAGGATGTTTCCTCCCCTTCTTTGAAAAAAAGCATCTCCGGCGGTGGGTTTTTCATGTCGCGAAACTCCCATTCTCGCTGCACCACTTCCAACCAGCTTTTCATCAACTCCACCCGGCTTCGTGATGTGGTCACCCAGACAACGGGCTTGCGCGAGCTGGCTCGTGCAGCCAATTGATTAAAAGCTCGGTAGTAGCGTCGGTATTTGGCCTTGATCTTGGTTGGGCTTTCGTTGGCCGTATCGTATTCAATCCAGAAAGAGCTATCATCGATCTCCAAGCATAGATCAGGACGGGGCAATTCCTTTTCTTCTTCCTGCTTTAGCTTCACATCTTGCCACTCTTGCCATCTCACCACTTCCCACGGATATCGAAACATCTCCGTAGCCTCATAAGTGTTGTAAAAACGGAGCCGATCTAGCGCTTCATCTCTACCCATGGCGTGCATAAGCCGGATCAAGATCTCCGTCATCCTGCGATAATGCCGTTTCTGCGACTCGCTTCGTTCATAATACCGACGATCTTCCTCCAACCAGCCCATCACCCATTTCCAACCGGCCGGCCCCAATTGGTACATGCGCGGCCCTTTATTAAATGGGGCAGTGCATGACTGGATGTGCTTTTCCTCTTTGCTTTTTTTATTTAACCGTTTGATGGTTTGATCCACAGTATGAACGGATCTTACCAACAACTTGGCGAGTTGGTAACGATCGGCCATGCCCAAGTAAAAAAGGAGCAACATCATTTTCTCCTGTGTCTCCAGTTCATCATTGCGCAAAACATCGATCACCATCGCACCAACCCCTTAAAAGTCAATCTCGACTGTTTTGGTAGCCTTCTTTTCCTTTTTCGCCGACCATTGATACATCTGTTTCAACTCTTTATAAATGCGTTTTTGAACCAACTCACCGGGTCCCGGTGAACAGTGGAAGCAAGGCGGGTGGTTGGTTTTTCCACACACTGATCGCGTAAGGTTTGCAGAAATGCTTCCTCACATGAAAATTCCCCGGTTTGAAATGACGGACTATCCATCAACGATAAATCCCAGGCATTAGCAAAGATGAAGTCGCTCAGTTTCTCGCATGCAAGGATTTGTGCTTCATCATAAAGAGATTCTACGATCACGGGTGGGTCTTCGGTGCCATTTAGCAAGACCCACCATGACCAACATCCTTGGCACTCACTAAAGAAATAAACGCCTTCATTGGCCTTCATGTTGTCAGGAAGACTCAGGAACGTTAATCCCAATTCCTGCTCCTTTTTGGTTATTACCAGTTGTCAATTCCAAATAGATCATCTCGATTGTGTATTCTAAATATTTATGCTACGATATTGACATAACCTTTGGTAATAACCAATATCATCTTGAAAAATCATTCTGGAGGATATACTGTGGCACGAAAAGATTACTATCATCAACCAAACGCCCCCCAACCCAACTCCATTGTTCCGGCTGCCTCTGCAGTGGTAACGGATTCAAACGGAAAAATCTTGCTCCATAAACGTAGAGACAACGCGCTATGGTCTTTGCCAGGTGGAGCATTGGAACTAGGCGAATCCATCGAACAAGCGATCATCCGGGAAGTGAAAGAAGAGACGGGGTTTGAGGTGGAAGTGTTAAAATGTATCGGGATTTACACTGATCCTGAGCACATCATCGCCTACTCAGATGGGGAAGTGCGCCAACAGTTTTCCATCTGTTTTGAATGTCGGATTATTGGTGGTGAATTATCCATTAGTTCGGAGTCGCATGAAGTCCAATTTTTCACCGTAGAAGAAACGAAACAGCTTGCGATGCATCCCGCCCAACGCGTTCGCATCCAAGACTATCTGCAACATCAGGAAAAAGCCTTTATCCGGTGAATGAGGTGAACCCGATGAGCAACTCCAAAATAGATGAGATCGTAAAAATCATCCATAAACGGATCATAGAAGGGAAATATGTAGCTGGGCAGCGATTGCCAGCAGAACGCGTATTAGCCGAAGAATTGGGGGTAAGCCGCACCACCATCCGGACAGCGCTCCTTCGCCTTCAATCAGACAATCTCATCGATATTGTTCCTCGCGGCGGCATTTTTGTCCGTTCCCATGCGCCAAAAGTGAAATTGGGTGGCGGAACTCCCAAAAACAAAGGGCCTGAATTGCAACAAGTCGGTTCTTTCATCCATTCCATGCGTGCGTCTGGTCGGGATGTCCTCATCCGCTATCTGGAACCTTCCTCTATCCGCCCCGCCGGCGAAGAGATTGGCGCTAAGCTCAACATACCGGAGCATAAGAACATATTGCGCCGCTATCGCGTGCAACTAGTCGACCGCGTTCCTTACCGGATCTTGGACACCTATCTGCTCGCCTCTGTAGCTGGCGAATTGGTTGGGCAAGAAGATCACCAACTTCCGTTGTTCAAATGGCTGCGTGAGCATAAACAACTGCTGCCCATCCGCACTCACGAACAACTCACCTGCCGCATGCCATCATCCGATGAGGCCACCCTCCTCCATATCGGAAGAAACCAACCGATCGTGGAAATGGACCGCTGGATCTGGGCCAAACCTGAAAGTGGCGATCACGATGAAGAAATCTTGTTTGAATACAGCCGCATTATCGCCAATGCTTCATTACATGAATTTGCTTATACCTATGAGATTGCTGATGATGCGAGCAAATAACCATCACCCACTTGCTTTTTCTGCAAGTGGGTATTCGTTTAAAGGAGGGGTGAGTGGGATGAAAGTGATAATCAATGTAACTGATCCAGAAGGTAAGCAAAGGGAAATCGAGTTTTGGCTGTCTGTGATCAATTTCATTGAGCCGTTTGCGCTATGGTACATCATCACTTCCTTACACTCGGTAAAGTTGGTTGGAATCCTATCCATCGCCATATTGGCAACATTCCTTGCCATTCGATTCGTATCAAGTGCAAGAACCATTATCTACCCACTTGTTTGGGGATTCTTACTCTATAGCCTCTTTGGAGAATTGACATGGATTAAAGCCATGGCTATTGGCTTGGTTGTGTATGGGCGTTATTGGTTAATCAAATATTTCTTAAGTAATCTTGAGGTTTACTGCATCAATTATATCCTTCAATATAGCAAAGTTGACACAAGTCTAAGTAGATGGATAGAACAAGCTATTCATTAATTCGCTAAACGATCCTTTTATTTTAGTAACGACATAGTCTGGATCATCCTCATAATGAGCCTCCCAATTAATCAGCACGATTGAGGGAGATTCAGCTGATCCTCGATTATCGAAACAATACCATTTGTTCTGTCCATCCCATGCAAAGAGGACAAACCCTTTAGGAAGGGATGGATCGGAATCATCAGTGAGATACATCTGTCTATATTCCCCCATCACATGGCAAAAGTCATCATCCCCTACTTCTTCTGAAATAGATAACCACCGATCGAAAGGATAGGGTTCACCATCTACATCAATGTAACATCCGGGATTGCTTCCATGATAAACCTTCACCCATTCTACATAATCTCTGGACAAACGCTGACCAACAAACTCCTCAATCCGCTGGATTCCATGTATTTTTGCTTATTTACTATAACTTACAGAAACTAGTAAGGCTACTTTACCTATGCAGTAAAAACCATATATAATCCGAGCCTGCTACCAACTGTTCAGCATAGTGAATTAATTCACATTTATAACACAAAACCCAGACAAGTTAAAAACTCATCTGGGACTTTTTTTTAACTTATGGATTTTTCAAACCACGAATAAAATCTTGGAAATTATCGGCAATCTTATAAGTATTTGCATCTTCATCTGACTGTTCGAAATTGAATACATGATCCCAATAATAAATTCCTTCATTTCCAGGATCAGCAACTAAAACAATTTTTCCTGCCCCTGGATCATCGCCTATTATTAAGCTGTTAGGTAGCAAATCATCTCTATACTCATTATGCCACATTAACAAATCAAAAGACTTTTCCACTCCTAGTCCATACATTACATCCAACGGAATGCACTCATTTAGTTCTTTTACATAAAAAGTGCTGTACCTTACTAATGCTGTACCTCCATTATACTTACGCAAAAAGTCTTTATAATCTTCCGGAAGCGAAAACCTAATTTCTTGCTCAAGACTTTGAATCATTTCCTTAGTTGCTTTACCAAATCCCTTAATATTCATAGTAAACAACCCTCACTTTATTTTTTCTTTCTGGCAATTGACATTCCGCCTCTATGCCTAAATCTATCATGCAATACTTTGTTAACTTCTTGCATCGTAGTTCCATCCTGATGATGATGCCAAGTACTTGTTTCTGCTTTTGGACCTTTAGGAGCACGTTTATCAGCCTCAGAAAAGTCTTTTGAGTAACTTTCAAACTTACCAATCTTCACTTCTTGTATTACCATTTTTGCGGATTTAAAATCTGGATAGCCTCCAGGATAAGAAACTGAATTCCCTTCCCAATCATGGTAAGTCCAAACCCCCTTTTCATCTATAGTGATACTTCCACCTTTATTTAACCACTTTTCAGGGTTAGGTGAATTCTTCGGCTTTGTTGCAAGTATTTCCTTGGTAAATTTCTCTTCACCATTTTTGGTAAATTGCTTAACTCGTTTATTATTAACTTTATCTTTTTTTGGATTTTTCATGGCACAATGACAACTGTCAGGCACCAGCGTATCCTTAGCTATCCGACCGACTTTAACCAACTTAACAGGTGTCGGTAGGCTCTCGACCATGTTCCATAGGCGATTTGGAAGCGGAATAGACTTTCCATTCTTGTCCTTCCCATTCCACGCTTCCATGAACATTTCTTTATCGAAAATAAGTTTCTCTGGATTCTCAATAATGTCGTTTACACTAGCCTTCAAATTATCCCATGAATCCTTGGCATAGCCTAAAGGATCAGAAGTTAACTTATCCCAAGCAGCCTTATAGTCCTCAAATCCAAATACTTCAGAAAAATAAGCTCCTGGCTCATTGATAGCACGTTTAATATCCTCATTTAAAATCTGATCCTTCTGTTTACCTAACCAATTGATGCCTTGATCAATTTTATTTCCCGCCCAATCAATACCATCCAAAGTCTTCTGTTTTAACCGGTCAAGAAGGCTTGGTTCTTTTTCGCCTGGAGACTTCATTGGCTGCACATCAGAAAGACTGGGGGGCTTGGAATGATCACTCGTTACAATCTGGGGTGATGTTGGTTCGGTTGGCTTATTTACGTCCTGGTTGGGTGTGTCACTTAGTACCTCTTCCACTTTCTCTTGCAGAGATTGTTGGATTTCTGAACTATTTACTGCAGTCAAAAGCAACCCAGCTAAAAGAGCACCAGCTACAATGATGATGATATACTCTACCGTTGAAGCCCCTCGCTTTGAATGTAAATGCTGTTTAACTCTTTTAAGCCAATGCTTCATCATTCCTTCCCCTTCCTTAGTTACTGTGACAAAGCCAGAAGAAATAGAAGTAAAATAAGTACTAAAGGAACAAGAATGATCGAAGCAAAACCTTTCCAAGAGCCTATCTCATGAATTTCTCCAATGATTTTGGAATGGACAATGATGTAATAAATCGTCATGACAAAGTTTGCTGTCAGGCAAAGAAAAAACAATAAGGCAAGGAACATGGAAGAATCAATATCAGGAGTGTTAGAAGTGAAGTTCTCTTGCCGAAAGATCAGCAACATGGGTATGAACAAGGCCAGCTTTGTCGTATATGCCACCGTCGCCCATGCACTTGCTTCACTCGTCTCCCTGAATGTTGCTACACCTCCGAATAACCTGGCCACACCGAATGTACAAAGGCTTCCTAAAAACCAGGCGACCGCTCCCAGGATGGGACCAATCACCATGGATAAAAGCAGAATTACCGGTATAGAGGTGGTATCCCCTGCGTCTCTATTCATGGCTTGTTCTAGACACAAGGTAATCCCAAACAGTGGAATTAACACAAATAACAACTTCGATGATGTTTCCTCCATTGCTTGTCGAATGGTGTTTTTTGGTTGCTTTATGAGCGGAACCCAATAAGCTCGCAAAACATCTAACACAAGCATTACACCCTTTCTATTTCACAACTACTCCAATGATGTCATCTTTCTTAATGGCACCAAACTGGCGGCTATCATAGCTCGTCAAACGGTTATCTCCGAGAACAAAGAAATGGTCTGCAGGCACCACCACGGTTTCTTGATTAACCCTTTTGTCCAAGCGTGGACGATACGGTTCCATCAAGATTTGCCCGTTGATATATAGCTGGCCTTCCTTTATCTCGACTGTCTCATTTCCAAAAGCAACAACTCGTTTCGTATGCACCTGATTGACTCCTGGAGCTCGAAAAACGATTATATCCCCTCGCTTAATGGTATCGGGATTCTTTTTAACCAGATACACTTCCCCTTCCATTAAGGCTGGCTCCATGCTTTTGCCAACTCCTTGATAAAATCCGAAGAGTGAGTTCCAGAAAACAATCAACAAAAAAAAGAGACCTAATAGGCTCCCTATCCCACTTTTGGTCTTAAACCAAGCCACATAGCTCCTCCTTTCTACTAACAATTTTCCGTTAAATTTATATATTTATCCCTTTTGATTATAGCCAATTAAAAGATTTTTATCTACAAAACCAAGTTTGAACTAAACCAAAAAGCAATAAACCTTCGCAAACGCTGACCAACAAACTACTCAATCCGCTGGATGTCTTCATCTGTAGCCGGCTGCTTTACTGCTTCCCACTTAGCCATTTTAAATCCCTCCTGTTTAGTCAATTACAAAATAAAAGAGAGCCCGCTCAAGTAGGCTCTTCTATAAAATATTTCGGTTGCTAGTCTCTCGGCTCATATAGCATATCTAGAAACTGAGAGAAGGAGTCGGCAATCTTTTTAATATTGTCTTCATCACGCTCATGATAGAAGAAAACAACAATCGGCTCCCCGGCTACAAGTGTACGATAATCAAAACAAATGAAGTTTCCTGCCGGATGATCAGCGAAAGGAACAAGTTCTATTGGAGCTTCGTGTTCTCCAATCAATACTTCATGTGCCTCCAAGATTGAAAAATTATCTTCGTCCTCGTTGAAGTTAAACAGATTTCCAAAGACTTTCTCTTTTTCACTCCCCAAATCAAATAAAATTTTTGTTTTGGGACGTCCCGCATGATTTTTTAATACACAATCAAAAAAAGACTTTGGAAAATGAACTCCTAATTCCATTTCAACTTCCCGAATCCGCTTTTCATCAATGGGCTTTTTATACTCCCATTCCAATGTTAATCCACCTCCAATACTAACTTTTTACCTAAATGCCATTACCGCACCAAACATCTCTTCCGCCTGCATAACCTGTTATACCCGATGGAATATAAATAACTCTGTACATACATCGCCATCTGTATTAAAACGACAGATAATTTTCAAGATAAATACTTTTTCAGTTTTAAGCCTCAATTAACCCTTTGGTATCCAAAGGGTTTGGTGACCTCCCTAAAATTGAATCCAATTTCGAATTAGAATAGCAACATACCCGTACAAGTCTTACATTCTATTTGACCATATTGAGCCCACTTTGGAATTAAGCAACAAAAATCCTCTGATTCAGTCAGAGGATTTTTGTTATGGATAATATTCGGATGAAATTCCGAGAAACGCACTATTGGCACCGCTACGTTATGTGTTTATATCCAAACTCTCCTTAATTTCTCTTAACAGTTTGCAAACCTCTTCCTCATGCTCTGGATATTTTTTGATATATTCTTTACTGTGATCAATAAGGCAATTATAAAAATCCTTAAAACTCAAATAGCCCATTGTATCTTCTTCCGCCGCAGGATAATCTTTAATTAAAGATACTTCATCTTCTTTACAACGATATTCCTCCCATTCATCAAAATCATCACGAAATAGAATGCCAACACATTCTATTCCGAAACCCGATTTATCTTTAAAATTATTTAATGCATCAATGAAATAACAATCTCCAATATGCCAAAAATAATATTTCATAAAATCCTTTTTCTCTTTATCATCATAAAAGATTTTATATGTTTGCTCCTCATGATTGTACATACATTAAAACCTCCCTATTTCCCGATAATAACCAAGTTATTATTTAAACGTAGGGAAAAAATTTGTAATTTCCCCTTGATCATTTATATATCCTCTAAATTTCATCCCATTGGAACTATAGCCCTCTACTTCTCTCCCAGTAATCCTTTTCGCTTTGATACCTTCTTCCATCGCCTCTTTTCCCCATTGAATCATTTGAGCATCTGTATAAACATTAGGGTCATATACAGTTTTAGGAAATCGTATTGTCTTAAATTGACCAGAGGGAATTAGTTTTCCATCCGGACCATAAGTTAAGGATGGAATCTTGTATCGTACTTCATACAAGCCGGGAAAAGTAGGATGTTGCTGT
Organism: Laceyella sacchari; assembly: GCF_004343255.1. GTDB lineage: Bacteria > Bacillota > Bacilli > Thermoactinomycetales > Thermoactinomycetaceae > Laceyella > Laceyella sacchari. The sequence continues at coordinate 937,497 of NZ_SMDD01000001.1, read as the reverse complement.
TTACTAATTATTAAATTGCTCGGATCCATACCTGTTGTTTCCAATGTTTTATAGAAGTCATGCATATTATGTCCTCCGACAACCCCTTTTTTCCCTTTCCCTATTCCTTCTCCAACGGTAAAGTGAGTATCAAATCCACTTTTGAATTTTACTGTATTATGGTTACCATTCGAAGCAAACTTCTGTAACCAAACACCAAACGGTGTATCCCCAACAGTCTTTGGAAAAGTCGTCCCGTCCTTAAAAACTGAAACGGCCGTTAATGGAATATCATTGATTTTGGACACAATGGTAGGAGCAACGAGTTTGCCTCCATATTGAGCAACCCCCATACAAGCAAAACCGATCGCGACACCTAATAACCCAACAAGCCCTGCTTTTTTCCAATCCACCTTCCCATCACGCATATAATCAAAAGAGGCACTGTCCGCCACTCCTGCTACACCACCTGAGCCAACGGACGGAAGCCATTTTCCTAGCCACGGAGGAGCCAGTGTTGCAATTCTCCCCCCGATCAATCGAAATGCGAGCGCTCCGGCCCCCAATCCGACCAAACCAGCTATTGCACCAATTATCGCCTCTTGCGCAATACCGGAAACATCCTTATCAGCCATCCAAGCTCCAAATCCGCCAACCGCCATTCCCATCACGATCGAAATACCCACAGGGGGGTTGGTACTTAGAAAAAACAGACCCAGTCCCATACACAACAGCGCCAAAATCAAGGATAACTGCTGTTGCAGCCATTTTAGCAACTGATCAATAAAGCCGGTCGATTCTTGCACCGGGGCTTTGGGAATCTCCGCCTTCGGTACCTCAATCTTATTTTCCGGTATCTTCACTTTCGGTATTTCAATCGGGTCACTCGGTATCTCCACTTTCGGTATCTCTATCGGGTCATTACTCGGAATCGTTGGTATTTCAATGCCTTCTGCAAGCAATATCTTCTCTGTTTTTGTGTCCAACCATGTATGAGGCTGCGCTAATGCTAGATGGGGGATATTTATATGTATGATTAATAGTATTAATAGAATAGTAGGTATCTTCCACTTTCCCATAGTCAATAATATTCCTCCTTCATCTTAAACAACCTTCACTTCTGGAAAAACTATTATAGGTTCAACAAGATGACACAAGCCAATCCACAGGCAATTACAATGATATATACCCTCATTATTAAACCTTATCTACTATATCCTCCTATTTTAAAAATGCAAAACTTCCATTGATTCATCATATTTACCCCCCTTTATTACTGAAGATTACGATCATTTTCATACTAATCCCCTCTTCCTTATAAATAATGAGTAGCTATGTCTAACTGACTTCATCAGTCATCATCGTCATCATCCAGATGTTGCATAGCAAGATGCATGTATTCATTGGTTAAAAGCCATTGCTCTTCGTCCATCTGTTTCTCTTTCGCGACACCAGGCGTATTCTTCGAATCAGCGGGATTAGCTGCCATCGATTCTGTCGATTTCACCGTAGCAGAAACAAATGGCGGCGGCTCATTGCCCTCCGTAAAAAAGAACCATTTGGCAAATTGCATGAACTTGGTCTTCAACATTTCGTTGGTTTCCAATTCGCGGATCTGCTCCTTAGACAATGGGGCATAGGGAATAAACAACCCGTATTGCTCCCGATTGAGCTCCACTTCGATTCCCAGCTGAATCAAACGCATCAAATCGGCACTTTTGGGCTGATGCTTCTCCAAATAGTCAAACACGTATTGCGGCGTTTTTTTATTTAATCGGGTGTTGGGTAATTGCGTACCCGGACCGTATTTCTTCTCAACCAATGGACTTCTCCCTCCCTACAACAAAAGACCCCTTCAGAGGTCTCTATTATAACCCGTTATATCATTCCTTTTCACTATGGCGCTTGAGGAGGAATAAGCACAATCTTGCGTTTTTTCCCGTGTTCACGATGGTAGACACCGATTTTGTGATACGCCTCCGCCAGGATCCAGAACGACTGATTGGGATCAAGAAAATAGATCACGTATTCGCCAGCCATCCCTTCCCCTTGATTCAACTCCGACAAATACGGCCGAATCAGGTTGCTCGCACCCCCGATAAAGTAAGCGGACTGGCAGTTGGATACCTCATTCCACTTCCGCTTCATGTACTCATAAATGGTCTGCGCATACCTGCGCAAATGGCCATCCACGATATCTTGAATCGGCTTTGGTTTCCCTTGCACCAGAATATCTTTAACTTGGGTTGATAGCGGCGAACCTTTCCTTGAAGCCAGGATATGATCAGCCAACTGCTTTCTCGATTCAAAGGTGACATTGTACTTGGAATATATGCTGTCCAGAATGGAATCCAGCGTCTTGTTAATGCCCAGTTTCTGCTCCCCTTTGGACCGTTCGTTGTCCGTCTTCCCACCAGCCAAAATCACCGCACAATCCAGGGTTCCGCCTCCGTTGTCCAAAATCATGTAGTTCCCTTCCGTCCCCGGTAGCGGTTTGTAGCCGCCAAAGGCATCGGTCGTCAGTTCCAGATTCGCTGCCTGCCCCTCTGAGCTTAACTTCACATCAAACACTTCAAGATGCACTTCAACGTGGCGATAGGGGGAAGCCGTTTCCAAAAACGTCACCTTATGCACACCATTGGTGATCTTCTGTTTAAATTGCTTGCGCAGCTCTTTGTTTTTGAACTCACTGATCGGTAATCCGCCACTTAAGCAATATGTGGCGAAGCAAACGCCATCTTTCACCGCAAAATGCTTCACTGCATCAACTGCCAATGCCGTCAGAAACACGATGAATGACTGATCTTCGTTAGCCTTTATTGAGCCGGGGGAGATTTCTCTCCGTTCATCCTGTTGCCTCGCGGCTAACTGGCCAACGGCGAGAGTTCCCCATTTCCGGTTCAGAGCCGGTGAATCAATTTTTACGCGCAGACCTTCTAGAATGTCATTCTCTTGCTCCAGCACATCATCGAATGACATTTCGGCAATAACATTGGGAAAGACAAAGCGGGACTTTTCACTGCCAAAGATGCAGTTGACTTCGGTATTTCCAATATCAATGGCGGCCGATCGTCCACGAAGGGTGATGACCGGACGACCATCTTGGCCGATAAACTGCTTTTCAATGGCTGAATGGCTTTCTGTTAAGTGTTGTGCGGTTTCCAATGCATATGCTCCTTTCTGTTTTTTCTGACATCCATATTGTATTACTAAAAGTATTACTTTTCAATCATTTTGTATGACTTTTTGTATTACGCTTCGATTTTTTGTGCGAAATAAGAACAGGCTTGAAGTGGAAGCAACCCACCTCAAGCCTTCTCTTCTTGTTGATTCAATTTCACAATTGGTAGCAAATCATTCAGCGTGCACTCCAGTTCTATGCACAGTTTCAGGGCATGTCCTAACGGCAATTCTTCTATTTTCCCATTTGCCATCTTATTGATGAAGGGATGGTTCACATCAATGATGCGTGCGATTTGGCGTTGGCTGTACCCTTTTTTCTCTAACAGATCAGCCAGACGAAAAAGAAAAGTGTGATCTTTGTATGGCTCAGGATAAATTTTTCCCGCAACTTCTTTAGTGTATCGATATTCCATTGTCTAGCTCCTCTTCATAACATGTCATTCTTAAATTAACACATAAAAGGGAGCCAATGCCAGGATTGTGCCCCTTTTCTGAAAATGATGTTGTATATCTAAAATTAACATGATAATATAAAGTTATCATAGTGAATGGAGGTGATCACATGCGCTTTATCGCCGATCCACCTTGGAGCTAAACAAATAGCGCCTTACCGGGTTTGGTAAGGCGTCCAACATCATGGCCACAACCTTATGCTCTTGTGTCGTTGGGCGGATACAGGCTCAATTTGCGCCCATGATAGTCAATTTTTACTTCTGATGGAGAGATAGGCACTTGGGACCATAACCATGCAGCAATCGCTTTTGCGTCATTGTATCGCCCAAAGAAATACCGCCCTGCATACTCAAACATGGCTCCTTGTACTTCAAGGCTGTTATCTTCGCAAAAATCACAAAAAAATTCGACCGCAATGGGAGGAAAGCCGGAGACTAGACCAAGCTGGTAATGATACTCGCGTGAGGGAATATTAACACCATTGATCTTAGCAGAAAACTCTCTGCACATCGCGATCGAACGAAAAAAAACGATGGCTTTTGGGAGTTCTACGTGAGGGTACCGCTTTAGCCAAAAAATTTCCGGATGTGTTCTGGAAACAATTAATGCCGGTTTCAAGCCTGCTATAAAGGCATCGATGTCCGTCACATGATCACAACCATTCATTTTTTAATTGGAGGGAGTTACATGTTTAAACCATGGCTACATCGCCGTTTCGTATTTAATCCATTCTCGGTGGTCGCGTTGAATGGTGGTTTGGGTGAAGGCTTTTCATTCTTCTGGGGATCAAGCAATGACGACCAAGACGAAGACGGCGGTCGAGTCATCTACCGCTGGAAGTGCAGATTTTGCTGGGAAGAATACAAAGACACGAACAACGACGGCCACGCTCCCGATTGCGAAGTGTGCCATAACAAGATGAAATTTTATGAGAAGATGTATACCTAATCATCTTCAACGGCAAACGAAAAGACCCCTTCCTGGTTGGAGGGAAGGAGCTTCAATTGGTCATGATTAAGGTAGGACGAGCGAAATCGTCCTTTTTTATTTTCTCTAAAGGTTACCTACTGATTTTCAATCCTTTATGGATTCAGCTAAAAACTGTATGTGAACTTCAGCCATTTTAAGTATTTTCATTAAAACAAAAAAAACAAAACGATCTGTGAACCGTAATGGTGCAAAAATGCCAGGAGGTTCACGGACCATTAATATAAAAAAGCCCAGCAAATTGCTAGGCTATCAACTTTGATTAATCTTCCCACAAAAAAGTACACTAATTTTTATTTATAAACATTGCATTCAACTCATCAATTAAAAAATATACAATCGCAATTATTGTAGTGAAAATATAAAATTGTTCCAGATCATTTTGACCAATTGAAATAATAGCACTTCCAATCAAACCAGAAATAACATAGAGAATAAACTTAACAATATACCTTGTAACACCTTTTATTTTTTTAGTTATAAAATCAAAAAATATTGATACCATTAATCCATAACCAAAAATACCAATAAAAGAAAAAAAACTTGCAATGGCTAAAAAAAACATAAATTCACTCGTCGTAGATTCAATAATTACATAAGAATAACCTAATAAAAACAAAATCCAAGTGAACAATGCACTTAATAACTTTCGGTATATTTTATTATTTGTTAATGATAACTTCATTTTAACCCGCTCTTTTCTTATAAAGCCTGGCTATGCCAGGCTTTTTTATTGTATATATGGATAAAGCTTATTAATTGTATCATTTGAAACTGAACCTGTACCTCCTAAAATATAAAAATTATTAATATCTAGACTGTACTTTTCAAAGTAACGCAGTGTTTCAATAGGAGTGGAAGTTGGAGTTGCTAGAAGTAGAGGTCCCTTAGATAAGGCTGAAAGAACCCCGCCAGTCAATGCATCAGGAAAATCCATTCCGTTTGCCACTGTAATTGTATTTGGGATTATATTAAATGCATTGGCTGCATTTTCAGCAACTTCAAACCTATTTGATCCACTAATTCTAGATACAGTACCATATGTTTTCAATTGATTCTCGACAGTTGAACTTACAGAACCACCAGATATAACAAAATGATTAATTTGCGGATTATTGGCTAAAAATGTTTTTACTTCTGCTGACAAATTACTAGAATTAGTAGTAAGTAGTGGTATTTGTAATTGACCAGCAATTGATGCAACAGACAAAGCGTCAGGAAAACTTTCACCTGAAGCAATAAAAGCAGTATCAGTATCTTGTGTTATAATTTTTTTAGCAATATTAGTTGCTACCTCATATCTATTGGTTCCAGTTATTCTCTCAATAGAAGTTACTCCTAAAGCTCTTAACTCATCCTCAGTTGAAACTGCTACAGAACCTTCCCCCCCCAAGATTATAGCTTTGTTTGATTTAAGTCTTTCAATTTCAGTCTTCACTTCACTAGGAATACCATTTGTAGCTGAAGTAAGTAAAATGGGAGCTTTTTCTTTAGCAGCTATAGTCACTCCTGATAATGCGTCAGCAAATGCACTATCATTACTTAAAATTATTGTCTTATCTACTTCTTCTAAACCTCTAAATTCATCAATTTCCTTACTTATATTTGCAGACACAGCATAACGATTAGTACCATCTAACCTTTTATATCCTGGCGCTATAACTTGATGTGATTCAAACACCATATTACCGTTAGAGTTTACTGCTTTAAAATTGATTGTACTTAAACCATACTTTAGATTAACTGTTTTTGTAAAATTCCCTGCTAAACTATAGTTAACCTTATTGACAGAGACACTTGCTTGGGTTCCGTTTGTACTACCTGTTAAATTTATAGTTGAAGTACCCTTACTTAATCTTACTAAGCTACCTGTTGGGTTTGTTACATTTAATGTAGGTAATGAATTATCTGGAGTTCCTAAAAATTGGATACCACTTAATTTAAAACTATATTTACCTGTGTTAGTGTCATCTGAGTTAACCTTGAACAAATATGTACCTGCAGGTAAAACATCACCACTCACATATTCAGTTTTCGAATCCTCTGAGACTAACTGATATGTTATTAATGAGCTTGATGTCCCAAGATCTTCAATGTTAACCATCCCTTCTGAAGAGGTAGCAAATTTGTATACATGTAATTTTTTACCGTCAATAGAGCCTGAGTAAGTTATGAACGAAGTTTCCGCAGAAACTTTTGTATTCGGAAAAATAAGGGCTATCAGCATTAAACACAACAATATAAATCTAACGGTTCTGTTATTCAAATTATTCATCCTTTCATTATGGAGCATAACTCCAATTAACTGATGGATATACAGATATTAACTTATGAAGACCTTGATTTGGATAGGTATGAATTTTAGTATCTGCATCCCCAGGATACGCGATCATCCATAATTCATGCGAAGGCGCCTGGTCATGTTGTCCTAAAGCAGTTACAGCCCCGTTTTCGTAAACTTTAGCATTATAATAATAATCTACAGCAGGCGCCCCACTAATTGGTTCTACTAAAGGATCAAAGACTGAATGTGTCAATCCTACTTTTGCATATCTTCCACCAGAATCAGAACCAAAAGATCTAGCTGTTAACCTTACATTCGATAAATTAGCTTTCTTTTTATAAGCTACATTCCCAAACCAATCATATGCAACAGTATAATTAGCATCTTTTTTAATAATAATCTTTGACTTATCAAATAAAATATACACATCGGCACGTGTTCTATATCGATTACTAAACCAATCATAACCAGTTCTTGTATCACCTGTGAATTTTGGCCATTTATAAGCCGACAGCGAAGGATTAAGTACTTTTACAGCTGGAATGAAAATTTGGTATCTTAACAAATGACCGTATCCTAAAATTGTATTAGAAGCAGAACTAGTACTAATGGTTTTCTGTTTATTAGATTTAACTGTATAGTCTCCATTAGTAGTAACCTCTTTAGTCAGAGTATTTGATACATAATATAAGTTCTCTTCATCTTTTTTAGTTATAGGTACTTTCATTTGTTTTAGTTTAGCTTTTTTTCTTTTTTTCTCTTGCTCACTAATCTTTGTTTTCCCGATAATTTCATAAATGTACTTTTTATTAGCCGTTACACTATTATCTACATATTCAGTGCCTTTAACTTCACCAATTATTTTTTTATCCCTATATACTTCATAAGTTTGATCATCATCAGGAACTCCAGACCAGCTTAATTTCACTTCATTTTTCCTAATAATTGTAATCAGATTGGAATCTTTTAGAGGATTATCTTTATATTGTTTTTTATCTTCTTCTGAACGTAATGTTGAGGTTTCAATCACTGCTTCATCGACAATCTTATCCCCATCATAAGCTTTAATTTTTAATCTTTGAGGAGTATCACTTCCCAAATTAGATAGTTGAACATCATTTTTTTTCGAAGCTTTGAACAAACCGGTTTGTACATTTAACTGCTTATAAATTTTTTCGTCTTTAAACACTTTAATTGTATTCCCCACCGAATTAAAACTCACATCAACACTATTATTAGTTGATTCAACCCTAATATCCAACTTTTCATTTGCTGATCCTAATTGTGTTGACAGTAAAACACCAGTAATTGTAATAGGCATAATAGATAATAACAATAATTTCTTAGTGTTTTTCTTCAACCAATTTACCTCCTAAAATACTATTTTTTAAAACTCTTATTATAAAATATCATAAAAGATGTTTATTTACCATTATTTTTTGAAAATAGAGGGGAACTTTATAAAGTATATACCCTATAGAAAAGAGGTGACCCTGCAATTGGTTACCCCTTTTCTTCTAATGAAATCAACTTAGTAAATAGTAAAGCATCACTCAGTATATCCCATCAGTTTCTTCAATCGTTGCATACGCAGTGTCTCTCTGCGTTTGTTCCCACCGCACGCTTGACATCGAACACCTCTTCTGAAATCAGGCAAGCGAATATAAGAGACTCTTCCACAAGAACATTGGTACTTAAACGGTTTGAGCATTCCCTCATACTGGCTTAAGAGCTTGCAGCCTTCCTTATTTAATTCCATCTCTACTTGTTCTTGTGTCAATCTTGAATCTTCGATCCAGCACTGTTTGCACCTTTTTCCTGAATCAAACTGATTCCATGATGTTGACCACTCATGACCTCTTGGACAAATGACAGGCACTTTGGTTTGGTTGTTGATGTAGTGGTCAGTTTGAATCGTGTAACCTTCCGCTTCCAGTGCCTTTTTGAACTTCGCAAACATTTCCGCGCGGTGTTCTTCGCGGGGTTTGTTTTTGCGAGTTGGCTTTTTGGTTTTAGCGGCTTTTTGTATGCCCATTTCATAGCACTGCCGACATCTTTTACCCTGTCGGATGTTGTCCCAAGTGGCTCGCCACTCATGCCCATGGGGGCATTGCATCTCCAACTTCGTGCGATTGTTGACATACTCCGGCGATTTTACAATATATCCTTCTTGCGCCAATAGCGATTTAATCTCTTCTAACTTCCGTTCACGAAACGCCTGATCATATTTCCCTGTTTTCTTTGGCATGTTGTTTCTCCCCTCGTGCTGTCTTTAAAATACAGGATTTAAGGGGCCTAGTACAGCTTTGCTTCTTGGTATCGTTTGTGAACTACCTATCCTTCATTCGTTTCTACTGGATCGCCAATAATTGTATTGACATCGACCATGTCGCGAATGTTTTCCATAGCGGTTTTCATTAAGTTTTGAATTGGATGCTCAGACATTTAGCGTACTCTTCCTTTCCGCATATGAACTAGTAATCTTTTAATGGCAATGATAGCATGCCCGATCCTAAAACGGATTATGCCATTGACATGCGTATCCCACACCTTCGCATGGAATTCGGGGTCGACTGTGATCTGCGGCTGATGCCGACACTTGACCCTTGAACAGAACCACCCGATGAGGGTCGATTTGATGGCCCACGCCATCCCGGTCAAAATGCCTGCTTCTGCCGCATCCCCCGTACCGATACGCGACTTCCAAACCAGTTTTTCGCAGGTAATTTTGGTCAAAAACCAACGAAGAATTTGGTGAAAACCTGATACATTTCGCACCATCTCTTTGTACGCGCTGTTTAATCTCTTCAAAAGGCGTTTGTTTACCTTCACTTCGGAATTTTGTTGCTCCGCACTCCCATTTCCGATCATCTTGTACATGCTGGATCGGGTATTTACTTTTACCCCTTGATCCAAGCCTTTCCACTGTATTTGCGGAATGGCAATGCGATACCGAATCAAGCCCCGCCATGCGGTAAGGATGATTTCGCCCCGATCATTTCCTTGTTCGCGTTTATACACCAATTCAACACGGAGTGCGGTAAACCAGATGATGACCAATAATGCAATCAACAAGCCCAAAACAAGCAGCCCAAGAAACAACAACCCCACCACCTGCCATTATTCGGTATTTTTTGCAGGAAAGTGGGGATGTATACACTGCATCGCGCAATTTCCACGGACCCGGCCGCGAAATCCAGATCAAGCGGAACCCGGAAAACGCGGATAACCGCTGATTTCCACATCATTGGAATATTGCCGAATGATTTCTAAGATCTCATCCGCTTCATCGGCTTGAATGATTTTTTGGATGTTTTCTTCCCGTGACAACAAGTTAGACAACTCTGCCAATGCTTTTAAATGGGAATGATTATCGACTGCAGCCAATACGATGATCAAATGCACCTCTTTGCCCCTGTCAAAAGAAACACTCTCTTTCAGGCGCAACAAACTCATCGACAACTGGTTAACCCCTGATCCAGGCCTGGCATGCGTGATCGCCACATGTGGTGTCAACACGACATAGGGGCCCCATTGCTCTATGATTTTAATCATTGCTTGGATATAGTGTTCTTCAATATATTTCAACTGGAGTAACGGAAGAGACGCGATCCGCACCGCCTCTTTCCAATGGGATACGAAATCTTTGAGCACGATGGTTTCTCTGGTGATCAATTGATGTAACAAATTAAAAGCTCCTTTCCGCTACATTCTCAAAAAGAATTAAAAAATATTTTGCTGTATATTTTTATTTATCAAAAGAATTATTTTATGTTAATGCAATAAATATCAACTAAATATGTTGCTAAAGTATATATTTACACCATTGATCTCCGTACATCAATTTACTTAAATATTCTATCAATTGGTCGTTTTCCCTGCTTGCTTTTCCAACGATCATTCCTTTCTTTTTTTATCATTTTTTATTCCGCCAATCCATTTCTTTATAAATGAAGATCTATAATATCACTCGCTTTTTATTATAAATCAACCATGTCATTTGCCAATCTTACAAAAAAAGAACAAATCTGTGTTCCCGCCATCCTTCTCATTTAAAACAAAAAAAAGTGCCCGAAGGCACTTTTTTAAACAAACGTTGAACGTTGCTATTCAACTTTCATGAACTGATTCTAACATAGGTTGCTCTTCTGCTTCCATCTCAGCGTCCGGTTGAATGACGTCGGTGTCCACGCCCAACCGCTCAAACAGGTCTTGCCGCTCTTGCTCCCATTCTTGCCAATCAAAAATGGAATCAGCGGGAGGAAGCTCATCAATATGGTTGAGTCCAAAATAATCCAGGAATTCACGGGAAGTCCCGTACAGAATGGGCCTGCCCGCTCCTTCCGCTCGGCCCACTTCGCGAATCAACCCTTTTCTTTGCAACACCTGAACCACTCGATCACTTTTCACCCCGCGAATCTCTTCAATCTCCGCACGCATGATCGGCTGGCGGTAGGCGATGATGGCCAGCGTTTCCAACGCCGCCCGCGACAATTGTGACCGGTTGGGGGCTTGCGCCAACTTTTCGAAATAAGCGGCGTGTTCGGGCAATGTAGTCATTTGGTAAACTTGTGCCACTTTCATGATTTGCACGCCTCGCTGTTGCTCTTTCCAATCCACTCGCATGTCGTGGATGAGCAATTCCACATCCTTTTTGGACATTCCGGTCACATCCGCGATTTCCTTCAAGCTCAGACCGTCTTCCCCCGCAGCAAAGAGAAGTCCTTCAATGACGGCTTTCATCTCTTGGCTCACGTTTGGCTTCCCCCCACTTCTAACCGCTCAATCAAGATTTCCCCAAACAGCGCATGTTGCCGGCAGATGATTTTTTTCATTTTCATCAATTCTAGTAAAGCCAAAAAGGTAGTGATCACCCGCTCTTTCGTCAACGTGTCCCACTTTAACATCTTCGTAAAGAAAAGTTGCCCCTGTTCCAACAGTTCATTATATATTTCATCCATGCGGGCACTGACGGAAATCTCTTCCCGAGCTACTTTGGCCATCGGCTCGGGAGGTTTGCGATTTTTGAGGGCATCGACAAACGCTTGCAACAGATCATCCGGTGTAAGGCCTTCGACTGGGTTGGCTTCCTGCGTGTAAGAGGAGAGGTCCATCGCCGGTCGGGAATACACTTTGCTACGCTCCTCTTCCCGTTCGCGCAACACTTCACCCAACCGCTTGTACCGCTTATACTCCAATAAACGCTCCACCAATTCCGTCCGCGGGTCTACCAACCATTCCTCTTCATCGTAAGTGAAATCATCTTCCAACACTTCTTCTTGCCGCGGCAAGAGCATCCGGCTTTTGATCGCCAGCAACGTGGCCGCCATCACTAAAAACTCACTGGCTACCTCCAATTCAAGCTCTTGCGCTTCATACAAGACCTGCATGTACTGTTCTGTAATCTGCGCGATGGGAACTTGATAAATATCGACTTCCGCTTTTTCAATGAGATGTAGCAACAAATCCAATGGCCCTTCAAATAGGTCCAGCTTGATTTTTACATCATGCGCCATGCCTTTTCCTCTTTCTGTTAGCCGTTGATTTGCCGCATCAGATTGGCCATTTCGATCGCGCTGACCGCCGCTTCCGCTCCTTTGTTCCCCGCTTTGGTTCCGGCCCGCTCAATGGCTTGTTCAATCGTCTCCGTCGTCACTACCCCAAACACGACCGGAAGTTGGTGGCGCTGGCTTACTTGTGCCACACCTTTGGAGACTTCGTTGCACACATAGTCATAATGGCTGGTCGCCCCCCGGATGACACAGCCCAGCGTGATGATGGCGTCATACCGATGGGTGGCCGCCATTTGGTCAGCGATCAACGGGATTTCAAATGCGCCCGGCACCCAGGCCACGGAGATCTGTTCATCCTCCGCCCCGTGGCGCTTCAATGTGTCGATGGCACCTTCCAACAGTTTAGCAGTGATAAAGTCATTGAAGCGGCTGACAACAATGCCAAATCTTAACCCTTGGGCAACCAACTTTCCTTCATATACGTGTGGCATCTTACCATTCCTCCTCAGCATTCACAAGGGCAACAAGTGTCCCATTTTCTCTTTTTTGGTCATCATGTAATTGCGGTTTTCCTTCCGAGGTGGAAAAACAATTGGCACCACTTCGGACACTTCCAGGCCATAACCTTTCAAACCTGTGATTTTGCGGGGATTATTGGTCATCAGACGCATACGCCGAACGCCCAAATCGCGCAAGATTTGTGCCCCAATGCCATATTCCCGCAGATCCGGTTGGAATCCAAGCTTTACATTGGCTTCTACGGTGTCCAACCCTTCTTCCTGCAACTTATACGCTTTAAGTTTGTTGATGAGACCAATGCCGCGTCCTTCTTGGCGCATGTACAGCAGAACGCCTTTGCCTTCTTCGGCGATTCGTTGGAGTGCGGCGTGAAGCTGTGGCCCGCAATCGCATCGATGCGAACCGAACACATCCCCGGTCAAACATTCAGAGTGCACCCGCACCAAGGTCGGCTCTTCCGGATCAAGCTCTCCCTTGACAAAAGCAACATGCTCCTTGCCATCCACCTCGTTGGTGTACCCAACCACCGTAAACTCGCCAAACTCCGTCGGCAAGTGGATCGACACTTCTCGTTTGATCAGCGTCTCTGTGCGACGGCGATATTTGATCAACTCTTGGATGGTGATCATCTTCAGCCCAAACCGCTGGGCGATTTCCGACAACTCGGGCACACGAGCCATGGTGCCGTCTTCGTTGATAACTTCACAAATCACTCCCGCAGGATAGGCGCCGCACAATTTAGCCAAGTCCACCGCCGCTTCCGTGTGCCCCGCCCGTCTCAACACGCCTCCTGGACGAGCGACCAGCGGAAAAATGTGGCCCGGCCTACGAAAATGTTGCGGTTTAGCGGCAGGATCAATCAGTTGGCGGATCGTGTCTGCCCGTTCAAAAGCGGAGATGCCCGTCGTCGTATTGTGTGCATCCACCGAAACCGTAAACGCTGTACCATGCCGGTCGGTGTTGTGCGCAACCATAGGAGGCAAATCCAGCGCTTGCGCCCGCTCTTCCAACAACGGAACGCACACCAAGCCGCGACCATGCGTGATCATGAAATTGACCGTCTCCGGCTTGATCCGATCGGCTAACGCCACAAAATCCCCTTCATTTTCCCTATCTTCGTCATCAACCACGATAATGACCCGGCCTTGTTTCAATTCATCCAACGCTTCTTCAATCGTGTGAAACATGTTCGCTTCCCCCTTTGTCAACCGAGAAACCCGGCTTCCTTTAGTCTGTCCAACGACAAGCCATCCGGCGCGGCAACAGCAGGTTTGCCTTTCACCCATTTAGCCAAATACTTGCCGATCATGTCGCACTCGATGTTGACCTGATCGCCCGGTTTCCCTTGTTGCAACTGGGTGTGGTGCAATGTGTGCGGGATGATCGAAACAGTAAACGCATTCGCTTCCACATCGACCAACGTCAGGCTGATCCCATTGACCGCAATCGAGCCTTTGGGAATCATGTAATCGGTGAGAGCGGGGTCCACTTGAATGCGAAAGACCACTGCATTGGCCATGGGCGTAATCGATTGAATCACGCCCACCCCGTCAACGTGCCCTTGCACGAAGTGGCCTCCCAATCGGTCTCCTACTGCCAGCGCCCGTTCCAGATTGACCGGGGTTCCAGTCTGCAACTGACTCAGGTTGGTTCGTTTGACAGTTTCCGGCATCACATCAGCGCAGAAGGTGTCCGCGCTCATACGGGTCACTGTTAAACAAACGCCGTTCACGGCGATGCTGTCCCCCAACTCAGTCCCTTGGAGCACGCGGTCGGCCTGAATGGTCAACTCCATCGCCGCCGGTTGCTTCTTCACATGTATCACTCGGCCCACTTCTTCAATGATTCCTGTAAACACAGCCATCCTCCTCCGACATCATGCATGAAGATAACCTGTGACGCAGATGTCTTGGTCAAATTGCGCGACACGCACATCCCGAAGCGAAAGAGATGATTGCATAAGGGAAGGATTTTCCCCCTCAAAGGAAGTGGGGCTATCCTGGCCGCCCAACAATTTTGGCGCGATAAACGCAACCACTTTTTGCACCAATCCTTGCCGTAAAAATGCGGCGTTGACCGTGCCGCCACCTTCGATCATCAGCGACAAGATCCCTTCCTTCCCCAAAATATCAAGCATCTTTTCCAAATCAACTTGCGGCGCCGCACCTGTCGAAATGACGCGCACCCCCTTGGCGAGAAGGAGCTGTTCACGCTCCCGATCCCGTGCATCGGTTGTAAAAATCCAAGTTGGTGCTTCGTCAACCTTTGTAATGGCTGCATCCAACGGGGTTTGTAGGTGACTATCCAATACCACGCGCACAGGATGATTTCCGCCTGGAACCAGCCGAGCTGTCAATCGGGGATCATCGCATAGCACAGTCCGGATTCCCACCAAAATGGCATCATGCCGGTGACGCATCACGTGCACATGTTCACGAGCAGCTTCGCCCGTAATCCAGCGGCTGTCTCCCGTCACGGTGGCGATTTTGCCATCCAAGGTCATCGCCGTCTTCAAAGTGACAAACGGCTTGCCCGTTCGGCGGTGGAAAAAATATGCTTCATTCAGCGCTTGGCATTCTGCCGCCAACACCCCTTCGATCACCTCGATTCCGGCCTCGCGAAGCCGGGCGATCCCCCGTCCCTGCACATTTTCATCCGGATCGGTCGTCCCAATCACCACGCGCCGAACTCCCGCAGCGATCAACTTGTCCGTACATGGCGGTGTTCGACCAGTATGATTGCAGGGTTCCAATGTGACATAAATGGTGCTCCCTTCTGCTTCACGGCCAGCCATGTTGATTGCGTGCACCTCTGCATGTTCCGTTCCTGCTTTCAGATGAGAGCCCATTCCAACCATTTTGCCGTTTTTCACAACGACCGCGCCCACCATGGGATTGGGGGAAGTCTGGCCGGTTGCAGCTCCTGCCAAATCCAACGCCAATCTCATCCAATCTTCATGCACTTTCACCTTTTCACCCCCCCTTTGAATAAAAAACCCCGCTTCCCAGTTTGCACAAGGAATCGGGGCAATTGTCAGAAAGAAGCAGGTTCATGTACGTATACAAAATTTAGCATAGCAAAATAAACCTTTAGAAGAGCTTTTTTAAAAAACCTCCCCAAAGGGTACACGACACCTGTTCATCCTTCTCCCATCCAGACTATACTGTCGGCTCCGGAATTTCACCGAATCCACCGCACGCGTGCGGGTCACGGGCTAAGGGGCCAATTTGCCCCATCACCGCCGGTCGGGATTTTCACCCTGCCCCGAAGGATGCAAATAAAACAGATTTAATTTTCCATTTTGAACGAGAAAAATCGTTCATAAGTGATTGTATCAAAAAGAACGGCGACTGGCGAGATGCGGAAATAAATTTTTCCACTTCTTTGATTCTGGCATCTTCCAATTGCACTAATTTCATACGGACAAATACAAAAAAACCGGTGCTCATGAACCCCGTTCATGAATACCGGTTTGTTCGCCAACCCTAACCTAATTCACCATCGGATTTGCAGGCAACTCCGCTTCCTTCAAACTCCGTTTCCAAGGCCAACCGCCTTGCATGCAGAGGTAACTGATTACCGAGAAATAAACGGAAATGATCGTGGTGTGTACCAACGCCGCCACCAGCTGCCCACCGGTCTTAATCGTGATGATCCCGGTCAGCGCCTGCAACGTAATCAAGACAAACGCCATCCAACCGCCTCGCACAAAATCCTGTCGATCGCGAAACGCCTTCAAAATCCCTATCAAGAAAAGCAAACTGAAAAGCCACATAGAATATGCCCCATACCGGTGCAACATGTGAATTCCCGCTAACGAAGTAAAATCAGGTAACAAGGTCGTTCCGCAACCGGGGAACGAATACCCGCATCCCATTGTGGCATCAGCATGGCGTACCAGCGCCCCAGTGTAAACAATGACATACGTCCAAGCAGCCAATCCCCATGTGGCAATCTTCATCCCTTTGCTGATGGGTTGATCGTCTTTCACACTTAATTGTTTTGGCAACTGGAACAACGTCACTGTCAACAAAATTACACTGGCAAATGAGATCAGCGAAAAGCCGAAGTGCAGAGCAAGGGCAAATTTCTTGGCGAATTCGCCTTCAAACACAACCGTCAACGCCCCCAGTCCGCCTTGTAACACCACAAAAAAGAGACTCATAAAGCCCAACGTTTTGACGCGCAGATTGTCTTTGAACATCATCCAAGACCATACGGTCAAGATCAAAATCAGCAACCCGTCGATGCCCGAAACAACACGGTGGCTTAATTCAATCAGGGTGCTGATCGGCATCGATTCGGGAATCAATTGTCCATGGCAGAAAGGCCAAGAGTTTCCGCAACCTTTACCCGATTCTGTCTTGCTGACGATAGCGCCCATTAATAGCATGATATAAGCGCCGACCGAGGTGACCACCGCCAGCGCCCGTAAAATTCGAAGCTGTTTCATGCGCATCCTCCTCCATCCACTCCACATCATAACACACTCTGTTCCATCCGTGAAAATCTTGTCAACGAATCGGCACAATCCGCTCACAATATAGGATGATCTTGTCAAGTGGTAGAGGAGCGATCTTCAATACGGTATATCCTCGCAACCCGTAATTTCAGAAACACGAAGTATCACCGAACTGATTAATCAGCAGTCAACCACCGCTCGCGCAAAATGGATATGTTCAAATGCGCGGTAACCATCTGTCCGCCCCTGGAAATAACGTTCTTCAATGTCAGTTGGGGGCAAGTTCTCTTCGAGGCGCAAGCCGATGTGGGCTAGCTCCTTGGCAAGCGTAGCCGGGTCAAACCCTGTTTTCATCGGCTCTCCTACTCGACTCACTGCCTCTTGCATTCGCTTCACGCGAACGGAAGCCCGTTTAGTGTCAAAGGCGTTTAGATCCAAATAATCAAAAACGATCCAACTACCTGTTGCGGCAATATCGGCAAATGAGCGCAAGGTGTCAAACACGGTCTCTCTGTCAAGATAATAAGTCACACCTAGCCAACTAAAAAAACTTCGTAACTGGGGATCAAACGCTGTACGACAAAGCGCATCCGCCAGTTTTTCAGCAGTGAAATCTACTGGAACGAAATGTAATTGCGGCGGTTGCTCCCAGTCCAATTCGGCCAGGCGACGCCGCTTAAATGCTTGTGTGGCGGGATGATCAACTTCAAACACGTGGATCTGCTCCAACATGTCCGGCCGCCGAAACGCAAACGTGTCGAGGCCCGCCCCGAGGATGACATACTGCCGTGCTCCCTGGCGGACGGCTAACTCCAAGCTGTCCTCGGCATGTTTTGAGCGACTGAGGCTGATGGCGTTATGACTTTGCATCACCCATCGTAAGGCACTGGCTTGATCCTGGCAATCAGCGACCTTCTCCGGGGCGAAGTGCGGAAGGGACTGAGCCAGATGGGCTCCCAATTCGGAAAACGCTTCATCGGTAAACCACTGACGAGCTAGAAAATCATCAAATATCTTAGGGGAATCATACATGGCGTGGTATGCGCGGCCATAGGCGGAAATGAGTGCGGTCAAACTAACGCGAGGTTCTTTTTCCATCAATGTTTATCCTCCTCTTGCACGGTTGCTGATAAATAATGAGAGATCAGCTTTCATTATCATCATATTACGCAAGAGGATAAATAGTCAATAAATTTTTTATTATATCACATTTTATTATATTTGTCAAGTGTTATTTTTCGACACCACTCGCCTCAGACTTTGGTAATCGCCGTCTGCTCAACCTATCTTACGACAGACGGCGATTATCAAAAGTCGTCATAGCCAACGATACTCTTTTTTCAGTTGACCCAAGTCAATATCGGAGTATTTATCTGGATGAATCACAATCCGCACCGTAGGGGAAACGCGTTGCTGCTCATGCTGAAGTGAAATGATAATGATGCGAATCAAATCCACTTCGCGAATGCCGATCCCCGCTCTCCCCGTACCAAGCAACGGCACATTGACTGGGTGCCCCTCGCAAAGTTCTCGCGCCTTGGCCCATAAGCCTTTTAACGCATCCCACAAGATGTGCATGTCCATGTAGGGAAGCCCGCTGGGGTCATCCATCATGCTGGAGGCGACAATCAGATACTTTCCTTCGCCAAATACGACGGGCAAAGTGGTGCCGATGGGATAACTGCGCCCTTTGGCTTCAAGTAGCTCATCAACCAACCATCCCACTTCTTTATATCTGTCGAAATCGGCTTGGAAAATCTGCCGCGCCAATTGCACATCCAAAGAGTTGGCAAGGGGGCTGGCTGCAAAATAAAAATAGTTATTGCTTGGAATCACATTAAACCCCTCTTGGGCCAATAAGTCGCCAAACTTGATGACTACTTGGCTCGTTCCCACTCTGATGTTAATTTCCTCTGGGCGAATCATCTGAACCACACCGATGCACAGGCTGATTAGCAACAGGAGCAGAAACGGCCCGATGCCTTGCAACAGTTGCGAAATCGGCAAAAAATACGAAGAGATTTCAATCAATGTCCACATCGTTGCCAATGGAACGAACACCGACGCTAAAAACCGGCCCGGATTGTGTATGATGTCGTGCCATACGACACTCAATTTGATCGATACTGGCCGGAGCTTCTTTTTTACCGAAGAATTCAGTTTAGTCACCCCAAAATAAATCTCTCCTATCCAATTCTCACTATATCGCAAATGGCAAACGCTCACAATCTTCACATCCGGATTTCGTTTTAATACCATCCGCGTTATTTTCCGGGAAACGGAACAAGCTATGAACCAACGAACCATTATAGCCATGAGAGGAGAGTTGGGCATGATTAAGCGAATCGCCACTGTCACCATATACGTTGAAGACCAGGATCAAGCATTGCGCTTCTGGACCGAGCAGGTTGGCTTCACGGTACACGCCGACCATCCGATGGGGCCGAGCG
Organism: Laceyella sacchari; assembly: GCF_004343255.1. Lineage (GTDB taxonomy): Bacteria > Bacillota > Bacilli > Thermoactinomycetales > Thermoactinomycetaceae > Laceyella > Laceyella sacchari. The sequence goes on along the minus strand of NZ_SMDD01000001.1, from coordinate 917,667 downwards.
GGCGTTGGATCGAAGTGGGGCCAGCCGGTGCCGAAACCAAGTTGGTGCTTTATCCCCGCGCACTGATGACTCATTGGGCCGAGTTAAAACCTTCCCTTGTCTTTCTCTGCGACGACATCGAGTCCACCTATCAACGCATGAAGGAAAACGGGGTGGTATTCCAAGGTGAGCCCAACAAAATGCCGTATGGTACATTCGCCGTCTTCAAAGACCTGGATGGCTATGAATATGTGTTAAAAGGATAATCCATTAAAACAAGGCAATGCGGCACCGCATTGCCTTGTTTTAAACAACCATTTTCGCCACTATCACCGCCGCGATCGCCCCGATGATCACCAGCATCGTATGCATTCGGAAATAGGCCAAAACCACAGCCACACCGCCACCGATCAACCCGATAACCGGGTTTTTATCAATCAATAACACCCCTGGGAAGATCAATGCTCCCAATGCTGCATAAGGGATGTTCTTTAGCAATCGGTCCACAAAGCCGGGGATCACCATCCTGTCCATGACCCATGCTGGCAACAAACGCGGGACCATCGTCACTAAAGACATTCCGAGAATGATCCACCATGCACTCACGCTTTCTCCCCCTTTCCCGCAAACAAGGCACTGGCTGCCAACGTCGCCAAAATGATCGACCAACCGGACGCCAACCCAAGTAGCTCCGTGCCCAACGCATTTATTAGCATGGCAGTGCCAGCGATCATGACCACCTTGCGCTCCCGTCTCATCTCCGGGATTAACAAGCTGATGAACATCGCATACAAGGCGATGGACATGCTATTACCGATGTCGGGGGGGATAAACTGGTACAACATGCCGCCCAACAGAGTACCTCCCACCCAAGCCAAATAAGCAGATAACATGATTCCGGCCAAAAAAACGGGGTGGTTTCTTCCCGACAGGGTGGCCACGGCAAAGGATTCATCCGTCACCCCAAGCGACAACGCCCCTTTCCAGGCTGGGCGAACACCCTTCAATAAATTCATCAGAGAAAGTCCCATCACCACATGGCGCAAATTGATGACCAGCGTGGCTAGAATGATTTCCAATCCCCCTGCCCCCGTCGCCAACATATTGACGGCCATGAATTGGCTGGCGCCGGCATACACCAATATCGACATCAATGCCGTATCCCACAGACTGAGTTCCACCTGTCGCGCCATCACGCCAAAAGCGATAGCAATGGGTATGTAGCCGACGGCAATCGGCAAAGCAACTTGAATCCCTGTCCAAAACTGCGCTGCATGTGGCCTTGTTTCTCGCCCTTCCGACGCTCTCACTCGATCACCTTCTTCAAATCATTCGACAAGCGAAATTTTTTTGGTTTTCATTAACTATAGGCTGTTCCAAAAATGACGTCAATCATTTTCATAAATAAAAAATCCTTGCGGACAAAACGCAAGAATCCTATGTCATTCCCTCCCCAGCGTCACGCCTCATTGGGTGCTTGATAAATCCCATGTTTCCAGATTTCAAAGAGGTCCTCGATCTCCGCCAACATGTTCTCAATCATGGACATGCCCAAATCCGGCTCAGCCAACAACCGCTGGCGCCATTTGTCGGTTACTGCTTCTAGACAAAACACCAACAACTCTTTCACCCGCTCGCGCGGCATGTCTTGGCGAAAACGAGAGAAGTCAATCCCTTCCCATAACAGTTGCTGATACACCTTCCAAGTCTTTTCCTGCCATTGTCGGATCTCAATGGCCACCTCTTCCGGCACGGGCGCGTACGCGGTGAGCAGAAAGCGGTATTCCAACGGATGGTTTTGCAACAGCCGCCATTTCATGCGTCCGATTTGCAACAAGCGCTCAAAAATATCGGCGCTCAAATCTTCTTTGGGCGGAACACTCGCGGCCGTCACCCGAGTCACGCAATAATGGAAAGTAGACAAAAAGAGCCCTTTCTTATTACCAAAATAATGAAACAAGAGCCCTTTGGAAATATTCGCTTCCTGCACAATCTGATTAGTCGATGCCCGCTCGTACCCTTTGTCGGCAAATTCCCTCACTGTTACTTCAAATATCTTTTCCCGTTTGTCGTCTGGGATCTTCTGATATGCTTCCACTGCGTTCCTCCAAAATTGATAGACCATATGGTCAACCGATTGATTTCATTTTTCTATTCTACCTTGGGCAAAACGCATGGGCAACAATCCATCGAAAAAGGCGTTTCCCTTCGTAACAACTAAAGGCCTTGGCAAGACATTTCCGTCCTGTCAAGACCTTCGTTTGCCGTATTGCTCCAAAATGAGCCGGATCGCTTTGCAGGTGATGGGCGCACCCCGTTCCACATCATCAAACTCCTTCATTTTACCCACATCACCCATCCCGATGATAAGCGGAACGGGAATTTTGTTCAGTATCTCTACCGTATCTCCAAAAATCCGTAGCGGTTGATCACGCTTCGCCTTCCCGTACTTGTCGACTCCATGCCCGACCAAATTACCATACCGATCCAACGCAAAGTGAACAGGCGTTCCCTTGGAGTGATGGCAATTGGAAGCGACGGCAATCGCCCCCAACACTTCAATGTCAGGATGCGTCGCGACATCGCGCAGGGCCTGCTCTCCTTGGCCCTCTGAGCCGTTGCCGCAGTCGTCGAACATGACTAGCACGGGATCATGTGGCGCTTGTTTAATCAAGCTAACCAATTCAGAACCGGTGAGGGGGGTGGGGTTTCCCGCCGAGCGAGAAATGCAACGTCCGCCCAACCGTTGCGCCGCAACTTCCAGCGCTCGCCTGGCGACATGATCCCCGTCGGTAACCAGAATCACCTGTCTCTTGGACATGCGCTTCAACCTACGAGCCCGGTTGCGGCCTCTTGCAACGCTTCACGAATCGGCGCATTGCCAAAGAACCCAGCGAGCGGAGCCACTCCCGCTCCATCTATCAGACTCAGCCCATAGGCGCAAGACAGATCCATAGGCAAACACCCGTTGACACAGATCAATCCCCCCGCTAAAAAAGCGACCCAATACGAACCCATTTACCTCGCTCCCTCCTCTTACACAACTCCTATTGAAGCGATAGATGTCCTATCCCAGCCCTTTCACTTCATCAAAAAACTAGCCACTGCAAAAGTGATCCGGCCATTTTGCCTAAAACCATGGCGATTAGCAGAAAGGTCAATTGATCTTGCACCCGCAACCGTTTGGCTAGAATTGGGATCACATTGACGACTTCCGTCAACGCCGCCGCCAACAAACCCACAAACGCGCCCATCAACACCCCGAGCACACTGATACACCAATCAGGCAAACGAAAACCGATGTTCAAAAGATCAATCCCCGTAAAGAAAAGGACACCGCTGATGATCGACCATTCATAGACAGGAACATAGGCATATGTCCTGGTTAACTGAGCCAAACGAGGGACGATATCCAACACAGTGATAAAGGCCGCAAAGCCGCCGCCCACAGCAATTCCACCGGCAAAGCCGAAAAAAATGAACAACGCGTCTGCCAAGCCGGTCATGAAAAATCCACTTCTTGCTTCTCATCATTGATCATGTACTGGTCAATCGTTTCCTGATACTGAAACGTCTCCAATTCCAGCGGGCTTGGCTCTTCGTTAAACTTCCTCTGAAATAAGCGATTGAAAAAAAGCATCATTCCCACACCAATGCCAATCGAATAGGGAATTTGTAGAAGCAGAGGCTTTTTCACATGCTGCCCTGTCAACAAAAATACAATCCGTTCATGTACAGCTGCCATACTCACATCCGTATGGAAGTTCATGATGGCCAAGCCTGAACCTGCAAATAATACGAGGGAGACAAGCATCACATATAAAAAACGCGGCCGTTTGTCAGACAATTTCACCTCGACCAACATCTGATGAGGCCCCACTTGTTGCACTTCTATCATAGGAAACTTTTTTTGCACCAACTGAATGATGTCAATCACATCGATGACAAGGTAATTGCCGTGGCCTAACTGGGGGACGCACACAGGCATGCTCCCCACTTCCGGCGGAATCCCTTCCCCTGTCAGCCGGCACAGATCCTTGATGGTGAGCGGTTGCCCTGGAGTGGCCATCACCTTTTTCTTCAAACGAAGATAAAGCACGGGCTTCATGGGCAAGTTCCTTTCCGCTGTGGTAATTATCCCTAGTATGCTTCAATTGGCGGCCGAATATAAAAAAGCACCTGAATATGACAGGTGCTGGCAGTGGCGAAGGGAGTTCCTAGCCCACGTTCCACGTTTATTTTTCGTGTTTCAAATCGAGTTCTTCACGCATACGAGCAATAATCTTTTTTTCCAATCGGGAAACTTGTACTTGGGATATGCCCAGCCGCTCGGCAACCTCGGACTGGGTTTGATCCTTATAATAACGAAGGTAAACGATCAACTTCTCCCTCTCTGACAAACGATGGATCGCATCTTTTAATGTCAACTTGTCAAACCAGGTCGTCACCGGCTCATCCGCGATTTGATCCATCAAGGTGATCGGATCCCCGTCATTTTCATACACCGTTTCATGAATAGAGGCCGGTGCGCGATTCGCCTCTTGTGCAAAGACGATTTCTTCCGGCTCGACATCCATCGCCTTGGCGATTTCTTGAATAGTAGGCACACGATTGAAGCGTTTGGAAAGTTCGTCTTTCGTTTTGCGGATCTTGTTGGCCATCTCTTTTAGCGACCGGCTTACTTTCACCATGCCATCATCGCGCAAAAAGCGCTGAATTTCTCCGATGATCATCGGTACGGCATAAGTGGAGAACTTCACTTCATAATTGAGATCGAACTTGTCGATTGCTTTCAACAGGCCGATGCAACCGATTTGAAACAAATCTTCCGCCTCATAACCACGGTTCAAAAAACGTTGGACAACCGACCACACCAGCCGAATGTTGTGGCGAATCAGTTTGTTGCGGGACTCCATATCCCCTTCCTGGCTCGCCTGGATCAGCTGTTTTACTTCTTCATCGGAGAGGTGGGGGTGCCTGCTGTTACGCACATCCGCTTCCATCGGCATCCCTCAATTGGCCATCGTCTGATGACGACTTTTTAGATGTTTCACCATGTGCACCGTTGTGCCATGGCCCGGTTTCGAATGGATCAACACTTCGTCCATGAAATTCTCCATGATGGTGAAGCCCATACCAGAACGCTCCAGCTCCGGCTTCGACGTGTACAGGGGTTGACGAGCCATGTTGACATCGGCAATCCCCACCCCCTGATCGGAAATCGTGATGCTGATCCGCTTTCCCTCTATCTCGGAACGGACATAAATCGTGCCATCTCCCTTTTCCTCATAGCCATGGATCACCGCATTGGTGACGGCCTCAGACACCACCGTTTTAATGTCTGTCAACTCTTCCACCGTCGGATCGAGCTGCGACACGAACGAAGCCACCGCAATGCGAGCAAATGCCTCATTCTCCGACTTGCTGGCAAAACGGAGCTCCATAAAGTTTTTTCCCACTTCTTTCATGACGCCACCCCACAAGCCTTAATCGCGCTGCGCTCATCTTCATGCGTAGGCAAAATCTTGAACAAACCCGACATCTCCATCAAACGGTGCACCGAAGGGCGGATGGCGCAAAGCATCATTTTGCCCCCCAACTGTGTCACCTTTTTATACCTTCCCAGAATCACACCCAAACCGGAACTGTCCATAAATTCAAGATCAGCCAAATTCAACACCAGATGAGAGAATCCCCCTTGAGCCAATTCATCCTCAATCGAGCGCCGCACCTGCTCTGACGCATGATGATCCAATTCTCCCCGCAACCGGACAATCAAAATATCACGATCATGTTTTACTTGAATATGTAAACCCATCAGTTATGCTCCTCCCTTTTTTAACCCTATTGTTCTACGAATTTCCTTTTTGTTCCTTCCCCCGCCCATAATAACAAAAAAATCGGGAATTCCCGACAAACACGCCAAAAATTCCCGATATCTTTCACTCTGTTTCTTGCAGTTGCTCAGGCAAATGCAACACTTCTCCAAGCACTTGCTTGACCGAAGTCCACCAGCTAGCCCGCCGAATCTCCACTGAGCTTGCCAACTCCAACTCTTGTACTGGGCGACCATCTTTCACCAGTTGCATCTTACCCAACACTTGCCCCTTTTTGATTGGGGCTTGCAACGAATACCACATCCACTTTTTCTGATAGCTGTTTGGATCTTCTCCTTTTTTCATCAAAATGGAGATTGGGCGTTTGGCTTTGATCACCAATGTCCGCGGATCTCCTTTATCAATTTTTTTCACTGCAATAACATCCCCTTGTTTGTAAAGGGGGTGGGATACATACTGGTTGAAGGCGTAATCAAACATGCCCGCTACTTCCGCATTGCGAGTTTTGGCGTCGGGTTCGCCCATGACCACCGAGATGAGGCGCATGCCGTTCCGCTTGGCTGTCGCCGCCAGACAGAACTTCGCTTCGGACGTGTAGCCGGTCTTCAAACCGTCAACCCCTTGGTAATAACGCACAAGCTTGTTGGTATTCACCAACCAAAAAGGCTTTTTGGAACCTTGGCGCAAATAATCTTGATAGATTCCAGTGAACTTGGTGATGAGCGGATATTTTAAAATCTCACGTGAAAGCAGGGCGATATCGTAAGCGGAAGAGTAATGATTGTTCGCCGGCAGTCCGTTGGCATTTTGGAATTGGGTGTTTTTCATCCCCAATTGAAGGGCACGCTGATTCATCATGCGCACAAAATTGGTTTCGGTTCCACCCAGAAACTCTGCCAAAGCGACGGACGCATCATTGGCAGAAGCAATTGCGACGCCTTTTAGCATATCATGCACACTCATCTGTTCGCCCGGTTCGAGAAAGATTTGCGTTCCCCCCATCGACGCAGCGTGTTCGCTCACCCGAACGGGGTCCTTCAATGAAATTTTCCCCTGATCAATCGCCTCCACCACCAAAAGCATAGTCATCAGTTTGGTGATACTGGCGGGAGGAAGAGGTTGGTGGGGATTTTTCGCAAACAGCACTTTCCCCGATCCCGCATCCATCAAAACGGCAGACACTGCTTGCGGAGCCAGATCTTGTTCTTCCGCCGCGTGAGTCTGCCCGGTGCGTGTAAATAAGCCCGCACCTAAGAGAAGGCCGGCCAACACGATTCGGCTGAACTTTTTCAGCATCGGATTTCCCTCCTATATCTTCCGGTGTTTTTTAGTCTGCCTCCTTCATGGAAAAATATGCAAAAAGACTTTCCCGCCTCAATCGGACAGGAAAGCCTTGAAAAATCAGATGTATTTGTCATTTCGGTTGCTTGGACACGGTGATGACCGCCGTTTTTTCATCGGGACTCACCGCGTCAAGGTTGATTTGCAATCCGTGGTATGGCAAAATTTTGCCTCCTGCCGGATTGAAAGGGCTGGAATAATCATTGCCGTCATAGAACACGGATACGCCCGGCAAAGAATCGTATTTCATATAATAATCAGGGTAAATCACATGAATCGGGGAGGTGGGCTTAACATGAAAAGCGGCGTCATTCACTTGATATCGGGTGCTACCCACTTGCCCATTGCTCCAATAATGGCCGCGCTGGTGGGCATCAACCACCCCGACAAACCCTTCACCCGGATGTTTCCCCGTCATGTTATCTGTGCCGAAGCGAGCGTCATAATACCAGACCAACATCCCCGGATCATAAGAAAGGAGACTGTTGTTTCTACGCACATGAGCCAGGCCTTGATCCACTCCCCGATGGGTGCGCCACTCCACCAAATAATATTGGGCATAAGGGATCTTGGCACCATCAAACAATGCAAATCCCTCCAGCGCAAAGAGAGGGGCACCTTCGGCATCATCACTGAACACTGCTTTGCCGTCCGCTTCTACAATGATATTATCCACATAAAAACCTTCTTCTGTCACTGCGATGTCGGTGACATAACGGAACTCCACCTTCACCCTGTTGCCGACGAATTGGCTCAGGTCGACTTCATCGTTGACCCAAACTCCATTGGTTGTGTCAGAATAAGCCTTCACTCTCACGGGATTAGCGGCGCCATCTGTGTACACATTGACATATAGATAATCATATCCCACCTCAAGTTTGCGCCAGGAAGCGAAACGAAGCTTCGCCGACTTCGCTTGGGTCAGATCGATTTCTTGTGAAACCATGCGGGTATCCAACATATCGCCTTTTGTTGAGAAATAGGCTTTGGAACCGAGCGGTTGCGTCGGCGGATCTACCAGCCGGTCAGGGAGGTTGATTTTGAGTAGTTTTCCATGCTTTTTATTGGCAACCGCTTCCCAGAGAAGAAACGTTCGCTTGTGATTTAAGCGGTTGAAGTCAATAACTGTTGGTTGCGGCCAATTGCCGCCATACAATTCATGAAAAAAAAGTTTGCACCATGCACTGAGCCCAGTCGGCTCTGTTCCGGGAATTTTGCCCGTCCAGCTCCCGTAAGACATCAGCGACCACGCTTCCACCGGAGAGCCGGTACCGGTGTAGCCCGTATCATACTCGTCAGGCAAGCCGATGTTATGGCCGTATTCATGGACAAATACCCCCGTCGCACCGTCTTCCGGCTGGATGATATAATCAAACGCCTTCAGTTTGGTGCCAGGGATGGGCACTGGCTCCGGCCCGATCACAGAACGGTGGGACCAAATCGCGTCATCTCCCAACTCTCCGCCTCCGGCTTCCTCCCCCATGCCTGAATGGACGATGAACAAATTATCCAACAAACCGTCAGGTTCCATTACGTCACCATCACCATCGATGTCATAGGGGTCTCGCTGATCAAATTTGTCTTCATTCCCTGCTATTTGCCGGGCCACGGCCGGTAACGTTTCTCTAGCCAATTCTTGTACCCGTACGTCATTGAGCTCATAACCGTCGCCAACATAGTGCGCGCCATAATAGGCCGCATCATGCTTTGCTTTGACCCAAGGCGTCACCTTGCCATCCAGAGCCCAGAAGCCTGCCGATTGCTGCAAATAATATTGTGTAGCAGACACATATTTTTTACCATTATCCATCTTGAAACCATTACGATTAAATAGCAAATTTCCATAATGGGCAGAGCTGAAATCCTTTACCCAAAAAGAGCGATCACCTGGATTGGGCAGTTGATTATGGGAATAATCCGGGAATTCGATCAACGCTACCACTGCTTGGTCGACATGCTTGCGTTTGCTTGTCTTGCTTGCCGCATCCCCTTCTTTCGCCTTAGCGATATTGCGAGACGCTTTGGCTTGCACAGCTTTTTTGTTCTTATAAGCCCGCTTGCCGAACGGCTTGGATGTATCAATCCCATCCGTTGCACTGTGCGGGTTGCTTCCCCGCCTCACATACGCCTTGATCGCTTCTTCTATTTCCACCGCAGTGGCATTCGGCCTCAGTTTGCCCCGTTTTTTTAGGGCTTCGATCAAAGCTTGCTCATTGACAGTCGACCAATCAATCGCGCGGGCGAGATCCTTTTGGTTTGCTGATGATGAAGCGAAGCTGCTATTGGGCGGTGTACCCGCAACCGCCGCCGCCACACAAAAGGATGTTATCAAGGCGATGATCGGCTTGTTTCGCCTCATACCGAACCCCCTTCTCCAAATAAATGGAAACTCAATTCCATTATAAATAAAGTCTAATTATTTTCAATATTTTTCCGCGATTTAATGCTTTATTGTCGCGTTCGTAAAAATGATCTTAACTGATAAATGAATGAGTTTTTTAAAAACAAAAATAAAATGTCATTTCAAAATAAAACAAATTGACTTCAACAAAACATAATAATATCATTTTCTAATGATTCGCAATATTAGTTTCAGACACCAAATAGAAAAGGAGCGATCAATCATGCATCTTTTAATCATCAGCGGTAGTCCCCGCAAACAGTCCAATTCCCTCCGTGTTGCACAGGCGGCAGTCTCTTTCTTAAATCAATCCGGAACCAGTACAGAACTATGGGATCTCCAACAACGCCCCTTGCCTATTTATGACGGGGATGAATCAACATACCAACAGCCCGAAGTGGCTACATGGCTAAAATCGGCAAGCCAAGCAGATGGCTTTTTTATCGTGACGCCCGAATACCATAACGGTATGAGCGGCGCCCTAAAAAACGCACTTGACTTTTTGGGGGGAAGCCATTTCCAAAAGAAACCCGTCGCACTCGCTTGTGCTGCAGGAGGTGGAAAAGGGGGAATCAACGCGCTGAACAATTTGCGTCTCGTCATCCGCGGTGTGGGTGGCCTCGTCCTCGCCGAACAATGCATTGTCGATCTAACTGATTTTGATGAACACGGGCGCATCAGCCCGAAAGTTCTTCCTCGGTTGGAGCAACTTTTGACTGAATGGGCATCAATGTCGCGCCTTTTAGCCAAAAAATAAAGACAACGCCAGTCTCGTACACGCTCCATCCAGCGCGTACGAGATGGCGATGCCTAATCTCTTCGTCGATAGCGATCTCACTTGCCTCAGATTTCTTGCACAATGCCTTTAATCAGGTTCATAAACACCGGTTTGGTTCGATTGGCCACTTCCACTACTTGTTCATGGGTGAGCGGATCTGATCCCAAGTCCTCGCCGACAGCCATGTCCGTGATGCAAGAAATGCCCAATACATCCAAACCCGCATGCCGCGCGGCGATCACTTCGGGAACGGTGGACATCCCAATTGCATCTCCGCCAACACGGCGCAACATGATCAATTCCGCTGCCGTCATATAGGTCGGCCCACTCACTCCCGCATAGACGCCTTGTTGTAAACGGGTGCCCAGCTTTTCAGCCACCCGGTGTGCCAATTCGCGAAGCGCAGGGGTGTACGCTTGGGACATGTCAGGGAAACGCGGCCCTAATTCGTCATCATTTGGCCCAATCAATGGATTAGCGCCGGTGAAATTGAGATGGTCGGTAATCACCATCAGATCCCCAGGTTGAAAAGCGGGATTCATCCCCCCAGCCGCATTGGTGGCGATCAAGCATTTCACCCCAAGCGCTTTGAGTACATAAACCGGAAACACAACCTCCTGTTGGCTATACCCTTCATAAAAATGGAAGCGCCCTTGCATAGCCACCACCGATTTGCCAGCCAATGTGCCGATGACCAATTGGCCGGCATGCCCTTCGACCGTGGATTCCGGAAAGTGCGGAATCTCTTTGTACGGCACAACCACCGCCTCTTCGATTTCATTGGCCAAGTCACCCAAGCCCGATCCAAGAATTAATCCGATCTCCGGTTTAACCGTTGTCAAACTGGTAATTTTCTTTTGGGCGGCCTCGATCTTTTCTCTCAGCTTCATCTGTTTGCGCCTCCTTATGCGATTTCCCGAACCAAGCCTTTGACCAGGCGTATAAACATTTCTTTTACGCGATTCGCCGTTTCCATCACTTCATCGTGGCTGAGCGGTTGCGGCAAGATGCCCGCTGCCATGTTGGTGATGCAAGAAATCCCCAATACGCGAATGCCGGCATGACGCGCCGCGATCACTTCTGGCACTGTAGACATGCCCACAGCGTCCCCGCCCAACACACGGAGCATGCGAATCTCCGCCGGCGTTTCATAAGACGGCCCCAGCACTGCGGCATATACCCCTTCTTTCAACTGGACACCTTGCTCTCCCGCAACACGGTGCGCCAGCTCGCGCAATTCGCCGTCATACGCATTGGACATATCCGGGAAGCGGACGCCCAATTCCGGATCATTGGGGCCAATCAACGGATTGCGGAACATCATGTTAATATGGTCTTTGATCAGCATGAGGTCGCCGGGCTCATAGCTTTCATTGATGCCGCCTGCCGCGTTGGTCACTACCAGGGTCTCAATCCCCAACTCTTTCATGACGCGAATAGGGAACGAAACTTTTTCCACCGCATGCCCTTCATACAGATGAAAACGCCCCGCCATAACCAAAACGGATTTCCCTTCCAGCTCGCCGATGATCAACTCACCGGCATGCCCTTCAACCGTAGACACAGGAAAATGAGGAATCTCTTGGTATGGGATGTGGGCAGCGTCAGTAATCTCATCGGCCAAGACGCCCAAGCCTGATCCCAAAATCAGTCCGATCTGGGGAGTGGCCTTGCATTTTTCACGAATGTACTTCGCCGCTTCTCTGATGTGTGCACGGGTTGTTGTCATATGGATCACCTCATGTGAGTTCATTTAAAAAGCTTTTGCCGATGGTGGGCAGTTGTACTTCAAAGTTTTCAGCCAACGTGGCACCGATGTCCGCGAAAGTGCCACGCACACCCAATGATTTGCCGACTTGCGGCAATGATTTGCTGTAAACTAACAGCGGCGTGTACTCCCGGGTATGATCTGTACCATGGTGCGTTGGATCGTTTCCATGGTCGGCGGTGATGATGAGGAGATCCTCTTCACCCAATGCATCAAGCACCTCTGGCAAACGGGCGTCAAACTCTTCCAACGCTTGAGCATATCCAGCCGGATCGCGACGATGGCCGAATTTGGCGTCAAAGTCGACCAGATTGACGAAAGCCAAACCATTGAACGGTTCCTTCATGACATTCAGCAACTGATCAACGCCGTCCATGTTGGATTTGGTGTGAATGGCGCGGGTAACCCCTTCTCCAGCGTAAATGTCGGAAATTTTGCCAATGGCGATCACATCCCGGCCAGCCTCTTTCAAAGCATTCAACACCGTTGGATGTGGCGGTTTGACCGAATAATCGCGACGGTTGGCTGTGCGGGTAAATTGGCCAGGTGAACCGATAAACGGACGGGCAATCACGCGGACGACGGAAAATCTTTCATCCAAAGTCAACTCGCGGGCAATCTCGCAACAGCGATACAACTCTTCCAACGGCACAACCTCTTCGTGCGCGGCAATCTGAAACACGCTGTCTGCCGATGTGTATACAATCAAGCCGCCTGTGCGCATATGCTCTTCGCCCAATTCATCGATAATTACAGTGCCGGAAGCAGGCTTGTTGCCCAGCACTTTGCGGCCTGTCCGCTCTTCAAACGCTTGAATCAACTCCCGGGGAAAACCGTCGGGATATGTTTTAAAAGGTTTATCCGTATACACCCCCATGAACTCCCAGTGTCCGGTGGTGGTGTCTTTGCCTTTGGACAGTTCACTCATTTTACCGAAATAAGCCAGCGGCTCAGCCACCGCTTCAATGCCGCGGATGGGTTCAATGTTTCCCAACCCCATGTTCTGCATGTTCGGCATATGTAACCCATTTTTAAATTCGGCTATATGGCCCAAAGTATGTGCCCCAGCATCATTGTATTCTGCCGCATCCGGCAATTCGCCGATGCCAACGCTGTCCAATACGATCAGGGACACACGCGGAAATCGTTTCATGAAATCGCCTCCAAATAACAACCTCTTCCCCCGTAATGAGGGGGTAAAAGAGCAACAAACATCAATCGGTTAACTTTGCCGTGGCTGGCCTATCAAATGGATAAGCCAACACCTTATAACGATACACCCTGATGATGCACACGATATGCACAAAACGACAAAAGAAAGGAGATCACCATTGCCCCATTATGGCGGCACGGGCCCTCCTTGTGCTTTGACGAATGAATGGTAGAGAAGTTACTGTGGCAACGCAACGCATGCGGTAAGCCGTTGATGTGATGTCGCCCCCCATCTTACATTATATACCCCTAACTCAAATCATAAAGAAGAAATTCATTACATTTGGAGAAAAAAAAAGAAACGGACAGGTGGTGCCGTTTCACATCATTCTCCCAACCAATAAAACATAAGTAACCGTTCCTTTATTTTTTGTGCAGGCGCCTCGGCCACTCGCGCCGTTTCCTGCTGATGCCCAAACACCTTGATGGCGCCTCCGTTCGGCTCCTTATACATGTAATCCGGTTTGAACAGAGGCACCAAGAAAGAGAACAGCTGGTACAAAAGCAACGTGAACAGCACAAACAACAAAAAAAATTGGCTCCATCGTTTCAAACGGCGAAGTGAAATAACCATGATCCATCTTTCCTTTACCCCGTATTGCTATAAGGGTATGGGAAAAGGAGACAAGTTATGCGAGTTAAGCAAAGCGTTGACCAATCGCCTCTTCCAGCGGCACATACGGCAGACCCAAGCTTTCGGCGACGGCAGAGTAGGTGACCTGCCCATTGATGACATTCACCCCACGTGCCAGAAAACGGTTGTCGGCAAGTGCTTGTGTCAATCCTTTGTTGGCGATCTGAACTGCGTACGGAATCGTGACATTGGTCAACGCGATGGTCGATGTCCTCGGCACCGCTCCCGGCATATTGGCCACTGCATAATGAACTACTCCGTGCTTCACATATGTCGGTTCACTGTGAGTTGTCACCCGGTCGATCGTTTCAATGGACCCTCCTTGGTCGATCGCCACATCCACAATCACTGAACCGGGTTGCATAGTGCGAACCATTTCTTCCGTCACCAACCGCGGTGCGCGGCGACCTGGTATCAATACCGCGCCTACCAACAAATCAGCTTTGGCAACGGCTTCCGCCAAGTTGTAACGGTTGGACATCAACGTCCGCAACTGGCCTTGGAATTGGTCATCCAGTTGTCTTAACCGATCCGCATTAATATCGAGAATGGTTACGTTGGCTCCCATCCCCAAAGCGATTTTGGCCGCATTCGTACCTACGACGCCACCACCGATAATCACCACTTCTCCAGGCAGTACCCCGGGGACGCCGCCGAGCAAAACCCCTTTGCCCCCTTTGGGCTTCTCCAAAAATTGCGCCCCGATCTGCACCGACATCCGTCCGGCTACTTCGCTCATCGGGGTCAACAACGGCAACGCACCGTTATCCAATTGAATCGTTTCATAAGCGATGGCAGCCACTTTTTTATCCATTAACGCCCGGGTGAGCTCCGGTTCTGGTGCGAGATGCAGGTAAGTGAAAAGAATTAGGTTTTCCCGAAAATAAGCAACCTCCTCCGGTTGCGGTTCTTTCACTTTCATGATCATGTCAGCGTTTTCCCATACTTCTTTGGCACTGCCCAAGATTTTGGCTCCATGCGTTGCATACTGATCATCTGTGAAACCGCTCCCATTTCCGGCCCCGCTTTGGATCAGCACCTCATGGCCAGACTGCACCAGCGCATCCACCCCCGCTGGAGTAATGGCGACACGGTTCTCATTGTTTTTGATTTCTGTTGGCACTCCTACTTTCATTCGCGAATCCCTCCTTAAGTCTCCTATCATATTCATGCGCCATTCATCGAGGAATTATTGATGCCAATACAAAAAAAATGAGACCTTTTTAAGAAAAAGATCTCACGTCACTTTAGAACCTACTAATTTTTTGGGGTCGGTCACTTTTCCTTTGCATCGGTGGCATATCCCGTGAAAGGTTAAGCGATGATCAATGATCTGAAAATCATATTCTCTCTCAACTTGCACCTCGATCGGGCCTAACAAGTCTTCCATAATTTCATCCACCGTGCCACAATTGAGGCAGATGAGGTGATGGTGATGATGCTCCGCCCCTTCTGCTCTGAATTCATACCGTGTAACGCCGTCTCCGAAATTGAGTTTGTGGATGATCTGCAAATCACTTAATAGCTCCAATGTCCGATAAACCGTGGCCAAACCGATCTCGGGAGCTTTATCCTTCACCAACAGGTAGACATCCTCTGCGCTTAAGTGATCCTCTTCATTTTCCAGTAGCACACGGACCGTCGCTTCCCGTTGGGGGGTTAATTTATAATTATGGGCGGATAATTGCTGTTTAATTTGTTTCACCCGGTCTTCCACAAAAACACCCCCCTGTTTATCTGACACCATTATATTGGAGAGTCGCAGAAGAGTCAAACCACATGAAAGACACTATTAGATAATAATTATTTTAAAACCGGTGTTAATTCCATGATTGATCCATCAATTGTTCTGTTGGAATCGCTTCTTTCATCATGACTGGTGAAAGATAAGCTTCTAATGCGGCTGAAACCAACATCACGACAGCCATGGCCGTCACCAAGAGAGAAAAGGAGACGAACTGCGGGTATATGGTTCCCCGATAGTGAATCAACCGATTCTTGACGAGTAAGGTGGAAAAGTGAATCCCTGCCACTGTCACAATAATGAGCGCCGGAATCATCAGCAAGTTTTGCGGCACTACGGATACAAAGGCGAACCACAATCCTTCCCACGCCAGTTGGTTAACCAGGAAACCGACCGTAAAACCGATCACCAGGCCTTTTATGAAGATAAACACCAGCAAAAGGGGAATGCCGATAACCGACAGACCCAAAATCCACATGAGGCCAATTGTTTTCAAATGATCCCCCAACGCGTGTTGAAACGCTACTTCGGGCTCGGCAATCGTGTGTTGCTCCAATCCCCTAAAAAAATGGCCCAAGTAAGTTAACAGCCCGTCCTTTTGCGCAGGATCGAGCGTATTGACAATCACCGCCCCGAAGATCACCCCCATCATAAACAAGACGGTGACAAACAAATAGGGTGACCGTTGTTGCTGAATGTGCGATTGAATCGACCGTCTCCACTTGTTCTTCTGCTTCATCCGACTTCGCCTCCTTCAGTCCCGTCACACTACTCTATGACTAAAATGGAAGAGGTATGCCGCATGAAGCTAGAGTTTGAGAAAAGAATTCAACCGCCCCACTCTTTGTTCGATTCACTTTTTTTCTCTCCGACCGCATACAAGTGGAAGCCTGAACCCTCGCCTAGCCAACTTTCCACCACCCAACCATCGGCCGAAGCATTGCTTTGCTCGGTTCGCACATGCGCTTTTTGCACGCTCAATCCCAAAATTCCCCGCACGGGCCCCAGCCAGCACATGATTCCGACCAACAAAATCACAAAGGTGATTACCGCATTGCGCAACCAATCTTCAGATGTCTCCGAGGTAAGCATGTTTTGAAACACATAAAAACCGATAAACAAAAAATAACTGAAACCAAACAATACCCAAATCGCTTTGAACCCAGCCAATAGATAACCGATTCGCTTGCGTCTGAGCAGGAAGATTAACGATTTGATCGCAATCAAGCCAATGATGAACACAATTAATAAGGTCATGAGATTCGTCAACACTTTCCCTGACCAGATGAGTGGACTCACATTCATCCCAAACGCCTCCTCCAAGATGCCTCGGCCCCCTTTGACCGGGGGAGGAATGGTGGGTGCCGCCCGGTGTCCCATTTGGCAGGGATGGCTTCTCAAAGCGCACCCACACATTTTAATCCTTGTCCATCCAGGGCATGTCTGGTGAATCAAGTTGATAGAGAAGCGGCAGCGGAAAAATCTTTCCTCGATGAGCGCCTCGCCACAGGTGAAGCAAATGAGAAAATGGTTTTGGAGCCGCTGACCTATTCATCGACACGCGCTGGCAAAAAGTCGGAGCAACCCACTCTTGCCTATAAAATCCATCCATCTCCAAATATTATATTTATCTGAAATTATTATAACCTTTCACGGACTAACAGATAAGCCCGATGCAGGCGCCACCCCAATTATCCCAAACTCACACTTCATATCATCACACTTGTGCTTAGCACACAAAAAACGCTTTGCTAAAACGTTGATCCACAGGCGTATCACTGGTCGCCTCCATTTGCGATGCCTCGCCACGACAAAGCGTTTCCCATTCTCATCACCTGTGTAGTGACAGGATAGCTACACCGATGAATGATCCTACACAAACGAAAGGTTTACATCCACGGTGCGATTCGTTGATGGTTGTTCCATTATCCGTTCTCTTTCCAATGTCGCATTACCATCAATTTATCATATCACAGCGGCCTAGCATAGATAACGGAAGCAATTCTGCCCCTCTTCCTTTCAGAATAACTCCTTTCCAACTGGCCGACATTAAGGGGGAAAGGAGGATGACCATGGCAGAAAGAGCGATATTCGGATATTTCCAAACGATTGATGCCGCACAGAAAGCCGCCGCAGAGCTACGACAGGCCGGCTTTGAAGTGGATGTGAGCCGTTTTTCACCCTTGGGCGGCGGAAAAGACGCTGACGGAGACGCCACGTATAGTAATCCGTATGAAAACCCGCGGATGTCATTGGCTGAGAGCACGCTGGGCAGTCCCCGGCTCGATCCCGACAAGAGCGTTATGCAAGCCGCCCATCCCGACGCCAGCGGACTGTCTGGTGGCCACCCCCTGTCTTCACTTGAGGATGTGTCAGTCACTGTGTTTGCAACTTCGGAAGACCGGGTGCAAGAAGCGGAATCCATCTTGCGCAAACACGGAGCCAGAGAGTAAGGAAAAAGCTAACCACATCGGTTAGCTTTTTTGTAGTGGATCGACTTTGCCATAAACGCCGCCGCCCCCTTCGGACAATGCCAATCGTTGCTCGCGCGCCAATTGAATATAATGGGCGATAGCCGCGCCAGCTACTTGGCGGATTTCTTCCACCTCCGCATGATGAAGAACATTCATCTCTGTTCCAAATGCCTGCAATAATTTATCCAGGGTTTTGGGGCCCAGTTTGGGAATGAATTCAAGCGGCACTTGATAAACATAAGGGGGACGGTGTGCCGGGTGGCGACTTGGTTGATCGGCGATCTCCTCGATCCGGTCCTTCACGCCTTTCACCTTTTTCAAGCTGCCGCAGTGTGGGCAACAAGCAACTTGGCTTGACGGCCACAATTCATCACAATTCAAGCAACGGGTTCGATAGTATTTTCCCAGCTTGGGGTTTAAGCCGTAATTAGCCAGGACGCGCCTGCCCCCCTCTCTGGCGAGTGCCCGTTTCAATTCTTGAAAACTAGCATCTCGCACCAACAATTGATTGTATTCGCGACCGATTTTGGGTAGAGAGTGAGCGTCCGAATTGGTGACAAATGTAAAAGGTGCCAACTCAGATAGTTGATCGGCCAAATCCGAATCGGAGCTCAACCCGAGTTCCACTGCCGATACCTTCTTCATGTCAAACAATTGCTCCATGCGAGGTGCGGCATTGCCGTAAACACTTTTAAACGGGGTGAATACATGGGCGGGAATAAACAAACCACCCCACTCCCATACTTTTTCTTGCAGGGCCAATGCCGATTGCCGCAACCGCTGGGTGCTTAACTGGACATTTTTCATATATCTCTTTAACCAGGCGGTAAGTTCTCGCATCTGTTCCAAACCGGGCAGGTACACCAGGACGTGAAACGCACCGGCTCCCTCCCTAAGCTCGATCTCTGCCCCCAACACGCAAGTCGTATCCCCATACGTAATGCCACCGTCCGGATGTTCGCGGTAAAGCCCTTTGTCCAATCCTGCCTGAATCTCTTCCTGTACTGGAGGGGACTGAGCGTCGATGATTCCGATCAGCTGGATGCCTTTGCGGTGAAACGCTTCCTTTATAATCGCTTCAAACGTCATGTTTTTCGCCGCTGTGATTTTTACAGGGAGATTTCCCTGGGTTCTGCCAATATGGATATGCAAGTCGGCGAAAATCTCTTGCAACTTCATCTCCCGCTCGACACCCGGGCTTGCCATAAGTAGACTGCGGCCACCGTTTTGGCGTCCATGATATCGCCACTTTGAATTCGCTCCAAGCACTCATCCAGCGTGCATTCAACCAATTCCACAAATTCATCCTCATCGGGGTTCACTTCCCCTTTTGTTAAACCCTCAGCTTGATAAATGTGCAAACATTCGTCTGAAAATCCGGGTGAGGTGTAAAAGGAAACCACATGCGTCAAGCCCGTAGCCCGGTAACCCGTTTCTTCTTCCAACTCTCGTGCCGCGCAATCCCCGGGGTCTTCTCCCGCTTCCAATTTGCCCGCCGGGATTTCCAGGATCGTCTTTTCCAACGGCTTCCTGAATTGCCGCACCAGCACCATTTTCCCCTCATCCGTAATAGCCAGAACGGCGACGGCACCTGGGTGTTTCACAATTTCGCGTTTGGCAGCGCGGCCATCGGGCAATTGAACGTCATCTACTTGCAACTGAACCACTTTGCCCGTATATATCGTTCGACTCGCAATCGTTTTTTCTTCAAAATTTCGCATTGTTGTCACTCCTGTCTCAATCTATTCCTTATTATAACTCACATCCATCTCCAAACCGACCATTCTCGTACAAATGGAGACAGCTTTACGCATATGGATAAGATGATGTGTCAATGCTGGTTAAGACAAATAATCTCCGGTGGTGATCCAGATGAAATGCACCTGGCGACAATCAAGTTTCTGCGTGAGCGGCAAAGGCTGGCAAGTGCGTGCCTATCTGCGCCAATTGACCAACCATCCGCTAACCGTAAAACAGCTCATCGAACGAAAACAGCGTTTGTTCCGTCCACTGCGGAAAGAGAAGCCCCTCCATCGACTCTTTCCCAATCAACGCACAAAGGCCGAGCCTTGATCGGCTCGACCCCGATACCTTTATGATTGAACCGTTTTTCCAGCCCATCCAGGCAGAGATAAGCGATGTTTCACCGCAATAGCTTGCAACTGCCGAATCAGCTTCTCTTCTAAATCGGGCCGCACCATGCGCACAAAGTTGGCGTACCCTTTGATGTAATCCCAATAATGTGGGTGACCTGTACGATTTTCCGCTTCTAGTCCGTTTTTTTCAACGTTGTGCAACAACGCCCGAAACTGTTTCCATTCTCGGCGGTTGACATTGATTTTCTCGTTAACTACAATGCCCGTCACTGTCTGTCGATTGGTCCGCTTCAACACTCTCGTTTTATCTTCATTGACGGTGAATCCTTCAAATGCCACAATCCGACGTACTTGGTTTATGACGGTGCCGATTTGGCCGATTCCATCCTCTGAACAGGAGAACGTCATGTCATCAGCATAGCGAGAATATTGAAAGCCATACTTTTGCGCTAACCCTGACAACCGCTCATCCAAGCGACGACACAAAAGATTCGTTATGGACGGACTGGTGCAGGCCCCTTGTGGAAGCTGGCGTTCCCCGATCGCCACATGATACACACGGCCTCCAAGCGTAACAGCGCGGCGCGGCGGTTCGGTACACAACAGCGCCAACAGCGTACTGATCATCTCACTGTACCCAAATGATTGAAACAAGCCTCGAACCCGGTAGAAATGAATGCTCGGAAAAAAATCTCGCAAATCCATCTTAATGACTGCCGCTTGGCCAACATGCCGTTTCGCGTTGTCCACGATACTTTTCCCCGGCACAAACCCTTGCGCCGCAGGGTGTACCGGCAGGCGGTCGAGAAGATGAGTCTTAATCCAAGCCTGTGCTTGCCTGAGCGTTTGTTTGGGAGCGGAAATTTCCCTTTCTTCCCCATTTTGTTTGGGGATGGTGAATCGGAAATAATGGGACAGTGTCGCCGTGTTGCGATGATATGTAAGCCATTTGAGCTTGCTTACGGAGATTCCTATCGCCTCTGCTAACTCTTCCGCGGTGGTTACGATGGGCAAGCCAGCTTGGCGCAACATCTCCGTCTGGGTTTCCTTGTTTTCCAATCCGCCTGAAACCCCTTCTCCTGCATACACAACATGGCGAGCGCGGTGCTGTTCCCACGCTTCTTTGGCCTCGCGGCGCTTCTGTTCTCGCTCTGCCTTTTGTACCTCTCGCCTTTTTCTGCTGGCTTCAATCCGTTTTTGGCGCACTTCTTTTAACAGTTGCTGCACCTTGGGCATGCTCATGCCTTTGGACTGCAACCGCCGCAATTCCGCTGCCAAGCGGGCGCGCTCCTCATCCTCTGCTTGTTGCTGCTTCTTCTCTTCCTCTGTCAATGAATCGTTGCTCCAGAAGCCCAAGCGGATCATCTCTTCACGAATGGTCGCTTCCCGCCCATTTGCACTCACTTTTTGAATCCACTCTTCCCTGGTTAAGGGACGTTTTTCCTCCGACATCCTGATCTCCCTCCTCCTTGCTCAGTCGCGGGCTATGGCCACAAGCGCCATCATGTGCTCGCACGGTCCTTGCATCAGCTTGTTCTGTTTGTAGAAATAACACGTGCATTCACCTTGCTCAATCCGCCCGTCATGATCAAGAACCACTTGGGGTTCCACCGACCGGTTGCTCGTCCGGACACTGCCATAGAGCGTTACGCCGCTAGCCGACGCTTCTTTTCGTGAGAGGCTCACATGTCCCTGTTGCACCAATTTTTTCGCTTTTTCCTCACGCGGATTAGCGTACCGCAACTGATCCACTGGCAAGGGGTCGCGCGTCAATTCACGCAGGCGGTAGCGGCCGATCTCCAAATCGAACATCACCCTGCCGGCACTACACAGCTGGCGTAATGCCGCTTGCACCGTAGGCACTGGCAAGCCAGTCCACTCTGCCAATGATTCTGCTGTCGCCGTCTTTTTCCATTTCATCTTGGAAAAAACTTGTTTGCTCTCTTCGGGCGTCACCTGCGCCGAACTGCCGATCAGCAAATCGAAGTTACCGGCACCAGCCCAGTCATTGCGAGTCCAACCAGACAAGCCCAACGTGAAACTGAGATTGCCCAAGTCAGCCACATAAAAACTAGGCAATCCCGTGCCCAACAGGTTGACGGTGATCTTGCGGGACAGCGGCAACAACCTTTCCAATAAGAAGAGGCGGCGGCGCCCCCAAGTGCGAATCTCTTGCTCGGTATCTCCCAGATAAACGGAATCGCTAAAGGTCATCACTTCGTTCCACGGCTCGATGACCACTTGCACCGGTTGACCCGGCTTGAGCAAAAACTTGAGCGAACGAGGGCTGTGCCGTTCTTTGTGCCGTCGCAAAAAGGTGCAGAGATTATACAGATCGATCGGCTTCACATCGAAGGTGACCGCTGGCATCGTCATTGCTGATTGAACTTGGAGAAAACCGCGAATCCAGCTGACAGGCACATCGATTTTCTTCTCTTTGTACACTTCCCGTCCTTCCGTCGCCACTTCAAAGCCCGATGGGTCCACTTGAAATTCAGTGGGACGGTACGAGCGGATGCGTTGGATTTCATTGAGCAACGCATCCGAAAAATCGATGTTGGTCGTACCATAGGCGAAATCCTTCACATCGTCAAACAGTTCGGAATGAACCGCCAACCGTCCGTAGGAGGACTCGTCCAACGAAAAGGCTTCAAAAAAAACTTGATCAGGCGCCACGGTAATCACAGGATCGAGAACAAACCAAGCGTCAGGATCGTTATGATACAACCAATTGAAATACCGGGCCCGCGCTTTGTAATAAGGTCCCATGCGTTTAGTGCGGAGGCGATCCAATTCTTGTATGCGTTCACGGATAAGTAGCATCCTCGCCGCTTCACCCGACTCTTTACCCATCGTGTCGATCAGGTCAAGCACATACTGTTGTTGCACCCACTCTTGATAAGCTCGATGATCCTTCGGTTTAACATTCAAATCTGAAACAACGACATCGCGCAGCGCAATCATGGCGTCGCGGTAGCGGATGGAGTCTTTGATTCGGCCTTGGAAAAACGTAGGCTCCCGACCCAGATCCGGGGCAAAGTCAACCAGTGTACGACCGCCTACATGACTGATGTTGCTTGCTTTGGCATAGGTCTGTTGAAATTGCATGCGTTCTCCTCCTTGCTGTGAATTATTCCAACGCCAACGGTGTCTGAATGTGTGGATAGCGCATTTTGATCTGTGTGAGCAGATGGACGATCCGTTCAAAATCCTGCCGCCCGAAATTGCGTACCATATCATTCAACAGAGGCACCATCGCTTCTGCGCATTCCTGTTTCTCCAATGCCAGTCTCTCCAACAGTGCGAAAGCCATGTTTTTGGCACGCCGTCCCCGATGCACGCGGAAAAACACAGTCCGAAAAAACAACTCTAACTCAGTCATGCGTTGAGCCGTCCAGGTCAGCCGGTCGCCAATAGCTAAAGCGAACTCCTGAACCTCCAAATATGGACTTTCACTGGCTCGCATCATGAGTTCCGTCAAGTCGAGCCGTGTCAGATGGCTGTCAATCAACTCCATGGCCAAAGCACGGATATCCCGGCGGGCGGTGTCCAACAAGCCGTAGATCAATTCCGGGGTCTGTTCGTCAGTGGGAAGAGCGGTCACGATGCACATTGCCCACTCCCGCGTGTCATCCCAATCGGTCTCCATTACATTGACCAACAAATCGGGGGACCAAATCAACCGCAATTTTTCAAGCATCTTCCGCGCTGCCGCACGAACCTCCGCCAAGGGGCGATGTGCGAGATCGACCAGTTGTTGCAATGTGAAATCGTGCGGTTTCGGTTCGATCAGAGCCAGCAGTTGCGCACCGAAAGCCTGCATGGCATGCTCTTGATGCTGTAACAAAGCAAGCACTTGACTGATTGGGGTCTTCCGTAATTCCTCAAAGAACAATTTCCCCAACAACACGTCACGGATATAATTACGTACCAGCGCACTTTCATTTTCATCCAGCATCATTTCCCACAAGCGGGGCAAAAGAGCGGGATAAAAAGGTACGACCCAAAGTAAACGATCTGACATAAAGCGAGTAGTAAACGCTTGCACTCGGCTGTTCGGTGTTTTGATCAGAGCGAGCAAAAAGTCCAAATCCAGCTTCAGTTTTTCGAAATGCTTCTCAAACAGCGCCTCTGTCTGCTGCTGCACTTCATTATTGGCTGAAGAGAGGAGCGGGAGCAACTCGACACCTGTGACCTCCTGTTGTTCCACATCCAACTCTTCCAACAGCAACGCCAACAAATCTTCCTTCATTCTATACATGTAAGACCAACGGCTACCGCTGTCTTGCAATTGCTTGATCAATGCCATAGTCGCAAATTCACTCACATAGGGCCGGCAATGGCTCCGCAACAAATCGATACAACCCGTAGCCCGCCAATAATCACTTCCATCTTTAATGATGTCGATGATCCGCCGGGTGATTTTCAGGTTAAACTCGCGAGGCAGTTTCTGTGCATTTTCCCCGAACCAATCGGCCGCTTTTTCACGCACCGTTTGATCTATATGGAACAGCAGTTCCTCCAGCAAGACAAGATCCGCCTCGCCGTTGTCCGCCAAGATTTCGTTCTCCAATAGCCATGCCAGTGCGGCTCTGTTGCGTTGATTATGCTCATCATCCAAAAGTTTCATCCATTTTTCACGCGGCACCCTATTCAGATAATCCCGATTTCCATGCAGGAGCGCATTCCAAGCAAAGCTGATCACTGTGCCTGACGAAGCTTTGTTGAATAACCGCCACAATTCGTCCGCATGTTGATCCCAGAGATCGGGGAACGCTTCTTCCCTGCGGTCAAGCCCGTCATACGGCACAAACACATCCTCCCACTGCAAACGCTTAGGCTTAAACGTTTGGCTGCGGTGAAACAGCAGATGGTTGAACAGCCAAAGATGATTGTACTTTTTGCCGACCAACCACTCACCGTTTTCGTACTTTGACACGTACCGGGCATCTTGGTCTTCATATTGCAACAACGCTTCCACGGCAAAGCGAATGTACGCCGGATTCCCCTTTTTCCCAAGTTCTCGCAAATAACGCCAACAGCGGCGACGCAAGTAATAATGCGTTTTATCGGAGTAAACCTCCACTTCTTGTCCAGCGGCGGTTTGAAGCCGGTTATTCCCTTTTCGCTCCAGGTCAAAGCGATGCGCGAGGATCGCCCACGTTTCGGCGTCTCCCTTTTTTTCTGCCAGCTTGAAGATTGCTTTTACATAGCGGAAATACACTGCATCAAATGGTATCAGCGCATTCCGTCTGCCCCCGTGCCATTTCACCTGCAGTTTCCTGGAGATCATATGTCTCTGATATTTAAAAAATCGACGTTTCAGATCATAGATATCGGACTGATAACTCAATAGTTTGCGCACTGCTTTCCGTGCCAGGGGATGCCCCGATACGTACAACGTCCACAACCAAGAGCCGTCTTGCGGATCAAGCTGTGCCATATCTTCTTCTGGCAAACTGAGCTTTTGCCAACCTCCTTTGTTGTAATCCCAAACTTGCACCTCTCCATTCAACAGAAAAGCGAACTTAAGCAGTTCATCAATCACCGCCGGATCATTCCGGTTCAGCATCGCTTGGATTCTTGCGGGTAGCGGGGCCTTGGGTTCTTCTTTTTCCCACCAAGTGTCATGGGTTGCAAATTCTCGCTCTGCTTGGGCTAACATCAAATTCTTTTTCTCCTGGTCAGCCATTCCCCATCCTCCTTAAGTAAAAAGAATGCCCGACTCGGACACTACCCGAGTCAGGCATGAATCACTTTGTCTACTAACAGTCTTCGGATCTGGGTTCGCACTGAAAAAGCCCTAGTGCACCCCTTAGTCGTTAGGTCCGGCTACGCCTGCTTAGGCAGAACCTAACGCACTAAGGGGTGCACTAGGGCTGACTAAGTAACGCGGAGCCGGGTGATGATTGTTTGCCATCATGTCCCGCACAGCGTATCACCGTGCAATTGGCTAGACAAAGCCTTCTTATATGTACAAATAGTATTATGAATTAATAGAATTGAAATGTCAATGAAAAATTATTTAAGCGATGCAAATCCTTACAATCCTTCATCTATCCCGGCACTTCCTCCAGCGCCCACGCTGGGTTAAAATGATGATGCAACCCAGATTGCGCCAAATCGACACACCTACGACCCATTCGGCTTATAACATCAAGGGAGTGACAACATGAAAGTTCAGCCTTATCAGGCCAAGCTGGACCAACTCACTCCACGTGAGAGGCAAACCTATTTTGAATTGGTCCGGTTGGCGGCTCCGGAGGAAATGATCCATCCAGAGTACCAAGTTCTCATTCCCAAAGGGGCCTGCATCATTTCCTACCGGCAATTGGAAAAATACCTCGACCTGACGCGATCGACCATCCGGCGTGCCTTGGTTCGGTTGGCAGACCGCGATTTCATCGAATTGACCCATTTGGGGCAACTCAAAGGAAAAGACGGAGTACACTATCGCTCCATGGTGAAAATCAAACATTATAAACCGCTCCCGGCACACACCGAGGTAAGCGAGCAGGAGCCTTCCCTGGTAGAAGGGCTAATCAAGTTGGAATATGATCATCTCACCCAACGGTTCGACAGCTTGCAAACTTACCTGGCACAGAACCGGACACGCCTCACACTTACGGAGCGGGCCCAATTGGACCGAATCATCGCGGCCTACCAAGCCGCGCTCAATGTAGTTGGCAGCAACAAAGAGACTTTTCAACGGTAACAAGCATTAGTGAATGAGGGATGGAAGTATTATGGAAAACCAGGAAATGCTATTGGAAGCATTAAAAGAAATAGAAAAATGGGAACAAGATCAGAAGGATTTGTGGTTTTGGGAAAAGTTAGGCAGAATTCCCTTCACTCTGCTCGACCGCATCACTCCCAACATCGTGCATGAATGGCTAGGCAAAATTCTCGATGAATTGGGAGGCTACATCCAAACAGGCGGGCAGTATTTGATCAGCGAAAAAGAAATCCTCACTCAACTGGCCAAAGAAGCCCAACTTCGTCCTGATTACCTCACTTTGGATAAAGTGCCGGCTCTTCCGCTTCACACGATGGATAAAGTGGCAGAGGAATTGAAAGAATCACGCAAGCAATTCGCCACCATGCAAGGAGCAACAACGGGCTTTGGCGGAGTATTCACCCTAGCGATTGACATTCCCGCCCTTTTGGGCCTTTCACTGAAGGTTCTGCAAGAGATGGCGCTAAGTTACGGCTACAATCCCAAGGACAAACATGAGCGCATTTTTATCGTCAAATGCCTGCAATTCGCTTCCAGTGACTTCGTCGGTAAGCAAGCGATCATCAAAGAACTAGCGTCGGCCGAAACAGCACAAGTTGGCGAATCCATCTCCAAATTGGAGGGGTGGCGCGAAGTAATCTATACTTACCGGGACAACTATGGATGGAAAAAACTGTTCCAGCTCGTTCCTGTCGTAGGAATCATCTTCGGCGCCTATATCAACCGTTCCACCATCGATGAAGTGTCGGAAGCAGGACAAATGCTCTACCGCAAACGCCGGGTCTTGGAAAAATTAGCCCGCATGGACAGCGATGATGGATTGGCAAAATACAATATATAAAAAGCAAACGGCCTCCGACGGGAGACCGTTTTTTGTTCACGTGACTGGGATTGGCCATTTAATGGCCACTTCGATTTTTTCAACAGACAAGGAATATTTTTCAACCCAACCATCCAGAATAATGATTGCGTCAAAAACGGGCTAACAACCTATTTCCCCAAAGAACCGCTACCCGTAGCAGCCACTTCTACCTTCGCCGATTCTTCGATCAAAGCCACCACCAACTCCGCCGCTTTCACCAACTCTTTGATTGGCATCCGTTCACTGGTGGTGTGGATGTTCTGGTAACCGATGCCCAAATTCACTGTGGGAATACCGTGCCCGGCAATCACGTTAGCATCGCTTCCTCCACCGCTGGCGCCAATGCGGGGCGTGCGGCCAATGCGCATAACTGCTTCTTTGGCTTTTTGCACCACCAGATCCTCTTCGGAGAAGTGGAAGGAAGGGTACAAGGTACGTGTTTCCACTTCGGCTTTGGCGTTGAATTCCTCAGCCGCTTCATGAAATGCTTGTACCATGCTGTCCACTTGCCGGCGCAATTTCTCCGGATTGCGGCTGCGCGCTTCAGCCAAGATTTCGACCCGCTCCGGAATCACGTTGGAAGCAGTGCCCCCTTGGAAGCGACCGATGTTGGCCGTCGTCTCTTCGTCAATCCGCCCCAAGCGCATTTTGGAGATAGCCCGACTCGCTACTTGGATGGCGCTAATCCCATCTTCAGGGTTCACACCTGCATGTGCTGCTTTGCCATAAATGGTTGCCAGCACTTTTACTTGCGACGGAGCCGACGTGATGATTTCACCCACCTCTCCATCGGAATCCATAGCAAACCCGAAATCGGCGTCTACCAGAGACATATCCAGATGGCGCGACCCAATCAAACCAGATTCTTCTCCGGCAGTAATGAGCAATTGGATTTGTCCGTGAGGAAGCCCTTTTTCTTTCAACAGGCGGATTCCCTCCAAAAGGGCGGCCAAGCCAGCTTTATCATCCGCACCAAGGATGGTGGTGCCGTCTGACTCAATCACATCGCCGTTGATTTGCGGCTTGATCCCTTTGCCCGGAGCGACGGTGTCCATATGGCAGGTAAAATAGATCTTAGGTGCCCCCGGAACCGTTCCTTTCAGTGTCGCCACCAAATTGCCCGCGCCATGTCCCGTCAATTGAGCAGAGCCATCCTCAACCACATCCAACCCCAATTCTGTCAGTTTTTGGGTCAGAAGGTCACAAATGGCTCTTTCGTCACCTGTCTCACTATCCGTTTTTACTAATTCTATAAATTCATCGATTAAACGCTGTTGGTCTACCACCGTTACTCCTCCAATCACCCGATAAAATTACTACCTATTTTACCATGACTCAATTCAACTTGTTGGTAGCCAAAGACCTAAAATCAGGCAAAAAACGTGGATCTTTGGTTATTGACAGCGGTTTGGCGAAAAAAGACTGTACAAAGCTATAAAATTTGCCATTTTTTTGCCAGTTGTTCGCTTTGTAATCCGAAATTTTTCAGCAACTCCCCATCACTCATTTTATATTTAAATGAAACCGTTTTCTAGTGCTATGTCCCTCCATACCGGTAGTTAGAAGATTGCCACATCATGGGAAAACTGGCTTTGCCCCTATTATGTCCAATTTAATTTTTTTTATTCACATACAATAGAAAAAGCACCGGGGCCAGAGACAGCCTCGCCAGTGCTTCTCATCCCTATCACAAAGGGATGTTTCCATGCTTTTTAGCTGGACGGCTTTCCTGTTTCTGTTCCAGCATTTCCAGAGCGCTGATCAGTTTTTGCCTGGTGGCGCGCGGATCGATCACATCATCCACCATTCCATGCGCCGCGGCCACATAGGGGTTGGAAAACTTTTCGCGATATTCCGCTATCCGCCGCTGTCTGGTCTCCTCCGGCTGTTCACTTTCCGCAATCTCACGTTGGAAGATGATATTGGCCGCGCCTTCCGCACCCATCACCGCAATTTCGGCGCAGGGCCAAGCGTATACCAGATCAGCCCCAATCGCTTTGCTGTTCAGCGCCACATAAGCGCCGCCAAATGCTTTGCGCAGAATCACTGTAATCTTGGGTACAGTCGCCTCCGAATATGCGTACAATATCTTGGCGCCATGCCGGATGATGCCATGGTGCTCCTGGTTTACGCCCGGGAAAAAGCCGGTAACGTCGACAAACGTGATTAACGGGATATTGAAGCAATCGCAAAAACGGATAAAGCGGCTCAGCTTATCCGACGAATCAATATCCAAACTTCCTGCCATCACTTTCGGCTGATTGGCAACAAGGCCCACGGTACGTCCCGCGATCCGACCGAAACCGACGACGATGTTACGGGCGAAATGGCGATGCACTTCCATAAAATCTCCTTGATCCACCACCGCTTGAATCACTTCCCGCACATCATAAACACGCGTTCCTTCCACTGGCACCTTGTCGGCCAGCTCTTCTACCCAGTCATCTCCTTGCTCCTCCCACTCCCGACGAGGTGGATTCTCCCGGTTGCTCTGTGGCAGATAAGTACACAGACGCCGCACCTCCTCAAGCACTTCCGCTTCCGTAGGCGCAGTGAAATGGACATTGCCGCTCGTAGTAGCGTGCATTTTTGCTCCACCCAATTCCTCCGCCGTGATCTTCTCCTTGGTGACAGCCTCGATCACCTTGGGACCGGTGATAAACATCTGGCTCGTATCCTCTACCATAAACACGAAGTCGGTGATTGCGGGGGAATAGACCGCACCTCCCGCACATGGTCCCAAGATCACCGATATCTGCGGAATCACGCCAGAATAAATCGAATTCCGATAGAAGATATGTCCATAGCCATCCAACGATACGACTCCTTCTTGGATACGTGCTCCTCCCGAGTCGTTCAGGCCGATGATCGGCGCTCCGTTTTTCGCCGCCAAATCCATCACTTTGGCAATTTTCAAAGCATGCATTTCTCCCAGCGCCCCACCAAACACAGTGAAGTCCTGGGCAAATACATACACAAGCCGTCCGTGGATCTTTCCGTAGCCCGTCACCACCCCTTCGCCGGGAGCTTCCGTGTGCTCCATGCCAAAGTGCGTGGCGCGGTGTTCCACAAACGCATTTAATTCAACAAATGAACCCTCGTCCAGCAAAAGATCGAGCCGTTCTCGAGCCGTCAGTTTCCCGCGCTTGTGTTGCGACCGAATCCGCAGTTCTCCTCCGCCTAGCTCCACTTTGCTCCGTTTGGCTTCCATCTCTTCAATTTTCTTGTACATATCCATTTATGTCACATCCTCATTCTGCGTTTTCCCGCGCTTCGCACAATTCCAGCAATACGCCGCCCGTTGATTTTGGATGAAGAAATGCGATGTTCATCTGGTGCGCACCGGGTTTGGGCTCTTCATTGATCAGTCGAACCCCTTGCTCGGCCACTTCCCGCAACCTGGTTTTGATGTCACTCACTTCAAGGGCAATATGATGGATGCCCTCGCCGTGCCGCACCAGATATTTGTGAATAGCACTCTCTTCGGACATCGGCTCAAGCAGTTCAATTCGGCTTTCCCCGATGCGCAAGAAACCGACCCGCACCTGTTCACTTTCCACCTCCTCCATGCCTTCCAAAGTTAACCCCAACACTTCTTGATACCAAGCGCACGCCTTTTGCAAATCCCAAACCGCAATGCCGATATGACTGATTTTTTTTGGGGGGCACTTCATGCCTGAACCCCCTTTTCCTTGACCACTCGCCGGATGAATTCAGCGGTTTCTGTCGTTGTTGTGCCGGATGTGAACACTTCGGCCACACCTTGCTCTTTCAGGTACGCAATATCTTCTTGCGGAATGACTCCACCCCCGACAACCACTATGTCGTCGGCCTGTTGTTCCCTGAGCAACCGCACCACTTCAGGAAACAGTTCATTATGGGCTCCAGACAAACAGGATAATCCGATAACATCTACATCTTCTTGAATCGCGGTGGCGACGATTTGCGCCGGTGTCTGTCGCAAACCGGTGTAAATCACTTCCATCCCTTCATCCCGCAAAGCTTGGGCAATAATCAGCGCCCCGCGATCATGCCCGTCTAAGCCAGGCTTGGCTATAAGTACGCGAATTGGTCGATTCATATCCGTTTCCCCCTAGACTGGTTTATATTCACCAAACACCGCTCTCAATGTGTTGCAGATTTCACCCACTGTGGCATACGCTTTGACTGCCTCCAGTATGCTAGGCATCACATTTTCCGTTCCCTCCGCAGCCTGTTTGAGCCGCGCCAACGCCTGATTCACCGCTTCTTGATTTCGCGTCGCCCGCAATTCTTTCAACGCCGCAATCTGTTCTTTGGCAAAGGCCGGGTTGACCCGCAACAGTGGCGGTTGCGTTTCATTCTCCAAGGTGAACTTGTTCACCCCCACCACCACTTCTTCACCGCGCTCGATTTTCCGCTGTGTTTCCAGCGCTACCCGGCGAATTTCCCGTTGCATAAACCCTTGCTCCACGGCATGCACAGCTCCCCCCAACTCATCAATCCGCTTGATTAGCGCTTCAGCCTCTTGCTCGATCTGGTCTGTCAGCGTCTCGATGTAGTGGGAACCGCCCAACGGGTCCACTGTGTCAGCCACGCCGCTTTCGTAAGCGATAATCTGTTGCGTGCGCAGAGCGATCCGCGCCGACTCTTCCGTGGGCAAAGCCAAAGCTTCATCCCGCGCGTTGGTGTGCAAACTCTGTGTTCCCCCAAGCACTGCCGCCAACGCTTGCAAGGTGACCCGCACAATGTTGTTGTCCGGCTGTTGCGCGGTCAATGTCGACCCACCCGTCTGGGTATGGAAGCGAAGCTGTAACGAGCGCTCGTTCGACGCATGGAAACGATGTTTCATGATTTTAGCCCATAACCTTCTTGCAGCACGGAATTTGGCGATTTCTTCAAAAAAGTGATTGTGTGCGTTGAAGAAAAATGAGAGTCGCGGCGCAAATTGGTCTACTTCCAAGCCCGCATCCAGTGCTGCTTCCACATATTGAATGCCGTTGGCCAAAGTGAAAGCGACTTCTTGCACGGCGGTGGAGCCAGCTTCGCGAATGTGGTAGCCGCTGATGCTGATTGTGTTCCACTTGGGTACATGCTCCGCACAATACTGAAAAATGTCAGTGATCAGGCGCATCGACGGTTGGGGCGGAAAAATGTAGGTGCCCCGCGCAATGTACTCTTTGAGGATGTCGTTTTGAATGGTGCCGCGCAACTGCTCCGGCCTAACACCTTGCTTTTCGCCAACGGCAATCACCATCGCTAACAAAATCGCTGCCGGGGCATTGATGGTCATCGACGTGCTGACTTGATCCAAAGGAATCCCCGCAAACAATTGTTCCATGTCCCGGAGGGAATCGATCGCTACCCCTACTTTCCCCACTTCTCCCATCGCCATGGGATCATCAGAGTCATAGCCAATTTGGGTCGGAAGATCAAAAGCAACGCTCAAACCCGATTGCCCCTGTTGCAACAAATATCGAAACCGCTCATTTGTTTCTTTGGCTGAACCGAACCCGGCGTACTGGCGCATCGTCCAAAGGCGGCTGCGGTACATGGTCGGGTGTATCCCGCGCGTATAAGGGAATTCACCGGGCCACTCTTCCCGCGCTTCGTGTTCGGTGTATAAGCGTTCCACTTCAATGCCAGAGAGGGTGGTGAATGTTTGCTTGCGTTCTGGCGCTTTCTCTAACCAACGAACAGTTTTTTCTTCCCATCGACTTTTTGCGCTTTTATTTTCCATATGAATGCTATCCCCCTCATCATAATAAAACGCTTTCACTTCTTAATATATCAAATATTACGTTTGTTTGAACGAAGTTTTCGCAAAGAGGTGATTTCATGGACTTTATCCCAAAGGTTGGATACAATAGGATGTTGTGAGGTGAATCAATCGTGAAGCCAAAATGGATCAAAGTGACGGTATATGTGCTTGTTCTCTCGCTTCTCGTTTCAACCCTTGCCACCGGAGCCTATCTCTTTCTATAATTCATAAAGGGTGCGTATGTTAATCAGGAAATGAATCGATTATACTATGTAATGATGAGTGCGCAAGCCCAAGCGCAAACAACAGAAGGCAGGTGAATATGCAATGGAATACTTCATGGTACCTCTTCTTGTCATCATTTCGATCCTGTCGATCCGCGGTGTCATAGACAATAAAAAGATCGGCAACAAACCAGGCGTTATTATCGGGGGCGTCTTCACACTCGCTTTGGTTGGTGTCACCCTGCTGTCCCTGTATGACTTGTTTGTAGGTATTCAGTAATCCCTACATATGCCAAGCTCCCATCTATTGGGGGCTTTTTTCTTCAAAAAGGGGCTACGGTT
Organism: Laceyella sacchari; assembly: GCF_004343255.1. Classification (GTDB taxonomy): domain Bacteria; phylum Bacillota; class Bacilli; order Thermoactinomycetales; family Thermoactinomycetaceae; genus Laceyella; species Laceyella sacchari. The sequence continues at coordinate 883,499 of NZ_SMDD01000001.1, read as the reverse complement.
TTCTGATTTTCATTTATAATAATATTTGGGAACGGTTTATTCAGACTATTTCGCGGAAGGGGGATATCCTGCTTGGATTCTTTCTTTTACCGCCGGAGGAGTCCGAAACAAAAAAAAGGCCGTAGCGTGCCGCCCAGTCCCCGGATCCCCGCAAGGGCTCATCGCAAGCATCCAATCAAAGACGCTAACCGTCGGCTTTTCGTACCAAACGGTAAGCATTCCTTTCTTTTGACTGTGCCCGCATCGCAAAACGAGTGGAGACCCGATGGAAGTTATACTTGGCAAAGGGAGGAACAAATCCGATGGATGGCTTGGCTTCAAGCCGTGTTTACCAGGACGAAGCTCCACATGTTCAAAGAAACAACGGCTTATCAAATCACGTGCGCAGACGGGACTAGCATCCCCCTCCATCGTTTCATCCACAGGATGGACAACCCCAATCTTCCTGCCACTTCCGGCCAGCTCATCACCTTGATCGGACAAGTAACCCGAATTCACAACACTCGCAACACTCACCGTCTCACCCTTTCCGGAAACCACGCCAACCAATCCTGCGAGCTCATTCTTTCCCGCTTCACCCATGCCGAAACCACGATACGTCAATTGCAAGGACGATGGATCGCTTGTTGTGGATACCTGCACACGAAAGAAAATCATCGCCAGATGAATATCCACTCTCTGCCGCACCAACTGACATTGCTCAGCGGCGATCCCTCTATCCCATTACCCTTGCCGTGCATCCAACCGGATGCCATCACGCAAGCAATGATGCGGCACACTCCTTATAAACCGCTTACCCACTCACTTGTTCGGCACACCTATGCCACCGGCTGGCGTTCCCTCGTTTCCGACCTGAACCAAGATATCCGCATTCTCAAAGGAAAATTGGCTCAATTGCAAAAATTAGGCGCCTCCACCGAACGTGAATGGCGGAAGCAACAAGCCAAATACAAAGCGTCCAAAGGAAAGTGGAACCCACAGACCCCTCTGTCGCTATGGTCCAAATTGGGTCTGACCTGTATGCGTAAAAACGCATGCCACGAGCGGGATCAAGCCTTTTTCCACACCTTCGCCCACGAGATTTTGTCCTTGTCCCGGAAACGACGCTTTGTTCAGGAGAAAATCGAGATACTTAAAGAGCAGCTGGCACACAAAGAAGCGGAGTGGATTGAGCTGAACAAGCTAACATGGTTGGAGAAAGATTTTGTCCCTCCTGCTGATGCCATATTGCACCTTCTTCCGCTCACCTCGCAAACCGTCGCGATTGTGGCCACTTGCGTCACCGTGACTGCGGAAGAGATTTCTTTGCGGAGCGAACTGTATGTGTACAAATACCACGGCGATGTGCCCTGCCCTTGCGCCAAACTGTCCGGGCCTTCCGTCAAGTTGACTCACGCCTCGTTCCCGGCTCAACTCCATAGCTACTGGAGCAAAGTCCAGGCGCAATTGCGCTGTTACCGGTACCCAGAACCTCAGCATAAACGCGTCCTTTAACAACGACAAGGAGCCACCCGGCGCGCCGGAGGCTCCTTGCTGTGCAACCATCTTCCGATCATTCCATTTTATCGCCAAACACCTCGTGCGTGCAGGCGATGACTTGCTCCATCACTTCATTCATATCAACGGGTTTTCCCAACTGTTCCTGCATCGAAGTGACCCCATACTCCTTAATTCCACATGGGACAATCATCTGGAAATAACGCAAATCAGTATTTACGTTTAACGCAAACCCATGGCTAGTGATATAGCCGCGACGGTTGCGGCCTCGGTTAAATTTGACGCCGATCGCCGCGATTTTCACATCCCCCACCCACGCACCGGTGTAAGCTTCTTTCCGTCCAGCTTCAATCCCGAACCGCTTCAGGGTACGAATCAATACTTCCTCTAGATCCCGCAAATATCCATGGGCGTTGTTTCCCCGTTCCCCCAAGTGGAACAATGGATAACCCACCAACTGGCCCGGTCCGTGGTAAGTAACGTCGCCGCCACGGTCAATTTCAACCAACTGAACACCTTGCTGTTGATAATAATCAGGCGAAAAAATAATGTTTTCCTGATGGGAACCGCGTCCCAGCGTGATGGTATGAGGGTGTTCCAACAATAGCAATTGGTTGCCTAGTCGCCCCTGATCAATCGCTTGCACGAGTTCTTTCTGTTTGTCCCAGGCCTCCATGTATGGAAACATGCCTAACCGTTGCACCGCAAAGTCCATCTGTGTCACCTTCTCCATGTCGAAAAGGCATCCCCTTACAGGATGCCGTTTATCGTTTGCTGCAAGGAGACAGACGCAACCGTCCGCTCCTTCCAGCTATTGTATCACAAGAAAACGTGGGAATGTCAGATTTGGCTGTCTGGCCCATACGCTTCCAAACGCTCTTTTACACGCTTCAGGAAGCGGCCGGCCATCAGGCCATCCAAGATCCGGTGGTCAAGCGACATACAGATGTTCATCATATCCCGCACTGCGAACATGTTGTCCCCAAACACCACTGGCCGTTTCACGATCGACTCGAACGAGAGAATAGCCGCTTGTGGGGCGTTGATGATCGGTGCTGACAAGACCGAACCAAACGAGCCGGTGTTGTTGACCGTAAACGTGCCGCCCTGCATGTCTTTCAGCTCCAGTTTGCCGGCGCGGGTCTTTTCGGCCAATTGGTTCACTGCTTTGGTCAGCCCCAAAATGCTTTTCTCATCCGCGTTATGAATTACCGGAACATACAAGGCGTCGTCCGTGGCCACGGCGATGGAAATGTTGATATTTTTCTTCAGAATGATCCGGTCTCCATCCCAAACGGAGTTCAGCTGTGGAAACTCTTTCAGGGAGTCAACCACCGCTTTGATGAAGAATGGCATAAAGGTGAGGTTAACACCTTCACGTTGTTTAAACTCATGTTTTAACCGATTGCGCAGGGCAACCAAACCAGTAACATCCACTTCCATCATCGTCCAAGCATGCGGAGCCTCGTGTTTGCTCTGCACCATGCGTTGTGCGATCGTTTTCCGCACTCCCGTCACCGGAATTTCACGGTCGCCATTTTCCAAGACAACGCCCGTTTTTGCCGGAGCCGCCGGGGTGGTGGAAGCAGTCACAGCTTCACGTGCCGGAGCGGCCGCTGGTGATGCCGGTGCGACAGGGGCCTCTGGCACTGGTACTTGGGCAGCAGTGGCAACAGCTGGTTGTGTACCGCCTTGCTCAATGGCCTTAAGCACATCTTTTCTGGTAATGCGGCCTCCTTTGCCCGTCCCCTGAAGTTGAGTCAAATCAATGCCATGCTCTTGGGACAAGCGCAAAACGGCCGGAGAATAACGATGCTTGTTGGAGTTGTCGCCGGCGGTGTCTGCTTTCGCTTTTGGCGTCTCCTGAGCGGCCGGAGCAACGGAATCAGCGGATGCGGCGGGCTTATTTTCCACAGCACCTTCGCCTTCTGTTTCGATACGACAAATCAATTGGCCAACTTCAACCGTTTCGCCTTCTTGGGCTATAATCTCCACCATCACGCCATCAAACGTCGATGGCACTTCTGCATTCACTTTGTCCGTGGACACTTCGCAGATCGGTTCATATTTTTCTACCCGGTCCCCCGGTTGTTTCAGCCACTTCGCAATGGTGCCTTCCACGACACTCTCGCCGAGTTGCGGCATTTTGATATCAGTTGCCATAATTGTCCTCCTCTGTAGCCAGCCTAGAATTCTGCCAGTTCACGAATCGCCGTTGCGATTTTATCTGGATTCAGCATAAATTCTTTTTCAAGCGGTGGGCTGTATGGCATAGCAGGCACATCAGGGCCACACAGACGCTTAATCGGCGCGTCCAACTCAAAGAAAGCTTCTTCCGCGATAATGGAAGCAACTTCTCCCCCAAAGCCCCCTGTTTTGTTGTCTTCATGAACGATCAAGACTTTACCGGTTTTCGCCACCGCTTCCAGAATGGCTTCCTTGTCCAACGGCACCAAGGTACGCAAATCAAGCACATGCACGCTGATTCCTTCTTGGGCCAATTGTTCTGCTGCTTGCAGGGCGAAGTGCAAAGTCAAGCCGTAAGAGATGACCGTGACATCCGTTCCTTCCCGTTTCACGTCGGCTTTGCCGATCGGAACCGTATAATCTTCTACAGGCACTTCCCCTTTAATCAGCCGGTAACAACGCTTATGTTCAAAGAAGAGCACCGGATCTTCATCCCGAATAGCCGCTTTCAACAAGCCTTTCACATCGTAAGGGGTAGAAGGCATGACGATCTTCAATCCCGGCACACCCGTGAAAATCTTCTCCACACTTTGCGAATGATAAAGCGCACCGTGGACACCACCACCGTATGGAGCCCGAATCACGAGCGGACATTGCCAGTCCCCATTGGAACGGTAACGGATTTTTGCCGCTTCACTAATGATTTGGTTCACGGCAGGCATAATAAAATCAGCGAATTGCATTTCGGCAACTGGGCGCAAGCCGTAAGCGGCAGCACCGATCGACACGCCGGCGATAGCCGATTCTGTCAATGGCGTATCCAAAACCCGGTCAGCGCCAAACTCTTCAATCAAGCCAGCAGTCGCGCGGAACACCCCGCCGCGTACCCCAACGTCTTCCCCCAGCACAAACACGCGTGAATCGCGCTTCATCTCTTCCATCAGAGCCTGCGTTACGGCATCAATATATGAAATAACGGGCATATCTCTCTCCTCCTGCCTTAAGCATAAACATGCTTATACGTTTCTTGCGGATCCGGATACGGCGCCTGCTCCGCGTAATCGGTCGCCTCATCCACTTCGCGATTGATTTCGGCCAAGAGCGCCTGCTCTTTCTCTTCCGTCAACACACCATGTTGCAGCAAGTAATCTTTGAATTGGAGCAAGGAATCTTTCTTTTTCGCTTCTTCCACTTCTTCCCGGCTGCGGTAGGTGCGATCATCGTCGTCACTGGAATGGGGCACCAACCGATAAGCCACCGCTTCGATCAAGGTTGGACCATCCCCGCGCCGTGCACGTTCGACGGCCTCTTTCATCGCTTTGTATACTTCCAGCGGGTTGTTTCCGTCAACGCGTACTCCTGGGAATCCGTAACCTTCGGCGCGTTTCCAGATTTCTCCGCCCGCCACTTGCTTATCCAGCGGAACAGAAATGGCGTATTTATTGTTCTCCACCATGAAGATGACCGGCAAATTGTGTACGCCTGCAAAGTTGCAAGCTTCATGCCAATCGCCTTGGTTGCTGGACCCTTCCCCGCAGGTGGTCAACACAACATGGTCTTTCTTTTCCAATTTTCCAGCGTACGCAATGCCCACTGCGTGCAATACCTGGGTTGTCACAGGGCTGGAGCCGGTCAAAATGCGGAAACGTTTGTCACCGTAATGCCCGGGCATTTGGCGCCCGCCGCTGTTTGGATCTTCCGCCTTGGCAAAAGCGGACAGCATTTGATCTTTAGCCGACTGCCCGAAAGTCAGCACCATCCCCAAATCGCGGTAGTACGGGCAAAGCCAGTCTTTCTCACGATCCAACGCAAAGGCCGCGCCTACCTGAATCGCTTCTTGCCCTTGGCAGGAGATCACAAACGGGATTTTACCCGCACGGTTCAACTTCCACATGCGTTCGTCAATTTTGCGGGCCAAAAGCATCGTGCGGTACATTTCCAGCACTTGCTCATCGCTTAACCCCAATTCTTTATGATTCAATTCGCTCATTGCGGTTCCTCCTTTGATTACCCATGGATTGCTTTGCCGTCAACGGCCAATGCCGCTTCCAGATAAGCTTCGGACAAGGTCGGATGTGGGTGAATCACTTGTGAGATTTCCCAAGCGGTGGCATCAAGCACTTTGGCCAAACCAGCTTCTGAAATCATGTCAGTAGCGTGCGGACCGATGATGTGCACACCCAGCAAGTCGTCCGTCTTCGCATCGGACACGATTTTGATGAAACCATCCGGTTCACCATAAACCAATGCTTTTCCGGCACCGCGGAATGGGAATTTGCCTACTTTTACTTCATATCCTTGTTCCTTCGCTTCCGCTTCGGTGAGTCCGATGCTGCCCACTTCCGGACGGCTATAGGTACAACGCGGAACCTCTTGCGGATTCAACGGATGTACGTCCAATCCAGCCATATGCTCAACAGCCAGAATTCCTTCATGGGAAGCCACATGAGCCAATTGGTAACCGCCGACCACATCGCCGATAGCATAGATGTGCTTCTCCTTGGTTTGCATAAACTCATTGACCTTGATGACGCCTTTTTCGGTTTCAATCGCTGTGTTGTGCAAACCGATGTCTTCAATATTGGCTTGCCGGCCCACGGAAACGAGCATTTTTTCCGCTGTCAAAGTAATAACCTCAGAGCCCGATTCCGCCTGCAATGTGACTACGCCGTCCGCTTTGGATACGCTTTCAGGCAAGACCTTAGTATTGGTCAACACTCTCACTTTGCGCTTTTTCATCAGACGTGCCATCTCTTTGCTGACATCTTCATCTTCAAACGGCAAGATCCGATTGGCGAATTCAACTACAGTCACTTCGACACCAAAGTCGCTCAACATAGATGCCCATTCAATTCCGATAACGCCACCGCCAACGATGATGATCGATTTTGGCAATTCTTGCATCTGTAGGGCGTGATCCGAATTCATCACATACGTGCCGTCTACATCCAACCCTGGCAATGTACGCGGCCGGGAACCCGTTGCAATCAGCACATATTGCGGAACCAACATCACCGGATCGCCACCATCTTCGGACTCCACCGAAATCGTTCCCGGTTGCGGCGAGAAAATCGACGGGCCCAAAATACGGCCGACTCCTTTATACACATCTACTTTGTTTTTTTTGAGCAATCCTTCCACACCTTTGTGGAGTTGGCTGACCACTTTTTCTTTTCTGGCCTGTACGCCGGCAAAGTCAAGGGTGACATCCCCCACGCGGATACCATATTCCTCTCCATGTTTTGCATGCTGGTAGATCTCCGCGCTTCTGAGCAGAGTTTTGGAAGGAATGCATCCTTTATGAAGACATACCCCACCTACTTTTTCCTTCTCGACTACGGCTACCTTCATTCCCAATTGAGCAGCGCGAACTGCGGCTACGTAGCCTCCAGGTCCCGCTCCCAACACTACCAAATCTACGTTTTCAGCCATGCGTTACCCCCACTTTTTCTGCGACAGGTGGATAGTTTTTGGCCGTCTCTTCGCCACGCACAACGCGAAGTGCCCCTTCCACAAGCGCTTGTAGTTCATTTTCTCCCGGCACAAGGTGGACAGGGGCGATCCATTCCACCCGCTCTTGGATCATTTGGGTGAAACTTTTCCCATAAGCCAGCCCGCCGGTCAAAATGATGCCGTCCACTTTTCCTTTCAACACTGCGGCGCACGACCCGATTTCCTTCGCCACTTGGTAAGCCATCGCTTCATAGACGCTTTTGGCTTTCTCATCGCCCTGTGCAATGCGCTCTTCCACTTCGCGCGCATCCGTCGTGCCCAAATATCCCATAAGACCACCGCGGCCCACGATCATGCGCATGATTTCGCTGGCGAAATATTTGCCCGAGAAGCAGAGGGACACCAAATCCCCAACCGGAATGCTTCCCGCCCGTTCAGGGGAAAAGGGGCCATCCCCGTGCAATCCGTTATTCACATCAATCACACGGCCCTTTGCATGCACGCCGACGGTGATGCCGCCTCCCATATGAGCGACAATGTAGTTCACTTGCTCATAGCTGGTTCCGTTCTGTTTGGCGACACGGCGAGCAACCGCCTTTTGGTTTAGCGCATGAAAAATGCTGCGCCGTTCGATGGCGGGCATGCCCGAGATCTTGGCAATCGGTTCCATTTCATCGACCACCACCGGGTCGACGATAAACGAAGGGATGTTTAACTGGGACGCAATCTCATGTGCGATCACCGCTCCGAGGTTGGAAGCGTGCATGCCGTATTCACCGGAACGCAAATCGTCCAGCATCGGCCCGTTTACTTCATAAGTGCCTCCTGGAATGGGGCGCAACAACCCACCGCGCGCCACCACTGCATCCAACCGTGTCAAGTTCATCCCTTCCCGATCAAGGGTGTCCAAGATCACTTGTTTTCGAAATGGATATTGCTCAAACAAATCATTAAACTTCGCGATTTCATCTGGGTCATGACGCAACGTTTCAACCAAAATCGCTTTTTCATCATCAAACACACCGATTTTGGTTGAAGTTGACCCTGGGTTAATCGCTAGAACCCGAATCGGCTCCACCATAAACACTCCGTTTCTTCCACGCTTTTATCTGTGACTCAAAATGCTTTGGCCGTTAACGAGGAATGTGCTTCTCGTTTTGCGCATAGCTGCGATCCGCTCTTCTGCCATCCGGTCAGCTGCCTTATAGCTTGGGATGCCGTCGCGCTTTGCAATTTCAAATACTTTAAGCATGTTGTCATAAATGGTTTCTACTCTTTTCATCGCCCGGTCACGATTGTATCCGTACAGTTCATCAGCAACGTTAATCACGCCGCCCGCATTGATAACATAATCAGGTGCGTAGATGATTCCTTTCTGTTCCAACATCTCTCCGTGCTTCTCTTCTTTGAGCTGGTTATTGGCAGCACCGGCTACTACTTTACAAGTCAGGCGCTCAATCGTCTCATCGTTAATGATGGCGCCAAGTGCACATGGGGAAAAGATGTCGCAATCAACGTCGTAGATTTTGTCAGGGCTTACCGCTTCCGCTCCGAATTCTTGCACGGCACGATCCACGTTTGCTTGGTTGATGTCGGTCACGATCAGCTTAGCGCCTTCGGCATGCAGGTGTTTACACAGGTTGTAAGCGACATGGCCAACTCCTTGCACCGCCACAACCTTGCCTTTGAGAGAGTCTTCACCAAAGGCCACTTTAGAAGCCGCTTTCATTCCTTTGTATACGCCATAGGCGGTCACAGGGGATGGATTTCCGCTGGAACCGAATGCTGGGGAAACACCGGTGACGTATTTCGTCTCTTCACGAATGATATCCATGTCTTCCACCGTGGTTCCCACATCTTCTGCAGTGATATAACGACCGTTCAACCCTTGAATGTAACGTCCCAACGCTCTAAACAGTGCTTCGCTTTTATCCTTTTTGGGATCGCCGATGACAACAGTCTTTCCGCCGCCGAGGTTGAGTCCGGCTGCTGCGTTTTTGTAAGTCATACCACGGGCCAGGCGCAATGCGTCTTCAATCGCCGCATCTTCGCTGTCATATGTCCACATCCGGGTCCCGCCAAGCGCAGGCCCCAGAGTGGTATCATGGATGCAAATGATCGCTTTCAAACCAGATTGTTCATCATGGCACAGCACCAACTGCTCATAATCGTATTTCCCCATGTATTCAAAGATTTTCATGTGTAGTTCCCCCTAAACTATGCGCGTTTTTGATTGGCTGCTTGCAGTACCGCCAGAGCGATCGAGTACAGTTTCGCTTCAGGAGAGTCCGCACGGGAGGTTAAAACGACTGGAGCGGCAGCTCCCAGCACCAAAGCCCCAACCTTGCTTTTGCCAAAGTAAACAAGTGACTTGTACAACATGTTGCCTGCTTCAATATCAGGAACAAGCAAGACATCCGCTTGGCCGGCAACCGGGCTTTGGATCCCTTTGTGTTCCGCCGCATGGACAGAGACTGCGTTGTCCAAAGCGAACGGCCCGTCGATGATGCCACCTTTGATTTGCCCACGTCTGTTCATCTGTGTCAATGCCGCCGCGTCCAATGTGGGAGGCATGTTGGGATTAACTACTTCTACTGCACCCAGCACAGCCACTTTTGGTTCTTGATTGCCCAGCGAATGGCAATAGCCGATCACGTTTTGGACGATTTGGGCCTTCTCTGGTAATGTCGGCGCCACATTCAAAGCTGGGTCAGTCACGTGGATGAGACGATCATAACCGTCCACTTCATGCGTTGACACATGGCTTAACACTTTTCCCGTACGCAATCCATACTCTTTGTTGAGAACCGCACGCAAGAAATCAGATGTTTGAATCATGCCTTTCATCACAACATCTGCTTTGCCTTCACGCACGGCGGATACTGCCATTTGAGCGGCTTTAACGTCAGAATCGGCATGACCGATTGCAGCCGCATCAATCTCCAAGCCAACTTTTTGGCTTAAGGAGATGATGGTATCTTTATCTCCAAACAGAAGAAAATCTGCAATGTTGCGCTCTTTTGCCTCGCGTACCGCCTCCAGCACATCCTCATCGGCAGCTTGGGCCACAGCTACGGTGACAGATGGCAAGGTTTCCGCTTTTTTTACTACTTCCTCAAATGTTTTAATCATCCTACACACCTCTTTTTTCCGACTGTATTTGTCTGTTATCAAATCAGATTAAAAATAGTTTTCTCGGATTAGTCGGTCGCAATACCATATATGCAAATGCAGTGCCAACTCATCGACAAATCCGTAAAAGCAAGATGCTTCCTGTTTTTTTATTTAAATTGTAAATAAAACCATTTGCAACGGATTGCAAAATGTCTGCAATTCTCTTCATGCAAAAAATTGCAGTGTCACAGCACTCCATACCGCTCCAATTTGTAATAAAGGCTGCGGATGGAGATGCCCAACCTCCGCGCCGCTTCCGTTTTGTTTTGGCCACATGCCGCAACCACCTGCAAAATGTAATCCCGTTCCGTTTGTGCCAAAACTTCTTTCAGCGGTTTGCCGACAATTGCATCGGGAACAGAGGGTGTCGCCGTCGGCTGTATCATGCGGGAAAGGTCCAGTGGTGGAATATGTTCGCGCCGCATGCGTCTTTCATTGAACGCCATATTGATCATAGCCCGACCCAGCACATTCTCCAATTCACGCACATTTCCAGGCCAATCGTACTGGGATAGCACATGAATAGCGTCCTCTCCGATGTCTTCAACTTGCCGGCCGTACTCTTGATTAAACTTTTTGATTAAATGCAGGGATAAATCATACAAATCTTCTTTGCGCATGCGAAGCGGGGCGATATGTATAGGCAATACATTCAACCGGTAATACAGATCTTCACGGAAGCGTTTTTCCTGAATTGCTTTTTCCAGATACACATTTGTCGCCGCTATGACGCGCACATCGACAGGAATTGATTTGGTTCCTCCGACCCGAAGCACTTCTTTCTCTTGCAACACTCGCAACAGCTTGGCTTGGGTGCTTAAACTCAATTCTCCGATCTCATCCAGGAAAATCGTGCCTCCACTCGCCTCTTCAAACAAGCCTTTTTTTCCGCCCCGTTTGGCTCCGGTAAATGCCCCTTCTTCATACCCGAACAATTCACTCTCTAATAGCGACTCGGACAAGGTGGCACAATTGACACGCACAAACTGGTTGTATTTACGGTCGCTCGCATTGTGAATCGCATGGGCAAACAACTCCTTGCCTGTGCCGGATTCCCCGCGTAGCAGCACCGTCGCCCGCGTCTGTGCCGCTTGCTTCGCTTGTGCCAGGGAGTGGCACATCGGCTCACTGTTGCCGATGATGTCCTCAAATGTGTATTTCGCCTCCAAGGTGCGAATAATGCGGCGCGCCCGTTCCAAGTCGCGACTCAATTGTTTCAACTCGGTAACATCGTGGATGATGCCCACACTTCCCTTCAACTCATCACCGATGATGATGGGAGCTGCATTTACCACCACTTCTTTGTGGTGCGGACCTACTTTCATGTGCACCCCTCGAGCTGGTTGACGCGTTTTCAACACTTTTTTGTGCAGGCTCTCCCCTTCGGAAATGTCCGTTTCAGCCGGTTTCCCGATCACCTGTTCAGGCGTTAGTCCCGTCAGCCGGGTGTAGGCGGGATTAATCAGTATGCCCATACCATCTTGATCCACGACGGAAATAGCGTCATCAGAAGAGTTGATAATCGCCTGTAACATGCTTTTCATACTCTCCAAATCAAGCACTTGCTGTGTGAGCTGTTTGATCTCGCTGATGTCACGAAAGACGGCGACGGCTCCGATCACTTTGCCGTCCGGCGCCTTGACCGGCACACGGCTGGTGATTATTTCCAATCCATTTTCCAGCGTTTGCCGGCGATTCAATTCACTGATCCCCTCCTTAATGACCACACCCAAACGCGTGTTGGGGATGACTTCAGTAACTGGTTTTCCCAAAGACTTTGCCGGATCAACGCCGGTCATTCGCCCTGCCGCCTTATTGAACAGCGTCACTTCTCCGTGTTGGTTAACGGCAATCATCCCGTCATGTGTCGAATTGACGACCGCTTCCAGTTCATTTTGCCGCCGCTTCCACGCTTCTCCTACCAGCTTAACCATCAATCGGGCCACAACACCGGAAATCACATGTGTTTGAGGTGATGCTATTTCTTTCAGCCGCCCCTCCACCTCATCTGTATCCGTCACGTCCAAAATCACATCCGGAGGGGGAGCAAGGAACGTTTGCACATCCGTGGAAGTTGGAATCCCCCGCTTACGTGCCTCCACCATACCGGGGGCATCCGGCGCTGCATCCACCATGCCGACCACAGTAATAAAGTCGACTGAAGCCAACATGTCCAACACCGTTTTGCCGTCTTCTCCGCCTCCAACGATCAAAAAAGTTTGCAACTTGCACCCTCCTTTCAACCATCCGCCCCTTATCTTACCACACTAGGTAGGGACGATTAACTTGTGCTCGGGGCTAATTGGAACGCAGGCTAGCCATCGGCGTCAAAATAAGGTACTATTAGCCTTGACCACAGAAAGGACGGATGCGACATGAAACCGGTATACCAACGGATTATCGCCATCATTATCATGTGCGTGCCCGGCGCTTTGGCCATTTACGGTTGGACCTTGATGCGGGACGTCTTGTTCAACTATTTTGGTGGCCAAGGGATGGCTTGGCTTCCTTTCATTGGCGGACTCGTCTTGCTCATCGCAGGATTAGCACTGATCGGCGGCTTCCTCTTCCACCATGACCGCAAACGGAAACGAATCCAGCCACGCCTGATCGGCAAACAAAACGATCCCACCTACCGCAACAAGCCGGGTTATTGACACACAGGCGTCTTTTCGCCTCATAACTCAAACTTAGTCATCCGCACAACCTGCGGATGTTTTTTTGTGCCGCCATTCACCCTTTACCAACTGGGCACATATCTTGAGAGTGAAGACGCGAGGAGGGAAAACACATGACTTACCCACCATCATTCTGGCTTCCTGGCTTGTCCCGCGAACCGATGGCCTCATCTTTTTCCTTTTTTCGCAAACTGCTCAATCAAATAGAAAAGGCAGCAACAGATCCTGCGCAACGGGAAACCTCGGTTCGGCTTCGAGAACAACTTACGCAAATCGAACACACGCTGTTCAGCCCAGATCCTTATCTCGCGGCAGCGGGGGAACAACAATGGCGGCATTGGTTGCGATCGTTTGCTCGCTTGTTGGAACCGATCGAAACGATAACCACTTCCGCTCGACAACCCGAAGAATCACCGTATAAGGAAGAAACATCTGCTGTCTCCGCTTACCAGCCGGTGCCAATTGGTCAACATCAACTCCCACCGCTTCCCTATCCATATGATGCCCTTGAACCCTACATCGATGAAACCACCATGCGCATCCATCATCAAGAACATCACAGGAAATATGTAGAAGACTTAAATAAAGCAGAAACCCAATTGGCGCACGCGAGACAAACCGGTGATTTCTCATTGATCAAGCATTGGGAAAGAGAATTGGCTTTCAACGGCGCCGGCCATTATCTCCACACGCTTTTTTGGGAATCAATGAGTCCGCGTGGCGGCGGCGAACCCAGCGGAGCGCTTAAAAAGCAAATCATTCACGACTTTGGTAGCGTTGAAGCCTTTAAAAAACAATTTTCTGAAGCAGCCGAAAAAGTGGAAGGAGGAGGCTGGGCCATGCTCGTCTGGAGCCCTCGTGCCCACCGACTCGAAATCCTGCAAGCCGAAAAGCATCAAAACTTGTCACAACAGGACATCGTTCCCTTGTTGCCGCTGGATGTGTGGGAACACGCCTATTACCTTAAGTACCCCAACAAGCGAAGGCAGTATATCGACGCTTGGTGGCATGTTGTCAATTGGCCTCAAGTCTATGAACGCTATTGCAAAGCCCGCCAACTCCGCTGGCACCCCTACTAAATGTTTGAGGCAGGTGGTTCGCATGGCCAAACATAAGGCTTACAACAAAGAGAAAAAACCAAACAATCCTCCAAAACCCCGTTACACCAATCAGGCCAATCTCTTCCATCGAGATGTGATCGCCCCCCTGGAAAGGCGATACCGCCAATGTCTGCAAGCGCGGGAATATGAAAGCGCGCGCGCCCTCCTGCGAGAACTGGAAACAGCACGCCGCGAACATCGAATTTTGATTCACCGCAACGAACGAGTCAAAATCAATTGAACTTGCAAACCGCCTACTGACATTGCACCTTTCCTATGATTACACTCCGGGCATATCAATCGTATAATGCAGGAGGCATCCAGTTGGTATCCTGATCTTAGTACCAGGTATTATGACCTTATCATAAAACCTTGCACAAATGAAGCCCTCTACATCTACTTCCTTTTTCATCACCAAAAAAAATAAGCCGCTGATGTTGCCAAAGAATCCTCTCCGGCAACATCAGCGGCTTTAGAACATTGGTAGAATGTTACGTTTTCGAGTACCATCCCTATCCGACCTTGTGCTCGATCCGCAATTTGTCGGCTACCATCGCAATAAATTCACTGTTGGTCGGCTTCGCTTTGGACACATTGATGGTGTAACCGAACAGACTGCGGATGGAATCCATATTCCCCCGACTCCAAGCCACTTCAATCGCATGGCGAATCGCTCGCTCCACCCGGCTTGGGGTAGTATTGTATTTTTCAGCAATCCGCGGATACAAAGACTTGGTGATCGCCCCCAACAGATCGACCTCATTGTAGACCATGGATATCGCTTCCCGCAAATACAAGTATCCTTTAATATGTGCCGGCACGCCGATTTCATGAATTACATTGGTGATGTTGGCGTCCAGGTTGTTTGCCCGTGGTGAAGGCATGCTTACCTGCGACGTTTTCACAAACGACGCCTTGCCGCTGATCCCTTTCATTTGCCGGATGCGATGTGTAAGAACGTCAAGATCAAACGGTTTGAGTATGTAATAAGAAGCACCCAACTCGACCGCCCGCTGAGTGATGTTTTCCTGACCAAACGCGGTCAGCATGATCACTTTGGGCACAGGTTGCAAATTCATCTGCTGAATCTGCTCCAACACGCCCAACCCGTCCAAATGTGGCATGATAATATCCAACACGAGCACATCTGGCACCCGCTGTTTAATCATGTCTATCACTTCGCCACCGTGATGGGCGACCCCGATCACTTCAATGTCTCCTTGGCTCATAAGATGTTCCTTCAAAAGCTCGGCAAATTCCCGATTGTCATCCGCTAATATGACTCGGATCTGATTCAATGAAAGACCCTCCTAATCATCCATACCAGTTTCCTTTTTTGCATTCGACAAACGTAAAAATCTTCCTGCAATTCCCGGTACTAATTGCGGAAAATTTGTAAATGTCGTGAAAATGAACGTTTGGTTTTTAAACGATTCCATTTATGTATTCTAGAATATTCATCACCCTATTGAAGAACCCTATATAAAAAGGAGGTGATAACAATGAGACACCAAACTGACGAGCGTAGCTTGGAACAACGGCAAAAAGAGCGGAAAAACAGACAAAGCTCGCCAGAGCAACCCACCGTAGGACCCACCCATGCTGGCAACAAGAAATTGACAAGCCCTGACCGTCCCTCTACATAATCTCACCGGCCGAATGGTATCTCCATTCGGTTTTATTTTACCGAAACAATGATACCATATATTTTCCGATTAATATTATAATTGTTATTCCAGTTGAATTACAACGTAAAATAATTTAACATATTAAGCATGTCAATTATTGACTTAGTCAAATGTTTTGCCTTGCCACCTAAATTTATAAACAAATGATGATCTATCCCTTATATCAGTCATAGCGTGAGGTGATTATATGAAGATGAAAAAAATTGGCTTAGCTTGGCAAATTTTAATCGGACTCATCCTGGGGATCGCGGTTGGTGCCGTCTTTTATGGTAACCCCAGTATTGAACAATACTTACAACCAATCGGCGACATCTTCTTACGGCTGATCAAGATGATCGTCATTCCCATCGTCGTCGCAAGCATCATTGTCGGCGTCGCTGGTGTAGGGGATATTAAGAAACTTGGCAAAATCGGCGGCAAAACCATTCTCTACTTCGAGATCATCACCACCATCGCCCTCTTGGTCGGGCTTTTGGCAGCCAATATTTTCCAACCCGGCGCCGGGGTCGATATGAAAGCGATTCAAAAAACAGATATCCAAAAATATGTGGATACCACCCATGAAGTGGAAAACCATGGCATGGTTGACACTTTCGTCAACATTGTCCCAACGAACCTGTTCACTTCTCTGGCTGAAGGGGACATGCTGGCCATCATCTTCTTCTCGGTGATGTTCGGTCTCGGGGTTGCCGCCATCGGCGAACGGGGCCAACCGGTATTGCAATTCTTCCAAGGTGTAGCTGACGCGATGTTCTATGTGACCAACACCATTATGAAGTTCGCACCATTCGGCGTATTCGCCCTGATTGGTGTAACCGTATCCAAGTTTGGTTTGCAGTCGCTCATCCCGCTCAGCAAACTGGTCATTTTGGTATATGCAGCAATGCTGTTCTTCGTGCTCGTCGTACTTGGGCTGACAGCCAAATTGTTCGGCATTAATATCTTCTCATTGATTCGCATCCTGAAAGACGAACTGATCTTGGCGTACTCTACATCCAGCTCGGAAACCGTGTTGCCGAAACTGATTGAAAAAATGGAGAAATTCGGTTGCCCCAAAGCGATCACTTCCTTTGTGATTCCGACCGGATACTCCTTCAACTTGGACGGCTCTACATTGTATCAAGCGATCGCAGCCATTTTCATCGCGCAAATGTATGGCATCGATCTCACCTTGACCCAACAAGTTACCTTGTTGCTCACCCTGATGGTTACTTCCAAAGGGATCGCAGGTGTGCCTGGCGTTTCTTTCGTCGTTCTCTTGGCCACACTCCATGTAGTGGGAATCCCGCCTGAAGGTCTGGCCTTCATCGCCGGCGTCGACCGCATCATGGACATGGCCCGGACCGTGGTAAACGTCGTTGGTAACTCCCTCGCAGCAGTGGTAATGTCCAAATGGGAAAAACAATACGATGAGAAACAAGGCCAAACCTATCTGGCTGAAATAAAACAAGCTGCCTGATAAACGTACAAGCCCGTTGCGTTAAGTTTAACCAACGGGCTTGTTTTTTATTAACAGTTCGGCATGCACATGCCGTAGCCAAACACCAATCTTCTCCCCGTTTACCACCAAATCGGCCTCAGCGTCAAAATCAGTGGGCTCCCAATTGATGATGACCAGCTTGGCCCCTTGTTCCTTTGCACGAACGGGAAAGAAGTTGGCCGGACTCACTTGCAAGGAAGAACCCAGTACAATCAACAATTCCACTCCGTCAATCAGCGCTTCAGCCCGCGCTACCTCCTGCTCCGGCAAATTTTCCCCAAACAGTACCACCTTCGGGCGGATAAAACCGCCGCAATCAC
Organism: Laceyella sacchari; assembly: GCF_004343255.1. GTDB lineage: Bacteria > Bacillota > Bacilli > Thermoactinomycetales > Thermoactinomycetaceae > Laceyella > Laceyella sacchari. Next base: position 865,922 of record NZ_SMDD01000001.1, on the reverse strand, counting down.
ACTTTGTTCCGGTGTCTGTCTCATACTGTTGCGCAGGGTAGGTCTTCTGGCACTCCATGCAAAAAAGCTCCCGCAAGCTACCGTGCAACGCAGCTACCCGCTTGTTGCCCGCCGCTTGATGAAGCCCGTCGACATTCTGCGTAACAATGCCATCGATCCAACCTTTCTTTTCCCATTCAGCCAACACCGTATGCCCTTCGTGAGGTCTTACCTTGAGCAAGCTTTTGATCCGCTGGCGATAAAACTGGATAAATGCGTCACGATGATGAGTCAGCGCATAGGTACTTGCATAATAGGTCGGATCTTTATCCTGCCATATTCCTTGCTTAGCAGAGCGAAAATCCGGCAACCCGCTTTCCGTCGACATTCCCGCACCTGTAAAAACAACCGTTTTGTTGGATTGTCTGATCCACTCGCTGATCAATTTCCTCCGCCTTCCTTTCCCAATTTTCCGTTATTGTAACACAAAAAACACAGCGGAACCCGAAAGGGTACCCGCTGAAGTTTGCATTACGCCCGCATCCTGCAACATCCATTCGATAAACGTTCCATAACCAGAAGTCGGATCATTGACGAACACATGGGTCACAGCTCCGACTAATTTACCGTTTTGAAGGATCGGGCTACCGCTCATCCCTTGTACAATGCCCCCGGTTTTTTTCAATAAACGCGGGTCAGTTACTTTGATGATCAAGCCTTTGGTTGCCGGATACTTTTGCCGTAGCGCATGCAGGATTTGTATATCAAACGCTTCCACCTTTTGCCCTTCAACGACTGTTAAGATTTTGGCCGGTCCTTCTTTCACCTGATCGGCCAAGGCGACAGGAATCGCCTGTTTCGCTTCGCCTGCTCCGGGCATGTCGCCCAATTGCCCGAATATCCCGAATGGCGTGTTTTTCTTGATATTGCCCAAGACCTGATTCTCCTGGAAGAATATCGCCCGTTTTTCTCCAGGCTCCCCTGATTCCCCTTTTTGAATCGATGTCACACTCGATTGCACGATTTTTCCATCACCCACCCGAATCGGCTGGCCGGTGTCCATGTCGGTGATAACATGTCCCAATGCGCCATATACCTGATGAGTCGGGTCGTAAAAAGTGAGCGTTCCTACTCCCGCCGCGGAATCCCTGATGTAAAGACCCAAACGATACATCTGCTCTTTTTCGTCAAACACAGGTCGAATCGACACGGTTCTCTTCTTCCCATCACGCATGACAACCATGTTTAGCACCCGCTTCTCTTTGCCGGCCTGATTGACGGCATCAGCCACATCCCTGATTTCCTTCACCGGTTTGCCATTCATGCGTACCAAATAATCCCCGACGCGAATATCGGCTTGTTCGGCCGGAGATTTCACTTCTTTATTTTTGGTATGCACCACATGATGCCCCACGACCAATGCCCCATCTGAACGCAATTTGACGCCGATGGATTGTCCTCCCGGTACCACTTTCAACTGGGGATAGACTTGGACATCCACCTGTTTAATCGGCAGCTTCCCAAACAACTTCAAAGTCAGTTGCGTCTTGCCGACCGCTTGCGGCGACAAGGTCATTGGCTGCTTGAGATCAAGCGGCACGCGGGCGTTTGCCGCACCATTCACATGAAGAACAGCTGGATTGGAAACATTAGCCGTAGCTGTTACAGGCATGGAGAGCTGAAGCTTGCGCCATTCTCCCTGAAGGAGACGAATTTCCCGGGGAAAGTTGGTAAATTGACGAAATGTCGTGGTGGTACTTCCCAACATGATGAGAAGCACGAGGAGAAAGCCAAAGAACTTTTTTGCTGAAATCCTGTTCATTTTCATCATCACTCTCCTCAAGCTTCCCGCCTACCCCTCCGCCTAATTCGTGGTCTTTACTAACTTTAAGTTAACCGCGCCCTTGGGCTTTTATGTTCGACAAATGCTTCCTCCCCAACATAAAAAATGCCTTTGACCGACCAAAGGCATCCCCCTTGAATTCGATCAACGGCATTTATCCATAACGCTTCACTTTTTCAGCCAAACGGATCATCTCTTCCGCGTGTTGCATCGTGCGGTTGGTCACTTCCACTCCACCTAACAACCGGGCCAACTCCATGGTGCGGCCGCGACGGTCGAGGCGATCCACTTTGGTACACGTTTTATCCTCTTTTAGCTCTTTGGAAATATAAAAATGATGATCTGCCATACAGGCCACTTGCGGCAGGTGGGTAACGCACAAGACTTGATTTTGTCTGGCGACCACCGCGATTTTCTCAGCAATCGCCTGGGCCGCTCGTCCGCTCACCCCAGTGTCGATTTCATCGAAGACCAAGGTGTCCGCACTGTCGGTGGCGGTAAAAATGCATTTTAGTGCCAGCATGATCCGTGACAATTCCCCGCCGGAGGCAATTTTGGTGAGAGGCTTGAGCGGTTCGCCCGGATTGGGTGCGATTTGGAATTCCACCATATCCTGCCCATGTGGCAACAGTTCATTCGCTTGGTATGTTTCAGAATAAAAAGCCACATGAAATACGGTTGAAGCCATATTCAGATCAGCCAGCTCTTGCTCCACTTTGGTTTCCAGTTGGGCAGCAGCTTCTTTGCGCAATTGGGTCAGTGTTTTAGCCAACGCATAAAGGTCGGTTTCCGCGGTAGCAATCTTCTCTTCCAATTCAGCCACAGATTCTTCTCGATGTTCCAGTTGACTCAATTCCTGACGAACCTTGTCCCCGTAAGCCAGAATTTCCTCGATCGAATCGCCGTACTTCCGCTTCAGCTGCTTAATCAAGTGCAAGCGCTCTTCCACCTCATTCAGGCGACCTGGATCATATTCAAACGCATCCCGGTAACGACCAATGGCGCGCGCTGCCTCTTCCAGCTGATAATAAGCGGATTGAGCGCTTTCCAACAAACCGCTAAGCGACTCATCCACTTCCGCCATTCCTTCCAAATGCGTCAACGCTTCCTGCACCTGCTCCAATCCGCCTTGTTCGCCGTTTAAGTGTTGGTAAGCGTGAGTGGTATGCATCATCAGTTTTTCGGCGTGAGCCAGGCGGCTGCGCTCTTGCTCAAGTTCTTCCTCCTCGCCCGGCACCAATGCCGCGGCTTCAATCTCTTGTGCCTGAAACTGCAACATATCCACACGGTACGCCAAGTCCTGCTGATCCATACGATAGCGAGCCAATTCTTTCTTGAGCGCCTGATATTCTCGGAACCGGGCCTGATACTGCTCCCTGAAGGCGATCACTTCTTTCCCCGCAAACGTATCCAGCCAGGACAAATGCTCTTCTACGCGCAAGAGGGCTTGGTGTTCATGCTGTCCAGAAATGTCCAACAGCGTCTGCCCCATCTGTTTGAGCATGGCAAGCGTGATCGTACGGCCATTGATTCGGCAGACGCTTTTACCGTTTGCGGTGATTTCCCGGCGGATGATTAAGGTGTCTAACTCATCAGCGGCAAAACCCCACTCCTGGAGCAACGCATAGGCAGGATGGGAAGCAGATACTTCAAACACAGCTTCGATCTCCGCCTTGTCCGCGCCGTACCGCACAAATTCTGCAGAGGCGCGCCCACCGATCACCAATCCGAGTGCGTCAATCAAAATAGACTTACCGGCACCCGTTTCGCCCGTCAAAACATGAAAACCTTCACTCAATTGCAGCCGAACCTCTTCAATGATCGCAAATTGGCGAATAACGAGTTCTTTGAGCATCTCTTCCTATCGCCCCTTATACCAGATCCAAGAAGCGTTGCACTAGCTCTGGTGCTTTTTCTTTCGAACGGCAAATAATCAATATGGTGTCATCTCCCGCCAGTGTCCCCAATAACTCATCCCAATCCAGATGATCCATCAAAGCAGCGATCGCATGAGCGTTGCCCGGCAATGTCTTCAATACGATCAGATTTTCACTCGCATCAATGGAGACAAACGATTCCTGCAAGGTGCGCTTCAGTTTTTTGAGCGGATTGATCCGCTTGTCTTCAGACGGCACTGAATATTTATAGATTCCCTTGGAGGTGGGCACTTTCACCAACTGCAATTCCTTGATATCCCGGGAAACAGTGGCTTGCGTTACGTTATAACCCGCCTTCTTCAGCTCTTCCACCAATTCGTCTTGGGTTTCTATCTCCTTCATGCTGATGATTTCACGAATCTTAATATGACGCTGAGCCTTCATCACTTTCCTCCTACCCTACTGTCCACACTTTCTCCTTGAAGTTTTTTCCTAACCACTTCAAAAAAAGAACGGTCTTGCCATTTGATAAGGTGTGCGGGAGTGCGGGAGCGTTTCACCCGCACTACGTCCCCTTCCCTCAAACAATATCCGATCTGCCCGTCGATGGTAATCGCCATTTCGCGATGGACGGCGGAAACATGGATTTCCAACACCGCTTCTGCAGGAAGAACCATGGGCCTCGATGTTAGGGTGTGAGGGCAAATCGGTGTCAGCAAAAGCACCTGTATGCCCGGATAAACAATCGGCCCTCCGCAAGAAAGCGAATACGCCGTTGACCCGGTTGGCGTGGAGACGATCAAGCCATCACCGGAATATGTCCCCAGAAACATCCCATCCATATAAGCCGTACATTGGATCATCCGTCCGAACGAACCTTTGGAAATGCCGATGTCATTCAGAGCAATCCCCGTTTCGACTACCTCGTTGCCACGCAACACCTCAGCTTCAAGCATCAGCCGCTGTTCAATGGTATAATCCTCATTCAACACACGGTCGACGGTCATAGACAGATCATCCGGCTCCGCTTCCGACAGAAAACCTAGCTGTCCCAAGTTGAACCCCAAGATCGGCAATCCCGCCGCGGCAAAACGCCGGGCCACGCCGAGGAGCGTCCCGTCCCCTCCCAACACGAAAACCAATTGCACGCGTTCGGTAAATCGCTCCAATTCCAACCCAAGATCCGGCCGTTCTAATCGCATGGCCAAAGCGTTGTCCACAAGGACTTCAGCCCCGCGTTCCTCCAAGAGGTGAACCAATCGCTCCGCTACTTGCACACTCTTCGATTTGCTTTGGTTCGCTGTGATGCCGATGGTTTTCAACAGTTCCACCTCTATCTCTCAAATCCGTCAGAATAGTATCAACCACAACAAAAGCGCACCCAAACCTATACCGCCGTACACCGCTAACCCAGCTCGCGACCGTTTGGCGTGAAACGGCAACTCTGGCACATCAAAAAAAATGCGCTTGACCGTTCTTTTTTCACGATCGACGTATAACAAGCCATCAGGTTGACACAACAGATAATACGCGAGGAAAAAGTCGCGCAATCCAGCACCTGACAACCGCAGAGGCTTTCGTTGCCTCGCCACGATTACAATATAACATTCCTCGTCTTGTCTGGCGATATAATCAATGTACAGGCGACTCTCATATTCCTTGTCATCCATCTCGATCGAAAGAGGGATTCTCTCTTTGCCGCCTATGACTTCATACCCGTTTTCCCTCAACAGATCAGGCACTTCTCCCCGGAATTCCTCCTTTGGCTCCGAGGGAGGATTGCCCCTGAAGCGCGGTATGAATTGGGTGGCGATTAAATACAAGATGGCGCCCAATATCAGAAAAAGAACGAGGGTATCTCCAGGTTGTTGGGCCATTCCCCTCCCCCCTTTTCCTAATTATTCGCATCAAGGGCGGAGAACCCTGCCACCAATGAGAGATTAGCGGGATCTGCCACCCAGCTTATGGGCGCCTCGTGCTTCCTTTAGAATCTGTTATGGGCCGCCATTACAACTTGCGCGATATCTTCGGACAAGTCGCCTGGCGTCATGGCCTCTTCCAAAACCAAGTAACCGAGAAACTCGATGTTCCCTTCGCCTCCTTTGATCGGAGAAGGGGCCAACCCCCGCACATCAAAGCCAAGCTCAGTGGCCATCTGCACAAAACGGCTTAATACCTGTCGGTGAACGGCTGGGTCCTTGACGATTCCCTTTTTGCCCACTTGTTCTTTGCCGGCTTCAAATTGCGGCTTGATCAGCGCAATCACTTCCCCTTGTGGTTGCAACAGCTTTTTCAGTGTCGGCAAGATGTGTTTAAGGGAAATGAAAGACACATCGATCACCGCAAAGTCAGGAGTCGCTCCTTTGAGGTCTTCTGGTTCAAGGTATCGGAAATTGGTGCGCTCCATCACGATCACACGTTCGTCTTGGCGCAATTTCCAAGCCAATTGTCCATATCCGACATCGATGGCGTACACTTGTTTCGCCCCATTTTGCAACGCACAATCAGTGAAACCACCCGTGGATGCCCCGATGTCTAGCACTACGCGTTGCTCCATTTGAATCGGAAAAACCCGCAGGGCTTCTTCCAGCTTCAACCCACCGCGAGAAACATAAGGATGAAGCTCGCCTTTCACCTCAATCACGGCATCAACGGGGATTTTCATCCCCGCTTTGTCCACCCGTTCATTATTCACCAATACAAGGCCGGCCATAATGGAGCGTTTCGCTTGTTCACGACTTGCAAAATGGCCTTTATTCACAAGCAATATGTCAAGACGTTCTTTTTCCACTTGCAACCCTCATGCTTTCTGGATTTTTTGCGCAACGTGTCGCCGCACTTCTTCGGCGATTGCGTCAGGTGTAAGCCCCACCTCGGCGCGTTGCTCGGCAATGCTGCCGTGTTCTACATAATAATCTGGCACACCCAACACTTTTACAACCATCCCAACTTGTTCCTGAGCGGCGTAGTATTCCAATACGGCGCTACCAAATCCACCCGCGATGCAAGCCTCTTCCACCGTAAACACCGGAATCTGCTCCCGCGCCAACTCATCCAGGCACTCCGTGTCGAGCGGTTTTGCAAACCGAGCGTTGATCACGCGAGCTTCAATGCCGTCAGCCGCCAAGCGCTCACTTGCGGCCAAAGCGATGGGCACCATGTTGCCGAACGCCAGAATCGCCACATCATTCCCTTCCCGCACACATTCTGACTTGCCGATCGGAATGGTGCGGAATTCCTCATCCATAGGCACGCCTACCCCAGCTTCTTTGGAATAGCGGACAGCAATGGGGCCATCATGGTTTAACGCCGTATACAACATGTGCTGCAATTCATTTTCGTCTTTCGGCATCATGATGACCAAGTTCGGTTGGTTTCGCAAGAAGCTGATGTCGTAGATCCCTTGGTGCGTCTCACCATCCTCGCCGACAAAGCCGGCCCGGTCAATGGCAAAGACCACAGGTAAGTTCTGGCGGCACACGTCATGCACCACTTGGTCGTAGCCACGCTGCAAGAAAGTAGAATAAATGGCCAACACCGGCTTGATCCCTTGTGTTGCCAAACCGGCGGCAAAAGTGACCGCATGTTGTTCAGCAATTCCCACATCGAAACACCGATCAGGATAAGCCGCTTGAAACTTCTCCAATTTGGAGCCCGTCAACATCGCGGGCGTCACAGCCACAATTCGCTCATCGTTCGCTGCCAAACGAACCAAAGTGTCTCCAAACACCGCTGGGTACGCAGGCGCCCCGCCCGCTTTTTTCTGGAACGCGCCCGATTCGATTTTGTATGTGCCGACGCCGTGATACACAACAGAATCATTTTCAGCGGGTTTGTAGCCATATCCTTTTTTGGTCACGACGTGAACCAACACCGGCCCTTTTGTTTTGCCGGCCAATCGCAAGCTCTCCATCAATTCGTCCAGCTTGTGGCCATTCACAGGACCGATATAAGTAAATCCGAGAGTTTCAAACAGGACACCGGAGACGACTAGATATTTCAAGCTATCTTTGATCCGCTCCACCGTTTTGGCAAAAGGTGCGCCTACCGTGGGGATCTTCATAAGCAGCTGTTCTACTTCTTCTTTGATTTTGTTGTAACTTTTGTTGGTCCGCAAGCGCGCCAAATGGTTGTGCAACGCGCCCACGTTAGGACTGATCGACATCTCGTTGTCGTTCAAGATGACCATCAGATCTTTCTTGGTTTCGCCGATGTGGTTCAACGCCTCCAGCGCCATTCCACCTGTCAGAGCCCCATCACCGATGATGGCGATCACTTTATTGTCCTCGCCTTTGAGGTCACGGGCTGTAGCCATCCCCATCGCACCAGACAGGGATGTACTACTGTGCCCTGTTTCCCACACATCGTGTTCACTTTCCCGCATTTTCGGGAATCCACACAATCCTTTGTATTGCCGCAAGGTGGGAAACATCTCCCGGCGATTTGTCAAAATTTTATGCACATATGCTTGATGCCCCACGTCCCACAACATTTTGTCCCGTGGACTGTCAAACAAATAATGCAGGGCGATGGTCAACTCAACCACGCCCAGATTGGACGCCAAATGGCCTCCTGTTTTGGATAAACTCTCTATAAGAAATTGACGGATTTCCTCTGCTAATTTCGGCAATTCTTCCACAGACAACCGTTTAAGTTGATCCGGAGAATTAATCTGTTCGAGGAGCACGGATAACGCCTCGCTTTCGCTTTCTTTTCTTATTCGATTTCACATGAAACAAAGACAGTCGAAACTGTCGGTTTATCCAATAAAAAAATTTACCAACCCTGAATATGATCTGATTGGAATAATGAATGGATAAGGTCTTGCCGAGCGCCTTTCCCCCAACAGTAAGCGCGGAGATGAGCGAAACCAACACGATATCGACCGCCCCGCTACTTAGCTTTAATTCTGGGAAAGATATCACAAATGAAGCCACCACGGCAACAGCGACTGCACCACTGATCACTCCACTGATATCGCCAACGACGTCATTGCAGAAGTTGGAGAATTGGTCTGCCCGCCTCACGATGCCAATGGCTTCTTTGGCTCCGGGAATCTTTTGGGCCGCCATGGCGTGAAGCGGTTTCTCAGAAGCGGCCGCGGCGGCGATGCCCAACATGTCAAATCCGATCCCGATCGCCACAATCATCAGCAGGACCATCATCCCCCCACCCCAGGACATCCCTCGAAGCACGGTTTGGGAAGAGACGGTCAAAATACAGGCGATAAATGCGGATATCAGACTGACAGTAATCGCCCAGCGCATAGATTTTCGGAGTAATGAAACCATCAGGTAAAAATCCCCTTCATCCCCAACATTCCAGAAAAATGCCGGTCTCATGATGGACCGGTTTTCGCAGCTTAACTCTTCATCCCTATGTAATTTCCCCGGTTTTCAACCCTATATGTGAGAAGAGTGGCGACAACCTAGGTAAACTCTGCGGCTTAGGTCCAGTAGGCTTTCCCAAAGGGGTATCCCGATCGTCGCCGATCTGGCGGTTTCCCTTTACAACCCCTCTCGGCACCGTCACCGAATGCCGGACTGGACTGCCACTCAGTCCGCACTTTAATCCCTAGATGGCCATGCCTTTTTGGCAAACAGTCTAGGAGTTTTCCTCAACAGCCCGTTCCAGTCTCCTAGCCTCTTTTGCAACAGAGCTTTCAACCGCGTTCCGCTTTGAAGCGGAGCACGATATCCCCACCCTGTCACTCAAGGCAGGCTACGCTACACCCAGTTGATCCCGAGATGCAGGTTCATACCCCAAGCCGTCGTTCCCGCATGAGAGCGTACACGACGAACATTGGGCCTCCGCGGAAGAAGGGTCAACGCCCGCATGCCATTGCGGATCGCCCTTCAACCTTAACTCTCAGCATCAGCCCATAGCTGGGCGCCACAAGCCAACACCAAGAACTTCATCGATGTGCCCTTTAGCGGATTTTTAGGCCCGCCTTCAGAGGTGGTGGGCTGACTAGAATACTGCGCCACTCTTCAGTAGTACATTTTATTATAGCATAAGCTTATCGCCTTAGCACCTTGCAGAACTTACCTGTCGCGAGCCAAAAGATAGTCGGCAATTTGAAGCAACCGCTCCGGATTGATCCCATCATGCCCGATGATGGCGTTTTTGGCTTGCTCGGTTATTTCATTGAGTCGCTTTTTAGACTCCTCCAGCCCGAGCAAAGCGGGATACGTAGATTTTTGATTGGCTTCGTCACTACCAACCGGCTTGCCGATCAGCACAGCATCTCCGATGACATCCAAAATATCGTCTTGAATTTGAAACGCCAATCCCAACCGATACGCATATCGGGTCAAAGCCGCCAAAGCCTCTTCATCTGCGCCAGCTACCATTGCTCCTGCACGTACAGAAAACGCGATCAGGTCTCCCGTTTTCCGGTGGTGAATGCTTTCCAGTTCAGCCAGCGTCACCGTGCGCCCTTCGCCTAGCAAGTCGTCCACCTGACCGCCAACCATGCCTTTGGCACCTGCAGCCACGGAGGCTTCATTGATCAGCGCCAAAGCCACTTCCGGTGCAACTCCCGTTTCTCCTGCCGCGCGGGCCATAATCCCGAACGCTTCCGTCAGCAAGGCGTCACCCGCCAATATCGCGTGCGCTTCGCCATAGACTTTATGATTTGTCGGCATACCACGGCGCACATCATCATCATCCATTGCTGGCAAATCATCATGTATCAGGGAATAAGTGTGAATCATTTCAATGGCACAAGCGAAAGGCAACGCTTGCTGAGTGTTTCCCCCAAGCGCTTCCACTGTCGCCAAGACAAGAACAGGCCGAAAACGCTTACCTCCGGCTAAAAGAGAATACCGCATGGCATCCTTCAAAACAGAAGGAATCCCTTCTAATCCGGCTGTGTAATCGTCAAGGGCCTGATGTACGAGCTTGGCTTTTTCTCTCATGTAGCTTTGTATCTGCACCTAATCCAAGTCCTCCTCTGCCACAAACGGTTTTTTTATCCATTCCCCGTTTTCTTGCATCAACATTTCCACCTGTTGTTCGGCCCACTCAAGCTTTTTCCCGCAGAGGTGGGAAAGCTTCATCCCCTCATCGAACAACTGGATGGCCTGTTCCAGGGGTGCGTCTCCCCGTTCCAACAGCTGCACCACTTCTTCCAGCCGCTCCAACGCCTTCTCAAAGGGGAGCGACTCCAGTTGCGTCAGATCGATTGGATCACTCATCGCCATTTGCCTCCGATCTCCAAACTTGACATTTGAGTTGGCCGTCAGCCACCCGTACCCGGATCAGATCTCCAGGCCGGACTTGTTGCCTTGATTTCACCAACTCACCGTTTGCGTGTCGGTACACGAGCGAATAGCCGCGTTGCATCACTTTGAGCGGACTTAGGGCGTCCAATTGAGCCACCAATGCTAGATGCTTCTGGCGCATACCGTTTAACTGTTGCAACATCGCCTGGCGCTGATTGCGCTCCAAGACGGCGACGCGTTCACGCAGTTGTCTGATCCGTTCTTGGGGATGATGCGCGGCCAACCGGACACGCTCATTTGCCAAGCTTTGGCGTTTCTCCCTGACAAGCTGCACCATGGCACGCTCCAATCTAGCCTCCAACTCATCGCGCCGTTGCACGTATTGGTGCAAACGGGCATGGGGATATTTAAAAATCGGTCGATCCACGCTTTTCTCCAACCGCTCACGAGCCCGATCAAGTACAGCCATTTGCGCCCGTAACAACCGTTGAGATAGCAATGCGACCCGCGCTTTCAGATCTTCCACATGGGGAACCACCAGCTCAGCAGCGGCGGTTGGTGTCGCCGCTCGCACGTCAGCCGCAAAATCACTGATCGTCACGTCTGTCTCATGACCCACTGCGGAAATCACGGGTACCTGAGAACGATAAATGGCGCGGGCCACGATCTCTTCATTAAACGCCCACAACTCCTCAAGCGAACCGCCGCCCCGCCCCACGATCAACACATCTGCTTCCAGGTGCAGGTTCATCCGGTCAATCGCCGCTGCGATCTCCGAAGCCGCTTTTTCCCCCTGAACCGACACAGGATGCAACAAAATGCGCGTGAGGGGATAGCGGCGGCGCATCGTCGAGATAATGTCGCGCACCGCCGCTCCATGTGCGGAAGTGATCACGCCAACGGTTCTGGGAAACGCGGGAATAGCTTTTTTCGGGGCATCAAACAACCCTTCAGCAGCCAACTGCTCTTTCAAGCGCTGAAACGCCACATGCAAGTCGCCCACTCCGCTCAAACGCATGTCTTGGGCGTAAAGTTGCAAGCTTCCACTTTTTTGATAGATGGAAACATAACCCTTGACCAGCACCCGGTCCCCATTTTTGGGGACAAATCGCAAGCGGCGATTGTTGCCTGCGAACATCACTGCATTCAGGGTGGCATTTTCATCTTTCAAAGTGAAATACATGTGGCGGCTATGGGTGTGTTGCGAGAAATTGGAAATCTCCCCTTCCACCCACACCCCTTTTAAGCTATCGTCGTCTTCCAGCTTGCGGTAAAGATGTTGAACCAAATCCGTTACCGACCAACGTTCGGGTTCACGGATCATCATCTTCCCTCACTTTGTCTGTAAGAATGAGTAAAACCTTTTCTCACCTTATCATGTTCTGCGGCTACCGTCCATGCCTATTTGCCAATTCTTTTGGCCGCTTCTACCGTGTTGCGCATCAACATGGCAATCGTCATCGGGCCTACCCCGCCCGGAACAGGAGTGATGGCGGAAGCGATCTCCTTAACTTCGTCAAACTTGACATCACCAACCAGTTTCCCCTCATGGCGGTTAACGCCAACGTCAATGACTACCGCACCCGGTTTAACATGCTCGGCAGTCAGCATCTCCGGCCGCCCTACTGCCGCGATCACTATATCGGCCTGCTTGGTATGGGAAGCCAAATCAGCCGTCCGGGAATGACACATGGTGACAGTGGCGTCAGCACGTTGGAGAAGCAGGGAGATCGGTTTGCCCACAATATTGCTCCGACCGACGACAACGGCGTGCTTTCCAGCGATTGGTACGCCGCTTCGTTGCAATAAATGCATGATGCCATGAGGCGTGCAAGGCAAAAGTGCTTCTTGGCCAATAACCATGTTGCCAACGTTGACTGGTGTAAATCCATCCACATCTTTGGCGGGAGAAATGGTAGCAATCACCTTGTCCGGATTGATATGAACTGGCAATGGCAATTGTACCAAAATCCCATGGATGGCAGGGTCGGCATTGAGCGTTTCGATTAGCTCCAACAGCTCTCGTTCGGAAATAGACGATTCGCGGCGGATTAGCTGGGAGTTGATTCCCACTTCTTCAGAAGCGCGAATTTTCCCTTTCACATAGGATTCCGATGCTGGATGATTGCCTACCAACACCACTGCAAGGCCTGGAATCAAGCCTTTTTCCTTTAATTTAGCCACTTCGATTTTCAATTCGCTACGCACTTCTTTTGCGATTGTTTTTCCGTCGATAATGGTTGCCGTCATTTTATCCACATCCTTATTTCTTAACATTAATAGCAATTTCACTCATTAATGTTCAGTTTATCCTGTTCACTCTTGGATGTAAAGATAAAATGAGAGGGGGGGCACCCCTCCCTCTTATGAGTTGATCTCTTGATTGTCCACTTGCTGTTGGGGAGGGAGATCAGCAACCAACCGCCCTAACACCCCGTTGACAAAACGGCCAGATTCAACACCGCCAAACGCCTTGGCCAAATCGACCGCCTCATTTAAAATAGCGGCTCGCGGCGTGTCCACTTCATGCATCAACTCATAGACCGCCAACCGCATGATCGCCCGATCCACGGAAGAGATGCGGGAGAGTGACCAGCCTTCCTTTAAATGACGTTCAATCATCGGATCAATGGTAGCCTGGTGCTCCCTCACCCCTTGCGCCAGACGGAGGTAAAATGCCTGATCTTCCTGTTCCAGCTTTTCACCTCGCGTCCGGATCACATCCGTCTCTTCATCGGGATGAAACTCACATTCGTACAATGCTTGAATCACTCTTTCACGTGCGATTCTTCTGCTCATTAAAACCTTCCTCCAAAAAGAAGCCCGAGCAGTGTCTGCCCGGTCCCATAATTTTGCGCATCCATATTATCGAGCTTGTTTGATCGGCCGTCGCGCATCAAAGCGGTGCCTGCCTCATTCGTATTTTGCCCAGAGAAACACCGTCTCTTGCATGGTTCTCGACTCTACGCGCGTGGGAAAGAGTAAAAGGATTTTCACTCGGATTTCTCCGGCGGCATCTTGATCCCATCTACGCGAACAATTACTTTATCGACTGTCAAACCGGTCATGCTCTCTACTGCCGTCTTCACTTGCTCTTGGATTTCGCGGCCCACATCTGGAATATGGAAACCATATTGTACCACAACCGCCAAGTCAATCGTAAGTTGGTCTTCCAGATCAACGCGAATTCCTTTCTTCAGGTTTTTACGTCCCAGCAGTTGGTTGATGTCCCCAACAACCCCTCCGCTAAGGGTGATCACACCGTCCACCTGGGAAGCTGCGATGCCCGAAATCAATTGAATCACTTCTGGAGCGATCTCTACTTTGCCAAGTTGGTTCGCGTCGTTTTGGTACAAATCACTCATGCCGATCCTCCTCGTTTAAATTAGTCTTCTCCAAGAATTGGATATGGAAGTCACCTGACACAAAGTTGGGATGGTTCAACACCTTCAGATGGAACGGAATGGTCGTGTGCACGCCATCGATCGCAAATTCTTTGAGCGCGCGGTTCATACGTTCGATTGCCTCCTGCCGGTCTTTCCCCCAAACGATCAGTTTGGCCACCATCGAATCATAAAATGGGGAAATTTGATACCCTTGGTAACAGGCGCTGTCAATGCGCACGCCATTTCCGCCCGGAGGTAGGTAGAATTGGATCTTACCCGGAGACGGCATGAAGTTTTTGTCCGGCCGCTCCGCATTGATCCGGCATTCAATCGACCAACCGTCGAAACGAATGTCTTCCTGTTTCCATTTTAATTTTTCTCCGGCAGCAATGCGAATCTGTTCTTTGACCAAATCGATTCCAGTGATCAACTCGGTCACCGGATGTTCCACTTGAATCCGGGTGTTCATCTCCATGAAATAAAAATTACCGTCTTTGTCCAGCAAGAATTCGACTGTCCCCGCACCGGAGTATTGTACAGACTCCGCCGCTTTCACTGCTGCCTCACCCATACGGGAGCGCAAATCTTCACTCAGCGCTGGAGAAGGCGCCTCTTCGATCAGTTTTTGGTAGCGGCGCTGGATGGAGCAATCCCGCTCACCCAAATGAATCACATTGCCGTAATTGTCAGCCAGCACCTGAATTTCAATATGGCGGGGCTCAACCAAAAATTTCTCCAGATAAACACCGGAGTTTCCGAAGTTGGCTTCCGCTTCCTTTTGCGCCAAGGTGATTGCACGCGTAAGCTCTTCTTCGTTGTAAACGACACGCATTCCTTTACCGCCGCCACCAGCTGTCGCTTTCACAATAACAGGGTACCCGATCTCTGCCGCGGTTTTGGCCGCTTCTTCCAGATCATCGATCACGCCTTCAGTCCCGGGAACGGTCGGCACTCCCGCCTCTTTCATGGTCTCGCGCGCCGTGGTCTTATCCCCCATCTTAACAATCGCTTCTGGCGAAGGGCCGATGAAAGTGATGTTGCATGCCGTACACAATTCCGCAAAATCGGCGTTCTCCGCCAAAAAACCATAGCCAGGGTGGATGGCGTCTGCTCCCACCAAGGTCGCCGTGCTCAGCAGGTTGGTCATGTTTAGATAGCTGTCTCGAGCCGCCGCCGGGCCAATGCAATACGCTTCATCCGCCAAAGTCACGTGCAACGCATCGCGATCCGCTTCTGAATAGACGGCGACGGTGCTGATCCCCAGTTCGCGGCAAGCGCGGATGATGCGAACGGCAATCTCACCGCGGTTTGCGATTAAAATTTTATTAAACATAGCGTAAACCTCCTCCCTTGGCCTAAGTTGTTTTCACCAGGAACAGAGGCTGGCCGAACTCAACCAACTGACCGTTTTCGACGAGAACTTTCACAATCGTTCCACGCACTTCGGCTTCGATCTCATTCATCAACTTCATCGCCTCCACGATGCAGACGACCGTATCCCCATTTACCGTATCGCCTTCTTTCACATAAGGGTCTGCATCCGGAGCCGGAGCGCGGTAGAAGGTTCCCACCATGGGCGAAACGATTTTATGTAGATTGGCATCGTCTACCTCTTCCTCTGCTTTAGCGGGCGCTGCCACTTGAGGCTCTTTTGGAGACGCAGGTACTTCCTGAACGGGCGCCGGAGCCGGAGCTTGTGGAACAACACTTGCCGGAGCTTGTGGCGCAACAGCCATAACAGGAGCCCCTGATTTTTTGATGGTAACTTTTGTACCTTCTTTATCAATTTCAAATTCTTCAATGCTCGACTCATCAATCAACCGAATCAGTTCACGGATTTCATGCATTTTAAATGCCATTGCCTATCACTCCTTGTATTGTCTTGGCAAGGATACTCAAGTATGATAATAACGCTAATAGCATACCGTTTTTTTAGTGGTTTGACCACCCCTTGAGCATAAACGGAGCCCCATCGACCCTCTGCCTTTTAAAGCCTTGCGGGTGAGTTGACAGCTCCACACATTCATCCTACTTGTTTCTTTTCCTAATATCAACTATTAAGACCAGATACTAATCCAAAGCCCTCTCTTTCCCCACATCTCATGTTGTTAATACATTTGTAAAACATTTCACTTGCAACTATCTTCCCCTCAATTTGACCAACGAGTATAATAAAAAAGTCATCCCATTTCCCCTCCAAATGAAAATGTAGCCTTATTGCTAAGAGCCGGTTTCCGTGAAGGAAACCGGCTCTTTTCCACTTTATTTGCGATAGGCGACCGATACATTGAGCGGAGAAACGTTGAGATGTTGTTTCACCAAACTGATCAGTCCAACCACTTGCTTTCTGCTTAGATGCTCAGTTTGTACGACGACATCGACATGCGGACTGTTGCTTACCACCACGGCATCACGGTACCCCTCTTTGCGAATCAGTTCTTCCAGCACCGTTTCCGCATTGTCCACTTTCATCAGTTCTTCAATTTTCGCATTGGCTTCCCGCAGTTCTTTTTCGGAAGCATCTGGATTGGTCAGCACTTTCATGTATTCTTCTACCATCTTCTGGCGCAACGTGCTCCGTTGCAATTGGTATCCGACAAAATAATCGTCTTGGTCTTTCTTGTTCAGTTTATCCTTGGAGCTGTTTGCCGACGCTGGTTGATGGATTGGTTTAATATTGACGTCCACATCACCCGCCGGCTCCACTTGTTTGGCCGCTTGCCGAACCGGCTCCACAGGTCCCGTCACAATATAATAAGCTGACAGTACCACCATGATGGATAACATCGTCACCAACCAAACCGTTTGTTTGTTCACTGACATGCACAATTCCCCCTTATCCTTTTGGCAAAACAGAAATGCGGTGCATGGGAATGTCCAATGTGCGCTGGACAGCCTCGATCACGATGGCCTTGACTTGCAGATTTTCCACTCCGCGCGCTACAACCAGCACACCCCGGACTTTGGGTTTCAACTTCTTCACGACCACTGGCCTTTCACCGTCATCATTGCGATAATACGCAGTCTTTCTGTCCCTCGTGTTTTGGGTGATTGAACGGTTCCCTCCCGTTTTATCCCGTTCCGTCGTCACTTGCTCCGATTGCCGTTCATCGATTTGCACCACTTCCTCCTCCGTGGAATCAAGGTTGACAATCACTGAAACATCATCCACGCCGACGATTTTGCCCAGCACTTCCGACAACTGCTGTTCCACTTCCCGTTCATACTGTTGCATCGACGACATGGGATGGTTCACTTGCGGTTTCGCAGTCGCGGGCATCACCCCCTCCGGCTCCGGTTGGACGGCGCTTTCTTTGACTCCCACAAATGAGGAAACCAACATGATGGCCACGCCGGCCCCTCCCAAGATCACCATCCAGCCCAGCTTGCTTTTTTGCTTGTCGCTGCTCGCCAATTTCTGTTCCAACTGCTTCAGCCATTTGAACAACACGCTACACCTCCCCGCACCTACAATGCATCCATTGTCACCTGAACTTGTTCTTGCCGCACATGCCAAGCATCCGACAAGTAATTGGCGATGTCCTGGGCTAGCTTGTTCCCCGCTTGGTTCTCCTTGGGCGAAGCAGGCTCCCTTTCGCCGACCGAAATGTACACCGGTTGAACCGGTTTGCCTCCCATCTGATGAGGTGAAATGGCAGACGCGCTAGCCCTCACGTGGATGTGCTTGATTTCGGCCATCCCCTTCGGTCCCGTTTGTAGCGTCACATTCGATTCCATCACTTCCACTCCAAACTTTTGCTCCACCTGTTCCTTGATGCTCAGCTCCATTTGCTTTGACGATTGCTCTTGTATCAAGCGATCTTGCGTGGTTTTCAGCCTTTCTCCCTGCTCTCGAATTTGCTGCAACGATGCCAATCTTTCTCCATGCGACGCATGGGTAAACGCCAACGCGGACAAATCGTATTTTTCCGACAACAATTGGAAAATCGGCGTCAGTATCGCCATGATGATCAGCAATCCCATCACCAGCTTGACATAGCGATCCAAGGCGTTGTTGGGCAACAGCAAATCAATAAATGTTGCAATCAGCACCAAGATGATGATTTGTTTGAGCCATTCGCTTATCCATTCGATCACTTTGGGTCACCTACCTCATCATCACCGAGACGTTGCCCGAAGCGACGATTATCGTGATAGCCAAGAAAAACATCAGGCCGACGGTTGCTAAAGCGGCGAAAATGTATATGAGCGTGCGGCCAATGGTACTCAGACTCTCAATGATGGGACTGTTTCCCAAAGGTTGCATCACCGCCGCTGTGAAATTATAAATGAAAGCGAGCGACAAGATTTTCAACGCGGGAAATGCACAGATAAACAGCAAGATCAGCACGCCGGCCAGGCCAATCGTGTTTTTGACCAGCAAAGAAGCGCCCATTACCGTATCCGCCGCTTCGGATATGGTGCGACCAATCACCGGAATAAAATTCCCCGTGATATATTTAGCTGTGCGCAACGTGACCCCGTCCGCAATGGAAGCAGTGGCCCCTTGGATAGAAATCACACCAAGGAAAATAGCCAACAACCCACCCAGTACCGACACACTGATTTTCCGCAACAAACTGGCCAATTGATTCACCTTGTACTTCTCAGACAGACAACTCACTATGCTCAGAATGGCGGATAAAAAAAGCAACGGAAAAACAATGGTGTAGATGAATGTGCCAATCGTATGGATCATGAACACAATCAACGGATGGAATAAAGCAACCGAGCCGATGTTGCCCATGGACACCAAGAGGGTGAGCATCATCGGCACCAACGCTAGCATGAAATCGATCATGCGACCAATTGCCGTTTTAGCCGAATCAACCGCCACATGAAAGCTGTTGGCCGCCAAGATGATCAGCACCATGAACACGATGGCGTAAGCCACCTTGCTTACCTGGTTCTGCTCAAAAGCCGTTTGCAATGTCCTCAACAACATGCTCAATACAGTCAACACCACAATCGTGCCGAGTAGCTTTCCATTGTACAAAATTTCATGAAAGAAAAAGCGGACGAATCCCATCAGCACCTGTTCCAATGACAACTCTTTATTGGGTGACAGTAACAAATCAAACAAACTTTGTCCCTGTCCCCCTCCTAGATATTCACCGTAATCCCCCTTGAGCTGTTTCCAAAAGGTGTCCACTTGCTCCACTTGCGTTTGGTTCAATTGTTTTCGTACCAATTGATCAATAACAGAAGAGCCACTTTCTTCTTCGGCGGCAAAAACCGAAGGGCGTATCAGCAGAAGAAAAAGGCACAGAAATGAAAAGATCCAAGCGATTCGTTTCATCTATCTTCATCCTTACGCAGGCAAAATTCGGATGACCGTCTCAATAATCACCGTGATAATCGGGATTGCCATCACCATGATTAACACTTTCCCCGCCAGTTCGATTTTGGAAGCGATCGCTTCTTGCCCGGCATCCCTGGTCACTTGCGCGCCGAATTCCGCGATGTAGGCGATGCCGATAATTTTGAGGATCGTTTCCAAAAACAGGTCGTTTACTCGCGCTTGGTGAGCCAAACTTTGCAACACCCCCAGCACCTCGGCAATTTTCCCTGCAATGGAGATGAAGATGATGACACCCACAAATGCCGCTAACAGAAAAGCGAAAATCGGCTTCTGTTCTTTGATGATCAGGATGAGAAACGTGGCAATGAGACCCAGCCCCACCACCTGGATGATTTCCAAGCGGATCGCCTCCCATCATGTACGAAACAGAAACACATTCTTTATGGTTTGAAACAAATCTTGCACCAGCATAGCCACCATGAAGAGGACAACAACAAAGCCAAACAGCGTCACCCAGTGGGCAAAATCCTCTTTTCCCATCTGTTTCAGCACGGTGTGGATCATCGCGACAATAATCCCGATGCCCGCGATCTGAAACACCGAATCCAGATGATACGGCATACGCACCCTCCATTCTGAAAATTAGGTCAAATCATGAGGATTACCAACAAGACTCCCGTCAAAACCCCCATGGTTTTATACATTTTTTCATACCGGTCTTGTTCTTCACGGGCGCGGTTTTCTTCCAACTCCAATTGATTGCAGGCCATCGTCAAATGATGCGCTTGGTCTTGGCGGTCTGATGATCCCAGCACCTGACAAAGTTGTAGCAACACCGTTTGTTCCGCTTGTTGTAACGCGGTTCGCTGCCACTCTTGCTCAATGGCTCGCTTAAAACATTCATAGGTGGAAGATCCGTCCCCCTTGAGCAGCTGATCGGCACTGGCCTGAAACAGCCGGGACACCGCCGTTTCCTCCTGAGAAGCGATGCTAGCGCAAGCTTCAGCGAGCGGCCTTGTCCCATATTCAATCTCTGTTTTCAGGATGGCTAAGTATGAACGGAGTTGTCTCAGCTGTTTGGGGCGGTCGCGTACGCGTCCGGCAAAAGTGAAGCCCAACCAGCTCGTAGCCAAAATCACCAACAATCCGCCGATCAATTTCATCATCACCCGGCAGCCACCTCTCTCCGATTTGGGTGAAGAAGCCGTCCCGACGCATCTAGCACCCGCTCTACCGTCCCTGGTCCCTGTGCGCGACTCAGTATCATGATGCGCGAAAACACGCCTTCTCCCAGTAGCGGGACAAACGTGGGCCGGTGCATCAATTCCTCAATCGAGCGCCCGTGAACCGTGGCGAAGACGGAAACCCCCGCATAGACCGCTTCATGAATCGCCTCCGTGTCTTCTGCCCGCCCCAATTCATCAACGACTAAAATATCAGGAGACATGGAGCGGATCATCATCATCATCCCTTCTGCTTTGGGACACCCGTCAAGCACATCTGTCCGTAATCCGACATCATGTTGTGGTACCCCATGCAAACATCCCGCGATTTCCGACCGTTCGTCCACAATCCCCACTTTATATGCCGGATATCCTTGTCCACCTGTGCCGGCCAAACGTGCCAAATCACGCACCAACGTGGTCTTGCCGCATTGGGGTGGGGACACGATCAATAGATTTTCAATTCGCCCCTCGTGCAACACGGTAGAAATCCATCGCTCTCCAACGCCTTTCACTTGTCGGGCAATGCGGATATTAAAGCTGGTAATGTCCCGAAGATGCTTAACCCCGCCTTGTTCCACTACCACTCTTCCCGCCAACCCGATGCGATGGCCACCTTCGATCGTGACAAAGCCGCGTTTAAGCTCTTCCTCCAACGCATACAGTGAATGATTGCTTATCAGGTTAAGCAATTTGACACAATCACCGCGGGAGGGAATCCAAGCGCAATCCGGACTTTTGCTCAATGCCCCTGCCTTGTCCACAAACCAAGCATGGGTCGGCGTGATCACTTCCAAGGGTCGCCCTTGACGAACGCGAATTTCTTCGATGGTGGCAGACACTCTCTGCGGCAGGGAATGAATCACCTCGCGCAGCCCTGGGGGGAGAATTTTGTAAATCGCTTGATATGGCATGGAACACCTCCTGTCCCATGGTTCCTCTTTATTCCCATTCATATGTGAGCTTGTATCTTTTATGCCAACCGTTGCCGCAAAAATGGCGCGCTGTTTTTAAGCCACAAAAAAAAGCGCCCCACCTCTTTTAGGGACACTTCGAGTGTATGTTTTAAAAAAATTGATGGATCTTCCTCATCACATATGTGCAACACCCTTTGCCGAATGGAACGACTTCTCAACGATGGATGAAAGGGAGAGCTTTTTCATGACAAACGCCACGCGCTTTCCATGCAATCTTTGCCTATGTCTTTTTTGAACTGCTACAGGCGCAGGCCATTCCGTGTCCATTGTCCGCGCTTATGGCATCCGTGACGCTTTTTAATCTTCACTGATCACGGTTTCGACATCTTCTTCGTCGATCTCCTCAAGATCCAAAACTGTGTGGCACTTGGGGCACAACAGTTCCACATTTTCATCTTCCAAATCGTCCTCGTCGATAGTGACATCTTCACCGCATTCAGGGCAAGTCACCTCAATCTCATGATCCCACTCATCATCTTCCTCATCGTCATCGTAACAAAGCAATTCCAGTTCATTGAGGTCTTCGTCGATGGTCTCCACGTATTCCTCCAGCTCCGACAACCGGCGCTCCAATTGCTCGACGGATTCAACCAGCAAGTCCACCACATCAACCAACCGTGATAATCCACGGTACTCCACATGGTGCTGATGGTTCACATCTCCTTCCAACAAGCCTTGGATGAAGGACAAATCGCGTTTAATGCTTTCGAACATCTTTCACTCACCTCTTTGCGGCTTCGATTTGCTCCTAGTGTGCCACCCGCCTGACCGATCCAATCCATTCAATAAATGGCAAATAGCATCCGGCCTTTCAGGGCAAACTGATGAAGCAGATTGAAATGAGGTGAATTTGGGATGCCACAAGAAAACAACATGCAAACCACGGCAAAGCCAAGCTGGGCTGTCCTTATCACATTAAGTTCCATCCCGTTGATCATGGTTTTGGGAAACTCCA
This sequence comes from Laceyella sacchari, assembly GCF_004343255.1. Classification (GTDB taxonomy): domain Bacteria; phylum Bacillota; class Bacilli; order Thermoactinomycetales; family Thermoactinomycetaceae; genus Laceyella; species Laceyella sacchari. Next base: position 843,154 of record NZ_SMDD01000001.1, on the reverse strand, counting down.
TGCTGATTCCGGTTTTGCCCACAGCAGGAAAAGTGTTGGATGTCAACGCCTTTCAAGTGAGCTTGCTCATCACGCTCTTTTCCATTCCCGCCGCTTTGGCTATTCCAATCGCCGGAGTATTGTCCGACCGAATCGGCCGAAAGAAAGTGATCATCTTCAGTTTGATCCTGTATGGAGTCGGCGGGCTGCTGGCTGGATTCTCCGCGGTTTATCGAGGGGGGTCTTACGGGTTCCTGCTCGCTTCGCGCATTGTGCAAGGCATAGGGGCGGCCGGTACCGCTCCCATCGCCATGGTGTTGGTGAGTGATTTATTCACCAAAGACAACCGAAGTAAAGCGCTGGGAATCATTGAAGCTTCCAATGCGTTCGGGAAAGTGCTAAGTCCCATCCTGGGCTCGCTCATCGCATTGATCACTTGGTACGCCATGTTTTTCGCTTTTCCACTCTTATGCATTCCAACTTCACTCGCTTTATGGAAACTAGTCAAAGAACCTACCAAAAAAGAGAAACCGCAACCACTGTCTCAATACCGTGAGCACATTAAAAAGATTTTTAAGCGGCAAGGCAATTGGATGAGTGTGGCGTTTATCGCCGGGGCTTTGACGATGTTTACCATGTTCGGAGTATTGTTTCACCTATCCGATTTCTTGGAAAAAGCGTATCGCATCGATGGCATCAAAAAGGGGTTCATTCTGGCCATCCCCCTGCTAACATTATGTGGAACGGCTTATTTTACCGGTTCGCATGTAAAGGAGAATACCCGGCAAATGAAAAGGCTGATCACCATCGGCCTGTGCCTTTCTGCGGTAGCCGTCGCCGTCATCCCTTGGGCCAAAAACGCCCCCCTGCTTATCACCGCTGCTTCATTCATCGGAATTGGAAATGGATTGGTTCTTCCTTGCTTAAACACGATGATTACTTCAGCGGTCGGTATGCAGGAGCGCGGCATCGTCACGTCGCTGTATGGAAGCGTGCGTTTTTTTGGAGTCGCCATGGGACCACCCGCATTTGGCGCTCTGGCTAACCGTCCCTTTTTGCTATTCATCGGGTTGGGCGTCGTCTTATTCTTTATCGGCTGGCTATGTAATGTAATCATCCACCCACCCAAACGGATCAAAGGGAAGGATGGTCGTTCACGCTTACTCATACGCAAAAAACCGCTCTCTCCAGCTTAAAGAAGCTCTTGCTTCTCCTGCCAATTATGAAATAGAGTGAAGATGAACACGGCGTAAGGGGGAGAAGAGCGTGATGGAAGTGAAAAGCCTATTGCAAGTTCTTGCCGATTTGAGTGGAACGCGTGCGGATAACGCCAAACCCCGGTCAACGGGTTGCACCATGGTGATAGACAAAGGGTTGGGCTTATCCGCCTATCAAGACCTCTTGCAGCTCACAGGCGAATATATCGATTTCATCAAACTCGCTTTCGGGACAGCCACCATTACCCCCCCTCAAATCCTTCAACAGAAAATCGCTTTGAGTAAACAACACGGCATTCATCTTTATTTTGGCGGAACCTTTTTTGAAATCGCATATAGCCGACGGAAAGTGTCTGAGTATTATCAAATGGTACGTGATTTGGGATTGGATTGGGTCGAAATTTCGGACGGCACGGTCACAATCCCGGCTGATACCCGTTACCGCTTGGTTCAACAAGCTTGTCAGATGGGCTTACAAGTGATCACCGAAATCGGGAAAAAAATGCACGGCTACCATCCCACCGTTGACGAATTTGCTTCTATGTTTGCGTTGGACCGCAAAGCAGGAGCTGCCTACGTAATCATGGAAAGCAGAGAGTCCGGGCAAAACATCGGTGTGTATGACCAAGCGGGAAATGCGGATTGCGTCTACCTGGAAAAGCTGGCGGAGCGAATCCCAACACAATATGTGATTTGGGAAGCGCCCCAAGTCAAACAACAGGTACAGCTCATACAATTGCTTGGTAATTCGATCAACTTGGGTAACATCCAGCCCAATGATGTGATGTCGTTGGAGTCTTTACGCCGAGGTTTGCGGGCTGATACGTTATCTCAATTCCTCTCGAGCTAAATTGTTGGAATATTTAAAATCATAATGAGCTTCCTGTTCTGTGTTGGAGAAAAAGATGACTAAAACCACCTTGTCCATCATAAAGTGTAACTAAACAACCTCGGACAGGGGCTATCCATATGAATCCCGATATTTTACTCGTCGTCCTAATCATCATTGGCATCGTGGGTCGATCTCCTCTGATCGCCACCGCCGCAAGCTTTTTACTCATATTAAAACTGATTCATCTAGATCGCTATTTCCCCGCTTTAGAGCGGCGAGGGTTAGAGTTTGGCCTGCTGTTTTTAACCCTTTCGGTGTTGATTCCCTTTGCCTCCGGACGGATCAACACCAAAGATATACTGATGGTTTTCACCTCCACGCCAGGCATTTTGGCCTTGTTGGGAGGGGCACTCGCCACTTACATGAATGGCAAAGGGTTAGACCTATTAAAAGTAGATCCACAATTGATTGTCGGATTAGTCATAGGTTCCATTTTCGGCATCTTGTTCATGCGGGGAATACCGGTGGGACCACTCATGGCAGCTGGCATCACGGCTTTCTTCCTACAAATATTAAAATTCATTTTCCGATGACCCTGCTTCAAAAAGCAGGGTTTTTCTCATGACTGGATAAATAAAGAAGCGACACTCTCGCAGTGCATGGGCGCACGAATCAGCCCGACCTATTTTTTCGATGGAGGGATCAACATGAAGAAGAATGAAGAACTACAAGATTATATCCAGCGGCTAAAAACCCATCTGAAACCGTTACCGCCTTCTGAACAACAGGAAATTGTCCATGAAATTGAAAGTCATCTCCGCGAGGGAGTTAAACACGGCAAGCCGCTAGACACATTACTCACCTCTTTAGGCTCTCCCGCTGAGCTGGCCAAAGGATATATCGGAGAATATTATCTCAGTCAATCACCTACCCGACCTTCTGTTTGGTTAAAGAAAATGGTTTTCTTCTCGACAGCCGGAATAACCAGTCCTGTCATCACCGTCTTCTTAGGCGGAACCAGCGCCGCGTTTGCCTTGGCAGCAGCCCTTGTATTGATTGCAGGATTGTTACGCCTGTTTGGGGCTGCAGTGCCGTTTAACATCGGTACATATGAAGTTCCCCGCTTGCTCAGCCCACTGGTCGCCATTGTTTTTTCCTTCTTGCTCGCAAAAATAGCCTTTTATTTTCACGGTAAGTTGCAAGCCCATTTTCAAGCAGTGCACCGTCGCTACCGCCGCCTGTTCCCTTTCAGTTCGCAAACGGCAAATACCTCCGCACATGGAGAGTAAACTTCAGAACATTGGTCATAGGCTATTCCAATTGAACCCACTAGATAAAAACAACTTCAGAAAATAATTTAATTAAAAATCTATATAGGAATTCCTGTTTAGTTTGCAGAATATACCTATTGTTATATATATTAATGATTTTGCTGAAGGAGGCATTTAAATGAAGAAGTGGTTTACACTCGGACTTTCTCTCATTACCAGCACTGCATTTGCCATCACCGGAAACATCACTCCTGCACATGCAAACAGTCACAGCCAAACGTACACCATCAACTTCAAAGGTAATAGCCTTCCTGCCAACGCCGAACAAATTATTCAAGAAGCAGGAGGTATTGTGCTTAAAAAGGATGCTGCGCTTGCCTATGTGAAAGCGTCTTCATCTCATCCCCAATTTTTGAGCAAGATTCAAGCCAACCAAGAAGTGGAGAATGCCGGAAGGCAACTGAGCATCACAATGGAAAAGGCTGTAGCAAAAGAGATCGCCGTGACGGACGGAGACCATGGTTACTATGACCAATATCAATGGGACATTAAACAAGTAACCCAAAACGGGGCAAGCTGGAATCTTCCCGGAGGAAAAGGTAAAAAAGATGTGGTCGTAGCAGTGATTGACACAGGCATTGATTTGGAACACCCTGACTTGAAAGATAACATCGTCGACGCCAAATCTTTCGTCCCCGGAGAAAGCGCGCAAGATTATGAAGGCCATGGTAGCCATGTGGCTGGTGCCATCGCGGCGAATGGAAAAGCCCTGGGTGTGGGGCCGTCTCTAGGCATCGCGGCACTCAAAGTCTTCCCCCGCGAGGGCAGCGCTTCGACGGCAACCATCGCTGAAGCCCTGAAATATGCGGCTGACAAAGATTATGATGTGGTTAATATGAGTTTGGGTGATTATCTCTTCTTGCAAGATCCTGCAAGCCATGCCAGCGACATCCGCGCAGAAATGAATCTGTTTAAAAAGGCGATTGCCTACGCGCATAAGAAAGGGGTCACCGTTGTCGGTTCCGCCGGTAACGCAGGAGCTGACATCACCAGTCCGGGCCGCCTGACCCGCTTTTTTGATGAAGAAAATCGTGGCGCCACCCACCGCGACCCGGCCAGCAATCTGCTCATTCGTGTATCCGCCGGTAACAAGGATAAGCAATTAACCTATTACTCCAACTATGGGGTCGGAAAAATCGATGTGATGGCACCTGGAGGAGACCGTGGTCCAAACAACAATGACCAGACTTATCTCTGCTTCAGCACCGTGCCGATTGTGGACGAAAACGACAATGTGACACACGGTTATGCTTGGTACGCGGGCACGTCCATGGCTGCGCCCAAAGTAGCGGCGGTCGCAGGCTTGGTGATCTCCAAACACGGAAAAAACCAGATTTCCCCAACCCAAGTCAAGTCGATCATCAAACAATCTGCCGAAGATATTTATAAAAAAGGTTATGATAAACAATCGGGTTTCGGTTTGATCAATGCAGTTAACGCATTGAACCACCGTTGACCGGACAAGGGCCCTTCCGTGCAGGAAGGGCCCTTGGTGCATGCCAATACCAATTGCACCGGCGTTAATAGGTTGTTACCTCTTATTTCCTTTTTTCTTCTTCCATCCGTTTCATCATCTGTTGCCACACCGTGCCGCTTGCTTCTTCTCCACGTTCAATCCGCTCCAGCGCCAATCGCGCCTGCAAGCGCACCTCAAATTCGGGATCATCCACCGCATCGCGCAGAGCCGGCAACGCTGATTCATCTCCCACTTCATACAGGAAACGCGCCGCACGCCAACGCACCAATTTATTGGTGTCCTTCAGCGCAACACACATGGCAGGAATAGCCTCTGGATCGCCAATGTCTGACAAGGTGTCACCCGCTGTCCGACGTACAATTGGCGAAGCATCACGCAACGCCCGCATAACATAAGGCAACACGGCTTTGCCTCCGACAAAACCAAGGTAAACCACAGCCAAGCGGCGAATGGATGCTTTCGCATCATCGAGTGCCCGATCCAAGACATAAAGCTCATCCACATTTGGCTCATACTGCTCCAACGCCGCATACCGTTTCTCCCAATTCTCGTCATTAAACGCTCGCATCACTTCATCCGCAGTCAACGCCTGTTCTTTCCGTTCTTGTTCTGGGTTTAACACCCGTTCCACCATCTGCGACAAGCGCACTTCGTCGTAAGCGGCCGCCAACTCTTCAACGACTTGTTCTCCCACTTCACTCATTTCACCGTATCGTGGACGTTGCTCCACCCACTCCCGTTCAAATACCAAGTTGCTGGTCGCAGTCTGAGCCCGCATCACGGCGGCTTTAAACCGTTCCGGCAGCCCAAATCGCATTTCTTCCCCATTTCTCACGCATTTGACTTGCATCGGGATGCCTTTCAACTTTTGGATAAACACTTGAACCTCGCCAAATGACTCTTGATCCGTTGCTGACTCTTCCTTTTGAGGTGCCGTAGTCATTACCGCATCGCCCAACAATTCCCTCACTTGGGCCAGCACATCGGGCCAGTCCGCTTTGGGATGTCGTTCAATGGAGATAAAATCGAGCACTTGAAACACGCTTTTCACCCCGTCGATCTCCAGCAAGCGCTGTAAGTAATGGGGAGCGTCAGCCATTTGATCTTTGGTAACATTGTAACTCGTTCCGGCGGGCAGCGTTTCATCGACATTGCATTTCATCACGTTGGGGCTCGGCGTCGGTTCAATTGAGACGATTTTCATGGCATTCCCTCCTATTATGAAAGTAAAACCTCTGAGCCACTGGCTTCAGAGGTTTTAGGCAAAACATACGGCTTAAGCCCGGGAAACGTATTGTCCGCTACGCGTGTCAATAATGAGGCGGTCACCGACATTGATGAAGAGAGGCACTTGCACGGTGAAACCGGTGGACAGTTTTGCTGGTTTGCTGCCGCCTGTGGCAGTATCCCCTTTGATGCCCGGTTCTGTTTCCACCACTTCCAATTCAACCGTGTTTGGCAACTGAATCCCAATCGTTTCGTTTTTAAAGGAAACGATTTGCACATTCATGTTCTCTTGCAAGAAGTTTAATTCATATTCCAAACGCTCCCCTGGAAGGGTGATTTGGTCGTACGTTTCATTGTCCATGAATGTGTATTCGCCGCCGCTTTCGTATAAGTATTGCATTTGGCGGGTTTCCACCAATGCTTTTTGCACTTTCTCCCCGGCACGGAAGGTCCGCTCTTGAATGTTGCCGTTGCGCAGGTTGCGCAGTTTGGAACGAACAAACGCCGCCCCTTTACCCGGTTTTACGTGCTGGAATTCAATAACTTGCCAAACGTCTCCTTCCAGTTCAACGGTCAAACCCGTACGAAAATCGTTTACGCTAATCATGTTTTACTTTCCTCCATTTCCTTATTCAATGACAATCCATTCTTTACTTGATTGGTTCAGCGCTTCACAGCCGGTTTCCGTGATGACCACATCGTCTTCGATGCGGACACCGCCCACCTCTGGCAGATAAATCCCCGGCTCCACAGTGACGACCATATTCGGCTGAAGAACCATATCTCCACGGCTGGAGAGCATCGGAAGCTCATGCACTTCCATGCCGAGTCCATGACCTGTGCTATGGCCGAAAAATTCGCCGTACCCATGCGCTCTGATGTAATCACGAGCGACCGCATCCGCCTCTTTCCCAGTCATCCCCGGGCGAAGCGCCGCAATCGTGCGATTACAAGCTTCCAATACAATATCATAAATCTCTTTTTGTTTCTCGCTCGGCCGCCCCAGCATGACCGTGCGGGTAATGTCGGACGCATAGCCTTGATAAAAGGCCCCAAAATCTAGTGTCACCAGATCGCAGAGTTCTAACACTTTATCACTGGCCACTCCGTGCGGCAAGGCAGAACGTTTGCCGGATGCAACAATCATGTCAAAAGACGAAGATGTTGCCCCCAACTCTCGCATATAGAACTCCAATTTAAAGGAAATCTCGTTCTCGCGCACACCGGGCTTGATGTCGGACAAAATTTTGCTGAAGGCTTGATCCGCAATCCGGGCGGCTTCTCTCATCACTGCCAACTCATCCGCGTCTTTCACCATACGCAATTCTTTCACGATGCCGCTGGTCGGTTGCAACTTGATGTCGCCAACAGCTTCTTTCAACTGCAAAAACTCGGCAAACGTCAGATGGTCTTGCTCAAAAGACAAAGCCTTGATGCCCAACTTGCGACACTGCTCACCCACCGTGTGGTAAATGCCTTGGTGTTGCACCAAGGTCATTTGCGGCGCTTGTTCCTGCGCTTGGATCACATAGCGGAAATCGGTCAACAACAGCTGTTCAGTGGCCGTGATCAGCACCACTCCGGCCGACCCGGTAAATCCGGTCAAATACCGGCGATTCACAGGATGGCTGACCAATAGCGCTTCAATGCCGCGCTCTTGCAGTTTTTGTCTCAGTTTCGATAGGCGTTTTTCCAACATCTTCACCCCTTGTTTTCCATGTTCCGGTTCGCCAGCTCCTTGATGGCGGCCAAGGCGAGCTCATAACTCAACGCGCCGAACCCCACAATCTGCCCGCATGTGACCGGCGCCGTCACAGAAGTGTGCCGAAAGGATTCCCGGGCATGGATGTTGGTCATATGCACTTCGATCACCGGCACATCAATCGCAGCAATTGCATCACGCAAAGCATAACTGTAATGGGTATAAGCACCTGGGTTAAAAACTATGTAATCAAAATTCCCTTCCGCGAGATGGAGCTGATCGATCAATTCCCCCTCCATGTTGCTTTGGAAACAAGCAACGCGGAGGCCCCACTCCTCCCCTTTTTTAATCAACCCTGCATTAATATCTTCCAATGTGGTGCGCCCATAAACCGCCTGCTCGCGTTTGCCCAAGCGATTGAGATTCGGGCCGTGCAATACGAGGACGTTTACCATCATGCCCACCTCCCGCAACGCTTTTCGCCAATGTACACTCGGATGGTTATCCTAAATATGATTGCCCAGACAACTATCTATTTTCCCATGAACTTGCCGTTTTGTCCACGGGTCGTACGGTAATCGCTTTCCACCCTGTCAAGCAGGAATCCATCGAAGCAGTGTTCAAATAATACGATACATACGCATGATCCGCACCTCCATCACACTCCCCTCTCACACTTCCCCAACCATTGTGTTAGAATAAAATACACATTATTTGATGCCAATTACAACAAGGTGGTGCGCCTACGTGTCAGATAAACCCATTGCTTACGGCGGGCAAGCCGTCATCGAAGGCGTGATGTTTGGCGGGCAACACGCCCAAGTAACCGCCGTTCGCCGCAAAGACGGCAACATCGAATTATTCGAATGCAAAAAGAAAACCTCGCCAACACTTGACTTCCTGATGAAGATTCCCTTCTTAAGGGGCATTGTCGCGATCATCGCTGCCAGCGCCTCTGGTGCGAAACACCTGCAATTCGCGACCGAACAATACGAGCTGGATCATGCCGATCCAGATGATCCCGAACAAGCGCCCAATTCAAACCAATCCAAATGGATGATGATCTTGGGCGTCACCCTGGTAGGTATCCTGTCCTTCCTGTTTGGCAAAGTATTGTTCACCGCAGTTCCCGCCTTTTTGGCTAGTGTCTTGTTTGACCGCTTCGTGCAAAACTTGGTCATCCAAAGTTTGCTCGAAGGAGTAATCAAAACCTTATTGTTGCTCTCCTATTTGTGGTTGATCTCGCAAACCCCGATGATCAAACGGCTCTTTCAATATCACGGAGCGGAGCACAAAGTGATTACCGCCTTTGAACATGGGGAAGAATTAACAGTAACCAATGTGCAAAAATATTCTACCCTTCATTACCGCTGTGGCAGTAGCTTTATCATTCTCAGCATCATTGTCGGCGTGATTGTGTACTCTTTCTTCAGTTACGACGGAGTGTGGGATCGCATCGTGACAAGACTGTTGTTGCTTCCGGCCGTGTTGGGCATCTCCTATGAATTGTTGCGCCTGACCAATGCCGTGCGGGATGTTCCCGTACTCACCTATTTGGGATATCCCGGCTTATGGTTGCAAAAACTCACAACCAAAGAGCCCGATGACACTCAGGTGGAAGTAGCCATCCACGCGTTTGTCCGCATGCGGGAACTCGACGCCCAAGAAGCTCGACAACATGTTCAACAAGCTTCCCAATTGGTTCACTCCAGTTAGCCCATAAGAAAGAGGGTGTTATGCGTGACCAACCCCGGCTCTAAGCCATATTGGCATTATCTCGTACTGGCTTTTGTCTTGTTCGGCGCCGTGATCGAATTCATCCAACAGCCCAGTCGGTTGCTCTTGCCGGCGCTAGTCATCGGCATCGTCATCTACCTGTACAAATTCCCACCGCGCTGGCTGTTGCGCTTAGGCTCAATGCGCTCACCCCTAGCAAGCAAACAAGCCAAGACCCACCCACGCAAGCGCAAAAAATACCCATTTCGTGTGATTGAAGGCAACAACAATAAAAAATCGCTATAATGAAACAGCCCCCGCCTTCCTCTCTGGTGTAAAGCGGGGGCTGTTTCATATTCTCGGGTGCAATGACAATCGACATAAAACGGGAGAACCAAATGCATTGATATCCATGTTAAGCCAACTTTCGGACTTTATCCTCCAGCTTGGTCGGATGGGTTGATCTTGTATGTGATTTGTTTGCTTTTACCCCGTGCGCTGAGATATTGATCGAAGCTCCATTTGTTGAAGAAAAACTCAGCAGCTTTCACGCCCGACATGAACAATTCCTCTTTCTTTTCCTTGGATAAAGAAAAATCAGTCATTTTCACGCCGCTGATCGGCACTTGAATGGTGCGGATCTCTTCATGCTGTTGTACATACCGGTTGTCCCGCGCATCCAACATCGTATAGAGCAACGATCGGAACATGCTGAGCGGGCCGTCAATCTGATGGATTTGCTCCTCTCCTTCTGCGCAGAGCGAAAAGCCGAAAGTAGGCCATCGCGGATTATCCTTGTCAAATAACCAGACCGGAAAATTGCTTAACACTCCCCCATCCACCACATAAGAGGTTTTGCGGGTAGGATAATGCATCAATTTGACCGGTTCAAAGAAGAAAGGGATGCTACAGCTCATACACACCGCTTTGGCCACTGGGAACGATTCAGGATCATAACCGTACTGTTTCAAATCCTGCGGCAACACCAACAATTGGCTTCGTGAAATGTCCGATGCGATAACGTGAAGCTCCACACCCTCAGGCAAATCTTTAAACGTCTGAATCCCTTTGGCCTTGAGCAGATTGGAAACCCACTTCTCCAACTCTGTCGTCGGATACAACCCTTTTTTCAACCATAACCGCAAGGCCGGACCAACCACGGGAATATAATCATACCAAGACGGAGCCAAAAACTGCAAAAATTCCTGCTCCATCAAAATTTCATATAATTCCTTGCCTGTATAGCCAGCAGCCAGCAAGGCCGCGATGATCGACCCCGCCGATGTTCCGGCTACTTTTTTCCACTTGTATCCCTTGCTCTCAGCGACGGATAAAGCGCCCACCAAACCAATCCCTTTCACCCCACCGCCTTCAAAAACGGCGTCTGCCCACATCAGCGCCCCTCCTTTTCAAATTCTCCCTGTTAAAAAATGTATGTGATAAAGAGCAAAAAAACCCAAGGAGACGAGTCCATGGGTTATTTCATTTCATCCGTTTCTTGTTCATCTGCTTCTTTTAAGGATTGCAAGTGATCCACGATTTCTTTGTTAGCCGTTAAATACTGTACCAGGTTTTCGATGCAAGTAATCGAATCCCAACTCAAATGGTGCTCGATCCCCTCTACATCATGGTATATCTGGTCTTCGCTAACTCCGATCAAACGCAAAAACTCCTCCAGCAACTGGTGCCGATCCATCAAGCGTTTCCCTATCTTTTTCCCTTTAGAAGTTAAAACCAAACCCCGATATTTTTCGTAGACCAGATATTTGTTCTGATCCAGCTTTTGCACCATTTTTGTTACAGATGAGGGGTGCACTTCCAATGCTTCTGCGATGTCCGACACCCTGGCATAACCCTTTTGTTCAATCAATTTATAAATGTTTTCCAAATAATCCTCCATGCTCGGTGTTGGCATCGAAAGTCCCCCTATCTATGTAGCAACTGAAATTCAAAAGTAGTTTATCATATTTTTGCGGATAGAGCATGCTAATCTCCTATCCTTTTGTATTGACACGTAGCTCTGATCCGTACAGTTGGATCATCTTCACCAGACTGGTACCCAAGTCTTCCAGCCGTTGTTGCAGTTTCTCGTCTTTTAATGTGCCGTCCGAATTAAATGCCATGTAACTTTGTGGTACAGAAGGCATGGAAGGCAATGGCCACGCGTGTAGTGAGCGGCAGATCGTGTTGAGTGTATTGAGCGTATTTGTAGCGCCCATCGCACCTCCGGCCGTGCCGAGCAATGCCACCCATTTTCCTTCTAATTCACGCGCTCCGATAAAATCCAATGCATTCTTTAACACACCGGATATGCTGCCATGATATTCAGGTGACGCGAAAATGAATCCATCGGCTTCCGCCATTTTTTGTTTGAACAACCGAACGGTCTCCGGATAAGACGCTTCATCCACTCGCCCATCATAAATCGGCAACGGATCCTTCCGCAGGTCAAACACTTCTACCTCGGCACCCATCTTACGAGCCGCTTCGGCGACAATCGCTACTGCCATATGCGTCGTTGACTGTTCACTCAAACTTCCAGGGACTGCCAGGATTTTCATCCCACCTGCCACCTCTTTCTTGTTTTCGTTTCTGTCGCACGATACAGTATACCGAATATCCCCTGCCAATGCTAGCGCGCATGAAGGAAAACAAAGCACCGTTTTCCATCTTGTCTTCCCTCTGATCTTCTACAGCCGATTCTTGCGCATCCGATCCAATGTCCCAGATTCATGAAAAGATGCCTATGACATGTCTCTTAGGTATTTACCATTCTCAATTGAGTGAGTATACTGAATTTAAAGACATTGTGGAGGAGGGATAGATATGCCTGGTTTGACGGCACGTGATATTCATAACAAGGAGTTCAAACGGAAAATGCGCGGTTACGATGTGGATGAAGTGAATCATTTTCTAGATCAAATCATTAAAGATTACATAGAGTTTGAAAAGACGATTCAAACACAATCCGTGTTGAATGAGCATGAACGGTACAACCAGATCGAGCAGTTGCTCCAACAGTTGCTTTATGACGTGCAACAAATCCGCGAAGAAAACCGCCAACTTCGGGAGCAACTTCGCGAGCAACTGAAGGGAAACTCCAACGGCGCTGACCACTATTCCCAACCGTTTTACCGTTAAGCCGGATCCCATCGGCGAGGCGGACTTTCGGGCAAACTTCGGACTGATGGTTGCCGGCGGAGTTCAGTCACCGATAGTGCCGAGTATGGAAGGTCTGCGGGTCCCTCACACTTGATCGCGACCCGCCCGCCGCCTACCATTGGACAGTGAAGCGCCGATACGTCCGAACGACTCTCCTCGTACGACCATCTCTTTAGCTCACGGACCGCACCTTCTCAATCAAACAACTTGACCGGACAAAAATCAATGGCATCGCAAGCGACCAAACGCAAGTCGATTCCATCCACCCGCCCTTGAATCGCTTCTTCTCGGGCCTTGCCATGCATATGCCCATAAACGCACAAAGTCACCCCAAACTCTTTCATCACTTCCATAAACCCAGACTCCTTCGCGGAAGCCGTCAACGGCGGAAAATGGAGCATAACGATCTTCTCTCGTCCAGGTTGCTCCTTCGCGGCTGCTTCCAAAGCAAGTCGTAGCCGGCCGACTTGGCGTTCATAGATCTTGCGATCTTCTTCCTCATTAAAAAAACGCTCCCCTGGCAACATCCACCCCCTGGTGGCAGCCACCACTCGCCCCTCAACCAGCGTATAGTCCGCATCTACCCACTGCATTCCTTCCGGCAACATCTCTCGTACTTTCTTTTTGCTGTGAGCGTAATAACAATGGTTGCCCGGCGACATCACTTTATAGCCCGGCAACTGATTGATCCAGTCAAAGTCGTACCGCGCCACATCCAATTTCATGGCCCAACTGATGTCCCCGGGAATCAGCACAGTGTCTTCCGGACCGACCAAGCGGAGCCACCCGTCGCGAATCCGCTCATAATGCCGCGTCCAGCCAAACACATCCATCGGCTTTTCTATATCTTGATCAGGGTTGACATCATAGAGGGTAACCGGTTTGTTAAATGATAAATGCAAGTCACTTAATGCGTATATTGCCACATTACCACATCCCTCATCGATATTGACGCTTATGTATCGGCAAACAGAAGTTACCACCATTGTTTCAGAAAAAACACCGCTTGGCAAGGTGAGCGAAGTTAGTTTTCAGTCAAGATCAAGCCTTGTACTTTTCAGAACCATCCGGCAAACTAAAAGAAAGATACATAAAGAGGGGATGAAGCAAAATGATTCTGTATGACGAACGTTTGGTTTCCCGTGAAGAAGCGAACATTGACATTGAAGACCGGGCTTACCAATTTGGTGACGGCGTGTATGAAATGATTCGGGTCTACCATGGACGCCCCTTTTATATGGATGAACATCTGGCCCGATTGGAACGTAGCGCCACGGAAATTCGGCTGTCGTTACCTTATCCTATCACGCGCCTGAAACAGCTGTTGCTTGACCTGATCCAACAAAATCACTTGGAAGAAGGCAATGTATACATTCAAGTAAGCCGCGGCACGGCACCGCGATATCACGGTTTTCCGGAACAGGCCCGCCCGCTAGTGATCGCCTATACACAACACGCCAAACGCCCATTGGCTGAATTGAACCACGGTATTAAGGCCGTCACGACGGAAGATATCCGCTGGCTACGCTGCGACATTAAGAGCCTCAACTTGCTTGGTGCGGTGCTGGCCAAACAGACGGCCATCGAGCATGGAGCCAAAGAAGCAATTCTCGTTCGCGACGGGATCGTAACCGAAGGAAGCTCTACCAATATCTTCATCATCAAAGATGGCACACTTCACACACACCCAGCCAACCACTTGATCCTGAATGGAATCACCCGCCAAGTGGTTTTCAAATTGGCTGACGAATGCGAAATACCGATCAGTGAAACCACTTTTTCCAAAGAAGCGCTGGAATCGGCGGATGAAGTCTTCCTGAGTAGCACCACCATGGAGATCTGTCCCATCGTGGAAATCGATGGCCGTCCAGTAGGCCAAGGTGTACCCGGTCCTGTGACCAAACAACTTCAAGAAGCATTTGTCAATGAAATCAAACGCACCACTCTTGCAGAATCATCCTCTTGATGCCTTTGAACCGAATCCATACAAAGCGTGCCTCCACCATCAAAAAATCAACCTATCTGTCATCTTACAGGCTACCGTGAATCGGTAGCTTTTTTTGTATGGATAGCGTTTAAAAAAGATCGCACGATATAAGACAAAGGGTGTCATATATCCATTTTATACTGAACATGTTAAGGGAAGGAGTTGAATATGTTGGCACCATTAACAGAAAAAGTGGCACTTGTCACAGGTGGCAGTCGTGGGGCGGGCCGCGGCATCGCAGTAGAACTGGCGAAAGCGGGGGCGACCGTGTACGTCACGGGCCGTAGCCTCGATCAAAACGACCCCGATCAGCCCGGAACCCTCAATGAAACGATATCTCTCATGACAGCCGCGGGCGGAAAGGGCATTCCTGTCCAATGTGATCATACGCGCGATGCTGACACAGAAGCGGTGATTAAGCGAATTCGCCGGGAACAAGGACGTCTGGATATCCTCGTCAACAATGTGTGGGGTGGAAATCAACTCCCCATCACCTCTGAACCCTTTTGGGAACAATCCCTTCAACATTGGGACCATATGTTTACCGCAGGCGTGCGAGCGCAACTGGCTACCAACCATTTTGCAATTCCCTTATTGCGCGAAGGCATGGGAGGAATCATCATCCACACCACCTTTTGGGATCAAGACAAATACATCGGCCATTTATATTATGACTTGGCCAAAAACGCGTTGATTCGCATGGCATATGGGCTGTCCATCGAATTAAAGGCGGACGGCATCGCTGTGTTGGCCGTATCACCCGGATGGATGAGAACCGAACTTGTGCTAAAAGCATTCCAAACGGACGAAGAACATTGGCAAGAAGTCGACGCACTGAAAAACACAGAATCGCCCTATTATATCGGCCGGGCAGTCGCGGCGCTATGTGCCGATTCAGACGTCATTGAGAGAAGCGGCCAAGTGCTGAGGGTTGGCGATCTAGCCAAAGAATACGGGTTCACCGACATTGACGGTCGCTCGATTCCTCCGTTTACGATGTGACTTCCACCGCAAACGTGACGCAATAGAAAAAGACCGTGCACTTTTTGTCACGGTCTTTCATTGCGTATCGTTAAGTTTCTCTTTCTCTTCCACCAACTCAAACCCATTGCGATTCTGCAAAGTGACATCCCTGATCAAAATCGGTGCTTTGTCGGTGTACTCCAAGGTTGTCTTATTGGATCCGCGCACCAAGTCAATCGTCAGTTTGGTGAATGACGGTTTAATCATGACAGTGTAAAGGTTGTCGCCCTCTCCGTCCAGCGGTTTCTCAGCAACTTTCTCGATTTTTTCATCCAACTTGAACAAGCTTGCCTTTTTCTCTTTCCCCTCCAGCACCAACCGGTACCGGGCGTTGTTGATCGTTTGTATATCGATTTGGAACAAATCATCAGCTGTAATGGGGGCAAAAGAGAATTTGGTGGCATCATTGCCGCCCAAGCGCACCTGAGTAGCTGGGAACACTTTCAACCGCGAGCGTTGTTCGTCGTCCAGCGTCAGGACTGCTTGCCCAAAATCGAGGTGCCAAGGTTGCTGATTCATCCAGACCCGCTCGACCATCTGCTTGTCGGTCACTGGGTTGGGAACAGGATAGTACAAGACTGCTCCTTCTTTCCCTGTGAACCTCATTTTCAACTCTCCTGAAACGGGTGTGATCCCCGTCGCAATCCATTTTTCCGGCTGCCCTTCTTCTGAGAATGCCAAACGAAGCGGCTCGTTGGGATAGTACAAAATCTCAAAGGTGTACTTTTTGCCTGGCTTTACTTTATATCCATCTCCAGAAACGCCGACTTTCGTCATTTTGGAGCCCATGGTATGGTAAAGCTCAATCGAGCCTTGCTTGTTGATGTGAATTCCGTATTGTGCATTCCCATCCGAAGACTCCAAGTATCCGAAAAACCCGTTCAACTTGGCCAGTTGAAACTCCCCGCGCAAGTTGGAATTGCCCGTTAAGGTGTACGGCAATGAAAAATGGGTTTTGTCATTGGAGAAATGGATGGACTGCACCAGCGAGTCCCCCGTGTTAATCTGTTCTCCACCTTGCTGTCCTACCGCATTATCCGGATTTTCAAATAATCCCGTATAACTTTCTTCCGGCTTCCATTGTGAAACGGCCAGAGTCACCAACACCAACGCAGCGGCCGCAATGGTAACGGTGGTAACGACACCTTTTCGTTTCGTCTTTTTCGACGCCGCGTTCTTACGGCTGAGACCGCTCCCTTGATTCCCGGCTTTGGCATCGATATAGCTCTCTACCGCGTGCAACACATCCGCATACGGATGCTTGCGATCTAAACTCATCAGCGCCAGCTTCGCTACCCTACTTGGGATTTTTCTGCGCTCCAGCTCGGCTTCACATTGTTTCAATCCACCCATTGGAGCTTGACCAGTAAGTAGATAGTAAAGGAGCTCGCGCCATTTCTCATCAAAACGTGGTGTTTTGGGATCCTTCATATAATAGAACAAAATGAGCGGCTTATGTCCGTTCAACAAAATATTCTTCGGATCCAACGTTGCGCTCAGGGGCAAAGGTAACCGCTCCAAATCCCGCAACGTTTTAAAACATTTCCCCACAATGCGCACAGCCACTTCGGGATCCATTGCCCGCTCTTTATTTACGGTTAAAGGCAAGGGGTCTCCAGCAAACGGCGGGTGAACCAATAACAGTTCGTTTTCCTCTTCGATCAGGTCAAGGATCGGCGCCAAATACGGATGTTGCAACCGACGAAAAGCTTCTTGATAGCCGTTTGGAAGAGGACGGCGGGTGATTTTGATGCTTTGTAGGAAAACTTGGGCACCATCCGAAGATTTCGCCTGCAGAAGTTGACCAGAAAAGAAATTGATCACATCTTCCACTTGGAATCTTTCATAATATCGTCGCTTCACATTTGTATCCTGTTTCAATCTAGTTTCCCCTAACCTTTATGATAATAGATTTGATGAAAGTTAGAATGAATTAGAAAATAATAGCATATAGCTACTAGCACCTTTATGCTATCATAAGCAACCGAAAAATCAAGAAGAAAATTATTCAACAGTATAGAACTAAAAGACAACAGCAATGGTTTATGACATATAAATGTACATTATGTCAAGATAGACACAAACCGTGCAATCGCATTCGCGCCTGAAGGCAAGTTATCTCATGAAATTCCAGTCATCATTGGCATAACGCGTTGTCATGAGTCGCTGGGCAAGCTCCTTTTCCTGGTTGGTCAGTTCCCCGGTCTGGAGCTGAATCCCCATGCCTTCCCCAAATCCCTCAAAAAACGCCTGTTTAACTTCTTCAAGTCCGATTTCCCGATCGGCCAACTGGCGGATCGCCACCGCTTTATCTGTGAAAGCCTGTTTCAGTTTCTCTCTCACCCGGTCCGACGGAAAAAGCAATACTTCAAACAAGGCTTCCACATCCATATCCAATAAAATGGACCCATGTTGCAAAATGATGCCCTTCTGCCTTGTTTGCGCACTGCCGGCGATCTTCCGCCCACTGACGACCAATTCGTAGTCTGAGGGGGAATCGAAGCAGGCTGAAGACATTTCCCCTGTCCGCCCTTTTGGCGGAGCGAGGCTGGCGTCTAATCCCAACCTCTTGAATCCGGCCAACAAGCCTTGGCTGATAACGCGGTACGACTCGCTAACCGTCTTTGGCATCATGGGATGGGCTTCTTCCACGATGACGCTGTATGTCAACTCTTGATCATGCAACACCGCCCGTCCCCCGGTCATCCGTCTGACAAACCCAAATCCTTTGTTTTGCAATGTGTCAAAATCGATTTCTTTGCGCGCTTTTTGAAAATACCCAATCGACAAGGTGGGTTGCGTCCAACCGTAAAAGCGAATGGTTGGGGGGACTTTCCCTTCGCGATGCAAATGTAAGATCGCTTCATCAATCGCCATGTTCATCGCTGGCGCATGCGCTTCATAAGGAAGAAACCGCCAAATATCCATAACCTTTCACACCTTTTCTCGACATCTCAATAAGCATTACTTCTTTTCATTTAATTGTATTCTATCACACAGCAGGCCGATTGCCTCCTGCACGGTGGCTCGTCTTTACCCAGTCCACACATGCCTGAACCGTTTCCGCCAAAGGAGTGATGGTGTAGCCCAACTCCCGCTCTGCTTTGGCAGAGGAATAATAGACATTGCGTCCACACAATTTGGCCAAATCCCATGCAAAGGCCGGATCTTTTCCGGTAACCATCGCCCCGAGCTCTCCCAATATGGCTGCTGCTTTCGCCCAGCTTTGCGGAACACGGCGAATGGTCAAACCCGTTTGTCCATAATCGGCCAGCTGTTGCAGAAAAGCGTGCAAGGATACGTTGGTTCCCCCCAATATGTATCGCTCGCCAATGCGCCCTTTTTCCGCCGCAGCCAAGTGTCCACGCGCCACATCCGCAACATTACACACATTGATGCCACCTGGCGGGGCGACAAAAAGTTTGCGTTGCAACACGGATTCCACAAACCCGCCCGTATCTGCCCGCACCCCCACGATGACTGTCGGATTAACTACTACCGCCGGCAAACCCTGCTGAACAAGAGCCAACACTTTGTCCTCGCCGGCTCGTTTGGCAATCGCGTATTCCACTTGCAACTCTGCACCATTAAAGTCAAACGATTCATCGATGGCATCTCGCTCCGCCAATCCCACCGCCGCAGCCGAACTCGTATGGATAAATCGCTTCACGCCACTTCTCAACGCTTCATTGGCGATATTTGCGGCCCCTTCCACATTGATCTGGTACATCGACTGTTTGTGCCACTTTCCCCATGCCACTTCTCCTGCCACGTGAAAAACCCAGTCCATGCCGTCACATACGCCCCGAATGCTTTCCTGGCAAGTGATATCCCCTTCCACAAAGGATATTCCCGGTGGCAAACCATCCAGAGAAGAGGTTCGCCTGTGTAACACAGTCACCTCCAATCCCGCCTCCACCAGGCAATGGACGAGATTACGCCCCAAAAACCCTGTTCCACCGGTTACCAATACCTTCATCCGCGCACTCCCCTTTCTCGGTCATGTTTAACTTCTCTACTATACCATGGCATAAACCGGGCTACAGCCTTAATAGGCTGCAGCCTGGCAATGGGTCGCTTCGTGGCGAAGGTTCTTCCTTTCACTTGGTCTGCGGCCATACTTGTGCTGAATGAGAATAAGACAAACCATGGCCGTATGGATACAAGTCTGGGATGGTAACAGGCAATTTCCCTTGGGGTTGATTTGCTCCAAATACCGTATCTACCGCCGCTTGCAAGGAAACCTTGCGGAATCCGTAAGCGTTCAGATATGCATTCACTTCTGGAAATTCTTTGATGTCATAAGGATTGCGGAGACCGACCACGATGAGTGGTTTTTGCAGTGCTTGTAATGCTTGAACCAATTTTGCTTGCTGCGGATACAAGTTGGCACTGTAGGTCCCGACCAACAGCACATCCTTATCCCTGGCCATGGCCACCGCCGCTTGAATCATGTCATCACTGGGGTTGACCTGGTTGAGGTACAACTCTTCGGCCTCTGCGTGATACTTTTGAACATACTCAAGTAGCGAGTAAGGGCTGATAATTCCCACTTTTTGCCCTTTATCCAAGTGAAGCGGCAACAGATTGTCATCATTTTTAACCAGGGTAATTGCTTGCTGGGCCATTGCCAAGGCACGCGAGTGATGCTTGCGAATGCCCACCTTTTTGGACACTTGATGCAACGGAACATAGCGATCAGTGAAAACACCGACTTTCCATTTTGCCCGCAAAATGCGCAACACCGACTGGTTGATCCGCTTTTCGTTCAATTCTCCCCGTTTCACCGCTTGCACAATCGCCTTGTGCACATCCAGCTGCTCTTCCGTAGTCAACTCCGGTGTAAGTAAAATGATATCCGCCCCGGCCTGTACCGCTTTTATCGCCGCTTGAGACACCCCGCCAAAATATCCAGCCACCCCCGCCATCGCCATACTGTCGGTGATGATCAAGCCGTCATACCCCAGCTTGTTACGCAGAAGCCCCGTGAGAATGGGCTCAGACAATGTCGCCGGCAGATCGGGGGTTGGATCGAGGGCGGGCACATGGATATGGGCCGTCATGATCGCATCCACTCCCGCAGCGATCGCGCGTTTAAACGGCACCAACTCCACTTGTTCCAACTCCTGCCGACTTTTATCAATCACCGGCAAGCCCAAATGCGAGTCTACATGGGTATCCCCATGACCCGGGAAATGTTTTGCGGTTGCAATGACGCCATTTTTCTGTAAGCCCTTGATTTGCTCCGCTCCCAACTCAGCCACCAGCTTTGGATCCTCGCCGTAGGAACGGACACCAATCACCGGATTGGCCGGATTCACATTCACATCCACATTGGGCGCCAAATTCATCTGGATGCCAATCGCTTTCAATTCCTTGGCTGTGATTTCAGCGGCCTGTCGAGCCAGTGACGGGATGCGGGTAGCTCCCAGTGCCATATTGCCCGGCAACTCCGTCGCTCCAGTCGTCAGCCGGGCGACCACTCCCCCTTCTTGGTCGGTGGCGATCAGAAGCGGCAAGCCCAGACGTGTCTTTTGCGCCATGGCTTGCAAGCCGTTGGTCAACCGAGCTGTTTGCAAAGGTTCCTTCACATTGCCGGTATAAGAGAACAATATCATCGAACCCACATGACCTTGCTGTATCAGTTTGCGCGCCTCTTCCGTCGGTTTCTCTCCATAAAAACCAGCCATGATCATTTGTCCCACTTTTTCTTCCAATGTCATACGCGCCAATTGCCCAGTCGGCGCCGTGGAATCATTCACCGGCATAAATCCTGTCTGAAATACCACCGCCAAAGCCAGAGCCAAGGATAACCATCCACTTGCCGATCTCGCCATCCAAACTCCTCCTCGCAGGATGTAATGACATGACATGTCGTGTGGAAAAGGTGCGCCTTATGACAAACCAACCCTGTCAACTCCATATTAACTGATGATTGCTAATTTTTTAAGCAAAACCATACGCTACAGCTAATAAAAAAGGGCCAGCGACAACGTTTGAATTAAGCCGTTGTCACCGGCCCCGTCAACACGTTTTCCTTACGGGGCGCCATGCCACCTACTCAATCGCAAGGATCTTTTCGTCTCCGCTTTTGCACTCGTCCTTATTCAGCTTCACGCCAGCTCCTTCCGGCAAATTGGTAAAGATGACTGGTGTGATGATCGAGGTAGCGTGTTCCTTGATGTAAGCCAAGTCCACTTCCAGCAGTTTTTGTCCTTTCTCCACTTTGTCCCCTTCAGCAATAAAGGAGGTAAATCCTTTTCCTTCCAAGTTCACTGTGTCAATCCCCACATGAATCAGCACTTCCCGGCCATCAAGGGCGCGAATGCCGATAGCGTGTTTGGTTGGGAACAAGTTGACAATCTCGCCGTCCACCGGGGAAACCACTGTTCCCTCTGTCGGTTCAATCGCAAAGCCGTCGCCCATCATTTTTTGAGAAAATACTTGATCCGGCACTTCGCTGAGCGGCAACAGCTTCCCGGTCATCGGAGCTGCAAACTCGCCTTGCTCTACCGTTGTAGCCTCTGTTTTCGCCGGCTCGCTCGTTTCAACAGGCGCGGAGGTCGGTTTCTTACCCATCATCAATTGCTTCATTTGTTCTTTAATGATATCTGATTTAGGACCAAAGATGATTTGCAAATGGTTACCCATTTCCAGCACACCCGATGCTCCCAATTGTTTCAACTGTTCCTTGTCCACTTTTTTCACATCATTAACCGAAATGCGCAAGCGGGTGATGCAGGCATCCAGGTTGGAGAGGTTTTCTTTACCACCCAGTGCTTTCAACACATTTTCAGCCAAATCGCCGGTTGCCGCCGTTTCGTTGGTGTGTTCCAGCTCATCATCTTCCCGACCCGGTGTACGCAGGTTCCACTTCTTGATGGCAAACCGGAAGCCAAAGTAATAAATGACTGCAAACGCCAAACCGACTGGAATGATGAGATATGGTTTGGTATCGATGTCCCAGAACATGATCAAGTCGATGATCCCGCCGGAGAAAGTCATTCCCGCTTTCACGCCCAGCACATCCATCAACATAAACGACAGACCTGCGAATATGCAGTGAACTGCATACAAAACCGGAGCTACAAACAAGAAGGAAAACTCAAGCGGTTCGGTAATCCCCGTCAAAAACGAAGTCAGAGCCGCAGATGCCATGATACCGCCGACCAGCTTCTTTTTCTCAGGGCGAGCTGTATGGTAAATAGCCAAAGCCGCCGCTGGCAAGCCGAACATCATAAACGGGAATTTACCAGACATAAATGTACCCGCTGTCGGGTCACCTTGGAAGAAACGCGTTTGGTCGCCCTTGATAATCTCACCCGCCGCATTGGTCCAGGTACCAAATTCATACCAGAACGGATTGTAGAAAATGTGATGCAGACCAAAAGGAATCAATCCCCGTTCGATCACACCAAAGATAAACGCGGCCACTGCAGTATTTTGCGCCGTCACAATATGGGACAGCTTG
Organism: Laceyella sacchari; assembly: GCF_004343255.1. GTDB lineage: Bacteria > Bacillota > Bacilli > Thermoactinomycetales > Thermoactinomycetaceae > Laceyella > Laceyella sacchari. The sequence continues at coordinate 820,030 of NZ_SMDD01000001.1, read as the reverse complement.
TCGATCTGCGTTTGGATCGGAGGCCAGACAAAAAAGAACAACAAGCCCATCAGGAAGGCGGCCACTGCCGTGATGATCGGCACAAAACGCTTGCCACCGAAAAAGCCGAGGTACTGCGGCAATTCGATATCATGGAATCGGTTATATAGCAATGACGCCACAATCCCGATAATTACCCCGCCGAAAACCCCCATATGCAAGCTCGGTATCCCCAACACATCTACCGTTTCCACTCCGTTGAGCTTAGCCATCTCACCCAAGGTTGTATTCATGATGAGATAACCGACAACGGCTGCCAAACCAGCGGTTCCTTCGCCATTGGACAGACCGATCGCCACCCCGATCGCGAAGATTAAAGCCAGGTTGGAAAATACAATACCCCCGGCGTTTTCCAAAATCCCAATCTGCAATTTATTCCCGATCGCGAGCAGCAAACCGGCTGCCGGCAAAATGGCTACCGGCAGCATCAGCGACTTACCGACGCGTTGCAGGATGCCAAAAAGTTTTTTAAACATCTTAGACGTCTCCTCCTATCATGGTTTGTCAAAACATGAATAAGTGCAAATCCGTGAGAACTTTTCGCTCCACGCAATCATTTCTTGTTTTGCCCAACCCGTCAAAAAATAAATAAGGCATGAGCAAAAAAAGACAGATGGGAGCGCTTGCAAAAGGGGACAAATCCCTTTGGCCACGCTGATCATCCAGCCTTTTTTCACTCATGCCTGATCGAATCAGTAACACGTGAAAACAAGAGCCACAAAGCTGTTTCGCACCCTTTTTATTGGGACGGGGATTGAAACAGCCCTTATTCAGTTGCTGATAATTCGCTGCAAATGTAATGTCAAGTAACTCACTTCTGCCAAGGGAACCGCTTTCTTCAATTCCCTCTCCATCACTTTTGACAGCTTCCATGCTATATCATAACACATCGGATATTGAGAACGCAACAATTCTGTGAACCCTTCCGGTTCGGTAATATCTTCCTCTGCCACTGTGCGCTCGATGGCAAAGCGCAGATGGGTAACCAAGCGCAAGTAGGAGATGCTTTTGCGATCCACTTCTTTGTTCAGTGCCGTTTCCACCATGCGGATAAGCCGGAGGATCAGGCGTGAATACTGGTGGATCTCCGACAGGCGTCTGCGGGTCAAAGCGCTGTGAATGTGCATGGCGATGAAGCCTGCTTCCGCTTCTGGCAAACGAATTCCCATCTTCATTTCGATCATGTCGACAATCTCTTCCGCCACTTCATATTCCCGTTCGTACAGCGCGCGGGTTTCAACCAAAAACGGATTGGTGAACGCAATCCCTTGCTCCAACCGCTTGATAGCAAAACCGATATGATCCATCAGCGCCGTATGAATATGTTCATTTAGGGGTGTCTGAAAACGCTTATGAATATGAAGAACCACATCATTCATCACCTCAACTAAGCGCTCATCCACTTGCGATAACAGCTGTTTGTATTGTTCTTGCTCTTTTTTGTCTTGCAGAACAAAACATTTTTCCACGGTTTCCTCTTGGATCAGTTCGCCCACTTTTTTTTGGAACCCGATGCCCTTGCCAATCAAGACCACTTCCCGCAACGCTGGATGCACCGCGATAACGACATTATTATTGAGGACCTTTTTGATGCGAAATGGCTCACTCATGTTTGCTTCGACCTCTCTCTCAAGCACTGATCCGATAACAAGCAATATACGATAAAAAGCCGTGAGAAATCAATCCCGAATTATTGATGTGGAGCATGTGTTTGCAATCGTTTTATTTACATTTGAAATAGAGGTCTCCCATTTCAAACATCTCAACCACCCTTATACAGCGTCATCTCTCAGCAGGCGCGGCTTCTCACTTATAATCTCATAATATTTAAAATTATTACATAAATCTTTAGATAAAACAGGTCATGCAAAATATTGGCATGACCTGTATCGCGGTCTAAGCTAAGTTTAATGTCGGTCACCACTTCGCGATCAATATGACGTTTGGAGCACTTTCACCCACACAGCCATCCATGTCTTATAAAAAACGACTTCCATTCATCCACATGCCGCCATCCATGGTAATGCAGTCCCCGTTGATATAACTAGCTTCGTCCGACAACAAGAACTTGGCCAGTGCAGCAATCTCTTCGGGCTTCCCGAATCGTTGCAACGGCACCGCACGTCTGACAGCCTCATACGCACGCTCATCGGCGATCAATTTCTCTACACCGCCTGTGTTTTCAATTGGTCCGGGAGCGATGCAATTGATGCGAATCCCTTTGCTTCCCCATTCCACTGCGAGCGACTGGCTCATCGCCAATACCCCCGCTTTGGCCGCGGCGGAGTGAACAACTCCGGCTGCTCCGGTCCAAGCGTAAGTAGCTACTATATTGACAATGGAGCCCGCTTGCCCATTGGCGATCCAGTCTTTTGCCACCGTTTGCGTGAAAAACCACGTACCATGAAGGACAATGTCGACGACTGCTTTCCAACCATTGGGAGACAATTTCTCTGCCGGAACCACAAAGTTGCCCGCCGCATTGTTGACTAAGTAATCCACCCGACCAAATACTTCTTTTGCCTTTTGCACTGTGGCCTCTACTTGATCCAACTCCCGTACATCCATCGGAACCGCCAACACTTGCCCTGAAAACGTTTCCATTTCTTGGCGTGCCGCCTCCAAGCGCTCTTCATTGCGCGCGGTGATAACGACGTTCGCACCTTCTTGACACAGACGAGCGGCAATCGCTTTGCCCATTCCATTGCTGCCACCTGTGACAATCGCTGTTTTCCCTTTCATATCGACACGCTCCTTTTATATTGATTGAATACTCATTCATTATTTTATAATAAAATGTATTCGCTAACATCATTTAATTAAAAAAACTCTTCACTATTTATAAGTGAAGAGTGAATCATTGATATAGAAAAACGCCCACCATACCAGACAGAGCCATCACCATGACCGGATGGAGTTTAAACCGCATCAAGGCCAAAAGCGCGCACAGGCTGATCACAATCAAGCTTATGGTATGCCCGTCCCATGGTCCGACGAACAGGCTGCCATCCGCAAAGCGAATCGCCGCATACACGATCAGGCCGATGATGATGGGCTTTAATCCATACAATGCCGACTTGTACAACGGGTGTTTGTGCATACGAAAGATTAACGCTGTAACCAACATCACCAAAATCAACGAGGGCAACACCATGCCTAACAAGGCAACGATCGCACCAAGCACTCCTCCCACATGATAGCCGACAAACACCGCGCTGTTCATCGCCAGAGAACCAGGTGCCATCCCTGCCAACACGATCATCTCTGAAAAATCCCCGGTACCCATCCAACCATGAAGCCCCACTTCATGTTCAATTACTGGAATCATGGCGTATCCCCCGCCAAACGAAAATATGCCGATCTTAAAAAAAGTGACGAACAACTCGATGAGCATGCCCATATCCCCCTTCCCATTACTCACTTTTACTCTGCCTAAGTGCCGCCAACACTCGTTTTCCACTGGCAAAACCCATCCCAGCCAGGGCCCCTGCCACCATCACAAGCAAGGGATGAACATGTAAAAAGAGCAATCCACCGACCGCTCCACCCATGATAACCCAAGTCCACTTGTCACAAAGTGCCGATTTGCCCATACGAATCGCCGCGTAGACGATCAAGGCGACAATGGCGGCTTTCACGCCTTCCAATGCGCCATTTACCCAATTCCAAGTATGAATGTGATAAAACCCGAAACACATCAACAACACAATCGCAAACGCAGGCAACACAATGCCCACCGTCGCGCACAACACCCCCACCATGCCTGCCAACCGATAGCCGATCACCATGGCCACATTCACCGCAATGGCCCCCGGGATCGACTGGGCAATGGCGGTCGCTTCTCCAAACTCCCGCTCATCCATCCACTGGCGTCTGTGAAGGATCTCTTTTTCAATCAACGGCAACACAGCAAAGCCCCCGCCAAAAGTGACGGGGCTGACTTTGCAAAAAGAAAGAAAGAGTTGCCACCATTTTCCCCTGCCCTGCTTCATGGGTTTCTCCCTTTCCCACATTTTCTTTTGTCATTGTACAACATTCATAACCGCAATGGTATAAAATTTCATATATCCTCCCTAAAAAAACCTACTCTTCTTCCTGCTTAAACCCAAGAAAAAAGGTAGGATTAAATGGAGTTAATAACATAAATCACGCTATTTTTCTTATACCAATTTAACGCAGGCGCCTATCATACTAAGCCTATCCCATTTTTAAATATGGATATATTTTTATTAATTTTATTAACACCAATAAAAAAAGCGGATGAGAACCCTTGCCCATCCGCTTTTAAACCATTTACATTTTTAATCTTGCTTGTACCAGCGCAACACCGGTTTGCGGGCCGCAGTCACTTCGTCCAAACGATTCACCACCGTATGGTGCGGCGCCTCCTGAACCAATTCTGGCGTTTCTTCCGCTTCTTTCGCGATTTGGATCATGGTGTCGATAAAACGATCCAGCGTTTCTTTGGATTCCGTCTCAGTCGGCTCGATCATCAGACACTCCTCCACAATCAGCGGGAAGTAGATAGTTGGCGGGTGGAATCCAAAGTCAAGCAAGCGTTTGGCGATATCCAGCGTCCGAACGCCCAACTTCTTCTGTCTTTTGCCCGACAATACAAACTCATGCTTGCAATGCTGCTTGAACGGCAGATCATAATACGGCTCCAACCGTCGCATCATGTAATTGGCGTTCATCACAGCGTTTTCGGACACCTGCCGCAATCCCTCAGGCCCCATGGTGCGAATGTACGCATACGCGCGAACCAAGATGCCAAAGTTTCCGTAATACCCTTTGATACGGCCAATTGATTGTGGCAGGTCATAATCGAAGTAGTAGCTACCATCCTCAGCCTTGGCCACCATCGGCTTCGGCAAAAACGGCAACAGCTCTTTTTTCACGCCAACCGGTCCAGCTCCTGGGCCGCCTCCGCCGTGCGGGGTGGTAAACGTTTTATGCAGATTTAAGTGAACGACGTCAAACCCCATGTCTCCCGGACGGGCGATTCCCAAAATAGCATTGGCGTTGGCTCCATCGTAGTACAGCAGTCCGCCCGCTTCGTGAACCAAGTCGGCGATCACATTGATCTCTTCTTCAAACAAGCCCAAGGTATTTGGGTTGGTCAGCATTAACGCCGCCGTATCGTCACCCAACACCTTTTTCAATTCCTCTACATCCACCAAGCCTTTCTCATTGGAGGGGATGGTGATGGTTTTAAAGCCTGCCACCGTCGCACTCGCCGGGTTCGTTCCATGCGCCGAATCAGGCACAATGACTTTATCGCGCTTAGACTCCCCGCGGGATTCATGATATGCACGAATCATCATCAACCCGGTCCATTCGCCTTGGGCACCCGCCGCGGATTGCAACGTCACCGCATCCATACCTGTGATTTCGGCCAAATCCCGTTGCAATTCGTACAACAATTCCAGTGCCCCTTGCACCGTCTCTTCCGCTTGATACGGATGAATCTTGGCAAACCCAGGGAAACGGGCCACATCTTCATTCACTTTGGGATTGTATTTCATCGTGCAGGAACCCAATGGGTAAAATCCATTGTCTACCCCATGGTTGCGACGGGACAACTCCGTGTAATGGCGCATCAAGTCCAATTCGGATACCTCGGGCAATTCAGCCGGAGTTTCCCGCATCAGTTCCGGCGGCAAAAAATCCCCATCTGGTACATCCGATTCTGGTAAGCTGTATGCTACACGTCCTGGCTGGCTCATTTCAAAAATGAGTGCTTTTTCTTCGGTTGTTTTCATCACAGCAGACCCTCCAAACCATTCGCCAACATGTCAATTTCTTCTTTCGTCCGTACTTCCGTCACCGCAATCAGCATATGGTTGGCCAGCTCCGGATAATCACGTCCCAGATCATAGCCGCCGATGATGCCCTGTTCCAACAGCTTGCGATTTACTTCACTTACGGGATGAGGCAATTTGACCACAAACTCGTTGAAAAACGGCTGGCTGAATGCGATCTCAATCCCTTCAACCTGGCTGAGTCGCTCTTTGGCATAATGTGCTTTTTGCAGATTGAGGCGCGCCACGTCTTGCATCCCTTGTTTTCCCAACGCTGACATGTAAACCGATGCTGCCAAGGCCAACAGCGCTTGGTTGGAGCAGATGTTTGATGTCGCTTTGTCGCGGCGGATGTGTTGTTCACGCGCTTGCAAAGTGAGTACAAACCCGCGCTTGCCGTTTTCATCGACCGTCTGTCCGACGATCCGGCCCGGAATGCGGCGCATCAGCGCTTTGGTCGTCGCAAAATAGCCGCAGTGCGGTCCACCGAAGGACGGTGCAATCCCCAATGGTTGAGCATCGCCAACCACAATGTCGGCGCCGTATTGCCCCGGCGGCTTCAACAGGCCGAGCGACAAAGGATTAGCGCTGACGATAAACAGGCCTTTGTGAGCGTGGGCGATGCGCTCCACTTGCGCCAAATCTTCAATATTCCCGAAGAAGTTGGGTGATTGCACAATCACCGCCGCCGTCTCTTCATCCGCCTCAGCGGAGAGCGCAGCCAAGTCCGTTACGCCATCTTGATGCGGCACTTCGACCACTTGCAGTCCCAAGCCCTTGGCGCTGGTCAACAGGATTTGCCGCGCCTCGGGATGGACGGTTTGCGAGATGACGATTTTCCGTTTGCGGGAGGTGGCAGCTGCCATGCTCGCTGCTTCCGAGAGCGCCGTATGGCCATCGTACATGGACGAGTTCGCCACATCCATGCCTGTCAATTCGCAGATCATGGTTTGAAACTCAAAAATGGCTTGCAATTCCCCTTGGCTGATTTCTGGTTGATACGGGGTGTACGCGGTGTAAAATTCCGAGCGCGATACAACATGCCCGACCACGCTTGGGATGTGATGTTCATACACACCTGCCCCCAAGAACGAAACGGCCTGATCCATTGAAGTGTTGCGTCCAGCCATACGATTCATGTGCTTCACCAATGTTGGCTCGCTCATCGGCGCCGGCAGGTTCATTTTCCCTTTAAAACGCACGCTTTCAGGGATTTCGGCAAACAGTTCATCAACAGAGTCTACGCCAATCGTTTCCAGCATTTGCTTTCGATCTTGCTCCGTCTGCGGCAAATAGCGAAATTTCATCTTCAGTTCTCCCCCTACCATCTTCAGCTGTACGGCGCTTACTTCGGCCGTTTATAGAAAGGCACTTTCACCACGCGCGCTTTTAAGCGTTTACCGCGAATCTCCACTTCGACCACTTGATCCAAGTCAGTGAACTCTGTCTTCAGAAGAGCCAAACCAACATTCTTCTTCAAAGTGGGAGATTGCGTTCCGGTGGTCACTTCACCGATCCGTTCATCGCCTGCGTAGACCGGATAGTGGCTGCGCGGAATGCCGCGGTCGATCATTTCGATGCCGACCAGCTTGCGGGCAAGTCCCGATTCTTTTTGTTTTGCTAACGCATCGCGGCCAATGAAGTCGCCTTTGTCCAACTTGACAGCAAATCCCAGACCTGCTTCAAGCGGTGAAATTTCCGGCGACAATTCCTGGCCGTACAAAGGGAGGCGCGCTTCAAAGCGGAGGGTATCCCGAGCTCCCAAACCGCACGGCAATACGCCCTGCTCCTTGCCAGCTGCGAGAATCTCCCGCCACAGCTTGGGCGCTTCGGCACGTGCGAAATACAGCTCAAACCCATCTTCCCCCGTATAGCCTGTCCGGGAAACCAACGTGGGAACGCCAGCAACATTCACATTTTGCTTGAATTTAAAAAATTTGATTTCCGACAAATCGGTCTCCGTCAGTGTTTGCAGTACGCTCTCCGCCAACGGACCTTGTAAAGCGAGTTGCGCGATGTCATCCGAAATGTTCTCGATCTTAACTTCGTCTGTTTGGTGCTTTTTCATCCAAGCGACATCTTTATCGATGTTGGATGCGTTGATGACAAGCAGATACTCATTTTCTCCGGTGCGGTAAACAAGCAAGTCATCAACTGTACCCCCATCGGGATAGCACATGATCGCGTATTGCGCATCCCCGATTTGCAACCGACTGGCGTCATTGGTGGTTATCTTTTGGATAAAGGAGAGCGCGCCCGAACCGCTGATCCGCACTTCACCCATATGGGACACATCAAACAGACCCGCTTTCGTTCTAACCGCCTCATGTTCTTGCTTGATGCCGACAAATTGCACCGGCATTTCCCATCCGCCAAAAGGAACCATTTTTGCCTCGGTGCGGTACGTCTCATAAAGCGGCGTTCGTTTCAACTCAGACATCTGTTCCACCTCGCGTTCTTCAACAAATATAAAAAAGACAGAAACGTCCCTTGATGAAGCTACATCGGGATTGCTCTGTCCTGATTACCTGAGAGTTGCTCCATTCCGTCGGATGGAGTTGCCCCGTTGGTGGCCCGCGATAATACGGGCTCTCTCCAGAGTGGCGTCCAGCGGGCCTCCTTTTGCCTGAGAGATTCACCTGTGACTGGCTTGCTCCTTCGGCGCCATACCAATGGCATGGTCTCTCCTCCCGCATTCAACCGCCGAACAATATGAACTTGTCACAACCACATTGTGCCACATTTCCCGATGAATTTCGATACCTTCGACCAAAAAAGTTCGTTTTTTCTCCAGACACATGATTTTCCTCATTTTAACCCATACTGTAATGGGAACTCATGGCCGAAGAAAGGTGGGTAGATTTACAATGAAATCTCTCCCAATTCGCATGGATCGTACTTGGGTGGACGAATTTCAAACAAGAGTCGACCGTGACAGCGACTGGGCTGATTGGGAACGCTTCCAGCTCGCTGTCGAAGCAGCCGAAGCAGAAATTGTCCCTACGTTTGAATCTATCCAAAGTTTGAAACAAATTCAAGGGTTTGATCCACTTCCGCATCAAATTGATGTAACCAAACGCGTTATCAATGAGATGCGCGGCCGGGCCATCCTGGCTGATGAAGTCGGCCTGGGTAAAACGATCGAAGCGGGCTTAATTCTAAAAGAATACATCATCCGCGGCTTGGTGAAGCGTGCGCTGATCCTCGTCCCCTCTTCGCTTGTGCTACAGTGGACACGCGAACTGAATCAAAAATTTCAAATTCCGGCGGTCGCACAAAAAAAGGGATGGATGTGGGATCAATACGATTTTATCGTCGCTTCCTTGGATACTGCCAAACGGGACCCGCACCGCTCCTGCGTCCTCAGCAAACATTATGACATCGTCATCGTCGACGAAGCTCATAAGCTGAAAAACAGACGCACGAAAAACTGGCAGTTCATCAATGCATTGCGAAAAAAATACTGTCTCCTGCTCACAGCGACACCGGTGCAGAATGAAATGGCCGAATTGTATAATCTGGTCACTTTGCTAAAGCCGGGACAACTCGGAAAACAGACCGATTTTCAGAGTGATTATGTAGCGGGCAAGCGAAAAGCGAAGAACGAAGCCCAATTACGGGAAGAAATCAGCCGGGTGTTGATCCGCAACCGGCGTCGCGACAGTCACTTGAATCTGACGAAGCGGAAGGTGAAAACAATCACCATTGAGTTGTCGCCGGAAGAACGGGCTCTATACGACGGCATCACCCAATTCGTACGTTCCAAATACCGAGAAGGCACCGATCTGAAAAGCATGCTGTCGCTCTTGGTGTTGCAGAAAGAGGTTTGTTCCAGCCGTGATGCAGTCTTCCACACGTTATTCAAATTGGTCAAAAAAGCAGAAGAACAAAAAGAGGAAGTTTCGCCCGAAGTGGCACATTTGATTCAGTTGTTGCGCAGTGTTCGCTCCTCTTCCAAAGTGGAGCAAGCACTTCGCCTCATCAAGGAATTGTCGCCCGAAAAAGTGATTCTCTTCACCGAATTCCGGGCAACCCAAGACATGTTGTTGCGCGAGCTGACCCAAGCGGGGATTCCAGCGGTACCCTTTCGCGGCGGTTTCAATCGGAACAAAAAAGATTGGATGATGGAGCTTTTCCAAAAACGAGCCCAGGTGATGGTTGCGACAGAGGCAGGCGGGGAAGGGATCAATCTCCAATTCTGCCACCACATGATCAATTTTGACATGCCTTGGAACCCTATGCGCGTCGAACAACGGATCGGGCGCATTCATCGGTTGGGCCAGCAGCATGATGTCTCCATCTACAACTTTTCCACCCTCAACACCATCGAAGAACATATCATTTGGTTGCTACAAGAGAAAATCCAATTATTTGAAACAGTTATCGGCGAGCTGGAAACCATTTTGGAAAAGATGGAAGACGAATCTTTGGAACACAACCTCATGCGCATTATGCTGGAAACGCACGATGAAGCACAAATTCGGCAACACCTGGATCGCTGGGGTGACACATTCCATCAGGTGCGCCATGCCGTCACCATCGAAAACGAAGCGAAAGAGGAATTGTTGCGCTATGAACCAACAACAAATTAGGTCGTTTACCGAACGATATCTACAATTGCAAGGATGCCATATCATCGAGTCTGGGCCAGCGCATATCACCACCCGGCTCTCGATTCAAGCGGACAAAGATTTGCTAAACCGCCCGTTTTATTGGATGTATGTAGAAAAGATGAACATCGAACCGCAACCTGTTACACTTAACTTGGTGTTTGATCCCGCAAATCAACCGCCAGGGTTGAAAGGAGAAGCCCTCTTTTTCGGCGCTCCCCGATTTTCACAAATGTTGCGCTCCGCCCAAAAACACGGACGTTTTGCCCGTTTGTATCAAGTACCCAAAGGCAAAGAAGCGTTCGCCTCCCAATCCAAGGCGTATACCCCGTGGTTGGGGGTCAATTACAAACTTTCTTACATCTGCGACCAAAAAAAAGACCGCTTGCTGTCGCTGGGCATCAATCTGATCAGTGGGGAAATCACCCCTGACTTTTACCAACAAGCCCAGTCCTATGAGTGGCAAAGCAGACTACCCGCCCACCGCCATCTATTGCCGCCGCGGCTTTCTCTGAATGAAGCGGTTGGTGAATTGGAGTATTATGTCCATGAACAGATTCAAAACGAAGACCTGAGCTGGGCCGAGCAAGCACAAGAACGCTGTGAAGCGGAATTGGCCCAATTGGATTCGTTTTATCCAGACTCGTTATCTGAAGAAGCAGAGCGAGACAGAAAACAGCGCCGCGAGGAAATCGTGTGGCAATACGCTCCCCGCGCAGAGCTGCATTGCATCAACGCCGGCCTGTTTTACGCTGAAACCCAAACATTTTCTTAAACAAAAAAAGAAGCGACACGCTTGCCCCACGTGCCACTTGCCTTTTCCTTGTCCCAGCTGATATTCAACCCATTATGACCATCCGTGGGGCCGTTAACCCGACACCTGTTCCAATTCACTCGGTACAATCCACACTTCCATCTCCAACGCCTTCAACACCTGTTTGATTTTCTCCATGCTAGCGCCACCGTACTCATTGCGCTCATCACGGGACACTTGTGGCGGGGAAACGCCCAGCCGCTTGGCCAGTTCCGCCTGTGATATCCCTTTGTAGATGCGAAAAGCGATCAATTGGCGGCCGATATTATCCAATGTACAGCGCATATCGAACTGACCGGACTTATAGCTTTCATACTCATGGATTTCCCGCCTTAGTCGCTCTCCAAAGAACCTCGCCGGCGCCAATCCCCGTTCGATTTGCTCTTTTGTCAATCCCATCTTTTCCAGTTCGGCCCTTTGCTCCGCCAAGAGCTGTTCCTGTTGCGCAACCTGCATCATGCAACGCTTATACTCCTGCTCCGTCTTAATCATCGCAATCATCCTTTCATCAACTTCACGATCCCCTTGACCATGTCAAAATCGCGGTCCCGGCGAAAAAACTCATCAAATTTCATGTTCTGCCCTTGGCCGTTTTTAACCCCGGAGTACACTCCCTTGCAGTGAGGGTACAATTCCACCCGGTAGCGGTGCCACATCTCCAATTGCAGATTACCGTATGCATCAAAGCGATTACGATCCCATCCCCAGCATTTGTGGGGATCGAGGCGGTTCAATTGCTCAATTAACTTTCCGTTAAACACCGCCTGGGGATCAGGGGGGATAAAGTAGCCATCAATATCGTTAGGCTGATATTTATCAGTACAGAAAGAACCGTCGATATAAATTTCCTCCACCCCACAGGCCCACAGCTGCTTCACACAAATCTCCAGATTTTCGACCAAACGGCTTCGCCAGTATCCATCCCAAGGAAGCAGGGAATTTTCTTCCCCTTTGACAAGGATCGATTCTCTTAGTTGCTCAAAAGTAAGTGGATAATCGCCTGGTTCCAATAAGCCGTATTCATTAAATCTCATCAGTCAGGATATCCTCCTGTATTTTATCCTATTCAACTGCTTAGCCAAACTTTACAATCACCCTTAACACATATGTTAACATAAACGACAAAAAAGAGGAAACCACGAGCACCGCTTGCAAGTGGCCGCAAAGCGCAAAAAACCGCCCGCCACTTGGCGAACGGTTCGCTACTACTTCTAATCATTGTTTGACGAGAAACTTGCTTAAAAAACGCCGGGTACGCTCTTCGGCGGGATGCGCGAACACCTGCTCAGGCGGGCCAGACTCAACCACGACCCCTCCATCCATAAACACAATGCGGTCGGCTACATCGCGCGCAAAAGCCATCTCATGGGTGACAATTACCATCGTTTGACCTTCTTGTGCCAATTCCTGCATCGTTTTCAATACTTCCCCGACCAGCTCTGGATCTAGCGCGGATGTCGGTTCATCAAATAAGAGTACGCTTGGTTCCATAGCCAAAGCGCGGGCAATCGCCACCCGTTGTTGTTGGCCACCGGACAATTGGCCCGGAAACAAATCTTTTTTGTCCGACAAGCCTACCTTCGCCAGCAAAGCTTCCGCAGACCGCTTTACTTGCTCTTTGGGATGCCCTTTAACCACCAGCGGCCCTTCCATCACATTTTCCAGTGCGGTCATGTGAGGAAAGAGGTTAAAGCTTTGAAACACCATCCCCGTTTTGGCCCGCAACTTCCGCATTTGCTTCATGGGCACATCTTTTCCGGTGAACTGCAACACATCTCCGTCCAATTCGATCTCCCCGGCATCAGGGTGTTCCAGCATATTTAAACAGCGCAGGAAAGTGGATTTACCGGACCCGCTCGGCCCGATCACACAGATCACTTCTCCCGGCGCCACTTCCAAATCAATGCCCTTAAGCACTTGATTTTGCTTAAACGCCTTTTGCAATCCTTTGACCCGAATCATCCGTCTTTCCCCCTTCCTACGAAGCATAGCGCCCATAACGTTCTTCCAGCTTATCTTGGGCAAAACTTAACAAGGTGCACACCACCCAATAAAACAACGCGATCATGATGAAGACCGTCATGTAATCCCATTCCCGCGCACCGATCACTTTCGCTTGATAAAACATCTCTTGCACCGTGATCATCGCCAACAGGGACGTATCTTTGACCAAACTCATAAATGTGTTGGCCAAGGAAGGCAGGGCAACTCTGGTCGCCTGCGGGATAATCACACGCCGCATCGTCTGCCAATATGTCATATTGAGTGACGCTGCCGCTTCCCATTGCCCTTTCGGAATGGAAAGAATGGAACCACGGATCGTTTCGGCTGAGTACGCCCCTACATTGAACGACAAACCGATGATCCCGGCCAAGAGCGGCGTCAAGGTAATCCCGATCACCGGCAGGCCGAAATACAAGATGAAAATCTGCACCAGAAGCGGCGTACCACGGATGAGCGAAATATAAGCCCGCGCCGGATAACGGAACAGCGGATTGTTCGACATGCGCGCCATCGCGGTCAACAATCCCAAGACGAGCCCAATCGCCATCGTCAATAAGCTAATCCAAATCGTATCCATAAGTCCAATCAACAGTTGTGGCGCCGCTTTGATAGCCAATTCGACATCAAACAAACTTTCCCATCGTATTGCTCGCAATATCTCCATTCATCCCACCCCAAATTGATTCCAACCGCTTACCATTTCATAGTTAATAATTTCTATCATATATCTCGGATTTATTATTGTCAAACAAAAGAACGACTTCTATTCACACCAATAGAAGTCGCTCTCGGCTAAAATCAAACCGTTAAGCCCTCAAACAAGATGACACGCGCCGGCGCAGCTTCCGTGGTGAGCAATTTGATAGGCGCTGCCACCATGAAATACTCACCTTCTGGCACTTCTTTTAGACGCAGTCCTTCCATGATAACGACATCTGCACGGAAGAGAGTCTTATGCGTGGGGTGACCGGCTTGCGCGCGTTCGATACCCAACGCATCGATCCCTACTCCGCTAATCCCCTTACTGGCGAGATATTCGGCGCCGTCTTCAGCCAGAAAAACAAAATCAAAGTCAAAAGCTTCCTGGAAAGAGTTTTTGGTTTTGAGCAGGTAAAACCCACCCTGGCGAATGTCGAACTTTTCCAGATCAGCGCGGGTGATCCCCCCTGTGACGTCCGTCAGGTCAAGCACTTGGCAGGGCCCCACCAACCGTTCCAACGGAATGCTTTCCATCGTGCCACCATCAGGCAACATGTGCAATGGCGAATCAACATGGGTTCCGCAATGGACATCCATATCTACCCGCGATTCGCGGCATGGCGCAGTGTCAAAGTCCTGTACAACCGAGATGCGGGGTTGCTTGGACTCTTTATTTTTGTATACTTGCATCCCTTCCGTGATCGTCATGGACACATCATACATTTTCATGGTTTGTTCTCTCCCCTGCCTCTATGTAGTAATCACTTCCGTTGCTCTAACAACGCGGTGCTGTCGTTCCTTGGTGACCGGCCACCAGTGGTGCCCTTCTTCCGCCAGCAATGCATGGGCTGACGCCGGCCCCCAAGTGCCGCTTTCATAAAAGTCGAGCTTGTGCAGGTTCCGGTCCCACGCCCGACGAATCGGATCGATGAATTCCCAGGCCAAGGCCACTTCTTCCCAATGTGTGAAAAAGGTTTGGTCACCGACGATCGCATCGTGGATCAAGGACTCATATGCTTCCGGTGTGCCTTGCTCACAATTGTTACAGAACTCCATCGCAATCGGCATAATCTGATTGTCAGAGCCGGGCTTCTTCGCATTCAACACCATATGGATGCCTTCATCAGGATTGATGGTGATAACAAGCAAGTTGGGGCCCAGATCGTTATTCTTATTGAAATACAAGTTCTTAGGCATCTCTTTGAATTGTATCACAATCTCAGTTGCCTTCGCGCCCATCCGCTTGCCGGTACGGATATAGAAAGGAACTCCCGCCCAGCGCAGGTTGTCCACATACAGCTTGGCCGCCACGAAGGTTTCCGTTTCAGATGCCGAATCCACATTTTTCTCATCGCGGTATGCCGGGACGGCCTTGCCGTTCAAGATACCCGCTTGATACTGCCCGCGCACCACATATGCACCAACTTCCTCTTCTGAGTATCGGCGCAACGAACGCAATACTTTGATCTTCTCGTCGTGAATCGCTTCCGTTTTCAAGCGGCTTGGCGGTTCCATGCACACCATCATCAGCATTTGTAGCATATGGTTTTGCACCATATCCCGCAAAGCGCCTGCACGGTCGTAATAAGCGGCGCGCTCTTCCACACCTACCGTTTCGCTGGCGGTAATTTGGACGCATGCAATATGATGGTGGTTCCAAAGTGGTTCAAAAATGCTGTTGGCAAAACGGATCACATTGATGTTTTGCACCATTTCCTTACCAAGATAATGGTCGATCCGATAAATTTCTTTTTCTGTAAACGTCTGTTTGATCTGTTCATCAATCTCTTTGGCAGAGAGGAAGTCATTGCCGATTGGCTTTTCGATGATCAATCGCTTGACTCCACGTGTATCGCCAAGGCCAATCGCTTTCAGATTGTGGGAAACCGTAGCGAACAGATCCGGGGCTATCGCCAGGTAGAACAAGCGACAAGGCTCTACCCCATGCTCTGTTTCAAATCCTTCAATCAATGACTTGATTCCCTCGTAATCCGAAGGATTTGTCACATCGGCAACCGTATAAGTGAAGTTTTTAATAAATTGTTGCCATGATGCCTCATCAGCCACCTTGATGCGAGAGAATTCATCCACTGATTTGCGGACAGCTTCCCTAAATTGTTCATGGGTTCGCGGCCTGCGTCCGACACCGATGATTCGGAAAGCCGGAGGTAATAACTTATTCATATAAAGACTGAAGAGGGCAGGAAACAATTTCCGCTTGGCCAAATCCCCAGTCGCACCAAAAATGACCATGGAAAACGGTTCACTCACTCGGGCATGGTGGGACACATGGTTTCACTCCTTTGAATAACATAGCTCGAACACGTCTTTGCGCTTAATATGTGTTTGAGCACCTATGATCATTCGGTAAGATAAGTAAACTCGCTCTAAATGAAACAACTTCAAAACAACCCTATTTTGCTTCAAGATGAAGAAATGCGCAAGATTTTCGGCAGAATTTTTTTCCATGCCCTCCATTTTTGGCGATCTCCAGCGCCTTCAAGGTATGAAAAAACTCTTCCTCTGATAAAGGAAGAGTCCTTACTGCCAGCAAACGATCCCATTACTTCGTGATATCTTGCCCAAACCATTTTTGGGATATTTTGGATAGTGTACCATCTTGGCGCATGCTATCCAATGCTTTGTTGATTTCATCGACCAAGGCCTTGTTCCCTTTGGGCACCGGAAACGCGCTTTCTGAACGATCAGCCTTTACGTCGATCGTTTTCAAAGGCATATTCACAGACTTGAGCATTTCGGCCACTGCCAAACGGTCATTGATGCTCAAATCAACCCGTTTTGCGGCCACGTCTTTCATCGCGCCCATCATGTCTTCATAAGCAATGAGATTGGCACCAGCGTCACGCGCCATTTGTCCATAATTGCTTGTCGGCGTTTGTCCCGCTTTTTTCCCTTTTACATCTTCAATGCTTTTAATATCCTCATTGTCCTGATGGACAACGATTTGGGAAAAAGACACCGTGTATGGCTTGGAAAAATCAAAGACCTTTAGGCGATCCGGCTTGACGCCCACCTGATTGGCCACCATGTCAACTTTGCCCGTTTTCAAGCTGGTGAGCATCCCTTCCCACGGTGTTTCTACAAACTCCGCTTTAACACCGATTCGCTTGCTTACTTCTTCGGCCACTTCAACATCATATCCGGTCAATTTTCCGCTTTTCTCATCATGAAAAGTAAACGGCTTATAAGTCCCCTCAGTCCCAATGCGGATGGTTCCGCGCTCTTTGATCTGGCTCAGCAGATCTTTTTCTTGTGTTTGCACGCTGCATCCTGTGGCCAACACGCCAAACAGTGCAGCCGACAAGATGGTAGCGAACATGCGTTTCATCTTTTTCATCTTAACCAACTCTCCTATCGGCATAATACCAAGTTAGCAGGTATGCATTAACGATTTTCTAAGATTGATCTTACTCATACCATAATCCTGTTGTCAATTACTATTTTTGCCTGTTAAAACAAAATCACTCTGCTTCTGACAAATTCACTTACTAAACCAACAGCAAAACCCTTATCTGAATATAAATAATCTTCGATAAAATAAGTCGAGGAGGGCTTTCTGCCGAAAGCCCAACCAAGCCTATATATCAAAAAAGCTGCGGGATTGCCCGTACAGTCGGTCATACATGCGCAACGCAAAGGAATCAGTCATCCCTGCAATATAATCACATACGATCCGGGCACGTTGTTCATCGGTGGAAGCCCGGCGGAATAGGTAGCGGTCATGTTCCGTCAGCAGGCGTTCTTCATTCATGAACGCTTGGAACAATTGTTTGATGACATAAGCCCCTTTCCATGAGATCGTTTGTACCCGCTGTGCATCAATTACCTTGTCTGAAACCAATTGCTTCAACTGCTCCAAAAGCGCCTGCAACTCGGGCGGAAGATACACACGGTATTTCAAACGGGGCGAGTGAAAAGATCGTTCATTCAACTCCACCTGAATGTGGGTGATGAAGGTGGAAATCAATGCCGTAATCACTTTTTTCAATTTGTATCGCAAATGATTATGCCCTTGATGCAACGGGTTCAACACATTCCAAGCTTCTCGCAACTCTTGGTATTCTTCAGAACGGGCAAAGGGGCGAATGCACTCCTTCAATTGCTCCAACTGGATGAAACCCAGATGGACAGCATCTTCGGCATCATGAGTTCCATAGGCGATATCGTCCGCCAATTCAATGATAGAGCACTCCAACGTTTTATGCTTGGTCTGCCGGTGCCGATCCGGATAATCCGTCGTAGCTAGAAAATGACGGGTCTCTTCTTTGGTAAATGAAGAGCACACCCATGCAAACACCTGCCGGTCACAAGCAAAGACGCTCGCCTTTGGGGGTAAGACTTTGCCCGTTGTGCGATACTGTTCTTCATTGACCGCTTCATCCAGCACAATGGGATATTTCATGATTGCCAGCAACAATGCTCTAGTCAGATTCAGGCCGAATTCCACTTCTCCCTCCAACCGGGTGAGGATACGGAATGTATGGGCGTTCCCTTCAAATCCGCCATAATCTCGCATGCATTCATGCAAGGCTTCTTCCCCCCGATGTCCGAAAGGGGGATGTCCCAAGTCATGCGCCAATGCGGCCGCTTCGATCAACGACACATCCAGTGCATTTTCTTGATTAAACAACGGGTGATGAGCATTGAGATGGATCACGATTCCTCGCGCGATCTGTGCCGCTTCCATGGAATGGGTCAGCCTGGTGCGGTGAAAATCGCCAGCCACACTGCCGATCACTTGCGTTTTAGACTGCAAGCGCCGGAATGCGGCACTGTGCACAATCCGCCCAAAATCTTTTTCAAACGAATCACGGGCATCTGAGAGGTGGCGTGAAGAAGACGGCTTCCTCCGTTCCATGTCCGATGGATAATACAAATGATTTTCACGAGCGCGATAAATGATCAAAACACTTGACCTCCTCTACTGTTCCGTAACCGACAAGGCGATAAACCGATGCGTCGGATGCAAGCCCGTCTGACAGGCAAACCGCCGATGATAGCCCAAAACCTTTTATGAAGCAGGCATGGGCTGTGTCTGGTTGACAAATCATACGGCGGAAAAACCATCTTCCAATGAGCTCCCGCATCACAAGTGGAGCCAATGGGAAAACGGCTTTGGAATACCAACACATGGATCGGGCTCATCCTTGCTTCCGTTTTATTGCGCCTCAAATCGCCAACCCATCCTTTTTTAACTATATTACCGTATGATTGCGTAAAAAAACATTTCATCCAAGAAAACTTCCCTCGACCCCACTGCATATAAAACCATCAGCCCCAGCAATCGAAAAGCGATGTGCTGAGGCTGGTCACGTCCTTAATCTATCAGCTTCCGATGCATCAGGAGCGCAATGCAACAAACTCCTAATGTCATTAACGAACAAAACCCATAAATGAATATTTCTTGCAATTCTCCCAAGATGTTCCACTCCTTTCTTGATGACGAAATATATAGAATTATCATACTTAAAAATGTACAAATTGCAACTGGCTCTTCATGGCTTATTTGTTATTTTCCGGCGAACATCCCGCTCCTGTTACAAAACGAAGACCTCCACTTTCGCTGTGTTTGGCGTTGTGAAGGTCTTTGATTTCATTCATTTTTTGAACACGATCGGAGAGTATGAACGTGTACTTGCCAGATGAATAAACCGAGTCGGGACTCGCCTGGGCTGGACAGTTTCCAACCCCAGCATTCCGCTCAGTGGGATACAGGACCCGATTCAGACCGTCTTCACCGTACCGTGCGCTTGCAACATGTACATTTTATGATACAATCCTTCTTTAGCCAACAATTCCTGATGGGTGCCGCGTTCGACTATCTCCCCACGATGCAACACCAAAATAAGATCGGCGTCTTGAATCGTAGACAGGCGGTGTGCAATGGCAATTGTAGTCCGTCCTTTGCGCATCTTTTCCAAAGCGGTCTGAATCGCCTCTTCCGTTTCGGTGTCAACGCTGGCTGTCGCTTCATCGAGGACCAAGATTTTGGGTTGGAAGGCCATGGTTCGTGCAAAAGAAATCAATTGGCGCTGGCCGCTGGAAAAAGTAGCTCCCCGTTCCACCACAGGCTCTTTGTACTGTTGCGGCAACTTTTCGATAAATGCGTCTGCTTGCACAAACGATGCTGCCTCTTTCACCTCTTCATCTGTAATCGTTTTGTTATGCAATCGAATATTGCTTTTCACGTCGCCAACGAATAAAAACGGATCTTGTAACACTAACCCCAGCTTCGACCGCAATTCCGCCTCGTCAAAATGGTTTAACGGCTGGCCATCTATACGAATCTCGCCCTGGTTGACCCGGTAAAAGCGCATCAACAGATTGATAATGGAGCTTTTACCGCTGCCCGTGTGCCCGACCAACGCCACCGTCTGCCCCGGTTCGGCGACAAATGAGATATTTTTGAGCACGTTGGTCTTCCCATCATAGGAAAACGTAACCTGGTCAAATTCGATCCGCCCTTCAGTGATCTTGGGATGGTCATCCCCTTCCTTGACGGGTGCGTACTCCGTTTGATCCAACAATTCAAACACCCGATCCGCTGATACCACGGATTGTTGCAATTGATTCAACCGCAACATGATTTGGGTGATCGGTTCGAATAAACGGCTAAACAAGTCAACGAAACCGTACACTACCCCCACTTGAATCGATTGGGAAAACGAGAGGGAGCCAAAATAGTTCAATACCAAGACAACTGCCAACACACTCAATACT
Organism: Laceyella sacchari; assembly: GCF_004343255.1. Taxonomy (GTDB): domain Bacteria; phylum Bacillota; class Bacilli; order Thermoactinomycetales; family Thermoactinomycetaceae; genus Laceyella; species Laceyella sacchari. The sequence continues at coordinate 799,322 of NZ_SMDD01000001.1, read as the reverse complement.
TGAATCGCTGGGCGCAACATCAACCCGTACAGCCGGATATTTTTCATCTGTGCTTGGTAGTAATCTTCGTTTAACTTGCCAAATTCCGCACGCAACCGCGCTTCCTGCCTCAATGCTTGAATCATGTTCATTCCATTGATGGACTCATTGATCTTGGCATTTATCTGGCTTAGCTGGCTCCGCAAAAAACGGTACACTTTGGAGCTCAGGTAACGATACCCCTGCATCAGACCGAGCACAATCGGCAAAAAGAGCATAGCCCACAAAGCAAGCTTCCAATCGAGGATAAACATAGCGATGAACACGCCTGCAACCATCAAGAAATTTTGCAAAAAGGAGGAAAGGACGTAAATGAACAACTCTTTTACGGCTTCCGTGTCATTGGTGATGCGCGACACCAGCGATCCGTCGGGAATACGGTCAAAAAACGAGAGACCCAGATGTTGCACCTTGCCGAACACATCTTCGCGTAGCTGGCGCACGATCCACTGCGCGACGGTTTGAAATGAAAGCGACTGATAATAAAGCAAAACCGCCGTGATCACTTGTAAGAGCAAGATCATTGCCGCAAACACCAGCAGTATCTTTATATCGATAGGCTGATTGGGAACCAGATAATGATTCAAATAGTAGCTGACCAACAACGGTACTGCCACTTCTGCGCCGGTGGCGGCCAATAGCGCGGCAAAAGCAACCCAAAAGCGGGTTTGATAAGGTTTAAGATAGTGGAGCAGACGTTTCGGTACCACCTTCTTCCCCCCCTTTCAATACCTGTGACTCCAATTGTTGCTGTAAAAACATGTGACGGTACCATCCATCTTGTTGCATCAGCTCTTCGTGGGTTCCTTGTTGAATGATCCGCCCCTCATCCAACACGATGATGGTATCTGCATGTTCCACGGCACTCAAGCGGTGCGCAGAAATCAACGTCGTTTTGCCAACCCGATTTTGGCGCAATGCTTGCAAAATGGCATGCTCGGTCTTGGCATCGACCGCGGACAGGACATCATCCAAAATCAGAATCTCCGGATTTAATAGCAAGGCGCGGGCAATCGACAACCGTTGTTTTTGCCCACCTGAGACGGTGACGCCCCTTTCGCCGATGATGGTGTCATAACCTTCTGCAAATTGGAGAATATCTTCATGGACGCAAGCGATTTTGGCAGCAGCTTCAATTTGTTCTCTTGTCGCCTTCGGGTTCCCAAACGCGATGTTTTCTGCGACAGTGGCCGAAAACAATACATGGTCTTGCGGCACATAACCAATCGCTCCCCTTAGCGCCGACAGGGTGTAATCTGTGATAGGATGGTTGCCGATGCGGATCTCTCCCTGGGTCACGTCAAACTCACGCAACATCAAGCGCAACAACGTGCTTTTGCCGCTGCCTGTCTTTCCGACGATCCCCAGCGTCCCTCCCCGCTTCACACATACGCGAATTTGGGTCAACGCCGCACTCTCGGCATCGGGATAGGTAAACGACTCCACGTCGAACCGAATGTCCCCCACGGGTTGCACATCGATCGCATTGGGGCGATCTTCAATATCGGGCTTGATGTTTAATAGCGATTGGATCCGTTCATAGGAAGCACGCCCTCGCTCGACGATATTGATGAGGATTCCGTAAGCTAACATCGGCCACACCAGCTGCCCTAGATATAGCGTGAATTGAAGCAATTGACCGATCGTTAACCGCCCGTCCGCTACACTGATCGAACCGAATACTATCGCCAATAGCATCGACAAACCCACAACCAACACAACCGTCGGGTCAAACAGGGCATCCACTCGCGCTACTGCCAGGTTCTTCTCTACCACATCATCCAACCGCCGTTTGAACTCCTGCTTTTCGGCCTCTTCTTGGCCAAAGGCTTTGATCACCCGGACTCCAGCGATATTTTCTTGCACCTTGTCATTGATACCTGAAAAAGCTTCTTGCGCCAAGTGAAATCGTTGATGAAGCAACTTGCCGTACCGTTGAGTAGCCACGGCGATCAACGGCATGGGAAGCAGTGAAATCAGAGCCAATTGCCAATCGATAAACACGAACATCGCCACGATGACAACCATACCGGACACGAAGGAGTCAGCCAAAGTCAGCACACCTTCCCCGGCAGTGACGACCACGGCTTGAATGTCATTAGTCGCATGGGCCATCATATCCCCAGTACGCCGCTGATGATAAAACCGCGGGGACATGCGGGTGAATTGTTGGTACAAGCGATCTCGCAACAACCTTCCCAAGCGGTTGCCGGCACCAAACAACATCACGCGCCAAGTATAACCCAGCCCATATTTGCATAGGGCGACAAGCACGTTAACCACCGTCCAAAAAACCAGCAGACGCCAGGTTAAAGCATCGGCAGTAATAGCATCCACCACCACACGCACGGTGTAAGGGGTCACGAGGTGCGTCAGGGACAACAGCATCAGTGTGCTGATCCCGATCAGGTAACTCTTTTTCTCCATCTTGAAAAACCACCAAAGTTGACGAAACATCATCATTGACTCCACCCCCGTTCTCTGTACATTTCCCAAATACTTTGCAATTCAAATATTTCGGTAATCACAATCTTACCTTACAGATTCGCTAATGTAAATACTTTTTAAACTTTTTTAGTAAAAAAGTTTAATTAATAACCTGACTATCAGTCATCTCAAGCTTCCTGGCTTATCAAAACAAAGCCGCTTCCACGTTAAAACCCGGGTTTCCCTCCTTTACCAAACATCTTAAAGAGTTCCAGAGAATTACCCCCTTGCGTTAAGATGATTTATAGACAAGACAAACCGACTCATTTAAAACTGTTTTCAGATAGTTATTAAATCCATTTACACTCTTAGAGGCTGGCAGCTTGAAAGATTATTTGTCTGATTTAGTAGATATTGTCTCAAATATAGCCAAATCAACACGCTTTATCCTCGGAATTGATGGCCTGAGTCGTTCTGGGAAAACTACCCTCGTAAAAAACTAAAAGTGATATTACACGAAAAACGCATCAATGTTTATGTATTTCACATAGATGACTTCATTGTTAAACGTAAAAAACGTTACCATACTGGGAACGATGAATGGATCGAATACTATTATTTACAATGGGACATCAAATGGCTTAAAGAAAATTTTTTCATGAAACTACGTGAATCAAATCAAATTACTCTTCCGCTCTATGATGGTGAATGAGATACACATACCATACAAAACGTTACACTCCGACACTTGCATAATCATAATTGAGGGCGTCTTTCTTCAGCGGAGAGAGTGGAGGAGTTTCTTTGATTTTGTACTTCCTTGATCCACGTGCTTAATCCATTCCATCGTCGTCTCATTGGTAAGCCTGCAATTGCGCTACGAAAAGCCTCCTCTCCCACTAGCATAGATTCCCTTATTTATGGTACGATTCCGTTTGGGAATCCGAAACGAAAAGGAGGGTAGGGGCCCCGCGTGGCTCCTCACCATAACATGAGCAAAGAGAATAACATTCGCAACATTGCTATCATCGCACACGTAGACCACGGCAAAACCACTTTGGTAGATGCCATGCTGAAACAAAGCCGTATCTTCCGCGAAAACCAGCATGTGGAAGAACGCGTGATGGACTCTAATGACTTGGAACGTGAGCGCGGCATCACCATTCTTTCGAAAAATACCGCGATCCAATATAAAGGATTTAACATCAATATCGTCGACACACCCGGACACGCCGATTTTGGCGGTGAAGTGGAGCGGGTAATGAATATGGTAGACGGTGTGCTGTTGTTGGTCGATGCGGTGGAAGGCCCCATGCCGCAGACGAAGTTCGTTCTGAAAAAAGCACTGGAACGCGGGCACAAAGCCATCGTGGTCGTCAACAAGATCGACCGGCCTCATGCGCGCCCCGATGAAGTGGTCAACACCACTTTCGATTTGTTCGTCGACATGGGTGCCAGCGAAGAACAATGTGAATTTCCTATCATTTACGCGAGCGGATTAACCGGTTCGTCTGGTTATGCTCCAAACGAACTAACCCCCACGATGGAACCGCTGTTTGAAACCATCTTGGAATATCTCCCCGCCCCCACCGTGGATCATCAAGGGCCAACGCAAATGCAGGCCACCTTGCTCGGTTTTGACGAATACAAAGGGCAAATCGTGATCGGTCGCTTAAATCGAGGTTCCATCCGGCGCAATCAACCTTTGTTGCTGATGACGGCCACCGGCGAAACCAAGCAGGTGAAAGTAGGCCAAGTGTTCACCCATCAAGGGCTAGCCCGGGTAGAAGTGGAAGAAGCTTTCGCCGGAGACATCATCGCCCTCACAGGCCTTGGCAAAGTGGGGATCGGCGACACCTTGTGCGATATCAACCATCCCGATCCACTGCCACCCATCAAAGTGGAAGAGCCCACATTGCGCATGATGATTGGCATCAACACCAGCCCATTCGCCGGCCAAGACGGGACATACCTCACTTCCCGCAAAATTCGTGAACGCCTCTACAACGAAGCGGAAAAAGATGTAGCTTTGCGTGTAGAAGACACTGATTCAGCCGATCATTTCATGGTGTCTGGCCGCGGGGAATTGCATCTGAGCATCTTGATCGAAAACATGCGCCGCGAGGGATATGAATTCCAGGTAAGCAAGCCGGAAGTAATCATTAAGGTGATCGACGGTAAGAAATACGAGCCTTATGAACAAGTGGAAATCGAAGTGAGCAGCGAGCAACAAGGTGCAGTCGTTGAGCTCTTGGGCAAACGCAAAGGGCAGTTGCTGGACATGACCGTGTTAGATAGCGGCAACATCCAGTTTGTCTACAAGGCACCATCTCGCGGCTTGTTGGGTTTCCGCCTCCAACTTTTGACGGCGACACGTGGTGAAGCGTTGATGAACACCTTGTTTGCCGGATACGAACCTTATGCGGGTGAAATAGAGACGCATGATTTTGGTTCCCTGATCGCATGGGAATCGGGTACAGCTACCACCTATGCGCTCCACTCGGCGCAAGAACGCGGCCAACTCTACATTACACCTGGAACAGAAGTGTATGAAGGAATGGTTGTCGGTCAGCACATCCGCGAAAACGACTTGGAAGTAAACGTCTGCAAAAAGAAACATCTCACCAGTATTCGCCGTGCCACCGCGGAAGAAGCTCTGCGTCTCGACACGCCCCGTCAACTTAGCATCGATGATGCCCTGGAAATCATGAAAGAGGACGAACTGCTTGAGATCACGCCCAAAACCTTCCGTCTGCGGAAAAAATACCTCGCCAGAAACGAACGGGCACGCCATCAAAAGCAGAAAAAATATGAAGCAGAATAACAGCGCAATAAAAAGGGTGGGTTAAGTTTATACTTAACCCACCTTTTATTATCAGGTGGCACTTCGCGCTCAAACTCAGCCTCGTTCTAATCATCACACCTACTCAGATGCTTTTTTCTTCATCCATTCCTCATAGCTCATGCGCGGAATATCAAACAATTCTCCCAACTTGACATAAGTAGCTCCGGCCATCCTTCCCACCGGCCGCAGTCCCATGGTGTCAATTCGTCCACGATCGATGAGCTCGTCGGCAACATGAAACTGCACCACTTCGCCAATCAGCAAGTCGCTATTAGATTCCTTTTCGGTTCCACCCAGTGCTAAATGTTGATGTAACCGACATTCCATCTGGATTTTGCACTCCGCCAATCGGGGCACGGACACCACTTCGCTGTCGGCAAAAGTAAACCCGACTTGTTCCGCTTCGCCAACCTCAGCCGGAAATTCGACTGCCGTTTCGTTCACCATCGTCACAATGCTCTCATCTACAATGTGAACAACATATTCTCCATGATCTAAGATATTGCGTGCCGTGTCCTTCATGACGCCGCCCGGCTTGCGTGTGCATGAGAAAGCCAATAATGGCGGTTCGGTGGCGACCACATTAAAAAAGCTAAAGGGCGCCGCATTGACTGTCCCGTTCGGCCCTTGGGAGGTGACAAAAGCAATGGGCCTCGGCAACACGCTACCTATCAGCAACTTGTAATTGTCAGTCTTTGAAAGCTTCTTAGGATCAAAGCGCATATCAACCCTCCGTCTCTTCAGGCAACCAACTCGCCATATACTCTGCTACTTCGCATGAGAGGGCAGCCTTGGTCACCCGCAATGGACGAAATGTATCTACCATGACAGCCAGTTCTTCCGTCCGGGTTTTGCCGATGCTCGCTTCCATTTTCCCTGGATGGGGCCCATGGGGAATCCCGCTGGGATGCAGGGTGATTGAACCTTCGTTTATGCCTTTTCGACTCATGAAATTCCCCTTAACATAGTAAAGTACCTCATCACTATTCACATTGCTGTGATAATAAGGAGCTGGAATGGCCAAGGGATGATAATCGTACATCCGCGGCACAAAGGAGCAAACGACAAAGTTGGGACCAGCAAAAGTCTGGTGAACTGGCGGCGGCTGATGGATAGAGCCGGTAATCGGTTCAAAATCTTCAATATTAAAGGCCCATGGGTAAAGATATCCGTCCCAACCAACTACATCAAACGGATGAAAATCGTAGAGATAGGAATGTAAGCGATTTCGCGCCTTGACACGAATTTCAAACGTTCCTTTTTCCTCATGTGTTTGCAGTTTTTCAGGAACCCGTATATCCCGTTCACAATAGGGGCTGTGCTCCATCAGCTGGCCCACTTCGTTTTGGTACCGACGGGGCGGAGTGATTTCCCCTGTCGTTTCAATAACCAACAGACGGGTTTGCTCGCTCTTCATGTTCAAACGGTAAGTGGTTCCCACCGGGATCACCAAATAATCACCAGGGCGGTAGGGGAGATCACCAAAAATAGTTTCCAAAACCCCTTCCCCCTCATGGACGAAGAGAATTTCATCACCATCGCTGTTGCGGAAAAAATAAGGCATCGCTTCTGTCGGATTGGCCGTAGCGATGGCCACATCTTCATTCACCAACCAATGGACACGCCCTTCAATCGGATCTTTTCCCTTCGGAGCCTCAAACGTCAAAAAATGCCGATGGCGATTGGCTCCTTCTTCCTCCAACGGCACCGTCCAGTCTCTCAAAAACCGAGCCTCCCGCACCTGTGTCGGCGGATGGATGTGATACAAAATGGACTGAATGCCAGAAAAACCTTTGGTGCCCATCACCTGCTCGCGATACAAACTCCCATCAGGCTGTCGAAATTGAACATGTCGCTTGGCTGGGAGATTTCCCAGACGATGATAAAACGGCATGGCTCTCCCTCCTAATGATTCATCTATTCACTATTTTAACAAAATAACAAATACATTTCTTGAAAAGGTTTTCTCTCCTCTAAAAATAACGACGGATGTTATCACCAGCAAAGACGAAGGCAACCACCCTATGCAAAAACGATTTGCTCCAACAGTACCATATTTGAAAGGATTTTCTGCATAAGCATTGAATTAGTTAACATCCAAAACCTCTTTTTTCCAAAATCAAGTAAGGAGATGTACGTGAATAATGAGGATTGCAAAAGAGCTATTGGCCTGGGGTGGTTCAATCTTCTTCGGCATTGCCTTCGCACTTTTTATCAGTATTTTTGTATTTCAACCCACCAAAGTTCTCGGTAGCTCAATGGAACCTACATTAAAACCCAACCACCACATCTATGTATCCAAACTTCCCCGGACGTTCACCTACAAGCCCCGGATCGGTGACATCGTGATCATTGACAGCCGTGTAAATCGTGCGCGCACATGGAAGGACGATTTACTCGATACCCCGCTGTTCTCCATGTTTAAAGAGCGCCATAGCCACGATGTCTGGGTCAAGCGCGTCATCGGCCTCCCCGGCGATACCATCATGATCAAAAGCAACCAAGTGTACCGAAACGGACAACGTCTGAAGGAAGATTACATCAAAGAGGCGATGATCGATACGCCCGACGCCCATTTCGTCATTCCGGAAAACCAGATCTTCGTCATGGGCGACAACCGCAACAACAGCCGGGATAGCCGGGAAATAGGCAGCATCCCCATCGATCATGTGCTAGGGGTTAAAATATTCTAAATGTCGCCATGAACCAAGTGGATGACGCTGTCCCCTTGCAGTGTAGTTGGAAGCAAAAATGAAAAGCTAGGATGCCTTTTGCATCCTAGCTTTCTTTATTATTTCGCAAATTGCACCGCTGCGTCTTGCGCTTTGGCGATGGCATCCTTCAAGATGGCTTCTGCTTGATCCGGTTGTGCAGCCATTCCTTCAGCGACAACCGTGGTAACATCCGTAATTCCAATGAAGTTCATCACCGCATGGATATAACGATCAGCGAAATTCAAATCCTGCGCCGGACCATGGGAATAAACGCCACCGCTGGCATGCAGGTGAATCGCTTTTTTGCCTTCCAACAATCCGACCGGTCCTTGTTCAGTGTACTTGAAGGTTTTGCCCGCGATGCAAATGGTATCAATATACGTTTTCATGCGTGGTGGGAACAAGAAGTTCCACATCGGCGTAACAAACACATACTTGTCCGCTTCCACAAATTGATCGGTCAATTCATTGATCCGAGCGACTTTGCGTTGCTCGTCTTCAGTCAGACCTTCACCTTTAGCCAGTTTGCCCCATCCGCTGAACACATCGGCGTCAAGGTAAGGAAGATCCATTTGGTATAAGTCAAGATGGATGATTTCGTCTTGAGGATTCAATTCTTTATATTTATCCAAGAATCCTTTCCCCAATTTGAGACTGAATGATTCGTTTTCTGCTTTGGGATTGGCAGTGATGTACAGTACTTTGGCCATTCGTGTCTTCCCCCTAAAAAATAATCAACTAATCTTTTGTAAGTATATTAAACAGATGATCTTTTGTCAAGCTAGGCGGTTCCTTTATGTATTATAAATAACCATGCCAATTCTCATTCATCCATTCAACTTTGCGCAAATTGCACCGCTTGTTGTTTGGCAAGCTGAATCCCCTGTTGGAGGATTTGCGAGAACCGTTGCGGATCTGATGTACCCTCGGCAATGATGGATTGCACATCGGTGATTCCCATCAGCCCCAAAACCAACCGGACATAACTGTCGGCATACTCCATCGCTTGCGCCGGACCCTGTGAATAGATTTGCCCCCGCGCTTGAATATGAACCGCCTTTTTGTTCAGCAACATCCCGACCGGTCCGGCCGCGGTGTACTGGTAGGTTTTTCCTTGCATGCAGACCAGGTCGATGTAAGCTTTAAACATGGGTGGCAAACCAAAATTCCACATGGGTGTGACGAAAATATACTTGTCGGCGTGGATAAATTGTTCAACTAACTCACTGATCCTTCCCAACTTTTTCCGCTCTTCCAAAGTAAGAGGGGAACCTTCATTCAACTTACTCCATCCGCTAAACACATCGAAATCCAGTAAGGGAATCGGATCGCGGTACAAGTCCAGCTCTACAATTTCATCAAGCGGATTGGTCAATTCATACGTTCGCAAAAACTCCCGTCCCATACGTAAACACACAGATTCCGACTCTGGTTTAGGATTAGCGGTGACATATAATACCGTTGCCAAAGACTCATCTCCTCGCCTAAGGCCTTATAGCCATGAATGTTTCTCTATAAATTGAAAAAAACTGCCCGATCTGTTACCTGTTATAGGACATATCGATAATTAAATAACATACAACATGCTTTTATTACCCTATATGGATAACAATTATAACCTAAAATCAAATATTTGGTCGATTTAAAGACGACAGAAAAAAATAAGAAGTGGATCATATCCACTTCCACTTCGGGCCATTGCATTATTTTCAAACGAAACGACATTCCTTGCCAAGCCATTTGGGCCGGTCAATGCAAATAACGCTCGATTTCCGCCAGCCAGTCCGGATTGCCGGGTCGGATGTCTGTCTCTTCATTTAAAAAGTCTTCAGGCATCAAGGTGACCAATAACTCTTTGTTCCGTTTTTCTTTCGGCAATCGGACACATCTGCGTCCATGGTTAAACTTCACCTGCTGGAAAAATTCCCGCAGGCGCGCAAGTTGGCCCTCTGGGCCGTACCTGTGCAGGTGAATCATCGCTTTGACGCAGTCATCTTTGGCACTGGGATGGATCACATATTCTTCTGCGCGCGCCATCTGTTCAAAGTGCTCGGCCAACTCATAAGGCGTGTAGGGAACAAAAGTGAAACGGTTTTTCACCAAATCGTTCCATTGCTCCCCCAACCATTCCTTTAACAATGACTCCTCTCCAACTAAGATCAGGGCGCTGTCTGCCTCCCGCTGCGCCAGCATCTGCTTGATATGGCGTATGATGCTTTGACCGCTTTCTGTGTTAGCCAATAGCGGCAGGCGTTCAATGAGCAGGATCCCGCCTTTCCCTTGGTCTATTAATCGGTGCCACTCCCGCAACATGGCCTCCTCCGACTGTTGCGCCAACAAGCCAGCATCCATGCGGATAACCTGATCCGAAGGTAGGATGCCTATTCCTTTCAACGCCCGGCCATACCCCTCGGCCACCTCTACCTGACCGGTGTCCGCAGGGCCGCAGAAAACGGCGTGGATGGGCATCTCATCAGGCAAAGGCAAGCCTAGTCGTTTGCGCTCTTGTTGGTAATCCAAGTAGGTTACCACGTCTCTCATTTGTTGCTTCACTTTCTCCTGCCCGATCACCCGCTCCCACTCGGCCGCATACTCGCTTAACGGTTCGCTTTCCTCTTCTGCTGACTGCGGTTCGGCAGTCGTAGAGGGGATATCTGTCAGGCAGCGCTTGATGATGGGATGGCCATTTTCCACTGACCACGCTTCATCGCATTTCGTCAAAGTGCACTCCTCAAACGTTCCTCGGCCGTTGTCGATCACATGAACCCCCACTTTGGATTGGGACACATGACAACGGACAAACGTAGGATCGGCGGCATGGGCGATACAGACTGCCCCGCGGTCGGGAAACTGCTTGATCTCCGTCTCCTGTACGATCCCTTCCGCTTTCTGCGCATAATAAATCCCGTACTCTTGCCCATGGTAGACCTTGGATCGCAAAATATCCAACCGCCCATCATCCAGCACCGTGACGATGTTGCGATTGAACCCAAATAGCTCGCAGCTTTCGACGATACCTTTGCCGCTATGGTAACAGGCTATAGCCCCTTGATCCCCGTCATGTATACGCGTCCGCAAAAATTGGGGGTTCGCCTCCGTCCGGATCACCACTGCGGGCTTATCGATAAACCCATACAAGTCGCAATTTTCTACAATGCCACCTGCTTCTTCCTCAAACAAAAATGCACCACCCGGACAATTTTTGATTTCCGTGTGATGAAATCGGGGCAGGGCTCGTCCGGCCACCCGAACCGCCGCTCGTTCCTTGCCGAGGGCATAAAACTTACACTCTTCAAAAACCCCTTTTCCCCCTTGGAAAACGATGCCCGTGGCTTTGCCATCATGGATCTGCGTTCGGAGGAATGTGGGGCTCCCGCCATGAACGCCCACGGCTGGACTGTGGTGGAAGCCATACACATTGCACTCCTCAAACCGGCCTTGGCCCAACTCTTCCACAAACACTCCGTAACCCAATGTACCTGTGATCTTGCACTTGCGAAAAAAGGGATTCCCTTGCGCAATAAACACCACTGCCAGTTCTCCGTGGCTGAGAAGTTCGCATTGCTCAAACAAGATTTTCCCCGCGCTTTGACACTGGACAGCAACATTTTTCTCACTGAAAACCGATGACCTGCGTACAATGGGCTCCGCATCATCATGCAAAATGGAGATCGCCGGACTTTTAGAGGCCATGACGCGGCAATCTTCCAATACCAAGGAACCTTTATTCATCAACACGGCAGGGGCTTGGGCCATGCGCGATTCCTTGACGGTCACGTTCTTGATCACCGCATAACCGGTTCCCATCTCGATGGTGGCAAACTTTTTACCTTGGATCACCACTTCTTTATCATCGCCGAGCCCTACAATTTCAATATAGCGATCAAGCCATAAATCCTCCTGGTAGACGCCAGGCTCAACCTCAATCGTCGTGCCTGGTTTCGCATCCATAATGGCATCTTGAATATTGCGATACTTGGCGAACCATCTGCGCGAAACGCGGATTTTTGCCATTGATAGTCAAACCGCCTTTCCAACCCGTTACTTCTTTCTTCACTATATCATGCCACAATACAAAGAAAAAAGTCGGCATTGGCCGACTTGTTACCTGTTGCCCCTGTTATAATATTCAAACAAATGGTCGCGAATGATTTTTTCCGGTGATTCTGTTGGTTCTTCGTTTTCAATGCGGTTATTTTCTGCCTCGTTCACTGAATCAGGCACTTCATACGCCAGGGAATAAGAAATCACGAAGAACTCCTCCCAACTTGTGAATGGATTTATTTATCTAAATTATATTATAACAACGGCAACATATCAACATCTGTATTAATACAGAAACACAAAAAAATGAACCCCTCCTGATGTCACGCTCAGAAGCAGCATCCACAGTGGTTCAATGCGCTAGAGCTCGAATCACTTTCTGTCCCCCTATCAAATCAAAAAAAAGCCACCCTGCATATAGGGTGACTCTCTATCAATCATATTGCACTAAAGAAACCACATTAAGCCCATCTAACTTCTTGCGGCCTTCCAGATAGTTCAGCTCAATCAGGAAAGCGGCAGCCACCGGCACTCCCTGCAACTGTTTCACCAAATCGAGCGTGGCGGAAATGGTTCCACCGGTAGCCAGCAAATCGTCCGCAATCAGCACTTTTTGGCCCGGTTTGATCGCATCTTTGTGCATAGCGAGCAAGTCCTTGCCATACTCCAAGCTGTAGCTGGCTTCAATCGTTTCACCGGGCAACTTCCCTTTTTTGCGAACGGGTACAAACCCGACTCCCAAAGCGTAAGCAAGAGGCGCGCCCACGACGAAACCGCGCGCTTCAGGGCCCACGATCACATCAATCTCTACGTCTTTTAACTGCTCTTTCAATTCGTCAATCGCCGCCCGGTATGCCGCGCCATCTTGCAAAAGGGTGGTGATGTCTTTAAACCGAATCCCCGGTTGCGGATAGTCTGGAATCACTCTGATTTTCTCTTTGAAGTTCATTTGCTAAGCCTCCTATATGTGTGAAAGCAATCGTTGACACCAAGAACTGGCACAATTCCAGATATGTCGAGTACACAAGGGTGCGAAATACTTCTTCTCGCTCTATCTGTTTTTGATACAGCACCGACTCAGTTAATGGTTTTTTGTTTGGATTGGGATGGATCTTGATTTCACCTTGATTGAGCGAAATAAAGCCACACTCCGCAAACACTTGAATCATAAAGGAAAGCGCCCGTTTTTGCAATCCTGTGACGCAAGCCAAAGACGAAAAATGTTTGGACAATGAAATTTTCTCCTTGCCGACCAATGCGCTGTACAGCTTCTTAAATTCTTCCCGGGTCGGGGTTTTGACCAGCATATCGTCAAATTCCTTATCACCGAACAACAGGTACAAGCGTTCAGCATCGGCAAAATAAGGCAAACTCTTTTTGCAGACCGACATGGTTGGCGGAGCTTGCACCCATACGACGCGCTTCGCCCGCTTGACCAGCTCCCCATCACATCTGCCTTGCCCCAGCGCTTCCCACGAAACCACATGATACTTGGCTCCCCGCAACAGCTCCTCATCTTCAGAACCGGCTCCGCAGACGAAGAGGCACTCCTCCGCATCCATATCCAAAAAGCGATCCAGTTGTTTACGGTTACTGCGCCAATCAAATATTTGCAAATGGGGAATGGCCACATCCTTGATAATCAACTGTGGCGAACGTTTGCCATTCCACTCGTTTACCTGCAATTCCCCCAATACGCGCAACCGGGCGCAAGGGGAAATTTCCTTCTCCATACCTCCCGCTCGGAAAGCAATGCCTTCTAGCAAGTGTTCCCCATCCTGCAAGATCATTTTGACATGCTCATTATCGCGCCCCATCAGTTGCAATCGCAACAACTTCAGATTGTCAAACGCGAACAGGGGAGTAGGGTTTCCCATGCCGTATGGAGCGAGCGCTTCGATTTGCTCGATCAAGTGCAATTGCACCCGCTCCAAACGCAACTCATCTTCCAGTGTAGTTTGCGGCACATAATCCTCGTCCGTCAACCATTGCTTTGCCAGTTGGCTGAGGTGTTGATGAAAAGGAACGATGTTTTCGACGGGCAAAGTCATCCCCGCTGCCATGGCGTGTCCCCCAAAATGCGGCAACCATTGCTGGCATTCCGCTAGCGCGCGGTACAAATGAAAAGCGGAAATGCTACGCGCGGAGCCTTTGGCTGTGCCTTTTTCCTCATCAATGCTCAACACGATCGCCGGACGGTAGTATTTTTCCACCAAGCGCGATGCGACAATGCCCACCACACCCACGTTCCACCCTTTTTTGGCAACGACGATGACATGTTGATGTCGCTCCTTATCCTGCTCCACTTCAGCAATCGCTTCTTGGGTCATCTCTTCCACTAATTCTTGCCGTTCCCGGTTCACCTCATCCAACTCTTCTGCCAACATCCGCGCTTCCTCTTCATTATCGGTGATCAACAACCGCACAGCCGAATCAGCCGAATCCAAGCGGCCGCTGGCATTGATCCGTGGTCCCAACGCAAAGCCGACATGGCCCGCCGTCACTTCCCGCTGGATGCCGGCAACTTCTAGCAATGCCCGCATCCCGGTCAATTCCCGTCGATTCATTCGCTCCAAGCCAAACGCGGCCAAAATTCGGTTTTCATCCGTCAACGGAACCAAGTCCGCAATAGTGCCCAGTGCCACTAATTCCAACCACTCTTCCGGAATGCGTCCCATTAGTGCCGTCGCCAGCTTGAACGCCACCCCGACTCCGGCCAACATCTTAAATGGATATGGGCACCCCGGTTTCTTGGGATTGATCACCGCATATGCATCCGGCAATTGCTCCGGCGGCTCATGGTGGTCAGTGATAATCAGATCGAGTCCGAGCTGTTTCGCCACCTCTGCTTCCATCACCGCGCTGATCCCCGTATCCACCGACACCACCAAGCCAAAACCACGCTCTTTTGCCAAGGCCAGCGCCTCTTTATTTATGCCGTACCCCTCCCGAAAACGATTGGGGATATAATAGTCGACATCCGCCTGAAGCGTTCTCATCACATGGAGCAACAAACTGGTGCTACTCACTCCGTCTGCATCATAATCGCCGTAAATGAGGATTTTCTCTTTGTCCGCTATCGCTTGCTTGATCCGCTCCACAGCAGCCTTCATTCCGTCCAGCAGATAAGGGTCGTGCAAATCTTCCAATTTTGGCTTGAGAAATTTGTTGGCTGCTTCACTATCATCAATTCCCCTTCGCACCAAGAGCCGGGCGATCAAGGGGTCTATTCCGCACTCGGCGGCCAGCTTGGCGACCACTGCCTCGTCCGGCTCCACTTTATGCCAACGCGTTTTTGCGTGCAACACGTTCACGTTCACCTCGCTTCGCGTCATTCATTATATCACAAAGCTCACAGAGGGCAGGAGAAACTTATTGTCATGAAAAGAGGCCGCAAGCATATCGCCACGGCCTCTTGAAGCCAGATTGGCGGTTATTTCGCCGCCACCGGCTCCCCTTTTTTCTTTTGCATCGCTTTCCATTTCCAGCCAATCCACAATGGGCTCGCCACAAAAATGGAAGAATACGCTCCGGAAATCAGACCAAACAACAGAGCCAAAGAGAAGTTTGCGATGCTCTCCCCGCCCAACAGCCATAAGGCAAAAGCGGCGAAAGCCACCGTTAACACCGTGTTGATCGAACGCGTCAAAGTCTGGTTGATGCTGACATTGACTACCTTCGCCAAGTCTTCCCAATTCTTCGGCTTCATCGTTTCCATATTTTCACGGATCCGGTCAAAGATCACGATGGTGTCATTGATTGAATACCCGATAATGGTCAATACAGCGGCGATAAAAACAACGTCCACTTCCAAACGCAACAGTGAAAACATCCCGATGGTAAACAGCGAGTCATAAACCAAGGCGATCACCGCCGCTACTCCAAACCGCCACTCAAAGCGGAATGCCACATACACCACGATACAGAGCGACGCGATCACGGTAGCCTTGATCGCATTGCTCGCCAATTCGCGTCCGATGATCGGATCTACTCTTTGTTCTTGTACTTTCGGAGTCAGGTTGAACGATTCTTGGAATTTTGTTTTGATCTTTTGAATATCTTGCCGTGACAGGGGCTTGTCCACACGGAAGATGACAATCTCATTATTCGTGCCGCCAATGCGGATGTTGGGATTCTTGTAACCCATTTCCTCCAGCGCCTCGCGCGCCTTTTCAATCTTTGCATTGGGTGCCAGCGAGATGTCCAAGCGGGTTCCGCTTTTAAAATCGATTCCAAGGTTAAGTCCTTGCCACACAAGGGACACAACACACACCACCATCACAGCCAGGGCGATGAGCAGATACGTTTTGCGGTGCTTGATGATGTCAAACTTATAGGTCACTGATCTCATCCTCCCTTACGCCAAACAATCCTGGCCGCTTAAGCAAATTGGATCGAACCAAGAGCGTCATCATGATCCGTGACAGCGCCACGGCAGTGAGGAAGCTGACGATAATCCCCACAACCAGTGAAACCGAAAAGCCCTTGACTGCGGAGGTACCGAAGATAAACAGCACAGCCGCGGCGATAATGGTGGTAATGTTGGCGTCGAAGATGGTCAGGAACGAACGCTTGGAACCCGCTTTGACCGCACCGGCGATGCTTCGTCCGATCCGGAGTTCGTCGCGAATCCGTTCGTTCATGATGATATTGGCGTCGACTGCCATCCCGATCCCCAGGATAAACGCGGCGATTCCTGGCAACGTCAGGGTCACATCAAGCAACATGAATGTCAACAGCACGAGGTATGAGTAGGAGATAATCGTAATCACGGCGATAAAGCCGGGCAAGCGGTACACACCAACGACGAAAATAAAGATGGCGATCAACGCGTACAATCCAGCAATCAAACTGTCACGCAACGAATCAGCACCAAGCGACGCGTCAACGGAGTAGCTTTGCACTTCTTTCAACTTCAGCGGAATCGCCCCGGCATTGAGCAAATCGGCCAATTCCTGTGCCTCTTTCACGTCTTTTTGCCCCGAGATCTGTGCATCTCCGCCTGCAATGACCGTTTGCACTTGCGGCGCGCTGAGCAGATGATCATCCAAATAGATCGGAATTTGTTGTCCCAAGTAGGTGCGCGTGATGTTTTCAAATTTCTTCGGGTCTTTCAACTTTAGCGTCACCACGGGACGGTTTAATTGGTCATAACCCACGCCAGCCCCGTTTTCCTTGAGGTCTTTCCCTTCCATTAATATCTTTTTGCCGGTGGGGTCACGAAAGGTGAGCTTCGCTTGTTTTCCAAGCATTTCACGCGCTTTGTTCTGGTCTTTAACCCCAGCCAGTTGCACGCGAATGCGGTTGCCCCCTTCAATGGTAATCTCCGGTTCGCTCACCCCCAACACGTTGATCCGGTTGTTCAACGCGGCAGCGGTGTCCTTCAGAGCATCCAGGCTTACATTTTTCTGTTCCGTTTCATACAGCACTTCAAATCCGCCCTGAAGGTCAAGGCCTTTGGTTATGTTATTCCATACATTGAGTGTGGTTGTGGCGACAATGCCCAGTATCACCACCACCATCAGGCAAAAAGCCACCAGTTTGCCCTTGCGAATCTTCATGGTTGCTCCTCCTTTTATGTATCACACCAACATTCTCATTATCCGGCGCATCTGGAGGAATGTCAATTTTCAAGGAGCGCACGAATAATGACAAATGGGCAAAGCCAATTTATATTTTCTCAATACTCTGTCTAACGAACGTCTAGTCTGATTGTAATGAATGTTTCCAACCCTGTCAAAAAAAACAGGGCGAACATTTCCAACTCGCTAGAAAATGTTCGCCCGTTTTTTATTTTTGCTCATCATCTTTATATACCGACAGCATCAGCCAGTTCATAAACCGATTCGCTTTTAGCGACATGATATCATTAACCAGGCGGTTTAACCGGGGCCAGCCGCGTCGATAATTTTCGGAGACGCAAGCCCAAATCTGTTCACCCGTCACATTCTCATAACCGTACATACGAAATTCGGCCGCTTTACTGTTGCAGAGATCCTCGATGCATGTCATCAATTCCTGCTCGCTCATGAATTCGCGCTGTGATTGCTTCTGCCGACTGACTGATTTTAACGATCCTTGTCTTGCCATGGTGTTCCTCCTCGCTCTGCGTATCAAAAACCTGCCTTTTGTTCATATCCTCTTTCGGTTTTTAGAATACAAAATCCTACCCGTACATTCCACAATTTTTTTGGCATGAGTCGCACGGACAAGTCATACGTTTTAGTAAACTTTTGTGAAAGAGAGGCCGAACTATGAAAAGCAAGGGATTTTTATACGGGACGCTGATTTTAGTCGGCGCAGGCCTTATCACTAAAATCCTTGGTTTTGTTTATCGGATCGCTCTTTCCCGCATCATCGGGGACGAAGGCATGGGGCTGTTTCAAATGGCGTTTCCCATCCTGGTTTTCACCATTGTGGTCACCACTGCTGGATTGCCGGTGGCCATCTCCAAATTGGTCTCCGAAGCTGAGGCAAAAAACGAAACGGAGCGGGTTCGCTCCATCCTCATTGTATCGATATTCATCGTCGTTATCACCAGTGTATTGATTACCAGTTTTGTCCTGCTGTTCGCTCCATGGATTGCCAAAACGCTACTTACGGACCAACGGGCAGTTTATGCGTTGCTCGGCATCGCGCCGATCATCCCTATCATTGCCATCTCTTCGATCTTCCGCGGATATTTTCAGGGGCGCCAAAACATGAGCCCTTACGCCATGTCCACCATTATTGAACAAACCGTGCGCATTTTCACGGTGTTGATATTAGCCACCATCCTGCTCCCTTACGGTGTTGAATACGCGGCAGCGGGGGCTATGATCGGCATGGTAATCGGCGAATTTGCCGGGCTTTTGTATCTGCTATATTCATTCAAACGAGATGATGGGCGTCCAATATTGCGTAAGCTCTCGTTTACCAAGAAACAACATTCGCAACAATGGCGCGAAAGCTTGCGCGATCTGTTGCGCTTGGCCATTCCTGTCACCACCAGCCGCTTGGTTGGTTCGTTTTCTTATGCGATCGAACCGATTGTCGTTTCGCAAAGTTTGGCTCTCGCCGGCATCGCCACAGCCGCGGCAACTGCATTGTACGGCCAATTGGAAGGCATGGCGATCCCGCTCGTTTTTTTTCCTTCATTCATCACTTATGCGCTGTCCGTTTCCCTCGTACCCGCGATCAGTGAAGCGGCAGCGCAAAACAATGCTCGCTTGGTTTCTCACCGCCTACAACAGGCCGTCCGCTTAAACCTGATCGTGGCCTTGCCAAGCGCCTTGCTCATGTATATGCTGGCGGAGCCACTATCCATCCTGCTCTACCGTCAAACCGATGTAGCACGACTAATCCAAATCATGGCTCCCTTCACTGTGTTGCATGCCATGCAAGGCCCGTTCGCATCGGTGTTGCAAGGATTGGATAATGCAAAAGCACCCATGCGCAATTCCATCATCGGAGCGGTAGTTAAGACCATCTTGATTTTTGCCCTCGCTTCTCAGCCGGCTTTGGGAATTGACGGGGTCGCTTTGGCCATCAATTGCGGCATTGTCATCGTCACGACCTTGCATTTCATCGATATATTGAAAGTCGTTTCCTTCCGTCTTCCTTTGAAAGATCTGGGCAAGCTGTGCGTCGCCACCGCGGCCGCAGGCTTGGTCACCTATACCTGCATCCATATGGAACACTGGCCCTTATTGGCCCAAACCGCGGCAGGCTTTTTCGGCAGTTTGTCCATCTACGCGCTGTGCCTGGTGTCGCTCTCACTGATCCGCAAAGATGACGTGCGGCGCATTCCCTATGTCGGCAAATGGATGGCCAAATGCCTGCCCCATTAACGCGTTGGGCGGTCCTTCCGGTCAATGTACAACCGCCCTTCGTAGTTCACCGCCGCATAAAACACCTCTTTAAAATCTTTCAATCCCCGCTTTTGGATTTCCGCCTTGAGCCAAAAGCGGTTTTGTCCCAACTTTTTGAGCCCTTCTTCCTGCACCTTCCCGTCGATTATCACGGGGATAGGCATCCGAAACTGTTTGAGATCCTGTCTTACATCCTCCTTGAATGCAGGCCGTTTCTCCTCTTTAGGAAACACGCTCAGCTTCCCTGTTGATTCCAACACCGCAAATTCCACATCGGAGACATCGGGAATGTTTTTTTCCCGCAACTGGGTGAGCAAGTCATCCAGATTGTATCGCAACTTAGCCATATTCTTGTCGACGATCTTCCCATTTTCAATCAACGTCACCGGCCTACCGTCTACCCAATTTCGAATCCGTTCGCTTTTAAGCGAAATGAAGGATAACAGTATTTGCAAAAAAGCTAACAGGATGATCGGGGAAATCCAGGTAATCAGCGGTTCCTCTTTGTTTTCGATGGCCATGGACGAAATATCGGCGATCATGAAAGAAACGACCAAATCAAAAATCGACAACTTGCCGATCTCACGCTTCCCCATGACACGCATGATGACTAGGAGAAACACATAAATGAATACGGTGCGCAAGAGGATGGACCCCATGTTTCGGCAACCTCCTTTCATCCAAGACTTACAGGCTCCCTGACATCGCTCCGCATGAGGTAATTCACCGGTTAGTTTCCGCAGCGCGATCCGTTTTTATGTCTGGCGCGGACAGTGATATTTTGGACTCGCCTGTCATAACATGTACCAACTTGCCCAAAGGAGGTCAGAGGATGAAAGAAGCTTTGTTTGACACTGCAAAAAAGGGATGGCAATCCCCTTGGCTTGTGGGCCAATGTTGGATCTGGGGAATCATTTTGTTCTGCTCTTTCCTCGCCGCGTTGGGCCTCAGATATACGTCGTTGCCGTCAGACAATGTAACAGCCATTTCCTACATTGTGAACGCAGGTGCTCTCTTCGCCGGCGGACTGGCTTCCGGACGCCGTGCAGGACGGAAAGGATGGATGATAGGCGGAATTCAAGGCGTGTTGTTCGTGTTGTTAGTCTGGCTACTGAGCTTCTTGGCGTTTGATGCGGCCCCGACCATCAACCCGTTGGCTTTTCTCTGCTTTGCCTTTGCCGTCGGTGGGTTGGGCGGCATGATCGGCGTAAACACCAAACCATGACCAAAACACAAACCGCCTTCCTCCGTCCAATGGAGAAGGCGGTTTGTTGTGCTAGGTTACCTATGTTACTGATTCCGTGGTGGGATACACTTTTTGATACGGTTTTCTCACTGACTGTTCATAAGCGGTGATGTGATCGGCGTGAAGCAGCGTAGCACCGATATCATCCAAGCCTTTCAGCAATCGCTCGCGCCGGTAAGGGTCGACTTGGAATTTCCATGTCGTGCCTTCATCATCCCGCACCAATTGGTCTTCCAAATCCACTTCCAAGCGGCACTGCCCCTGCCCCGCTTGTTGGAAAAGATACTCCACGTCCTTTTCTGGCAACACGATGGGCAACAAGCCATTTTTAAAACAGTTGTTGTGAAAAATGTCGGCAAATGAAGGGGCGATGATCACTTTAAAACCGTAATCAGCCAGTGCCCAAGGTGCGTGCTCGCGCGATGACCCACACCCGAAATTGTTGCGGGCAAGGAGGATGCTCGCTCCAGCATAACGAGGCTGATTCAAAACGAAAGTCGGGTCTGGTTCCCCATTGGGCAAAAAGCGCCAATCATAGAAGAGAAATTGTCCAAACCCGGATCGCTCCACCCGCTTCAAAAACTGTTTGGGAATGATTGCGTCCGTATCCACATTAGGCCGATCCAACGGTGCAACAATGCCTTGGTGACGAACAAATGCCTCCATCAGTTAACCTCCTCCAGCTTCTGTAATTGCCCTGGCTCCACAAACCGACCAGCGATCGCTGCGGCGGCAGCTGTGACCGGAGACACAAGATGGGTGCGCGCTCCCCGCCCTTGCCTTCCTTCAAAGTTTCGATTTGAAGTGGAAGCACACCGTTCCCCCGCCGGTACCACATCGGGGTTCATCGCCAAACACATGCTACAACCCGGCTCTCGCCATTCAAAACCCGCATTGATGAAAATCTCATGCAATCCTTCCTGTTCCGCTTGCCGTTTAACTTGTTTTGAACCGGGAACCACGATGGCCCGGACATTAGGTGATACCTTATGTCCTCGTACCACTTGTGCTGCAAGACGCAGGTCTTCAATCCGCGAGTTGGTACAAGAACCGATAAAAACGTGCTGAATTGGGATGTCCGAAATCTTGGTGCCGGGTTCCAACCCCATATAAGCCAACGCTTGCCTTGCCGCAAGCCGTTCCATTTCTGTGGGGAATGTATCAGGATCAGGTACGGTTCCATTGATACTCGTGCCCATACCGGGATGGGTTCCCCATGTGACCTGGGGTTCCAAAGCAGAAACATCAAACTGGATCACCCGATCGAAGACCGCATCGGGATCTGAAGCCAATTCCCGCCATAACTTTACACAGGCGTCGAAGTCCTCTCCCTTCGGCGCGTAGGGACGACCTTTCAAATAAGCAAACGTCGTCTCATCCGGTTCGATCAGTCCTGCCCGCGCCCCGGCTTCAATCGACATGTTGCAGATGGTCATCCGTTCTTCCATCGACATGGCTCGAACTGCTTCACCTGCAAATTGGATCACATGGCCTGTGCCAAAATCAACCCCATATTTCGCGATCAAACCGAGGATCACATCTTTGGCGGTCACACCTGGGCGTGGTCGGCCAGTTAATTCAACCAGCAGCGTTCGAGGCTTTGTTTGCCACAAGCATTGAGTCGCCAGTACATGTTCCACTTCACTGGTACCAATGCCAAAAGCCAGTGCACCAAATGCGCCATGCGTCGATGTATGGCTATCTCCGCATACAATCGTCTTGCCTGGTAGCGTCAACCCTAATTCCGGTCCGATGACATGGACAATCCCTTGTTCTTCGCTATGCAAGTCGGCCAAAGAAATCCCAAACGCCTCACAGTTCATTTGCAAGGTTTCAATCTGCTTGCCTGCTATCGGGTCTGTCACAGTAAATGGATTGTCGGTCGGCACATTGTGATCCATGGTCGCAAACGTAAGCTCAGGCCGTCGCACTTTCCTGCCAGCCATGCGCAACCCTTCAAACGCTTGCGGAGAAGTGACCTCATGCACTAAATGCAAATCAATATACAGTAGATGCGGCTTGCCTTCTTCCGCGACAACCACGTGTTGCTCCCAAATCTTATCAAACATTGTTTTACCCGCCACATCTGATCCCCCCTCTTTTTACACATTGTGCCAAAGCTTCACGCACCTTGGCGCCCATCTCCGACGTGGTTAAACGAGCCGTTCCCGGTTCACCCAAATCATCCGTTCGCCATCCTTCAGCCAGTACGGACTCAATCACGGATTGGATGGCATCCGCCTCTCTAGCCCAACCTGCCGTTTGGCGCAACATCATGGCGACGGACAAAAACATGGCCAATGGATTGGCTTTGTTTTGACCCGCGATATCGGGCGCAGAGCCGTGAATCGGTTCATACAGCCCCGGCCCCGTCTCACTGAGGCTGGCGGAAGGCAACATCCCGATCGAACCGGTAATCATCGCGGCTTCGTCACTCAATATGTCCCCAAACATGTTCTCCGTCACGATCACATCAAAACGGCTTGGACATTTGATCAATTGCATCGCCGCATTATCCACCAACAAGTGGTTCAAAGTCACATCGGGATATTCAAGTGCCAACCGTTCCGCCGTTTCCCGCCATAATCGGCTGGTTTCTAACACGTTAGCTTTATCCACCGAAGTCAGGTGGCGACGACGCTGGCGGGCCATCTCAAACCCGAGCCGCAAGATTCGCTCGATTTCCGCTTCTGTGTAGTGCAAGGTGTCAACTGCTTCCCATTCCTGCCCGCTCTGGCGGCGTTCCTTCGGGGTGCCAAAATATAAGCCACCGGTTAACTCCCGCACGATCACCATGTCCACATCCTGCAATAGCTCCCCCCTCAATGGAGAAGCTCCCTCCAAGCCGGCAAAAACGGTAATCGGACGCAGATTGGCGTAAAGACCAAGTTCTTTGCGCAAAGCGAGTAAGCCCGCTTCGGGACGCAAATGACCTGGTTGCTCATCCCACTTGGGACCGCCAACCGCCCCTAACAAAACGGCATCGCTGGTGCGGCACAATTGAAGCGTCGCATTTGGCAACGGTATCCCTTCTTCATCAATCGCTGCCCCACCAATTTGCCCGTACTGAATCTCAATGTTCCGTTGAAAGAGGCGAACAATTTCTTCCAGCAAATTCACTGCCTCTCTCGTGATCTCGGGACCGATTCCGTCACCCGGTAACACGGCAACGCGCATACTTCCCACACCCTTTCTGTTAATGATGGTTCGTCGCAAATACAGCTCCTGCCCGCACTTTTACCATGATGCGGTTGATGGCATCCAACAACGCTTTGGCCGAAGCGCCGAGCACATCATTGTCGATGCCACGCCCTGTTCCAATATGGCCTTGGTGCTTCACTTTGACATAAACTTCTGCCAGCGAATCGATGCCAGACGTGGTTGATTGGATACGATAGTCCATCAGCTCAATCGGTTCGGGAAGCAAGCGCTGGATCGTCTGATAAATCGCTTCAACACTGCCGTTTCCGGTAGCCGCTTCTTGGACGAACTCCCCTTCTGGCGTCTTGATTCCAATCGTGGCCGTAGAAACGCCTTGCGCGCCGTAATGCACTTGCAGAAAAACAAGTTCATACGCATCGGCTCCCTTTTCTTTGCCAGTCAAATCAGCAGCCAGGGCCAAGATATCCTCATCCGTCACCTCTTTGCGCTTTTCCGTCAACTCTTTGAAGTGTTTGAACAGAAGATGGAACCGTTCATCGTCCAATTGAATCCCCAGCTCTTCACACTTATTTCGGAACGCATGGCGGCCTGAATGCTTGCCGAGCACGATAGCATTGGAAGAAAGGCCGATCATTTCTGGGCGAATGATCTCATACGTCAGCTTGTTTTTTAGTACCCCATCTTGATGAATGCCCGATTCATGCGCAAATGCATTGGCTCCGACCACCGCTTTGTTGGGAGGAACAGCCAAACCGGTATACTTACTGACCAAACGGCTAGTACGTACTATTTGGTTTAGTTCCAACTCTGTTTCGGCTTGGTACACTTGTTTGCGAATGGCTAGCGCAATGGCAATTTCTTCGAGTGACGCGTTGCCGGCCCGTTCACCAATGCCATTAATCGTGCACTCGATCTGCTCCGCCCCTCCCTCGATCGCTGCCAAGGAATTGGCCACCGCCAAGCCCAGATCATCATGACAGTGAGCCGAAAGCTTGGCGCGGTGAATGTTGGGCACTCGCTCCCGCAAATAGCGAAACATCCCGGCATATTCTTGTGGTGTGGCGTAGCCGACCGTATCGGGCAGATTGACCACTGTCGCACCCGCATCGATCACTTTCGTCACGATCTCGACGAGAAAATCCCAATCGCTTCGCGTCGCGTCTTCAGCCGACCATTCCACATTGCTGGTGAAGTTTGCGGCATATCGGACTGACTCGACCGCCTTTTGCACCACTTGTTCTGGCGTCATCCGCAACTTATGCTCCATATGGATCGGCGATGTTGCGATAAATACATGGATGCGGGGGTTAACCCCCTCTTTGATTGCCTCCCAGGCCGCATCGATGTCATTTTTCGTGGAGCGTGCCAAGGCGGCGACAGAACATTTTTGAATCGTACGGGCGATTCTTTGTACAGATAGGAAATCACCTCGTGAGGAAGCCGGGAAGCCCGCCTCCATCACATCCACACCCAATCGCTCCAATTGGCAAGCGATCTCCAACTTTTCATCTGCGTGCAGATTGACTCCGGCTGATTGCTCCCCATCCCGCAACGTGGTGTCAAAAATCTCGATTTTTCCCATTTTTCGCTCTCCTTTGCATCCTTAAATCTTGAAAGCTCCACCCTCGCCATCGCCAACTTTTCTAATCATGTTTCCCGCTGGTTCACACGCTTGCCGAAAATATCCCTGGCACTTTTGTGCCCCGCTGAACCGTAAGTTGGCGGAATGCTTTGGTCAACTTTGCTGTAAGGGGTCCCGGCTTTCCACTGCCGATGATGCGACCGTCCACATTCACGACCGGAATCATTTCTGCCGCTGTGCCCGTCAGGAAGACTTCATCGGCCACATAGACATCGTGACGTGTAAACGGAACCTCCGCACAAGGGATTTGAAACGTCTCGCACAACTCCATCACCACATTGCGCGTAATCCCTTCCAGCGCGCCCACATAGGTCGGCGGTGTGAAGATTTTGCCGTTTTTCACAATAAAGATATTATCGCCAGAACCTTCGCACACATATCCATCTTGATTGAGAGTCAACGCTTCAAGCACTCCCGCCCGTGCTGCCTCAAGACGTACCAAAACGTTGTTGAGGTAATTTAATGATTTGATTTTGGGGTTGAGCGCATCCGGGACATTGCGACGAGTCGGAACAGTGACAATCTCCAAGCCCTCATCGTAATACCGCTGCGGAAACAAACTTAATTCTTCCGCAATGACAATCACGCTTGCCTGTTTACAATTGCGAGGGTCCAATCCCAAGTCACCTACCCCACGAGATACAACCAATCGAATATAAGCATCAGGCAGACCATTCTTTTCAAGCGTTTCAACGACGACCGCTTCCATTTCCTCGGGTGTAAGCGGAATGTCGAGCATGATCGACTTGGCCGACTCATATAGCCGGACAATGTGTTCTTTCAGACAAAAAACGTTGCCGGAATAACAGCGAATCCCCTCAAAGATCCCATCTCCGTATAAAAAGCCATGGTCAAACACGGAAACCACTGCTTTCGACTTGGGGACAAATTCACCATTCAAGTAAACCCATTTTTCCCTCATGTTAAGCTCCCCCTTGTGTTTTATTAATAAGGAAATGAAAAAACCCCCGACTCAACAATCAAATGGCGCGCATTCCTGTCAGGTGCGGCAGATTCGATTGCTGAGGCGAGGGTTTCGCGGTACCACTCAGCTTCTCCGCTTTCTCGCGAAAACGGACTCGGCGAGTCCAAACGACTCTTGCCCGGTAACGGGGGCAACCGTCGCTTTTTACTCGGGGGCTGGGCCCTTTTCAAAAGCGCAACTCCAAGGTGAGATTCGAAGTGGGAGGGTGACCGTCTTTTCAGCCTAGAGACAGCTCTCTGTACACACTCTGCACCTCTACTGGTCCTCTTCATCGCTTTTTGGTCTGAGGTAATACCCACTATGTTATTATTTAAGCAGGAACATTCCCACTATTCTATCAATTTATTATGGGTATTATAAAACTTCACTTATCCTTTGTCAACAACCCCATCCGCATGGACAATACCAAGCGATCCAAGGATTAAAAATCATACAAATCTGTTGAAAAATAGGATTTGTCAGATGATATGCTTTGTTTAATGGGATTGCCGCTTACTTATTAAAGACGATTATAAGAAGTCTTCTCTACCTTGTCAACAAGAATTTTTTAATCCGTATTCTCCGTTTTTTATGCCTGATGTTACTTGGCTGAAGCGACCTCCTCCGTATCTGAATAGGGGAGTTTCATAATCAAGTACCCTTTTACCAATATTGACAATGGTTCGCATAAAATAATTTATAAATCCAATCAAATTTATCGGAATTAGTCGCAAGAAAAAACCCTTGGCCTGTTTCCAAGGGTTTCCCGAATCTTATTCCGCTGATTTGGTAGCAGCCGCATCGTCAGCGGTAGCCACACTGTTGATGGCCGAGCGCTCAAACACCAAGCGGGTGTTTTCGTTTACTTTCAGCGTAACTTTCTCTTCACTCAAATCCACAATGGTGCCGTGCAGCCCACCGATGGTGACAACCTTGTCCCCTTTTTTCAAATTGCTCAGCATCTGGGTGCGCTCTTTCTGCCGTTTTTGTTGTGGACGGATCAAAAAGAAATAGAAAGCGACAAACACCAATAGCATAGGGAGTATTCCCATTAATTGTTGACCCATGATTTACCCTCCTGTTCAATTAAAAAGCAGCATTCGGATTCAACGATCCATAATACTTCATCATGAACTCATCGCGGAAATCAAGCAGGCGATCTTCGCGAATCGCTTGCCGCACTTGCTCCATCAGCTTAAGCAGGAAATACAGGTTGTGATAGGTCGTTAAGCGCAACCCGAATGTTTCATCCGCTTTAATCAGATGGCGCAAGTACGCACGTGTGTAATTGCGGCAGGTGTAACAATCACATGCCGGATCAAGCGGGGTGTAATCCCGCGCGAATTTGGCGTTGCGCACCACCAATCGACCTTGGCTGGTCATGGTGGTTCCGTTGCGCGCAATACGCGTCGGCAATACGCAGTCAAACATGTCAATCCCCAAAATCGCCCCTTGGATGAGAGCATCCGGCGAACCGACACCCATCAAGTAGCGTGGTTTGTGCACAGGCAGATGTGGTGTGGTATAAGATAACACTTCATACATGACCTCTTTGGGCTCGCCTACGCTCAAACCACCAACCGCATACCCCGGCAAGTCCAACTCCACCAATTGCTTGGCACTCTCTTCGCGCAAGTCTTGATGCATGCCGCCTTGCACAATCCCAAACAGCGCCTGGTCATGCGGTCGTGCGTGTGCTTTGATGCAACGCTCCAACCAGCGGTATGTACGTTCGGTGGAAGCTTTGACATACGCTTTTTCAGCCGGGTGTGGCGGACATTCATCAAAGGCCATAATGATATCCGCTCCGAGCGCGTTTTGAATTTCCATCGCCTTTTCCGGGCTGATGAACAGCTTTTCCCCGCTTAAATGCGAACGGAATGTTACCCCTTCTTCTGTGATGTTGCGCAGCTGGCTCAGGCTGAACACCTGAAATCCACCGCTGTCGGTCAGGATGGGCCGATCCCAATTCATGAAGGAATGAAGGCCACCCGCTTCTTTGACAATGTCATGCCCTGGACGCAGAAAGAGATGATAAGTGTTGGACAAGATAATTTGCGCATTCATCTCTTTCAATTCTTCCGGGCTCATTGTCTTAACGGTGGCTTGCGTTCCCACAGGCATGAAGATCGGCGTCTCGATCGTCCCGTGCGGTGTATGTAAACGGCCCAAGCGGGCACCAGACTGCTTGCATGTTTTAATCAGTTCATACCGAACAGCCAAGATGTTTCCTCCTACCAAATTTGCGTCGCTAATAACCATTATAGAGATGATCGCATCAAATAATCAACATCGCATCTCCAAAACTGAAGAATCGGTAACGCTCTTTCACCGCTTCTTCGTAAGCCTTCATGATCAATTCCCTTGTCGCGAAAGCGCTCACCAGCATAAGCAGTGTGGACTGCGGCAGGTGGAAATTGGTGACCAAGCCGTCAACTACTTGATAAACATAACCAGGATAGATGAAGATATCCGTCCAACCGCTATCCGCCCGCACCTCTCCACCGTGACGGGAGGCCACCGTTTCCAGCGTGCGCACAGAAGTGGTACCGACCGCAATCACCCGCTTCCCTTGCCGCTTGGCCTCATTGATGAGATCGGCTGTTTCTTGGCTCAGCTCATAATACTCAGCATGCATGTGATGGTCTTCCACTCTTTCCACCGTCACCGGCCGAAATGTGCCCAAGCCGACGTGAAGAGTTACAAATGCCAGTTTTACCCCTTTTTGCTGGGCTTGCTCCAGCAACTCCGGAGTAAAATGCAATCCCGCCGTGGGCGCCGCCGCCGATCCTATCACCCTGGAAAAAACAGTCTGATAACGCTCCGGATCGTCCAATTGCTCATGAATGTAAGGAGGCAGAGGCATTTGGCCCAATTCTTGAAACAGCGACTCCACATCGTCTACCTCGTATTCCAAGCGAAACACACGGCCGCCCGCCACCTCAGTAGATGCCTCGGCCACTGCTCGCAAACGCCCGCCGCCAAAGGAGACCACCGTTCCTTCCTTTACTCGCTTGGCTGGTTTGACCAACGCTTCCCAACGGTCTTCTCCAAGCGGCTTGAGCAAAAGCAGTTCGATTTTGGCGCCCGTCTCCTCTTTGACACCGATCAATCTGGCCGGCCGAACCCGGCTGTCATTCAGCACCAACACGTCTCCCGCTTCCAAATAATCAAGCAAATGCGGAAACCGGGTGTGCTCCCATGTCTGACGCTTGCGGTCAACCACCATGAGGCGGGAACCCGTCCGGTCCTTGATCGGTGTTTGGGCGATTAATTCTTGCGGCAATTCAAAGTGATATTGTGCTACGTCCATCTTGATCCCTTCTCTCAAACAATTCAAACCTTCCACTTGTCCCTGTTTTGTTTAAATCCCAAAGGAACGGGACAAGCCCAACCCACTCGAAAAGTGGCAACCATTCGGCCATAACTCCCCGCTTCCGGAGAAACGAAAAGGCGGGTGGCTGTTGAAACGGTTCGCCACCCACCCCCGCTGACTGCACACTAACGAAAAAAACGAATCAGATAACTAATCAACGACAAAATCACACTGATGAGAATGCAAGTCATGATCGGAAAATAAATCTTCACTTGCTCCTTTTCCACCACGACATCCCCGGGTAAGCGGCCCAGAGGCAAATACTTGCCGCCCACTTGCCAGATCAGGCCGACCACAACCAGGATGACGCCGATGATGATGAAGGTTTTTGCCACAGGATTCATTTAGGCCACTCCACTTGTAAATGTTCGCAACAGCGCATGGTGACCATCCGCCCGCGCGGGGTGCGTTGCAAAAAGCCGATTTGCATCAAATACGGCTCGTACACGTCCTCAATCGTGTGCGATTCCTCACCGATCGTCGCCGCGAGCGTTTCCAGACCAACCGGGCCACCGCGAAACTTTTCGATGATTGTCATCAACAGCCGATGATCCACATGATCTAACCCCATTTTATCCACTTGGATGCGATCCAATGCGTCACGGGCTCCCGCTTCGGTGATGATTCCTTCTCCACGTACTTGCACGAAATCGCGCACCCGTTTCAGCAAACGGTTGGCAATCCGCGGCGTCCCCCTCGCTCTGGAGGCGATTTCAACCGCTCCCGCTTCCTGGATCGGCACCTGCAACAAATCAGCCGCCCGGGAAACGATCAAAGTTAACTCTTCCACTGTATAATACTCCAAGCGGCTCATCACGCCAAACCGATCCCTGAGCGGCGAAGATAACGAACCGGCTCGCGTCGTCGCCCCCACCAGCGTAAACGGGGGCAAATCCAACCGGACAGAGCGCGCGCTCGGTCCCTTCCCGATCACAATATCGAGCGCGAAATCTTCCATCGCCGGATAAAGCACTTCCTCCACCGACCGATTCAAACGGTGGATTTCGTCGATAAACAACAGGTCATGCGGTTGCAAATTGGTCAAAATGGCCGCAAGGTCACCCGGTCGCTCAATCGCCGGCCCTGAAGTGGTGCGTATGTTAACCCCCAATTCATTGGCAATGATATTGGAGAGCGTCGTCTTCCCCAATCCGGGAGGCCCGTACAACAGCACATGATCCAACGCCTCGCCACGCATTTTGGCCGCTTCGATATAAACTTTAAGATTCTCTTTGACCCGCGACTGCCCGATATATTCACTGAAAAAACGGGGGCGCAGACTAAATTCGGCCATTTCTTCGTCTTCGTTGGTCACTTTGGCCGAGATGATGCGGTCATCCATCGTCCGTCCCCCCTCATCGCTTCATCATCGCCTGCAACGCTTTTTTGATCCACTCTTCCGTGGACACGGACGCGTCAATCGTTTGTCCGCTTTCGCGCACCGCCCACTCCGCCTCTTCCTCATTATAGCCAAGGGCCAACAGGGCATCAATCACGTCACGCTCCGCGTTTGGCACCACTGGTGGCAACGATGCGGTTTCGGCAGCCAGATCCAGACCGGGCTCCCATCCCAGTTTGGCCAGCTTGTCTTTCAGGTCAAGCACCAACCGTTGCGCCGTTTTCTTGCCGACCCCAGGGAGCTTGGTCAAGGTTTTGACATCTTCAATATGTATTGCTCGAACCAAAGCTTCTGGCGACATATGCGTCAACATGGCCAAGGCCGCTTTCGGCCCGACGCCGGACACCTCCAACAGCAGGCGGAACAGGTTGCGCTCTCGCTTGGTTTTGAAGCCATAAAGCAACTGCGCGTCTTCCCGCACCACAAAATGGGTGTACAACATCACCTCTTCCCCGTCAGCAAACGCAAACGGATTGGGGACAAACACTTGATGACCTAGCCCACGCACATCAACCGCCAGATAATCGGCTTCATGGTACGCGACTTCCCCTTTGACAAATTCAATCATGATTTCATTCCCCACTTGCTTATCTTATGTATCGATTGCGATGAATGCGCTTCGCAGATGGCAATGGCCAACGCGTCGGCAACATCGTCCGGCTTGGGCGCGCGCGGCAGATTTAATAGCATTTTCACCATCTCCTGCACCTGCTTTTTTTCAGCCTGCCCATACCCGACCACCGCCATTTTTACTTGCAACGGCGTGTACTCCGTGATCGGCACGCCGGCTTCCTCCGCGGCCAGCATCATCACTCCACGTGCTTGCCCTACCGTGAACGCCGTGGTCACATTGCGGTTGAAAAACAACTTTTCAATCGCGACCACATCGGGTTGAAAAACGCGAAACAGCTTGGAGCACGCATCATAAATCTGTTTCAACCGGGTTGCGGTCGGCAAGCCGGCTTCCGTTTGGATACTGCCATATTCAACCGCCTTCAAATGATTTCCCCTCCGGTCCAACACACCAAACCCGACGATGGCGATCCCCGGATCAATTCCCATGATTCGCATGGTTTGAAGCCCCTCTCCATAAAGCGAACATTCATTCTCAGCAAATTATACCATACCCGGACAAAAAAAAGAGCCCTGCACGAAAGAACGTGCACAGCTTGGCTAATGAATATCTTTCTTTTTAAACCGGCCGCCGCGCACATCATGGACATGCCCGATGGCCAAAAAGGCTTCATGATCGATCTCTTCAACTATTTCTTTAAGTTTGGCTTCTTCTAGACGGGTCACAACGCAGAAGATCACTTCCTTATCCTCTCCCGTGTAAGCGCCTTCAGCATTAAAATAAGTAACCCCTCGTCCCAATCTGGTCAACAGGGCATCTCCGATAGCTCTGGATTTCTCGCTAATAATCCAAACCGACCGCGTTTCATTAAATCCTTCGATGGTGATGTCAATCATTTTGAACGCGATGTAATAAGCGATCAGCGAATACATGGCTCGATCCCAGCCAAACACAAAGCCGGCGCTACCCAGAATGAAAAAGTTGAAAAACATCACAATCTGGCCCACCGAAAACGGGGACTGCTTAGTGAGCAAGATAGCCATCACTTCTGTGCCGTCCAACGATCCGCCGTACCGAATGACAATCCCGACGCCAATCCCTACGATGATCCCACCGAATACGGCAGCCAACAGCGGATCATTCGTCACCTTGTCCACATGATGAAACAAGGAAGTGCTGACCGCCATAGTCAACACACCCAATAAGGTGGACAAAGCGAACGTTTTTCCGATCTGCTTATATCCGAATAAAAAGAAAGGCAGGTTGAGAACAAGCAAGAACAGTCCCAGATTCAACCCTGTCAGATAAGATAAAATGATGGATATCCCCACGATGCCGCCGTCGATGACGTTGTTGGGCACCATGAACAGTTCCAAACCGGTGGCAACCAGAACGGCGCCAATCATAATCAAAATGATGTGCCTAAACAGATACCAAGACCTGCTTTTCTTCTTCTCCATGCTCCTCAGCGTCCTCCATTTATAAACCCATTTCACGATTTGCTACCGCATGACGGCATCACTCGCAAGAACTGACCCCTGTATCTTACGGCTTTCCTGTTTCTGAATATGCTTGGATATCGTACAATTGGTCGATGGTGACAAATTCATATCCGTTCTCTCTCAAATAAGCGATAATCCGGGGCAATGCTTTAACTGTGTTTTCAATTTGTGGTCCACCGAAGGAATGCTGCAAAACGATGCCACCTGCTTCTATATCCTTTTTCACTTTATCGACGATGTCATCGGAAGAGTTTCCTTCCTGCCAATCCAGTGTGTCCACATTCCATGGGATCATTTTGTATCCCTTTTTAGTTAGATGGGCCGTGATTTTCTCATCAATCACCCCAAATGGCGGACGGAAGAAAAGGGGTTTCTTGTGGATGGCGCGGTAGATCAAAGCGTCAGTAAGTTTGATCTCAGTATCCAGCTGATCCATGGTGAGCTTGGTGAGTTCCCGGTGAGAGTAAGAATGATTTCCCACCACATGCCCTTCCCGCACCATCCTTCGTACCACTTTCGGGTACTTCTGAACCATCTTGCCCACTACAAAAAACGTAGCCGGCACCCGTTCTTTCTTCAGGACGGACAACACTTGGGGGGTGTATTTCAAATCAGGGCCATCATCAAACGTCAATGCTACTCGTTTGCGCAAACGTGGATGTGCTTGTATAGCTGTCTTCTTTGCGTCGGCTACCATCGGCGGTTTGCCCAACATCACATCCTTGGCCCCGCTCAAACGATGCAGTTCGACCGGCTGGCGCGGTTGCTGAACGTTTTCAGAAGATGACTTCTGTTCCTGCCGGGCATTTTGCACATAGGTTGCCGCCGCGAAGAGCGCCTCATCATTTAGCATGCAGCCGATCAGGCAGGCCGCACACAATCCCAATATCCTCCATTTCATTTTCCGTTGATCTGGCATTCCATTCACTCCTAATGTGCGCAGAAATCTCCAAATCAATCGATGTTTGCGCAAAGGGGTGGGTCCTGTACAAAACAACTACTTTTACTGTCTGCACTTTCGGTTCGGCAAGTATAAACAAATGCCGGGGGCAGATTTATTGGTACGAACTCCAAGGACATCTCTGCAAACCACTCGGAAAACTGGCGCTTCATCTGCCACGAATATTGAAAAGCGACAAACACCCCTCCAGGTTTCAACGCTCCCGTCACTTGTTCCATCAGCGCGTCTCTCAAATCCTGTGAAAAACAGGCGAACGGAAGACCTGAGACAATCACGTCAACCTGATTTCTTCCCAACTTGTTCTGTTCAAGCACCCGGAGCAACTCCAATGCGTCAGATTCGATCTGAAACTGCGGAAAACGCGCTTGCAGTGACTTTCGCAATGGTTCATCCTGCTCAAAAATAATCACCTGTGATCCTGGATGCGCCAATTGAGCTAGCGCCTTGGTAAATACTCCCGTGCCCGCTCCCAATTCCACAATGGTCGATGCAGAAGAAAACGGAATCTTGCTCATCATCGCCCTGGTCAAGTAGCGGGAACTGGGAGCCACGCTTCCCACCAGATGTGGGGTTTTAATAAATGTATGAAAAAAACGTAACCGATCTACCCATAGTTGAGACAAAATGGTCATACTCGCCATTCCCTTCTTAATACCGATTAATCCAATTGGATTTATAATATTATTCTATCCAGTTGTTGTTTCTTCTACAAGCGTCCCCTTGACCCACCTTTTGTATAACTGAGAAATTTGGGCAATGGCGCCAGCCATTCGCGCCCGAAGCGACTGGAAAGTGGTCACTTCCACTCGCAATAAATGGTAGGATAAAAGGCAAACGCCAAGAAGAAAGAAGGGTTGGTCATGAAGAGTCGTGTGTCCACCGACTTCATTTTGTTGTTTATTGCCTTCGTCTGGGGCGCCACTTTCGTCATCGTGCAGGACACTATCCACACCTTGCCTCCATTTTGGTATCTCACCATCCGCTTTTCGCTGGCAGCCGCCGTGTTGCTCATCTTCGCCTTCCAGGCAGATCACACGAAATATTCAATAAATTGGCAACACCATTTGCTGTCCGGTTCGATATTGGGTTTCTTTTTGTTTGCCGGCTACGCACTACAAACGTTCAGTCTGTTTTACACCACTTCGGGCAAGTCAGGGTTCCTCACCGGCATTTCCGTCGCCTTGGTTCCTTTTTTGGCCAAACCGATCTTAAAAACCGAAATTACGCCGAACGGGCTCATCGGTGTGACCATGGCCGTCATCGGACTATACTTGCTTGCTTTCACGGATTTCCAATCCATTAATGCCGGTGATCTGCTCGCTTTTCTCTGCGCCATCTTTTTCGCTTTGCAAATCGTCTACACCGGCAAATACTCTCCCCACGCTAACCCCCTCCTCTTGGTTGCGATTCAGTTGAGCGCCGTTTCCTTATTAAGCTTCGTCTCTGCGCTCCAGTTCGAACCGTGGCAGGAGGTGTTGCACGCGGACATTCTCTTTAATCCCCTAGTCTTAGTGACATTGTTGATCACTTCTTTGTTGGCAACCACCTTGGCATTCATCGCGCAAACCCATGTGCAGAAAGTAGCCCACCCCACCCGCGTCGCCCTCATATTCGCCATGGAACCGGTTTTCGCTGCGCTTGCTGATTATGTTTGGTTTGGCACCAAACTAAGCTGGCGTGCAATGCTGGGCTGCCTATGCATCTTAGCTGGCATGATCGTGGCCGAATTACCGCGGTCTCTACTTCATCGTCACAAGCGAACCCAATCACGCTCACCCTAGATCCATGATGAACACCCTGCCCCTTTGGGCACGATAAAAGTGCACCAGGGTGCAGGGTGGTCGGTTTTGAAGGACAAACGCACTTTTGAGCAACAACTTATTCATTGACAATATAGAAAGACTTTAACTAGAATATAATTAATTCAAGTTTTGCACTAAGCCAACTTATATGCATTCGCGCATAATCTATGCATATGGACAAAGATTGAAGAAAACATTGGAAATCGTTCTCGGGAGGAGACCATCATGAACCGGATTCGCGCGAGTTTGATTGTTCTCTTTATTTTGCCGTTATTGTTCATAAGCGCTTGCCAACCGGCAAATAAAAAAGAGACGCACTATCCTCTCCGCGTAACCACGACCACCGGTATGATCGCCGACATCGTGAAAAACGTGGGAGGAAAGCACGTTCAAGTCACAAGCCTCATGGGCCCCGGGGTAGATCCACATTTGTTTAAAGCATCCCAAGGTGATCTTCAGAAACTGGATGACGCGGATCTGATTTTTTATAACGGACTCCATTTGGAAGGAAAAATGGTTGAAATACTAAAGAAAATCGGAAAAACAAAGTTCGTGGTAGCTGTTGCCGACCATCTTCCCAAAAGCAAGCTGCTCACTGCTGAAAAAGATCAACTAGATCCCCACATTTGGTTTGATGTCCAACTGTGGATGGAAGCAACCAATCGGGTCAAACATACGTTGAGCCAAATCGACCCCCAGCACCGGCAAGATTACGAGCGTCAAACGCAACAGTATTTGGAGCAGCTGGAACAATTGCATGAATACGCTCGCCGGCAAATCGGCTCCATCCCCAAAGGACAACGTGTGCTGGTTACCGCGCATGACGCATTTGGCTATTTTGGCCGCGCTTACGACATGGAAGTGGTGGGCTTGCAAGGGATCAACACCACGTCTGAATATGGCATTGCCGATGTTTCCGGCTTGGTGGACTTGCTCGCTTCGCGCAAAATCAAAGCGGTATTCGTGGAATCAAGCGTGCCGAAACGCTCTATCGAAGCAGTCGTGCAAGGTGTCCGGCAACGGGGGCATCATGTGCGCATCGGGGGACAGCTGTTTTCGGATGCGATGGGCGAAGCCGGAACGCCAGCTGGAAACTATATCGGCATGGTGCGGCACAATGTCGATGTCATCACGGAAGCATTGAAATAAATGAAAATGGGGTGAACGACAATGAAACAAAAACATGCGGCACCCGTTTCTGTGGAACGTTTATCCGTCGCATACCATAAAAAACCGGTGTTAAGAGAGATCACTTATGCTTCACCTGAAGGAGAGCTGATTGGAATCATTGGCCCTAATGGCGCAGGCAAATCCACCTTCATCAAGGCCGTATTGGGCTTGTTGCCTCTCACCGGAGGCTCCGTCCACATCTATGGGCAGCCCTATCGATCCTCGCAGCAACTGATCGGCTATGTTCCCCAACGCGAATCCGTCGACTGGGATTTCCCGACCGACGTTCTCGATGTGGTGATGATGGGAAGATACGGGAAGTTGGGATGGTTTAAGCGCCCTGGAAAGTCAGACCGTGACATCGCCATGGCTTGCCTCGATAAAGTGGGGATGGCCGACTTTGCCAAACGGCAAATTAGCCAACTGTCAGGCGGACAGCAACAACGGGTGTTTCTGGCACGGGCGCTCGCCCAAGACGCGACCATCTATTTTATGGATGAACCATTCACAGGCGTGGATGCGGCTACGGAAAAAGCGATCATCCAGGTGTTACAAGAGTTGAGAGCCCGTAACAAAACGGTGTTTGTCGTGCATCATGACTTGCAAACGGTCACCGATTACTTTGATTCGGTCATCCTTCTTAACATGCGGCTGATCGCGGCGGGTCCCACCAAAGAAACATTCACCGTGGAAAACCTGCAAAAAACTTACGGCGGACGACTCGCTATATTGCCTAGACAGTTTGATTTGACAATGATGGGGTGAAATCATGTTCGAACCTAATGCATTATGGGTTGTCGTGGGCACCAGCGTCTTAGGCCTGACCAGCGGCATCATCGGCAGTTTCGCCTTTTTGCGAAAACGGGGGTTGATGGGAGATGTTCTTTCTCACGCCGCGTTGCCGGGCATCTGTTTGGCATTTATGGTCACAGGCACGAAAAACATGTTTGCGTTTTTAATCGGTGCACTGCTCACCGGTCTGGTCGCATCCTTTGCGATCAACTTCATCACGGCACGCTCACGCATCAAAGAAGATACGGCCTTGGGACTCACTTTGTCTGTTTTCTTCGGGTTGGGCATTGTGTTACTCACGCAAATCCAACACAGCCCTAACGGAAACCAAAGCGGTCTGGACAAATTTTTATTCGGGCAAGCTGCGGCGATCATCCAGTCGGACTTGTTGTTGTTGGGCATCATATCACTTTTATTAATCACTCTTTGCGCGCTGTTTTTTAAGGAGCTGAAACTTCTTGCGTTCGATCCGGCCTTTGCCGAAAGCATCGGGTTTCCTTTGCGCCCTTTGGAATTCCTGTTCATGTTGCTGTTAGTCACCACGGTGGTCATCGGCTTGCAGGCGGCAGGCGTGATCTTGATGGCCGCGCTCCTGATCACCCCAGCCGCCGCTGCCCGTTATTGGACGGAAAGGCTAGGGCGGATGGTTATCATCGCCGCATGTTTTGGCGGACTCTCAGGTCTGCTCGGCTCTTGGATCAGCACATTTGGCGCGCAATTGTCCACCGGCCCGATCATTGTGCTGTCGTCTACTGCGCTGTTTTTCCTGTCGATGTTATGCGCACCCCAGCGTGGTCTGATTGCTAAAAGCTGGCGTGCAGCCCGCCTGAAAACGAAGTTGGCCGAAGAAACGGCTTTGACCGCCTTATACAACTGGATGGAGCGGAATCAACAACCCACGATTCCCGAGTCGGAGTTATCAGCCATCTTGCTTGAAGCCAAGTTGTCTTCCAAACAGCTGGACAACTTGGTGCGCAAAGGGTGGCTATGCAGGCAGGATGGGGCGCTCACATTTAGCGAAACCGGTTGGAAAGAAGCATACAACACCACATTGTTCCAACGGTTGATGGAAGTGTGGGCCATGTACGAGACCTCCATCGACAGTCCGGTTCCCTTGCAAGAGATCGGGCGCAAAGAAGAGTTCCCCGCGCAATTGCGGCGCACGTTGCTCGCATTGTTGCACAGGCACCAGCATGCGCCTCAATACCTGCCAGATCATCTCTCTCCATCTGATCAGGGGGGATTCTTATGAACGAGCTATGGATCATCCTCACCGGTATGTTGGTAGCCTCCAGTTGCGCACTACTCGGCTGCTTCCTGATTTTACGAAAAATGGCGATGGTGGGGGACGCTATCAGCCACGCGGTCCTACCGGGGATCGTCGTCGCGTTTCTCGTCACCGGCGACCGCCATTCGCTTCCTATGCTTTTGGGGGCGGCCGCATTTGGATTGGTTACAACCTTGCTGATCGAGTCGTTGCGCAAATCGGGAGTGCAAGCCGACGCAGCCATCAGCGTCACGTTCACCTCCCTGTTCTCGGTCGGAATCATTTTGGTTTCACTGTTCGCAAGACAAGTCGACTTGGATTTGGATTGCGTTTTGTATGGTGAGATCATCTATGTTCCTTGGGATACCATCATCTGGAACGGTTTGGACTGGGGGCCCAAAGCGGTATGGATTGTAGGAACAACTCTCGTGCTAAACGCACTGGCCATCCTGCTTTTTTATAAACAACTAAAGCTAAGTGCCTTTGACCCCGCCATGGCGGCAGCCCTCGGCATTCCCGTCGCCTTTTTTCACTACCTGCTGATGGGATTGGTATCGGTGACCACCGTCGCTTCATTTGAAAGCGTAGGAGCTATTCTGGTCGTCGCTATGCTGATCGTTCCAGCGGCAACTGCCTATCTCCTGACCGACCGCTTAAGTCGGATGTTATTATACAGCGTTCTGGCTGGTTGCCTCAGTGCGGTCACCGGCTACTTCTTGGCCGGCGCCTTGGACGCTTCGGTTGCTGGAGCCATGACAGTGATGGCAGGTGTCTTTTTCATCCTCGCATTGATCCTGTCTCCACGCCACGGTCTAGTTACACGCTGGTGGCAACGCAAGCGATTGCGGCGTGATCTGGCATCTCACGGCGAATAAAGGGCGACGCCTCTTTCCCCTGATGAAGAGAAAGGGGCATCGCCTTTTCACATGCATAGCCAAGATATAAATCGCATTTATTCTTTATCCAGTTTTTCTTTTTCCGACCGCTTCAACATTTCTTCCAAATACGCCTGGGATTGTCCGCGCGGAATCGACAAACTCTGCCAGCGATCTCGTTTGAGCCATTTTCCGATGTAAACCATCTGCCCGATATGGACAGAATAATGAACCACTTGTCTCTGTATGGCTTGCATCACCGTATGTTTCTCCCCTCTGATCGTCACTGTCTTCAACAAATCGTCGGGCGTTAAAG
Organism: Laceyella sacchari; assembly: GCF_004343255.1. GTDB lineage: Bacteria > Bacillota > Bacilli > Thermoactinomycetales > Thermoactinomycetaceae > Laceyella > Laceyella sacchari. The sequence continues at coordinate 758,355 of NZ_SMDD01000001.1, read as the reverse complement.
ACTCGACCGTTTCCAAAACCATTTGCCAACCTTGTTCCCACTCTTCTTTCAATGCAGCCCGTGTTGGATAACCTCCTTCAAATTCGGCCTCTCTGTTCCGTGTAGGCTTCTCCCCATCCGTAGTCAAAAAATCGGTCCACCGTGATCGCATGTTACCGACCAAATGTTTGACGATGATCGCAATGCTGTTTGATTCATCGGCTGGAATCACATTGATCTCTTCATCATTTAATTGAGCCAAAACCCGCTCTCCCATCCGCTTGATGTCGCGAAAATTTTCCAGCGCGACAGCTAAATATGCCTGTTCCATGTCCATCTGGATCACCCCATTCCTCAAGGTAGAAAATATCGATTATTCAATCTATTCCCTCTGCACTGCATGACATATACAAATAAACCCAGGATGGCAAGCTCCTGGGCTTAGCGATGCGTTGTCATTCTGCGAAACCAGCCAATTCTTCTTCATCTACATCAATATTGGCGTACACGTTTTGCACATCATCGTGTTCTTCCAGCGCATCGATCAACTGAAACACTGCTTTCGCTGCATCTCCTGCCAGATGCACTTTGTTAGATGGCACAAAAGTCACTTCTGCGGTGGTGAAAACCGCTCCGGCTTCCTCCAGTCCCTTTTTCACATCTTCAAATGCGTCGGGCGAAGTGGTGATTTCAAACGTTTTGTCCGTGGCTTCCACATCATCGGCCCCGTACTCCAACGCGATCAACATGCATTCTTCTTCATCCATGGACACAGCTTCGCGATCGATCACCAAGTAACCTTTGCGTTCAAACATCCATGACACACATCCGCTTTCCCCCATGTTTCCTCCACGTTTGGAGAAAATGTGGCGAATGTCGGCGGCGGTGCGGTTGCGATTATCCGTCAAGGTCTCAACCATGATCGCTGTTCCGCTTGGACCGTATCCTTCATATGTGATGGCTTCATAATCTTTACCATCTCCGCCTCCGGCCGCTTTTTTGATCGCGCGCTCAATATTATCATTCGGCATGTTTTGTGCGCGTGCTTTGGCAATGGCCAAACGCAACTGATGATTGTTGGCCGGATCTTTGTCGCCCATACGGGCAGCCACATAAATTTCCCGTGCCAATTTGGCAAACATCTTGCCCCGCAAGGCATCTTGCCGACCCTTGCGGTGCTGGATGTTTTTCCACTTAGAGTGTCCTGCCATCAGCTTCACTCTCCCAACTTTGTTTATAGACCCCAGTCACGCAAATACCGGAAGTCGACACCCACCGTCCGGTTGCCCACCTTTAAGATTACGGGCATGGTGCGCTTGTACTGGTTTTGAATGATCCGTTTGCTTACTTTAGCGATGAATTCATCCTCAAACCCTTGGGCCCGCAATTGGTCCAACGTATAACGTTGATCCACCATATAGTGAAGCAAACAATCCACATCCAGGTAAGTAAAGCCCAATTCTCCTTCATCGGTCTGCTCTTCCCACAAGTCGGCGCTTGGTGGCTTGGCGATGATCTGCTCCGGCACTCCCAAATAGACCGCCAACTGACGCACCTGCGTCTTGTACAAATCCCCGATCGGGTTGACGGCGGAAGCGGCATCGCCAAATTGTGTGCCATATCCCAACAACAATTCCGTCCGGTTGCTCGTACCGATGACCAAGGCATTGTAATGGGCCGACAAATCATAAAGAATCGTCATCCGCTCGCGCGCCATTTTATTACCCCGACGTAGCGGTGTCGCATCTGGCATCATGTCAAAGTACGCATCGATCTGCGGCGTGATATCGATCGTGAGCGCCTCTACCCCGGTCGCCGTAATGGCCGCCTCAGCGTCTTCCAGACTGCTTGGACTGCTTGTCTTATAAGGCATTCTGACAGCAATCACATTCTCCGGGCCAAAGGCGCGCACGCTCAAGTAGAGGGACAAGGCCGAATCGATGCCGCCGGACAAGCCTAAAACCACTTTGTTGAAACCGGCTTTGGTCACCTCTTCGCGAAGGGCGGTCGTGAGCAACTCGGTGGTTAACTCTTCATTCAAACGCAGGAAAGGCGCTTGTTCCAACATATCGGCCACCATTTTCATAACCAAGTTCCCTCCCCGCTCCGTTTGCGTTTGATACGGGTCAATTCCCGCAAGCTGATGTCTACGTCTTCATCTCGTAACATTGGCATTTGGAAACGCGCTTTCCGCACTTTGTCCAAATCAAGGTCAGCGATGAGCAACTCCTCTTCAAACAGGGAAGCGCTCTTTTCCACTTTCCCGAACGGGTCCACGACAGCAGAACCTCCAAAGAAGGTTACACCGTCTTCCGTCCCCACACGGTTAGCGAACAATACGTAGCATCCATGCGCCATCGCTTGGGCTTGTAAAATGGCATGCCAAGCTTCTTGTGAACCCAAGCTCTCGCCGTGTGGTTGACGCGCAGGCGAATTGGAAGGGACAATCAGGATTTGCGCCCCGTCTTGGGCCAACAGATAAGCGGTGGAAGGATGCCAAGCATCTTCGCAGATTTGGATGCCCACTTGACCGAATCGGGTTGGAATGCTACGGATCATTTGACCCCGTCCAAAATAACGGGCCTCATCAAACATTCCATATGTAGGCAAATACACCTTCCGATACAGATAATGAAGGCTTTGTTGGGTGACGTATGCAGCGGAGTTGTACAAAATGTGCTCAGGGCTGTGTTCCACAAAGCCGAACACGAGATCCATCTCACCCGCTGCCTGAATCAATTGCTGAATGTCGGGGCTGAAAGGATCTCTAGCCATTTCGTAGGTCAAATCCATCAGATTGTACCCCGTCACACTCAGCTCAGGGAAGATCAAAAGATCCACCTGCTCCTCTCGGGCCCGGTGGATCATTTCCTCGTGCAATTCCAAATTAATATCCACTCGCCCCAAGCGTGGTTTGATCTGTGCAAGTCCTATTCTCATGCTTTGGCCTCCTCAGGCAAAAACAAGGCTATATAAAATCAATCTACATCATACCATAAGCTTTTCCATCTACCAATAGAATAGTTGTTTCGATTGTGATTTCCATTTGCTTCGGCATTCGGCTATTTTATGCAAGTACGGCAGGGAATATTTCATCCGGTACCCTCGTTTTTGCTCTGCCAAACCAATCGCTTCCCTCATGAATTCATTGGGGAAAGCGAGCAACACGGACAGGACTTTTTTTTCAAACGAAGACAGGAGGCGCTCTTTTTCATACTGAACCAAAAACATGCGCAACCATTCTTCCGACCATTCATTCTCTACCAAAATGCGTGAAACCATTTGCCACACATCACCAATCTGGGCATCGTATGACGCTGTTTCAAAATCAATCAACCAGACGCGCCCCGCTTTATCAACCATCCAATTGTGGCTGGCCAAATCGCGATGGCTTAGGGCGTGCAAGCGGCGCTCTTTCAATGAAAAGCGGGTCAGAGGAAGTTGACGCAATCGCTCCCAAGCCGCCAAACCATCAAGATAAAAATCCCGGCCGTGCGCCAAAAGAAGCTCTCGCAGGGGCGCTTCCAATTGATCCACCTTTTGGAGCACGCGGTAAAATTGATTTAAACGATCGGCAATCCGTTCGGACAAGAGAAAGGCCGCCTCATCTATCGGCGGCGTCATCAATCTCCGACCCAAACGATGGAAAATCGCCAATGTCTCAACCATTTTCTCGACATCTTCTCTAATGGAGTACCGGCCCGTCTTTCCTTCAATAAACGGCATGAACAACCATTCTCCGCCATCTGAGCGGATGGGTTGCATCGAAGTGAATCCCCTCAGGCGCAACTCATAATCTACTTGAACCCACCACCTGAGCCAAGTCGGATGCACATGTTTGGCGATCCACTTCTGATGATCCGTTTCGATACACCAATTTTTGCGATAAGGCTTCATCTGGTGTACGTTGCTATGTAGGACGGTTTCCACAAGGGATCGGTGGGGTTGTTTCATCGCTCCTTTCCTTTCTCTTCAAGCTAGTGTAGAAGAACTTTCTTTCAATTTGGCCGGATGTACTTGCGCCGCCTGCGGTTGATACCAAGCTTGGTATGCCGGTTTGCCCGGTTCAGGATCATGGGAAAGTGGCGAATTCGAGGAGGATGGGTCGTACATAGCATCACTCCCCACGCTTCCGCCGCCATCCACTTCCGTTTCCTCTTGAATCATCGGGTAAGCGGCCGAAGCAAGCGGTGCCTCTACGGGCACGTGTGCCTCATGTGTCGGTGGATAAAAGGCCGGATATGCCGGTTGATACGTTGAAGGATAAGCTACCGGATAGGGCGAAGGATATGCTGTCGGATAATAGGGGGCAGGCGAAAACGCAGGCCAATGCCCATAGACAATAGCGGGATAAGGCGGCATCGGCGGGGGATAATATCCCGGCGGCCCATCTTCCCATTCTCCTTCAAAGAACGAGGAATCCCAGGGTGATGAAGACCCCCATTGAAACACTTCCGGTTGCTGTATGTCGGGCACTTGGGGGGGTGTCGGCAGAGCGGCAAAAGGCGCACCCGTTTCTTCCCGCTCCTGTTCGACAACTGTCTCTCCCTCCTCCAAGCTGGGGGACGCGGCTTCTTCCCATGTTTTGCTTTGTTGCGTCGAAACCACCGGCACTTTGCCTGTGGGAATGCGTATTTTTTCGCCTGCTTTCAGTTCATCCGTATCCGCTAACGCCGGATTGGCTTCACGTATCCGTTCGATTGGAATGTTATACTTTTGAGCTAGTTGCCATATCGTATCGCCCGCGCGGGCAATATGGATTTTCATGAAACAACCCCCTTATCTATGGTTTGTTAATTTTAACCTATGCGCCAATTGGCGCGATCTTGCTTAGCAAACATTGAAACATTCGGTTTCCTGCCATTTTTTTTGACTCTGATTCAATTTAAAATAAAAAGCAAAACCGTGGTGGAAGAGAGGCACACCTATGCGCAATAGAAAAAAATTCTATCAACTCTTTCTATATGCCCTGGCCGTGTGTTCTTTTGTCTTGCTCGGCGCCGGATTCACGATGGCAGTAGATGCATTGATTCGCCCCGGCAAGAGCAATATCACCGGCCAACTTGCGGTACAAACAGACGCTCCGCCAGCCACTGACAACATGTTATTAGGGTTGGGCGACTCGTTGACCCGGGGCATTGGGGACAGCAATGGACAAGGCTATTTCGGCTTGGTCAAACAAAAACTGCATGCCAAACATAATCGACTCAGCGCCATCAACTTAAGCGTCAGCGGCCAGACTTCAACCCAATTGGCTGAGCAAGTGAAAAAGGCCCGCACCAAGCGGTTAATTCAACAAGCCCGTTGGGTAGTTATGACAATTGGTGGAAACGATCTGTTTCGAAGCACCGACCGTTTGCAACAACTTAACCCAAAGGAAATCGAGCAAGCCCGAATTCGTTACGAGCAGAATCTGCGAGCCATCCTGAGCGACGTGAAAGGTGCTAATCCGCATGCGACCGTTTTCTTATTCGGATTGTACAACCCTTTTGGCGACGTAAACATCCAAGGCGCCGACGAGCATGTGCTCAAGTGGAACGAGTCTATCACCCAGATCGCCCAATCTTTCAATGGCGTTGTCGTCATTCCGACATTTGATTTATTCCAACTATCACCTGGGCAGTATTTGTACAGGGACCACTTCCATCCAAATGGAGAGGGATACCAAAGAATGGCAGACCGCCTGCTACAGATCATTTCCGATCAGCCAAGAGAGGGGAAAACAGCCAATGAAAACGAATCATGATATCGTACTCTCTGTTGAAGACTTGGGCAAAAAAATCGGCAAACGCGAGATTGTCCGCCACATTTCCTTTGATGTCAAAGAAGGGGAGATTTTCGGTTTCCTCGGTCCGAACGGTGCGGGTAAAACCACGACAATCCGCATGCTCGTCGGTTTGATCAAACCGACTTCGGGCACAGTTCGCATCTGCGGACACTCGCTCAGCGCAGACTTTATGAATGCCATTCGCCATGTTGGTTGTATCGTGGAAAATCCTGAACTTTATCCCTACCTTTCCGGGCGGGAAAATCTGGAGCATTTCGCTCGCATGCTTCCCGACATCCCTTCTGAGCGCATTGACGAAGTCGTGGATTTGGTTGAATTGACCTCCCGCATCGATGACCTGGTCAAAACCTATTCCTTGGGCATGCGACAACGTTTGGGCATTGCACAAGCACTGTTGGGCAACCCAAAGTTGCTCATTTTGGACGAGCCTACCAATGGTCTTGATCCAGCGGGCATTCGCGAATTGCGCATGTTCATCCGCCGTCTCGCCAAGGAAAAAGGCATCAGCGTGTTCATCTCCAGCCATATCTTGCATGAAGTACAACTGATGTGCGACCGGGTAGCTATCATCAATCAAGGTACCATCGTCCAGACGGCAGCCGTTCAAGACATGATGCAACAGGAAACCCTGGTGGAATGGGAGCTGCAACCGGCAACAGACGGCCGGGATCGGTTGGGACAACTCCCCTATGTCTCTCGAGTCGAACTGCGTGAGCCATCCAAAGTCATCGCACAAATGCCGCGGGACAAAATCGCCGAAGCTAACGCCCATCTCACCGGCGGGGATATCCAAGTCTCAGGAATACGCACGCACCAACCGACACTCGAAGATATTTTCCTTGAGCTGACAGGAGGTCCCGCCCATGACGAAACTCATTTATAACGAAATGGTTAAGATGATCCGCAAGAAACGGCTGTGGGTTATCGCCCTTATCTTATTGGTATTGATCCCGATCTTCACTTATGCGCAATATCGAACAACCGAAAACGCAATCAAACAATTGGGCACTTCCAATTGGCGCGCTATCTTGCAACAGCAAATCGTCGATCAACAAAACCGCTTAGCCTCGGCCCGCGTTCCAGAAGAATGGAAAAGTTACATCAAGCTCAGCATCCAACAAAACCAATATTACCTTGATCACGACATCAATCCCGCCGCACCGGGGGCTCCCACTTTTGTCCGCAAGTTCACTGAAGACGCCGTCTCATTGTTTTTCCCATTGCTGGTCGTGATTCTGGCGGCGGATATCGTCTCCTCGGAGCATGCTGGCGGCACCATCAAACTTCTGCTCACCCGTCCGGTAGCGCGTTGGAAGATTTTGCTCAGCAAATACATCACTTTGCTCTTCAGCGTGTCATATATGCTGATCTTAACGATTGTGTTTGGTTATCTGCTCTCCGGCATCATTTTTGGCTATGACGGCTGGACACTCCAAGTCATGATTGGCTTCAACCAACAGGGGGAGCACCTCAATGTGGATCATGTGCAACTGATCCCGCAATGGAAATATATTTTGATGGCTTATGGCTTGGCTTGGTTTTCCTGCATCACGGTGGCCACCATCTCATTTATGGTGTCCGTGCTGGTTAAAAACACCGCCTCCAGCATGGGAATCATGTTGGCAGCGGTCATCTCCGGCAGTATCTTGTCACAGTTTGCCCCCAACTGGAGCGCACTGAAGTATTTGGCATTCACGCATCTCAATTTGACCGAATATCTGGAAGGGCAACCGCTCATGCTGGACAATGTCACTCTTCCGTTTTCATTGGCCGTTTTAACGGCGTGGTCGGTTGTTTCCCTCATCATCGCCTTCGTGACGTTTTCCAAACGGGATGTACTGGCATAATGCTGTTTCTCTCTAAATCCGCGGCAAACGGCAACCTCGGCAATAAAAAAGCACCTGCCCTCAGGTGCAGAAGGCTACTGGCAATCAAACTGTGCCAGTAGCCTTTTTAATTGGTGAAGCATTCTCCACCGCTGGATGTGCTCTACTTGGAACATACCAGCTTCCGCGAGACGCTTAATTTCGCAGGGCCGTTTGGCGTTCTCGATAGTAATGATACGGGAACGACCCCAACACCCGCACTTTGCAACCAAGGGCGGTAACTTCCTCAATCGCTCCCTGCAACAGCACATGCCGGATCGGCAACTCCGCTTCGATCAGAAAAAAATAATTGCCCAACCCCGTCTTGGTTGGACGCGATTCAATACGACATAAGTTGATCTTGCGCCAAGAAAAAGCGGCCAAAACTTGGTATAACGCCCCGGGATAATCTGCCGGCAAAGTGACCTGCAAACAGGTTTTGTGTTTGCCGTCCACATCTTCAACCGCAAACGCGGGCCGCCCCACCGCCCAGAACCGGGTGAAATTGTTGGGCTGATCCTGAACCTCTGCTTGACGAACTTGCAGTTGATGGCATTCCGCTGCTTGTGTGGTACCAATCGCCAACCATTTTTCATCAGCTCGTTCTCCAACTTTGGCCGCGGCCAAGGCGGTACTGTCAGTATGAACGAATGTCACACCTGGGATCAGCTTGCGCACTGTGTGATAACATTGGGCAATCGCTTGAGGATGAGACAAAACATGCGTAAATTCAGACAGTTTCGTCGCGGCTTGATTTGGGTGCGCCAACAAACAGTGGGAAATGGGGTAGATCAGCTCCCGCCATATCGGCAAATCGACATGATGCACAAGATGATCCAAAGTCATGTGGACAGAGCCTTCTAACGCGTTTTCGATCGGCACCACGGCCACGTCCGCTTTTTTCTCCGCCACAGCCTGCAAGGTGTCGACAATCGTGGGATACGGTTCCAACTGCACTGAATGCCCTTCGAAGAGCGAGCTGGCGGCGGCATGCGTAAACGTTCCGATCGGACCCAAATAAGCCACTTTGTTATTCATCACACTTTCATCCCTTCGTCTTTTTCCCCCGTTCCGACTACGAGCGCCCGTCGCACACCGCTTAATTCACGCAACCCGGCAAGCACTTCTTCAAAGGCTTCCACTTGCGAAGTGTCAATGGACATCGACACATTGGCTTCCCCTTGAAGAGGAATGGTTTGATGAATCGTCAGGATATTGGCGCGAGCCTGAGCTAAAAAAACAAGCACGCTTGATAAAACCCCTGCGATATCGGCCAAAGTGAGCGACAATGTGATGATTTTTTCTTTCACCATGGCGTTGAAGGGGAATACATGATCCTTGTATTTATAAAATGAACTGCGGCTCAGCCCTACTCGTTTGACCGCCTCCTGCACATTGCCTACTTCGCCCGCCGACAGCATTCGCTTCACTTCTAATGTCTTTTGCATCGCTTCCGGCAATGTGTCTAAACGCACCAACACAAATGGTTCACTGCCCATCCCGTCACGTTCCTCCATCAATCCAACCTAATTGTAATATTGCGCACATTTTACCCTTTGAAAGCGCTATCAATCAAGTTTTTTTTGCTTTTTATTCCATGCAAACGCCAAAAATGGGCTTTAGTAAAAAACAGCCCCCATTTTCAAACGGGAGCTGTCTACGCTTATTCCTTTGTCACCAGCTTTAAAGGCACGGGTATTTTTGCAGCGGTTTTCTTTTTCTGCAAGACGTCGGCCGCTGCTTTCACACCTGCTTTGCCAATCGCTTCCGGTTGTTGTGCCACGGTAGCGGCAAGCTTACCCGCTTTCACGGCATTCAGGGCATCCGCATTGCCATCAAACCCGACCACCAAAATCTCTTTTCCAGCGCTTTCAATCGCTTCGATCGCCCCCAACGCCATTTCATCATTATGGGCGAACACCGCTTGGATGTCGGGATTTCCTTGCAAGATGTTTTCCATGACCGTCAATCCTTTGGTGCGATCAAAATTTGCGGATTGCTTGGCCACCACATTGAGCGAGGTATCGGCAACCTGATGAAACCCGCTTCCGCGCTCCCGTGTTGCCGAAGCACCTGGCACCCCTTCCAATTCAGCCACTTTCGCACCCTTGCCCAACTGCTGGACAATATATTCAGCAGCCATTTTTCCACCTTTGACATTGTCAGAAGCGACAAAAGTGGCCACCGTTCCTTTATCTGCAGAACGGTCAAGCGTCACCACCGGCACCCCAAGATTATTGGCCGATTGCACCGCTGTCGAGATGGCCGATGAGTCCGTCGGGTTGACGAGCAACGCGTCGATTCCCTGTTGTAGCAAATCTTCCACATCGTTGATTTGTTTGGATGTGTCATTCTGCGCATCCACCACAATCACTTCCATTCCCTTCGCACGGGCCTCTTGTTGGACTCCGTTTTTGAGAGACACAAAAAATGGGTTGTTCAGCGTGGACACGGACAATCCGATTTTAACGTCGGCCAAGTTCTTTTTTTCCGCCGGCTTGGCCCAGTCCGGAGGTGTCAATGAACATGCTTGCAATAGCAGAAAAGAGAAAGCGATGATAGACAGAGCCGCTTTTTTCAATGTGAACCCTCCTATGCCGTTTTTTTGCGGTCAAGCCAAACAGCAATCAGAATTACGATCCCCTTGATGACCATTTGATAAAAGGAAGATACTCCCAACAAATTAAGGCCATTGTTCAATGTACCGATAATCAAGGCACCGATGAGCGTGCCAATAATGCGTCCACGGCCACCTGACAAGCTGGTGCCTCCCAGAACAACAGCCGCGATCGCATCCAGCTCATAAGAGGTACCTCCGGTCGGTTGCGCCGAATTCAGGCGGGAAGTCAGGATCGCCCCCGCCAGAGCGGATAACGTACCGGCCAAGGAGTAGATGATCACTTTCACGCGCGACACGTGAATCCCTGAGATGATTGCTGCTTTTTCATTCCCACCGATGGCGTAAGTTTGGCGGCCAAACGGCGTGCGGTGGAGAAGCAACCACAATACCGCGAAAGAGATGAGCATGGTGATCGCGGGAACAGGAATGCCTAAGAAGTATCCGCGCCCAAACAATTGGAACCAAATATTATCCCCAAGCCCCGTGATGGGGTTGCCATCGGTGTAAACGAAAGTCAAGCCGCGGTAAATCGTCATCGTGGCCAAGGTCGCGATGAAGGGGGCCATTTTCCCCTTTGTCACCAGCAAACCGTTGACCATACCCAGTACTGCCCCGATCAGGCAACTGAGCAAAATAGCAAGAATCGGGTCCACGCCAGACACAATCATGCCGGACATGAGCACACTGGACAATGCCAAAATAGAACCCACGGACAAGTCAATGCCCCCCGTCAAAATGACAAAGGTCATACCAAATGCGATCAAGGCATTGATGGCTACTTGTCGCAACAGATTTAAAATGTTCAATGGAGCCAAAAAGCCGGGGTTTAATACGGATACGATAATGACCAAGAAAGAAAGTCCCAACAACGGCCCCAATTTTTTGGCCAAATGCCCCGCTCGATCCATGCAATTGCCGCTAGCCTGTTCTCTCCTCGTTTGCATGTCACTGCCCTCCCGTTGCCAATGCCATGATTTTTTCTTGTGTAGCTTCCTGACCGCTCAACTCACCGCTAATCCTTCCCTCGCGCACCACCAGAATTCGATCGCTCATTCCCAAGATCTCTGGCAGTTCGGAGGAGACCATGATGATGGCCACACCGCGGTCCGTCAGCTCATTCATGAGTTGGTAGATCTCCCTTTTCGCTCCTATGTCAACTCCCCGTGTTGGTTCATCCAGGATGAGCACACGCGGTCCGATGCCGATCCATTTAGCGATGACGACTTTCTGTTGGTTGCCTCCAGAAAGGTGACCAGCCTTTGTTTCCGGTGATTCAGTTTTGATCATCAAGCGTTTGATAAGCATATCTACAAAAGCCAGCTCGCTATGTTGATCGATGAACCCCTTTGGTGCAAAACTACGCAGGCTGGGCAAGGATACGTTTTCCCGAATGGAAAAGTCCAAGGCTAGCCCCTCGCCTTTGCGGTCTTCGGTGATGAATCCAATCCCCAGGTTGACGGCTTGGCGCGGCGTTTGGATCGCTGTTTTCTGCCCATTGACCCATATTTCTCCGCTGTCCAACGGGAGCAAACCGAAAATGCCACGCATGATTTCCGTTCGTCCAGCACCCAATAAGCCTGCCACACCCAAAATTTCACCTGAACGGACGGAAAAGCTGACATCTTCAAACACACCGGCACGTGTGATTTCTTTCACTTCCAACACCGTTTCTCCCGGATGGGCATGGCGCTGCGGGAAACGCTCTGTCAATTCGCGTCCGACCATCTTCCGCACCACTTCATCCATACTGGTTTCCGGGATCGGTTTGCAATCAATGGTTTTGCCGTCTCTCATCACGGTGATCCGATCGCAAATCTGAAAAATTTCTTCCATGCGGTGGGAGATGTAAACAATGGAGACACCTTCTTGTTTCAGCCGGTTGATCACATCAAACAAGCTTTCTATTTCCCTCTCTGTCAAGGCCGCTGTCGGCTCGTCCATGATGATAACTTCGGCTTGGATCATCAGGGCTTTGGCGATTTCAATCATCTGTTGTTGTCCCACCGAACAAAGCCCCGCTTCCTGATCCAAAGGAATCGATACATTTAGCTTTTCAAACTGCCGCGCGGCTAACGATCTCATTTTTTTCACATCCAACAAGCCCAAGGACGTGCGCGGCTCTTTTCCCACAAACAGATTTTCTAATACCGTCATATCAGGCCAGATATTTAATTCTTGATGGATGAAAGCGATTCCATTTCGCTCGGCTTCTTTGGGATTGGAGAATGACGTCTTTCGCCCGTCAACTTCAATCGTCCCCCGGTCACAACGGTGCAGACCGGTCAAAATATTCATCAGGGTAGATTTGCCGGCACCGTTTTCCCCCATCAGCGCATGCACTTCCCCAGCCTTCAGTTCAAAGTCGACTCCCGTCAACACCTGATTTTTGCCAAACGCTTTATGAATGCCAGACATTTTGATGTGCATGATCCGCCACCCCTTTCTAGAAAATTGTACCCGCATGGGCGTCAGGCACCCATGCAGCATGTTTTGGGAATCGGCCTCCCTGAAGTCACAAACTTTCCTCTACTTCTTGCCTCGTTGGCATACCGCCTTGGGCGCCAAATTTCATCACCGATAGAGAAGCGGCCCGATTGGCGAAACGCAAGCTCGCAGCGATGCTTTTTCCCTCGGCCAGGGCTACCGCAAAAGCGGCATTAAATGTATCCCCCGCTCCCGTCGTGTCGACTGCCTTCACTGGATATGCGGGAACGGTCATTTCACGCGTTCCATCATGATAACGGACACCTTGCTTGCCCACAGTGATAAACAATTTGTTTGGATATTGTTTTAACGCCTCTTCCGTCGTCAACCCCGGAAACAGAATCTCCGTCTCATGTTCATTGGGGGTAAGATACGACGCCCGTGCAATCACCTCTTGGCTCACCTTTCGCGCCGGTGCCGGGTTTAATAGCAACGGGACACCGCTTGTATGACACACTTGACTTACGTATTCCACGGTTTCTTCCGGGATTTCTTGTTGGATCAACACCATATCTGCTTCATGGATGGGGTGAAGCGCTTGTTGCACATAGGATGGGGTGACCAAATCATTCGCCCCTTTAACAACAACAATACTATTATCTCCTTCTGCCAGCACAATGTGGGCCGTACCGCTCTCCATATGTGTAACCGGTTTCATAAACGATGTGCAAACACCGTTTTCCTCTAAATTTCGGATAATGATTTCTCCATAATGATCATCTCCTACACAACCGATCATGGTTACTTCCGCTCCCAACCGAGCGGCTGCCACCGCCTGATTCGCCCCTTTGCCACCGGGAACCGTCTTAAACGATTCTCCAAGCACCGTTTCGCCAGCGCCCGGCCTTTTGCTCGAGGTGACGACCAAATCCATTGAAGCGCTTCCAACCACAACAATCTTAACCACGCGCATCCACCTTTCTTGTCGTGAATCTCTCCACAAATGTCACCGGCATTAGCACATTTCTTTGATCTATCTTCTCTTTCTTTATGAGCTTGAGCAACAACCGGGCAGCTTCTTTCCCCATATCGTATGCGGGTTGTCTGATCGTGGACAACGGCGGGAACAGCAAGCCGCTCTGGGGAATGTCATCAAATCCAATGATTTGAAGTTCATCCGGTATACGTTTACCCAACCGCAACGCTTCATGCAAAATCGCGGTAGCCACGACGTCATTGCTGGCGATGATCCCATCTGTATCGGCGTATTTGGCAAACAGCTCGGCAGCCCATTGTGTGGCGTCTTGAAAGGAAAACGAATGGGTGTTCATCACGTAAAAGTCGACATTAGAGTTGCTCAACTCTTCCAGCGCACCCCGGAAACGGTCTTGCGCTGGTCGGATATGTTCTGGCCCTTTCAGCAATGTCACCCGTTTGCTGCCTCGCCTGATGATTTCACGCGCCGCAATTCTTCCCCCTTCCACCCCATCAGCATAGACGGAAGGATTCCCGTCCGGTGTGCGGTCAAGAAACACCATCGGGATGGGAAAACCTCGATAATCTGTCTTCCCCAACTGGTTTGTTGCCATAATGATGCCCATCACATGATTTTGCATAAATGTATTGATATAATGAAGCTCTTTTTCAGCATTTTCGTCACTGTTTCCAAATATCAAGTGGAAGCCGTGCTTCTGTAACTCATCTTCCACTCCGCGAGCCAACTGCGGAAAGAAGGGGTTGGTGATGTCTGGCAACAGGAGCCCAATCCATCTCGATTCGCCTTTGAACAAGGATCTGGCCACTTCGTTGGGGCTGTAATCCAATTGTTCTATCGCCTCAAGTACGCGTTTTCTCGTGTTTTCATGGACATAGCCCGTTTCATTCAATACGCGGGACACGGTGGCAACGGATACACCCGCTACTTTTGCCACATCCCTGATGGTAGCCAATGCTTTCCCCCCTTTTTCGGCCTCATGTAACCGGTTACATAAAAAATAACACAATCTCTTTCTAATGACAACTGTTTTCCATCCGTTGGTCCCTACTCACAACGGCCGTTTATGTTAAGATAGCATTACTGTATTAAAATAAAGGAGGCTCCACCATGCAAATTTCCGTACTTTTCGTCTGTTTAGGTAACATCTGCCGTTCTCCCATGGCGGAAGCCGTATTTCGTCACCTGGTGAGACAAGAAGGCTTGGAAAACAACATCCTCATCGATTCCGCGGGGACAGGAGACTGGCATGTTGGCGAACCGCCCCATCACGGAACGCGTAAAAAGCTGGATGAGATGAACATCTCCTACGAAGGTTTGCGCGCGCGCCAATTCAAAGCGGAAGACGTTGAGCGATTTACCTATATCATCGGGA
Organism: Laceyella sacchari; assembly: GCF_004343255.1. Classification (GTDB taxonomy): domain Bacteria; phylum Bacillota; class Bacilli; order Thermoactinomycetales; family Thermoactinomycetaceae; genus Laceyella; species Laceyella sacchari. The sequence continues at coordinate 743,310 of NZ_SMDD01000001.1, read as the reverse complement.
TGGATGACAACAATATCGCTGATATGAAGGCCATCTACAACCGCCATGCCGCCGGGACAGAGGGCTCCACTCGCAACTTGGACACATGCTTGCGCCGGTTTGTCGACTTCATCCCCGGTACTACTTACACCAAAGTGCCTGACCCGTGGTATACCGGCGATTTTGATGAAACTTACCGCTTGATCTCTAGCGGTTGCCGTCATTTGCTCACCCTTATCAAACAGGAGCACGGCTTGTAAACATCAACAGCCCCACGCATCCTCGCGTGGGGCTGATTTATATTGCCTTAGCTATACAGTTATAAATCGAGTTCATCATTAAACTCAAATTCCATTCCGCCGATGATGACGGTGTCCCCGTTTTCTGCACCGCGTTTACGCAGGGCGTCCTCCACTCCCAATGTCCGCAAAGTACGGGCAAATCGCAACACGCTGTCTTGGTATTGGAAGTTGGTTTTCTGCACTAGGCGCTCAATTCGTTCCCCTTCAACCACATACAACTCATTTTCCCGACGGATGGTGAAATCAGGCGCATCCGCCTCTGCTTTGTACACTTTCCGCTCCGCAGCAAACTGATGCTCCACCACCGGTGCTGGCGGTGTTTCCCGTTCTACTTTGTCCAACAAGTCAGCCGCTGCATACATCAATTCCTTCAGTCCTTGCCGCGTCGCGGCTGAGATCGGATAAATCGGAATGTCTGCGTCGAGTTGCTCCTTAAATAATTCCAATTGCTCTTCCGCCTCCGGCAAGTCCATCTTGTTTGCGGCGATAATTTGAGGCCGGTGTACCAAATCTTGCCGATACAACTTTAGCTCTTCGTTGATCTGCAAATAATCTTCATAGGGATCCCGTCCCTCCGAACCGGCCATGTCAATGACATGGATGATCACTTTGGTCCGCTCGATATGCCGCAAAAACTGATGCCCCAAGCCGACACCTTCGTGTGCACCTTCAATCAGGCCAGGCAAATCGGCGATCACAAAGCTACGTCCATCGTCAATGCGAACGACACCCAAGTTGGGCACCAAGGTGGTGAAATGATAGGCGGCAATTTTCGGTTTGGCGGCGGAAACAACCGAAAGCAAGGTGGATTTTCCCACACTGGGATACCCGACCAAGCCGATGTCCGCCAACACTTTTAATTCCAGTTCCACCCACCGTTCTTCACCCAAATCCCCATTTTCGGCAATTTCCGGAGCAGGGTTGACCGGCGTGGCAAAACGGATATTCCCCCGCCCTCCCTTTCCGCCACGGGCCACGATTGCGCGCTGGCCGTGTTCAACCAGATCCGCCAACAATTCACCTGTCTCCGCATCGCGAACCACGGTGCCCGGCGGTACTTTCACGACAAGATCGTCCGCTCCAGCCCCATGCTGTGATTTGGACCGTCCATTCTCACCGCGCTTGGCTTTAAAATGGCGTTGGTAACGGAAATCCATCAAGGTGCGCAACCCTTCTTCGACAACGAAGACTACATCGCCTCCTTTGCCTCCATCCCCACCGGCAGGTCCGCCATACGGAACGTATTTTTCACGGCGAAACGCCACCATTCCGTTACCGCCATCGCCGCCTTTCACATAAACTTTGACCTTATCTACAAACATGGTTCTGCCACCTTCCTGCACCTGTCTATTTCTTCTGCTCCGTCTTCAATTCCAGCTTCAATCCTTTGCCATGCGGCATGAGATTGCATGAACCTTTCCAGCGGCAAACGGTTCGTTGTAATTCTCTCCAATCCTCTGCCGAACCAAACAAAGTGACCGTATCATCCCCGTCCGCAGTCACTTCAACCTCCAAAACGACGTTGTCCATTTCCTGCATCAATGACAGGGTCACGCTTAAATAGTTTTTCTCATGCGCCAATTTCTTTTCCATCCATGCCAACACCGCATTCATCGCCGACAAAAGTTGCTTTTCATCTGCCTGGCTCATCGCCTTCATCTCTTCGCTCATGCTCACATGCAGATCCCAGTGTTTAAAACGGTGTTTCAGCGTCAATAAGGCCACTGCCAACGGCGCATATTGAAACTCCGACAGCATCCGCTCCTGTTTGGCTCGTTCTACCCACTGTTCCAAGTATGCCTTGATCCGGTCCATTTTGTTCAACATGATGTAACCCATCATCACTTGAATGTGATTTAAAGCGTCATGCCGCTCGTGGCTCAACAATCGTTTGATCCGTTCCGCTTCTTCTTCACATGCTTGTTTTTTAGCGTGTATGTATGAGAAACAGCCACTCCCCAACAGCGAAATCAGGGTGGCCAAAAAGAAAATGAGCTCCCCCGCCTTTCCAAATGGTTGCATGAACCAACCGCCCATGAGCAGGATGGTCAGCCAATGGGTTTTGAGCATTTGAAACAGGGTCCGCCCCAATGAAAATCTCTCCCATCTCGCTAGTTATCATTTAATTTCTTATTTTACATTACTTTGTGGGAAAATAAAAACCCCGGCAAGGTGCCAGGGCTTGTGGTTTCGCTTAACTATCCGATTAAGCTTGTGCTGCAGCTGCTTCTTTATCAGCTACAGGAATGATGCTTACACGCTTTTTGTCGCGACCAAAACGCTCAAAGCGTACTACACCATCTGCTTTTGCAAACAAGGTGTCGTCTCCACCACGGCCTACGTTCAGACCTGGGTAGATTTTGGTTCCGCGTTGGCGAACGAGGATGTTACCAGCCAATACGAATTGGCCATCTCCACGTTTTACGCCCAGACGTTTGGAAATGCTGTCACGACCGTTCTTTGTGGAACCTACACCTTTTTTAGATGCAAAACATTGCAGGTTAAGTTTTAACATGTTGTCCACCTCTTTTCATTTTCTTTTGCGTTCTTGTATTGTAACATATTTGGGAAACTCATCAGCCACATTTTTCAGTGAAACGGCCAAGGCTTCCAGCAACAAGTGAATCTTCCCCCGCGTCTCGGGGTCGCGCACTTCACGCGGCAGATGGCAATCTACTTTGCCATCCCCATCGCCGGCGCTGTGAACTTGCACACCAAACATCGTTTCGATGGCGTTCACCATCCCGATGGTGATCCCTGAAACCGCGGCGCAAACCAGGTCTTTTCCGTGTTCAGCGAAATTCGCATGCCCTTTGACCATGACTCGTTCCACTTGCCCAGCCGTGTTCCGCTCCACCAAAATCCGTATCATTAGCCCTCGATGCTTTCGATCACAACTTGGGTAAATGGCTGACGATGACCTTTTTTACGTTTGTAGTTTTTCTTTGGTTTATATTTAAACACGGTCACTTTTTTGCCTTTGCCGTGCTTAACTACTTTACCAACTACTTTGGCACCCTCAACTACAGGAGAGCCAACTTTGATTTCACCGTCTTTGTTCACGAGCAATACTTTGTCAAAAGTTACAGTTTCGCCTTCATTTGCATTCAGTTTCTCGATGTACAAGACACTGTTTTGCTCTACGCGGTATTGTTTACCACCGGTTTCGATTAAAGCGTACATCTACAATCCTCCTCTTGATAGAGACTCGCCACGATCAGGAAAGGCACAAGCCTTTTTGAGATCCTGTCATGTGCGGTAATGACAACAGAACTTATGTTAGCACACCTGCATGTTCTTGTCAAAAACTTTTCCGGTGGCAAGTATGCCCAATCCGCCTTGGCGTATGAATGGGCTGTCCCCATCCGCTCTTCGGCAACAACTCTTTTACTTTCAGATGGTGCAATCCTTTGTTTACACACGCGTCCAACAGCAGTTGCTCCGACACGCAACCCAGCACCCGGCCATGGCGATCACGCACTTCCCATTCGTGGACAGTTTCTTTGTACAGCTGTTTGACAGCCCCCTTCAAGGTGAGATCCCCCTGCACACTCCGTTTCCGCCTCCGACCGGCTGTTGGCGTGCGGTTGCCTGCGCGGCTCAACAAGAAGCGAATGTATTGGAAGTTTTTCTGCCGCCAAGCCATGATATTGGAGAATAGCAGAAATAAGGCAATACCGGCGAGGTGAATCCAAACCCCTGATTCCGGAAGGATAAAAGCACATGCCAACAAACATGCGGACAGCCCCATGCCCAACAGCAGGGTGAAAGTGATGCACTTCCGATAAGGGAAAAAATAACTCATGGTGGCCTGTAACACCTTGCCGCCGTCCAGCGGATAAATCGGCAACAAATTAAAACCGGCGATCATACAATTAGCCTGGATGAAATAACCCGTCCAATGCTCGCTCCAAAAACCGGCGCGATAAAAGAGCAGACTGAATAAGATCATAAACAAATGCTGAAAGGGACCGGCCAGCGCAACCACCACTTCATCCCGCGCTGGCGCCGTCCCCCATTCATCCACCCGCAACACGCCGCCGAAGGGAAGCAACTCCAGCGAACCAATCCGCCATCCCACTGCCCGAGCAGCAGCGAGATGGCCCAGTTCATGGACTAACACAACGACGAAGAGCGTCAATAATTCAATGAAGTAGCCTGTCCACACCCCTGAGCCAATCACCAGCCAAAACAGCGGATGGATCTGGAAGCGAACCCATTTGCTACCCGCCCTATTCAAGCGGTATCACACCCGCAGGATCGACGAATTGTTGCTTCTGTTTCAGCGCAAAGTAAAAATAAGCTTGTTCTTTCAGTTCCGGAACGGTTCCCAACGCTTGTCCCCGCTCGACCCGGTCCTCTGGCTTCACTTTGATTTCCTGCAACCAGCCGTACCATGTCTCATCTCCATTGGCATGTTCCACGATGACCAACTGCCCCATCCCTTTTTTCTCACCCGCAAATGTCACTTTCCCATCTCGGGCCGCTTTGACGGAAGCGCGGGGAGCAGTACGGAGGATCAGCCCTTTGCGTTTTTCATCAAACGGAAGCACCAATTCCCCCCGCACGGGAACGAGCCATGGCTCTTCCTGGGGCTGTGATGTGGATTTTTTGGGCATAAACGCCGGCAAAATCGCTGGCGAGCCACCCACATGCCGCTGATACCACTCCGAAATGCTGGCGAACGACGTTTCCTTGGTCAATGATTTGGTCAGCCAGGTTTGCACCGGTTGCATTGCTGGAGACTGGGATTGAAACACCAGGAAAGTTAGCACAAACAGCATCATGGCCAAAATCAACTGTGTCTGTAGTTTCTTAGACCCTTTGTTAGCAACCCGCTGTTTCCAAGCGGGCTGATTCCACGGGGCAAGATCGGGGTTCGGCTGTTCTTTGTAAAAATCAAACTCGCTTCCCCAGACGCGTTCAGCCGGCAACCCTTTTTTCAACCACCGCATCTGTTCTTTTCGCCGCTTTTTATGCTGGAACGACCAATCATTGCGCATAGTCATCACCTGTTTGCCCGATTTTTGCAAGCACCTGTCGTCGCGCGAGCCAATGTCTGGCGCTCACGCTTGTCCCCCATCGTTGCACTAAAACGCGCGCTGGCCAGATTGATGGTGCCTGTAACAAGATATGAACGGTCAAGCGATGATATGCAAAAAGCAAAAAAGGAATGGTTCCACCTATGGAACCATTCCTTGCACTGTCACGCGAATCCTAACCATCGTTTCATCCGCATGACCACACTCTGTTCCTTGTCCAGTGCCATCAGCGGTACCATCTCGCCCTGGATGCGGCGAGCGATATTGCGGTAAGCTTTGGCGGCAAGGTTTTTGTTGTCAAAGCTGATCGGCTCGCCTAGATTACCGGAGCGGATCACTTGTTCATCATCTGGCACGACGCCCAGCAGATCAATGGCCAGCACCGCCACCACTTCATCCACATCCATCATGCCTCCGTCCCGTACCATCTGTTTGCGCATGCGATTAATAACTAGCTTGGGCGGGGCGATCTCTTCTTTCTCAAGCAACCCGATCACCCGGTCAGCATCGCGAATCGCGGCGTTTTCCGGGATGGTCACGACGATCGCTTGGTCTGCACCAGCCACGGCATTCTTAAATCCATTTTCAATGCCTGCCGGGCAGTCGATGATGACGTAGTCAAACTGCTCTTTCAACTCCGCCACCAACCAGCGCAACTGATTGCTTGACACGGCTGTCTTATCTTTCGTTTGCGCCGCTGGAAGCAAATACAGCTCTTCACAACGCTTATCCCTGATCAATGCTTGCTCTATGCGGCACGTTTTTTCAATCACATCAACCAAATCATAAATAATGCGATTCTCCAAACCCATCAACACGTCGAGATTGCGAAGACCGATATCCGTATCGACCAAACATACCTTTTTGCCGGTCAAAGCGAGCGCGGTCCCAATATTGACTGAAGTGGTGGACTTGCCCACGCCCCCTTTTCCGGACGTTACAACGATACTTTCCCCCATCCATAACCTCCGTCTAATCCTACACTCTCATGAACCACATCGGTATATTTCACCAAGCAATGACTGTAAGATGGTTATAAATTTAATCGCCTGCGATTCTCATTCCACTCGAGTTCAGGACGCAATTGTCCAAGTTGAGAAATTTTTTCCACGATAATCTGGTTGTCCGCCAGATAAGCAAACCGCATCCCTACTTCTGAGTCATCCCATTTGTCCGGCGGGCGGGAAATGACATCAGCGATACGAAGTTGAGTTGGACGCAGTGTGGAGGCGACGATCACCGCATTCTGATCACCTTGGCTGCCTGCATGAGCCAATCCGCGTAGCGATCCCAACACGTAGATACTGCCGGTGCATTGGATCGTTCCTCCCGGGTTGACATCACCTAAAAACAATAAATTTCCGCTATGTACTAACACCTGTCCAGAACGCACCGTCCCGGCCTTCGTCGCCAGATCTGTCTCCGCTCCGCGCAAATACGGCATGCCATCCGCCTCAAACCGATGAATAATTAAATTCTGGCGGATAGAAAACAACTCCCGCACCGCCAATTCTTCTGTGCGGGTAATCTGCCGTTGGCCCAATTTGATGGTGACTTTCATATCCGGGCCATCCCAAATCTGGGCCGCCTGCGTATTTTCCAACTTATGCTTCAATTCCTCCAAAACATAAGAAAAGGGTCGCGAATCATCGAGAATAAACAGCAGGCCTTCTTTGTTGCCCTTAATTGTAACGCCCGGTTTCATCACTTTCCCCATACTCATGTCACCCCGCCTCACTAATGATTTCGCTCCTCCCCTTTATTTTCCTTCCTTTTCCATTATAAGGCGCATCAGCGAATGATCGTATCAAACACGACCTGCCGGTTCCGCTTTTTCATGTAAACATAATGTATGAACCGGAAAATGGGATAGGCGCTGATGGCGTTAAAGACCAACGTTGGCACGATATGTGTCATGAAAGAAAAAAGGAAAGGCATGTTTGTAAACCCAAACAAACGATACCAACCATACACCAAGAGCGTATAACAACATTGCCCCAATACGATCGCCACGCCGACAATCCACACAAAAGGCGGAAAATGATTGGCCAACAAATACGTGCCATAGGCTACCGCCGCCAATGCGAAGGCTGTGACCCCCCACGCAGGGCCATAGACGATGTCATGCAACAATCCGAAGGAGAAGGCGAACATCAGCACATAACGTTTAGGCAAATACAAAGAAATGACAAGGATCCCACTAACCACCAATTGGGGGATAACGACAAAAGTGCTCCCCCACGCCTGAGGGAGCAACAACTGGAAGACAGACCCTTCTAACAAGAAGAGGATCAAGAGGAAAGCGACGAAACCCTTTTTCACCGTTTGTCCCCTCCCGTCTTCGATTGAAGCTCGTTCTTGTGTTGTTGCAACTGCAACTTTTCCGGGTCTCTCACGACCATCACATAATCCAGCCGTTCAAAAGTAGCAGACGGTTTGACATACGCGATTTGTTCAGCCCCGCTTTCGCCGGGTTTCACTTCAGCAACCGTCCCAATCAGAATACCACCTGGATAAATATCTGACAATCTCGATGTTACCACCGTTGCACCTGGCTTAATTTTGGCGGTCACCGCAACTTTTTTCATGATCAACCGTTTCTTCACCGCATCATATCCTTCGATGATGCCCAACACCTCTTCATTCTCCCCTTGGATCATCGCGGCGATCCCAGGGCCGCCACCCGTGTCAGTCAATAGTTGCACATCCGCCATATGGCTGGTCACTGACTGCACTCGACCGATCAACCCCTGCGATGTGACGATAGGCATTTTTGGCTCCACGCCATCTGCCTTGCCCCGGTTAATGACCACCTTGTTATGCCAACGGTCGGTATTTCGGAAAACGACGCGTGCCGCAATGTATTCGATAGGGTTTTCTTTTGCGTATCCCCATTGTTTTTTTAATTCTTCATTCTCCCGCTTCAATTCTTTCAACTCCGCTTCCATGCGAGCCAACTCCGTCTTCGGGGAGGCAGCTTCCGTGGAAGAGGAAAGGGCCAGCGCCGAATGCACGGGGGTATAAAAGATGCCTTCTACCACCGCCGCTACATTCTTTAGCCAACTTTCGGGACCGATGAGAAGCCCGCGCTCACCGCGCGTCATCCCCACCGAAATAAACAATAAAAGCGACAAGCAAACAAAAATGAGAATGTGACGAGCGTCATTGCGTCGCATGGCTTCACTCCTTCGGGGCGATTTTCATTTCTCTTCCGGCTAGCCCACGAAAAAGGGGCGCCGATCCGCCCCCTTCCGAGCCAACCGACGACTGCTAGAAAAAGCGCTTGCGCCGAAAGCGGTCAATCGCCGAAGTCGGTTTAAACAGCCCGATCTGCTCCAGGGCCGAACCGGTACCGACGGCCACGCAATCCAACGCGTTTTCCGCCACATGGCATTCCATATGCGTCTCTTCACTCAAGCGGACGTTCAAATTGCGCAACAAAGCTCCACCACCTGTCAACATGATGCCCCGGTCCAAGATGTCCGCCGACAATTCCGGTGGCGTCTGTTCCAATGTCTGCTTGACGGAGTCGATAATCGCCATGACGGTTTCATTTAGAGCCTCGGCAATTTCACTCGTCGTAATCTCAATCATGCGCGGCAAGCCCGTAATCAAGTCCCGGCCTTTGATCTCCCGCGAGTCGCCGCCCTGATCATCAGGGATAGCTGAGCCGATTTCCAGCTTCAGCGTTTCCGCCGTGCGCTCTCCAATCAGCAAATTATGTTTGCGACGGATGTATTGGATAATGGCATCATCCATTTTGTCACCAGCGACCCGCAACGAATGACAAGTCACGATTCCCCCCAAAGAGATCACGGCTACCTCCGTCGTCCCGCCGCCAATATCAACTACCATGCTTCCCGTCGCTTCCCACACGGGCAAACCGGCGCCGATCGCAGCCGCCAACGGCTCTTCAATGGTGTAAGCATCCTTGGCCCCGGCTCTCACGGTCGCCTGCTCCACCGCCCGCTTTTCGACCGCGGTCACTCCTGACGGCACGCACACCATCACATTGGGTTTGCGCGGTAAAATGATGTGTTGGTCAGAAGCCTGCTTTAAAAAGTATTCAATCATCGCCGCTGTTGTATTGTAATCGGCGATCACGCCATCTTTCATCGGCCGGATAGCCACGATATTACCAGGTGTACGCCCGATCATCGCTTTCGCTTGGTTCCCTACCGCTTTGATTTCTTCCGTTCCTACTTCCATCGCCACCACAGACGGTTCACGAACCACAATCCCTTGCCCTTTCACATAAACGAGGGTATTGGCCGTTCCTAAATCCAACCCCATATCTTTCACAAATCCGCCAAACACGGCAAGCCCCCCTTTCATTCATTCAAAATCAACATATTATCAAACAGAAAACCTCTCCACATAAGCTACTGGTAAATACCGCCCTCCACACCCAAGCAAATTCCGATAATTTCGTCAATAGGGAAACAGCACTAAGAAAACGGCTGTTCGTCTGGCGATGGCTTGCGCATGACAAAGGGCTTAAAACCTACTCGGCAATCAACCCTTTCTCTTTCATGCTGAAATACGTTTGGTCCCCGATAATCAGATGATCCACAACGTCAATACCCACCAATTTGCCGACTTCCACCAACCGTTCTGTAACCAAAAGATCCTCCGTGCTAGGTGTGGGGTCGCCGCTGGGGTGATTATGTACACAAATGATTGCGGCGGCGCTACAGCGGATCGCTTCGTGGAAAATTTCGCGCGGATGCACAACCGAGGTGTTAAGACTTCCTTTAAAAATGCATTTTTTGTCAATGACATGATATTTCGTATTCAAATATAGGCAGATGAAGTGTTCCTGTTGCAGGAAGCGGAGTTCATCCATTACGTAACAAGCTGCATCATCCGGCGACCGAATCGCATGGCGGTCTTCCGGCAACATACGTGAAATCCGCTGTCCCAACTCTATACCGGCCATCAATTGTATGGCTTTGGCCGGCCCGATCCCGTGAATGCCCATTAGCTCTTGCAACGAAAGTCGGGTCAGTCCCTTGAGCCCGCCCCCCTTGTTCAACACCCGCTGGGCCAACGTCATCACAGATTCACCCGTGCTGCCCGTGCGCAACAACAAGGCAATCAACTCCGCATTAGAAACATGATTCGGCCCTAACCGAATCATGCGTTCACGCGGCCGCTCCTCTTCTGGCACATCGCGCAGCAACATGTCCTTGCGACCGGTTTCATCCATCATCTATTCCTCCTCTGCCTCTCTCCACTTCCATTTAGGAATTTGATCCCCACGGGTGTGCTCGGCAGAGTTGTTACGTTTGCATTTATCTTCTATGGTACCAACGAATAGCCCATGTCTTGGAACATTTGATCCAATTCGACCAATGAAAGTCCGACAACATTGAAATAACAGCCGTCGATCTTGTCGATCAGACATGCGCCCAAGCCTTGGATTCCATATGCACCCGCCTTGTCGAGCGGTTCTTTCGAATCCACGTACCATGAGATTTTTTCATCTGAGAGCGACCTCATCCACACATGGGTCATGCGATGGCTGACACGTTCACGCACCACGTGGCCATCAGCCACTTCAACCAAGGCAATGCCCGTGTATACTTGATGCGCGCGGCCTTGGAGTCTGGAAAGCATCTGAACCGCTTCCTGCTCATCCCGCGGTTTGCCCAAAATCTCACCGTCACAGACTACGATCGTATCCGCGCCGATGACAAGAGCGGCATCCAACTGCCGGGCCACATCCTTGGCTTTGCGGTGCGCCAATTCCTCAGCCACTGCGTTCGGAGGGGACGAAGGGTCAAATGTTTCATCGACCTGACTCGTCTTCACCTCAAACGGAACGCCCAAGCCCGCAAGTAACTCTCGTCTCCGTGGAGAACCGGATGCCAAAACAATTTTTGGCCGCATATCGCGTACACACCTTTCAGTAATAAGTAAAAAATAAAAAAGAAGGATGTTCCTTTAAGTGGAGTGCATCCCGTCCACGGAAAAAAGCACCTCTGTGAGTAAGGTGCCTTCCAACCTTGGAACAATTTAAGTTTAGCAGATGAAGAACCGCCCAACAAGCGATGGTCAACGCTTTGTCAAAATTTGTTTTCCCCGCCTTCTGCCGCCGCTTTGGCCACCCGTTCATAAGCCAATGCATATCGAACCAACCCTTCTTGAATCTGCCACAGCAACGCTTGATTAGGATGTTTGTCTGCCGTTTCTCCACTTTGAATCGCCAGATCCAATGCGCTGAGGCATTGGTTGAGCGACGACCGTAACGCTGGTGGCAACCCCTTTTCCATCGCGTGAAAGTCGGAGAGCATCTGTTCATATTCTTTTTTCCAAGCGGATTGAAATGCGAATGCTGGCGTTTCCGTTTGGGGATTGCCCTGTATATTGACGATGGCGGCATTCCCCAACTGTTGGATCAGGTGGTTTCCGCGCACAAGCAAGCGGGCTAGCTGTTCCCGCTGCTTCCATTTCTCAGGCAATGTTCCGGTCATCTGCAATTCCTTTAAATACACTTCCACATCTTTTTTTTGATAAATAGCAGAAAGTTTCAACGCTTCATCCCTTGTCCAACCCATTCCCAAGAAGATGCGGTAAGGAGGGTGATCTGACATCACCGCAGCCATCCCTTGCGTGCGGTATTCCTGCACTTTCTTCTGGGCATGTTGCTTGTTTTGAAAATTCCCCGCTTGCAACATCACGACCTTTAGCGCTGGAAGGGGTCTTCCCACTTCCTTGCCCTTAGCTTTGTTCCCATTGGCGTCCGTGAGCGGAATCTCGGCCACCATATTACTCTTGGGCAAGTGATCATCGATCGACCGGGCCGAATGAGAGGCGTTTTCCATAAAGAATATCCGCAAGATGGAAAAGCCCATAATCAGCCCCACCACGATAGCAGCGGCGATCGACAGCAGGAGTTGTCCCAATTTCACGTTTGATGGGCGCATTTTCAACCGTCTTTGCACAAAGGGATTGTTGGGAGAGCTCCACTCAATCACTTGTTGCTTTTTATCGGCGCGCCCCAAGGTAAAAGAAGGCGTTTGTCGAATCGGCCCGGCGATTGCTTCCTGCGATGCCTGCCGCCCTTCCTTCTCTTGTGGATAAGCAGTGGTGGAGACGGGCGTGGTTCTCACCTTTTCCCATGTCACTTGTATACCACGGGCATTGGCTTTTTCCTGCCGCTTTGCAATGGTGATCGCTTGCCCTGTAGGTTTATCCGCTTTGACGGAAGACGTTTGGGATGGATGGGGTTGGATGGTGACTTTCATGCCAGACTGCCGGGAAGAGATTTTTGGTTTTGTGTTCTCCATCGCAATGATCCGCTCCTTCAAAAATCTATTACTAGAGTTTATGAATTCATAGAAAAGATAGAACCTGAATTTCCGGCCAATAAGCAAACCAGCTAAAACCAGCGCACCATCCATTCAACCAATGACTGGCCACGCCATCAAACAGCAGGGCAACGATCATCCCTGCCGCCAGATGAGGGGCGTACGGCAACGGAGAACGGCCCATCCACTGGCCACAGGCGAGCGAGCGTCCGACCACCGTCAAGAAGGCACTCCAACTCGACAACCACAAGGCGAAGAACAAATCCAATCCCAACAGCCAGACCGCCATCACCAACAACTTCACATCTCCCATGCCGATCCCTTTGGTCTTCCGCCATACGAGATAACCGACACCGTAAATGCCCAGTGCCGCCAAGCTGAGCCATCCAAACGAATCTGGCCGTTCAAACCAACTATGCATAGCAAAGAAGAGGCTTCCCCCCAAAGTGAGGGAATTGGGTATCAACCAAGCCATCAAATCGGTCAGAACCACGGTGAACAAAATGGACAAAAATATGACCATGGCAAACTTGTCATGCAAAGAACGCGGCTGCTGCACCACCCACCAGACTAGTCCTGCGTAAAGCGCCATGATCCCCACCCGGGCATAGGCGAAAAACAATCGTTCCACCATCGGTCGCATCCGACGGTAAAACACGCGTACCAGTATGTCTTCCCTCCTGCGTTGCAAAAAGCGTTCCGCACATTCCGGCAGCCAATATGCGCCCATTCCCGCCGCTAACACCGCCAACTCTTCCCACTCAACCATGGGGCAACAGCCACTCTTCTTTCACCGCTGCATGTTCCACTTCCTTGCTTTTCAGCAGAGCCTGCACGGCCATGTCCATCGTTTGCATCCCTGCTTGTTGGCCCGCTTGCATAATAGAATCAACTTGATGAATTTGTTCAGCCCGAATCAAGTGTTGCACCGCTCGGGTGTTTATGAGCACTTCAAACGCCGCGATCCGGTTGTTATATCCATTACCAGGAAATAAACGCTGGGCGGCGATACCTAACAAACTCATAGACAATTGCGTGCGGATCAGGGTTTGCTCTTCGGCCGGAAACTGATGAATAATCCGTTGGATGGCTTGCGCAGCCCGAGCAGCGTGCATGGTGGCCATGACCAAACGCCCCGCTTCCGCCGCATACAGCGCGGCCCGAACCGCCTCTGGCTCCCTTAACTCCCCGATCATCAGCACATCGGGATCTTGCCGTAATGCCGCCTGAACACCTGATTGATAACTGGCCGTGTCCAAGCCAATCTGCCGTTGGATCACCAACGATTGTTGGGAACGGTGCGTATACTCGATCGGATCTTCCAACGTGATGATCAAGGAGGAGCTTGTCCGATTTTTCAGCTCCAACAGCGCGGCCAGTGTCGTCGACTTGCCACTACCCGTAGGGCCGGTCACCAGTAAAATCCCTTGCTTCTTTTGGCTTAAGTTGAGGAGCGCTTCCGGAAGGCGCAATTCCTCAGGGCTGGGAATGTCACGCGGAAACAAACGAATAGCCAACCCTACGCCTGTCTGAAGTCGATATGCATGAACACGCAAGCGAATTTCGTCAAACTGAAAGGCAAAATCCAATTCCCGGTCACGGATCACCTTTTTATGTGCAGCCAAGAATGCCCATATCATCTTCCCTTCCACTTGTTCCTCTGCCAACAACTCCATCTTGCCCTGTATGCGTACCCGTGGAGGCTCTCCTTCCACCAGATGAAGATCAGAAGCTTCATTTACGATAGCCAAGGATATCCAATCAGTGATTTGCATGTCTAGCTCCTCCCATGTTCCATTTGTAACCAATTTCCATTGTAAGAAAAAAACAACAAAAGAAACGTGTCTATATCAAGAAAATTTGGGCAACAGTGATGTTCCCCTTGCCGGACGCGGCGTAATCGAGTAGATTAACATAAGAATCCATCCAGCTAAAGGAGCGGACTTATGCTAACTGTTCATGAATTGACTGGCGGCTATTCGCGGGTGCAACCCGTCATCCATGACTTGTCTTTCGATGTGAACCCGGGTGAAATGGTCGGCTTGATCGGTTTAAACGGAGCCGGTAAAAGCACAACGATTAAACATATCCTCGGCCTGATGACCCCCGTTGCCGGGAAAGTCACCCTCCATGGGAAAACATTGCAGGATGATCCCAGTGCATTCCGCTCACAAATCGCCTACATACCGGAAACCCCACAATTTTATGAAGAACTTACCTTATGGGAACATCTGGAGTTGACGATCCGCGCATATCGATTGGACGAAGCTGAAGCCAGCCGGCGCGCTCATGAGTTGTTGGAGCAATTCCGTATGAGCAAAGCAAAGCATTGGTTCCCTCACACATTCTCCAAAGGCATGCAACAAAAAATCATGATCTTATGCGCATTTCTCGCGCAACCGGCCCTGCTGATCGTCGATGAACCTTTCGTCGGCCTCGACCCACTGGCCATCCAGGCGTTACTCGATCTGTTGCAGGAAGGTAAACAGCAGGGGATGGGCATTCTGATATCGACTCATATCTTGGACATGGCAGAAAAATACTGCGACCGCTTCATCCTTCTGCATGATGGTCGCATTCGGCTAAAAGGGGATTTGCCAGCGATGCAACATACGCTCAACAAACCCGGGGCCAGCTTGGAACAGCTGTTCATTCAGGTCGTGAAAGGGTGAATCGTTTGGAAACCTCCACTCTATTTTGGAGCCGCATGCGCAGTTCTTGGACAAAAGCATTGCGACTGATCCGCATCATCGCAGGCGGGGGAGGCACCCCGATCATCTTGGGCATCACCATCATCGCTTTCTCATTCGGATACAACCAATTGCTGGCTTGGTTGCCTGAATCGTTTCCCATGGCGCACGTTTTGGCCGTCATAATCGGTCTTTTCCTGACCCACCAACGCATTCGCACCTGGATTAAGCCGACTGACGCGGTGTTTCTGTTGTCCTTGGAACCTCAAATGGGTAAATATTTTCGGGCGAGCTTGCTCTACACCGGCGCGGTAAAGCTCCTCCATTTGGGAGTGATCATGGGCATTTTGTATCCGTTATACCGCGCCAACCTGGGTACACTGGGAACCTATGTCGTTGCTTGCTTTCTCTTGGCGGGAGTCCTTCTTCTCAATCTTGTGCAGGAATGGCAGGCAACGAGACTGACTGTCAACTCTGACACGAGCGACTTGCGCTTATGGAAAATTTGCCGTTTCGCCTTGAACTTAATGTTGGCCTACGACATATTGGCATCTGAATGGGAGCTTATGCTCATGACTCTCACTGCGCTGGCCGTCTGGTGCTGGCGAGGGGTTCAACTGATTCCACAAGCCCCTTATCCCTGGCAACATTTAAGTCGACTGGAGCAAGAAACCTTGGCCCGATATTACGCCATCGCCAATTGGTTCGTAGATATGCCCCGCTACAAGCGCCCATTGCGCCAACGCAAATGGTTGATCCGCCTCGTCAACCGCTTGATCCGCGACGATGCAGTTTACCCTTACCTCTATTGGCGCACATTGGTGAGGCAGAGCGACCTGTTGGCGATTTTTACCCGCCTTTTGGTATGGGTACTCCTGCTCTCTTTCTGCGTGCCCCATCCGTGGGTCGTCACCCTGCTCACTCTCTTGGGCAACTGGATGTTTACTGTACAATTGCGGAACATTGAACATGCAGCGCATTACCCCGTCTTGTTCAAGCTTATGCCCCGACCAGGATGGGAGCGGTCACAAGCACTTCAGCAAATCACACGGCTGTTATCAACCGCGTTTGCGTCACTCATCGCACTGGTCGGCCTTTTGGTCGGTTGGCTGGACGGTACGGGATTGGTCATCTATCTGATCATCAACGGTGTGGCGATTCTCTTCTTTAGCCGTACCAAAAGATAAAAGACGGGCGGCTACTGGCCAATCCCGTCTTTCTCATGTCAAACAATGAAAAACGACTCCGTTGTTGCGGAGTCGTTTTTTTCACTTTCCTTTACTCAGAGATGCAATATCTTTAGCAATTTGCGCCGCATCAGGTTGTAGGCCGTTGTAGAAACGAACCACTTTTCCAGTGCCGTCAATCAGGTAAAACTGCGTAGGATGGGTGACCAACAGCGGAACATCAGGGGAAGTTCCTTGTTGATGCGCGATTTGCGCCTTGAAAGTATCTTTGGTCACCTTGGTTATTTCTTCCAATGAATAGCCTGTTAAGAGATGCCAATTGCTAAAATCAGCACCATGTTTCTCCGCATAGGCCTTCAACACTTCAGGTTTGTCATACTCGGGGTCCACGCTAAAGGAGACCAGTTCAACCTGTACGCCCGCCTTTTTCAGCTCCTGTTGTAGCTTGGCCATGTTGGCCGTCATCGGCGGACACACATTGGGACAACGGGTGAAAATAAAATCTGCCAACCAGAGTTTCCCTTGCAAATCCTTCAGCCCAAATGGCTTGCCCTCCTGGTTGGTGTACGTAAAATCTGGGACACGCCAATTGAGAGCGGATACATCATTATTATTGGCGGCCGCATCTTGGTTTTGGCTCGAGTCAGGAGACTCCGTCATTGTTGGAGCACAACCGGCTACCAGCAAGAACGCACACAAGATCAGGGAAAGTCGTCTGAATGTGAATAAATTCACAAAAAGTCATCTCCTATCTGCATCACATCGCGTTGGATGCTTCTTAGTTCAACGTTTGGCAAGCTGCACCATCAGACGTCGCACAATCTTACTATATCGCGATTAAATGGAACAGGGCAACCCGCATTTAAGCGGATCGCCCTGAAAGGGAATCAGGCAAAGGGGATGGATAAGTGCAAATTCATTTTTTCACGGTCCGCTTCTCCAACTCAGGCACCAAACCGTGCGAAACGCGCCAGATGTCTCCCGCGCCCATGGTCAAAACGAGGTCACCCGGCCGGACGTGATCTAAAAGATAGTCGATTACATTTTCTTTGGTATCAATGAAGCGGGTATTGGGGTTGCTATTCTTTGTGATCAATTCGGCCAAGCGCTCGGCAGACACACCCGGAATCGGTTGTTCACCGGCCGGGGCATACAAGGTATTGATAATAACCTCGTCGGCCAAGGCAAACGCCCGGCTGAATTCATCCATCAACAGATGCGTGCGGGAGTAACGTTGCGGTTGGAACACCACAATCATTCGCCGCCCCAGCGCTTTAGCTCCTTTCAAGGTCGCTTCGATTTCAGTCGGATGGTGGGCATAGTCATCGACAACCACAATGTCGTCCACTTCGCCAATGACTTGGAAACGGCGTTTGGCCCCTTGGAATTGATACAGGGCAGCTGCCGCGCGTTCAAATGGCACGCCCACTTCCAAACAAGCGATGATGGCCGCCAAGGCGTTGGCCACGTTGTGGCGCCCTGGAATACGAAGGGATACATCTCCCAACTCCTGACCATTTTTAACCACCGTAAACGTCATTTCGCGCTCTTGTTCGCGGATGTTGGTCGCCATATAGTCAGCTGGATGATCCAACGCATACGTGATGTAACGGCCGCGCACTTCTGGAGCAATGGCTCGAACATATGCGTCATCCCAGCACAAAATCGCCGCGCCCTCCGGGCGAACTTGGCTGGCAAATACGCGATACGCTTGTTTTAGCTTTTCGAAGTCACCTTCATAATTCTCCAAATGATCGGGCTCAATGTTGGTTACTACCGCCAAGTAGGGGAAGTATTCCAAGAAAGAACCGTCGCTCTCATCGGCCTCGGCCACCACATAATCGCTTTGCCCTGCTTTGGCGTTGCCTTTTAAACTGACGATTTCCCCGCCGATGATGTATGTTGGATCCACATCGCACAATTCCAACGTTTGTGCGATCATGGAAGACGTCGTTGTTTTACCGTGTGCGCCAGCAACAGCGATCCCTTTCTTGTCGTTTAACAAACGAGCCAGCATTTGCGAACGGTGCAACACTTCAATCCCCTGCTCTTGGGCCGCGATGCGCTCCACATTGTTTTCCGCAATGCTTGTGGAGAATACAACCATATCTGCTCCGTTGACATTGTCGGCATGATGGCCGATAGTCACTTTAGCGCCGCGTTCAATCAGCTTTTGCACCAATGCGTTTTCTGCGACATCAGACCCGGACACTTCATACCCCAAATCCAGCAACACACGCGCGATCGCGCTCATCCCATATCCACCGATTCCAACAAAATGCACTCTTTTCTTATCCAACAGAATCACCAGCCTTTTTTAATACCTTATTCGTCTTCTGCTTGTATCAGTAATGAGCGGGCTTCAGATACGAGATAGAGGGAACCGGCGATCACACCCAGATCGCGTTCACCCAACTCAGCCCGTAACAACGCCAGCGCCTCTTGCACAGAGGATGCACTTGACACTGACGCGGACGGATGCAGGCGCCGTGCCACTTCGGCCAATTCGCACCCCGTCATGGAGCGCGGTTGATCTGCCACTTGGGTGGTGATCACATGATCGGCTACGTCCAACAAGGGGGCCAACATATCCTCCACCCGTTTGTCATGCATCATCGCCAAGATCAACACCAGGCGATCATAAGTATAGTGGTCACGAAGTGCGTTGACCAATGAGTGAACCCCGTCGACGTTGTGTGCACCATCCAATAAGATACGTGGATGTTCACTCACTTGTTCCAACCGGCCCGGCCAATAAACGGCCGCTAACCCGCGTTGGATATGTTCATCTTCAATTACCGTGGCATAGGCTTGGCGCAACACATCCAGCGTCATCAAGGCTGTGCCTGCGTTTTTCAGCTGGTGTTCCCCCATCAGGGACACATTGGCCGAAAGACGACGATAAACATTTGAAAAAGTAAACGCTTGTCCTGTCTCAGCCGTCTGTTCTGCTGGCTCTATCCGATAATCGCGGCCCGCTTGGTAAACCTTGCAGTTTTTCAATTGTGCCGCTTCATGAATCACAGCTTGCACTTCCGCCCGTTCCGCGCCGCACACGACAGGTACCCCCGCCTTGATGATGCCCGCTTTTTCCTGCGCGATGTCCGCGAGGGATTCCCCCAACCACGCTTGGTGATCCAAACCAACCTCGGTGATCACCGAAACCAGCGGATAGCAAACATTGGTGGAATCGAGACGGCCGCCGAGGCCAGTTTCCCACACCACAAACCAAGGCACGGCGTCCTTGGCAAAGTATAAAATCGCCACAAGCGTCCAAAATTCAAACGGAGTAAGCGGTCCAGGACCTTCCGTTCTAATCTCTTCCGCCAATGGACGCAACTGATTGGACCAATGCACGAACGCCTCATCGGAAATCGAGTTCCCATCCACTTGAATCCGTTCGCGCCATGAAAGGACATAGGGGGAAACAAACAAACCAGTCGAATATCCCGCTTCCTTAAGCACCGATGCAATCATCGCCGCTGTCGACCCTTTGCCGTTCGTGCCAGCGATATGAATAAATTTGCATCTTCTCTCTGGATGGCCCAGCCGCTCAAGCACCCACTCCATTCGCTCCAAACCGGGCTGGATCGCTTGCGCACAAGTTTGTTCCATCCAGTCGAACACATCACTTGGTACAGCAAATGAAGTCATTCGATCCATGACCTTCTTCCCCTTCATTAAACAATAAAAAAACTACCTCTGTACATTTTGCATTTAAACGGACGCTCCGTCAACAATACGGGACGGGAGGAATCTTTGGTCGTTCCTCCCGTCAACCGCTTTTTATGAACCTTTGATCTCCTGAATCCGTGCCAACACTTTTTCGCGTTTTTCCTTGTACTCTTCCCCTTTTTGCCGTTCCGCTTCCACCACATGTTCAGGTGCTTTGGCGACAAATCCCGGAATGGACAATTTCTTTTCAACGCGTTCCACTTCGGCGTTTAACTTTTTCAACTCCGCCTCCAAGCGTTTCACCGTCTGTTCCACATCCACCAGCCCCGCGAGTGGCAAGAACAGCTCAGCACCGGTCACCACCGCAGCCATCGATTTGTCAGGCCGTGCCAATGCGGGATCGATGGTCAATTGGTTCACTCCGCACAAACGCTTGATAGCCGCTTCGTTCCGTTCAAACGCCTGCCGGGTTTCCCCATCAGGACACACCATCAACGATACTTGATGCTTCGGAGGCACTTCCATTTCAGCACGGATGTTGCGCACTGCACGGATCGTTTCAATTAGCACTTGCATTTCATGAACCGCTTCTGGCGCATCAAACGCTTCATTTGCCTGAGGCCAAGCGGAAACGGTGATGCTTTCCCCTTCCACCGGCAGATGCTGCCAAATCTCTTCCGTGATGAAAGGCATCATCGGATGCAACAACCGCAATGCTTGATCCAGCACATGGGTCAGCACCGAGCGGGTCACGCGTTTGGCCTCTTCATCTTCACCGTACAGCGGTAGCTTGGCGAATTCAATGTACCAATCGCACAGTTCATCCCAAATGAAGTTGTAGATCACACGTCCCACTTCACCAAATTCATACCGTTCCAACAGGCGAGTGGTGTCTTTCACCGTCTCGTTAAGTCGATGCAAAATCCATTTGTCGGCGATGGAGAATGGCCCTTTGAGTTCCAGCTCTTCAGCCGACACCCCTTCCAAGTGCATGAGCGCAAACCGGGACGCGTTCCAGATCTTGTTGGCGAAGTTGCGTGCCGCCTCCACCCGTTCAAAACGGAAGCGAATATCATTCCCCGGAGTGCAACCAGTTGACAGCATATAGCGCATTGCATCTACGCCATACTGGTCGATCACTTCCATCGGGTCAACGCCGTTCCCCAGAGACTTGGACATCTTTCTGCCTTCTGCGTCGCGAATCAAACCGTTCATCAGCACATCTTTAAATGGAATCTGATCAGTGAATTCCAACGCCGTAAAGATCATGCGCGCTACCCAGAAGTAGATGATGTCATAGCCTGTCACCAACACATCCGTGGGGAAATAACGCTTGAGGTCGTCCGTTTGCTCAGGCCAACCGAGCGTGGAGAAAGGCCACAACGCTGAGCTGAACCATGTATCAAGCACATCCTCGTCTTGGCGTAATGCGTTGCTTTGGCAATGCGGACAAGTGGTCGGTTCCTCTCTAGCCACAGTCATTTCACCACACTCGTCACAATACCACGCCGGGATGCGATGCCCCCACCACAATTGGCGCGAGATGCACCAATCGCGCACGTTTTCAATCCAATTCAAGTAGATTTTCTCAAAGCGGTCAGGCACAAACTTTACGCCTTGCCCCTGCTTTTGCGCGCTGATGACTCGTTCGGCGAGAGGCTTCATGGAAACGAACCATTGTGTGGACAGATACGGTTCGACTACGACTCCCGTCCGTTCACTGTGACCCACAGAGTGAACGTGCTCCTCGATTTCAATCAACAATCCCGCCGCTTCCAAGTCTTTGACGATTTGTTTGCGACATTCAAAGCGATCCATACCTTGGTATTTCCCAGCCAACTCATTCATCCGCCCCTCTTCATTCATCACGAGGATTTGCGGCAATTGATGGCGTTGTCCCATCTCAAAGTCGTTCGGATCATGGGCCGGCGTGATTTTCACCGCTCCACTGCCGAATTCCGGCTCAACATACTCATCGGCAATGATCGGAATCTCCCGCTCCACGAACGGCAAGATCACCGTTTTGCCGATAAGCCCTTGATACCTCTCATCATCGGGGTGAACAGCCACCGCCACGTCACCCAACATCGTTTCAGGACGTGTCGTCGCTACACGGATGTAGCCTGAACCATCTTTGAGCGGATATTTTAAGTGATACAACGCGCCTTTGACTTCTTTATGGATTACTTCAATATCAGACAAAGCCGTGCGTGCTTTGGGATCCCAGTTGATGATATATTTACCGCGATAAATGAGCCCCTTCTCATACAAGCGCACAAACACTTCTCTCACGGCGGCAGACAACCCATCGTCCAATGTAAACCGCTCGCGGCTGTAATCCAAGCTCAACCCCAATTTGCGCCACTGGTTGGCGATGTTCTGGGCGTATTCATCTTTCCATTTCCACACTTCCGCCAAGAATTTTTCCCGACCCAAGTCGTGTCGGCTGATCCCTTGCTCCCGCAACTTCGCCTCCACCCGCGCCTGAGTGGCGATGCCAGCATGGTCCATCCCCGGCAACCACAGGGCGTCATACCCGCTCATCCGTTTGAAACGAATTAAGATATCCTGTAGCGTTACGTTCAGCGCATGGCCGAGGTGCAGATTGCCAGTGACGTTTGGCGGGGGAATAACAATCGTAAACGGCTGTTTGCTTTGGTCTTTCCCCGCTTCGAAAAACTTCCCTTCAATCCAATAGTTGTACCATTTCGTTTCCGCCTGTTTCGGGTCGTAGGCGGATGGCAGATTGCTTTTCACTGGTTCACCCATCTTACATCCTCCTCACTGTTAGACAAAATAAAAAACCTTCCGTCCCATGCAAAGGACGAAAGGTTGTTTCGCGGTACCACCTTTGTTCACCGAACCCAACTGGTCGGTTCAGTGCACTCTAGGGCCAGGTATCGGTTGGCGCCGGAACATCTTACACAGCAACACCCTTCAGATGTTCAGCTCAAGGGCGACGTTCAACGGTGTAACCTGAAGAAGCCTTCCAGCCGTGGGCTCCTCTCTCTGACAGGCCTCTATCCCGCCTACTCTTCCCTCTCATAGCTTAATTAATCATTTATTGATTGTTTTATTATATTACAACCTTTGCATGTGAGAGTCAAACAAACGTCCAAACAAAATAAAAACGGCGATGGAGATCGCCAATGAATCGTATGAGTCCAGTCCTGCCATATATCAGCGAACACCAAACGTTTGTCTGATGTGATCATACATTGCCTGAGGATCGGCCAAGAAGGTCATCAACAATACGGTCACCAGCATCAGAATACTGAGAAACACCAAAAACAAAACACCGCGATATGCTTTTTTCACCATGGTTTTTACCATACTCAACTTGAAAATCCCCTTCCTGTCAGCATTCGCATTTGGTCCCTATAACATATTCCTATTCTCCACGTTTCGTTCACTTCTGTCTAGTCTTTCTCCCAAATCTCCAAAAAAACAAGCAACCACGCAACCTGCAGCATATAATTTGGTCATAAGCAACTTTTTTTCATCGGGCAACAAAAGGTGAGAAGACGCTTGTCCCTACCATTTCTATGCCATCATCTATGTAAGTGAGGAGATTCTTGATGTGGGAAGTGATCTTATGGGTACTTGCCCTTAGTTTACCATTAAAAGCCCTGCACAAACTTTTACAAAAAATAAAAAACCGGGGATAACCCCGATTAAAACTAGCGATTTGCCCTTTTCCTTTTCTTCTTGCGTCCGGGTTGGTGAGAGGCGACCTGGACTTTTTCCCGTTCTTCTTTTTTCTTTTTGGACGGCCACAAACTTTTCACCAGCTCCTGCATCTGTTCATGCTGGCTGATCTCGCGCTCGAAACGCTTGGTGAATTGCGGCTCTACCATGGCGGTACGCGGTTTGTCGAAATACCGCCCCAGTGTTTTCAATATTCGCTCGGGGTATGACAAATACAAGGCCAACAACCGCTTCTCTTTGGGCTCCAACTTCCACACCCGTTCATAAGCCTCTAACAGCTTGAACGGATCTGCCCCATCATGGAGCGAAAAACGCTGAATGGCAAGAGCCACATCACGGGCTGGCGTATCCACTTGCGCGTGGTCAAAATCAATCAGATAGACTTGCTCTTCGTCCTGCACCACATTGCTGGGATGAACCCTGCCATGGCAGAGAACGGCGCGCGGCAGGGAGGCGTTCTCACTTTCGCGGTAGCGTTCCAATCCTCGAATGGCAAATTGGAAACTACGTTCCAGCTGTTCTTTGGCGCTTGCGAAGGCTCGCTCAAACGGGGAGATAAATTCGCGATCCTTCCCTTGGTTCGCATATTGATCCAACATCTCCATCTTGCGCTTCCAAGACTCGATCTCTTCTTGCCGGATGGACGGCGCCAACTCATCCAATTTTTTGCAACCTGGTTCCGTCGCCTGATGCAACCGGGCTAAAGCCCCCATCGCTTCCTCAGATGACCAGCGCTTTCCATCTGGGACAGACCGTCGCTTCCAAGGAACCATATACCAACAGGTGCCTTCCACTTCGGCTACTGGCTCCCCTTGCTTGGTCTCCATCCAAGGCAACAGATGGTCACATCCGGATTGAATTGCCTCATTCAACAGTTGGTGCAAGAGGTACAATTTTTCACGCGGGGCTCTGGAACGCTTCAGCGCATATTCCCCTTCAGGCAAAGCCAGATAGATTACGCCACCCACTTTTTCCATATACGCATCTTCATAACCGTATTGCCGCAACACTTCCCACACTAAAGCTGATCGGTCCACTGCCGCTCCCCCTTTCCGTGGGCATCAACCTTTTTTGCCGTACCAACCAAACGAAGAAATCTCTGCATGCGAACTTGGCTGTTCAGGCTGCTTGGGCACATTCAAAATCTGCCCTTCAACCAGCACATCTGTCTGCAATCGATTTAGCCTGATCAACTCATTTGCCGACACGTTATATCTGTTCGCTACTGTGTCAATTGTGTCATCTTTCTGGACAATAACCATTCTCATCGGCACAAACGCTTCTTCTTTTTCCCGCAACAACCAGCCGATCCAGGACGTGTTTTCCTGTTTCTCATCGGGTTGTGCGCCATCCGTTTGTTCCTGCTCCACATCGACTCTTTCCGAGTCAGCCGAATCCGACATTTCCACTGGCTCAGGCGGCTGTTCCCCTTCCTTGATCGACTCGGCCGTCTGAGCCTGTTTGCTCGCCTGGCGTTCACGCCAGAAGTCTTGGGGATCGACTGTCAGCGCCTTTTGCTCTTCGGAATTGGCTTGCATCGATTCGATCGACTCTACCGGTTGAATCAGATGTACATCTTGCTCTTCATGCTCAGCGTCACCCTTCTGCGGATCATCAGGTGTCTCTAATTCAATCTCCACTTTGGCGTCATCAAAATCATGCTGGTGCGCAAGCGAAGCCATCGGTTGAGCCGACTGTCCCGAAAAGACCGGCAGGGCTTCCTCCTTATCGGGCGGTGCCACTTCGCCAGGTATCTCCGCTTGCCTTTCAGGCAGCAAGCCGTCGATCATCAGAATCGCATCGATTTTCAATTCAAAAGGGGACAGCACTTGATAATCAAATGCCTCCACCTCCGCCGAGATCTGATCTTCTTCCGCACGGTCACGCGGGAGCGTAATCTCAACCGGAATGACATAAGCCAGTTCTTGCTGATCTTCCTCTCCATTCGTATGTACATCTGGCTCACTTTCGCCTTCCCGTTGCTTGAGATAAGACCCATTTAACCGCAGATACCCCTGGATCTTCAAATGTTGCCCTTCATCCTTGATTTCGATGTCGGGATACAAGTCCAGCTCCAGGAGGGTGTCAATGCCGGGTTGCTGTGATTGGAGACGAACATTTTCCGATATGTCGAAACGGAGTTGGGTGAAACTGCTTTCCATATACACAATCCCTCCTTGTGAGGTTCGTGCCGTACCGCTTGACCCAACATTCAAACACGTGGGTCATCGGTTAAGACGTTACTGTATCTATATGCGGTCAAAATGGAGTTATAACCCAACCCAGACAAGACCAGGTCTTTAAGCGAAGAGCTTGCAGTGGAAACTGCCGGAGTGATGCCGCGTAACAGAGAAAAGCCTTTCTTTTCGCGTTGGCGAAAAGAAAGGCTTTCATTACAGCAAATTTATTTTTTCAAGCGAGCCAGTGCGCGGCGGTTTGCTTCCAACGTACGGTTCAAATCCTCATCCTGATGAGCCATCGAAATAAACATGCCTTCAAATTGCGAAGGAGGAATCAGAATGCCTTCCTCCATCATCAGGCGGAAATACTCGGCAAAACGCTCCGTATCTGCTTGCTTCGCTTGGGTGTAGCTCGTAACCGCCTCTCCGGTGAAAAAGAGACAGACCATCGAACCAACACGGTTGATATGGTGTGGGATGCCCGCTTCTTCCGCATTGCGGCGCAACCCCTCCTCCAAAATCCGTCCTTTGCGTTCTAACTCTTCATAAGCAGCAGGTGTCATCTCTGACAAGGTGGCATAACCGGCGGCCATGGCCAACGGATTGCCCGACAGCGTTCCCGCTTGGTACACCGGACCAACGGGTGCGACCTGTTCCATGATCTCCTTTTTGCCACCATATGCCCCCACCGGAAGGCCGCCGCCGATCACTTTACCCATCGTCGTTAAATCGGGGGTGATGCCGTAGCGCCCTTGGGCTGAGTGATAACCAACCCGGAAACCGGTCATCACTTCGTCAAAAATGAGCAATGCGCCATGCTGTTCCGTCAACTCACGCAATCCCTCAAGGAACCCAGGCTGAGGAGGAACGACGCCCATGTTTCCAGCCACCGGTTCCAAGATGACGGCGGCGATTTCTTCACCCACTTTTTCAAATACCAGCTTGACGCTATCCAGATCATTGTATGGTACCGTCAAGGTGTGCTGAGCGATATTCTCGGGCACACCCGGGCTGTCCGGCAAACCCAAGGTGGCCACGCCGGAGCCAGCTTTAATGAGCAGGCTGTCGGAATGTCCATGATAGCTTCCTTCAAATTTGAGAATCTTGTTGCGTCCGGTGTATGCACGAGCCAAACGCAAGGCACTCATCGTGGCCTCCGTTCCCGAGTTGACCATCCGCACAATCTCAACCGACGGCATGCGTTCAACCACCGTCTCAGCCATCAAGGTCTCCAATTCGGTCGGGGCACCAAAGCTGGTTCCCTTCTCCGCAGTCGTTTTGATAGCTTCCACTACTTTAGGATGAGCATGCCCCAAAATGAGAGGCCCCCATGAACCGATGTAATCGATGTATTCGTTGCCGTCTACATCCACTACTTTGGAACCGAATCCGCGCTCAATAAACACCGGATTCATCTTCACTGATCTAAATGCGCGAACCGGACTGTTCACTCCGCCTGGAATCACTTGTTGGGCTTGGCGATAATTCGCGATGGAACGATCATATCCTTTATGCATCCATATCACTACCTTTTATGTAAAACTCTTCACAAGCATATTGTACCTCAAATAAAGCAAACCCATCTAATGGGAAAGCGACTTTTTTGAGAAAATGGGAGCTTCGCCCGTAAATCGGCCGGCTCCCATCTTGATGTAAGTCTGATCCTACGATGGAGGAATATCGGGCACAGCCGATCACCTTACTCTACCAGATTGACCGGCATTCCTGCGCTTGTCTTCACCTCGTCCCCGCTGAAAAACGCCCGCAATTGGCAAAACACATCTTTAGAACGCTGGATTTGTTTCAGTGGCACACTGAAGGACACGCGGAAATGACCTGCTCGGCCAAATTGGCTGCCCGGCACAACCAAGAGATGGAACCGCTCCATCGCTTCCATGCAAAAAGCCACGTCATCAGGAATGGGCGACTTCGGAAAGATAAAAAATCCCCCTTGCGGCGGGAGAAACGAAAAGCCCGCTTCCCGTAGGATGTCTGACATCATCTCACTGCGAAGCCGATATGGAGAGGCATCCACTTCCAAGCTATCCATACCGGCGATAGCCCGTTGCATCAGCATCGGAGCGTGCAAAAATCCCATCACCCGGTTGCAGTAAGCCAGCGCGGCCGCAAGCAACTCCTTGTGCTCAAATGCTTCATTGAGTGCAATATAACCGACCCGTTCCCCGGCAAGTCCCAATTCTTTGCTGAAAGAACCAACAAAAATCACACGGTCGCTGTCGGAAAACGGGTTAGCGTATGTACCACCAAAGGTCAATTGGTCATAAGGGGAGTCATACACCATAAACAGCCGGCGCCCTGTCTCGGTTTCCCACTCAGCCATCATCCGGCCCAATTGCGACAAGTTCTCCTGTGAAAACACTTTGCCGGTCGGATTGTGGGGTGAATTGACCATGATCGCTTTCGTCTTGTCCGTAAGCGCCTCTTTCACGCCGTCGATGTCGATATCAAAAGACCCCTCCTTCAGCGGAACGATGGTGCAGGCTCCACCGAAGTTGGTCACATACCGCTCGTACTCCAGAAAATACGGAGCCAGCAATACCACTTCATCACCGGGATTCAATATACTTCTAAACACCAGGTTCAGCGCTCCCGCCGCTCCCGATGTCATTACTACATGTGCCGGTGAGAATCCAGTTTGATAGCGGTTGGCCAAGTAAGAGGCAATGCGCTCCCGGGCTTCATACAACCCTTGATAATCACCATAAGAATGCTTGCCAGCCAGAGGTTCATCCACAACCTTGCGCAAGGACTGATAAAAGGCTTCCGGTGGCTCCAAGGCAGGGCCGCCAATGGAAAAGTCAAACACATGCTCCTCACCATGCAACTGTTTCAATCTCTTCCCTTCTTGAAACATGACGCGAATCCAAGAATGCTCATTTAGTGAATTGGCAATGTCATGGGAAATCATCGTATTCTCCTTTTACCTTCTTTTGCGGATAGGTATGGGCAGGCAACCGCACAACATCGCTCATCCCACCCTCTTACCACTAGCAGAATGGTCAGACGAATCCGACTTAATATCAAATCATACCGCATAACCATCTGCTTATCCAGAACCTCTTACAAAAAATATCCCCCCTTGTGATCTCGCCGGCATCCCCCATAAACCGTGCAATGAAAAAACGAGCCCCCTGTTTCCGGGAGGCCCGTCATGCAACTGGACGCTTGGCTAAAGTCCAGCCATCCTTTATGCGTTTTGCACTGGCTTATCCTTTTCGCAACCAGCGAGCGATGTCTTTGGCATGGTAGGTGATAATGAGGTCTGCACCAGCACGTTTAAACGAAAGCATGGTTTCCATCACTACTTTTTCCTCATCAATCCAGCCATTAAGCGCGGCAGCTTTAATCATGGAGTACTCCCCGCTCACATTGTAGACAACGACGGGTAAATCAAACCGCTCTTTCACCCGATAGATCACATCCATATAAGACATCGCTGGCTTGACCATCAGCATATCGGCACCTTCAGCGACGTCAGATGCCGCTTCCCGCATGGCTTCACGGGCGTTGGCCGGGTCCATCTGATACGAACGGCGGTCACCAAATTCCGGTGTGGAATGGGCTGCATCACGGAATGGACCATAGAAGTTGGAAGCATATTTCACAGCATAAGACAGAATCGGAATATGTGCGTAACCCGCCTCATCCAAGCCTTTCCGAATCGCGTAAACAAACCCATCCATCATATTGGAAGGAGCAATCATGTCAGCGCCCGCTTCCGCTTGCGACACGGCGGTCGCCGCCAACCGGCGCAGGGAAGGATCGTTAAGCACTTCCCCATTTTCCACGATCCCGCAATGGCCGTGCGAAGTGTATTGGCACAAACAGGTGTCGGCAATCACGTAAAAAGAAGGATGCGTTTCTTTAATCTGGCGAATCGCTCGTTGCACAATGCCATGATCGTGGTCTGCTTGGCTACCCACCTCATCTTTCTCAGCGGGCACACCAAAAACCATCAAAGATGAAATGCCCAATGCCTTGAGTTCTTCCAATTCTTCTTCAAGCCGGTCTAGCGACAGGTGGAACACACCAGGCATTGATGGCACTTCATTTTTAATGTTCTCCCCTTCAACCACAAACATGGGGTAAATCAAATCCTCCACATGCAGATGGTGTTCGCGCACCAAGTTACGGATTACTTCGTTGGCGCGTAAACGACGATGGCGCATGAATGGTTGCATTGCAACTACTCCTCTCTGTTCCTTGAGCCTGAGTAAACTTTCAGCATTTCGGGTGCGTTACAATTGTTTCATTGTCTCCACAAGCCCGTCAATTGTGTATGTTTCAGCGGTTGCATCAACTCGCACTCCAAGTTTCCGCGCAGTTTGTGCGGTAATGGGGCCGATGCACACCACTTTCGTTGACGCCAGCAATGCCTCGGCTTCTTCTGTGACTGATCGCACTGCCTTCAAGAAATTGCGTACGGTGGAAGAACTTGTGAAAGTGATCACATGAATGGCGCCTTCTTGCAACAGTTTAACTACTTCAGATGCCTCCGTTGCATCCGCTACCGTATCATAAGCATCCACTTCCGTCACATGGCATCCCATGCGCGCCAGTTCGTTCGGCAACACCTTGCGAGCGATATTCGCGCGCGGCAACAAGATTTCCTGCCCTGCTTTCACCAAGGGACGCAAATGCTCAACCAACGCTTCTTGTTGATACTCCCCTGGCAATGATTCAACCAACAATCCTCTGTCAAGCAAGGCTTCCGCTGTTTTAGCGCCTACCGCCCCGATTCGCGCCTTGGCCAATGTCCGGATATCGATGCGCAACTCGCGTAAGCGTTTGAAAAAACAGTCCACCCCGTTGACGCTGGTGAAGATGACCCAATCATATTTATCCAGTTGCTTGACGGCATCATCAAACACATCCTGCCGTTTGGGCGGAGTAATCCGAATCACCGGGAACTCGATCGCTTCCCCGCCTAAGGCCTCGATTTTTTCAACCAGCGCACTGTTCTGGCTACGCGCTCGGGTCACTAAGATCCGTTTGCCAAACAAAGGCTTTTTCTCAACCCATTGCAAGCGTTCGCGCAATTTCACCACTTCACCGACAACAATGACAGCAGGAGAGCGTAATCCGGCCTCCTCTACCTTCTGCACAATGTCTGCAAGGGTGCCGACAATAGTGCGCTGTTCCGCCCGCGTGCCCCAGCGAACCAATGCGATCGGTGTGTCCTCGGAGCGTCCGTGCTCCAGCAAGCTGCTCACGATATACGGCAGGTTACTCACACCCATCAAAAACACCAGTGTCTCCGAAGCCAGTGTCACCTTATCCCATCGAACCGACGACTTAATTTTTTTTGGGCACTCATGTCCTGTCACCACTGTGAAAGACGTATTATAATTACGATGTGTCACAGGGATACCCGCGTATGCAGGCACTGCAATGGCAGAAGTGATACCGGGAACCACCTCAAAAGCGATGCCCTCTTCCACACAGCATTCCGCTTCTTCGCCACCTCGGCCAAAGATAAAAGGATCGCCTCCTTTGAGGCGGGTAACCACCTTGCCCTCTTTCGCCTTTTCCACAATTAGCTCATTGATCTTTTCTTGTTTCAGCGTATGGCGATCAGGAAGCTTCCCCACGTAAATCAATTCTGTACCGGGGCGTGCATGCTTTAACAGCTGGGGATTCGCCAGACGGTCATAGATGATCACATCGGCTTTCTTGATGGCTTCCAAGCCTTTCACTGTGATAAGACCTGGGTCTCCGGGGCCAGCACCCACCAAATACACTAAGCCGGTCATCCGACTAACCCCTCTCGCACCTCACTCAACAATTCCCCTGCGCCCTGTTCCTTGAGCTCCGCAGCCAATTCTCGACCTACGGCTTTTTCATCCGACCCCTGTTTGATTCCTTTGATCACTCTGGTTCCGTCCGGATGCGCGACTAACCCGGTCAGGCGCACTTCATCACCGAGTACTTCCGCATGCGCGGCCAGCGGCAAATGGCAACCTCCTTCAAATGCACGCAAGAAGGCCCGTTCCGCTTGAACCGCCCGCGCCGTCTCTACATGATGGATTTCCAACAGCAAGGCCAGCAGTTCATGGTCGTCTTCACGGCACTGGATCGCCAAAGCCCCTTGACCCACCGCCGGCAACAAGATATCCTTCGACAGGGTTTCCGTCACCTTCTCCTGCCAACCCATACGGGCCAGTCCAGCCTGCGCCAACAAGATCGCATCAAATTGCCCTTCTTCCATCTTGGCAATGCGCGTATCCAGATTGCCACGCACCGGTTTTACCTTCAAGTCGGGACGATAAGCCAATATTTGTGCTTGGCGGCGCAAACTGCTGGTGCCGACCACCGCGCCAGATGGCAATTCAGCCAAAGAAAGACCGTTCCGCGACAACAGGCTGTCACAAGGGTTTTCCCGTACAGGAATCGCTCCGATCACCAATCCCTCAGGCATTTCTCCCGGAAGATCTTTCATGCTGTGAACCGCAAAGTCAATCCGCCCATCCAACAGCGCCTGTTCAATCTCTTTGACAAACAGTCCTTTGCCGCCCACTTTTGACAAGGTCACATGAAGAATCTTATCCCCTTTGGTCACAATCTTTTCCAATTGGACGGTCAGATCAGGACGTACCTTCTTCAATTGTTCGACCACCCAATTGGTCTGGGTTAAAGCGAGCAGGCTCTTTCTCGTTCCTACCGTAATCGTGCGCACGCGTCCAACCTCCATTCTAGGTTTGCGGGGACAAGGCGTGATCCAACCACTGATACATCTTGTTCCGCACTTTCTCCGGATTGGCCCGGCACTCTTCCAACCATTCTTCGCCGGCCAATTCTTTCATCAATCGGTACCGTTCTTTGGGTACCGGTACGCGTTGTTGAATGATCCCGCGCATTTCTTGAAGCAACTCCAAGTGCAATTCATACTCTTCCCCATACATCGACGCCAATTGGTCGCGTATTGTTTGGGCCAGGGAAGGGCTGGCCCCGCCGGTGGAAACGGCAATGCAGAGCTTGCCCCTCGTCACCGTCGCGGGAACGGTGAACGTGCACAGCTCTGGATGGTCGATTACATTCACCCACTGGCCGCGCGCGTCGGCTTCGTGGCGGATCTGCACGTTGACCTCCGCTTGGTCAGTCGCAGCGATAACCAAACGGCATCCCTCATGGTCTTCCCGCCGATAAAGGCGACGCCGCCACTCAATCTCACCGGTGTCCGCCCATTGCGCCAACTGAGGAGTCAGCTTTGGACTCACCACGGTGACCAAAGCTCCCGCATCGAGTAGCCCTCGCGTTTTTCTTTCGGCCACCTTGCCGCCCCCTACCACCAGACAGCGCAATCCGTTGATGTCTACCATCATGGGATAGTATTTTTTCATCTCCTGAACCCCTTATCGCCCGAATCATATCCAGTGATGAAATGAAAAACCGGCGCGTGTGATGATATAATTGCTCAACACGGCAAACAGGGATAACAGCGTCCACCAAGCCAACTTGCGACCGTGCCACTGGCGCCTCGCCCACTTCCACAAGATGAATGCGTACAGCGCCAACACCCAGAGCGAACTCCACACCTTGGCATCTTCCCAAAACTGGGCGCCGATTGTTTGGTACGCGTAAATCGCCCCCAACGTCATGGCTGTCAACAACAGGCTGGTGCCCAATACTAACAGCCAGGCCGACATCCCTTGTAAACGATCGAGACTGGGAAGACGCCGCAACAAATCATTCCATTTTTTTTGTTTCAACAAATAATTGTTCACCAAATAAAGCCCCGCTCCAATGCTGGCCAAAGAGAAAAACGCGTTGGCCATCATTGCTAGCGTCACGTGCAAAAAAACCAATTCCGACAGCAGCAGCTTCTCCATCACGGGTGATGATGATCTCACAAAAAAAAGATGGATGGCCAGCATGATAAAACTCAAAGAGTTGGCGATAAAGAAAAGAATGGACATCCGATACACAAAATGCATGACCAGGGTAAAGCTGATCAATACCCAACTATAAATGGACAAAGCGTCAATACTTGCAGAAATGGGAATCAGCGCCAATCGCTGTACGACCAACACGATGGTCTGTAAGACCCACACCCCTGACAAAAAGAGGATGGACAATTGTTCCAACCGCTTGCTAGGGCGCAACAAATCGGCAAATGAAAACGCCAAGCTGATCGCATAGACGTACACCATGAAATCGACGATCCAACGCTCTTGGAACAAAGGCGCCTCCCCCTTTAAGCGTTTCCGCTGGCAAGCGCTGCCGTGTTAGGAAGCTCGACAGAATCAGACTCTTCTTGTTCCTGCTCCGCATTCAGCTGTTTTTCAAGCGCGAACAATGCGACGAACATCTCTTGCGCCAACTCTTTTTGAGGGGACGTTGCCAACTCCTTGACACGCACAATGGGATCACGCATCAATTGGTTGACAATGCTTTTGGTGTGCTTGCGGATCACACGCTTCTCCTTCTCCGTCAATTCCGGAAGTTTGCGTTCGATCCGCAACACTGCCTCTTCTTGGATGGCAAGTGCCTTATCGCGTAAAGCAGTTATGAGCGGAACCACCCCAAGTGTGTCAAGCCACTCGTTAAACTGCCGCAATTCTTCTTCGATCCACAGCCGCACTTTGGCCGCCTCTTGTTCCCTGATCGCCATATTGGCGTCAACGATTCCGTTCAAGTCATCAATGTCATACAAAAACACTTGGTCGAGCTCATGGATCGCCGGATCGATGTCCCGCGGCACCGCAATATCAATCAGGAACAAAGGGGAGCGGCGCTTCTTGAGCACAGGTTCTACCATCGCTCTAGTCAATACAGGTTCCTTGGCGCCGGTCGAGCTCACAACGATATCCGCCTCTAACAGAGAGGGAATCAGCTCGTCCCATGTCCGGGCCTCACCTTGAAACTTGCGCGCCAATTCCTCCGCTTTGCTGAGCGTGCGGTTGACCACCAACACCCGATTGGCACCGATTGCATGAAAATGCTTGGCGGTGAGCTCACTCATCTTTCCGGCTCCGATCAACAGAATCGTTTTGCCGGAAAAAGAATCAAACATTTTCTTGCCCAATTCAACCGCCGCATAACTGACGGACACGGCGTTCTGTCCAATTTCGGTCTCCGAGTGGACACGTTTTCCAAACGTGACCGCTTGTTTGAACAACGAATTAAACAGTGTTCCCGTCGTCCCCGTCTGCTGGGCGGTCAGGAACGCTTGCTTCACTTGCCCCAGAATCTGCGTCTCTCCCAACACGAGCGAATCCATTCCGCACACAACGTGGAACAGATGACGCACAGCTTCTTGATTCGCTTTCACATAAAGGTGTTCAACAAACCCCTCTTTGGGCAACCGGAACCAGCTTTCCAAAAAGGCTTTCGCATAATACTCTCCTGTGTGCAGTTGGTCAGCGACCACATACAGTTCCATGCGGTTGCAAGTGCTGACAATGACACATTCGAGCACACTCTTCATGTCCCGCAAACTCTTTAGCGCTAGCTGAAGCCGGTCTTCCTGAAACGCAAACTGTTCTCTGATCTCCACTGGAGCTGTTTTATGGTTTAAACCAATTACTAGCGTATGCATGCTTTGTCACCCCGAACTTCAGTTTAGCCGCTTTTCGGGCTAAGCTGGTCGAAAAAATCATTCTCAATCAAATTACATTATAGCACAACCTTTTTCAATCCCAAGTTCTGGGCTGTGAACAGATTTTGAAGGGCCGGACAGCTGGCGGCATCGCAATCGGAGAATTTGTCGGTCATTGTTCATCTTTTTGCTCCCTTGCCAACTTGTTCAACAAGTACTTCTCTTTACAATATAAGTTGACATCATAGAGAGGGAAACTGCTATGAGATCTTATCTACGCTACATCCTCATCCCAATCGCTTTTGTTCTGTTGGCCCTCGCCGCCGCACTCGAATACTTTGGAATCATTTGGCACAATGACCTGTTTGCGTGGCCTTATCAAGTAAAAGGCTTAGACGTTTCCCATCACCAGGGCGTCATTGATTGGCAAACGGTCCGGGCCGAACATGATTTTCGCTTCGTGTTTATCAAAGCCACTGAAGGCCAAGACTTCATTGACAAACGCTTTAAGGAAAATTGGCGGGAGGCGAAAAAACAGGGATTGCTCGTAGGCGCTTACCATTTTTTCTCCATGCAAAGCCCAGGCGCGCGGCAGGCGGACAATTTTATCCGTACCGTCCCCAAAGAGCCTGACAGCCTGCCCCCTGTGATCGATGTGGAAATTCACTTAAACCACGACCGACAGAAAGTGCATCAGGAGTTGATGGTGCTCTCCCAGCGCTTGGAACAACACTATGGCCAAAAACCAATCCTTTATGTGACGTATGATACATACGGGCAATACATCGCGTCGAGCTTCCCGACTCATCCCATCTGGATCCGCGACATCAAAAAATTCCCTACCTTAAACCGGGATTGGCTTTTCTGGCAATACTGCAACCGCGGACGTATCCGAGGCATCGACACATATGTGGACATCAATGCCTATCATGGGGAACTTGACGAGTTTCTGCAACAATTCACCACCGCGAAGTGAAACCTCCTAAACTGGCTTGGACGGGGAAGAGGACAATGTTAATCTTTCGGCATCGCCTTCCCCTTCATTTAAGCTATGAAAACGGATTAAACAGCAGAATATTGCCAATTTCTTGTCAAATTTCGCCGGAAATGTCAAAATGAAATTAATCCAATGAAAAAGAGGTGGCGTTTGATGGCAAAGAAAATCAAACCGTTTTGCATCCGGTTGTTGATAATCTGCATCGCTTGTCTGCTCGCCGCCTGTTCCCCCTCTGCCCCGTCGAATCAAATCCGACTGGTCGAGGTGACGCATTCCCTCTTTTATGCCCCACAATACGTCGCTCTGAGCAAGGGCTTTTTTAAACAGGAAGGGCTTAACATCGAGTTAACCAACGGCAACGGTGGCGACAAAACGATGGCGACCCTGCTCTCTGGTGATGCCGATATTGCTTTGGTCGGTGCTGAAGCAGCCATTTATGTGACCGCCCGCTCCACCAACCAACCCGTCAACGCCTTTGCTCAACTGACACAAACCGATGGGACATTCCTCGTTTCGCGGACACCCATTTCCTCATTCAAATGGAGCATGTTAAAAGGAAAAAAACTGCTCGGCCAGCGGCGTGGGGGGATGCCCCAGATGGTGAGCGAATATGTACAACGCATCAACGGCTTAGCCCCTCATCAGGATGTTAACATCATCCAGAATGTAGACTTCAAAAACTTGGGCAATGCGTTTCTCGCAGGAACTGGCGATTTCGCCCAACTGTTTGAACCCACTGCCTCCAAAATCGAGCAAGCCGGCAAAGGAACCATTGTGGCTTCTTTCGGCAAAGACAGCGGACGCCTGCCATATACCTGTTATCTCGCCAAAGAGAAATGGCTTGCGCAACATCCTGATTTGGCCCGACGTTTCACCCGCGCCATCTATCAAGCACAACAATGGGTCGCTTCCCACTCCGCTGAAGAAGTGGCCACCGCCATCCAAAGTCACTTCCCCGACACCAGCAAAGACATCCTGATCCGCGTCGTAAAACGTTATCAAGAGCAACAGTCCTATGCCACTTCCCCGATGATTGAGGAGCCAGAGTACAATCACCTGTTACGCATTATGAAAGAAAGCGGGGAACTGCCCAAATCCATTCCTTACAGTGAGCTGGTCAATACGGAAATCGCCAGCCACGTGGTAAAGGAGGGATAAAACATGGTCTCGGACTACGCGGTACAGATTGAAGACCTCACGCACACTTACTTTACCAAGACGGAAGAGGTAACCGCCATCCGCTCGCTCTCCCTGACCGTCCAACGCGGGGAATTCGTGGTCTTGGTCGGCCCTAGCGGATGTGGCAAGAGCACCATCCTCTCTCTGATCGCAGGATTAATTACCCCCGCCAGCGGGCGCATTCAGTTGTTCGGTGACCCGGTGAACAGCCCTTCTCCCCGAATCGCCTATATGCTGCAAAAAGACGGACTGCTGGCATGGCGCACCGTCGCACAAAACATGATCCTCGGCTTGGAACTTCGCCGACAAGCCACCGCCGCGGCGATCGCCGACACACACCGGCTTCTGGATGAAATGGGCTTATCCCATGTAGCCCACCACTACCCCCACCAACTGTCAGGAGGCATGCGGCAACGCGTGGCCCTCGTTCGCACCTTGGCGGTACGCCCCGATCTTCTGCTATTAGATGAACCCTTCTCTGCACTGGATATCCAAAACAAAATCCACTTGGAGCACCTGCTGACAAACGTGTTGAAAGAGCAACAGAAAACGGCCATATTGGTCACCCACGATCTGGAGGAAGCGATCGCCATCGGAGACCGCGTCCTCGTCATAGGCGGACGACCGGGGCAAATCAGGTACACACTCCCGATTCCGGAAGACATCCGCGCGCTTCCCCCTCTGGAAGCGAGAGCCCATCCATCCTTCCGTTCGTTGTTTAGCGAGTTGTGGCGGGAGGTGAATCGCATTGAAAAGCTGGCTTGAGCGCGGTGCGGCAAGTCCCCATCACGCCCTTTACCTGCGTCGGCTTCGCATCCGGCAAACATGGGTATGGGTCCTTCGCATCCTGCTCTTCATCGCCTTTGTGGCAGTGTGGGAAGGGGCGGCCCGTGTCGGCTGGATTGATCCGTTTCTCTTCAGTAGTCCGTCTCTCATCTGGTCGCAGGCGGTACAATTGGCAACGGCAGGCGAACTGTTCCATCACATCGGTTTGACATCATTGGAGACAGCCGCCGGATTCATCCTGGGCACTGTCGGTGGGATTAGCTTGGCCACATGCATTTGGGCATCTCCGTTTCTGTCACGCGTGCTTGACCCTTACCTCGTCATTTTAAACAGCATGCCCAAAGTGGCCTTAGGTCCTTTGTTTATTGTGACATTGGGTGCCAATGGCGCCTCCATCCTGGCCATGGCCGTCGCTATCACGATCATCATTACTACCTTGGTCATCTACACCCGCTTCCAGAGCGTGGATGAGAGCTATCTGCACCTGGCCCGCTCGTTTGGCGCCACCCGCAGCCAAATCTTCCGCAAAATCATCTTCCCTGCCTGCATCCCCGACATGATTGCCGCTTTAAAAGTAAATGTGGGATTAGCCTGGGTGGGAGTGATCGTCGGCGAATTCCTGGTGTCCAAAGCAGGACTTGGTTATTTGATCATTTATGGATTCCAAGTGTTCAATCTCAATCTGGTCATGTTGAGCTTGGTGGTAGTGGCCATCATCGCTACTGTAATGTACCAATTGATCGCTTGGTTGGAAGCCCGGTTGTTGCGCCACCGTCAGCGCGGTTGATGTAGTGGTCGCCGGCAACCAAATTATCGGATAAAAACGGGGGGGACGTCTGACACCGACGCCACCTCGTTTTTCATTTTTCTGTCCTGACTCGTCTCTGAATTGTGATAAGATGGAAAAGGAAAAATCTACTGATCTTCAAGGAGAGACGCTTTTCATGCAATCAAAGCTGATCGGATTTATCCTGATCCTTGGCGGAGCCTTGTTGTTGGTAACCAAATTTGAACTCGCTCCGCTCCAATCATTTATTACCTGGCCCTTTATCATGTTTTTAATCGGAGCGATCTTGCTATTTGTCGCTTTTCTAAAACGAATCGGCTCCTTGGCCTTATGGGCTGGGTTAATTGCCTTTCTCGGATTGTCGGTCTGGGGCATAAAATATGTAGATGGCTGGCCCAACCACTGGAGTATCCTGCTCGTCTTCGTCGGTTTGTCCGTCTTATTACAGTACCTCCTTACCAAACACAACATGAGCGGGATCGTGGGCGGCATCTTGGTCTTGACAGGTGTGGTCGCTTATCCGGGTGTCACGGAACTGCCGATCGTTTCCCCTGTCACCACCGTTTTGCACAACTATTGGCCGGTTTTTATTGTCGTTTTGGGATTGATCTTCTTGTCCAAAAAATAATGCGAGGAGTCAAGCCAATGAGCAAATCATCGGAAGGGATTCGTCACATGCGAACAGCCGGCCGAATTTTGGCTGCCTGCCACCGGGAAATTCGCAAACGCATCCGCCCGGGCGTTTCCACTTGGGACATCGACCAATGGGTAGAATCCTATTTAAAGCGGTACGGGGCCACCCCAGAGCAAAAAGGATACATGGGCTATCCTTATGCCACTTGCGCTTCCATCAATGATGAAGTCTGCCACGGATTTCCCCACAAAACCCCACTCTCAGAAGGAGATATCGTAACTATCGACATGGTGGTGAACTATAACGGCTGGTTGGCCGATTCGGCTTGGACTTACCCCGTCGGCACGATCAGCGAAGCTGCGCAACGGTTGCTAGAAGTCACCAAAGAATCACTGTACCGCGGCATCGCCCAAGCACAAGTGGGAAACCGCGTCGGAGACATCTCCCACGCGATCCAAACTTTTGCTGAATCTAAAGGGTATGGCGTCGTTCGCCCGTTTATCGGCCACGGGATCGGGCAGCGCATCCATGAAGAGCCGGAAGTGCCCCACTACGGGCCACCCCACCAAGGCCCATTGCTAAAAGAAGGCATGGTGATCACAATTGAACCGATGCTGACGTTGGGCAACCATCATGTCACCAT
The DNA here is from genome assembly GCF_004343255.1 of Laceyella sacchari. Classification (GTDB taxonomy): domain Bacteria; phylum Bacillota; class Bacilli; order Thermoactinomycetales; family Thermoactinomycetaceae; genus Laceyella; species Laceyella sacchari. The sequence continues at coordinate 702,649 of NZ_SMDD01000001.1, read as the reverse complement.
TGCAGCAGATGGCTGGACAGCCAAAACTGTGGACGGCAGTCTCGCGGCCCAGTATGAACACACCATCGCCATCACCAAAGACGGCCCGGAGATTCTAACTGATCAAGGCGAAGCGGGCGCCTGACAAAAAAGCGCCCGCTTCACACGTATGGATATTCCTCTCGCTCCCGCTGGTAACCCCGCTCCAGCCCCCGCGACACCAAATATAATGAAAACAGCAACAACAGAAACAATCCAACCGGGATCAGGATAATTTCCGGATAAGAAATGACAAAGCTTTTGTTCTGCGTCAACAATCCCGCCCACTCAAATGAACGAGTGATCGCATGTTCCCGTTCAAACACATTTTCTATGCGAATCATTCCGCCGACAAAAACCCCCAACACCCCCAGTTGTCCCAACAAATTTAACACCAGGATACATTCCACGGCCACAAGTGCTTACGCACTAGCCACCATTTGCTGCCACCCATGAGTTTCGAGGCCTCCACAAACGCTTGCCCCTTCCATTCAATCACATATGCTTTAAAAATATGTGCCACCTGTGGGATACCGATCAACACCAACACCGCCAGTTGAATCAAGGCGATGGTCAGCACCTCCACACTTTCCATTTGGTTGATGTTAAACAACAGAAAAAAAGCAATGAAAAACACTGGGAATAGCCGGGCTACCCGCATCAGCGTACCATCCTGGCGGCGCTTCCCTGCCTGCGGGGACAATCCTTTTAGTACGCCAATCATCCCACCAAACAAGATGCGAAGCCCCGCTACCAACAAAACGGTCAGCAATGTGTAACGCAGCCCCAACAGAACCAACGTCAACATATCGCGACCAAACACATCCGTCCCCAACCAATGCCTCTCCGAAGGAAGTTCTGGCGGCCCGACGATTTCCCCAGCCCTGACGGGGAGCAAAAACATTTGATGAGGAGAGTAGGGAATCACCCACGGCCCGATGAGCGCCACCAGCGACAATAATAAAAGCAACCCCATTCCTGTATAAAAAGCGACTGGACGGCGTAATTTCCGTTTAATCATGAGCTACCCCCCTGACAATCAGCGAAAATGCCAGCCGCATCAAGCCGTAAAGGCACATAAACAAGATGACCAACAGGAACAGCGAATTGACCAACACTGGATAGGTAAGCAGTGGCGTAATCTCAAACTTATGCAGGATAAACCAACCCACACCATTAACGTTCATCCACTGCTCCACAACAATCATACTTCCGATCATCGCGGACACCAATTGGGGCAAGTGTGCCCTTACCTGTGGCAACACATTGCGCAAGACATGCCTGTTGAGAATGGCCGAGCGCGGAATGCCTTTTGCTTTGGCTAACAATACATACTCTTTGCTCAATTCGGCATAAGTGAGATGGGAAACCAGACGCACAACGTAGACAAAAGGCAAGATAAATAACACCAATATCGGCAACAACACCGCCTCTTCTTGCTCGATGGTCATCACATTGGCGAGCAGCACTCCTGTTCGCTTATACACCCAGATGACCAATAATTGCAATGTCATGGCCATCATGAGATCGGGAACTACATTGCAAAACCCCACCACTTCTTTCAACCAACCTGTGGAACTGGCAAACCGCACTCCCACCCAGATCCCAAGGAACAAGGCGATCACCCCGGCTCCGCCCACATAAGCGCAAGAATACCAAAACAGCGGCCAAACCGCCTGCAAGAAATTTTCATGCACCAGCTCCAAGTTATGTAATCGGTTATACATCAAACTTTCGCCACTATAAATGCCGGCGAAATAGTCAACCACCGAGTGAATTGCTTGACTAACCGATTGAATCTGCTTAGTTGGCTCCACTATCTCTCCAAACGGCAGCAAAGGGCACAGCGCCAACAAAAAGACCAGCGCCAGCACGGCAAAGAAAGACGAACTCCAACGGCGTATCATAAGATCGACTCCTGCCTTTGTTGTTATAAATATCAAACAATTCCAATATAACATATAAATTCTTTTTCATTTTTTCAAATAGCCTTTCCACTCGGCCGCTTGTCTCCCTTGTATATTGCAACAAAACACAAAAAACCCCCTTTCCAAATGGAAAAGGGGTCCCTTGTTGTTATTCAGCGGCAAAGTCGGTGCGAAGCTGGCTTTTTTCCTCATATCGTTCCAGGGCCAGCTGGATCAATTTGTCTACCAGTTCCGCGTAGGTCAAGCCGGAATGCTCCCACAATTTTGCATACATGCTGAATTGGGTAAACCCTGGCATCGTGTTGATTTCGTTCAACAAGATCTCACCCGTGTCTTTGCGGATGAAGAAGTCCACCCGCGCCAGTCCGCTACCATCAATGGCCTTAAACGCGCGAATCGCCATTTCACGCAGTTGCTCGGCGGTGTCTTGAGGCAGTTCAGCGGGAATGCGCATGACCGATTTGCCATCGATATATTTTGCTTTGTAATCATAAAACTCATTGGACGAGACAATTTCTCCCGGCACAGAAGCTTCCGGTTCGTCATTGCCTAATACCGCAACTTCCACTTCATGAGCCGGCACAAATTCTTCGACCACGATTTTCCGGTCATACGCCGACGCCAAAGCGAGCGCCTCGATCAGTTCCTCACGGTTTCTCGCTTTGGAAATCCCCACACTGGAACCGAGATTAGCCGGTTTGACAAAACAAGGGTAACCCAATTCCTTTTCGATGCGCGCAAGCACCGCTTCTTGATTGCGCACCAAGTCAGCCTTCAAGAAAGAGACATAGTTGGCCTGTGGCAAGCCGGCTTCGGCAAACACCTTTTTGGAAACGGCTTTATCCATACCAACGCTGGAAGCCAGTACACCAGCACCTACGTAAGGGATGTTGGCAATCTCCAGAAATCCTTGAATCGTCCCGTCTTCCCCGTAAGTACCATGCAATACCGGAAACACGACATCGATCTCTTCTCGCTGAAACGCAAGCAATGCATGCGTCCCGGTCGTCACGGCGGGCATCAGCTGTTGCAAGCGGTTGATCTCCGCCTGTTCCGCCTTTCCTTCCAACATCGGCAATGCAGCTTGCCCCAAGAGGAACGATCCTTCTTGAGTGATACCGATGGGTATGATGTCGTATTTCTCGTGATCCATCGCTTTCATCACTGAAGAAGCCGAAGCCAAAGAGACCTCATGCTCTCCCGATTTTCCCCCAAACAGTACGGCCACCCGTAATTTCTTGCTCATCCTTCCCCACCCCTTCTTCTGTTATGACTCATGTTTATGTGGTTAGCTCTGCATTCTGTTCTTCCATTCGTTGGGTGATTTCCCGCCACACTTCATCGCGCCCTTGTCCCGTTTCGGAAGAAAAGCAGATGAGTGGGTCTCCTTTTTGAAGCTCAAGCCCTTCTCTGATTACTTTCAAATGTTTCTGCCATTGCCCTTTTGAAATCTTATCCGCTTTGGTTGCCACAACAATGGTGGGAATGCCGAAATGCTTCAAGTATTGATACATATTGTAATCATCATTGCTTGGCGGGTGGCGCAAGTCAACCACCTGAATCACCGCCTTGAGCTCGTCGCGCTGACTCAGGTACGTTTCCATCATCTTTCCCCAAGCATTGCGCACGCTCTTAGGCACTTTGGCGAAGCCGTAGCCCGGCACATCAGCAAAATATAAGGCATCATTGATCTTATAGAAGTTGATCGTCTGCGTTTTGCCAGGCTTGGAACTTGTACGGGCCAAGTTTTTGCGCCGAATCAGGCAGTTGATCAACGAAGATTTGCCCACATTGGAACGCCCAGCCAGCGCGAATTCTGGCAGGGCGTCGTCTGGATACTGCGCCGGCTTCACAGCGCTTATCACAAATTCAGTTGTTTTCACGATCATAAGGATCCCTCACTAACGCCAACTTCAACACCTCATCCATTTGGCTGACCGCGGTGAAAACCAAATCTTTGCGAACGCTTTTTGGAATTTCCTCCAGGTCTTTTTCATTGTCTTTTGGAATGATCACATGTTGAATGCCGGCTCGATGAGCGCTGAGCGCTTTCTCTTTTAATCCACCAATCGGTAGCACCCGTCCGCGCAACGTGATCTCCCCAGTCATCGCCACAAAGCGGGATACCGGAATGTTGGTCAAGGCCGACACCAATGCGGTAGCCATGGTAATCCCGGCGGATGGCCCATCTTTGGGAATCGCTCCTTCCGGCACATGAACATGAACATCCATTTTCTCATGAAAATCGGGGTCGATGTTGAGCGCTTCCGCCCGGGAACGAATGAAGCTGAACGCCGCTTGCGCTGATTCTTTCATCACGTCCCCCAGTTGACCGGTCAAGGTCAATTTTCCTTTGCCCGGCAAGAGTGAGACTTCAACCGATAACGTATCGCCGCCTGTCTCCGTCCAAGCGAGACCGGTGGCCATGCCGACTTGATCTGTCTCTTCTGCCCGACCATACCGGAATTTTTCTGGGCCGAGGTATTCTTCCAAATTCTTGGCCGTGATAACAACTTTGTTCTTCTTACCTGACACAATCTGCTTGGCAGCTTTGCGGCATAATGTACCAATCGTACGTTCCAGGTTGCGTACGCCCGCTTCCCTGGTATAATGGCGAATCAGCTTCAATGTAGCCGCACCCTGAATTTGCAATTGCTCTTTGGTCAGCCCATGTTCTTTCAGTTGCTTGGGAATCAGGTACGATTTGGAAATTTGCTCCTTTTCCAGCTCAGTGTACCCGGAGATGTAAATCACTTCCATCCGATCCAAAAGCGGGCGTGGAATGTTGTGCACAGCGTTGGCCGTGGTTACGAACATCACTTTGGAAAGGTCAAAAGGAATTTCTATGTAATGATCGCTGAATGTGTTGTTTTGGTTCGGATCTAAAACCTCCAACAACGCCGCTGATGGATCACCACGGAAATCCATTGACATTTTATCAATTTCGTCCAACAAGAAGACGGGGTTCGCGCTACCGGCTTGCTTCATCCCCTGAATGATCCGTCCGGGCATCGCACCCACGTAGGTACGCCGGTGGCCGCGAATTTCCGCTTCATCGCGCACGCCGCCTAGGGAAATCCGCACAAAATGACGATTTAATGCCCGTGCGATGGAACGTGCCAATGACGTTTTCCCCACTCCGGGAGGACCCGCCAAACAGAGGATTGGCCCTTTCAACTGTTTCACCATCTGCTGCACGGCCAAGTATTCCAAGACCCGTTCCTTTACCTTTTCAAGTCCATAATGGTCTTCATCCAAGATGGTTTCCGCTTTGGCCAAGTCCAGATCGTCCACAGTCACCCGCTGCCAAGGCAAATCAAGCAACCACTCGATATACGTGCGCACCACGCCGCCTTCAGCAGATGTGGTCGGGATTTTCTCCAAACGATCGATCTCTTTTTCGATCTTCTCTTTGACCTCTTCCGAAGCCTCTAATTCTGCCAGCTTCTCACGCAACTCTTCCGCTTCGGCGAGGCGCCCTTCTTTTTCTCCCAACTCTTTTTGAATGGCTTTCATCTGTTCGCGCAGATAGTATTCTTTTTGCGTTTTTTCCATTTGTTTTTTCACGCGCGAACTGATTTTCTTCTCAAGCTCCAGCACTTCTTTCTCGTTATGGATGATGGCGAGCAATTTTTCCAAACGTGCTTTGACATCAATCGTTTCGAGAATGGACTGTTTGTCGGAAATCTTGAGGGGCAGATGAGAAGTGATCACATCGGCAAGGCGTCCCGGTTCTTCAATGTCAGACACGACAGAATAGGTTTCAGGAGAGACTTTTTTGGACAGACGCAAGTATTGTTCAAAATGGTCCAATACGGAGCGCATCAGGGCTTCCGTGTCCATATCTCCCTCATCTATGCCTGCCAACTCTTCATAAGTGACGATATAACATTCTTCTGAATCTACATATTCCTTGATACGGGCTCTTTTTAACCCTTCCACCAGAACCCGAATGGTGCCGTTGGGCAATTTGAGCATCTGCCTCACTTTGGCGACCGTGCCGATCTCATAAATGTCTTCGGCCAAAGGTTCTTCTATTTGAATTTCCTTTTGTGTCGCAAGTAAAATATGATGTTCATCATCAACCATTGCCTTTTCCAAAGCTTGAACAGAGCGTTCCCGCCCCACGTCTAAATGCAAAACCATTGTCGGAAAGACAATCAACCCTCTTAAAGGGAGCAAAGGCAATGTGCGTTCCTCTTCTTTTACAGCCATACATGCACCTCCGTTGCTGACACTCAAGGAACTGAATAACTTTGTACGATTTTATCTTATTCGATTTGTTTTGTCTATGACATAACCAAGTCGGATTCCCACTGCGGGAGGCCGACTTGGCACGTTTGTCCAGGCCAATTCCGCACTTACATTCACACTGGCGCCGAGGTGGGGGCAAACACGGACGGCACTGTCGCGTCCTCGGTCTGCTTTTCCTCCTCTACAAGTGCCAGATCCAATACCGCTTCAATCCGTTCTACGGGAATCACTTCAATCCCTTCCATGTGCTCGAAAATGGATTGCATATTCTCACGCGGTATCAATACTCTGGTCGCACCTGCTTGTTTGGCCGCATCAACTTTGGCTATGATCCCTCCCACTGGCTTGACATAGCCGTGTATGCTTAATTCACCCGTCATCGCCAACCGATGATCTACGGGTTTCCTTTTGATTGCCGAATAAATAGCCGTGGCGATCGCCACCCCTGCCGAAGGGCCATCAAGCGGCATACCGCCTGGGAAGTTTATGTGCAAATGATAAGCATCGGGATTCAGGTTCGTGCTTTGCCTCAAGACAGTGATCACATTTTCAACAGAACCCCGAGCCATGCTTTTGCGACGGATGGTACGCTCGCGTCCGGCCATCTCTTCTTCTTCGACCACTCCGGTGATCTGGATGCACCCTTTGCCTGATTCTGCGGGTGTAGCTGTCACTTCAATCTCGATCACGGTGCCCAGATGAGGGCCGTACACCGCCAATCCCGTCACCAATCCCACTTGCGGAGCAACCGGCATTTTCTGCTCTGGCCGCGGATTGAGCTGACTGCTGTGGACAACCCATTCCACATCTCTCGCCTCAACCACTCGGCGATTTTCCGACAAGACAAGCCCGACAGCTGTTTGAACGATGTTTACCGCGTCACGCCCGTTCGTCGCATAACGGGTAATCACTTGAACCGCTTCCGGCTCGTAGTCAAAATTGATGCGTTTTAACGCTTGTTCGGCCACTTGTTCGATCTCATGGGCTAACAAGGGACGGAAAAAGATCTCCATGCACCGGGAGCGTATGGCCGGCGGGATTTCGGCAGGCGTGCGAGTGGTGGCGCCGATCAGTCGAAAATCAGCAGGCATCCCATTTTGAAAAATATCATGGATGTGACTGGGGGTGTTGCTATCTTCAGAGCTATAGTAAGCGCTCTCGAAGAAAACTTTGCGATCTTCCAACACTTTCAGGAGCTTATTCATCTGCACCGGATGCAATTCACCGATCTCATCGATGAACAAAACTCCCCCATGCGCTTTTGTTACCGCTCCGGGCTTGGGCTGGGGGACGCCGGCGACTCCCATCGCCCCCGCCCCTTGGTAGATTGGGTCATGCACAGAACCGATCAGCGGGTCTGCGATGCCCCTTTCATCAAACCGTGCCGTCGTCGCATCGATCTCCACGAATTTGGCGTCCCGGGTAAAGGGCGAAGCGCTATTTTTAATGGCTTCTTTCAAAATAATGCGCGCCGCAGCCGTTTTGCCCACCCCTGGCGGACCATAAATGATCACATGTTGGGGATTGGGGCCGCACATGGCCGCCTTCAACGCGCGTATCCCTTCTTCTTGCCCGATGATTTCGCTCAATTCCGAGGGCCGGGTCTTTTCCGCCAACGGTTCCGTAAGGGAAATCTTGCGCATGGATTGCAATTTCTCCAATTCCCTCTTGGCTTCGCGATCCACGGCGCTACGGTGTGTCTGTTGGCTTTTAAGCAAGTTCCAAAAGTATAACCCGATGACGATGGAGAAGAACACTTGTAAAAACATGAGTAAAGCAGTCCAACTCATTTGACGCCCATTCCTTTCTGCTTCGCGGAACTCACCGTTTCTTTGTTTTGTATTATGACCGCCAACATGAAGGGCTACTCATGTTTTTATTTCCTTCCCCACTGTCCTAGCGCCGCTTCATATACATGTCAAACGCCCAGTGCAACATCGGAATCACCGGGTAATCCCATTCGCCGACCATTTCGCACGCTTCGCCCCCAAAACCCATTTTGAAATGCAACAATTCAAAATTGGGGTGGTGCTCGTCCAACGTGGTGCTGATCCCACGGAAATCAAAGATGCGATCTCCCTGCTGATAGGCATCTTGGATCATTTTCCAACGCAACAGATAAGGAGAAGGCTCTTCCATGGTTTCACTCAACCGGGCGTTATATAAATCCCAGGTGTGGCCGTCGACGCGCACGGCAAGCGATGTGCTCAACAGCTTGTCCCCCTTACGGGCCAAATAAAGGCGAACGCGATAAGGGTCTTCCAATATCAACGTTTCAAACATTTTTTCAAAATAAGACACATCGCGAACTTGCGATTTTTCGCGTTTTGCCGCTAAAGCCAGTAGCCGGTGAAATTCCGGCAAATCCCGCTCCGTACCCAATTGGACGCGAATCCCGTCCTGCTCCGCATTTTTGATACGGTTTTGCCAGTAAGGATGGAACCCTTTATACACTTTTTCCAGCGTCTTGTTTTTCATGTTGAGCCGATACACGAACTGCGGCTGCACCGTTTCAAAACTGTCTTCCACCACATGCTTCCGCCATCCCATGTCAGCCAATTCCTGCTGAACGTATTCTACTGCGTTAAACACCTGATCCGGACGGATATCCGTCAACCGTCTCCCACGCAAACCGTGTGATTTGAATTCTTGGATGGATTGATTGATCGTATCGCAAGACCATTTCCGGCGCACCAGCGGGGGATCCATTTTGACGCTAAATACTTGACGTTGTTTCAAATGATTGAACAAAGGAACAAACCATTCTTTCATGTTGCGGTCGGAAAACCAGTCGATAATCGGACCACGAGGTATGTATGCCAAAAATTTATTCATGCCTGGCACTTTGCGGTACAGCACAACCGCGCCGCCAACCATCTTGCCATCTTTGTTTACCCAGCCTAAGAAATCGCTATTCCATTGCCATTCCCGCTTGAGATCCGCCCATGAAGGGTATTGCAAAAAATTGCGATAAGGTTGGGTTTTGACAAAATTGATATAGCGTTCACGATCAATTGCAACAATTTTCAACATATCCCTTTCACCTCTTTCTTTATCGAAAAAGCAGCCCTACCATACAAGCAGTAGAACCGCTCCATTGTCGAATGGAAACTCCTACATTTTAACATATCACGACTAAATGAAAAAAGCATCTGCCTTGGAAAAGCAGATGCCAAATTTCGCGCTTTTATGGCTAAGCAGTTTCTTCTTGTTTGTTGTTGAGAACGTGTCCTTCTTTTGTCATCAATTTGGGGGACACGCCATGGACTACCGTTTCTTTGGTAACCACGCACTTGATGACATCATCCCGGGACGGCAGCTCAAACATGACATCAAGCATAATCGACTCAATGATCGCTCTCAAGCCGCGCGCACCCGTTTTGCGTTTGATGGCCTCTTGAGCAATCGCCTCCAAGGCCTCCATCTCGAACTCCAACTCAACATTGTCCATTTCGAGCAGTTTTTGGTACTGCTTAACAAGAGCGTTTTTGGGCTCTGTCAAAATGCGCACCAAAGCGGTTTCATCCAGCGGTTCCAAGGTGGAAATGACCGGCAGACGACCGACGAATTCCGGAATCAATCCGAATTTCAACAGGTCTTCCGGCAGAACCATCCGCAAGAACTCGCCCGGCTTCATGGTGACCGTTTGCGTATCCATGCCAAAACCGATCACTTTTTTACCGATCCGGCGCTTAATGATGGTCTCCAATCCATCGAACGCGCCACCACAGATGAACAGGATATTGCTGGTGTCAATTTGGATGAACTCTTGATGCGGGTGTTTACGACCACCTTGCGGGGGCACACTCGCAACAGTTCCTTCCAAAATCTTCAGCAGTGCTTGTTGCACCCCTTCTCCTGAAACATCACGGGTGATAGATGGGTTCTCCGATTTGCGAGCCACTTTGTCGATTTCATCGATATAAATGATGCCGCGCTCGGCCTTTTCAATATCGTAATCGGCAGCCTGAATCAGTTTGAGCAGAATGTTTTCCACATCTTCCCCAACATATCCCGCTTCCGTGAGTGAGGTTGCGTCGGCAATGGCGAAAGGAACATTCAAGATGCGAGCCAGCGTTTGGGCCAGCAAGGTTTTCCCGCTCCCCGTGGGACCCAGCATCATGATGTTGGACTTTTGCAATTCCACCTCATCCGACTTGGCCGTATGTGAGTTGATGCGTTTGTAGTGGTTGTACACCGCGACAGACAGCGATTTTTTCGCATGTTCCTGGCCGATGACGTATTGATCAAGGATTTGGCAAATCTCTTGCGGTTTGGGCAAGTTCGCCAGATCGATATCCTCTTCGTTCCCCAGTTCTTCTTCAACTATTTCGTTGCACAGCTCAATGCACTCGTCACAGATGTAAACACCCGGACCTGCGACCAATTTGCGCACTTGATCTTGCGATTTGCCGCAAAAGGAACATTTGAGCTGCCCTTTTTCTTCGTTGAATTTGAACATGTCTCTCACCCCTTTCCTAAGTCCGTGCCATCACCTGATCCACGAGGCCGTATTCTTTCGCTTCTTCGGCACTCATAAAGAAGTCACGATCTGTGTCGCGCGCAATCTTATCTAATGGCTGCCCAGTGCGTTCAGCCAAAATTTTGTTAAGTTGGTCTTTGGTGCGCAAAATCCAATCCGCGTGGATCTTTATGTCGGAAGCTTGCCCTCTGGCGCCACCCAGTGGTTGATGGATCATCACTTCACTGTTTGGCAGGGCATAACGTTTCCCTTTGGTTCCAGCCGCTAGCAGGAAAGCACCCATGCTAGCCGCCAGGCCCACACAAATGGTGGATACATCGGGCTGGATATGGTTTATGGTATCGTAGATAGCCAAGCCAGCCGTCACGGAGCCGCCGGGAGAATTTATGTACAAATGAATGTCTTTTTCCGGGTCTTCTGCGCTGAGAAACAACAATTGGGCTACAACGAGATTTGCGACGTTATCATCAATCGGACCACTCAGAAAGATGATCCGGTCTTTCAATAGCCGGGAGTAAATGTCGTACGCACGTTCGCCCCTGTTGGACTGCTCCACGACCATTGGGACTAAAGGCATAGGAAACACCTCATTTCGGAGTTACAAATTTTAAAACAAGGCACGTAGTTTCACGTGCCCCGTTCCCTGACTCCCTATCACCATTATGCCTTATTTTTACTTTCGGATACAAGTAGATCAATCGTTTTCTTAACGCGAAGTTGTTCTTTGACGGACTCCAGCGCGTTTTGTGCCTCCAAGATACGGCGAACTTCATCCGCCTCACGGCTCATCTCTTTAGCCATTTCTTGGATTTCCTGTTCGATGTCTGCTTCAGTTACTTCGATGTTTTCTGCTTTGGCGATCGCTTCCAACACCAAGTTGGCACGTACACGTTTGCCTGCATCATCTTTGAATTGCGCTTTCAGTGCGTCTTTATCCTGACCAGTGAATTGGGCGTACAGATCCAAGTTAAGCCCTTGTTGCATCAGGCGTTGTTCAAATTGGTGCAACATGTTTTCGGCTTCATTTTCGATCATGACTTCCGGAATTTCCACTTCGGCTTTTTCCGAAGCCAGCTCTACCAATTCATTACGGATATAGTTTTCTTTCTCTCTTGCCGCTCTTTCGTTCAGGTTTTTTTCGATGTCAGCTTTCAGCTCAGCCAATGTGTCAAATTCGCTCACATCTTGCGCGAATTCATCATCCAGCTCCGGCAGGTTGAGACGCTTGATTTCATGCAATTTCACTTTGAAGGTGGCTGGTTTCCCTTTCAACTCTTCCGCATGGTACTCTTCTGGGAAAGTGACGTTAACGTCTTTCTCTTCGCCGACTTTCATGCCAACCAATTGGTCTTCAAACCCAGGGATGAATGTGCCAGAACCTACTTCCAAGGTATATCGTTCGGCTTTGCCCCCTTCAAAGGCTTTACCATCAACAAATCCTTCAAAGTCGATGATTACACGGTCGCCGTTTTCCACTACGCCGTCTTCAATCGCTTCCAATTGGCCTTGTTGCTTGCGCATTCTCTCCAATTCAGCATCCACATCTTCCGGTTTGACGGAGAAATCTTTGTCTTCTACTTCCAGTCCTTTGTATTCGCCCAGAGTTACTTCCGGCTTCACCGTCACCGTCGCTTTGAAGATCAGAGGCAATCCTTTTTCCAATTGCTCGATGTCGATCTCCGGACGATCCACTGGCTCGATGCCGGTTTCGTTTACCGCTGCTTCATAAGCTTCCGGCAGCAGAATATCCAACGCGTCTTGGTAGAGGGCCTCTACACCGAAACGCTTTTCAAAGATGGGACGTGGAACTTTCCCTTTGCGGAATCCTGGGATGTTTACTTGTTTCACGACTTTTTTAAATGCTTGATCCAATGCTTCTGCCACTTTTTGTGCATCGGCTTCTACTGTAAGTACGCCTTTGTTTGTTTCTGTTTTTTCCCAACTTGCCTTCATTAACTGTACCCTCCTGCAATCTATGAATGATTGACATCAGTCCGATTTCAAAGTAGTCAATAAAGCCACAATAACCCTTTCATTATAACACAGCGCGCCCGCTTTGCAAGAAAACAACGTCAACAGGCGTAACCCCTTGGGCAAAGGGGGAGAAACAAGTTGTTATGTAGCCTTCTTGCCAACTTACTTTATGTTACTTCAGGAGCGTCGGGATGTAAAGGATGAACCAAGATATACCATGCCACTCCACAACCCGATCCCGCTGGAAAAACAGCAGCGGGGGGTCAAGATCGCTTTGGCGCAAGGTTGACATGGACGATGTCCTCCGTGATCATCTCTTTCAAAAACTCCAAGACATCATCCACAATGTAGACGATCCCGCTCACCTCTTCGCTGCTCCATACTTTTTTCAGCCGCTTTCCATAACTGTTCAGATCCATGTGAAGCGATTCTAGCGCGGCCAATTCCTCTGCTGAGATGATTTCTTGGTAGCGCTTTCGCTCGATGTGCTTGGCCACTTCATCTTTCAGCCCGATCAAATCCCGGTAAGCGTCATCCATATCGGTAATCGCCAGGAAGTTTTCGATAATTTCTTTAATTACCGTGCCCAAGTGGAAACTCTGCACCTCAATCCCCGAATTTTGTAGCGTATGCTCTAGCTCCACCGCTCCCTGCAACGCCTTCATTGCCTTCTGTTTGTTCGCCTCGATGTACTTTAACGACCACTCCAGCTTTTCAATCACCTGCTCAATCCGTCGCGTCCAGTCTGTGATATCCACAGCGCATTTCTCTTGCAAGTGCATTTTGTGCAAATGGCGGATCATCCGTCAATCCTCCTTTGCGACGTTGATTAGTTATCCCTATCATATCAGTAATCAGAATGATCTGCATTATCATCTTGACCGGGGTCTGTCAGGCAAATCAAGTTAGTTGGGATGTACTATTCATCAGACACGCCCCGGAAGTCCATCCTGACGTTATACAAGCACACGATGCTGGAACGTAGAAACGCCTCCGTTTCACCGAAAACGAAGGCGTCTGCTCACATTCGTACTGCAAGCGTGAAAGTGACTCCACGTGCTTCGCTCCGCTTGCTCCCCTCTCATGTGACACTATGCACAAGCCAAGGCTGACCGTCACCGTCTTCATCGATCTATCTGATTCCACTCCATCCTCCTAAGGCCGTTTTGCATCGTCTTCGCCCGCGCGCATTCCATTTCCATCCAAATCATGTTATAATAAGGGCAAACTAACATCGCATAGTTCAGAGCCGTTTTGTTGGCTCTTTTTTTATTCCCTGCGTTCATAGCGACTCACCGTTATGGTCCCCACCTCAAGTTGCTGCACCTCGGCATGGTTAAATGGCGTACAACTCAACATCCGTCCCATCTCTTCCACATCATCAATCATCTGGGTACGCCAGTAGCGAATCACACGTTTCTTTTGATCGTGACAGTGGGGACACTGATGAACTTGCCCCATTCTCGGCATGACCGTCTGGCAATGATGCCGCGTGACAAAACGGTCGCAGTCCTGGCAATATATACGGGACAAGTACAATCTCATCGTTTCGCAAAGCATTCCCTCACACCCATTGTTAAGAGAATAGGTCATAACAGCGGCCGGTCAACACATACTTGCCATCCTCCAACTCCGCACACACCAGATCGAGCATTGGAATCGCAATCTCACAACCGGAACGATCTTGCAAACGGACAACACTCAATTTGCTTGCCGGCTGATGTTGCACATCGCAGGTTACCTCTCTCTCCTCCGCATCTGTCACTTCCACTTCCTCTGGAATCAGTTTTAATTTCATCAGTTGGCTTAACTCATAAAGGAAATGATTTACTTTATGGGCATTCCCCTTCACCGTGATCGATAGCATCCCCCTTCACCTCCCTCGATTTCAGCTCGAACCATTCATTTTATAAATGAATAGCTTATCTATATAAATTGTAATATAATTTAATATATTCATACAATACAAATTTGATTTAATATCATTCCTTTAAATCATTTCTTTTTTCATTGGCACAAGCACGAAAGGACGCCTTCTTCGTACCCCCATCCGCATTGATTTAAGCCAATTCCGTTAAATGGACACTCTCTTGCTCTCCCTTGGCCTCCTTTCACAGCGGCACGCCGACTCATTACCAACAAAGCGAGGGAAACGCATGGTATATGGACTTGACCCACATGTTGTTCGTTACGTCATGCGCAAAGTGAGAAAAGAAAACGGCTATCGTCAAGAGGACATCGCCGACGCCACCATGTCGTACGGCACCATTTCCAACATTGAACGCGGTGTGGGGAATGTGGATGTGAAAACCGTAACCAAATACCTCACCAAACTGGGACTTAATGAAGCGACACTGAAAAATTTGGTCAAAAAAGAGTTGGAACGCATGGAAGAACTCTCTTTTCAACTTCAGTTGATCGAAGCCATGCTGGACAACAACAAACTGGTAGAACATGCGGAGCAATTGCTCAAAAGCATTGCCATCGAACGTTACCACCCCCTCGCCCCTTTTTATACATACCTGGAGGGGCGGTGTTTCCACGCGAAAAAGGCATACACCAAAGCCGAGAAGCATTACAAACTGGCAATCCGCTTAAACAACCAATACAAATTGTGCTCCAGAGACAACATCGTCTCCATCTGTTACAACGAATTAAGCATCTGCCACTATGTACAAAACAACATGAGCAAAGCCCTCCATTACGTGGAAAAGGGGCTGGATGCATATTCGGAGCGCAATGGCGGGCGGGACGTGAAACACCCCATGCTATGTAACAAAGCGCTTTATCTCCTGAACATGACCCGGTTCGAGGCAGCCAAACAAATCGTCGATGAGTTGTGGGCCAAGCGCTTTCACATCAGAAGCAGTTTATATACTTTGCTCAACATATACAAATATCGGGCCATCCTGTTGCGCAGAATGGAAAAATACAGCGAAGCCATAGAGATCTGCAAAGAAGGCATCAACATCGGCATCTGCAATAAAATCCAAAACCGCTATCTTGATATCATGAACATTTTAGGCAGTGTTTATCTGCTTCAAAAACAATGCGACAAAGCTGAAAACTGCTTCCAAATGGTGCTCAATTATGATTATGAACGCAATCATCCCCGTAGCCATATTGACGCCTTGATCTATCTATCCATCATTTATTCCCATGAAAAAAATTGGCCCAAAGCGGAACAGCACATCGACAGCGCGCTTCAGATCGCCCGGCGTGCCACCCGAAACCAATTGTCCAAAGCATTGATTGTCGCCGGCAACATCTACGCGGCGCAACACAAATTTGCGGAAGCGATTCCCTGCTACCAGGAGGCTGAGCAAGCCGCGCTTCAGGCAAACCTGCCAAAGCGTCAGTACACCGCATTATTGCAGATGGCCAAGTGCTTTGATAGTATGAAGGCAGAAACCGAATGGAAAGTCACGATCAAAAAACTTCTCAATCTTCAGCAAAAATTGAATTTACAAAGTGAGGAGGAAATTTATGAGGTATGACATTTCCGCCTTAGTGCGCCTGCCAAGAGAAGACAACGATGACGAGCCCGATCGCCAATAAAACAAATTTCTGTGAACGTGAAGCCATTTTCCCACTCGGTTGAATGGAAAATGGCTTATGTTTATTTACAAAAAAACCGCCCTTTAGGCAGCTTATCCGTTGTTTGATATTGATTCATGCAGCACAACACCGACATGATGCTATATATATTCTGATTTGGCGTATGCCGCTGATCGGCACCTGTATCCGATCATCGCCTATACGAATGAACATACCGTCGATTTTAGACTTCAGAAAATTTTTCGGCCGTCATCCTGATTAGTCCAGTATTTTCACATATTTAATCGTTTCCTCTGTATAATTCATTTTTTCATACAGACTACGCGCCTTTTTGTTATTTGCGAAAACATACAATACAATTGTTCCATATCCTTGTTCTTTTGCCCACTTCTCAGCAAAGCGCATTAAAGACTTGCCGACTCCTTTCCCTTCGGCTTCTTTGGCTACTGCTATTGAATCAACCCTTGTTTAGTCTTAGTGAACGAGTCCGTAAATTCTCCGAGCTGGATATATCCCAAAAACAAACCGTTTGAGTCTTCGGCAACAAAAATGTTAGATTCAGGGTTATTGACAGCTTCTAAAGATGCTTGTTTTTGTGCATCTTCCATAGCTTTTCGATCTCTCTTTATCTTGCTCTTCCATTGGTCGAATATTAACTTGCTCAGTTCTCACGAGAATAGCCCCATGATTTATTTTAAAACGTACTTTAAATAAAATTATTTTAACTCATTCGTCATTTAAATACAGAGTTTTGAACTGACTACTTCATTAATCATATTCACTTGTGGCAAACGAATCCGTCCATCTGTTTACGATCATTCCGTCTGGTTACTCGCCAGCTTTTCTCGACATAAAAAATACACTTACCTTAGCAACATGCAACACACGGCTAAGGTAAGTGTATTCGGTAAACTGATTTGGCGTCCCAGGGAAGATTCGAACTCCCGACCGACGGCTTAGAAGGCCGCTGCTCTATCCAGCTGAGCTACTGGGACATGTTGAATATCAATGATATCGCATCAGCGACAAAATTATATTAACTCATCTAAGAACACTTCGTCAAGACTTTTTTTTTGCTAATTTTTCTTTTTCCATTCCAATTTATGCGCAAAGCCAGGCCATGGTTCCTGCAAAGCCCGGCTCTGCTTCATTTATGCCCAAGATTCCTCATAGCCGCGTGCGGTAATCAACGTCCCGTCCGTTTTATAATAGGTCACTGCCAGCTTTTTGTCGGTTTTCTCCAACACGGCGTAGGTGGCATGTGGAAACCCTCGAGGGTAAGAAATGCTTCCCGGATTGATCAGCAACACCTCGCCCACTTTTTCACAAAATGGAAAGTGGGAATGTCCAAAACAGCCAATCTGCGCTCCCACCTCTTCCGTCCGGTAGCGCATGGGCAATGGCGTCGTTTTCACTTGGTATTTATGACCGTGGGTGATGAAAAAACGCACTCCTTCACCTTCCCAGATTTGTTCTTGGGGAACCTGCTCCCAATCGCAATTCCCACGCACCACGGTGAGCGGCACTTTGGGCAACTCCGCTTCATCCGTACAGAAATCCCCGCAGTGAATCACATGATCGGCTTTGACCCGCTTGACGATTTCGTTTAACAGCTTCGCTTCGCCGTGAGAATCGCTTATGATTAGCACTCTCATCAAGCTCACTCCTCACCGTCAAAATCATATTGAGCCTTCAATAGCTGGATCAGTTTTTCCGTCGCTTTGGCGCGGTGGCTGATCCGGTATTTGCGTTCCTTGGGAAGCTCAGCCATCGTCTTCCCTTCTTCCGGAACATAAAACAGCGGATCATAGCCAAACCCCTCCTGCCCGCGAGGTTGACGCGTGATGACACCGTGACACTCCCCGCGCACCACTTGGCTCTCCTCACCCGGAACAGCCAGCGCCATGGCGCAAACATACTTGCCCTGTCGTTGCTCATCAGGCACCTCGCTCATCTCCGCCAGCAATTTCTCGTTGTTGGCTTCATCTGTCGCACCTTCCCCGGCGTATCGGGCAGAGTAAATACCAGGTGCACCATGCAAAGCGGGGACAACCAACCCAGAATCATCGGAAATGACAGGCGCCTGCAGGGCAGCAGCAATGGTTTCCGCTTTTTTAAGGGCGTTTCCCTCAAAAGTGTCCCGATCTTCCACGATTTCCGGTAATTGCGGAAACTCATCCAATCCTTTTACCCTGAGATGGAGATGATCTTGAAAAAGGTCAGCAAATTGTTTCAACTTACCTTTGTTTTTAGTTGCGATGATGATATAGGGAAACGGCCATCGTTTTTTCACTCGGCGCCACCCTTTCTTCTTTATTTTTATCAAGAAAAAGCCCATGCCCCATGTTCATGGACTCACCCTTGCCGAATGCATGGCCGGAAGCGACCTCTCTCCGCACCACCATGGTGGAACCAATCGCATGTGCCTAACTTTCCTTCTCTTACCTATGCCACGCCGATTGGCCCCACCGCGGTTTGCGAACCTTTTGAGAAACAATCAAACCGCTAGGATTTGCTTGTTTTTTGAGCCCCGATCAACTGCGCGTCTTCTCCCAACAGCTCGCTTTGCAACGCAATCAATTCATCTGTCCCTTTTTTTGCCAATGTCAAAAGCTGGTTCAACTCTTCGGGCGAAAATGGGGCTTCCTCTCCCGTACCTTGCACTTCCACATATTTGCCTTCACCAGTCATAACAATGTTCATGTCGACAATCGCACTGGAATCTTCTTCATAACAAAGATCAAGGCATGGCTGCCCATCGATGATTCCCACACTGGTGGCCGCCAAGAAATCCTTGATCGGTAACACAGGGAGTGTGCCGTTTTTAACAAGGGGAACCAATGCGTCAACCATGGCTATGAACGCGCCGGTAATCGATGCTGTTCTGGTTCCGCCATCCGCTTGAATAACATCACAATCAATCCACAGCGTCCGTTCACCCAACGCGTTCAAATCGACTACGGAGCGCAAAGCCCGGCCGATCAAGCGCTGGATTTCCATGGTGCGGCCACCCAGTTTTCCTTTACTGGCCTCACGGATCGTCCGGGTTTGGGTCGCGCGGGGCAACATAGAATATTCAGCGGTGATCCAACCCTTGCCGGAGTTGCGCAAAAACGGAGGCACGCGATCTTCAACTGTAGCAGTGCACAGTACGCGCGTATCCCCAACAGATATGTAGACAGAGCCTTCCGCGTGTTTGATGTAGTGACGCTCCATCTCTACTTTTCTTAGCTCATCAAGTGCACGTCCATCTACTCTCAATGATGTCCCCTCCTGTGTGAAGTCCCTTAAGTATAGCATACCCGATGTTCAATTTCCGAATGTGAAAACAAAAAAGGAATGACGTTGTGATCATTCCTGTGTAAATCTCTCTGGTTCCTATGTTTTTTTACATCGATTGCGGATTGATTTTTTCCGGCCGCATGACCGGCTTGGTCAAATCCCCTGCGCTCCCGGAGACGCTCACATTTTGTTTGCCGTTGACAGTCAACTTCACTTGCTTTAACCCTGTGTTCTCCGTCAGGGACAGAACCAGCGCACCGACGGCGTCTTTGGAGGCGCGATGATCCGCGCTGTATTGCAACAACTGTTCACCCACATCAGCGACAACCATGTTCTTGTTGACACTCACCTTGTTCACTTGCAATGTTTGATCGATGGCGCTGGAGAGGGAGGATTGTTGACTTGGACCCTTGATTAATTCAGAAAGGGTTGCCTGGGCCACATTTTCCGTCCGATTAACCATCCGGGTGACGGGGACATAATACACCTCATTGTCTGGTGTTTGCCCCAAGAAATAAAGTGTCACGGGCATGCTGTTCGAGATGTCAATCCCTTCAGCCCTTTCCAGGTTGATGCCACGGTTACGGGTGAGACGGAGAGCGGGCGTTTTTTTCTTCGGCATCTCAGCCAGCGGTTTTCCCTCTACCCAGATGTTGACTTCTTTCACTTTTGGGAAACCGGTCAATGTCCAAGTGACCGCACTCAATACCTTTTCTTCCAGGTCGGCGGGATAATTGAGAAATTCTTTCGAAAAATCGACTGTCGCCGTGCCATCTTCAATGTTTAGGGCCTTGATCTTGGTGTTTTTCGGCAATATCGGCTCAAACCCCGCAGGCAGCATTTGTTCACCGGCTTCGCCTTTCACCATCAGACGCATCGCCGCTTTAGCCACTTCCTTGGTAGCCGGCACCTCCACTGTATAGGGTACGACATAGCCGGCATCCGTCAAGAAATAAAGCTCGGTCCCCCGCCCTTTTTTCACCTCAGCCCGCTTGACGGCGACCGGTTCAGCATCCAGCTTGGCGTTGGTCGGCGGAGGATCGATCGCTTGGGAAGCGGGTTTGTCCCCCCAAGTACAGCCAGTGAGCATCAACGGCAGAATCAGCCATGCGAACGACCTTTTTATCAGTGAATTCGACATTGCATATCCCTCCAGGACAAGTCATGGTAGTAACATGTATACGGTCTTGGAGGGATTTTAGCACTCTCTTTTCGTAAATATTTGCGCGAATGGCAGGCGTCAGGCTGAAAAATCACCAGGTTTGCGTTTTCATGCCAGCCGCATCGGACTCACTCAGCGTGATCTGCTCCACTTCAATCGGGTAGCCAAACCAATCTTCGGCGATCCGGGCAAACGGTTCAGCTTCTCCGGTAGTGAAGAAACGATGGCGCGGTGCTTTCATCATGGTCAATAACCCCTGATGTTGCAAGATGGTGCTTAGTTCAACCGCAGTTTCTTCTGCCGAACTGATGATATTAACATCCGGCCCCATCGCCTTCTGCACCGCGTCAGCCAACAACGGATAATGGGTGCACCCCAAAATTAACGTGTCCAGCCCTGTTTTATGCAGCGGTTGCAAGGTGTCATGCACAATCCGATCAGCCAGCTCCGTACGCCGATATCCACTCTCCACCAACGGGACAAAAGCTGGACAGGCCAAGCTGTGCACTGTCAAGTGGGGATGGATGCGGCGGAGGGCTTGCTCATACGCCCCGCTTTCAATCGTTCCTTGCGTTCCGATCACTCCCACCACATGGTTTTGGGTCACTTTGATCGCAGCACGCGCCCCTGGCTCAATCACTCCCAGCACGGGAACAGACACTCTTTCTCTCACTGATTGCAGGGCTGCGGCCGTTGCCGTGTTACAAGCGATGAGGATCGCTTTTAGCGGCTGGCTCATCAAAAACTCGACGATTTCCAGGGTATAACGTCGTACTTCTTCTGTACTGCGCGGTCCATATGGGCAACGCGCGGTATCCCCCACATAATAGATTGTCTCGCGAGGAAGTTGTCTCATCACCTCTCTGGCGACCGTCAAGCCCCCAACTCCCGAATCCAGAATACCAATGGCACGCTCCGTTGCTGAAACTGTCATGTTCACATTCATCCCCAATCATCGCTACACTGTTCTTTTTGCAATAAACAGTATATCGGTTATGTCAAAAGCCTTTTTCAATGAACGCCCCGCCTTACAAGAGCGTGGGAAAACGGGCATCGCATCAAAAAAAATCTCCCTCTTTGGCACAAGAGGGAATGGATTTAAGACTTTTTCATCTCTTCATGCAATACAGACAGATACTTTTTCATATGCAATGCCTCTTCGTCGGACAGATGGGACAAAATCTCGGAAAGATATTGGCGTCGCGTTTTCATCACTTCATCGATAATTTCTCTACCTTTTTCCAACAGATGGATCCGAACGACGCGCCGATCCCGTTCATCCCTCACACGCTCGACCACCCCGTTTTTCTCCATGCGATCAATCAGATCGGTCATTGTGCTGCATGCCAAAAACATCTTCTGGCTCAATTCGCCGATGGTCATGTCGCCGTCTTCATACAGCCACAACAGCGCGTTAAATTGCGGCGGGGTGATCGGAAAATGATTTAAAATGTCTCTGCCTTTTCGCTTCACAATCACGCTGATCTCGCGTAAGAGCCGCTCAATCTCGTTTACCGTTTCTGGTGACAAGGGTTGATGTTTATTCATAAAGCACTCCTTTAAAGCCCCACGTCAAGGGTGTTGACATAAATGTTAGTTGTGAGTGGAGGCAGGTTTGAATCTGCCCCTCGGCCCATCGGCTCTTTCGCTTTCATCGCTGACATCCACTCATCGATTCGCGGCCGTTCAACAATGACACTAAATAGGTTCCATTGACAAAAAGTATATTAAAAAAATGGGCGCGTGACAAATGCGAACAGTTTTTCGCACCGGGATACGGTTCAATGTGCAAAAGCGAAACGATCCTTCCAGACTAATATCGGCTTCTCACATACTTAACCCAATCCCCTTCTGGAATTACCATCCCCCTTTCTTTCAACCCATCCGCATCAACATAGACGTAAGTGTATGCGGTATATTGCCTATCCGGCGACCTCACTGTCACAGTGATCCGCTCATACAGATTATCGGGATGGCCGGTTCCGTGATAATCCTCCAACTGATCAATCCATCTCAACTCTTGATTGGAGACTTGGTACACTTCTCCCCATACGCGTTTGCTACCTGTGACCAATCCCGGATATCCGTAGCCGGTGTCATACAGCGTGCCGCTTATCCAAGCTTTTTCCGCGATCAAGCGTGCCTTGCGCAAAAGGGAAGCATTTCGCATCCCGCGCCGCAAACTGCCGTATACAAATAGCAATATCACTCTCTCTTCACTCCTTTTGACAGTGCTTTCTCAATCTCCCCTGCAAAAAAGGCATCACATCTGCTAAAATGTCTTTTTGTAACCTTGCATCACCCAAGGAGGTTGTATCCACATGAATGATATGCCAAAATTCTTGCAGCGCATCAATCAAGATCTGTGGCTCGTGGAAGATGAGCGGGAAAACATGAAAATCAGTTACCGCATCAAAGACGTGATCTTCTCTTCCCAATCAGAATTCCAACATGTCATGATTTTGGATTCCTATGATTTTGGCCGTATGCTGGTGTTGGATGGGGTCGTACAAACCACTTCTTTGGACGGACACATCTATAACGAAATGATTACACACATTCCATTGTCGATCCATCCCAATCCCGAGCGCGTCCTCATCATCGGCGGTGGCGACTGCGGTGCAGCCCGGGAAGCAGCCAAGTACGACGGGGTCAAACACATCGATATGGTGGAAATCGATGAAATGGTGGTCAAAGTATGCAAAGAGCATCTTCCCGCCGTCTCCGGTAATTTGGCTGATCCGCGGGTTCATTTCATTTATGCCGACGGCATGGTGCATGTGAAAGAAATGAAAAACCATTACGATGTGATCATCGTCGACTCTTCCGATCCCATCGGACCGGCCAAACAATTGTTTGAATATGATTTTTATCGGAACATCCACGATGCATTAAAAGAAGACGGATTAATGGTATGCCAAAGCCAATCTCCACTCTTCCACCGCGAAATCATGGAACAAACCGTGAAACACATCAAACAATTGTTCCCCATCCACAAAATTTACACGGCAACTGTACCAACCTATCCCGGCGGATTTTGGAGTTTCACACTTGGTTCAAAAAAACATCAGGCATTGCCGGAAAAACCATTCGACAAAAAGACCAAGTATGTAAACGACGCGATCTTGCGCACTTGTTTCGAATTGCCAGAGTTCTTACGCACAAAGTAACCGTCGATCCCTGGAGGAACTCGTCCTACTCACCGCGCCTCCAGGGATCAAACCCTCTTTCCAGCAAAACCCTTCCTAAGAAAAAGAAAGAATCATAAATAGATTATATTTTCATAATAGATTCAATTAACAATTAATTTATTATACAATAATATCGCATCACCACACATCTCGCTGAAGGAAGGGGTTTTTGCCATGCGCACGTGGATCGTTTGTGTTGTTGCGACGATGGTGCTCAGTTTACTTTTTGTCCCCCATTCAGCCAACGCCCACGCCGCTTCAAGCAACAAAAAGTATGTGGAGACAACCCGCTTCATCTTCGGCTCTTTCAGCGGCACTCGCACCAAAGGCGGTCGATTGCTACTGGATGCAAACCGGCTTCGACAAGGTACCGATTCAACCGGGCGATACAATCAAGGCACTTATTACTACGGTCAATGGCTTTCTCCAATTTCCCATCACCGTTTCAATGAAGCCATTGTCTCTTGGCAAGCCAACACCCCGGTCAACACTTGGATTGAGGTCGAACTTCGCGCCAAGGTGAATGGTTACTGGACAAAGTGGTATTCCATGGGCGTCTGGCTTGAACACGATCAGCCTTTTAAGCGCCATTCCGTTTCGGGACAAGGGGATGATCACGGTCGCGTCGCCACAGACACACTGATTTTAAAAAGCTCGGCCACAGCTTATCAGACGCGGATCAAGCTGTTTACAACAGACCCTGCAAAGACGCCAAGCTTGCGCGCTTATGGGGTGGCCTTCTCCAATGGACAAGACGAACCTGGCACATTCCCCAGCCGCGGGATAAACAAAGCCTTGGATGTGCCGACACGCTCACAGATGGTCTTCCCAGATGGCGGCGAAGTGTGGTGCTCCCCCACTTCCACGTCCATGGTTATGGCCTATTGGGCAAGGGTGACCGGCCATACGGAATGGGACCAACCCGTTCCCCATGTCGTCAGCAAGGTGTGGGATTATGTATATGACGGAGCGGGCAACTGGCCGTACAACACGGCATATGCTGCATCCCAGGGCTTAGATGCCAAAGTAGTCCGCTTCAGAAGCTTAAGCGAGGTAGAACCTTGGATTCGAGCGGGTATCCCCGTAATTGCCAGCATCGCTTTTGGACCAGGTGAGTTGCCAGGCGCCCCCATCTCCCGTTCCAATGGCCATCTTTTGGTCATCCGTGGCTTCGATCGTGATGGCAATGTGCTCGTCAACGATCCTGCCGGTCCCGCCGATGACCAGGTACGCTTCACCTATGGACGAAAGGAGTTTGAAAGCGCTTTCCTAAAGCATTCCAATGGAACCGCCTATCTCATCCATCCCCACGGATGGAAAACACCATAATCTCATGCCGCTCGTCTCAGAGCGGCATCCTTTTAGCAACGCAAAAACCTCCCTCTCGTCCGGCCATGGATTCAACCATTGACTTTCTCCAATTTTTCCGTGTGTTTCAATTCCGTGACAGCACGGATGCCTGAGGCGAACATGCAAATGCGCATTTCCAATTCAATCTGTTCCAATCGCTGCATCAGCGCATCCAAATCCATGTCTGCGGCCGATTTCAACAACGTTCGTCCAAATCCAGCCAAATCAGCCCCCAACGCAATGGCTTTGGCCGCGTCTACACCATGATGAAGCCCTCCGCTAGCAATAACCGGAACGTCGGGGACGTGGTAGCGCACATCGATGACACACTGCGCTGTGGGAAGCCCCCATTCGCGAAAAGCATCCGCTGCGGCAAAGCGGACCGGGTTATACGATCGATATTTTTCCACTTGGCTCCACGACGTGCCACCAGCGCCGGCCACATCGATAAACGCTATTCCCCGCTCAACTAACGCTTTGGCTAATGAACCGTGAATGCCCCACCCCACTTCTTTCACGCCGACCGGAAACTCCAACTTCCGGCACAGGTGTTCAATCTTTTGCAACAGTCCGCTGAATTGGGTGTCCCCTTCCGGCTGAAATACTTCTTGCAAAGGGTTTAGATGCAACACCAATCCATCCGCCTTAATGAGGTCAACCAAGCGACGGCAATCGTCCACTTGCAATCCTTTGTTCAATTGCACGGCGCCGATATTGGCCAGAATCGGAATGTCCGGGGCGAATTGACGCACTTGAAACGTCTCCAACGCTTCCGCACTCTCCAAAGCAACCCTCATCGAGCCCAGCCCTAACACCCATCCCCGAGCTTGAGCCGCCTGCGCCAACCGGCGGTTGATTTCTCCTGTCTCCTTTGTACCTCCAGTCATGGAGCTAATGAGCAAGGGCGCTTTCACCTGTTTGCCCAAAAAAGATGTCGCCAAAGAAACCGTGTCGAAATCGATCTCCGGCAAGGCTTGGTGCCGAAAACGATACTCTTCAAAGCCGGTGGTGATCGTTTTGCCCGTCACATCTCGCTTTAGCACAATATCGATATGTTCCGCTTTGCGGCGTTTCGTTTCATCAGGCCGCTCAAGCATCGCCTTCATCCTTTCGTCACGCTGTCCGTTATCAATAATATCTCCCACCCGGCCGTTTTTGTATCCTGGCAGGCAGATCATCGCTTGGGCACACGTGCAAAAAAAAAAGCGGCAACGCGCCGAATAACGGTTTTAGAGGCACCGGATAGAATGCCTCAAACGCACTCTAACGCCGATCCGGTACCACATCTGCCTCTTCTTTTCTTCCCCTCACCTGATCGGTGAATATATCGAGTCTTCTCCCTTCGATTCGAACCGTACGGTTATTCAGCCAGGTTCCATCCGGCCAGCATTCATTTTCTTTAATATATATTTCTTTTGAAGGGAGAAAGGGATTCTCATTGCTCGATACTTTCACCCTGGCCAAACACTTGGTCGTGAGGCTGGAAGCATGATTGACGGCGATGGTCAAGCGATACCTGCCGTCCGGGGAATCCACTTCCTTGATCACATCATCATGGGCGATGAGAGTCAACACAAAAAAAGGCTGGGTGAACAGGAACACAGCCCCCATTCCGACCGCCCCCAAGACGGTGATCGCTTTCGTCACCCGCCGATCCCAGTCCTCCGTCCGTTCTTGAATCCATTGGGAGAAAGGAATCCTGAAGCGGTAATCGGCATACCAATATCCCATGAATCCGACCAAAAATAACATTTTCAGCAAGAAATCCCCTTGGTACAAAACCACCAAATAAAAAAGGGACACCACCAGATGCGTCGCCAAGGACAGGATGGCTCTATTGGGACTTAGCTTTAACAGAATCAAGTAGTCGATCCAAAACGTAAGTGGAAATATCACGCCATAGGTAAAGAAAAAATAGGACAGGATGATGACACTCCAGTGAATGGAGTGTCCCGGATATGCGATAATCATCAGACTCAAAACCAGCCACAAGAAAAAGCAAAAGAATCCTTTTCTGATCATATGAAGACCAAAGGATGAAAACCCTTTTGCTTGCCGACTGCTTTGTGTGTAAACTGCCTCCACGGGTCGCCCTCCTTTGACAAAATTGTCCGATCAATCTTCACCATTCACCATTTTTCGCCCCGCAGTTGGCATATTCCTTTTTTTGCAAGTTGCAAATATCTCTGCCGCGTCGGCTGACGGCAAAGAAAAAACCCCTTTGATGCCCTGGGAACGGGACTGAAGGGGTTGTCTCACGCTATCCGTCTCTGCGAAAATATCCCATCACTTCAACGGTCTCCATAACGTTGACAAATGCTTTGGGATCGATTTCTTTGATCAAGCGCTTCACACCCGCCAGTTCGTAGCGGGAAATGATCATGAACAACACTTTCCGCCGTTCACGTGTATAAGCGCCTTCACCATCCATGATCGTAATGCCTCGAACCAATTTAGAAATAAGGTGTTCTCTAACCTTTTCACCGTTATCAGTGATGATCATCAAGGTTAATTTAAGGTGTTTGGTATGAATCGCATCAATAACTTTGCCGGAAACGAAAATAGACAGCATCGTGTACAATGCACTATCCCAATCAAATACAAAGCCAGCCACAAAGATGACAATCGCATTTAACGCAAACATGAGCATTCCCGCCGGAAGCTCTTTTTTTCGCGTCAACATAAAGATGATAATGTCGAATCCACCAGTCGAACCGGAAGATTTAAAAATCAAACCCGTGCCGATCCCGGCCAGCACGCCGCCGAAAACCGAAGACAAAATAGGGTCTGACGAAATCGGCTTGATGGGAATCAACAATAAGGCAATTGATGTGACAGTTACCGAAAAAATCGTGTAAAACATAAACCGCTTGCCCAACTTGCAAAATCCAAGCACCATCAGCGGAAGATTGAGGGCGTAGTTGATAATCCCCGTATTGATTGGCGTAATTAGCGCCAACATCATCGCAATGCCGGCAACGCCGCTACTCAGAATCTTGTGTGGCAGCAAAAACATATTCCAAGCGAAAGCGATCAACACGGACGACAGAAAGATGTTCACGAAATTAATCACACGCAGTTTAACCATATCCACCACTTTTTCCAATCCATTTGTTATCAAATCCATCCATGAGTATACCACCGGCACGGCACCATCGACATGTCACATCGTACACATTTCCGCAGTCATTTCTCTGACACCTTGTATGAATACAGCCACATCTGCGCCGCGCTATACTATCAGGTTTCCTACATGCGTTGCCGGATAAACATGAACACCGCGCTCAACAACAAAGCCCCTCTTTTCCGTTTAGAGGGGCTTTGTTGTTGATGTTAATTGTATTAGAAACTGCTGTAGGGAGCTAAGCCAATCATTCCGCGCCTTCATCCAATTTCATCGTGTAGCAACGCACTGGCTCCCCGCCTTTTGGCCGATATACCGCAAACAAAGCGGTTCGTTGCTCCAACACGCGGCCAGTGGCGAGATAAGCATCCAAATCAAAAGGCAATATCTCCACTACGGCATGCTTATGCAAGTCCCGTTCGTTCAAGCGGATGGAGGCAAATTCGTCCGACAAGCGCCCCGGCTGTTCAGCCGCCTGACGCAACAAGGCGGCATGCGTGGCCTTGTCCATGGTAAAATCCCACCAAACCTTGCGGGGACGTTGTTTGTGGTTCAGGTAATAATCATATTTCATCAAGCCGAGGATTACATCCATCCGCTTGGTTCCGCGCTGTTGCAAAAAATCCCGCAAACGCGTAAACAAATCCTCCAACTGATGGCCGATCTTCCGCCAGCCGCGCGCTTCCCAATAATCACCGAATTCCTGGAAAAAATCAAACGGCGACGGGAATTCATGCCGGATCAAATAACCAATGGTGTGATCCATGCGGTGGGCATTCCAATATTTCTCCAAAACATCCTCAACTCGCTTGATCCGGACAATATCCGAAAACGGCAGGTGATCATTGCCCAAAATTTCATAAGGGGCCCGCTCCATAAAGACGTAATTGTATTTTTCCGCATCATGGCGCAAGCCCGTCCCCCGTAACATCTTCAAGAAACCGAGCTGCAACTCCTCTGGCTCCAAGGCAAACACATCGTTAAAGGTCTTTTTGAATGTGGTGTAATCCTCCAACGGCAACCCCGCAATCAAATCCAAGTGTTGAGCAATCTTGCCACTCTCTTTCACTTTGGTTACCGTCCGGGTGAGTTTGGTGAAATTTTGGCGCCGCTTTACCAGCAAATTGGTAGGATCGTTGGTTGACTGAACACCGATTTCAAACCGGAAGATGCCCGGCGGCGCATGTTCCGCCAAAAAGTCGAGCACTTCCGGGCGCATGATGTCCGCTGTGATCTCAAATTGAAACACGCAGCCTTGATGGTTATCAATCAGGAACTGGAAAATTTCCATCGCATAGTCCCGTTTGATATTAAACGTACGATCCACAAATTTGATCAGCTTGGCACCATGGTTGATCAAGTAAAGCAAGTCTTGTTTGGTACGCTCTATATCGAAATAACGGACACCCACTTCAATGCTGGACAGGCAAAACTGGCAACTAAACGGGCACCCCCGGCTCGTCTCAAAATAGACGACACGATTGGGCAAGTGAGCCACATCCTCCGGGAAGCGATGTGGTGATGGCAAGTGATTCAAGTCTAATTTGGGGCGCGGGGGGTTGATCCGCACCTCATCCCCAGCACGGTAGGCCAAACCCAATACAAAATGGAACTTCTGCTCACCGCTCAATTCGGTCAATAGCTGGTGAAATGTAGCTTCTCCCTCTCCGACGACAATGAAGTCGACTTGGGGCAGACGCTTCATCCAATAATCAGTGTCATAGGAGACCTCTGGCCCTCCCAGTACAATCTTTACATCCGGCTTCACTTTCTTCAGCATGTCGATCACGGTGATCGTCTCTTCTATATTCCAGATGTAACAAGAGAACCCCACCACATCAGGTTGTCGTCCATACAGGTCGGACACAATGTTCATCACTGGGTCCTTGATGGTGTATTCTGCAATCTCAATCTCAAAATCCCGCTCACTGTACGCCTTCAGATAACGCAAGGCCAATGAGGTGTGGATATATTTTGCATTTAATGTAGCCAGCGCGATCTTCATTCGATTCAACCTCATCACTTTGTTCTTAATTCCATTGTCTCCCTGTCTGGAAACAATCCTGCCCCTATTCTACACTGTTCCCAGTCAAAAAGGGAATCTCCAGCCATTTTTCATCATCCGTCCCTGCCATGGAATTTGCAGCAGCATGCACATTGCTAAAGCAGAAATGAAAGGTACGGAGTGAAATCATCCCCTGCCGGTTATGGCAAGGGATTCTTTAATGCCCGAATCACACATCACTTATCTTCTCCCAGTTCCCAATCCTCTCGGGTCAGGGCATAGATGAGGTGATCCTCCCACACTTGATTGATATATAGATATCGTTTGGACAACCCCTCATAACGGAAACCCGTTTTCTCAAGAACTCGACTGGACCGCCGATTTCGCGGCATCACCGCCGCTTGCACCCGGTGCAAATCCACTTCATTGAAGGCGAAACGAAGTACCAGTCGCACCGCTTCGACCATCAACCCTTTTCCTTGTTGCTCCTCGGCGATAAAATAACCCAAAGTGCAGTTTTGCCAAGCTCCGCGCACGACATTGCTCAAATTGACCCTGCCTGTCAATGAGCCCGTCTCATTTAGAAATATGCCAAACCCATACCCTTGATCTTGATCCCACTTCGCTAAATCTTGCTCAATCACTTCCAGTTGTCCGGCC
Source organism: Laceyella sacchari (assembly GCF_004343255.1). Classification (GTDB taxonomy): domain Bacteria; phylum Bacillota; class Bacilli; order Thermoactinomycetales; family Thermoactinomycetaceae; genus Laceyella; species Laceyella sacchari. Next base: position 671,660 of record NZ_SMDD01000001.1, on the reverse strand, counting down.
ATCGTAAAATAACTATCGGGAAACCTTGGTTCAAACGGCTCCAAATACTGCCGATTGGCCACCCGCAACTGCAACAGCGCTTCAGCATCTTCCCGTTCCAAACGGCGAATCGTGATTCGTTCTGTTGACAGCATGATTTATCTCCGCCCTTTTTTTCGTATATTCCCAATCATAGGGTTTACAGTATAAATGGGAAATGGTGAGATAGTCAAAAAACCCGGGTGCTGGATCAACCCGGGTGTGATGCATAAGCCTAGCTTCATCGGTATGCGTTTTTCACATAATCGGTACTAAATTGGCCCAATCCATCAAAGTAACTATCGGTCAGTCGGGCGGGATCGGTAGCCATGGCCCCACGAGCGACGGAATCATCTTTGTCATCCCATCCCCATGCAGCGTTGGCCGCGTTATCCTTGCCATTGTCTCCGGCAAACGTTCCCCAGCTGGCGAAGGTTTGACTGTCTGAACGGTGATCCCACAATCCCCCGGCTTCAAACGTGTTCACCAACCGATATTTAACATGGCGGTCATTCCCATGTTCCGGCACCTCTGCCACTGAACGGTCCGGATAGTAGATCACACCATCTCCACCCGGGAATTCTCCACCGTTCCACGCTTTTAGTCCATGTCCCTTCGCTTCTTGGAATGTAGCCGGGTGCAACGCTCCATCATAACTTACCATTCGCAATTGGCCGTCAATATTCTCTTCCCCATCGGTAAGCGGACTGCCTGCCGGAGTGAAAGAATAGAAGTTGGTGTGGAAGACGGTGACCATGCCTTCCAATTTGCCATAGGCGCTTCCATCCTTCCGAACAATCGCCATGGCTCCCTCCATATCATTTTCATGTGTGTCCAGCCCGAAATCGGGATAATCCACCCAATCACGTGGATGATAGAAGCTGTAGACGATATACCAGTGTGTGCCAGTCTCCACGACAGAATAGTATACAGTCGCCCGCAGGCGGCTCAGATCATCGTCTTGGTTTTCCCAATTGTTTTTGGCATTCCAATCTCCGTCAAAGTCGACCGCTGTCAAGTAATCAGCGTCCGCATCAGTATCATCCGTATCCTGATAGTGAACAGGAGCCCAGCGATAAGCCAAGTCCAAATCGTCGGCCGCTTTTGCTGGTTGGGGCCATACGGCCGATGTACACACTACCACCGCCGCACAACAAATCCATCTTCTCCATCGGCTAAAAGCCATGTGTTCTCCTCCTCCAAATCAATTGTCGCACTTTTCAATCTTACTAATAAATTCTTATTTCAACAATAAAATATACTATAACCCACAAAAATTAATCCATTCCCAGAAGAACATGATAAACTATTACCGATATTTAGAAGCCTGATCCCATTGACTGCACGATAGATCAAGTTTTTGTTGGAGGTTTTCATGGAGAAAGAAAAGTGGCAAATCCCTTTTGATCACCCAGATGCGGTATCTCTCCTCACTCAACGCTTAAATGAGTTGCTGGCGCCGCATTCTCATCGGCCGCTTCTATGCCTGTGCATCGGAACAGACCGCAGCAGCGGCGACACCTTGGGTCCCTTGGTCGGCACATTGCTAACGGAAGCGCCTTCACCCAACATCCAAATCTGCGGCACGTTGGCCCAACCAGTCCATGCTTTCAGCTTGAATCAAGTAGTCGCGGAAATCACACAACTCCCCAAAACGCCACTCATTATCGCCATCGACGCCAGCTTGGGCAAACAGAAAGAAGTCGGCATGGTTGAAGTTGGGGAAGGTGCGCTTGTTCCGGGAAAAGGCGTCGGCAAACAACTGCCCGCAGTCGGGGACATCCATATCAAGGGCATCGTCAACGCCGCCGGTGCGATGCCCTCTCACATTCTGCAAACCACCCGATTCCATGTAACGTATGAGATGGCAATCAAAATTAGCCGCGCGCTGTTAACCGTGGCCGCAACCCATAGCACGCCACCCATTTGAGGTGGCGTCTGTTCAATCATTTGTCCTCGAGAATATTTCCTGATACATTGAAATTATCAGCTAGTACTTCATGCTTGGCCATGTGCAAACATTCTTTTTAACTATCGTCGAAAACGGAGCGGATGAATGATGAAAAAATGGGAAACTAAGGCGCAATTAATCGATCTTCTATGCGAGCTAGTCCATATTCCAAGCATCACTGGCAGTGCGGGAGAGATTATGCTCCCCCGCTTGGTGACACAACAACTACGATCCCTTGCTTATTTCCAAGCCCACCCCGATCATATCGAAACTCACCCGACCGGCGATGGACGCGAATTTGTGACAGCGCTGGTCAAACATCCAAGCAATGTGAGCAAAACGGTCATCTTGATCAGTCATTTCGATGTTGTGGATGTGATCGATTACGGGATATGGGAACCACATGCGTTTGATCCAAAGACGCTCACTTCCCTGTTTCGCGACAATCGAGAGACCCTGCCCGACACGGTTCGGGCCGACCTCGAAACCGGTCATTGGCTTTTCGGCAGGGGCATCATGGATATGAAATGCGGCTTGGCCTTGCACATGGCCATGATTGAACAAGCTTGCCATCAAGCTTTTGACGGCAACGTATTGTTGTTGACCGTGCCTGATGAGGAGATCAATTCGGTTGGGATGCGGGCGGCAGTTCCCAAACTTTTGGAATTGGCTGAACGACATGGGCTCGTTTACCGCGCTGTCCTAAACTCCGAACCCATGTTCACTCGCTATCCCGGCGATGAAACAAACTATATTTACACCGGCTCCATTGGCAAAGTGTTGCCAGGATTCCTGTGTTATGGCAAAGAAACCCATGTCGGTGAACCCTTTGCTGGGTTAAACGCCAACTTCATGGCCTCCAAACTCACCAACGCTCTGGAGTTGAACACCGACTTTTGCGAAAGAATCGGAGAGGAAGTGACACCTCCCCCAACCAACCAGATGCAAACGGATTTGAAAAAAGATTACTCCGTTCAAATCCCGCACCGAGCAGTCACGTTATTTAATCTGTTCTTATATGATAAAGGCATTGATGAACGCGTCACACAATTACTCTCTCTCGCCCGGGAAGTGGCGGCAGAGATCAAAGAAAACGTACTCATGCAGGCGCAGCGGTATGGCACGTTCACACCGGCAGAAACGGATATAAGCGTGCTCACTTATGAACAACTGTATGCCTATGCGGCGCGCACGCACGGCCAGGAACGCGTGGAACAAATCCTGCAAGAAGCATTACGCCGAAGCGATCCGGGAGACCAACGCCAAACCACGATCAACCTGGTTGATGAACTGGCTATTTTGTGCAAAGAAATGGCTCCCATGATCGTGTTGTTTTTCTCTCCTCCGTATTATCCGGCAGTAAACAAGAGCGACCATCCCTTGATCAAGCGAGTTGTTGCTCATATGATCGACACCGCCCAGAAGACGCATGGAGTGACGCTGAAACACCAGCATTATTTCGGAGGAATTTCTGACCTGAGTTATGTCGGATTGCAAAGACCCTTGTCCACCCTGCTCCCGCTGGTGAACAACATGCCCCTGTGGGAGCGCGGCTATGATATTCCGCTGGGCGCGTTGCAACAACTCGATGTGCCAGTGCTAAACTTTGGCCCTGTCGGCAGGGACGCCCATCAATGGACAGAGCGGCTCAATGTCGATTTTGCATTCGGTCCAATGATGGAATGGTTACCTGAATGTATTCAACAACTTCTAGCCGATGAATAACCACTTGCCTCACATCACTCTGAAAAAACAAGCGGTCAGCCATGGCTGACCGCTTGTTTTCAATATTCCCCTTTATCCACGATTTCGCCCAAATGTCGGGACATCAAATACTCCGTCGCCGCTTGCACATCCCTTGTCAAAAACGGGGGCTTGCCCGGCTCATATATAATCCATCCCAGCAGTTCCACATCGGCCACATAACGATCAATCGTAAACGGACCATAATGAACGGGCTCACCGATCTCAATCCATTCCAAGCTCCATTTTCTCATCGGCGCCAACTCCGTACACCCTTTTACAATATTTGACGGAACACCTTCCTGTTTTGTTTCATTTATCGCAAAAAAATCCTTATTTTTTATCTGTTGTTACCAGGGTGTATCTGATGAATAGGCCAGCGGCTTCAAAACCATTTCTCATTCGCTTCACGCGTGGCGAAGCGCTCATCTAGAAAAGGTTTTTCCGCCGCTTCTTCCTCACCAACTTGATTGATTTGCCAGACACACCCTAGTGAGGGTTGGGCGCAATCTCATTTAATTTGATTCAAATCATATGGCGTTTCTTGGTATACGTAATAATTGAGCCAATTTGAGAACAACAAATTGCCATGGGCGCGCCAACGTTGCAACGGTTGCTGGTTGGGATCATCCTGTGGGAAATAATGTTTTGGAAGCGGCACCTCGATCCCTTTGGCCCGGTCGCGTTCATACTCTTCTTTCAATGTGTACAGTTCATATTCCGAGTGGCCCGTCACAAAAATCTGGCGTCCATCTTTGCTGATTATGATATAAACACCTGCTTCTGGGGATTCAGCCAAGATCTCCAACTCCTCGACCTTCTCGATCTCCTCTCTGCGCACCTCGGACAAACGGGAATGCGGCGCATAGAAACAATCGTCAAACCCGCGCAACAGCTTCGTATTTTGTTTACATATCACATGTTCAAACACACCAAAACACTTTTCCTGCAGTCGGTGTTTGGGGATGCCGTAATGATGGTACAAGGCGGCATGTGCTCCCCAACAGATGTGCAAAGTGGATGTTACATGATGCAGTTTCCAATCCATAATCTGCCGCAACTCGTCCCAATAGTTGACCTCTTCGTAATCCAAATGGCCGACAGGAGCGCCCGTGATGATCATGCCATCGTATTTTTGGTGTCGAATTTCATCAAATGTCTTATAAAACATGGCCAAATGTTCCGGCGGAGTATGCCGGGTGGTGTGCGTCTTCGGATGAATCAGGTCAATCTCCACTTGCAGGGGCGAATTCCCCAAAAGGCGCAGGATCTGGGTTTCAGTTGTGATCTTGATAGGCATCATGTTCAAAATGACGATTTTCAACGGGCGAATATCCTGACGAAAGGCATCCCGCTCCCCCATGACAAAGATGTTTTCCTGATTGAGAATATCGATTGCCGGCAATTTATCCGGAATTTTGATCGGCACCAGCCTCTCCCCCCGTTTCTCCTCGAGCGCACTCTTTTCCTTGCTCGTGGGAAATTTTTTGTTATTTAAACTTGTAAACCAACATACCGCCTAACGCAAGAGGAATGAATAGATTGCGAATATTGAGAAACGATTCATAATTCGCTGAAGCAGATAACCAAAAATTAACTCCTCATCTCCGCCACGGAAAGTCAACCAGACTCCCCCCCATTCTCTTCTTCTGACCACCTTCACGGTGTATAATCGAGCATACGAGCGTCATTCCACTTCAGGAGGAACTCAACTATGAATCATCTCATCGAATTATTGCAAGCAATCCCCTTGTTTCAGGGCCTCACGGAAGCAGAGTTGGAAAAACTGTTGGAAATCGTAGACATCCGCCACTGCCACAAGAAAGAAGTCATCTTCAGAGAAGGTGCTGCGAAAACGGCGATTTACATCATTCAAAGCGGCATGGTGAAAACATACAAAACGGACGACCAAGGGCATGAGCAAATTGTTTGTTTGCTCAAACAGGGGGATATGTTTCCCCACACCGGCTTCTTCAACCAGCTCCCTTACCCAGCAACGGCTGAAACCATTGATCATACCGTGCTGATCTCCATCCCGGTGGCACCGTTTGAACAGGTCATGCTGTCTAATCCCACCATGGCAGTCAAGGTCATGCGGGTGATGGGTAACAAAATATTGGATCTACAAAAACAATTGCACGAGTATGTCGGCCATGATGTACAACAGCGTGCGGTCACCTTTTTGTTGGATCTGGCGGACAAATACGGTGAAAATCAAGATGGCGCGATCCAGATCAACATTCCACTCACCCATCAGGACTTTGCCAGCGCCATCGGCACTACCCGTGAAACGGTCAGCCGGCTTTTGAGTCAACTTCGCAAACAAGGGTTGCTCCGTATGGGTCGGAATCAGTTTGTCATCCTGGACCTGGATGCTTTGCGCCATTGGGCAGGTTCTTAAACGATCCGGATGTGCTGTTCACCTCTTGTTCACACGATTTGTGATATCTATCACATACTTTCCCGGCAAATCCCTTTACCATGAAAGGAGAGCACACATCAGAAGAGAGGGATTTCCATGTTACAGAAGGAAACGATTCGACTGATTCAAGAATCTGTCCCTTTATTACGTGAATACGGGCACAAAATCACCGCCAACTTTTACAAACGTCTGTTCAACGAACATCCCGAATTACTGAATATCTTCAACCACGCCAATCAACATAAAGGCCACCAACCACAAGCCTTGGCCAATGCTGTCTATGCTGCGGCCGCGAACATCACACAATTGGAACAAATTCTGCCGACAGTGAAACACATTGCCCATAAACATCGGAGCATCGGGGTGCTACCGGAGCATTATCCCATCGTCGGCCAAAATTTGCTGTTAGCCATGCGCGACGTGTTACAAGACAAACTGACAGAACCGATGCTGAACGCTTGGCAAGAGACGTACGGGGTCATCGCTGACCTCTTTATCCAAATGGAAGAAGAATTGTATCAGCAAGCAGAACAGCAACCCGGTGGCTGGCGTGGATTCCGGGATTTGGTCGTAACCAAAAAAGTGCGCGAAAGCGAGCACATCACGTCCTTTTATTTGGAGCCAAAAGACGGCCAACCGCTGCCCACCTTCCTGCCGGGCCAATATATTAGTGTCAAAGTAGAGATTCCAAGCGATCCCTACACACACATCCGGCAATACAGCCTTTCTGACGACCCCAATGCGTCACATTACCGCATCACGGTGAAGAGGGAAGAGAAAGGCAAAGTATCAACTTATCTCCATCAAGAAATCGAAGAAGGAAGTGTGCTGTCCGTCAGCGCACCAGCCGGTGTGTTTACACTGGAGCAAACCGACTCCCCTGTCATCTTGCTTAGCGCCGGCGTAGGCTTGACACCGATGTTGAGCATGCTTAAAGCATTAGCCCAATCTCCCTCTACGCAGCGAGTCATCCATATTCACGCCACGCGCAACAGCCAAACACATGCACTGCGGGAAGAGGTACTCCGCATCGCCAACAGCCATGCCCATATCGAAAACTATTTCTGCTATTCTCAACCTACGGACACGGATCGGTTGAACCGGCTATATGACAAAGAAGGGCTCATTGACGCTGAGTGGCTGAAAACGGTATTGCCTTCCACTGGTCATTTCTATTTGTGCGGGCCGTCGGCGTTCATGCGCGATTGCTACCAAGCACTTCTGTCACTGGGCATTGATCCAGCCGCGATCCATCATGAAATTTTCGGTCCAGCCGGAGCATGGACCCCGCCTGCTGCTGCACGGATGGGAGCAACGCAATAAATGCGGTCGGGAACTGACTGCTCCCATCTGCCAACATGACCCTGTTTTCTCCTTGCTATGCCACACACACTTGCATCGTCCTTGGCTATGCCCGAACGCATGGCCAAGGACGTTTTGTGTTAGCTATCAACAGCAAATCTCGCTGATGCCCGAATCGTCGATATCTACTATATAGCCTGAGACGCATACTTGCTGAGAATTGGCTTGCGAGTTGGAATCGATTCTTTCTTATTGGCCCATTGGTCGCTTTCAACAGGAAAAGCCTCTTTTTGCAAAACCTTGCTTCATTAGTAATTTGTCTGTCGATATATTGTTTGCTCTACAAACATGTTTACATAGATTTTGAACCAGAAGCACCCCTTGCCCGCATCACTTTCCTCTCCCCCCTGCTTTTTTTGGTGTTTGATCGCGTTTTGAGCGTGACATCATCATCATCGTCCTCATCATCCAGGATGGTTTGATTCGTTTCCTCCTCCGTTTGTTTTTCCTCTGACACGACCGCTGGCTCCCGCTTCATTTCAGCGACTCGTTTGCGCAGCGTCTCTATTTGCTCTTCTTTTTGATCTAGCTCTTTCTCCAACTGCTCCAGCTGCGCTTCCATTTTCATTGCTTTGTCTTGTTCATAACGCAATCGGGTATAGCTTGGCCCAATGATTCCCGACTAAATGACCGCAAGGATGAAAATGGCTGCATTCCACTTCCTCCGACCCAGGTCTATTCGCCGCTTCCCCAAGGGGATAATCAGCTTCCGATGCCAGCGGCTCGGGTAAACCATGCCAATCAAAGTGTACAACCCCACACACGCAAGAACAAATTCCATTAGCGGCTTCCCAAATGTCCAAAATGCAGACAAAGCAACCCGGAAAGTATTGGCCCAGGGTAAAAACGCATCTCCGTCCCAACAGCTCGGCCCTGCTTGGTCTGAATTTTCATTTACCCGAAAATGAAAAAATCAACTCTTTATCCATTCACAATAAACCATTTATTTAAGGCTATTTTTCATGTCTATTGGTTCACGAAAGCTCTGTTTCGTAAACCATTTATTTTTAAAGCGCATGTGATGCTGTATTCTGCACACAAAATTTCCTTTTCGCACCCGCCAAACTGACTACTTGCCTGGGTACACCTCTTCGCAAAACTTAGCCTCTGTTCAGCTTTGATTCATCTGCCATTCAGCTTTAAAGAGATAAAATTGAATGGAATCATCAAGCAATAGGTGGCACCACTGTAAAGAAACGTTTATGGCGGGCATTGCGCAAATCATTCCCAATGACGCTTCGTTGGTTATGGCGCTGATTTCTCTCTTATATGGAGAGTTAAACTGGTCTTTGGACAATGGTGTTGGTCATCATGAACCTCGTGCTCTTGTGGATGGGCCGACGGAAACTGTTAATGTTTTTTTGGAAAAACATCCCTGCGGATCAAGCATCAGAGAAAAGAAGGGAAGTAGCATAACTCCATTTATCACGAACGCACTAATTATTCTGTGTGTGGTGATCACCTTTTTTACTTGGTCAAAGATGATGTAGAAGAAAAGAAGAAAACCAAATCCTGAACCCTCGGGTATACTTACCAAAAGAAAAGAATCCCCAGCCGATTCAACAGCTGGGGATGCATGCTTCACATTAAAATTTGAAATGGTCGGGATGTTGCCCAAAGCGGTGATTTTGATTTAATCCATCCAGTCGCGCCATATCCTCAGGCGAAATCTCAAAGTCAAAAATGTCCGCGTTTCCCTCAATCCGACTTGGTGTAACAGACTTGGGGATGGTCACCACTCCATGCTGTAAATCCCAACGCAATACCAATTGCGCCGGCGTCTTGCCATATTTTTGGGCCAACTCCACAATCACCGGCTGATTCACAACATTGCCCCGCATCAGCGGACTCCACGCTTCCAACTGAATCTTCTCCCTCTCACAAAAGGCGCGCAACTCCTCCTGTGTCAACAAAGGATGGAATTCCACCTGATTGACTGCTGGCGGCACTTCACAGGCAGCCAGCAACTCCTGCAAATGATGCGTTTGAAAATTGCTCACCCCGATTGCGCGCACCCAGCCATCCCGGTACAACTTTTCCAAGGCCCGCCATGTATCCCGGAACATCCCCGGCACCGGCCAATGAATAAGATACAGATCGAGGTAGTCCAAGCCCAACTTTTTGCGGCTACGGTCAAAGGCAGCCAGCGTGGCTTCATACCCTTGATCCGTGTTCCACACTTTGGTGGTGACAAACAGTTTATCCCTTGCGATCCCCGATTGTTTGAGCGCATGGCCCACGCCGGTTTCATTATGGTAGAAAGCCGCCGTATCCACACTGCGATAGCCTGCTTGAAGAGCCGTTTCCACCGCCTGCTCCACTTCTTTGCCTTCTTGTGCCTTATACACCCCCAAACCCAACCAAGGCATTTCCACCCCGTTGTTTAGCAAAACACAATCCGTAATTTGACGCACCATCCTTCTACTTCCTTTCCATTCTTCTGATTTATTCCGGTTCACCCACCAGGGATGGCAAGCAAGTACATTATACCTACCCTCCCCTGCCCATGAAAGGCGCACCGCAAGCACGATTGTGCGTTAACGCTCATCCCGGCAAGTTTCCACGCTTATATTGGTCTAGGCAACTTTTGCAGATGCATGCCTTGTTTTTGTACGCTGATGGTACCTGTTCGAGCAGACCCGCAGGAAACGCTTCTATTCTACACCAACAGTCACCGATGCGCTGCTCCGCCAGATTGCCGCACTGGTTGTGTTTGCCGCACAGCGGACAAGTTGCCGGATTCACACCGCCCATTTCTCCCCATCCCTTCTTATCTTTTCACATCGCATAAAGTTACTGCCTTCAACCTGTCACACAATATTTTGCAACTATTTCAGAATAAGACACGTCACAATTGAGCAACAACCTAATCACATTAAAAGAAAAACCGGAGGAAACAAACATGCATTCAGGTAAGCGCCGATCTCAAGCACTCTTGTTCGGCCTGGCTTTCACCCTATTGGTCGGTTGCAGCTCGCATAGCATACAGATGGACACCAGCCAACCGCTCCAACACACATCTGGCAGCATGGCAAACCACTCGTTCGACAAGACGGCGGCCAACAACGCTTCCACCACCTCCAACCAATTGCCATCGACGCAAAAAATGAGCAAAAAAATGATCTACACCGCGCGCATCAACTTGACTGTGCCCAATTACAAGGACACAAAAACCAAGCTGGAAGCGCTGGTGGAGCAACATGGCGGTTACATGATAAACAGCTCGGAAAGATCGAGCCACACGATCCGGGGCGACTTCACCTACCGTATTCCACAAGCGCAGTTTGACCCATTTATCAAGGAGATACCCAAATTGACAAAGGCCCCCTCTCCTTCCATTCAAATCAATGGAAATGATGTCTCCGAAGAAATGGTGGATCTAGCTTCGCGGCTGAAAGCGAAACAAGTGATGGAAAACCGTTTACTTGATTTCATGAATAAGGCTACCAAAACAAGTGATTTACTTAGCATCTCCACCCAATTGAATCAAACTCAAGAAGAAATCGAACAAATCAAAGGACGGTTAAACTATTTAAACAACAAAGTGAATTTTTCCACCGTCCACCTCACCATCGAGCAAGCGGTCGTCTCACCCACCGCATCCAACCCATCTTTGGGCAAACAGATGGCTGAAGCGTTTTCGCTAAGCATCGCCCGACTAAAGGCATTTGGAGAAAACTTGCTCATTTTCCTTGCTGCTGCTTTACCCATCTTGTTTGTCTTGGGAGTGATTACGGTTCCGGTGATTTGGTTGGTGCGCCGAATGAAAAAGAAAAATAACCAGCCGACCCCACCCCCTGCTTCAGATTCATCCTATTAACAGGCGGCATAGGTACGCATGGTGTCGGTCAGCAATGCAAAAGAGCGGGACACGTAATGTAGCCCGGCTTTTTGCGTCTTGTGGGAATGCCAAATCAAGTCCTTACTCGCCGGACACCATCTTCCATCCTTTTTCCTTTCTCGCCAATTTTATATACAATGGGTAGGTTGAAGGGGAATCAAAGAAAAAGTGGTAATTAGTACAAGACAAGCTGTGAAAGGATGGAGATGGCAGTGGCGACCAGATCAAATGAAGAATTGCAGTTATTGAGCATTCCTTTTCGGAGCAGACTGAACCAATTTATGAGCAGTCTGACCAAAAAGCGGATTGTGTTGAATTGGCACAAGGACAAAGAGCGCATAAAGCGCAAACTGTATAAGGATGATGTGGACTGTGACACCCAGTTCCTGTTGTGCTTGGCCGATTATTATCATGAGATTAAACCCATTTTGCTGCAATCTTACCGGGAGGAATATCCCGAAGAACCGCCCACGCCAGCCAAATTGAAAGAATGGATGGAGGACTGCGCCATCGCTTCCAGCGTACTTGGCCACAAAAAAGCCCGCAATGTGTGGTTGGAAATCATCCGTGTTTTTGAATGGTTGATGGAAGCCAACCTGATCCCGATGAATGAAAAAAACGTATTGATATAAAAAGGCTGAGGATCCCCCTCAGCCTAATAACCGGCCACCCCATCAGCGTTTCCGTTTTCCCCGATTGGCCAACTGGATGGCTTCAAGAATTTTGCGCTGATATTCATCCTCTTCGGATTGGCGCGCTTCTTGAAGCCGTTTCGCTTCTGCTTGCAACCGCTTTCTCTTTCTGTCTAAAATTTCAAGATACTTTTGATCAAAATCATCCCCGCTGTACCCCGCAAACAGGGACATTTTGCTCGCATCACTTTGCTTTCTCCTCTGCTGCTGATTCCCACTAAACAATCCCATGTCAAGCCCCCCATCATTTTTTCTGTTTGGGGTGTGTAATATGATCATGATTATTTCCTATATGACGGAATGATCGTTCAATTCATTCCCTTCCCTTCTTACTATGCGATAAACGACCAGCGCAATTCAATAGGCTTGCACAAATGACATGGATCATTCACCGTTTTGCCCTAGTAGCGCCAAAAAACGTTTTTTCATCAGACAAATAATTCAATTGCTTGTTGCAATTTAGTATTCTTAAGCATAGAGATCATATCTGACAAAAGAATAAAGATATGTAATCCACATCGAGCAACTAGACAAATGGGAGGATTCGCAATGGTAAAAAAGACATTATGGGGATTGGCTTTATTCAGTTCCCTGGTCTTGCTGTGTTTTGGCGCGTTTTTGTTGTATGTGACGCTGACCGATTATGAACCTGAACCGATCCTGCCTCTCACCGTCAACAATAACGCGAGCCAGAAATTGACTACTGGTATCCCGTTCACGGTGACCACGTTTAACATCGGCTACGCCGGTTTGGACAAAGACCAAGACTTCTTCATGGATGGAGGAACCCGCTCCCGTGCCGCCAGTAAAGAGCAAACTACAAAAAACTTAAACAAGATCCTTGCCTTTTTGAAAAAAGAAGCTTCTTCGTTCTATCTATTGCAAGAGGTGGATGTGGACTCGTCCCGAAGCTATCATATCAACCAACCGGCCGCCATGCGGCAACATCTTCCGGACTATGGATTGGTGTTTGCCCAAAATTATTTGGTGCCATGGGTGCCAATACCCATCTTCGACCCCATGGGTTCTGTCAACGGGGGACTGGTCACCTTATCCAAGTATCAGTTGAAGCAAAGCACCCGCTTCTCCCTGTATGGCAAGGAAGATTGGCCACAGCAACCATTTGACTTGGACCGGTGTATTATGGAAAATCGGATTCCCTTACAAAATGGGAAAGAATTGATCCTAGTTAACCTGCATCTGTCTGCCTTTGACAAAGGCGGAAAAGTCAGAAAGCAACAACTGGCCTTTTTGAAAGAATTTATGCAACGCCACGTGCAAGCAGGAAACTATTTGATTCTGGGCGGAGACTGGAACCACCTGATCCCTGGCACGGACCCAAAACGATTTAAAGCGAAAGAATCTTGGCCTGAGTGGATGCAAACGATCCCGCCCGACTTTCTGCCCAAAGGGTTTACTTGGGTGGCAGATGGCAGTGTTCCCACATCCAGAACGTTGGCACTCCCTTTTAAGCAGGGAATCAACTTTCAGTCCAACATCGACGGCTTCTTGGTCTCCTCCAATGTAGAAGTGAAACGTGTATATGGCCATTCGCTTCAATTTGAATACAGTGACCATAATCCCGTTACCGCCGAATTTGTATTAAAATAACAAGCATGAAAAAAGCCGCCGGCCCGCCTGATTGGCGGATGTCAGCGGCTTTGTCCTGCCTATGTCACTGCGGCAAAGCAATTTCCACCTTTTTGGTGGTCACATGACCCACAGCATCTTTCACTCGAAGGGTGACCGAATTTTTGCCGGGTTTCAATTGGCCCTTTGTAAACGCATGATGGAACTCAAATAATCCATCTTCAACATAGTTCAAATCTTCGATAATCTGCCAATCTTTCTCTCCAGCGAGACGCCAGCTCACCTCTTCCAGCCAAGCTTCTTTCACTTTGCCTGACAGTTGATCAGCGTCGGCTGTTAATTCGGTGATAACCGGGGCTTTGGTGTCGATGAGGACGAAGAAGTTGGCTTCTGCTTTTTTCCCCAAGTATTCACATTCGACGATAATCACGTAATCTCCATCAGGTAACTTCTTCCCTTTGCTGTCTTTCCCATCCCACATCCAATCCGTGTAGCCAGCGGCCGGATTGTTGGTTTGATATAGCAGATACTTTTTCCCGCCTTCCGAGCTTTCGGCGGTGATTTTCAACGAAGATGGCACCACAGCCAAATAGTACGTCAAGAGCGTAAATTTGTGTTCATCTTTGCCGTCGGGTGAGATGATGTATGCAGATTGTCCCAAACTGGTGATGACTTCATAGCCCTTCGGTTCATTCAAAGCGATAAAGGGAACCTTCAATTCTTGTTTTCCATCTTTCAAAAATACGGCTCCCGTGTAAATCCCGCGGGGCAAAGATGTGTTAAAGCTCATCGTCACCGGCACCTGCCCCTGTGATTTAGCACCGACTACTAGGGTGGACGGAACAGTCACGCGAATTCCTTTTTTGCCATTGTCTAGCTCCGCTCGTACGGCATAGCGTTTCGCTTTGCCAGACAGGTTTTCTACCCGTAAGGTTCGATCGATCTTCTTCACCCCAGTTTTGGGTTGTAACAAACCAAAGCTGAGGCGGTTTGAAACGACCAGGGATTGTGTAGTGATCGCCTTGGGCAAATCAATACGCCCAGCTCCCTGCGAAATGGGGGAATACTCTTTCTTCTCCGTATCCTTCAGCTTGACCGCCGTATTAGACAAGGCCGATTTTACTTGTTCCGGATTCCAGTCGGGATGCTTCTGCAAAAGCAATGCGGCAGCTCCAGCCACGTGCGGGGTAGCCATGCTTGTTCCGCTCATTTTTCCATATCCCGTTTTCTCTAAGGAACGGGGCAAGGTGCTTACAATGTCGACACCGGGTGCTGTCACATCCGGCTTAACATCCCAGATGCCATTGGCCGGTCCGCGTGAACTGAAGTCGACCATTTTTTCCCGTTTGACTGAGCTGAGCTTGATCTCTGTTTTGCCAGCAGCTAGCTGATTCTTGATGTGGGTACCAAAATCGCCGGAAATCGTCACGATTGGCACAAAGCGCTTTGTGTCCGGTTCGTCATTTTCATTTGTTTCCATCGGGATGGCAAACCAGTCACCTTTGAGGTGATTATAGATGATTACAGCCATCGCTCCAGCTCGTTTGGCGTTTTCGGCAACCTCCTGTACATCATCACCGCTCCGTTGAACCAATGCGATCTTGCCTTTGGCATCGATTTTTTTGAAGTCAGATTTTTTACCTTTTCCTGCATCTACCAGCTGATAAGTTCCCTTCAATGGAAATTGGGGCGATGAAGTGATTAAATTGGTCTCCATTTTCTTGTTGTCCCCGACTACCTGCACAACCGGGGAAGGAATAATCTTCGTTGAAGCCCCGACGGAGATGATATTGGGGGATGCGGCAGGTGCTCCGACACTCCAGGTTGCGGGACCCGCATTGCCGTTGGCAACAACAACCACAATCCCTTTTTTGACCGCCCGTTCAAGGGATTGAGAGACAGCTTCATCCGGCACATTGACATCCATCCCCAAAGAGAGGTTCATCACATCGGCTCGGTCTTTGACCGCTTGCTCGATCCCACTGATAACCCAGTCCGTGGTTCCACCGCCATGCGCCCCCAATACCCGGTAAGCCAACAGGGATGCTTCGGGAGCCACCCCTTTGATTTTTCCGTTGGCCGCGATGGTCCCGGCGACATGTGTGCCATGCCCCACTTCATCCTGCGGAATCTTGTCATTTTCTACAAAGTCATATCCGCCAATCATATTCTTTTTCAGATCAGGGTGATTCATATCCACGCCCGAATCGATGACAGCAACTTTGATGCCTTTGCCGGTAACCGCCTGTTTTCGGCCATCGCGCATCTTCCAAACATCCGGTGCTCCGATCAGCGGGGCGCTTTTAGACATCAAGGCTTTGTAAGTACGTATAGGGTGGATGCGTTTCACACCGGGAAAAGCCGCCACTTTTTGTAAATCATCCCCTTTGAGGGTGACAGCCATACCTGAGAAAACCGTATCATAGGTACGTTTCACCCGCAGGCCCGGAGAGCGTTCTTTCATTTCTGCAATCAACTGCTTTTGTTTTTGGCCCAAGTATTTGCGATATTCCCCTTCGTTTTTCAGCGGCCCCTTCTTGGTTTTAGACAAAGAACTGTACACCACGGTTGGCGCTTCGCTCATCTCAATGATGACAGAAGCTTGTTTCCCTTTGCTGGCAACAACACCCGGCACCAACTTGTTTTTTTGCGCAGTTGCCGCAACATGAGGAGTAGGCGATGCGGCAACAGCCGGACTCCCCCATCCTCCCGTTCCCAGCACAAGAGAGGCACACAATACATAAGGGATAAGCTTTTTCATAGTGAATCCCCTCCATATAATCAAACATTTTAATAAAATGAAAATGTTCATCCTACAGACAATTAATTCACCTTTTCCCTTTAATCACCACCATTATAAAATTTTTAAATTTAAATTAAGTATAAATCTATACCCGAGAAAAGTTGTTTCGAAATCGTTACATAAATGCTACGAAAGTTTGCTGTTAACAAATTTGTCGTTTTTTTCCTTCCTGACTCCCCAAACAGTCATAAGAACACCCCCGCCATGTATCGTTGACGGGGGTGGGTAACACGTCCTGTAAGCCAATGGAGGTACCGCTTCTATCAGACTCTTTGCGGAAATGATAGTACCGCCGGATCGACTTTGGGCACCAGTCCTTCTTGTGCGGCCCGGCCAAGCAAAGCATTGATTGCTGCATATCCGGTCTCGCCCAAATTGGCCGTGTATTCATTTACATATAGATTGATGTGCGCTTGGGCCACTTCCGGATCCAACTCTTGAGCGTGGCGCAACACATACTCCCGTGAAGCGGCGGGATGCGCCCAGCCGTATGCGACCGACGCGCGGATCCAGCCTGCGATGGCCTCAACGTCGAGAGAGCGCCGGGCGATAATCGCCCCCAGTGGAATCGGCAAGCCCGTGTCTTCCTCCCACCATTGCCCCAAGTCGACCACCTGTTTCAAACCATAAGACGGGTAAGTAAAACGGGCTTCATGTATCACCAAGCCAGCATCGACTGCTCCGTCACGCACTGCCGGCATAATTTCATGAAACGGCATGACCACAATCTCACCCACGCCTCCGGGCACCTGTTGAGCCGCCCATAGCCGAAACAAAAGATAAGCGGTTGAACGCTCACTGGGAACAGCCACCCTACGTCCTGACAACATATCCGGCTGACAAGCATCTTCTTCACCAGCCGTCAACACCAATGGCCCGCAACCCCTTCCCAGGGCACCCCCGCACGGCAACAAAACGTATTCTGACATCACCCACGGCAAAGCCGCACACGATATTTTCAACACATCCGGTCCGCCCGGCTCGGCGGCTAACCCGTTGGTGATGTCAATATCGGCATACGTGACGTCTAATTGCGGCGCGCCTGGCACGAACCCATGCACCCAAGCGTGAAATACAAATGTGTCATTGGGACAAGGAGAAAAAGCGATCTTCATGTCAACACCTCCCGTAGTACTGAGCTGGCGGCAGTCAACGCCTCCAACGCTTCACTGATTCGCCAAGCATCCCGGTCGCGCGGGCCAACAGGATTGGAGATGGCGCGCAGTTCAAGAATTGGCACACCGCAACGGCTCGCTGCGGCGGCCACACCAAATCCTTCCATCCCTTCAGCGGTGGCTCTCGGCACCCGTGCAACCAGCTCGGCGGCAGTCTCTGCCGTGCCCGTCACCGTTGACACGGTAAGAACTGCACCAGTGGTGACCGGCAATCCAGCCATGTGCAAAGCCTCAACGACTTGTCTCATCCAGTCTTCGTCCGCCCGAAACCTTGTTGAACCAAAGCCAAGCTCGTCCAAGCTGAGAAACCCTTCTGGTGACTGCGCTCCCAAATCGGCGGCGATGATCTCATCCGCCACTACAAGCGAACCCAGTTCAGCTCTTCCTTTGAACCCCCCAGCGATGCCAGCCGCAATCACCAGGTCATACTTGCCCGCAGCCAATGCCGTCGCTGTACTGATCGCGGCTGCAACGGGCCCAACACCAGCAGCCATTACATGAAAATTTGCGGTGTCGCCAATCCCACGCAACACTGCTTCTTTTTCAGCTGAAACTGCAGTGACCATGAGCACACGCATTCCTGCTTCCTGCTTCTTCGCATGAAACACTGTAGGCGTTTCTTGCATCTGATCAAGATTCATTTGCACTATCTCCTTTATTTCGCTTTCCTAATTATAAAGGGGATCAGCCATGACATCAAATCATGCAAACCGCGTACGTGCATTTGCCGTACCAGCCCTTTCATCAGCTTTCACACCTGATATTGGGCAACAAAAAAAGCCCCGCCTCAGGGTGTGTCTGATGAGTAGTTCAGCAGTTTCAAAACCATTTACTCATTCGCTTCACGCGTAACGAAGCGCTCCTCAAGAAAAGGTTTTTCCTCCGCTTCTTCCCACCAATTTGATTTTCCAGACACACCCTAGTCAAGGCGAGGATCTTTTAGGTGTACCGTCACAGGCGCATCAGCTGATTCATTTTGAATAATTCATGCATTGGATGCTTTGCAGTTCAGAAGCATGGACATAACGGAAACCCATCAATGTGTTAAAGAAGTACCAAATATTTGACCCGTTTACCAAATCACCCTTTACCATCCCGTTAAAACCATGGGTGGTTCCCCCCGGCCACGTGAGTTCCACCTCCGCGTCTACGCGTGGTTCAAGGCGGACTGATGCTCCTCCATCAACTACTGACGCTTGTAGCCGTCCATTCTCACAGGCGGCATCACCCGACTGGCCGGCTGCGGCTTGCATCGACGCCACCTGCTCATGTGCTCTGACCATGGACGCTTGCCCCCATATGCTCACTAAAACCAACGCTACAGATACCAACCACTTATTCATGCTCTTTCCTCCAACGAATAAATAAGGCAAAGGTTATTCTATTTAATTAATCCATACGGAAACATGCTTAATCTTGTGGGAAGGATCAGGCATTGACAGAACTTGGACGGGGCTGGTCAATTGCGGAGAGACTACGGCATGAGGCTGCGGCTTAATTTCATTAGCCCAAATGAGCAACCGAGTGTCATTGATCCGGACAACACTATCAACCTCGATCGCATAGCCGGTTGTCGGCCGAATTCCCAAAGACAAAATCACATAAGCAATTCCATCTTTATGAACCAATGCATGGCCATCAGTAACCCGCCACTGAAGTTCTTGCACTTTGCTTTTCACTTCATCCGGAAAATAATTAATATTTTCTGCAATTTTAAACGAGGTTTCAATTGTTTCTTCTGCAGACGCGTAAGAATTGGACGGAATCACTCCACACAATGCGGTGACCATCAAGAAAGCGAGCAAACAAACTCCCATTCTTTTCCCATCCACATTTAAAACCCCTTTCTAAAATTTACTCCTTTTCTATAATAACATACTCATCTGTATTTTTGCATATAGAATATAATAAAAATAAATATTATTTTCAATATAAAAAGCAGGATAACCCCCTACCAATCACTAAAACCCCACTTTACCTTTGTATTCACTCAACATGATCGAAACTCACTTCCACACAAATTCGTTTAATAGTAAAAATCTATATATATTTTTCATACAAAAACCCATCTCTACACTGCTATTTATTCTCCCATTATACCAGTCGTTTTACACTGGCAATCGTACGCTTGGCAAATCCTCCTCATCAACATCACATGATTTGCGACACTGGAAAATGTTTTTTTGCCTCCTCCTTGTTGGCAACCAGCCATCGCCAAATACATGCTCGCTTTCAAACGCTCTCAAACAAAAAAAACGGACAAGGCGGTCCGCTCTTACTCCGTCGCGCTCAAAGCAAATGAAGTCAAGCGTCACAATCTCCTGTCCAAGGCACTGAAAGAACCACCGAAAGGAAATTACACCTTGCGCATCAAGATTCCCAAAGGCATGAAAATCGATTTTGAACTTAATTACGGCAATCAAACTTATTGACAAAGAGGCTACCACGGTGTGTGGTAGCCTCTTAGGCTGTTTGGTTGCAACAATAAATCGCTTATCTATTTTTTAATTGCTTGCGTCTGTTCATAACAAATCGCATAATTTTAATAGATGTGTTTTGATTGGATCCGATCCACCATTTTGACAAACCTACCGCACGCTCCTTAAGTGATATTGGAACAAATGTTAGCCATCAATATCCACAAAAAGAGATCGATCATGTGATCATCCAGCTACAGGGTGGCGCATCTGTCTCAACCTTGTTTTTCCAAATAAATTCCAGAAAGGAGCCACGCAGATGGCAACGGTGGTGCAAACCAATGTATTCGGCTTGACTGCGGATAGTGGTAATCCCTGTCCCTTGGTATTGGGTGGGGAATCCCTGACAAGTGAGCAAATGCAGCAGATCGCTGCTCGTTTTGGTGTTGAAACTGCCTTTATCTTGTCTCCTGACCGTCCGACTTCTCTTTTCAAACTGAGATACTTTGTTCCCAACCATGAGATGTCCATGTGTGTTCATGCCACTGTAGGAGCAGTCAGTTATTGGTGCATGTCACAACAGAGGGGCCAAATACAAGGAACGATAGAAACTCCGCTGGGCGAGGTAAAAGTGCGGGCTCAAGAGAAGCACGAACGTTTGCAGGTTACTGTGAACCAATTCCCCCCTGAGTTCAGCGAGAAAAATCCGACACTCGCAGAAGTGGCACAAGCCTTAAGGATCAGCGAGGAAGCATTCGATCTGAGCGTAGGGCCAATTCAATCAGTCTCCACCGCCCGCCCCAAGCTGATGATCCCCCTTCGCAACGGCAACACATTGCAACGATTAGAACCTGACTTCGCATTACTATGGGAATTGTGTGACCGATATGGGACAACCGGCTTTTATCCGTTCACATTGCGCCCCCAATTCGCCCAATGTGATGTTGAAGCCCGACAATTTCCCAACCAAGTCGGATACAACGAAGATCCGGCGACAGGCGTGGCTGCTTGTGCACTCGGTGCATACCTTGCTTTTTATTCCCCTTCTCGCCATCAGCAGAATGGGCGATATGCATATACCGTCGGACAAGGATTTGCCATGGGAAGGCCCAGTTTACTCGAAACGGCAGGCATTGTGAGTAAAAACCACATTATCCAAACATGGGTAGGTGGAACGGCAACCATTTCGCAAATGAAAAAGGTAGACTTGCAATCTCTCCTTTGACAAGCGACTAACTTCGTTCTTCAGCTGTTAACAGGTCTTTTGTCCAATATTTCCCGCCGTTGGAACCCAAACTGCTCATACAAACCGTGCGCATCGCGCGTAGCCAGTATCATATACGTGTGACGCACGGCGGGGTGCTCCCCCAACACTTGCATCATCCATTTTGCCAGCCCCTGGCCCCTGTGGCGCGGATCGATAATCACATCGCAAATCCATGAAAAGGTCGCGTAATCTGTCACCACTCGCATGAACCCGACTTGCCCTCCCTCTCCGTAAAGGCCAAAGCATAAAGAGTGTTCAATGCTCTTTGCCACCGTTTCCCGCGAACGTTTTGCAGCCCAATAACTTGTCTGCAACAAGTGATAAATGGTGTCCAGCTCCAACAACTCTTTGTTATCACTGATACGATATGGTAAACTTGCGTGCTTCCACTCCATCTTTTCTTCCTCCAAAAAACATTTTTTTCAGTATAATCGAACAGGACGTATAGAAAAATAGTTTATATTTTACCTATCTGCACAGACACAAAAATGTTAGAAATAAAGAAAAATCAAACACAAAATGAGGAACGATCATCACGTGGATATCATGCGCACAGCATATCACTTGATTATATCCGTCTTAAAAAGGGTATATGGGAAGTGTCAGGAGAGAGGGACAACGGGTTCCCCACTCCCCACTCCTTCTCATCATGAGTCAATACATAGGGAGGCGAACATCATGAATCATCGTCAATCATTTTTTGCCATAGGCGTCGGCACCGGCTTCTCTGTGGGCATGGCCATCGGCTTAGCCCTTGACAATTTGGCACTTGGTATTGGAATCGGCCTTTCCATTGGATGCTTGTACGGCGCATTCCTAGTAAAAAACGCTTCTAAATCGACCGAAAAGAATAAAATGGACTCATAATAAGCCATTATTTAATGAAAATAATAACGGTGCAAAAAGAAAAGAAGGGGAGAGGCTCTTCTTTTCTTTTTTTGGCTGATCCGCCGCCTGCGTCATGAGTAAACCCGGCACACCTCACGTATAGCACAACTCTCAAAAAAATGATTGACATTGACGTTTACGTAAAGGTGTACAGTGAAGGTGTCAGGAGGTGAGCACATGGAATACACGGTACAGAAGCTAAGTCAGTTGGCGGGGGTAAGCACACGAACATTGCGGTACTATGATGAGATCGGGATTCTGAAGCCGGCCAGAATCAACTCCTCAGGATATCGCATCTATGGGTCAGCAGAAGTCGACCGCTTGCAACAGATTTTGTTTTACAAAGAATTGGGTGTCAACTTGGACACGATTAAAAAAATCGTCACTTCCCCCGATTACGATGGCACAACAGCGCTTCGAGAACACCATGAGCGGCTCCTCGACAAACGCAAGCAGCTTGACATGCTGATTGCCAATGTGGAAAAAACCATCGCTGCGGCGGAAGGGAGAACCATCATGAGCGACAAAGAAAAATTTGAAGGTTTTAAGCAAAAGTTAATTGAGGAGAATGAAGCAAAATACGGGGAAGAAATCCGTTCCAAATATGGTGACGATGTCGTAAACCGGTCGAACGAAATATTAAAAAACATGACCCCCGAAGACTTTGAAAGGGCGAATCGGTTGGCGGATGAAATCTTGACCACGCTGGCCGAAGCTTTCGCCAATGGCGACCCGGCAAGTGACCTCGCACAAAAAACGGCAGAATTGCACAAGCAATGGTTACTGCATTATTGGGCTGAATACACCCCGGAAGCCCATGCAGGCCTGGCTCAGATGTATGTGGAAGATGAACGATTCAAAGCATACTATGAAAAACAGCCGGGCATGGCCGAATTTTTGCGAGACGCCATTCACATCTACACCGGCGCCGTGAAATGAATATGTCGCACAGATGCAAGAAACCGGCAGGCTTAGTCCGCCGGTTTCTTTTGTGTGCATGCGATATGTTGGGGTCCCTCAGCGTCGTGTTCATTGAGCCGGCTTAAGCTCAAGCATGACGCCATATCCTCCCTTCACCTTCACATCAGCCCAGACCTTGCCTTGCCGGGCCAGCTTTTCCCACTCCAGACCGCTGTCTTCCTCAACATAATAGCGATCCAATTGGTAATCAATAGCGTACTTGGCTCGCCGTTGGCCGTTTTCCCATTGCCAAATCGGCATCAACTCGCCCTTGAGATACAGGGAAGTGCGAGGCCGCTTTTCTGACACATAGGCAACAACCGCTGTTTGCCCGTTCTTCCGCAGGGAAACATACACAGGATAACGGTCGGCTTCTGGATTCTTCACCATTTTTTGCACCAGTGCTTTGTCGACCACGGAACCGTCCACCTCTTCAATCGCAAATCGAAGTTGTACATAATCACCGTAAAATAGATCCCTGGGGTCAACCGGAACAGTCTGCAATGTGATCCGTTCCCCTGCGTACAATGCCAGCAACGGCTGAACCGTCATTGATAACAAAATCCCCACCGGAACAAGGAGCACAATCCAAAACCACCGAGTTGGATAAATGTGGCTTACGTTATTATTCATACTCGCTCCTCCTTTTTCTTCCGGCTTCTTTCAATCCAAAATCCACAAACGATCAGCAATCCTCCCGCCAGCAAGAAATAGAGCGATTTGGGCAAAAAGTCGTAAGACAGATCAAGATAAAAACGGAAAATGAGTACACAAGTAATGATGACAGCCGGAAGGCTTCCTTTTTTAAGCGAATACAAAATCAGAGCCAGATAAGCGGCAGCCACAAGCACGCCCAACCCCGCAAAACCAAAGGTCCGTTCCCATACTTGCCAATATTCCGGAAATGTGAGAAAAACGGCAGCCAAGCCATGAACAATACCTCCCTGCCACTTTAGTACAGCCGCATACCTCTGGCCAGGGAGCAAAGCCATCGTGACCCCAAGCACCAACAAAACCGCTGACATGACGCCCCCAGACAGATTGAAATAACCCATCGTCGCCCAAACCCAATAGATCGCCAACCCATTGGCAAAGAACAACACGAGCTTCGATTTTCCCAACACCCGTTCATTCAACCAATAGCTCAACGGAACCATCACCAATGTCAATAATGGATAATCAACCCCCTCATTCCAAGCAGCTGACGTGTATACACCCATCAACACCATAGCAAACAGAGCCACCCATTTGTCTTTCAAGTAAAAGATCAGCGGGATCGCCCCGATGGCCCACGCCAGAAAAGCCTGGGAATAATGTGATGAGAAATGAAACATTTGTCCAATCAAAAAGATGCCTGCTCCAAAAATCGCCAAACCAATACAATACAAACTTTTTGCCGTTTTGGGATAGGGCCGCTCCAGGCGCCAACCCGCTACATAAGCCCCTACCAAGCCACACAAGATGAGCATGAACTTCACGATTCTGGGCAACTCACTCCAGTTGCCGGCAATGAAACTTAACACCCCGACCCCAACCAACAATGCGCCAATAACCAAAAGAACTCGAATGAAATTGAGCCCGCCCCGCACTTCATAACCCGACAGGATCGCACGCACCTGCTCCGCCTGGATCCGTCCTTCTCGTTCATGCCATGTCAACTCTTGTTTCAACCATGCAAATCGAGAAGGAGAAATCATCCTGTGTTCTTTTTGATTCACATCATTCTTTTCCATTCATCAAACTACTCCTTTCTCCGTAATAATTCCCATGCATACGCCCATTTCCCTTCACCCCCAATCTCAAACCTCTTCCGTCGGGAAAACCAATTGGCCGCCGCTCTTTTTTAAAAAACAATAGGAAATCGTCATTGATTTATCTAATATATACTTATTAGCCACACTATATCACCCATTGGATGTTGCCGTCATCTCGGGACTTTTCAGCTTAACCCATTTTTCAGAAAGGGGAGGGTGACCCTGAGCAAATATATCATCATTGATCCCGGCCATGGAGGGAAAGACACTGGTGCAGTAGGATTCGGACTGCAAGAAAAAGAGGTTGTACTTAACATTGCCAAGCGAATGAATAACCACTTTGGCCAATATGATGATGCAGTGGTTTCTCTGACAAGATGGGATGACCGCTTTCTTGAGCTGAATGAGCGAGCCGCATTCGCAAATAAACGGAATTGTGATTTGTTCATATCTATCCATAACAACTCCGCCAGTGGTTCAGCAAGCGGATTTGAATCATTTATCCACCCCAATGCGGCTTCTGTGACGGCGCGTTATCAAGGAATAGTGCATGATCGCGTGATGGAATATTTGACGAAACACAATATTAACGATCGGGGCAAAAAACGCGCCAACTTTGCAGTGCTCCGAGAAACCAACATGCCGGCGATCTTGCTTGAAAATTTGTTCATCTCCAACGAAAAAGAAAACCAGTTGTTGCGTGACGCACAATTTTTGGATGGGTTGGCTCAATCCATTGTCGAAGGAATCGCAAAAGCGCTGGGATTGAGCAAAAAAGATACAACCCCGAAGCCGATGTATCGCGTCACCGTAAACGGCGCCTTTGTTGTAGATACCGCTTACCCGGCTATCATCAAAGAGAAGGTCGAAAAAGCGGTACTTGACCAAGCCGATGAAATCATCATTAAAAAGCGAGATACCTGATTTTTATTTCAGGCCCTTGTCGTATGAAAACGACAAGGGCCTGATCAGCTTATTAAACAGTAAAGATTTCCTGGGAAATATTGATACCTTGATCACCTGTACATTCGCCGTAGCCAATTCCATCCTGTGGCAGGTGGACATACAACATACTTACACATCTTGCCATCTGGCATTTCAACAGCAATCAGCAACCCATCGAGTACGGGAAGATGATAATGGATCTCCCCGTCCGGCAACGAGGAGTGACAAAATCGGGATGAACAACTCTTCCAGCCACACCGTTCTTCAAACCAGCGTGTGCAGAGGATATCCATCAACGGAAGCACCAACTGCTGTGCCAAGCCATCAGGATCACATATGATCTTATGCCCCAACCGCAGCAACACAGCGCAAACAAAGTTCAATGGTGTTCACAATTTCCTTGAAACAAAGGGGTCCTAGCATAATGAATCTCCACAGTACCGAAGTAAAACCAAGAAGCCAAATTAATGCCGCAACGCAAGATTGTGGGCAACCCGGGCGGAGACGCTTCTCAAAGCGCTTACGTATCTCCTGTGTGACCGGAGTACAGAAAATCAGGGGGAGCCCTGGATTAGCGGGGAATTTTTTCTGTGCATGATGCCTCTCCTTTTTACGAATTGGTTATTGATCATTCATCATCAAACTACTTCTCTTAAACCGCTTTTTTCTTACCCCAATTCCCATTTTCACGATCCCTATAAGATGAAAAAAGGTATAATCATTTGCCAGCAGTAGACAATAAAAAGGGTTGATTGAACGATATAATAGGTGTGAATACAAAATAAAAAAAGGAGACACTATGACACCGAAAAACGAAATGGTGGCAGCAGGATGGAACTTTGACAACAGTTACGCCCGCCTGCCACAATCTTTTTTCACCTTACACGAACCGACGCCTGTGCGCTCTCCGAAACTGGTTATTTTCAACGAACAGTTGGCAACTTCCCTAGGATTGGAGATCAAAGCGCTCCAAAGCGAAGACGGCGTGGCGGTACTAGCCGGCAATCGAATACCCGAAGGTGCTATGCCTCTCGCTCAGGCGTACGCAGGCCATCAATTTGGTCATTTCACCATGTTGGGGGACGGGCGAGCATTGCTACTGGGCGAACATATCTCGCCCACGGGTGTACGGGTCGATATTCAGCTCAAGGGGGCCGGCAAAACGCCCTACTCCCGCGGCGGGGATGGTCGGGCAGCACTGGGGCCGATGTTGCGCGAATACATCATCAGCGAAGCGATGCATGGGCTTGGCATCCCCACCACCCGAAGTTTGGCGGTAGTGACAACCGGGGAATCCGTGTTCCGCGAAACGGAACTTCCTGGCGCCATTCTGACCCGTGTAGCCAGTAGTCATCTTCGCGTCGGCACTTTTGAATATGTGTCAAATTTTCGCACCCCTGAGGAGCTTCGAAGCTTGGCCGATTATGCGTTGCAACGCCATTTCCCAGAGATCAGCGAGGTTGAAAACCGCTACCTGTCCCTGCTTCAGGAAGTGATCAAGCGCCAAGCCGCGCTGATTGCCAAGTGGCAATTGGTCGGATTTGTTCATGGAGTGATGAACACGGACAACATGACCATCAGCGGAGAAACCATCGATTATGGGCCATGCGCTTTCATGGACACATACGACCCGGCAACGGTATTTAGCTCGATCGATCTTCAAGGTCGCTATGCTTACGGTAATCAACCGCACATGGCTGCATGGAATCTAGCACGATTTGCAGAAGCGTTGTTGCCCATCTTACACGATAATCCAGCACAAGCCGTCGAACTGGCTCAAGAGGCCGTATCGGACTTCGCCAAGCAGTATCACTATTACTGGCTTCATGGCATGCGCGCCAAGCTGGGGCTTTTTAATGAAGAAAAAGAAGACATTACCTTGATCAAAGATCTCCTTAACCTCATGCAAAAACACCGTGCAGACTATACCAACACCTTCCGCGCGTTAACTTTTGATGAGACAGAAGACACCGCCCTGTTTCGATCTCAGGAATTCACCCAATGGCGCGAACAGTGGCATAACAGGCTGACACGACAACCAGAACCTAAGTCCGCTTCTCACCAATTGATGCGAAACAACAACCCAGCGTTAATTCCTCGGAACCATCGAGTGGAAGAGGCACTTGAAGCCTCTGTTAATGGAGACAGGAGCGTGATGAAGAAGCTTCTTAAAGCTCTTTCAAACCCCTTCGCCCACTCACCTGAACAAACTGATTATTGCACAGTGCCTCCGGAATCATCCCAGCCTTACCGAACGTACTGCGGTACATGATATAAATAACACTGGTGTGATATTGACAGGCTCCTCCGGCTTAGCCAGACATAGCCGGAGTTTTCCCTGTCTTTACCCTTGCGAGAGTGACAAGCATGAAATGGAATGGAATCAATACCGAGATATGATATGTATCAATACTCAGCTGAAACTGGCAACCAGGGACAGACAAAAACACCCCCACTTCACCGCAGGGGTATCCATCGATTATATCTTTAGTTCGCCCAGGCGCACCAACTCGACGACCGCTTGGGAACGACCTTTGACATTAAGCTTCTGCATCACGTTGCTGATGTGTACCACTTGCAAAAAAAGGGACGAGGTCGTATAAATCTTATAATCCATCGAGATGAAACTGCTTCGCCAATTTTGGAACCCAATCATGTTTGGGATCATGAAGCTTGTTGGAGAAGTCAGGACCTTTTTGGCCAGAAGCATATTTCTTAATAGAACCAGTGTTCCAAAGATGGTTGATCACATCTTTCACTCTCTCCTCATCCATCTTTTTAAACCGTATTACCAGGTATTCCTCACGGATAATGATCAAGAAAAATACATTAGGATCTTTTTTATACTCCCTAATCAAATAGGGATGGCTTTTGGATCGGTCGAACCAATGGTCATCGTAATCTTCAGCGTTAAATGCCAAGCCCACCGAATCTGCCAACTCCGCCACGAAATCAGAATCAACATGATCTGAAGGCAAAACGAATTGATATTGCCTATATGTGATTTTTTTCATTTTATTGCTGACCTCTTCTCTGGAAGCGAGGTTCTTAAATTTGCACACAAAAAGGCTTATTCCTCCTTCAAATCTGACTCAAAACTTCACCTTAGGCCAGCGGCTCCAAAACCATTTTCTCATTCGCTTCACTTGTGCATCAGCGCTCTTCGAGAAAAGGTTTTTCCGTCACTTCTTCTCCACCAACTTGATTTGCCAGACACAGCCTAAATCTTATAAACCCACTTTTTCAATTCTGCACACATCTCGCACTAAGGTGTGACTCAAACGCCATCTACATTTAATAACGTTTCTCTAAATTGAACGGAAGCAATGGAAATCAGTTCCTTTTCTACAGCTGGCAAAGAGCAGACCAAGCCGGCAGGCCCCTTCGAATACGAATACCATGGAGCCAAATACAGATTGATTTGCTCTTTCAATATTGGCGGGTCAAACGACTGGAACATGGCCTCAGCCCACCTGATATACTTTTTAGCTGGTTGTTGGTAAGATTTGAATTTGAATAAAACTTGACTCAAATCCCCAATATGGTATTGGTTCCCGTCTCCCCACCTCGCAAATTTCCCTTTGTTGGTTCTGATATTTTTGATATTCTCACTGATTGGGTTTTTGGTGCCCTTCTTTTCCGTTTTGCCTATGTACATTAGGCAAAAATTTTCCAATTCACCCTTTCCCATAATATAAAATAAACCCTGCCACTCTTCCTTGTTCATTCCACTCTCTACGATGGCAATTACAGCATTCTCCATGGTTCGGTTTCTTTTTAACAGCATTCGCTCGCTTTTTGCCACTACCCGTGTTTCCACTTGCAGATTTTCGTTTGTTTCAAACAATGGAATGAATCGGTATTCTGGCACTTGTTTTAACCATTCCATTAAGTTTATCATCGCCTGTTCCCCTCCAAGTTGAGCAGATAATCTGGAAGCACATCTGAAGCAAGGCCGATAAGTTGATATTCGATGGACCCAACCGTGTGCGGAAATCCGGGAATCACGGGTTTTGCTATCATATAGTCCGGTACAATCAACAAGAATGTCGCATATTTAAACGTTCCTGTTTCATTCAAAAGCAACGAACGCCAACGCTGATATGAGCCCTTTCCCTTTACCAAAGATTTGATATGACTCTGCCAACGATTCAGTGGATTGTTGCTTTTACCGATATAAACTGGGACAAACGTCGACTTCAATCTAATTAGCAAAACATAAAGGCTTTGATCAAAATCTTTCCAATGGAGAGTCGCAGTTTTTATCTTTGTACTTGCCTCTTTTGCATTCACTACCCCATCCTTGTCAAACAACAAAAAGGAGTTTTCATCTAAAAAAAGTGTCAACCATTGATCCAATAATGCTTGTTTTCGGTCTTGGTCAGTCGTAAAAATCACTTAATATCCTTCCTTCTTGTAATAACTGAGCTGTTCACCAATCCCCAATCCTTGCATTGGAACAGATACCGTTACATATTCAGCCAATCGTTCAATTAAAAACTTTCTGTACGCTTTTCCCGCATGAAAAGCTACCAGTCGGATATCGCTCCAATTCCATGAATGATTCTTCATTTCCATCAGGAATTGTTGATAAACCCGTTCAGACCACTCTTTTTTTTCTTGCATGTTCATGGCATTTAGAGTTTGATCATAGGGTTGTATAACTTCATCCGGCCTCAACAAACCATACTTAGCTGACAAAATGTACACCCGGCAATAATGGTCGTTACAGTAGGAGTAAGATTTTTTGAATAACGGGGAAATACTGTACATTTCTGAAGCTAAGCAAGCATATGACCTTTTCTTTTTAGTGCAACTAATTAAACCAATTTTCAAATGGTAACTTCTCCCCCCTTGCAAATTTACTTACTACTAAGAATTTATAACCATGATAAACTCAATTCCGCGTTTTGGAAATCACAAAAATGCAATAGTTCAACCTTTTCTAGTATCAGCACTGTTGCTGATATATGCCATTTGAAATAGACCTAGGATTAAAACATCTCAAACTCCCGCCAATTTAATGTGGGATGAAGCTCACCATCATGATAAAAAAAGTGTTTGACCGCTTGGATCATATGGTCCCAGCAAACACATACATTTTCCGGCATAACGGTAAGCTGCGAAATCGTAATTTGGCATTCCTTATCTTCTGTTTTTGTGTCATCTACTAACTCATAATGCATATCATATGGATACAATTCCTCGATTCCCATTTCTTCTTCCTCCTGGAAGAGTTGATCCGTTAATTCATACCAATAGTTTACGTAGTATATTTTTTTACCATCTGAAAAGTTTCCACCATGAATAATGATTTCACCTTTGGCCTTCCTACGAAGCAGGATCATGGATAAACGTTGTCCATCCATCTCGCTGAGACAGTTTTGAATCAAGTCCCAATCAGGATCTTCAACATACGGATCGCGATTGATTTTTAATAACCATTGACTCGTTTTTCTGCTTTTGTATTTCATCATCTTCATTTAACACTCCAATAGTCCGAAAAAATCGTGTTGAAACAATTCTCTCTTTCATTTTACCCTTATCTAATCATACACACGTAGCCTCTAAAGCAACAAAAGCACTCCCTAGCCATACACACTAGGAAGTGCTACTTTCTTGTCCGTACCATCAACCCTCTTCATTTATCACCACATTTTTGCCTCGTAGTTTCATGATAAAGGGAATGATTAGCCAGAGGGCGGCGATGATAAGAAAAGTCAGGGAGAGAGGATGGGTGACAAACACGCTCCAATCCCCGTTGGAAGCGGTTAGCGCGCGGCGCAAATTGTTTTCAATCATCGGCCCAAGCACCAAACCCAGCACCAACGGAGCAAGCGGATAATCATGCTTCGCTAAAAAGTATCCGATCACCCCGAATCCTATCAATAAATAGAGATCAAATGTATTCACTTGTACCGCATACACACCAAAGAACGAAATCGCAATAATGATCGGAATTAAGTATTTCGCCGGAGTTTCAATAATCTTGGCAAACATCTTCACCAACGGCATATTGAGAACCAGCAACATCACGTTTCCGATAAACATACTGGCGATAAGACCCCAAGCCACCTGCGGATGCTCATCAAATAATAGCGGGCCGGGTTGCACGTTGTACATAATCAAGGCTCCCATCAGAATCGCCGTTGTTCCCGAGCCTGGGATTCCGAGGGTTAACAAGGGAATCATCGCTCCACCAGAAGCAGCGTTGTTAGCCGACTCCGGGGCAGCCACTCCTTCAATCGCACCTTTTCCAAATTTGTCGGGGTTTTTGCTCAGTTTTTTCTCTAAAATATAGGAGAAAAAAGAGGCCAAGGTAGCACCAGCTCCGGGAAGCACACCGATAAAAAATCCCAACAGTGAGCCTCTTGCAATGGGGCCTGCGCTATCTTTCAAATCTGTTGCTGTGGGAGTCACTCGTCCGATCTTCACAATTTGGTCATCATTGCTTTCTTTCTCCAATATCGTCTTGAACACTTCACCCAAAGCAAACAAGCCCACGGCCACCGTCAAAAATTCCAATCCCTGATACAGGATCGGCATATCATAAGTAAACCGGGCCACTCCCGAAACATTGTCAATGCCGATAGTAGCAAGCAGGAGCCCGGCCACGGTCATAATCAGTCCCTTTGTCATCGACTTGCCGGCGAGGCCGCTTACCGCACACAAACCCAAAAGCATCAACGAGAAATACTCAGCCGGGCCGAATCGGATGGCAACTTCAGATAGAGGGACAGCCAGAAAAACAAGTGCGATCAGCGAGACAATCCCCGCGACAAAAGAGCCAATCGCCGCAATGGACAATGCGGAGCCTGCACGTCCTTGCTTCGCAAGTTGATATCCGTCAAGCACGGTGACAACGGATGAAGATTCCCCAGGCGTGTTTAACAAAATGGACGTGGTTGATCCACCATACATCGCTCCATAATAAACACCCGCCAACAAAATGATTGCACTTGCCGCCGCCTCTTCAGGAGTTGCTCCCGCGGTAAGCGTGGAGGTGATTGGAATCAACAACGCCACCCCACTCATCGGCCCGATTCCGGGCAACACTCCCACTGCCGTTCCTATCAACACCCCAACCAAAGCGTAGATCAGATTCACCGGCTGCAAAGCAACCAAAAATCCGTTGTACAAAAATTCCCACGTATTCATCAAGTCATCGCCCCTCTATAACAACGGGAAAGCGGGAAGAGTTCCCTGCAGGACATGTACATATACATAATAAACCCCGCCTGAAAACAGAGCGGAAATCACTGTCGACTTCAGCCATTTGCCCCGCTCCATGGTTTGAAAGCCAATAAGCAAAAACAGAAAGGTAGCCAGCACATAACCGATCCATTCCAGAATTAACGCATAGCCAATCGCCGCAATGAGCAAAATGCCAAACCTCTTCCAATCTAGTTTTGCCTTGTTAACATTGCCCGGCGGATATTTGAATGTTTCGTAAAAAAGCCGGATACTTAATAAGACCATGATGATACCAAGACATGTCGGGAATAGATCAGGGCCCACTCCACTCCCATACGCTGCGGTGGAAAACGCTCTGCTTTCTACGATAAAAAAGATGCCAATGAGCAAAAACACGACACTTGCATATCGATCAAACAAACGACTCATCTTGAACCCCCCCTTGCCAGAGGAAGGGGCGTACCTCCTTCCCATGCTTAAATCCGTTATTTGCTCATTCCCAATGCTTTTAAGAGTTCAAGAACCTGTTGATCTTGCTCCTTGAGGAAAGCAGAAAATTGGTCTGAATTTTTGTACTCACTCTGCCAGCCTTTCGCTTTCAACTCTTTTTGCCATGCTTCATGTTCAGACAACGCTTTTAACTTCCCATCCCAAAACTTCTTGGCTTCCGGTGTCATCTCTTTTGGGCCAAACACTCCGCGCCAAATGGTAAATTCAGCATGTTGAATACCAAGTTCTTTGAGGGTTGGAACATCTTTCAATTCCCCGCCCAACCGCTCGGGAGAAGTGACAGCAAGCACCCGCACTTTGCCGGCCTTCTTATATTCACCCACTGCGGAAGCATCCGTTGCGATCATGTCCACGTTGCCACCCAACAGGGCCGCAATGGCCTCCCCTCCGCCATCATAAGAGACATACTTAAGTTTTTTCGCATCAATCCCCGACTGGTATGCGGGTAAAATCGCGATCAGGTGATCCATGGAGCCAGGTGCAGAACCTCCAGCCAAGGTATATTTCTTTGGATTGGCTTTTAGTTCAGTCAGCATGGAGGGCAGGTCTTTCACTGGCGAATCAGCTTTAACCACATAGACACCATAATCTTTGGTCAATTGGGCGAGCGGTGTCACATCTGTATAGCCAAATGGGCTGTTCCCTTCTTTTTTCAGATGATTGATTAACAAAGGCGGAGAATTGACAAACAGTTTGTAGTCATTCTTTGCCTCTTGGGTAGCATACTCCGCCAAGAAAACCGCGCCTCCACCACCCGGTTGATTTTCAACAATCACAGATTGATTCACCAATTTACTTTCTTGCAACACCTTGCTGATGGAGCGTGCCGTCTGATCCCAGCCGCCTCCAGCTCCCGATGGAGCGACCATCGTGACAGCTCTGCTTGGATAGTCGCCAGAACCAGACCCACTTCCCGCAAAGTTGGGCTTTTGTGAACAGGCAGCAAGACCAAGGGCCAACACTCCCGCAAATAAGGCGGTGGAGATTTTTTTCATCGAAACCCCTCCCCATGTGAACGCTTTCATCGTTGTGCAAAATGGATTGCGTGATATTTCTACTGTACACGGAGCAGGGTCAAAAGCCTAGTTAAGGCAAATAAAGAGAATAAAAAAAATAAGAAACATTTTGTTCATATTGTTCACCAATTGTTCAAATTCATTCAGCAAAATACTTCCGTTCCGGTCTGCCAATCGTTCCATAAGTGTGATCAGCGCGAATACGCTTGATTGACACTAAATACTCCAGATATCGCCGCGCCGTGGTACGACTGGCGCCCAAATGCTTGCCAACCTGTTCCGCTGTCAAGCCCTGCTCCGAATATGCTTGCACCACTTGCACCACCTTCTCCAAGGTTACCGGATCGATCCCCTTTGGAAGCGCTTTGGACAAGCTTCTTTCCGGTATGGGTTCCTGCACATGGCCTAATAGTTGATCCACTTGTTTTTGATCCAATCTTTGATGGGAGGATAAGGTTTGTAAATGCAACCGGTATTTCTCCATGCTCTGTTTAAAGCGGTCGAAGAGCACAGGCTTTACCAAATAATCAAATACACCACCACGCAATGCGTCTTGAATAACCTCTATCTCCTCTGCTGCGGTAATCATGATAATATCGATATCTTTGCAGTGCTGCCGAATATACCAGACGAGCTCGATTCCTTTCATATCGGGGAGATAAACGTCCAGCAAAACCAACTGGGGCCGCATCTCCTCCAGCCACACTATGGCTTCTTGCCCATTTGCCGCAATTCCCACCACTTGAAAGCCTTCGATTTTCTCCATAAAACGCCGGTTCACGTTAGCCACTCGCGCATCATCTTCTACGATTAAAACTTCAATGGATTTCAACTTGCTCATATCCTTTCCCTTTCCTGTTTGGGAAGAGCGACCGCAAAGACGGCTCCACCCCAGTCTCCTTGTTCGATCGTAATAGCTCCGCCCAGCTCGTCCGCCAATTGTTTCACTTTGGCTAACCCAAAACCCCGCCGCATCCCATCAGCAGAAGGCTTGGTCGAAAATCCCTGGTCAAAAATGCGAGCAAGATGTTCCTCACGAATTCCCGCTCCTGAATCTTCTACTTCTATCCAGATCGAATCGCCTATATCCGTGATAAAAAGCTTTACTTTGCGTTCTCCCTCTGCCAAACTCTGCACCGCTTCAAACGCATTGGTAATCAGATTACCCAAGATGGAAACAAGAGACGAAGGGCTGATAGATGGTGGAATTCTGCCCATACTGCTTTCACGTTCAATGATGAGATCGATCTTTAGCTCGCGTGCCCGGTTGTAGAAACCGATTAAAATCGCACCCAACCAAGGATCCGCTATCTTCTCCAGCACCCATAACACATGATCTTGGTGAACTTCGCTTTCATGGTGAATCAACTCAATCGCTTCTTGATAAGACTTGAGTTGAATCAACCCAGAGATGGTATAGAGAGTGTTTTGGTATTCATGGGTTTGTGCTCTTAACGCTTCGACATACCGCTTCACTTGTGATAGATTCTCGTTTAACTCATCCAGCTCCGATTTTAATCGAAAGCTGGCTACAACTCCCACCACCTGCCCATTGCTGCGAATGGGCAAGCGGTTCACTACGATTTCCCTACCATTAATGACCATTTCCCGATCCAGTTCTGCTTCTCCCGTATGTAACACTTCCAAAAGTCTGGTATTGGGAAGGATCGTCTGGACCGGAGAACCAATGGCCGGTTTGGAATCGACGAAACCCAACATGTCGAGCGCCGCCTGATTGAACAGAGTTAGATTTCCGTCTCCATCGATCATGATAATCCCTTCTCTGACTGATTCAATCACTGTATCCCGTTGTTGAAACAACTCAGAAATCTTTTCGGGCTCCAAGCCAAAGATTGATCTTTTCAACCGCTTTGCCAAGTACATAGCGCCAATCATAGCAATCGCAAATACCAGAATGATCACCGTAGCAATCCTTGCGAAATAAGTGTGCGACATCTGATCAATATCGCTCAACAAAATACCCACCGACACGATTCCAATCACTCTGCCACGGTCATCCCGAATCGGGGCTTTCCCCCTCAAGGATGGCCCCAAACTCCCAATGGACTTTGATACATATGATTCCCCGCGCGATAAAGCCCGCTCATTATCCCCACCGATCATGTTTTGGCCGATCCGCTCCTGAACCGGATGAGAGTAGCGAATTCCTTTTTTATTGCCCACCACGATAAACTCCGCTTTGGTTTGTTTGCGAATTTTTTCAACCAATGGCTGAATGCTCTGCGATGGTACTTCATCGTCAAAAGCACGTCGGATTTCAGGCATTTCCGCCACCGTCAGCGCTATCCCAAGCGCCCGTTTGCCCACTTGTTCTTGGATATAATCAACCATTAAAAAATAATAAGTGCCACCAAGCAAACTAATAACCAAAATCAGCAACAGACTGATCCACCAAACCATTCGCGCTTCCAAAGACCACTTCCGTTTGCCCATCGTCGCCTCCACTTATACAATAACAATTAAAACTTCTGCATTTTAGATCCAAAGCTATGGGTTTTATATCAACATATATTTTTCCATATTTATTTCACTAGGAAGATAGTCCAGTACCTAAGTACTACTTTCCACCAGGCTCTGCAAACGCGTACACCACATCGATTTTGCCATGAGGATGGATGATGACTTCATGTAACAGCTTTTTAAACAGCTGATGCAAATCCCTGTGTTCACTGTCTATCGCTTCAAACGCTTGTTGCACATTGCAAATCTGTTTATGAGGGTACTCCTTTTGACTAAGTTCGGAAATCTCGGCCTCAAGTTGATAAATGTGTTCATCCAGTTCCTTTCTTTTCTCTTCAAATTCTTCTTTGGAGATCAGCTTCTCCAACAACACATTCAAAAGATCTTTCTTTTTCATCGCCAATTGCTTCAATTGTTTCTGCAACTGTTTGATCTGGCGTTGCTTTTTCTGCTCCATGTCGTTGACGAAATTAAATGTGATCGATTCCCCTTTTTCTTTCAGTCGCTCAATCAGAAACTGGCGCACATCTTCATAAAATATGGGGTAATGATTGACACAACCATGTTCCTCACCGCTGCGCCGGTAGGCGGAACACTTCAAATAATTATATTGCTTCTTCGAGCCATCGGCCAGTTTCCGTTTGGATTGAATAATCACCATGTTGCACCCGCACTCACTGCATTTGCAGATCCCGCGCAAATCATTCCAAGGGGTGATGGCGTGTTTTTGATCCTTGATGTGATCCGAGTTGGCTTTTTCCCACATGGTTCTTGAAACGATTGGCACATGGTGGTCTTTAAAAACGATCCACTTTTGCCTCGGATTGCGGATTTGCTTTTTCTTGCCCTCCGCTTTCACCTTGCTAAACTGATTCAGAATGAAGTCACCACAATAGATGGGATTTTGAATCAGCCGTTGCACTGAGGTCACTTGCCATTTGTTTTTTTCTTTGGCAGGAATGTTGAGCCGGTTTAATTCATGCGTAATTCTTCTGAATCCCCATCCGTCATTTACGTACCAACTATAGATTTGGCGCACCACATCG
The DNA here is from genome assembly GCF_004343255.1 of Laceyella sacchari. GTDB lineage: Bacteria > Bacillota > Bacilli > Thermoactinomycetales > Thermoactinomycetaceae > Laceyella > Laceyella sacchari. The sequence continues at coordinate 633,585 of NZ_SMDD01000001.1, read as the reverse complement.
GCTTCTTCCTCATTGATCTGGAGAAATCCGTCTACACGGTCATAACCATATGGGATTTTACCGATATGCTCGCCACGTCTCACCTTGGCGGCTAACGCGGCGGAAACGCTGGACGACAGCGTGCGGCTGTACTGCGCAGAAAATAAAGACCAAAGCTCAAACGCCATGTCATTTTTGCCTGCTTGCAAGGAATCATATCCCTCTTCGACGGAGATAATCCGGACATTATGAGCGATAAACACTTCCCTGATTTCCAACGAATCCTTTAAATCACGAGCCAAACGGCTGATGGATTTAAAGATGACCATATCGATTTCCTTGCGTTTGGCCTTTTCCAAGATAAGCTGAATGGCGTGCCGTTCAAGAAAAACCGTACCACTGATTCCATGGTCTTTATATACGCACTGTTCGTCCCACACAAATCCGTTTCGTTCCAGCCAGTTGCGGCATATGTCGATTTGGTTTTCAACAGAAGAGATCTGTTCATCTTTCTCTGTGGAAACCCGGACATACACTGCATATGTATTTCGGCTCATGATCTCCTCCCATCTTATACACGCTTCTTGTAATGTAAGAAAGCGTCCATGCAAAACGTTCAGGCTCTGATCCAGACCCGTTTCGATCTTGATCTCCCTACGGCATCCTCCACCACCAAGTCAACTCATGTCTACTGCGTGATCTTTAAACCTCTTTTGCCGTCATATTTCACAGTGCTTCTGTGCAAACGGCTCAATCGTTCCCGCACACCGTCCTTCACTTCATCAACAAAATAAGGAGCGAACGCTTCGTGAAATGCTACCTCCGGATTCTTATTGCCAAACGTCTCTTTTCCCAGCACCAGAGTTACTTTCTTCACGATCATCACCTCTCTCTTCACTTTATGCATAAACAACGGTTGTACGAGCCTAGAACTTCTACTTGAATCCTGATATGTCTTGTTCTCGAAAGTATGTGATCATGAAAAAGCAACGCACTACCGTTAAAGGCCCTTTCCACGGAGAGAGCGAAAAACAAAAAAAAACGGGGACCCGTTGGCCCCCAATTAAACCCCTTCCACAATCCGCTTTGCTCGTCTTTGCGCCTCGTATATTAATTTCTCTTCATCAATCGTCAGCAATTGGCGATGTTTCATCAAGATTTTCCCATTTAAAATTGTTGTATCCACGTCTTGCCCGAATGCAGAATACACCAGCAGGGAAACCAGATCATGATGCGGTACCAAATGAGGCTGATTGACGTTAACCAAAATGATATCCGCTTTTTTCCCCTTCTCGATGCTCCCTACTTGGTCATCAATCCCCAAGATTTTTTGCACCATTCACTGTCGCCATTTGCAAAATCGCATGCGCATCGATGATCGCCGGATCAAAGTGTTCCAACTTCTGCAAACCTGATGCCATCTTCATTTCTTTAAACAAATCGAGCGAAGTGGCGCTGCCCGCCCCATCTGTGCCCAAGCCAACCAAAATTCCTTGTTCAATGAATTTGGAAACCGGAGCAATGCCACAACCTAACTTCATATTGCTATAGGGATTGTGCGCAATCCCGCCCTTCATGTTTTTCAGTAATGCAATATCCTGTTCATCTAAATGAACAGCATGCGCTAACAAAACATGATGCTCCCCATCAAACAAACCCAGTTCAGCCAAATACTCGGTGGGGCTTTTTCCATATTTCTTGTTGATTTTCTCCACTTCTTCATGCGTCTCGGCCAAATGAATATGAATCGGCACGCCTAATTCTTTGGCGATTTCCATGATTTCTTTCAAGTTCTCCGGGGGACAGGTATACGGTGCATGTGGCCCCATCATGGTTGTGATGCGGCCATCCCCTTTCCCCGACCATGATTGATCTAAATCAATGCCCTCCTTTAAGCGCAGCCCTCCATCATCCTCCAAAAACACGAGTCCCCGTGTCAACGATGCACGGATTCCTGAATCGTAGACAGCTTGTGCGATTTGATCCATATGGATGTACATGTCCGCATACGCTGTCGTTCCTGATTTAATCATCTCGGCGATTCCCAACAGGGCTCCCCAATAGATATCTTCTTGCGTCATGTTCTCCTCCGCAGGGAGCATTTTTTTATCAAGCCATTCCATCAAGCGCAAATCATCACTGAATGATCGCAACAAACTCATTGGAGAATGGTTGTGGGTATTGATCAATCCTGGCAAAGCCACCAATTGGGACGCCTGAATGATCTCATCAAAACCAGACAATTCCTCTGGCAAATCGGTGGTGATATCAGAGATCATTCCATTCTCGATCATGATGTGAGCCCGATATGTAACGAATTTCTCTTCCTTAAAATCTAAAATCAATGGATCTTTGATTAGAATATTCATAACCATTCCTCTTTTGCTTTTTTATATAATTTTATTGCATTTCACACCGTAAAGTACATCCCACCTATCGTCTAGCAATCTTCTATTGAGACCAATCCAACGGTGAGAAGAACAAGAACATGATTATTTCTAATTACTACTTCGTTTTACAATCTAAAAACAAAAAAAGAGAGGACCAACAGGTCACTCCCCCTCTTCACAGCCTTCACAAAGATGGATCAGATATCCGTTTTTCTTTGTAACTTAATCAGACCTACACTATTATTTATTCTGTTTTCATCTTATTATACCACTCGGCCAACTCCATCATTTCAAATTCCTCTTCCACATCAAGTCTGAGAGGTGAGATCAATTCCAACAAATTGCCGTCAGGGTCTTGAAAATAAATGGCTGCATGTGCTTGTGGATTATTTGGAAGTACAAGAGGTTGTCGTTCCGGAGAAAAACGAAAAGCTTCTTTAACCTCTATTCCCTTTTCTTGTAGCCATTTTTTTGATTTGGTTATATCTTCCAGACTGACATAAAAAGCAATATGTCGGATAGAGGGATGATAGGGCAGAGTTACTTGATCCGTTTCCCATAAACCAAGCCAACTCTTTCCTTTCTCAACCCATACAAATGCAAGCTTTTCACCTTTATATGCTAGTTCCAAACCAAGTTTTTGATAAAACGCAATGGATCTATCGATATCACTGACAGGCAAATGCGCTTCATATAACCCTTTTATCATTAAAATACCTCCTGATTGTATGCTCAGAAGAATAGCAAAAGGATATCCAGGAAAAAGATGACCAGATTAAAAAAAATCACCTTGCATATGGTTGATTCAAGTAAGTATGATTATCAACGCAAAATTGGATCAGTTGGATGTGCTGGAAATCACCCGCAGGTAAATGAGCAACCACTACCCCCGTATAAAGCTGATGATCTTGATTACTATAGAGATCATGATCAATTGGTTGTTGTTTTTTCTTTAATTTAGGCACAATTAATAAGGCAATTGCGATTATTAAAACAACGACTAATACAATGAAGCCTAGAACCATATCCTTATCTATCTATACACCTTCTTTCATTTGATTTAAAATGATCAATCTTTAAATTATTTACCCATCCTCTCTTCATTCGACACGTTTTTTAGAACGCAATAAAACAGTGCGACAAATCCTCCCATCCGTTTGTTTCATTAATTCCTATCCAAAATACCTTCTTTGTAATCCAGATATTAATATTTAAATAATCGATATTCTCGACAGCCAAATATGATGAGTTTAAAAAAATTGAACACCGATTTTTGAATCCTGTCTCTGTAAGATCTTAATTTCTTAAAAATGGCGACATTTTCCCATATGAGGTAATAAACAATTTCTCTCGCGCTCTGGTACTTGCAACATACAAGAGAGACCTTTCTTGTTTGATTTTCTCTTCTCTTTCTTCAACATCTTCAATTTTAGTAAAAGCATCGAGGGGAACGACTTTTTCATTGACCCCAGCCAGGAAGACCACGCGAAATTCAAGCCCCTTACTTCGATGCATCGTGCCGCAATTAACCCCTTTATTGTTTAAATGAGATTCTGTGGTAAGAAGCGAGACAGCTATTCCATTCTCCTCCAAAAACTTTTGATACCTCTCAACCATTTTTTTCGTTCTCGCAAAGAGACCAATCTCATGAGGCAAAATTCCTTCTCTTAATAATTCCTTCATCTGTTTCAGAATAAATTGTCTCTCAAGGTTTACCTTTGCAAAGTTTACGCATACAGGTTCCATTCCTGACATAAGCGAAATATCATCTGCAAAATTTTGCCCTCCATCTAAGTCATCAAATGGAATATCTCCAATCACTTGTATTGCTTGTTTTCGAATTTGTTCAGTAGTGCGATAGTTAATGCGTAAGCGTCTGGATCTTTGTCCCCTGACATCGATTCCGCAACGTGAAAGAACCACAAATCGGGAGTAAATCCGTTGGTGGGGATCACCCACAATAAACAAGTCATTTCTGTTTTTAGGGACCAAAGCCCTCAACAATTTAAACGACTCTTCTGTAAAGTCCTGAGCTTCATCAACAATAGCCGCACGGTAATTCAATCGGCCTGGGTTCGTTTCCAACCATTTTCGGGCCATGCGAATGATATCAGGATATTCATACCAGCCTCTTTCCTCCATCTCACTGCGGACATATTCAACCACTTTCCATATTTCTTCCCGTTTCCTTTTGCTGATTTTTGTCTTTCCTCCTTTGCGCAGAAGAGTTAAATATTCTTCCTTTTCATCAATTCCATAGGGTTGGATAAACCGGTCATATTCTCTCTTGATGAGCAGCAGTTGACTTGGGTCTATGTTTAAACAGCTTCCAGCCTGCCGCCAGATGATCTCCCTGTCTTGATCGCTCTCAATCATTTTATTGATTTGTACACCACAATAAGTTTCAACAATTTCTTTGGCCAACCGGTCGATGTTAATGATATCTATTCTTTGTAACTCCTCAGCTGTACACATGGTGTTTAAGTGGTCTTGTACGATTGCTACCATATTAACGTTAAAGGTTGTAAAGAGAAGTTTCTCATCCGGAAGCAAAAAATCTCTCACCAGCTTCCTTGCCCGGTGCAAAGCAACCACCGTTTTGCCTGTTCCGGCTCCTCCGAGCACTTTTACCGAGCCGCTAAAATCTTTCTCGACCAATTCTTTTTGAGTGGAATGCAAAAACAACCGCCATCGGTCAAAAGGATATTTTAAAATCTCCTGGAGCTGTGTGTCGGAAGAAATCACTGCCACTTGGCTTGACGTATTTAACATAGCCTGGAGAAATGGTTGATCCGATTTTTCTTGATCTTTCCTTTGTTCTGCCTTGATCTCGGTGACAATCTGAAGCACGTCCTGGTACGGCTCACCCTGAGCGATCCATAAAAGGGGTTCTAACGTATCTTCCGGAATTTCATCGGCATACTTGTACAGCTCATCGGCTGTTTGAATACTGTATATCACATGAATAAGCTCTTCCGGCACACCTATGGCAATCAGTTGCTTTTCGGTATAATCACAAAATATTCCTTTTACCGTATTTGAACCGTTCCTTCCCGGGCTTGTCCACATCTGCAAAAGACCTGTCGCCTTGTTAACTTCAAATCTCTTCTTTTCCGCCCATGCATATGCCTGATCGTGATTGCCAATCCACAAAAACAAATTCACATCTTCTTTTTCCGGCTTGACAAGAATCGCCCGGTATTTTTGATTCACACGAACAGAATGGACTTTAGGGTCAATCGCTCCTTTCACTCGTTCAAAATTTAGGCCATGAGCTTCCGGATGTTCGGTCAACTGATGAATCATCTCCCAAGCCGATTTTTGAACATGTGGCGGTACCTGAGCAATTGCATCGGTAAAAGATTTATGAATGGAAACAATGGACATAGAAATTGCTCCTTTCAGATTTATAGATAATGGGCTGTAGTAGGCAGAAGCTTTCTAACTTCCGCCTACCTCTTCTATCCGTTACTTCAAACCAAATTGTGCCTTTGTATTCAGCTTGTTGTTTTGAAACATCGCATTCATATTCGAACCGTCGTCATTTTGCCAAGAGTACATAATGGTTTTGATGCCGCCAATTTCAGAAGAACTCATTTCTGTTCCCTCAAAACCGATAATTTTTACAACCTCTTCATAGGTCATTCCGTTTTTAATCTTATTGAATTCTTCCATCGTCACTTCATCATTCTCTTTCACCGCTGGTTCAGATGTAGACATTGCTGGAGTGTCCACCTTTTCTGAAATTGTTTTTTTATCTGCCTGAAGATTGTCTTTTTCTGTGTCTACACTTGACATGAGTGCCACACATGCTCCCAACAATAAGAACAGTCCCATAAGAGTACCGCATCCAATCATCCATTTTTTCATCGTTTGTTCCTCCCGAAGAATGAAATGTTGGACTTGACTTGAAGGGAGCGCAAAGAGTTCGTTACAATGATAGAAAGGTTAATTTAAAGGAAGCATAGGTTGAAGGGGTTGCACAAACGAAGCTCTTTGCGCGTAAAACCTATGGAGTGATCTCATCTATGCAGTCTTCCATTTGGCGGTGGAAAACTGCATCTATGACTCTGCTGATCCTGTTGGCGCAGGTTCAGCAGATCAGATTCCGGATCTGCAGTTGGAACTGGCACTTCCAACCACAAATATTGCTTAATCCTACTTTCGGGCATCCCCCCTTTCACTTTTTCATGGCTTTACAAGAATTAATCCAGTTCTTCGTCTAATTCTTCTGCCTCATTCTGACAGCTTAATTCTGCCTGTTTCATCACAATTTCAACTGCACTTTTCTCTTTGTCTGGCGGATAACCGTATTTTCTCAACAATTTTTTGACTGTTACCCTCATTTTGGCTCGGACGCTTTCCCGCAGATTCCAGTCCACCGTTAGATTTCTTTTAATCGAATCGGTCAGATCGCGCGCGATCTGCTTTAACACTTCATCTCCCAGGACTTCTTTTGCCGATTCATTATTGGCCAAAGCATCATAAAAGGCCACTTCATCATCGGATAACCCCGTTTCCTCACCCCGTTTGTGAGCTTTATTCATCTCTTTCGCCAGCTCAATCAATTCCATGATGACCTGAGTCGATTCAATCGTCCGATTTTGATACTTGATAATCGATTCTTCCAGCATCTCAGAGAACTTTTTCGATTGAACCAGATTCCGTTTAGCGATGGTTTTTACTTTTCCGTTTAACAAGCGTTTGAGCAGCTCTACGGCAAGGTTTTTCTGTTTTAATCCTTTCACCTCGGCCAAAAACTCATCGGACAAGATGGCGATGTTGGGTTTATTGAGGCCAACGGCGCCCAAAATGTCCACCACGCCTTCAGAGATAATGGACTTGGATACCAATTGGTTGATCTCGGCATCCAACTGGGAAGCCGTTTTTTTCTTGCCCGAAGCTGGAATCATCTTGATAATCCCGGTTTTTACCGATTTAAAGAACCCGATTTCCAAGTTCAATTTTTCCGCTTCGGGAGTGGTTGAGCACAAAGCATAAGCTTTTGCCAGCTCGGTAACCAGTTGCAGAAATTGTTTTTTCTTTTCTTCACCGAGCCCTAATACATAATCAACGGTGGCAACGATGGTTTGCATCCGCTCGGATGGGCTTTCGCTTTTAAACTTGCTGTAATCATGACCGTGAAGCAAATCCTGGATCAGGTCATACTTCTCATGCATGAGGTCAACTGCCAGTTCCGTATCCACACCCGCCGTTTTGCGGTCATTTTCGGTATACTGTTGCAGAGCCTTTTTCAAAGAGTCGGCGATCCCGATATAGTCGACCACCAATCCACCCGGTTTATCTTTAAACACACGGTTAACACGGGCAATGGCTTGCATCAGGTTATGCCCTTTCATCGGTTTATCAATATACATCGTGTGCATACAAGGAACATCAAACCCGGTCAGCCACATATCGCAAACAATGACTATCTTGAGCTCATCATGGATATCCTTCATCCGGTTAGCGAGAAGCTCGCGCTGCTGTTTGGTGGTGTGATGAGAATGCATTTTTGCCTCATCGCTCGAATTTCCGGTCATCACCACCTTGATGACACCTTTATCCAGGTCGTCACTGTGCCACTTCGGTCTTAATGCAACGATCTCGTTATAGAGGTCAACAGCAATCTTTCTGGACATGGTGACAATCATCGCTTTACCAAACATGGCATTCTGCCTGATTTCGAAGTGTTCCACGATGTCTTTAGCGATTTGCTTGAGCCGCTTTTCCGCTCCGACTAATGCTTCCAAACGGGCCCATTTGGATTTGAGCTTCTCTTTCTCATCCAGTTCCTGATGCTCGGTGATTTCTTCATACTCCTCATCGATCTTCGGCTTTTCGTCCTCCGGCAAGGAGAGTTTGGCAATCCGGCTTTCGTAGTAAATCTTGACGGTGGTTCCATCTTCCACCGCGCGGGTCATATCATAAATGTCAATGTAGTCTCCAAACACTGCCGGCGTGTTTCTATCCGCCAACTCAACAGGCGTACCGGTAAATCCGATATACGAAGCGTTCGGCAAGGCGTCCCGCATATATTTGGCGAAGCCGAACTTGATTTTCGCCTCGTCTTTCCCTTCCACCACTTCCGCGTTGAACCCATACTGGCTTCGATGTGCCTCATCGGCGATCACCACTACATTGCGGCGATCCGTCAATACCGGCATCTGATCTCCATTTTCCTCAGGGGCAAATTTGTGGATGGTAGTAAAGATAATGCCCCCGGATTCCACATTGAGCAGCTCGCGCAGTTCTTTGCGGGAATGGGCCTGTTTCGGCGTTTGGCGCAACAACTGCTTAGACTTGCTGAAGGTGGAGAAAAGCTGATCATCGAGGTCGTTACGGTCAGTGATCACTACAATGGTCGGGTTATCCAGCTCAGAGACCAATTTTCCGGCATAAAAGACCATGGACAAACTTTTCCCGGACCCCTGAGTATGCCAGATCACCCCAATTTTGCGGTCCCCTTGCTCATCAGTTGCGCGAATCGTGCTCTCAATTGCTTTCACCGTCGCATGGTATTGATGATATCCGGCTAAAATCTTGTAGACATTTTCTCCGTCCGTTTGGAAAAAAATGAAATGCCTTAAGATATCCAGAAAACGTTTTCTTTCAAATATTCCCTTGATTAAAACTTCCAGTTGCGGAATGGCGCCCGGAGCGACATCCTCCCCATCGATCGTCCGCCACATCATATACCGATCTTCGTCGGCCGTCAGGGAGCCTGCCCGTGCATTCACTCCGTCACTGATGACAGAGAAAGCATTGTAAGTAAACAGGGATGGAATCTTTTTTTTGTAATTCTGGATTTGATTGTATGCCTTGGTAATGTCGGTCTCTTCATTGGAAGCACTTTTTAATTCGATCACCACGAGCGGCATTCCATTGACGAAAACGACCAGATCCGGGCGCTTCTCTACTCCGTTTTCGACGACGGTAAACTGGTTAACCACCAGCCAGTCGTTATTGTGGGGATCTTTAAAGTCGATTGGCCATACTTTTTCCGTTTTGAAACTGCCGTCGTCCCGCTGGACCTGGACATCAATTCCGTCGGTGATCATTTGATGAAACGCTTGGTTATTGATTAGAAGATTGGGACTTTGCGGAATCGAAATCTTGCGAACGGCCTCGTCGATCGCAGACAGCGGAAGGTGAGAGTTGATGCGGGACAGGGCATCCCGCAATCTCTCTTCCAAAATGACATCGCTGTACTCGTTCCGTTCCGGATAATCGCCTTCAGGGGAAATTTCGGGGCCGTAGCTCACATCGTAGGCTAACTCTTGAAACCATTCCAAGGAAGCTTGTTCCAACTCATACTCGTTGAAGCTGCTCATCTTGATGTCTCCCTTCGTTTTCCAGAGGTACGCGAATCTCACCAGACATGAGTTTGGGTAGGAGGGTGTCGCGGAGGTTCTGTAGTGTTTTATTTTGTATATCTAATAGAGTTAGTTTGTTAAAGATAGGTTCCATTAAGCAATTTATTTGCTTATAAGTCGCTTTATCTGGTATTAATACTTTAGCTTCGTTTAAATCTTTTCTCTTAATGTGTCCCATAGTAGTTGCCTTGTCTTCAGCAATTTTTCTAAATTTATTTAAATAATGTTTAGTCCAGTAATAGTAAAACCACTTATCATATTTCTCTGAGGTAACCTTAAATAAGTGCTGATTTAAAGCTCCTTTTCCACCACTCCAAATCTTCACTTCAAGGGTTCCAGACCAAGAAAATAATATATCTCCATTTTCCACAATGTATCTTGGGTCTAAATCCGGAGTAGCCTTATCACTTTCTGAAGTAGCAAATCCTTGTCTAAGCTCCTTTATTTTTATAACAGGCAAAAACTCATCTCCTGTTGGTCTATATTTTTGCATAGCTAAACCATTAAGATAGTTTGCAACACTATCTAGACTGCTTACTTCCCACCCCTTAGGAATCAACCCTAACTCACTTTCAACAAACTCTCCATCTTGAAACGGCTCAAAGTCGATAAACCAGGATTTAAAGATCGCTTGTGCCATTTCTTCAAGATTTTTGTTGATTTGGTTGTTAAGTTCGATTTTGTCATCTAAAGCTGAGAGAATGTCAGCAATAGCTTTTTGTTCTCGTAGAGGTCTATCAGCTATTTCCAGTTGTTCTAATACAGAGATATATAAATTTTTCTGAACACTACCTACCGCTAAATTTTGTATATAATTCTGTTCATTCAATAGCCAATAAAAAACATATCTCAGATTCATTTTTTCTTGATTTACTTCTATATTTATGATCGCTCTATTACCGCACATGTAATCTTTAAGTATTCCAATCCTACCAATAGTACCAGACTTGCTTATAGCAATTGTGTCTGGTTTAAACAGGATAGAACTTTTACCTGCACTTTTAAATCCTTCCTCTGTTAAAGTCCTTGAAGTATTGTATACATAGGAGTTATTTAAGTCAGTCGCTCTTAACCATTTAATAGGTCCATCAAAATAACTTGCAATTTTTTGTGAAGGATTAACATAACCCTCCTTAAAAGTGCAAAAGTCCTTAAACTTCATACCCAATCCCCCGCAAGTTCTTTCTAATCTCCTCTTCCAATTCCCTTGACTTGGCAAACTGCTCCGCCAACTCACTGGTCAAACGTGCCATCTTATCCTCAAACGCTTCCTCATCATCTTCCGTCTCTTCAATACCAACATAACGACCAGGAGTAAGGATATACTCATGCTCCCTTACCTCTTCCAAAGTGGCTGATTTACAGAAGCCTTTGACATCCTCATACTCTCCCGCTTCTTCTTGCCCACGCCAAGCATGGAAGGTTCGAGCGATCTTTTGAATGTCCTCATCGCTTAGTTCCCTGCGGACACGGTCCACCATATAGCCCAGTTTGCGGGCATCGATAAAGAGGATTTCCCCTTTGCGGTTGCGGTGGTTTTTGGCCGCTTTGTTTTTGGTCATCACCCAGACGCAGACGGGAATTTGGGTAGAGTAAAAGAGCTGCCCCGGAAGAGTGACAATGGCTTCGACCAGGTCATTCTCAATCAAATTTTTGCGAATGGTTGCTTCGCTGCTTTGGTTGGTAGACATGGAACCGTTCGCTAGGATAAAGGCAGCCGTTCCGCTGGGAGCCAGTTTGGAGACAATATGCTGAATCCAAGCGTAGTTGGCGTTTCCAGCCGGCGGAACTCCGTATTTCCAGCGGTGGTCCTCGGTTAAGCGCTCGCCGCCCCAGTCGCTGATGTTAAACGGCGGATTGGCCAAGATGTAGTCCGCTTTCAGGTTTTTATGCAGGTCATCATGGAAGGTATCTGCATGGTACTCACCCAGGTTATTGTCGATCCCGCGAATGGCCAGGTTCATTTTGCAAAGGCGCCAGGTGGTCGGGTTAGATTCTTGCCCGTAGACAGCCACATCCCCAATTCTGCCTTGATGGGCTTTGATAAACTCCTGGCTTTGGACGAACATTCCGCCCGAACCGCAGCAGGGGTCGTAAATCCTTCCTTTAAAAGGTTGAATCAATTCAACCAACAACTTAACAACGGTACGCGGGGTGTAGAATTGCCCGCCGTTTTTCCCTTCGGCACTGGCAAAATTATTGAGGAAGTACTCATATACCCGTCCCAGCACATCGTGGGCCTGGCTGTCTTTGTCCCCTACTTTGAACGAGAATAAGTCGATAATCTCCCCTAATTTGGTTTTGTCTAATTCCGGGCGGGCGTAATCTTTGGGAAGCACGCCTTTTAACGAGTTGTTGTCCCGTTCGATAGCCACCATCGCGTTATCGATGATTTGCCCAATCTCCGGTTTTTTGGCGTTGGCTTTGATATGAGACCAGCGGGCTTCTTGAGGAACCCAGAAGATATTGTTTGCAAGGTATTCATCGGGATCTTCGGGGTCTGCCCATTCATCGTTGGATAGGCGTTCGTATTCTTCCTCAAACGCATCGGATATGTACTTTAGGAAAAGCAAGCCCAACACCACGTGTTTGTATTCGGCTGCGTCCATGTTGTTTCTCAGTTTGTCCGCCATGCTCCACAGGCGTTGTTCAAATCCCAATTCGGCGCTGTTGTTGTTGGATACCGCCATCAGTTAAGGCCTCCTCAGTCCAATAATTGATCGTAAATCTGCTGTCTTTTTTTCTCCCATCGTTCTTTGGCTTTGCGGACGGTTTCGAAATAGAGTTGATGTTCTTTCCGATACTCTTCGACAATCTTCCGCTGTTCTTCTATATCCGGAAGTGGAATCTCCATCTCGCCCAGATCGGCCGGGTTAATATTCATCACAGTGCTTCCGCGCTGGAATGTTTTTACCAATTGGGTGCCAACCGGACTTTCCAAAAAAACTTTCACATATTCGCTCATCACTTCTTTCGAAAAACGGACTACAATAATATTCGCAGAAGCGATCACTTTTTTGGGTAATTCCCGAACCACTGCCACTTTATTAACCGTTCCCCGACAGGTGATCACCAAATCTCCCGGTTCCAATGCATAACGCCTTACTTTCCTGTACTCTTCATCGATTGTATCCATCCCTTCCCAGATAATCTCCCCGTCTTCGATATTGGAAATATTGAGAACCGATATTTCTCCGGGTTGGATATGGCTTTTCATAATCGACTTTCCACGAAAAAGTTCGGCGATCTCTTTTAACTTGACCACTTCCCGGTTGGGCCCGGCCAGTCCACCAAGGAGATCTTCCTGGTCATCGGCCAGTAAAAGCTCGATTCGCCAGTCTTCCCGTTCCTCAAGCTCTTCCTGAAAAATCTCCTTTTGAACACGGGGAAGAAATTGGCCTTTTTTCAGCTCAAGGCTTCCCAGTTGGATGGAATCCACCGCTTGATGGGAGATCGTGAGCAAGTACGTTTTCATCCCCGTATACGGCCGCAGGGTTCCTTCAGGCAATGTAAAAATTGACTTTATATTGAAATGTTGGAGAATCCAGGATCTCAATTTCGCAAAGGAACCACCTGAAAACGTAAATCTTGCGGGGACAACCATTTGCAACTCCCCGAATTCATTCAGCCAGTCAAGCAAGTTTTCAGCGGCAATCCCTTCCGATTCCCGTGTCATAAACCGTTCCGTGTTTACTTCCGGTTTAAAGCCAAAGGCGGGTATGGCGATAATCAGGTCGAATTCTTGATCCAATGGTAAGAGGCTGTAAATGGAAACCTGAAGCACTTCCACATGGTTGCAGTGTGCAAAAAGAAACTTTAACACTTCTGCCAACCACTTTTTTTCAGCGGTCAGGACAAAGGTTTTATCCAAGTTGGTTTCGATCAGCTCTATCAAACCATTCAGATGTTTATGTGCTTCTGCAATCAATACCGTCTCAATATGCCCGGCCATCAAAGATCGCGAAAAATAATCCACAAGATATGCAGGGCTGACCATCACTCCAGACCGGTCTTTTTGGAAAATTTGCTTGAGAGCCTGAATGAAGTTGATCTCTTTGCCTGCCTGAAAAAGTTCATAAAACCAGCTCGGGTCTCCCGGAAAATAGCCGAGTCGTTTTTCGGTTGTTTCTTTCATCAATTCATACAGAGACGCTTCATCTACACCCTGCAAGTGGTTGTATTTTTGTTCATAAGCTTTTTGAGTCAGGTGGATGCGCAATAACTCAACGGTGATTTGATCACGGTCGATGATATTTCTCTGTCTGAGAAGTTCTTGGAAGTGAAAAAGTGTTGCCATGTTTTGTGCCTCCTTTTTCCACCGTTCCCTCCACCTGAGAATAGTATAAACCCACTCATATGATATTTGCAACAACAAATTTAGTATTCGATTACTAAATTTCGATTTGATCTTATTATACCGCGATTCTCTCGTCAATACCAAATAAAAAAAGGTGTGTCATTTCCACACACCTTTGAGTCAGTCCACCTGTTCTTTTCTTAAAAATCATTGTTCAAAAAAGTCGCTGTCAATTCGTTTAACAATATAGCGCTCCTCTTCAGATACCTCTATATTATAATCGATCATCAGTTCAGCCAGATTATCCCCATCAATTAAAACAATATTTTTCGGAACCTTTTCTGCAAAACTGATCGCGCTGGCAGTAAATCTGGAGGTAGTGATAAAGACCCCTTTTTCAGCGTTTTTAGCCGTCAAAGCTCCGGCAAACTGTTGAATTTCAGGACTGCCAACCGGCTTGTCCCATCTTTTGCCTTGAATGTAGATCTGGCTCAATCCAAGTTTATCTTCTTTAATAATCCCATCAATTCCCCCATCACCAGTGCCTCCAACTCTTTGGCCCGCATCTGCCAAAGATCCTCCATATCCCATCGCTACCAACAACTTAACAACAAGATCCTCAAAAAAATCTGGAGAACATTTCATAACTTGTTCTAACAACTCTTCAGCTAATTCTTTTCTAATCAGTTCATAACTCTCACTTAATGTTTCTCTCGGGGGTTTAACAAGCTCTTTGGTCTGTGTTTTTTCAATCGCCGAATCTGCTTTTCCTTTTGCAAAAAATCCCCTGAACTCTTCAAACTGCAATAAAAATTGATTGTTGATGTCACTTGGATGACTATTTAAAACCTTTCGCCCTCTATACGTAATTTTTATGATTCCACGTTTAGGACTTTCAATTAATTTCGCTTTTTTAAGATATGTACATGCCCAACCCACTCGGCTATCAAAAACAGGTTGTCTTCCGCTGGGCAACAGTTGTTTTCTCTCTTTGGTGGTTATCTTAAACTTCGTTGCCATCGCTTCTCTAAGGTCTTTCGTTGTATGCTCTTTTCCATTGGATAGATATTTCAAAACAGGTAACATCAATGTTTGATAATCTGGAATCACATTTTCACCTTCTTCATTATGTCGGCCAGAGCATGTTGCGGCAATTTGTTCTAACTGTCATAGACGTGCTCATTTTAGTAAGGATGGTAAAGAATATAGTGATATGCTGATAGAAAAAATCAAACTGAAGGAAAATGGAAGGAGATAGTCTAACCGGTTCTACCCCAACCACTCCATATGCTTATCCCCTTTTTTGCAAATACACTGCATCACGTTGCTGATGTGGTTGCGGACAGTTTTCTCACTGATGAAGAGTTGTTGGGCGATTTCTTTGGTGGTCCTGTCTTGGACTAACAGCTCGAATACTTCCCTCTCCCGATTGGTCAATAAGGGTTTGCCTTTTTGGTTACTCAAATGTTGACACCCTTCCTTGCTCAAGCACTGGAATACAAGGGTCAGGGACCAGTCAAGTTATACTATGAGCAGGGAGGTTGCGTGGTGAGCGGTGGCGGAGAATTTAGGCAGGTTTGCTTGGTATTTCTTTCCTCTGCTCCACTTTTCTCCCCATCTTATGTCGCCAAAGCGGCGTTGGTTCCTGCACTCTCTCGTCTTTGTTTGGTGACCGCTTCTCACCGCATATGGGAGTATCAACAAGCAAGCCCAGCCATCAAGCAGGCTGGGCTGTGCATACGATAAGGGTTACTCAGGAATCCGGACGATGTCTTCCGGAGTGGTGGTGATGGCTTTTAATCCCTGCTCAGTCACGACATAGGTGTTTTCAATACCGACGACACCCCGACCCGGGAAGGTGAATTTAGGCTCGATGGCGATGACCATGTTTTTCTCAAGGGGTTGCGCAAATCCACGTGCCAAAACAGGCAATTCGTCAAACTCCAATCCGACGCCGTGGCCGAGGAATTTGGCTTGGTCGTTTCCAAAGCCCATGAAATGTTGTTGCAGGCCAGCGGCTTCGGCCATCTCCAATGCCTTGAGGTATAAGTCCTGCCAGGGGACGCCCGGTTTTCCCATGCGCTCTGCTTCTCTTATGATAGACACAGCTACTTCATAGGCACGGGTCAACTCCTCGTCCAATTCGCCGATTACGGCCATGCGCGTCTGGTCAATGATATATCCTTCTACCACCGTGCTGATGTCAAAGAGGATGGGCTCTCCCACCGAAAATGTTTTACGGCTTGCACCTTGTGGACTGGCAACGGACATACCTAAGCCACCTGCTGGGCCGTCGAAGTAAGTTGGGGTAGCAGCTGCCTCTCCCGATGCGACCATGCCCAAGCAAAGTTCCTGGTTATAGCCGCGCATGCGATAAATGCCAATGTTTCCTTTCAATCTGAGCGCGTGTTCGATTTGCGCGGACAGTTCGACCTCACTCATCCCCACGCGTATCTGTTGCGGCAACGTGGCTACCATCTCCTGCACATGTGCAGCGGCGATTCTCAGCTGGTTGAGTTCGTATTCTGACTTCACTGCCCGGACCAGTCGAAGCATAAAGGCGACATCCACAGCTTCGGCATCCGGGAAAAAGCCGAGGTACCTTACTGCCAAACCATAAGGCAACACATCCATCTCGATCCCGATCCGCTTCACGTTCCCGAATGTTGACCGCAACCGCTCGCCAAGCTGTTTCATCCGGCCCATTTCCTCCACAGGAACGGATGCCTCAAATTCGGCCCGAGCGACGCTTTTCTTCACATAAAAACGGGGCTCCCCCGACTGTGGCACAAATAGCAGGCCGTTTTGCATCGACCCGGTCAAATAATATAAGTCCACATTCTGCGTAATCATGGCCCCATCGATCTGATTCTCTTGCAGTTTCGCCTGAAAACGAGCAATCCGCTCTCTTACTTCCGTTTCTGGTACTTTTGGCAATGGGTGCATTGAAATCCTTCCTTTCTATATGACAAGCCTCTATACTTCCATTCTCTTTCTCTCTCACTTTACCCTTTCCATTTAGCATAAAAAAACCGGTCCCAAGGCACATTAAGGGTTGAATCTGCGAAAACAGAGGTTGAAACATATGATTTGGATAGGGTTAATTGGTTTACTTATCATCTTGTTTTTTCTTTTGATTGGATACATGGGCTCTCAGTCTTCCAGCAACAAAGAGACTTTTGCCAACAAGGAGGCATTGGCGGAGGCGCCGGTGAAACCCGTAATCTTATTGATTATTGATTCCTTGATGGATGCACCGTTGCGTGAAGCCATACAACTGGGCAAAACGCCCGCGCTCCGATTCCTCAAAGAGCGGGGCCAATACCATCCCCGAGTGGTGACTTCGTTTCCCAGCATGTCAGTCTCCATTGACTCGACATTGCTGACGGGCACTCCTCCCAATCAGCATCAAATATACGGATTAGTCTACATGGACCCACAAGAACAGCGCATGGTCAATTTCGGCACTGGCTTGAAGGAAACGTTTAAGTTCGGTACACGAACCGTATTAAAAGACAGCCTGCAACGTTTGAATCAAGTCTGTCTTAGCCCAGATGTAAAAACGATTCATGAAGCGTTCGAGGGGCCGACCGCTTCCATCAATGCTTTGATCCATCGTGGTCCCCACGAGCAAACGCTGACCGCGCCCTGGCTAGGCCGTCTCTTTCGCCTCCTGCCCAAAACGATTGAAACGATGGCCACCCGTTATTTTTCGTTTGGGGCTTTGGCCAAGATTGATCACAACAGCAGACCGACGGGTCCTTTAAGCCGCTTCGGCTTCCATGACACCTTCACGCGCAACGAGATTGCCCACCTGCTGGAATCCGGTCAATTGCCCACTCTCACCATCGCTTATTTTCCTCGCAACGATGACTATGTGCATCAAAAAGGAACATCGGAGATCAAGGGGATTGTAAAAGCAGATGAAGAATTGCAAGCGTTGTTAAATCTGTTTCCGAGCTGGGATGAAGCGGTGGATGACGTGATCTGGATTGTCATGGGAGACAGCGGGCAAGCACCCATCATCCCCAACCGCAAAGAAGCATATATCGATCTGCGCAAAAGCTTGCATCCGTACCGCATCATGCCCATCAAACAGAAAAAGCCACGTCCCGATGATCAGCTCGTCATCTGTTGCAATGAGCGGATGGCTTATATCTATGTATTGGACGAACAGCTCGATCTTGCGGAAGTGGTCATCACGCTCAAACAAGAGCCCAAATTGGACATCATCGCTTGGAATAATCAAGGCCGTGTTTCCTGCATAAGTGGGCAAATTGAGGGCCACCTAAGCTTTAAAGAAGGCGGTTCCCTCGTCGATGAGTATGATCAAACATGGGATGTGATCGGCGATTTGGCTATTCTCGATTTAAGCGTGGATGATAAGAACCGAATTACCTATGGCATCTTCCCCGACGTGTTAGCCCGGTTGGGCGGGGTGATGGGCACATCAGAGCGAGTAATCGTGGTGACGGTATCGCCCGGTTATGAAATGATTAGTGAAGCATCGCCCACTCACAGCGGAGCCTGCCACGGTTCTCTGCATCACCTGGACTCCCTCGTGCCAATGATTATCTGCGGAACGGACTCCTGTCCTTCCCATATGCGGGTGATTGATTTGAAGCCTTGGTTGCTCAAATTGTTAACCACTCCTCTCAAGCAGAAAAAGGAAAACGAACAGAATCCATGAAGCTAGCTCATGGATTCTTTGTCCAGTTTGGGAATGAGTCAAGCCCTTGTCGACATAGAAGTGAGATAAACATGTCGAAATGGGGAAAAAGCATGAAAACAAATGCAGGCAAACCGTTTCGCAAGCCATTGGCAGAGATTCATCTCGACCGTCATTGGCCGTCTGTGGACCCACAAACGCTCTTCCAACTTGAATTGAAGCAAGATGAGTATTATGAGCACATCCCCCCCGACGCACTCCCCTATTATGTGGAGCAAGCCATGGAGAAAGGGCAAACCGTAGCTTCCCTTCACGGCCGCCCATTGTCGTTGCGGACATTGCTGAACCAGTTGCTAAAAGAAGGCGTTTGCATTCGTTTTCGGGATGCGCACCCCCATGACCCCTTTATTCGCGCGCAATACAGAAAAAAGCCAAAAACGATCGAAATCTACCGCCGCTCACTCCAGCAGATCGACCAATTTTTTAATGCCATGGGCGAATCCGTGGCTGAAGAGGAAATCATGTTGCTTCATCTGTACCACGAGTGGTTCCACCATTTAGAGGAAACGCGGTGTGGACGAACTGACGCTGACCTAGCCAAAGTCGTGGTCAAACGGATGGGACCTTTCAAACAGCGAAAAGGGATTTTACGGACAAGAGAGATCGCCGCGCATACATTTACTCAAACGGTCATGAAACTTCCTTGGTCTCCTCTGCTCTTGGATTATTTATTGGATTTCCAGCAGCGCGGATGGTCCAAATCGGAAATCCGCAAACACTTTCAGAGCCTGAAACAATCATCCCCACCAAATTCCCCTCCCCTACCGCCGTCAGAACATGTTACAATCAACAATAATTAGCATACGGCACCATCACGAGCATGGGCCCTAACAACGGATCCATGCTCCCTCTCTTACAACCACCTGCAAGCTGTCAGGAAAAAATCGAAAATGATGTCATAGACAGATGCCAAGCATCCACAAGATTTGTTAAGATATGAAGAGAGGTGAAACAAAATGGATCGTTGCATCTGCCCCAAATTTGAATCGGCAATTGAAATATTGGCCAAAAAATGGACAGGTTTGATCATTCGTGTGTTGCTTGAAAAAACAAGTCGTTTTCGCGATATAAGAGAACAAATCCCATTGATGAGCGAACGGATGTTGGCAGAGCGCCTGAAAGAGTTAGAAGCCCATGGGATTGTTGAACGGACCGTTTATCCCGAAACGCCGGTGCGGATTGAATACGCCCTCACCGAAAAAGGGGAAGCCCTCGCTCCGGTGATCGACTCAATCCAAAACTGGGCGGAAGAATGGATCTAAATCGTTTGGGGCAAGGTAAGGATGGAGGTGTCTATGGTGTCGTATCCTTATCTTTGTCCCGTATGCGGTACCAACCGCAGTCGGTTTAACATCATCGAACAAATCCCATTTGCCGTGAAAAAAGATGCCCGCTCAGGCATCATCACTGAGCAAGTGTCAGAGAGCGACCCCTTGCACCATCACTACCGCGGTGATGAATATCGCGTGCAATGCGGCATTTGCGGAGTAATCGAAAATGAACAAGTGTTTATTAAAAGTGCCCAACGCAACCCGTTATAACCATCGGGTGTTTTATTCATGTAACAGCAGTCATTAAAACCGTTTATACCCGTTCTGAGGTGACAGAACGGGTATTTATTCTTTTTAAGTTGACGCAATCTTCCAACATTACGATCGGATGAGAAAAATGGCAACACCCGTTATAATATAAAAGAGAAGCGATCCAAATAATCATGTGGAATAAAAGAGGGGTTACCGATGCAATCTTTTAAAGACTCGATTTTAAAGCTAATCACCGAAACATCAACCAACTTGCCACCTGATGTCCGCTACGCCATCCAGCAGGCACGGTTGCGTGAAGATGCCGGCACACGCTCGGCACTGGCGCTTGGCACCATCACCGACAATATCAAAAGGGCGGAAGAAAACGTATCTCCCATCTGTCAAGATACCGGAATGCTTACATTTAAAATTAAAGTACCGGTTGACGCCAACCAAATCGAAATGGCCAAACAGATTCGCCAAGCCGTAAAAGAGGCAACCCAATTGGGGAAACTTCGCCCCAACTCCGTCGATTCGCTCACAGGTGAAAACAGCGGCGACAACCTGGGTGAGGGTGTGCCGGTGATCCACTTTGAGCAATGGGAAAACGATTACATTGATGTGCGCCTGATTTTAAAAGGCGGCGGATGTGAAAACAAAAACATTCAATACAGCCTCCCTTGTGAATTGGAAGGCTTGGGCCGGGCTGGTCGTGACTTGGACGGCATCCGCAAGTGTATCCTGCATGCTGTGTATCAAGCGCAGGGTCAAGGATGCAGTGCCGGGTTTATCGGCGTCGGCATCGGAGGGGACCGCACAACTGGTTATGAGTTGGCGAAAAAACAGCTGTTCCGTTCTGTAACCGATACCAATCCGAATCCTGATCTGGCTCGCCTGGAAGAGTACATTATGGAAAAAGCCAATACCCTGAGCATCGGAACCATGGGCTTTGGCGGCAACACAACGCTGTTGGGTTGCAAGATCGGCTCCATGCACCGGATTCCAGCCAGTTTCTATGTTTCCGTCGCATACAATTGTTGGGCTTTCCGTCGCCAAGGCGTCACTATCGATCCAGAGACAGGTGCAATCCGGGATTGGATCTACACTGATGACGCAGTCCCAGCTGATGCAAAAGAAGCTTCCGCTGTTGAAAAAGCCGAGGAAAAACCGGGCGGACGTCAAGTCGTCCTCACCACACCGATCACCGAAGAGCAGATCCGCGAATTGAAAGTCGGGGATATCGTAGTGATCAATGGGTTAATCCATACCGGACGGGATGCGTTGCATAAGCACCTGATGGATCATGATTCCCCTGTCGATTTAAATGGCGGCGTCATTTACCACTGCGGCCCTGTCATGCTTAAAGATGCGGATGGCAAATGGAATGTGAAAGCAGCCGGACCAACCACCAGCATCCGTGAAGAGCCTTACCAAGGCGACATCATTAAAAAATTCGGCATTCGGGCTGTGATCGGGAAAGGTGGCATGGGTGCGAAAACCTTGGCAGCGTTAAAAGAGCATGGCGCTGTTTATCTCAATGCAATCGGAGGAGCGGCCCAATACTACGCAGAATGTATTGAGAATGTGGATGGCGTTGACTTCATGGAGTTTGGTATACCAGAAGCGATGTGGCACCTGCAAGTCAAAAATTTTGCCGCGATTGTTACCATGGATGCCCATGGCAATAGTTTGCACGCCGATGTGGAGAAAACCTCCCTTGAAAAATTGGCGGAACTAAAAGAGCCTGTCTTCAAATAAACTGTCGCCCTGTCACGCCATCTATCACGACAACGTGACAGGGCTTTTTATCATCTATTAAACAAAGTCAATCAATCCCCGGCAATACCCGCCCCAATTTCATCATCCCTGACCCGTACGGAAGCAATTTGATCCAGTTTGGTAATTTACCTACTTTTTTACTGTTCACAGATGCGATAATACACGATACAATAAAATCTGATATGGACTTTCGACCTTTGGCAACTTCATCCATTGCCGGAGGCGATTCTTTTCTCTTCTATAAGGGGGTTTCATTTCTAATGAAACATTTGAAGAAATTTAGCTTGCTGGCCTTGGCTATGCTTACGGCCGTTGCGCTCGCTTTGCCGCTCAGCGCATCCGCCGATGCCATCGCCGGTCAAACTGTGGTGACGTTGGGTAAAGACCTGACAGGAACCCAACGCGATGCCATCTTGAAAGAGATGGGCGTTGACGAAACGCAGGCGAAAATTATTGAAGTCACTAACCAAGAAGAATATCAGTACTTGGGGAAATACTTGAAAGCGGATGTTATCGGTCGTCATGCTCTGTCTTCTGCCAAAATCGTCTTGACTGAATCCGGCAAAGGCATCTCGGTGAAAACCAACAACATCTCTACCATCACCGACAGTATGTATGCGAACGCAGCCATTACCGCGGGTATCAAAGATGCGGACATTTATGTAACCGCACCGATCCGCGTATCCGGTACCGCTGGCTTAACCGGGATCATCAAGGCTTTTGAAACGGCCACAGGCAAAAAAATCGATGAAAACACCAAGCAAGTAGCCAACGAAGAGATTGTTCGCACGCAAGAGCTTGCCCAAGAATTGGGCGACTCAAATAAAGCCGTGCAATTCATCAATGCCGTGAAACAGGAAGTGGCGCAAGAAAAACCGCAAACTCCCGAGGAATACAGAGATATCATCATCAACGTTTCCAACGATTTCAATATTAATTTGAACGAACAAACGATCAACCAATTGATCCAATTCTCTCAGCACTTCAGCTCTTTGAACATTGATTGGGACCAACTCGCTCAACAATTTGAAAACTTGCGCGGGGACATCAAAAACATTTTGAATGCCGAAGTAACTCGAGGATTCTTTGACACCATTTTTGAATGGTTAGGCGACTTGTTTAGCGCGATCGGTGACTTCTTCACCTCCGCTTCTTCTCAAAAATAAACTTTGGCATTTTAAAAGCAGAACCGGCTTAAAAAGCCGGTTCTGTTTTTTTTATCGAATGATTGTTTCCAAACAAAAAAACTGCCGGCTTTAAACCGGCAGTCAGTGCATTAATTGGATAGCCACTTTTTGAACATATGAACCGTTGCATCCCGGTTGCTCTTGGCAATCGCTGTCGTGAGCGGAATCCCTTTGGGACAAGCTTGCACACAGTTTTGCGAGTTCCCGCACTCTTGCAACCCGCCGTCATCCAACAGCGCTTCCAGTCTCTCTTCTTTGTTCATCGCCCCAGTCGGATGGGAGTTGAACAGTTGTACTTGTCCCACGACAAACGGGCCGACGAAGTTGGATTTGGAGTTTACGTTAGGACATGCTTCCAAGCACACGCCACAGGTCATGCACTTGGACAGTTCATAGCGCCATTGTCGATCATTTTCAGCAATACGCGGACCAGGTCCCAGATCATGGGTGCCATCGATCGGAATCCAAGCTTTCACCCGCTTCAGGGCGTTGAACATCCGGCTGCGATCCACAACCAGGTCGCGAATCACAGGGAACGTGCGCATTGGCTCAATGCGGATCGGTTGTTCCAACCTGTCGACAAGCGCCGTACACGCTTGGCGTGGCTTCCCATTGATAACCATGGAACAGGCGCCACACACTTCTTCCAAGCAGTTAGATTCCCACTGAACCGGTGCGACTTTTTCACCTTTCGCATTAACGGGGTTCCGTTGGATCTCCATCATCGCAGAGATCACGTTCATGTTTTTGCGATAAGGGATTTTAAATTCTTCTTTATACGGTTGGCTGTCTGGACCATCTTGACGTGTCACAATCAGCTGTACATATTGTTGCTCGCTCATTTTTTGTCCCCTCCCTTATCCACATCGTAACGGCGCGGACGGGGTTTGATCAGAGAAGTGTCAACCGGCTCATACTCGAACACTGGACCGTCAGGAGTGAATTTCGCTTTGGTCGTTTTCAACCAATCTTCGTCATTGCGATCCGGGAACTCCGGTTTGTAATGTGCCCCACGGCTTTCGTTACGATGGTATGCGCCAAGCGTGATAACACGCGCCAATTGCAACATGTTCCACAGATGGCGGGTGAACGGCGCCGCTTGGTTGCTCCATTTGCTGGTGTCGATCATGTTGATATTTTGGTACCGCTCCATCAATTCTTGGATTTTTTCATCCGTTTTCTTCAGACGGTCATTGTAGCGAACCACCGTTACGTTATCCGTCATCCATTCACCCAGCTCTTTGTGCAACGCATAGGCGTTTTCGTTTCCGTCCATCTTCAGGATGTTTTCGTACTTCTCTTCTTCCAGCTTTTGCTGTTTGTCAAAGATGTCCGTGCTGAGCGAATCGACATGTTTGTCCAGTCCACGCACATATTCAATCGCTTTCGGTCCAGCAACCATACCACCGTAAATGCAGGACAAGAGGGAGTTCGCACCCAGGCGGTTTGCACCGTGGTATTGATAGTCACATTCACCCGCAGCGAACAAGCCGGGAATGTTGGTCATTTGATCATAGTTGACCCACAGGCCACCCATGGAATAGTGTACGGCCGGGAAGATTTTCATCGGGACTTTGCGTGGATCTTCACCCATGAATTTCTCATAGATCTCAATGATCCCACCCAGCTTGATATCCAATTCCTTCGGATCTTTGTGGGACAAATCAAGATAAACCATGTTCTCCCCGTTGATGCCAAGCTTATCGTCCACACACACTTTGAAGATGGCGCGGGTAGCGATATCGCGTGGTACCAAGTTCCCATAAGCTGGGTACATCTCTTCGAGGAAATACCATGGTTTGCCGTCTTTATATGTCCAGACACGGCCACCTTCACCACGAGCCGATTCGGACATCAGGCGGAGTTTGTCATCTCCAGGGATTGCAGTTGGATGCACTTGAATAAACTCACCGTTGGCGTAATAAACCCCTTGCTGATACACAGCAGCCGCCGCTGTTCCAGTGTTGATCATGGAGTTGGTGGACTTACCGAAGATGATACCGGGTCCTCCTGTCGCCAAGATCACCGCATCAGCAGGGAAAGCGACAATTTCGCCACTGCGCAGGTTTTGCGCGACGATCCCGCGGCAACGTCCTTCATCATCTTTGACAATGCTCAAGAACTCCCAGTTTTCATACTTGGACACTTTACCTTCGGATTCGTAGCGACGCACTTGTTCATCCAACGCATAAAGCAATTGTTGCCCTGTGGTGGCACCTGCAAAAGCGGTGCGGTGGTGCTTCGTTCCCCCGAAGCGGCGGAAGTCGATCAACCCTTCCGGCGTGCGGTTGAACGGAACCCCCATGCGGTCCATCAGATAAATGATCCCGGGCGCGGCTTCACACATCGCTTTGACCGGTGGTTGGTTGGCGAGGAAGTCGCCTCCATAAATGGTGTCGTCAAAGTGTTCCCATGGGGAATCCCCTTCCCCTTTGGTGTTTACCGCACCGTTGATGCCGCCCTGTGCGCACACAGAGTGAGAGCGTTTCACCGGTACGATGGAAAATAGTTGGACGTGGGCTCCAGCCTCAGCTGCCTTGAGCGTTGCCATCAAGCCAGCCAGGCCCCCACCGACAACGATTAGTTTTTCATTCATGAGAAAAGCTCCCTTCTAATGCTGTGCCATTTGACCCATAAAGTCAGCTTGCGCGAAGGCCAACAGCGCAGAAATGCCGAGATAAGAAACAAGGACAAACACAACCGCCCACACATAGGAAGAGACGCGTTGCGCACGCGGCCCCACTGTCACACCCCAAGTAATGAGGAACGTCCACATACCATTGGAGAAGTGGAAAACAGCCGCAACCAGCCCGATTATATACAACGCCAAATTGACTGGATTTTGCAGGATTTCATGCGTCAAATTGGCAAGCTGGGGAGCGGTCATGTCATAAAGCGCCACTTGCACGCGAGTCTCCCATACATGCCATACGACATAAATGAGGGTGGCGACACCTGTGATCCGTTGCAAGGTGAACATCCAGTTGCGAAACGTATTAAAGTTGCCAACATTGTTTTTGGCTTGCAAAGCAATATACAGACCATAGACGCCATGGTAAAGGAGCGGCAAGAAAATAAAAAAGATTTCCAGAACAGTGAGGAACGGGATTCCCCAAAGCCATTCTACCTGTTCAACAAATGCTTGTGCCCCTTTGGTAGCAGCATAGTTGGAAAATAAATGTTCCACCAAAAAAAAGCCCACCGGTATCACGCCTAGCAAAGAGTGTAACCGACGGTTGAAGAAACTGCGTTCTCTGCTCATCATTTGCCTCCAATCTTGGACATAGTCGCAGTAGAGTCAGTGGGTTTCAGCACTCTCTCAAACTGCTGACAAAAAAGTTGAGAAAGGGGTTTCAACTCGCTATTTATTTTACTCCCATCCGGATGGGGGCGTCAAGGAATGTCAACCTTCCTCTCTTGGCTTAAGCCGTCCGGAATGCGCTTTATCTCCCACTTTCGACGACCACATCCGCCAATTCGGGACCAGAGTCAATCGCACAGGGGAAAACGCAAGAAACTCCCTCCAGCAAAAGCGGGGGAGTTTCTTGCGTGGCGATCGCCTACCAAGCAAATGGCCGATCCCTCTCCACTGGCGGCGCTTCGGGGTCTTCCAGCCAGCACTTGACTTGATGGGTATCCGACAGCCGGGTCTCCGGAGGCGCTTCTTCAAAACAGACATGCATCGCGTAGGGACAGCGGTCAGCAAATGGACATCCTTGCGGCGGTTTATACAAGTCAGGTGGCGATCCTGGGATGGGTTGCAACTCTCGATCCCGCGGCTGATCCAACCTCGGCATCGACTGCAACAACCCCCACGTATACGGGTGACGGGCCTGACGGAAACATTCATTGACTGTTCCCGTTTCCACAACTTGTCCGCCGTACATCACACAGACGCGATCAGCTGTTTCAGCCACCACGCCTAGATCGTGCGTAATCAGGATGATAGAAGTTCCCGTCTCCTCTTGCAGCATTTTCATCAATTCCAAGATTTGCGCCTGAACCGTCACATCCAAGGCCGTGGTCGGCTCATCCGCAATCAGCACCTTCGGGTTGAGGGCCAAGGCCATCGCAATCATCACCCGTTGCCTCATCCCACCGCTGAATTCATGCGGGTATTGCTCCAATCTGCGTTCAGCTTGCGCAATGCCTACCCGTTTCAACATCTCGGTTGCACGCGCTTTGGCCTCATCCGTTCCCATCTTCCGGTGCCAGCGAAGCCCCTCGATGATTTGCTCACCAACTTTCATCGTCGGATTGAGGGAAGTCATGGGGTCCTGAAATATCATCGCGATTTCCGCACCGCGGATGCGAAACATCCCTTTCTCTTCCATCCGCGTCAACTCAATGCCATCATAGCAGATCTCCCCGCCCTTGATCCGGCCCGGGTGTTGGAGCAGCCGCATCACAGCCAAGGCTGTCACACTCTTTCCGCTTCCCGACTCTCCCACAATCGCCAACGTTTCCCCGCGGGCCAGCGAAAAAGAAACGCCTCGCACCGCTTGTACTTCCCCTTTGTCCAGCTGAAAAGACACTTCTAATCCGTTTACTTCAAGCAGCTTCTCCACCTTTTTCCCTCCTTATTTACGCAATTTCGGATCAAGTGCGTCGCGCAACCCATCCCCAAACGCATTGAAAGCCAACATGGTCAGGCACAGGAACAGTGCCGGGAAAAAGAGGCGCCACCACTCCCCTGACAACACCGTTACCAGCGCATCATTGATCATCGTACCCCAACTGGCTACAGGCGCTTGCACTCCCAACCCCAAAAAGCTTAAAAACGCTTCTGCGAAAATGGCGCTCGGCACCGTCAGCGTCAACATGATCAGGATAGGCCCCATCGCGTTTGGTATCAGATGTTTGACCAGCAGACGGGAAGTGGAGGCCCCCAGCGCTTGCGCGGCCAGCACATACTCCTGTTGTTTCAACTGAAGCACTTGTCCCCGCACGAGCCGCGCCATGTTCAACCAACCGGTCACGGTGAGCGCGAGAATAATCGTCCCCAATCCCGGCGGCAAAATAACCATGAGCAAAATCACAGTCAATAGATAAGGAAGACCCCACAGGACATCCACTATCCTCATCATCACTTCATCCATCCGGCCACCACGAAGCCCGGCAATGCCTCCATAAACTACGCCGATGCCCATGTCGATCATAGCGGCCGCCAATCCGATCGCGAGTGAAATGCGCCCACCTTCGCACACCCGCACAAACACATCTCGCCCCAAATCATCCGTACCAAACCAATGCTCAGCCGACGGCGGCAAATTACGACCCGTTTGCAGGTTTTGCTCATTGTATTCATATTCGGACAGCATCGGCCCGACAATAGAAAGAATCGCGATCAAGACAATGGTAATGAGACCCGCCATAGCTAACGCATTTTGACGCAACCGTCGCCAACTCTCCCGCCAATACGACACCCGGGGGCGACGAATCGCCTCCATCGCCGGCCTTGAACGGCTCACACGCTGAAAACGGGGATGATACACCGGTTCCATGTCACTCGCCTCCTTTGGCCAACTGAATCCGTGGATCAATCCAGCCATAAGCCAGATCAACCAGGAAATTGACGATAATCAACAGCGAAGAGTAGAACAGGGTGATTCCCATGATCAAAGGATAGTCACGGTTGGTGATGCTTTCCACAAAATACTTGCCAATGCCCGGTATGGAAAAAATGCTCTCAACCACAAAACTGCCCGTCAACACTCCGACCGTGAGCGGCCCCAATACAGTAACCACAGGCAAAATCGCGTTGCGGATCGTGTGACGGACGATCACGAACAGAGGAGGCAACCCTTTGGCTCTGGCCGTACGCACATAATCTTGTGTCAAAACCTCAACCATGCTCGACCGCATCAGCCGAGTCACGCTAGCCAGAGGGAATGCTGCCAGTGCGATTGTCGGCATCACAGTAGACGCAAATCCTTCCCACGTGGCCACCGGCAAAAGTTCCCACTCGACCCCCAAATATTTTTGCAGTATCGGGGCCAACACAAAGCTAGGCACAGAAATCCCTAACACCGCCACCATCATGGAGAAATAGTCCAGCAACCTGTTTTGTCTGAGTGCAGCCAAGACACCCAAAGCAAGACCCGCCACAACCGCTACCAACAACGCTTGCGCCCCCAACTGGGCCGAGACAGGAAAGCCTTCCGCCACAATCTCATTAATCGTGCGGGTTTCATATTTGAAGGAAGGGCCCAAATCCAGCATCACCAGATTTTTCATATAATGGATATACTGAACGGGCAGCGGATCATCCAATTGGTAGTATGCATACAAGTTACGCAACACTTCTTCGGGAAGTTTCTTTTCATTGCTGAACGGATCACCTGGAATCGCTTTCATCATCATGAATGTGACCGTCGCGATCACCCAGAGTGTCAACACCATCTGTAACAATCGGGACATCACATATTTGACCAACACCAACACCCCCTAAAACAAAAATAGATAGATCGATTCAATTATTTTAATCATCACCTAAACAATGATTTTCAGTCAATAAATAATTTTATCATTAATCAGTTTATTATAATTCCACTTAGCTTTCTCAGCGGAATAGGGATACTGATCTACTCCGGTCTATTATATGAGATGAAATTACAGAATAGAAAAGGCAGTCCGCCCTCCCCAGACAGACTGCCTCGCTTGTCTACACCTTCACTTCGATCCGGTCCAAACCAAACGCCGAATGTAGGCGGCGCGCCCCTTCCAGAGCCTGCTCCCGCTCCACTACGCAGGAAATTTTAATCTCGGAAGTGGAAACCATTTTCACCCGAATGCCCGCTTCGCTTAACGTGGCAAACATCTTGGCCGCTACGCCCGGGCGAGCCATCATCCCCACGCCCACCGCGGAAACCTTGGCCAATCCCCCTTCATACAAAATCTTGGCAAAGTCCAACTCACTTTGCGCCGCCTCCAATACCTGCCGCGCTTCCAAGCCTTCTTCTTCATTCACGCTGAAAGCCACATCAACCCGTTCATGATCATGTTCGCTCTGAACGATGATGTCCACATTGA
This sequence comes from Laceyella sacchari, assembly GCF_004343255.1. GTDB lineage: Bacteria > Bacillota > Bacilli > Thermoactinomycetales > Thermoactinomycetaceae > Laceyella > Laceyella sacchari. The sequence goes on along the minus strand of NZ_SMDD01000001.1, from coordinate 603,293 downwards.
TATGCGCCTCGGCCAACAATCCAAACAGCCGCGTTAACGTTTCTTCATGATTCGGCAATCCCAACACCTTGATTCGTGCTACTTGCAGGTCGTGTGCGATGCCGCTGACATGATGCGAGGTTTCCATCTCATTTTCCCCCTTAATCCAAGTGCCCGATTCATTGACAAAGCTAGAGCGCACCACTAATTTCACCTTATTCCGCAACGCGGCTTCCACCGAACGGGGATGAAGCACGCCCGCCCCCAAGTGAGCCAGTTCCAACATCTCTTGGTATGAAATCTCATCCATCTTCTGCGCCGCCGGAATTACGCGGGGATCTGCCGTATACACGCCTTCAACATCTGTGTAGATTTCGCAATAATCGGCTCCCAGAGCAGCCGCCAATACAACGGCCGTCGTATCTGAGCCGCCCCTTCCCAATGTCGTGATCTCCCGTTGAGAAGAAATCCCTTGAAACCCGGCGACGACCACAATTTCCCCTTGATCCAACGCAGTAGTGATCGTCTCCGTATACACATCATGAACCATCGCCCGGCCATGGACACAATCGGTGGTAATCCCTGCTTGCCAGCCAGTAAGCGAACGAGCTTTCAATCCTTTCCGATGCAAGGCCATGGTTAATAACGCGATGCTCACTTGTTCGCCTGTCGCAAGCAACATATCCATCTCACGGGGAGAAGGGTGTGGATGAATCTCTTTGGCCATCCCAACCAATTGATCCGTGGATTTTCCCATCGCCGACACCACTGCCACACAACGCTTCCCTTGTTCATAGGTACGAGCTATGATCTCTGCCACGGCTTGAATCCGTTCAATGCTTCCTACCGAGGTACCGCCAAACTTTTGCACCACGATGCTCATGCTTACTCTCCTCTCGATTCTGCATAGTCGGCTGGGGCCTGACTGGCAAAGCAAACTGACCCCTAAAAGCGGCGGACAAACCGGTTTTCCATAAACCGATGGCTAAAAAAACCGCAGATATGAATCAGACATGACCCAGAAAGGCCTGTAAAAAACAGAAAAGGCCACAGCAGAGAATCGCTCGCTGTCGCCTTTGATTTCTTTCGCTCCAGCTCGCTCATCTACTGCGGATTAGCGCTTCACAAAAGCAACCCATGTACTTTTGTGACAGTCCTGTTCCTGTTCGGATACAGTCCCAGCCTGCTTTCTGTCGGGTCTTCCAGCAAACTTCGGCGGCGTTTCCCTTTCCTTGTCCATCAACGGCCCGTCCTCCGGACAAGTACTCATGAAACCCGCGCCTCTACTCCACAATGAGTGGCGAGAATTCAAATAAAATATTAATTTTTATGATATTAACACAGCTCGATCCAAATTGGCAAGGGCGAAAAAAACATTTGCGCAAAACATTTTCACACTGATTCTTTATGATAAACATATAAATCACAATATATTTGAGGGATGAAGCGGATGATCAAATATCCTCGCACACGCCATTTGTCGGGACTACAACCCGAACTGGCTTGGCGGGAAGCGGGAGATGTTGGTGCAACTCGTCCGGCATAACGGTTTGCCACTATGTTTTTTTGAAAAGCCTGACCCCGAGAAGGCGGTGGTTGGCGCCAGCTGGCAGATCCGCCTCGATTGGGTTGCCATGTTGACCGAAGCTGATGTGCGCGGGCGAATTTGCCCGGACCAAGCGGAATTATTGGATCGGATCGACGACTTGCTATATGACGATACTGACTTTGAAATCATCCGGATCTCCCAGTCGTTTCTTTGGATCGCATTCGGCAGCCGCATCCCCCCTACAGCCAATCAGAGGGAAGTGGTTCGCCTTGCCAAAGAAGAAGCCAAATACCGGCTACGACGAAAACAACCATTTATCTGGAACGCCACCAATCTTTGTCGGCATTTGCGCGTACCACTTGTAGATCTATTCGCATCCTATAGTGCGCATGTTAGCATCGTGTATATCGTGTATATCGACGCGTCGCTTGCGCTGTTGTTGTCCCGTAATCGCGACCGGAAACAGGCCGTTCCCGCAGCAACGATCTGCAAGCTGATGCAAAGATTAGAGGTTTCTGCAGCCGAAGAAGCGCACCAAGTAAGGTGGATCGAAAGCAAACAAGCCTGACTCCCTATGGAAGCCAGGCTTCTCTTTCACCCGTTAGCTGGCATAATGCTTTAAAACCTTTTGCAAACGGAGCGCAGCTTCAATCGAGCCTTTTACTTTCAGCTTGCCCATCATCACTGCTGTCGTCGCTCCCAATTTTCCCGTGACGAGCTTCAGCAAATCCTCATCTTTGATCTGCAACGAACAAGTCGGCTCCCATTTGTTTCCTTCGGCCCACTCCGCTTGTCCATCTGCAAACCGCACCTGATACGTCCCACTGGTCACTTCCAACTGATATACATCGTTCAAATGACTGATTCCCGTTGGATCTTGATTGATTTTCTCCGCCAATGAAGTGAAAACCTGGATTAGTTCCACACCTGCCACTCCTTTTTGTTATGATAAATTGATTATAATGCAAAAAAAGCTTTACTTGGCATCTTTCTGGCGAAACGATATAATGGCTAAGAACAGACCAGGCTATTTTAGCCTGTTGGAGCGTGAAAATATGTTTAGTAGTATCGGTTTACCCGGACTTATTGTTATCCTCGTTGTCGCCCTGCTTTTGTTCGGGCCAAAAAAATTGCCCGAATTGGGACGCGCAACTGGACAAACTTTAAAAATGTTCCGCGATGCAGTATCCGGTAAAGATGATTCCAAAGAGAAAAAAGAGGATAAATCATGACGCAAGCTCACCCGTTTGGGGTGAGCTTGCTCTCTTTTTTCTCTTCTTCCTGCTTGATGAGATGAGCGGTATGCAGCCCGCTGATCGCCGCCATCGCTTGATCCCCTCCCGGATACGTTCCAGCGCCTGCATAATACAACCCTTGCCGCTTGCGATCCTTGAGCGGTTGGCGAATCGCCGCACGAAACCCATGAAAAGCACGTCCATTCAACGCCCCACCATAAGCCCCCGTCATTTCCTGCAAATCAAGCGGTCCCAACCACTGCTCTACTTCGATCTGCTCACTCAGACCTTGCAGACCCCAAACCCGTTCCAACAAGTACAAAAGTCGCTCGCGGTACAATTCAAATTGGCCCGGCTTCAGCCCGAAGCTGGCTGGCACCTGCGCAGTGACACACAAATTGCAACCAGAGCTGGTGCGATCCGCTTCATACAAACAGGGGTTCCCCACATAAATCAGAGGGGCGTCAGGCCATTCCCGCTGTTCAAACAAATCAATATAGTACCGCTCCATCTCGCGCGGATAAAAATAATTATGATAATGCAACACAGGGTACGTTTCTTTGCAACCAAGCAAACCCACGACCTGCGAACAGCTGAGTTGCCTCATATCCGGCGTGTATTGCTCATCCTTCAACAACGACACCCTCGTTTGGATGGGATCGATGCAAGACACCACTATGTCCGCCTCCCATTTTTCCCCGCCTGCATCTACACCTGTCACTTTACGATCAGACCACAGGATTTCATCCACAGCGCATCCCGTGTGCAACTCCACACCCCGCGACTGCGCCAAGCGCACCAACGCCTCAATCAACCGCTCATTCCCGCCTTCTATGTAAGATACTCCCTGCACCAATTCCAAGTAGGCGAACATCGCCACCACCGCAGGCGCCTTATAGGGGGAAGAGCCAACATAGGTTGCATAACGGTTCATCATCGCCAGCATGCGGGCGTCGTCGAAAAAGCGCCGATGAAAAGCATCCAGCGGCTGCAACAGCTTCATCTTCCATGTCGATTTCACCGCTCCCGGACGAAGCAGATCTGTCCAACTTACTGTAGGACTGGCTAAGAGCGTATCTTCCACCCACTCGTATATGGTTTGTGCCGCATACAGATAGTCCAAAAAACCAGTGCGGTTTTCCGGTGAAAATCCCGTCAGTTGATCGGCCATCGCCTCGCCATCTGCAGTTAAATCAACAATCGACTTATTGTAGAAAAAGTGCCGGCTGTTTACTGGCAAGGGAATGAACCTCAGCGAAGGGTCAACCGCTGAACCGGCTTCCCGAAAGATGCGTTCAAACACCCATGGCATCATCATCGGCGCCGGCTCCAAATCAAATCGATACCCTCCTCCCAATTGGATTGCGCGGCACGATCCACCCACCTTGCTTTCTTTTTCAAACAGGGACACCTTGAAATCCATCGTGGCCAATTTGATCGCCGTCACCAAGCCGGCCAAGCCGCCACCAATGATGATCGCTTTTTTCATTGCTGTGATCGCCCTTTCTTCCATCTTCGCCACCATTGGCCGGCCTGCTTCAGCCTGTCCCGCACGCGATTCCACTGCTCCGGAAATGATGAGAAACCCTGCCAAGCCAGCTCAAAACCGGTAAGCCGGTTGGCAATCACCCCTTCTCGCATAGCATCCAACTCTAGCGCCAACTCCTTTTCACAGGCAGCGACCCATTGCCGACGATGACCTTTGGTAAATGTGTCCGGCAGCAATGGATCCGCTAGGCGGATATAGACATCCGGCCGACTTTGGGTAAATGACGTGTAAATCGCCACCGGAACAACTTGAATCTGCCCACCCGTTTCAAGCAACGACCCCAGCCCCGGCATGAAGCGGATAGGGCGCGCGTCTTGATGGACGGCTTCTCCTTGGCCCAAAATCCACAACGAACGAAACCGCGAAGACAACAGCTCTTTTCCAGATTCCAGCGCTGACCGCCACTCCTGATAATCATCCGGGTCGACTTCGATAAATCCTTGATCTTTCAATAATGAAAAAAAAGGCCACGCCCGCTCTTGCAGCAGGACATAGGCGTCTTGGCGCAGATATGCGTGATTCAGCCACAACACGAACAATGGATCCCACCAATGGCTATGATTCACTAAATATAAGGTGGGAGTAGACACATTGATGCGTTCCGAACAGTTGACATACATCCGCGCAAAATGACGCCGCAACACACCTGTCACCATGGCATGCACAAGCGGCGTAAATCGTTTATTTTTCTCTTCCTCAATCATCCGGGTCACTCCTCTGTCCGCATATGACGCCCTTCTTTGGCAATGCCGTCCATGAACACAGTGACTGCCATCTCCACCAGCCGTTCGATCTCCTCCACATCCGTTTCCTTGCAGCAATGTTTCGCCAACGTATCCAACATCCCCAGCCACAATTCCACCAGTATCGGAATCTGCTCGGCCTGCGCACGCACTTCCCCTTGCTCCACCCCCTCTTGAATCAGATCCTGCAACGGCTTCACGATGGCACGATGCAACGTGAGATGCACGCGTTGGGTCAAGTCAGGACGCAATTGTTCATCCACATCGCGCATCAGCTGTTGCATCGACATGGCGGCATGGTGGAAAAATCCTGTCGCCAAAAAAATGAGGCGTTGTCGGACACTTCCCCCTTTCGCGATTCCCCGTTGGATATGTGTCCCAGCTAGTTCCAGTTTTTTGCACACCACCGCCGCAAACAATGTCTCTTTATCAGGAAAATAATGATACAGTGTCGGTTTGGTGATCCCCACGGCGTCCGTTATCATACTGATCGAAACAGCAGCATATCCGCTTTTTAAAAACAATCCCGCCGCTTCGCATAAAATCTTCTGTTCAGTGTCCATTGTACCTTCCAAATCTGAGCGCCTTGGCCTACCCGGCGCTCGCTTTACCCGGTCCTTCAATCTCATACCCCTTTTGATTTTAATTTCAATTCATGTACCATCATACCAATCACGATCAAAAATACAATCAACTTCTTTTAAGCCGATTCTACACGGTTTCTCCCCTTGTTTCCACCCTGTTTTTTCCAACAAAACAATGAAAAAACGCCCCTTCAAGGAGGCGAAACGCGACCGGCTGACGAGCAATCGTTTAAATATTCCAAATTAATATCCCAAAAAAACCCATTTTATTTCAACCAGTCTGCAACTTGAGACAGACGCCGCTCGATTTGATCCAGTTGTTGGTTCATCAAGCTAAACTTCATATTTACTTCTTTGCGAAGTTCATGCAATTGTTTTGCGATGAGGGCAATGTTGGTTTCCACATATTCCATGTTGTAATCAGCATCGTCCGACACATGCGGGCTGGACTCAGGTTGCCTCTTTTGATACGGTCTCTCCCGCAAATAACGGAATACCTCATGCGCGTTTCGCACACCCACTTCATCCAGCTCCTCAGCCAATTGCAATACATATGTACGAACGATTTTATAATTATTTTCGATGAGGCAATACTCGAACAACGCGTTGATGACGCCATTAGAAAAAGCGTGTTTCTTCTTCAATTCATATACCAGCTGGACCAACTGTTTGGACAAAGGTTGGCCTCCCGTATATTGGCGCAAAAATTCTACCGGTTCGGTATTCTCCATTTTAAGAATTTGTTTGTCAAGTGCTGTCATAAATACCCTCCCGCATCAAATATGTACCCTCATTATATCAAAAATTGCAAAAGAACGATTATAAATTTGAAAGATATGAACATAAATAAAGCCCTGCCCGACACTCTGACCGGGCGGGCTCATGTCTTCACAGGCGTTTTTCGCTTCAGGGCTTCCATAATTGTTTGGGCTAATTTGTCACTGATGCCGGCTTTGCGGAATTCTTCCAGGCCGGCTTCGCGCATCTTGTCAATCGATCCGAAATGGCGGAACAATTGTTGTTTGCGTTTCGGCCCCACGCCTGGAATATCGTCCAGCTCGGACTTGATCAATTGTTTGCCACGCGTTTGCCGGTGAAACGTAATTGCAAACCGATGCACTTCTTCCTGGATGCGTTGAATCAGATAAAACGCTTGGCTCCCTTGTTTGATACCTGTTTCTTGCGGCGGGTCTCCAAAAAGCAACCTTGCGGTACGGTGCTTTTCATCCTTGACCATTCCCCCGACCGGAACATAGAGGCCCAGTTCGTTTTCCAACACATCCAAGGCCGCGTTCATCTGCGTTTTACCTCCGTCGACCAAAATTAAGTCGGGCAACGGCAAACCTTCCTTCAACACGCGCGTGTATCGGCGGCGAATCACTTCCCGCATCGTCTCCACATCATTGGGCGATTGCACAGAACGGATTTTGTACTTGCGGTATTCTTTCTTCTCTGCTTTCCCATCGATAAAGCACACCATCGCTGATACGGGATCAACCCCTTGAATATTGGAGTTGTCAAACGCCTCAATCCGACGTGGCAAACCGATGCCAAGCGCATCCCCCAATTGGTTAAGCGCTTGAAACGTCTTCTCTTCATCTCTTTCCATCATCTGAAACCGTTCATGCAAAGCAATTTTGGCATTTTCCATCGCCATTTGCACCAAGTTCTTTTTCATGCCTCGTTGCGGAATGGCTACCCGCACCCCGGAAAGCAATTTTGCAATTGTTTCCCAGTCCGTTTCTTGCGGCAAGTCTACTTCTTTAGGGAGGGTAGGCGCTTCATGGTAAAATTGCGCGACGTAAGACAAAAAATCTTCCTCCGGTTCATGATAGTGAGGAAACACGGAAACATCACGCTCAATCAGCTTTCCTTGCCGCACATAAAAAACCTGTACGCACATCCAGCCTTTCTCCGCGGCGTATCCAAACACATCGCGATCCACATGGTCATTGAGAACGATATTCTGCTTTTGCATCACCGCATCAATGTCCGCCAGCAGGTCGCGAATCTCTTTGGCTCGTTCAAACTCCAGATTCTCAGCTGCCTCTTCCATTTTTTTGCGCAGATCTTGCTTTAATTCAGGGTACCCCCCGTTAAGAAAACGGGTCACTTTGCGTATAATATCTTCGTAAGCTTCCGCTTTTACCTCATATTCACATGGCGCCAAGCATTGGCCCATATGGTAATACAGACATACCCGTTTAGGGATCGTCTGGCACTTGCGCAACGGGAATAAGCGATCCAACAACTTCTTAGCTTGCTGGGCGGCTCCGGCATGGGGATACGGACCGAAATACTTCGAGCCGTCTTTTTTCACCTTGCGCGTCACTTCCAAGCGGGGATGCCGCTCTTTGGTTAACCGGATGTATGGATAAGATTTGTCATCCTTTAACATCACGTTGTAACGCGGCCGATGCTTTTTTATCAAGTTGCACTCTAAAATCAAGGCTTCCACCGGCGAACCGGTCACAATATACTCGAAATCGCAAATATCCATGACCAATCGTTGCGTCTTACCGTCATGGCTTCCTGTAAAATAAGAACGAACCCGGTTTTTTAAACTTTTGGCCTTGCCCACATAAATGATTTCCTGATCACGATTTTTCATCAGGTAACACCCAGGTTGATCAGGAAGCAGGGCCAATTTCTCTTTCAGCATTCCCCTCTCCTCCTTTCCGCGCGGCAGTGCTTTGTCCCATGCATACCCACAGCGGCAAAGGACCGCCCCTGTCGCCGTTTTAAGCCTTCAGGCTATCTTAGTCCATCGGTAAAGAAGGCCTAATATATTATATCAATTTGCAGAGCTTACGGCATGGTGAATCTTGCCTTGGGCCGACACTCTGGAACATTTGGTGAATCTTTCCTTCTTATTATAGACAAATATATAATTTATGTTTAATATTATTTAGTCTAGAAATATACAAACTGTTCAGGAGGAACCAATGGAATACATTAAAAAGTATGGTTTTAAATTAGCCTGGATCCAACTTCTTGGCATGATCGTCCTCTTTGCTATGTACTTGGGGGCCATGCTTGTAAACTATCTGATCTCACTAGCCCTCGGTTTGTCCAACATAATGGCCAATACCAATCCATTTGAATCGACAACACAATTGGATACGTTAGAATCCGCAGCACAAATGGGGACCGGCCTCATCATCCTCAGCATTGTTCTTTATTTGGGCCTGCTGGCAATCGAATTGATCATCGGCGCCATGTCGACAGGGGCCATTTATGGGATTAGCATTGAAGCAGTGTTTAACAATCGCGTATCTTTAAGCTTGTATTTCCAACACATGTTTCGCCACATCAAACGCTTGACTCTGTTGTCGCTAACGACATTTCTCCTGCTGGTTCCAATTATCATCGCCATCGTGGTAATCTCCGCTATCGCAGTCGCAAACCCATCCGACGTCAGCGGCATCACTCTGTCGCTCTCTATCTTGGCGTTCGTGATCTATAGTTTGTTCATCATCGCCATCACCATCTTTGCCCCCATCATGATCATTCATGAAAAAAGACCGGTATGGGAGTCGATCAAGCTATCAGCAAAGCTGTGGAGTCGCTCCTTCGGCAAATCCTTCGTCACCGTGCTGGCCGCTTTTTTCACCAGCTCGCTCATCATCGTGGGGTACTTATTGCTCGTGGTGTGCTTCGCACTTCTCACGGGCGTCTCTTTCGATAACGGCTTGAACGGATTGGGCTCCATGTCAATGATCTTTTTGGTGATTTTCTGGATTTTCTTCTTTATCTTCATCCTTCCTCTGGCATCGGTCAGCTACTATCTGATCTTGATCGGTCGCTATAAAAAACGTCTGCGTCCTGTTCTATTCCCAGCGCAAAAACAAGAGGCACCAGCGGAAGCACAATCCGGTGAGGAAAAACCAGCAGACGCCGACGAACAGTCCAACCAATCTCCAGACATGTAAAAAAGGCCTTGGCATTATGCCAGGCCTTTTCTCTTGCGTCTACAGGTGTTCCTTCACCCAAGCAACCAATTGCTCTTTCGGTTGGACACCCAACGCTTTGTCCACCGCTTTCCCGTTTTTGAAAATCATCAGGGTCGGAATCGACATGATGCCAAATTGACCGGCAGATTCCGGGCTGTTGTCCACGTTTACTTTCACAATTTTCACTTGATCGCCGATCTCCGCATCAACTTCTTCCAAAACGGGGGCCAGTTGGCGGCATGGGCCGCACCACGGAGCCCAAAAATCGACCAAGACAACACCAGCGTCCGGACTCTGGACTTCTTTATCGAATGTTTGATCCGTAATTTCCACAATCGCCACGGTCAAACCCTCCTTCTATGTGCCTATGTAACAGGTTCTTTGCTAGTATACCACTTCATCAAAAAAAGTTCCAAGCGTTTCGTCTCACGAAATGAAAAGAAGAGCACAACGGTGTGCCCTTCTCGTATTCACCCAAAAACTCTTTTCTATTTACGCTTGATCAGCAAGCAACTTCTTCAGCTCTTCGGTCAACAGCGGTACAACTTCAAACAGATCGCCGACAATGCCGTAATCGGCTACTTGGAAGATCGGCGCTTCAGGGTCTTTGTTGATGGCGACGATCACTTTGGAGTTGGACATGCCTGCCAAGTGCTGAATCGCTCCGGAGATACCGCAAGCGATATACAGGTCAGGGGTGACCACCTTACCTGTTTGCCCGATTTGCAAAGCGTAGTCGCAGTATCCTGAGTCACAAGCTCCGCGTGAAGCACCCACTGCGCCGCCCAAGAGGTTGGCCAGCTCTTGCAGCGGTTTGAATCCGTCTGCGCTTTTCACACCGCGTCCGCCGGAAACGATGACGCGCGCTTCGGACAGATCTACCCCGTCAGTCGATTTTTTCACCATGTCTTTAATCAGTGTGCGCAGGGAATCTGCTGCAAACGTTACGGTCACCTCTTCGATGTCCGCTTGACGAGAAGCGTCGGGTTCTCCCGCAGGAATGTTGTTGGGACGCAAGGTAGCAAAAACGGTCCCCTCAGTAAATACCTTTTTGACAAACGCTTTGCCGGCATAAATCGGACGGGTGAGAACGATTTTGTCCCCATCCAACTCCACCTGCGTGCAGTCGGAAACGAGCCCCAATCCAAGACGCGCAGCCAGACGAGGGCTAACATCTTTACCCACGGCCGTGTGACCAGTAAAGATCACATCCGGCTTCACTTCTTCGATCACTTTTTTGTACGCTTGGAAGTATGCATCCGTCGTATATTGATCCAACTCTTTGTTCAACACGACAACCACTTTATCCGCACCGTGTTCGGCAAGGGTGCCGGCCAATTCTTTAGCTCCTGACCCCAACACCGCTGCCGTCACTGTTCCTCCCGCCGAAACTGTGCGTGCCGCTGCCAGCGCTTCCAAGCTAACATTGCGGAGTTTGCCCTCACGAACATCAGCCAGTACCAATACGTGTTTGCCCATGTTTCGCTCCTCCTCGCCGTTAGATCACTTTGGCTTCCGAATGTAGTAATTGCACCAGTTCTTTCACTTGATCAGGAATGTCGCCTTGCAACACTTTGCCCGCTTCTTTCTTAGGCGGCAAGAAGATCTCGGTGATCTCCGTTTTTGCTTTGATGTCTTCTTCATCCAAGTCGAGATCATCCAACTCCAAGCGCGTAAGCGGTTTCTTTTTAGCTTTCATGATGCCCGGCAGGGATGGATAACGAGGGTCGTTCAACCCTTGCTGTGCCGTCACAAGCAATGGCAACTTGGTTTCAATGATTTCCAAGTCCCCTTCCACGTCTTTCTCCACTGTTACCTTGTCGCCATCCACTTCCAGCTTCACAATCGTTGAAACATGGGGGATCTCCAATAGCTCTGCCAATCGGGGCCCCACTTGGGAAGAGCCGTCATCCACCGCCATCGACCCGCACAAGATCAGATCGTATTCCAAGTCTTCCTCTTCGATCGTCGCATGCAGAATTTTAGCGATGGTGTGTTCATCAACAGCGTCATCCAAATCTTCGATGTCGACAATCACGCCTTTGTCAGCTCCCATCGCCATCGCCGTGCGCAACGCCTGCTCGGCGCGATCTGGCCCGATGGTCAACACCGTCACTTCGCCACCGTGTTTTTCTTTCAGGCGAATCGCTTCTTCTACTGCATACTCATCGTAAGGGTTGATGACGAATTCCACACCCTCTTCGCTGATGCGGCCATTTTCAATGGTGATCCGCTCTTCGGTGTCAAACGTTTGTTTCAAACATACGAGGATATTCATGCGGCTTCCCTCCTAAGCGTTTGCATCATTTCGTTGGCTTCCCATCCCATTGACAAATAAGCGATGCAATTCATCCACTTGATCCATCAACCGATACTTGTGATCCTTCATGATCCAAGATGTGACGGTCTCATCCAACGTGCCGAAAATCATCCTGCGCGTGATCCGCACATCGAGATCCTGGCGAAACACACCTTCTCGCATCCCTTTTTCGACAATGCCGTCGATTACATCCAAATACCGTTTGAGAATTTCCCCAATCCCTTTGCGCACTTCGGGATTGGATTGCCTCAGCTCAATCTGCGTGACAATCGCCAGTTGGTGATCTTTTTCCAGATGCTCAAAATGCAAGCAGATCAGTTTGTACAACTGGTCGACAGCTGAATCGACTTGAGCCAGTTCCTCTTCTGCCCGACTGATAAAAGCTCCCATCTTCTCACTGAACAAGGAGATGAGCACGTCATCTTTATTTTCAAAGTAGAGATAAATGGTACCATCCGCCACCTTGGCTTCACGGGCAATTTTGGACACCTGGGCGTTATGATAGCCGTATTCGGCGATCACGCGAGTAGCCGCATCAATAATCGCTTCATACTTTTCTCCTGTCCGTTTAGCCATGGTCATGTTCCCCTCTGCCTTATCACTGAATGACTATTCATTCAATTTCAAGTGTAGTATGACATTATTCAATTGTCAATGTATTTTTATACTTTTGATGTCGACTTTACCAATCAACTCTTTATTACGCTCCTTCGTTCTCGTTTTTTTGCATTTCTTCATCTAATAATACCCTTCTTAATACTTTTCCGATTGTCGATTTTGGTAATTCTTTTCGAAATTCGACTAGTCGCGGAATTTTATAGCTGGCCAAGCGCTCCCGACAAAACTTTTCCAACTCTTTTTCAGACAATTGCATGCCTTCTTTTAACACAATATACGCTTTGACCGTCTCTCCCCGGTAAGGATCGGGCACACCGACCACTGCTGCTTCCTGAATCGCGGGATGCTCAAACAGCACTTCTTCCACCTCGCGCGGATAGATGTTAAATCCACCGGCGATGATCATATCTTTCTTGCGGTCAATGATATAAAAATATCCGTCTTCATCCATCTTGGCAATATCTCCTGTACACAACCACCCGTCAACCAGCACTTTGGCCGTCTCTTCCGGACGCTTCCAATACCCTTTCATCACTTGGGGTCCTTTCACTTGCAACTCCCCTGCTTGGCCCGGCGGCAGCACTTCTCCCGTTTCCAAGTCCACAATGCGCGCCTCCGTGTCCGGCCACGGCAACCCGATCGTCCCGCTTTTGGTTCGTTCCCAAATCAAGTTGGCATGGGTTACGGGAGAAGATTCGGTCATGCCATACCCCTCGATCAACAAGCCGCCCGTTAACGCTTCAAACTGCTCTTGCACTTCGATTGGCAACGGAGCCGATCCACTCAGACAAGCGTTGATGGAAGATAAGTCATACTTTTTGATATCGGGGTGGTTGATCAATCCCACATACATCGTGGGCGCCCCTGGAAAATACGATGGGCGGTGTTCCGTAATCAGCTTGAGGATCAAATCGCGGTCAAACTTCGGCACAAGGATCATCGTTGCCGCCAAGCGCACCGCAAAGTTCATCACCACGGTCATCCCATACACATGAAAAAAGGGAAGCGCTCCCAAAATCGTGTCTGCCCCCCGTTGCGCTTGGTACATCCACGCCTCCGCTTGGCAGCAATTCACTACCAAGTTGCGATGGGTCAACATCGCGCCTTTGGCAAGTCCGGTCGTCCCTCCGGTATACTGCAACAACGCCACGTCGTCTCCGGAGTCATATGGAGCCTCCACCGGACTAGACGGGGCTTGAGACATGATCTTTTTCAATTTAAACACGCCAGGTGCTTCCGGAATCTCCACATGCGTGTTGTCAAAACGGTTCTTCAGCTGGAACAACCAGTTCTTCGGAAACGGCAAATAGTCAGAAATACTCGTAACTATTATATGTTTCAGTTTTGTTTGCGCTTTCACTTCACTGACTCGAGGATACACCATATCCAAACAAATGAGAGTCTCCACTTCTGCATCATTCAATTGGTGCTCGAGCTCCCGCTTCATGTAAAGCGGATTAAATTGCACCACGATACCGCCTGCAAACAGTACGGCGTAATAAGCGATAACGGCCTGTGGTGAGTTGGGCAACATGATGCCGATCCGCTCTCCCCTTGATATCCCCAGCGACTTCAACGCATGTGCAAGGCGGTAGGAATCTTCCAACACCTGGCGATATGTCATCCGCTTTCCCAGAAAGAAAATCGCGTCACGCTCCGGATAGTCGCGAGCGGCGTCCACCAAAAACTGCGTCAATGGAACATCCGGGTAATTCAGATGATGGGGCACTTGTGGCGGGTAATGTTTAAGCCACACTTTTTCCGTATCGGCCATCAGAACTCCTCCTCTTTTCGACTGAACAGTCATTCAATTTTGCGGTGCGATTATTAAGAATTAACACTATGATCACTATAGATTATTTTATCTAATTTTTGACCATTTTTAAATACATATAAAAAAATCCCTGTGACTTTTCACAAGGATTATTTCATTTACGGTCAGGATCCTGAGGTGACAGCACGCGCGGTCGCTTCGTCTTGTTGGGCATCGGCGTCCGAACGAGCACATCCCAGAGTGCTTTGCCATTAAAAGGAATCAACGGCCACAGGTAAGGCGTTTGCAACACTTCGATGCGCATCAGCCATACAAACCAGAACAACACACTACCAACAAAGCCGACCCATCCGAATAATGCCGTCATCGCCAAGAAGAAAAGTCGCGACAGCTTATTGGCTAACCCCAATTCATAACTGGGGGAAGCAAATGTACCAATCGCTGAAATGGCCACATACAAGATAACTTCCGAAGTGAATAGCCCCACTTGCACCGCGGTCTCTCCCAACAAAATCCCGGCAACCAAGCCCATGGCCGTAGCCAACGGTGACGGGGTGTGAATCGAAGCCATCCTTAACACTTCTACACCGATATCGGCAATCAATATCTGTAAAAACAAAGGAATCGCTGCTTTTTTGTACGGCCCGATCACCGCGAGTTCGGCGGGGAACAGGTCGGGCTGGGTGGCGATCAGATACCACAAAGGCAGAAGAAACAGCGAGGCCAGCAAGGCCAACAACCTTGTCCATCGCAAAAACGCCCCGACCACAGGCTGTTGGCGGTATTCTTCCGCATGTTGTACATGATGAAACAGAGTAACAGGGGTAATCATGACACTGGGGGAAGTGTCCACATAGATCAGCACATGCCCTTCCAACAAGTGTACCGCCGCCACGTCTGGCCGTTCCGTGTAACGAACCATCGGATATGGATTCCAATACCGCTTGAACAGGTATTCTTCCAAGCTTTTCTCCGCCATCGGCAGACTGTCTGTTTTCACTTTACCGATGGCCCGCCGCACTTCTTCCACAACCCCCGGATCGACAATATCTTTCACATAAGCGATGCACACATCGGTCCGTGACCGCGTCCCTACTTGCATATATTCCATCCGCAAGCTGGGATCGCGCAGATGACGGCGTGTTAACGCCGTATTGAAGATGATCGTCTCTACAAACCCGTCACGCGCCCCCCTGACCACCCGCTCGATGTCCGGCTCTTCTGGACCGCGGGCCGGATAGGTGCGGGCATCGATGATGATCGCGGTTGCTTCCCCTTCCACCAACAACACCGTAGGGCCTGACAACACCGCGTTCACTGCTTTTTCCAGCTCATTCGTCGTCTCTACTTCGATATAGGCGATTTCCGTGTTTACCAACTTCTCAATCGCATCGGCGCGCAATTCCCTGGGACTCAAACGGGCCAATTGCTCCATGATGCGATTGAGGATATCGTCCTTGGCAAACCCGTCCACAAAATAAAATGCGCACGCTTTGCCCCCATATTCCGTCCGGCGGCAAATCATATCAAAACTCTCATTGACCCCCAATATTTCATTCAACCAGCGCACATTGGTTTCCAAATCAGCGGTCAATTTGGCTGTTTGCCACCAAGGCTTTTGCTGTTGATCGGTCATCGGCACCACCTGCCTTCCATGCTGATAGATTCCATTATGGTCACAATTGATGGCAGGCAAACAAAAAAAGGCGCGGGTGCCCATCCCCTCAATGGAGAATGTCCACCCGCACCCTATGGATTGCAAGGTCAATTCTTGGCCCGCTTGCTCCCGTTCGACGGCCACAGCTGTTCAAACAAAATGCAGATAACGGTTCCCACCAACAATCCATTGCTGAAAAATGACTGCAACACGGAAGGCATGGATAGGAATAGTGAAGCTGGCAAAAACATCATCCCGGCACCCAGTGACAACGTCAAACCCAATATACGTGTCCGCCTTGGATCAAGTGGCTCTTTTAACACACCGTGCAATCCCAATCCGAACATCTGGCCAAACGATGCCAATAAAGCGGCATAAGCAATCGGCCCTGGCAACTTGGACAAAAATCCGATGACCACCGGAATTAATGCCACCCCGGCCAATGCCAAACAAGCGGTCAAAAAAGGCCCTCTGCGCTTTTGGCCCGTCATTTCTACAAAGCCCGCCGCCACCGTCAAGGGAACCATTCCCACCGTGGAGAACAACGCCGACAAGATAGTGGCCACCCCCGACCAGATTCCTGCCCGAGTCAGCACACTTGGCGTGACCTTCGCTTCCCCTGTCAATACCTGCTGCATCGCGTTCGTGCTAGCAATCAGATTGGACAGCAAGATCAAGGCGACCACGATAGCGGATACCGCCATACCCGGTTCAAAAATAGGCCCTCCCCAAGCCATAAATTCAGGCAGGGTGAAAAAACCGCTATGGGTGACCGAATTGCTTTGATAGCCCAAGGCCGTAAATCCGGCCCAGCCAACCATAATCCCGATCAACACGGCATAGCTACGCATCCAGCCTTTGCCCCACGTAGTGAATGATAAGACCAACACAAACACCACTAAGGACACGCCGACGAGATCCCAGCGAACAGTTCCGCTCGCCGTTCGGATATCCATCATTCCACGTAAAAAAACGCCGCTCAATTGAATGGCCAATAACATAAGGAAAGAACCCGTCACCAATGGCGTAAATATCCCTAACATCTTTGGGATTAAGCGTAACCCGGCCAAGAGCAAGATCAATAGCCCAGCGATGATCATGCCGCCAACCATGACACGCAACACCTCTTCGGGCTGCTGACCCGTGTTGGCCGCCAACTCTCCCATGATGACAAAAATACCGAGCCAAATTCCGGCTGGCCCGTCTGATAGAGGAAAACGATGACCCAACCAGCCTTGTAAAAATGATGTCAGTCCTATCACAAAAAAAGTACGTTGCATCAACCCGGCGACTTCCTCCGGCGGCAAATGATAAATTTGCCCGATAACAATCGGCAAGGACAACGCATTGGCGAGCAAAAAAATAAACCATTGCGCCGTGGTGAAACCGAAGGAAAACCAACTTGTCTGTCTCATGGCATTACCATACCCTTCTAACCTGGCTATCACTGTTATCTCACAACTCTTTCGATTATAGAAACAATATCGCGGGAAATCCACCCTTTTTTCTTTCACCGGCTCTGCCCTTGTCGTATCGAGATGAACTAAGTGATGATGCCTGCTTCCCTTTTCAATGGCCACGCTTTCGCCTAAAATGAATAAGGTTGGGCAAAGATACCCCTAGAGGCGATGCAAAGGAGTTGGCATATGAATTACGATGTCATCGTGATCGGCGGTGGACCGGCAGGCTTGATGGCCAGCGCCGCGGCCGGTATGCACGGCGCCCGCGTCCTGCTCTTGGACAAAGGCGAAAAACTGGGTAAAAAACTGGCCATCTCGGGAGGCGGCCGGTGCAATGTCACCAATATCAAAGAGATTGACGAATTAATCCAGAACATTCCCGGCAACGGACGGTTTTTATACAGCGTTTTTTCCGTCTTCAACAATCGCGATCTCATGCATTTTTTTGAAGACCTTGGCGTGGCCTTGAAAGAAGAAGACAATGGGCGGATGTTTCCCGTGACGGACAGCGCCAAAACCGTAGTACAAGCTCTGGTGAAAAAAGTGAAAATGGTCGGAACGACGATCCGCGTAAATACGCCCGTCAAACGGGTACTTTATGAAAACGGCCGGGTCGTTGGCGTCGAAACACAAGACAAGGAAAGAATTTATGCACCCTCGGTCATTGTGGCAACAGGGGGAAAGGCAGCTTCCCACACCGGTTCCAGCGGAGATGGCTACGCTTGGGCAGAAGCGGCCGGACATACGATTACTGAACTGTTTCCCACCGAAGTTCCCCTCACATCATCTGAAGAACTAATTAGGCAACGGATCCTGCAAGGCTTGTCCCTGCGGAATGTGTCACTTAGCGTACTCAATCCCAAAGGTAAGAAAATCATCGAACACCGTGGAGACATGCTGTTCACCCATTTCGGCCTGTCCGGTCCGATCGCGCTGAGATGCAGTCAGTTTGTCGTCAAACAGTTGAAAAAAACGGGTGCACGTACAATTCCTGTGGCCATTGACTTATTCCCCGACCAAAAAGCGGGACCGTGGGAAGAAAAGCTGTGGGCGGAACTGAAAGCCAATCCAAAGAAAGCCGTGCGAAACGTCTTGAAGCACCTGATCCCCGAACGCATGGTTCCTGTGTTGATGAATCGGGCGCAGATCGTCGAAGATATAAATGCCGCCAATCTTTCCCGGGAACAATTGCATCGATTGTGCCAAGTGGCCAAACAATTCATTATTGAAGTAAACGGCACACTGCCTTTGGAAAAAGCATTTGTTACCGGCGGTGGTGTACATGTGAAAGAAATCGATCCCAAAACGATGCAGTCGAAACGGATGGCCGGCTTGTATTTTTGCGGCGAGATTTTGGACATCCATGGATACACCGGCGGTTACAATATTACAGCGGCATCTTGCACCGGCTATGTGGCAGGCAAAAGCGCGGCCGAGCAGGTGGTAAAAAATTGATCTTGTTATCCCACTTTACAAACGAAATCGGCACCCTTGTTAGTTGACAAACCCGGCGTCAATAAAAACGCCGGGTCAAGCGATGCATAGATTCTCTCTCAGAGAACATACTATGGTCGATCATTGTCGTCCTGATCGGAAAGGGGTAGCCGTGTTAGCATGAGCATATTAAATTGGACCTTGTTAATCATCTTTATTTCTATTCCTTTTGTGGCTATCGCATGGTGGCAAATCAAAGCCGGCAAAGCGAATAAACAAAAATGACGGCAGCGCGAAATACACATTTTTTACATTTAAAATGAATATCTCTCATTTTTTATTTAATGATTAATTAATTTAAATTAATCATTCACTTCAAACATTTATTCATCCAACATGCTAGAATAAAACGGGGGCGCGGTTAAGCCCCCGTTTTATTCTACAGGAGGGATGGCAATGTTTAATATCTTACGTCAACTTATTCTCGCCTTCTTACTGGTCTTTTCCGTCATGCTGCCCGTCCAAGCAGAAGCCGGGGTGCCTGAACAGCAAACTGTCAGCGTCGAATCATGGCCAGTTGTGACCATCACCGGTACAATTCAATCTTTGCCCGGGTATGACTCCGACGGGGAACATCAATACGCGCTGATCAGCAACGTCCGCCGCGTCAGTGGGTCTGTATCGGTACCTAGCACGATCTTCGCGTCCATCCGGATCGATGAGCGGGGAACGGATGGAGTCCTTCCCTTGCGTGTTGGTTCTTCCATCCAAATCAAAGGGGAATTCATCCCTGAAGATGAGGCTTACAAAACACCGGAAAACTGCTGTTACGCCGTGATCCATTTCACACATGATCCTGTCGGCTACGTATATTACAATGGCGTCTATTACAGATGATTGCCTTCCCATGTGCTAGCGCACCTGATTGGTGGCAAGTGTACATTTGCCACCGATCGGGTCTTTTTTTATGCCCTGAACCCATATTTTCCCGCCACGTATGGGAATATAATGTGAAGCAAGCCCCATTCCACAAAACCCACTTCACAACGTAACAATGTTATGTTACACTAACAACAAAGGAGGGTGCCGCAACGGAGCAGGAACTTATTTCCAAAAAGGACCTACTGGAGCTGACCGGAATCTCTTATGGACAGCTTTACCGATGGAAGCGCAAAAACCTCATTCCCGAAGAATGGTTTATTCGCAAATCGACTTACACGGGGCAAGAAACTTTCTTTCCCAAAGAGCAAATCCTCGATCGGGTAGAGAAAATCAAAAACCTGAAAGATGATCTCTCTCTGGATGAGATTGCCGGCATGTTCTCCACCGTTCCGATAACCACCGCACTGGAGAGACATGAATTAATCGAACGTAACATTGTTTCAGATATTGCTCTGAAATTGTACACGCAACAGTTTGCTGAGCAACAACACTTTACATTTAAAGAAGTTCTCCACATCTATATTCTCGACAAATTGCTCTCCAAAGGTGACATCAACCTGGAGGAAGGAAAGACACTCCTCCAACTGTTGCACGATCACTTTGGGAAAGTGGAGCATGCCGGCGGGCAATTGATCTGCATTCGCAAAATGGGCATCACTTCATTTATTCTGGCTCAATCAGGAGACATCTATTTTGAAGAAGGCGTTCGCGTGGTATTCACCATGAATTTGTTGACCTGCATTGAAGAATGCAAATTGAAATGGCATGGAGGCGAGTCGCATGGATAAAGAAAACCGCCGTGATTTGACCATCTCTGGCACCGGGAGCGCCAATGGCGGCGTATACGACCGTTTAAGCATTAATGGCGAGGGACGCATCCACGGCGATTTGGACTGCAACAGCATCAAAGCTTACGGCGTAACCACATTTAAAGGCAACATCAAAGCCGAACGGTTTGACATCGTGGGGGAAACCACAGTCAAGGGCGAGGTACACACCAATGAAATGAAAGTGAAAGGGCAAGCGCACATTCACGGGCAAGCGCATTGCCAAGAGCTGAAAGTGATCGGGTCTGCCACTGTCAACGGCAATCTGACCGGTGAAGAAATTGAAATCAAAGGCGGTGCCACCGTCAATGGGGATTGCTCTGCGGAATCGTTCCAAGCTAGCGGAGGGTTTACCATCGAAGGCCTGCTTAACGCGGGGCAAATCCACGTGCGGCTATATGGCAAATGCCAAGCGAGGGAAATCGGCGGGGAAACGATCCGTGTCGAGAAAGACAGTTTGGATTTCTCCCTTGTCAAATGGCTTAAGTCCATCCTCCACTACACCAATGAACTGGTGGCGGACACTATCGAAGGCGATGATATTTACCTGGAGAAAACAAAAGCCAAAGTCGTACGCGGCAACAACGTCTTAATCGGCCCTGGTTGTGAGATCGAGCTTGTGGAATACAAAGATCACTTTGAACAAAAAGGAGATTCGATTGTAAAAGAACACAATCAGGTCTGAGATTCCCCGCCAGGCATCCGCCCCCAACGGCGGATGTTTTTTTGTAAATCCGGCGAGTGAATAACGAATCATTTTTTTAAACAATTTTTAAAAAACCGCAAAATAGAACAAAAATAGACTCAGATGTGCATTTTTTTAATTATTTATTTCAAATTGTATAAACTTTGCGATTTAATACGAAAAAACGCTAGACAAATCATTATCAAAAAAATAAGATTAAAGCAAAGAGGTGATCACAGTGAACGTGAATGACTTAAAAACATTGGGTGAAGCCTTGCGCAAGATACGCAAAGAAAAAGGCCTGCGCTTAAAAGACTTGGAGGATGAGCATATCTCTTTTGCCACCATCAGCAGTATAGAGCGAGGCATTCCGACGGTTAAACCTCAAAACCGCGAATACTATTGTAAAAAACTTGGCTTTAACATCGAAGACATTCCTCAATTGATCCATCGCGAACAAAGGGAACACAAGCAATTGGAAAACTTGCTCTTCCTTATAGAAACATGTATCAACCTTGATTGCGATGGCGCATTGGAGCGGCTTCGCTTTCTGCAAAAGCATACCCAAGGCGGGTATATGGATATCATTCTGTATCTGAAGGGCTTGTGTTACGTTAAGAAAAACAACTTAAAAACAGCTGAGAAGTTTTTCAAACAATCCATCCAACATATTAACTCTAAACAGTTCTTATCCAACAGCAATATTAAAGCCGCCTGTTACAAGGAATTGGGTCGCATTTATTATCAACGGGACAACTCGCTCCAACAAGCCCTTGAATATACCAACAAAGGTTTGGCCGCATATAATGAAAATGCCGACCGCCAAGAAATCAAATATTTCTTGATGATCGACAAAGTTTCTTTCCTAGAAAAACAATATCGCATTGATGAAGCTTTGCAAACTCTGGATGAACTGTGGGACTCCATCCAAGATATCAACAGCTTGGAAGTAAAGCTCAATATGTATGAGTTGAAAGCGACGCTGCTCAATCAAAAGAAAAAATACGAAAAAGCGTTGCAATATGCCAAAGAAGGATTATTTATCGCCCGTGAAAACGGAACCCATGAAAAAGGAGTTGAGCTGCTCACTGTTTGGGGGAATATCCTGCAAAACGCGGATGACTATATGACCGCCGAAAATTGCTACAATCTGGCCCTCCGCCTTGAAGGAAAACTCAAGGACAAAAAATATGTGTTAGTCTCCACCCATACGCAACTCGGGAAACTGTACAGCAAAATGAAAAAATATGATCAATCATATGAACAGCTGACCACAGCGGTAGCCAAAGGCCGCAAATACAACGACGCTCATCGCTTCTGCGAATCATTGGTCGCTCTTGGTGATTACTATCTTGAGACTGGGAAACACCAAGAAGCCATTCAACCATATGACGAAGCATTAACTATCACCAACCAATATTCCTTCCAACGCCTGAAAGAACGAATCTTACTCAACTTATCTGAGTGTTGGAAAAACATCGGCAACAATGAGAAGTACATTTCGCTTCTCGTAGAGTTGCAATCAGAACTTCGGTTGCGCGAACAGGAAGTAGCTCAAGCCTGACTCACAAACCCGTAATCTCTTTTTCAAGCGGCGTCAGATGACCGCGTTTTCCATACGCCACCATGCGCAAATACTCACCGTACACCACCGCTCGGTGCGCCGACACTCGCGACCATCCCCAAGATGTTACGGGAATCTTGCCGATGGTCGTGAGTGCTGGGTAAGCCGCAAGGGTGATCCCCTCCGGCAGATGCTTCGTCAAGGTACGATGTTGCCTGCCCACAGCATACGCTTTGCTGACAAATAAAATCGTCGAAAGGCGACTCATGTCGACCAGTTGCAGTCCAAACCGAACATTTTCCAATGAATTGACCGATTGATCTTCCCAGACCATCTTCTCCCCAGGAATCCCCAACTCCACCAACTTGTCACGAATCACATGTGCTTCCGGCGTCCTTCCATAGGTCCAAGTAGGGTGTCGCGTGGCATTTTCCTTATACCCCCCGGTGATCAAAATCTGCTTGACGATCCCTTGCTGATAGGCGTGTGCCGCCGTTATCCAGATTTCGGGATGAGCCCCCCCAAAAACAAACAACAAATCATAACACGGCACGGTGCGCTCGGTCAGGTCAGGACGAAAGACTAGCTCTGTCAACGCCCGGATGTGAGCCGCACTGAGCGGGGGAACACTGGGGAATTTCGGAATGCTCATCTCATCGCCTCCTCATCGCCGTCTGCCCAATTCATCTCCCCCTTTTCCCCTCTCCCCTTTCGTTCAAACCCTCTTGTCGCGCATGAAGGGAATCACGCCATTTTATGTTATAATTTCGTGTATCTAGGTTTTGAGGAGGACAAGCATGGTTTCACTGCCAGAAGACTACTTGAAGCAGATGCGTGAGTTGCTTCAGGTGGAGTACGAAACGTTTATCCATACATATGAAGAAGCGCCCACACGCAGCCTGCGCGTCAACACGCTTAAACTATCCCCCGCGCAATTGGCTGAACGTGTCGCTTTTCATCTGAAACCGATTCCCTGGTGCAAAGAAGCCTTTTATTATGATCATGAGCAGGATCGACCGGGCAAGCATGTCTACCATGCCGCCGGCCTCTACTACATTCAAGACGCCAGTGCGATGTCGCCGGCAGAGGCGCTTGCGCCACAGCCCGGTGAGACGGTATTGGATCTGTGTGCCGCCCCCGGCGGAAAAACAACGCAAATCGCGGCGAAGATGCAGGGCCAAGGTCTCCTCGTTGCTAATGAGATCGATGGCAAACGGATCAAGGCGTTGGTGGAGAACCTCGAACGATGCGGGGTGACTAACGCGGTTGTGCTAAATGAAAACCCGTTGCGTTTGACCGATCGTTTCGCCGGCTTTTTTGACCGCATCTTAATCGATGCGCCCTGTTCGGGAGAAGGGATGTTTCGCAAAGACAAAGATGCCCGTGAACGCTGGAGTGTGCGGGCCACAAAGAAATGCGCCGATCTCCAGTTAGAAATCGTGTCCGCCGCCGCCCCCATGCTAAAACCTGGCGGAAGGTTGGTCTATTCTACCTGCACCTTCAATCCGCAAGAAAACGAGCAGTTGCTGGTTCGCTTCCTGACAAAGCATCCTGAGTTCCGTTTGGTGCCGGTGCCGCAAGCGGAGCATTACCAGCCGGGACGACCCGATTGGACCACCACCGCCGACCCCGAATTGAGCAAAGCGGCTCGGCTCTGGCCGCATCACTTGCGAGGGGAAGGACATTTTGTGGCCGTCTTGGAAAAAAACCCCGAGACGGAGGAAAGCAAGCAACGACCCGGCAAATTTCCGCCCGTCCATGCGCAAGCTAAAAAACTTTGGCAACAATTTGCCGCAGAGACATTTCGCGAACCCGATCACATACAAGGTCAATTCACCCTGTACGGCGAACATCTGTATCTTGTTCCCGATGAACTGCCTTCCTTGAAAGGATTAAAAGTGGAGCGGCCAGGACGTTATTTGGGGCAAGTCAAGAAGAGTCATTTGGCTCCCTCCCACGCCTTGGCCTTATCCCTTTGGCCAGATCAGGTGACGCAAACAATCGATTTCAACGCAGACGATCCTAACCTGTTGCTGTATCTACAGGGGGAGGCTTTGCCAGTTTCACTGAAAAAAGGCTGGACCTTGGTCAGCGTTGACGGTTTTGCACTCGGCTGGGGAAAAGTGTCGGGCGGTCTCTTAAAAAACCATTACCCCAAATGGTTACGCTGGGATAAATATTAATATCATGAGCAAGAGAAACGACAAGGCATTTGCGTCCGGTTGCAACCAAAACGCAAATGCCTTGTCGCATCAAATGCTCCTGCGATTAGAACTTGTCCCCGTGGTATTGATTAAGCGTACCTCAGGTCAGCCCCTGTATCTCCTTTTGCACAGCCATCAATTTATCCGGATTGACAACCATGTAGATCGCCTTGATGCGCTCCTCTTGCATGTGAAACGAAATGACACAAAAAACCTGATTACCATCTAGTGCAACGATGCCTGGCTGCCCGTTGACGTTTCGCATTTGGAGTGACGCACCCGCTGGCACCTTGGGCAAGGTTCCAGCAAAGAAACGAATAATGCGGTCCATGCCCATGATCGGACGGATCGCCGCTCTGACTTTACCCCCGCCATCGGTGATCAGGGTTGCATCTGTCGACAGCAAATCCAGCAATTGATTCACATTTCCGATTGATAACGCCTGGATAAACTGTTCAACCACTGCCCCCGCCTTCTCATGCATTTCCCCACCATTTGCAGGGACGCCATGGATGCTTCGTTTGGCCCGGCTGAAGATTTGCCGGCAATTCACACTGCTTTTGTTTACAATCTCCGCTATTTCATCGTAATCAAATTGCAAAACCTCCCGCAACAAAAACACAACACGCTCCGTCCACGATAGCTGCTGCAACAGCAATAGATAGGCTGTGGAAATCGTCTCTTTCTGCACATACTGTTCCGAAAGCTCATCTGAATTTCTATCTGTAATGATCGGCTCCGGCAACCATGGGCCGACATATACCTCACGCTGTTTGCGGGCTGATTTGAGCAAGTCGATACAACGATGGGTCACTATTTTGCATAAATAAGACTTTGGATTGCGCACATGGGCTGACGGGATTTCATTCAAGGAAATAAACGCTTCCTGTACAATGTCTTCCGCATCCATCATGCTACCCAACATGCGGTATGCCAACGAAATCAGCAAAGGCTTCGTTTCTGTGTACAGTTTTTCTGTGTCCATCAGTATAGGCTGACCCCACTTTCGTCATGGTTCATAACAAATTCCTGAATGATGCGAAGAGCCGCCCTTTTCCCGCTGGCCAGTGCCGCATCCGCCAGCATTTCTCCATGTCCGCACCCATCGCCCGCGATGTACAAGCCACGCATTTCAGGAACTTCCGGTCCGGAAAATGATGTTTTATCCACCGTAACCGAATCATGTACAACGGTCATGTTTGGCAAGAATTGCCGAGCGACAACTTCCTTTCTCCACCGGGGATGAAGAAGATCCATGACCTGCTCTAATTGTCTTTCATCCTCGCTGGGGTTGCCGGGCTCCGCACCGAGATACTTGACAAGATGCACCACTGTAATGCCATCTTCGCTCAACCTGGAAGCTGCGGAATGATTCGTGAAAAAGACAGGCTGGTCAATGCCGATAACAAAATGATGCTTGGGATTGGGCAACCGCTTAAGTCCCAGATCAAGGCAGGCGGCGATAATCGGGCGGGCTTGCTCTCTCCATTTTCGGAGCGAAGTGCGCTCTGCATCTTTAATGAGCCGGCAAGTCTGCGCGGGACCGACGGTGACGATCACATAAGGCACTTCAAGCATGGCGCCATCCGCAAAATGAATGCGATAAATCTTGCCACTTCGCTCGATTTGTGTTGCCGTCTGCCGGTTCAGCAATGTAACCCCGGCAACGACGGCTTGATCCCGCAGGCTATTGACAATAGACTCCCAGCCTCCGTCCACATAGAGAACACTCTCTTTCAAACCTCTCTGCAACTGTTCTATGGTCGCCCCAGCCAGCTGATGATCGGGATCGTTCGCAAAGGTTGTGGTTCGGCATAATGCATAAAAGATATGGCGTGCCATCGGATCCTGTATGGTTTTCTCCGCCCACTCTCGCAAACTGATTCGGCCGACGGCATGGGGCTCGATCCGGCTTAGTCGAACCATGAGGCTAACAAACTCTTTTTTCCCGTAAAAAGTTAACAGCTTGGAAGTTAGAAGCGACCCCACGCTGTCCGGCAAGGGATACATGTCATTCTTCCACATGGCGTAACCCTTTGCGTTAGGAATCCCGCCTTGAACCTCGACACCCAATTCCCGCAAAATAGAAAAAGCTTCACCCCCGCGATACAGCGCATGCCCACCTAGATTAAACAGAGCTCCGTTCTTGTGTACCGTGCCTGCGCGCCCACCTAGGCGATCGGATTTTTCCAATACAGCAACCGCTTTCCCAGCTTTGGCCAAATAAATGGACGCCGCCAAACCGGAGAGCCCGCCACCTATGATGGCTACATCATATTTTTTCATGTTATCACCTTATTCCCTGTTTTACTAATATGACGAGGAAACAGGTGACTTTGTGACAGAACCACTTAGGCACTCTTATGCATCTGCCGTTTCCCTCAGGTATTTCCGGGGAAATCACACATGCCAATTATCAAAAAAGGATGATTCCTGGCCGCATATCGCACCAAAAACCATCCCTTAATCATCTTCCTTCACTTTTCGATTACGCGCTTAAACGCGTCACATCCGGGTGACCAGTGCCCGTTTCCGCCCGCCGCGCCTTCCAATACAACAGTGCAGAAGCGGCGACAAAGAACAGCGCGAACAAAAACATCCCTCGGTAACCTAACCAAGCGGCGATCATCCCCAACAAGAAAGAGCCTACGCCAATTCCGACGTCAGCGGCGATGAAAAACGTTGCCGTGGCCGCACCGCGTCTTGCCGCTGTCACCTTTGAGATAACCATGGCCTGCAAGCAGGGCTGAATGCTTCCATAGCCAGCGCCGATAAACGCCCCCGCTGTGTAAAAAAGTGCCTGATCTTCCGCCATCGCCATGCAGATCAACCCGATAACATAACAAGCGATGCTGGGATACACGACAGAATCCGGCCCTTTACGGTCAAACAGGCGCCCCGACAACAATCGGGCGATGACCAAGGCCAGCGCATAGAAAAAATAAAAGCCGCCAGCCATATCTTTGTCTCCCAATTCAGCTGCATACAGCGAAATAAACGACACAATGCCCCCAAACACCATGGCAAAACCAATAATCGGCATTGAGTAGGAAAACGCTTTGCGCTCAATCATCTTTCCCCAATCCGTAAGACGGATGCGCATAGACGGAGCGGGATTGGCTTTTTTAGGAAACTTCACCTGCATGATTAACAACAGGCTGATCAATACAAATAAGCCGCAAAGCAGAAAGAGCCAGGTATATGACAGGGATTGAACCACCCAGAGTCCAAACGCCGGCCCGACAACCATCGCCAGCATGTTGGATGTTCCAAAGTAACCCAGCCCTTCTCCGCGCTTGGCTGGCGGAATGATATCATTCACCGCCGCACCCAAAGCAGTGGTAGCCATGCCAAACGCCCCGCCGTGCAACAAGCGGATCACCAACAGCAAGAGAAAGCTCATGGCCGCAAAATACCCGATCGTCGAGGCCAAATACAATCCGATCGTCCACACCAGAATAGTTTTTCTATCCAACTGATCGACCAGCAATCCACCGTAAGGCCGCATCAGAACAGAAGCCATCGTGAATATGCCAATTACCAAACCCACTTGCTGTTCCTGTGCGTGCAATTCATCTACGGCATATACCGGCAAGGTTGACAACAACACAAAAAATCCGCCAAACAAGAAAAAGTTTGCCAGACAAATCAAGATAAAATCTTTTGTCCACAATCTCATCCGTATCGTTCCTCCCATATCCCCCATCTGTCCGTATTTACTTGCGTGTGTTTCGCGCACGCCAACTGGCTGCAAACGTTTTTCCCATGCTTGCCACAGGAACTGGACGTATGAGAAAAACGTTTGCAGCCAATTCCATTGGAGTGTATCTAGCAAATAACGTAAAAATGACCTTTACCAGATGCGAAGCCTTTGGACACTTTATCCGTCACGACTCTGACCTGCACACGTTAGTTATTATATTTCGCAATCCGAAACAAACTCAATAAGAAAAATGCGGCAAAAAAACGCTTTCTTTCACATGGGGCAAGCTCGCACAAGCATATACTTGATTATAGGCATACGGAGGTGTTTTCTTTGACAAAAGAAGAAAAAATCCCAACCCATCCAAGATTTCTTCCCTATACGCAAGTGGCAATGGGCATGATTCAGCCGGAATGGATTTTCATGAACCATTTTTTTGAACGAGAAGATATGGAAGAAGAACAGCTGGATTCCACAACCCTCTCCATCTCCACAATTCCCCCGAGTGAAACCGAAAAAAAAGCCATCCAGATCCATTTCCACGCTCGGCGCGAACCCAGGGGAGAAGAGTGAGCAATCCCTTGACTCTCTCAGCATTTCACTGCTTACTCCACACAAAAACCGCTTCCCCCTAAGGGAAAACGGTTTGTATAGGGAAGATGGCTTTTCATTTCGCCCCATCACTTTTGAACATCATCAAATTTTTGCAAACAGCAATTCACACGTTGTGTCTTGCTCTATTCCCGAAAAAACAGCTTGTCCTTGATAAACAAATTCTTTATAACTGATCCCGCCAGCCACCGTGGCCGGAAATAACTTTCGAAAAATATGCTTGGAAGCTTCATTGGTGCATATCATCGCCACTTTGTTATACCCTTGTGATTGGCCTTGTTCAACAACGCGTTTCTCCAATTGTTGTACCAATCCTTGCCCAGTAAAATCGCTATGACTGGCCCCCATTTCCAACACAAGAGTATCAGGACCGAGACAAGAAGCAGCTTTTTTCTCTATTTCTTCAAATAAGGTAATGATCGGATCCAGTTCCGGACACACTTTCTTGGTTTCCTCTTTATTAAGAAAAGGCACCGTCGCTTTTCGACCAAGAACGACGGCAGCCAAATGCTCTCCTTCCATCGCCACAAAAGACATTTGTTGTTCCACAGCTTTAACCAATGTTAAATAACAATAACGGTAAAATGCATCCTCGGGAATCTGCAAGAAAGCAGCCATCGGTTCATTTTTAATAAAAGAATGGGTAAGTAAAATGCTTGCTTTACTAATATGTTGTGCTCCCAACTGTTTAATAATCATTTCATCATCCCGCTTCCTACAAAGTTTTCATCCTAGCGGTGGCAAAGGAAGTTGATTTGCCAGACACACCCCAGTAACATCGCACCGCAAAACGCGGCACAAATGCCCGCCAAGCGCCTTTTACTACGCTAAAGAAATCCCATCTCCCCCATCCCATTATATAGTAAATTTCATATCTTCCAAAAACATTTCGTGCGGTATTATATGATTTATTCTTAAAAACATAAAACACCGGGAAGAATAGGGGCTCACTTTGGCGGTCGAATCCCCATTTCCCTCCCGGCACGGATTACAAACATCCCTCTTTTTTCCAATTGAATTTGTTCTTTTTGGTCTCTTCCTTCTGCTTCTGCTTAATCCATAAGTCCCTTTTAATTTTCAAATAGCGCTTCATTTCACCGATAAAGTGATACACCGCTGCGCGCGTCTCAAATTCCTCAAGCGTTTGCGGCAAAGCCGACTCTTTAAAACGACGACTGATCTGCTCCAATTCCTCCAAATAATGCGATGCGGTATTGCCCGGATGAACCGCGCCGGCCAAGCGATCCAAGAATTCGCCGACGATAAGGCTCTCCTGGCAACAATGATCCAATGAGGAAACACTGGGCGCGATCCGTTCCAGAATTTCAAACTGCCGCTCACGCATTTCAAAGTAACGGTAATAATACGCGCAGTCGTAAGGAGCCACATTTTCTATATCACGCAGAGCCAACGCCTTAGCTTCTTTCAACAACCGGGCCGTTTCCGTGATCTCTTTGCCGTCCCACTGTTGATCCTTATCACGCAAATAAGCGGCCAGTTCGCGCAAAATGGCCTTGAAGTTGGCTTCGATCTGCTGTTGAATCTCTTTCAACTTTTTTTCACTGCTCGGCATATGCATATTGGCCAACACCGCCATTCCGATCCCGATAACGATCAGTAGCCCCTCGTTAATAACAATGGGGAGGGACACCTCTTTCAGGATATACAGATGCAAAATGACCACGGTCGCCGTCGTAATGCCGTCCGTTGCTTTCAGCTTGACGCAGAGGGGGATCAACAATAGCATCAGGATGGTTAACCCCCAAGCATGGTATCCGAGCAGTTCAAAGACCAGTATGGCCAAGACCAATCCCAACACACATGCGAGTACTCTCTCCCATGCGGTTTGGTAAGATTTTTTCTTCGTCGTTTTAATGCATAAGATAGTAATTACAGCAGCCGAACTATAAAATTGCAAACCAAGCCATTGGGCGATGGCTAAAGATAAACCCGTCCCAATAGCCGTCTTCACCGTACGATAACCGATCTTCATATTGCCTCACTTTTTCTTTTAAGGAATGTCTGATAAACATACCCGGTGTCACTCACACCGATTTCTCATTTGTTGGCGCTCATTAAAAAAAAGCGTTTTTCACCGCCTTCATATAAGCCAACTTGATTGATCAGACAATCCCAGTTATGTAACCATTATAATACAACAGAATAATTTCTGTAATCCAAGTCCCTCCTTTTTTCATCTGTTTCATGAACAGCCTTTAGAAACGGACACCGTCATATTCCATCATCGCCAATGATTTGATATTATTTGAATTGTCCGGATCATTTCGCAAGGAGTGGTCAACATGAACACAACAACCACACCGGCTAAAATCTCTTATTATCGGCTGTTGCAAGCCAGCTACCGCAGAGCTGAGCAACTCTTGCGTGAAATCTCCGAACATCCCCACCGCTACCATCCAGCAAAAAAACAGGAAACGGCGGATTATTTAACCCAATTGCGCAAAGAGATGGGGAAATTTCACATCGACCAATCGTAGCGGGGCCTGATAAGGCCTTTTTTCTTTGCGCCGAACGCGCCATTTATAACCAAGAATGACCAGTCGCGCACAAGAGATTTTGTTATGCTTTTTAAATTCTTATCATACGTATCCGCTTTCCCGATTTACATTGCTTCAGCATATGCCAATGCAAATATTTCCCATATCATTCCACATCTTCTAAGTTGAATATATATAATTCCATTTATTATCGGTAATAAATTTATTTATTTTTTTATCGATTAAAGAAGGAAAACTTAATTTGTTCACGAAAAGATAATATAACAAACTGAAAGGAGGCTGGAAAAAAAAGCACTCCCGCCTGTGCCATTTCTACACGAGCAGCCACCTCATCCAACCCTTGGTTTATAATGATCTTTGCCTTACATGACAATTGTCCTTCCACAGTACAACATCTACCCAACGGCAGGGAGGCGTGTTAGAAATTTGTATTCCCACCACATCCCGTCGAAGTGTTATGTCCGCCCCGCGTTTTGACTCATGCCATGTACTCACCTCTGAAAATGACTGATGAATCATATATTTCCGTATATTCTGCTAATTTCTACCTACTAGCGCGTCGAGTCTCCTCGCCGGGGGACGGATCACTGACAGGCATCGCTTGACTCATGACAACAGGTGCATTGTGCTGACGCAAATCATGTTCTTTTGCATCAGAACCACTTACCCAACCAATCAAATCCACAAATCAAAAGGAGGATTTTTTCGTGAAGAAACGCGTTTCCCTCATCGCTTCCTTCGTTTTGATGGCAAGCGCCGCCCTGCCTTCCGCCATTTTCGCTGAGGAAGTAGATAGCCAAGCGGGT
>NZ_SMDD01000001.1:0-570486 GCF_004343255.1 Laceyella sacchari | reverse complement strand
GTTCGCCAACGGTATCACCTATGCTGCAGACCAAGGCGCTAAAGTCATCAGCTTGAGCTTGGGCGGCACCGTTGGTAACTCCGGTCTGCAACAAGCTGTCGACTACGCTTGGAGCAAAGGTTCCGTTGTCGTGGCCGCGGCTGGTAACGCCGGCAACACCGCTCCTAACTATCCCGCTTACTATTCCAACGCC
The DNA here is from genome assembly GCF_004343255.1 of Laceyella sacchari. Classification (GTDB taxonomy): domain Bacteria; phylum Bacillota; class Bacilli; order Thermoactinomycetales; family Thermoactinomycetaceae; genus Laceyella; species Laceyella sacchari. The sequence goes on along the minus strand of NZ_SMDD01000001.1, from coordinate 570,293 downwards.
ATCGCGGTAGCTTCCACTGACCAAAATGACAACAAATCCTCCTTCTCCACTTACGGTTCCTGGGTAGATGTAGCTGCTCCTGGTTCCAGCATCTATTCCACCTACCCGACCAGCACCTACGCTTCCTTGAGCGGTACCTCCATGGCTACTCCTCACGTAGCTGGTGTGGCTGGACTCCTGGCTTCCCAAGGCCGTAGCGCTTCCAATATCCGCGCCGCCATTGAAAACACCGCCGACAAAATCAGCGGCACTGGCACCTACTGGGCCAAAGGACGTGTCAACGCTTACAAAGCTGTTCAATACTGAACTACCAACCGCTGACCATACCCAACTGGGTGTGGTCAGCTTTCCGCATGCATCCAGCTTTCCTTCTGGGATTTCGGCACGATGATCAATCTGAAACCATCCCGCACCGGCCCTATGAAGTGAGGATACAGGAGCCTCACGCTTTTCCCGACCTTTTGTCAAGAGGTGACCATCTTGAGAAAATGCGCAATGATTATTTTCATCATCCTGTTGGCTCTGGCATGGCCGGTTTCCTCCACCGCGCAAGCCGCTTCTCCGCCCTACGCACCCGGCCAATTGATAGTCAAATTCAAACCCAACTTGACCATGAAAGCAAAGGCAAACTTCCATCAACAACACGGGGCTGTCGTGCTGGAGAAAAACGCCCAGTTAGGGTTTGAAGTCATCCAATTTCAAGGCACATCGGTTCCCGACATGATGAAACGGTACCAACAATCGCCATATGTGGAATACGTAGAGCCCAATTACCTCGCACAAGCCCTGGCTGTTCCCAATGATCCCCTCTATCCGCAACAGTGGGGCTTGCAAAAGATCGGTGGCCCATTTGAGGGAACCGCAAACGCGGTGAAACTGGCAGTGATTGATACCGGCGTTCAATCCGACCACCCAGACCTCAGTGGAAAAGTCATACAGGGCTGGGACTTTGTCGATGATGACAGCATCTCGCAAGATGAAAACGGTCACGGCACCGCTGTCGCCGGAATCGCTGCAGCCAAAATCAATAACGCCATCGGCATTGCAGGAACGACCAACACGGCGCAAATCTTGGCCATTCGTGTACTGAACAACAGCGGAAGTGGCACGTTCGCCGATATCGCCAGTGGAATCACGTATGCCGCAGATCAAGGGGCACGGGTGATCAACCTCAGCTTGGGCGGGTCCACCAGTAGTTCCGTCTTAGAAAATGCGGTGAATTACGCTTGGAACAAAGGCGCTGTTCTCGTCGCCGCGGCAGGCAGTTCCGCCAACACGTCTCCCTCCTATCCGGCTTACTATCCCAATGTGATCGCCGTTGCCTGCACCGATCCAAACGATAACAAATGCTCTTTCTCCTCATACGGAAATTGGATTGACATCGGCGCACCTGGACTAAATATCATCACTACTTACCTTGGCAATACCTACAAAACGATGTCCGGCGTATCCCTCTCCACCGCGTTTGTCAGCGGAACTGCGGCCTACCTGGCAAGCCTTGGCAAGACAAACTCCCAGATCCGCTACACCATTGAAGAACAATGTCCGGCCCCCGTCGCAGGACAAACCTTTGGCCGGCTACGCATTCATTGCCCCTGAAAAAAGCCCGGCGATCACTCCATGATCGCCGGGCTTTCCCCATTTTAAGCGTTAATGATGAACCAAATCACTCCCACCAGAAAGAAAAGCAGGGCCACTGTGCCCAATATTGGCGGTAAATACTTCATATCGTCCCTCCGTCGCAACCAACCTCGTTTCTAACGCAACTCAACAACCGTTACTCCCGATCCACCTTCACCGTGGGCTCCCAGACGGAATGTCTTCACTGCGCGGTGCCGACGCAAGAATTCTTGCACTCCTGTGCGCAAAGCGCCAGTACCTTTACCGTGGATCAAAGAGATTTGTTTGTAACCTGATAGAATTGCTTTGTCCAGATATTGATCAATCTCCATTAAGGCCTCTTCCACCAGTTTGCCCCGCAAATCCAATTCCGGTTTGACATCAGCCGTTGACCGTTTCACCGTCGCATGGCTTTTCGCTTTTGGTTTTTGTTTCGGTGCTGCTTGTTTCTCCAGTTGATCCCGATGCACTTTCATTTTCAATACACCGATCTGCACTTGGTACTCATTTTGACCCAGATCCTCTACGATGGTGCCCTTTTGGTTGACGGTCAAAACGAGCACTTCGTCCCCCACTTGGATCTGTTGCGGTTTTGGCGGACGGGCAGCCTTTTTCTTAGGCAACGCCGCTTCGGGAATAGAAGCGTCCAATCGTTTTTTTAGCTCAATCAATTCGTGTTCCTTGATATCCTGCGGACGCAACTTCGCCCACTCTCGCAGTTCTTTTAACACGTCTTCCGCTTCCGTTTTCGCCTTGGCCACAGCCTCAATCGCTTCTTGGCGAGCTCTTTCCTTGAGCCGTGCTTTTTCTTCTTCCCATTGATCCATCTGTTGCCGTAATTCTTCATACAATGCTTCCGCTTCATTTCGCAACGCTTCCGCTTGTTTGCGCTCTTCCTCAGCCCATTTGCGCTCATTTGTCAAGCTGGTGATCATTTCTTCCAGCTTGTTCTCCTCACTGGAAATGTGCCGTTTCGCCAAGTCAATAATCGGTGCCGGCAATCCGAGTCGGGTTGATATAGCAAAGGCATTGCTGCGCCCCGGCACGCCGATCAAAAGGCGATAGGTGGGTCGTAAGGTTTCCACATCAAATTCCACACTGGCATTGATCGCTTGCGGATGCGTGTGAGCAAACAGCTTCAATTCACTGTAGTGAGTGGTCGCCACTACCATGGAACCGCGCTCAATCACATGTTCCAAAATAGCCATGGCTAAGGCTGCCCCTTCGGTTGGGTCAGTCCCCGCCCCCAGTTCGTCGAACAAAACCAGACTCGACTCATCTATTTTCTGCAAAATGCCAATGATATTGGTCAGATGGCCGGAAAATGTACTCAAGCTTTGTTCGATGCTCTGCTCGTCCCCGATGTCGGCAAACACGCCGCTGAATATCGGCATCACGCTTTCTTCCTGAGCGGGGATCGGCAGGCCCGATTGCGTCATCAATGCCAGCAAACCGACAGTTTTGAGAGTGACCGTTTTCCCGCCGGTGTTCGGCCCCGTAATAATGATGGCTTGATAATGTTTTCCCATCTCCACATGGATTGGCACCACTTCTTCGCTGGGAATGAGCGGATGCCGCGCTTGTTTCAACACCAGCACCCGATCTTCGGCAATCTTTGGGCACACCCCTTTAACAAGGTAACCATAACGGGAGCGGGCCACGATAAAGTCAAGCACTCCCAGCCGTTCGATATTCTGGCTCAGCTCTTCCGCCACTTCTGCGACTTTGGATGTAAGCAGGCTCAGAATTCGCTCTACTTCCTTCTGCTCGGCCATCTCCAACTCGCGCAATCGGTTTCCCAATTGCACAACGGCTTCCGGTTCAATGAACAAAGTGGCTCCCGAAGAGGACTGATCATGCACAATGCCGCCAAACTGTCCCCGGTACTCCTGTTTGACGGGAATCACATAGCGGTCGAACCGTTGCGTGATCAACGGCTCTTGCATCATTTTGGTGTAATGGGAACTGCGCAACATCTGATTCAGTGTTTGCTGGATTTGTTGTCGAACACCGTCCATTTGCTGTCGAATGCGACGCAACTCTGGGCTGGCTTGATCTTTGACTACCGCATGTTCATCAATACAAGCCAAGATCTCCGCTTCCAGCTGGTCTAGACTTTCTATTTGTTCAGTCAGTTCACGCAACCGCGGCAAAGGCGCCGTCTCCACTTCAAGTTGGCGCAAGTGGGACTTCACCTTGCGACCGCCTGATATGGTCGTGGCGATATCCAAGCACTCCGCTTCATTCAACATGCCGCCCACCTTGGCTCGGCGAATGGAGGCGCGAATGTCGCGAATGCCGCCAAAGGGGACATCTCCTTTGAGGCGCAACAGATCCATCCCTTCCCGCGTTTCAGCGAGCCACTGCTCCACCATGTCGCGGTCAGCGGACGGCGCCAATTGATCTATTTTTTCTTTTCCTAAAAACGTCGCCGCTTGTTCTTTGACGATTTCTTTCACTCGATGAAACTCCAATGATTTCAGCGTCCACTGTTCCACGCCGACAACTCCTCTATCGATAAAATCCTCTACCATTATAACATGTTCAAACAAAAGGAAACATCGAGCCCCGGAAAGGCTCGATGCCTGACTTTATCGACAGAAAATGTGTTTGCCGATGGTCTTGATTTGAGGGCGGCTCCAAATCCATTTGGAAGTCGCGCGAGCCGGATTGAAATAATACAACGCACCTCCTGATGGATCCCATCCATTCACCGCATCCATCACCGCTTTTTTGGCCGTCTCATCGGGCTCCATCCAAATCTGGCCATCAGCAACCGCTTCAAATGCCAATGGTTGGAAGATAATTCCAGATACGGTATCAGGAAACTTGTCGCTCTCAATCCGATTAAGAATCACCGACGCGATGGCCACTTGACCCACATACGGTTCGCCACGCCCTTCGGCATAAACGGCCTGCGCCAACAATTTTAAATCGTTTTGGCTAAAGCCGTTAGAAGAACGCGGAAGCTTGGTTCCAGTAGTTGGTGCCGCTTTTTTGGCGATTTGTTTTTTGGGTTCCGTCATGGACGGGGTCCAATGCTTCGTCGCTTTCCATAACATCAGTTTCGTTTTGGGTCCGACCGACCCGTCCACTTTTAAACCAAAGCGGTACTGAAACAACCGCACAGCCAAATAGGTGCGATGGGTGAACACGCCGTCAATCGGACCCGTGTAAAATCCCAACAACTTCAAACGGCCTTGCAATTCATTGACATCTTTACCCTTAGCTCCCGGCTTTAGCACACCCGGTCCGAAAGCGGGCACCGCAGTTTCGTCTGGCGGTGCAGCCATCGCGGACAATGAAGTCGCCCCGCTAGACAACATGAGCGCCATCGCTAGCACGCTGAGAAGAATTCGATATATGGTTCGGCGTTTCATAAGCAAACAACAACCCTTTCCCAGGTTGGTATTTTTCGTTATTATGCCGAACCAGGCGCCGATTCATTCCTGTGGTGGAAAATTCACTTAGCCAGCTTTTTTTCAACTCCGCCAACTATAAGCACCTACACCCAAGCCATCAGCAATGATATACCTACGTTCAATCTTTAATAAAGTTAATCTTTTCTTTTTTACAAAAACTTTTTTCTTCCATATCCTCTTTCATGTTCATAAACATACGATACATATACTCTCCCTGCCTACGATCTACACTAGCCAAAAGAAGTGACCACGGAGACTCAGCATAGATATTGTCGTGATCGTCTCTCTGCTTTACCAAAGGCATACTGTAAAAAACATAATTCTTATCGTTCAGTTCTACATCCCATATCCATTTCAACTGCTTCACATAAACTTGCCCAACATATCGAAGCATACCATCAAGTACTGCTGCCTTTTCATTTTTCACTAAAGTTTGGGGAGATGAATGCCGATCTAAAATCCATTTTTCCAGTCTAAGTAGTGATTCTGGAGAATAGTCCAATTTTAAGTGACGAAACTCATCAATAAAGTTTTCAACTGCATCCGATTGAAAAAAAAGCCATTCCTCAAATTCATCTCTTGAAGAAAAAAACTCCTGTCTTGACATAATCAACACCTACTTTTCTTGAATTTTCAAATTTGATTTTTATGCCGCTTTTAATAAGCTCCTGTTTTAGAGGCTCACTAGCAGCGGCATCTTCAAATACCCAGGTTATATCCCATCCTCTTCTTACGAGACCGGAGGAAGATGTTACAATCGAAATCATTTACAGATAAAAAGGGGACAGTCGCTTTGACTGTCCTCTTATTTTTAAATATGTTTTGTCCAACAATTAATTTAATAGGTCTCGATATGCTTCAGCGATGATTAGTGGATTTGGCTCTCCGACGCTGATTAACGTGATTTTTGGTTTGGTCTTTTTCAAATATATCCCCTCGATAACGCTCCATGAAGGTAAATCACGGGCACTTCCCTATCTGTCAGGGTTTTGACCCAATTTCGAGCAAGCGTTTTCCCTTCCAGTACAATCAATCTCCCTTTTTTCATTCAAGAGACCTCCGACTAAACCCAAGGAGGAAGTTTCCTCCCAGGGCCTAGCTTTGTTCAAACAAGAAGTTTCTCATTTCACTGATTTTCTTTTCAATATAATGCTTTGTTTGCCGATCCGTTTTCTCGAACATTTCCCAATCAATTCTCTTCATCACCTTATCTATTGACCAAATACCAATCGCTTTTCCGTTAGAAAAGATGCTTGCGCGGACTTCACCAATTGTATTGAAGAGACGATTGTAATGTTGCATATCTACATAAAGGAACCGGCTTTCATAAAAACCTTTTAAACTCGGGTCTTCATAAGCCATTAGCGAAATCCAACGATCATTCTCATCCCGTATCTTACATAAATGCTCATAATTGGATTTGGTCATATAGAAGGTTTTATCACTTGATTGGATGGTCACGTTAACCAATTTCTCGGCATAATGCTCAATTGCTTCCCGAATTACCGTTCTCCCAAGACCCGACCACCAAGCAATATCAACCTCTGTGACGGGACCGAACGTATCAATATGATGAAAAACAAGCCTTCTTCGTGCTTCCTCTATAGAAAGATCATTAAGGCGATGCTTGGGATAGAGTGTTGGAGCATGCCCATATAAGCGTTGCTCTTTTCCCCAATGGGGTGACTCATTAATATAGCAAAGCTCTCCACTCTCCCATAACTCTTTAATTGCAATAGAGATGGCCTGAGAGTATTCATCAGTCAATGACCCAAGTTTAAACTTACTTAATGATTGGATATCATTTGCAGATAAGGGATTTTCTTTAACAAGCTCGACAATAATTGATTTGATTTCTTCCTTTTTCCTGTCATCGATTTGAATCTTTTTATACTTTGTATTACAGTCAGCAATCCGAAAAGAAAGTGTCGCACGATGGGCTATTGGTGAGAATAAAGGTGATAAGATGTGCAAGGTTCGTCTCATACATCGCAGCTTGATAAGATCTCCATCTTTGTAAAGAGGCTCCCATAGCATATTAGAGTTAAAATTATTTACACGCACTGCAAGGGAGACAAAAGGGGTTGGCAATCTCGCTGCATGAAGCCCAAGCAAATCATTAGCTACATCAATCACGCTGTTGCTTTGATACCCTGGAACTACATGATGTTTTTTAAGTAGTTCATCACTTGGTTAGGAGCAAATTGGTCGTTTGTCTTTTCAATTAGACTTGTCATTGCTATACACCGCCAATTAGGGCGTGTCTGGTGAATCCATCATGTTTTCCTGTTAGAATGTTCATAACAACAAAAGCAAGGAGACATCATGATGAGACGGCGTTATGAGATTACAGATGAGGCTTGGGAAAAGATCGAGCCTTTATTGCCTTCGAATGGGAAACGAGGCGGACAGTGGAAAGACCACCGAACCATTTTGGACGGAATCCTATGGAAGTTTGGGACGGGAGCTCCCTGGCGGGATCTGCCTGCACGTTATGGTTCTTGGAAAACTTGCTACTATCGTTTTACACGTTGGCAAAAGGATGGGACGTGGGATCGCTTGCTTAAGCATGTTCAGACTTACTCCCACGCCGTTTCCGATGTCGATTGGGTTGTTTTCGTTGACAGCACGATTGTCCGAGCTCATCAGCACGCCGCAGGCGCGCCGAAAAAAGGGGAACCCTCGCTTCCAGAATGAGGCACTCGGACGAAGCCGCGGAGGTCTGACGACCAAAATCCATCTTGCTTGTGACGGAAAAGGTCGACCGCTTGCTTTTACAATTACTCCCGGTCAACAGCATGACTGTACCCAATTACAAGCATTACTCGATTCCATTTCCGTTCCCTGTTTGGGAAAAGGAAGGCCTCGCAAGAGGCCGGATCATCTGATTGCCGATCGCGGCTACAGTTATCCGTCTTGTCGTCGATTTCTTCAAAAACGTGGGATTTCCCATACCATCCCCGAACGCAGAGATCAGGCGGAGCGTCGGGCAAAAAAGCCGGGACGTCCTCTGACCTTCAACAAAGAACAATATTCACGCCGAAACGTGATTGAACGCTGTATTAACCGCCTGAAGCAATGGCGTGGCTTCGCCACTCGTTATGAAAAACGGGCGGTTTATTTTTGTGCTGCCATTACCTTGATTTCCTTGATCATGTGGCTCAATTAATCATTCACCAGACACGCCCTAAGTAATTTGCACCCGTTATCACAAGAAGGAATGTTTTATTTTGATCTTTCAGCAAACGATGGACAAAATAAGCCCCGTCTATTACAACATTTATTAAATGATCTTTAGGGTAAAAACGAAACGGGCGCTCCCACTTTGTTTTTTCCATCATGGATGGTTTAATCTCATCTCTAGTGCCAACCCATAAGTCCCGAAGCATTGGGGCATGCTCATTTTCTAAAGGCGACGACTGGTAACGCTTACTTAGGCATTCAACTAGAGTACGAGCGACAAACCCTTGTGATGGAAAGGGACATTCGACTTCTACTTGGATTAGATGATCTGACTCATAAATCATGAGCATTCTCTCCTTGAAAGATTCGACCCCTAGGTAGTGGACTCAACAAAACATGGGGTCGAATCTTTACTTGACCTATTTACTTACCTTCGCCATCATCTTCGTTCCAACCATACCACATGACAATCGGCTTCTTTGGAGACATCAACTTAATTGATGTCTTTTTGAGTTGTCTTAGCTTCTTCTTGTTATCCGATTTTTCAATCGGTTGAGCAATCGCAGCACTCATATTCTCACCTCCCCTACAGGAAAATCAAGGGATCTTGATCATTATTGAGTTATGAAAGGAGAATCTAGGTTGTTGTAGAAGCCAAAACCATTACTTTTCATGGACTCTCACCTCCTTACGCTATATGTTTTTATGTCATGCCCTATCCACGGAGGGAAATCAGGCTGGACACCAATTTCACTAAGTCTTTCATGAGTTTCTTTTGGTGTGAGATAGTGAGTATACCTTCTGGGTCACAGTAGACTTCATTTAAAGTCCAATACACATCTTTTATTCCTGCAGGTCGTGAATCTGGTCCGCTGCCACCTATTCTGTATGATCTTAGATTGGAATAAAATAAAGAATAAGCTCTACGGAGACTCATATTATTGGTAAATGTTATTGACTCGCCTTTTGATGGGCCATTATCTTTAATCCAAAAAGTAAACCAATAAGCTCGCTTTAGTTGTTCCATGATCTTTCATTCCCTTAGTTGATTCTCAGCTGAAAGTTCGAGGATCAGCGGTCGGTAGATATTTTTTACTTCAAGCTTAATATCTGGAAATAGTCTATCGATCTCGTCACATATTTCTTGTACCTGCTGAGCAGTTAACCCCTTACTAGCTAAAACATGGGAAATCGCGAGCACTACTTCTGTCTTTTTTACCCATTCAGACATAAGCCCTCTCACTCCCCCGTTTCCAGTAGCTGAAAGCCAGTACCGCGAATACATATGGTTTGAGTACCATCGATTTGAGTACCTTTGAGAACAGTTCCTTTTGATCCAATAGAAAAAGTTAACCTTGTAGATTGAGTTGTATGAAAGGTAATTTTTTTCAGAGGCTGGAATTGAAATTTTACAAGTGGTTTGCTACTTTTTGCAAAATGTTCCACTTTTAGCCCTCCTCGCGATAAAGTTCGAATAGAAAATTTAGTCTGAATATATCATCCGTACAAATATTAAACGAATATCAAGTGCATAAAAGAAATTGTTGATGTTTTTCTTGACTTTATTATATAATCTGCATTAAGCGGATGTAAATTTTCTAATATATCGAATTATCGAAATGAAATATATTAGAATATATGACTAATTCACTCTAATATAAAGCACGATACATTTAATATTCAGAACAAGGAATGAAATAAATTCGAAAACAGGCTATTTCACTCCGCTTTCTCCTTGAAAAAAATTTTTTTGAGGTGAATATAATGAATATAATTGATCGTGCTGCTTTTGGAGAGCACATCAGAAGGATACGCAAACGGCAGAAGTTACAACAGAAAGATCTAGTTGACGATGTTCTGACTCAACCACTGTTGAGTTTAATCGAAACAGGGAAACCAGGTGTTAGCGAAGATAAAATGAGGTATGTACTTAAAAAGCTAAATTCATCTCGGGATCTATCAGACTTTTACATTATTGAAAATGATGAAGAAAATAAGGATACTGGTGAAGAAATAATTATCAAATTGAATATTGCTGAAAACTTAATCGACTTGTTAGATCCTGATGAAGGACTTGAGATGATAAGGAAGCTAGATCTTTCGGATGACAATCCGTTTATAGTTTATAGCAACTACCTAAAAGGGAAAGTATTTATGCACAAGAAGAACTGGAAAAAAGCGCACAAATATTTCTATGACACTATTTATAATATTCAGCATCAGTTTGAGGACCTAGCTTATTCAAACTTGCAAGCAGCTGCCTATCATGAGCTAGGGATTATAGCGTATTTACAGAATAATTATCGTGAAGCACTGGCTTGTTCCCAAAGAGCATCAATGTGTTTTTTGCCAGATGGAGAACGAGAATATTATCAAGAAATGATCTTAATCAGTAAAGCAATTTATTTGCAAAATCTGAATGATATTGATGGTGCACAATCAACCCTTGATGAAATGGAAAACATAATCTTTCCTAAAGAGAGAAATCATCGCAAATGCTTTAGTAAAGAAGCCGCACTAAATATGTATGATGTTCGCTCAAGTCTTTTTATGAAATCTAAAATGTACAAACAAGCTATCCAATACGCACTTAAAGGCATAGAGCTCGCTCGTATTGATAAAATGTACAACCGTTTATGTAAACTTTGGACCACTTTGGGTAAAATCCACGTACAAAAAAATAAGCTTGACTTAGCTCAGCTTTGTTTTGAAACAGCGTTAAAGTTCGAAAAGCTCATTGACAGTCAATCTCTGCTATCGTATATTTACAACCAGTTAGGCCTGTTGTACTCTAAAAGTAGAGAAAACAAAAAAGCAATAGACAATTCACTAAGGGCAGCAAAATTCGCCAAAAAAGCCAATAACGCATTTAGATATTGTGAAGCACTTATCATGTTAGGACAGCTTTATTTTAAGGAACATCAAAACGACGAGGCCATTCAAATTTTGAATGAAGCTCGGGAATTAAGTAAGCAACATTCATTCCAAGATTTAAAGAACCGAATTAATCTAATTTTGGGTAAACAACTAGTGAAATTAGGTGACCCCAATGCGAATAAGTTTATACGAGAGTTCTTTGATGACTATGCTGATACTCTGGAGGGAGGTGAAGAAAAGATGATCCGTAGATCTATCGGTGAACCGCCATCTGGCTAAGAAAAAATAAAAAAACTCAGAGAAAACACCTATTATTTTCCTGAGTTATAAGAGCTGATCCATTTTTTATTAGTCCTCATTACCTTTTTTAAAGGTTCTGAGGATTATTTATTTATCGTTTATCAAACAACCATCATTATTATATCCTATATTTAAAATAAGTGTAAACTCCAGTTTTTTACGATCCAAGAAAAATTAAAACCAAAGCAATTTCCTCGTTTGGGCGCAATTTAGTCGGAGTCTTTTTGAACATTCTCTTTCATAATAACAGGCCGCCATTGAGTTAGCAAAAAAAAGTGATGATATTGTCCGTTATCATCACGCGCTGGTTGCTCTCGGTGACTACTAAAAAATGAACGATTCCAAAACTGCCATTATTCATTACGAAAAAGCGCTAAACAAGCGAAAAAAAGGTGGCTAGTGACATCCCTTTCGACTAGCACCAACCTAGCAAACCCTATATTCGCCTATATTTTACGCTGGTATGTCGCAGTATTTTTAACGCGCCTAACCGATAGTCAGTCGAACATTGAACCAACCGAAAAACCAATTCTATCGCATCGTTTACATTTACTTTTTTTCCCTGAACGAAAGTAAATATTATAATTCTGCTGCGCCTACTGGACTGAAAAGTCTCGTAATCATTATTCTAGTTTTAATTCGTTCTTGTTTAAGATAGTTCTTGTTAGTGCCAAGCTGAACGGTGTGGGTTAGACCTGACACAGACCAACTTGGCATGGTTTCTGATATTAAACATTAATTTTTAGCTAAGACGGTTCTTAATTGATCCAATGAATATGTATTAATCACATCTTTCTTTTCCAACCAACCCCGACGTGCTGTAGCAATTCCATAAATAATATAATCATAGCCCTCGGCCGAGTGTGCATCCGTGTTGATGGTAAATTTTAATCCATATTCTTCTTTGGCTTTCTTTAACAACTGGTCATTTAAATCCAGACGATGAGGATGAGCATTTAATTCCAAAATAGTACCCGTTTCCTGTGCAGCCTTAAATAATTGATCCACATTGACTTCATATGAATCCCGCCGCAATAACAGTCGTCCTGTCGGATGTGCAATGATATTTACATAAGGATTTTCCATCGCTTTGATTATTCGACGTGTCATGGTTTCTTCGTCTTGTTTAAATTGAGTATGTACAGATGCAATAACCAAATCCATTTGTTTCAGCAATTCATCTGGATAATCAAGTGTTCCGTCTGCTAAGATATCTACTTCAGCACCTTTAAGAATTGTGATCCCTAAACCTTCTTGGTTCAGTTGATCGATTTCAGCCCATTGTTCGTAGACCTCATCCACTGTCAAACCACTTGCTACCTTCAGCGACTGTGAATGATCTGTAATCGCAATATACTCATATCCTTTTGCTTTTGCGGCTAACGCCATGTCTTTGATCGAATGAGAACCATCACTATAGAGTGTATGTGCATGTAAATCTCCGCGATAGTCTCTTAACTGAATTAATGCAGGTAATGCTCCCAGTTCAGCTTTTTCTATTTCACCACGATCTTCACGCAACTCTGGTGGAATAAAAGGTAACTCCAACTGAGCAAAAAAATCAGCCTCATCTTTAAAAGTCATTGTTTGATCTGTATCAGGATCATAAATGCCATATTCACTTACTTTCCAGCCATATTGCTTCGCTCGTTGCCTGATGAGTATATTAAATTCTGTAGATCCTGTGAAATGACTTAAAGCACTACCGAATTGGTCTGAGGTAACTAGCCGTACGTCTACTCCCATCACCATACCATCTACGTCAACAACAATGCTTACTTTGGTTTCACCTTGCCCAACAATTTGTATTACTTCAGGTAAGTTAGCAATCTGCTCAGCCACTTCTACAGGATGATCTGTAGCTACAACAAAATCAATATCTTTGATTGTTTCCTTATATCGCCGTATACTTCCTGCTAATTCAATATTCTCAATTTCAGCGATTCCTTCCAATCGCTTTTTGATTGCAGAAGCAACAGCCATCGCCACATGAAGATGCGCTCGTTTGGGGCGATTTGAAAATTGTTCAATTGCTTCGAGTATCTTTTGTTCCTTTTTCGGTCCAAATCCAGCCAAGCTACGAATTTTTTCCTGTTTAGCCGCTTGTTTCAATTCCTCCATATTGGTAATATGTAATTTTTTATATAAGGTATAAATGGTTTTCGGACCTATTCCCGGCAGTGCGAGTAAGTCAGGAAGTTCGGGAGGCAACTGTTGTCTTAATTCATCTAGTTGTGCTAAACGTCCTGTTTCAATAATCTCCCGAATCACAGATGCAGTTCCTTTTCCTATTCCTGATAGTTTTTCCAATTCGTCACTCATCTCAACTACCGGTGTACGACTATTCTCCACTGTGCGTGCTGCTCTACGATAAGCTTGAACTTTAAAAGCGTTCTCACCGCTTAGTTCCATCAAATCAGCCAGCTGGTTTAATATTGCCACGATCTGTTTATTATTCATCTAATTCCCTCCTACCTTTCCTTATTCTAGACAAAATAATCACTAATAGCTCCACTTTGTGTACTTTTTTTCTATTATCAGAGTACCTCTATGCTTCCTCCGTTTTTCTCAGTTCTACACTTATTCTTTCGCAACCCACTTGGGATCAACAATATGGTACCTTTGTTTTCATCAGGATACGTTCGATAACCATGATACCACCATAATCCATTTTATAGTAAATCCACTGCAAATTCCTTGACATCAAACACATAACCTCTCCTGGTAGCTGAATGCAATTAGCCACTTTCCAGACGGCGTTCCGATTTCATTCAAATCGCTTCGGCATACGACCGCCCGTTCCCTTTTTGATTTATAATATAGGGGAATTCATCTAATGGAAAGGAACAATGCCATGGCACAAGCTCAAATCAACATAGAAGACCGCATCTTAGGAGGCTTGTGGGGTCTCTTGATCGGCGACGCACTCGGAGTTCCGTACGAATTTAAGCAACCACGCGAGCTACCCCCGGCTAGTCAGATCGACTTCCACCCGCCAGCCGGGTATCCCCGCACTTATCCAACCGTTCCGCCAGGCACCTGGTCAGATGACGGTGCGCAAGCCTTGGCTCTGCTCGATTCCTTGCTCACATGCGAACAATTGGATCTTGACGACTTTTCGTCACGGTTGATCGCTTGGGCTGAGCGTGGGGAATATGCAGTCGATCACCGCGTCTTTGATATCGGTGTGCAGACCAGTGAAGCATTGCGCGCCATTCAACACCACGGGGTACCCCCGACTCGAGCAGGATATCTCCGTCCTGAAGGAAAAGGCAATGGATCATTGATGCGCGTATTGCCACTCGCCCTGTGGCATCATGGCACAGATGAAGACTTGGTACAGGATGCACATCTACAATCCGTCGTCACGCATGGGCATGAGACCAACCAAGCTTGTTGTGCCCTGTATTGTTTGTGGGCACGGCGCCTTCTACAAGGCCTGGCATGGGATGAAGCTTACAGTGATGCTGTACGCACGTTGCGCGACCTATACCGAAACCTGCCGTCACATGAACAGGCCTTGGAATGGGAAATCCGCCCCGACAGCGAACCATTCAGTGACGGAAGCGGCTATGTTGTCGCAAGTCTGCACGCTGCCCGCTTAGCATTAAAGGAGAAAACATATCCCGATGTGGTGAAGGCGGCCATTCTCTTAGGACGGGATACCGACACCAATGCAGCGATCGCCGGCGGCCTGGCCGGATTGCGTGATGGCATCCAATCGATTCCTGTTAATTGGCGCTCCGAACTTCGCGGCCAAGAACGATTAAACCCGTTGATTAAAAAATTGTTAGAGCATCGTCATGCCTGAATCCAACTTCCGTCATTTGACTTTGACACCCTAGCTGAGAACGGCTGGGGTCTTTTTTTGTTTAAAAAAGCGCCCACTGCCGAAAAGACAAGAGGGGAAATTCACCCATTCCATGAAAGGGTAGAAAGCATTGGTAACAACATCTCGTTTCAGTCACGCTGTCATCGGGAAAAATATGCTCGGTCGTAATAATAAAATAAAGGATGTATTAAAGTGGAATCAGTGCACGAAAATCACAATCAACCAGATACCCCCGTCTGGCGCGCAATGTTTATCTTTCTGATCCCGTTGATCCTCAGTAATGCACTGCAATCAATCAACCAGTTTGTGAACAGCTTGATTGTAGGTCGTTGGCTTGGTGTGGAAGCCTTAGCCGCCATCTCGTCCTTCTTTCCACTATTTTTTCTACTTGTCTCATTCACCATCGGAATCGGTTCAGGCAGTTCGATTCTGATCGGTCAGGCACATGGCGCGAAAAACGAAGAGCGCTTAAAAGCCATCGTCGGCACTACGCTCACCTTTACTTTTTTTCTCGGCGTGGTGTCATCCGTAGTTGGCAGCTTGTTCACTTGGGAGATCATGCGCTTCATCGGCACACCCGAGAATATCATCGCCGTTAGCGTACATTATGCGCGCATCCTCTTTTGGTCTCTGCCGGTCATGTTTTTATATATCTCCTACACCACGTTTATCCGAGGGATCGGGGACTCCAAAACGCCATTTTACTCACTGATTGTCAGTACGTTGCTGAATGTGGCGCTGATGCCGTTTCTCATCTTCGGATGGTTGGGTTTGCCCCGTCTGGGCGTCTACGGCTCTGCTTACGTGTCTGTGATATCCACCGTACTGACGTTTATCATTACGCTGATCTACCTTAGCAAAACCAAACATCCGTTGCAATTTGATGCCTCTGTGCGCAAACACTTGCGGATGGATTGGGATTTATTGAAATTGCTCCTTCGCCTCGGGATTCCGTCCAGTATCCAAATGATCCTCATTTCACTGTCGGAAATCGCCGTCATCTCCTTTGTGAATCAGTTTGGCTCCAACGCCACTGCCGCCTATGGCGCAGTCAATCAAGTGGTAAGTTATGTATCGATGCCAGCCATCAGTTTGGGGATTGCCGTCTCTATCTTCGCAGCCCAATCAATTGGTTCTAAGCAATTGGATCGCCTGAAACAAGTCATTCGAGCCGGTGCGTTGCTCAACGTCGTCATGAGTGGCATATTAATCACCTTGGTCTATCTGCTCTCCAAAGAAATTTTATCCTTATTCCTGACCAACCAACAGACGCTAACCATCGCCCATGATCTGCTCATGATCACGCTGTGGAGTTATTTGATTTTCGGCCAGGCCATGATTATCAGTGCCACCATGCGCGCCAGTGGCACCGTCTTTTGGCCGACCGTGTTCAGTGTCACTTCTATCTGGTTAGTGGAAGTGCCTGTTGCTTATTTCCTATCCAATTTCACCAGTCTTGGCATCATCGGGATCTGGATCGGCTACCCTGCCGCATTCATCGTCAACTTGGGCTTGCAATACGCCTACTATCGTTGGTCTTGGAAGAAAAAGAGCATCACCAGTCTGATTCATTAATCAGTCCATGTAATGAACACAAAGAAAAAACACCTTGCCACAAAGGCAAGGTGTTTTACTTTACCGTTTCAACCAACTCGTCAGCTCTTCAGCCAACATCGGGGTCATTTGGATACAAGCCTGAGCAACAACCGATTCTTTCATCGCCGTTTGGCCAGTCTCCCATGGCAAGACCGTCAGCATGTGCACGATCACCACAATTATCACCATGAGTTTGGCCACCGCAAACAGCACGCCTCCGGAACGGTTCAAGGTGGACACCACAGGCAGTTTGGTCACTTGATTGATTAAGGTAACTACCAAAGACAACACAAGCCGAATGCCGATCATCAGGACAAAAAACGCCAAGACCGTATACAACAGTTTATCCACCTTCAGGAAAGTAAGCAAAGCGGTCTCGCCCGTCTTTGGCAAAGGCCACTTTTCGGCCAAGACAGGGGCCAAATCATCGGCAAACAGATACGCAAGCCAAATGCTTACCGCATAACAGACGAGCGAGGCGGCCTGCAGCACCAAACCCCGCCTGTAACCTTGTAACACAGCCCCGATCAAGAAGAGCAGTACGATCAGATCAAACCATCCCATATGATCCTCCTACGGTTCTTCATCTTCGATCAGGTGCATGATTTCATCATGTTCTTGTTTTAATTTCAAAAACTCGTCGGCAATGTTGACCGCGGACAACACGGCCAGTCGCGTCGTATCGAGCCGGGGGTTTTTGTCGGCGATTTGCCGCATCTTCTCATCCACATGGCTGGCTACTTGGCGCATGTGCCCCGGACTCGCTTTGCCGGTTAAATTGTATTGCTGACCGTATATCTCCACACTCAGTCTATTTTTCATCTTACGCCTCCTTCACAGAAGGTGAAGGCCTTTATGCCCAATGGATTCACAGGTCCAAAAAAGCCGCAATCCGTCAACGCAACTTGGCGCCAAACGTCTCTTCCAGATGGCAAATCACACGCTCATGCACTGCCGAAACTTCCTCATCAGTCAACGTGCGGTCCGCCGCGCGATAAGCTAATGAGAAGGCGACATTTTTCTTGCCGACTCCAATCTGTTCTCCGGCGAAAACATCAAACAACACCACAGACTCAACCAATTCTCCGCCAGCTTGCCAAATTCCTTCTTCCAACAATCCGACTGGAACGGCTTCATCGACAACGACGGCCAAATCACGCGTAACCGCTGGAACACGCGGAATCGGCTGATACACCAACGGCCCCTCGATTGCTGCGAACAATCTCTCCACATCTAGCTGGAATGCGACAGGGCGCGAGAGATCATGTTTTTTGGCCAGCTGCGGATGAAGTTCACCAAGCAGTCCAGCAACCTCGCCACCAATCAATATCTGGGCGGTACGTCCCGGATGGAAACCGTGGGGTGCAACAGCTTGATATTCCACATCAACCACACCCAAGCGAGCGAACAAAGCATCCAAAATCCCTTTGGCCTTGTAGAATTCACCGGCAGGCAACGGCTGCTCTTTCCAGATGCTGGCGGGTTGCTTCCCTGTCAATAACCCACCCAAGAACAACCGTTCTTCTGGCAACGTCTCGTCCGCCTGTCCAGGCAAGTACACATGAGCCAACTCAAAGATTTGCACGCGTTCGTTTCCATGGCGGTGGTTGTATGAAGCAGTTTCAATCAAGTGTGGAAGCAGGTTGCTACGTAATACAGCATGCTCCGCACTCATCGGCATGGCCAAGGATACATGGTTCTCCACCGCAAACAAAGAGGCCACCTCTTGTTCCAGCTCCGTTGAAGTCAAGCTGTACGTCAACACCTCATGCAATCCCAAATCCATCAATGTGTGGCGAATCACCCGACGCGCCTTCTGTTCCTCAGTCAAGCCCCCAGGCGGTTGCTGACCCCACGGAAGTGTCGTCGGGATTCGGTCATATCCGTACAACCGAGCCACTTCTTCTATCAGATCCACTTCAATCGTGATATCAGGACGCCGTGTCGGGATCTGCACAGCATATCCCTCATCGGTCACTTCGGTCGGGAACTGCAAACGACGGAAAATATTAAGTACTTCTTCCGGATCTATTTGCACTCCCAGCAGATTGACCAAACGTTCATGGCGCAGATTGATCACCATCTCCTCAACATCGCCCACTTTTTTCACGATCGCTTCAGAAGCTACCGCGCCACCGGCGATTTGGCAGAGCAACTGCACAGCCCGCGCCAGTGCTGGCAAAATCCCTTCCGGATCGACCCCCTTCTCAAAGCGAGCGCTCGCCTCGGAACGCAATCCCACTTTGCGGGAGGTTTGCCGAACCATTTGCGGATCGAAGAACGCCGATTCCAACAAGATGGTTACCGTTTCGTCGGTCACCTCGGAAGATTCTCCGCCCATGACTCCGGCCAAAGCCAGAGGCTGTTCACCGTCGGTGATGAGCAACATTTGATCGTCACACGTGCGGGTCACACCGTCCAATGTCACGATTTGTTCGCCGGACAGCGCGCGGCGGACAATAATTTGCCCTCCTTGTACGCGGTTGTAATCAAAGGCGTGCAACGGCTGGCCCGTCTCCAACATCACGTAGTTGGTAATATCCACAATATTGTTGATCGGACGAATACCCGCCGAAATCAAGCGGTTTTGCATCCATTGCGGGGATGGTCCAACTTTAATGTCATGTACCACTTGCGCCGCATAAAAAGGACAATCTTCTTCCGATTCAATGTACACGTTGATGGGTGCCTCGTATTGTAGCGGCATATCTTGTGTCATGGGCAAACGCAACTCACGGTCAAAAATAGCCGCCACTTCATAAGCAACTCCGATCATTCCCAAGCAGTCGGAACGATTCGGCGTCAATTGCAATTCGATCACCTGGTCATTCATGCCCAGGAATTCTTTGATATCGATGCCAATCGGCGCGTCGGGCTCCAACACCAAAATGCCTTCCGTTTGTTCTTTCATCAGCACTTTTTCCGGGAAGCCCAATTCTTGAGCGGAACAAATCATACCATTTGACTCCACCCCGCGCAGTTTGGCTTTTTTGATGTGCAAACCGCCCGGCAATTTGGCTCCGACCAAAGCGACGGGCACCCGTTGTCCGGCGGCCACGTTTTTCGCGCCACACACAATCTGCAACACTTGCCCTTTCCCTACGTTGACCAAGCAAACATTGAGCCGATCCGCTTCGGGATGGCGTTCCACTGACATTACTTCCCCGATGATGACACCAGACACGCCGGGATCGCGGGTGTAGATTACTTCCACTTCAATCCCCGTCCGATTCAGCTCTTCAGCGATATCTTCCGGAGAAATCCCTTCTAAATCCACATACTGAGACAACCATTCATAAGATACTAGCATTAGATGTCACTCCTCTCACTCAGAACGAAATTGGCGCAAGAAACGCAGATCATTATTGTAAAAATGACGAATGTCATCAATGTCGTATTTCAGCATGGCGATCCGCTCTACCCCGATGCCGAAGGCGAAACCAGAATAACGTTCCGGATTGTAACCAGCTTTCTCCAACACGCGCGGATGAACCATGCCCGCTCCCAAGATCTCTACCCAGCCTTTTTCCGGATGAAAGATGTCCACTTCCACACTCGGCTCAGTGAATGGGAAATAACTGGGGCGCAACCGCATTTCGGTTCCTTCGCCAAACATCTTTTCAATCAGAGCCAACAAGACACCGTTTAACTCACTCATCGACACACCGCGGTCAACTACCAAACCCTCAACTTGGGTGAATTGATGTGAGTGTGTCGCATCGTCATCATCGCGGCGGTACACCTTACCAGGACAGATGATTCTTACTGGCACATGCCCTTCTTTTTTCTCCAAGGTGCGCACTTGCACCGACGAAGTGTGTGTGCGAAGCAACGTCTCTGGCGTTATGTAAAACGAATCTTGCATGTCGCGTGCTGGATGGTCTTTGGGCAGGTTTAACGCTTCAAAGTTGTATTGATCCGTCTCCACTTCCGGCCCTTCGGCGATTTCAAATCCCATGCCGATGAAGACGTCTTCCAGCTGTTCAATCACCAGATTCAATGGATGAATCGAACCCAACTTAACAGGGGTTCCTGGCAACGTGACATCAATCGTTTCCGTGGCCAGCTGCTCATTGAGCGCCGCCTCTTCAAAGGCTGCTTCTTTCTCCGCGATCAACAGGTCGAGTTGTGCCCGAATCTCATTGGCCAATCCGCCAATCACCGGCCGCTCTTCCGGGGGCAAACTCCCCATGCCGCGCAATACACTTGTTAATTCGCCTTTTTTTCCCAGATACTTTACTTTTAGTTCCCTCAGTGCGTCCAAGCTCTCCGCATTAGCGATCGCAATGGCCGCTTCATCTTGCAAACTTGTTAAACGTTCGCGCATCATTGATACTCCCCTCTTTTTGATGGAAAATAAAAAAATCCCGCGTCCAAAGGGACGAGAGATTCGCGGTACCACCCTTTTTGAAAAGAAGGCAGTCTTCTCCTTCTTTTCCACTTACAGAGATAACGGTCAAACCGGTTCCCCCTACTCGCGTTCACGTCCGTTCAGGGGACAGCTCCAGAGCGAACTTCAGCAGCCAGTTCCTTAGGAACACTTCCAGTCATGGTGTCCCCTCCCTGAAAGGATGCACTGCTTACTCTTCTCTGTCATCGCTTTTCAAATCCATTGTCAGATTAAATTATTTAATATTATAAGCCATGGCAAAGTCAACCTGCAACAGTTACCTTGCCTGAAAATGTTGCCTGATTCGTTCATACAGCAAAATCGCGCCGGTGATGGATACATTTAATGACTCGGTTCCACCCGGCATGGGGATGGTGACGTCCGCATCCACCAGCGGCAGATATTTCTCATCGACACCTCGGCCTTCATTGCCCAATAACAGTGCCACCCGCGCTGGAAAAGCATAATCAAAATGGTGTGTGCCAGCATGTGGAGAGGCATTCACAACTGTCACTCCCCGGGACTGCAACATGGGAATCGCTTCCGCCAAATCAATCTGGATAAGCGGCATGCGAAACAACGCACCCATCGCCGAACGAACCACTTTGGCGTTGAATGGATCAACCGTCCCTTTCCCCAGCAGGATGCCATCCACTCCCGCCGCTTGAGCTGTACGGATGATTGTCCCCAAGTTGCCAGGGTCTTGGACAGCATCCAGCAGTAGCACGGTCAAATCACCATCTTTGTCCAGCCAAACGTCATGTGGCCAAACTGGCGCAGTGATGACAGCTGCCAACCCTTGCGGCGTTTCAGTATCCACCAGTGCGCCAAATACAGCAGGAGCCAGTTCGTACACGGGCGCATCGGGCGGCAATTCCCCTTTGATGCGTTGGTAAACCTCTTCTTTATCCCTGTGGACCAGCACCGCTTCAAACTGTGCAGATGCCCGCGCCGCTTCCAATACCAGGTGTTCACCTTCAATCAACAGCGCCTTCTCTTGCGCCCGCCCTTTTTTGGTGTTCAACTTTTTCCAGCGTTTTACTTGCTCATTATGAGGAGATGTAATGGAAATGCGTTTTTTTATCGTCATTGGTCATCTGTCTTTTCCTGTAATTTTTTCAAATCGTCATTATGGCCGATCACAACTAACGTATCACCTTTATGTATCATATCGGTCGCCGCAGGATTAATGTTAAACTGCGACCCGTTTTTGATGGCCATCACATTGCAGCCGAATTTCGCGCGAATATTTAATTCCTGCAGTGTTTTCCCATTGAAAAATTCACCGGCGATTACCTCAATGATGCTATAGTCATCGGATAGTTCGATATACTCCAGGATATTGGGTGAAATCAAGCTGTGAACTACGCGCACCCCCATGTCGCGTTCCGGGAACACCACGCGGTCGGCTCCCAACTTATTCAATACCTTACCATGCATCTCGTTGATCGCTTTCACCACGACTTTCGGGCATCCGATCTCTTTGAGCACCAACGTGGTCAAGATGCTGGCCTGGATGTCATTGCCGATGGCAACCACCACTACGTCAAAATTGCGTATTCCCAGCGCTTTCAACGCGTTTTCATCGGTCGTGTCCGCTTCCACGGTGTGCAACAGGACTTGGGACATATCCTGAACGCGTTGGTGGTCTTTATCAATGGCCAACACTTCGTATCCCATGGAATGAAGCGTTTTGGCCACGCTCCCTCCAAATCGACCCAAACCAATAATTGCAAACGTTTTACTCACTTTTGTCGCCTCCGCAATGCCTCTGCAAATTAGCTTAACCCAAATCGTTCAGGGATAAAGTTATTTTTTCCGTACAGACTTATGTAAAAGGGGGTTATCAGGATGAATTTTGACATTCGCGGTGCAGTAATACACAACATTCATACCATGAATCCGCAACAACTGCAAGAATTAGTGGTGGACTCTATTCAACAAGGCGAAGAAAAATTGTTGCCCGGACTGGGTGTACTGTTTGAAGTCATCTGGAAAAACAGCTCAGACGCCGAGCGCAATCAACTCATCGAAACACTGCACGAAGCGCTTCCTAAATAAGGCTTTAAAAAAAACAGGCAAGCCCGTCGTTCGTTTTTGACGAACAGGCTTGCTTTTTTCGTTGTTATGCGTTACAGGCAGAATCCGGGGAAACCACCACAGCCCCCACCGAAACCCCAGCCGCCTCCGAAAAAGCCCCAGAAGCAGAAGAAGGCGATGATCAGGATGACGATGATCGCGATGGCGATTGCCGACCCTATCCCGCCGAAGCCGCCAAAACCTATGCCGCTTGTCTTCAACGTTCCATTTTTCACGGATACGATCTCCCTTCGTTGTGACTTCAGTACTAGTCTATGTACCCGCCGTCACAACAGGCTCCGGCAAATGCCAAGGGAAATACGCCCGTTTATTCTGAAGCTTCGTCTTCAACTGAACCACTGCGGGCAAATGAGAGAAAGACAATGATCAAGATGAACGCGACCAATGCCAAAAATGGAATCGTGATAAATCCAAACCAATCAATATAGGCTTGCGCACAAGGCACGCCGACGCGGCAAGGCAGGATCGTCGCAAAACCCGGCACTTTCTGCTCCATATAGTGCCAGAGCGAAACACATCCCCCTAACACCGACAACGGCAAAACATAAGGGATAATACGATGGTCGTTGCGATAAGAGGCGATTCCGAGCAGAATCACTTGCGGATACATTAAAATCCGCTGATACCAGCACAGGGTACAGGGAATGAAGCCCAACACTTCACTGAAATACAGACTGCCTCCTGTGGCCACAAGCGCGACCAGCCAGGCAAAGTAAAGACCATATGTAGACAATATCCGCTTCATCTTGGATCAGTTTCCCTCTCTCATTTTTTCTTCAGCTCGGCGTCAATCGCTTTTTTCAAGGCGGCATAATCCATCGCGTTATCCATCATGACACCGTTGATAAAGACGGTCGGAACACCATCCACTTTATAGGTTTGCGCCAATTGGTTGTCCGCAAGCACATCTTTCTCGTAAGCTTTGCTTTTCAAGTCTTTGCTCACTTGATCCGCATTCACTTCCGGAATGTTCTTCTTGACCAATTCAGTCAAAAACTCAGGAGTGGCCCAGGTTTTTGCTTCATCCCCTTGATTTTTGTAAATTGCGTCATAAAATTTCCAGAAAGCTTCCGGATTTTGCTTGTATACCGATTCGCCCGCAATGCCAGCAGTCACGGAATCAGCACCCAAAAATTGATAATTGATAAATGCCATTTGCACTTTGCCGGTGTCGATATACTCTTTTTTCAGCAGAGGATAAATCTCATCGTGAAACATTTTACAGGTCGGGCATTTGAAATCACCGAATTCAACCAGCTTGATCGGCGCATTGGGGTTCCCGACAACCGGTTGACCGTCAAGCTTGATGTTCACTTTTTCTTTCGCCTGTTCACCGCTTTGGGTGATGGATTGGATCACCGCAAAAATGCCCAAACCCAAAAAGACCAGCAAAACGGTAACCATGGTAATCATGCCCATTCGATCAGACACGCTTTTCTTCTTGTGCTTATTGGCCATGTTTTCACACTCCTTCTTCTAGATGGTACAATAAAAACTTGTAAATTTCTATATATGCCAGTTGCCCACTTTCACTATAGACGAACTATTCAAATTAATATTGAACCCCTTTATTTCTGATAGAATGTGGTTGTATAAATGAAGACACCGGATCTCACACAACTGATAGAAAGGGGAACCCAGATGACTCAACTTGCACGGGCCCTGACCATCGCCGGTTCAGACAGTGGTGGAGGCGCCGGCATCCAAGCGGATTTAAAAACGTTCCAAGAACTCCGGGTTTTCGGCATGACCGCGATCACGGCCGTGACGGCACAAAACACCCTGGGGGTCTTTGATGTACAAACCCTCCCTGCAGAGGCTGTCGCCAAGCAGCTAGATGCTGTGGCAACAGACATCGGTGTGGACGCGACCAAAACCGGCATGCTGGCCAATGCCGAGATTACAGCTCTTGTCGCCCGCAAGGTGAAGGAGCACCAATTATTTCCTTTGGTGGTTGATCCCG
This sequence comes from Laceyella sacchari, assembly GCF_004343255.1. Lineage (GTDB taxonomy): Bacteria > Bacillota > Bacilli > Thermoactinomycetales > Thermoactinomycetaceae > Laceyella > Laceyella sacchari. Next base: position 545,010 of record NZ_SMDD01000001.1, on the reverse strand, counting down.
TGATGGTCTCGACCAGCGGGCATCTGCTGTTGGATCAGGCGGCCAGAAAACAATTCATAGAAGAACTGATTCCGCTCGCTACCGTAATCACCCCCAATATCCCTGAAGCCGAAGCATTGACGGAAACGCCGCTTACCGATCTGAACGCACGCAAACAAGCGGCACAAGCCTTGCATGCACTCGGCGCCCAATCCGTGATAATCAAAGGTGGGCATCTTGAAGATGATGAAGCAGTCGATCTCTTTTATGATGGCAAAGAGTTCGTCTTTCTCCGTTCACCCCGATTTGACACCCCCCACACTCACGGAACAGGATGCACGCTTTCAGCTGCGATTGCTGCCTATCTGGCCCGCGGCTTTACCTTGGCCAACGCCGTCTCCCAGGCAAAGCAGTTCATTTCAGCTGCCATTTCTCATGCATTTCCGCTGGGAAGCGGCCATGGGCCAACCAATCATTGGGCTCATCGCCTAGGAGGTGAGCTGTATGCCGATTAAAGCAGAAGATTTGCGCCTATATCTGGTGATGGGCAGCCAAGATTGCCTCGACCGTGATCCGGTTGACGTGCTTCAGGCCGCCATCTCAGGGGGCATCACCTGTTTTCAGTTTCGTGAAAAACATTCCGCGCGCAATTTGCGTGAAACGGTGGAGTTGGGTCACAGCCTGCGCGCCCTCTGCCGCACACATGGGATTCCCTTTCTGGTGAATGACCGGGTGGATTTGGCTTTAATCCTCGATGCCGACGGAGTTCATCTCGGCCAAGACGACTTGCCCGTGACCGAGGCCAAACGCATCCTTCCCCCGTCTTGTGTAATTGGGGTATCCGCCCGCAGCATCCCTGAAGCACGACAAGCACAGCAAGAAGGAGCGGATTATATCGGCATCGGTCCCATGTTTGCCACGACGAGCAAGCCTGATGCCAAACAGCCAATTGGGCCAAAGGCATTAGCTGAGATTCGCCAAGCACTTGGTGACTTTCCGATCGTCGGTATCGGTGGCATCACCGTTGATAACATGGCTGCAGTACGTCAAGCTGGGGCAGATGGCATTGCCGTCATCTCCGCCATCACTCGCGCCGACTCCCCCAAACAGGCCGCGCAACAGTTGCGACAATGCTATCGTTAATGCACATTCGCTCGGTCACCTGTCTCACCCGCCGACTTGACATGGCGGGTGGGCATATCTATCCGCTGATTATTCAATAAATTATGCATATTCAATTTACAACAGCAAAGAAATATAATAAAATGAAATATAACAACCTGGATACCTGTGTGGAGGTGAACCATATGAACACCATTGTTGAACCCCGCACTTCCAAATGCAACAAATGCGGCACTCCCGATTGCCAATGCCCAGACTGCGATTGCAAAAAATAACCTAAACTCAACTTGATGATCATAACCAGTCCCACCGGCTGGTTCTTTCTTTAGTCGTAACAAGGCATCCCGGCGACCGCAATCTCTATCGTGGGCATGCGCATTCATTAGCTTTTGCCACTATAAGCATAGAAATTTTGCAAAACCGCACTGACGTTTACAAATTTTCCATTTGCCCAAACATCATCAGAACGTTATAATACAGCACAGCGCAATTACTCGACTTTATGAAACAAGCATTAAGGAGATCCGACATGCCAGATCGCTTAGAAATGATTTTAGAGTTGGAACAATCTTTCCGCCACATGTTCCGCCAAATGCGCAAAGATATGGCGGACATTTGTGAAGAACAAATCAACGGTGCCGAATTCAACGTGCTCAAAAGTCTGCAAGACAAAAGTCCGCAAATCGTGACAGCTCTGGCGCAAGAATTTGATTGCTCCGTCAGCCACATCACTCACGTCGCTGACCACTTGGAGAAGAAAAACTTGGCTTACCGCAAGCGTTCGCAGCTGGACAAGCGCGTGGTGGAGCTTCACATCAGCAAACAGGGGCAAGACGTGATTGAAAAATTGGCACAGCGGAAAACGGAATACTACAGGGAAAAATTTGAACACTTGGCTACCGATGAAATTGAAACCCTGCTCAACCTGCTTAACAAAATCGACTGGAGCTAACGTTCGCGGTTGCCATCATAGGTGAAAAACCGCCTTTGATGATCGGTTTAATCCTCATCGGCTCCGTTTCTGATACAAAAGACAACCCCCCCGATTCATGATGAACCGGGGGGGTTTTGCATGATGATTGCTGTATGATTACTTCGCGTTTTTTGCGATGTTAGCCAGATCAGCAAATGCTTTTGCATCGGTAACAGCCAATTCAGCCAGCATTTTGCGGTTGATGTCGACACCAGCCACTTTCAAGCCGTGCATGAATTTGCTGTAGGACAAACCGTTCAGGCGTGCCGCAGCATTGATCCGTGTGATCCACAGTTTGCGGAAGTCACGCTTGCGTTGGCGACGATCGCGGTAAGCGTACATCAAGGATTTCATCACTTGTTGTTTCGCCGTTTTGAACAGTCTGTGTTTGGAACCAAAATATCCTCTAGCCAGTTTCAGTACCTTTTTGCGACGAGCGCGAGTTACGGTACCACCTTTTACTCTTGCCACTGTAAATCCCTCCTGAAGTAAACCTTTCCTATCTAAGCGAACCTTACATGTATGTGATCAGTTGTTTAATGCGTTTCACATCGCCGGAGTGCATAACAGCGTCTTTGCGCAGATGACGTTTGCGTTTCGCCGTTTTACCTCCGAGCAAATGGCTTTTGAACGCGTGATTGCGTTTTACTTTGCCGGTACCCGTTTTCTTAAAACGCTTTGCTGCAGCGCGTTTCGTTTTCATTTTTGGCATTGGATGCTCCTCCTTGCAACTACTGTTTCGGTGTTAAGATCATGATCATTTGGCGGCCTTCCAACTTTGGTTGGCGCTCAATATCAGAGATATCTTTCACTTCGTCAGCCAAACGATCCAAAATGCGGCGACCAATGTCTTGGTGGGTGATTTCCCGACCGCGGAAACGAATCGACAATTTGACTTTGTTTCCGCCTTGCAAGAACTTGCGCACATGGTTTAGCTTGGTCTTAACATCGTTTTCCTCGATGGTCGGACTCAGGCGCACTTCTTTGACCTGAACGATCTTCTGGTTCTTGCGCGCTTCTTTCTCCCGCTTGCTTTGCTCGTAACGGAACTTACCATAGTCCATGATACGACAAACCGGCGGTTTTGCTTGTGGGGCTATGTTCACCAGATCCAAGTTCGCTTCTTGCGCCAAATGCAACGCCTCTCTGAGCGGTTTGATACCCAATTGTGAGCCGTCGACTCCAATCAAGCGAACCTCACGAGCGCGAATCGCCTCGTTGACTTGGTGTTGTTGATCCTTGCTGATAACCTGCCACCTCCAAAAAAATTTTAGGCAAATAAAAAATGTGGGCGTCAGATAACGCCCACATTCAATTTCCCTGCGCAAACATAGGAAATGTGTCTTCCGAACCATTAACCTGCCAACTGCGTTCGCGTCGACCAGGTGAGAAGCGGGCGCCTCTGCTTTGAACAATGTCATTATGTTAGCACACTGACAAGTCATATGTCAAGGATACGGCTTATTGCCTTCCTAGAATCAACGAGTATTAGCTTACCGAAAAACAGCACCGGCGTCAATTGGAAAAAATTCACCCACTATGTATACCAAGCTGATCACTTCTGCGTCTCACGCCGGAATCACGCATCTTCCTGACAATGCACCGGGCGTCTGCAAAGATGACATCCTTCGCATAGGTGCAGGCGCCCCTCAAAAATCTGAATCAGGGTGCGGATCACATTTTCTTGAGGATTCTGCGTATGCAGGCACATTTCTTGTGGAACGATCGACAACAGGGTGCTGACAATCATATCCTCACGCGAAAGGGAAAATTCAAACATCTCGTTTAACGCTTCGGTTCCCTCTTTCCATGCCAACGGTGTGCCATCCGCTTGCATCAACCGGAATGCGCCCCTCCCTTCATGGATCAGGTGGACGAAATCCAGTTTGGGTGGTTGCACCTCCACAAACGAACGCAACAAGTGGATGAATTCCTTGTATTCTTGATCCAACAAATAGTCGTGTAACGCTTCTTGCACGCATGTTGCCAGCACGTAACGATAGGTTTTCATCCTGAACCGAGCGAATCCATCAATGGCCAATTCCGCCGATCCTTTTAAAAAAGAGCTGACTTGACGGGCGATTTTATCCCGGCGGTTGGCATACACCACCTTTGCGCATTCCCAGGCACTTGTTTCAAGCAAGCGCCTCACTCGGCCCTCAATTTGCTTCACTTCTTCCTGTTGTCGCAAGCCGTGTTCGTGTTGAATGATTTGCCGAATCATTTCCGGTTCCATGTGTTCGCAAATGAATTCGGCCACTGCTCGCCCCAGCCGTTTGCGAAATTCCCTCTCCTGAAACCGGCTACGGCGTTCCAGTCCGATGGTACATCGATACCGCGTTCCCCATATGGATTCATCTATATGGCAACCCAGCACATTTTCTTGGAAAAGGGCGACACATTCCTTCAAATGGGCGCTCAGACAAATGATTTTCGCGCGATCATGATGATCTAGCGAGATCACATAAGCCACCTGGCTCCTCCTTCCTCCTCCCTTAAATTGATAATAGTATATGGGAGATAAAGGAAGTGTATACTTCAATTGACCAAAGAAAGACCTTGTCCGGACCAGTCTGCCTTAGGGTGAGATCCACCCGGCCGTCAATGCCTCATCATACAAGACCTGTCCTACCAAATACACAAAGCCCAAGGCCGCCACAATGATGGCTACCGTGCCGATGAGGCGGTCCCCCGCCCCTCCTGTTTTTACTTTCACGCCAAACCCTTTGAGATTGAACCGCTTCTTGTACGGCCACAAGTAAGGAACCCCGGCGCTGGTCATGGTGTCGGCAATTAAATGGGACAAATATCCCAATACCACCGCCCATGTGTATGTGGGCGCGATCGTGTAGACGACCCAGCCCACATACGCGCAAGCCAACAGCGAATGCGTGACGGTGCGGTGGGGGACATAAGCGACCACCGCGGCGTACAGCCCCAACCAAAGCACCCATGCGGGCAAACCCTTGAGGAAATAAAACAGTACCATCACAGCACCCAAGGCTGCCAGCGCAAACGAGCGGTATGTTCGTTTAAGCGAAGGAAACAAAAAATTATTGATCATGCTCCCATCTTCATCTATGTCTGGCAAAAGCGATCCGATCACCGCTGACACTACTGTTAAGCCAAGCACCGCCACATCAGCTGATTCACCCATGCCACACGCCAAACCCACGCCGGTGGCCATGCCAATCGCCGCATGTGTTTTTCCTTCCACCGATCTTTCCCTCCCTCTCTCTGTATCAAGGGGCGAACAGTTGGTAAACGTTACTATTTGGTTTTATATTAAAAATATCAAATTCAAAAAATCAAATCTATGAAATAGAGATATTTTATTGTCTCATCCTTTAAATTGATGTACTTCGACCGCTGCTCTTATCGCTGACTCGATCGCCCCCTGAATCCAAGTCGGAGTGGAAGATACATGCTCACCAGCAAAAAAGACTCTCCCCTCCGGTTTGGCCAAGTGAGGACCCAGCTCATTCTGCTGCCCAGGCCGGTACAACACAAACGCGCCACCGCTGTATTGATACTGGGACCAACTCCACGACGTTCCGGAGTCAAACGCGCGAAACACCTTTTTCCCATGCAACTTCGCCCAATTTTCCAACGCTTGTCGCACTCGGTCTTCCTGTCTCAACGCATCCCAGGGCAAAGCATCATCCTCCCATGTATAACTGGCCAGTACCGCGCCTGGTCCCCGCTTGCCCAAGCCATGGCTGGGATAAAATCCATAACGCACCGGCAAGTCCGTCACAATCTTGCCACCCAAATGCCCCTCCTGCTCCCAGAAACGGCGTTTAAACTGGATTCCAATCTTGGTGGCTGGCGCGTAATGCAATTCGCGAATCGCTTTACGTTTGCCGTAGGAGAAAAGGTGCTTGGGTTCTACTTCCACCAATTGCAAAAGCGAATAAGGAACCGTGATAATCGCCACATCCCCCATCGTTTTGACCGGCTGTTTCGTTTTCGTATTCACTGAATGGATGGTGACCGTTCCATTGCGTTGGGAGATCTTCGTCATCTTGTGGTTAAACAAGATATCCCGCCGCAACTGGGGTAAAAACGCTTTGGGCAGTTTATCGTTGCCACCCGTGATTTCATAAAACCGGATGTTTGGTTGATAAAGTAGCTGAAATGCTTGCAGGGTCTGAATGTATGAAAGTTGCGAAATGCCTTCGGTATCTTGCATGATCTGAATCATGTCGATCGCCTGATGAGAGAGTTTGGGCCCCACTGGATTATGTCTTAAAAACGTGTCGAGTGAATAGTGATCAAACCGCTTCACGACAATGGGCCAGTTGCGCTTCGGATTGCGCTTGACGAAGTCGAGAATTTTCCGCGAAGCAGCCAGGAACAATTCGTCCGCGGACTTGCCCTTTTCTTTCGCCGCTACGGGAAACCGCAGGATATTGGGATTGCGTTCAGCCTCCTTGGCCGTTGTCCGCACCCCGTTGGTGTAAATCAGGTCATTGGGGGTGGCATTGATAAACGGATTGATCGGCAAACCAAACTTCTTGATGTAAGCCAGTGTCAACTGATGGACATTGGGGATGCGCATCGCCCCCGCTTCCAAGTATTCCCCTTGAGTAAATGGACTGCGGAGCGTGTACACACGCCCTCCTACCCGAGAGCTGGCCTCAATGATTTTTACTTGATGCCCCGCCTGTTTTAACAGCGAAGCAGCGACCAACCCGGCCATACCGGCCCCGACAACGATCACTTTTTTGGGTTGCCTTGTTTTCCGCAACCCGTCACGAATGATGGACAACATTCGTCCTGTGCTCATATCAGTCATTTGTAACACACTCATGTCGTTTCCCCTTTGCGGCTCTGCCAAACGAGCCCTCTGGATTTTTCCAAAACAATTTATTCATCCAAAGAAATGGCGGTCGCGGCATCTGCCACAATTGAGCAATTCACGCGGACAAGCCGTTATTGAATACAAAAAAACTCCGCAACCGTTGCGGAGTTTTTATAAAGCATCAGCGGTTTTAGCATGTGTCTGATGAAGACATCTTTTCCTGATGAGCACCTCGCTACACGGCACCTTAGTTCTGCATCACAAAGTCATGCTCAAATTGCTCATCATCCTTAAACACGCGCAAAATGCGATAGTGGGTATTGCGTTGCGCCGGAATTTTACCGGCTTCCCGAATCAGCCGCAAGATGAGGTTGTTGTTCACCTTGTGCGTGGTTCCCGCCGCCGAAACAACATTCTCTTCAATCATCGAGCTACCAAAATCATTGCATCCGTATTGCAGGGACAGCTTGCCCACTTCTGGTCCCATCGTTACCCAGGAAGACTGCAAGTTGGGGATGTTGTCCAACATGATGCGGCTGACAGCGACTGCTTTGAGGTATTCTTCCGCCCCCAGCTTTTCGCGCTTCAAATTGGTGTTATCCGGTTGGAATGTCCAGACGATGAACGCCAAGAATCCCTTGGTCTGATCCTGCGCCTCCCGGATACGCAACAAATGCTTGACGCGGTGCTCCAATGTCTCGCCAAAACCGATCACCATGGTGGCGGTCGTTGTCATGCCGAGGCGTTGGGCCGTCTGCATCACATCCATCCAATCCCGCCAAGAGCCTTTCAAGCGGCTGATTTTCCGTCTGATTTCATCATCCAGAATTTCCGCTCCGCCTCCGGGAATAGAGTCCAGCCCGGCTTCCTTCAATTCCCTCACAACCTCTTCCAGCGACAAGCCGGAAACCTCTTTCATCTTCATCACTTCCGCTGGCGAAAAGGAGTGCATATGGATCGTTGGAAACCGCTTTTTGATTTCGCGAAGCAAATTAGTATAGTAGGACAGCGGCAAGTCTGGGTTGGTTCCACCTTGCATCAGAATTTCGGTGCCGCCGACGTCGATCGTCTCTTGTATTTTTTGGAAAATCGTTTCATTCGGCAACACATAGCCTTCTTTGGAGCCTGGTGCTCGGTAAAAAGCGCAAAAACGGCAATAAGTGTCACACACATTGGTGTAGTTAATATTGCGTCCGACTACGAAGGTGGTAATCGGTTCGGGATGTCTTCTTAACATCAGCTGATTGGCCACGTGGCCCAGCTTCTCTATCTCATTGCTTTCCCATAAAGCGATCCCATCCTCAAGCCCGAGACGCTCTCCGTCCAGAGCCCGCTTTAAGATCGCATCAATGTTTGACATGCTATCCACCCTCCAACCATTCGGTCGAAACTCGATTCAATATGCTAATGTTATCACAAACAGAAAACCTTGTCTGCCCGTGCCCACAATCTGCTCCATCAACAATCAAAGCCCCCGAATTCACAACGGCATCAATCCGTGTGCATTCGGGGGCACGCATTTGGTGCTGAGGGTCGGACTCGAACCGACACGGTGGTCACCCACCGCAGGATTTTAAGTCCTGTGCGTCTGCCTATTCCGCCACCCCAGCATATTGAAATTGGAGCGGAAGACGGGATTCGAACCCGCGACCCTCGCCTTGGCAAGGCGATGCTCTACCCCTGAGCCACTTCCGCGAATGGTGGTTCGGGACGGAATCGAACCGCCGACACGAGGATTTTCAGTCCTCTGCTCTACCGACTGAGCTACCGAACCATTTAAGAATAAGAGAATCATTTGCTGACAAAAAAGATTATAGCACGGGGGTTGATGCAAAAGCAATACTTTTTTAATGTTTTTTTGATTTTTATCAAACCCCCGGCCAAACACGTGTTTATGGCATAGGTTCCTTGCCCGTCTTGTTGGCTTGCAACCGTTCATTCATCAGGCGCAACTTGGCTTGAATCGCTGCCTGTTTGTCGGCAAGCTCTTCCGAGGCGGGAAGTGCCGTTTCATCCTCCTGGTTGGCGTCCCATTGCGATTGCAACGCTTGCGGCAGTTTTTCTTCTCTTTTGTTGGCTTTAGACTTGGATTTGCGCGGGGCTTCTTTTTTCTTATTTGTCTCCCACGTCTCTTTCCGGGCTTGCTCCAACGCCTCTTGAATCGTTTTGATTCCCCGTCTTTTCCAATGGCCGGCGATCTTCTCCACCAGATTGCGCGGCAGGCGGTAATCATATTTCAGGAGGACGTATTCTAACAGCACATTGATCACTTCAGGCGGTAAACCGTAGTCCCTGACCAATGTCTCCACTAATTCCACATCACTGTCGGGAATACGCGAACCGCCTTGGTAAAAAGCCAATAACTCCAACGGGGAGATCTGCGCCAATTGCTGAAAATGCTTTTCTTCTTCAGACAGCGGCTCCGAACTGGCAGTTGACACAGTTACCGGTGCGGTCGCTTCCACTTCTTTGGGAGCACGATGCGATACAATCGGTGCTCCCCCAAATCGCAAGCGATATTCGCTCTTGATGTAAGCACGCAACCGATCTACATCAATGCGCCCATGTCTGGTCACATAGGGATTTTGCAACGCTTTTAACAAGGCCCAATCGTCCAATTGATACAAAAAGCGAATCTGCATTAAATCCCGCATCAATTCGTTTGTCCAACAATCATCGTCAACAATGGAAGAAAGTCGCATTTTCAACATCGCAAAATCAATGTCTTCCCACAGTTGCGGTTCTTTTCCCTCCGTCAAGCTCTCATCGCCTTCCACGCCTGACCAGACGGTGTCGCGGTTTTGTTCCGCAGCCCTAGCCAAATCTGCGGGAGAAAGGCTTTCAAACACTTCTTGAAACGACTTGGTAATATCTTTTACTTGGCTGCCATCCGACTGTTTGGCAACCGCTTCTTTATCAATCAACAACTCCCGCACCGCAAGGTAACCTTCTTTTCCCAAGAAATGATACAGCGTCATGCTCAATATGTCGCTTTGGAAAAATTTCACCGGAGAAAGCGGCGCGATCAACTCATACTCATAGAATGAGCCGTGTTGGGAATCTTTTCTTTCATATACATTGAGCAACCCCACTCCTTCCAGCAGATGGCGCGCTTTTAAGAGTTGCTCTGTATTAAACGAACATAGCTTTAACAGATAGGCGTGGCTGTGAATCTCTGATACCCCCGCACGGGTCAGGGGAAGCTGATACGCCAAGGTCATGTATAACGACATGGCCGATGCGCCGATCATCGGTTGATACAAATGGATGAGACTCATAAGATCAGCACTGTGGACAGGGCGTCCCGAGCGGCAGCGCCAGCCGATATCTTTCCAGAATATCGCCATCAACCGGCCTCCTCGAACCAATGTTGCCTCAGTCAGGTTGTATCATTGTAACATACAACCAACGCTTGAAGCCAAACCTTATTTGGCAATGAATTATACGGCGCCGCCCCGCTTTTTCTCTTCTGCCAACGCATTTCTTGAACGGTTTAACAACTCTTCCAGTTCATTTACAAAAACATTTATGTCTTTGAATTGCCTGTAGACCGATGCAAACCGGACATAGGCCACTTCATCAATTTCCATCAGCCGCTCCATCACCATTTCCCCGATCTCTTTGGAAGGCACTTCCGTCACTCCTGCCTGCCGCAGAGCCCGCTCGATTTCAACTACGAGCGACTCCAGTCGTTCCAAGGGTACCGGACGCTTTTCACAGGCGCGAATCAAACCCCTAAGCAACTTCTCTCGGCTGAATTCTTCGCGGCTTCCTTCTTTTTTGACAACTATCAACGGTTGCTCCTCCACCATTTCAAACGTGGTGAAGCGCTGCTCACACTTTTCGCACTCCCGGCGGCGGCGAATGGCACGTCCCTCATGTACTGGACGCGAATCCAGCACCCGGCTGCCATTGTGATTGCAAAATGGACATCTCAAGAATCCGTTCCTCCTTTATCCTACCTGCCTTGGCAACGGAAGGAATGCGATACCTAAAAATCACAAATATCGACTATATTATCATTTTAAAGATAAACGTCAGCAAATCAATGCTATTTTGTCAACAGAAAAATCCTATCCCCTTCGTTATTCGCTCGTCACATGTTCTCTGTTTATCCTCAACCATAAATTAACCAAGGCTTAATGAAAACACGCATGCTCTACCATTTGTCATTCAAACCCGCACTCTATAATAACTCATATGCTCTGGTTCCATGCAAGTGAAGGAGGGAATCCCATGTCTATGTTGCGCAATTGTTTACTTCTCTTCTCATTGTTTAGTTTGGCCGCATGCCAATCGACCACCGCCGCGGACGACATCTTAACCAATCGGCAAACCCTGCGGCTGACGATTCCCCATGAAATCTGGCGATTGGACGCTTCGCTCGCCGTGGACGCCAACGAGACGCTGATCCTGAATCAAGTGGCTGAAGGTTTGATGCGGTTGGATCAAAACAACCGGCCCATCCCAGCTTTAGCAGAAAAAGTGAACGTCAGCGCCGACCAAACCGTATATACATTTCAGCTTAGAAACGCCGTGTGGCAAGATGGGGAACCCGTTACGGCGTACGATTTCGCCCGCGCGTGGAAGCGCACCCTGCACCCGAAAACCGATTCACCCAACGCTTACCTGTTTTATCCGATTGTCAACGCGCAGAATTACCATCGCGGGGAAGTTAGCGCCGATAAAGTGGGCATCACTGTGGTCAACGAAGAAACGCTTCAAGTCCGATTGTCCCAACCTACGCGCAACTTCTTGACATTGCTGGCTCTCACTCCCTTTTTGCCGCAACGCGATTCATTTACCCAGCCGCCAAGCACAAACAGAAGCACCCTACTTAACCTCAAGCACAACGGCCCGTTTGTCATTCTTGATGTGTCGGCCGACGGCACCATCGTCCTGAAAAAAAACGAACTGTATTGGGATCAGGAACAGGTAAAGCTGGATTATATCATCTTCTATGTGTCCAACCACCCCACGCGAACGATTAATTTGTACAATGCCGACAAAATAGACATCACCCGCATCGCTCGTGAATTCGCCCAAGCTTACGCCAATACGCCCGAATTCCATTCCATCCAACTATGGACAACCCAATATATTCGGTTCAACAGTAAAAACAGTTTTTTTCAAAATGAAAAGATTCGACAAGCGATCAGCCTGGCCATAGACCGGGAACAGTTGGTCTCTGTACTGAAAAGCCAAGCGCAACCCGCAGGCGGACTGATTCCACCGTCTGTGAAAGGTTTCCGCTCCGCGTTTCGTGAAGAGGCTCCTTTGCCACCAGATAAGGCCAACTCAGGCCAAGCCCGCACCCTATTGCAAGAAGGCATGCAAGAACTGCGGATCAGCCAACCGCCTTCTGCCCTGGTCATGCTCAGCTACGAGGATGACCGCATGCAACTGGCAGTTGAACTGAAAAAACAACTGAAACAGGCGCTGGATCTTAACCTGTTGCTAAACACGACATCGCGGGCTGAAAAGTATCGATTGGAGAAAAGGGGAGAGTTTGACCTCACCTTGTCCGATTGGGCAACCACTTATCCCGATGCTTACACTCTGTTGGATACATTCACCAGCGATCATCCCGCCAACACCGGAGGGTACAAAGACAAACCCTATGATGAAACATTAAAACGTGCCGCCCATTCACCTCAAGTTCAAAAGCAAGTAAAGTACCTGGCCCAAGCGGAAAAATTTCTGATTGAGAAAGACCATGCTGCCATCCCGCTCTATTATGTGAATGACACCATCCTCATCAAACAAAGAGTGAAAGGACATGTCCACCATCCGTTTGGCGCGCCGTACTCATTCAAATGGACGTATATCGAAGAGCCATAAGCTTTGACTTGACGCCCAATTTCGCGCTGATATGGGAATATCGCAGGAATCTTGTTCGTATTCTGAATATGATTTACAATAATCCTGAGAACATATATTCTTTCCTCATATACCAAGGGGGGCGCTCATGCAAGGAAGGATCATTACCAAAGAATCTTTTCAAATCGTCGGATTCGGTTGGACGGGACCGTACACCATGTCCAGGGAAATCCCCAAAGTGTGGGAGAAATTAGTTAAACGAATTCACGAAATCCCGCATCAGGTACGCCCCGGTTCTTTTGTCTGCCCCTGCCATGACCGGGTGACAGATTTTACTTGTTATATCGCAGTTGAAGTGAAGTTGGCCGAAAATGTGCCTGAAGGAATGTTGTCATTCACCGTTCCCTCCCAACGTTACGCAGTTTTCACCCATCGTGGTTCGATAAGAAACGTCCCCGCTACCTATCAGCGGGCGTGGAAATGGATTGAAAAGATGGGGTATCGCAAAGATCACAGTACATTGGGCTTAGAGATGTACGATCACCGCTACACGCCAGTCACCCACGATCCTGATGCGCCGGACAACATGTATGACATCTATATCCCCATCAAACGATAGACGCACATGGCGTACGCGCCGCCAGCATTCCTTTTTACATTCAGGGATGCAGGCGGCGCGTTTAAGGCTACATCTCCTTTGCATTCGGCATGTGGCACACAAAAACCCTTCTCCGACAGTGGAGAAGGGTTTTTAACAGGTTAGACAGTCACTTCCAATGCCAATCGCTCACCCACATATTTCGCCAAATCAACCACGCGGCAGGAATAACCCCATTCGTTATCGTACCAAGCGAGCACTTTCACCTGGCGCTCGCCAATTACCATCGTCGACAGAGCATCAACGATGGAGGAGTGCTCATTGCCGTTGAAGTCGGAAGAAACGAGTGGATCTTCACAATATTGCAGAATGCCTTTCATCTTTGTTTCGGCCGCTTCTTTTAAGACTTGATTAACCTCTTCCGCTGTGACCTTCACTTTCAAATCGGCGACCAAATCAACTACAGACACGTTAGGGGTTGGCACCCGCAACGCAAAACCGTTCAACTTCCCTTGCAATTCTGGCAGCACCAATCCCAACGCTTTTGCCGCTCCCGTCTTCGTCGGAATGATGGATTGAGCGCATGCGCGAGCCCGGCGCAAATCCTTGTGGGGATTGTCCAAGTTTTTTTGGTCATTGGTATATGCATGCACCGTCGTCATCAAACCGTATTCAATCCCGAACGCTTGATGCAACACTTTGGCTACAGGGGCCAAGCAGTTGGTGGTACAGGACGCGTTGGAAATGATGTCGTGCTGTTCAGGAATGTACGCTTCTTCATTCACACCCATCACGATGGTGATGTCCTCATTTTTGCCCGGTGCCGTAATAACAACCTTTTTCGCCCCGGCTTTCAAATGCTTCGACGCACCCTCGCGGTCGCAAAACTTGCCTGTCGCTTCGATCACGATATCTACACCCAGTTCCGCCCAAGGCAGTTCTTCCGGGTTGCGGTTGGACACTAGGCGAACCAGTTTGCCGTTCACCATCAACCCTTGCTCAACCGCTTCCACTTCACCAGCAAACATGCCATGTATGGTATCATATTTCACTAAATGTGCTAACGTTTCCGCTGGATAGCTCGCATTGATCGCCACTACTTCCAAAGCAGGATCAAGTGCCGCTTTGCGAAACACCATCCGTCCAATTCGTCCCAAACCATTGATTGCAATACGCACAGCCATGTAGCCGCTCTCCCCTCCGCTATATGTTACATACCATCTCTCTTTTTTATTATAAACAGTATAACACATTTTTCAATATAAAAACGAAAACCTGTCCCAAATCCGGAACAGGTTCACATATTTAAACAAATTATTGTTCTTTGAGTAAATCATAATAACATTCTTTATATTTCTGATAGTAATGACTAACCCGGTACACATATTCCCGGGTCTCCTTGATCGGAATCCGTACTGCTCCTTGCCTCGTTCCATCCCAAACACCTTGGTCCAGCCAACGTGAGACACGGTTGTGTCCACCATTGTAGGCAGCGATTGCCGCCACTTTATTGCCATGGTACCGCTTGGTCAAATATGCAAGATACCAAGCGCCCATATGGATGTTGATCGCCGGGTCGCGGATGTGCTCCTTGAGCGCCGGCGAAAATCCGCCCCGGCGGATCATCCAATCCATGGTTTCCGGCATGAGCTGCATTAACCCTTGTGCACCCGCCGCCGATTCTCGATCCAGCTGAAATCTGGACTCCACTCGGATCACAGCCATAATCAAAAACGGGTCTGCACCGGTGGCTTCGGCACTGTTAAAGATCAACTCCTCATACCGCAAGGGATAAATCAGGCATTCCATCCTCTGGACCACAATCAAGCACAACACCCACAAAAGCGCCAGCAACACCCAGACCTTTTTTTGGCTTGGCCATATTCCCTTGACCGGATTCAGCCAACTTTTGCGCACAGTTCGCTCCATAGGCGCGCCACCTGCATCTCAGTCTCTTCCCGTGTTCCGCTATTGTCGATCACATAATCGGCCCACCGTTTTTTTTCATCAATCGGCAGTTGGGCCGCCAAGCGCGCAGCCGCCTCGTCACTATCAAGATGATCTCGCGCCTGCAACCGAGCCAATTGAACCTGTTGCGGCACATAAACCAGAATCACTTCATCTACCAGGTCGGTCATTTTTTCTTCAATCAATAGCGGCACATCCCAAATAATCACCGCGTGCGGCTCAGTCTGCCTCACCTTTTCCGTGTCCCGCCGCATTTTATCCATGATGAGCGGGTGCAACAACTCATTCAGCTTGCGCCGCGCCTTTTCATCATGAAAAATGATGCGACCCAGTGCAGGCCGGTCAAGCGTCCCCTCCCGGCTTATCACCTCGTCGCCGAAAACAGAC
This sequence comes from Laceyella sacchari, assembly GCF_004343255.1. Lineage (GTDB taxonomy): Bacteria > Bacillota > Bacilli > Thermoactinomycetales > Thermoactinomycetaceae > Laceyella > Laceyella sacchari. The sequence continues at coordinate 529,359 of NZ_SMDD01000001.1, read as the reverse complement.
GCAATCCGACTTAAGCCCTCTTCTCCTGGCTCGACGACTTGCCGGGCTACCTTATCCGCATCGACAATCACTGCCCCGTGCCGTTGCAACATCTCGGCCACAGTGCTTTTTCCCGTCGCAATTCCACCGGTCAATCCAAAAATCATCCACACCGCTCCTCTAAATTAACCGTAACAAGCCCAATATGATCAAAAAAACGCCGGGCGCGTATCCCATCCAACGAAAACGGGCGCGTTCGGCGTACTTGAAGCCGAACCACATGCCCGCGCGCAGGCAGACTGCGCTCATCAACCCAATCGCCAGCGCCGCCACCAGTGGGGACATCCCGATGAACGCAGCTCCTACCCCCGCGGCAAAAGCATCCAACGACAAGGCCGTTCCCAACAAAACAGCCTCATAACCTGAAATGGTGCCGGATTCATCCATATCCGCAACCATGGGCGTTTTCAATATTTGCACAACCAATCCCCACTTCTCAAGCTGAAACGTCCAAATGGTGGGCTCGACAGGTTGGGCTGGCAGTTGGGCGGCCGCCTTCGTTTCCACTTTCTTCGGAGCCCCCCCTGCTTGCGACAGCGCAAATAAGCCAATCGCGATAAAGAGAACAGCTCCAATCCCATGGGTCAACGCAGGTGGAAGGAAATGAGAAATCCCTTGTCCCATCAACATCGCTAAATAAATGACCATCCCCGAACAACCCGCAATAATCAAGATGGAGCCAAAAGGAATGCGAACTTTTCTCATCCCATAAGTCGTTCCAGCCCCAAACCCGTCCATGCTCACCGCCAGTGCTAACCACATCACCGATAACCCGTGCCACATAATTAATCACCTCTTTAAGATGGGCTGATACTTCCCATCTTATGAAAGAGGATCAGGGCGGGGTTACCTTTGGCAAGTCCGGCAGATGTGAGTGCCTCGTCCACCTACCACGATCCGCTCGATCGGCGCGCCGCATTTTCGACAAGGTTCACCTTTGCGGCCATACACTTGGATTTTGAGTTGAAACATTCCCATCTCGCCCTCGCCGTTCAAATAAGAACGAACCGAGGAACCACCCGCTTCTACCGCTTCAGCGAGGATTTTCCTGATGCTCTGGTGCAACCGCGCCACTTCCTCCTCCGTCAACGAAGACGCGGTACGCTCGGGATGTATCCCCGCGGCAAACAAGGACTCGTCCACATAAATATTGCCCAAGCCGACGAGATATTCCTGATTTAGCAAAACCACTTTCACTTTAGCCTTGCGCTTGACCAGCGTGGATTGAAACCATTCCAGGGTAAACGCGTCTGACAACGGCTCCGGCCCCAGTTTTTTCAATGGGTTGCGTTGCTCCTCTTCACCCATGGCAAATAAATGCATCGTGCCAAATTGGCGCACATCGCGATAACGCAACTGCGTACCGTCCGTAAAATGAAATATCACATGCGTATGCTTCTCCAGCGGCTCCGTTTCCTCCGCTAACCGATACTTTCCCTCCATCCGCAAATGGGATACAAGCACCCACGGCGGACAAATGATTTTCAAAAATTTCCCCCGGCGCTGAACGGCAGTAATCGTACAACCCATCAAATGATGGCGAAATTGTTCCACATCATCAGGATGTTGGATAATGCGGCCCAGCTTGACCGTCACATCCTTGATCGTCTTGCCGACCACCAACCGCTCCAATGTTTTTCGTACTGTTTCTACCTCTGGCAATTCAGGCATGATCTACTCCCTCCCCAATGCAATAATCAACGCAAGGCCGCCACCCTGTCAAGGATGACGGCTTGTCTCATCTTCTATGTGACTGATGCCAAATCACTTTGCTTCATACCAGGTCTTGCCACTGTTCACATCGACGGACAGTGGGACCGACAGCGGCAACGCATCTTCCATCACCGCTACAACCAGCTCTTTCATCTCCTCCAGTTCAGCTTCCGGCACTTCAAAAATCAATTCGTCATGCACTTGCAACAACATCCGGCTCGCCAGCTTCCGCTCGTTCATCGCTTGGGCTAATTTCACCATCGCCAACTTGATGATATCCGCCGCCGTGCCTTGGATGGGCGTATTCATCGCGGTCCGCTCCGCAAAACTGCGTTCACCAAAGCTTTTCGCGTTGATCGCTGGCAAGTAACGGCGCCGACCGGAGAGCGTGGTAACAAATCCATCCTTGCGTGCCCGCTCCACAATGGAATCCATGTAACGTTTTACACCAGGGAATGTTTCAAAATAGCGATCGATGAATTCACGCGCTTCCTTTTGAGGAATGTCCAACCCTCTGGCCAAGCCGAAACCACTGATCCCGTACACGATCCCGAAGTTGACCGCCTTCGCTTGCCGACGCATCAGCGGCGTGACTTCGTCTTCAGCCACCCCAAACACATCCATAGCTGTTTGCGTGTGAATGTCTTTATCTTCTTTGAAGGCTTTTTGCAACTGCTCATCTTCGGAGATATGGGCCAGCACGCGCAATTCGATCTGTGAGTAGTCGGCGGCCAAGATGTGCCAGCCCGGCTCGGATGGGATAAACACTTGGCGAATACGCCGCCCTTCTTCCATCCGAATCGGGATGTTCTGCAAATTGGGCTCGGTCGAACTCAAGCGGCCCGTCGCAGTGACGGTTTGGTTAAACCGAGTGTGAATTTTGCCGTCGGCGCCAATCTCTTTCTTCAACCCCTCGATATACGTGGAATACAATTTGCCCACTTGCCGGTAATGCAGAATCTTGTCAACGATCTCATGTTGGGGCGCCAGTTTTTCCAGTACATCTGCACTCGTCGAATATCCCGTCTTCGTTTTCTTCAGCACAGGTAGACCAAGTTTGTCAAACAGAATCTCTCCCAGTTGCTTGGGAGAGTTGATGTTGAAAGTTACCCCCGCCAACTCGTAAATCTCCTGCTCCAGCCGATCCAAGCTTTGCTTCAGCTCCACCCCTAACTCCTCGAGACGGGCTTGGTCAATGAAAACACCTTGGCGCTCCATCTCTGCCAGCACACTGGCAAGCGGCATCTCCAACTCAAACAGCAATTGATCCAGGTCGAGTTTTGCCAACTCTTGCTTCAGCACCGGCGTAACGTGATGGATGGCTTTCGCTTTGGCAGCCAAGTGCCGAGCCAACGCTTCTCCGGTAATCGCCTTCCGCTTGGCCCCCTTTCCATACACATCTTCATCCGCCGGAATCGGCTCATTCCCATAACGGGACACGATGTCACTCAACTCCAATTGCGATTCGGAAGGGTCCAATAGATACGCCGCCAACAAGACGTCAAAGGTGAGACCCGCGGCTATAATTCCTTTGTTCGCCAACACAATCTGCGTTTTCTTCATGTCATAAACCAGCTTGTCGCGTTCCTCATCCGCGAGCCAACCCCGAACCGCATCGCTTTGCTCAGCCACTTCCCAAGGCAGGTACCACTGGGTCTGACCATCTGAAATAGCCAAGCCAACGATATCCGCGTGATGGGGATTGTCCTCCGATGTTTCGATAAACAAGGCAAGCGATCCCGCATTAAACACGTCCACCATTTCTTCCAAGCCGGACAGGGATGCCACTTCCCGGACATCTACCTCGTTTTTGACCGCCTCACCTTTTTCCGCATGGTCTTGCTTGTGCACCCTCGATAACAGCGTTTTAAACTCCATCTTTTTGAAAAACTCGACGATGCGCTCTGTATCCCGTTCAGGCAATTGCAAGTGATCCAATCCGAAATCAAGCGGCACTTCCGTATAGATCGTGGCCAGCTTTTTGCTGAGCAATGCCTGTTCTTGATGTTCGCGCACTTTTTCTTGCAGTTTTTTGCCGGGCAATTCATCCACATGCGCGATCACTTCTTCTACAGTGGGAAACTTCGCCAACAATTTCAACGCTGTTTTCTCGCCTACACCAGGAATGCCGGGGATGTTGTCTGATGAGTCCCCCATCAACCCTTTTAAATCGATGATCTGGGCTGGAGTCAACCCGTATTTCTCCTTGATGGCAGGGATGTCGTAAGACTCAGTCTCTGTCACCCCTTTGCGGGTCAACAAAAGCCGAACATGCTCGTCCACCAATTGCAACAAATCTTTGTCGCCGCTAACGATCAATGTCTCAACACCTTGGCTTCCACTCGCTTTGGCCAAGGTGCCGATAATGTCATCTGCTTCATAGTTTTCTTTTTCATAAGCGGGGATTTGAAAGACGTCCAACAGTTCTTTTACAAGCGGAATTTGTTCCGCCAACTCACCTGGCGTTTTCTGCCGAGTTCCTTTATATTCCTGATAACTCTCATGGCGAAAAGTCGTTTTTCCCGCATCGAATGCCACCAACATATGAGTGGGCTTCTCTTCTTCAAGGATTTTCATCAGCATCATCGCAAACCCATACACCGCATTGGTATGGATGCCGCTTGAATTTGTCAATAGCGGCAACGCATAAAACGCGCGATAAGCAATGCTGTTGCCGTCCACCAATATCAACTTGCTCACGAATGCATTCACACCTTTTTCCAAAATTCGCTACCTTATGCCTCTTTCATTCATACTTTTCTATTGTAACACGAGCAAAAATCACGCTTCCAGTTTTTCGGTAACAAAAACCGAACAAATGCTCGAGGCATATAAAAAGCCCAGTGACGTTGATACGTCACCGGACTTTTATTTACTGCTCAACTACCCATTTTTCCTCTACCACTTCCTCCTGTGGCAAGGGATCATGCAAGAGACACCAATCCATCTCCATCTCTTCATCCGTCAATAAAATGGCGTCCAACTGCGCTTCGATTTGTGCATGATCCATATCGATGCCGATCATCACTAACTCTGTCATCCGGTCTCCAAACTTTTCATCCCATTCCATTTGAATCTCAGGATACTCCGCCAACACCTCACGCCGTTCTTCTTCTGGCAGAGTCGCGATCCAATGTCCTTCCGCGCCCAGCTGGATCGACGGGCCTGCTTGGCTGAATTGCACAGCGAATTCATTCCGCGAAGCCAGCCACAGAATCCCTTTGGCTCGCACCACTTCTTCCGGCCATTGGTGCAACCAATCGTTCAGGCGCGCTGGGTGGAACGGTTTGCGCCGGCGGTACACAAACGAGGTGATGCCGTACTCATCCGTTTCCGGAGTGTGCTCCTCTTGCAACTCTTTCAGCCATCCGGCCGATTGGCTGGCTTCCTCAAAGTCAAACAGATGAGTATGCAAAATCTCTTTCGGGTCGATTTGCCCTTGCACCGCTCGAATAAATCGAGCTTTTGGTTGCAGTTTGCGCAACACTGCTTCCAACTGATCCGCCTCTGCCTCGGAGATCAAGTCGCATTTGTTTAAGATCAACACATTGCAAAACTCAATTTGATCAATCAATAAACTGACCACATCGCGCGTATCCTCTTCTCCCAAGGCCAGCTTGCGGTCCAGCAGGCTTTCCCCAGAAGAGAAGTCATGCCAAAACCGGTTGGCATCCACCACGGTAACCATGGTATCCAACCGGCACAAGGAAGGAAGATCAACACCATTCTCTTCATCGGAGTAGGTAAACGTCTGCGCAACCGGAATCGGTTCGCTGATCCCCGTCGACTCAATCAATATGTAGTCATAGCGCTGTTCCCTGGCCAGTCGTTCCACCTCTTTCAGCAAATCCTCCCGCAATGTGCAACAGATGCACCCGTTGGACAATTCCACCAGCTGCTCTTCGGTGCGAGATAGATTGGCTTCTTTTCCGATCAAATCTGCATCGATATTGATCTCACTCATGTCATTCACAATCACCGCCACTTTCAACCCTTGCCGGTTATTTAGCACATGGTTAAGAATCGTCGTTTTGCCTGAACCGAGATATCCGCTCAACACGGTCACTGGAATCTTCTTTTGCATTACCTAATGCCCCCTCACTCTTTATCCAAACCTAATATATCGTAATAATTACGATTTGTAAACGATAATAAACCATAAACTCTCATATAAAACGTATTTATTCGTATTTATGGCAACCAACTTCTTACCAGCGGGACTATATTTGCATGCAACAAAAACAGCCCTCCTCATCAGAGGGGGCTGTCTATCTCATGATCGCTTATGTTGAAAAAGGGGGGGTTAATTCAAGTCAACTTGCTTACCCGTTTCAATATACACAACGCTTTCCGCAATGTTGGTCGCATGATCGGCGATGCGTTCCAAATAACGGGCGACGAAACAAAGCTTGATCGCCACTTCAACATGTTGCTTCTCTTGCATGTAATAGCTGAGCTCTTTGAGCAGATCGTAGTACATCTGGTCAACCTGATTGTCCGTCTTGGCCAGTTGTTTCGCCAAATCGGCATTGCCGTCAATGTAGCTATTGATCCCATCATTCACCATCTTCTGCGTGATCTGCGCCATTTTGGGAATATCGATCAACTCTTTGAACAGCACCAAATTGCTTTCTTTCATCTCAATCGTGACTTGGGCGATGTTAACCGCCAAATCGGCCATCCGCTCCATGTCGGACGCGATTTTGATCGCGGCGATCAACAGGCGCAAATCCTTAGCCACCGGTTGCTGGGTCGCTATCAGTTTGGCAACAGTGTCATCGATCACCGTCTCCAAGCGATCCATCTCTTTATCTTCTAACACCACTTGTTTGGCCAAGATGTCATTCTGCGTAGCCAGCGAACGAACAGCCTTGTCCACGGCGATTTCCAATCTTTCTCCCATGGTGAGCAACACACGCTTCACTTCATTAAGTGACTGGTCAAATTGACGCATGCCAAACGCCTCCTTATCTGCCGGGCATTAGCCGAACCGGCCAGTGATATATTCTTCCGTCTGTTGATGATCCGGATTGGAAAACAGCTTATCCGTGTCGTTGTACTCGATCAGGTCGCCGTTCAAGAAAAAGGCCGTCTTGTCGGAGATGCGCGCAGCCTGCTGCATGTTATGGGTTACAATAACAATCGTGTAATTCTTTTTCAGCTCTTGCACAAGCTCCTCAACTTTCAGGGTGGAGATCGGGTCCAAGGCTGAAGTGGGTTCATCCATCAAGAGGATATCCGGTTCTACCGCTAGGGCACGCGCAATACACAAGCGTTGTTGTTGTCCACCGGACAATCCCGTCGCCCGGTCCTTGAGGCGGTCTTTCACTTCATCCCACAAGGCCGCCCCGCGCAAACTCCGTTCAACGATCTCATCCAGCTTCTTCTTATCGTTTAGTCCATGAATCCGCGGACCGTACGCGACGTTCTCATAAATGCTTTTGGGAAAAGGGTTGGGAGCTTGAAACACCATACCCACCCGTTTGCGAAGCATTTCCACATCTACTTCGTCAGAATAAATATCCGTGTCTTTAATCAGAATTTGCCCTTCAATTCGCACATTGGGAATCAAGTCGTTCATGCGGTTCAATGTACGCAAAAAAGTGGATTTTCCGCAGCCGGAAGGCCCGATCAACGCCGTGACCGACCGTTCATCGATATCGATATGAATATTTTTTAGCGCTTGTTTCTCGCCATAATACAAATCCAAGTTTTTCACTGAAATCGTCGTTGGATTCACCATAATCTCTCCTTCTTACGGTTTACCGCTGAAATTTGTTACGCAGGAAGATCGCCAGTCCGTTCATTGTGAGCAAGATGACCAGCAAGACAATGATTCCGGCCGCAGCCAAGTTGGAAAACTCCGCTTTGGGTTGCGCCACCCAGTTGTAAATCTGAATCGGCAACGCGGAAAACTCATCAAACAGACTGCCTGGCGTAAATGCCAGGAATGTAGCAGCCCCCACCATGATCAGCGGTGCCGTTTCGCCAATCGCACGCGACAAGGCCAAAATCGTGCCCGTCATAATCCCCGGCAAGGCGTAAGGAAGGACAACCTTTTGTATGGTTTGCCATTTCGTTGCTCCCATTGCAAGTGATGCATGACGCAAGGAGTTGGGTACACTGGCGATGGCTTCTCGCGCCGCCACAATCACCACTGGCAAAATGAGCAAAGTGAGAGTTAAACCGCCGGCCAGCACGCTTTTTTTCAACGCCAAGATTTGCACGAAGATGGTCAGCCCCAGCATACCGAACACAATGGATGGGACTCCCGCCAAGTTGCTGATATTGACTTGAATCAGCGTGCTGATCCACCCTTTTTTGGCGTATTCTTCTAAATAGATCGCAGCACCCACGCCGATGACAAATGTCAGCGGTGCCGTGATTGCGATCAACCAGATCGAGCCCCACAGGGCACCTTTGATTCCCGCCCGCGATGGAAACCTGGAGGCGAAATTGCTCATGAAATCAGCTGTCACATAAGACCATCCGCGCTGGAAAATATCAAACAGCAGGATGGCGAGCACCAGCACCCCGGCCAGCGTCGCCAAGAAAAACAGCCCATGTGCCAATCGGTTTCGGCCGCGGCGTTGTTTGGCCCGGGATGCGATTTTGCGCTCTTCGTCGAAGGCCCGTTCGTGATTTAGAGCCGTTTTGTGTTTGGACATCAACTCTTCAGCCGCCATCAATATTCCTCCTTATAGCGACGCGAGATATACAGCGCCAACAAATTCATCGTGAGCGTGATTACAAAAAGGGTGGCACCCACCGCATAAATGGAATAATAAGGAAGGCTGTGATAAGAGACGTCCCCCGTCGACGCCTGCACCATAAATGCGGTCATCGTTTGGATCGATTCCAAATAACTGAAAGACATGTTCGGTGTCGACCCAGCAATGATGGTCACCGCCATGGTTTCACCCACTGCCCGGGAAAGCGCCAGCACAAAAGAAGCCACAATACCTGATAACGCCGCGGGCAATACCACTTTCAAAGAGACTTCCAAACGGGTAGAACCCAACCCGTACGCCGCTTCGCGGATATTGCGGGGAACCGACCGCATCGCATCTTCGCTCAAGCTGGCGATCATCGGCAGAATCATGATCCCGACCACAATGCTTGCGCTCAGCGCATTAAAAAAATCCATATCAGGGAAAACATCGCGCAATAAGGGCGTGACAAACGTAACACCAAAGTAACCAAACACAATCGTCGGGATGCCCGCCAGCACCTCCAATACCGGTTTGATTACCTGGCGGATACGCTCCGGTGCGTATTCGCTCAAATAAATGGCACTGCCGATACCGAGTGGCACAGCGACCACCGCAGCGCCCAATGTGATTTGCAACGATCCGATCAGCAAAGGCAAAATCCCGAATTCGCGCTGATCTTCACTGAAAAGCGCCGTCCATTTCGTTCCAGTAATAAAGTCGACAAACGGCACTTCCGCAAAAAATGAGGCGGTTTCTTTGATAAGGGTAAACACGATCCCCACGGTGGTCAGTACCGACAACAGCCCGCACAGGAGTAAAAAGCCGGGGATCAGGGCTTCCATCTTCTCTCGCCAAGTCTTGTCCTTGCGAAAAAAATTCTTCTTTTCGGCCAACTGGGACATGGTTACTCCCCTTTCTATCGTTAAAACGAAAGAAAAACGGGTACCCCTTTCCCGTGTGAGAAAGAGGCCCCAACTTCCGCATGGTGTTCCCATACCGGATTATTTCACTTTACTTAGACCCTCTTGATATTTCGCATCCGGCAGTGGGACATAGCCTACTTCTTTGACAAGTTCTTTCGCCGTTTCCAGATAGAACTTCACAAATTCTTTCACTTCCGGCTTTTGCAACGATTTGTTGCTTGGGTAAATGAACACCGGACGGGACAGAGGAGAGTAAGTTCCATCATTGATCGTTTGGTCAGTCGGAGCAATAGCGCCTTTGCCCGCATCGATTGGAACGATTTTCAGTTTGTCTTTGTTCTCCAGATAGTAGGCATAACCAAAGTAGCCCAATCCGCCTTTGTCGCCTTGCACCCCTTTGACCAGTACGTTGTCATCTTCGGATGCAGTATAGTCGGTGCGGCTTTTCCCTTCTTCACCAACGATTTCACCTGTAAAGTAATCAAACGTACCCGAAGCGGTTCCAGGTCCGTACAATTTGATCGGCTCCGCCGGGAAGCTGTCACGGACGTCTTTCCAGGTTTTCACTTTGGAGTTGGGCTCCCAGATTTTTTTCAATTCATCAACGGTCAATTTGTCGACGAAGTTGTTTTCTTTATTTACAACTACCGCGATGCCATCATAAGCGACAGGAATTTCAACCGGTTCGATTCCGTTTGGCTTCGCGGCTTCTTTTTCTTCCTCTTTGATCGGACGGGACGCGTCAGAAATGTCGATTTCACCGCTGGCCCACTTTTTGAAGCCCCCGCCGGTGCCCGATTCGCCAACGGTTACATTCACATCTGGATTGGCTTTCATAAATTCTTCCGCCACTGCTTGGGAGATCGGATATACGGTGGAAGAACCATCGATTTTGATCGCTCCGCTCAGTCCTTTCCCACCGCTATCGCTTTGTTTTTGCCCCCCGCAACCAACAAGGGCACCAAAAGCGAGTGTGAATGCTGCGCCGAGAATAAGCCCCTTCTTCAACATAAGCGTTTTCCCCCTAAAAGAAATGAATAATTTCCTTTCGACACTTGTACTATAAGCCTTTACTTTTATTGCAAAATAAATTGGATGTAAACGTTTTGTAAATGAAAAAGACAGGAACACCTAAGTATTCCTGTCTTTTTTCGTCATTGGGAAAGAGAGGGTGAAAGTGGTGCCTTGCCCAATTTGGCTCGTCACCTCGATTTCTCCTTGATGGGCTTCAACCAGATGCTTGACAATCGCCAATCCTAACCCGGTGCCGCCGGAGTCGCGCGCACGGGCTTTGTCCACTCGGTAAAACCGCTCAAACACGCGGGGAAGGTCTTCCTTGGGAATGCCGATGCCCGTATCAGACACTTTGCACAACCAGCTCTCGTCGCTCTTTTCCACTTCGACGGTGATGCGCCCGCCGGGGGGTGTATAGTTGCTTGCATTGGACAACAGATTCAGCAGGATTTGCCGGAACCGGTCCTTGTCAACCTCTACCTCAAATGGCTCTGCAATCTTGACACTCCATGCTTGTTGTTTGGCGCGGAACCGTTCCTCCATGGTCTTCATCACCGACTGAACCATCTGATCGATACGGATCCGTTCCCTCTTCAAGTTGATCTGTTTTGACTCGATTTTGGACAAATCCAACAACTCCCCGATCAACCGTTGCAAACGCAAGCTTTCTTCGTTGATGATTTGCAAGAACTCGCGGCAAGTGTCGGGATCGCCCATGGCCCCGTCAAGAAGGGTTTCCGAAAACCCACGAATGGAGGTGATGGGCGTTTTCAATTCATGCGACACATTGGCCACAAAATCCTTGCGCAACTGTTCCAGGCGGCGGATCGCCGTCAAGTCATGCAAAACGACAACTACTCCCACTCCGTTTCGCTCCACCCACATGGGCGCCAAATTGGCTTCCAGCATTCGTTCTTCCGGGAAATAAATCTGGATTTCATGTCTCATCCGCTCTCCCGATTCCGCGCACTCTGTGATCCAATCCGTCAAATCGTACGGATAGGTCAATTTCGTATAGGAGCGGCCGATGATGTCTTGCGCCGGCACGCCAAACAGCCGTTCAAAGGAACGGTTGACCAAGCTCACTTTGCCTGTCGGGTCAATCATAATCAATCCAGATTCAAGTGACTCGATGATGCTGTGCAAGCGGCGTTCGCTTTTCCTGATCGTCTCCATCTGTTTTTGCAAGCTGTGGGCCATGCGGTTAATCGCTTGCCCCAATTGGGCCACTTCGTCATTCCCTGTCTGTTGTACGCGCCGGTGGAATTTCTTTTGGGCGATATCCCTGGCCACTTGGGTGATTTCCTCCAGCGGGCTGGTAACGCTGCTGGCGATGCGAGAGCTGAAGAAACCTGCCAAACCATACGCGATCATCAGTCCCAAAGCGAGGGAAACCCACACCTTTTCTAATGACTGGTTCACCTCTTGAATTTCCAGTGAAATCCGGATGGCACCCACTACGTCACCATCCCGCTCCACTGGCAGAGCCGCGTGCAAAAAATTGTCTCTGATAACCGTCGGATCTTTCTTTTTCTTTTGCAACGCGCTTTCCACTTCGGGATACGCCTTGTAATTCAACGACAGATCGCCCGAAGAATCACCCAGTACACGCCCGTTTTTGTCGAAAATGGTGATCTGTGCATCTAGCGCTTTCCCATAAACTTCAGCGACCTGTTGAAACTGACGCCGTGAAGAGTGGGAGTCTGTCCAAGTGATCGTTTCTGCCAACATCCTCCCTTCCGTCTCCAGCCTCGTAGTCAAGGAATCGATATAGGAGGAACGGAGTAAGAGTGCAACAAAAATCCCCGTCCCCAAGACGGAGCAACCGATCAAAAGGAGAAAAGACCAAGTGATGCGAGCGCGCAGTGACCTCATCCCCGTCTGGGCCCCTCAAATTTATACCCGATCCCGCGGACGGTTTTAATATAGACGGGGCTACGCGAGTCCGTTTCAATTTTTTCCCGCAAATGGCTCACATGCACATCAACGATACGGGAGTCGCCAATGTAATCATAATTCCAAACCGCATTCAACAACTGATCCCGCGACAACACCTTCCCCCGGTGGTTGGCCATGTACAACAATAACTCAAACTCCTTTGGCGTCAAATCGATCTCTTCTCCGTTCCTGGTGATGACATAACCTTCGGGGTCGATCACCAATTCCCCAATACGCATCAACGCTTCTTTCTCTTCCGTCTGCTCCATTCCTTTTAAAGCGTCAATACGGCGCAAAATCGCCTTGACCCTGGCGGTCAATTCCCGCGGACTAAATGGCTTGGTCATGTAATCGTCCGCACCCAATTCCAATCCCAACACCTTGTCAAATTCGTCCGTTTTGGCGGTTAACATTAAAATGGGGATGTGCTTCTTCTCCTGGCGCAGCCGGCGGCACACTTCCAAACCGTCCAGCTTGGGCAACATCAGGTCCAAGATAAGCAGGTCGGGAAAGCCGTTTTTCATCATATCCAAAGCCATTTCGCCGTCATAAGCTACATCTACTTGGAAACCCTCTTTTTCAAGGTTGAATTGCACAAGTTTCACGATGGAAGCCTCATCATCCACAACCAAGATTTTCTTGCCCATCTTATGCCCTCGCTTTCAAAAATGCTTGCTTAATCATCGTGCTTCTATTACCAAAGAAAATCATAACACAACAAAGTTAAGATTCCGTAAAGATGCATCCCCACCATAAAAAAACAGCATGGGTGTGAAACGGAAGAAACCGCCTTCTCCCTCTGTTTCACCCCATGCTATAAAAAAGCCTACTAGAAATTTTCAAACGCATCTTTGAACAACGGTTTCAACGGCCGCGGCGGACATACTACCAGTTCCCCTTCCGCCACAATCTTGTCCCCGCTCATCCCCTTGGCCACCAACTTGACTTTCTTGTCATGATCTAGTTTGTCGCTAATTTCCAACATTAATACCACTTCATCCTGGATAAACAAGGGAGCTGGAAAATCAAACTGCATGGATTGTACCAAGCTTCCCGGACCAGGCAATTTCATCGACACCAAGGCGGAAAACCAGTTGACGAGCAGGCTCGGCGGCACGACTACCTGTTCAAATTCGGTACGCTCAGCGTAAACACTCTGCGAAAACAACGGGTTCAAGTCGTCCGCCAATCCGAGATACGAAAACACATCGCGCCGCTCTACCGTTTTGCTCTCCTCGATCCGTTCCCCTATCAACAATGTTTCATATGTTTTCCCTTGGGATTTCATATCTCTTATACGCAAGTTGGCAACCCCTTTCACTGGTGTATCCGCTTTCATTTTGCCGTATTTTCTCAATCTTCCATATACAATTTGGTCAAATACGCCCGGGAAACTTCCCGGGCATGATATTGCCTGTGGTTATTATTTTAATACTTTCATGACGTTGCGTACAGATTCGGCCGAACGATCCAACGCCGCTTTTTCCTCTTTGGTCAATTCCAGCTCGATAACCTTCTCTAAGCCGTTTCCGCCCAGAATGGTCGGCACGCCGAGAAAGAGATCGGTATAGCCATACTCCCCTTCCAGATACGCCACAGCTGGCAGAATCCGCTTTTTATCCTTGAGGATGGCTTCAGTCATTTGCACCAAGGATGCAGCTGGCGCATAATAGGCACTACCCGTTTTCAGGAGGTTGACGATTTCGCCGCCCCCTTTGCGTGTGCGCTCGATGATCGCGTCGAGCCGCTCTTGCGGAATCAGGTGTTGCAACGGAATGCCTCCGGCGTAAGAGTAACGGATGAGCGGAACCATATCATCGCCATGTCCCCCCAACACAAAACCGGTCACGTCTTCAACGGACACATTCAACTCTTGCGCCACAAACGTGCGGAAGCGAGCTGTATCCAACACACCGGATTGCCCAATCACGCGGTTTTTGGGGAAGCCGGAAGTGCGGTACGCCTCATACACCATCGCATCAACCGGATTGGACAACACAATGATGATACACTCCGGGGAATACTTGACGACCTGCTCCGTCACAGAACGGACGATCTTCGCATTGGTGGTCACCAAGTCATCGCGGCTCATACCTGGTTTGCGGGGCAAGCCAGCAGTGATGATCACGATATCAGAACCCTTGGTGTCCTCATAATTGCTCGTGCCGATGATGTTGGCGTCAAATCCTTGCACAGGACTTGCTTCCAACATATCCAACGCTTTGCCTTTGGTTGGGTCTTCGGCTTGCGGAATGTCCACCAACACGATGTCACCCAGTTCTTTTTGCGCCAGCATCAATGCTGTCGTGCTTCCGGTGAAGCCGGCGCCTACCACAGTTATTTTCCTACGACGGATAGCCATAGTCATTGCCTCCTGATTCTATTACATATTTTTGATCAGATGGTCGGCAAACTCAGAGCATTTCACTTCCGTAGCCCCATCCATCAAGCGGGCGAAGTCATACGTTACCGTTTTATCCGTAATCGTTTTGCTCATCGCTTGATAGATCAGGTCAGCCGCTTCTTGCCAACCGAGATGTTCCAGCATGAGGACGCCGGAGAGAATCACAGAACCTGGATTTACTTTGTCCAAGCCTGCGTATTTGGGGGCAGTTCCATGGGTTGCTTCAAAGATGGCGTGTCCCGACACATAGTTGATATTGGCTCCCGGCGCGATACCAATGCCGCCCACTTGTGCCGCCAGCGCGTCGGACACATAGTCGCCGTTGAGGTTCAGGGTGGCAATCACATCGTATTCCGCCGGTCGGGTCAGGATTTGTTGCAAGAATGCGTCGGCAATCACGTCTTTCACGATAATCTTGCCTGCTTCAATCGCAGCTGCCTGCGCTTGATCTGCCGCTTCGGTGCCTTGTTCAGCCTTAATGCGGTCATATTGAGCCCATGTGAACACATGGTCTTTGTAATCCCGCTCTGCCACTTCATAGCCCCAGTTTTTAAACGCCCCTTCGGTAAACTTCATAATGTTTCCTTTATGTACCAAGGTCACGCTTTTGCGCTTGTGGCGAATCGCATACTCGATCGCAGCTTTCACCAGACGCTCTGTCCCTTCGCTCGACACAGGTTTGATCCCAATGCCAGAGGTTTCAGGGAAGCGAATCTTCTTCACGCCCATTTCCTCCTGTAGGAAACGAACCACTTTCTTCACTTCCTCCGATCCGGCTTCCCACTCAATACCGGCATAAATGTCTTCGGAGTTTTCACGGAAGATGACCATGTCTACATCTTGCGGCCGTTTCACTGGAGAAGGAACTCCTTCAAAATAACGGACAGGGCGCAAGCACACATACAGATCCAACTCTTGACGCAAGGCCACATTCAAAGAGCGGATACCTCCGCCAACTGGCGTCGTGAGCGGCCCTTTGATCGCTACCAAATATTCGCGCACAGCTTCAAGCGTATCTTCTGGCAACCATTCGCCGAATTGGTTGTACGCTTTCTCTCCGGCAAACACTTCAAACCAGGCAATCTCTTTCTTTCCATTATATGCTTTTTCGACTGCGGAATCGAGAACCCGTTTAGCAGCACGCCAAATATCCGGACCGGTGCCATCCCCTTCAATGAATGGAATGATCGGACGATCCGGTACATTCAATTTGCCGCCTTCTACCGTAATTTTTTCCCCGTGTGCAGGAGCTACAAGATTTTTGAATTGCGCCATGGAATCATAACACCCCTTTTTATTTATCACGAGCCCAGATGGACAAAGGGAGCGGGATCAATCGCCCCTCTCCCCATTGTATACGATTTCACTTTCTTTGGTCGATTGGAACATATGCTTGATTCATTTCCCCGGTATACTCCGCACGCGGACGGATGAGACGGTTGTCAGCGTATTGCTCCAACACTTGCGCGGTCCAGCCCGTCACCCGGCTCATAGCAAAAATCGGAGTAAACAGATCCCGCGGAATGCCCAGATAAGTGTACACAGAAGCGGAATAGAAATCCACGTTGGGTTTGATGCCTTTTTTATCCACAACGATTTTTTCGATTTCCACTGACATTTCGTACCAGAGTTTGTTGCCCGTCTGATCTGCCAGTTGGCGGGACATTTCGCGTAAATGTTTGGCGCGTGGGTCGCCATTTTTATATACGCGGTGCCCAAAGCCCATGATTTTTTCTTTATTGTCTAATTTTTGTTGAATAGACGAAGCGATGTTCTCCAACGAACCGATCGACTCCAGCGTCACCATCACTTGCTCGTTGGCGCCGCCATGCAATGGCCCCTTCAGTGTGCCGATCGCAGTGGTGATCGCTGAATAAATGTCGGACAAGGTACCTGTGGTCACGCGGGCGGCAAATGTGGAAGCGTTTAACTCATGATCGGCGTGCAACACGAGCGCCTTATCAAACGCCTTGACTGCCACATCGGAAGGTTCTTGCCCGTTCAGCATGTAGAGGAAGTTGGCCGCGAATCCGAGCTCAGGCTTTGGCGCCACTGGCTCCAGCCCTTGTCTAATGCGCGCAAAAGCGGTTACAATTGTAGGAATTTTCGCAGTTAATTTGATTGCTTTGCGCTGATTCGCCTCTAGGCTGTTGTCTTCCGCTTCCTCATCATACAGGGCCAGTGCGGATACGGCCGTTCTAAGCACAGACATCGGATGAACATTGCTGACATTGATTTTCAACAATTGATGCAATTCATCCGGGATGTCGGCATGGCGGGCTAACTCGCTTTTCAGTGCTTCCAGTTCAGTGCGGTTCGGCAAATGACCGTACCACAGCAGATGGGCGACTTCTTCAAAAGAAGCGTGATCGGCCAAATCATCGATGTTATAGCCCCGGTAGGTAAGTACTCCGTCAATAATGGAACTGACCGCGGAAGTACAAGCAACAACACCCTCTAAACCTTTAGCAATCGTCATCACTATCGCTCCTCTTGTTAGATTTCTATATGAAAGGGCACAACATTAATAACAGATATTCATTTGTAAAGCAGAGGAATGAATGAATCGTCATTCTGTGCCGGGCAACACAGATAACTGGCGGCAAAAAGAACACGCTTGTTCTCACTTACACAAATTTCATTCCCGCAAATTTCCAAACGCTGTAAATATATTCACGTTTTAGTGCAAGATTAAACATGATCATGATTAGCGTATGAAGCGGGATATGTGCCCATTCTTCTTGTCGTTTTTATTTTAACATAAATTGAACAAATTCGCACATAATGTGTTTTTATTTATTTCAAACGAAGCCATTGCTTTGTTAGAGTCTGTAGGACGGCGAGCGGCTTCAAAACCCTTTTCTTCGCTTCATTTGTGCATCGGCGCTCCTAGAGAAAAAGTTTTTCCATCGTTCTCACACAGCCTGATGTGCGGCTGTCTTTTGGTTTCTCTAAAAAATGGTATAATTATTGGGAACCTAAAACGGATTTTAGCTGATGGGAGGTTATTCCATGTTATTTCCCGCCTGGTTGGGGCCCATCGCACGTGCACTGATCGTCTTAGCCTCAATTGTGGCCGCTTTTTACATCTTGTCCTTTTTGCTCCCGCTCCTTTATCCGTTTGTGTTGGGCTGGCTGATCGCCCTGATGATTGAACCCATGGTGAAATGGCTTGAGCGTCGAGTACGCCTTCCGCGCTGGGCCGGCGTTACACTCATCCTATTCTTATTGCTCACTTCACTTCTGTCGCTATTGATTTTTATCATCGCGGAGTTGGTTGTAGAACTGACCCATCTCGCCGATTTTCTCCCCGCGTTTCTGAATAAGGCGGGCAATCTGTTTGTAGACACCTTCACAAAAGAAACCACCGGTGTCAGCCGCTTGATTGAGAGCGTCCAAGCATATCTGGAGAAAAATCCGGAACACCAGCAACGCATCTCCCAGAGCATCCAAGAGAACATCGGCATTATCGCTAACAAAGGGACGGAGTCGATCACCGAAATCGTAGCAGCCATCGGCCGGTTCCTCGGGGACTTGCCTTATTACATCACGGTGTTGGTCTTTATCACGTTGGCCGCTTTCTTCATCTCGCTCGATTGGCCCCGGCTAAGCCGCAATCTGTTGGTCTGGGTTCCTGAGCATTTCCACAAAACGGCCAGCCTGATCTCAGCGGATTTGAAAAAAGCGCTGTTCGGCTTTGTCAGAGCTCAGCTCACCTTGATCTCCATCACCGCTGTCATCATGTTTGCGGGGCTGATGATCTTGCAAGTGCCATACGCATTCACCATGGCGTTCATTATCGGGTTGGTGGACCTGTTGCCCTATCTGGGCGTCGGCGCCGTGTTGGTGCCTTGGGTCATTTATCTGTTCCTGATCGGAAACATCCAATTGGCCACTGGCTTGAGCATCGTCTATGCGGTCATCATCATTATTCGCCAGTTCTTAGAGCCCAAATTGGTCGCCAGCAACGTGGGCATCGACCCACTGCTCACCCTGATCTCCTTGTTTGTCGGGCTGAAACTTTTCGGGATCATCGGATTGGTCATTGGGCCGGTGACCGTGGTGGTAGGCTTGGCTCTCCACCGTACCAACGTGTTTCGGGATATCTGGAGATATATCATCGGAGCACCAAAAAACAATATCCCCGCATAGCTTTAATCAAGTTGGGGATATCTCAGTTGCAGCTCTTGGCACCGCTTTGGAGCGGATTTGACCAAGAGCTGCGTTCATGTTATCACCAACGTCTGATGTGCCAGTCGCCACGGGCTAATTTCGTTTGAATCCATTTTTTGAGAAAGATTTTCACAAATGTACGCGTGTATGGAAAAACCAGCACAAACCCGACAATATCAGAGAAAAACCCCGGGGTGATCAATAATACCGCTCCCGCCAAAATACATGCTCCATCCAAGAGCGCTTCGCCCGGCAGCTCACCTTTTTGCAATTGCAATTGAGCCAACCGGTATGTTTGCCACCCTTCCTTCCTCGCCAAATAGCTACCAAGTACACCCGTCGCAATGACCAAAAATACCGTCGGCCAAGGTCCGATCCACTGACCAACTGTTATCATCCCCCACAGTTCAATAGCAGGAACTACGATGATCAATCCCAAAATCAACCAAAACACGTACCTCATCCTCTTTCTACCGCGAAAATCTGTGCAAGCGTCCCATACAACTCTGGATACGCCTGTTTCAAATTCACTCTTTTCATCTCTTTATTCACCCATAAATGCACAGAACTCCCCTTGCATAGCACCGTCTCCGTCTCCGCATGAACCACGTCATACTTAAACGCGATTTTCCCACCGGACAAGTCGGCAATCGAAGTGCGAACAATCACTTCGTCATCATATCTGGCTGGATGCATATACTTACAGTGGATGTCCACAACGGGAAGCAACAATCCTTTTTGTTCCATTTGTTGATAGGATATCCCATATGAACGAATCCACTCTGTTCGGCCGACCTCAAACCACGTCAAATAATTGGCATGATACACGACTCCCATCTGGTCTGTTTCTTGATAACGAACTCGGATCTTAGTCTCGCTCACATTTGCATAGTTGGCCATTTCTCCTACCTCCACGCTTTGGGTCTTTTTTGGGATGGAATGCGGTGGCGAGTCTTTCCCTGAATGGAACCAGGGACAAAACCAGCGCCATGCCGCTTGGGTTCAATGTTTAAAATGACACTTTGTTAACAATCCATGACTTTTGGCTCATTGTTAAAAAAACGAGTTGTTCTTTATAATAGCAATAGCTCAGCTCGCACATATTCCGCAGTCGTTTCTCACATAATGAGAATGACTCGTTGATGGATACCATATTTCACGTGTTGATTCGCCATCGGCTGATCCCGCCGCTCAACACCGTTGAACATAAACGTTGCAACGAAAGGAGAGACAAACACATGAACCTCAGAAAAAGAAAGAAAATACGCAGAAAACTGCGTTGGTGGATTTATCCCCGTCTTCGGTTACTCTAACATCCAATATACCAATAAAGCCCTGCATCTAAAAGATCCAAAGAAAAAGCGCTGGACACTTCCAGCGCTTTTTTCTTTACAGGACATTGGCTTTGCCTGCATAGATATGGCCACGATCCACATTCACCGTGATTTCTTTCTCATTGGCAAGTAGCTTACATGCATTTTCCACGCCTACGACGACCGGCACGCCTAAACTTACGCCAACCACCGCAGCATGAGAGGTAAGCCCTCCCTCTTCCGTGATGACTGCCGCTGCCCGTTTGAAGGATTCGATCATCTCTTTATCCGAAGCTTTCACCACGATGATGCCGCCATCCACCATATTTTCGTTGATCTCAGCCGCTGTGCGCCCTGTGACGACAGGTCCGGTGACTACCTGTTTCCCTATCCCTTGCCCCCTTGCCAAAAATCCGCCGATCACATGCACTTTCATCAGGTTGGTGGTGCCGGATTTGCCGACAGGTACACCTGCCGTGATCACAACCAAGTCTCCTTGATTGACAAATCCATGCTCCAGTGCGGTAGCAATCGTGGAGTGGAACATTTCATCCGTGGTGTTAGCACGTGTACCCAAAAGCGGATATACTCCCCAGACGAGCGCCAATTTGCGGGCCACATCTGGATTCCGCGTAATTGCGACAATCGGGGCTTGTGGGCGGTACTTGGAAACCATCCGTGCCGTAAACCCGGATTCGGTCGGGGTCAGCACCGCGGCACAATTCAGCATTTGTGCAGTGTGTACCACAGCTTGGCTGAGTGATTCAGTGATGGTGTAATCGATTTCTCTCATCTTCTGCTTGAAATTCTCTTCATAGCGCAATGTCGCTTCCGTCCGCACAGCGATACGGGCCATCGTGCTGACAGCCTCAACTGGATATTTCCCTGCTGCGGTTTCACCTGAGAGCATAATCGCGTCGGTGCCATCCAGAATCGCATTAGCCACGTCGCTCGCTTCGGCGCGGGTCGGACGGGGATTGCGTTGCATGGAGTCTAACATCTGCGTAGCCGTGATTACCGGTTTGCCCAATTGGTTGCACTTACGGATCGCTTCTTTTTGAACCACGGGCACCTCTTCCACCGGGATTTCCACTCCCAAATCACCGCGAGCCACCATCAAGCCATCGCTCACTTCCAATATCCCGTCCAGATTATCTATACCCTCTTGGTTTTCGATCTTGGAGATGATTTGAATGTCAGCGCCGTGTTCTTCCAGAATTTCGCGGATTTCCAATACGTCTTGCGGTTTACGCACAAACGAAGCCGCGATGAAATCCACCTTTTGCTCGATACCGAAGCGGATATCGGCGGCGTCTTTTTCAGTAATCCCGGGCAAATTGATTTTCACTCCGGGCACATTTACCCCTTTGCGGCTTTTCAACGTTCCCCCGTTCAAAATGGTGCAAGTGATTTCCGTGCCCTCTACGCTCTCCACTCGCAAACCGATCAAACCGTCATCGATCAAAATAATTGAACCTGGGTGAACATCGGCAGCCAGGCCCGCATAAGAGATGGAAATCCGTTTCGCATCTCCCTCAATCTGCTCAGTAGTCAAAATGATCTGTTCGCCCGCAATCAATTCGACTGACGGATCTTTCAATTCGCCTGTGCGGATCTCCGGCCCTTTGGTGTCCAAAAGAATCGCCACCGTTTGCCCCAGTTCGGCAGCCGCTTGACGAATGTTTTCAATGCGTTTTCCATGTTCTTCATACGATCCGTGCGAGAAATTGAGGCGAGCCACATTCATCCCATTGGCAATTAAATTTTTCAGTGTGGCCACATCTTCACTGGCCGGACCAATTGTACATACGATTTTTGTTTTGCGGAGCATTTCTTTGTCATCTCCTCTAGCTTCTCAATTATATGGACAAAATCTTCGCCAAATCATACAATTCCATGCGCGGTTGGTGTTTTTGGGAAAGGGCTTCGTCAAAATCGATTCCTATGACGTCATTGTTGCGGATAGCCACCATCATGTCTCGTTGGCCACTCAGCAACAGTTCCACAGCTTTGGAGCCCATGCGGCTAGCCAACACCCGGTCGAACGCAGTTGGAGAACCGCCGCGTTGCACATGCCCAAGCACCGTCACCCGCGTCTCCCAGCCCAATCTGTCCGTAATTTTATCGGCTACATCCAGACCGCTGCCAACCCCTTCGGCAACGATGATGATGCTGTGCTTTTTCCCGCGTTCCGAACTTCGCTGCAAACGCTCCACGATTTCATCAATCTGGTAAGGTGCTTCCGGAATCAAGATGGACTCAGCCCCGTCAGCCAAACCGGCCCAAAGAGCAATATCTCCGGCATCGCGACCCATCACTTCCACAATATACGTACGTTCATGCGAAGTCGCCGTATCCCGAATTTTATCGATACATTCAACCACTGTATTTACTGCGGTGTCAAAGCCGATCGTGAAATCGGTCGCTGGGATGTCATTATCGATTGTACCCGGAACACCGATCGTTGGGAAGCCGAGCGCAGTCAATTTTTTGGCGCCTTGGAAACTTCCATCCCCACCGATGACTACCAATCCGTCGATTTGATGTTTTTTCAGTTGCTCTACCGCTTTTTGGCGCCCTGCTTCAGTTTTAAACTCTTCGCAACGCGAGCTGTAAAGCACTGTGCCTCCGCGATGGATAATGTCTCCTACCGTGCCCAATTCCATTTTTTCAATATCCCCTTGGATGAGGCCTGTATAACCACGATAAACTCCATACACCTCTAATCCATGATAGTACCCGCTACGCACAACGGCGCGGATAGCCGCATTCATTCCTGGGGCGTCTCCACCGCTAGTTAAGACCGCGATCCGTTTCATCCTAATCACCTCAACATGTAAAATTCCCTATCCCATAGGGACAAAAAACGTCCAGCCGGGACAAAAAGAGAAACCGTGCAGAACGGTTTCAACTTGGACAAGCATCCTAATTAACCTCCTCTGAACCTTTCCCGGTTCAGACGGTAACAAGTGATGTGAAATCACCTATGCTCGCAAACTTTTGGTAGCGATCTTCGACAAGTTCTACTGGACTCATCGGAGACAATTCATCCAAATGGTCAATCAATGCTTGTTTAATATATTTTGATTGTAACATGGGATCTCTATGAGCTCCACCTTTTGGCTCTGGAATAATTTCATCAATCACGCCGAGCGCTTTTAAATCGTCGGAAGTAATCTTCAATGCTTCCGCTGCCTCTTGCGCTTTCGTAGCATCACGCCATAAAATAGCCGCTGCGCCTTCTGGAGAAATGACTGAGTAATAGGCGTGTTCCAACATCAACAAGCGGTTGCCCACACCGATTCCCAGGGCTCCGCCGCTTCCGCCTTCCCCTGTCACTACGCAGACAATCGGCACCTTAAAACCGGCCATTTCACGTAAGTTGCGGGCGATCGCTTCACTTTGGCCGCGCTCTTCTGCTTCGATCCCGGGATGGGCCCCTTGGGTATCAATGAAACAAATAATAGGCCGCCCAAATTTATCTGCTTGTTGCATCAAACGCAACGCTTTGCGATATCCTTCGGGATGGGGCAAGCCAAAGTTGCGGGCGATTTTGTCTTTGGTGTCGGTTCCGCGCTCATGGCCGATCACTGTCACTGTCAGTCCGTTTAATTTGGCAATGCCCCCGATAATCGCCGGGTCGTCGCCATAAAGTCGGTCGCCATGAAGTTCCATGAAATCGTCAAACACCGTTTTCAAATAATGCAAGGTGGTCGGCCGGCCGGCATGGCGGGCGATTTGGATTTTGTTCCAAGTGCTGAGGTTGCCGTAAATCTCATTTTCCAGACGAATGGCCTTAGCTTCCAACGTGGCAATCTCTTCGGACAGATCAATGTCCTTCTCTTTCGTAAATTGTTCGAGCTCCTCGATTTTGTTTCTCAATTCCATCAACGGTTTTTCAAATGGCAAATAACCCTGTTTCATTGAAAGCTTCCTCCTTTACGCGTGAAACTCCAAGATTTTGATAAGAGTGTCACGCAATTCCCCCCGGGGAACGACCATGTCCAACTGCCCATGCTTCAACAGGAATTCAGCCGTTTGAAAATCATCCGGCAGTTTTTGCCTAACCGTCTGCTCAATCACGCGGCGCCCCGCAAAGCCGATCAACGCTCCCGGCTCGGCGATATTGATGTCGCCCAGCGATGCAAAACTGGCCGATACGCCACCTGTGGTCGGATTGGTCAGCACAGACACAAACAATACTTTCTCACGATGCATTTTTTCCAACGCGGCGCTGGTCTTGGCCATTTGCATCAACGACAGTACGCCTTCTTGCATACGTGCCCCACCCGATGCACAGAACAAAATAAATGGAATTCTCTTGGTCGCTGCCCGTTCTGCCGCCCGGGCGATCTTCTCACCAACCACCGAACCCATGCTCCCCATGCGGAATCGGGAATCCATCACCCCGATGATGGCAGGGTATCCGCCGATTTTGCCTTCCGCCGTCACGACTGCTTCATTCAGCTTAGTCTTGTTCATGTCGGCTTGTACCTTTTTGACGTAATCCGGAAATTCCAGCGGGTCTTTGGAGATGAGCTCTTGATCGTATTCGTGGTATTCACCATTGTCAACCAACGATTGCAAACGCTCGGGTGCGCTCATGGGGAGATGGTGTCCACACGCTTTGCACACCTTTAAATTTTTCTCCAGCTCTTTTGTGATCAAAATGGTTCCGCACTTAGGGCACTTCTGCATAATCCCTTCGGGGATGTCTTTCTTCACTTGCTCAGAAGGGATCGTTGCATACTTCTTCGGTTTTCTGAACAAATCACGTAACACGATAACACCTCATCTGAGTCCTTTAATTTTTTTGCTGTCCGATATGAATATCATACCATTGTTGACCGATCAGTTATATGCGATCATGTCCAATATTTCTACCAATAACAAAGAGGCTTGCGCTTGGCGACGCTCTTTGAGGGCCTCAATCAATTGTTCGTATTTTGGCAATAACCGGTGCCAACAGGCCTCGTCCAATTCCCAGTCCTCTGGCACGACGGCTTGGATAAATTTCGTAATCGGCACCCAGATGCGTTTTAACAAATAATTGTCTGCCATCTGGATGATCCGCTTGTGAAACTGTTCAATATGCGCGGACGGGTTGGCATTTTGCTCTACGGCCGCTTTCATCTCAGCCAACAGCTTTTCCAACGAAGCGACCTCTTGTTCAACCCGTTTGCTGAACGCCAATCGAATAGCGCCCAACTCGAGCAGTTCCCTCATCTCCAACAAGCCCTGTTTGGACTTGTCATCCTGCAAAATAAAGCGCGCCAGAAGATCAACCATATGATGAGCATAATAAGGTTCCAAATAAGTGCCTTCGCCTCTTCTGGTGCTGATCAAGCCCAACAGTTCCAAGGATCTGAGAACTTCACGGACGGATGAACGACCCGCTCCCAACCGTTCGGACAATTCCCGTTCCGAAGGCAGCCGGTCTCCGGGGCGCAATCCGTCTTCTTCAATGATGTCATGGATTCGTTCCAATATTACTTTGAATTTGCTGTAACTCGTTTCCGCGCTTGCCACGTCTTCTTATCACCCTTATCGTACCGTTGTTGCAGATAAGCTGAGTGTTTTTGCATACACTTCTTGCGGATCTATATGGATGCGCGCTTGACCTGTCTCCATCGCCACCCGCGCCACCTCTCTGGCGACAACGGCGGCAACCCGCTTGTCAAAAGGCGAAGGGATTACATAATCAGGACGCAATTCATGTTCCTGGATCAAGCCTGCGATCGCATACGCGGCCGCTATTTTCATCTCTTCGGTAATCGCTTTCGCCCGGACGTCCAACGCGCCACGGAAAATGCCCGGAAAGGCGAGCACATTGTTCACTTGGTTTGGATAATCAGATCGGCCGGTTCCGATCACTTTCGCCCCGGCCCGCATGGCCTCTTCCGGCATGATTTCCGGAGTAGGATTAGCCATGGCAAAAATGACAGCATCTTTGTTCATGGAGCGAACCATGGCTGGTGTTACCGCGCCGGCCACCGACACGCCGATAAACACATCCGCGCCTGTGATCACTTCTTCCAATTCACCTTGGCGTTTCTCACGGTTCGTCGTTTTGGCGATCTGTTCCTTAATCGGATTCATCCCAAACGGCCTTCCTTCATAGATCGCCCCTTTACTATCGCACATAATCACGTCTTTTACTCCAAGCGACAGCAACAACTTGATGATGGCGATACCGGCTGCCCCCGCCCCATTGGTGACGACACGGATCTCATCCATCCGCTTGCCCACCACTTTTAAGGCGTTGATCATTCCTGCCAAGGTCACAATGGCGGTGCCGTGCTGATCATCATGAAAAACAGGAATGTCCAACTCCTGCTTCAAGCGCTCTTCGATCAGGAAGCAGTTGGGAGCAGCGATATCTTCCAGATTGATCCCGCCGAATGTGGGCGCCATCAACTTCACCGTGTCTACGACTTTATCGACATCCACCGTATCCAAGCAGATGGGAAAAGCATCCACTCCTGCAAACTCTTTAAACAACACCGCTTTCCCTTCCATAACCGGCATGGCCGCATGCGGACCGATGTTGCCCAACCCCAGCACGGCGGTTCCGTTGGACACAACGGCTACCAAATTCCCCTTCATCGTGTAATCATAGATTTTCCCTTGATCATCGTAAATATCGCGACAAGGTTCGGCCACGCCTGGTGAATATGCAAGGCTCAAATCATGTGCGTCATGCACCGGCACTTTGGAATGCACTGCTAACTTTCCTTGCATCTCCTGATGCAATTTCAGTGCTTCATCCCGTATTGTAGACAAAACATCTCGCTCCTTTTTTACACGCTTGGTGGTCTGACCACCGGTAAATCACATTATATCAAAACTGTAACCAGGAGAAAACGGACGACCAGGCGCGCCTAATAGAAAAAGGCTACTGTTTTCCCCTCCAGTAGCCGTTTAACACACTTTTTCGCTTGTCTGGTACGTTTATTATTTTAAGGAAACGACTTCCTTAAAACCGTTCCATTGCAATTCTACTTGCACATTTTTCTTTTCGGGATTAGCATTTGGCTGCACGACGCTTTCAATGATAGCGGTTCCCTTTTCATCCAACATGACATTTTGATGATTGGTAGTGTTGTTGCTGTCTTTAACCATGACCAACACATTCCCCACCACTAACACATCTTTGCCTAAGTATTTCACCGTAACCTTTTCGGAACCGTCGCTATCATCGTGATACTGATAAGCCAATGCCACTTCCCAATGTTTGCTTTTCCCCGACAATTGCCCACTTACCGATTTATTCGCGCAAGCGCTCAACAGCACCCCCATCAAGCATAAGAGAAAAGCGGAAACACGGTACTTTTTTCCCCATTGTAACTCCATCATCCCATTTCCCCTTACTCTTTGAAAACTATGCCGCCCTATGCAGTCGTGGCGCAGCCGCTTCGACAACAGGCTGGCACCATCTATAATTTAACATTTATATATATCAATTAACCAATAGCACAAACTTACCAATTCCTTAATAATCCTCTTATTTTCATTATTAATCTTCGTGTTTTCTCTATTAATCTTACATAAATTTATTTTCTTGTTCTTTTTTGTTGTCGATTTCCCTTTTTTCCGGCACCGATTTTGGCCATGACCACAGCAACAAAAAGAAAAAAAAGGAATCCTGCAAGCACCAAACATTGGTACAAAAACGCCAACAAGCGACCTCCCCCTTTCTCATGCTTCACCACAGAAAAAAAGGGCTTACGCCCTTCTATTGAAATATGCCCACAGCTTGCCTATGCATTTGTTGCAATTCGATTTCCCGTTCGGTGTTTAATTCCAGAACCAGCCCCCGCAGATAAGCCAGCAATTCCTCAGGGTCGGCGGACAGCAAGCTGAGGTCTTCTCCCATCCACACCTGCCATCCCCGACCCGTTTCGTCCAGCCGGACAATGATGTCCATTGCAAAGGTAACATCAAAAAAGCGCCATTGGGCATCAGATTTCACGATTTTTTCAAGATAATAGGGCATGTCTGACCGAAACCGGTCATAGATCGGCTCCAAGTGGCGCATCGCCTCTTCACGATCTTCACAAAGCGCCGAAGTTGTTCCCATGTCAATGAGAATATTCCCGTCTTCCAATCCCGAAACGGCTATTTCCTGATTGGTAATGGGATCCACAATGTTTCGTTTGGCATGGTTGGAAATCAACCATTTCAATGCGCTTCTCATACCCAGCTCGCTCCTTGACAATATTTTCATGTTAAATGGAAATAATAGAAATATACCAAATTTTTATCACAATTTTATTATAATCTTAACTCATGAAAAAACGAACCATCATTCACTGTTTTCACATAAAAAAGCCCACGCCGGCAATCATCATTGGGCGTGGGTTACTTGCCCATTGGGGAAACACCAAACTATCAACCATTTACTCCGTTAAAGCATCCGGTGTTTCCAGCTTCCCCAGCGGGCCCATCTCGCTTGCGCGGTCAGCCGCATAGCGGCGCACATCCGGGTTCTGGTGCGCGATACGAGCAGACGCGGCCGCCGCGATACCTGCAACGAGATCATCCAGAAAAACATGGATCTGCTCGTCGTGATTGTTCAATTTTTTCATCAGACCAATTTTGTTTTTATCCAAGTAACCAAAACTGGTCAAACCAATCGTCCCATATACGTTGGTAATGCTCAGCGCGAGAATCTCATCGATCCCGTACAATGGTTCATCCGCTTCCATGATGCGCTGGAACGGTTCCGGCAACAGCTTCTTCTCCGCCAGCACATCAAGGGACACCCCTGTGATGACAGCATGTTGCACCTCGCGTTTGCGCAAGACCGCATGCACGTTGTTCACGCATTCTTCCAAAGTCAGATTTTTATTGTAAGGCGCCTGCAACTGGTACACTATATGGGAAATCCCTTCAATGGTCACACCGCGCTCATTGAGCAGCTTAATGACATGATCGTAGAATATGGTTCTCACCTTCTTTGGATATCGACTCGTTCAGGTCGGTGCCGAAAAGAGCGGAGTCTTAAAAGATATGCCACCCCGCCAGCAGGTATGTCACTTTTGCGTGACGCGAAAACTGTTTGCTCCCATGATAACTTCCACTTGTTGGCGACATGCAGGAGTCGGTGTGATCGCGTACCGTTCTTCGGAAAGCGCCAGCACTTTCTTAGTCCGTTCATAATAAAGGTAAACGGGCGTCTCCCCCTTGTGTAACTTCAGCACCTCTTGCAAGCGCCGGAGCCGCTCCTCGGTCTCCCGCTGGGGGGGAATGCGAATATACACCTTCTGCGCCGGACCGACCAAAGGCGGCGCGGGACGGGATGCGAACGCGACACGGGACAGGTCGGCCACTTCATCGGCGATGAGCTTCACTCCTTCATCTTGCAGTTGCACTTTCGCGCGGATGAACACCGGTTGTTCCGGTTGCAACAATGTACGAGCAGCGCGGAACACTTTGGGGAACACCACTACTTCGCAAGTACCGCTACGATCCTCGATCTGGACAAAGGCCATCGGTTCACCTTTTTTGGTTTGAATCGGTTTGACATCCGTGATCCAAGCGCCCACTTTGACCTCTTCCCGGTCCCGGCATCCCATCAAGGCATGCAAACGGTGCGTGGCCCGCTCTTGGATCACCGGAGCGTACTGGTCAAGCGGATGACCGGATAAAAATAAGCCCAATAATTCCCGTTCACGATCCAACTGGTCGCGTTCTGTCAGCGAAGCGGATGGCGCCTCTTCCAACAAACGCGCAAAATCAAACGCTTCATCGGCCAAGCCCAAGCTCAACTGCTGTTTGCCTGAACGCGTTCGGTTCGCCGCAACCCATTCCAGCACTTCGTCTAGCAAATACAAGTTTTGCGAGCGGCTGCCTGGCATAGAATCGCAGGCTCCGCACTCAATCAACGACTCCAACACGCGCCTGTTGCACACCCGCAAATCCACCCTGGCGCACAGATCGGCCAAGTTTTCAAATGGGCGTCCTTGCCGCCCTTTGATCAACTCCCGAATGGCCAAGGTGCCAACATTTTTGATGGCCGCCAAGCCAAATCGAATCGCTTTCCCTTCCACCGAAAAGGCTTCTTCACTTCGCTGCACATCGGGCGGCAAAACAGCGATCCCCATCCGGCGGGCTTCCTCGATGTACTCCGCCAATTTGCCTTGGCTCCCCATCACCGATGTCATTAATGCTGCCATAAACTCGACCGGGTGATTAGCTTTCAAATAAGCCGTCTGATAAGCCAACACACCATATGCGGCCGAATGGCTACGATTAAAACCGTAATCGGCAAATCGCACGATCAAATCATAAATCTGATGCCCGGTCTGTTCGTCATATCCCTTGTCCACACAGCCTCCTACAAAAGCGTTTCGTTGTTCATGCAAAAGTTCCTTCTTCTTTTTCCCGACCGCGCGCCGCAATAAATCAGCCTGTCCAAGGGAAAAACCAGCCATTTTGGCCGCTATTTGCATGATTTGCTCCTGATACACGATAATCCCGTACGTGTTTTTTAGAATCTCTTCCAGATCGGGGTGGGGATACGTCACTTTTTCCAACCCGTGTTTCGCTCGGATATATCGCGGAATCTGCTCCATCGGCCCCGGTCGGTACAAAGCTAAAACAGCGATGATATCTTCAAAATGCGTCGGCTTCAACTCTTTGAGCACCTTGCGCATGCCCGGTGATTCCATTTGGAACACCCCGGTGGTGTCCCCTTTGGACAACAGCGCGTACGTCGCCGGATCATCGAAGCGAGCACCGTCAAATGAAACGATGGTCCCGGAATTTTCCCTCACCAACTCACGCGTCTTCTCGATCACCGTCAAGTTGCGCAAACCTAAAAAATCCACCTTCAGCAATCCGATATCCTCCAGCACCTCCATCGGGTACTGAGTCAATGGAATTCCATCGTTTCCCGCCTGGAGCGGCACATGATCGGTCAGGGGTGTGCTAGCGATAACCACTCCTGCGGCATGGGTGGAAGCATGCCGGGGCATCCCCTCGATCTTGGCTACCGTCCGCATCAGTTGCGCCGTTGCCGGATTCTTCATCAATTCCTTCAAAGCGGGCTCCTGCTGAAACGCTTTGGCCAAGGTCATGCCGGGACTTCCTGGAATTAGCTTGGCCGCGCGATCCACTTCTCTGTAAGGCAATCCCATCACCCGGCCCACATCCCGCACTGCGGCCCGCGGCGCCATCGTCCCAAAGGTGATGATCTGCGCTACCCGCTCAGCTCCATACTTGTCCACCACATACCGGATCACTTCATCGCGGCGTTCATAGTTGAAATCGATGTCGATATCCGGCATGCTGATCCGCTCGGGATTGAGAAACCGTTCAAAAAAGAGCCGATACTTCAGCGGGTCGATATCGGTGATGCGAAGGACATAGGACACCAAACTCCCCGCCGCCGAACCTCGCCCCGGTCCCACTGCGATCCCCCGCTCATGGGCGAACCGGACAAAATCCCACACCACCAAAAAATAATCATTAAAGCCCATCCGGT
Organism: Laceyella sacchari; assembly: GCF_004343255.1. Classification (GTDB taxonomy): domain Bacteria; phylum Bacillota; class Bacilli; order Thermoactinomycetales; family Thermoactinomycetaceae; genus Laceyella; species Laceyella sacchari. Next base: position 497,641 of record NZ_SMDD01000001.1, on the reverse strand, counting down.
CGATAACCGACAGTTCATAGTCCAACCGCTCAACCACCTCGGGGGTCAACTGGCCAAACCGCTCAATCGCCCCCTGGCGGCAAAGCTCCCGCAAATAAGCTCCAGCCTCCACACCTTCCGGCAAGGGAAATTTGGGCAACAGGCGGCCACCCAAAGGGATCTCAACCTGGCAACGTTCGGCGATATCCACCGTGTGATGCAAAGCCTCGGGTACATGTCCAAAACACCGATGCATCTCTTCCGCCGATTTCAGGTAATATTCTTTGGTCGGAAAACGCAACCGCTCTTCATCGGCCAATTTGCTGCCAGTCTGAATGCAAAGGAGGCAATCATGCACTTCATGATCACCTTGGTGTGTATAATGCACGTCATTGGTCGCAATCAGCTTCACTCCCAGCTCTTTTGACCAAGAAATCAGCTGGCGGTTTACCCGTTCTTGTTCCGGAAGCTGATGGTCTTGCAATTCAAAAAAGAAATGATCCGGCCCAAAGATGTCTAAATACTCCATTACCAATCGTTTCGCTTCCGCCAAATCGCCCGCCAAAATCGCCTGCGGAATCTCCCCTCCCAAGCACGAACTGGTAGCGATCAGCCCTTGCCGGTATTGGCGCAACAGCGCTTTGTCAATACGGGGCTTATAATGGAACACCCGCAGATGGGCCTCGCTTGTCAAACGCAGCAAATTTCGATACCCTGCATCCGTTTCGGCAATCAGCAACAGATGGTAATTCTTTTGCTCCCTGAGCGGCCGCTTATCATGGAGCGACCCTGCTGTCAGATACATTTCACAACCGATGATAGGCTTGATGCCGGCTTCCTGACACGCTTTATAGAAAGGCACCACGCCGTGCATCGCGCCATGATCTGTGATGGCGAGCGCCTTCATTCCCAGTTGTTTGGCGGTTCGCACCAGCTCTTCGATCCGGCTGGCCCCGTCCAGCAAACTAAATTCCGTATGCACATGAAGATGAACAAAGTCTTTCAACCGATCCACGCCGACCCCTCCTCTTTCCCTCTTATTATAACGAAACCGGCTTGTCCGAACATCCTTTCCCCCTACCCATTGTCCACATAATTGCTCTCGCTCCTTCATATTCTTTAGGAAAATCAGTCAATATTTACCAAATACACACTTTTGCTAGACAAAGGCGGTTATCGGCTATGGGACAACAATTTTGGACAACGGTCATCCTCGATTTCCTGATCGCGCTCGGCGTAGTATTGGGCGGTGTGATGCTAGGCGGTGTGGGGGCATTTCTCGCCGACGACTATCCGATGTTTAAAATGCTGCGCCTCGCAGAACAATTAAAGATATGGGCAATGGTAGCGGCCATCGGCGGCACATTTGACATGATCAAAAACATTGAAATCACCATTTTAGGCGGTCAGATCAATCTCGCCCTGCAACAATTGTGCTTTATCATCAGCGCGTTTTTGGGCGCCCACACCGGCACCGTCCTGATTCGCTGGATGATCCAAGGAGAATACTGACATGGTGCGCGGCGTCATTGCCGGCTTGAAAAAAAACCGGCGTGCATGGGTGATGCTCCTGCTGGGCTTTCTTTTCGGCAACGGCTTGTTTCTTCTGCTATACGGCCAAAAAATCGACGGCCTGCTATCAGAGCGCAACGCTCTGTATTACGCCAACAACCAAAAGTACAAAGAAATCCTGAAGTTGCAGGAAGAAACATTGCAGTTGGCCCGCAAAGGAGAGCGACACCAGGAAAACAAAGATCGCATCCAAAAAATCATCGTAGAAGTGGACAGTGAACAATCCGTGATTATCGATTTGGTAAAAGAACAGCTTGAGAAAAAACTGACTCCCTTTCTCGGCAAATCGATGCAATGGATCAGCAACAATCCTGATCTGATTGAATTAATTTTGGAGAAAGAACAAATAGTGATAGATGAAGCACAAAAATTAAAAGTAGAAGTACACCTTAAATATGTGTCTTTTTATGACGAAACATTAAAAATCTGGGTTCAAACAAAAGACGTCTCTAGTGATGATGTATCTGATATAGTAAAATAGTTGTATGCAATTACTACTCGACACGACTAAGGGAAGGGGGAACCACCATGATCATCAATCGCAAAGAAATGGCCCGCGCCAAATTGGAAAAGCTGAAAAACGGATATTCCGCCTTTGCGGAAACACAAGAAGTGGCGGAGTTCATTGAAAAAGAATTGGAGAAGTTGGACCTTCACGTGCATATTGACCGCACTGAACACGGATGTTGGTTCATCCCGGAACAATCTAAATCGTAATTCACGTATTTTTGAGCGCCTCCATCATTTGATCGAGGCGCTTATTTCCAGGAGGGTTTTATAAACATGCAAGCCATTGGCATTATCTTGGTTTCCGTCATCTGCGTCACCGTCTTCGGCACTTTCTTCAACAGCATGCTGGCACGCAGAACGGACGGCCTGCCCAAACGGATCTACCAAGCGCGAATGAACATGTTTATGGGGTTGATGTTCTTGGCCATCGGGTCATTGCAATTTCTGATGCCGAGCGATTCAGTGTTGCGCCTGTTCTTCATCGGTTTGATCCTCGCTGTGGGCCTATTTAATCTTTATTACGGATTTAAACACCATCGCTTTTACAGCAATCAAGTGAAACAGCATCAAGAGCGCACTTCCCCGGTTTCATGAGAAAAGCCGGTGACGATAATGTCACCGGCTTTTCTCATGTTATCAGCGCTCCATGGTGTAAGCAGTAACCAACGCCTTGGCCACCACTTGATTGTCGATCATCATCTCCACATCCATTTTGGCCTGCTTTCTTCCCAAGTCAAGAATGCGCGGCGAAATGTCCACAACTGTATCAATCTGAATCGGCTTTAAAAAATACAGGGTAAAGTTCTGAATCGCCAAATCCCCACGCCGTTGCCGACGCAACATCCGCATCGCCGTTTCGGTGATCAGCGTTGTGCACACCCCTGTGCTGAGCCGACCTAAAGCATCTGTCATCTGCGGGGTAATCCGGCCACGGAACAGCGGCTGTCCCGATTTTTCCACTTCATGAAAGCCGCGAAAACTCAACTCTTGAATCGTTTCCCCGATCTGCGGCTGTTTCTGCATGTATTGCAAGGATTTAATCACATCTTGTCGGCTGATCACTCCGATCAGCTTACGATGGTCATTTACGACGGGTAACAGCTCGATACCTTCCCACACCATCTCATGCGCAGCCGAAGCCAATGACGTTTTGGTTGTCGCCATGATCGGATTTTTGGTCATCGCCCGCTCGATGGGATCTTGCGGCTCATACCCCATCACATCTTTGGCCGTCACCATCCCCACCACCCGACCATGGTCATCCACCACCGGATAGCGGCTGTGCGCCGTTTCCCGCACAAACTGGTGGAAGCGGGCGATCGTGTCATTGTGGTGCAAATAGTAAGGCTGGTGGTTCTTAGGCAACACATCCTCCACCATCAAAATCTCTTTTTTAATCAGCCGATCATAAATCGCCCGGTTGATCATGGAAGCGACAGTAAAGCTGTCATAACTGCTGGAGATCACGGGCAGTTCCAACTCATTGGCCAACTTCTTCACATTTGGCGTCGTGTCAAACCCACCTGTGATCAAGACCGCTGCCTCATTCTCCAATGCGATCCGATGCACATTGTCCCGATTTCCGACAATCAACAGGTTTCCCGGTTCTATGTATCTCATCATAGCTTCCAGCTTCATGGCCCCGATGACAAAACGGTTTAGCGTTTTATGCAATCCTGCCTTTCCGCCCAACACCGTCCCATCCACAATGTTGACCACTTCAGCAAAAGTGAGTCGTTCAATATCCGAGCGTTGCTTTTTCTCCACCCTGACCGTGCCCACGCGCTCAATTGTGTGAACAAGTCCTTGCGATTCAGCCTCTTTGATCGCACGATAAGCGGTGCCATCGCTCACATTCAAATCCCGCGCGATTTGTCGAACAGATATTTTGTGGCCGATCTCCAATTTTTCGATATACTGCAAAATCTGCTCGTGCTTCGTTGACAATGGCTTTCCTCCCATCTACTCTGATTGTCCACTTCATTTTCATATTACAATAATTTCCGTACAAAACCTATCTCTGGCCTTAATAGAAAAACAAGCCAAAGATCCCTGCACCGGGTTCTTTGGCTTACTTTTACAAAATGAGACTACAAAGCCGGCGCTTTAAAAGGTTTAAGTCCCGCCGGCCTTCTGTGCAACTATCAATGGTGGACCGTCAACCGCTGCCGCCGTCTCCACCGTTGTTCCGCTTCCAACCACTGCCGTCTGCGCTCCGCCTCTTTTCTCCGCTGTCTGATGCGAACCTGCCGCATCAGGTCGTTCAAATTGGCGATCAAGAACAAACCCATCACTGTCAACCATACCACCACAAACAGCGAAGAGAGCCCGGCTTGTAGTTGGAGGGGGAACTTGGCCAGCCCCAGGCAGAAGCAAGCCGCCCCGCACAACAAATAAATACCCCGTTGTCGCATCGTCGTCACCCCTTCTACTCACTATATTTATGAAAGGGTTGGACACTTCATGTGCGAAAAAAGCGCTCCAGCGGCCGCCGCTGGGGTTTTAGCCTGGCACAAATGTGAAGATGATTCCAGAAAACATCAACCATATTCCCTAACCGCCGATCCCCCGAAACGACGGTCAGGTTGCACACAGCCATGGTCAAACCCACGATCATCAGGATGACGCCAGACACCAGCCACATCATACGCATCCCTCACAACATTTCCCAAACCGGGCGCTACAGAAACCCGTAGACGAAAACCTTATGCTTTTTGGGAACGGTTGCGACGGAAGAACCACACCGCACCCACAATCAGCAGTGCACCAACGATGACAATGACAATATCTTGGTAGACGCTCATATATTCCAGCACCTTGGACCAAGAAGCGCCAAGGGCTGCACCCAGATTTACCAGAACCATGTTCCAAATCAACGATCCGACAGTAGTGAACAACAGGAACAACGGAAAATTCATTTTCGCCATCCCCGCCGGAATTGAAATCAAGCTGCGCACGATCGGAACCATCCGGCAGAAAAACACAGTCCAGATACCATAACGGTGAAACCAAGCATTCGCTTTATGTATGTCCTCTTTATCGGTTCTCAAGAGATGCCCCCAACGCTCAACAATGCGTTCCAACCGCTCCACATCCAACAACCGACCGATATAGAACAGGGCAATCGCTCCGACCACAGCTCCCAGCGTCGAAGCAATCACCACACCCGTAACCGTCAAATCAGATTGCGTCGTCATGAATCCGCCAAACGACAACACGATTTCCGATGGAATCGGCGGGAAGAGGTTCTCTAGCGCAATCATCAAGAAAATTCCCAAATAACCAAACTCTTCCATGAAATCTGTAATCCAGCTTTCCACATTGATCCCCTCCAGTTGCTCAATTCTTCCTTTGTTGAATGCCCACAAGCATTCGCATTAGCTCATATATGTCGATGTTGGTTAAGCCGCTTCCTGTTCCCGGCTCCTGGTACGTCGCAGGGCGTTAGCAGCCCTTTGGCGCAAAACGCGATATTTTTGATGATTTGGCTCGTGATTCATCCCCCATTACCTCGATGTCATTTTCTCATTGTAACAAGAATCCGCTCATTTTTGTCATGGAATCCGCCATGCTCAAAACATATTCACAAATCCTTTTTCAGGTAGATGGAAAGCGGACTCAAGCCGGTCCATTTCGTAAGTGCGGGGCAAGTATAGTGCATCCCCTCCCCGCACCTCATTTCTATTATTCTGTCAATTTTCAGCTATAATCACTTAATAAAAAACCAATATCATTCAGATATTGGTCATCAAGAATACCTTCTATTTCTCCCTTTTACCTCAACCGGAATCACATATGGCCGAATTCTTTCCATGATTCGTTTCCCTTTCAACGGTTCATGCTGGTCATATCCGTTTACCTGGGTGTAGCAAAGCCACTCCTCCAGCTCGTCCAATGTGAGATTAGATGTGTAGATCGTGGGAAGTTGATTGGACGCTCTGCTGTGAAGCACCACCGACAGCACTCCATCTCTCAACCAAGGGGTTAAGTTTTCCACGCCGATATCATCCATGACCAAAATGGGCACACTGCTCAACGCTTCAAGCTTACTGTTGACCGAAGCTTTATTGTTGGCGACCGCATCCCTCATCTCCGAAGCAAGCGCGGACATATGCACCATCAGCGACGAAATGCCATGTTCGGCAAGGGTGTTTAATATGGCACTAGCGATGTAGCTTTTGCCCGTCCCAAACGGTCCCCACAAGTAAATCCCTTTGGTGGGTTGACCATTGGCCACTTTCAAACAGAACTCCAGCGCCACGTCAAGCGCCTTGGCCCGGCCACTGTCCAATTCGATCGCTTCAAATGTCGCTTTCTGCACATCCAAAGAGATGTCATGGCATTGGATCAAACTCTTGCGCCATTCTTCCTCTTTTTTGGCCTTCAATTTGCTGCACTCGTGCATGGCCAATTCCACATATCCTCCGTACTCCCGCAAGGAAGGATAGTGCCCTTTGATCAAGTTCGGACATGCGTTCAGACTGAAGCAATGCTTGCAATTCTCATTTTCCTGTACAAATTGGCTAAGCTGGGAATAGGAGTTTTTTAAAGATGACTGGGGAACATCATTTTCAACCATATACTTAACCACCAGCGGATGTTTCAGTAGCGTGCTTAATTGTTTTTCTATTTTGCTTGGGTCGATCCGCTCTTTCATCTTTGAGGAAATCACGTTGCCTGCCTTTTTCAACGCTTAGCTTCCTCCCCTCGTTCCCGATTATCCTACATAAAATGTATAAACAGACGCAAGATGTCATTGTTTTATCCAGATGATAAGCAAGACTTATCTTATCACAAAAGCAACGAGGAAGCATCAGCGAACATTTGCCGCATTTTGCCTCCTCCGCTATCTATTGGCCAATGTTTTCTTCTAATTTATATAAATCTATCATTAAACCTGAGTCTTTACTCCATTCTAACTTACCATCTATCCTATCAGGCTATGAAAATTCTAGCGTAACTCCTTACAACGTAAATCACTTTTTTAGAGCAATCAACTAGCACATGACAATAAAATATAGCACATTGTGTTCATTCATTCCTACGTTTTTTCTTTCATTATGAGGTCTAGTTTCCGTTTCTTCACTCGTTCCAACTCATCGAAGTCATACGGCTTAACATCATAAAACCTCACAATGTTATCTTCAATCATTCCGATTTTAAACGGTTCATCCTTGATGTAGTACCGTTCCCATAACCAAACGCTATTTTCTACTAAGTCATTGACATGTCCATTACATCGGATCCCGGAGTAAACGAAAGATACTTTGTGCTTAAACAGTTCCTCGTATTCGTTTATGCGCTTTTCCACTTCTTCTAATCGGCGACACTCAGCAAAATATTTCGCCGCTAGCGGTGGATAACCTAGGGTAATGCCTAATAACTCGTGAAATTCCGGTGAGAGATGGTTTACAGTAGCCAGCTTCATTAAAAATTCTTCTTTCATTTGCTCAGTTTGAAAGAAAAGGAAAAAATCAGCTTCTTCGTGTAAATGAATACCTTCTGTGACACATGGGTAGTGTTTGTATAGGTGAGATACTTTTTGAAATGTAACACAATTGGAACTATCCAATAGTGCCGGTTTTAGCCCCATTAAGAACGCTTCGTAATCGCGTAACGGCTTTTTCATTACATGTACCCCTTTCATACACTCAATTAAAGTATACATTAAAAAGGGCGACTACCTATAAGTGGAAAATACAACAACCACCGTAGCCGCCAATCGAAAAACAATTCCTTTCCAAAAACAATCTCATCTGATCGTTAATAGATCTGATCTATACTCGGATAACTCACCGCGTATTCATTGTCGTGCAAAAAAAAATTAAGCCACATACGGCTTTTATACATGCGTTTGTTCCTTTGTTATGAGCTCTAGTTTCCGTTGCTTCACTCGCTCCAGCTCATCGAAGTCATACGGCTTAACTTCATAAAGCCTCACAATGTTATCCTCAATCATTCCGACTTTAAACGGTTCATCCTCGATGTAGTACCGTTCCCATAACCAAACGCTATTTTCTACTAAGTCATTGACATGTCCATTACATCGGATCCCGGAGTAGTAAAAGGATACCTTTTGTTTAAACAACCGCTCATACTCGTCTATGTGCTTTTCCTCTTCCAATCGGTGGCATTCCGCAAAGAATTGTGCAGCCAGGGGAGGATAACCAAGCGTAACACCTAATAATCGATGAAATTCGGGTGAACGTGGTTTAACATCGCGTAACTTAGATAAAAACGTCTCTTTCAACTCTTCATTCTGAAAAAACAAGTAGAAATCCTCACCGTCAAATATATCGATGTTTTCCGTAACACATGGGTAATGCTCAAACAAATGAAGATTTTTCATGAATGTCGGACTACCTGTGTTTCCATACAATGCCGGTTTACGTCCTATCAGAAACGTTTGATAATCGACTAGTGGCTTTTTCACCATATGCCCCCCTCTTTCACGGTATAAAGTATACGCTAAATAACAAGGAACAGCCTGCTAATTAGCAGACTGTCCCATTGAATTATCTTCGGTATGAAATATGTTTTGTAAGAACTTTCCGACGTACATAGAGAAAAAAATTACTGCCTGATGGCAGTGTCAATGGACGCTTTTTATTTCTTGTCATATCTACGATTTCTTCCGCCCACATCCACCGGAATCACATAAGGACGAATACGTTCCATTATCCTTCTAGCGCCTACTTTATCCTCATATGTTTGCCCTTTATGGCTAATCCACGATAATGCCTGCTCCAATTCATCTAGGGTTAGATTAGAAGTGTAAATAGTAGATAGTTGTTTTGAAACGCGATTTTGCAAAATCACGCCAAACACATTATCTCGTATCCAACTAGAATACGTTTCAGTGCCGATGTCGTCTAATATTAGTACAGGTGTAGAGCTTAATAACTCTAGTTTTTTGCTAACTGTCGCACTTAGTTTGTTTCCTCGCATGGCTTCTGCAATTGCGTCCCGCATTTCGTTAACGAGAGACGGGGTATGCACCATGAGAACAGGTATGTCGCCATCAGCCAACGTATTAGCAATAGCTCCAGCAATGTGACTTTTCCCTACCCCAAATGCCCCGTGCAGATATAGCCCACCTAGTTTGCTCCCCATAATCAGTTCATTACAGAATGTAATGGCAAGGTCAATTGCTTTCAGTCGATGGTTATCCATTTCTATTGTATTAAAAGTAGCTGTTTGTACATCTTTCGGTATAGCATGGCATTGAATGAGTGTTTTTCTATTTTGTTCAGCATAATCGTTTTTCAATTTCACACATTGATTCATAGTAATATCAATGTTTCCCATATATGCTTTAAGGGACGGGTAATGGCCACGCATCAAGTTAGGACACTGTTCAAGACCAGGGCACTCATTACAATTGTCTAGCTCACGAATGTACTGATTTAATTTGGACAAAAAGGGTCTGAGCTGTGATTGAGAAATTTCACCCTCGTTTTCTATTAAAAACTTAACCACATATGGATGTTTCGTTATAGCTTCAACCCGCTTATCAATTAATTTAGTGCTAAACTTGTTTTTAGTTAAAACGTTATTGATGCGCTTCATTGGCCTACGTCCCTCCTACTGTTTTTGTTATTTGTTTTCTTTTGAGCCGTGTGTTAACTACATGGCTCTTTTTTATTTGGTCAACCGAAAATATCAAAGCAACGCCCCGATAATACCCGCTTTCCATCTTCCAGCTCCTCTACCACCAAATGAATCATGTGAATCGTGATTTTCGGTCCGTTTTTCGTAAGCAAATGTACAGGTGTTACCCGATTGTCTACCGCAACGTTACCGACAGTAACAGCTCTCATATCAACCCTCCAAGTAACAACGCATACGCTTCCTCGTCATTCATGCCTGTCAAACCATCGGTCGAATCCCGGTCTAGTTGCCGTTTTGCACAAATTTTATTTACTTGTTTTCCACGCCACATAATCGTCTAAAAACTTGGTTACTGGTGCTTCCCACGCTTCGCTATTCGTAAAATACTTGTTTGCCTTGTCTAACACTTTTTGTACATCATCGACTTTCTCTTTTTGCGGATAATCCAGCAAGCAACCCGTTATCACTGCCTGACGTTCTTCCCTGCTCTTTTGTATAAACTCTTCGCCTTTCATCTCGCAATTTTTATTCGTTTTAGGTGCTTCCGGTTTCTTTTCATTGGGTTTCGTGGATTCCTCCGGCTTATGTACGGCTGGTTCCGCCTTTTCCTGAGGCGCCGGATTCGTCACCGTTGTTTCGTTTTGGTTACCGTACCCTACCCCTAATAGCAGAAATACTGATGTAGTTAAAATTCGAAAATTAAATATGTTTTGTGTAAACTTTCCGACAGTTTACTAACAAAAAAATAAAGCCGCTTACGGGCTTTTATAGAGTGGCTTCCTCTTTTGCTCTTGATATGAGTTCCAATTTACGTTGTTTTACCCGTTCCAGTTCATCGAAATCATACGGCTTGACTTCATAATGCTTCATAACGTCCCCTTCAATTATTCCGATCTTAAACGGCTCATCTTTAATGTAATACCGCTCCCACAACCAAACGCTATTTTCTACTAAGTCATTCACGTGTCCATTACATCTGATACCAGAATAGATGAAAGATACTTTGTGTTTGAACAATTCTTGGTAGTCATCCATCCGTTTTTCTACCTCTTTCAAGCGTCGGCACTCCGCGAAATATTTCGCCGCTAATGGTGGGTAACCAATGGTAACCCCTATTAGTTCGTGAAATTCGGGTGAAAGACGTTTTACTGTAGCTAGCTTCCTTAAAAAGTCTTCTTTCATTTGTTCCGTTTGAAAGAAAAGGAAAAAATCAGCTTCATCATGTAAATGAATGCCTTCTGTGACACATGGGTAATGTCTGTAAAGGTGGACAGTCTTTTGAAACGTGACATTGTTTGCACTCTGATATATCGCGGGCTTTAAACCCATTAAAAACACTTCGTAATCAAGTAATGATTTCTTCATTACAAATACACTCCTTTCACCACAATTAGAGTATACAATAAAAAATTGCGACTACCTTCAAAGATAGCCACAATAATAAGATTTTACCTGTTATAACTTCACCGACGAGAACAATGTGATACGACTAACTAATTTTTAAAAGCCATTTCCAGCGCTATGGAGATGGCTTTTTCCCTTTTTGAGCTAAAAGGATCAGTTGAATTTGCAGAAATAACACAAGACAGAAAAAGTAATCTAAGTAATCATTGCTTATATCAGAAAATTTCGATAATATGCATCTAGAAAACTATTGGCTTAAGACGGTCAGAAAACGGCAATCTTTAATATTGTTTAACAAAGAGGACTGATTTTATGATGTTGTTTCATTTATACCTTGATGGTGAAGATGACGGAGACACTGACCGCTAAATAACATCACTATTAAATTACATCAATTAAAAACGGCTGTTTTGATAACTAATTAATTTTCACTTTCAATGAAGCAGAAAGACTGTCAGAGGAAGACAAATTTAAGCAACGGCAACACACGGCCTTTTTCCATTTAACAGAATATTATGATAACATGCAATAGGTGTATAAGTATGTATAAGCGAAAGAAAACTCATCAAAATCCAAACACAATTAAACCTAAGAAGTGAGGGTGATTTATATGTTGTATAATACCTTCGTTGGCGGAGATGATGATACAGAACAATAGTTTTTTAAAACTAAAGCGGCTACCCGTAAACGCGGTAGTCGCTCATTTATATTTCGCATCATCCTGTCCTGTGTGCCATAGCCGTCAACCAACCATTATGCACAAAAAAAGCGACAGTTTCTGAGAATGTGCGACGTCCATATATATGTTTTGTAAGAATTCCCGACGGTCTACTGACAAAAAATAACTGTCTAAATGACAGTTTATTATACGTTGATCGGTACCAAATTTCTTTTTTCCTTAATAAATTGTACTGCTTCATTAATTGCATCATAATCACCATATGTCATTTCCATTGCGTCTATATCTCTACTCCACAGACATAGCGGATTGTTTACCGCTTTTGGATGTTGGTATGTGTCCCATAACCATTTAATTTCACTTTCAATAAAATCTAGATATGTAGTGAAATAAAAACCAGCCCAATCCACGCTTACAGCTTGCTTACGCTCTATTTCCGGGTACTCCCCTAACTCATCCTCCAATATACGCATCTCAGCATACCTTTTTACTGACTGCGGTGGGAAACCCAACATTTTCCCCAAAACAATGTGTTTCTCATACTTGTTTTTTGCGGCTTTCATGCGTTCTAAATACGTCTCTTTAAGTCGGTCGTCTTGAAAAAAAATATACCCATTAGCGTTGCCCTCATACGGATTGATGTATGGGTAACGAATAAGCTGTTCATAGTAAATTTCGTTGAATAGCTTACCTTTCCACCCGAGTACCACTGGTTTGTAACCGTCTAAAAATGCTTGCTCGTACCTTTTACCCAAAAGAAGACGCCTCCCTATTAAGAGTGTAAAGCTAGTATAACTTAATAGGGAGTGTATTATCTACAGAACATTTTGTCTAATGAGTGGTTAATCTGGCTCAACTACAACAGAACACCGGGAACACTTCCACTCTCCGTTACTCCAAGACAGTTGGTCATCTTTTTTACAAACGTGACATTGTGACGGTTTAGGTGCTTTATTACGAACCAGAACAAATTTTCTACTCATACCTATTACCTCCCTTCTTCCGAAGTCGGCAAATTAGGTAGGACAGATAGGTTTTTGTTATTTTCTGCATATCCTAATTATAATATATTCTAAATATTCATGCATAATCTGGATACAGTTCGATTATGAGATCGTTCTAAGTTGGAGGTTAACTTGGAAATGTTCCACCCACTTTCCGCTTATTCTTCCTATCTCATGGGCAGAGTACGCCACAGCCTTTTACCAGCCATTTTTGCACAAAAAAAAAGAGACGGTTTCCGGGGCCGTCTCTACCAAAGGGGGTTTTCATCCTGTAATCATTTTAGATGAAAACCATTACAACCACGTTACAGAACCGTTACAAATAGATATGTCACAATTCAAACGATTGGCCTGGTGCGAGAGCATGGCCTTCGATCCCCTTCTCGGCGAGCTGCTTGATAAAGTGCTCACCATCTTGCTTGATCAGCGGGAAGGTGTTGTAGTGCATCGGAATTACCCGTTTGGCGCCAAGCCATTCAGCTGCCAAGAGGGCATCGTCCGGTCCCATGGTGAAATTGTCGCCGATGGGTAACATAGCCAGGTCGATCGGTTTGCGGCCAATCAGCTTCATGTCAGAGAAGAGCGCGGTATCTCCGGCATGGTAGATGGTGGTGCCATCCAGAGTGAGTACAAAGCCGGCCGCAGGTCCCATATAGATGATTTGATCGTCTGCTTCATATCCTGAACCATGCAGGGCCAGCACCATTTTTACATGGCCAAACGGAAAGGCGTGCCCGCCGCCCAATGCCATACCATGCGCTTTGACGCCCTGTTTCCCCAGCCACACCGACAGTTCGTGCGCAGCGATAACGGTAGCGCCGGTGCGCTTGGCGATGGCCACCGTGTCCCCCACATGATCGCCGTGGCCATGGGTGACGAGAATATAATCAGGGTTGAGTTCCTCCGCCTTCACTTTGGCCTGTGGATTGCCAGTGATAAACGGATCGATCAACAAACGTGTGCCACGATGTTCGATTTCAAAGCATGAATGGCCGTGAAATGTTACTTTCATGCCATCGTCCCCTCCTCTAATCTGGTTACGCTTCTTCCACAATTCTTGCACGGTACGATGATGGTGCGTTTGATCGTTTGATATCCGACAGGAAGACTTGGAAACGCCGGTCTGTTTCGAGGTATGCCCTCTAAGCCAACTCCCTGAATCGCCAAGCCCAGTGTCTTCATCTCCGCTCACATCTTATGTAAGATGCTTGGCATGTAACGCCAGCCGATGGGCACTATCATATGAATAGACCATGGGTTTCCATCTCCCTTGCCCATCGTAACACGTTTTTCACAATGGCGCCAAGTGACAAGCCGTGATTCGCCAAACGCACAAACCCGCGTTGCCAAGCCTGTTTTATTCACTCCCGCATATTGGCCTACATACCATACATTAGTTAATTCAGGCGGAAGGGGATTACCATGGGGCTGGCAAAAGTTCAAATTCAGATACTACCCAATCAGCAGTTTCCCGAACACATCAATATCATGATGAGCGATCAATTGGCTAAAAAACTGAATATCCACACCGACATGCTATGGGTCTCTTTCGGCAGCTCCGTCACCACAGGTGTTATCGGCCGGCTGAGACGCGCCAACCACAAGGTTATCTTTATCAGCAGTTATTTGGCCAACAAATTGCTCCTGCCCGCGCAGCCGCACACGGTTGTGCATTTTGACTCCCGTTCTCTCCGTTTGCGCCTCGCTCCGTTGTTCGGCATCTTAATCAGCAAAATCCCCCAAACGGATAACGACGACCAATTGTTCGGACCGATCACCCGTTTCCTGGACGAATGCGATGCCGCCGCAATGAACCAGGGGATCCGAGTAGCCGTTGTGTTGGCAGACATGATCGATCCGGACCGTCGTGGAATCAAAGGGTGGATTAAAGCGAACAACCGTTGGCTGGCTGCCGCACTCCCGCTGCCTGATGTCATCTACAACCGCATCACTTCACGCAAGATCGAGGAAAAGGAATCCGTTCAAGCCAAATTGGCTCGCTTGAAACACCAGTTTCACATCCCCATCTTCAACGAACGGTTTCTCAACAAGCTGGAAGTGTACCAGATCCTGTCCAAAGACGAGCGCATGCACCAGTACCTGCCAGAAACCTACACCTACCACACCGACAAATGCAGAGAGTTTCTTTCCCGCCATCCTGTCGTTTACCTAAAACCGACCAATGGCAGTCTGGGGCAGGGGATCATCCGCGTGGAGCGATCCGGCGGCGGACAATGGCTTTACCAATCAGCGACGCCCAATGGCACGCTTTCCAAAACGGTGCCTTCCAAAAAGGAACTCCTCCACCTTCTTGACAAAAAAATAAGAAAACAACCTTACATCATGCAACAAGGACTGAACTTGGTCAAACTCGGACGGCGGCAAGTGGATTTCCGCGTCCTCGCACAGAAAAACATTCAAGGCAAATGGCGCATCACCTCTTCTGTCGGCCGCATCGCCAACGATCAACACATCGTGTCCAACTTGGCGCGAGGCGGCACCATTCGCAAAACTGGCGAATTGCTGAATGAATTGCCTTTGGCCACCAAACCCAGCATCAACGACATTCAGCACGCCGCCTTATCAATCATCCACTCGTTTGAAGAGTGGGTCGGCGGACATTACGCCGAATTGGGCATCGATCTCGGCATCGACACCAAAGGGAAAATATGGCTAATCGAGATCAACTCCAAGCCGTCCAAAACGGACGACACGGTCATCAATCCCTCTTCGCAAACGAGGCCTTCCGTCGCCAGACTGATCGATTATGTGCAGTATCTTGTGTTGTACCGGCGCCATGCACATGCCCCTCCTTCACATGCACCCCACTGGACATCACGAAGGAGGAAACATCAATGATGAAACAGACGTTAGGCATCATCGTGTGCCGGGAAACGGGTGTGAAGAAAACGCCTCCGTTTTACGAAACACCTTATTTTCTGCAACTCGCGCAAGAGGCCCGCAATTGGGGGATGGATATTTTCGTATTTGTCCCGACGGACATCAAGTGGGATGAACGAACCGCGACTGGGTGGACTGTCCGGTTCGACGACACATGGGTCAAGGCAGTCAGACCGCTCCCCCATTTGATATACGATCGTTGCTATTATCACAATTTGCGAGAATACCATTTTTATCAACCTTACATCAAACGCCTCTGCTCCGACCCAAAGGTCCGGTTGCTCGGCACACCGCTAAAAGGGAAGTTGCAAACATATGACATACTGAAACAAAACCCGGAGCTTCATCCTTTCTTGCCTCCCACCCGTTTGTACCAATCCCCGGCGGATGTGTTCGAATGTATCGCCAAATATCGTGGGGCTGTGACGAAGCCCAACGGTGGAAGCCATGGCCGTGGTGTCGTCGCGATCATCCCCGCTCAGGAAGGATATCTGGTGCGCGGCCGCGACCAACAGAACCTGATTGTGTCCCGCTATTTCAAGAACGATAGGGAACTGTCGAGTTGGCTGGACTCCTTCATCCGGCAGTCCCGTTACATCGTTCAGCCTTATCTTTCTTTATACACTTCCGATCGCCGCCCCTTTGACATTCGCATTTTGATTCAGAAAAACGAACACATGCAGTGGGAAATCACCGGCATGGCCGTCCGTACCGGCAAACCGAAATCCATCACTTCCAACCTCCACGGTGGCGGGGAAGCGATGAACATTCATAGTTTCTTGGAAACCCACTATGGACAGCAAGAGATGGATCTTATTCTTACTCAGTTGCACCAGATCAGCGAAACGGTGCCACACACAATTGAAGCCCACCACGGAACATTGGTCGAATTGGGCTTAGACATCGGTATCGACCGGCTAGGACGCATTTGGATTCTGGAAGTCAACTCCAAACCGGGCCGCACCATTTTTTTAAAAACAGGCGAGTTGCAACTTCGCCAGCGAGCTGTTCAACTTCCCATCCGCTATGCACGCGCTTTACTCGAGCAGTAGGAGGGTCACCATGAATTCAATCATGTGCAAAGTCAAAATCTCAACTCAAGGGCTAAATCAAGCGATCGGCCTCAGCCAATCACTCATGGAGCGATGGGGTTGTATAAACGGGCAGTCCATCAAAGTGGAATTAGGAAATCGCAGCATCATTACCCAAGCGCGCCGTATTCCCCATCAGGGCGAAAAAATTTTGATTTCCAGGGACACCGCCAAATATTTGGCCCTCCCCTATTCAAATGAGTTTCGCGCGCGTTATGAAAACCGCTCCCTGAAGCTGGGGCCTGTGATCGGCATTTTTACCACCAGTTTCTCAGGTAACGCGGATCAACCTTTTGGAAAGCGTTCACCTCTGTTTAAAGAGTTTATCAAGGCGGGGTTGGAAGAACATCCGATCATCTATGCATTCACCCCTGATCTGGTGGATTGGCAAAACCGCCTCATCTACGGTTGGCATATCGTCGGAAACAAGTGGAAACAAATCAAGGCTCCCTTCCCCGATGTCATCTATGAACGAATACCTAACCGCACCATTGAAGCGCGCGGTTATGTGCAAGCATGTCTGAACCGATTCAAGAAAGAATACAACTGCCCGATCTTCAACCAGGGCTTTTTTAACAAATGGAAAATTCACCAGTGGCTAAGCAGTCACCCACACACCGCAAACTTGGTGCCGGAAACGTATCTGTCCCCATCCATCTCCACCATCAAACAGATGTTAGATCGGCACCAAATGGTGTACCTCAAGCCGAGCGGCGGGAGCTTGGGTTTAGGGATCTTTCGCATCACCTACGATCCTGAATTAGGCTACTATTGCCGCTTCCGAGAAGGAGACCGCAATGTCCTGCACAGGTTCCGTTCCTTGCACAGATTGGTGCACCATTATTTTGCAAAAGAGCCAACCCGTTTTCAAAAATATATCGTACAACAAGGGATTCGCCTGATTAAGCACAGAGATCAACGACCCGTCGATTTCCGCGTCCATCTGCACAAAGACCGGTTTGGGGAATGGACCGTGGTTGCCATCGGCTCCAAAGCGGCCGGTCCAGGCAGCGTGACTACGCATGTGCGTACCGGCGGGAAAATCATCCCTACCGATCAGATTCTACGCGATGTGTTCCATGAGTATGCGCCAATGGTCGAAGCTGGGGTGAAGAAAGCGAGCATTACCATCGCAGAAACGTTGGAACAACACGTAAACGGTCCGCTCGGGGAGTTGGGCATGGACATGGGCGTCGACAAAAGCGGCCGAGTGTGGTTGTTTGAAGTGAATTCCAAACCGGGACGCCACATTTTCCACCATCCCAGCTTAGTGCATGCCGGCCACCGCTCGGCGAAAATGGTCACCGAATACAGCCTGAACTTGGCCAATTTCATCTAAAAAGGAGGAGGTATCGTGAACCCCCCACACAAACGCAAACGCACCACTGCGACATCGAAAAAAAAGAGGTCTTCAGTCTTTCCGGGCATGCTTGACGCCACGCTCAACTATCAGTCTCCCCCCTCCTCCTCTGTTGACGAAAGCCGCGGAGGGGCACAATTGGAGCGACTTTACCAAAGCAAGCAATCGTTGGGCCCATTTATCGCCATCTTGACCTCTGACGGGGGCAAACCATTCCAAGGTAACCACGCCAATTTTGCCGACCTGATCCGAACCGGGCGCAAAATGGGAATCACCGTCTATGTCTTGACCCCAAGCGGGTTGGCTTCCCGAACCGAAACCACCGTGACCGGCTATCTGCTAGATCCCGCAGCCCCAGGGTTGAAGTGGATTCGGGCCAAACTTCCCATCCCCAATGTGGTATACAATCGGGTGCCCAACCGGCGCGCTGAACAAAGCCCTGCCGTGCAAAAGGCGATAAAAACTATTTCCGATATGCCAGGCGTCCATTTGTTTAACCCCCACTTTTTTGACAAGTGGACCCTCCATCAGCAACTAGCCGCGTCAGACACATTAAAAAAGCTGGTTCCCTACACCTTGAAGTGGACACCCAACTTGCAACTTGACGAACTTCTAAAAAAATATCCCCGCTTGTACCTAAAGCAAGTGGACGGAAAAGCGGGGATTGGCATGATGCGCATATCCCGCATGAAAAATGGAATTGAACTCATTTACCAAGACAAAAAAGAGAAGACGCGAAAAACATTTACCAGTGTTGATGCATTGAGCCAAACCGTTCAGCAGTTGACACAACAACTTCCTTATTTGATCCAACAAGGGATCCCCTTGGCCACTTTTGAAGGACGGCCGTTTGATGTGCGCATGCTGTTGCAAAAAAACAATCAGGGAGAGTGGGGATTGACGGGGGCCGGGGTTCGGGTCGCTGGACCAACGTCGATCTCTACTCACGTCCCGATGGGTGGCCGCATTGAAAGCCTGCATCGGGTAATCCGTCATACCTTTAAGGAAAAAGCACCTGAGATATTGAGCAAAATCAAAATAACCGGTTTGGAGCTAGCCAAATACATCGAATCCAAACAATCCTCCGCCTTAGGGGAAATGTCAATTGATTTAGGTATCGAAGAAAACGGCACCCTCTGGTTTTTTGAAGCCAATGCCAAACCGATGAAATTCGACGAACCCGACATTCGGCGACTCTCCCTCATGCGCATACTTGAATATGCACTTTACTTGAGTGGTTACCAATTGACAGGGGAGGCCATGAAAACATGCTCATCCGAAACTTGACCCCCCGGCAGTTGGCGGCCAATCTGCCAGCCGTGTTAAACTTCATGAAACGTTATGGCGACGGGCGCATCACTCATCGCGCGCTGCGGTGGCTAAAACAGTTAAACACGGCGGCTCAGCCGGAAGGCACTCTTATAGCAGTAGCGCTACACCAACGGAAACTGTCCGGGGTTATCGCCATCGGGCACTATGGCCTACAAGAAGCCATTATCGCCGTACACCCCGACTTCCGAAAACAAGGGGTGGGCGAATCCTTGGTGCGCCACACATTGGAGCGAATAGGCAAACTTTATACTCGAGTCGCCTGTGACAACACAGCCAGTTTAAAGCTTTGCTTCCGTTGCGGGTTGGTTGCCTTCGACCTCTTCAAAGGGCCGACCGGAAAACCCACGTTATGGCTGGGTGGTGGGAACTTTGATCCGCAAGAAATAGAAAACAGCCCTTTGCCGTAAATTGGCAAAGGGCTGTTTTGTATCCGATTTATTTAATTACACGTTTAGCGGTAACATACGATTTAGCCAACCATTCTGTGGACAGGCTGTCATAGCGCACGCCGCCTTTACCGTAGGTGTGGAGAATCTTGCCATCCCCGACATAGATGGCTACATGGCCTACATTAGGTGCAGTATCTTTACGGGTGAAGAAGACCAGATCCCCTTTTTGCAATTGGGATTTGGATACCGTTTGACCAACTGTCGCCTGTTGGCGGGAAGAACGTGGCAAGGAAATACCGTGTTGCTTGTACACATATTGAACAAAGGAAGAACAATCAAACGTGGCGGTTTGTCCCGCTTTGGCACCAAATTCGTATGGTGTGCCCAAATACTTATGCCCTGTTTGAATGATTTTGTCTGCAAGTGCAAGTCGTTGTGCTTCTTCATTTGATTGTTCTAGATTTGTTCCGGGCTTGTCCGCAACTTGGTTGCCCGCATTGGTATTATCCACGCCAGCTGGTGCGACACGCTTCGCTGAAACAAGACCCCATTCCAACCATGGAGTAGACAATGAATCAAAGCGCACGCCACCTTTACCATAGGTGTGCAACACTTTGTTGTTACCTGCATAAATACCCACATGGGCAATTTTTCCGCCAGAAGAACGGAGTTTAAAGAAGAGGAGATCCCCTTTTTGCAGTTGGGACTTGGCTACACTCTTGCCGACCGTTGCCTGCTGACGGGAAGAGCGCGGCAAAGAAACGCCATTTAGTTTAAACACATGTTGCACAAAAGAAGAGCAGTCAAAATACCGGGTGTCACCGGAACGCGCCCCGTACTTATACGGAGTACCCAAATATTTTTGACCAGTCTGGATAATCTTGTCACCAAAAGCTTGAATATTCTGAGTTTCGTTACTCGCAGCATTTGCTTTTTGAATGCCAATATTCACTAAAACATTTTGCCAAAAACCTTTTTCTCCTGTTTCTGTGACGACATTAGATGCACTAAACGGAACCGCAACCGAAAGCATGGTCGTTACCGCAAGTGTACCTGTGACTTTGGTCAGATGTTTTTTGGTTAACATCGAATCCCCCTTGTCAAATTTAAATTGGACAGGCTGTTACCCTGCGAACGACCTCATGTTAACACAAAAGACAAATTTAGGATTATGCAATGATTTCCTTTTCAAAACAACAAACAAAAGAAAAAACCCTGGAGATTCCCTCCAGAGCTTGATGACGCTTGGCTTTTACAGCAGTGACCAATAATCACACAAACCTGCGCGTGCATTTTTTTCCATTGTAACAAAAGACCACTTTCCGCCCTTCAACTACCGTTTCCAAGTGAACAGAACGCCCCCAGCACGCATAAACATGCGGCAAGGTGTTCTCGAGATACTTCAAATCCAATTCAACCCCTTCATACCGGTGCACCAGATACAACTCCCCGTTTTGAAGGTAGTCGCCATCTTGAACCACGATCACCGGATGCCCCCCGTTGATCCGGCTCATTACCAACTCATCCCGCACATGCTCCCAGTTTTTATCCGTGATCGTCCATTCATTTCCCTGCCGCTGATACACGTACAAATCCAATTCTTCAACCAGTTCCTTGGTCAAATAATTGCGCAAAAAGGAGATATCCGACTCCAATTCCCGCACTTCAAACAGCTTTTCCCGCCCTTGGCCGGGCACCCTTCCTAGTTCCCGCAGTTCTTCCTCTGTCGGATGGTTGTAGCGCTTCTCGATGTCCTCAAACATTTTTAAACCAAGGTAATACGGGTTAATCGACGTTTTCGACGGCATCAGGACAGAAGCGTTCAACTTGGCGAATTCAATCGTTTCCGCCTCATCCAAGTCCAATTCCCGCATGATGCGGATGTGCCAATATGAAGCCCAGCCCTCGTTCATGATCTTGGTCTCCAGCTGTGGCCAAAAATACAACATCTCCTCCCGCAACATCGTCATGATATCCTGTTGCCAATCTTCCAAAATGCGACTGTGATGCATCAGGAACAACAACAAATCCTTTTCCGGCTCCTCTGGAAAACGCTTTTTGCGGGGGAGAGGACGCGTTTCCTGTTGGACGTCGCGATCCAGCTTCCACAAATCCTCATACGGGGAGGGAGGTTTACGCTTGGATTCCGCCTCCGCTTTTCGCTCCGACCACCGGTGGCCCCGTCTGGCATCAAGCAGGCTGGGATTGATGTGTTCTTGGATAGCTAAGACATGATCCAAGAAATCTTCCACCACGTCTTTGCCATATTTCAATTCATAAAACCGAATCCGCTCCGCAGTCGCTGCCATGCTTTCCACCATGTCTCGCGAGGTATTTGAAAAGCGGCAATTGTTTTTAAAGAAGTCGCAGTGAGCCAGTACATGCGCTACAATCAGCTTGTTTTGCACCAAGCTGTTTCCTTTGAGCAAAAACGCGTAACATGGATTGGAGTTAATCACCAGCTCATAGATTTTACTCAGGTTTAAATCGTATTGCAGTTTCATCTTGTGAAATGCTTTCCCGAAGCTCCAATGGGAAAACCTTGTCGGCATGCCATATGCGCCAAATGTATAGATAATGTCTGCCGGACAGATTTCATATCGCATGGGATAAAAGTCCAAGCCAAATCCTTTGGCGATCTCCGTAATCTCAGCAATCGACCGTTCCAATGCTTTTCTATCCTGCATCAACGCTCATCCCCTTTCCAACAATCATCGTCTTAGCCGCCTTACGATCCAAGCCTTCGCATTGTCCGTTCATCCATCCATTTGCAAAATACGAATCTAAAGACGGCGCACCCTCCCTTATATGACTCTATCTTTGCTTTTATCTATTAAATGCAATGGTGTGAGAATTGGTATATGCACTTGTGCTAAGGCGCGTCTGCTGAATCAAGTTGGTAGGAAAGAAGCGGCGGAAAAACCTCTTCCCGAGGAACGCCGATGCACATATGAAACGAAGAAGAAAATGGTTTTGGAACCGTGAGCCTGTTCATCAGACACGCTCTAGAGCAAACCGGTGATATGATGGAAAGAGGGAGGTAGGTGGGAAACCGGAAGTGCTACGATGAGGGGTATACGGTCGTCCAATATAATTATACAGAATTTTCTATTAAAATTCAAGCGACCGCCCTTCCGCTCGCCAATCCACGATGGACACATTTACCTCCGCCGTCATAAAATAAATTGACAATTTGATTTCGCGGAAGTTATACTGACTACGTTGAATAACTACATCCTTTTTTCTTATCTCTATTAGGTGAGGCTCCTGATCGGAGAGACGCTACTGCCCAAAAATGTCGAGAGACACCAATGGGTCAGCAGGAAAGATCGGAACGAAGGTCTTTTCTAACGTAGCTGGCTTAGCCTATGCCGTTCAGTGCCAAAGCTCAATGAGGGAGATAAGCAAAGCGAAGCTCATTTTTGCTATGGGCTTATTTGCCTTGCACCCCTCTTCCTAATGGAGTGGGTTTTTTTATTGTTTGAAAAAGGGGGGGACTGCATGAACAATGCCCTGCTGAGAAGCGAAATTGAACTAACGCTCAAAAGCCCGCTAGACACGGAACGTTTGCTCGGTCTGTTGGATCAACTCCAACCTTTCGACCTTGCGGAAGTGTTGCGGGAATTGGATGAAGCGGCTCGCTTGGAATTGATTACCCACTTGCCCTTGACGGACGCCGCAGAAGCCATTGAATACTTGGAGCCGGAATTGCAATACAGCCTCTTGAACCGCTTGTCCGATGACATCGCCTCGCCGCTGTTGAAACAGATGTCCAGTGACACGGTAGTAGACATGTTGCTTGCGGTGCATCCGTTGCAAGCGGAAAAAATGCTCCGCCTGCTTCCCGCCGATTATCGGGAACAGATAAACAACTTGATGAGCTACCCCGAATACACCGCCGGAAGCTTGATGACGGTCGACTACATTTCAGCCCGTGCTTATTGGACTGGAGAACACACGATCAACCATATCCGCAAAGTCGGACACGAAGCGGAGATCGTCTCTTACATCTATGTCACTGGCACGCGCGGGGAATTGATGGGCATCGTCTCCTTAAAAGAAATCATCCTTGCCCCACCACAGACACACCTCATCGACATCGCCACCACGGAGTTTATTTCCGTGCCGGCCGAGATGGAGCAAGAAGAAGTAGCCCAAATCTTGTCACGCTATAACTTCTATGCCCTACCTGTCGTTGACCACCAACGGAGATTGATCGGTATCATCACTTACGATGACGTGGTAGATGTCATTCATGAAGAAGCCACCGAAGACATCCACAAGCTGGGCGGTAGCCAACCTTTGGATGAACCCTATTTCAAAACGTCCATATTCAGCTTGTACAAAAAACGGATTGTCTGGCTGATGATCCTGTTTGTCGGAGGCGCTTATACCGCGACCGTGTTGGAGAGTTACCAAAGCACATTGGATCAAGTCGTCGCCCTTTCGTTTTTCATTCCATTGCTGATCGGCACTGGCGGCAACACCGGTTCTCAGATCGTGAGCACCCTGGTTCGAGCCCTTGGCATCGGCGAAGTCAAATTTGGCGACCTTTTTCGGGTGATGCGCAAGGAGATGTTGACCGGCCTGTTTTTAGGGCTTTCCCTCGGCGTGATCGGCCTCATCCGTGCTGCGATGATGGGTGTGGAAACATCGATTGGCTATGTGGTGGCTTTGTCCGCACTGTTTATCGTCTTGTGGTCTTCCATCGTTTCCGCGATTTTGCCCTTGGTTCTCCACCGGCTCAAAATTGACCCGGCTGTCGTCTCGGGACCGCTGATCACCACGTTGGTTGATGGCACTGGCTTGATTATTTATCTCAGCATTGCCAAAGTGATTCTCAACATATGAAACTTAAACGAATTGAGGTTGATGAACCTTTGAGTACTGAGCAGAAGAGTAAGGCAGGTACCGCTTGACCTTTCCGATTGGACGGATAGGACGCAAGCCGTACCTGCCTTATCTGCATTTAGAAAGCAATTTGCACGTCCTGTTTTATCTCTTAATTAAAAGGATAATTTTTTACTATAAAGAAGGATTATTTAGAAATGAGATAGAAATTCATTTTATATTCAGAATAGTATATCTAAAGTAAATCCCCCTTAACACACAATTTATCCATTCCAACAATGTCTACCGATCGACCAACTCCTCACCGGAAAGGAGTGAATTTTCAACTTTTTGTTCATCACTTTATTACTTCAGGAGGAATCAACATGAGAAAAAAATGGCTTTCGTTGTCATTGGTGCTTGTGTTGATCGTCGCATGCGTGCCCGCGCTCGGT
The DNA here is from genome assembly GCF_004343255.1 of Laceyella sacchari. Classification (GTDB taxonomy): domain Bacteria; phylum Bacillota; class Bacilli; order Thermoactinomycetales; family Thermoactinomycetaceae; genus Laceyella; species Laceyella sacchari. Next base: position 472,524 of record NZ_SMDD01000001.1, on the reverse strand, counting down.
TTCAGCCAGAATATCGAAAACCCTTCCATTTTCGATTTGGGCATCAAGCTCTATAAAATTGACGGCGTCAGCACCAAAGAACAGCGTTCAGCGATCGCCTCAACCGGTGCGGCGATTGAAGAGGTGGGCAAAAATTACGTCAAAGTGCTGGCTACGCCCGCCGAAGCCAAGCAGATCAAGCAAAAAGGATTTACCGCTACTGTAGACACCTCATTGACCACACAAGATTTTCCCTCTTACGACTCCGGATACCATAACTACAACGAAATGGTCAACAAGATCAACACCGTAGCTTCCAATTACCCAAACATCGTCAAAAAGTTCAGCATCGGCAAATCTTATGAAGGGCGCGAACTGTGGGCTGTGAAAATCAGCGACAATGTCGGCACAGACGAAAACGAGCCAGAAGTGCTGTACACTGCCCTCCATCATGCCCGTGAACACCTCACTGTCGAAATGGCACTTTACACCCTCGACTTGTTCACTCAAAACTACAACCGTGATTCTCGCATCACCAATCTGGTGAACAACCGCGAGATTTATATTGTGTTTAACATCAATCCCGACGGTGGAGAATACGACATCTCCAGTGGCAGTTACAAATCCTGGCGCAAGAACCGTCAACCCAACTCCGGGTCCAGCTATGTAGGCACCGACCTCAACCGCAACTATGGTTACAAATGGGGTTGCTGCGGCGGTTCCAGCAGTAGTCCTTCCAGTGAAACCTATCGCGGGCGCTCAGCCTTCTCCGCACCGGAAACCGCCGCCATGCGTGACTTCATCAACAGCCGCGTCGTCGGTGGCAAGCAACAGATCAAAACACTGATTACATTCCACACCTACAGCGAATTGATTTTGTATCCCTACGGCTACACCTATACCGATGTCCCGAGCGACATGACACAAGACGACTTCAATGTATTCAAAACCATGGCCAACACGATGGCACGGACCAACGGATACACCCCACAACAATCGAGTGATCTCTACATCACCGATGGGGATATGACCGACTGGGCCTATGGACAGCACAAAATCTTTGCCTTCACCTTTGAAATGTACCCAACCAGTTACAATCCTGGATTCTACCCGCCAGATGAAGTGATCGAGCGGGAAACCAGCCGCAACAAAGAGGCGGTCTTGTATGTCGCTGAAAAGGCAGACTGCCCGTACAGCGTCATCGGTAAATCCTGTAGCACCAAATGACCTTTCGACAGCCAATGCCGGGCTCCTAATGGAGTCCGGCGCATTTTTTGTGGGGAAGAAGCGACGAAAAAAATTTTTTGTCTGAGAGTGAGCGCAGATGCACAAGTATAGTGAATGAGAAAAGGGGATTGGAGCCGCCGGCCTATGCATCAGACACGCTCTAGCAAGTAAAAGTGGTAAACAACCTATGTAACCATATTGAATGAGGATGGAGGCAAAATGTGTGCTATATTGAAAAAAAACGGAGGAGGGATTTTCTTTGCGCGCAATGGTCATCCGTCACTTTGGTGGGCCAGACGTTTTTGAAGAAATGACACAGTCGCGACCCACGGTCACGCCGAATTCCGTTCTGATTCGTGTCGCCGCCACCAGCGTTAACCCCATCGACACCAAAATTCGAGCAGGTGCAGTGCCCCATCTGGCTCCGCCGTTCCCTGCGATCCTGCATGGGGATGTGGCAGGAGTAGTGGAAGAAGTGGGGGAGGGCGTCACCCATCTGCAAGAAGGTGATGAAGTCTACGCCTGTACCCGAAACGGAGCTTTGGCAGACTATCTCCTCGTCCCAGCCGCTTCCGTCGCCAAAAAACCACCTTCCCTCTCATTTGAGGAAGCGGCCGCCTTGCCCTTGGTGACTCTCACGGCATGGGAAGCATTGTTTGACCGATTAAACTTGCAAGCGGGCCAACGCATCCTGATTCACGGCGGAACGGGTGGTGTCGGCCACGTCGCCGTGCAATTGGCCAAAGCGGCAGGAGCTGTGGTGCACACGACTGTCTCCACTCCCGAGAAAGCGCAAATCGCCAAGGAACTGGGTGCTGACGCAGTCATCAACTATCGTGAGGAAACGGTAGACGAATATGTCAACAAATACACAGACGGCACCGGCTTTGACTTGGTTTTCGACACGGTGGGAGGGGAGAATCTCGATCGTTCCTTCGCCGCGGTAAAAACGGGCGGTTCCGTGGTAGCCATCGCAGCGCGGTCGACGCATGACTTGACCCCGCTTCATAACAAGGGCCTTACGCTGCATGTCATTTTTCTGATGTTGCCCCTCCTCTCCGGAAAGGGATTGGAGCGGCACGGACAAGTGCTGCGCGAGCTCGTCCCCTTGGTGGAACAAGGGCAGGTGAAGCCCCTGCTCGATGGCACATCCTACACATTCCGCGATGTCGCTCAGGCGCACCAGCGCTTGGCTAGTGGACAAGCTTTGGGCAAAATCACGCTGGCCAATGAACGGTTTCACGCATAGGCCACCACACAAACAGACATCCCCCTATAAGCCAAGGGGATGTCTGTTTATTTATGAGTTATGATTCACTTCACCCGGAGTATGGCCCGCACTGGACTGGCGTCGCCGTCAATAATCGGCAAGGGTAAGGCGATAAGTTCGTAATCCCCGTCAGGGACGTGGCTGAGAACGATTCCTTCCAATATGTGAATGCCTTGCTGATGTAACGCGTGATGCGCCTCCAACTCCTTGCTATCAATCGGATCGACTGAAGGAACGTCCACCCCCAGCAACCGTACGCCACTTTCTTTCAAGTAATGCGCCGCGTCAGGACTCACATGAGGAATCACATGGGGAAACGTCTCCTTCTCCTGCCAAGCGTCCGTACGGATGAGCAGCCGCTCCACTCCCCGCAAGTCATGGGCGGACAACTCCGCTTTGCCGATGCGGGCGCAATCCGGCAGATAGATGACGCGCGCTGGCCCCATATAAACGGACAAATCGAGTTGATGCGTTTTTTTCCCATCTTCATCAAAATGATAAGGTGCATCGATGTGCGTACCGGTATGGGTACTGAGTGTCAACCTTCCGACATTGACCGATCCGCTTTCATCTTTAGTCCATTGTAAGCCAAACTGATAGGGGGTATCCCCCGGCCACACCGGCATGCCATTGACAAGGGGCACAGAAATATCATACCAATCCATTTATGCCACGACTCCTCGCTCGTTGGGAAATTGTTCGTATGTCTTATCTGTCATGATTCGCTTCAGCCGATTGACCGCTTCCCATACTTCCACGAAAGAGGTGTACAGGGCCGTCGGTGCCAAGCGGATCACATCAGGCGCGCGAAAATCGGGGATAACTCCCTCCTCTTTCAACGCTTTGCAAATCCGGACAGCATCAGAATGCACCAGTGCAACATGGCCTCCCCGCCGCTCATCCTCCCGGGGGTTGGCAATCTCAAACCCCATCCCCGTAAGCCACCCATCTACCAATGCCATCAAGTAGCCGGTGAGGCGGAGCGACTTAGCCCGAATCCGATCTATGCCTGCCTCAGCAAACAATTCGAGCGATCCCGCCATGGGCGCCATGCTCAGGATATGGGGAGTGCCAATTTGAAACGCTCCCGCATCCCCTGCCGGGATAAAGGTGTGCTCCATGTCAAATTGGCGCTCTTTATCTGAGCCGAACCAACCCGCCAAACCTGGCAATGCCGGCAAATGTTTTTCATGGACAAACAACCCGCCCACGCTGCCGGGTCCACTGTTTAAGTATTTATACGAACACCAGACAGCGAAATCGACACCCCAGCGGTGAAACTCATGCGGCATGGCTCCGATGGAATGGCAAGCATCCCACCCGATCACGATTCCCCGCTCATGCGCCGCTTTTGTCACCCGCTCGATGTCCAAACGCTGACCACTCCCATACAAAACCGTGGGCAATAAGACCAACGCCACCTCATCTGTCAGCTGGCGAATGATCTCCTCTTCATCCAACAGGCGGCCATCCCTGCTTTGGACTTGAATCAGATGCGTTTCAGGGTCCAACCCAAACAGCCGCAGTTGGCTTTGTAGTGCATAAATGTCCGAAGGGAACGTGAGGGCATCGGCCACAATTTTGGTACGTTTGCCTTGTGGGCGGTAAAATGTCGCAAGCAATTGGTGAATGTTCACCGTCGTCGATCCGGTTACAATCACTTCATGCTCTTTGGCACCGACGAGGGGAGCCAAGCCGCCCCGCAACGATTCAGCCAGGAAAAACCAAGGTCGTTTGCCCTGCGTCCAACCGTCAATGCCGTAGCGTTGCCATGACTCCAACTGGGCATGCAAGGAAGCTTCCGCCCGTTTGGACATCAGCCCCAACGAGTTGCCGTTCAGATAAATGGTGCCTTCTTGGATGTAAAATTCTTGGCGAAAGCTGGACAGCTCGTCTGTCTGATCCATTTTCTCCGCCCATTCGCGTGTCAGCGGATCTCTTGCCATGCGATCACCCCGCTCGTTAGAATTGTGTCCGAACATCCCACAGCTCCGGAAAAATCCGTTGTTCCAGTACCCCTTTAAGATAAGGAACCCCGGATGATCCACCGGTTCCCCGTTTAAAGCCGATGATGCGCTCCACTGTCTTCATGTGGCGGAAGCGCCATTGCTGCAATCCGTCTTCCACATCCATCAATTTTTCCGCCAACTCATATAGCTCCCAATACTGTTGTACATCTTGATACACGGCCATCCAGGCGGCAGCGACGCTCTGGTTTGCTTGATACGGCTGAGTGACATCCCGCTCCAACACGGCGCGATCGATGGAAAATCCCGCTCGTGCCAAAGCCCCAATCGCCGCGTCGTAGATGGACGGGTCGTGCAAAACCTGGGTCAACCGTTCCAGCAACGCCGGGTCTTTCTCATATATCCGCAATAGTTCGGCGTTTTTGTTGCCCAAGCGAAACTCGATTTCCCTATACTGAAAAGACTGAAATCCCGACGCTTGACCCAATTTGTCGCGAAACGCCAGATATTCGGTCGGCGTTAAGGTGGACAGCACATCCCATGCGTAGATAATTTGTGACTGGATTTTGGATACGCGACTCAACATCTTGAAAGCGGTGGCCAAGTCATCCTCATTGATCCGGGTGATTGCTGATGTCAATTCGTGCAAAAACAACTTCATCCATAATTCACTGGTCTGATGGATAATGATGAACAGCATTTCGTCATGATGCTCCGACAACGGAGTCTGGCTGGACAGCAAACGGTCCAATCGAAGATATTCTCCATAAGTCATGCGCTCTCTGAAGTCGATGACAATCTGTTCGTCCAACGTATGTCGCTCCCTGTGTTCCATATCTTCGTCTCCCCGGTTCATCACTCAGCTTCCACTGACTCTTCGTTCTCCATCAACTACGCTATGCTACGCTCCACCCTATTTTACAATATTGGCAACATTCCCTCCAAACACAGGCGATGACACGTTAAAGCGGCAACGCTCCCCTTTACGTCACTTGATCCCCGAATCCAGCAACGTGATTTTACATTGAGCGACCGGAAAAAGCTGAATTTGAAGCGTATCGGGATCCCGAAGTGCCAAAAAACTCCCGTCATTGGAAAAGTTGACGATAAACCCTTTCACCACCGTCCCAGCATATTCAACAGACACCATATCATAAGGTTTCACTAATTCCCCCAGCGCAAACGGCTTCTTCTCCAGCGGCGTCTCCAACGCAAACTGCAACTGGTAACGCTTGTCGTACATCTCCATGCACCGCGCCAACCCTCTGATCCGGTAAAATTCTTGCGTAACGCAGGCAACAGGCAGCTTAAACTTCTCCTGATGACTTAGGACGGTTTGGGTCTGATCTGTCACTTCGTCCAACAACACTTCCACATGTCCCGACCGCTCTTTGTAGTCATAGATCAATTGTGCAAACAAAAAAGGGATCTCCACATCCGACACAAACAACCGCCGCAACAGATACGCTTCTTTTTTCCACACAGTATCACTTCTACTTCCTGTTCGTTCTGTCTTCTCTCTCCATTATAATGAAAGGCAAGCCCAAGATGTCCATATTGAAGTAGCTGCCCTGCCGACCCCGCTGTTATTTCCGTTTGCCACTGCTCCATAGTCGGCCAATGATCCAGCCTCCCCCAATAACCAAGAGCAACAACAAAATTAGAAACGCGCTGAGGCGCAGTAACTTCATCACCAGCATGAGCAAGATGAGCAGAGTCACCAATGACCAAGTAAACCATCTCCGTTCCATCGATTCCCTCTTTTCTTTCGCGAATTTCTCTCCAGATAGCGACGACTTCAGTAGCTCGCCAAAATAAATTGAATAATTTGGATATTATCACTTAAAATAGGATTAGAGAGATATCCATCCAATGTTAGGGCGGGGAGACATGAACAAACTTCTTTTATTCACTACTTGGGATTACTGGAAAAGCTGGCACGCCCATGGCTCGGCCATTCCGGCCTGGACTGAGGAGCATGCCGGTCCTTACGAGGTGTCGGTTGAATTTGATGCTTCCTACATCGGCGAAATGACGGACAAAGGCCTGTTTATCATCAGCAAAAAAAAACCGAATGCAACCAGCCAAATTCACCTTTTCACCAAGTGGGATGCGTTAGACCTATGGCGGCGCGGGGAAATCCAGCGCCTGAATTGCTGGACCAAAGACCATGCAACCCAGTTTGAAGTATTAACAAGCTTCACCTTTGATGAGATCCATGAACATACATATGGTGGCATGTTTATCGCCAAAAGACAAGAAGAAATCTTCACTTATCCCAAATTGGAAGAGGTATGATATGTTCACACATCGATTTGAACAAGAAATCTTGCTCATCCAGCGCGATATCCAAGACTGCGAGCGGCAGATCGCCTTTCATCAGGATGAAATGCAACGCGCCCACCGGCACGGAGAAACGGAAATCGAACGTTTTCACAGGCAGGAGCAATTGCGTTGGGAACGCAAACTCCGCGAATGCACCCGCGACCTGATTCAAGCCGAACAACGCCTTGAACTGGCCAAACAAGAAGAAGCTGCTTTTCTCGCCCGTGACTCCGACGCCAGACAAGCCGGCCGGAGCCGCAATACGTGGAGTTGACAAAACCCCCTTCACCCGCATGTGAAGGGGGTTTTGTCAACTGAAAGCAATTTGGCCCGCTTGATACCAGCAAATACAACATCACAGGGTTATGTCTATATGCCTAGCTCTGTTTCGCTCATTACCGTCTCGCAAATGTGGCACAACCATTTTTCTCCCACTTTTTCTACTTGGCCACCTGGCGCATGACAACATGGACACAAGTCGACTTTTTTCTTTTTCCCCACCCCGTCGCGATCCCAAAACGCAATAACTGCCTGTAATCTCACTAAGCCTGTCATTACGTTTCCCCCCTTGCTTTTCCTGATATAATTATAACATTCTGACAATTATGGAAACAAGTGGGAACTGTCATTTTTTGTAAGTTACTGGACTCGCGCCATCGATGACAAAACCTTACACCCGCCAACAACAAATGTGGTAAACACCGCTCCATATGAAAATTGTTGAAAGTCAGCGAAATGTAGTAAGATGACTGCGAGAATCATATCAACATCATTTAGAAAACCTCAAAGCGGAGGAACAGATAATGGGTATCGCTTTAATCACTGGAGCTTCAGAAGGCATTGGCAGAGAATTGGCCACACTATTTGCCGCCGCCGGACATGACGTGGTCTTGGTTGCGCGCGATCAAGCCAAATTGCACGCTGTGGCCCAATCTTTAAAAAAGAGCTATCGCATTCAAGCACATATCATTGTCCAAGATCTCGGCCAACCGCACGCAGCAGAAACAGTGTATCGAACATGCCAAACAAACGGGTGGGCCATTGATTATCTGGTGAACAATGCCGGATTTGGTTTATTAGGCCCTTTCACAACCACCGACCTGTCTGTGGAAACCGACATGATCACAGTCAATGTGACCGCCCTGACGCAATTAACCAAACTGTTTGTGCCACATATGGTGGCATCCCGATCCGGCCGCATCCTACAAGTGGCATCGCTGGCATCTTTCATGCCGGGGCCGCTAATGTCCGTCTATTACGCGACGAAAGCGTACGTGCTCTCTTTTTCCGAGGCGCTACAAGAAGAGCTCCGCGGCACGGGTGTTACTGTTACCGCGTTGTGTCCCGGCCCCACTGATACGAAATTTAAACATCGCGCCAAGATGAACAACCCACCGCATGTGGACAAAAGCACTCTCGATGTCCGCCGGGTGGCACAGGCGGGCTTTAATGGCATGATGAAAGGGCAAACTGTGGTTATCCCTGGACTAGCTTACCGCTTCTTTATCTTCATCTGCCGGTTTCTGCCACGCGGTTGGATCGCTCGCATTGTCCACTTTAATCAAAAGCAACGCCTGTAAAATATGTCTGATGATCTTGCAAGCTGACGCAGGCAAGGCGGCGGAGACATCTTTTCCATATCAGCGCCAAACTATTTAGGCATGCCTTAGACCAAAGGCAGATCAGCCCCTACCAACAAAACTATATACTTTTATTCCGAAATATTAGATAATAATTCTAGTTTGATAATTGAAAACTTTTCAGTAAACCGCACAAGGAGGGTGCTCATTTGCGAAAGGTGAAGTTCAATCTTGCTCTTCTCGTTGCTTTCACACTGGTATTAACAGCTTGTAGCCAACCGGCGGCCACTTCTGCTCCAGAATCACCTGAGCAGTCGAAAGCATTGGAATTGTACAGTTGGTGGACCGAACCACACGAAGAAGCGAGCTTAAATGCCTTGTTGCAGGTGTTCAATCAGCAACATCCCGATGTCAAAGTAACCAAGTCGGGGGTACCGGGAAGTGCGGGTACCGGTTTCCAAACGAAGATCGCTGCCCGCATAAACAACAATCATCCTCCTGATACTTTTCAAGTCCATGGTGGGGCGGAGCTGACCGCTGGCTTGGCGGCTGCTGGCAAACTGGAGCCCCTTAACGAGTTGTTCACTCAACAGGGCTGGATCGACACCTTTCCTGCTTCCCTTGTTCAAATGGTCAGCAAAGAAGGCAATATCTACGCTATTCCCGTCAATGTCCACCGTAGCAACGTGCTTTGGTACAACGCATCCGTTTTCAGCCGATATGGATTGAAACCACCAACTACATTTGATGATTTCTTCGAGGTAGCTGAGCAACTCAAGCAAAAAGGGGTGACACCCTTGGCCTTGGGTAGCAAAGAGACGTGGCCTGCCACCCAGCTATTTGAATGCGTCCTGGTGGGTACCCTGGGTCCGATTGATTACAATAAATTGTGGAGCGGTCACATCCCCTTAGATGATCCCCGTATCGAACAAGCATTCAACACTTACAAAAAGATGCTTTCTTACGTCAATCCCGATCACGCCACCCGTGATTGGCGCGCCTCGGTACAGATGGTAGGCAAAGGGGAAGCCGCGATGACCGTCATGGGCGATTGGGCCAAAGCGTATTTATCCCACGAGCTAAAATTAAAAGTAAACGAGGAGATCGGCTTTGCCACCGCCCCCAACACCAAAGGAATCTTCGTAGCTGTCGTGGATGCTTTCGGGCTGCCCAAAGGAGCCAAGCACCCCGACGCCACCAAAAAGTTCCTGGAAGTGGCTGGGTCGATCGACGGGCAAGACGCACTCAATTTGCACAAAGGATCGATTCCCACCCGTTTGGATGCCGATATGAAAAAGTACGACGCCTACAGCAAACAAGCCATGGAAGATTTCAAACAGAATCATTTCTCCCCCAGCCTCGCTCATGGATCGGCCGTTCCCCCTGCGTTTTTAACTACTTTGAACCAATTGCTTCAACGCTTTGCAGCCGACGGGGATGTAGACGTTGCGCTCTCCGCCTTCAAACAAGCGGCGCGCGCAAACCAGATTGGCACAACGAAATAAGCAAAAGCCAAAGCGATTCAAATTGGGATCGCTTTGGCTTCTTCCACTGTCCCCATCGTTTCCGATTTTTATTATTTTTACACATAATAATATATATTTCATAATAAAACCATTCTATTACGCTTGCATACCACTTAAACTAGAAGTATACTGGATGTACCAAAAGGGGGATTCTAATGCAAAAAATCGCAGTTGTGACGGATAGTTCGGCAGACCTATCGACAGAATTTGCAAGAAAATTCAATATACATGTTGTTCCGTTGCGCGTCATTTACCAGCACGGCGAATACCGTGATGGGATCGACATTACTCCTGAAGATGTGGTAGAACGGTTAGACCAAGAAATACCTACCACCTCCATGCCCTCGCCTGCAGACATGGCCCGATTGTTCCAACAATTGGAGCAAGACGGATTCACCCATTGTATCGTCATCCCCGTGTCCCCCAGCTTAAGCGGCACATACAATACCTTCCGATTGATGGCTAATGATTACTCCATGAAAATCGATGTAATCGATTCCAAAGGTGTTTCCTGGATCATCGGCTTCCTCGTATTGGAAGCGGCCAAGCTCGTCCAGGAAAATTGGCATTACCAGGATATTCTGAACCGTTTGGAAGAAGTGAAAGAGCGTATTAAAGGCATCTTTATCGTCGATTCACTTGAGTATCTGCAAAAAGGCGGACGGATCGGCAAAGTGGCCGCGGCGCTTGGTTCCATGCTCAATATTAAGCCAATCATCACCTTTGACCATGAAGGGAAGCTCACCCCGCTCACCATGGCGCGCGGCAAAAAGCAAGCGTTGAAGAAAATGTTGGAGCCGATTACTGAGCAGATCAAACAGGCCAAAGCAAGCATCGCCATCGTGCACAGCAAAGCCGAACAAGAAGCGGAGGCGTTAAAAAAACAATTGCAGGAATACGAGAACATACTCCATCTGCACATCAGCTCCATCGGCCCCGCCTTGTCCGTGCATGCCGGTCCGGGATTGCTCGGCATCGTCATCAAAGGCGAAGAATAGCTGAAGCCTTCTGCCTTTTGCGAACGAAAGGGATGGTCAGGCCTACCTCCGCAAATCGGGAGGCAGTTCGTTCATCACTTCGCTCACATATCATATCAGACCCTTTGTCAGGGTTGTTTATCGCCTGAACCATCCATCTCTGTGAGAGAAAGGATGGTTTTTGTTCGTTCACTCACCCGCTTTCCACCCAAATGTCAGCCCCATTTTTCAAGATACCGGGTCAGTGTTTGCAACGGCCAGATCAATGGGTAACTATGGTACGTTGCATAAAATTGTCCCGCAAGCCCCGCTCCCACCGGATACCGCCACTGCCATGAGTTGGGCTGTTCCAACAGCGACAGCAAACAGGCCATTCCGCGCTCAATCACCAGAGTCGGCTGTTCATGGTACGAGATCAAGGCATCAAGGGCCCATGCCGTTTGCACCACGGTTGATCGCGGCAATCGGATGTAAGTCCGTTTCACATCGCTTTTGCAGGATTCTCCCCAGCCACCATCTTCGTTTTGTTTAGATACCAGCCATTTGAGTGCTTTTTTAATCATCGGCTGATGACGTGGCACACCCACCGCCGCCAGTCCAGTCAAAGCCGCCCACGTGCCATACAGATAAGCGATCCCCCAACGGCCAAACCATGAACCGTCCAACCGCTGATGGTGATACAGCCAACTCCAAGCACGACGCACCTCGGGCCGGTCAATCGTCCAACCGACATGCTCGCCCAGAAAACGTAACACTCGTCCGGTTATGTCTGCACTAGAGGGGTCTCCCCACACTTGTTTCCCTTCTTTCAGTGGTATCAGAGACAACCACCGTTTATCCTTATTCTTCTCAAAAGCCGACCAACCGCCATCATCATTTTGCATCGACAAAAGCCAAGCCAAGCCGCGCTCCCACGCTTCTCCCTCGGCTCCTTTCCCACGCAACGGAGACAAAGCGCTTAGGCTCGCCAAAGTGTCGTCAATATCGGGATTCATGGTATTACTGCGAGAAAATCCCCACCCGCCCGGACGGACACCGGGATTGTCGCGCGCCCAATCTCCAAGGCGATCCTGTTGCATGGACAACAAAAAGCGGGCACCGCGCTGCCACGTGTCGCTGCCTTGCTCAAGCCCGGCCATTCCCAAGCTTTGCAACACCAATGCCGTGTCCCACACCGTCGATGTCGCTTCTTGAATATGTGTTCCAGTCGGTGTTGAACAAGCAAATGAAGCCAATCCTCCCATTGCGCGTCGCACTACAGGATGGTGTTTTGGAAAGCCCAAGGACAACAACGCAAAAATCATCAGATAGGTGCTGGATAGGTAACTGTACAACGTGCCGTCCCCTTCGATTCGGCTCAACATAAAATCCCGTCCCCATCGCACCGCCTTTTCATGCAACTCTCGCCGAAGCGCCGCTTGTCGACGAATCTCTCGCATCGTCACTTCCAAACTCCACCCATCCGGTAGCAGAGCTTGATCGCTTGGCAAAGACGGTGCTTGCGGCAACCACTCATCAATCTCCTGTTTCCCCGGCAACTGGACAGAAAACCGACGATCCGCCGCCAGGATGGCCGGAGCTACATGTACCCGAGCGTAACCCACCAAATCAAAAAATTGAATCGGACTCCAGCGGGGCATCAAAAAAAACTCCACCGGCACTCTCATCCTGAACCCCCATTGTTTGTGACCAAACAAACTGAGCGTCACCTTGGTCAAACTCCCCGCACGGCTCGACCCGCCTTGCTCCAACAAAAACTGGCGCGCCCGCTTCATCCGTGGATCGCTCGGATCTTTGGCTCCTGTATAGAAAAGAGCCAAACACGCCTCCAATGTCGCCGACACGTTACCCTCCGACTCATCGGGATAGGTTTTCCATGTTCCCTCATCGGTCTGGTTGGCTAACAGACGTTCAATCAAAGCCGGTTGTAACCCGTCTGCCTCCATCCCAAGCACCTTAAGCAACAACAGATAATACGCATCGGTCATCGGCCCGCTTTCAAAGCAAAAGTTCCAACTCCCGTCCGCGGACTGGGCAGCAAGCAATTGCCTTTTTAATCTCTCCCTTTGTTCTCTGATCCGTTCTATCACGAACCTCCCCCCTCTTCCACCATCCCTCCTCTCTAACTTATTCACAGAAAGCGAAAAAACCACTCACTCCCCCTTATAAGGGGTTCTGGAGGCAAGCTTTGTTATGGCAACCGCTTGCCCCTCTTGTCACCCCGGCTTAAGAAACAGTGAGTCGTTCCAGTCCACTCAACCACTGTTCAACCTGCTTCATCCACCGCATTTCCTCCCATAAAGTCGCCATATTCCCTCTCTCTGTCCACAGCCGCATGACTTGATCCGGGTCGACCCATTGCCACTCCACCAAATGGGGATGCTCTTCCAACCATTGTTTGCCCGTCCATACACGCAAATGCGACGGAATCCATTCTCTGCGGCCAACCGTGGCCGGAGAGCTGGCGAACGGCGCGGGAAGATTAGCGGAAAGGCCCATCCATCCGCTCAACAACTGCAAGGACAAAGCATGCTTTTTGGGAACGGAAATAGCCACTTCCAACCATTCCCGACTCAAAGCCGGATACAAAAAGCGCAATCCTTCTTCCCGCCAAAACGGGGTGTAAAACAAAGCATCCTCCTCATTCAACCAGCTTTGAATCGGCCACAAGCGAGAATGACGCGAACGCAACTCAAGCTCACGCGCAAGCAACTGTTCTTTGGCTCTTTTACTGAACAGCGTCAAAGCGGGAAACAATGCTTGCGACCACGGCTGCTTGTTGCGCCACCGTTCCCAGTGAATAAAAAGCGCAGGCCTTCTCGCCTCCGTGCTACCTGCGGCAAAAACCGCATCATAACACAACCGTGTCACCCGATCATGTACGCATTGTTCTCGCCAATAATGAAGATGTGGCGCCGCGAGACGAAAAGATGGAAGCCATGTAGCAGGCAGATAAGCCTTGGCAGTGGCCTCCCATTCCAAAATAACACAGGGCACTTCCGCCAATTGTGAAATACGCTGAGCTTGCGCAAAAGCAAGCTGTGTGTCCCGTTCATTGATCATATAGGCTACCAACGGGCCGGAGAATGGTTTCAACAAGGAAACGGTAGCTGGCCCCTGTTCGCCGTCACTAAGCAGTACGCCCATTTTCTCTTCCCGGCGCCCTGGTTCACGCCAGAGCAACCGTTTCACCATCGCATCGTGCAAGTAAGACATCAGATCTTCGGTACGCCATTTCATCAGATGCGGTTGCGGAGAAGGAACGTCAAACGTACGAACCCGGATGCGTTCATTTTCATACTCGGCCAATCCCCCGGCGGGAAGGCGGTGTATGTCACGGTAGAAAGAAGCCGTTTCCGGCAAGCCCCCGTGCAAATAAGAATCAAGCACCCGGTCGGAATCCACCTGCGCCAACACCGAACGCCCTGCTTCAAGCAGATCGGGCACCGCCATGCCCCACAGCCATTGCCGCCCCCGCCGCCGATAATATAAAGGGGATTTGCACAAAAAACTGCGATAGAAAAACCCTTTTCTCTGATGCCGGTTAAAGTAAACCAATATGAACGGCCCATCCATTTTTTTCAGAAATCCATATCCCCGTTCCACTAAATTCGTCAATGCACGCCAAGCTTCAGCCTTGCATCCCTCGTTTAAATATTTTAAAAATAAATGAATTTCCGGCGACTGGCAGCTCCAAACCTCACCAAAAAACTGCACCTCGCTCCGGAAAAAATACGGGTCGACGATTCCCTTCACCACTTGCCCATCATCCATGGCGACTCAATCCTTTCGCACGCGCTATTGCCGCACCTCTTCGCCTTGATGTTATGAAACCGCAAAAAAGCACAGCCAACTTTTGCGACTGCACCTCCCTCCCTTCCATTATATCAAATAAAAAAAGACCTATGAAAAGGTCCTCATCAATTCGCTATATTCTATTATCTTCTCTATGTAACCCATCGGTTTTGGTCGGACCTGCCAGAGGATACGTTGCCAAGATTTATATCAAAGGATTTTTTCGTTTCGCGCTATCATAGAAGCAACAGTGGTAAAAAGGGGAAACGTTTCAGAGATGAATGGATGAATGGCTTGTGGAGTTTGTTCTTGCGTTCCTTGCAGTCTAGTAATCAAAATGATAAAACATCAATGCCTTATTAAAAAATCAACCAAAAATATCGAATGAACGCCCAGCAAAGATTTTTACACCGTCTTGCACTTCTGCCTCGATCAAATCCATCAGCGGCAAACGAATCACTTGCCCGTTTTCTGTTTCAAGTTGCAGGGTTTTGACGGAACGCCGCGAATGATGATGAATATAGCAGGTGACCTTGACATCCGCGCACTGGCTTTTTTCCTTGTCCATCGGCTGATTTTCCAGTAATTCAACCTGTGAACGCTGTTTTAGATCCGACAGAAACGGTTGGACTTTTTCCATTTGACCCTCTACTTGTACCTTCAACATATGAAACACCCTCCCGGTATATTCTCTCTTTGTTTTTCTCACACATATTAATAACTGTTACTGATACCAGTTTATAAATCTCTAAGACAATTTGCAAATTAATAAAAAATCACAAATGAGGGCAGGGTTTATGAAGATATTTGCCTAATTAAATAAATATCCCTCAATTTAGACAAACATATGCATTGGCAAGTTGCACATTTGCATAAAAAGGAAGGGATTTTCCTCCTAATCCACAAAATAATTTTTTTTAAAAACCAGGAGGTGAAGCTTTTGTTACCGCTTGATCACGAACACGCCGCGCGGCTGATCAAGAAAAAACGCAAAGAACTAGGGTTGCGACAAAGTGATTTGGTGGATGACTGCTTAAAACTGCATGCCATCAGAAAAGTGGAGAAAGGGGAAATTGTGAGTGAGGATATCATTATCCGCATTTGCAACAAACTGTCCCTCGATCCTGAACATCTCTCCGAATCGTATGAAAACGTACGCGATGGCGAGGAACAACTGAAGTTTAAGCTATTTGCCATCGAACATGACATAGACATGGTGGGACCAGAAGAAGGATTGGAAGAGCTTCGCAAACTAGAAATCGACAATGACCACCCTTTGCAGGCTTGGCATTTGTTTTTAAAAGGCAAATACAATGACCGCAAAGGACACTGGAAGAAAGCCCAAGCCCAATATCTGAAAGCACTCAGCATCATCAACCAACATCCTGAATTGGAAACGTCCAACCTGAAAGCTTCCACTTATAACGAGTTGGGCCGTTGCTGTTACTATCAAAACGACTTGGAACAAGCATTGGCATACATTGAAAAAGGATTGGAAGCCTACCATCCAGACCCAGACAGCGACCGCGATTATATTATATACATCCTCAAGACGTCGAAGGCTATTTATTTGGAAAAGCTGAACCGCAATGAAGAAGCCATGCGCACCTTGGATGAGATGTGGGCGGACATCGGCAAGATCGACAGCATGGAAATCCGGCTGATTATGTACGAAGTGCATGCCCAGCTTCTCATCAAGCAACAATTGTATGAAAAAGCCGTCGAATATGCCACCAAAGCGATCCGCATGGCGCGTTTGGATCAAAACGTGGATCGGTCATTTGAATTATGGACAGCTCTGGGTGAAAGCTTCAAAAACGCCAATGAACCCTCCAAAGCGGAAATATGTTTTCGGACTGCTTTAAAATTAGAGAAAAAAGTCAGAAAAAAAAATATCTTGGTATCTACCTATACCAAATTGGGTGTGCTATACTTAGAGTCAAAAAAAATCACCCTCGCACAACAAGCTTTGGAAAAGGCCGTTCAGCTCGGGCAACGGACCAACGACGCATTGAAATACTGCACTGCACTCACTGCGCTGGGAGATTGCTACATGTCGCAGAAGCGAACGAATAAAGCGCGGGAATGCTTTCAACAAGCCCTTCATCTTGTTGAACGCCACGCGCTGAAAACCAATGAACCCGAGGTTCTGGTAAAGCTGGCCCAATGTTGCGAAGGGGAAGATCATGAAAACTACGAGAAATACAAAAATAGGGTATTTCAGTATTATGTGGAACATTATGTGAAAGGAGGGGATTCGACATGAAGCTTCGCGGCCACGGCGAACCACCTCAAGCATAAAAAGCATTTCATAAAGAAGCAGTCATGTCTCTATGACTGCTTTTTATACATTTATAGTATAACATTACCGACCATAGAAAATGAATACATCCTCACAATCTTTTTGAAAGCATCATGCAGAGCACCCACCTAGTAAAGCCCAGCAGGTTGGTGGGTACTGCTGAAGGTTATTTCCGCTCAGCCAACTCCGTCCATTTCGTCTGCAACGCTGGTGGCTGATATTGCTCCATCAGCGCCAACAACCGAGCGGGGGCACTCTCGCAAATCACGATTTGCCCATGGTCTTTCGGAAAAAAGCCCTCACTGACAGCCTTTTGGATCATGTCCAACACCGGTTCATAATAGCCGTCAATATTTAGCAAACCAATCGGCTTCTTGTGAATGCCGAGTTGTCCCCAGCTCAACACCTCAAACACTTCTTCCAGTGTGCCGTAGCCGCCAGGCAAAGCGATAAAACCATCAGACAGCTCCATCATCTTCGCTTTTCGTTCATGCATATCCGCTACTTCGATCAATTGGGTGAGTGATTGGTGAACCATTTCACCCCGGAACAAGGCCGTCGGCATCACGCCGATCACTCGGCCCCCCCCTGCCAATGCGGCTTCGGCCACTGCCCCCATCAAACCTAAGCGCGAACCCCCATAGACCAACTCGATTCCCCGCATCGCCAAGCATTTTCCCAATTCCCGAGCCGCTTCGCGGTAAAGCGGTTTGTTGCCGGGATTAGAACCTGCATACACACATATCCGTTCCATTTGCATCCTCCTCCGATTTCCCATCATATCTTGCTGTCTCTGTACTGATTTCTAAATTCTACCAAACCACTTTCTGATTGACAACCATAAAATGGAAAATGGCTTCCGATGCTTACACAACGAAACAAGAGGCGGAAAATTCCGCCTCATCCATGCTTCCGCACTTTTTTTGCCGCTTCTCGATATTGAGTCATATCTTTTTTTTGCAACTGTTCCAAAAACAGGGCAAGGGAGGGTTTGGGAAAAGCCTCTAGTAACCACACCCAGCCTTGAAAATCCACTGCAAAATCAAATCCCAGCATGCGTTGTCGCGGAAACGACGGCGACAATCTTTCTGCCGCACGAATGGCCAGCCGAGTCATCGTGTCCGTCAAACGTTGCACATCGGGAGAACAGATGTTGGACTCTTCCAGCGCCGTTTGAAGGCTGAGGCGATCTTCCTTAAGCTTCTTGCGCTCTGTCGCTTCTTCCGCCATTACCACGATCATCCCCAGCACTTGCCACTCTGCCTGCTTAGGTTCTATGCGGTGCGTCAGCACCCGTACCTCAAAGGGTTGTCCGCGCACTTCCGCTCGGGGTATGGCCTGTTGCAACAAATAAGGAGTTCTGGATTTATGCATCAGCCGTTGCAACCGTGGAAGCAACTCTTCCGTCGGAATGCGAACGGATTTCATGTCCATGCGCCATTCAGCCCATTGGCAGTCGATCCTCTGCAAGCGGATCTCTCTTCCGCCTTCTTTTCTACCTGTCGGTTTCAGCACCAATTCCGGATACCGCCCCCACATCCAATGAAAACTCTCCGCATTCAACAACCAGGTCTCCGGCAAATGGTCTTCCATGATCTCATCATGAAGGAGAAGCTGATAAACCCCATCCCATTGAACCCCGACCTTTTTCAAATGCATCCTCCCTTTTCTATAAACCTATTAATAGGATATGCATCCGTTTGCTGACGGCGACGGACAGGCTCCCAGATACAGGGCCTGATTTCTATGCGGCAGGATCACCAACTTCCATCCGAGTGAAGACCATGTCCCCAGTCTCAGTCTCTTTCATCTCAATGGCTGACACCAACAAAAGCTAATCTCCCAACCGCTGAATAATCAGAGGGGACATCATCTCCAGTGTCAATAATGACACCCGCTTGACCGTTCTGATTGGCAGGTACACCTCATTCCTGCACTTGGGGGGCTTGTCCTTTTGTCAATCCATGTCGTTTCAAGAAAAGTAAGCCTCCGACTCATTTGGTCCGTGCATAGGATTGTCTCCATCGGGTCGTCACCTGAACCATGATGATGTTTGAAAAGCCACATAACAAATGAAAATGATCTGACCACTTGTCCTTTGGTGTAAGCCACGTTTTTAAGGAGAATGCACGGGTGGTCTTATTACAATGTAGTTGCTCCCCCTAACTCTATTCCCAAAAACACATGGTCGTGACACATCTTTTCGGTGTTTCTGCTGCCCTCAAGAAGCGAAAACACGACGCTACCCGGTAAGCTACTCACGGGTGGTCGTTTCCGCTTTCCCCTCGGAAAGTCAGGCGCACGGGCACCTCTTGACCGGTGATGCGGCGATAGTACTTGGCGATGAGCGAATCCAACTCACGCTCCCGGGCCATCTGCCATACGGCCGGATTGGCAAACACCACTTCGATCTGTTGCCGTTCCACTCGCCATTCAGCTTGCCCGAACCAAGTCGCCGCAGCAGGCGTGTGCGCTTGTTCGATCCATTTTTGAATCCAAAACCGGTATTTGGCCAAGATGACCTCATGGTTTAAACGGTCATACTGAAAAAAAAAAGAGACCTTCACTTCCGGTTCAAAGTGCTGTCTCACGCGCTGTTGCAAGGTTTGCCATATCTCCGGCTCAAGCGGTTCCCCCGCGTGGAGGTGCACGTGCCACGTCCGCTTGGCCTGATCCACCCGCACTTCTTTGATGCGGGCATGAGCCAATTCGCGTTCCAACCATTCCGGCGGCAATCCCACTTCCGTAAACAATTGCCGCAATGCTTTGCGCCCTTGGTCCATTCTCATCCCTCCATAAGCGCTTCTTATTTTCATTCTAACAGATGTTCGCATGCCGTAACCAGAACACGCCCACACCCTCTACCCAGCCATGAAAAAAACCGCCCACAAAGGGCGGAATGCTACGATCTTTTTACCCACTCGATCTCATCCACATGGCACGGATGAAATGCATGACACTCGCTCACCCGGTTGTGCTTGTCATAAATCACAACCATCCGCCCCGTCTGGCGGGTCAATTCTCCATACACAGAAACCGTGTGCGCTCCGGTTTGCGATTTTTCCCACATACAATCCATCCCTAGCTGTTTTAATGACCATTCGACATCGCGTTTCTCCCGACCCACCGGTGCAACTCGCATCAACTTCCGGCTTTGTACTTCTTCTCTCAATCTCTCCTGCCTCTCGTGCATGAAACTTCCCATCCTGCGTCCCTCCTTGATCCGAATCAGAGAATGATGCCCGGTCAACTCTCTCATCAAAGATCAACCATCGGCAAATTCATAAGATTCAGCATTATTCCGTCATGCGTAAGGCCAATGCTTTGCCAAACCATCAGCGCTTGTGCAAGAGCACATCAAGCAATCGGTTTTAACAGCGGAATAATCAGGTATATTTATTTAAAAAAAGGAGACAGACCCATGGTATTCAAAAAATTTATGGCCAAACTCGGCAAAGGCGGAGCCAAAGTTGATCTTATTCTCGATAAAGAAGAATATGCTTCAGGTGAAACGATCCACGGAGAATTAATGATACTTGGTGGGGCTGTTGCGCAGGAAATCAACAAAATCGATATTGATTTTGTGGTTCAACTCCATGGCAAAGAACAAATTTTCACTCATCTGATTGAACGTTTCCCTTTCCACGAGGCGTTCACCATCCAACCTGGGAAACAGAAAGTGTTGCCTTTTACTTATTCCTTACCCACCAATCTCTTGCTGTCGGGCCACGCTATCTCTTACACCTTTATCACCCATTTGGACATCGCTGAAGCGATTGACCATAAAGACCATGATCCCGTCATCATTCAAGCTCCTCCTCGATTGAAGCAGGTGTTTGCCGCCCTGTCTGAACTCGGATTCACCGAAAAGTACAGCTCGCGCTCCTTCGACGGGCATTTGCAAGAGTTCAAGTTCGCACCCACCTCCCTATTTTGCGGCGACATCAAAGAGCTTGAGTTTGTCGCCAAAATAGAGGATGAGAGCATCCATATGTTGATTGAAGTAGATATCCCTTCATTTATGTCCAAAAAAGAGGTCAAACGAGACATCTACCTGGACAATCGTCTATTGGAACAGGGCTCAGAGTTGACCGATCAGCTGAAGCAAATCATTGCCGAAATGATTTCCTCCCCTTTATCATTTGCGCATGACAAAAAAACGTTTTACCACAACTACCATCAAAAGTGGTCCCGGTCTACGGGAGCGATTGGCGGCTTTGCGGCGGGTTGGCTTGCAACCGAACTGTTGGAGGATTTGTTTGAAGACGCTCTTACGGACGGCTCGGAAGCAGATAAAGACGGCTTGTTCGCTTTTTCAGCAGAAGAGGAAATCGATTAGAGAGTAACGCCACGGAAGCCTTGTTGCCGGCCCGATCACGGCTTCCGTTTACGGCGGTTCTCCGATTGATCCGTTCTCAGGCTTGTCCTTGTTGCAAATGACTTGAACCATGTTTGCCAAGGCATTTGTGACAACGATGTTTGACCATCCGCATGCATCCCCAAAAACAACATATCTTTTATAAATTGATTAACAATACTATAAATTCCTTCTTGTTTTTCGGAAAAACCAAAGATTCCCCTGTCACAAAACAAACGACCATTCCCCTGCCCGGAGAACAGTCGTTTTGTATTACACAGCCACGTCCCGCTTGGTAAAAGACACCCAAGCCACTGCATGAAACAATAAAAAATGCAGTACCAAGATGACGACAGAAAAACCGACGCTCATCCCCGGGAACGGGATCGGCTGTCCCGCCTCATACTGCCCCAGGTCCAGATTGGCCGCCAACAGGTATTTACCCCATTCCATCTCAAATGATTGGAGGATTCCCACCAAGAACATACCAATGAACTTCAGGAATATGCTCAAGCCGATTCCCAATGAACTGCTGCGGGAGACGGTGGAAACAGCAAAGGCCAAAGTTACCATCATCACCGTTTCAATCAAATAATATCCATACTCAGCCAGGATCTGACCACCGATCTGATCGAGGGGACCCCATCCGAAAAAGACTAAACCGAACAATAAACTCGCGACAAAAAATAAAACAAGACAAAACACGCTGAACAACACCGCGGCCGCATACTTGGCGTACAAGATTTTGGTCCGGTTGGCGGGGCGAATGAGCAACAGCTTGATTGTTCCCCAATTGAACTCACTGGAAACGATATCCCCGGCAACAATCATCGACAAAACCAACGGCAAGATAAGCAGATAACTACATTGATACGCAAACCCCCACAGGTCGGAACCAACTTGGGATGCAGAAGCCACATATGCCAAAAACAGGGCTGTCCCAAAAACCAAGGCGATCAGGGTTGCCAGCAAGACCGCAGTCCGGGGTCGCACAAATACTTTGAGCCACTCATTTTTGACCAACCGTACAAACTTACCCAACCGTCTCACCTCCCGTGATCTCCAGGAAACGGTCCTCCAACCGTTTTTCCAGAGCCTTGATGGCATATACTTTTACACCGTTGGCCACCAGTGCGGCATTGAGATCGGCGATCTGGGCTCGTTCCAATTCCATAGCGAACCCGCGCGGCGCTTCCGTCCACGGTTGTGACCAACCTAATTGGCAAAGCACATCCGCCACACGGTCCAAACGGTCCACTTCAAATTCCACCGGCATGGCGCCTGTCTGCTCCGTTCCCCACTCATCCACTTTTTTCACATCAATCAACCGGCCATGCTGAATAATCGCGACTCGGTCACACATTAACTCCATTTCAGACAATAGGTGGCTGGAAACCAAGACCGCAATCCCTTCTGACTGGGCCAACCACCTCAAGTAGTCGCGCAACTCGCGAATGCCAGCGGGATCCAACCCGTTGGTCGGTTCATCCAAAATCAACAGCGATGGCCGATGCAAAATCGCTTGTGCCACACCCAGCCGTTGCCGCATACCCAGCGAGTACGTTTTGACCGGTTCATCAATCCGTTCGTCCAGCCTCACCAGCGCGATCACTTCTTCGATCCATTCTGGAGAGACCCCTTCCACCATATTGGCAAAATGCAAGAGGTTTTGATAGCCAGTCATAAACTTGTACAGCTCCGGATTCTCCACAATCGCTCCTACATGTTGAATCGCTTCTTCAAACTGTTTTTGCAGACTGACTCCGTTGATGAACACTTCCCCTTCAGTCGCGGCCATCAACCCGACAATCATGCGGATGATCGTCGTTTTTCCCGCTCCGTTGGGGCCCAACAGACCAAAAACCTCACCTGGATTCACATCAAACGAAACGCGGTCGATGATGGTTCGTTTACCGATGGTTTTGGTTAAGTCTCGTATGCGAAGCACCGGAGTCGTCGGCATGTTGTCACCTTTCACTTTTGTTTCCACTCCTTTGTCCACGACCTCCATCATCAACCCTACAGGAAAATAACAAATATTATCAAGACAAATCTTTCAAAATCGGTACAATCAGGTTCTTTCATATTCAATGAGAGAAGATCTTGACCGCTATCAAATAAGCGGCTCAATCCGGTCAAACAAGTCCGCGTGGGCTTTAATCTTCCCTTCACCGCCAATGACGCAGGCCGCCCCCTCTTTTAACACTGCTTCTACTACTGGCGCCAATTCCCGCACATCATTGACATTCGTCTGCAATACCTGCTCCCATTCTTCCCGCACCATCTCCTCCGTGATTCCGCTGAAATGGCGCATCAGTGCCGCCTCGCCCTTTTGGCTGGCAGAACGGGCAGGGTCTAACTTACGGAGAGTGCCGATCAGCAGGCGGTGCCATTCTTCCCGACTGGGGTTCAACCGCCGCAAATAAGCCGGAATCTCTTGATACACCTGCAAAGTCTCTGTCAGATTTGGATCTCGATAGGAGACGAATGCAAGCGCACCCGTGCGGCTCAAACTGCACATTGCGCCATACGCCCCTCCCCGTACCCGAATCCGATTCCACAAATACTCCGTCTCTAACAACGTTTTTAGCACCATCCACCGCCCTTCATAGCGTCCGCCGGCCGTGAACAACCCGCCTCCCTTGGCCACATACTGCACCCGTCCTGGGCCGAAAAATGCCTCGTCTTGTTTGTGGTTTACCACCCGATGCGCTTGCTGGTGCACTTGCGGAGTAGCCGCCTCCATCCCAAGGGTCGGCACCCACTGTTCCAAAAAACGCGGCAGATGCTCTCCAGCTTCCCCTTCCGCCGCCACCCGATGCACAGTTAGCGCGTCGCGCCGGAAAATCAAGCGCGCAGTCTGTTGCAACCGCTTGGCAATTTCGTCAGCCCGTTGCGCAAACTCCCGTTCCAACCGGCTCAAGAAACGATGCAAACCGATGCCGTGCAACAGCTCATCGCACCGTCCTTTGTCCGACAGCGAGGAAGCGAGGCGCATCACTGCAAATTGGTGGCCACTACGCAAAAGCAGTGTCTCCCGTTGCGCTTTAAACTCCCTGATCAATTGCAACAAGCGCCCATGATCGGTAAAGTGGGTCAAACTCAAAATTTCATGTAACAGATTTGGGAGTGTCGGCCATTGGTGGGACAAGAGCTTCACATTGACATGAAACACCGTCGCAACCGTCGGCGCCGATTGTGTTTGCTGGTACGTCTGCACCTTGCATTGCAAACCGCCGGTCAACAGGTGAACGGCATTGGCCAATTGACCGTAGGTGTATCGCTTGGTGCCCATTTTTCCCAGCACATAAGCCAAGAGCGCGATATAGGGGAAATGCTCTTCCGGTACCGCTTTCGTGTCAAACGAGAGTTGGAGATAATGGATGCCTTTGGTGTCATGCGGCGTGAACAAAACAGGAACCCCTTGCACAGCGGTTTGCTCCAACGGGATGGGGTTCGGATGAGCCGGGAGTTCATTTAAGCTCAATAAGGGTAAGCATGCCAAGGCTTCCGCCGGATCGGCCGCCTGCTGCCTCGCTTGCAACCGCTGAGTTTGCTCGATGAGCCGCTTGATATCCGCCGCCGACAAAGTATCTTTGATCCGCGCAAGCTTCTGCCTGTGTTGCCGCTCCCTCTCTTCTGCCAGTGTCACACTGGGCTCCAACGTTAAGAACGCAGCATGATGGTTATCCAACAAGTTCTTTTGAATCCATTGTTCGCCGCCACCTTTTTGCACATGAGCACGCAAGGCCGAAAGCGTCTTATCATGGCGCAAATGGGCCAACGGGTCACCGCCGTGCAACCAACTGCTCATCGCTTTGAATAAATAAGTGAGCCCAGCCGGGCCGCCTTGATCCGGCTCCCTTAACGTCACTTCCAGCCAGTTGATACCCGCATGTAGCAAGTCAGGATCGATGCCATCCTCCACTAACCGACGTAGTGTGTCCGTCAACACGCGGCGGAAAAGATCCAATACCCCCGACTCCGCATGTTTTACAAACACGCTGAACATCGGCTTGCGCATGGAAGGGTCGATCTGTCCGGACACCACTTTGCCCACGCCAGCATCCAACAGTGCCTGCTTCAACGGAGACGCCGGACTGTGAAAAAGGACATACGCCATCAGGGTCAGCATCATCATCTGGAGGGGGTCCGTCGCTTCCCCGACCGCATAGGAAGCACTGTACATGGTTCGCCCCGCAGTGCTCGCCGCCGGATAGGCGACCGTTTTCTCCACTGGAGACGAAAAGGGCGGTTGCACCAACGAACGATGAGTCAATACTTGTTTCCCAAAGGATGCGAGCGCTTCTTCTTGCAACAATCGCAACACTTCCTCCAGTTCACCGTCGCCATACAAGTAAAAATAACTGTTGGATGGATGGTAATGGGTGCGGTGGTACATCAAAAATTGTGATAATGAGAGATCAGGAATGCGGTCCGGGTTCCCTCCTGAATCAAACCCGTAAGGGGTGTCCGGATACAAGATGATTTTGGCCGTCCGTCCCAACAACGAATCAGGGGAGGAATAAACCCCTTTCATCTCATTGTATACGACGCCGCTGATCGCCAACGGATCAGACGGTGCAGATAACGCGTAATGCCATCCCTCCTGTAAGAAGATTTCCGGTGTCTCATGAATCTTCGGAAAAAACACGGCATCCACATACACCGAAACCAAATTGAGAAAATCTCGCCAATTGCGGCTGGCCACCGGATACACTGTTTTGTCTGAGAAAGTCAAGGCATTGAGATAAGTGGACAACGATCCTTTCAACATCTCTTTGAATGGTTGCTTCACCGGATATTTACGGGAACCGCACAAGACGGAATGCTCCAAAATATGCGTCAACCCTGTATCGTCTTGTGGCAATGTTTTAAAACTGACTGCAAACACCTTGTTGGGATCTCTATTCGCCAATTGCAACAGCTTCGCACCTGTCTTTTCATGCTCAAACAGCCTAGCAGTGGCATCGATTGCTTCCACCCTTTGTTCATCGCGCAGGACAAAACCGTGCAAACGTGCGCCCTTTTTCCAGTTTTTTGCCGTCATAAGCCCTTCTCTCCCTTACTCTTCGTCTAGCCGGCGGATGCAATCAAAGCCTGCCATCGGCATCAACCGGCAACTGAACCATAGAATGTGTTCCGTTTCGATGGCTTTCAGAATAACTGCTTACCCTCATTTTTACACAGAAAGGGGCGATCTGAGTATGGGCGGTATCAAAAAATAGAGTGCATTGCTTTTCATGCCAAACAGCGACGCAACAGTCAACGCTTTTTTATACGCCATTGTTGAAAGAGATCTCAACTTAAAAATTTTAAATGGCGACGCTTCTCCAACTAAAAACAACAAGCATCGGGTGATATAATATGGGTGAATATTGATCTGTGCCAATCATCTTGGAGGGTTCTTCATTGAAAAAAATATTGCTCATCTATAGCCTCATCATGTTTGCCATGTTGGCGGTGAGTCTATCTTTCGTCATCGAAAGCGAACAAAACCAACCGTCGAGTTTACTGGCGATTTTGCTCTCCATTCTCCATTAAACCTTTGCATTTCTTTCATCCCACTGCACCAAACGCAATCCAGCCCCTCTTAAAACAGAGGGGCTGGATTGCATTTGGTGCTCCACTTGATTGCAAGCTACCACATCAGTTATGCCATATATGCATTCAACATCCAGAGATGTTTTTCCAAGCTGGTGCGAATGTGCGTCAACATATCAGCAGTAGATTCATCACCGGCTTGATCCGCGATATCGATGCCTTGTTTCAATTCATCCACCAAGGTGTTAAAGTCGGTGATCAGGTTATTCACCATTTGCTCAGCGGTTTCATTGCCCGTCCCTTCCGTGATGGAAGCTAAGCTGAGATATTCTTTCATCGTGGCGACCGGTTTTCCGCCGATCGCCAGCAAGCGCTCGGCCAACTCGTCGATATAACCGGCCGCCTCCGTATAATACTCCTCGAACTTCTTATGCAGTTCGAAGAACTGATCCCCTTTGACAAACCAATGGTAATTGTGCAATTTGACATAAAGCACCGACCAATTGGCAACCTGTTTGTTTAGCACGTCATATACTGCTTGCGTCGTCATTTCCATCCCTCTTTCATTGTGGCTAATTCTGACTATAGTATGGCCCATTCCGCCACAAATCTTGAGAGAAACAACAGACACATCAGCTTAACACGCGTTTCAGTGATTTTAAATAACTGCTCCGCACAATCAGGAAATATACGAACTGCAACAAGAAAAACGAGCCGATACCGACTGTGGCCGGCCCGATCACCGGCGTTTGCAGATCTTCCTGCAATGCCATCAACGCAACGATCGAATGCACCACAGCCACAATAAAGGGAACGAAGAACAACAGCGCCATCTGCACGGTGTTGGCTCTTGCCAGCTCACGTTCCGTCAACCCCAGCTTGCTGATAGCCTGATACCGTTTGCTGTCTTGGTCCAAGTCGGCGTAGAGGCGGAAATACAAGAAACTACCTGCTGCCATGAAGAAGATAAACACAATAAACATCCCGATAAACATGGACACACTGGTAAATTGCTTAAATGTCAGATATACTGTCGCCCGCTCCAACAATTCCCCTTTCGCCTCTACACTGAAAGGAAACATGCTTACCAATTTTTCACTCACCCGATGTTCCACAGAACCTGCTTTGGGTTCCTGCCCCATCCATTTGTCGACAATATAGAAAGTAAATATTTCTTGTTTGGCCGGTTTCGTCAATTTGGTAAATGCTGTGTCAGCAACCACCAAATCGCCTGGGGAGTAAGGCAGAATAGTGCCAACGATCGACCGATCAATGTGAAAGACGTTGCCGTTCTCTTTGAAGGTGATGCGCTTCATTTCCTCCAAATCGTTTTCTTTATCTTTTGACCGCAAAAGCCAACCCGCCTGTCCGCGCACATGTATCGGGTCCCGGTCAAGCAGACGAGCCAGGCGGTTGTAGTCAGATTGGCGGATAATAGCCACTCTTTTATCTCCTTGTGTGGGCATATAATAGCGAACCGGAAGGGTGATTCTCTCTGCCTGCACCTGCTCTCGGGACAATTCACGGTCAATCCGGGCCAAATCGGCGTTAGCCTTTGGATTGTCGGGACTTGATACATAAATGAACGGATACGGATTTACTTCCAACATCATCCGGGCCTGCTGTTTGAAGTACAGGAAGGTACCTGTTGCGGTAAACGCAACAGCAGACACGATCGTTACCAAAAACAACATCCGCGCATTGTCTTTCATGCGGTAAGCCAAGTCAGACAACCATAATAAATTGGTACCACGCTGATAAAAACTGCGGCGACGCTTCAGCCAGCGGATGACAAACACGCTCAATTGCGTGAATAAGAAATACGTGCCGACAATGGCCAATCCCAATATCAGCAACATGGTATCGCTGGAAAACTTAGTGAGCGCAATACCATACGCACCAGCAAGGCAGGCAAACACCACCAACGCCAAGAAAATGGACGCTTTCGGTTCCGGTTTTTGCTTGTTCGCGCCCTGCAACAATGCAATCACCCGCTGATTGCGCACAAAAAACAGCGTCATCAGCGAAATCACCACAAACATGCACAAGAACGACAAGATGGTCAGCTTAAGCGCATCCGCCGGCCAGTAAAATGGTAGTTCCGGCATTTCTAACGCGTACGCGGCAAAAATAAAGAAAGCTTTCACCACCAGCAAGCCCAACATCACACCCATCCCGACGGATAACAGGCCAATCAGCATATTCTCAAGAAAGACGAGTTGGTTCAGCTGCATCCGCGTCATGCCGAGCATTGCCAACAAGCCAAACTCTTTTTTGCGAGCCTTCAAAAATCCGCCCACAGAATAAAGTAAAAACAAAAATGAAAAACCGAATATGACATATTCCGCCGCCTGCATGCCGATTTTAACCATCCGGCTGACAGAGCCATCTGCCAATTGCGGATGGTAAATGAACATGGCATAAACGAAGAAAATCATCACCGCAAACGTGCTACTCAGCAAATAGGCGCTATACGTGCGGATATTGCGCCGGACATTGTTATACGCGAACTGATGGAATTTCATGCGCATTCCCTCCCAACAATGCCAACACATCAATAATCTGCTGATAAAACACCTTTCGATTGTCACCGCGGTGGATCTCATTGTAAAGCTGGCCGTCTTTGATGAAAATGACCCGGTCGCAGTAGCTGGCCGCCATCGGATCATGCGTTACCATCATCATGGTCGCTTCTTCATCGCGATTAAGGCGCTCCAGCGTCTCCATCACATCGCGCGACGCTTTGGAATCAAGATTACCCGTGGGTTCGTCCGCCATCACCAAGGACGGGGAATGGATGAGCGCGCGTGCAATGGCCGCTCGTTGCCGCTGGCCGCCCGACACTTCATACGTGCGCTTGTCCAGAATGGCGTCGATTCCCAACTTGGCGGCGATCTCCGCCAACTTGCGATCCATTTCAGGAACAGGACACCGATCCAAAGTTAGCGGCAAGACAATGTTTTCCCCCAAGGTCAAGGTATCCAGCAGATTGAAATCCTGAAACACAAAACCTAGTTCTCGGCGCCGAAACATGGCCAATTGGTTTTTCTTCAACTGATGCGGATTCTGCCCATTGATCCAGACTTCGCCTGAACTGGGATGGTCGATGGTCGAGATCATGTTGAGTAATGTGGTCTTCCCACTGCCCGAAGGCCCCATGATCCCGAGGAATTCACCTTTGTCAATCGATAAGTTGATATCTTTCAAGGCGCGGAATGGCATGCTCCCGCCATATGTTTTGCTCAGATTTGATACTTTCACGATTTCCATCGTTGCACAACCCCTTTCAAAAGCCGTTTGCTCTTGAAACAGAATAATGGGTTTTGCGCAGCCTTGCTATGGATCTGTCTTAATCCTATCTTACATTTGTGTAAGGTTGCCGCCGACCAAAGGTGATTGTCACTTTCGTCCCTACGCCCACTTGAGATTGGAGCGTCACAGCATGCCCCAGCTTCCGGCAGATTTCCCGGACCAGATAAAGCCCCATCCCGGTGGATTCCTTGTATTTTCTGCCGTTTTCTCCTGTGTAATACGGCTCAAATACGCGCGGCAAGTCTGCGGGCGGAATGCCTACTCCCTCATCCTTGATGGTGAGTTCCCAAGCACCCCCTGCGCGCTGGATAGACACGTGCAACTGCTCGCTACGGCCACTGGAATACCGCACCGCATTGGTCAACAACTGTTGCAAGACGAAGCCAAGCCATTTCGCGTCAGACATCACCCGGGCTTCCGGCGCCAACGTCAACCGGGGGAAGACGCGCTTGCTGATAAATAGCCGTTTGTTCTCCTTAATCACTTGTTGCACCAACTCGGACAGCGGCAGGGATTCGATGCGAAAATCTTGTTCAAATGCTTCCAAACGCGAGGTGTACAAAATCATCTGAAGACCAGCACGCAAGCGATCCAACTCTTCCCGCACACTGTCCACCGCCAGCGTCTCCTCCTCTTGCAACAGCAAATCAGCAACAGACAGCGGCGTTTTCATCTGGTGAACCCATTGGTTGATAAAGGTGAGATGGCGTTGTTGCCGCTGTTCATAAGCATGTAATCGGTCTTGGTACAATCGGTATTGATTATGAAGCAACTGCGCGAACGCTTCTGCCGCCGGTGTGGATGGTTGATGATCGACAAGGGCATCTTCCATTGACGCAAGCGATTGGGACAAGCGCCGATACATACTACGTCTCCGCAAATAAAAGAATGTGAGAAAAGCGGCAAATGAAACCACGCCCAACAGCCAAACATACCCCAAGATGCGAATCGACCGATAACCGGCCAGCCAAATCAATCCCAACAGTGCCACCCACTGGAGCAGGGTAAAGGCGATGAGCGAGCCATGCTCCCTAATGAACAGCCTCATGCCCCTTCCTCCCCGGGAGGTTTCAAGCGGTAACCCGTTCCCCGCACGGTTTCGATCAGGCCTGTGATGCCGAGTTCTTTCAGTTTGCCGCGAACACGGTTGATATACACATTCAGCGTGTTATCATCCACAAACGCTTGCTCATTCCACAGGATTTCCAATAATACATCCCTGGTCGCCACACGCCCAGGCCGCTTCAATAACGCTTCAAGCAACAAAGCCTCTTTGCCTCCCAATTCCACTTTCCTGCCCTGCCACGCCAACTCCAGCCGTTCCGGGAAAAGAGTCAATCCATTCACTTCCACCCGCCGTTCTACACCGCCCCCCGCGTATTCACCGTAGGCGCGGCGAAGATGGCTACGAATCTTGGCGATCACCACTTCATAATGAAATGGTTTGGTTATGTAATCGTCGGCGCCGTTTTCCAAGGCCATCACCTGATCCATTTGCCCCTCTCTAGCAGAGATAAACAAGATAGGGCACGTCGAGTGGCGGCGGATTTGGCGACACCAGTAATATCCGTCATACATAGGCAAGTTGACATCAAGCAACACCAATTGCGGTTGGATATCCAGAAATACATCCAGTACCGCAGTAAAATCAGTAACGCGCTCAGCTTTGTATCCGTAGCGGAAAAGATGTTCTTGCAACAGTGTCGCAATTTTCTCGTCATCTTCCACAATCATGATGGTCGTCATGCGCTTTCCTCCTCTGTGTAACCATAAAAAGCCGACCTTGGATTAGGATCGGCTTTGTTTCCATTCCCTATGAATCAACTTACCAAACCGCCTCCCCTTTCTCTTCGGTTTTTATGAAAACCAAACAGTTAAGGCTCCCACGGCGATTGTGCCGGCGGGAGCCCTTGTTTGCGACCGCTTGTCGCCTTTCTTTATGCTTCTTTTATATGCTTGAATCAGCTATTGCTTTTAATGCCTCCAGCTTGGCAGGATCAATCGGCGCCAAAGACTTGCCGCCCACTCGCACCCCCGAGCCAAAATGAACTTCCTTCACCCCTGTTTGCGCGCTAAATGCAGGCAACGACTCAACGGTCAAGCCACTACCCGCCAGAATGGTCAGGTGGGTTCCCTCAGCCAAGCGCACCAACTTCGCCATCTGCGGAACCGCATCAAGCGCGCTACGCTTGCCGCCGGAAGTCAACACCCTCGTCACTTGCGGATAGCGGAGCAACACCTTTAGCACCGCTTCCTGATCGACCACCTCATCAAATGCGCGATGAAAAGTGATGTCTAACCCTTCCGCCGCCTCAAGCAAAAGTGACAGCGCCGTTTCATCAATGGTCTTTTCCTTGGTCAGCGCCCCCAAGACCACTCCTGGCGCGCCTAGGCGTTTCACGGTTTGGATATCTTTAATCATCGTGTCCAGATCATCCTGACTGTAACAAAACGAACGGCTGTGGGGTCGGATCATCACATAAGCCGGAATTGTGACGCGACGCACTACTTCCTCAATCAACCCGTAACTGGGAGTTAATCCCCCTTCCGCCATACCTGTAACCAGTTCAATCCGGTCAGCTCCATGCTGATCCGCCAATTTGGCATCAGTTAAGTCTGTTGCTATGACTTCTATTCGCATGCCCTACCCTCACTCAATCTCTTCATTTTTCCATACGCCTCTAACGTTCGGGCTGGGCTTACCGCCACCGTTTACGAGATAGAGGCCCTTTCCAATAACAGAGATTTTACCATACCACCCCAGCGAATGCTTAAACGAAATGCAAAAAAGCGCCCAATCCGGTTATGTTCCGCCGGATTGGGCGCCGCATACGTATTAATCACTTGCGCGCATGTATCTTCGCTTGTCTGCTTCTTTTCTTCCATATCTCTTTTTCCGCGTGAGCCAGCTGCCGGTTTTCTTTGCGCTCATAATACGCCAACTCCCGAAGCAACTTCCGGTAATTAGCAAGGCGTTTCGGCGCCAAGCGCCCTTCGGCCAACGCGAGCTCCACTGCGCAACCTGGTTCACCCTGATGCTGGCAATCGGTGAAACGGCAAGAGAGCGCCAACTGCTCAATCTCCTCAAATGTCTCTTGCACACCGTGTTCCTGGTCGACAAGTTTGATTCCACGCATACCCGGCGTGTCGATCAGGCATCCCCCTTGCGGCAAGAGAAACAATTCTCGATAGGTGGTTGTATGTTTCCCTTTGTCGTCCCCAGCGCGAACCGCTTGCACTTCTTGCTGTTCCGTCCCCAAAAAGCAATTGGTCAAGGTGGATTTGCCCACTCCGGAGGAACCAAGCAAGGCCACTGTTTTTCCCGGTTGCAAATACGCCATCAATTCATCCAATCCCTTGCCGGTCAAGCCACTTACCACATGAATCGGCACACCCAAGGCCACCGCTTCGACTTGCGCCACCTTGTCAATCACGTCAGGATACAAATCCGCCTTGTTCAACACAATCACCGGCTGCGCACCGCTTTCCCAGGCCAAGGTAAGATAACGCTCGATCCGTCGCACATTAAAATCTTGGTTCAACGCGTTGACCAAGAATACCGTATCGACGTTGGCGGCAACAATCTGTTCCTCCCATGTCCGGCCAGCCACTTTGCGGGAAAACCTGCTAAAGCGAGGCAAAACAGCCTCAATGGAGGCTCTGCCCTCCGCCACTCGTGGTCGAATGACCACCCAATCGCCCACGGCAGGATACTCTTCCACTCTCGTTGTCTCATAGCGGAATTTGCCAGTCAATTCCGCCAATAGCTCCCCGTATTCGGTCTGCAAACGATACAAGCGTTTATGCTGAAGGGTCACGCGCCCAACTGCGAGCCCGTCCTCTTTGATCCGATCAAATGCTTCCTCCAAGGCAGGGGTCCAGCCCCATGTCCATTTATTCAATGGTGAGTCCTCCTATCATCAGGATCTGCGGCAGATCATGGAGAACCCCCGTCCGCACTAACAGCAAAAAGGATTCTCCACGTCTTGTCCTGTCGTGTTCAGCTTGCTGTTCATCACAATCATCGTCACCACTCCTTTTTGCAACTTGCTTTTATTATATTTCAAATGATCCGACATAAGCAACGATGCCCGCAAGGCCTTATATTGGCCATTGCGGGCATCCCATCTATTCATTGGCGCTTTTTCTGAATCGGAATCCATATCTCGCTACGAAACTTGGGCGATGAAGTATCTTTGTGCTCGTTCCACAACATTTCCGGCCCCTCAGCCAGTTCATAATCGGAAGATGGGAACCATTCGGAGAAGATGCGCCCCCATGTCTCTTGCAATGTATTTGGAAAGGGACCGACTGCTTCAAATACCGCCCAGGTCAAAGGAGGCACTTCCAACTGCTCCAAATCTTCCGGGCACGCTTGCGTCGTTGCCACGCCAATGTAATGATCCAGTTCCCCTCCCTCCTTTCTCCCTTCAGAAAAATTCGTAGATGCGCTAAGCAAACCAACCGGCTCGACATTGCTGAGATTTTTCAACCGAGTGATCTTCGCCTCATCCAAGCTGGCCCACATGGAGGCAATTTCCGGATTAACCCCTTGATAAATCAGTGGAACTCTTTTTTTGATGCCGACAATGCGAAACGCACTTTTCTCCTCGATGCGATAATTCATTTCGTTTCCCCCTTTGACAGTCAATTGAAAAGTCATCCGCGGAAAAGCTTTCAACGGCTTTCCATTGTTTCTGGCTTCGGATGGTGTCACACCATGCATGGCTTGAAACGCCCGCGCAAACGCATCCGCAGAGCTGTATCCGTATTTGATCGCAATATCGATGATCCGCACATCGCGATCCTTCAGTTCAAATGCGGCCAGGGTGAGCCGTCTGCGCCGAATGTATTCGGACAACGTCACACCGGCGAGAAAAGAAAACATCCGTTTAAAATGGTACTCCGAACACATCGCCCGCCGGGACACTTCTTTAAAGTCGATGTCGTCAGCGAGATGGTCTTCAATATAGCTGAGCGCTGCATTCATATGTTGCAGCAGGTTCACAAGCACCTCACCCCCTCATCAATAGATTAGCAAGATGCGGCTGGCACCATCCGACATTTTCAAGCACAAAAATGAAGGGTACCCACTCCGGCCAATATAAAAAAGCCATAACCATAGTGGTCATGGCTTTAACATCCCGAGAGGGAAGTTCATGTTTTATTTATCCTTTTGCCGCCTGAGGCACTTTGCCGCGCAGCAGATCTTCCAACGTGGTCTTCTCCAATAGATTTGCGACGGTTTCCCTGATGGACATCCATAAGGGTCTGAGCAAGCACATCGATTCCAATTCACATGACTCATAAGCAGTCACACTCACGCAACCCATTGGTGCCAACGGCCCTTCCAACTGGCGGATGATCTCTCCGATCACAATCTGATCCGGCGGCCGGTTGATCCGGTATCCGCCACGACTTCCACGCCGGCTGACCACATACCCCAGATGTTTGAGTTGCAATAAGATGTGTTCCAAATAACTTGTCGGCACCAGCGTTTTGTCCGCAAGGTCGCTAATCGTCATCACTCGCGCCGGTTCTTGCCCCAAGATGATCAGCGCGCGCAATGCGTATTCGCCTCTTGTCGATATTTTCATGCCTATCAGCCTCCGTCTTCCAGCGTCGTGGGGATCGGATATGTTAAGCTATCGTCGGTAAAAAGAAACATGGACCGACAACGCACCGTTTTTTCTATAAAATCAAGCAGAATAGTCGGTTTTGGATGTGCAAAATCCCATTTTCCTCACCCATAGCAACGATGAGGGCAATCTCTAATCTGTCAATTTAAATTTTATATAATTATCTGTAATTTGTCAATCCCCCTTTCCATTGCCTCGCTCGGAATGCGATATAAGCAACGCGTTCCCACTCGCCACACAAACGGAAGGGAATGGTAGAAAAATCGCATTTTTCGGTATAAAATTAGACTCGATCCCATTCTTCAATGGGTGTAGCATGGGTGGCACCGACTGACCCGCCGGTTCATATTTCATGATTGGAGGGGTTTCCTTGACACGACATATTATTACGTTGAGCAAAGGACTGGATATGCAGTCTGTTCCTTACCGCCTGTATCAAAAAGCCAAACGACTGGGCACCTGGAATCCGGAAGATATCGACCTGACACAGGATGTCAAAGATTGGAGTCATTTCACTGGGGAGCAAAAAAGAGAGATCCTGGGGATGATTGTTAATTTCTTGGCTGGGGAAGAAGCAGTGACGGTCGATTTGCTACCGCTTCTGATTGCTGTAGCCCGTGAAGGAAGATTGGAAGAAGAGATGTATTTGACCACGTTTTTGTTTGAAGAAGCCAAACATACGGAGTTTTTCCGCCTTTTCATCAATACACTCGGTGTCACCGAAGATTTGACCCCCTATCTAAATCGACGTGGCGTACCCAAGCTTTACTTGTATGACACAGATGCGGCCCAACAGGATAGCAATACCCTCACTCGCACCATGAACCGGCTGTTGACTGACGACTCCCCCGAAGCATTCGCTGATGCTGCCGTGTTATACAACATGTTGATTGAAGGCGTTGGCGCGGAAACCGGTTATTGGTTTTTTGAGCAAGCACTTGAAAAGCGGGGGCTCATGCCAGGCTTGATGGAAGGCATCCGCCTGATCAAAAAAGACGAATCCCGGCACATCAGTTACGGCACATATGTTCTGCACCGTCTCATTCAAGAACATCCCCATCTCTATGAATATATCATGCAACGCATGGACGAATGGAACCCTGCAGAACAGCCTACACCCACCATGATCGCCAATTATCCTGACGCATTTGGCGTCGGATTAGAAAGACGCTTCGCATTTTCTCAAAAGCAATTTGCCATTCGCAAACAGATCATCGCCCGCGCCAAAGATAAATCCTTAGAAGAAATTTATCGCCAATTTAATCTGGAATCGCTTTAACACCCTGTCGACACATACGCTTTCCCCAAGCATTGGTTTATCGCCAAGCAGACCTCCTCTTCTCCCCTTCACACGTCCGTGCCCAACGCACGGACGTTTTTTGAAACCAATCCGTAAAAAAACGTCCACAAGATCGTCAAGTTCAGCTCAGCAAAGTAGATAAATTTTATCTTAGATTAATTTATTATTGATATAAATAGATTTATAGGGATTGGAGATTTACCATGCAAAAAAAAATATATGGTCTTCTTGCGGCAATACTTATGAGCAGTGCATTGCTCAGTGGTTGCTTTAACCAACAATCCGCAGAACCCGGATGGCAAGCAGACCATTCACACCTCGCCAAGCTCTCACCTATGCCTAAGCGCATCAAATTGCCGCCAGAATTGACCGCACTACAAAAAACCGTGATCAAATCCGAATCGAAACATATGCATTATCACGGTCCGCGCGGGCTGAAATGGGTCGCGTTGACATTTGACGATGGGCCAAATGATCGTTATACCAATCAAATTTTAGACATCTTAAAGCAAAACGGAATTCGCGCCACATTCTTCGTATTGGGTCAGCAAGCCAAAGCCCATCCGAACATGCTTAAGCGGATATATGATGAAGGACATGTGATCGGTAGCCATACATGGCGGCATCCGTACCTTCCCAGCTTGACCGATCAGCAGTTGGTGCAAGAAATGAATCAAACCAATGCCACCGTCAAACAAATCATCGGCAAAGACCTGCGCTTGATGCGCCCGCCATACGGAGCGGTCAAAGGCAAGATCAAACGCTTGGAACAAATGGGTTATGAGATGATCCAATGGGATGTTGACACGCTTGACTGGAAAAAAGGAAGAACGGCAGAAGATATCGTTCAGACAGTCAAGAATCATGCCTTGCCGGGAAGCATCATCTTGCAACATGATGCCGGTGGGCCACGTGACGCAACCGTCGCATCACTCCCCCGCATCATCAAACACTTGCGGCAACAAGGCTACGAATTCGTCACCATTGACCAATTGTTGCAAGTTCCTGCATATAAATAAGCAAAGAACCCACCGCCCTTGATAGGAGGCGATGGGTTCTTTTCGATTACACTTGCGTCTGTCTCACCATTTCATCAAACTCAGCCTCAATCTCAGCCGGTGGTTTCGGCGTAAGCAGGCTCACGATGATAATAGCCAACGTACACGCGATAAAGCCAGGAATGATCTCATACACTTCGCTGAGCGCTTCAATTTGCTCCCATACGATGACGGTAACCGCCCCGGTAAGCATGCCGGCAAGCGCTCCCCATTTGTTCATCCGTTTCCAGAACAGGCTGATCAACACCACCGGTCCGAATGCGGCCCCGAAGCCGGCCCACGCATAACCCACCAAGTTGAGAATGGTTTCGTTGGGGTTCAAGGACAAATACAAAGCGATCAAAGATACACCCAAGAGTGACAAGCGTCCGACCAACACCAGCTCCTTATCTGTGGCCGAACGGCGGAAGAACGCTTTGTAGAAGTCTTCCGTCAACGCGCTTGAGGTCACCAACAGTTGGGAAGAAATCGTACTCATAACTGCCGCCAGGATAGCCGCCAGCAAGAAACCGGTGATCAGCGGATGGAACAGCACATCAGCCAATTTGATAAACACCGTTTCCGGATTTTCCAGCTTCATACCGGCATTGTTAAAGTAAGCGATTCCAAACAGGCCTGTTAACATCGCGCCAATGATCGAAAAGATCATCCAGCCCATGCCAATACGGCGCGCGCTTTTCGCTTCTTTTACCGAGCTGAGCGCCATAAAACGCACAATGATATGGGGTTGTCCGAAATATCCCAATCCCCAAGCCAGCAAGGAAATGATGCCAATCATGCTCGTCCCTTTAAACGCATCGAGCAAGGCCGGATCGATACTTTTGATCTCGGCCAGCGTCGAACCGAGGCCACCCGCCTCCATCACTGTAACCAATGGCACTAAGATCAAAGCCACAAACATGATGGTTCCTTGGACGAAGTCTGTCCAGCTGACGGCCAAAAATCCGCCAAACAGCGTATACAGAATTACGACACCCGCAGAAATGAGAACTCCCCACAAATAATCCATCCCAAACGCAGTTTTAAACAACTCCCCGCCAGATACCATCCCAGAAGAGGTATAGAAGGTGAAGAAAACAAAAATAACCAATGCAGATACTACGCGCAAAATACGGGATTGGTCTTTGAAACGGTTTTCAAAGTAGACTGGAATGGTGATCGCGTTCTGCGCCACTTCCGTATATGTTCGTAAGCGCGGGGCCACGTACAGCCAGTTGAGATAAGCACCCACACACAAGCCCAATACAATCCAGCCGCTGCTGATCCCTGTTGCATACATAGCACCGGGCAACCCCATCAGTAGCCAGCCGCTCATATCGGAAGCGCCCGCACTGAGGGCTGTCACCGCGGGACCCAGATTCCGCCCGCCCAACATATAATCAGAGAGGTCCGAAGTTCGCTTATAGGCGAAATAACCAATGATCAGCATCGCTACCATATAAATGCCGATTGAGATAATCACGCCATATTCCATCCGCCAATCCCCCTTCAAAATATTTACAAAAATTAGTTATAAATACAAAGAAAATACTAACTTGGTAACATAGTATGACACATGAAGCAATTTTCGTCAATTTCTTGACAATCCGGAAAGAACCCCAATTCTCTCTCCACCAGGACAAAAGCCCCTGCTGTCCGACCGCAGACAGCGGGGCTTTTCGTTTGGTTAACGGCGAACCGCTTGCAATTCTTTGGCGATCTGGAATAAATTGCCAAAGAAACGCGCTACTTGTTCATCTGTGACAGGACCCTGATTTTCCTCCTGCATTTTGACGATGATCTCCCTTTCTCGTTTTTCATCGACAATCGGCCGGTTTTGCCGTTTTTTGATTTCCCCGATCTCAATGGCCACCCGCGCCCGCTCATTCAGCAGGTGTAGCATTTGTGCGTTGATGCGGTTCATCTCCTCACGCAACACTGACATGTTCCGCAGATTCTCAACTATCCCTTTATCTTGACTCGCCTGTTTATTCACTGGCTCTCTCCCCTCATCTCCACTGTCTGTAATTAACGCCATAACGCTTAACCCTGTTAAAGCAGGGAACATGCTACGCCATCAACCACTGTATTTTCACATGCGTCAATGGTTCCCTTACTAGAATATTTTATTTATTTAACCACCTTTCCGACTTTTATGTCAACGGGTGATTCCTTACCACACAAAAACCCGTTTCCCAGTCACGGGAAACGGGTCATGTTCCATGCTCCTATTCAGCCGTCAGCGCTTGGAAGGCTCGGCTACTTTCACCAATTGCTTGCCCAGGTTCTCACCGGTGAAGAGTCCCAAAAACGCTTGGATGGTGTTTTCAAATCCGTCCACGATGGTTTCCTCATACCGGAGCTTGCCTTCTTTGACCCAAAGAGCCAGCTGGCGGGTACCCTCTTCAAAGCGCTCAGCGTAATCGCCAACGATAAACCCTTTCATCAACGCCTTATTGATCAAAAGCAACGGCTGGATACGCGGCCCTATCGCCACTTTCTCCATATTGTACAATGCGATTTGACCGCACAACGGAATTCGCGCATGTGGATTGATTAAGGTTATCACCACATCCGAAATTTCCCCACCCACATTGTCGAAGTAAATGTCCACTCCATTGGGGCAAGCTTCTTTCAACGCCGCTTTTAAATTCGTCGCCGTCTTATAATTGATGGCTGCATCAAAGCCCAGTTGCTTGACCAAATACTCTACTTTTGCATCAGACCCGGCAATACCCACCACACGGCAACCTTTGATTTTGGCAATTTGTCCAACCACCATGCCCACCGCTCCGGCAGCTCCGGAAATCACGACGGTCTCCCCGGGTTGTGGCTTACCGATGTCAAGCAGGCCGAAGTAAGCGGTTAGTCCAGGCATACCGACCACTCCCAAAGCAGTCGTGATCGGCGCGACGGTTGGATCAATTTTTTTCACTCCTTGAACGGAAACCGTTTGGTACTTTTTCCAATCCAGCATACCAACCACGATATCCCCAGCTTCAAGCCCCGGCGCTTTGGATTCAACCACTTCGCCAATCACGCCGCCGGAAATCGGTTGGTTCAGTTCAAATGGAGCTACGTAAGATTTACTATCATTCATACGACCTCGCATATATGGATCGACTGACAAATAGAGCGTTTTGACCAACACTTCCCCCTCACTGGGTTGGGGGACCGGAATCTCTTCCCACTTGAAATCCGCTTCAGTCGGCATCCCTTTAGGTCGGTTAATCAGCAAGATTTGTTGGTTGTGATTGCTCATGATGCCATTTCTCCCTTCTCGATGGAAAAGAACTTATATACACCTCTACTATTTTACTCTATTTAATTGTACTCAATCAAATTACTTCACTTTTAATGCAACAAAGGCGCCTTCGCTCTGTTGTGAAGCGAATGCGCCTTTATCGGTTTATCATTTGCTAACACGGTCATGAAATCCGCACATGGCAATAAAAGCCTGTTTTTCCATCCATTGACGAAAGAAAATCATACTGGGTCCAATCAACGCCCCCTGTGGAGGAGAACACTGCGAAGTGAGCATAACTCATATAAGCCATAAAAGACATAAACAAAGCATTGGCGGCGGTAAAACCATATTCGTACATTTTCACGTCAATCCAGATATGTTTGTGGTCATCCACTTTATGTTGATAACTTTCAATCTCTTCATTGCTGAAAAAGTCCACGATTTCGCAGGATATACCCATATCTGCATCGATTTTCAGCTTGTTCGCCAATTCATCGATGAAAGATTTCATCTCGCACCTCCACATTGCATGAACACAAGTCTCCAATCATTCATTATAGCAAGAACAATATTTTATATTTAATCCTGTATCTTAATTTTAAATGAAATGATTGACTGAAAAGCGCAAACCCTCTATTATGAAATCATCTTCCTAATTAATTGAACGAAAAGGGGAGCGCATCATGCTCATTCAACAAGGACTCTCCGAATTGAAACTCATCAAAAAACGTATGGCCAAGATTCAAGAAGAATTAAGCACCTACTCAGCTTGGTCCTCCAAAAAGAAACACCCTTGGGGGATTAAAGGGGCTAACCAAGAATACAGTGTCAAGCAGGCGGAGAAAGAAGTGCAAGCCAAGATTCAAGCATACCATGATCTGGCACAGCGCTTTTTCATCATCAAATCGGCGATTGATCGTACCAACTTGGAAACAAAAATCACCGTTGCCGGCAAAACGTTCTCCCTGCACGAAGCATTGCTTTATAAAAACCATCTCATCGGCATGAACCAAGACTTGGTTGAAGCCTGCAACACGGCGATTCGCCGCGCTGAAGCCGAAGTGGAGCGGTATAACAGCAAGAAAGAGCGGGACTCTGTCGACAACGCTGACTTGCTTTACCTCTTCCCACGGCAAGAAGTGGACAAAGTCAACCAATTCAACATTGAATTCATGGAACAGGTTGATGCAGCGTTGCAAATTGCCAACGCCACAACCCATTTGATCGGTATCGACGAATAAACAGCTATTTCCATCTCATTGCTTTCATGGCGTAGTAAACCCCAAAAAATGCCTTGAGATTAGGGTCCTTTGATATGACTATCCTTTCAAGATAGTTCCATATCATGGACTCCTCTTAAAAGATTGAGTGCTCAGTGAGCCACGCAGCTACGTAAGCGGCGGTTGGCGTCCAGTGTTCACGTGCTCAGTGTTCTTCTAACCTAGTGTTCAGGGCTTAGCCTTCAGTGATCGACAAAACCCAGCTCTGACTTTCCTGACCGAGGGCAGTTCGCAGCTGTTGGGGTTTGAGGTGCTGGCTGCCATGAAAGCAAAA
Organism: Laceyella sacchari; assembly: GCF_004343255.1. GTDB lineage: Bacteria > Bacillota > Bacilli > Thermoactinomycetales > Thermoactinomycetaceae > Laceyella > Laceyella sacchari. The sequence continues at coordinate 429,586 of NZ_SMDD01000001.1, read as the reverse complement.
CCTCCCAACCAAATTGGCTGGGAGGTTTTTTATGTTTTATGACCTGAAACGAACAAAGACGTCCGCCCATATGGGCTCCGCCATTTGTCAGATCGATGCGCTCAACCTTTGCCGATGGGCACTTTTAGTGCGCCAGGCCCAGTAAACAGGAGCGACGCGGCGGTGAGCAGAATCAACAAGTCATATTCATACCCGCCCGCAAATCCTTTGCTCCCGTTCACAAACAAGATCGCCCCCGCCATGATCGCAACCGCACCCCCTGCAGCGACAGAAGTGAACAAGCCAAGGATAAAGGACACCCCGATCAACACCTCCAAGCCCGCTACCGCGTAAGCCGTGAACGACGCCATCGGAATGCCTGCCTGGCCGAAGAATCCGATCGTCTGTTCCATGCCCATTAATTTCTGCGCACCATGAATAAGAAAAATGAGAGCCAGCCCAATCCGTAGGAACACAGGGCCGTAACTCGCCTGTAATTTCATGTTGTTTCCCCTTTCAATCTCTTATCCATGCCATCATACCCCTCAGTCCTAAACCCCTGATAAACAGAGATTAAATCTTTCTTAAGTACATGTGTCCAAATTGCGAACGCTACGGACAACATCCACACCAACCCGGCTATCAACCGCACTTCCGCCGCAACCAATGGAGCGTCATAACACTGGTGCAAAGCGACAGCATCATACCGCCATGGGTCAACCACATTGCGGTTTCTGAATGAATCGAAACAACCGCTGGCAACCCCCGGCTGGCCATCGCTAAGGCAACATGGAGGCACAATCCGGTCAAGATGCTTAAGCTCGCTTCCCGCTTGCCCATACGCTCCTCCTCCAGCCATTTGCCCAACAAGCACACATAATAAACAGACCCCATCCCTCCAAGCAGAGTAAGTAATGACGAAACCAACCACACCATCCACACCTCTCCTACCGCTTCAACTGATGCACCTGCATCCGTTTGAACAAATGCAACCGGTCATCTCCATGGCAGGGAGCAACCGCCTCTTCCAACTCCCTTATTCCATAAGCCGACAAAAACCGGATCATCGGCTGCAACTTATGTATCACGCGCATCTCTCCCGTGGGACAATGTCGGATCACCAACCGCTCGCGCGACCGATCATACCAAAAACAGATTTCAGCCATCCTCATCCTCTCCTGTTGCGCGATGTTCCAAAAATGTCATACGACCATCCGCAGAATAAATGTTTTCCTTTTTCCCATTCCACCTGCATCACATCCATCAGTGGAATGGGCACCACTGCGCCTGACTCGGTATGAAGCCGAATCACCTGCACACGCTTGCGCGGCTGGTGATCGACCGTCAATGACAGTTGCACCATCTCCCCCTCTTTCTCCATCTCAGCATCAACGACTGTCACATGCGGCTTTTGTTGTAACTCCCCAACAAACGGCAAAACACGGTCCTTTTCTCCACGCAAGTGCATCACAAACATTTTTTATTCCTCCTTAAAATGACAAAGTCGATCGTTGCAATAACAAGGATACATCGCTAAAAATTACATTTTGCACTTGAATTATAATTCAGAAATCATCATTTTTCAAATATTTTCCATTGGACATGATGAAAGGAACCTCTGTTGCACGCCAGCTCCGCTCCTTATAAAAAAGCAACTTACACTTCTGCCAGATAACTTGTACACATATATTAGAACAAATCTCTCCGTAAGGTTGGTATGCCATGGGTAAAACAATGACGAGAAGCCTCTCATATATCTGCGGCTTAATTATCAAATCGCTCGGCATTTCCTTGATCCTGCGCTCTGAATTGGGTGCTGACGCGTGGAATGGGTTCTTTGTAGCAATGTCGGAATGGATCGGCTTCACCGTCGGGTCCTGGCTCATCACCTGCGGGATACTGATTACGTTGCTAAACGGATTTCTGTCCAAAAAACCTCCCAATCCACTGTCCTTGCTAACTATTTTTGTTTTGGGTTTTTGCATTGACTTTTGGTTGGGCATAATCGATTTTCATCCCGTCCAATTTTTCTGCCAAGTGCTCACTTTTTGGGGAGGTTTTTTGCTCGCAACCATCGGCATATCCATCTATGTGCAAAGCAAATACGCCTTGACCCCCGCTGACCAGTTGATGTACATCCTGACTGAACGATATGCGATGAGCCTCACCGCCTCCAAAACGGTGATCGACGGCAGTGCCTTGTTGTTCGCCTTGATGTTGCATGGTCCACTCGGCTTAGGAACCTTTATTTACACCTTTTTGTGCGGACCCTTCATCCAATTTTTCATCCCCAAGATCGAACGGCTTCTCTTCACCGACTCCCCAACCACCCGTTCCTAACGCGCATGGGAACCTCGCTCCTTCTCCATACTACGAATATCCGCCTATGAAGAAGGAGATTGACAATAATGAACCATCCCCAACCTTGGCTCATTGCGCAGACGTTAGCTGATGTCTGCTTCTTTCATTGGCCTGTCCCCGCCGCCTCCCTGCAACCGCACATCCCTGCTCCGCTTTCATTGGATTGCCATGATGGCTCCGCTTGGATCAGCATCGTGGCCTTTCGGGTACAACAGGAGCGGTTGCGGTTTCTCCCTCCCATACCAGGGCTCTCTTCGTATATGCAACTTAATTTACGCACGTATGTGACATATGACGCAGAACCTGGCGTCTTCTTTTTGAGTTGCGATGTCAGCAGTTGGTTGCACGCTCTGGCCGCCCGGCTGATGTGGCACCTGCCCTACCTTCCGGCTCGCTTGCAATTCACCGCGCGCGACCAACGTACTTCCCTTGTCTGTGAACGGCCAAAGCTGTTCACACCCGCGGCCCGATTTGAGGCGCAGATGCACCCATCCCCCACACCCGCTGCCATCCAACCCGGATCACTGGCCAATTGGCTGACTGCACGTTTCTCGCAATACCTACTCATCCGTGGAGCCCTCCACCGTGGGGATATTCGGCATGCCCCTTGGCCTTTGCAGCAAGCAGAGGGGGTTATTCAGGCCAATACTTTTCCAGCCTCCATCCAGCTTCCCATCTTAGACGAAAACCCCCTATGCCATTATGCTCACGGCGTAACTGCCCATGTGTGGCCATTCGTGCAGTTGGACTCCGGCAACCATCAATAAACCCCGCAACCGGTTGGAGCGAGGAAATATCTCTCGCATCAAGCAACTGGGGCGGGGCACCTTTTTTGCACATAACCAGCATTTTCGGCAAGGATAAAGATTGATTATTCAAATAAAAATTAAAAGAATATATAATCAGTATATAATCTGTGAAACGGAGCCGATCACTTTGAGTCTAATCGTGATTTGGGGAGATGAAAGCAGTCAAAATGCTCACAAATACATGGTGTTGGGCACAATCTGGCAGCGTGCGGACACTTACGAAGCATTAGAGGCAGAAGTTGCTGGCTTGCGGCGGCAACTCGGATTTGAACGCGAGTTTCACTGGAATGAAATGAAAAAAACCCATCGAGATGCATATATTGCTTTCATCGATTTGTTTATCAAGCACATGAGGCAAGGGAACTTAAAGTTTCGAGCCCTCATTGTAGATATGACGGACAAAAAAAACGTAAAAACCGGCGACAACAAAGAAGCGCATTTTTACAAAATGTTTTTTTGGTTGATCTATAAATGGTTGGCTCCTGAACATCATTATGACATCTTTTTGGATCGCAAAAGCAATTCCGTACCCGGAAGGTTGCAGGATTTGGAATATTATCTGAACCGCAAAATGGCAGCCGACTATATCAAGCTTATTCAGCAGACCTCAGGGGCCAAGGAAAAGCAAACCATTGCCTATCCCTTGATTGTGGTACGCCGCGTCGAATCGCGGGACGGCACCCAAACGCCTTTGCAAATGGCTGATGTCCTGGCCGGGGCAATCGCCTATGTCCGCAACGGACACTACGAAAAAGCCGTCGCCAACCGTTCGCGCAATCCCAAACGGGCCGTGGTCAACCATCTCGAGGCGCAGCTCGGCTTCTCGCTCAAAGACTGCCATGCCCGCAATGAACATAAAGGATTTAACCTCTTTTGCTTCAAAAGATAAAATAACGGCGCCCCATTCCCTATCCTGTGCCAGGCGGTTGGACCCGCACATCGATTTCCGCACGACCGAAAAGTCATGGTTTCGGGAGATGGTGGCGCCGACGCTCCAGTATATGCACTCAGTAATTTTATTATACGTTAATTCCAAACCGTTTCAAAACGATTTTTCCGCAAGCAACGTTGAACGGGTGTATTTACTTTGCCTCTCACTGTCCCGTTGATGTTTTTATTGAAATCCGTCATTCTAACGAATGAAATAATCTATATTTCTTCAAGTAGAAGTAAATTCAAAATATTTGTCTCCGTCGATGTTAAAAGGTAATTCTGTTGAAAACGGCTTTCAAACATTTCTTCTAAAGTATCACTTTTAAATGTAATAAAAGGAATATTTTGATAATCCCCTGAGATGGGGGTCACTGATGTAACATCTGTAAATGTACGTATCAAACCATAAAGGGCTTCTAAAAATGTCTCTTCACCATCATATGGCTTATAATCCTTCAAAGATTCAAACATCGTAAAAGCTAGCACAGGAAATGCCACATATCGTTTTTCATCACGAGAGCATTCCACATAGGCATTCGGAAGTCTTCCTTGCATTTCACGCTCATACTTCAATAATTCAATGGTACGAACAAGCTTTTTTCGTAGATCATCCGTAATATCTTCTTTCATAGCCCATTCAATTATTTTCATGAGGCGCTCACTATGCTCTCTCTTATTCACAAAAAATGTAAACCGTTCACTAATAAAATCATTCATACGAAATATAAGCATCCCGTTTAAAAAAAGAAAAGAATGAAATGGCTGAAATTCTATCAACTGGGACAAGTTTTGACGAGCGCGTTTCAAAAACTGTGAGAAGATATTTTTCTCGTTATATCCTGGTCGAAAAATTTGTTCATTCGTGTGTACAGTCATGCTACCAAATACAGAATGAAATTCTTGTTTGAATTCCTGAATCAATTTAAAACGTTCTTTACCTGTTAGTTCTTTTGCAAGGAGTTTTATGCTGTCTGCTACATCCTGTATCAGATTAGATTTTACTGGCGAAATCCCTCTGCCTCCAAGTGGTACAACACTATAGGAGCGCGTTCCAATTTCGGCCTTTCCAAAAATTCGGCTCACCAAGCAAGAGCGCACTAATGTCAGAAACGATAATAAATGGATCAAAGTTTTATTCTTGTGCCATTCTTCATCAGTGTCCTTATGAACATATGAATCCACAATAAAAAACTCGATGCTTTTATCTTTTTCTATATCCCAGTCTGTATCGCCTCTCATCCGATAATAGAGTTGAACCTGTTCCATCAGTTCTCTCTCGATACTAAACGATTGTAACACAACAAAAATTTTGGTTGCTCTTTTAAACGAAATACCCCGAGACGCCGAGCTAGTCATAAACACACATCGTACATGATTGGTTGCCTCAAGCGCTTGTGCCCTCCCTCTTATTGTCAATTGCGACGTAATCGCCATATAGTGTTTGTACTCTACCGCTTCTTCTCCAAAAACATCACGATATCGTTGTTTAAATTCGCTTTTCAACTTTTCAATCCGGTTAATGTTTTGCACATAAACAATCACTTGTTCTTCTTGGTTGGCAGACAAATATTCAAAAACGCGCTGTAAAATCACTTTATCTTGCTCTTCCGATAGACTCCTTTCTCGGTCCAACCGATCCCTCCCAGGTCGCCTTCCAGAAAAATACTCTTCCTCTGATATCCCCTGAACACAAATGTGATACATAAGATGTAATTCTTTTGCTGGATAGGAATTGGTATTCACAAACCAACCATTAAGGGGCGCTGTTCCGTGTACTTCAACTTCCTTAGCTTGAATGGGTAGACTTTGTTCCTCTCCACTTGTGATATATATTTTGGGATGATCAAATCGAACTGCTGAAGCTAGACATTGCTGCATAATTGTCTCATTCGTAATAGAGGCATCCGCTACAATCAGCTTCAAATTCCACTTTGCTTGTCTTTCCGGATCTAGTCTTAAATAAATATGATCAAATAACCATATTTTCAACAATTTATAAAGTTCTGCCCCTTCATCCGTTCCAGTAATTTCATCTATCATGATCCAACAAACTGGATACCTTTCCACAAATTGATCAAAAGCTTCAGGATCAAGCCGAACCCCCATCTCTTCAGAGTAATGTACAAATGGAAACAGCTTTTGTATGTGATGCATAGTGGTTCCGTCTTTTGTACTTTTTAACGCTTGAATGGTAAACGTCCCAACGATCTTCCTTATATTGGGGTTTTTCATTTGCTCTTGGATTCCTTCACACAACCGCTTCAGCACGCCACCCGTTTTTAATCGAATATCTTCTGCAAATTCGTTATCTCCGGTTTCTCGAAAGTTGATTACCTCATTTCCATAATGGCGAATTCTGTTTTTCTGAAGATATGTTAATTTAGGGCTTGTTTGTAATCGGTCCATCGAATTGATAAAAACATTCACAACATTCACAGGTACACCATTGATTACTTGCTCATCCGTTGAACTAGTATTCAATGCTACAAGATCGTCAGCAAATAAACGATTTCCTTCTGAAAACTTTAGCAATATATCATCATTTACTGTTCTTCTACAGCTTGTATACAAAAACAGAAATCGCTCATGCTTTTTCAGCTCGTCTACAATCACTGATGTTTTTCCGATACCGGGATTGCCTGTCAAGAAAAGGATATGCTGATTACCATACAATCCCTTCTTAACATACGAGGAGTGATCATCCCTAAATGTTTTTCCCTCCCCATATTTACCAGCCGTATTCTGAAAGCCTTTAATTCGGTCAGTGATAACAAAATACCCCTTCCCTTCCTTTACAAACGCAGACAATGCTTCGCGATCCATATTTGTATGACAGATTGTGTTATTAAGCAATATTTCTTTAGCGGCTCGAGGGATCGTTTTCCTATCCGAATCAGACCATGCGCAATGACCAGCTACATATTCTTCATTGCATCGTTTTAATAAGACTCCCTCTTTCGAATGAATCCAATGGTTCAATGATAGAGTAAGGTTTATGATAGAGTAGGCATAATCGACCATCCCCATAATAGAAACATCACATTTTCCCTCTGTTTTCTTTACTGCTTCTGTCATAAACCGTAAAAATGAATAGGCATAAGAACCTGCTTGTACGATTTTTCCCAACGTTTTATCCTTGGCGATACTGGCGTATTTCAGCAGTAAAGAATCAAGACGAATGTTTCCAATGCCTGATGTATTTACTGACATGTGGCTAAATTTTGTTTTCCTGCCCATGTCACTTCGTATTTGTTGTAAGCTCTTTAAAAGGCTTTGAGGGGTAAAAATCCCTTCCAAACGATGGAGGTTCAAGCTAGTATCAATGATCAGCAAATAAAACCGTTTTCCCTGTCTCAATAAAACAAGGCTATCTGCTCTCAGGAAGTGTCCCTTTTTCTGATAGTACCCGATCTCCCCCGCTTCCATCTCATAGCCAAAAGCTTGTTTAATATCGTGTATCACCGCTTGCTTCACTTCTTCTATATGAACACTTCGATTTAAAGGATCCAAGACATTCATCTGAAAATAAACCACTTCCGTTTTAAGCAGTTTATTAAGAGGTAGCGATTGAATATAATGCCTCATTGTATGCTGACCTTGCAAAAAGCCGAAGAAAAAAATATTTTCGATATTTTTTCGTATTTCCTCAAAAACCGCTTCATCTGTCATGCCATTCTTTTTTAAAAACTCATCGATAAAACGCGAAAAGCGCCGCTCTGGACTTGCCAACCAATCAGTCAAACGTTGCTGTAAACCAGAATTCATCTTCAACTTCTTGCTGGATTGTAATTGGACTAATGCCGAAAAAAGACCGATGTTATATCCATACTCATACACGAAGCCATAATCGTACCTATAAGTTGCTTTCATCTTTTTTAGGCGTGTTTTAACGCCCTGCTACCTCCTTTCAAGCAAATACCTTTGTATGAAGATATGCAAAGTAGGCAATCATGTTCATCTTAAAAAATTTCCCATTCCAAGTTATATCTATCAGGGATTTTTTTGCTACCCCATCATCCCCCAACAGTCGGCTGTATGGGTTCACTTTAATCGTAATATTATAATTCGACTCAAACCTGCTAGTATGAAAAAGCAATAAGGCACGAATAAGGTTTGGTTTAATACCCTCCGGATCGATGAGAGCTAATTGAATTTTGTTGTTAAGCAAATCATCACTGTATAAACGATTCAACGTCTGGTAGGTAATGAGACTATTGTACACATGACGTTGCTCGTTTCCTTTTAATCCGTTACCACTATAAAGTTGCAAAATAGGGACAATTCCTTCGTGGTCTTCATAAAGGTTCCTTTGAATATGGCTGGTGTCATCCACAAAAAGGGCGACCTTTCTACTTTTTCCATCCAAACGCGCTTCGTACGCACGCGTGAGAGTAAAATGCATCGGATATATTGCCATATCTTTTGCAACATACAATGATTCAATCAATTCCTGATTCATGAAATATAACTCTTTTTTGTCATCTTTTTTGTCTAGAAATTTCGTGGTATATGGAGTTTTTGCGACATATAAGATATGTTTATATCCCTCGTTATACAACGTTTGCACCACACTAACCAATACATCCGATTGCCGATAGATCGTCGTCTCATTGTCATGATCAAAGAACGTACCAAAGCGACTGAAAATGCTTTCTCTCCCTTCACTGTCTACTGTATAAACCTCACCGAAAATTCCTGCTCGGTATTGATCACTCTTCTTATGGTCATCCGATTTCATAGAGGTAACAACAATCATCGCGATTTTGGGAATTTCTATAGGAACGTCCAATATAAATTTCTTTGGGACATTTGCATACATTGAGTTTAGGGTATTAGCGACTTTATATGGTTTTGTTTCAAATCCAAAATCAAACCCTTGAGACCCTGTGTTATGATTCATTCCAAATAAAAACTCTAATTCTTTTGCAAATTGACGGATATACGTATCCATACTTAGATATTCTTTCCTTTTATCTTTTGTTACATGAAAATGCCAAAAAGCAATAAACAAATCTCTTCCCTTGTCCTCTATCTGTTTCGTATATGCAATCAAAAACAGATAGACAAAAAGCTTATAAGTAAATAAAAAGACAAACCGATCCACTGGCGTTTCGAAATCACAATGATCATATATAGGAAATAGAATACATACTTTTCTTAAATCCGGGCAATGTTTTGTAAAATCAACTACTTGCTTTTCTATCCTTTTTGTTGTTGCATCGTATGGCAAAAACATGACTGCTAAGGTTTCGTCTTGCTCCCCCACTTCATATTTAAATTGAACCTTTTCCTGATGTTGTGTCGAGCATAAAAAAGTATTACTAAACTCAATTTCGTACTCAAAGCTAAACAAACTATCTTCCAAGATATCTTTTGTTAGAATGATATATTTGTAATTGTGGGTATCCAACTCATGTTGTAACAAGCTGGTTCGGTTCGGATCAAATAACTTTGGTGCTAAAATACTTTTTAGAAATGTCAAACGCCGTTTATACGTTTGCATTGATATGTTTTTTTGCATTTGATTCAATTTAGGATCTAAACACAAACGAAGCATCTTCCGAACTTCATCTAATTGTTGCTGAATTTGTTTGATAGCCTCTTGATTATTTAGCAAGGTTTTTGCCAATTTACAATACCACTTATATCCCTCTTCTTGTTTAGGGCTACCATTATACCCAGCTATATAATCCAAATCTTCCTTCAACACTAAAGAGGGATCATATGTTTCATCTTCAAGATGAAGCAAAAAGTATTTGAGCAGAACTACCTGTATAGAACCATACCAAAATCGATCTACCATCTCTTTCTCATCTTGAAAATAACCTTTTTTTCCACCATGCTTAACAAGTGCCTTTATCTTCTCGATGTGATAAAGAAACGATTGTTTTCCCTGTCCTTCAAGAACCTTAGCGTTTTGCACTTCTCCATTTAACTTCAATGAGATCCCATATTGTTCCATGTTTTTATCCTCATCATGTGTTGCAACCATGATTTGAGAAAGGATCCCAACAAAAGGCAAAAAATTATATACGTCTTTATGACGAAATGTATTTAAAATATCACGTGTTTCTCCCAAAAAATCTACTGGTGAAAACCTTATCTCTTTTAAAAACTGCGTGCAAAGGTCTTCAAGTTGTTCGTATCTTTCTGTATATCGTTTTAACCACTTGACTGCTTTTTTATGTCTTTTCATAAATCCAGAATCCATGTTCTTAATTAAATAATCCAAATATAAAAAAGCCGAAGCCCGCTTTACGGCGGCAAAGCGATTTTCTTTTATAAATGTATAAATTGTCTCTGCTAAAATGCCTTCAGAACGAATTTCGTTAATGATGTCCTCTTTATGAAATTCATCCACTTGGGGGGTTGATTCAATGTAGCGAATCAATGACTGTTTGATTGACTCCATTAAAGAATCAACCTTATAACTGATTTTTACATTATCATGGCGAAGAATATTTTTTTGACCGATCGAATCAAATGCATTATATTCCAATTTCCCAAAGGAAACCTGTTTTTCTTGCTTCTGCAATCTTACCGAAAAAGACCCTGTGCCTTGCTTTGGCCTTTCTTGTGTAAGAATCTCACTTAACGGATTGGTTTTAGGAGAGATTCCATTTGCCTCCAGCAATTCTTTCATTTGATCGATTAATTTTTGCAAATCATTATGTTCTTGTTCTTTATCCTGAAAGTTGAGCGTTACCTTGTTTTTATATATCGCTGTCTCATCCATCTTCATCTCTGCAAAAAATTGATTAGACAATTTTGGTTTCAACTCATCAAGCACATCTTTGCATAAGGAATTCAAGTTTTTCGCAAAAAATACATCTCCATTTTTCTCAATCACTTCGATTTTTGATATTTTTTTGCTTATCGCATCATAAATCACCTTGTAGCTAACGGTACTAAGAGGATTTTTCTTATCATTCAATTCGTTGGCCATGGATACAACCCCCCATATTTGTTATCAATAGTCGCCTATTATGTTCAAACAGCACAATAATATAACAACAAACTACCAAGAAGAATTTTAACTCCAATCACAGGGATGTACACACTCTATGTTAGCTAATATGCCATATTAGCATCTCTATTTCGATCTATTCCTCGAATTTCCTTTATTTTTTTACCAAAAAAGTTTATTTTTCGACTGGTCATATAATTATATGTCACAAAAAGTTGCATCAATGGATAAAGATTTTACTGCCGATTTCAGATGAATATATATAGATATTTGATTTTTGATCGCAAGGTTCTTTAAGTCCGTTTGACATACAGAACCTGAAGTGTAATACTATAAAAAATACTGCAAGGTATTAATTGGATCAATTATGATTGATTTGATTGGGTGTTTTTTGGATTTTGGTATCAGGCGTTCCCATAGAGAAAAATTAAATTATACTTGAAACTCCAACCAATCATATATCAGACAACAATTTTTAGACAATCTTATTAGAACATGGAGGTAACAAATGAGAATTAAAGATCTGCGAATAAGCAACTTTCGAAATTTCAAAGATGAAATTCGAATCGTACCGCAAAAAATTAATGGCCACGATATCGTAGTGCTCATTGGGGAAAACAATGCTGGTAAATCCAATGTGTTGTCAATTTTGCATATGCTCTTTAATCCAGAGAGATCAATCAGAACATTGGAATTTGAGGAAACGGACTTTTATGACTTAAACAAGCCCATTAAAGTAGAAGTTGTACTGGAGGATCTTAGCGAAGAGCTCTGCGCAGAGTTTATTGGCCTGGTCGATGCCGAGCAAGTGGGAGGACAAAACAAATATTCTCTCTCACTTAAATTTTCCGTTATTTATGATAAAAACACACGGGAAGCTGAGCCGTCGTTGGTATATGCACGCCAGCCAGATCGTTTAGTTTCGTTTGGGGAGAAGAAACTGATCTCGTTCTTTTTTCAGGATGCAATGCGCGATTACAGGGCTATCAAACCCAATAAAGGTAGCTTATTCGGTCGTATCTTAAATCAAATCAATCTTACTGAGCAGGAGGAAGCTATATTATCCAAACTCAATGAAGCGAGTGATTCCTTAAAAAATAACCCTGAAATTGTGGAATTCACAAATGTCGTTGCTGACATCACCAAGCAAATAATAGACTTGCCAAGGATCGATGATCTTTTGCGCCTTACCATTGCAACATCAACTGCTGTGGATGTAAAAAAATACATTCAAATGCAACTTAAACATCACGCAGCTGACAAATACCTCGATGTTGATCAACTAGGTTTAGGGCTTCAAAGCGTACTCACTGTCAGCATATTTAGAGCCTTTGCAGGCATTGGAAAATTACGGGAAGGGATATTTGCCATTGATGAACCTGAATCTCACCTTTATCCGCATGCCCAGCGCAAAATGTACAGGGAAATCTTGCAATTATCCCGCACAAGGCAAGTGTTTGTTGCCACTCATTCGCCCTCATTAATTGAGCTTATTAATCCAAGGCAAATTTGTTTAATGCGAAAGGATGCACAAGGAACATCAACCAGCGTGCAATTGCCCCAGAATTTCCCCGAAGAGTTTGTATCCTCTTACGAAAAACACCTTGATGTTGGAAAAGCGGATGCTTTTTTTTCCAAAGCAGTCTTGTTGACGGAAGGGCCAACTGAGCAAGGGTTATTTCCTGAATTGGGACTTTCTCTTATTTATAAGGACAGTAACTATGACTTGGATCGTATTGGTGTATCCGTGATTAACGCTGGTGGAAAAACAAACATAAAAGCATTTATCAGGCTTTTAAATAATTTCGGTATCCCATGTGTCACCGTGATTGATTACGATTCTAAGGATAAAAACCACGAAAAAGAGTTAAAGGAAATCAAAGAGATCTGCCCCAATGTTTATGAATTACCACGGAAACCTAATATGGGAGACATTGAGGGATATGTTTGTGACAATGTACCGATTGATAAGTTAATAATGTTCTTGGAGGAAGTACTTTCTCCAGAAAGGAAAGAAGATCTTTTTTCAGATCTCAAAGGGGCAATAAAAAAAGCTGATGTGGAGAAGTCCAACGAGCTACGTGATATGCGAAAAAACAACAAAAGTTTAGAGGAAGCGATTCCAATATTAAATGAAGTTATTACCCATACCTCTGAGGTTGAGTCGAAAATAAGAGAAACATTGGCGAATTCTTTTCGAAAAATAAAGGGTAGGACAACAGGAAGACTGATCGGGGAGAAGTTCAGTGATCATTTTACTGAAAAATTTATCGAAAACACACTCGACGCCGTTATACAGCTAGCAGGATATTGGGATGATATTGAAGGAGAGCAAGAAAGATGAAAAGTCTTGAGGGATTAAACGAAGAGCAAATTGAAGCGGTAGAAACAATAGACCGAAATACCATAGTTTTCGCGGGTCCGGGTACAGGAAAAACCCGTATTATAACCCAAAGAATCGCCTATTTGTTCGAAAGAGACTTGGTTCCACCATCTCGGAAGGTACTAGCAATAACGTTTACCAATAAAGCAGCAAACGAGATGAGATCAAGAGTGCAGAATCTTGGAATCGACAGTCGTCGTATTCGTTTGGGAACATTCCACAATTTATGCCAGTCCGTGCTTAGGGCATATGGAGATAAAATAGAGGTTCCGCGAGATTTTACTTTTGTGTCTCCTGCACAAAAAAATAAGCTAATCCTTTCTGTTTTAAGGAATAATAATGTAAGAAATATGAGAGAAAACGCATTCGCTAACTGGATTAGCAAATTGAAGAATTCATCTGTTGATTATGGAGAATATTTAAGGAAAACCGAAAAAACAAAAACCATAGGTCTTACGTCCGCCGCAGTCGAGTATGAGACACGTTTGCGCGAAAATAATATGATTGACTTTGATGACGCTATATTACTTACGGTAACACTATTAAAAAATCATTCCGAACTGTTATGGTTATATCATAACGCCTTCCCTTATCTGCTGATTGACGAGATGCAGGACACCAATCGTATGCAACTTGAGCTTATTCGCTTATTAGGCGAAGGTGCAAGAAATGTAATGGCTGTAGCGGACGATGATCAATCCATATACGGATGGCGGGGGGCTCTTCCGACAGTTATTGGTGAATACATTGAGCAGTTGAATGCACATAGTATTACACTGGTTCGTAATTATCGCTCGCCTCAGATTATCTTGGACGCGGCAAACTCGCTAATAGAGCACAACGATAAAAGAGAAAAAAAGACTCTTTTAGGCCGTGAGACGGAGCCTGATGACTGTTTGGAGATAAAAGGCTTCACCACAGCCATCCAAGAAGCTGAATGGGTAGCCGATAAGATAAAAGAGATTCACAAGGAGGGGATTGAATATAAGAAAATAATTGTACTTTATCGAAGCAGGCACCCTGGACTTAAGATTGTCGATGATATGTTTATCCAAAAAGAGATACCGTTCCGTCATTTCGGAAAGAATTTCAACAAGGTGGAGCTCTTTTCTGATCTGATGAAGGAATCATTAAAATTGATAGTAGAGCCTTCAAATGACTTAATTCTGGAATCGATTTTGGAGTCGCTGATTCCTCGCTATTCAAAGCTTTACCGCTCTAATAAAACAGTAAATCATTACGAGGAGCTTATTGAGGGTAAGTTGTCGGTTACAAAGCTTACCGAAATCACACCAGAGGATGAGATGGATGACGCGGTAAAGCAGTTTGCGAAATTCTGTGCAGAGTACAATCACACACAAAGCTATCTCAAGATATATAATGATTTGTACGACTTATTGAAGATTAGTACCTTGCTTTTGCTTGAAAAGAACGACGCTTATGAACAAAGTAGGCATCTAGAATTGTTGAAAGAGAAAATGATAAAATCTCGATCAAGAAACATCATCGATTTGGTTGGCGAGCTTGATCTCCAAGATGAATCTAACTATATAGAAAATTCGATTGATGAAGTTGGCATTTCCACGTTCCACGCGGCCAAGGGTTTGGAATATAAGGCTGTGTTTATTATTGCCCTAGAGGACGACATTGTTCCCGCAAGGTATGATGAGGCTGAAGAGAGGCGTGGACTTTATGTCGCAATGACTCGTTCAGAAAGCAAATTGTACATGTCTTATGCACAGCAACGCGACAGACAAAGAAAACAACCAAGTCGCTTTTTTGAAGAAATAGATGTAAAGAGATTTGCCCACAAAATCCGCTGAATATGTGCTTGATGATGAATAACTATAAGGGTGTAATATATTATACTTGATTGTCATTGAAGTTTTTACACGACAAAAATAACTAGCTTAATTTGCCGAAAATATTATATCTTACTTCCCTTATTTTGATTCTCGAATAATATCTTGGCATTAACACTGTTATTCCACAAAGGTTCATGCTCTACCTCAGCATCCGATCTAATTTTTGTCATTTTAGGGCGCACTATTTATTTAAATGAAACACAATTATCTAGAATTATGGTATTCATTAAAGAATTGTACGTGACTTAAGCCAGTACTAAAACTGTCATGCCACTAACATAAACTCGTAATGCTGGCCGAGGCTCTCTACTGCCATAGGGAGCCTTTTTCAATTGTTTACTAGGGCAAACTATCCGCAAGTTCTTTTACTCCTTCGATTTCATCCACATTCCCTGTACGATCACTGACTTGATTAACCCACCCCGTGTTTTTCCCCTATAAGCCGCAACTCATCCAATATCTGGCGTAGATGTCCTGTCAATTGTGAATCCCCCCTTTCAACCAAAACCTGACAACCAACAAATCGTTGACATTTACATATAATCATTTTACTATGGCATAGGGAAATCGACACGCAGTTAGTATGCATGTAAAAACGGAATAATGAAGATCGTCTTCTTATCAAGAGAGGCGGAGGGACTGGCCCTGGGAAACCTCGGCAACGGACTCTTCTCATGGAGAGTGCTGTGCCAAATCCAGCAAGCGATAAGCTTGGCAGATAAGAAGAGTGCGCTTATAACCATAAGACCTCTTCTTCCTGTTGTGTGTAGAAGGGGTCTTTTCAGTTTTCCGTTCAAACCACAGAAAGGGGTTATAAGCATGAAACAAGCCAATCCATGGGCATTGTTGCCCTTTGTCATATTCCTGGCCTTGTTCGCCGGCGCCGGACTTGTAACCGGGGACTTCACCAAATTCCCCGTGTTGGTCGCCGTCCTGATCGCGTCCGGTGTGGCATTTCTGATGAACCGTTCCTTATCCTTAAACGAAAAAACGGCGCTTTTCTGCCGTGGAGCAGGACACGACAACATTATCTTGATGGTGATCATTTTTCTGCTCTCCGGCGCTTTTTCGGCAGTAGCCAAAGGGATGGGAGCTGTCGACGCCACCGTCAACTTAGCTCTTTCCATTCTGCCGCAAAACCTGCTGATCGTCGGTATGTTTGTGATTGCCTGCTTTATCTCCCTGTCGATGGGAACTTCCATGGGGACGATTGTAGCTCTGGCGCCCATCGGTGTCGGCATCAGCGGACAGACAGACATTCCGGTGGCATTGGCCATTGCGGCCGTGATCGGTGGTGCTATGTTCGGGGATAATTTGTCCGTCATTTCCGACACAACCATCGCCGCAGTCAACTCGCAAAACATCAATATGAAAGATAAGTTCAAAGTGAACTTTTTCATCGTGTTGCCCGCCGCACTGGTCACCGTAGCCTTCCTCACCTTCTTAACATTGGGCGGACAAAGTCATGTCGCCACCGACCAAGTGGTGTGGGTTAAAACGTTGCCTTACTTGGCTGTATTGATCGCAGCGTTGGCCGGCGTCAATGTGCTGCTCGTATTGACGGGCGGGATTGTGTTTGCCGGAGCGATCGGTCTGGTGGACGGTTCATACACCGTGATGAGCTTCATCAAAGAGATCGGCAACGGATTTGCCGGAATGCAAGAACTCTCCATTTTGGTTCTCCTGATCGGGGGCATGGTGGAATTAATCCGTCACTATGGCGGCATTGACTTCTTGTTGCAGGCGATCACCCGCAATATCCGTTCGAAAAAAGGCGCTGAATTCGGCATTGCCGGTTTGGTTTCGGCCACCAATCTGGCCATCGCCAACAATACCATCTCCATCATCATTGCCGGGCCACTGGCCAAAGAAATCGCTGAACGATATGAGATCGACCGCCGCAAATCAGCCAGTTTGTTGGATATTTTCTCTTGTTGCATCCAGGGCTTGATCCCCTATGGCCCACAACTGCTCGTGGCCGCGGGTGTGGCTTCGATCTCCCCGCTGTCCATCTTACAGTACAATGTTTATCCGCTGTTGATCGGCGTCTGCGCATCTATCTCCATTTTGATCGGCTATCCACGCGCCAAAGGAGCTCAACCCGCTGTACAAAAAACAACATTGCCGGCCAACCAATAATATTTACCCCACCTCATGACGAAGGTGGGGTTTTCTTTTGGTTTGAACCTTCCTCAATCACCAAAGAAACGCGGCAAATAAGCCCGATGCGCCTCCAACAACTCATCCAAGATCTGTTTGGCAATCGCATCCGAAGGCACCAACGGATTGATGACCATCGCCAACAACGCAGTACGATAATCGCCTGACACTGCGGCTTCGACAGTGACGCGTTCAAATGATTTGATCTGTTGTACCAATCCGCGGACGGCAACCGGCAACTCACCCATCACGAGTGGGCGTGGCCCTTCTTTGGTGATGACGCAACTCACTTCCACCGCTGACTCATCAGGGATGCCGGCAATCGCCCCCTGATTGCGGGTGTTAACTACCTGAATGTCCCGCTTATCCGTGTAGATGGAACGCATCAACTGCACCGCCGCTTCACTGTAATAGGCACCGCCACGCCCCTCCAATTGCTTCGGTTTGACGTTCAGATTAGGATCTTGGTACAACGCAAACAGTTCATCCTCCAGCCGTTTGACCACCTCCGCCCGGGTGCCGGTTTGTGCTGCTTCTCGCTTCATCGCAGCCAGCATGGTGCGCGGTTGATAATAATACCGATGATAACCGCAAGGAATCACCCCTAGCGCTTCCACAAACTCCGGCACCCACTCGACACCAGTCAATTGGCGGATCATCTGTCCATCTTCGCCACGCCCAGCCAACTTAGCAATCACCCGGCTAGAAATGTCTTCTCCATCAAGGGTGGTCTTCAAACCGTACGACATGTGATTCAAACCGGCGAAGCAGATGCGCACCCGTGCAGGCTCCACATTGAGCGCCGCGGCGACCCCCCTGCTGATGCTGATCGGGCCGTTGCACAAGCCGATTACTTTGTTGATCCGACTATGCCGCAACACCGCTTCCGTCACAATCCCCGCCGGATTGGTAAAGTTGATCAGCCAAGCTTCCGGGCACAACTCCTCCATCTCTTCGCAAATGTCCAAGATTACCGGAATGGTGCGCAAGGCTTTAAACAGACCGCCGGGCCCATTGGTCTCTTGTCCGATCACATCATATTTTAAAGGAATCGTTTCATCTTTGATCCGTGCCGCCAACCCGCCCACCCGAAACTGGGTGATGACGAAAGCGGCGTCTTTGAGCGCTGCTTGGCGATCCAATGTCCAATGAATCGTTATCGGCGCTCCCGCCTTGGACACCATGCGCTGGGCTAGACGCCCAATGATCGCAAGCTTTTCTTTCCCTTCTTCCACATCCACCAGCCAGACCTCGTTTACCGGCAACTCATGTTGCCCCTTGATGAGCCCATCGATCAGCTCCGGCGTGTAGCTTGAACCTCCGCCGATCACCGCCATCTTCAACCCATTACGCATACAGCATCCCCTTTCACCCGCTTCATTTTTTCTCAGAGTCATCCCCCTTGCCTTTGGCCAACCAACTAAATTAATTAATCTTATGATCTGTTCAAATAATAGATGAATTAAATCATTTGATATAAAATTAAATATATTACGTCATCAACAAATATTTTTTGGGGGTGAGAAGCCAAGTTTTCAACGCACCTAACAACACCACTATACCCGCAGGCTACTGCATGAAGAAGTCGTTAATAAACTGTAAAAACTTTTTTGATCGGCTCCAAAACCATTTTCTCATTCGCTTCACGCGTAACGAGGCGCTCCTCGAGAAAAGGTTTTTTCCGCCGCTTCTTCCCTACCAACTTGCTTTGCCAGACACACGCTAATGTTTCATCACCCGTGAATCCACATCAGAGAGGGGAACACCATGAGAAAAAAAAGGTTCAAATGGCTGTCGCTGTCGACCGCCGTCTTGCTGTGCGCGTCCGTCCTCACCATCATGGGTGGCGCCCAATCTTCTGTTGCGGCGAATGAAACAAACCCGCACCAAAAACGGGTTGTTGTCAAACTCAAAGATCACCTCGTCCCATCCTATCAAGATGGCGTGGAAAAAACGATCCGTGCGAAAGATAAAACCGCTTCCCTGCCCAACTTGAAAATGGAGCGCTTGTTCCGTTCCATCGAGCCGAACCGCTTGCACAACATGATCCATGCCAAGCAGGCACGACCCGATTTGATGCAATATTATGCGGTAACGGTTCCCAAAGGAATGGATGCCGAGCAATTAGCCAAGCAGTATGAACGTTCTTCCTTGGTGGAATTGGCTTATGTCGAAGGCACCCCAGTGCAACCGCCGGCAGTCACTCCCCAAGACGACCCTCGCTCGGGCAACCAAGGATATCTGAAGCCGGCCCCGGAAGGGATTGACGCCCATTTCGCTTGGACCAAAGCCGGCGGGGACGGCAGTGGCATCACTTTTGTCGATTTGGAGCAAGGGTGGGAATTGAACCACGAAGATCTGGCCGCCAAAAGAATCCAGCTGATCTCCGGGGTGAACAAAGCGTACCACAGCCATGGCACCGCCGTGCTGGGTGAAGTGGTGGCGGTGGATAATACCATCGGCGATATCGGCATCACTCCCAACGCTACGGCCAAAGTCGTGTCACAGTGGCGCACCCAATCCACATACAGCACCGCGGACGCTATTTTAAGTGCGGTCAATACCATGAAGCCAGGCGATGTGCTGTTATTGGAAGCCCAAACAACCGCACCGGGCTACAATACGTATTTGCCCGTGGAAGTGGAGCCGGCTGTCTTTGACGCCATTCGCACGGGAACGGATCGAGGCATTACGATCGTAGAAGCGGCCGGCAACGGCGCCAACGACTTGGACGCTTATAAGGATAGTCAGGGCAAATACGTGTTAAATCGCAACAGTCCCGATTTCCGTGATTCGGGAGCAATCATGGTGGGCGCCGCCAGCTCCGGCACCGTGCACAAGCGCTTGTCATTCTCCAATTACGGCAGCCGCATTGATTGCTACGGTTGGGGGGAAAACATTGATACCACCTATGGCAACTTGGGTGAGACCAACCGTTATACCACAAGTTTCAATGGAACTTCCGGCGCTTCACCCATTGTGGCCGGTGCAGCTGTCGCCGTACAAGGGGCCGCTTACGCCAAATATCAGAGCCATTACTCCCCGGCCACCTTGCGGAGCATCCTGAGCAATCCTCAGTTTGGAACGCCATCAGCCAATCCGTCTACTGACAAGATCGGCGTAATGCCTGACTTGAGAAAAATCTTATATTCTTTCTAACACAATGAATAAGGCCCCTTAACAAGGGGTGAACTTGAGGACAAACCCCTGGATCTTTTCATGAGAAAAGGGCCAGGGGTTGTATGGATCTTTATTTCACTTCAATACGACAAAAAAGCTGTTGACAAAGACTATAGCCTCTCCGTCCTTTCGTGAGAAAAGGACGGTTTTTTTTGCGATAATTTGCACCGTTTCGATGTTGATATGCTACGGATGGGAACGGTTTGAGTGAGAGGAATGCGATTGAAACCGCTGTCTGGAACGTTGACCGGTTGACGGATTTGCCTGACAATTATTCCTTTTTGGCCACCCAAATCGTCCAATAATCTTGTTCGACAATTTCCTGTGTACTGCGATTGCTCAAGCGTTCGCTTATATACTGAACGAGATATTCCAATTCCGGATCTGACAGCTCGTGCAAAATGGACCGACCTGTTCTCGCTAACAGATCCTTCTTAAGCTCTTCAAGACCGGTGTAAGTTTTTCTTGTCTCACATAATGGATGTTCGTCAACGGATTGAAAACCCACCTTTAGTAAGGCTTCCTTAACTGTTTTGCCATCATGCCTACGTTCGGCTTCTATGTCGATAAGTCTTGGGTATACTTCGAAGAAATACCCTCGAATATGATTTTCACTCGGTGGTTGCAATGCATTCTCGATGGTGCGGTTCTGCACGATGAAAATGCCGCCAGGTTTCAATAACCTGTAAGTCTCACGGAAACACGATTCCAAGTCCGACAGATGGTGAATGAGTGCTCTTGCTAGGATCACATCATACGTTGAACTTGGCATGTTCGTATCAAGTGCATCCCCTACGACAAAGGTGATTTGGGGATAGTCCTTGCAGTTTTCTGTGGCGCCTTTGACCATCTCCCTGGAAAAATCGATTCCGGTAACATGTTTTGCGCCCATCTGGGCAAACGCCTTGCAATAAATCCCGCCACCGCACCCCATATCCAAAACGCGTTTGCCTTTCACATCCACGATATTTTGGATGGTGGATATCCAAGATAAGTAAGCCTGACGTGCAGCATATGTGAAACGGTTGTTCTCAGAATGAAAGTCAATCGGCATGAAATACTCCTCCTCGTGCGGCACAGTATGAAAACACTGACGTAACAGAGTTTATAAGGCTCGCGCCTCCATTTTCTGCGAAAAAAAACAGTTTTCTGACCTTTAAAATACGTTCGTGGTCTAGCATGCCCATTCCTTTGGGGTAATGGGAAGCTTTGTATTGCAATGATTTTTGGAGTAATCTATGTGTGATCTATTCTACCTTTGTCAGCAGTCTCACCCCTTAACAAGGGGTCACTTTTTCTTTCCAAGCGGCGCAACCTCACTTCTAACAAACTTCCCGTCTACCAAGATGTGGCTAACATGCTCCTCAAACCCTTGCCCCGTCCGCACCCGCTCGAGCAACGCTGGCGCATGCTCCGGACTCACATTGCGAAACCACGTCCCTTGGGGATATGCGATGACAACACATGCGTCTTGGCAACGCCCATTGCATCTCGTCCGTGACGTGTGTATTTGTTGATCCAGGCCCAAGCGGGAGATTTCCGCACGAATTGCCTGCGTCACCTCTTCCCCTTGCCGTTTCATACAACTTCCGCCATTACAGATCAGGAGATGATGTTGCAGCTCCGAAAAATCCCATGTGCTCACTTAATCACCTTTTTGTATCGACTTAATAAGAATGATTATGATTTAACCAATAATCTCTATCTTTCTTTATATCGCAATTATATTATAACTTTGTAGTGAATTCTATCTCAACAAAACAGGTTCAATTATCATTTACATAGATAGCAGAACAAGTTATGATAGATCTAATTTGACGCGAGTGAAGGCGTGTCAGGCAAATCACGCAGACACATGCAAGCGGCCAACATTGAAGCCGCTCAGCATATTGAACGGGCACACCCTAGTCAGTGTCTCGTCTTGGTTGAGGTGAAATAGAACATGACCACAAAGCCAGTAGAAATCTATATTTTAAGCGGATTTCTGGGCAGCGGCAAAACTACGCTCCTTACCCAGCTGTTGGCCTGGGAAAAAGAGCGTGGCCGCCAGGTGGCCGTATTGATGAATGAGATCGGCAATATCTCCGTCGATTCGCGCCTCCTGCCACAGGACACCCCGTTGAAGGAGTTGTTAAACGGCTGCATCTGTTGCACGATCCAAGCGCAGCTGTCGCATCAACTGCTGAGTTTGTGCCAACAGCATGCGCCTGACGCCATCTATATCGAGGCGACCGGAGCGGCCCATCCTATCGAAGTGTTGGACGCTTGCATCACGCCACTGATGGCTAAGCAGCTCAAAACGTGCAAAATCGTCACCACCTTGGACTTGCCCCGCTGGCGTGACCGGGATCGGCTCAGCGTGCGGGTGAGACGCCTGATGGAGGAGCAGGTGCGGTTTACTGACTTTTTGATCATCAACAAAGCCAGTGATGTCACCGAGAGTGAACGCGAGCGCCTGACTACTGACCTCACCCGCATCAACAGCACCGCGCCCCAGATCGTAACCGATTTTGCGCGATTTGACTTACCGCTCCTTTATGACGCAGTCGGCACACACACCTCGTTTTACCGCACAGAAACACACCAACCGGCGCATGCCGCGGAACACTTGCGCGTACGCGCCTTCTCCTACACATGGGACAAACCGATCGACCGCAACATGTTTGAAGCGTGGCTCCGCACAACGCCAGACACACTATACCGGGCAAAAGGATATCTGCGCTTTCACGATCAGCCCCAGCAAACCATGCTGTTTCAATACGCTTACGGCATGCCGATGTTTACGGAAGAGCCATTTCCCTATCCCAGCACCGTGGTTTTCATCGGCGAAGACTTGCCTGAAACTGAATTAAAAGCACAATTGGCCAAGCTCTAAGGCCAACTTCCAAACGCGGGACACCCTCTGCACAACGCACAAAGGCAGGGCGGGAGTTCTGTCCCGTCCTGCCTTTGTTTTCTTACACGCTTTGCACTAGGTAAACAGGGACTCCAACCGCGCAACCTTCTGGCGAGCCCGGTCCACCCACTGCGGTGCGATATCAGCTGTTTCTGTGGGAAGCGGCTTGCTAAACTGATTGACAAGCGCACTGACCACGCCGCTATCTCCGACCGGATCATTGCCGGTGCGAAACTCATGCTTGATGACAAACGGTTTGCCCAAGTCCACCACCGTATCCCCGCGCCCCATCTCAATGTCGCCCGACACGGCGTACACTGGTACGCGCAAGTAATAACGGTGGCCATGTTCCGCTTCCTCATCTAAGGCATAGTCAAAATAGCCATGGTCATATTGATGCCCGCCACCGAGCACAAACCCTTCCGGAGCCAAAATCTGCTCCGCCTTCCCCAGCGTCAGCCGAATGCCCTCAATGGTTGAATCAATCGGTATCATGGATGAGTCTCCTATCTGCGCATATTTCTCATCCTAGTATGCGCGGAAACCGCATGCCTCATCCATCTACTAAAGGAAACATGCCGTTTTAGCTAAAATGTTCTTCTTTGTCAAAGAAACGGTCCAATGCCCACCGGCCACCCCCGGTGAGAAGCAAGGACACCGAGATCGCCAACAGCGCCAGATCAAACTCATATCCAGCCATATCCTCATTTCCCACAAAACCAACAGACCATTTAACGGTCACAATCGCACCCACCATCACGCAGGCAAACAAAAACGCGACCACCCGCGTACCCAGACCGAGAATCATCGCCGCGCCGCCCACCAACTCAATCACGGACACCGCGTACCCCAGGAACCCGGGAAGCCCCATCCCTGCAAACATCCCTGCCACGGCATCCAAGCCCATGGTAAACTTCATAATCCCGTGCACCAGAAACGTCACACCGAGCACAATCCTCAAAATCAACACACTCACTGCTGTATTCAAACGCATGTGATACATCCTTTCTCAAATGGATATAGGACATAAAAAATTCAATTAAATTACTTAATGTAAGTTAGCATAAAATAGTAATAGATGGTTGTCAAGCAAATGGGTTAAACCATCCGCCTGTGGAGGGATGAGCGGTTAATGTCTGACTGTATACAGTGAGAAACCCCGCCGGCTAAAATCCCTCTCCTTATCGTATAACAATTCAGATATTTATGGTTGGATTTATTTTGCAAAGCTCGCTGGGAGGATCTTCTTCTTGGGATCATCTATTGATGCGTGGTGCGATGTAAGTGGTCAGGGAACAGGAAAGTTTTAATACAATTATGGATTTAACTAAACCGTTCGGGGACAAAAGTGATCCAGATAATGATGAGCTATTTCAATACCACTATGATTTCAACTAAACGCATTATCGCCGCATCTTCGCTATCAGAAAAGAACAAATTTCAATACCACTATGGTTTCAACTTAACGGCAAGAAAGCCGAACGTCTGTCACTTGCAAGATACAATTTCAATACCACTATGGTTCCAACTAAACGACGGTGGAGTGGTATCTTCCGGAATTCATTTGTATATTTCAATACCACTATGGTTCCAACTAAACTCTAGGTCTAGTTTTAGTTGCGTTTCTTCTTGAGAAATTTCAATACCACTATGGTTCCAACTAAACCCTTTCGTTGCCGCTTGGATCGTGTTGCTGATCGGATTTCAATACCACTATGGTTCCAACTAAACCCGTATGTGAACGCCAGTCATCTCAAGCACTTTCATTATAGCAAAAGCCGAAAATGTCTGTGAACCTCTGATAATGCAAAAACCCCGGGAGGTTCACAGACTTTTTAGCGAGTGAAAGCGTCTCGGAGCTGCGACTCCATAACCATTTTCTCATTGCTCCACTTGTGCATCGACGCTCTACGGGAAAAGGCCGCCGCTTCATTCCCTCTTTAACAATACATTGTATATAAAAAGGGTTATCCAAGGCCTTATCTAAACAAATAAATAGACAGTTTCTAAGTGAGCAAACAAAGGTATATCCTATAAAAGAAATATTACAAAGACGACAAGGAGCGAAAACATGACAAATATCCGTTTACACTCAATTTCAAATCCAAACCCAGACAAAAACAAAAATGAAGATTTAGTGAGTTCTTTTCAGAATGTTTATTGGGTATTAGATGGTGCTTCTGTACCAAATGGACTTAAGGTTCCTAGTAAAATTGATACGAAGTGGTATGTTGAACAATTAGATAAAGGTATTAAAAAAGCACTAACCTCCTTTGCCGAACCTTATCATCTTAAAGAGATTCTTCACTATGCTATTCAATACGTACTTGATCATTCTAATCTAAGGGAGTATCGTTCAGTCGCCAATTTTGTTTTACCAAGTAGCACTGTCGCTATGGTTAAAATCAACAATAAACAGATGGAATACTTGGTGTTGGGGGACAGCTATATAGTTACAGATATAAGTGATTCAATTCGCTGTTTCACAGATAATCGTTTAGAAAAGGTCGGTGTGGAAATGAGAAGTGAAATCAACCACCTTTTACAAAGTGGCAATGGCTATCATTCAGACTCAATTAACAATATTAAAATGAATCTGGTAAAATTAGAAGTGTCATCCCGAAATCAAATAGATGGTTACTGGATTGCTTCAGAAAAACCCGACGCAGCTTATCATGCTATGACAGGAACATTGGCAATCAAAACAAAGGGTAAACACGTTTTATTGATGACTGACGGCTTTGCTAGGGCTGTAACAACATTAGACCTTTTCAAATCTTGGGGAGAATTACTCAAGTTCGTGAATAATTATGGGCTTGATAAATGCTTAGATTTGATCAGGAGCAAAGAATCAGCTGATCCTCAAGGACAAACATATCCACGTTTTAAACAATACGATGATGCCAGCGCATTGCTAATCAGCATCAACTAACCACCTACTGATAAAATGCCGGAGGATTGATTTTACTTGGAAAACTTGTTAGACAAACTGGATTTGATCCTCTCTCTGCTGATCAACTTACTACTTATAGGTAGTTGGATTTTCACACAACTCATGGAATGGAGTAAAAAAAGAGTAGTCGCTCGCTTTTTTGGGGCAGAACGTATCACTATCTACTTTCCAGGTAGAAATTTAGGGCGAACAATGCCTGTAATTGCAGCAGAGGATTTTTATGCTGCGTATCATTTGGCCGAATTTCTGCGCAATCATCGTATAGAAGTAAATCTAAAACATATTCCTGTTGACGCAAATATTAATTTCGAACCAGGTTCCATTGTCATCTGTGGTCCTAAATCCTCTCCTAGAACTAAAGAGATTCTTTCTACAGATCCCTATTACAAATTTAAAGAAGAAGGTGGGTTGTGGAAATTTATTGATACAACCACTAACAATGAGCTTCTATCCCCATCAGACAAGCAACCCGCCGAAAATATAGACATTGCCTATTTTGGTAGACTTCAGTTAGGTAAGAATGATCCCAACTTTGTCACAATGATTGCAGGATTGCATGCAATCGGAAGTTACGGAGTTGTCCATTATATAACCAACCTGAAAGTCTTAAAACAAATTGACAATGAAACCGGTAACCAGCGTTTCTCCACACTCATTTCAACATATTATGATCCTCAATCCATGAATATCCTCTCAAGTGGTTTACAAATGCCCTTAAAAAAGCATTAGTTCACCAAATTTGAATTTCTAATTTTTACAATTGTTGCAGAGTAGGATTCCCTATTCTGCAACAACTAACACCCATTTTCTGCAATCTATATCAATAGTAATCCAATCCGCAATCATTTTTCAATTATTTTCCTGATTTAAATTATTTAGGTTAAATTTATACAAAATCCAATACAATCGGGCTATTACTGATCAATCAAATTTCAGCGGCTCTCCTTCTTTTAAGCTACACCATTTAAATCACACGATGTTATTCCTTTTTATTCCAAACAACCTCACTTCGATATATAATGGTGGCAATTAAGGAGGGAGCAATGTATGACTGATTTGTCTCAAGATCTTATTCGCTATATCATAAAAAAGAGACGTAAAGAAAAAAATCTTCGTTTAGAAGATCTAAAAGATCGCAATATCTCTATTGCAACGATTAGTTTTATCGAAAATGGCGAACAAAGAGTTTCACAGGAAAAACTGCACTATTTACTAACAAAATTGAATATCGATCCAGCTTCTTTAAAACATTTGATTGCAGAAGAAGCAGAGAGAATCGAAGAGCTTCGGTTTCAGCTTGACTTTATTGAAGCCTTATTAGACAACAATGAAACAACAATAATTTATGACTTATTACTAGGTACAAAGTTAGAAGACTTTCATCCACTTGCACCACATTTTCACTACCTGATGGGATTGGCTCACTTAAAAAAACAAGAATGGCACAAAGCAGAGCATTTCTTTCAGCGAGCTATATTATTATGCCGACACCATTCACTCAATCCGTCGGATAACATCATTGCTCTATGCTTAAAAGAATTAAGCACTTGCGCGTATCATCAAAATGACTTGGACCAAGCATTGTCCTTTGTTAATCAAGGTTTAGAGGCCTTTCAAGCAGATAAAGAACGAAAAGAGGTTCGATATATTCTGTTAAGTAATAAAATTTTGTATCTGCTAAGAGCAGGACAAACAGAACAAGCGAGTCACTTATTAAACCAGATTTGGCCACTTATCCAAGAAATTGAGTTAACAAGGGTTACCTTGAACTTATATAAGTTCAGAGCCATCTTACTCAGAAAAAGCAAAATGTTCTCGGAAGCCATTGCCTGTTGCAAAGAGGGAATTCGGAAAGGGAAAAAGAACCTTTTCTTGAGTCGTACCTATGATTTGCTTAATGTGTTAGGTAGCATTTATCTACAGCAAAAAGCATATGGTAAAGCTGCTTACTATTTTGAGTTAGTGATTAATAATGACAAAGACGTAAAATTTCCCCGTAGACATATCGATGCTCATACATACCTAGCCATTTTACATGATGGTCAACAAAACTGGAACAAAGCAGAAAAACATTTAGAACAAGCCATCGAGTTAGGCAAAAAGCTAAATGATGCCTATCGTATAACCAAAGCCTACATTGTTCGTGGAAACAGCCTTAAAAATCAACTCCATTATGATGATGCAGTTACTTCATACAAACAAGCTATGATTTTGGCTCAAAATCACCATTACAAATCAATGGAAGCAAAAGCATTGTATTTAATGGCTGAATGTTATGATAAGATGAAAGAAGAAAAAGAATTTACTGATTCGACCAATCTTTTGTTCTTCCTGTTGAAAGAACTAAACTTTAAGGAGGACGAGGATGACATCTTTGACGTTTGCTAAATTTTCCAACAGCAGATACGGTGATGATGATACAGATACAGATTGAGTGAACCTGCACCAAGCAAGGGCTTGGTGTTTTTTATGTATATAACATGATCCAACCCCACCTATTTACAATGCACACACCCAAAAAGAGGACATTTCATGCTCGACGGATAATTTCTTACAAAAACCAACGAAATATAGGTTACAAAACGCACATTTTGTTACGTTGATAAATATAATCTTGCATAACACCCATTAAACCACCTCATTCATGACATTCAAACACGCGAATCGTTATTTAACCAACCCGCTATCAAAAGATAGTGGAACATGAGAAAGGTTTTTATAAACCTAAAGAAGAATAGTCCATATGTGCAGACGGCCATCGGCGGAACCTCCTTTTTCCCTAGAAGTGAAGAGAATGGAATACGGCGTTGGCCTGCGGACCCTTAAGCAGGCGGGGCGGCTCATCTCTTACAACCTGCACGATGAGAAGACACCAACATTTAAAAACGGCACAAAGGAGCCAGATCTTTTATGAATGAAAACACACGACAGCTCTACGATTATCATACCTGGGCTAATGCAAAGATGTTTGAACGTTTGAAAGAGTTGCCCGCCGATCTCTATCGCCGGGAGTTTGAAACGGGATTCTCTTCGCTGTCAAAGGTGTTGGCACACATGTATGCGGTGGATCAGATTTGGTTTAACATCATGTCTGGCGGCGATATGATGGCAGTACTGGCGATGGGGGAAACTTTTCAAGAGCAGGCTGAAGCGGCTGGCATGGCTGAGCTGGAAACGATGTTTGTGGCGTTGAGCCAGCAGTATCGCGCATTTTTTGAACGTCAAGGCGATCTGACTCAATCCATCGTGCTTGAACATGCTCATATCGGGAGAATGGAAACCCCACTCTATGAATTGGTGCAACATACTGTCAATCATGACACCTATCACCGTGGCAACATCATGACCATGTTGCAACAATTGGGGCATCCATTCACCTCGATGGACTATATTTATTATCTGCATGCCAAAGCAACAAACGGATAGCGGCTTCTTCGCCACTATCCGTTTGTTTCACATCCAGGTAAATTTGTTTGGGTCCACTTGGGCCAAAAACGGGGAAACTTCTCCCTGCACATAGAGGAATAGCCGGTGCATGGCCCGTGTGCAAGCCGTGTACAAACGTTTCCGGTCGCTTTCTCTGCTGTAATTCTCCTGCGAAAAGTTGTAAATCACCACCGCGTCAAATTCAATGCCTTTGGCCAGGTACACCGGAAGGATCACCACGCCGGATGCCAACTCCTGGTCTTCTTTATCAACCAAAGTGATCGGCACATGCCCTTGCAGCCTCGCATACGTTTGCACGCATTCTTGATGGCTTTTGCAAATGACGGCCAGCGATTCATATCCCTCAGCTCGGATGGCTGCGATATCTTCATGCAGTTTGCGCGCTAAATCCTCCGGTGCTGCCAACTTCCGCACCACTGGCAACGGCCCTTCCCGATTAAACGGCGTCACGGGTTTAGCATCAGTCAGCAATTCACGGGTAAACGCGACGATTTGCGAAGTGGATCGATAACTACGGTTCATCTCGTATTGCTGGGCTTCTCCTTCAGCAAATAAGCTTGTCATCTGCTCCAAACCTGATTGACGCGTTTGGTGCGGCAAGATGGCTTGGTTCCAATCCCCCAAGACCGTCAGCTTGGCCATCGGAAACAGAGTCCGCATCACTTGCAATTGGAACGGCGAATAATCTTGCGCCTCATCGATCAGCACATACCGGATATCCATATACCGGCGGACGCCGTGAATCAATTCCTGCAAATACAAAAGAGGCGTAATATCCTCATAGGGAATGGTGCCTTCTTGAAAAAAGCGTCGCGTATAAGCGCAAATTTCCGGCCAATCCGTAGGGATGTCCTCCCTTTTCGCAGACCGCTCCACCATGCCTTCTACAAAGAGCTGTTGATACACGCCATATACATCAACAAACGCGAGCTGCTTTACCTGTTTGCGAAGCGGCGCGAACCGCTGACGAACCACTTTCTTGCGCAAAGTCGACTCTGCTTTGTGGTGCTCTCCCGGATCAGCATCGCCCCAGATGCTGGACTTGTACGCCCGATAATAATCTTCCTTTTCGAGGAATTCGACTTCCTCTCCTACCCAATCGTCCCAGATGCATTGTTCCGCCAGCCGCTCCAATTCATCTAACAACCAGGCGCGCATCATCTGCACCCGGCTGGCTAATTTGGCATCGGGGGCATGTGTGTAAAATCGCTCTTCCATCTGTTCACGGGAAACCAGCACCCGGCCGTTTAGCATGATATCCCGAAATTGCATACCGTCTTGCTCCAACCATTGTTTGTACCCTTGCAACAAGTGGAAAAAGCAAATAGAAGACTTATACCGAATCCCACTCATGCGGGCGGGTAGCGCTGGATCAGATTCATGGGTGAGCACATGTTCCAGCTGGTCAAATGCGTCTTCGATGCGAAACGCATTTCCCAACCGGTGTTCCGCATACTTTTGAAACGTCGTCTGCTTGATATTTTCTTCACCCAACTCCGGCAAAACATTGGAGACATAGCTCATAAAGACCGGATTGGGCGAAAACAGAAGCACTTGCGAGTGGGACAGCCAAGAGCGGTGCTTATAGAGCAAATAAGCGATCCGTTGCAGGGCGACCGATGTTTTGCCGCTTCCCGCAGCCCCTTGCACAAACACCGCCTTGCTGCGGTCGTCGCGAATGATGCGGTTCTGCTCCGCCTGGATCGTCGCGACGATATTTTTCATCTGTGTGTCGGAGCGTTGACCCAACACTTCTTTGAGAATGGTATCGCCGATCACTGCGCCCATGTCAAATGCCGATAACAGCTTGCCATCTTTAATCAGGTATTGCCGTTTTAAGTGCATGGTTCCCTGAACCGTCCCCATCGGCGTCTCATATTCAACCGGCCCTGGCATCCCGTCATAATACATGTTAGCAATCGGGGCACGCCAATCGTAAACCAAATGGGCATCCGTCTTTTCATCAAAATACGAAGCGATGCCGATGTAAATCTCTTCCGTGTCGGTTTCTCCCGCTTCGGTGAAATCCACCCGGCCAAAATACGGCGATTTCACCATGCGCTTCAGCACATGAAAGCGGCGGCGATCCCGCTCTTGTCTTCGTTCTTGTTCAGACATCACCCGCGCTTGCTGGGTGATACTCGCCACCGTTTCCAAGGCGTCCTCCGCAGTGGCCATGTTTACGGTCACATCTTCCCAAAATTCCCCACGCCAGACGCGCAAATCTTCACCTTGGGTAGATAGCTGCTTGCTCAGCTCGGAGATCGCCTCATTCATTTCTGTGAGCACATGTTGTAAACGCCGTTCTTCCAATTGCCATTCCTCTTTGCCTATGGACATCCTATCCACCGCCTGTATTTGCCGGGGCGCATCTTTTCTCAACCCACTTTTCCAGACGCTCCCCGGTTTCGATCTACAAATCAAGGTTTTCACAACAAGTTCGCTAAAACCCATACGCTTCCTTCTAGTACTATAGTTGTAATTTTTTGAACTTAGTATAATATAAAGATAATGAATTCACTACAACTAGCTGATGAGGATTTTTTATGGACTTTCAAATGGATGAACAACTTGTTGAACATAATGGAATAGATGCTTTGAACTGGTCTGCTGAATTTGAAGCATTAGCCAACCGGATTGGTAAACAGTTTCCACGTGTGGAAGAGCGGCAACGTTGTCGCGCTTATCTATTGGGATTGCTGAGTTCTGTTGAACGAAAAAACGGTTGGCAATTAGCTGAGTATACGGGTGTCTCGACTCCATACGGCATTCAGCATTTGCTGGGAAGAGCGCGATGGGACGCTGAAGCCGTTCGCGATGACTTGCAACAATATATGTAAGAACATTTATCTCATCCTGAGGCGGTTGTAGTAATAGACGAAACGGGTTTTCTTAAAAAAGGTCAGAAGTCTGTAGGAGTTCAACGTCAATATAGCGGAACCGCTGGTCGGATTGAAAATTGTCAAATGGGAGTATGCTTAAGTTATGCCAGTCCAAAAGGAGCCACCTTGATTGACCGTAGTCTCTATCTTCCTAAAGCTTGGATAGAAGATCCACAACGTTGTGAAAAAACTGGGGTACCAAATCATACAGAATTTTATACCAAACCTCAACTTGCACGCCAGATGTTGCTCAGCTGTCCGTAGTGGCCCCGACCTGCAGCAAGATTACACGGAATGATACTTGAACAAAGCGCCAACATCATCGTTGGCGCGTTTGCTGGACTGAAAGACGGTGAATAACAATTATTTTTTTATGTTCCGCTTATGAGATTGGCGATTAAGTAGACCGCCACACCCCAGATGATCAGGGCGGAGATTTTGTTGATGACGCCCAAGACCCTGCCGGATGAATCCAACTGTCCAACCAGTTTCCCACACAGGGCCAGTCCAAAAAACCATATCCATGAAACGGCTACACAGGCGAGGCTAAACACCCATTTCTCCATACCCTCATATTGGATGGAACTGGTTCCAATGACCCCGATCGTATCAAGGATCGCATGGGGATTCAACAAGGAAACGGAAGCGGCAAAGGAGATTTGTTGCTTGGTGGACATCCGTTCCGCTTGGCCCCCGACTGGATTGGGTTTAGACTTCCATACGGTCCAACCCATATAGAGCAGGAACAGGATCCCCACCGAGAATAAAATGAGTTGGAGCCATTCGATGGTGAGAATGATGACAGAAACGCCCAACACCGCCAAAGAAATGAGCAACGTATCACAAATCGATGCGGTGAGGATGACTGGCAAGGCCCGGAAGAAGCGGGGTTGGGTTGCGCCTTGGTTAAATACGAACACGTTTTGCGCGCCCAACGGCAAAATAAGGCCGAACGCGAGAATCATGCCATGGATCAATGCTTGAATCATAGGTGAAAACCCTCCAGTTAATTTAAAAAGAACAGGTTGAACCTGTTTCTTCACATTCATCTAATGGAAGCATTAGGCTGGCCGATGGTTTGTGTTGGTCCAGTGAATACAGCGAAGAGCAGATCACACCGGAGCCGAGTAGGTCCGCCAATTGGCGCAGGGCCAGGGTGGCTCGGGATCGATCCTCGGCTTTTGCCCCATCCGCAAAGAAGATAGCGGTGCGGGTCGCCTCGGTTATCTTGGTCGCTTCTGCATCGCGATGATTCCAATAAGCGCAGAGGATGCGCTTTTTGTCGGCATACACCACGGCATCCGCATCCAGTGTGAGAGGAGTCTGCATGCCGATGCCATAAAACAACTCACCCCCCGCGCTCAACCGCAGGATGATTTCATCCCGCACCGTATCCAAATCATACGCGCCCATGCATAGTTGATAGGACAAGGAAATGGCATTGTACGCATCCACCACCGGATGGATCCCAAAGACCGGCTTTTGTTTCACCGCCCGTTTATAAAGGCTTTCAAACGAACACAGATATTTGCTGGGTTTGATGCCCATAGATTGATAAACGGCCCGCCAACCCGTACTCACTTCCTTAGCCCGGTCGTGGTCGATGCGAGTTTCCACCGTGGCGAGATAATCTCGAATCAATTCGTGGTTCACGCGATGCAGGTTGGATGCCAGCATAAAATGAACATTGGCGTCGGGATAGCGCTGGACTATTTTTTCATCCAATGATACATGAAAGGACTTCATTGCGGTTCAACTCCATCTTTCATAAGAGTATGATTGATGGCCGGAAACCCTTGTCCCCATGAGGGCCAACAATGAGCGAAACGCATGGGAACATTCGGATTTGGGGCCATCGGTTATTTGGTGCAAGGTTGCTTAATTCAATTTTGCAAAGCGGCCCCCGATGTCTTCAATGACGGAACGCACCCCCGGCAGCAATGACTTGAAGTATCCTGAACAATGGTGCGCTTCCCTGTATTCAGGCAATTCCATTAAAATCAAATGCGCCTTCCTCAAATTGTAGTGGGGAACGGCAGGAAACAAATGATGCACCAGATGATAATTGTCATGATGCGGATGAATGAGAAATCGTTCAATGGGGTTACCAAACGTATTTCTGCTGGATAAGAGTAAATTTGTGCTTTTTAAACCGGAATGTTCCGCCATTTCCGCCCAATACCGAAGCACCTGAAAGGTTGTTAACAGGGGGACAAACCAGAATAAAATCAAGTCCATCCAAAAGTCAAACAGAATGGAGCTTCCTATGATTACAATCCAGTAGAGAAAGCGACTCCATTTTTCCGTCAAGCTCTCATCTTTGGAAAAGAGGTTCACACAAATTGTCCCATATATGTATTTGGGCACATGAAGCAAAAAAATAGGTTTGACGACATGGGCAAACAAAAACTTCCATGGGTCTTCTTGGGGCTTGTCCAAACCAACTAGCTCATAGCGCTTAGTGTCAGGGTCTTTCTCGGTATCCCATAAATACTTGTGATGAGAGAAATGGGACTTGCAATAAGTGCTGTAAGAAGTGAATACGGGATAAGCGGCAAACAACGAACCGATCCAACGGTTAAGTACGCGGTTTTTAAACAGCAGGGCATGGCTTGCCTCATGCATTAAGTTATCAAACGCCCTCATTCTGCTACCAATGATGAGGATGGACAAGAAGTAGACCCAAACCGAGGGGAAAAGCTTATACATGATGATAGAAAGGGCAATGAGGCCCCAATCATAAGCCAACGCAAAAAAATTGTACCAATTGTTTCTCTCTTGAAGTTTTTGAATCCGTGTTCGAATTTCTTTGGGAAACTGCACTCTTTTGATAGCTAAATCTTCTTGGTCGTGAGCTAGCTTTATAGACCTCATTGTTATCATCTCCTTCAACCTTTAAATATATTATATATTTATAATTTAATAGATCAATGATTTAGACTTTAAAATCAAATTCAAATAATGTTTATTTTGTATTGATTGTCATAACAAACTCATGGATATACATTTTAATGATTTGGATTAAAATGCAACTGTAGTACTATATTACCCGTTTCTCCGCATTCACAGCACAAAATGGATATGATGCATGGGGTAGATTCATTCCCCACATCCGTTACAGAGCCAGGACATACGCTTATTCGGTCAAAATCAACGATTCTCGATATGAGTCTGATAAAGCGACTCCCATTTTGGGTAAGATGACATGAGAGCAACGCATTTGACATCCATTCTGGCAAACACGGAGGCGTTCGCATGAAAAACCGCTATGATGTGATTGTTGTGGGTGCTGGGCCCGCCGGAATCTTCACTTGCTACGAGTTGACATTGCGGTGCCCGGAAGCCAAGGTCTTGCTGATTGACAAAGGGCACGACATCCACCGTCGCAATTGCCCTATTTTGCAGAAAAAAATTCAGAAGTGTCCGCCCGCCGCTGGAAAAAAAGATTACGCCGGTTGTGTGCCGGCTTGCTCCATCACCAACGGCTTTGGCGGTGCGGGGGCCTACTCCGACGGAAAGTTCAACATCACCAGCGAATTCGGCGGCTGGATGACGGACTATCTGGATGCGGAAACGGTAGTTGAGTTGATTAAATATGTGGATCAAATCAATCTGAAACACGGAGCCAGCGATGTGCTGACTGATCCTCTGACTGAACGGGTGCGCGAGATCGAAAAGCGCGCATACTCTGCCGGACTCAAATTGCTCCGCGCCCAAGTACGACATTTGGGCACGGAACAAAACCTCAAGATTTTGACCAGCATCTATGAATACCTACAAGATAAAATTGAGATGCGCTATCAAACAGAAGTGGCCGATCTGGTGACGGAGAAAGCCGAAGGTGTGCATCATGCGTGCGGGGTCGAGCTTAAGGACGGCACCACCCTACTCGCTGATAAGGTGGTGATCGTCCCCGGACGAGATGGCTCGCATTGGCTAGGCAACCTGCTGAAGAAGCGGCGCATCAAAATGAGTGCCAACCAAGTGGATATCGGGGTTCGGGTGGAAACCTCCAACCTGGTGATGGAAGAGATCAACGAACATCTGTATGAGGGCAAATTTATCTTCAACACTTCTGTCGGCACCAGAGTGCGCACATTTTGCTCCAATCCGTCCGGCCACGTAGTGGTTGAGAACCATTCAGGGATCATGCTGGCCAACGGACATGCTTACAAAAACCCCGAACTCGGCAGCAACAACACCAACTTCGCGCTGTTGGTCTCCCATCAGTTTGCCGATCCATTCGACCAACCGACCGAGTACGCCCACGCCATTTCCCGATTGGCTAACCAATTGTCCAATGGCGGGGTGATCGTACAAAAATATGGTGACATCAAAAAAGGGCGCCGCTCCACTCCCAAACGGATCAAAGAAGGGTTTATCTCCCCGACATTGAAGGAAGCGGTGCCCGGCGACTTGGGACTGGTCCTACCCTACAACACCATGAAAAGTTTGATTGAAATGCTGGAAGCCTTGGATAAAGTCACCCCTGGTATCGCCGCAGAACACACTCTCTTCTACGGAGTCGAAGCAAAATTTTACTCCGCCCGCCCCAAACTAAACCGCCATTTCGAGTCGGAGATTGCCGGCTTGTATTTGGGCGGAGACGGAGCGGGCGTCACGCGAGGATTGGCCCAGGCTGGAGCGTGCGGGGTTTGGATCGCGCGCGATATCGCCAGCAAGTTAGGGTAAGATAAAGCTTTTTAGACCCATATACAAAAGGCCCCGATGAAGGGGCTTTTGTTTTTAAATTTAACCCCCTGATTGTCCTGCTGGCTGGGGAGCACCCCACCACTGCCGGATCACCCGCTCCCATGCCGGGGTATACACTACGTCAATGGAGCGGCAAAATTGTGCATCTCGAACAGGTTTGGTCACCAACGCGGGCATATGCAAATGCTCGGCCATCATCCGCGGCACAAACGAAATGCCAATGCCCCGCGCTACATACATGGGGATGGACTCATTCGCATCCAGCTCCAGTACCGTCTTTGGCGGAATTCCCCACCGTTCGCAACACCTGAGCCATGATTCCCGCATGTCGCACGGTTCTTTGTACACCACCAACGGCTCCGTCAAAAATTCTTGCGGTGCAAGCGACGGCAACTGAGCCAAGGGATGCGAAACAGGCAATACGGCGACGTAAGGCTCTTCCAACAGGCGCCGGGACAACATCCCCGAACCGCCGGCAAAGTCTTGCACAAACACCACATCACACCTTCCATCCCGCCATTTGGCAATCAGCTGGTCGGTGGTATCCGCCACGGTCATCTCCACTGTTTGGCCGCGGGTGTGGAGATCATGGATAAACGAAGGGAGAAAATAGCTGACCAGGCTGGGCAATCCTCCCATCCGTAGCGGCGCCTCCTCGGCAAACTGCCTCATTTCCCGCTCGATTTGTTCAGCTTCCGCCAAAATGGCACGCGCCCGGCTATATAAGTGCCGGCCTGCTTCTGTCAAGACCACTCCCGTCGTTTTCCGGATTAACAATCGGCATTGCAGCTGTTCTTCCAATTGGCTCATCTGTTTGGTGAGAGCCGGTTGGGAAACGAATAACGCATCGGCCGCTTTGTTCAAACTCCCTTGTTCCACAACGGTGGCAAAGGCATGCAATTGTCGCAACGTAAACACGATTCGCTCTCTCCTGCCTTGCAAAAGTGAAGACAACAACATTTTGATTGGACATGGTTATCTTATACACGGGATATAACTTGAGGTTATAACGGTATCTCTTTTTGATCATACCATGGGTTCCCGCTTCCTGATATCCTATTCCTCATCAACACACGAAAGCGGGGATCATCATGACTTGGATCACTTGGTTCGGTTACGCACTGATGTGCCTTATCTATGGTACTTCCTTTCTAGCTATTAAACTGGTGCTTGGTGACGGCATGCCCCCCTTCTTGGCGGCCGGCCTGCGCTTTGCCATTGCTGGCGGCTTGCTCTGCCTATGCCTCGGCCTATCCAAACGGTGGCAATCCCTTGACTGGCGAACATATTTGGAGTTAGCGTGGATCGGATTCTGCATGACAACCATTCCCTTCGCCGCGCTGTACTGGGCGGAGCAACACATTGATTCAGGGGAAGCCGCCCTGTTGGTGGCGACATCCCCCCTCTTCAGCGCCATCCTCGCCCTGCTCTTCAGGCAACTCACTTTTACATGGATGCTGGTGGCAGGCTTGCTCTTGAGCGGTGGCGGGATGGTGTTCGTCATCGGCGAGACTCCCTCGGCCTTCCAACTCGGCTCTCTCCCGTTTTATGGAAAATTGGCCATCGTCCTGTCTGAATTTATTCACGGACTCGGTGCCATTCACGCCAAACGGCTCATGGACAAGGTGTCACCCGCCACACTTAACGGATGGCAAATGGTCTTCGCCAGTTTCGGTCTGTTCGCGCTTTCTTTGTTGATAGAAAGAAACGCGCAAGTCGATTTCACGCCGGTTACTCTCCTGTCCCTGCTCCACTTGAGCATCGTGGTCTCCATCGTCGCCTCTGGCCTGTTTTATTGGTTAATGCGTGAAACCAATCCGCTGTTCCCTGTCACATGGACCTATGTGTCACCGGTGATCGCCGTAGCTGTGGGAGCTCTGTTCCTGAATGAACGCGTCACGCTTGCCCACATCATCGGTGGCGCATGCGTCCTGATCGGTATCATCGTGATGAATCTCAAAACCAAACAACCCAGATCTGACTCCTCAACCACATCTCTGTCAAACGCAAACAAGCCGACCAGCGTCTAGGTCGGCTTGTTTTCAATGCAGGGCGAAACGCGATGTTCATGCCACCGGGCATACGCTTACATGCTGACAACAGCAGAGCCGCGCTTGGCTTACAACTCCGGCTTGGCCGATGGGCGGGGGGCATGCTTTCGGTGGGACAGATAACTATGGAAAATCATGCCGATCACAACCAGGCCCATGCCCGCCCAAGACCACAGTGACGGCAGTTCCGCTTGCAACCAAACCACTTCCATCAACACGGCAAACAGCACCTCAGCTGATTGCGTCGCTTCGACGGCGGCCAATTGTTGCATATCTCCCTTCACCATATCCGTCGCCTGGAAAAACAGCACCGTGGCCACCACTCCCGAGCACAGCGCTACCAATAACGACTGGAAGAGTTGGCTTTCGCTCGGCGCTCCAACCGTCAACCCGCCATAGATGGACAGCGCCAACCAAAACGGGAGACTCGCCAGCGTCATGCCCAATACCCGCTGATATGCGTCCAATTTCCCTTCGCAAACCTCCATCATTTTCCGATTGCCCAGTGGATAAGCGAATGAGGCCACCAGCACCGGGAGGATTCCCCCGACGATCTCTGTGAGGGAGAGTTGGCGGGCATGCTCCAACTGCATCAGCGCAATCCCTACGACGATCAACATGGAGACACCCAGAGCGAGCCATGGAATCGTTTGGCGGACTTTTCGCACGCCCGTCGGCGTCTGCACCTCCTCCCAAAAGAAGGGCGCCAACAAGGTACCCGATATAATCGTCACCTGCCATGTACCGGCGATCAACCAGCCGGGGCCGTATGCCGCCGCAAAGCACATCGGGGCGTAAAACAAACCAAACCCCACCATGCTCCATCCCAGCCAAGGGAGGGGATGAGCCCGCATATGGGCGAAGAGCGGCTTCACATTTCGACGCAAGCCCACGATCAGGAACAAAAAGGGCACCATAAACCAATATCGCAACGACGCACTCCAAATCCAGCTCCCTCCGGACAATTCCATCGCCCGATTCAACACAAAAGTAAACGCAAAAAAGAATGCCGCGATCACACCTAACAGTATCGGCCGCATCTTGCCATCCTCTCCCATCCAAACAAGGTCGTATTCTATTAAAAACTGAATGGTATGACTCCTTTACACAAAAACATTCTACCACACACCCGTGGTAGAATGCCCTATTAAAAAACATTTATAGAAGAAATTGATATAAGAGGTCTTTAGCTTGACGTTGACGCCGTGGGCAATGGTTGCCGTTTCAAGGCACCATGTAACAAAAACACCAGCCCGAAGCTAGGCATCGTCAACGCCGCCATCAGCAAGAAAGGCAATTGCGGCGACACTGCGTAGGCATATCCGCACAAAATCGTCAATAGCCCCGTGCCAAGCCCCATCGCCAAGGAAGCGTACGCTCCCTGCGCGGAAGGGATATATGCATTGGGTACCCATTGGTTGACGAATCGCATATAAGCAAAATGAGTCAAGCCAAACGTAATTGCATGCAACACTTGCGTGATGATAAACACCGTTGCATCGGGAAACAGGTAAATCGCTCCCCAACGAACGACGGACGACACCGCAGCAATGAAAAACATCACCGCAATCGGCACGTTGGCCATAAACCGGTCAGCAACATAGAAGAACCCGATCTCAGCGACAACTGCCACAATCATGATCAAGCCAATCTGGGAGTTATCAATCCCCAGCTTCTGCAGATAAACGACACCATAGCTGTTATATGCGGCATGTGCCCCTTGCAGCAAAATGCATACCAACAGGCACCAAATGAAAGCACGTGACTTGAATAGCTTGCGCATGGACACGTTGTCCCTGGTGGACGCTTTTGTGGCGAACTGGTTGGACACCCCGACAAAAGAGTGCAGATATACAATGATTATTCCAATAAACAAAACATATAGGGTGCTAGCATCCCCCAGCCGGGATGTAATCCAGCCCGTCACATACAGGCCGACGATGTATCCCACCGAACCCCACAAACGGCTTCGGCCATAATCAATCTGTTTCTCTTTGGCCAACATGTTGGCAATGGTTTCATTCATCGGCAACAACACCGGATATGTCCAAGCGAACAACACGGTCAGAACCAAGATGGGCACAAAACCTTGAAATGGAATAAATCCAAGCAAGATGACCGCCGACAAGAAAGGAAGCCATCGCGCCAACTGAGACAAAGGGGCCACGCGGCATAAGGCTGGATAACCATACAACGTAGACGCGGACCGCACAATCAGACTGAGAGAGACAAACCAACCGGCTTCTTCAATCGAAAAACCTTTCGTTTTAAGCCAGGCTGTCCAATATGGAATAAAGACGCCCCAGGTGAAAAAAAACAAATAAAACTGCACTGACATGCCTGCTTGTTTATTCATTCCTCCAACTCCCCAAACAGATAAAGCCGACCCAACACAATGGGTCGGTTATTTTGTATGATGATCTGTCATCAGACCACGCCTGTTATTTTGGTACCGAATAATACTCTTCCAAGACAATGCCTCTGCTCTTGATCTCTTGGGCTATTTCCTTACCAACATAGCGGATGTGCCAAGGTTCGTATCCATAGCCAGTCACATCTTCTTTCCCTTTGGCATAGCGAATGATAAAACCAAATTCGTGCGCATGGTCCGCCAACCAACGCCCTTCCGCTGTTGCGGCGAACGACTCGATCAAGCGGAAGCCCACACTGCGGGCCGACACGTCCATCGCCAAGCCAGTTTGGTGCTCGCTATGACCAGGCACAGCGTTATATTTGGCTGTGCTCTCTTTCCCTTTTCTCCTTAACGCCGACTCATAAGTCGCTTGTTGCCTTTCATAAGAACGGTACCCTGATACAGCAACCAGCTCAATCCCTTGTTTTTTTGCTGCGGCAAACAATTGCTCCAGCGCTTGGGCCGCCTCTTTGCGCATCAACTTTTTCTCATCCTTGCCCCATGAAGAAAACGGCACATCGGGCTGTATCAAGTCTGCAGGCTTATACCCCGACGGCAAAGCACGTTGTTTGTTGACCAGTACCGCGAGCGAAGCCGGGTCTGACGGAATCGCAATCACCTGTTTGGCTGGCGGTTTGGACACAGGTTGATCTTCCGGTTTGGCTTGTTTGGTTGCCGTCTCTTTGGAAGGGGTTGGCGTCGAATCGTTAGCAGCCAGTGATCCCCCGCAACCGCCCAAAAGAAGAGCCGCTCCTAACATCAAAGTAGCCAGGTGAATCGATTTTTTTGTCTTGCGCACTCTCTCCCCTCCTACGTAACGCATATTATCTCAATCAATGTAAACCTCTCTTACCTCTCTCTGGAGAACATGGCTAAGGTAGAGCGAAACTCATCTTCCATACCCTTCATGCGCCAAGCGCGTGCATGCGGAAAAATTGGCTCCGCTCATCAACAGCATTAAAAAAAACAATTTCGTTCTAAGCTATTTCAAAACCATCTTATGGACAAAAATAACGAGAGGACCGTGTTTTAACACGTTTCCCCATTCGCTTCTCGTCCATCGACGATCGAGACGACATTTGAAAAACACGACGCAAAACATGCCTGTGATTCTCCAATATAAAATAATAACTTAAAATGAGCAGAGATATAAGGGGCAATCCCCAACGTTAGCAAAATAACCATATCTTCGGAAAAGCGAAAGCTATCTTGTTTGCCCATTGAGATTGTAGAAAGAACTTGAAGCAATCGGAAATATTTGCCACCAACAGCTGGATAAGACCTGGTCCGAACAGGCCCACCCACATTCCGAACAACATGTATCCATTCATCATTTATTTGGTTTATTTCAACATATAAACCCAATAAAACCTTTTTATAACAAATTCATGCTTACGGGACCAAATGCCCATACTTATGAAGAAAGAAAAAATATTTTGTCCACCTGGCATAAACACAATGAAAAAAATATGTTAAAGTAATGGTGTAAACCGCGTCATGACAGCGCTTGCATGCGATTCATTTGTCCATTCACCATGGACAAATGTTTACGAACAAAAGAATACCCGGGACTTTGGAGGGATTTTATCGTGTCAAGCAAGGTATTATCACAATTCTTACAGGAAAATTTACAAGAACTGAAAGAAAAAGGACTTTATAATGTGATCGATCCTCTGGAAAGCGCCAACGGACCTGTGATCAAGATTGATGGACGGGAATTGATCAACCTCTCTTCCAACAACTATTTGGGTCTGGCCACCGATCCGCGGCTTAAAGAAGCGGCCATCAACGCGATCGAAACATACGGGGTCGGTGCTGGTGCCGTTCGGACCATCAATGGTACCCTCCAACTTCACGTCGAGCTGGAAGAAACCCTTGCTGCTTTCAAAAAGACGGAAGCAGCCATTGCCTACCAATCTGGATTCAACTGCAACATGGCAGCGATTTCAGCTGTAATGGACAAAAACGACGCCATCTTGTCTGACGAGTTGAACCATGCTTCGATCATTGATGGTTGCCGCCTCTCCAAAGCGAAAATCATCCGCTTCAACCACTCCGACATGGATGACCTGCGCCAAAAAGCGAAAGAAGCAAAAGAATCCGGCCTTTACAACAAAATCATGGTCATTACCGACGGTGTCTTTTCTATGGATGGGGATATCGCCAAACTTCCGGAAATCGTGGAGATTGCCGAAGAATACGATCTCATCACCTATGTGGATGACGCACACGGCTCCGGCGTGTTGGGTGGTGGCGCTGGTACAGTCAAACACTTCGGCCTGTCTGACAAAGTGGATTTCCAAATCGGCACCTTGTCCAAAGCAATTGGCGTAGTCGGGGGATATGTGGCTGGGAAACGAGAACTGATCGATTGGCTCAAGGTACGCAGCCGTCCGTTCCTGTTCTCCACTGCCTTGACGCCAGGTGATGTGGCCGCGGCGAAAAAAGCGATTGAAATCCTGATGGACAGCACCGAACTGCAGCAAAAACTGTGGGATAACGCCAATTACCTGAAACAAGGCCTGAAGGAGCTGGGCTTTAACATCGGCGACAGTGAAACACCGATCACGCCTTGCATCATCGGGGGCGAAGTGGAAACGCAGGCATTTAGCAAA
Organism: Laceyella sacchari; assembly: GCF_004343255.1. Taxonomy (GTDB): domain Bacteria; phylum Bacillota; class Bacilli; order Thermoactinomycetales; family Thermoactinomycetaceae; genus Laceyella; species Laceyella sacchari. The sequence goes on along the minus strand of NZ_SMDD01000001.1, from coordinate 384,979 downwards.
CGCCTGAACGAAGAAGGTGTTTACGCCAAAGCAATCGTGTTCCCAACCGTACCACGCGGAACCGGACGGGTGCGCAACATGCCTACTGCCGCACACACCAAAGAGATGCTGGATCGCGTCTTGGAGATCTATGCCAAAGTGGGTAAAGAAATGGGAATCATTTAATGGTTTCACAACGCAGCAATCCTTAGCACTTCATTAGATGCAAGTCACCTGATGACAAATCGTTCCATTTGGTTGGAGGAAGACTTATGAAAAGAATCCTTGTTACTGGAGCCTTGGGGCAAATCGGATCAGAACTCGTTATGCGTTTGCGGGAAATCTATGGCGCAAGCCATGTAATCGCCACTGACATCCGGCGGACGGATAGTCCCGTCGTGGAATCGGGCCCCTTTGAAATATTGGATGTCACCGATGCTGAAGCGATGTACGCCGTCGCCAAAAAACGGCAGGTGGACACCATTATCCATCTGGCAGCATTGCTGTCGGCAACCGCCGAAGCCAAACCCCTCTTGGCTTGGAATCTAAACATGGGCGGATTGGTCAACGCCCTCGAAGTAGCCCGCGAGCTGGATTGCCAATTTTTCACCCCCAGCTCAATCGGTGCCTTTGGCCCTTCTACACCCAAAGACAACACTCCGCAGGACACTATTCAGCGTCCTACCACCATGTACGGGGTAAACAAAGTATCGGGCGAATTGTTGTGTGATTATTACTACCATAAATTCGGAGTGGATACCCGTGGCCTCCGTTTCCCGGGATTGATTTCCTATGTGGCTCCCCCCGGCGGCGGCACGACCGATTATGCGGTGGAAATCTATTATGAAGCGATCAAGCAGGGCCGGTACACTTCTTACATCGCACAAGGCACATACATGGACATGATGTATATGCCCGACGCCTTGAACGCCATCATCACCTTGATGGAAGCCGACGCCGCCAAGCTGAAACATCGCAATGCCTTTAATGTGACGGCGATGTCCTTTGAACCGGAAGAGATTGCCGCGGCCATCCGCAAGCATATCCCCTCCTTTACCTTGGACTATGATGTCGATCCAGTGCGCCAAGGAATCGCCGAAAGCTGGCCCAATTCCATCGACGCCACGGCGGCCAAGGAAGAATGGGGTTTCAAAGCCGCTTATGATTTGGAAAAAATGACAGCGGACATGTTGCAAAAGCTGAGTGAAAAACTTACTCCCGCCAACTTGCACCCGTAACGGCAACATCATAAACAACAAAAAACGTCTCCCCATCTATCCGGGGAGACGTTTTTGTTATGATTGCATTCCCAGCGGAATGATATATGCAACCATCATGGCGAAGTGGACACCGGAACCGGCAGAGACAAACAGATGGAAAATCTCATGAAACCCAAATTTTTGGGGAAAGAAATCAAATATCTTGGTGGCATAAATGATAGAGCCGATGGTGTACAACACACCGCCCACGATCATCAGGATGATTGCCCCCAGCGGTAGCACTTTCACCAGTTTGACAAAAGGAATCACCGCGATCCATCCAAGTGTGACATAAAACGCAGTCGACACGTTACGCGGAAGGTGGATGAAGGCAATTTTCAAGACAATACCTATGACGCACATCACCCAGATCACCGTTAACATGACCGTTCTCCACAGTCCGTCCAACCCATGATAAAAAACTGGAGTGTAGGAACCGGCAATCAGCAGGTAAATGGCGCAGTGGTCGATCTTCTTCAGGATCAGTTCCTTCTTTGGTGTCGTTCTCACCCAATGATAAATCGAACTGGCAGCATACAGCAAAATGAGACTAACTCCGTAGATGGTCATAGTGATCAAGGTAGAGATGTTTTCACGGCTCAACAAGATCAGGTATACCAAGCCGACAACCGCCGCCAAACAGGTGACAAAGTGGGTCCAAGTATTGACGGGTTCTTTCATTTTCAACGCATTCCACATATTCACATCTCTCCTTGTAAAGGTCGTGCCTGGCAACTCAGGTTGACGCGTAAAAGCAGCAGAAAAACCATGTTAATGCGCGGCCGCCACTACCAGTCTCTTTTCTTTTGGCGCGCTGACAAGAATCGATAGCCGGAGACGGCCGTTTCCAACGCGAGGCGTCGGGCGGGTGCTTCCCAATCATCCCCCAGCATGGCAGCGATTTGTTCCAGGCGGTAGTACAAGGTTTGCCTGTGGATGAACAAAGATTTGGCCGTCTGCTGTTTTTGCAGGCCAGTTTGAAAGTACACTTCCAAGGTGCGCACCAAGTTCGTCTTGTTTCTGGCGTCGTATTGCAACAATGGGCCCAAGTGAAGGTCGACAAAAGATTGCACTGCCGCCGTGTCCATATGCAAAAACAGTTGCCACGCCCGCAACTTCTCATAATGGATCAGCGTATGCGTACCCATGACGGCGCTCCCATCCTCCTCATCCTGGAGATCATCCCGAGGCACTTCGTCCATGGACAAAGCCAGACAGGCTTCTTCCCACGCTTTAGCCATCCGGTCAAGATGGTCAAGCCGATGGCTGACCCCCACTTTCCATCGGGTCGTCAAGCGCGGATGAAGTCGACAGAATTGTGCGAACAGCATGTCAAACCCTTTGTCAACACGAGCGATAAAGGGATCAGCAGCAAATGTTTGCTGTTCGGCGAGGATGATCGCCAAGCGGTTCTCCACCGGAGCCACCCAGACTTTGATCCCTTTCTGCTCAAACACATGTTGCATCATACGGATCAGCTGCACCAAAAACACTCGCCCCAGTCCGCTCTCATCCGCAAACGTCCACTCGTCTTGGCTCAGCGCACACAGCACGCAATTTTTCCGTTTCTCAAACACCCCGAGCAGGCTCGACGGCACCTCGCCCCGCTTGCCGCCTACCAAATCGACCATCCACCGCTTGCCTTCTTCCAGCTCCCACTCTTCGGACAAAAATTGGCGCAAATACTCTTGGGCGATGGCGATCATCACACGATCGATGATCAGGTTCAAATACTCCGTCAGCTTGCGGGTGGTTTTGATGTAAAGTTCGCCGATGTTCACTTCTAACACCGTGATTGGGCGACGAAGCGCGTTCTTCTTCATCGGCGTTTCCGTCTCGGGGTAGATGAACGTCTTGCCCAGATAATCTTCAATCCAGACCACAAAGCCGGTTTCCTTGTGCAGGAGTTGCAGGATTTTTCTCAACCCCTGCGGTTGCAAAGTCAATTGCAAAAATTGGGTCGAGATGCGCTCCAACGACAACAGCTGGTCTTGATGCCGCGCGATCAGCCAAGTGTGGATGTCCTGCGTGATCTCCACGAATGAGACCGGCTCCTCAAAGATGATGATGGGAAACTGGCTTTCATCGGCAAAGCGCTTGACCGCCTCCGGAATGACGACGAATTGGTGTACCATCTCAATCGACAATGCGGCCACTTTGCTTTCAACGAGCTCACGGACATAATCCAGCTTCAGCTCTTTCTCCTCACCTATCCCTACCCCGGTCATCAGCACCAACTCCCCGCCTTTGACATAGGAAGAGCCGTCAAGGATCTCCAGCACATGAACCCAGCGAACGGCGCGGTTCAACCCGCCTTGCCCGGCAATAACCTTTGCCTTTTGAAACAAGGGGCGTTTTAACATTTCTGCTACGGTGAAAGAATCAAGGATATTCATCTTATCTCACCCCCTTGCCACTGATTATTTCCGTCATAAACCCAATAATCCTATTGTAAAGAACTTTGCTGTGAAATGATAGTGATGACTAATAACTCCATCACCTTTTCCCATCGCTTCTCTTATAGCAGAGCCGCACACCAGCAAATCACAAAAAAACAAGAGAGGCGGCATGTTCGCCACCTCTCTTGTTTATCTGCGTGTGGTGTTTTAGGAGTGAATCGGTTTTTATTAATGAACGACGGATTCTTTGCGCAGGACTTCTGCCAACTCTTGGAAAGGCAGTCCATGAGCTTCCGCTACCGCGCGGCAAGTCAACACACCATCCAGCGTGTTTACCCCTTTGGCGAGGGCTTTGTTTTCGGAAACCGCCTGTACTACCCCTTTATTAGCAAGCTGCAATCCGTATGGTACCGTTACGTTGGTCAGGGCCAGCGTGGAAGTACGAGCGACCGATCCCGGGATGTTGGCCACTGCATAATGCAAGACGCCGTGTTTTACATAAGTTGGGTTGCTGTGTGTGGTGATGCGGTCAACCGTTTCAATGGAACCACCTTGGTCGATGGCCACGTCCACGATCACCGATCCTTCTTCCATGCTTTTCACCATGTCTTCCGTCACCAACCGCGGTGCGCGCGCACCAGGGATCAGCACGGCGCCGATCAGCAGATCCGCTTTTTTGACTGCATTGGCCAAGTTGTAAGAATTGGACATCAATGTTTTAACCCGTCCTTGGAACAGATCGTCCAATTGGCGCAGACGATCGGCGCTGATGTCGAGAATGGTTACACTTGCGCCAAGGCCCACTGCCATTTTTGCGGCGTTTGTACCTACAATACCGCCACCGACAATCACGACTTCCGCAGGCAACACGCCGGGCACGCCACCGAGCAGAACCCCTTTGCCGCCTTTCGCTTTCTCCAGGAATTGGGCACCGATTTGGATCGACATCCGTCCTGCCACTTCACTCATCGGAGTCAACAGTGGCAATGAACCGTTGTCCAGTTGGATCGTTTCATAAGCGATCGCCGCCACTTTGTTGTCGATCAGCGCTTTCGTCAACTCCGGTTCCGCCGCCAGGTGCAGGTATGTGTAAAGAATGAGGCCTTCACGGAAATAACCGTACTCTTCCTTCAACGGCTCTTTCACTTTCATCACCATATCGGCCGACCATGCCTCTTTGGCGCTGGAAACGATTTTCGCACCCGCTTCCTTGTACGCTTCATCACTGAATCCGCTTCCCAGACCAGCGCCTGTTTCCACCCACACTTCATGCCCTTGGCCGATAAAGGCTGCTACGCCGCCCGGGGTCAAACCAACCCGGTTTTCGTTGTTTTTTATTTCTTTAGGTACACCAATGATCATCGCCATCACCTTTACATTCAGTATGATAAAATAAAGTATAAAACCAAAGGAAAACGATTACATTAGACAACATGTATAAACTCAAGCCGTTTTCCTTCAACATCCTGCCAACGTCACCCATTTGATGCGCAAACCTGCTATGATAGAGTTGGTTTATTCATATCAACCAATGTCCATTCCATTTTCAGCAATGCATCCGGCGCTGTCCGGATGGGACTAGGGCGTGTCTGATGGAAAAGGTTTTTGCACCGCTTCTTCCCACTAACTTGATCTGCCAGACACACCCTAACCAGTGGCCGCGCTTGGAATGGGCATCGACTATCGTAACACGCACCATAGGTCATTATCATCGTTGTTACGCATCTTAGGAGGAGACCTACATGAAGGTACTAGGTGTTGTCTTTAAAGATCGGATTGATCTAAAACTCTTTTTCGTCGTCATGGAAAACCAAGTTCATCTGGAAGTGTGGGACATTCTACACAATTATCACTTTGAAGCGTTGGATGTCTGCCATCCTCTGCATGAACCCCTGACATTTGATCTAATGCATCAGATGTTGCAGGACATGTCTCACAAATTCGATGAACTTTATCCCGACTATCTCGAAAAATTGACGGCGTTATAGTAGTAGCGAGAATAAGAGAGGCTAGCTTTTGGGGTGAAGAGCGAGGGGCGGGTACCAAACCCATTTCCCAGCCGCTCACGGAAAGGTTATCCATCAAAAAACCGGCCCACAGACAAACGTCCGAAAGCCGGTCAGTAAAACGGAATCTTATTTTTTGAACATCGACTTCAACACAAACGCGACATTGGCCGGACGCTCGGCCAAGCGGCGCATGAAGTAGCCGTACCAATCGTTGCCATAAGGCACATACACCCGCATCGTGTATCCTTCTCTAGCGAGTTCCAGCTGTCTTTGCACCCGGATGCCATACAGCATTTGGAATTCAAACTGCGAGAAGGGGATATGGTGCTCTTTCACAAACTTTTTGACGTGTTCAATCACGTTATCATCATGTGTGGCGATGGCTGCGTAGTTCCCGTAAAGAAGGTGTTTCTCGATGATCTTGATGAAATTGCGGTCCACATCTTCTTTGGCCGGGAAAGCCACTTCTGGCGATTCTTTGTACGCACCTTTCACCAAGCGCAGGTTTGGCTTGAACTTGTTCAACTCATCGATATCCTGCTCTACTTTGTACAGATATGCTTGCACGACCAAGCCTACGGTTTCACCGTATTCTTCCCGCAACTCACTAAAAATGTCCATGGTGATTTGATTGTGTTCGTAATCTTCCATGTCGATCCGCACAAAGTTGTTGAGGCGTTTGGCGCAATCAAGAATGCGGCGCATGTTTTTCATGCACAGTTCTTTCGAAATGTCCAAACCCAACTGCGTCATTTTTAATGACAGATTGGACTTTACACCCGCTTCTGCAATCGCTTCCAAAGTACGGATGCAATAATCAGCCGATTCGATCGCTTCTTCTTCACTAAATACGAATTCGCCTAAATGGTCCAACGTCGCAACAATGCCTTTTTCATTCAGCTCTTTGACTGTGGAGATCGCCGCTTTGATGGTTTCACCGGCCACGAATCGGTTCGCCCCAAACCGAAGCCCCCATTTTTTAGCCGCTTTATTGGCTACTTTGTTTTTTGACAAGAATAAAAACATATCCCGCATCAATTGTTCCATCATAATCTCCCCTTGTGCCTTTCCTGTTTTAGTAATAAACAATCTAGCAAAAATCATACCAACTTATTTTCACAGGATTTGGCGGCCATTTATTCACTAAATGTACACAAAGGTGTTCAATCACTTGCACATCTATGTTTAATCGATTACACTTTTGTTCATGATTATCAACCCGGCACTGGGTAGGAGGAAACGCCATTGTTACACGCGGAAACGATTTTAAACACCTTGTTGGACATGGTCAGCGAAGCGATCACCATTGTCGACACAGACGGGACGGTGCTTCACTGGAACAAAGCCGCAGAACAGCTGTATGACATTCCCGCGGCAAAGATCGTCGGCAAAAACATATCGGACTTCAGCTGGAATTCCCTCATGATTTCACGCATGTTGGAAGAAGGGCAACCAATTCAGGAGGCCTACCATGAACCACGCCCCGGCGTGTACGTCTTGGTGAACACATCCCCTATTTTCCGAAACGGCACCATGATCGGAGCCATTTCTTGCGAACAGGATGTGACCAAATTGGTCCGCTTGGGGAATGAATTGTTTTCCACCACTTCCCAGCTCCACACTCTGGAAGAAAAAATCAGCCAACTGGCCTCTGCCCCGGACCCTTTCCACCGCATCAAAGGAAACGGCCCGGCCATTTTGCAAGCGGTGCAAGTGGCTCGCCGCGTCGCACCAACCGACGCGACCGTGCTCATCACCGGCGAATCGGGGGTCGGCAAAGAGTTGTTCGCCCATGCCATTCATCATGGTAGCCAACGGGCCAAACACCCCTTTGTCGCCATCAATTGCGGAGCGATCCCGGCTTCCCTATTTGAAAGCGAGCTGTTCGGCTACCAGGGGGGCGCCTTCACAGGCGCGGATCGAACAGGAAAAGCGGGCAAGCTGGAGTTGGCACATAAAGGAACCCTGTTTTTGGATGAGATCGGCGAACTTCCCTTGGATATGCAAGTAAAATTGTTGCGCGTGTTACAAGAGAAACAATTTTACCGCGTGGGAGGAACCGAACCCGTCAAAGTGGACATCCGCATCATCGCCGCCACCAACCGGAATTTGGAAGAGCGCGTCAACGCGGGCGCTTTTCGTGAAGATCTCTTCTACCGCCTCAATGTGGTGTCAATCGAAGTGCCTCCCCTCCGCGATCGGATCGAGGACATTCCCGAATTAATCCAATTGTTCGCCAGGGAAATCGCTGTGCAATACGGCAAGCCCAATCCTGAATTCAGCCCGGAAGTACTGGTTACCTTAATGAACTACAATTGGCCCGGAAATATCCGTGAGCTTCGTAACATCATCGAACGGCTGGTAATCCTGACCGAAGATGGACCGATCAGCCGTGAGCATTTGCCAACCGCCGTGCAAGTACCCCGTCTCCATGCTGAAGCACCACTCCCCCCTACTCTCCCCAGCGGCATGGGGGAAGAAATCTCCGAATATCACGCGATACAAAATGCACTACGCACCACTTATGGGAACAAAGCGGCTGCCGCCAAGTTGTTAGGCATCTCCCGGGGAACGCTCTACAACAAAATGAAAAAGTACGGGTTGCGATGAGGCTTGTCCATCACCACACAACAACCAGCCGCCCGCTTCATTCCGGACGGCTGGTTGCCTTTTGTCAAAATGAAAGAGACATATCCATAGAAATATCGAATATATAGAAAGAAATATCGGTGCTTAGAGGTGAGTTCACTTTCATGATCCGATCGACCAACGAAAGGCGCCAGTCAGGGCAGGCCAGTTGGACTGCTGAATTTGCCGCTTGGTTCCGCGCATTGGAAAAAAGCTTCCCTAAAGAGCGCCGTCTGTTTGAAGACCCTTTTGCTGTGCGGTTTATTTGCACCCCTTTGCAAGCGGCCACCCAGTTTGCCCGCCTACCCTTCATTGGCAGAATTGTGCCGATGTTGCTGGATCGCTTTGGCCCCGGTGCTCGAACCTCAGGGGTGGCTCGCACCCGCTTGATTGATGATCACCTGACCCATGCCTTGGAACAGGGCATAAACCAAGTGGTGATCTTAGGATCTGGCTTCGATAGCCGTGCTTACCGCATCCCGCGCATGCGAAACGTGCGGGTGTTTGAAGTGGATCAACCGCACACGCTCTCCGCCAAGCGAAAAAAGCTGGCCGGCTTGCTCGGCCAATTGCCCACAAGCGTGACGTTTGTCGAAACCGACCTCAATGTGCAGCAATTGGAACGAACCTTGAGCGCCGCCGGCTTCGATCCATCCCAACCCGCTTTTTTTATCTGGGAAGGCGTGACCCAATACCTGACTGAACAAGCGGTTGACAGCACTCTGCGCTTTATCAGCACCACCGCGCCCGGCAGTTTTCTGCTGTTCACCTATGTGCACCAACACGCCATCAAGCAGTTGGCAGCAGACAAAAAAACACGGCGCATCCACCGGTTGTTGGAACGTATCGGGGAACCGTGGACATTTGGGATGCTTCCCGAACAGTTGCCTGCTTATCTGGAGGCACGCGGATTGGTTTTGGTAGAGGATGTCAATGCCGTCACCTACCGGCGGAGATATCTAAACCCCGAAGGCCCCCATCTGGCGGGTTACCCGTTTTACCGCGCTGCCTTGGTACAAGTGAAGCAACGGGAAGCAGAGCCGCAGATCCGTTTTTTCCGCACCTATTTCTCTTAGCTCCACGCACCCGGCATCACCCTTATCACTTCCACCTCCGCCTGCGCCAATCTCTCCTGCCACTCCTCGGGCACATCGTCGGCAATCAGGACATCGATTTGTTCCAACGGGCACACTTTGAAAAATAGTTTTTTGTTAAACTTGGTGCGATCCACCAACACAATCACTTGTTCTGACTGAGCAATCATTTGCCGCACCACTTGCCCATCATCTTCACTCGGAAAATAAATGCCGTCCTCGGCCACTCCGCCCCCTCCCATAAAACACTTGTTAACATGGTATTCCTGCAACTTTTTTACCGTGCCCACCCCGTACAAATAGCGGCTGTGCGCATGGAACACTCCCCCGAGCAAATGAACGGTCACTCGCTCTTTCGTCGATAGAATATCGGCGATGTCAATGGAATTGGTCACCACGGTCACCTCTTCCGCCTGCAACGCTTGAGCGGCGTGTTGCACGGTGGTGGAGGTATCCATCAGCACCACATCCCCATCTTTGATGTGGCGGGCCGCCTCTGCCCCGATCCTACTCTTCATTTCACTCTTCAAATCGAGCCGTTCCTTGTAGCTTTCGATCTCCTTTTGCAACACGGGTAATACTGCTCCACCCCGTGTCCGGATGATGGCGTTTTGTTCGCTTAATTTCACCAAATCGCGGCGGGCCGTATCGCGTGATACACCAAACCGTTCACAAATCTCCTGCACACTCATGCGCTGATGTTCTTTGAGATACCGCATGATGGCGACCAATCTTTCTTCTTGGTACATGAAATCCTCCCGCTCGATCAGTATTCTTACGTAAATATAAGCATATTTAAGTTATATGGTCAAATATATTATAATTTCACTTACAATTACTTATACAGCGTTTTGCTTGACCGCTTCCGCTCGGGGTATAGTGGTACAAAGAGAGAGACGGAAATTGATGAACGGGGCGATAGCGTTACTCCAGCATGCGGGAGGCGTGATATCGCCGCCGTTCATCCCTATGTCATCTGCTGTGGCGCCTGACTTATTGCGCGTTCAGCGGATTTTTTATTGAGTCTTGATCAACCGCGCCAATTCAGCATAAATGGCCACGATCTCATCCAACTTCATGCGGACCAACCCGCTGGAAGAAGGGGCCACAAACTCCTGCACCCCTGGAATGACGGATGATTCCTGCAATCCCCATGCGGCGCTTTTCTTGCCGCTATATTGGAGGTACACGCCTTTGCCCACGAAGCAGACCACTCGAGGGCGCCAGTCCGCAATCTTCTGCATCAGCCGAAGTCGCCCGACACGGTATTCCTCTTTCGTAATCTGGTCCGCCCGCTGGGTCGGACGCTCAACGATGTTGGTAAAGCCATAACCCAGCTTTAACAACTCCCTGTCTTCTTCCGCACGGTACAACCGCGGGGTTAATCCCGACAAGTGTAAGATTTTCCAAAATCGGTTGTGCGGATTCGCATAATGATGCCCGGTTTCCCCCGATTTAAGACTGGGGTTGAATCCGACGAACAAAATATCCAAATTGGGAGCCAAGTGGTCAGGAATAGCGGTTGGCAATCCCGCTCACCTCCGTTAGCGTGGTTCTTCGCGCTTGGCTCAGCTGTTTAGCGAACTGGCTCCCGCGCGCACTCATATTATGGCATAACCGTCAGTCACCGACAAAAACCCCGCCGCGGCGCAAAGGAAAGGTGATACACCGAAACGAACCACCCGATTTCGTAATTTCCGTGATGTCGATTTCATACACTTCCAACCCTGCTTTCCCCAACTCTTCATTGACACGTCTGTTTTGCGGCAAGCTGATGATACGTCCCTCACCTAGCGACAGCACATTGGTCGCCAGCCGAAACTGCTCTTCTTCAGTCACCTCGATCAATCGATAAAACCGGCGCAACGTTGCCAAGGACTCGATATCAAAGGCATCCACATACACCAATGCCACCCCAGGTGCAACCACATTCAAAATGCAGTCCAAATGCAGATACCGTGGTCGCACGGCAATAGTCGAAACCTGGTGGTGGGGAAACCATGCCTGCAACTCGTCCACCACCTCAGGGGACGTGCGATTGCCAACGCCAACCCAGATCTGGTGGCCGTCTATCATAATGTCTCCCCCTTCCAAGCTTCCACTCTGTACTTTGGTAAATGGGATGGCTTGTTTGCGAAGCCAAGCTTCTAACGCTTTCTCCTCCCCCCGCCGAATGGATTGCTCCATCCTTGACAAAATAAGGCGATTTCCAATCACCACGCCGATATCCCGAGTAAACACTTGTTCAGGAAGGGTGGGTACAGGCGACAACAACTCCACCCGGATGGACATATTAACCAAAAATTCAATAAATTCGTTAAATTGTTCGGTTGCCCGCGCCACATCAATGTTTTCCCGGAAATAATGTTGTTGCGTATGATTGATCACTTCTTTAATGGACATATAAGCAGGCGGACACATCAGCACCTCCTGCAATCGGTCATACTCGCTTTCACAATATACAGACCGCTCGATAAAATCACCCTCACGTTGTCTGCTTTTTGTGGTCGCCATCGGCGGTGTTCACTCCTTTCCGCTTCTTTGAACAGCCAACCATCCATCCCACCTGCCGCTCGCTTAACAGACGCACAACCGCATCGGCTGAACCTCTGTACTAGGTTCAGTTCCCACTTCATTTGCCTTTCAAACAGCCTGTCCCGTGTGATAGGCAAGGAGTGGTGCCCATGCGCAAAACAGCCCTTGCGCCGATATCGATACCAAACGCAAGGGCTGTGTTGGTCAGACGTTCAAACGGTAACCGGCCCCCCACACGGTTTCAATCAACTGCGGGCGGGAAGGGTTGGCTTCAATTTTTTCACGCAATCGGTGCACGTGCACCGTCACGGTGGACAGATCAGCAGTCGCATCCACGCCCCACAGCCGATCAAACAAATTTTCTTTGCTAAACACCTGGTTGGGATGGTTGGCAAAGAAGCACAACAGCTCAAATTCTTTACTCGTCAGAAACACTTCCCGCCCCCTGACATGGACGCGGTGTGAGGATTGGTTGATGACCACATCGTGCAGGTGAATCTCCTGCTGCTGTTCTTCCCGTTTTGCCAAAAGGCGTTCATAACGCGCCAGATGCGCTTTCACCCTGGCGACAAACTCACCGGGGCTAAACGGCTTGGTAATATAATCGTCGGCACCGAGGCTGAACCCTTTAATCTTGTCGATATCCTCATTGCGAGCGGTCACCAACAAGATGCAAACGTCTTTTTCCGCTCGAATCCGACGGCACACTTCAAATCCGTCAATGTTGGGCAACATCAAATCCAGCACGATCAAGTCATAATCGGCGCGTAGTGCGGCCTGCAACCCCTTGTGCCCCGAATGCTCCACCTCCACCTGAAAGCCGTTCACCTCTAAATAATCTTTTTGCAATTGCGCAATGCTGGTGTCATCTTCAATGATTAACACTCGTTTCACCATGTTCACCTGCCATCGGTAGGGTGAAGAAAATGCTTGTTCCCTTGGATTTTTCACTCACAGCCCAAATCCGCCCGCCATGCCCCTCCACGATCTGTTTGGCGATCGCCAATCCCAATCCGCTCCCCCCTGTCTGGGAGCTACGGGAAGGCTCAGCACGATAAAAGCGTTCAAACACCCGAGACAGACTAAGCAGCTCGATGCCCGCGCCATTGTCCTTCATTTCAATGGTCGCCTTGCCGTCACCACAAGTGACGTTGATGGCCAACCACTTCTCTTCTTTGTCCCCGTACTTCACACTGTTGTCCAGCACATTGCCCAACACCCGGGCTAGTTTTTCCGGATCGGCCCACACGTAGATGGGTTCCGACGGCCAGTCATGGCGCACCACAAACCCCGCTTTGACCAAATCAACCGCCCGTTCTTCCAGCACATCCCGCAAATACGCTTGCAGATGAATCGATTGAAACGAAAACGGAGCTTGCTTCAAATCCAATTTGGAGAACAACGCCAATTCATCAATCATGCGATCCATGTAGCGCGCCTTGGAGGCAATCGTCGCCAAATATTGTTCCACTTTGTCAGGCGAATTGGCCACTCCGTCTCGAATGCCTTCCACATAGCCGATGATGGAGGTGATGGGGGTTTTCAAATCGTGAGAAATGGACGAAACCATTTCCTTACGGCTTTGCTCAGTCTGCACTTGTTGTTCGACTGAATCTTTGAGTTTGGATCTCATCTCTTCAAAAACGCTGGCCACCCTGCCAATCTCGTCCCGGGCCATGGGCGCGATGCGAAAGTCCAATTCCCCTTCCTTGATCCGGTTGGCAGCCTGCTCCAAATGATTGAGCGGACGGATGACACTGCGGGAAACCAGGTAATACACATACCCATTGCTACCGACAAACAAAATCAGCAACATCACCAAAAAGAATGGCAGGCATTTGCGAACCAATTCGGTGAAAGGATTAACCTTTTTCAGTAGATACAAACTGCCATCGCCTTGATCAGGACAATCATAATCAAATTTGATAAATGAATAATATTGCCCGTTCACTTCCAAGGTATCGCGCACCTTAAGATTGGCCGGTTCGTATGGCGGCAAGACCTGGGCGACCTGTTTGTCTTTCAATGTGGGCGACTGATACAAAACGGTTTGCCCTTTGCGTACAACCAAAGCCATCTTCACCGAAGCCAGCCGCTCTTTCTCCAGATTGTGCCATACCTGCTTTTTTTCGAGCAGATCCGGCTGTTTCTTGGCCATGTATTTTAAGTCAAGATATAGATTTTCCTCTTGGGCGCTGAGCGGTTTTTGCGCGATGTAGTGGGTGTAAAAATGGCTTACACCGGTGATGTCCCCGGCCAGCGCCACCATGCTCACCAAGATGCCGGACACGAGTAGTACCAGGGAAAGGATGAATATGGATGTGAAAGTGAGCAAAAACCGGAGGCGCAGTGAGGTGTTCTTCAACTTCCCCTTCCCCCTTTTGCGACGGACAAGGTCTTTTTCCGCGACTTGGTTATTTCCCTGCCATCATACCCGCGCATGGATAAAAAACAACAGAAAAAATTGTACAAATGCCAATATCATTGTGACGAATTGATGAACAAACGCAATGACCAGATGGTACGTCCCTGTCACGTAACCATCGGCTTCATTGACTATCCCAAATCGAATCTCTAAAATAGCCAATGAGAGTATTCGTGTTAGTCGGAAGCTGAGCCAAGCGCATACATCAACCAAAATGACGCATGACCAAGCGAACCCCTGCCACAGCCTAGCTGCCAGGGAGTCGCTTTCGTCTACAAATTTATTCTTATATCGCACGCACAGATTGGTGGGAAGTAAAATGAAAGTGAAAACAGACAAATACACCCCCTGGATTGTCGGCATTACCATCCTGCTCAATTCCGTCATTGCCCTGCTTTTTTTTATGCCTAAGTATGAAGGGCTCTCCCATTTGGATTTGACGTTTTTGCCCGCGCTTAACGCCGTCTTCAACAGCTTCACCACGTTGTTTCTGTTGGGGGCGCTGATCTTCATCAAACGGAAAAACATCACCATGCATCGTCGCTTCATCTTCGCGGCGTTCACCAGCACTTTCTTGTTTTTGATCACTTATGTGTTTTATCATCTCAACGCCGAATCAACCCCCTTTGGCGGCGAAGGCGTAATCAAGGTGATCTATTACATCGTGCTGATCAGCCATATCGTGCTGGCCGCGCCAACCGTGTTCTTGGCACTGTACACAGCGGTGTTCGGTTATAAGATGGATGTAGAAAAACACCGCAAAATCGCCCGCTACACCATGCCGATTTGGTTATATGTGAGCATCACCGGCGTGCTCGTCTATCTGATGATCTCTCCATATTATTGATGCAAACAAGCCCGCCTTCCCATCTCGTCAGAAGGCGGGCTTTCCTTATTCCATCCCTGTCGGCACAACCCACTGTGCCACGTCATCCCAAACGCGCTCCGGAGACGGCCCCACAGCCAAGGCGATATGCCCATCGGGGCGGATCAACAGTGCACCCCCTTGCTCCAGACCAGCCATGGCGTGGATCACGCCTCCGCCATCGTGTACGGTGCATGAGCTTGAGCCATCCCAGCCAATCACCTGCACACGAATCTTGTCCCCATAGCGGTCCACTATGTTTCTCTTCAATTCCCCCCACTGCTTCACCAGTACATCTCCCGATTGATTCCCTTGAAACAAGAGAAGAGTGTGACCGGTATCATGCAAGAGATCCCAGAGGCGTACCTGCACACCATTCGCATTCAGCCACCCGGCAGGCAAGCGATCTCCGGCTCTCAGGCTGCCTTCACTTCGGCCTGGCCGTTGGTCGCGTACGATCGGACTGTTTCGGTAAGAGTGGGAAAGTTGCGCCAGCCCGTTTGCCATCTTCTCTTGCCGCTTTCGACTGGCAGCTACAAGCGGTACCAACCGGTCGCGTATCCCCCTGGCCACGGGGTTTTGAATAAGCATCGCGCGCGTCGCCAAGGCCGTCAACTGCACAATCCGTTTGCCGATCGGCTCCCGCTCCGCCTCATAACTGTCCAATAATGACGCTGGTGCCTCTTTTTTCACCACCATCGCCAGTTTCCAAGCCAAATTAAAGGCGTCTTGGATGCCTGTATTCATCCCTTGCCCACCGATCGGCGAGTGGATGTGGGCCGCATCTCCAGCCAAAAACACCCGTCCTTGGCGATAATGTTTCGTTTTCCGTTGATTGATACTAAACCGCGACAGCCATGTGGGTTCAAACACCCGCGCCCGCCCGAGGCCACATCGCGCTAAAGCATGTTCCACCTCCGACAAAGTCACCTCTTCCTCCGCTGATGGCAGGTCGAACACCAGGCGGTACCGACTCTCCTCTCGCATCGGGAAAATGCCGACAAATCCCCCTTTTACCCAAAAGGCATGTAATTCATCCCGGGGCAGATCAACATCCAGACCAACATCGGCCAAGGCAAACCGGCGCGCGAAAGCACGCCCATCAAACGACATACCTAACTGGTGGCGCACCGTACTATGCGCACCATCACAACCAATCACCCAATTGGCGATCACTCGCTCCTCCTTACCGTTTCCCGATCGCAACGTGACCTCCACATGCTCTCCTTCCGCGGCCAACGACACCAGTTCAACTCCGCGCTCTACCCTCGTTCCCCACCGAGCCAATCGCTCCAACAGTGCGATTTCTGTCACCGACTGCGGCACAATCAACAGAAACGGGTATTCACTGTGAAAAAGCGGCGCCAACTCCAGATGAACAAGGCGTTTTTCCCGACTAAACAGATTTACCCCTCTCACTTTGTTCCCTTGATCCACAAGCGATTGGCTTATGCCAAACTTCTCAAGTATCTCCAATGTCCTGGGTACCACACCCAGCGCTTTGGAATGAATGGACGGCGTCAGGGCGCGATCAATGATCCGGCAGTGCACCCCTTGCCGAGCCAGTTCATTGGCTAACGTCAAACCAGTAGGGCCAGCACCGACAACCAGTACCTCGGTGACATGTGCAGATACCGCTTCTGCCATTCCCCTCATCCTCTCTTTGGGTGAAAATAAATCAGACGGTAGCGCTCTTTCCCTTTAGACAGATTCCACCGCCATCGCTTTCATCGCCAAATCGACAACCGCTTCGATCTGTTGCGGTGATGGGGCCTGTGGCTGAGTAGCAGGCGTAAACAGCCCATCAAGCAACACATACGTAAGTAAGGGACCGACGAACATCCGCGCCGCACTCTCAGCATCAGGAAATTGGGCCAAGCCCCGCTCCTGCGCTTGCCGCATCAAGCTAGAAACCCGCTTCAACATCTGCTCAGGTACCGTGGTTCGAAACAGTTGGCCCAATCGTGGAAACCGTGGGGATTCGGAAATGATTACCCGCACCAGCGCCAAATACTCAACCTGCATCAGACTGGTCACCACTGCTTCGGCGATCTGTTTCAATGCTTCCCGAAGTTGCGTACGATCCGCCAATGGCTCTGGCAGCGCAAAGAATCGCTCCTGCGCCAGATTTTGAATAAGTTGCTCTAACACATCGACGAGCAATGCCTCTTTGCCGTCATAATAACCGTATAGCGTCTGCTTAGAGACACCCGCTTCTCTGCTGACGGCATCCATGCTTGTGGCAGCAAAGCCTGACTCCAAAAACAGCTTTTTGGCCGCTTCACAAATCTGCTTTTTCTTTGCTTGGGCGCGCGGACTGAGTGGACGTTCCATGAGGCACCTCCAATCAAACTAGACTGTACAGTTTTATTATACAATAATTCCAAACATTGCACACATTTATCACAACATCCGCAACCGCATCATTGAGATGGTGGTCATTTTGAAACAACCAATTCGCGAAACCTATGTAGTTGAATCTCCTGAGCAAGCCTCCGCTCTGATGAACCCACTGCGAGCCGAAATCCTGTCTCATCTGAAGGAACCTGCATCCGCGACAGAGGTGGCAAAGCTTCTCCGCGAAACGCCACAACGCATCAATTATCACTTGAAAGCACTGGAAAAAGTCGGGTTGGTTCAACGCATGGGCACCCGGCAGGTGCGCAATTTGGTGGAAGTGCTTTATCAAAGCATAGCCCGCACCTTTATATTGTCCGAAGCATTGTCCTATGGAAAAAACACCCTAAAAAAAATGAAAGACCAAAGTTCCCTGCTTCATTTGATCCACACTTCGGAGCGCATCAAAAAAGATGCTTTGGCCTTGATGGAGCAAGTTGACCAAGATGAAACCGTCCCCAGCGCCTCCATGCACATGCAAGTCTATTTGCAAGACGAAGCGGAACGGCAACAGTTTGTGCAAGATTATGTGGAGCTGGTCAAGCAATTGATCAGCAAATACCAGACCAAAGCGTCGGGTTCCCACCCTTACCAAGTGTTGCTGGCGGTGTACCCCGACCTTGACCCCGGGAGTGATAAAAGTGAATAAAACACAGGAGCAAACATCTCCGCGCCAAGCGGAAGAAAAGAGTGACGCAACCATCGTTTGGGAATCTCGCGCAACCGGCACCAACGGGCAACAAGTCGTCCCCTTTCCTATCCAAAGAGAAGTGCTCCACGAAGAGCGAACCATTCGGCAAGCAGATGCTGTCGCTACCATCCGCATCATCTCTTCTGGGTTTGGGGGCGTGCATACTTCCGCCTCCCCCCGCGCGATGCTGTCCGCAGCTTAAAGCGCCATCGTACCGACAAACTCCGCATGGATATCATTCCATGCCATCCCCATGCTTAGAAAGGCGGGAAAATCATGCACATTCCATATGTGGTTGAACAGACGAATGTGGGAGAGCGGTCATATGACATTTATTCGCGGATGTTAAAAGACCGGATTGTATTCATCGGGTCAGTCATTGATGATGCATTGGCCAATACCGTCATTGCCCAATTGCTGTTTCTAGCCGCCGAAGACCCTGACAAAGACATCCACATGTATATCAACTCCCCCGGCGGTTCCGTCTCAGCCGGCCTCGCTATCTATGACACAATGCAATACATCAAACCGGATGTATCCACCATCGCTATCGGATTCGCCGCCTCAATGGGCTCAACCATTTTGGTCGGCGGGGCACCGGGGAAACGGATGGCTTTGCCTCACACCGAAATCATGATCCATCAGCCTTGGGTGCAACAAATTCAAGGGCCGGCGTCTGACATTGAAATTCGGGCCAAACACATCTTGCACAGTCGGACTGTGCTCAACGGAATTTATGCCGAGCGTTGCGGCAAGACACTTGAAGAAATCGAACGGGACACCGATCGCGACAACTACATGACCGCAGATGAAGCCTTGCAATATGGAATCATTGACAAAGTGATTCAACCAGGGAGCATGAAGTCGGTTTGATCCTGCACAACCAAAAAACCCTACGGCCACCTATGCCGCAGGGTTTTTCTCATCGTTGCCCTCAAAAGCCACATTGTTTCGTCCCGTCCTCAATTTGCGGACAGGATGGGAGCAACGTCACCAACCACATTTGGCGCCTGCCCAGCTTTCTCTCCCATCAACAATGCACTGGCAGAAGCCTCACAGAGATACACCTTCTCCGTGTAACAGCGCAAATGCGAACGCCAATGAGCCAAAGCATGCTCCCAAGCGCGTTGCGCAAACGGATCATCGGCCATGAGCGCAAGCGGAATGCATAAGTTCAGCAGGCGCCCTTCGATCAAGAAGCGGGTAACCCCGGCCGGATACACTTCTTTACGCATCACCGTTTTCATCACGTCTTTCAGATCACAGACGACATGCCGTATGCAAACCATCTTTTCATCTTGATGCACCCCTGTTCCGTAAGGCAAACGGATCACTTTAAACCGGCGGCTGTAGTTTTCCACCAAGCTTCGCCACAGGGACAAACGCTTCCCCGCCGCATTCTCACCCTCAGGCAACAACAGGGCATAAGGCTTGCGCTGGCGAATCAGCGTGACCACCACTTCCTCGTTGGCCGCTTCCGTTTCCGGCACGCATCGCACCTTGGCCTCGTTCATCCAGTCATCGAGCCACTCTCCGTCAGGTACCACATGATCCCATGCGGAAAGGGAAAGATGCTCCTGCCCGATGATTTGCACCGGTGCATAAACACAACCGAGACGGCGCAACGAAGCCAAGCGGTGTGCCCCGTCCAAGACCAGGTATCCCCCGTCCATCGGAGTGGCCAGAATAGGATGGCGCAGCATCCCTTCTTGGCGGATGCTGTCGCATGTCTTTTGTAACCGACCCGGTTCATGTGCTTCATGAAGATGCAAATCTTGGATAGGAATGCGCTCTAACGCGGCTATGATGTCCATGCTTCCCCCACCTTTCCCGTCACGCTCCACTTGTTCACTGACGGACGAACCCAGACATGAGCGGGATGGGGATGGCTGAGGAAATCGTGGTGGGAAATCGACCAACTATAAGCACCCGTATATTGAAATGCGATCCAATCCCCAATCCGGATGCGGCCCACTGGCACTTTTCTGGCCATCACATCTTTAGGCGTACACAATTGGCCTACCACCGTCACATCCACCGCTTCCCACTCCTTTCTGGCAAATGGGTATGCCCACTGCTCCACAGGCACGATCTCAAAGGGATGATTATGCTGCCAGGACGAAGGTAAACGGAAGTGATGCGTCCCCCCGCGGACGACAGCGTAACGTTCGCCATGGTTTTCTTTCAAATCCAGCACTTCAGTCACATAATAACCACAGGAAGCCGTCAAAAACCGCCCGCACTCAAACATCAACTTCCAATTTCCAGGCACTTCGCGCTCTACGAACTCTGCCAATAGCGACGCGAACAAAGACCAATCGAATTGCTCTTCCAACGCTTGGTAGTTGACCCCGATGCCGCCACCCACATTCAACCTCGTGATCTCCAGTCCGTATTCGCCTGCCCACTGTTTGGCCTTTTGCACATAGATGCGCAACAGGGAGATATGATTCGATTCATGCAAGTGATTGGAGATGGAATGGAAGTGGAACCCTTCCAGCCGCACATGCTTACACCGGGCCAACTGTTTCATGATCTCCGGCACTTCACGCTCATTGATCCCAAATTGGGTAGGGCGGCCAGCCATATGCAATGTGGCCGCGTCTGGAAACGGGCCCGCCAAGTTGATCCGTAATAAGATAGACACGGTCGCATCCATCTGTCCCGCCAGATGATCCAAACGCATCAGCTCATGCATGCTCTCCACATGGATCAACTTCACGCCAGCTTGTATCGCCTCCACCAACTCTGTGTCCGTCTTGCCCGGCCCGCCGAAGATGATTGGAATCTGGCCGTCCACTTGTCGTGCCTTTTTCACTTCACCAGCCGATGCTACTTCAAACCCCCGTACCAATGGCGCCAACTCCTCCAAAATAGGGCGTTCGGAATTGGCTTTCATCGCATAATACATCTCACATCGTTCAGGGAGTTGGGATACCACCCCGCTCACATGCGCCCGCAAACGATCCAAGTCATACACATACGCGCACACCGGTTGGCCGCTGGTCTCTTTCAGCTGCGTGAGAATCGCTTCCATCTGCTTATTCATTGCTTTTCCACCTGCACTTAATCAACATATTCACTGAGCTGCGCTTTCAAAGCCCGGTAAAAGATCCCACGGTCGTCGCCCACTACGAACACGCGAA
Source organism: Laceyella sacchari (assembly GCF_004343255.1). Lineage (GTDB taxonomy): Bacteria > Bacillota > Bacilli > Thermoactinomycetales > Thermoactinomycetaceae > Laceyella > Laceyella sacchari. The sequence goes on along the minus strand of NZ_SMDD01000001.1, from coordinate 363,552 downwards.
CCCCTTTGTCCCACCATCTCTGCCGGTCAGCCTTGTTCCTTGGTATGGCACCATACGGAACCCCGTGGTGAACGGCCCGTTCATGCAATGTCCGCAATGCTTCCTTCACCTCTGGATGCCGAGTTTGCCACGGCACTCCCAAAGAACCCGACAAATCAGCGGCCCCTTCCAGCACGAAGTCGATGCCTTCCACTGATAAGATCTCATCCAAGTGTTCCAAAGCTTCCTTGTCTTCAATCATTGGGACAAACATCACTTCCCGGTTGGCTCGCTCCATCACCTCACGCAGATCATCCGCGCCAAAGCGCGCATTTCTGCCTCCGTTCAAACTGCGCTTGCCTTTGGGCGTGTAGTAACAGGCTTCCATGGCCTCCATCAGTTCCGCCCGGTTTCTGACATGGGGAACAACCACCCCTTGGGCGCCAGCGTCAAGCACTTGCAGGATGACACCCGGCGAACGCTCAAGAACGCGTACCAACGGCGTAATCTCAAATACCTCCGCAGCGCGGATCATATGTTGAATCGTCTCCGGATTGGTCAAGGTATGCTCCATATCAATGATCACAAAATCATATCCAGCCGCTGCGATCATCTCCACAGTCAGCGGCGAAGGGTTGGAACAAAACAAACCGTACACGGGCTCGCCACGAGCGATTTTCTGTTTGGTGCGGTTAATGAATCGCATGGTTTTCCTCCTGTCGGCGAATGTCCGCCAATGGATTGGGCACAGCGTGGACACGCAATTCCGTGTCGGGATAAAGCCGTCTTTTGGTCAACTGCTCCACTTCAATCGTCTCTGTGTAAAGATCAAACAAGCGGTATCGCTCTGCTTGGTCAGGAAACGTCTGCATATACGCTTGAATGGTCTGGTGAACCAAGCTCCAGAACGTCTCCTCCGCCAACCCGTAATGCTTGTCCAGGAACAGCGCCAGCTCACCCAAGTTGATGAAGAAAAAGGCATCCAGCATAAAATCTCGTACCTGCAACACATCATCTGTTTCGATGAAAGAGTTGCGGTTGACGCGAGCATGGTATTCAGGGGTTCCCTGCAATGCGGGACACCGCTCGGGTTCGGTCAAATGCTGGCGCGAAAAGCGAAGGCCGTCATGGAAATCCTTTAAGGCCAACCGCTCCGGCATACCATCTTTTAAGACCAGCACCATGTTTTGCGCGTGGGATTCCATCGCAATTCCATGGGCATACAACAGATGAACCAACGGCAACACACTGGTGTGGAGAAGTTTTTTCACCCACGCTTCCAGTCCGGACTGCTGAATATAAATATCGATAAACGGTTTGCCGTCCACATCCAACGCCGTCAACGCGTTGAACGGAATAGCTCGTTCACCTGGAAGGAGTTTGGACTCCAAGCTCTCCCGCCAAATGCAACCGATCACACCATAAGTGTCAGCCTGCAACAATTCCGGCGCAGGTGGATGATAAGAGAGCCCCGCCACTTCCTTTAACAAAATCAAGCGGTGTTCATCTCGCAAATATGGATCTCTGCTGACAATCCCTTCCAGCCACAAGGAGATAGGCGCAGCGTTTTGCACCGTGTGTGGGGCCAAAATTCGCCCGGTGGAGGTGTTTACAATGCTAAGCGCCAACTTGACATATGGTTTCTCCGGATGCGTCCGGTTGGCCAGGGTGCGGATGGATTGTTGTGCCCCGTATTCTTCCGCCGATTCGCCCAAATACAGAATAGACCCGGCCGCAAGATAATCTTGAAGATGATGCACAATGTGCTTCTCCCATTGCCACGGATGCACCGGCACCATGATGTAATCCTCAGGTCGCCGCCCTTTGGCCCGGATCTGCGCCTGCATCTCTGCAAAACGCTCTTCTCCCACCTGCTCCATCATAAATTGGACTGGATCAGCCTCTCCAAATGACAGAAGCGCCTCCTCCCGCTTCACGGCCAACCACACCAGGCGGATGCCTTCTGCAAACTCCGGCCCGTACCGCATATTGTCATCAAAGTCAAATCCGATACGCGACTTATAGGACGGGTGATACGGGTGGCCATCCATAATCCGGTGTTCCAAGAGATTGTAATCCGATCCTGCCAAAGCCAACCCATCCCGATGTCGGACGAATTGGGCCACACTGTCCTTCAACCACGTCTGTTCCAATTCACGGATGAATTGCACCAGTTTGCTTTCGTCTACTTCTTTCAAGATCGGGCGCAAATCAAGCAAAAACTGGCGCAAGGAAACGGCTTCTGCTTCCTCTTCACCTAGACGGCGGCGCACAGAGCCAGAGGTCATGCGGATGCGCCCAAATGTTTTTGTCCGCACACCCCGGAACTGATAGCTTACCTCTTGCCCGTCTTTCTGCTTTGTCTCAATCACATATAACTGTTCTTCTCCTTGGAACCGTTCGCTACGGCAGGGAATCACCTTTTCATAGACCAGCGACTCCACCAGCTGCCGGAAGATGCGGCGGCGTACCTCAGTGGCTAGCGGCGATTGCAACGCTTCGTCCAACCAGGCATAGGATACATTTTTCATTTCGCCTTCACCTCGCTGTGCATGGGGTTGATCAAATCCAGATAAACGGCCGAGTCTGACCGGTTTTGGAACCGGCTGAGCAGATTCGCTTTGGCCCGAATAGCAGGCGCTCCCAACAATCGCTCCAGCACTTGGCGCATAAGCGAGGAAGCAACCGCTTTCTCCCGTTCCAGGCGATCGCGCACCACCGCCCATGCTTCTCGTTCACACCAGCGTCCATAGTACGCGATGACATGCAAAAGATGGCCCAAATGATTGGTGATCAGATAATATTGCAGTCGCTCCCATGCCTGCTCCCCGGAGTAGAGAACGGGGCTGTCTGGAGTGATCGCGCCATCGTAATACCCTTTGGCCTCAGCCAAGTCCCGGTTGATGCTGACCCCTTCCATATCCCGCACATAAAAATGATCGGGCCATCCCTGTTCCAAATGAAGTAATGAATTCTGCACGTGGGCTTCCAGGCTCACCCCTTCATTGGCAAACAGATCCAGCGCTGGAAGGAACACCACTTCCACATACTTTCTCAGCCAGGTTGCCAGATGCTCCGACGGGATCGTCCCTTCCGTCACTCCACCCGCCTGCCGAATCGCCTGCAAGAGTGGCGGTTCACTTTGGTTGGGCCAACATTCCAGCAGGGAAGCCACCACCAACGGCGTGCGCCCTTTGGCCAAATCAGGATTTTCCCGCAATAGCACATTGAAGCTGGCCGGTGAATACTCTCCGTCCAAGTCTGCCGGAGGGTGGAACCGGATCGCACCCGCCTCAGCCAATACGGACATGGACGCATGTGGCCACGCCTGGCGCAACACGGCCATCACGCGACTAGCATCAAGGGATCGCTTCACTTGTTCCGCCGTGTTTTCCCTCACAAAATGGGTGATACGCACATGAAGCGGCAATTTGAACGAATAAGGATAGCGGGCGCTCCACACCGTCCGCACTGACGAGGTAGGATACACCTCCGGCCCCAGCTGGCCTAAATCGATAATAAAACCTTGTTCCAGTCCCGTGCGCCAAGCTAAAAACCGCCGCACATACGCTGCCTGCCATGGATGCATCGGCAACAGACGGTAGCCCTCCGGAATGGCACGAGCGGTGCGCTCAGCCACATCCGGCGGCAAGATGGCCGCCTTGGCCGGAGCGATTTCCTCCGTCCACTCTTCATCGATCCAGTTCGGGTGGAGCGCAAAAAAGTGCAACGGAAAAGACGCTTGCAATTCCGGGGAGAATCGCCGCAAATCTTCCATACTGAACCCTTCTGAGCTTTTGGGCGTGGGGTGAAAAGGATGTCCGCTCAACAGGCGCTGTTCCATCCATTTCAGCCTTTCTTCCGGGTGCAATTCCCACCCGTCCCGCACCCCATGTGCCAACGCGTGTTCAAGATAGAGAGCCGTTTTTTCGATGCTGTTTTGAATTTGAGCCAACAGTTCGTCAACAGGCTCCGCCTCATCCTCTCCGGCCAGCTCCTCCACCAACCAAGTGATTAATTGGGTGGCGGATGGTACGGGAGTCACGCGCTGATCTGCGTCCGCAATCCAAAACTGCTTCCCATACCGGTGGTGGCCAAACACCGATGAATATGTAACGATTCCCAACAATTTCCCCAGCCGTTTCGGCAGAGGCAAACTCAGCCACGTCGCCCCCGGCTCCTGTGCGTCCATCCAACGAACAAGTGCGTCATCGCTCTCAGCGAAAAGGGACGCATCGCCCCGTTCCCGGATGAAGGCGTTCAAAATGCGTTCCACTGTTTGATGTTCTGCAATCTGATACAGATTTGGTTCCATCTCCGTCTACCTTTCTATTGATGATGCGATCAGCTTACCTGATCATTGCGCGATACAAAGGGCAGATGGAAAGTCCGGTCCGAGTTTGTCGGCCTGCCGCTTGCAACGGCGCACGCGCCCAACACGAACAGGCTTCCCATACAAAAAAGCACCGTCGGCAATGATAGAAATCCGGTTAGTCCGGCACCGGCCAAAGAGCCCATAACCTGCCCTCCGACCAAGCAGCTGTTCGTCAATCCGATGTTCATCCCTTGGTCTTGGCGGCGGGATGAACGGCTCACTTGAAAATACACAGAAGGAAGCAGTGCCGCAAAGCAGAGCCCCTGTACCATTCTGAGTGGGATCAACCAGACCGCAGATGTGGGTAACAGTTGGAGCCAAATGCTGATCCCGCAACCCAACGCAGCGACAAAAAAGTTGAGCCGCACCGGTTTGTGATCGTTTTGTTTCCCCCACCACGGTGAGGCTACCATCGTCGCCAACCACATCACCGCCTGCAACACGCCCACCCATGTCGCGGCGCGCTCCCCTCCATCGGTCATGCTTTGCACATAAGGCGCAAAGATCACCGTCAAACCGTAAATGCCCGATTGCACGCAAATCCCGGCCACAATAAAGGCTCGCGTTTCTTTCTTCTGCACAAGCGATCGCAATGCGGAGAAGAGAGGGAGACGTGGTTCCGCTTGACTGGCGGTGGAAGCGCCCTTGCTCTCGTGCAAGAGCCAAGCCGCTACCAGAGCGCTGACACCTGTCAAAGCCGCCATCGCTACAAACAGGGTGCGATAACCGAACGTATCGGCCAGAATCCCTCCCAACAGCGGGCCCAAAAAGGAGCCAGCCGCGGTCGCCCCCTGCAAGCTTCCCAGCGTTTTCCCGTTTTTTCCTTGCGGCGCCTCCGCACTGGCAAAAGCCGCCGAAGCGTCCACTACGCCGCCAAACGCTCCTTGCAACAGCCGACATAAAAAGAGTTGCAAAGGTGTCTGCGCAAACCCCATGAGCAGAAGACTGAAAGCCAGTCCCATCAAAGCCCGAACCACCATCATTTTGCGGCCGATCCGATCGCCGATCCGCCCCCAAAGCGGGGAGAAGATAAACATGGTCAGCGCCGGCGCCGCCAAGCATAGCCCCATCCAGCCATGCTGGGCGCCGGTTTGTCCACCTAGTTCTCCCAGATAAAAGGGGAGCAGGGGCACCATCACCGTCAAGCCAGCGGTGGAGATGAACTGTCCGGTCCACAACGTGACAAAGTTGCGCTTCCAGGCAAGTCCGTTCATCCCATCACCCCTCCCACCGCAATGGGTTGGCAATGCTTCCTTGGCCTGACGGCATACTTCCGCCGCCGGTGCCCTTCCGGCGCAACAGGGGAGCGATAATCTCCTTGACCGGCCAATGTTCGGCTTCCAACAACACCTCAGCCATCTCCGTCATCACCCCGGCCGGCGCTTCCTGTTTGATAGCCCGCTCCAATTCCTGCCGGATCATGAGCCACCCTTCATCCTCAGACAGCCATCCGCACGCGGCGAATGCCTGCAGGATCGACGCCAGATTTACTTGGATGCCTAACGTCTGCAAATAGGATAAAAAGTCGGCCGCTGTACCCAGGATCAGCGTGTTTCGCGTGTTGGGTTTCACCGTGTATGGAACAGGCGGCAGGCCGGCGCGCTCCATCCATTCGGGATAGACGCGTACCGTATCATGATCCCGCAACAACAGTTGCTTAAGCTGTCCCTGTTCAAACAGGAACACGACATTTTGTCCGTGCATCTCCGGCAAGATGCCCACCTTGGCAAACCACACTGCACGCCCGATAAACGCTTGACAAATGTCACGGAACAAGGCTCGTCCGTCCGTCTCCTGCCGTTGGCGCAATAAATGCTCGATCAGAGGAGCCTCTCTCCGCTCCGTAAATACCGCAAGTGCAGACATCGGACAAACCACATCCGCTTCCAGCATCGTTTGCGGATATCGCCGCACCAAACAGCCGAGATGACCCGGCTTGTCAGCAAACGGATCTTCACCGGGGGCGGTGTATGCCACCCAGCTTTCCTCATCGCAGACAGCGATGGAAGGAGTCGCTTGCGCCTCGCCCGCGCAAAGCCGCTCCACCATTTTCTGCCCTTTCACCCCGTTTTCCAAATAGCGCGGCGGCATGATCCGAATGGCACCCAACGCATACACACCTAACGGCACTTTGACGTGCACAGTCGGATTGTGTAGCGGAATCAAGCTACGCACCGAAGAACTCGGCGTAAACTGCCCCAGTCCGGACGCCACTGGAATGATAACCTGCTCCGCCAGCTCCTGTTCAAACACGCGAGGAAGCACATGCTTCATCTGCCAAGGGTGAACAGGCATCAGACAATAATCCGTGGGTGACAAGCCTTTCGCTTGGAGGGAACGAAGCAAACGCTCTTGATCCTCACCGGACAACAGCTCAGTGTAAAGCGGGGATTTTCCTCTATCCCCCCAGCGCACCCGATCGTTGCGAACAGCGACCCAGTCCAATCCGAACACCTGACCAAACTCCGACCCATACAGGGAATAATCGTCTTTGTCCCACCCGTTTTTCACTCGGGAAGTAGGGTGGAAAGGGCGATCCCGCAAAGAAGCGTAACGTTCAGACTCCCGCAAGCTCACGACACCCCTCGTGATCTCCAGTGCCGTCGAAGCTTGTGAAGAAAGGATGGTCTGCTCAACTGCCAATTTCAACTCGTCACAAAATCCAGCCAGATTGGGGAAGGGACCAGCCTCCGCCTCCTCGGCCAACAACCGCACGTATTCATCCATTTCTAGCGGGCGAAACCTGGTTTCCCCTTCTTCCGCCCCCGCCAACAGAATCGGGGGACGGCTGAAACGGTAAGATTGAAAACGGCTGTCTGGAATTACGCGAAAATGCAAGGTTCGGCCATCCCGAAGCGGAAACGCAAGCAAACTCTCCGCTTCAGCTAAAGTCATACCCGTCTGAGCCAGTAATTCCTGTGGATCGCGAAGTAGCATGCTTCGACTCCTCATCCCCATGAAATCCTCATAGATCAGGGCATTTACCAAGTCGGTAAACACTTGTTCCTCGGCATCGGCTTTTTGTGTAGCATGGGGGTTATCTGAAAGCTTCATTGCCTCTACGTCCTTTCCCGTCCAATCATGTTGTCGTTTCGTTTGCTCTCCTAAAAACATCCCCGGTCGCGTTCAAATCCACTCGTCAACCGGGGAAACGGCGAGAAATCTCTCTTTGATGAGCGTCTAGTAAAGGCTCAATTTGGTACCGATCTGCTTTTTGACTGCCTCACGATAAATTTGTTCCGCGCAGGCGATATCCTCAATGGCCATCCCCATCGGATTGAGCAGGATGATCTCATCGTCGCGCTCCCGTCCGGGTTTTCTCCCCACCACGATTTCACCCAATTCTGCATGCAACTGCTCACGCGAGAAGCGCCCTTCCAACACGAGCTGATTGATCACTTTTTTCTCGCGATTGCTTTGCTCCCAATCGTCCACAACCACTTTGTCCGCTTGCAAATATACTTCTTTATGCACATCCATGATGGAGACGTTGCTGATAAACGCCCCTTTTTGAATCCAAGCGTACGGAATATAAGGCTTGTCCGCCACAGTACAAGTAATTACTACTTCCCCTTGCTTAACCGCCGCTTCTACCGTGTCGCAACATTCGACTTCCACTTCCGGGGCTTTCTGCCGAATCGCCTTGGACAATTTCACCGCGGCCTCTGGGAATACATCATAAAGATGGATGGTTTTGATTTGGGGGAACTGTTCGATCATCGAGAACAATTGCATTTTTGCGATAACACCGCATCCAATGCTCGTCACATGGGTAAAGCCTGGCTTGGCCAAATGTTTGGAAGCGACCACTGTCACAGCCGCCGTTCTCATCCCGCTGATCAGGCTTCCTTCCATCACAGCGACGGGGTAGTTGGTTTCGGGATCATTGAGAATCACCAACGCACTGGCCCGTTCCAAGCCCCGTTTTTTGGGGTTGTCGTGCTTGCTTCCGACCCACTTCAACCCTGAAATGCCCGGATTTCCGATGTGCGCCGGCATAGCGATGATGCGGTCGGCGATATGCCCATCCGCGCCCTGCGAGCGAAGATATGGCTTTAGCGGTTGCACAAAGTTCTTTTCCGCATGCAGGGTGAGCGCCCGTTCAATCGCCGCTACATACAGATTGGAATGATCTCCGCCCAGCTCCACAATGTCTCGCTTGGACAGATACAGCAGTTCAGGTTGTTGCGTTTGTGTCATGTTGAAACACCTCTTATGTTTATGATTGGTTTAAGTAGTTGGCAAACGGTCTACCCAGTCCTCGTCATACACCATGTCCAGATACCGGTCTCCCCGGTCGGGCAAAATTGTACAGATGCGAAATGGTTTGGGTACAGTGGGAATCAACTTCTTGATCGCGGCGATTACCGAACCAGAAGATCCCCCTGCAAAAATCCCTTCATGGTACAACAAGTCCCGGCACCCCTCGACCGACTCCCGGTCATTGACATGGATCACATCGTCAATTTCTTCCCTGACCAGGATCTCGGGAACACGACTGGAGCCGATACCCGGTAACTCGCGGCGCTTGGGTGGTGTACCGAAGATGACAGAACCAACTGCGTCCACGGCGATCACTTTGACATCGGGATACGTTTCTCTCAGCCGTCTAGCGCACCCCAAGATGCTGCCGCTCGTACTCACCGCCGCAATCAGGCAGTCCGGCGCTTGAGGCAGCTGTTTTGCCATCTCGCTCCCCGTTCCATAATAATGAGCCTGCCAATTCCGCTCATTGGCATACTGATTCATCCATACTGCATTCGGAATACTATGTAACAACTCTTGCACGCGACGAATTCGCGTCTTGAGATAACCGCCCTGATCATCAGCTTCTGTCACCATCTCGATCTTGGCGCCCAACTGACTTAAGATTTTGAGATTGCTTGGCGCCGTTTTGGGATCGACGACACAAGTAAATGGCAAACCGTACACGCGAGCCACCATCGCGATTGCCACACCCAGATTGCCGGAACTACTTTCGATGATGTGCGAATCGGCGGTGATGGTGCCGTCGCGCAACCCTTGTTCAATCATGAAGCGGGCGGGACGGTCTTTCATACTACCTCCCGGGTTCATGTATTCCAGTTTGGCAAATACCTCCACACCGGTTCCCGCAAACAACCGCCGCAAACTAACCAACGGCGTATTCCCCACGCACTCGATGATTGACGAAGGGAGAGCCTTGTTCTCATCCTGTTTATGGATGGAGACGGGCATGTGTCTCACCCTTTCTGAGATGATAATGATTTTCAATAACAATACTAAATGATAATCATTATCAGGTCAATCCATTTCGTAAGAATTAATTGCATTATTTTATATTCCTGGCAACAACCCGCTTGGCGCCGCTTTCTAAAATGCTTCTTTCAACAAATTCCTGATAAAAGGCGACCTATAGAGATTAGGTCGCCTGAAAGATTCAGCATTTCATCTTATTCATGTGCCTTATTTCGATTAGGTTGATATTTTGCTTGATAATCACTGTATTTAACGTCGGTCATCATTCCTGCCGCGGCGTGATGAAGATCATGGCAGTGGAACATCCAGTGTCCGGGATTGTTGGCTGTAAAGCCAATTTCATAGGTTTCACCCGGTTTCACAACGAGGGTATCTTTTTTGATGTTCTCAGAAACAGACTTACCGTTTTTAGTCAGTACTTGGAATGTATGACCATGGAGATGCATCGGGTGATCCGATTTGCCCTCGTTAATCAGCTTAATCTTGACTTTTTCTCCGGATTTTACTGGAATCTGATCTGTATTGGGCCAAGTCTTGCCATTAATCGTGTAAACTTGCTCCCCATTTTCCATTTTGGTATTTAAGCGAAGTATATAAGAAGATTGAAAATCCCCCGATTGATAGGTTGAGTCCTTGTTATAATTTACCATATCCCATGTTGGTAACTGAGACTGGTCGGATTTGAATACGGCTTTGTTGTCTCCTTCCACTTGTACCGGAATCAAAAGTGTTTTTGCCCCGGCAGTTCCGTCATGAAGATCAATGGCAAAACTGTTCTCTCCTGCAATAAAGCTGATGTCATACCTTTCCGAAGCCCCGATGGCAATGATTCGATTTTTAATAACAGCCGGATTTTTTATATTATTCCCGTCACTGGCAATCACCTGGAACTCTTGATCTTGAAGATGGATTTTGTGAGTTTGAAAGCCGGCATTAATAAAGCGGATGCGTACGCGTTCTCCTTTTTTCACTATGATTGGTTTAACAGATGAACCGGTTTTACCGTTTACCGTGTACACGTTATACATTTTATTCATCATTTCATCGTGATCCATATTGGAATGATCCATATTGGAGTGATCCATATTTGCTGAACCCTCCATGTTCATTTCTCTACCGGTCTCTTTATCTATCATCCACTCATCCAAGGTAAGAACATATTCACGGTCATATTTGGGGGTCTCTTGTTTTGGCAAAACAATGAACGCTCCGTAAAGGCCACGATCCATCTGATTTGAACTGTCAAAGTGGGAATGATAAAAATAGGTTCCGGGAACGGTAGCAACAAAGTCGTACATAAAGCTTTTTCCAGGTGCCACCGGATCTTGAGTAATATCAGGAACGCCGTCCATTGCATTTGGAACCGGGTAGCCATGCCAGTGGATCGAAACGGGCTCTCTCATCTCGTTTTTTAGCTTAATTTGTACCCGATCCCCTTGTTTAACCTGAATGGTCTTGCCGGGAACTGTTCCATCGTAAGCCAAAGCATTTACCTCAATATCAGAGTCAAGCAACCATTTTGTCTCTTTAGCTACAACGGTAAATTGTTTTAAAGTACGGCCTTGTTGATCCTTAGAGACTTTAGCAGTTGCAAACTGTCCACCTTCTTTATTTTCGGTGGTTACTTTAGTTTTCGAGTTGTATATAAACACCGAGACGATAATACCCGCAACAAGTAGAGCTGCGATGCTCAATAAAGTCCATTTGTTAATTATTTTTTTCATTATGTTTCACCTACCCTCATCATATCTAACAATTATCATAAAGACCGGTTATGTAGATGTGATGAAGATAGGAGACGATGAAATAATATTATTATTCAATTATTACTACAAAAAACATCTTCATAAGGGTAGGAGCATCTGGCAAAGTCGGTGCCGCCAATCCAATTAAATGGAACCAACATCAACAGATGCTCCGTCCAATTTGACGATGATTGGCAAATGGCCTGTATCTGATCGACCCATGTAAAAGCCGATCAGAAAACAGTCAAACCCAAGATTACGAAGAGGATTCCCCTCCTTTCTCTTCTTGAGCGATCGACAAAAGAAACGTCATCCGATCTTAAAGGGAGCAACATTTCATATGAACTAACAAAAGTAAAAGAACCGTCGCAATGACCGTTCTTTTACTTTTGTTTTCTTCGATTGTTCCCAGGCACCAGTATCCCGACTAGCTGGCTCCTTCAGCTGATCGGCACCAAGTGCCATGTCAACGGCTCTGTCGACAAATGAACCCACTTTCTGTGCGAATGGGGTGGTTGGAGCCAATTCCAATAGCCCAAGCAACCTGAAATGACGTACAGATTGTCCCCTTTCTGCTCAAAGTGCCAAACCGTTGACTCCCGTTCCTTGTCAAGAACCAACCAACGCTTCAGCCCCCTGACCCAAGTCACCGACTCTTCCTTATCCAACATTAGCGCTTGGATGCGATATCTGGTATCATCAAACCGATGAAGCCTGATCGGCGTCCCACCCAATGGATCAGACGCGTAATTCAGCAACACCGCTTGCTCCCAGCCAGACATTCTTTCAAAAGTCAACGGCCTTTGGCCATTGTTTCCAGGGACCAATTTATACGTTTTGCTTGTATCAATCCCATTCGACGACCCATTCATTTGTTTGTTCTCCACTAATTGCAATGACATTGGTCAACTCACCTCAAATTCCGTTAATACAGATAAATTCTTCATCATCCCAATATATCATCCATCTTTTTCCATTAATTTGTTACCAATTTATTTCATTTCTGACTTGTGACACGATCTGGACTAGGGCTTACATTGAAAATAGGATTGGACACCCGTGATAAACGCTTTCATATCAGCCGGGCACATGTCGATCTTTAATCATAAAAGTCTGCGTAGCAAACAAATTTACATTTCAAATAAAAATATAAGTTTGAATTCCAGCAATATACCATTTGCAATGTCATGTCTATAGCAACGAAATATGCCTTTCTCCTTTTATTCATCCCGACGTTAGGTGTATAATATTTACAAATAGTATGATAAAATTTGAAAGGAGGAAGGGATATGCCAATTCGAGCCAAACATCGGAAACGATATAAACTCGTCCCGTGTGCGCTGGCCCCCGATGGGCAAGTCATCTCGCCCGAAGAAGCAGTACGTGGTAACCTGCATCGGTGCCCTGAATGCAATAACGCATTGAGCCTGCGCTTAAGCAAATTGCAAAACCCCTATTTCGCGCACACGACCAAAGCCAAGTGCAAACTGGAGCATTCGTCAGTCGTCCTGGCCAAACATGTTCTCCATTGGGTGTTGACCCGTTGGATAAAGGGAAACGGTGATCCGGTAGAAGTGCAACCCTTCTGCGAAAAACGTTACGAACTCCCACGGGAAGAGATTCATCAAATCAAACTGAATCACAGTATTCGCATCTACCCCAAACGGACGCTCCACTCCCACCTGTCTCTGCTTGATCGGCACGGTTATCCCATCTTGCACATCGAAATCCGGGATAAGCCCCGAATCCGGCACATCAAACATCCCTCTTGGCTGGAAGTCTCCGCCGAAGAAGTCTTATCTAATCCCTACCTACTTTCATCACTCAACCCACATATGAACTTTTCAACATCCATGCCAACCCAATTGAATTTATTTGATTTCGCTCCGCCCTATCCTTCCTTGCCTAACCACCATTAAACACGACTTTGCCTTTCTATTAGAGGAGTGCCATTTTTCATCGGCTCACTATCTTGATCGATTCTGGTGAAAAAACCAACGAGTGATTTCACAAATCATCAGCAAATGGAACATCCTTTTCCCAATGAGCATTCGTTGCCGCGCACATAACACGGCTAGGAGGGCTTGCTTGGAAGAAATCAGCAAACGAACCAATGCATCACTAGGGTGTGTCTGATGAATAGGTCAGCGGATCCATAACCATTTTCTCATTCGCTTCACACGTGACGAGGCGCTCATCGAGAAAAGGTTTTTCCGCCACTTCTTCCTCATCAACTTAATTTGCCAGACACGCCCCAGACAAAAAGAAAATACATGCAAAACCATCGATGAAAAAACATGGCTTCATACCATAACGAATGGGGAGATTCTTATGAATAGAAAAATGAAATCATTTGCAATCACAACAGCGGCAACCATCCTTTTCTCAACTGGCATGTGCCATACCAATGTTGCCTTTGCTTTCGCAAGCAATACAAGTATCGAACGGCAAACGCAAACCCTTAATCAAGTAGACATAAGTGCTTATTATGAATCAGTCTGGATTGCAGATGGCAAGTTCCTCCGTTTTACTGGCAATCCAAACAGCCGGATTGACGGCACGCTTTATTTGATTGACAACCCTGACCTCCCACAACAGCCAGGCGGCAAATATATCGCTGTTCAGTTTTATGACAAAACCGGCAAGCTGGCGTACGAATCCAGACATGATGTGACCGACATCCCCGACATCGGGAAAAAGCGGTATGTCCACTATTACGAAAAAGTAAAAGGCAGCTACAAAGTGAAGGTTGTCGCACACAACTTGGGTTTTGACGGTGTGCTAGCCCATTAACTCTGCTACACTAAACAGCAAAACTAATAAACCCTTAAAAGCATTCACGCCGTTGCTTTTAAGGGTTTTATCATGCCCACGGCTACTACGAATAAACTTATTTCTGCTAACGCTTTTCGACGATCTGCACCCATTTCACATAAAAAAACTGGTATGGACAAAGCCTGCTATTATGCGCTCTGGTTGCACTGCGATAAAGGATGGGGGATACATGCAATCACTTGGAAGGAAGACTCTGCACCATTGTGTGCCTAGCAAATCAAGTTGGTGAGAAGAAGCGGTGGAAAAAACCTTTTCTCGATGAGCACCGATGCACAAGGGAAGCGAATGAGAAAATGGTTAAGGAACCGCTGGCCTATATATCAGACACGCCCTAATCGAAGAACTCAGCCAAATCGGTGTTCTGATGGCAGTGGTTTTGGTCGGCCTGAAAACCGACATCGGCAATTGGAACTGTGAGTCGCGTAAACCCATTTTGAGCCGTAGCATCCTCTCGGTCAGCATAGGGATGATGAAATCAACACTCCGGCGCGGATCATTTATCTCCAGCGACAAGACGGATGCCAAGGGTTTTCACGGCAGAAGCGGCGGTGATCACGATGTTCGCGGCGACAGGATGGATGCCAGGGGTTTTCACGACAAAAGCGACGGCGGTCACGACGATCACGGCGGCAGGATGGATGCCAAGGGTTTTCACGACAGAAGCGACGGCGGTCACGACGATCGCGACGGCAGGACGGATGCCAAGGATTTTGGCGGCAGAACCAGCTTTGATATTGATCAATATTGGCTTCCTCTTCCAACATCGCTTCTAACTCTTCCCATTCACCCATCATTTCGTCATTCAGCATATCCGGATAGAAATCCAACAAATCCATATGTTATCCCTCACTTTTGGCATTGTGTAATTGTCATGAAAAAATATATGTGGCACTTTCCTATTCCGCTCTGGGTGAATCAACCATTTACTCTATATTCAGGCCGATGCCCCACCGGACCCACATGTTCCGGAAAGATTCACAGACCTCTTCTGGTTCGCCCACATCCATTGCATATGATGAGATTGGAACACGTTCATGATCAAAGGAAGTGGCAACCCAACATGGAATATGAAACACTCTATGAAACTTACAAACCCTTGCTGATCTCAGTCGCTTACCGGATGGTAGGCACGCTCGCAGACGCCGAAGATTTGGTTCATGATGTGTTTGTGAACATCCAGCGCAACGATATCGGACTGATCCGCCATCCGCAAGCTTATCTCATCAAGTTGGTCACCAACCGTTGTTTGAACTTCTTAACATCCGCACGCCATAAAAGGGAGACCTATGTAGGGCCATGGTTACCTGAACCCCTGCAAAGCTCCGGCGACCACGCAGACCCAGTGACGGAAGTGATCCAGCAGGAAACCATGGCCTACGGCTTGCTGGTGATGATGGAGCAGCTCTCCCCCGTGGAACGGGCTGTGTTCGTGTTACGGGAAGCGCTTGGTTACACTCATGCCGAAATCGCCCGTGTCTTGGGCAAATCAGAAGCCAATTGCCGCAAAATATACAGTCGTGCTAAAACCAAATTGCAAACGTCCTCCGACCTCCCCTCTTATAAATCGGCTCAGGCCGAGGCACTGGCGCAAGCATTTCAGCAAGCGGTTCATACCGGAAAGTTTGACCGCTTTATCGACTTGTTGACCGAACATGCCGTCTTGTTGTCTGATGGTGGCGGAAAAGTTCGTGCCGCCATTCAACCGATCATCGGCCGCGAACGCATCCGCGCCTTCTTGGAAGGCATCACAAGAAAAGGAGCCTTCAATGGCACTTTGTACCAAGTGACCTTGAATGGGCAACCCGGGCTGTTGTTGATAAAGAACGGACAACAAGCTGTCAGCATGGCTATCAGCTTCTCCCCGCATGAGAACGGGACGCAAGCAACGCACATCTTTTTCGTCAACAATCCCGATAAATTGTAGCACCTCAGCCATCCTGCAATATCGTCCCGGGAATAAATAAAAAAATTATGGCGCCGCAATGTCACATTTCCCCATTGTCCGTTGTCTATTACTATGCAGTACCCAATCTATGGACAAACGGAGGAGATACGATGAAAACGAGAATGAATTACCGCCAAGCCAATCCCGGTGCATTGGCAACGATGTTTCAGCTGGAAAAGTTTATCAATAGCTCAGGGCTCGATAAAACATTGATAGAACTCATCAAGCTTCGCGTTTCGCAACTAAACGGCTGCGCGTACTGTGTAGCCATGCATACCAAAGACTTGCGCAAATTGGGGGTGGAGGAAGAGCGCATTGACCTGCTCCCCGTATGGCGTGAGGCCCCTGTGTACACTGAAGCAGAACGGGCGGCTCTGGCCTTGGCAGAAGCGGTCACGCACATCTCCGAGGCTGGCGTGCCTGATGATTTGTATGAACAAGTTCGAGCTCACTACGACGAGACACAGTTCGTAACACTCATCATGGTGATTAACACCATCAACAGCTGGAATCGCATCGCCATCTCTACCGGCATGTTCCCCGGATGTGATCGGGATTGGTAAAAAAAGAGCGGGATGGGGTAACACACCCTATCCCGCTTTCTTCTGCACACTGCCTCGATTCCATGTCACGGCAGATCTGCTTGACCGTTTGATACTTAGACATATGATGTATGACCTCACTCTCTCCTCTCGTCCTGGACACGGTTGAGCTACTTCTTGCGAACCAACCAGAGCACGATCTTCAAACGTTACTAAATCCTCTTATTGCGCTAAGGGTTATTCGTCGCCGCCCTCCACCCGGTACCAACTTTTTATCTCCTTCGTCACATCCATGTCCGCCAACGCCAGCAAAACCTGCCGCAAATCATGTTTGGTAATCTCATGCGTCACCAACACAATTTCCGCTTCTTCACTTTCTGGAAGCGGCTGTTGGATCACTTGGCCGAGAGAGATGTTATTGTCAGCAAATAACTGGGTGATACGAGCCAGCACCCCGCGCTGATCCGTCACCACCATGCGCATAAAGTATTTGGACAACTTTTCCGTTTCTTCTTTCATCCGTTTTTCTTTGTATGGGGCAACCATCCCCTGCCCATTCACATGTAGCTTCATATTTTTAACCACCATCACTAAATCTGATACGACCGAAGTAGCCGTGGGCAATTCGCCCGCACCTGGTCCGTAAAACATCGTTTCGCCTACTGCTTCGCCATACACATACACGGCATTAAACACCCCATTGACAGAAGCCAGGGGATGGGAGTGATGAACCATCGTCGGCTCGACACTCACTTCGATCTTGTCATCGTCACGCTGAGCGAGTCCCATCAGCTTAATTTCATAGCCCAGCTTTTTTCCAAATGCGATATCGTCTTGGGTCACTCCGCGGATCCCTTTCACATCCACTTCTTCCAGCGTCACCGGTACCCGGAATCCCAATGTGGACAGAATGGTCATTTTACGCGCAGCATCGATCCCGTCAACATCGGAAGAGGGGTCGGCCTCCGCGAATCCCAGAGCCTGTGCCTCTTTCAGCACCGTCTCATAGGAGGCCCCATCTTGGCTCATCTTGCTCAAAATGTAGTTGGTAGTGCCATTGACAATCCCCATGATTTTGGTGATGCGGTCAGAGGAGAAACTCTCTTCCAGCGCCCGCAGAATCGGCACGCCTCCAGCCACACTGGCTTCATAAAAAACGTCACTCCCCCGCTCTTTGGCCAAAGTTAAAATCTCCGCTCCATAAAGCGCCATCAGATCTTTATTAGCCGTGACGACATGTTTCCCTTGCTCCAACGCTGCACAGATGTATTCTTTGGCCGGATGGATGCCCCCCATCACCTCAATCACCACATCAATGGCGGGATCTTGCAAAATCTCTTCCGCCCGATCGGTAACAAGATGCTCCATGCCGGGAACGCTCCGCGGCTTGTCCCGATCGCGGACGAGGATCTTATGGATGTTCACACCCATTCCCGTTTGTTTGACCAAGTCTTCCTGATGGGCTGAAATAATCCGCACCACGCCTGTTCCCACTGTTCCAAACCCCAACAAGCCGACATTGACTGATGTCCGTTGCATCTTGAACCTCCTCTGTCAAAGTGGAAGAATAATAAACTACGCAAACCGAATGTCTCTATACAATGGACAAATGTTTACTGGATGCGAATAGTATAACGAAGTCGAGTGCCTATGACAATACCTAAAAATCAAATTGTTTTGTAAATGTTTCATAAAGCCCACGGATCTAGGCTAGTTCTTTGCATGCGTGGTACCTTAGCCCATTGCAAAAACCCACCCTTTCACTCAGGAAAAGGCGGGTTTTTGTGATCGGCGCCCCTGATAAGTAATTCTTTGCACCTTGTCCATTCAACGGCGGGTGAAGCTGATTGAATACGCACGGCTTCATGACTCCTATATTGTCGAAGACGATTAAGACAGCGAATTTTGTTTTGAAGGAACTCCGGTGCCTTCTTTGCAAGGCATGGCCCCGGAACGAGTAATCTATGTCGGCGCATTTAGCAAAATCCTGTCCCCTGCAATCCGGATCGGATATCTGATCCTGCCGCCACCACTTGTATCCCCGTTCCGCAAGCACAAATGATATTTGGATCGTTACTCGCCTTTGATGGATCAAAAAGGGCATTTGGACCGCCACATACGCAACATGAAAAAGGTGTATCACAAAAAGCGCAATCATTTGATCAAAGCACTTACCCGCCACTTCCCCCAAGTCAACATCTTGGGGAGCAAAGCGGGGATGCATCTGGTGGCGGAGTTCCCCGGCTTGGCGTTCACCGACGAGTTGCTCGCTGACATTCACCAAGCAGGGGTGTTTGTGGAATCCGTGGAACATTACGCCTTACAAAAAGGCCGGCACCAGCATCAAATCGTGTTGGGATTCGGTGGGCTGTCAGAGGAGGAGATCGACAAGGGGATTGCAGTGATCAAAAAAGCGGTGGATCACAAGAGATAGAACCATGCCCGACGATTCTGGGGCTTGTACGGACAAGCGCAAAAAGGGGAGGCCAATGACCTCCCCCTCTTTCTATGGGTATGCGTATACAACTTCTAGGAAGGCACTGAAACCGAGCCGTGTTCACTCCCTATTCAGTCACGAAGCTTAGCAGAGAGGACATTCATCTCCGGTGATGACAGATTAGTGATTTGCACCTCATGAATGCCTGTTTTCACTCCTTCCAAATAACACTCTCCCGTGGTTTGGAAGTTGTAGTTGTCTCCCAAACAAGAATCCACTACTTGGCCTCGGCGGTTTAACAGCTTAATCTCAAAGGAACCTTGCCAGGGATCTTCCCCATCCCGCCCGGAAGCGATTTGCGTGATCTCGAGTACTTTGGTTCCTTTTGGCAAAAACACTTTTCCGGAATGGATCGACTCGCCCGGATGCAATACGCCTGCACCGGACCAGTACACATGGCCGGATACGGCCGCTCCGGCTATGGACGGAAATGAAAACCCAGACAAGAGCATCGCCGTAACCAATGCGTAAGTGAACCCTTTCCCTTTTTTCACCATGAAAACCATTCCTTTCAACGAAAATAGTCCTTCTAATTAATTGTATATTAAAACAAAAGAGTTTATCCATAATTATTAATTATTTCATATTTGTAAATAAACGGAATGGAATTAATATATTCCCCATTAGGCCGTTTGCAATCCTCCCCATACGGCTAGCGCCAACAGCGCCTGCGCCAAAAAATACAGCGCCATCAGCACCAGTTCCGCCCATGGGAACGGACGCACAAACCGATTCCACGCCAATACCGCATCCGACAAGTAAAAAGCGACAGCACCGGTGATGAGGAGAGGGGAACCGGTCTGCACCGCCATCGCCAACATCCAAGTGATCACGGCGATGTAGCATCCAACCGCCACCAACAGGAGGGTTCCTCCCTCCCGGACGACGCCCGCCCGCAACACCAACATATACCCTACGCCTACGCACACCAATGCGGCCAACAACCCTCTCGGCAGTGGCGCATCTCCCAACGTGGAAAACGCGGCCACATAACAAAGATGCGCCAAGAAGAACGCACCCAATCCCTCCAAAAAACGCTCCTTCGGCAACATCAGGCAAATATCCCCGATCAAGGAGCAGCATAAGCCGATCAGGATTAGCCAACCCGCCCGATCTCCCCCATCCAAACCAGCCACCGCCATGGCGATGATCAGCCCCATCGTACCGGGCTTGAGCACATATTTCCCCGTCTGGTACCCCTTGGCCAACACCGTCAGATACGCCAAGCTGGACAGCATGATAACCCCTAACCAACTGTATGGCATCACCTTTTCCTCCTCTTCTTTTTCACCGTAAGCCAAATAAAGTGCACACAACATCACTCAAAAACACCCCGTGCGGCCCAACCCCGCCCGCGAACCCTTAAAAAATCGGCCCATGTTTTCCACGCGAACCAAGTCCGGTCTGGCATCGGGAGTGACTCCGGCCGATCCAACCATTTTTCACATGTACCCTGTCGGTGTGGGGAAACCAAAAAAAACTCAAAATGGGGATGTGTCTGGTTGTAATAATCCAGCTGTTCCAAACACTGGTGCAGGGGCATGCGGGCGCTCCGGTAACGCAAATAGTGAACCGGCACCACCTGCAGATCAATCCAAGCCACAATTTCCAGCACCCCCAATGAAACCCGAGTCGCTTGAAGCTCTTCAGGATGCCGGTCCGGTGAGCAAGTGAGAACCTGTCCATCTGCAGTAACCAGCTTCAGCGCCGCAACCTGGCTGATAAATTCCCCGGGCTTATTCCTGTTCCATGCGTCCCTGTGCTGATTGCACCTTCCTTTGCCGCGCATGGTGTTCCAGATCACGGACGGTATCGCTTCGCCCCACTTCCTTTTCGCTTTTAAACGTTCCTAACAGCAAATCAAACGCCGGGCTGGTAACCCCGTACCAGTAATGCTCATTTTTGAAGTGATGGCGCAAGTGGAGTTTTTTCATCCACCGCCCCCAAGGAGTGAGCGGCGTGATAGGGCGATGAGCAACATAGTGACACCATTCATAATAAAGCAGAAAACCGATCACGCCTGTCACATAAGACACCGTCCACGACAGACTGGATGTGATCGAATAGACCACCCCCGCGGCCATCGCGATCAACGGCAAGCTGTACCAAGCAGGTAGAAACAACAAATCCAGCTTATGAGGATCCGCATGATGGTCATAATGAAGCCGTTTGAGCCATTTCAACAATACTGGATGTTTGGGGGGCGGCAGATGGAAAAGAAAGCGGTGAATAAAATATTCGCTCGCCGCATAAGTGAGCATCCCGATTCCCAATGGCCCCCACCCTTTAACCGAAGTCAATTGCGGCGCTGTCACGATCAAGCCGCTCACAAAGAGCACACCCATCAGCAAAATATCCGGAAACAGCCAAAACTCTTTCACTGTCTTCACATTCATCGTCTCTCCCCCGCCATGGCGTTTTGCCATTCCTCTAAGCTTTGAGCCATCATTGCGCGTACCAGCTGTTCCACAGACGTCGCCTCTTGCGCCAAGGCCGCCTCCAGCAGATCGTGATAATAACGCCGCGATGCCTCCCGGCGCGCTGGCTCGGCAAAATAAAGGCGAGCCATCTTTAGGTACACCTGCTCGAAGCTGTTCAATATCAGCACATAAATGGGATTGGGCGACAGACTGGCCAGACTCTTCTGCAAATGCCAATCAAATGCCGCAAACGCATCCGCATGATCTTCCAACAGCTCCAATGTGGACAGAAGCGCAACTACTTTGGGGCGCTGATTCGCCACTGCATCCCTGACATATGCCGGAGTCAGGGAGATTCGCAATTCCAGCAAGTGGGTGATGACTTTACCCGTTATTTTCTCACTATTGCGTACAATGTTGACAAGCGTGTTGAGTGTTCCGTGTTGCCAGAAATCCTTTACAATAGCGGGTTGCCCTTTACGCACCTCCAACCAACCATCCCGCTCCAAGCGCTGAATCACTTCCCTGACGATGGGTCGTCCCACACCAAGGCGATTCGCCAGTTCCCGTTCCGACGGCAAGGGGCTGCCAGCCGGGTATTCCGCCTCCAAAATCGCTTTGATCAGCTGCCTCTCCACCCGGTCCGACGAACGGTAGGGTCTTACCAGTTCCTGCACGCTCCCGCCTCCCATCATGGTCTTACCAGCATACACTTGCGGTATTACTATTATTTTATTTAATATTCTAATTATTGTCTATGTAAATAACAGAATATTTGTATCTCCTTTTTTCATTAACCATTATGGTAAACTATCCCTGTGCAACTGAAAAATGGAGAACCAGAACTCCTTTAAGATATATGTAGAAAATTGTTCACAAACGGGTAAATAAATGATGAAGAAACAAAAAGCGAACACGGGAGCGGCTTCACCCTTTCATCGGGCTGGCAAGCAAGCGACAAGGCCCGGACGTGCCGCTTCTCCGCACATGCGAAAGGCGTTGCTTTAAGCCTTCTACGATACGAAACAGAGAATGGGGGAGTAACTATGGTCTTATATCGTCCGCTTGCCAGTTTGGGAATTGGTGCCGCAACGGTTGACACGCAATTGGCGGATAGCCAAGCCAGCGCCGGAGGAGAAGTAAAAGGGAAAATCGTGATCAAAGGGGGCAATGTTCCCCAACAAATCGATCATATCTATCTCTATCTTGTCATTCAGTATCTAAAAAACGACAAAAAAACATCCCATACCTTGGAAAAGTACCAACTCGCTCAACCGTTTGTCATCGAACCAAACGAGAAAAGAGAAATTCCATTCCAAATCAGACTGCCACTGTCGACCCCGCTGTCGACAGGAAGCTATCCCATCTACTTGAAAACGGGACTGGATATCAAACACGCCATCGATCCTAGCGACACAGATAAAATTGAAGTGTTTCCCCACCCGCTGGTTCAGAAGTTGCTAAAGCAAATCGAAGATGCCCAATTTATTCTTTATCGCATCTATAATGAATATGACCCAACCCTTAAAGCGCAACCCTTCGCTCAAATATACGAATTCCGACCAATCGGCAAATACCACGGTTATTTGGATGCGCTGAAGGTAAACTTTCATATGAATGAAACGCACTTGGTCATGAATATTGAACTCATTCGTTCGACGCAGTCGTACATGACCACTATGGAATGGCAGTATCAAGGCACCAACCAGGCCGTTTACGTGGACAATCATCAAACGTTGACAGACCCCATGGACAAGGTGCAACAAATACTGACCCAACGCCTTGACAATCAACCAATGAGAGGACTATTACCATGAACTTGTTACTATTGGGCGCTACCGGGCGAGTAGGTGGGCATGTGCTTCGCCTCGCCTTGCAAGACGGACATCATGTCACCGCCCTCGTACGCAATCCGGATCGCATCCCTTGCTCACACCCAAACCTGACCCTCCTGCATGGGAATGCACGGCGTCCGGAAGACATTAGCCGAGCCGTCGCTGGGGCAGAGGTGGTCATCAGCGCCCTTGGCACAGACGGGACAACCACCCTGACCGACAGCGTGCGCGCGCTCGTGCCAGCCATGGAACAGGAGCACATCAACCGGATTATCACAGTGGGAACGGCCGGCATTCTGCAAAGCCGAGTCGACCCCGCCCTGTTGCGTTACCAATCATCCGAATCCAGGCGCCGCATCACCTCCGCCGCCGAGGAACACCACCGCGCCTATCAACTTCTTTCCCAAACAGCGTTGGCATGGACGATCGTGTGTCCAACTGCTTTGAAAGAAGAGCCATCGCCGGCACCTGTTCGGGTGCAACGCGATTATTTGCCTGAAAACGGAACCTGGATTTCCTTTGCTGACACAGGGGCCTTCGTCTATCGTCAAATCAACGATCTCACCTACGTCCAAGCCCGCGTAGGCATCGCTTACTAGCAGACCGCTCCAAAACCATCGACAACTTGCCAAGCACGCATCAACCCGCCTCAGGTACCTGCATACCCAGAGGCGCGTTTTATTATGCCTGCTCCATCCACCCTCCATTTGAAAAAGATTATCCCCTGCGCTGCATGCACAGAAGGATGTTCCCCGTCTCAGTGTTTAGCTTCGTCTGTAATCCCAGCATCAATGGGCAATCGGCGTAGATAAACCGAAACGGTTCACCAAGACTCTTAGAAGCGCCACAAGCCGGCAACCGAACATGAAAAAGCGGAAGTGTCAGGGTCATGACAGCTTCCGCTTTTTCATATTCTTTCCCTATGCTTTATACCGATCCACATCGCTATCTTCGTTGCCCCGGTGCGGTTTCCACGGTTTGATTTGCGCCAGAAAGCTTCGTGTATGGCTTTTGTGCTCTAAATACTGAGCCAAGGTGATAAAATGCGTATTATTTGTGCGCAAAAATTCATTCAGCAAGGCTTGATGGACCAAACGCATCGCCTCTTCATCAAAATAGATTTTATTCGCTTGTAGCCCATGCTTGAGAAAGTATTCGTTCACGTACATTTGCTGCAAACTCATCTCTCTCACCAAAGAATCCATAAAAGTGGTTCGCGGGTTATAATCTAACGCGTTCATATTCTTTCCTCCCTATCTATTACATTTGTTCCAGTTCTTTCTTTTGCTTGTCGGTTCCTTTCTCTGGTTTTGACAAGTTTTGACGAAACATCGTCAATTAGCGCGTAAAGGGCCCTTATGGTTATCTGAATATTATTACTTTTTATCGAGACGTGTTGATTCTGGTATTCCGGGTATAAAAAAAGGGTCCGTTTTAAGTCATCACTTACGATGAGACTTGAAGCGAAGACAAACCACATTTTTAACAAAATGAGGAGATAGCACATGTTTAACAAACGATTTGCCTTTATTCTCGCACTCATGGTACCATTCTCTATTTTTGCAAGCGGATGTGGTGTGCTGACAGGGAAGAAAAACGAAGAAGCAGCTGATAAACCGCTCACGGCGACGGAAGTGCTCACCAAGTCGCTACAACAATTGCGCAAAGAGAAAGGGCACAGTATTCGTGTTAAGTACGAGTCGACCGCTGTGCGCACTGAAACAAATGAAGAAAATCCATTGGTCAATGTCAGCAAAAAGTCGGTATCGAGTTATGAGGGCACCCAAGATTTCACCACCACCCCTTTGACCGCTTACCGTAAAGGTCAATTGGTAAACCAGACGGACAACGGTTTAAATGTGACCGGAACTGATGAGGGGTATTATGCCGAAGGCATCAGCTATTCTCGGATGAGCGATGGATGGAAGAAACACCACAAAATATCAGCCAAGTTTTATCAAAAGCCGGATGACACCCTGCAACTGATTCTGGACGGAGCAGGCAAGGACGGCAAGGGCTTGAAAATGACCAAAGAGTCCGGTACATATGTGATAACCGTCGACCAAACTGCCGGCGAACCATTCCAAAAAGAGTTTTACACTGCGGCTGTTTTCTCTACCACGGGCATCATCGACATGAGCAAAGTAAAAACCAAATCGTTTGAGTTTAAAATCTGGATCGATGAAAAAAGCTTCAATTATATCAAAAGCACTCTAAAAATCAAATATGACGCCGACTTGAGCACCAGCGACAAAACCAATCAGCATCTGGTCGACGACCAATACGAGTTCATCTATAACGGTCCGTTTACGCAAACCATCCAAGTGCCTGACGAAGTGAAAGAAAAAGCTATTGACATGTAAGGAGTCGCCAGGCCTCTCGTGCGTCACAAAACAAAAACGGCACCTGTCCACAAAGACAGGGCCGTTTTTTTATCATTTCCTCATATTAAGATGGGTTAATTCGTGTCCGTTTCACTGCACGGCTTTCGACCATCACTGCCAAGGCCAGCCCGATGGCAGCGCCAACCAAAGCCGGGGCCGTCCACCCCAATCCTTCCTCATAAAGAGGCAACAGGCTGAGCCATCCTGCCAGGCGGCCGCTGAAAAAATCCGCCTTTACACAAGCGTCAACAACACTGACCACTCCGGCACACACCATCGCTCCCACGTACACCATCCGGCGGCCATGAATCCAACGGTCAATTAAAGCCAGCATGA
Organism: Laceyella sacchari; assembly: GCF_004343255.1. Classification (GTDB taxonomy): domain Bacteria; phylum Bacillota; class Bacilli; order Thermoactinomycetales; family Thermoactinomycetaceae; genus Laceyella; species Laceyella sacchari. Next base: position 337,421 of record NZ_SMDD01000001.1, on the reverse strand, counting down.
TGAGCGTGATCGCCATCGGATAAACAGCAGACAGAATCGGTACGGAAACCGCCAAAATCCCATCCAACCCCAAGTTGGCAAACAGCATGCTGACACTGGAGAGAATCGCTACCCATCCCTTGTATGAGATGCGAGGCGTCAACGAACTAAAATACTGACTGCAAGAGGTGATCAAGCCGACGGATGTAGACAAGCAAGCCAGCGTAAACACGAGGCCCAACAATACAATCCCTGGTGTGCCAAACAGATACAAGACCACTTGCGTCAACGTATCAGCTCCATTGGACGCTCCAGCTGCCAAGCTGGAACCCGAGGCCCCCAGATACCCCAACAACACATAGATGCCTGCCAGCAAAACGCCCGCAAATATGCCAGCATAAATCGTATAGGTGATGAGCGCTTTTTCACCCTTAACTCCCTTCTGCTTCAAAGCCATCACGATGACCATGCCAAAATTTAGAGCCGCAATCGTATCCATCGTCATATACCCTTCTAAAAACCCTTTGAAAAATGGGCCCGTTACATATCCGCCTACCGGTGGGCCAAACGAACCCAGCGGATTGACCAGACTGCACACGAAGATCACACCCAATAGCAACAATAAGAGCGGAGTGAGCAACTTCCCAAGCCTGTCGCTCAATTTGGCCGGGGATAAACACAGCCAAAACGCAACAGAAAAATACACCAATGAATACATAAACAAGGCCATCCCGCTTTCTGGCCACGCCGAGGGCAGGTAGGGAGAAACCCCCATTTCAAAGGCTAACCCTCCGTTACGCGGAATCCCCAACAACGGCCCGATTGACAGATAAACCAGCAAAGTGAAGACCAAAGCGAAGACAGGGTGAACACGTTTGGCCAAGGACTGCAACCCGCCCGACTTGGCTACTGCCACGACACCCAATATCGGCAAACCCACCGCCGACACAATGAATCCTCCCAAAGCTGGCCATAATTGCGTTCCTGCCGTTTGCCCCAGAAACGGAGGAAAGATCAGGTTGCCGGCGCCAAAAAACAAAGAGAAAACCATTAAGCTTACCCATAAGCATTCTTTTTTCGTCAATCGCTCCATCATGTAACCTCCTCAATCCATTTTGCATTTTCCTATTAAACATATTGGTTTACACTGTTTTACTATCGAGACAGAGCGCCCACTGCTGTCATTCATCACATAAACCAACCGGGCCATAAAAAATTCTCCCGCCCCAACGATCGTTCATGCCGATCGCTGGGGCGGGAGAATCGCGGTACCACCCAGCTTTCCCATCCCCCTCACGGGAAACGGGCTCTGTGAGTCCATGGTCGGACTCCGGTCTGATAACGGGACCCTCCGTCACCCGCTACTGCACATCAGCCTGTTCACGGGTGAAGCTCCAAGGTGATCTTCAACGATCGGTCGCCACCGCCCTTCCAGCCTTGGGGCGGCTCTCTGTCGACTCCCTTGATCGTCTACTCTCCTTGTCATCGCTAATCTATCAAATGAACTTTTTACCATCATAAAAAAATTCTCACGCCCCAACGATCGAACGCTTGTCAATCGCTGGGGCGTGAGAACGCGCGGTACCACCCAGTTTCCCCGTCTTCCTCACGGAAAGCGGGCTCTGTAAGTCCATGGTCGGACTCCGGTCTGATAACGGGACCCTCCGTCACCCGCTACTGCATATCAGCCTGTTCACGGGTGAAGCTCCAAGGTGATCTTCAACGATCGGTCATCACCGCCCTTCCAGCCTTGGGGCAGCTCTCTGTCGACTCCCTTGATCGCCTACTCTCCTTGTCATCGCCAGCATTAGATGAATCATCCGGGATTTGTTATACGAATTATAATTCCATTCTTTTTTATAGTCAATATATTTTTCAAAATAAAAATGTGACAAGAAAAACCATCTCCAAATGAGATGGTCCAGCGGCAGAAAAACGTTTTCTAGGAGCACCGATGCACCAGTAAAACGAATATGGGCCGCACTCCCTAGTCATGATTGGTTTTCCTCTTCCTCAATGGGATGAAGATTGTACGCTTCCTGAATACCAGCCGTGACATGGGTATCAGGATCATGATCGGCGGGATAATCGGCCAATTCCCCATCCGTCCATTCTGCTTGAGCCTGCAAATCTTTTTCCTTATTCATCCAATCCCTCTTTTCTCACTGAAATGATGTTGCCCATCGCTATCAAACCCTTTCTTAGCTTTTTAATCCAGCGCACAAAATATGCAAGGGCTTCGTGAGTGTGTCCAATTAGTCTTCAGGTGTGGAACACAGCCATCTTTCGTGAGATGATAGAGAGAGACAGGCAGATTTTCCGCCGATAGCAGGAGGGAGAAAAACCATTGAAGCAACCATACTTAATTGCGATCGACTTAGATGGAACCACGTTGAAAAATGACAAAACCGTTTCCGTCAAAACGAAACAAACACTGCGCCGCGCCGCCGAAGAGGGACACAAAGTTTGCATCGCCACAGGCCGGCCACATCATCTTAGCAAAGCGTATTATGAAGAGTTGGGGCTCGACACTCCCTTGGTCAATTTCAACGGGGCATATGTACACCATCCGCACGATCCCAACTTCGGCCCTTATCATACAACATTGCCTTTGTCCACTGTCAAAGAAGTGATTGCCACCTGTGAACGTTTCAACGTACGCCATATCATGGTTGAATTGTTAGACAACGTATACATCCGCGAGAAAGACATCATCAAAGACCATTCATTTTTCATTGCCGATCGTCCCCTCCATCAAGGCGATTTAAGCCAATTGTTGACGGAAGATTGCACTTCAATCCTAATTCAACCGCAAGAATCCAACATGAACGACTTGTTCCACCAATTGCAAAACGCACACGCCGAAGTGATTGAACAGCGCAGTTGGGGAACACCGTGGCATGTGATCGAAATCATCCGGCACGGCGTCAACAAATGGGTCGGTATAGAACGGATCGCCGCCTATTACGGCATTCCTCGTGACCGCATCATTGCATTCGGCGACGGAGACAATGATCTGGAAATGATTCAGCATGCAGGCCAAGGTGTCGCCATGGGAAATGCCATCGACGCCTTGAAAGAAGTGGCCTACGCCGTCACATCGAGTAATGAAGAAGACGGGATCGCCCAGTACTTAGAAAAAGTGTTGTGGTAGTGACACTTCCCTTTGTCAAACATGATCGATGAACACCTCGCTTCACAGACAAAAAGCTCGGCTCTTCAGCCGGGCTTTTTGTTGCTTGCACCAAAAGCCATCCATATCACGAATCCCTCTGCCCACTTGTGACATAAGGTGTGAATGTGAACAACATTCTCATACGGAGGTGATCCAGTGTTCAGTTACGCCACCCACTTGTCATGCTCCAAGTGCGGAGGCACAAGCGAAATCAACCAGATCACGCAACAATGTCGTTGTGGAGCTCCGCTACTCGTCCAATATGATTTGACGAAGTTGCGCAACAGATTAAGGCCGGACGACTTGCGCAATCGGGTACACAGTTTGTGGCGATACCATGAGTTGTTGCCTGTACAGGATCACACACACATCGTTTCGTCTGGCGAAGGGATGACACCATTGCTCCCCTTGCCCCGACTTGCCGATGATATGGGCATTTTTCGTTTGCTCATGAAAGATGAGGGCATAAGCCCTGGCGGCACTTTCAAAGTGCGAGGTGCAGCGGTTGGCGTATCCCGAGCCAAAGAACTGGGCGTCAAAGAGTTGGCCATGCCGACAAACGGCAATGCCGGAGCGGCTTGGGCGCTTTATGCGGCCAAAGCCGGCATTCAGTGCCATATCGTGATGCCACTGGACGCGCCCCACACCGCAAAGGTCGAATGCGCCATCGCCGGTGCCCATCTGACCTTGATTAACGGACTCATCAGCGATGCAGGCAACACGATCGCCCAAAGCATTAAGGAACATGGGTGGTATGACGCATCCACGCTCAAAGAACCTTATCGTATCGAAGGCAAAAAAACGATGGGCTTCGAAATTGCGGAACAACTGGAATGGCAACTTCCGGACGTGATTTTGTATCCGACCGGCGGCGGCGTGGGATTGATCGGCATCTACAAAGCCTTGCTGGAATTGCGTGAATTGGGATGGATAGGAGATCGTCTCCCGCGCTTGGTCGCCGTGCAAGCAGAAGGATGCGCACCCATTGTCAAAGCATGGTCTGAACAGAAGCAGACCTCCTCTTATTGGAGCGGTGCCTCCACTGTCGCGTTTGGGATCAACGTCCCCAAAGCGCTTGGCGACTTCTTGGTGCTGGCAGCGATTTATCAAACCGCGGGATGCGCATTGGCAGTGGAAGATGATACCATCCTGCAAGAACAAAAGCGGATCGCCCGACTGGAAGGCGCCTACGTGTGCCCTGAAGGAGCGGCCGCATTTGCAGCAGCGCGACGATTGCGCGACAGCGGTTGGATTGGCGCCAATGAGACAGTCGTTGTGCTCAACACCGGGGCTGGCATCAAATATCCGGACAGCGTCAAACTCAACTTGCCAATATTGCAACCCGGCCAATCTCTCCCTTCCTCGCACCTCACCGACAACAAGGATTAACTGAGCCTTCGAAAACAGTATCAAACCAAATCATAGAGAAGCATGGTTTTAAAAACAGAATGACATGATTACAAATTCAGGCTAAGCGGGCAAATGGAACATTTTATGACAGAAGTAATCGCTGCCCGCTACCTTCGTTCAGCGGCGATTCAAAAGGAGGATGTATGAGATATTGCATTATCCAATTTTTCTGCATAACAATCTCCACAATCTTGTTTAGAGCGTGTCTGAAGAATAGATAAGCGACTTCCCATTCGCTTCACGCATGACGAGGCGCTCATTGGGAAAAAGTTTTTCCGCCGCTTCCACTCACCAATTTGTTGCGCTAGCCATGCCCCTTTCAACATATCTTGATTTCTATACAAAAGGCAGGCTGTTATCTGCCGGCAAAAGAGGAAGCCAGTTTTTATTGTAAAACTTTGAACTCATATCCGCATAGTTTGTCGTTGCTGGAAGTCTAGATTTACGCATAGAGTGGATGTTCATAAATGATAGATAAAAAATATCTTTAGTGATTTGTTCGATAGATCTTGAACCGACATATTTCTCCACCTTGATAGGATCCGCCATACCGACAGATGTAGAAGGATTAGTACTGCACAGATATGCGTAATTATCCTTCATATATACTAGTCCTTCTGAGGTCATCCATTCTTCATTATTGGTATTAGGATTTATACCCCTGAAAGCCATTCTTCGATTTGTATTTTTTATGATCGAGACATAATCGAATTCAATACCGTGCTGCTGTAGGATTGATCTAATAGCATCGACTTCTTTCTGAAGTGGTTTTCCATCACGATGAAACGTGATATGCTTCAAAGGTTTATCAGGATAGTGTTTAGTATAAGCAACAATAGCTTGGTTAATGATCTGTGATAGTGTTTCTCTACTAATGATTTCACCCGACTCTTTTCCTTCATATGGCTTTGAGTTTAAAAATCTCCCATCACACCCCATAACTTGAATACAACCAGATGCATGCTTCTTATTAATATGACTTACATCCAATCCAATAAACATGTCTGAATGAAGAGGCTGATCTAAAAGCCAAGGTTGAATACCACACTTTGCATAGATGCCAAGCACGAGATTTTCGAGAATAAATAGTCTATTTTTGGGTTCTTGTAATTTTAGGTTTTCTAATAATACGACTTGGGTTAAAACATTTGATTGACCAAATTCCTGTTTGATCACACTATAATATGAATTTTCCGACTCCATATCTTCCTTTGGGCCAACAACTAAGAGGATATCTTGCGATTGAATCAATGTTTTTTTCTCATCACTTAGCGCTTTTAACTCATAGCTTAGTTTGTCCGGCAATTCAAAGCAGATATTGGAAATATTTAATCGTACAGATTTAAGTGGAACTCCCCATTGACTAGACAAATCACACATTTCATTTAAAATATCTGTAAAAGTATTGATCTGTCTAAATTGTTTTAATTGCTCAATGAGATGCTTGTCCATAAGAACAGAAAAAGTAACAGGTTTATCTACTTTGCTAACAACTTTGTATTTTTTAAGTCCATTCTTAATATTTATGCTACTACCATTTCTAAAACGAAGATTTGGCGGGGCCCAGGTGGTATACTCGTATCCTTGTTTCTGTACTTTTAATCCAGAAAACCTGCGTTCATAACGGGGACTATAACTAAGAATGCGTTTAGCAAGACTAAGTGCTTTATTGATTTTTGCATCGGGACCGAGTTTACACGTATCTCTTAACTTTTTTGATTTGATTTTACTGAAAGGCATCTCTACACGTAAACATTGCGGTGCATATGCTAACTCTTCATCATGCTCTGTTTTTACAAAGGCAACAGGTACATTGGTAATTCCTCTTAACTTCCAACTCACATTCAGCCTTTCATGATATGCTTTTACTGACTCTTTCATGCGGGGTGTAGGATTTGGATCAGATAATGTCTGTGGCCCAAATCGTTGAAAAGCATATCGATAATTCCCGTAGATATCAATAACATTGCTGTTTTCTGGTAAATCCTTGTTTTTATTTAAATAATCTAATAATGTTTCTTTACTTTGAAAAGAATGAGCTAAGTCAAAACCAAAGTAGATTTTGCCGTCATGATCAACGCGACAATCAACAGTTAGCTTTGGATAAACGAGTGTACCATTGTTATCTGTGATGATTTCACCAGTTTTTTCATCACAAATTGGTTCTAGAAAGGTGAAACAGCGTTGTCCGTAACTAATATGCTTAGATTGAGACGCAAGGTGACCAATTTCTTGTAAAATCAAGCGACTCAGCAGTTCTCTTTCTATATGTGAATCAAGATGAATTGTACGATATTCCACCGATTGAAACAATGAGTCATCTTTATACTTAATTTCATCGAAAGAAGCGATCAAATTCTCATAAAATACAATAACCCTATTATTATTTCGTTGACGAAGATCTTTACATACTTCATAGTTTTCAGTGTGTGATTTGGCAAACTCTCGAGGATAAGGTTCAAGGATATGAATCGGTAGATCACTTGATTGGGTAATAAACATAAGTTCAGTAATCAGAAATGACTCCATAATAGATCACCTTTCATAGACGTGTATATAATATAGCTGGAAGCCAAGCTCGACTCTCAATTTAATGAATAGATCAATTTTTTTGTTAATTATACACTTTACATACAATAAAAAACAGACATAAAATTAGTCGATATTGTGGAAATGGAAAAGTGATGGCTAATATACCTTGGATAGAGAAACTCATTTAAGATCAACATCCAGTTTAGAGTTATTACTGACCATTTCTCTTTTCCATCATTAGAAGCCTCTATTTCTACTCAAGATTCGATGAAACATACATTTCTTCCACTCTCTTTTCTTTTTCTGTTACTACCCTTCCCCGTTTTCAACCAAAACATAAATCAGATAAGTATAACTATTCAACAACCTGTCGATGATAGAGGTTGAAAGGAGGGGTAGTAAATTGAACACAAAATGGGCTAAGAGAATAAAGAAAAGAGATGGTTATCGATGCGTCGTTTGTGGCAGTAGAAAACATCCGTCCGCTCATCATTTGTTTTCCAAAAGTGCTTATCCAGCTTTGAAGAACCACAAGGACAATGGGATTACGTTATGTCGCTTCGGTTGTCACCAGCAATTTCATGATGAATATGGTTCAATCAATACACCTTTTCAATTTTTAAATTGGTATGTTGATCAATTGCTTGCTGATAAGGCGATCAATGAGACTCAACTAATAGCCGTGATCGAACGCTGTCATCTTGCATGCAAAGCTTACGAATCACTCTGTCTACAGGATGAGTCCATGAAAGAAGCGGCATTAGCGAAGGAGATGTCCCTTATTGGCAATTGATCAACATATCAACGAAAGGTTACAAGAAACGTGTGATGAGGCGCTCGCCGGAAAAAGGCCGGCGCTTTCACTCACCCACTTATTGCACCAGTCGTACTTAAGCTAGTAGTCCTCTCCCCTCACCGTGCTGTCCCCCGGCGACAAAGCCAATGGTGTCCATCCAAAGCAGAGAAGCCTTCTTCCAAACATTACTCTTTCATTCAGAAGAAAAATCATATATGATATCAAATTAAAACCATACCATTGTTGCCAAGCCATTTTAAGACAAAGGAGTACGCATGATGAAGAAGGCATTTACTCATTGCAATATTTTCACACTGGATGAACAGTGCACCCAATATGAAAACGGCTGTATCATCGTCAACGACGGCACCATCGAATATGTCGGTGAATACCACGATGCCTTCGTTCAAGCATGTGATGAGCAAATCGACTGGACAGGTAAGTGGGTGATGCCCGGCTTGGTAAACAGCCACGTGCACATTGTCATGAACATTCTCCGCGGCGCCGCGGAAGATTTGAGTCTGCATCGTTGGCTCAACGAAAAGATCTGGCCGCTGGAATCCAAATTCACCGATGAGATCGCTGAAGTGAGTGCTCAAGCGGCCCTGATTGAAATGATCAAGTCCGGCACCACCACCTTTAATGATATGTACAATCCGATCGGTCTGGATTGTATGCGACTGTATGAAACCGTCAAACAAGCGGGATTGCGAGGATATTTTTCTTACACACTGTTCACTCCCCCGGACGGAAGCAGTGAAGCCGACACCTTGGCCAGAGCCAGAGACGTCGCCAACTGCATCCGGCGGGACAACTCACTGGTCTCCACAATGATTGCACCGCATAGTCCTTACGCTTGTTCGACCGAGCTCTTGCAAAAATCGGCCGAGCTGGCGGCGGAATTGGGGTTACGCCTTCATATCCACGTATCGGAAACAGAACATGAAGTGGATCTCATCCGTTCACAACATGGACTGACCCCGGTGCAATATCTGCGGGAAATCGGTTTCTTCCAAGCTCCGGCCGTCTTCGCACACGGTGTGGTACTGGATGAGCAGGATAAAGAAATCTTGCGCGAGACAAACACCACCATCGCCCACAACCCCGTCTCCAACTTGAAGTTGGGATCAGGGATCGCCGATGTTGCCGCTTTGCTCGAGGAAGGAATCCATGTCGGCATCGCCACGGATAGCGTCGCATCCAACAACAATCTGGACATGTTTGAAGAGCTACGGATTGCAGCCTTGCTACAGAAAGGAACGCACCGCAATCCTGAATTGATTCCAGTGGACATCATTTTGCATATGGCCACACACCAAGGGGCCACAGGGTTGGGCCTAGCGAAAACAGGCATGCTCAAACCTGGATTTGCCGCCGATTTTATCACTATCCAACCCGCCGGCAAAATCCACTTCACCCCCTCCAACCACGCGTTGTCGCATCTGGTATACGCCACCAACGGCCGAGATGTAGAAGACAATGTGGTAAATGGGCAGTTTCTCATGAAAGACAAGCAATTGCTAACATTGGATGAAGAACGCGTCAGCCGGACACTTAACCGGCTCTATGCGGAACATCTGCAATAAAAACAAGGCCACCCCTACCCAAAGGCGGGGGTGGCCTTGTCACACATAGAAAGAGCAATGCCCAGTGGCTTCTGACATCTACAGTTCAATTCCGGCAGGTTCCGAAACGGTGCTCTTTTTCACCTTGGGCTGAGCCAGCCGCTCGGCGAGCGCAATAACCGCCGGAATGAAGAGTGGCAAAATCCATGCGGATAACAAAATCAGCGCCAGGATGACCACGGTAGCGATTTGCAACAGAGTGACCACCCCGGACGGAAGCATGGCCGCAAAGGTGCCACACAGAATAACGGCGGCGGAGATGACTACACTGCCGGTGTGTTTCATCGCTTCCTTGATCGCGATCGTGGGTCGATGCAATCCATACTCCTTATACCGCATCAAGACAAAGATGCTGTAATCAACACCCAAAGCGATGATCATGATGAAGGAGAAAAACGGCACCGTCCACGACAAACCCGGGTATTGGAACAAGTGACTAAACCCGAATTCGGTCACTGTCAGCGAACTAAAGTAAGCCAACACCAAGGCCGCGATTACGCTGAGAGACAACCAGAAGGAGCGGAACAGCACAATCAGCATCAGGCCGATTCCAACCAACATCAAGATCACAGTGCGACTGAAATCCTCGGCAGACATCCCTTGCAAGTCGCGGTTGATGGAGGAAACCCCGCCGACACCGAATTCCGCTTGTTCATATGGCGATTGTTTCAATGTCGCGCGTACGGTCTCTTCAATTGCTTTCGCCACTTGCATCGCCTCTTCGCTATAAGGGTCCTCGGCCAGCGCCACCGTCCATTTGGCCGATTGGCGGTCCTTGGACATGTACATATCGAGCGCTTTCTGGAAGTCTTTGTTTTTGCGGGCCTCTTCCGGAACAAAGAAGGTACGCGTCGCGCCGGAACCAGTCACTTGGCCCAGATACTTGTTTGCTTCAGACAGCCCAGCAGAGATTTTTTCTACCCCTTTGGCGCTGGAAGACAAGCCTGACTGCAATTGCTTGATGCTGGCGGCAAATTGCCCCAACCCTTGATCCAAGCGTTTCTGGCCTTGATTGATTGCGTTCAATCCATCTTCGATTTGATCCACTGCATCAACGGCTTGAGCCTGCCCGCTGGCCAATCGTTTCGCTCCTTGCGTCATTTGGTTTGCCGCATAACTCATCTGTTTTTGGGCAACGGCAATCTCTGCCAAACCGCCATTGGCCGCTTTCAATCCTTGCGCCGTGCGAGACAGGGAACCTTGCAATTGGTTCATCCCCGCTTCCACACCGCTCGCCTGCGCTAACAAGAGATTGGCTTTCTCTTTGATTTCTTGCACATTGGGATCATTGGGGTCCAATTTATCCGCGGCTTGGTTGATCTGGGTGGCCAATGCTTTGATCCCGGCTACCTGCTGCCGCAACCCGTCCGCCCCGGCGGCCAATTGATCCAACCCACCGGAGATTTTCATGTATTCACCCACCAACTTTTCATTGCTGGATGAGATTTGCTTCAGTCCACTCTCCAGTTGCGCCAATCCTTTGGCCAATCCTGGTTGCTTGGCGCTCCCTTGGCCCAATCCGGCTTGAATCTGCTTCATCGCTTGTTGCACTTGATTCAGCCCATCCCGCGCCGCTTTTGTGCCGTCCACCAATTTGCTGACTTGATTCAAATCGCCTGTGGTGGCAGCACCCATTTTTTCTGAAGCTTGGGATAGTCCAGCCGAAATGGCATCCAGCCCATCGGTCGATTTGCCGATCCCGTTTTCCACCCCTTTGGCTTGATCGTTGAGGTAGAACTGGTCGATCGGCTCCCCACCTGGCTGCGTCGGGCCATACACCGTCTTCACACCGGGCAGGCGACTCAGTTTCTGATGGAGCTGGTCAAGAAAAGCGAGTGCTTCCGGCGAGTCCAGCCGTTCATCGTTCTTTATAACCACCGTTGTCGGCAAGGTCTGACCCGGGCCAAACTGATCGGCCACGATACGGAAGCCGCGCACCGAATCATAATCCGGGTTTACTTCCTGCAGGCTGTCAAATGACAAGCGCCCTTCATGGAAAAACCATGAGCCGGCCAAGACCCCGACCAACACAATGGAAATGACGGGGCGTTTGACAGAGAAACCGCCCAGCTTGCGCCACAACCCGTTCTCCCCGTGACTGTCCAGCTTCCGGGAGGGCCAAAAAATGGCGCGACCCATGACAGCCATGAAGAACGGAACCACTGTGTATAGAGCCAGCAACAGGAAGGCGATTCCGATGGCCACCGCCACTCCTGACTGGTAAACGCTAAACTTGGAAAAGCCGAGCATGCTAAACCCGATCAGCACAGCCAGCCCGCTGAAAAACACCGTTTTGCCCGCGGTTTGATAAGTGGCGATAATCGCTTCCGCCACATCGTCCCGCTTGGCTAGTTCTTCCTTGAAGCGCATAAACAACAAAATGTTATAATCCGTGCCGATGCCAAACAGCACCAAGATTAAAAAGGTTTGCGTCGTATTGGCAAACGGGAAGTCGACTGCCTCCACCAAGTGGGAAACCGTCGCCATCGACACGAGGTATGTCAACCCTACGGTAAGCAGTGAAATGAGAGGCGTCACCGGAGAGCGGAATATAATGACCAATACCGTAATGATAAACAGCACGGTCAACAATTCCGTTTTCTTCACTCCATCGAGAGACGTTTGGGCAAAATCCTCGTTGATAAACTCATTGCCCGTCAAATAGGTGCGAACGCCTTCGACTTGCACCGCCTTGGCGAGTTGTTCCCGCAATTCGGCCACTGTGCGCTCGCCCTGTTCAATCTCTGCGATGGCCATTACCGTCGTCTTGTCTTTGGAAATCAACTGCTCCTCCGACTCTTTGTTGCCAAAGGGCTGCAACATGGAAGTGACCCGCAGTTGTTTGCTCTTTTCCAGCGCAACCAGCTTCCGCTCAATCTCCGTCATTTGCGATGAAGCCAGTTGTTTGTCCGCATGGAATACAATCAACGCTTGCACGTTTTTATCGCCATGGTCATCGCCATCCATCTCGGCGAGCAATTTGGCGGCCTTGCTTGACATGAATTCATCCGCAATGTGCGGTTGCCCTTTTTCGCGAACCAATTTATCAGTGGAGGGCATCGTCACAAACAGAACAGCGGCGGCCACCACCCATAACGCAAAGAACAACCACTTGCGTTTGAGAACCCACTTCAACCCTTTCATCTCTCCTTCCTGAGTTGACTCACTGGTCACACTTTAGCAAGGAAAAATAAATCAAATCTAAATCAAATATGAAAAAAGATAAAAAAAGTGGGTCAATCCGATGACTGGGCAATCGGGATGGCAAATCTGACCGCCAACCCGCCCAAACGGGCCGGAAAAGCCTCCATCTCTCCGCCATGCCGCTCCACAATCGTGCGACAAATCGCCAACCCCAAACCGGTACCGCCGTTTTCCGCTTGCCTGGCCCGATCGACAGTGTGAAATTTGTTAAACAGATGCGGCAGCTCCGCTTGCGGCACACCCACGCCGTTGTCTTCGATCAGAAACTGGGCCATGCCCGCATCGATATAGCCCGTAAAATGGATCATCAAATCTTCTGTTTGCGCATAACGAACCGCATTGCTGATCAAATTGGCCACCACCCGGCGCAGCCATTCTGGGTTGGCGTCGAGGCGCGTTTCCTCTGTAAACAAGTGATGAGCGCGAAAGCCGATGCCCAATCCGGCGCACTCGGCTTCATATTCAGTAGCGATCGAGTTAAAAAAAGCATCGGCACGAATCAACGAAGTCTGCATCTCGATCAGGTCTGCTTCATGTTTGCCATAGGCTGAAAACTCAGCCACCAAGTTTTGCATGCTGGCGGCTTTGGTCTGCAACAGCCGGATGGTCTCCTCCTGTTTATGCGGATCTTTGATCACCCCAGACGCCAACAATTCCAAAAACCCCTGAATAGTGGTCAGGGGTGTTTTCAAATCATGCGCAATCGAAGTGATCATGTGCAACTGTTCCCCATAAGCGCGATCCAACCGTTGTTCCATGGCATAAACATGGCGGTACAGATCACCGATTTCATTGTTTTGCCGATAATGGATCGGTTGGGGGCGCCGCCGCAACCGGATTTGGGACAAGCGCTTGTTCAAATTTTGAATGGGTTTGGTGATGAAATGATGGAAATGAATCGTCATACCGATGAGAAAAATGACCAATATGGAAACAAACGCAAACGCCGTCCAATTGATTAACCGTCCCACCCCAAACTCAACCAATCGCGGTTGGCGGATGATCTTCAACTCCCCCACCTTTCTCTGGCCGTCATTCACGGGCAATGATAAAGCCACGGTGAACCGGTTGGGCGCAAGGGTTCCTTCTGCGAAGAGACCCACCTCGCCACGGTATTCCAACCGGATGCCCTCCTCGGCGGCCATCCGACGCAACGCTTGCTTCAAAGCCTCCGGTTGACGGTGAAGCTTTTCCACTTGTCTCACCATTGCGATATTGTCCTGAACATCCTCTTCCGTCCGGTCAGCCACTTGTTGGATGAACACATGATGTACATAAAAAACCAAGAAACCTACTACCCACAAAAAAACCACCACGGCCAACACCAAAAAGAGACAAGGAATCTTATACTTCAGTTTCATTTGTCCTCACCATGCAACAGCAGCTTGTAGCCCACGCCCCAGATGGTTTTAATCATCGCATTACCAGCGCCCAATTTCTTGCGGATGTTTTTTATGTGCACCGTGACCGTATTCATGTCACCCTCGTCGTCTCCCCAGACGCGCTGGTAGATTTGTTCTCGCGACAAAACCTGATTTTGATGCTGATAAAGAAAATAGAGAATCTGAAACTCCTTGGTAGACAGATCCAATCTCTGTCCATCCAAGAACGCCTCATAGGTGTTTTCATTCATGGATAATCCGCTTTGAGACGGCACTTCAGCAGCACTCACATCGCCTTGAAGTTGGCTAAGCCGCTCCGAACGGCGAAAGTGAGCTTTGATCCGTGCCACCAACTCCTGCACCCCAAACGGTTTGGCGACATAGTCATCAGCACCGATCTCCAGACCGATCACTTTGTCGATCTCCCGATCGCGCGCGCTCAACAGAATAATCGGCATGTGATATTTCCGTCGCAACTGGCGGATCGCTTCTAATCCATCCATCTCCGGCATCATGATGTCCATCACGATCAAGTCGATGGATTGCTGTTCTACCAATTCCAGCGCCTGTCTGCCGTTGCTGGCAGCGAACACGAGGTATTGTTCATAGGTAAGGGCTTCGGTCAATAGTTGAACAATGCCCTGGTCATCATCCACAATCAGGATACTTTTTGCCGACATCGATTGCCTCCTGTCTTTTGTGTTTGTGATAAGGGTCTCGTGTGTACTCAGAACTGGCAACCCCTTTCTAAGAGTAACACATCCCGCTCCCCTTCCCACTGCCAAACAGTCAGGGGTCATGAAGCGCATTCCTCTTCCGCATCGGCCAACGGAAATCGCATGACAAACGTGGTTCCCCGCCCCAACTGGCTCTCCACCTCAATCGATCCCCCGTGCAACTCCACTAGGTGTTTGACAATCGGCAATCCCAAGCCCGTACCACCATGCTTGCGCGAACGTGACTTTTCCACACGGTAGAAGCGTTCCCAGATCCGGTTCACTTCCACTTCGGAAATACCGATGCCTTCATCGATCACTTTTATCACCGCTTCTCCCCTCTGCCTGAACAGTTCGACCAGCACCTTGCCTTGTGGCTTGGAGTAACGTAGCGCATTGTCCACCAAATTCATGATGATTTGCCGAAAGCGGTTCACATCAGCCTGGATGCGGATGGATGGTTCAAGGTTTCGTTCCAAGCGAATTCCCCACTCAGCAGTGAAGGGCTCCATCTCCTCCAGCGTTTTACGGATCACCGGCGCGATGTCAATCCTTTGCTTACTTAGCGCGAACTTCCCTTCATCCAATCGGCTCAATACAATTAAATTCTCAACAAGACATTCCAACCAATCCGATTGGTCATAGATAATCCCCATCAAACGGCGGGCATCCTCCGTGGGAAGGTTCTCGCGCCGCAACAGAGCTGCATACCCTTTGACATATGTGAGAGGCGTGCGCAACTCATGGGCAACATGGGTCAAAAATTCCTTGCGAGAAGACTGGTAATACAACAAACTCTCCGCCAGCAAATTCATTTGCCTGCCCAATGCGGCCACTTCATCCTGCCCTTTGATCGGGACGCGCACGTGGTAATTGCCTTTAGCTAATTGCTCCGCGATTCTACCCATCTCGATAATTGGACGGCTGATCCGCCACGACAGGACCATGCCCACTCCCATGACGATAACCAAGACACCAGCGGCAGCCAGCACAATCATGAATTTAAAAGAGTGAAGCGTGCTCTCCAGCAAGGTCAACTCAGCGCCCATAGCCACCATCCCCGACAAGGTTTGATCCTTGATGATGGGGCTTGATGCCATCATGTACACCCGCCCGTCCACCTCCAACAAGCGAACGAGCGATCGTTCTACCGAACGCGCTCTTTTTCGCTCGGCCTTCGCGAAGGCGAGCAACCGCTCCCGCATCGCAACGGGGGCATTGACCCAACTTCTCCCGTCAGTGGTCAAGACACATAGGCCGGTAGTCGGGCCATTTTCCATCCCTAGCACATGCCTGAGCGCGTCTTGACTAAAGTCATGAGCCAGAAAAACGGCGTAAGAGCGGGAACGATCCCCCAAAAAAGTTTTCATGTATAATTTGTACTCTTCCTTAATGATCAAGAAACACAAAAACCCCAACAGCCCGAGGCCGGTGATCATAATGACCAAGATCATCGCCATCCATTTGGTCGTGACATGCTTCATCTTCACATCACACCCCATTTATAACCAAATCCCCAGACTGTCTGTATCACTTCCTCCCGGAGCCCCGCTTGGCGCAATTTGGTGCGCAAGTTTTTAATATGGGTGTCTACCGTGCGGGCGTCGCCGTAATAATCGAACCCCCACACTTTCTCCAACAGTTGCTCTCGGGGAAAGGCCTGTTTGGGATGCTGAGCCAGTGTACGCAACAAATCAAACTCAATCGGGGTCAATTTGATCTCTTCCCCGCCATGCCAAACTTCCCTTCTCGCCCAGTCGATGTGTAACCCATTTGCCAGCCCTTCTTGTTTCTGGCCGCGCTTTCGCGTCCGTCTCAACACCGCGTGGATGCGGGCCACCAACTCCATGGGTTCAAAGGGCTTTGTGATATAATCATCCGCCCCCAGCTCCAATCCCTCCACCCGATCCTCCAAATCAGAACGCGCGGAAAGAAAGATGACGGGCAAATCCGTTTGCTCTTTCCGCAATTGGCGCAACAACTCTCTTCCCTCCATGCCCGGCATCATGATATCCAGCAGGCACAAGTCAAAGGAGCGGCTCCGAAACAAGTGCAAAGCCTCCCGGCTGCAACTGGTCACGGTCACGCTGAACTCCGGCTCCAAAATCATGGACAGCAATTCCAGCATGCGTGTCTCATCATCAACAATCAACACGGACGCTTTCATTCACCACACCCACCCAACCACTTGACGGACTATCTACCAATTCCACTCAACTCCTTCATCGTTTCTTCAAAATTTTCCATTACCCTATGTTAATGACGGAGCGAAAAGCCAAAGCCCTTCGCCTGTAAACCCGCAAATCGCCACGGCAATCATCGGAATAATCAAAATGGTTTGATGTGATGGTATCACAGACCTCTTTTTTTGTCGAAACAGCGACAATCCCCCCAATCACTATGTTTGCACTATAAAATACTACTGTTCACCGAATGATTATTTCATGAAGGAGGAATAACAATGTTCAAAGACGGAAGATTTCATGCTTACACGATCCAATCTTTTCACAAAGATGTCATGGCCGGCATCGTTGTCGGCGTTGTCGCACTCCCATTGGCATTGGCATTTGCCATCGCCTCGGGCGTCCGTCCCGAATACGGCTTATACACTACCATCATCGCCGGTTTCATCATTTCCCTGTTGGGCGGTTCCAAATATCAAATCGGAGGGCCGACCGGCGCGTTTGTGCCGCTGCTGTTGGGTATCGTGGTCACACATGGATATGAGAGCTTGTTGATCGCCGGATTTATGGCTGGGGCAATACTCATATGCATGGGGATATTCAAACTGGGCAATCTCATCCATTACATGCCCCGTCCAGTAACCATCGGCTTCACCACGGGCATTGCCGTCATCATCTTTTCCGGACAGATCGCCTCATTCTTAGGCCTGCATCAATTGAAAAAGGAATCAACCTTTCTGTTGCAAATGAAAGAGCTCATCAACAACCTCATCTATGTCAATCCATATAGCGTCATCACCGCTATCATCTGTTTGATCACGATACTGATCACCACCAAGTGGTTTCCCAAGCTACCCGGTGCGTTAGTGGGATTAATCCTATCCACCTTGGTTGCCACCCTGTTTTTCCCGGGTAAAGTGGCCACCATCGGCACCGTGTATGGCGGCATCCCCAATGAGTGGCCCACTTTCTCCTTTCCCACATTCACTTTGGAAAAAGGGATAGAACTCTTCATCCCGGCGGTGGCCATCGCGATGTTAGGTGGAATTGAATCACTGCTGTCCGCGCTGGTCGCAGACAACATGGGAAACACCAAGCATCACAGCAATCGGGAATTGATCGGTCAGGGAATCGCCAACATGGTCACTCCTTTGTTCGGGGGCATTCCAGCCACCGGAGCCATTGCGCGCACCGCAACCAATATTAAAAACGGCGCCCAATCCCCCATTTCAGGCATCATACATAGCCTGTTTGTCTTGCTCGTCTTGCTTGCGCTTGCGCCACTCGCCTCTCAAATCCCACTGTCCAGCATGGCACCTGTCTTGATGTTTGTCGCTTGGAATATGTCTGAACGGAACGAATTCGTCCATATCCTTAAAAGCAAATCCGGGGATGCCGCCGTTCTTCTGCTCACCTTCACGCTAACCGTACTGACGGATTTAACCTTCGGTGTGTTAGGTGGCATCGGCTTGTCCGTCATCCTGTTTGTCATCAAAATGAGCAAAGCATTGATCATCCAACCGCAGGCCACCTCCGATCCCACGGCGTTAAAAGTGAAATCGTCCTCTCACCCGTACGTGCATGTGGTGCATGTTGAAGGGCCTCTTTTCTTCGGCTCGGCAAAACGGTTCATGTCATCCATTCAAGACCTCCCCGACCGTCAAACATTGGTCTTGTGCATGAACCATGTTCCCTATCTGGACGCAACCGGAGAAGCGATATTCGCCAAACTGGCCGAGAAATGCCATAAGCAAGGCAACACCCTGCTCATCAGCGGCCTCAATGACCAACCCCGTCAAGTGCTGGAACGCGCCGGTTGGATGCGCAAAATCGGTTCAGCGCACTTTTTCAGCCAATTGGATGACGCGCTTCGGTTTGCTGAGCAACAAGCCAACATCCCTCAGCGAGCGGCCAGATGAGTACCAAGCTCCGCAATCTCTTCATCCTTACAAGGTGGCCATCGCATACTTGGTGGGTAAAAAAATCACAATCATTTAAGGTAGGAGTTATGACATCCTCCTTAAATGATTGTGATCTTAAATAAAAAAAGGGTCTGTCTCCTTGTAGCGATAACCCGAAGTTTACGCCCCATGCGCACTCCGGGTTTCCTTAACAACAACGTCTCTCTGCACATCCCATCTTACATGCATGGGGATGACGGCCTAGGAAAAGAACTTCTTATGTTTGACTTTCCATTTTCTCCCTTCATCCACTTTGTTTACCGACAGGCTGGCACCCATCTCCGATTCGGCCCCAAAAAACTCAATCACTTGCTCCATCATCACTTTCCGGGTCAAAATGCCCAAGAAACGCCCTTTGACATCGATAATGGGTATGTAGGAATGATTGAGCAACACTTCAAACGCAAATGAGAAGATAGAGTTGGCCAAGATCCCCAGGCAAGTTTTGTTCATCGCTTCTTTTACCGCATGTTCTTTCAATCCGGAGAAATCGCCTTCGCGTTGGTTTAATTGTTGGACAAAATCCAAGATGTTGGTTTTACTTATCACTCCCTCCACCTCTCCCGCATCATTAATGACCGGAACGGAGCTCAGCTTTTCCTTTGTCAACACCCGCAGCGCTTGATCCAGTGACAACTCAGGATGAACAGTAGTCACACATTCTTTGGGAATGATCAACGATTCAATTCCTTGTGAAAATAGGTAAGCGTTTTTGGCAAACATATCGGTAACCCCTTTTGCGAGATAGTGTAAAAAGGCGTTCTCTTTTGAATATGAAAAAACCGCAGGATCATGGTCTGCGGGCTTTTGTCGCTCTCCCGTCCCTTCTTCGGCCAAGCTGGCGGGATGGGTGACTTGCACATACTTCCCAATATCCAGAGATTCTTGCTAGCACATGGCTGATAAATAGGCCAGCAATTCCAAAAAAGCCCATGCTCTAGGCGAAAGCTGTCCACCTCTGTTCGCGGCGGGGGAAGATTCAGCAAATAGCGACATATATATTTAACGCAAATCATACCTTTATGAATGTATCTTTGCAAGTCTTTTTTCTCGACAATGTTTTTCTGTCTGTAGGTCAAGCACAACCATCGAAAAGGACGGCACACTCATACTTTGGAGCGTGTCGTCCTTTTGAAGCTTTGATTACCCTTTTGGCTTCACAAACAACGCGGCAAAAAATGCAAAAAAAATCGCCGCCGTGATCCCCGCGCTGGTGATCTTGAAAATCCCCGTGATAGCGCCTGCCCATCCATCCAACTTCATCTGCTGAATGGCCCCATGCACCAATGAATTGCCAAAGCTGGTGATCGGCACGGTCGCCCCTGCACCGGCAAATTTGATCAATGGCTCATACCAGCCCAGACCGTCGACAATCGCGCCCGCAACCACCAATGTCGCCATGGTATGGGCTGGCGTCAACTTAGCCACATCAAACAACAGTTGCCCAACTACACAGATGGCTCCACCAACCAGAAAAGCCCATAGATATTGCATCATCCGCTTATGTTCCCCCTTTCTATTGAAACAGCATGCGCAATGCAGGGGATGGTCTCCCCTTGCTGATAAGACAGCGGAGACAGCAGTGCCCCAGTCGCCACAACCAAGATGCGGTTAAACTCTCCCTTTTTCATGCGGCTAAGCAGATGACCATATGTGACCACCGCACAACAAGCGCATCCGCTCCCTCCCGCTTGCACCATTTGCTTGTCATAGTCGTATATCATCATGCCACAATCCCAGTATTTTGCCAGATCGACCGGAATCCGGTGTTTCTCGAGCAAATCGCAGACAATGCCATGCCCCACCTTTGCTAAGTCACCGGTCACAATCAAATCATAATGGTCTGGCGTAATCTGCAAATCGCGGAAGTGTGCTTGGATGGTATCGACGGCTGCCGGCGCCATTGCCGCCCCCATATTGAACGGATCGGTCACGCCCATATCGACCACGCGGCCAATCGTAGCCGAGGTGACGATCGGGCCTTCTCCCTTCTCGGAGATGACCGCCGCCCCCGCGCCCGTCACCGTATATTGCGCGGTGGGCGGTTTTTGGGAACCATATTCCGTGGGGTAACGGAATTGTTTTTCCACCGCCGAGTTGTGACTACATGTTCCTACCAGCACGTCAGTGGCCGCCCCCGCATTCACTAAAAGCGAACCCAGCGCCAAGCTCTCCATCGAGGTAGAACATGCCCCAAAAATCCCCAAGTAAGGCATCCCCAAGGTTCTCGCCGCAAAGCTGGTGCTGACAATCTGGTTCATCAAATCTCCGGCAATGAAAAACTGAACCTGCTCTTTTGTGAGCCCTGCTTTGTCAATAGCCAGTTGCGCTGCTTCCTCAATCAGCATTTTCTCCGCTTTTTCCCAACTATCTTGGTTTAGCGTGGATTCTCCATGGACCACATCAAAATCTTCGCCCAATGGACCCCGTCCTTCAAAGGGGCCAACAACCGTGGCCGTCGACTGGATGACCGGCTTTCTTTCGAACACCCAACTCTGATGACCTTTTCGCATGTTATGAACCCCCACCTGCTATATTGGGATTGAAGAACAAATGCAACAACGCAATAATCACAGCGGCAACGGTACCAAACACGATGACCGATCCCGCCAATTTGAACATTTTTCCTCCTACCCCCAACACCATCCCCTCACTGCGATGTTCAATCGCAGCCGAAGCCATGGAATTGGCAAAGCCTGTCACGGGTACCGCTGAGCCCGCTCCAGCCCATTGACCGAACTTGTCGTATACGCCCAAGCTGGTAAAGATCACGGACAACAAGATCAGTGACGCCACTGTTGCGGTAGACGCTTGGTCTTCGGGAAGGCCGACCCATTTCAAATACATATCTTGCAACATCTGTCCTACGATGCACACGCCTCCCCCGGCAATAAAAGCGCGCAGGCAATTTTTGAAAACAGGGCGCGGAGGTTCATGTTTTTTAGCTAGCTTTTGATATTCTTGTTGTACAGGTGTTAGTTTTTTCTTTTGATTGTTTGCCATCGTTTCTCTCCCTAACTAATTAACTGTGGTTTGATTTCGTTGATTACTTTTTGCAATTGTTGTGAGCTTTGCGCATACAGTTTTTTGGCTTGCTCATCGTCTGTCGACAAGCTAAACATCTCCAAATCGGCCTCACATTTCTTCAGTGTGGCCAGCAACTTCGCTTTTTCTTGTGGCGGCTGGATCTGGATTTGATCATCATACAGATCCAGATACAGCTGGCCGTCTGAGTCGACTTGGCCGATGAACACATTTTCTAACGCTACTCCTTGCTTCTCCAGCTCCGTTTGCAACCATCCGCGGTTTAACCCTCGGGTGGCCAATTTTTCATCCAAGATCGCGCCGTCCTCGATTACCACATGGGGTTCGTCTTCATGACCGACCTGAAGCCCCAACATCTTGGCCGTGACTGGACGCTTATCCTTATACGGCAATACGTTGATATTTCCGTTGGCTTCCATCACGGCAAATTCAACATCACTCACATTGAAAATGTTTTTGTTCCGAAGTTGTGCCATCATTTCTTCAATAGTGATCCGTTCTTTTTTCAAGTTATCTTCCAGCACTTTTCCGTTTTTGATCAAGATGGTGGCTTTGCCGTCAAGCCAATCCCTCGCTTTTTTACTTTTCAATTGAAGGATTTCAATTCCGAACGCTACCGCTGCCCAAATAGCTAATGAAACAATGCCCAAGTGCCATTTTTCTCCCATTTCCAGAGGAATATAGGCCGCCAAGCTGCCAATGGTGATGCCGGTTATGTATTCAAAGAGTGACAGCTGGTTCACTTGCCTTTTTCCCAGCAACTTGGTTAGCGCGAAAAGAATGATGATCGCCACCAACGTCTTCAGCGCCACTGCAATCCAATCCGGCATGAAGCCCGCCTCCCCTTGATTGGTGAAATCGTTATTGCTTAGTATGATCTCTTTCCGGACGGGTATGCATTTTTTTGGCATTATAATCAGACGTTCATTGCGCAGATTAAGCCTATGACAATGATGAGAAGGAGGTTTTCATATGACGATCGCATCCGATGTCAAAACCTGTGTCGCCTCGCTCAAAAGCGCCCAAGCCAGCTTAGAGCAATTCGCACTCAGCACCGAAAACAAACAAGCCAAACAACTGTATACGCAAGCTGCGCAACAGACCCAACAGATCATCGATCAAATCACACCACGTGTACAACAATTGGAAAACGAAGAACCCCAATACAAAGGATTTTAAGCGCGTAAAGAAAAACCCGCCCCCCAGAACAGAGAATGGGAGCGGGTTTTTCTTTTATTGCGTTTGTTGATATGTTTAACTCATGCTTAACCAATTACCGAAGTACTGCACATGACGGTTCAGTTAAGAGCCTCAGACTTCCAGGCTTGGCGACCGGCGCCAAAAAGAAAAGGCCCGCTTGGATCTGAGAGGCGACGAACATCTGTGAGACAGGCGGTAAGCCATTCAAGTGGCCATTCCAATCACATACAGCCGACCGTTCAAGGCAAACGAAGCGCGCCCGGTTTCTTCGGACACCACAATCACAATCGCATCGCTCAATTCGCTCAATCCCAGAGCCGCCCGATGCCGAGTACCCAATTTTTGGTCATTCTCCACCTCTTTGTTTGACAAAGGCAACACGTGAGCGGCGGAAACAATCTTGTCATCTTGGATCAACACCGCGCCATCATGCAAGGGGCTACCCGGATAAAAAATCGACTCCAACAGCGAGCTGGAAAACTTCGCCTGAATCATCGTCCCATGAGAAAGAAAGGAAGATAGCGGGTCTTGGCGTTGTACCACGATCAACGCTCCATGCTTCCGCTCTGACAGATGGGCGACACTTTGTAGCAAGCCTACATATTGCTTAGTGAAAGGTGACAGATAGCATTGCAAGTAAAAAGATGAAGCCAACGCTTCACTCATCACGATTTGATTTCTTATGCTTCTAAACTCGCCCAACAAGCATTTGTCCTCATCATCAACCACTTCCAAAAAGCGGCTGATCTGATCGGCAACAGCCAACAAATTTCGGACAAGCTGTTTTTTCAAAACCGACGTATCGCAATCGTTCACACTCATGTTTACACCTCAAACATAACAGATGGGAAGGGATGCACCTGATCCACTCATCAACCAGCGTTCCCCGGCTCCTCCCACCTTATCCACAAGCACAGATCGTCACCGCAGCTAAGCTTCTGACAGAGTCTTAACCATCAGCACATGGGGAATACCGTCTTCCATGAACACAGCTGACTTAGTGGTATAGCCCAACTTTTTGTAAAATCCTTCCGCATGTGTTTGCGCATGCAATTTGGCCGAAGTGGCGCCCTGTTCTCGCGCCACTTTCTCCAGCGCATGGATGATCACTTTGCCCAATCCGTGTTTGCGGTACGCGGGTAAAATGCAGATGCGTTCCAATTTGGCAACGCCCTCCACCATTCGCACCCTTCCCGTTCCGACCGGTTTCCCCTCGGCATGCACGAGGATGTGCTCGGATTGTTCCTCATGCTCATCAAATTCATCTTCTAACGGCACACCTTGTTCTTCGACAAACACGGTTCGCCTAATCCGAAATGCCGCCTCCAATTCCTCTTTTCCGACTACCCGTTTCGCTTGCATCAATGCACCATCCTTTCAGCTACATACATGCCCGCAACTACCTCAGTATAATCCATACCCATTTTTTTGAGAACGTGACTGCCAGCTGCTCGCCAAACTTTGACACGTAAAAAACGCGCCTGCTTGATGCAGACGCGTTTCCTAACCATCCCTTTATGCTTTAGAGGGGCTCTCATTGTTCGCATGGGCCCGCAACACATACTTCAACACTTTGCCCATGCTGTTTTTTGGCAACTCATCGATAAATTCCACATCGATCAACTTATAATCGGCCAGATGGCGCCGCGCATAGGCCATAACGTCATCCTCTGTCAACACGGCACCCTCGGCTTTAACCACATATGCCCGGGGAAGCTCACCCCACACAGCGTCTTTGACCCCTACTACAGCCACTTCCGCAACGCCGTCCAGTTGCTGGATCACGTCTTCCACTTGGGCGGGGAACACTTTCTCTCCTCCGCAGATCACCATGTCCCGCAGGCGGTCGATCACATACAGGTAGCCGTCTTCATCCAATTTCCCCACATCTTTGGTATAATACCAGCCGTTTTTCAGCACTTTATCCGTTTCCTCTTGATTGTTCCAATAGCCCGCAAACACCGAGTCGCTGCGCACCACAATCTCCCCGACCTCCCCCGTTGGGCATTCTTGGCCTGTCAGCGGATCAAGGATTTTGATTTGGGTCAGATACACCCCCTTGCCGGCCGAATGGCATCGATTCAAGTCCATCTCCGGCAAGAAGTACGTAATCGCTCCTGTGTATTCCGTCGCGCCGTACACTTGGATGATAGAGAAGCCCAGATCGTCAAACTCCCTGATGAGTCGTTCGGGAACCCGGGACCCGCCGCAGACAATTCCCCGCAGGCTGAACAAGTCCTTGTCGATCGTTTTCAACATTTCCAACATAAACGGCAACATCGCCGGCACCGACATCATGTTGTTGATCTTCTCTTCATCAATCAGCTCCCACAATTGGGAAGGGGTGAAGTTGGGCGCCATTACCAACGTGATACCGCGAATCAAAGCGTTGACGATAAACATCATCCCACTGATGTGAAACAGTGGCGTCACAAACAAAAAGCGGTCAGCAAAACGCAAATCGAGCGTGTTGACATTGGCTATTCCCGCCGCGTACACATTGGCATGGGTACACATCACGCCTTTGGGTTGACCAGTGGTACCAGATGTATAAATGATCATGGCCGTATCCCATTCAGTGACCGTCGCGGCCGGCTCTTTAGTGGAGGCGATTTCAAAGATGCTCTTGAAATGCTCGTCCATCTCTTCTCCCACCGCTGCGCGGATCACTTTTTCGACACAGGGGGGAAGCGAGGTCAGTGCCTCCCTGAACTCTTCATCGTAAAACAGAATTTTCGCTTGGCAGTCCTCGACGATATATCGAACCTCTGCTGGTTTCAACCGTGTGTTGATCGGCACGGCAATGGCACCAATCTTGACTGCAGCCAAATATATGATGGGAAAAGCGTATGTATTCTTGCAAATAAATGCAACACGGTCACCAGGTTCCACGTGCAAATCCAATAGATAGTTAGCCAATTGATTAACCTTTTCTTTATATTCCTGGAACGTTATTCGTTCACCGTGACTCACCAAGGCTTCTAATCTTGGTGATAATGCAGCACGTGCATCCAACAGTTTTCCAATTGTTGTCATGTTGTTAACCTCCCCCAAGATGCATGTCAGATATAAATGATAATAATACCTATCCAAATAATATACAAACCAGAATCTTTCCGTTCGATGGACTGAATTCTATCACGATCATCTATACATACAAAAAAGTCCTTTTTCCGAAACTTCTCGAAAAAAGGACTTTTAATTTAAGGTATAGTTGATAAAAAGTTTACCATTTACTTCATACCTGATGAACGCGCCCACTTGCATTGCCAGACAGTCCCAGTCTCTTCCTTGGTAATCAGGTAATTGCTCCCTAGAATTGCAGACACAAATAGCTCAATGTTCCCAAGTCATAACCACGGTGTAGCACTTTCGCTTCCGCCTGCGGACTTGCACTACCCATAGCGATGAAAAACGGGACAAAGTGTTCTGGTCTGGGGACGGCCATGCCGGCATAAGGGGCCAACTCTGCGTATCGGAACAAGTCGTCCCAATCCTTGGCTTGCACCTTTTCCACCAGCCAATCGTCAAAGGCGACGGCCCAAGGCTCAGGGGAGGTCTGTTCCCATTTGAGCGCCCGTAAATTATGCACGGTCACACCGCTTCCGATCACCAAGATCCCTTGGTCTCCGATTCCGCGCAAACATGCCCCTATATTGAACTGTGTCTCAGGAGGCAAAAAAGGATTGACAGAGAGCTGGATCACCGGTATATCGGCTTGCGGGTACATGCGATGCAACAGCGTCCATGAACCATGATCCAATCCCCGTGAGCGATCTTTACGAACCTCGATCCCACCATCAGCAAACATCTCAGTCAACCGCTCAGCTAACTGTACCGATCCTTTGGCCGGGTAGCGAATGGCATATAGCTCTTCTGGAAAGCCATAAAAATCGCAAATCGTTTCATACACGCCGTCAGTGTAAGAAATGCTTTGCACTTCACTTTCCCAATGCGCTGAAAAAATGACAATCGCTTTCAGTTTAAACGTCTGGCCGAGCTGCTCAAGAAACTGCGTGTAATCTGTCTGTTCGATTGCCAACATCGGCGATCCATGTGCCAAAAATAAGGTGGGAAGCATGAAAACCCCTCCGAACGTACGATAAGTTAAAATTACTTTATGTTAGTTACTTTATATAAATAAATTTCCTGCGTCAAGAAAGAGCGCTGCTCAGCTTCCCTCTATTGTGCCCAAAACGAACCGGAGATGAGCAAAACCCAATCATGGCTGGATAGCGCCACAGGCAACGCGTTTTCCCGAATTTCCCGCAGGGTCGGTTTTCAAATCATCTGGTCCTTCATGGATCACCAAGGACGTCCCCCCGCTTTTAAATAACGAATGCAGTTGGCCTTTGGCCAAAGTGACTCCCTTGGCCACTTGCTCGCTGTGCACATTACCCTTTGCATCAGCGACGATATTATCCAAATCGCCGGCATGGGCGCCGTTGGTGTTTAACTTTCCATGCGCTTTGTGATGAGGATTAAAATGTCCGCCCGCCGATTTGAAATCGGGCTGTGTGCATTGACCCGTTTCATGAATGTGGAAGCCATGTGGCCCTGGAGAAAGCTGGCACGCCTTGAGCTGGATTTTCACCCCTTCTCCGACCTTCTCTTCTGTTAACACCGCGGTGCCGATCTTGACTCCTTGCGAATTCAACAGGTTGACAGTGACAGACGGCTTGTCATCGCTAACGGGTACATTGCCGGCACAACCAGTCACGGCTAAGCAAGCCAAAATGAGACAACCCCATTTGATATGCAAACTTCCCACTCCCCTTGACTTTTCCATTTATTCATTATTTTAACAATATCGATCGCGTGTCAAGCGAGAGTTGGGAAATCACACTCACTACAAAGTAGCTGTCCAGACCTTTTACCAAGATTATTTTCTATAAAATAATATTTCTAAAATTGACAAGCCTCGTTATTTCTCCTTTTCGTATAATAAAAAGAGAAGCTACAAAGGAGGCGCCGCATGGATCTGCACATTATTTTTTGGGGGTGTCTAGCCGGCGGATTCCTGTTCGCCATTATCATGCTTTTGATTGGAGACGGCCTTATGGATGTCGACATCGGCATCCCAGCCATTCATCCGGTCACCCTGATTGGGGCGATCACCGTATTCGGCGGAGCTGGGTTAATTCTAAGCCAATTCACTTCGCTCTCCAGCATTGCCAGTCTAGCCGGGGCGCTCATCTTAGCCGTGATTTCCTCCATTCTGTTATACATCGGGATTGTGCGGCCAAGTAAATTGGCGGAAAATTCAACTGGGTTTCGCTTGACCGATTTACGGGGTAAAAAAGGAGAAGTGACCGTCACCATTCCCAGCCATGGTTTTGGAGAAGTCATGATTCTTACCGCCTCTGGCCAAACCAATCAAATTGCCGCAAGCTACGAGCAAACAGAAATTCCGATGGGTTCCACCGTAGTCGTCATCGACGTGAAAGACCAAGTATTATATGTAACTCCACGCTAGCGATCAAAATGGAAAGGAGATCGATTCTTTTGGAAATTTTTGAAATTATTTCGGTTGTTTTCGTTGCATTGGTTTTTCTAGGAATAGCCTTTTGGGCCCGTTACAAAACCGTAGGCGCAGATGAAGCCATGATTGTCACCGGAAGTATGTTGGGAAGCAAAAATGTGTTGACCGATGGCGATAACAAGAAAATCAAAATTATTCGTGGCGGTGGCGCTTTTATCGTTCCCATCTTCCAACGAGCCGAAAAATTGAGCCTGCTGTCCCATAAGTTGACGGTTTCCACCCCTGAAGTCTACACCGAACAAGGCGTGCCGATCATGGTGGACGGCGTCGCCATCATCAAGATCGGCGGGGCTTTAGAAGATGTGGCGACAGCAGCCGAGCAGTTCATGGGCAAAAGTGATGATGTGTTAAACGACGAAGCCCGTGAAGTGCTGGAAGGGCACCTGCGTGCCATTCTCGGTACGATGACCGTAGAGGAAGTGTACAAAAACCGGGAGAAATTTGCCCAAGAAGTGCAAACCGTCGCCGCACGTGACCTGAAGAAAATGGGCTTACAGATCGTGTCGTTCACCATCAAAGACGTGCGCGACAAAAACGGCTACCTCGAAGCGCTCGGCCGTCCCCGCATCGCCATGGTTCGCCGCGACGCCGATATCGCTGAAGCCAACGCCATCCGCGACACGGAAATCCAAACCGCCAAAGCGCGTGAAGAAGGAACCAAAGCTTCTCTCATTTCTGAAACCAACATCGCTGAAGCGCAAAAGAACAAAGAACTGCGCATCTCCGAATTTAAAATCGAACAGGATATGAAACGGGCGGAAGCAGACCAAGCCTATAATTTGCAAGAAAACCGTTTTAAACAGCAAGTGGTTCGCGAACAGATGGAAATCGAACTGGTCAAAAAGCAAAAAATGATCGAATTGGAAGAGAAAGAAATTACACGCCGTGAAAAACAATACGATGCCGAAGTGCGCAAAAAAGCGGACGCTGACCGCTACGCCAAAGAGCAAGAAGCCAAAGCTCTCCGCTTTGAACAGGAAGCCCGCGCCCTAGCAGAAGCTTCTACCATTAAGGCCAAAGGGAATGCCGAAGCGGAAGCAGTCAAAGCCAAAGGGTTGGCACAAGCGGAAGTAGAGAAATTGGAAGGGATTGCCCAAGCAGAAGTCATCCGCGCCAAAGGGTTGGCAGAAGCAGAAGCCAAACAAAAGCTGGCGGAAGCGTTTGAAAGTTACGGGCAAGCCGCCGTACTTGATCTCATCGCCAAAATGCTGCCTGAGCTGGCAAAACAAGTCGCTCAACCGCTGAGCAACATCGATAAGTTGACCGTGGTTGACGCTTCTGGTGAAAACGGTCAAGGCGCCTCCAAAGTAAGCAATTATGTCACCAATTTGATGGCACAAACCCCAGAAATGCTGAAAAGCGTTTCCGGCATCGACTTGAATCAAATTATTCAAGGGTTGATCCAAACCAACAAGACTCCAGGCAAATCGGCAGAATCGACTGCGAAATTAACAGAAAAAGAATAAAACAAAAAACTCCAGGCACTGTCGCGTGCCTGGAGTTTTTTTCAACTATTGTTCGGCTTAAGCAGCTTGTTTGTCTTCCCGTTTTTCACTTAAACGAATTCGTTTTAAAAACAGCGTGAACATAGCTCCTACCACAACAAAGATCAATCCATACAAAAACACTTGATGGAGGGAAGAGACAAGTGCGTCCTTCAGAATGGGGACAATCATGTCTGCCACCTGCGCCGGCATTTGCCGAAACATATCAGGGTTTAACAAGCCAGAGTACAACCCTTGCGGGTCCGTCTCCACCATCTTTTTGAAGTGAGCCGTCAACTGGCTCGCCCCCGCCGGCAACTTCTCCAAATGGGGCAATAACTGGTCACTCAGCGTTTTAGTAGAGTGATGGTTCATAATCGCCCCCAACACCGTCATGCCAAAAGTGCCGCCAATCTGACGGAAAAACTGGCTGGAAGAGGTAACTACCCCCAACTGGTTTTTGGGAAAACTCTCTTGTAACGCCAGGGTAATGGTTGGCATGACCAGACCCATCCCCAAGCCCATCACCATCATATACAAAGTGGCCACCAGCTGGGTAGTGGTTTCGGTCATGGTCGTCATGAAACCAAAGCCAATGGCGATGATAATCATGCCCGTGACAATCTGCGCCTTGACGCCGATTTTATAAACAATGCGGCCGCCAATAATGCTGGACACGATCATCGTAATCATCATGGGTGTCATGATCGTCCCTGATTTGGTCGCACTCACACCCACTACACCTTGCATGAATAACGGCACAAACATGATGGCCCCAAACATGCCCACACTCATGAAAAAGCCGATTCCGTTGAGCAAAGTGAACAGCTTGTTTTTAAACAAGTGCATTGGCAAGATTGGCTCTTCCACTTTTGATTCAATTACTACAAAAGCGCTAAGGGAGACAAACGCCAAAGCAAACATCCCTAAGATCTGCCAGGAATCCCAATCATAATCGACTCCCCCCAAAGTCAGGGCCAACAACAAGCTGACTACCCCGATCACCATGGTGAAAATACCGCCCACATCAATCTTGACTGGGCCGGTTGCCTTATGCGATTTCAAACCCTTGGCGATCAAGATGGTCGCTACAATGCCGACAGGCAAATTAATATAAAACACCCAGTGCCAATCCCAATAATCCACAATCCAACCGCCCACTTGCGGCCCGATCACGGAAGAAATCCCGTACAATGCGCCAAAAACACCTTGCCATTTGGCGCGTTCTTTACCGACAAACAGATCCCCGATGATAATCATGGCCATAGGCATCATAATCCCGCCACCAAGGCCTTGGAACGCACGGAAAATGATCAGTTGTGTCATATCCTGCGCCAGTCCGCACATAGCGGAGCCGATCATAAATATCACCAAACCGGTGATATAAATCGCCTTTCTCCCCATCAAATCCGCTAATTTACCGGCGATGGGCACAATCGTGGTCGATGTCAACATATAAGCGGTGGTCAGCCAAGTCATCAAGCTCAAACCGCCCAAATCTCCTACGATCCGCGGCATCGCCGTCCCCACAATCGTGCCTTCCAATGCTGCGAACAGCATGGCGATAATCAGTCCTGCAATCAACCAACCGCGGTTGGCCTCTTTCGATTGCGGCGACTCAATCGTGGCTTGCTGAGAAATTTCTGCCATATGAGTACCTCATTTCAAATATATAAATTTGACAAACAATGGTTTTTAATCGTTCGCGGATGAGGAAAAACATCTTGTTTTGTTCTTCCTCTTGCGAACTCCTTTCTATTCAGGCGTAATGCCTGCGATTTTTTCACACAAGTCCGTAAGCATCCGAATCTCGGCCTCAGACAGATGCGTCAACTGCTCTTTAAGAATGTTTAACCGCTTGCTCTTGATCCCTTCCAATCGTTCCTTGCCACCCTCAGTCAAACGGATACGAACAATTCTGCGATCCGCCTCATCATGCTCACGCGAGACAAACCCATGGTGTACCAGTCGGTCGATAATCGTCGTCACCGCACTGGGTTTCACCTCCATCCACTTGGCCAGGTCGGACACTTTGCTTCCCCCATTCTTCAGCAGATAGAGCAAAATGTAAAATTGGGTCGAAGTCACACCTTCCTCTTCCAAGCTCTTTTTCAACCCAGGCTTCATTTGCTCCATCGCCAGCAAGATGGCTCGGAACAATCGGTTGATGTAGGTGTCCATATTTTTTGATCATCACCCCAAATATTAAACCGCACAATTAATTATATGACATAAATATAACACAAACCTAAATATTAATGTCGGTTAACCTTTTTGTCAAGAAAATATCTTCACTCCAGACAGAAAAAACCCCGTGCGGCAAAAGCCAACACGGGGAGTGCTCATCGATTAGGGGGATTTATGTATTAGATGCCAGATGATCCCAGAGAAAACGGCAAATGGAATTAATTTGAGAAACACTTTGACAACAAACACGAGCTTGAGATCCAACAACACCCGGTAGACAATGTCCACCACCGCCACCTGCCGCCTGGAAGTATATTTCCGATAGCCCATGGCGTAAAACCACAAGATCAGGATGGAAATAACCGCGGTAATGTTCCACATAGTCAAGCCATCAAACTGCTTCAAGAGCCACCCACCAAGAATCGGGCCCACGCACAAACCAAGCTGTGCAAAATTGGCTGCCCCATAATAAGCGCCGCGGTATCTCTCATCTGCCAATTGATCCGTCAATTGGTTGGTGACGGGAAAGATAAACATCTCGCCAAAGGTGAGAAATGACATGCCCGCTATAAACATGATTGGATTTTCATTTACTGAAAAACAATAAAAGCCCAGTGTATACAAACAAGAACCCAACACGATGCTGCTTAGCGGATGTTTCTTTTCTGACCATTTGGAGATCAGGCGTTGCATTAAAATCACCAGACCCGCGTTAATCACGAGCAAAATGGGATAAATCTTGCTGCCGTCCGGAATTTCATTGGACAAATAGATGGGCAAATTGGATTCCATCTGGGCGTACACCATAAAAAACAGCATGCCTCCCAAGATATAATAACCCAATGCCCGATCTCGGGTGATAACCCTGAGGCAGTTGACCAAATGCGCCCTCCGTTTGGCCGGAGGCTTGTTTAGCCGATGGCGGTAACGGGAAAGCCGAGACCGAAGCATCACGCTATACAAGGCAAAAATGGCTCCTGCGACGGCAAAGGTCTGAATGCCGAGCCAGTGAAACAAATACGCCCCTAGCATGGGACCCGTCACCATCCCCACATTCAGAGCCACATAACGGTAACTAAATACTTGCAACCGCTTTTCTTCTGACGTCAAATCTGACATACATGCTTGTGAAATCGGGTCAAAAAATGACCGAAACAATCCATGCAAAAAACTTAACACAATAAAATGCACATACTCCGACGCAAACAAATACATGAAAAAAATGCTTGTCCACCCGATCATAGTCAGGTTTAATATACGCCTACGCCCGAACAGATCGGATAATCCTCCGCCGATGATCCCCCCGACTGCCCCTCCAAGGCCGGACATACCGATGACAACCCCTGTTTGAAAGGAGTTAAAATGGAATGTCGACGTCAAGTAAAAGGCTAAAAACGGCAAACTCATAAAAGCGGCAACGCGGATGAGCGCCGTTCCAAATAGGAGGAAAATAACCAGCGGATGCAAGTGTTTTTGTAAATATCTGTCTGCGCGCGATGGGTATGATTTCGTTTCAATCATTACAAATATCACCCCGCAGCCCCTATTTCAATTTTAATGTTCCAATAAAAAATATCGCCGATGATTTTTTCATTATTTGTGAACAGTAAAATGAAATTCGATGACAGAGAAACTTTTTCCCCCTATTCTCACAGCGAAAAAACCGTGCTTCTTCTAAAATTCTTCTTATCAATGAACCGAAAAGAACACCCAACCACCAGGGGATTGGATGTTCTTTTCGATTCATTTTGCATCCAGCATGCGGTCGATGTAGCGGATGACCGCATCGGGATTTCCCAATACAGAACGGGCACGTTCTTCATCTTTTGCCAATTTGTTCAACGCCTTTTGCAATACCTCCTGTTCCGATGCGCGCGGAATCACGATCACCCCATCCGCATCACCAACGATCATGTCCCCCGGATGGACCGGAGCCCCTCCACAGGAAATAGGCACACCCGTTTGTCCTGCTCCCGCTTTGCTGCTGGCGGCCACAGTCGTCCCCCGACAAAAGACGGGAAATCTTAACGCCTTGATGTCGACCGAATCGCGAATGACACCATCCACAACCAGCCCGCCCAACCCCATCGTTTGGGCCATGCCCACCACAAAATCACCAGCTATGGCATTATTCATGTAGCCTTTGGCATCAATGACCACAATATCCCCAGGCTTTGCCTCTTTGATCGCCTTCAGAACGGCCAAGTTGTCGTTCGCCGGCAGATTGACCGTATACGCCCGGCCAGCGATCTTATACTCTTCTTGCAACGGTTTGATGGCAGGATCAAGGCTGTTCATCCCTTTCATCGCATCGGAGATGCAAGTGGTGGGAATGTCTTTAAATTGGTTGATGATCGACTCCATCCCGCTTCCTCCTTGTCTGGTCCATGATGAGAAGTCGGTAGATCACAACCGAAACGGTTTCTCTATTATAACATTTTTCAGAAAATATATTTTATTTTATCCAACATGACTTTCTGGATGTCAAAAGAAAATTCACCGATCAAGGCGTTCGTTTGCGGTAGACTACGATACGTACCCTATTTTGCCAAACAGGTCTATGTATGAAATATTTCTCAGCAAAGGAATGAAACCATGCGAGTGTTGATAGCTGATGACGAAAAGCCGATGCAATTGATTTTAAAAGCTTATTTTGAAAAAGAAGGATATGAGGTGATGACAGCGGGAGACGGTGAGACCGCCATGCACCTGTTTTATAGCAAGCCGATCGACCTGGCCATTTTAGATTGGATGATGCCCAACGGCTCTGGGATTCATGTGTGCCAGGAAATGAAAAAAATCAGGGAAACCAAAGTGTTGCTGTTAACTGCCAAGAGTGAAGTGGAAGATGAACTGTTGGCTTTGGAAGCGGGGGCAGATGATTACCTTCGCAAACCCTTTGATCCGCGCATCTTGTTGGCCAGGGCCAAACGGCTACTCGGCGCCGATCAGCGATTATGCTATGGAGCGCTCATGATCGATTTGGGGGCAAATAAAATTTACTGTGACGGGGTTGACGTGATGGCGACCAAAACCGAATTTGAACTGATAAAATGCTTGGCTACTCATCCGGGACAAATTTTCGGGCGCAAGCAACTGCTGGACACGGTGTGGGGACTTGATTACATCGGAGAAGAACGAACCGTAGACACGCACATCCGCCGTGTCCGCGAAAAGATCGGAGCAGGCTGGATCAAAACGCATCGCGGCTTGGGATATAGTTGGGAAACGACCAATGAATAAGCTGGGTGCAAAGATCGCCATCAGCGTGTCAGCGGTCATTTTAAGTTTGCTGGTGTGCTTGTTGCTTGTCTCCCATTTCTTCCTTCGTCCCTATTACCTGCATCAGACCAAACAACGATTATTGCAAATCTCGCAAGAACTGGCTGATACGTCCACAGAAAATCTGCCACGCAAAATCGAATCGCTCAACCAACACAGTGACGTGGCAATCGTCGCCGTTCCCCGGTCACAGTCACTTGATGCATTAAATGAATATGCGTCCCGCTTGCTTTCACGGCAGGGCGTTTCCCTCAATCGGTTTTGGATCACAACTGAAGTGATCAGTCAACTTGATTCAAGACACTCCGTCAACAAAATTTATGACCAAAAGAAGCAAAAATCCAGCTTTTATGTGCGATATATAACAAAAGGAAATAACATCATCTTGATCGGCATTTCCTTGGCCCACATGAACGAAATCATTCAGATGGTAAATCAGTTCAACGGATTATTGTTCACCTTGGCGCTTGTCGTCACGTTGATTTGGGTGTGGGCCTTCTCTCGGCGCATCACCAAGCCATTGGATCAGCTTAAACAGGCAGCACAGGAGATCGCGGACCTGAAATTCCAACAAGTGGCCATCCAAACCAACGATGAAATTGAAGAGCTGGCCCACTCCATCAATCAGATGAGCCAAAAGCTGCAACAGGCACATCAGGAGCTGACCCAGAAAAACCAAGACTTAAAGCGCCTGACAGCGGATGTGACACATGAATTGAAGACCCCCTTGGCTTTGATTCAAGCCTACTCCATGGGCATCAAAGATGATTTGGATGACGGCACCTATCTCGACACGATCGTTTCCCAGGCTGAACGGATGTCCAGCTTAATCGATCAATTATTAAGCTATGCGAAATTGGAACAAGACCCCCTTCACTTAACCCTCTGTCATCCGGTAGCGTTGTGGGAATCCTGCCTGGCTCAGCATCGGGTCATCTTCAAAACGGAGAAAATCACCTGTCATTATACTGAACCGCCTCAGCCAGACCAATGGCACATTCGGGCCGACCCGGAAAAATTGAAAATCGTTTTTCACAACTTGCTACGCAACGCAACAAAATACACGGAAAACGGGCAGATTGAAATTCACTGGTCTGCCGGAGAACAACACCTTTTCCTGCATATTGCCAATGGGCTGGCGAAGGAACCAAAACACTTGAACCATATTTGGAAACCGTTTTTCGTCTTAGACGAAGCAAGGGACAAAGGCCGTTCCGGAACCGGTCTAGGGCTAGCCGTCGTAAAAACGATTTTGGAACGCCATGGCTATAGCTACAACGTCAAGCAACACGATGGTTGGATCACGTTTTCAATCGGCATGACCCTGGTGCCTCACACGGACCATAATTAATCCGGCGAATGTCAAACTGATGTAACATTCACCGCTTAAAGTGGTCTGGCAGGAGGTGCTGAAATGAAAAAGTTGATTTCTGCATGTCTGAGCGGTGCACTGGTTACAGCCCTGCTCAGCGGATGCCAGACCGTTGACACGATCAATCCAAAAATAGAGGTGCATGATTACGATTTTACATTTCAGGTTCAGCCTGAAACCTTTGACATCACACTCACCCGGAACGGCGTAAAAGAAAGAGTGTCCAAGCCACTTACCCCGATGCGCGTCACCCGGTTTGAACAGAACCAAACGCAGGCATCTTGGGAATACCCAGATCAAAAAATCCGTGTAAATCTGACCAAACAAAAAACTTATCTGGATGTACGCATTCAATCAACTGGCGCGTCAAAATTTGAATGGCCCGTGTTGAGAGGGAAAAGTTACACCCTCCCTCTGTGGGAAGGGAAACAAATTCCCAGCCGAGACCCCCATTGGCAGGCGTATCTCGGCGGCGAAACCTTACATTTCAGAGAGGATTTCTCCATGCGATTTTTGGCGGCCAATCTAAACCGACATGCTGTTGTGTTTATCGCTGATGACATTTTCAACGATCAAGTGACGTTCCAAAACAACCCGAACCTGGAACTTCATTTTTCACATGAATTTCCAATCATCAACAAGAAAAAGACGTATGGTTTCCGCTTATATCTGACAGATCAAGACCCAACGCAAATCGCCAAAATCTATCGCCGGCATATTCAGGAACTGGGCCAGTTTAAAAGCCTTGCCCAAAAAGCAAAAGAAAACAGCAACGTAGCCAAGCTATTTGGCGCTCCCCACATCTATCTGTGGAATGATGGGATACTGACCGACTCCGATTTGCGCTGGCAGAAACTCGATTCGCTCTTGAAAGGCCCCACCTTCGGCCGGATTGTGGAAGTGTTGAATGCCAACGCTTCTGACAGCGGGCAAGAACTGGCCCAAGTTATAAAAAGCCATACCCCCGGAGCTTGGGATCGTTACCAAAAGCAAGTCATCATAAGAGCGTTAAACACCGCCTTGAAACTGAAAACATTATACGAACCCAACCACTTCCCACATCCCGATAAAGAGGCCCGTGCCCTTTTGGCCAAAGGGATCGACAAGTTAAGCGAGCAAGAGCTGTATACGTTAAACAAGCACTTGCTAAAAAGCGCGTTGGGAGAAAGTGTGACTGATGTCCAGACATGGGGGGAAAGCATATCTGATCTCATGCGTGACATGTCTCGCTCAGGGCTGAACCGGGCATGGATCGGACTGCCCAACTGGGCTGACGGGCTCATGAATCCGGTTGCCGTGAACACCGCCAATAAAACAGGTTATCTAATCGGCCCTTACGATTCTTACCACTCGATTCATAAAGAGCAAAACATGGATTGGAACACAGCCAGTTTCAAAGACCCCACTCTGTATGAACGAGCTACCATCACAGATATAAACGGACAAAAAGTGAAAGGGTTCCTGGGCCGGGGCCGCAAGTTGAACCCCACCCTCTCCCTGCCCGCCGTAAACCAACGTGTCCGTGACATTCTCAAAAACGGCATCGCCTTTAATTCTTGGTTTGTGGATTGTGATGCCACTGGTGAGATATATGATGATTACACTCCCGAACATCTCACCACGCAAGCGCAAGATCTACAGGCGAGATTGAAGCGGATGAATGTCATCGCCACACGCTATCACATGGTGGTTGGTTCGGAAGGTGGAAACGACTTCGCCAGCCGGGTCATCGCCTTCGCGCATGGAATCGAAACACCCGTGATCGCCTGGAGTGACAAAGATATGCGCCAACATAAACAAAGCCCGTATTATATCGGCGCATATTGGTCTCAGCAAGGCGGAACCCCGGATCGGTTCGGCAAACCCGTACCCATCAAGAAACGTTATCAACACATCTACCTTGATCCCGTCTACTCCATTCAGCTGTATAAGTTGGTGTACAACGACTCCGTGATCACCACGCACCATTGGGAATGGGGAAGCCTGAAGATTAAAGGAGAAATCTCTGACCGCATGTTAAAGGAACTACTCTACAATGTCCCGCCCCTTTATCATGTGGATGAACGTTCTTGGCAGAAAGACAAAGAACGGATCAGCGCCTTCATCAAAGTGTGGTCTCCCTTTCACCGAGAAGCCGTACAACGTGAGTTAACCTCTTTTAAGACATTGAGCCCGGACCGTCTCGTGCAGGAGACTCGCTTTGGCAAGGACATGCGGGTCATCGCCAATTTTTCCACCCATGTCTACACTTATCAGGGCGAGACCATCCCTGCCAAATCGGCAGTGATTTACACCGGAACAGAAAAACAGCTCTTCAACGCCGCCCAATTTGACAACCAATGATCTCACCCCCATGATCCTTGTCGATCATGGGGGTTTTCAATGGCAACCGTTTTTTCACTTGAACTTGTTTCCGTTGACCTTTACAATCATATATGAACATATGCTCATATATTAAAATATTGGAGATGAAGGAGTGTGCATCATGCAAAAAGAGGAGCATAAGACGCTGGCAGCACGATCCGTGGAAGATGCTGTCATGATCTTTAAAGCTCTTGCAGATCCCACTCGCATCCGGATCTTGCACCTACTGTCCGAAGAAGAGTGCTCCGTCAGCCACATCGCCGAAGTGTTAGGTCTTTCCCACTCAGCCATCTCCCATCAACTCAGCTTCTTGCGTTCCTTGCGCTTGGTCAAAACGCGGCGCGAAGGGCGCATCATTTACTACAGTTGTGACGATGAGCATGTGGTTAACCTGTTGCGGCAAACAATTAGCCATGTTGAACATTTATAAAGGAGAGATGGCCGATGCACCATCATCACCACCATCACCATGCCCACGGGCACGATCACAGTCATACCCACACCCGCAATGCCAATCGAAAAGGGCTGACCATTGCCTTGGCCATTACGGCCGGCATCATGCTGTTGGAGTTTGTTGGCGGACTGTGGACCAACAGCTTGGCTCTCTTGTCCGATTCAGGGCATATGTTGAGCGACGCCGGCTCACTCGCCCTCAGTCTTGCCGCCATGTGGTTCGCCGTGCGCCCTCCTTCCGCCCGCAAAACATACGGCTATTACCGCTTTGAAATTTTGGCCGCTCTCTTCAATGGCCTATCATTGTTCGCCATTGCCGGAGTGATTATGTGGGAAGCATTTCACCGCTTGCTGGAGCCTCCGCGCGTGGCCAGTGGTTCCATGATGGCCATCGCCGCCGTCGGGTTGATCGCTAACTTGCTGAGCGCTTGGGCCTTAATGAAGGGAGACACGGAGGGCAATGTCAACGTGCGAAGCGCTTACCTGCACGTGCTAGGCGACGCCTTAGGCTCGGTCGGAGCCATCCTCGCCGGCTTGTTGATGCACTCCTTTTCCTGGTATATAGCCGATCCACTGATTAGCGCGGTGGTAGCCGTCTTGATATTGAAAGGCGCCTGGGGAGTTATCGCCCACTCGGTGCACATCCTGATGGAAGGCACTCCCATCACCATAGATCGCAAAAAAGTAGAAGAAATCTTGATGCGCATTCCCGGAGTGGTCAATGTGCATGATTTGCACATCTGGACGATCACTTCTGGCTTTGATTCCCTGTCATGCCATCTGCTCATCCAAGACACCGCCGACAGTCAAACTGTTTTACGGCAAGCCATCCAACAAATTGAAACGCATTTCCTCATTCGACACACTACCATCCAAGTAGAAACTTCTGACTTCCACCAATCGTGCCAACATGACATTTGCGGACAATGCGCGAGCACCTGAGTGCTTTGCGCCAACAAGCCTACTTTCCATCAAGGCGAAAGTGGGCTTGTTGCGTTTTAGCCATTTTAGCTTACCGAACACAAATAAAAAAACGCCAACCGGGCAACGATAAAGGATAATCATGCGTCGCGAGGGGGTGACCGGCATCAGAAGACCGAGAAAAAACAGACAGGAAACGGCTGAACCGCCATCCACGTGGGCTGAACCTTTTTGGGAACGCGGTGATTTCACCCATACCCATCATACGAATACAACCCATCCGTACTGGATTACACACATCACCTCGTTGGTGGACCCGGAAGTGTTGCACCGGGACATTTTGCCTTATTTAAACAAACTATCTTTTCCTACGTTGCAAGAAGTCGAATCCGTGATTCCCATTGAGGAGAAAGAGATTACGGATGATCTTGAAAAGATCCAAGACTTGTTGTTGCGCGGGTACGTATGGATTCGATTTAGTGACCGGGTTCTGGAAGGAGTGTTGGCGCGCGCCGAATTGGACAAATCGCGGGCCGTCTCCATTCCCCAAGAAGAATTTTCCGTCGTCGGCCCGAAGGAGTCGTTTGTCGAGTCATTGACAACCAATCTAAATATGGTTCGCAAACGCTTGCCCATCAAAGAGTTACAGTTACAAGAGTTCACCGTCGGAACATATTCCAAAACCAAAGTGGCAGTGTTGTATATCGACGGAGTGGCCAATGAAGAAAATGTCAACACGGTATTACAACGAATCAAAGCGATCGAGTTTTACCAAATCCTTGACAGCTCCTACATTTCCCAACTTATCACAGACAACAGCAACTCTATTTTTCCGCAGATGTTGGACACGGAACGGCCTGAACGCGTAGCCGCCGTTTTGGCCGAAGGGAGCATTGTCATCATGGTGGACGGTTCCCCCCATGCCCTGATCGCTCCTACCACGCTAGTCGAATTTTTCTCAGCGTTTGAAGATTACTTCATTAATTGGCAAATGGCATCCTTCTTCCGGATTGTCCGGTTGTTTTCCGTCTTGTTTTCCATCCTGATCACCCCCATTTATGTCGCGGTGGTCACTTATCATTACGCACTGATTCCAACTGATTTGATGGTCACCTTGGTTACGTCGCGGAGCATCGTCCCGTTTCCCCCGATATTGGAAGCGTTGATATTGGAATTGACGATCGAATTGTTGCGTGAAGCAGGGGCCCGCTTGCCGACAAAAGTAGGCCAAACCATCGGTATCGTCGGCGGGATTGTCATCGGAACCGCTTCCGTGCAAGCGGGTCTCACCAGCAACGTGCTGTTGATTTTCGTCGCGCTGGCGGCGCTGGCATCCTTCACAACACCGGTTTATCGCATGGGCAACGCTATTCGTCTGCTCCGGTTTCCGTTTCTTTTGTTTGCCCAGTTATGGGGATTGATAGGGGTAGCGATTGCGTTCATCTTTGTGATGGGGCATCTGCTGCGGCTGACTTCGTTGGGGCGCCCTTATCTGGAGCCCATCTATCCTCTCCGCTTGAAAGACTTGCGCGACTCTTTCATTCGGTTACCTTTCAATAAACAATCTTATCGCCCTGCATATCTCCAGACACAGAACAAACAGGGCCTCACACCCCCATGGAGGCAGAAACCGCGGGATATAGATGAATGATTCCGCAAGAAGGAAGGCTGATCCGATGCAAGCGCATGTGAATCGACAATATCGCGTTTCACCCTACCTAGCATTTTTCTTGATATATAAAACGCAATTCGGCGTGGGAGTGTTGGGATTCCAACGCTATATCGCAAAAACCTCCGGGCATGACGCATGGATTGCCGTCATCCTGTCCGGGCTCATCATCCATTTGCTTTTATGGATGATGTACCAAATACTGAACAAAGAACAAAACGACTTGATCTCCATTCATCAAACCGTCTTTGGCAAATGGATCGGCAACCTGCTTAGCTTTCTGTTTATCCTCCAAGTATTTATCTCCGGGACGACGGTGTTACGGACTTTCATTGAAGTAATTCAGGTGTGGGTGTTTCCCCTGTTCAAAACATGGCCGTTCGCCCTGGTGTTTTTGACCTCTGTGTACTATATCGTGAGCAATGGATTTCGTGCCATTGCGGGAGCTTGCTATTTTGGGGCCATCATTCCGCTCATTTTGATACCCACTTTTTTGGCCCCATTGGAATTCGCCAATTTCCGGAATTTGCTACCGATTATGGATCACTCCGTCACAGATTTGCTTAAGTCCGTGGAAGAAATGACATTCACCATTTTGGGATTCGAGTTGTTGATGCTCTATTACCCGTATTTCATCGAACCAGAGAAATCGCAAAAATGGGCGCATTACGGCAATCTGTTCACGACGTTGATTTATGCGGGAGTCGCTATCGTCACCTTCGCCTATTACGGCGAAGATCATTTACAAGTTGAAATATGGCCCACCCTGACCATGTGGAAGGTGATTAAGTTGCCGGTGCTTGAGCGGATTGAGTATGTCGCCATATCTG
The DNA here is from genome assembly GCF_004343255.1 of Laceyella sacchari. Taxonomy (GTDB): domain Bacteria; phylum Bacillota; class Bacilli; order Thermoactinomycetales; family Thermoactinomycetaceae; genus Laceyella; species Laceyella sacchari. The sequence continues at coordinate 294,109 of NZ_SMDD01000001.1, read as the reverse complement.
CGTGGACCATCATCATCCTACCCAATATTTGCACCGCGTTTTGGGCTGCCAGCCGCGGGGTGAAACGGATTTTCCAAATCACTCAACGCAGTGCCTTGCTCATTTTGCTTGCAGGGAGCTTCATTATCACCTGCCTGTTAAACAACCGGATGCAGATTGACCATTTCAACTCCCTTGTCTCCATGATCGGCATCTATCTTTTGTACGCTTACATCCCCATTCTGTTCATCATCTACCACATCCGACACAAAATGAGGAAGAGATCATGAAGAAGTGGATCAAATGGATGAAACCCATCACATTGATTATCATTGCGATCTGTATTATCATTTTCGGCAATGTAAGAAAAAACGTATTGGATGAAATTCAACTGGTCACCGCCGTCGGTTATGATTATATCGATGAACAAACGGCAACAATGACCGCAGTTACCCCCGTCTTCAGATCCGACGCCTCGATTGTAAACAAAACGCTTTCCATTACCGCCAACTTAGGCAAAGAAGCCTTGACCTCATTGAACAGAGAAAGTAGCGCCAACCTGGCCAACGCAAAATTGGAAGTCGCCCTATTCAACAAGGAAATGGCCAAGCGCGGGCTCCTCCACACGATCGACATCTTGCATCGCGATCCCAACATCGGAACCAGCCTCAGCTTGGCCGTGACGGATGAAAACACCAAAGAAATACTGAACCAATCGTTCGGCACACGCGACACGGGCCATTACATCGCATCCATGCTTGAACACAACACCCAAAACGGCCTGATCCCCCATAACAGTCTGCATTATTTCTTGTCTGCGTATTACACCAAGGGCAAGGACCCCTTCTTGCCGTTATTGAAATTAACTGATGGGGAAATCATGCTGACAGGGTTGGCTTTTTTTAAAAAAGACCGTATGGTCTTCCAACTGAACCGTAGTCACCAGTTCACCTTCAACACCCTCTATGGTAACAATCGCTTTCCCGGCATCAAAGTGCAAATCGGGGATAAATTCGTCGCGATGCGGGTGATCAACTCAAGCCGAAGAATCTCCATCCGCAATACGCAAACAACTCCCGAAATCACCATCGACTTAAACATCAGAGGTTCGATCAACGAATTCTCCGGGAAACACTTGAAGCCCCAACATGTGAGCCAGACGGCACACGCATTGAAAAAGCAGGTTTCGCAACAAGGACATCAGCTGATCCGCACGTTTCAACAATTGGGGATCGATCCCCTGGGGCTCGGGGATTATGTGCGCAGCCGCACCCGAAACTGGGACTTCAAAACATGGCAAAAACAGTATCCGCGGGTCAAAGTGCGAATTGTTCCCCGGGTGAACATCGTTGAGATCGGGGTGGTTGACGGATTGGATTAACCCATAAATACGACAAATCGCCTGTTCAAGACGTCGCTTGAACAGGCGATGCTTATGAACCCGTTCCCGGATGGGAAGGGAAAAGAGCTTGTTGTGTTAGTGAATATCTTTCTTTTTAAACCTTCCGCCTTGTACATCATGAATATGGCCGATCGCCAGAAAAGCTTGGGGATCCACATCTTCTACAATCAACTTCAGTTTGGCTTCTTCCAAACGGGTCACGACGCAAAAAATCACTTTTTTGGAGTCACCAGTGTAGGCGCCTTCACCGTTTAAGTAAGTGACGCCCCGACCCAGACGTTGCAATATGCAATTCCCCAGCTCTTCCGGTTTGTCACTGATGATCCATACGGATTTCGTTTCATCAAAACCTTCGATCACTACATCGATCATTTTAAAAGCGATAAAATAAGCCATCAAGGAATACATGGCCCGATCCCAACCAAACACAAACCCTGCACTGCCAAGGATGAACAGGTTGAAAATCATCACTGTTTGACCCACGGAAAGCGGCAATTTTTTGTTAAACAGAATGGCCAAAATTTCCGTTCCATCCAAGGAACCTCCGTTGCGGATGACCAAGCCGACGCCAATCCCCAAAATGATTCCTCCGAATACCGCCGCCAACAAAGGATCATCTGTTAAACCCGGTACCGAGTGGAGCAAGTTGGTTCCAACAGACATGACAATAACGCCCAACAGAGTAGACAGGGCGAAGGTTTTCCCGATTTGTTTATATCCGATAAAGAAGAAGGGAAGGTTGAGTACAAATAATAAGACCCCTAAGTTTAAACCGGAAAGGTGGGCAAAAATGATGGAAATACCCACAATCCCTCCGTCAATTACATCATTGGGGACCAAAAAAATTTCCAACGCCACGGCTACAAGAATCGCACCCAGCAAAATGAAGGTGATCCGCTTCAAGCTTTTGAGCCATGCCAACTTCTTGCGTTCTTCTTCTTTGGTTCCTTCATTTCTTTTCTCAGCAACAGCAATCAAATGCCATTCCTCCTTTGACTAGTGGTTTGGTTAGATTTGGGACGGATGGCAACACCCATATTTTGCCATCACATGTCCACAGTGCATCCTTCGGACGCAGGCAGCATGGGAATCCCTCGAGGGGGTACCGTCAGCACACCTTCTGTATCCAAAAAACACTTAACATATTACTTTCTTTTGTTTTAGTTTAACACAAATTTGCACTTGACGCTGGCTACAATCGGTACAAAATGGTTCGAGCTCCCTTTTCCGACCTGCCACAAACCTACAAAAAAGCCTTTGATTACACGGATTTTCGCTTTTGGAGCAGACATCTCTTCATAAAGAATTTTTTTCTCCGCGATCCACAGTTGTTCCAGCATTGTCATCAATTCACCCTCCTTCACCGCTATGATTCTCTTCATTACGGGTGATATAATGTTTTATATAAATATAAATACACATGCCTATAGTCCAATGTATTGCTTTATTCCGCAAGCAGGAGAGTGAAATATGAAAACATTCACACGCATCTTACGGGTGAACACCCATGGTTGTAGCCACGCGGTGCAACGATTCTTTGCCCGTGCCTCGCTCACGTTGTCTTCTACTGCCTTCTTGCTGTCATTGTTCGCCTTGCGGCAAATTCTTAAAAAATTCAGCTAGTGCCATGATACCTGAGTAAACCACCCAGTTATCCAAGACACACTCGGTTTCGACGGATCGCCGATACAATCAGTGATGAAACCGCCCGCCTCCACATCAGATGACAGAAGGCGAGCGGTTTTTAATTAGTTAACGGCTTCTTGTGCCAAACGAAATTAATCTTGTTTAAACAACTTGGACAACGCTTCTTTCAAAGCAGGATGCCCTTCTTCTTGTTGCTTGTTTTGCTGTTTGATATAGTTGGCAATCTCCCGACGCGACACCTTGCCTTTTTTCTCTTTCTCCTTGCGTTGTTGGAATGCTGCGTACTTCTCGCGGTGGCCGCAGATGCAGACAAAGATCCGGCCCTCCCCTTCTCCACGCAGTTCCAGCTTCTTCTTGCATTCAGGGCATCGGGCATTGGTGATGATAGAGACACTCTTGCGATACCCGCACTCCCGATCTTGGCAAACCAGCATCTGCCCTTTTTTGCCCTTCACTTCCAATAACCGTTTGCCGCAGTCCGGGCATTTTTTGGTTGACAGATTATCATGCCGAAATGTTTTCTCGCTTTCTTTGATCTCGTTGACCACGGCCTTGGCATAACCCCTCATCTCCGAGACAAAAGCGGCTTTGTTCAGCTTCCCTTTAGCAATGGCACTCAACTTTTGCTCCCATTTGGCCGTCAATGCCGGCGACTTCAATTCTTCCGGCACCAAATCGAGGAGTTGCTTTCCTTTGGAAGTGATGCGGATATGCTTGCCGTTTTTTTCGATCAGGAAGCTGTCAAACAATTTTTCAATGATGTCGGCACGGGTAGCCACTGTACCCAATCCACCGGTTTCCCCCAATGTTTTAATCAAATCTTTCCGCTCATTGCCCATGAATTTGGCTGGATTCTCCATCGCCGCGAGCAGACTTCCCTCCGTAAACAGTTCCGGCGGCTTGGTTTCCCCTTGGGTCGGGTTGATCGCGCGAATGGCGAGTCGCTGTCCTTCCGTCAGATTCGGCAGGATTTGCTCTTTGATGCCTTCCTTTTCTTCTTCCTCTTCCACTAAATCGCCATACACCTGTTTCCAACCCTGCGCCAAGATCACTTTCCCTTTGGCGACAAATGTCTCGCCACCAATCTTTGCCCGCACCGTGGTTTGCTCATATTCAAACGGCGGGAACATCACCGCCAAAAACCGCTTGACGACAAGATCATAGATCTTCCGCTCCTTGACACTCAACTTGTCCAGAAACACCGGTTCTTCTGTAGGAATGATCGCGTGGTGATCCGATACTTTGCTGTCATCCACAATATGTTTGCCCGGTTTCAGATGAAGGCGGGCCTGTTGGGCCAGCTTGGCATACGGCCCGACCCGGCAAGCCTCGATGCGATCCTTCAAGGTGCTCACGATGTCTGAGGAGAGGTACCTGGAATCCGTACGGGGATACGTGACCACTTTATGATATTCATACAGCGATTGCAGGGTGGACAGCGTTTCCTTTGCGGAATAACCAAACCGCTGATTGGCTTCTCTTTGCAATTCGGTCAAATCATAAAGCGATGGGGCAAAACGCTTCTTTTTGCTCTTCCGCACTTCGGTAACAATCGCTTCCCGATCACCTAACATGGATAGCAACCGATCGCGCTTTTCTTGCGAGAAGATGCGCCAATCCTTCGATTTGCCATCCTGCCACACCAGTTTGAGGCCATTTTCGGCCACCGCTTCCATCCCATAGAAAGCTTTGGGCTTAAAGTTCTTGATTTCCGCTTCGCGTTGGGCGATCATCGCCAGCGTGGGTGTCTGCACCCGTCCGCAAGAAAGCTGGGCGTTATACTTGCAAGTCAGGGCCCGCGTCGCGTTGATTCCCACCAACCAATCGGCTTCCGCCCGCGCCGCAGCAGAATGATATAGGTTCTCGTACTCTTTGCCGTCCTTGAGGCGTTGAAATCCTTCCTTGATCGCCTTGTCCGTCACGGATGAGATCCACAAGCGCTTAATCGGCTTTTTGATATGCGCTTTCTCAATCACCCAGCGCGCCACCAATTCCCCTTCGCGCCCTGCGTCAGTGGCGATGACGATCTCTTTCACATCCGGCCTGGACATCAATTGCTTCACCTGTTGGAATTGCCGGCCCGTCTTTTTGATCACCACCAATTTCAAGCGATCAGGGAGCAAGGGCAAGTCCTCCAAGCGCCATGTCTTATATTGCTCTCCGTACGCTTCCGGGTCGGCGTGGGTAACCAAATGTCCAAAGGCCCAGGTCACCACATACCGGTCCCCCTCGAAATACCCATTGCCTTGTTTATGGCAGCGCAACACCTTGGCTATATCTTTACCAACAGAAGGCTTTTCAGCCAACACCACTGTTTTGCTCATCTATAACATCCTTTCATGCATCCGCGCCTGCTGTTTCTACCATCTTGTGAAGTCATCAACAATCAACATTGTATAACAAAGAAAAGCTGGAAACCAAACCCCATCTTCGTCTTCCCCTCTTTTCGACCGGCGATTGATTTTCATACATTTATAAAAATTCAATCCCTCACTGCTGCTCTCTTTATGATTCCTTCCCCTGTGCTTTCCATCGATTTAGCGTAATGATGCCGCATCAATAAACAAATCGATGTGATGACCAAGACAACATATCACCACATGGATCTTCGCGATCAATGTTCAGTTGCGCACATGTTCCAGCGCAGTCATGGCAAAGCCGACCGCCTTTCCCACTGGTTGCAAGGAGGATCTATTGTATAAATCCAAAATATAATCTAATTATTTTGTTGTTAATTTAAATTATCTATTTATCGTCAACAATAAATATTTACTATTTTTTTATTCGTTTATATAATGGGATTAACTCAGCAAGGATATGGTTGACAAGAGTCATCCAATCTCCTCTCCTTTCTGCATTACTCTGGTAGGGGAAGAGAATCCAAAAAAGAAAAGGAGGAAATCGTGAAAAAGAACAACCGCCGTCACCAGCAGGGTCCGTCTTCCGACAAGAAATTTGACACGATAGCACTATTCACTAAACTGGACACTTCCAAAAAAACACCTCCTTCACCCCAACACAAACCCGAATCGACATCAACTCGTAGCTACAAATTTTGGATTCTCCTGACGGGCGGTCTCATCTTGTTCGCCCTGCTGGCCGTTGGTGGCTATCTTTTCTTTTTGGCGCCCAACACGCAAATGAAACCGACCACCATGGGCGAGAAGCCGCCAGTCTCCAAAGAGAAAACGACAGAAGAATCAAACCGCTCGACAGATCCTCCATTGCGGCAAAACCTCGTGCAAAACCCCAGCTTTGAAAATGACCTACAGGGTTGGCGCAGATGGGCTCCCGACGGGCAAAATCATGTCACTAGCATTGTAAAAGATTTCCCACACACCGGAAAAAAAGACCTGAACTACTGGTCGGACAAACCTTACAAGCAAAGAATATACCAAAAATTAGATAACCTGCCAAACGGCGTTTATGAAGCAAAAATCTGGTTGCGCAGCGGAGGCGGGCAACGCCACCTGGAATTCGGCGTGAGAAGTTACGACCGAAAAGAAAAAGGTGAAAAGGCGTCCATTGACCTCAAAAACAAAGCAATCCCCGATGTCTGGACGGAATTCACCGTACCCGACATCAAGGTCACCTCGGGCACAGCCACCGTGTTCATCTACAGCGAAGCCAAAGCGGAAAACTGGGCCGATTTTGACGATGTGCAATTTTACAGGATTAAGTGAAGCGCTTTGTTCACATGGGTTTACAAGCTAATTAAAAAATCATTCGGTTTCAATATTTCGATATCATGATATTTGTATTCCTATTAAAAATGTTCATTTGTGTCACACACATCAGGAGGGATTATCTTGGGCGGAACACCACAGTTTGTTAACGGACTGCAACAGATTTTACAATCGATCAGCAGTTGGATGCTGTTTTTGGTGCCGGGGGTCATCATCTTGACATTGGTTATCGGTGGCCTGATGCTGGCCAAAGCGGAAGACGGTTCAGAGACCAACGCGATCAAGGAACGGATGACCCGAGCCATCATCGGCGCTGCGCTGGCTGGGAGCGCCACATGGCTGGGAAACTGGATTTGGAAGATTTTGGGCGGCGGCCAATAACGGGGATACTCCATTTTCTCTTCCCCTCATCCCATGAGCCGGGATGGGGGTTTGTTTTTCCTCTGCGGAAGGAGGCATGAAGACATGTGCAAAAGCGGATTAAGCTTTTGGAAAATTTTCAGCGACCCGATCGGATTCGTCGTCGACTTGCTCGGGTTCGTCTTAGACAAAATCCTGATCGTGTTTGTCGATCCCATCAGCACATGGCTGACCACCGCTTTGGCCACGTTTGTGCAGATGGACGGCGCACACGGCGGGGGCAACAACTACTTCATCAACTCGATCGGTACCATCTTCACCAAAGACAAAGCCATCTTCACCACATTGGACAAATGGTTTGTGACGGGAGGTTTTACCCTTGCCACCATCTTTTTCATCGTCCGCATCTTGAAAGGGTTGCGCGATAACTTGACTGGAGAATCAGAGCCCAACTTCGCCGAAATCGTGGGCTCCTATGCAGTCAGTCTGGTACTCGTGATGGCGACTCCATACATCTTCTCCAATTTCCTGCTGAAACTGAATGTCGACATGTTGAACAGCTTTATCAGCATTTCGGGCACCTATAAGATTCAATCCGGCGAGAGCTTGTCCAAGATGGTCGACTTCTGCGCCTTGGAAGACCCGTGGCAACGCGTGTTTACCCGCATCATTCTGTTCATCGCCTTCGCTATTTTCGCATATGCGAGTGCGATGCGCTATGTGGAGTTGATTTTGCTGTATTTCTTGGGTCCGTTGTTCGCCACATCCTACACCAATCGCAGCAATCTGTACACCACTTATTGGACGGAAAGCATTGCCGTCATTTTCACGCAAAGCCTCCACTTCTTTTTGCTGACCCTGTTGTTGATGCTGATACGCAATATGGAACTGGGCTTGAACGGGGCCTTCTTCTCGAAACTGATTCTGGCGGTCGCCATCGTCATGGTGGCTTTGCAAGGACCGAAACTCCTGCGCCAATACTTGCAAGGCGCTGGCCTGGGTGGAGCCGGTTCAATCGTCAGATCAAAAGCCAGCCAGGCGATGACTAGGTTCAGGTATGCGAGAGCAACCGCGAAAACAAATAAAGCAGCAAGCGGAAAGTAGGTGAAATCATGCGGTACACCATTCCGCGCAATGTGAAAAAAGGGCAGAGCTTTCTCGGATTGGAGTTTAAGGGGTGGATTTACTTCGCCCCGACCGCGGTGGCATGCGGTGCGATCGGCTGGGGATGCTACCTGCTGACCCAAACGCCGGTCGCTGGCGTGATGGTCGCCGGCACACTTGGGGGCATGTTCTTCTATCTGTTCATGACCGATGAACGGAGCGGCGCAATGAACGGCGCCTTCTTGATTGACATCTTAAAGTGGGCCTATTCACAAAAAGTGCGACTTTATTGGGGGGAACAACATCATGGCGAAAAAATCGATACTCTCAAAATTAGGGTTGACCTCAAAAAAAGGGAAAGAGAATGAGGAAGAAGTCCAACAGATACCCATTCAAAGCATTGAATCCCATTACGTTCAAACGATAGACGGATATTATAAAATGGTGCTGAAAATCACAGACACCATTAACTCTGATTTGTTGTCGGATGACGACATCGTGTTAGCGGTGGAAGCGATCCAATCCTGCCTCAATGCGGTGACGATTGACAATGCCGTGCAAATCCTCATCTCATCCGAGCGGATCGACATCGAGCAATACTTCGAATATCTGGACAAAAAAGCGGAGCAAGCAGAAGAGGAGGACGACAACTATCTGTTGCAACGCATTTTGTCCAAAAAACTGTTTTTGCAGAACTATGCGCAAAATGCCCGTAACATTCACAACTTTTACCTCATCTTGCATTCCAACGTCAAAAATGCCGTGGACGCGCACGACCAGCTGTACGACATGTCCCTGTCCATGATGGAATACCTGGAGTCCGGGGGCATGGGAGCAATTCCTGCTTCCGGGGATGAAATCAAAAAAGTTTGTTATGAAAAACTGAACCCTCAAACATCGCAACGACAGCCTTACTATCCCGATATGAAGCTGTCAGCAATCGCTCCCCTTGCAATCCGGGATCACCAAGGTCGCTACTTGGAAATGGACGAGATGTACCACAGCTTCTACACCTTTTCCAATTTCCCCGATGAAGTGGGTGCCGCCTGGCTTAAACGCGTTGTCAGTACCAAGGCTAACCTGGATTTGTCCATCATCTTGCGCCCGACTGACAAAACCCTGTTCGTCCGCTCCACCAGTGCCAAGATCATTGAGCTGGAGAGCAAATTGATGGGCTCCCTTCCCCCCATGTACCAGCAAAAATATGAGCGGGAGCGGCAGAGCTTGGAAGAATTGATGCAAAGTCTGCAATCCGATGCAGAAAACTTATTCAGCACCACCTTCATCATCTGTGTGAAAGAGGAGAACATGGATGAGCTGAAGTCCGCCGAAAAAAGGTTGGAAACGGCGATCGCATCCAGCCGCTTCCGCGCCAAAAAGCTTTTGTACCAAGGGCATAAGTTGATGTGGTATCTCCTGCCGATCTGCTATGCCGCCGATCTGGAATTTGAACGCCGTGTCGGCTGGCCGATGCAATCCACCTTGGTCGCATCCATTTTGCCATTCAACTCTTCAGACCTGAACTTTAATGAAGGGGTCTTAAAAGGCATGAACGGCAAAACGGACAGCCCGGTCATCTATGACCGCTACAACAACCTCTTTTTCAACAACCCCAACGAAGTGGTGTTTGGGGAGTCGGGTTCGGGGAAAAGTTTTTACTTACGTCTGGACATGTTGCGCCACATCACGACCGGGCGCAGCGAGCGCATCTTCGTGATCGATCCCGAGCGCGAATATTTTATCCCTCATGCCGAGCGGATTTTGTTCCGGTTGGGGTCAGAATTCACGACCAACCCATTTCACATCCGTTCCACAGTCGTGGACAGCGATGACAGCACCACTGACGGAAAAAATGACATCCAACAGTACTTGCGGCGAAAAATCGCGGAAATGATGAGCTTCTTTTCCTGGATCTGCCCCAACTTAAGCCCGATTGAAAAAGCCCTGCTGACAGAAGGGATCCAACGGGCCTATGAGGAGAAAGGGCTCACCTTGCATGGCGATGATGCGAAGATGCCCGACCAATTCCCCACCTTGAGTGACTTGGTTCGGATCTTGGAAAAGCAAGAGGGATCCCAAGAGATTATCGCCACCTTGAAACCATACGTGACCGGCCCCTATTCCAGCATGTTCAACGGGCAGACCAACTGGAACATGGATGGCAAGGTTACCATCTTTGACATCCACGAGTTAAGCGATGAAGTGAAACGTCCCTTGATGGACTTGTTATTGAAAGAAATCTGGGAAGAGATGAAGATTGACCGTTCCGAAAGAAAAGGGTTGTATGTTGATGAAGCCTGGCTTTTAGCGGATGAAGACAACCAGCAGACGATGAAATTCCTGCGCGAAATCGCCAAACGGGTGCGTAAATACGGCGGCTTCCTGACCACGGCGACGCAAAACGTCGACGACTTCCTGACCATCGGGAAATACGGCACCGCCATCTTTAACAACGCGTTTATCAAAACATTTATGCGCATGTCTGAGAAGGACATCGAAGAATTATCCCGCTTCATGAATTTCTCAGAAAAAGAGCTCAGCATCCTCGGCAAGCGAAAACAGCAAGGATATTGCATTCACATTGCTGCGGGGAAACGGATTGAAATGAAGGTGAAGTCTTCGCCGGATGAACAAAAAGTGCTCAATCTGAAAGTGACAGAAAACAAGTTTAGCCGCAAAGAGCAAATGGAACGCGCACTTCACCAATCACTGTAGAAAGGGAAGGCGACCATGAACAAACATGTCAGAATCCTGCTCGTCATTGGCATCCTCGGGCTGTTCGGCTTTGGATTCAGCCATGTCAACCTTTTCTCATGGGTGATTGGGGGTGGCGGCTCCCCCGCGGAAACCAAACCGACAGCGACGGAGCAGGATGCGATCAAGTCTCGAGAGGTGGCAGAGTCATTCGTCCGCCACTATGTCCCTTATGATGCGGACAATCCCTTGGCCTACATCGACAAGATCCAACCGTTTGTCACCAACGATTTTTTTAAGCGATTTGCAAAAACCGGCTCATTGACCGGTTCCGAAATTACCAAAAAAGAATTAAAAGCATTGAAGGTTTTTCCCGTTGACGGGGGCAATGCAACCGAAATGGAATGGAATGTGGTGACAGTTCAGGCACTCACCCTGAAGAGCGGAACGACCATGGATGATGAAGAATGGTTTTGGGTCACCGTGGTGAAGGACAGCGATGGGAAATGGCGCGTAAGCGAGTTGCAGGTGAGCTCCGATGGGTGAAAAAGTCCTCGCCAGACTGTTCGCAATGGTCTCAGCCGCGATCGCCGGATCGGGCATGATCATTTTCTTGATCCCTTTTCTGCTGATCGTCGCCTTCGTCGCCTTTTTGGCCATGATCTTAGGCCCCATCTTCACCTTGATCACTGGTCACAGCATTGACATTCCCAGCGATGTGGACCGAGAAGCAGATCAACAGGCGGAATCCCAGATCGGCCCCTTGGGAATGACCGGCACCTTGCAAGCATATTACCAAGGAGCACAACAGCAATATCAAGTGCCTTGGGCCTTGGTAGCCGCCGTCCATTACAAAGAATCGGGATTCGGAGGCAAAGTAACGCCAAACTCCGACAATAAAGTGGGGGAACAACTAAACGATAATACACATCTAAGTTCCTTCAACCTGCGGCGCAAAATCTGGGTCGGCTCCAATTACACCCCGTACAAACAGCAAGATGTGGAATATTTCCCAGCAAAGCGTATCAGTGATGCTGGTGGTTATGGTGTTGATGCCGATCAAGACAGCTACGCCGACCCAAAACAAACTTGGGATGCGGTATTCACCGCCGCCCGCTACATGCAAGTGAAAGGCATTGCTCTCAACCAATCGGATGATCAACTCAGAAAACATTTGATCGCTTACTATAAGGATAATCGCGACGGTACCGATCTCCAGGCCCAAGAATATGCACAAGATGTGTTGTACTACTACCATGAGATCGAAAAGCAAGCCTCCGATGCAAACAGTTACACCATCCGACCAATTGATAGCGGAGTGGTAGACGTGCCTGGCTATGGCAACGGCTCAGATCCGGTTTCTGATATCCCCACCGATATCAATCCGCCCGAGAACCTGAGCTGGCCAACCCCCTTCACCCGCACCATCACCTCTCCCTTCGGTTACCGTGTTCATCCTATCAAGAAAACCCGGCGGTTGCATACTGGTGTCGATATTGCGGCACCGGGGATCGCCGGCAAACCGGCGGCGGCTGTCGCCGATGGGAAAGTGGTATTCGCCGGACAGATGGGCGGCTATGGCAACACGGTGGTGATCGATGTCGGTGGCGGCATTTCCGTACTATACGGCCATCTGCAAAAAATCTTGGTAAGCAAAGGCTCGACGGTGCGCAATGGTCAAACGGTCGGGCTGATCGGGTCCACTGGCTGGAGTACCGGGCCGCACTTGCACTTTGAAGTGCGGATTCGCGGAACTCCGGTGGACCCCATGCCTTACCTGACCGGGAAAGTCGTTTTTCCAGGCAACGAGCAAACGGACAAGCCGTCTGGTGAAACGAAACCTCCCGCCAAATCCAACCTGCCACCTTCATCATCAGCGCAGAAAAGACGGACGGAACAAATCACCAGTGTCTTTGAAAACGGCACAACCGAGATCCAATATGACTATGTGGAATATTTAAACGACGGACGGGGATACACCAGCGGGAAGGCCGGATTCACCACCGGCACCGGTGATGCTTACGAAGTTGTCCGCCAATATACCAACCGCGTCCCTGACAATCCGCTCGCCCGTTTCCTACCGGAGCTAAAACGGCTCATCTCAGCTACTGCCCCCGATGATATCTCCGGTTTGGTCGGGTATGAAAAAGCGTGGAAACAAGCCGCCAAAGACCCCCAATTCCTGGCTGCACAAGACGCGGTTACCGATCAAATGTATTACAACCCAGCCCTTAAGCACGCCGAACGTGTGGGTGTAACAACCGCGCTGGGAAAAGCAATTTTCTACGATTCAATCATCCAGCACGGGGAAGGGGACGACCCAGACGGATTTCCCGCACTGATTGAGAAAACCAGCAACAAAGCCAACGGCACACCCAAATCTGGGGTCAATGAAAAAGAGTGGGTCACAATGTTTCTAACGGTACGTCAAGATGTCTTGTCCCATGCGCACAACCCCGACACCCGCGATGAATGGTCTCGCTCGGTGGGCCGAGTTCGCTCCCTGATGCAAATCGTGAAAAGTGGCAACTTTGACCTGAACGGCCCTTTCACCTTTGAGTGGGAAAACAAGCCATATACGATTCAGTAATCTCAGCGCACAACGTGAACAGGGCGATCAGATGATCGCCCTGTTTTCTCATTCCTTATGTTCTTCTGTTGAATGGCTATTTGCCTGTTTGGCATTTCTCTTTTTCTTCCGCGGTTTGGTGCCCGTTGATGGCCCACTCTCCTCTGTAGCTAAGCCCAGTTGTTGGAGCAATGCTTGTTTACGCTGTTCGTATTCTTTCTGCTTCAAATCCTGCTTTTCTTTTTCCTGTCGTTCCCACTCCAACCGTTCCTTTTTGAGCGCCTCCAACTTCTGCCGTAGCTCTTTCTCCACGGCACGACGTTGCTCCCGCTCCTTCTCCAGCCGCTCATGTTCTCTCGCCTTCCATTCTGTCCATTCCTGTTTCAACCGTTTCAACTCTTCACTCGCTCGCTCTTTGTCATCGGCAGAGGAGTGACTCGTTTCTGACGAATCCGCCTTTGCATCTGGCGTTTCAGACTCCGGCAGGATCTGCGCCTCCTGTTCCGCTGGCGCTTTTTCATTGGTTGGCCTTTTTTTCTTCTCCAATTTTGCCCGCTTCTGCTTCTCTGTCGTCTTCTCCTGCTCTTCTTCCCGCTCTTGTTCCTTTTCTGGTGGGCTATCAACCTGCAATGCTTGGCTCGGTTTTGCTTTCAGTTTGTTCCTCTGCTCCTGTTGCAATTTCTCAAGCTCCCGCTGCTGTTGTGCCAACATCTCCTGCATTTGCCGTATCTGCTGTTCCATCTCCAAGCGTTGCTGTTCCAACTGTTCATGCCGCAGCAGTTCGTATTGGAGCCGCAATTGCTCTGCATAGTCCTGCTGTAGCGGTTCTTCCTCAAGCACCATCTCACTTTCAGCTGGCGGCAGCGTTTGTGACCCGCTCGACTCAATCTGTTTGGTTGCCGGCATGGGCGGTACGGGTGGCGGTGACTTCACCCCCGTCGGCTCACTTCCACTAAACCAGCGACTGAACAGGGTTCCGCTTCCTTGATTCTCCTTTCGCTTCTCAAACTGGTCGATCTGTTCCAATATTTGGTTAAACGATTTCTCGCCCAACGTTTTTTCAATAAGCCGAATCATCGGCCTGGAAGCGGAAAAACCCCGCGGCAACCGCTTGAGTGGCGCATCAGGAAACTCACCTGACAGGGCACTGAACAAAAAAGTGCCCCAACTCATCGGTGGTTGTGGAGAAGTGATTTGCTCTATCCCGCAAAACAACACCCGCAATTGATGATGCTGGTTCAAGCCAATATTGCGAGGATCGGGCAACAAATACATCGGCAACGATTTTTCCTTTAACTTCTTAGCCAAATCGAGCAACTGCTTCGTCCATTCAATCAACTGGGATTCATCCCGCTGTTCGGCCACCGCTTCATACAAAGGATGGATCGGTTCATACGGACGAACCAGCACCAGGTAGTTTTTATCAGCAAACACTTCCTCGCAAGGAATCACCAATGGATGATTCAATGATCGATATTGTTGAATCGCCCAAGAAGAAGCTGGCTTCCGCAAGAGAACGGCTTGCAGGTAATATCGCTTAGATTCGGACTTGGCAATGGCCAATTGCCCATCAAAGAATGAAACGGTCTGTTCGATGTGATAACAACCTCTATAAGCATGTTCGTCGCGAAACAATGACAACATCTCTCGCCTCCAGCTCTGTCGCATACATCAAGCAAAAACCAAAACTAACATCCCTTTCAAATTGAGAATATCACAAATTTTAACAACATCGATTTGCCGCTAGTTGATTTTCACTAAAAAGAAATAATCCACTTCAAACAAATAATACCCTTTCACTTCAGCCGTCCAGCTCAAATGAAGACAGGAAAAACCTTATCAACCATTGATCCATGCGAATCAAGCCTGTTGCATGCATCCACCGTTGATAAGGTTTTTGTTGTCTCTTCTTTCTCATTTCCCTGACTCGAATTTGAAATGGATAGGGATGGTAAGGTGTGTCTGGCAAATCAGGTTGGCAGGAAAAACCTTTTCTCAAGAAGCGCTGATGGACAAGTGAAGCGAATGAGAACATGGTTTTGGAGCCGCTGGCCTATTCACCAGACACGCTATAGAAGTGATTTGTTTGAGTTTGAAAAGGGTTGTGTCATTGCTGCAAATGGTTGTGGTGATAAAAGCGCCTTAATTATAGCATAAATTTATATATTATCAACATACGAAACCTTTCCATCTCTCTTTCGTCGATGTCAAAACGAGGTCGTTTGGTGAGATTGAAACTCCCTGAGAGCAAGATAATCAAAGCGGCTCGTCAAATTGGATTCATTTAAAACCCCTTTGAAAAACTCATATTGGAATGCCTTGCGCAATCGGATGCCATGCATGCCGGCGACCAACAAGATTGCTTCTTCCCTCGGCAATCGCGTTAATTCATCTGGTGTCAGCAAGTTTCTGGCCGAATAACTTTTCGAAACCGAACCCGGATCTCCCAGTTGGATGGACGAAGAAGTGGACGACGTTCTAACAGTCGTTTGTCCTATCAATTGGCTGAAATATTCCGCCGTCAGCTTGTCCCCCACTCCCAGCAAAAAGCGTAAGCTGCAATTGCCCACAATCGCTTCGGCTTTGTCCTGGCTGTATTTGTCGATAAGCTGACCGATCGACTGGATAATCGTGCTGGCACTGATGCCATAACTGCGGCAAGTGGCCAAGATTTCCTCATAGCCGGGAATCGTACCCAGATTGGGGAACTCATCCAACAACAAATTCACTTTGACTGGCAGCCGGTTGAAGTTTTTGTCGGCCACATCATACAAGCGCTGAAACATTTGGCTGAAAAAAGTGGAGATAAGTGGTTCCCAGGTGGCATCAGCCACAGGCAAGATGCAGTAGACGATCATTTTGCGTTTGCCGATGTCATCCAGTTTGAAATCGCTTGTTTCCGTAAACTTGCGGACATCGGTGGGATCAAACTTGGACAATGTGACGCCCAAAGAAATGAAAATGCTGGCTCGCACCCGCTCTTCTGCCATCTTCACCACCAAATAGGCTTGATAAGCCGGATGGTCTTCTTTCAATTTCCTAAACGTGCTGTCCATCCGCTTGGGATTGGCCCCTTGTACCGTCAGGATCTCCTTCACTTTGGCCATCGTCGCCTCTTCCGGATACTCGTACTTCACGTACAACAACAGCGTTTTCAACAAGGCGATTTCAGCCCGCGTCCAAAAATCCGGTTTGATGTCAGTCTGAGAGTTCAAGACAATCGTGGTGGCGATTTGCTCCGCATCAATCTCTTTGTGAATATAGTCAAGGGGATTATACCGGTCGCTGATAGTCATCTCCTTAAAATTGACCAAACGAACTTCATAGCCTTGTTGCCGTTTTAACTCTGCGGTCGCCTCGTAAATCTCTCCCTTGGGATCGGTCACCACAATCGACCGCTCTCGTTCATGTATGATATTGGTAAGGATATAAGACTGTGTTTTGCCCGAACCGGGAGAACCTACGATAAACACGTTGCGGTTGGGAATCTTTGTCGTCTCAGGCAAGATCACCGGTTTGTTGCGATACAAGCCAAAGATCAGCCCGGCGGGATTGTTCATATTTTTGGGGCCGCTCATATTTTTAGTGCGCTTGGCAAACGTCTTGTCGTTAAATATCTCACGGCTGTTGGCAAACCGGGAAGTTCCGTACGCTCCATATGAAGAAGCTTCCTTGTACACAGTATCCCTAGCAAAAAAGCGATAAACCAAGTAGGCCAAGATCAACGCGATAACACAAGCAAACGCCAAAAACTCTGTAAAGCTTTCCTGTTGCCAAGCTTCTTGAAAAACCCTGACCGGGTTAGACATGTAACTCCAAAACACTACCCCATCCGGAGGTCCCTGCTTGCTAAGGCGCGGCCCCCAATGCATAATTCCGGCGCCAAGCCACCCGATTGCACCCCACATCATCAAAAACACCACCAGCGCGCCCACCGCCGCGCCCGGAGAAATGTTCAGCTTTTTAAGCATGAGCTTCACCTTTTTCGTTTTACTGAATGGTTATAATTTGGCGCGCGGTTCGCTTTCACGCGAATCCCCTCGCCTCTGATTTTCATTTAACAGCATTGTATTATTTATTATAATAGTTAATCTATAAAAATGATTTGAAATCAATCAGTCAAATAGTCCCTCTCCGGTCACGTTCCTTTCACCACTGCCATCGGGCGGCATTCCGCTACCACCGAGGCTAGTCCCGCTCCTACTACCGAATCGATGATTTGATCTACATCTTTATACGCTTGCGGACACTCTGTCAAAATATGCTCCAATGTCCAGCGGTTGACGACCACTTCTTCTTCCGTCCCCACATTCATCGAATGGGCGAACGCATCCACAGACACATGTTCCCGCACCGCATCCCGAGCGTAAATGCGCCCCGCACCATGGCAGATGGAATAAAAATTCTTCTCCCCGCTTTTCGCTCCCACCATGATATACGACGCCGTTCCCATCGAACCTGGGATCAAAGCGGGATGCCCCGTTGCCCGATAAGGTTCGGGATTCAATTCATGTCCGGCAGGTAATGCGCGGGTCGTTCCTTTGCGGTGAACCAACATCGACTGGCCACGATGTGTTTCCTCCAACGCATAATTGTGCATCAAATCATACAAAACGGGCATTTCCAGATCGGTGCCGAACACCTCTTGGAACGCTGCTCGCACGCCAAACGCGATCATGTGCCGGTTGGCGACGGCATAATTTAAAGCCGAATACATCAGATTGAGGTACCATCTCCCTTCTTCTGCATGAATCGGGACATAAATAAGCCTGGGATCACGGGTGCCGATGCCCCACATCTCCATCGCGTCTTTGATGCGGTTCGTATATTCCGACCTCAACATTCGCCCCCAAGCGCGAGACCCGGAGTGGATCATCACTACCACCTGGCCGTCAAACAACCCCCACTTCTCAGCTATCTTCCGTTGCCCTTCATCCACCCGTACATGCTGAATTTCGATGAAATGATTTCCCCCGCCCAACGTCCCCAATTCCCTGCCTGTTTGTTTCCATATACGCTCAGGAAGGATCTCCAGCGCAGCCATATCATACGCAAACCGGGCATGCTCCAAATGAGTAACGGAGCGAACGGCACTCACGTCACCCCGTTCGGGCAGATACTCCGCAGGCAGACCGTAAACCCCCTCTTTCACCACCCGTTCCAGCTCAATGTTGCGAAAAGGAGAGGCAATCCGTTTGGTTGGAACGTATTTTTCAATTCTTTTAATCAGCTTGCGCCGCACCTTTTTATCTTGCAGATCCCGTTTATGTAAGGGGGTCAAATGAACCCTGATGCCACAACCAATATCTGAGCCCACAATGGACGGGGACACGAAACCATCGCTCATCTTCCACACCGCCGTTGTGCCTACGCACGCACCAGACGACACGTGCGCATCCGGCGTATAACTCATAAAATGATTGCGTGGTATGCGCAGATTGTTATCCGCCATCTTGTATACTTTTCTGTCCAACGAAGCGAGCACTTCCGCATTGGCAAACAAATGCAACACCCCGTTGCGCAACTTTACCGTCTGATGGTATTTCCCAACTTCCCTGGCCATGCTCATCGCTCCTGTCTGTGATTTCGCCGCACATCGTCAGAAAGACTGATGTTCACCTCGGCGACCCTTCAGCCTCTGGCTCATCAGCCTTTTACCACCAGCCGCCCAATACATTTCATACAACATAAAAGGTATATATCAATATTAAATAAAAACGCACTTCTGATTAAACTTATTTTTATTAAAAATATAAACGATCCTTTTGAGAAAAGGGTCTTCCGTCGCTTCTTCCCTGCCAACTTGATTTGCCAAACGCACTCCAGGTAGTCAAACAGAAAACACCACCTGTCGAAACAAGTGGTGTTTCTCTTACGTAATGTTATCCATTGCTCCGGTAGCTGGTAGCACATGGCTCCCTGCTTCAAATACAATCTCCATACCACACGGCTAAAACAACCCTTCCCTGAACAGCACCACTCAGGGAAGGGTAATCATATTTATATGGGATTATCTGTTTTTCCAAGTGTTCAGATTATTAAATACCTCTTGAGTAATACGAGTTCCTCGATTGTATGGGTTGCCGCCGTATACACCATTGGTGTGGATCGCGATGCTGCAAGTGCCGCAACTGCTGGAGTTGTAAACCGGCGAGCCGCTTTGTCCACCGTAGGTGTCATTAGCATAGTGCACTTTATATGTGTACGTTTCACGTACTTGGTCGGCATCCTCCCACTGGGTGCCGTAGGTTTTGTCACCGGGATAACCGCTGATGTTTTGCGCCATCCCATTCAACGAACCGGATACCACGCGCAAACCAAACCATCCCGTGCTGTCGCCGATGGGCTTATCCAATTTGATCGCACCATAATCATAGTTGGTGTCGCCATTTTGCGTCCAGCCCGTGACGGAGAAGAAATTGACCGCATTGGCATAGCCATACGGAGCGGTACTTCCATTGCGCCCAGGGTATACTTTTGCCCAAGAAGCCCATTTGCCGGAACCCGGATCATAAATGCAGTGACCCGCCGTCGCCACAGTGTCAGCGTCAATCATCCAACCGGTACAACCACCGATATCGCTTTCAATATGAGCGATAGCGCGGTAGGGATATGTAGTCGTATTGGTCACCCGGGTGCGTTCATCCGTGCCGATCACGGATTCGGTGCTCACGTCGCCTTCGTTCCCCTCAGCGGAACGGACGGGAGCCACTTTGCCACCTTTGATCTTTACCGGGGACTTTTTGCCTGTTCCTTCATACCCTTTCACATAGGAGCCATTGGCCTCGGTCACAACACCGCTAAAGGTCTTCGCCGCTTCAAAAACGGTGCCGTCACTGGACACAGGCGTATGTGGTGAAAGCTTGCCCGATGTCGCACTTGCGGTTGGTGTCCCCACTGCAAACGGCATAGCGAGAACAGCCGAAAGGGACAGAGAAACAATCGAAAGCCCTATGCGCTTCTTTTTGGTCAATATATTCACACCTTTCTAAAATGTTAAACTCAACTTCCAAAAATATTATTCATCAGATAACTATTATTGTCAAGATATATTCTATAAATTCTAAATGAATTAACTGTTATAATAATAAATTAAGCTAAAAAACAAACATCTCCTTTGTACTTTTGGTATTTTATAATGAAATATATGGATAAAATTATTGAGTATTTAGCTTGATCCACCTTTTTTTGTTGACTGGTTTATGCTATTCCAACGACAACCAGCGGCCCAATCCCTTGCTTTGGGATTGGGCCGCTGGTTAAGCATGTATTTATCTGTGTCCCCAAATCGATCCGTAAACCCAAGGCTCCATCCCGGATGCAGAACGAACGGAGGGCGCGGACTTAAGAGATTTGTTTTGATTGTCTATATATGCAGGCATGTGCGTCTCATCGATAAATAAAATTCCATCATACTGTTCGCGTGGCACCAACTTCTCATCCCACAGCCCCCAGTCTAAGGCTTGACGTTCCGTGTACATCCATTTGGTACCTGGTGTGTTGCCTTGACGCAACAAATCCACAAACAAATTGGTGTGTCCGGCTTTCTCCAGAATGGACTCCAGATTGCCTTCCGGATGAGGATAGCGCACCGGCGCAGGCTCCCTGTTGTTAAGTGCGGATACCCCACGATTCATGTACAGACCCACCACATACGATTTGTTTTTCAGGTGGTGTGGCAACAGTTGCCCCATAGTGGGTACGGAAGCTCTGTATGGGTTAACGGTCTTGGTGTTGGCTTTTCGAATATGGATATTATGCGCCCATACAATGATCTTTTTGTCAGGATACAGCTTTTCGGCCAACCAAGTGAGGTGCTTCGCCATTGCTTGATCCCGCAACACGGAGGCTTCGTCCAACGCTTTTTGAGCTTCTTCGTATTTCTCCTCTTGCATATACTTGGCAAACAGGATATATTTCTCCAAAATGTGATCGATGGTGTGAATGCGGTCTTGCAGAGCATATTCAGTAATTGTGATCAACTTGGGATGTTTCGGGTAACGGCTGGACAAGGCTCGCTTGTTGTCCCGAACAAACTTCAGCAACTCCTTATAATTATTGATCAATGACCCTTTTTCAGCGCGGAACCGCTCCACATCGGTTTCCGTGGCATAGGTTTGCAGAAAACGAGTTTCCGTTTGATACGCTTTTTCCGCCATGGCTGGATTGACAGACTCAAACCATTTCTTCAAAAATTCTTGATAATTGCCTTGTGGTTGCATGTCAAATCCAGCAAGCGTGAGCGGATCTTTGCCGCTTTTCTCCTTTTTCAAATATTCAAATAGCGGGAGTGTTTCTTTTGTGTGCCATATGCCATAAATGGCGTTCTGCATTGTATTTAGCGGAGTCGCTTGTCCTGCGTGCAAATCGGCGGCGGCCGTTTCAACCAGACCCGATTCAAAAGCGATGACATCATAATCCAGCTCTTCATGCAAATACTGGATCAATCTCGCTTTAGAGGAGTTAAACTCAGCAGCACCATGTGAGCTTTCCCCCAACATGACGACTCGTTTGCCTTTCAGAACCTTTTTCAAAAAGCGTAAATCGCGAAAGGTGTCCCCTTGGCTAGGAGCCAGCTTTTCCACAGCATGAGAACGCTTTTGCAACCAGGTTGTCCATGCAGGATCTTCTGTCGAAGCAGTCGTTGCGGCAAAGCTGATGTTACTTGACAAGATCGTTGTTACAGACAAACAGGCCGCCATGGCAAGAGCAAATCTTTTTCTCTTGTTGTTCATGAAAGCACCCCTTTCCGTATCCTTTATTACCCGAATTTCCTTAACATTAAATAAACAATAGTTGAACAAATGGTGAACCCGCGCTACAAGACGATACAAAACGAGCAGGCCGTGGGCATTACGATTTGTGAATACCCACGGCCTGACAATTTCACTTTACAGATATCAAGCGATTAAATCACATCATACCCTTGCTCTTCAATTGCCGCTTTGATTTGTTCGATATTGGCCCGACTCTCATCGTATGCCACAGTAACCATGCCGGCTTTTAAATCAACCGTCGCTTCCTCTGTCAAATCCTTAAGCGCCCCGGTGACAGCATTGGCACAATGATTACAAGACATGCCTTCCACCCGCAAGGTTTCTTTGATCATGCGCATGCGGAATCCGCCTCTTTTCTTCATTATTTTCAATAGGAGCCCAACGCTCAACACTCACTCTGCCGCATATAAAACAGATCGCATCGAGTGACTTATCAGCTCCTTTTCACCCATGGTACTATACCCCACCATAGTATGTAAAGGACGTTTTTAGGCAATGGCCGACGAAAGGCGATGTCGGGAACGGTTTTATGTTATAACAAATCAAAAGGCATGTAAGATGGAAGTCTTGGATTGGAGGGTTTTAATGGAAAACTCATTGGCGCACCTGTTCTCCGAGCTCGGATATTGGGCGATTCTCGCCAGCTTGTTACTCAATGGCATCATTCAAGTCCTCGGTTTTATCCCTTCAGTGTTTCTCACCACCGTCAATGTGTTGATTTGGGGGCCTTGGCTTGGCGGATTATTATCTTGGCTGGGGGAAGTGATCGGCTCGGTCGCCGCTTTTCTCCTTTACCGCAAAGGTATTCAACTAGCAAAGGTGGAGCGGCATACGCATTGGCGATGGATGCAGACCTTAAACAATCTATCTCCCCTAAGACAATGGCTCGCGCTCATCCTGGCCCGTCTCACTCCGTTCATTCCTGCCGGGGCCGTCAACCTCGTTGGTGCGTTGACCACTGTTTCCTTGTCGGTGTTTTTCTTGTCCACCGCGATCGGCAAGATTCCGTCAATGGCTTTGGAAGTGTGGTTTAGTCACGGTCTCATCCACATCGAACAAAATGCGGTGCAAGTCACACTCACCCTGATTGCCGTCGCAGTGGGATACGTGGTGTTAAAAAGGCGCGCCAAAGCCAACGACGGGCAATAAAAGACATGCGGGCTCCGCTCCTTCTACTCGCACCATCAGCGAGACGATGGACAGGCCGATGCCCGCCTCTTGATATACAGTCTCCCCCTGTGTTGCCCATGCCCCGGTCACTTAGAATGTTGAAACGACACAAAATCCATTTAAAGTCTTTGTTCACTAATTTCATTATTAAGCAAACATAATTGATATTATATTTCGTATTACATTAAAGGTAATAGCTGGGCGAGCAATTTTCTATTAACAACTGGAAAGAACTAACTACATAAATTAAAATGGACTTTGTCTTAGGACAGAGCCCATTTTTAATGAGGTGAATGAAAGTGAAAAAGAATATTCAATTGCAGCCTAAGCCCTCACAAGAGTTAAGCAATTGGAAATGGATTGTTCCCGTAAGTTTTATCTTAACATGGAGCAGTGGAGCAATCTTTGTCAAACTGGGTTTAGAGTATGCCAATCCTTTTACGTTCGTATTTCTTCGTTTTCTATTGTCAACAATATTACTCTGGGGGATTTGTCTGACAATCCGTACCACTTATCCGAAAACAGTGAAAGAGTGGGGGTACATTGTAGTTACGGGTCTTCTATTGCAAGCTGGATACCAAATTTTTTATTTCACCGCACTAGATCAACACATGTCGCCTGGAATCTTAGCCATCATCTTAGGTGCACAACCGATTATTACGGCTTTTTTTGGAGAAACCAAAACTAGATACTATCAATGGTTTGGGCTTTTCTTAGGGTTAAGTGGACTAATCCTAGTCGTTGCCGATAATATCACAAAACCAAACTTTACACTATACAGCTTAATCAGTGCAATATTATGTTTGGTCTGTATAACGATCGGTACTTTTATGCAAAAGAAAATCCAGATCAGTCAGCCAATCAACATGGCCATTCAATATTCCGGAGGCCTCTTGATAATCCTCATGCTTCTCCCGTTTTTTGGAGGATGGCACGTTCAATGGAATTCCACTTTCCTCCTCAGTTTGTTTTGGATGGCTTTTGTTATTTCGGTAGGAGCTTCAATGATATTGTACTTTATGATCCAAAAAGGGAATCTGACAAACGTCACTAGTTTGTTGTATGGCGTCCCACCTGTCACTGCACTAATGGATTACATAATTTTTAAAAATCAACTGTCGTTAGTGGCTTGCTTAGGAATGGCGTTTATTATTATCGGTCTATTCCTAATTAATAAACAAGGAAAGGTCGTATAATTTGTTTGCGAATTTATGTTTTTCACATTTTATGTCATCTACTTTAACCCTTGCAATATCAATATAAAAAGGGAATTCGGCAATTATCCGAACTCCCTTTTATTTAGAAATTTTTAATCTTCAATCGGCGGATCACTTAGATTAATTTTAGCTTTCATTTTCGTTTTACCTCCCCTTCTATTACGTAATGATAGCGCAGATTGTCGGAATTCGTCTATATATTTTTGATAAATAGAAAGATTATTTCTTTTAGCTATTTCCGTTATTTCTAATAAAATATCAAACTTCAGTACATCAAAAGAATGTTTTTCAGATAATTCTAGTGCTTCTTGGTAATTTTCTAATGCCTTCTCGTCTTCATTTTGCATTATCCAACAATCTGCTAAGGCAATTAGTGCTTTTGCTAAACGATAACTATCTTTATGTTCTTTGCCCCTTTTAACTGCCTCTTCTAGAGTAGACTGAGCGAGTTCGATCTGTTCTTGATCTAAGTATAGCAAACCTAATTGGGTGTAGGTGGTGATTGTGAGGTAATTTTCACTAATTTGTGGTTCCAATTTAAGTGCAGTTCTATAACATAGCTCTGCATTAGATATTTGACCAATACTGGCATAACTTTCTCCTAATGAAGTCCAAAGTTCAAAGCAACGGTCATATAAACCATTTAATCGAGCATCATGCAAATCCGCGAGTGCATATTCTATCGCTTCATCATACCTCTTTAGCTTGTTAAGCAATTCAATTCGGATCTGAGTGATATTCAATCGAGCTGATCCACTTTTTAATTGGTCTTTTTCGCTCCACAGTTCTTCAATTATCTTTAATGCTTCCCCATCTCGATTTTGTTTTTCTAATACAATAGCTTTGGTAATTTGTAAATGAGCGCGAATATGGGATCGAGCACCACCTTCGACAAACGAGTCCAATCCTTTTTGGATATAATAAAGAGCCCGATCCAAGTGGTTCATTCTGTTACATACACGCCCCAGCGCATTATAACTGGCAGCCTTGATGTTGGTCGGCAATAGTTCAGGATGAAGATCCACATATTTTACTGCGAGCTCATAATGTTCAAGTGCGTCATTCCATTCCTTTTTCCGTTCATAATATTTCCCTTTAAGATGGTAAGTGACGGCACGAGTCGGATCAAAAGTTGTGTCCTTGCTTCCATTTTCAATTTTCTTTTCCTCTTCAAACTCACGCAGTTGGGTGTACCCGCTTTCTCTATCCACGAGTAGAACGTGTTCAATCGCAATCAATCTCAGACCCGAATCAAGTTGATCTCTATACTTACGCACACGATAGTTTTCTAAATCGCTCACTTGCAGGCCGTAAAATCGACATAGCTTTTCTAACCGACTTGGTTCTGCTTGATAAGCTCCACGCTCAATATTAGAGATAATCCCTTGGTGCACACCAATTTCGGCCGAAAGTTCGAGCTGGCTTAATCCTCTCTCTTTTCTTGCGCTACGAAAAAACTCCCCCAGCTCCGTCGAAACAAAAATGCGATTTTTCCCCATTTCGTCTCTCCCTCATCAAATCTTTTTCCAAAAAAAATTTTGTGCATCATAGTTGGAATTTAACGGTGTTATATGAAAATCCTGCAACAAAAGGTTGGTCTATCTCCAATAAAATGAGCTTACTCACCATTTATTCATGATAATAAAACGCAATCGAAATAATCATTTATCCCTTCAAGGTTTTTGATTGACTCTTCTGAATATGCGAAGATGAGGACAAGAACAAGAGGCACATTTTGAGGGGGTATGACGGATTTGATCACCAGGCAGATCACCTTGGAACTCACAAACGAAACAAAAAGAGCACTTGTGAAATCACTTGAACAACAAATTCAACATGACAATGAAATCACCAATCATCATCACACCCTTTTATACACCCAATTGATTAATCAGATTAAATCACAGTGGAATGCATGGTTACCAACAGCAACAGAAGCATCCCAAAGGGCTGAGTAGCATGAACCGCATTGTTTCATATGAATATACCTTTTGGAGAAAAGATGGTCACAATCCCCAGGGAAAAACATTCACATTTTATACGGCACGCGGTTTGCAGTGGTCTTATATTTTGTTTTGCGAATGCTTGCGAAATTATCGTATCCCAATAAACCGCACTGAATTCCGCGTTGTAATGGTAAACGATGTCTTTTGGCTGTTAAGAGAAGGTTATTTTAACACGAATAAAAAGCTCATTTATCTACCATTTGAAGAAACTTGCCAACGCCTGTCAGATATCGGCATCCAACCAGATGTTCCTCCGTGGATCATCATGGATGACATAGAAACGGAGTGAAAGGAGGTGAAAGAGTATGGTGAAACGTTACAAAGGGGAGCCACCCCAAGCGTAAGCTTCTTATGTTTTAAAAACATTCAGGCATGTGTCACGACTGCTAATTAGACCAGGTTCGATCAATCACACCCATACAACCAACGCCCTGTCCGTTGCTCCACGCTTCGGGTGGGGCGTTTTATCCTGTGTGATCTCTTATGTGCTTATTCTTGATTCATTTTAAGTGGTCATCTCAGATGCGCAAAAAAACAACCCGCTTGTCAACAAAGCGGGTTAAACCATGGTTGGCAATGCTCTTGCTTGATGAAAGGGTCTTTCTATTCATGGCGGTGTGAGCATCAAGGGTCATTTTTGCAAAATGACATTGCCCGAATCTGTTTTCACATGCAACTGTGCGCTATTGTCAGATTGCTCCCCGATATAACCCTTCAATCCTGCATGGACTTCAACCAATTCTTTTTTGCCGCTCGTCACGGCAGTCACAGGAAAGTCGGTATCAATACTGCCCAAGTTGGTTGCCAAATCGACATACAGCGATTTTGGAAGCGATTGGAGTTGCACAGTCACATCACCGAGTTTGCTTTGAATGCGGTTATCCTTTTTGGCGTTGAGAAGCGGGCGAACTGTGATATCGCCACTGTCCGCTGTCACATCGACTGTCGCGTCGATCTGGCCTAACTCGATGTCGCCGAGATTGGAGCGGACGTTCAATTGGTCGCCATGGAAGCCAGAAAGCGAAATATCGCCTGATGCGGTATTTACGGTCATTGTTTTGGCCAACAATGCATGATTCCCATGGATATCGCCAAGGCGAGTCTTTACATACAGGGACTCATACATTTTTTCGGGAATGTAGACATTGAGCACAGGCGGCTCACTTATTTTTCCAAATGAGAAATCAAATAAGCGTTTCTCTCTTTGCTCCATGGTAACCGTGATTTTATGATTGCTTTCAGATACCTCAAACTTCACTTCATTCCTTTTCGGCACCTTGCCCGTCATTTCTGCCAACACTTCATCCTGCTTGTTGAGATGCAGGTTGATGTCCCCAACATTGGAGTTGATCTCGATCTGCGTAGCCTCTTTCGCATTAACTGTTTTATGCAAATTCACGTGTTTAACATCATCCAAAAAAAAGTTATATCCCAGGAAGAACACCATGCTAACTACTCCGATGATGCCAACAGCCATGGTGATCGCTCCGATACGAACGATTTTATTCATACTCATTTTTCCCCTTTGATTATTTTCAGGTTGGCTTGCAGATAACGGGTAAACCATCGAATCAATGCTTTGGAAACGCGATTCATGGCAGCATATAGCATCATCCCCGCGCCTGCCAGAATCAGTGTCACAAACAGGTTAAACATTGCTTTGGCTACCGAGCTTTCCCAGGCGAAAGCGGCAACCGCCACCAACGGCGTCAATACAAAAGCCCCCGACAAGACATACAACGAAAAAATGAAACCGACAACGGCAACAAAAGGCGTAAGCACCAAAATGAGATTAAACAGCCCCAATCCAAGCGAAGCGAACACTGCACGCGTCAGGCTGGGCAATGAATGATTGGCCTTCGCTTCTCCCAGATGGTAGTCGGCGGTAAACTCCTTCGCAATCGTTTTGGGATTGCCGAGCCTTTTGATCACTTCTTCATCCGTTCGGCCTTTTTCCTTAGCATGGCGGAAGTGCTCTTCATAATCAGAGATAATCTCTTCCCGTTCAGCCGCTGGAAGATCCTTTAGTTGGGCGCGGAGCTGGTTGATGAACTCATTCTTTTTCAAGTTGGAGCCCCTCCTCTATGATTTGGTCGACAGCACGGGAAAACATCTTCCACTCCTCAACCAATTCCTTCAAATAGTTATTGCCGGCCTCCGTCAGCTGATAATATTTGCGTGGAGGACCTTCTTGAGACTCGACCAAATAAGTAGTGAAGTACCCTTCTTTGGTCAACCGTCTCAGGAGCGGATAAATGGTTCCTTCCGCAATCATGAATTTCTCGGAGATCCGGTCTACCAATTCATATCCATACCGGTCTTTACTGGAAGTAAGCACCATCACGCACAACGTGAGGACTCCCTTTTTAAATTGCACATTCACATGATCACCCAACTTCCCCGAGGTATTAATTAATAACAGGTACTGATCTATGACTAGATTGTATCATCAGCTATTAATCAATGCAAGGTACTATATAAAATTTTACCCCAACTTATTCTCCTTGCTACAACAGCCGACAGGCCCGCTTATCAGCTAAACCCGTCGGCTGATGCAGTCTGCGCAGGTGGCGCAGTACTTTTTGATTACGATGCAAATGTTCCTCTGTACATTACGATATCAACGCTGGATGGCATCAGCGCAACAGCCCTTGGGTTTCAGATGTCCCTGGCCGCGAACGTGCGAATCGCCAAACCTAAAGCGATGAGGCCATATAAGCAAGCGTAAATGATCATCAAAGCATTGGGCACAGACATGCTGCCCAACAGTCCTTGGGAAACAAAGGAAATCGGATTATCCGCAGAGTCAAACAGGCAGACCATCATTTTGCGGAACACAGAGTCCAAGGGAAAGATCAAGCTAATCACAATGCCGGTGTCAATCAACACCTGTTTTTTCAGCACAGCACCAAATTGCTCAATAAACCCGCCGATCATGCTGATGATATACAACATGATCATGATGATGCCACTGTTCAGCGTCGATATCCGCGCACTAAACGCCAGCGAAACGGCCGTTAAGAACAGAACTTGCAGAAGAAACAATCCGGATGCCTGCATGAGTTGGCCAAAGTCCAAAACGACGCGCAATTGTCCTCCAAACCATTGATTGATGAGCAGGACGCCGGCAAATAAAAACGCGGCGAACAGCAGAAGAATGCCACCCAATCCGATCAGTTTCCCCAACACAAATGCATGGCGAGGAAGAGCACGGCACAAGACCGATTCAATCTGGCGGCTCTCTATTTCCCTGGATAAGCTGCCTACACTACTGAAAATCGCAAGCAAGGATGTGATAAACGCGGCAAAATACAACCCCATGCCCAAAAATTGCGTCGCGAAAAAATTGTTTGCCAACACATTCTGGATGTTTCCCATTCCTGAAGACGCCATTTCTTTCCCCGCATAATGCGTTCCAATGCCATAAAAACAAAGAAAGGCTAAAGACATCAAAAAGATCACAATAAAAATGCATTTATACAAGATTTCCTTTACCGTTATTTTAGCGATTGTCCACATGTTCCGCGCCTTCTTTCTTGTTAATCCAATACATGAAAATCTCTTCGAGGTTTTGTTGTTTCGGGGTGACTTGATACACATCTATTTGCCGGGAAGTTAAGGTCGAGACAAGAGCCGGGATCTGGGAGGGCTCAGACAGGGTTAACAGCCACGCACTTTTGCCATCCCAGCGGCTTAACCGTTTCCACCCGGTAACCAGGTCAGACAAAGAGGCCCACCACTCGTCCTCTACATCGGAGATCGTTACTTCCACCTGCGCCTGCACGGTACGAAGCTCCCGCCAATCTCCTTGGACAACCAACCGCCCTTTGTTGATGATGGCAACATGGTCACACACATTCTCCACTTCGCTCAACAAGTGGCTATTTAAAAAGACCGTTTTCCCCTCTGCCCTGAGATCGCTGATCAACTCGCGCACCTCTTTGCGGCCGATGGGATCGAGCGCCGAGGTTGGTTCATCCAGAAACACAAGCGCCGGGTCGGAAACCAGGGCACATGCCAAACCGATCCGCTGTTGCATGCCTTTGGAATAACCACGAATCTTCTCCTCTCCACGTTGATGAAGACCTACCCGTTCCAACAAGTGATGGATTCTCGCTTTTTGTTCGGTGCGCGGCACCTTGCACAAGTCGGCATGGAATTTCAGCAGTTGCATTCCGGTCATCCAATCCGGATAACGAAACAACTCCGGTAAATATCCGACTTGCTGCCGGGATGCGACAGATGAAATGGGATGTCCCATTATCGAAGCTGTCCCGCTGGTCGGCCGGATCAATCCCAACAAGGTGCGCACAAATGTACTTTTCCCCGCTCCGTTCGGCCCCAGAAACCCATACACCACGCCACGCGGCACCTGAAGAGTGATCTCGCGGCAACCTTTGTCGCCAGCATATAACTTGGTCAAATCCTGGGTTTTAATTACATAATCGCTCATGAGCATTCTTCCTCCTGAAACAGCAAGCAGAGCCACCCCATATTCGGAGTCACTCTGCCAGCCTGCGTTCATAAATTCGTGTATATCTACTGGGCTTCCATATTCTTTTCCCATTCATTACACACGTAACAAAGCACTCATCGGGAAAAGGCGTTATTCACCAACGTGATGACCCAGACATACCCTAGTTCATTTGTTGCGCAAGTCGCACCAATTGTTGGGAATCGCCATTAGTTTGATAATTGGTTAAGACACGGAGCT
Source organism: Laceyella sacchari (assembly GCF_004343255.1). GTDB lineage: Bacteria > Bacillota > Bacilli > Thermoactinomycetales > Thermoactinomycetaceae > Laceyella > Laceyella sacchari. The sequence goes on along the minus strand of NZ_SMDD01000001.1, from coordinate 262,784 downwards.
TTCCGTCTTTTTCCCAGAACACGGAGCTTCCCATTTGATCCGATTGTACCATACCATTGGCACCATTGATTTTCACTTCTTTGATTTTCCCTCCTCTATCAAAGACGGGAACAGGTAGCGTACTATCAAAATCATTAATATCGATCAACTGTTTTTTGATGTTTTCAGGAAGGAAGGGAAGCGAAAGCAACGCTTGACGCAATTCCGCAAGATCGACGCCTTTGTCCGCTCTCAGATTCACCGGGTCGATCTCCGTAAATTCGAAATACACACCACGCTCATCTTTGAGCTGCATCTGCACTTGCTTGGGCACGTCCAGCGAAAATACTTTTCCATTCAGCTTCGCGTCGAGGCTGACACCTGTTTTTAATTGGCGCAACATCTTATTCACTGCATCGGTGTTCAGTTTTAAATTCACCGTGACAGGCTGTTGCACGCTCACTTCAATCACTGTATAGCCTTTAGGCAGGCTTGGTACGGCATGGCCCACTTTCATCGCTTGCTCCGCCGTTTGATAAGTTTGGTTTTGCCCTTGTTTGGCATCCGTATCCGTCCACACTTTTCCTAGCCCTTTCAAATCCAGCGTGCCAGTCTTCCGTTCATCAAGCCAGCTAGCCATTTCGCTCAAATCGTCTTCCGTCACCTTGACGAACTCCACCTGCTTCACGCGGAAAATGGATAAGAATTCACTGGCAGCCGCTTGCACTTGTGGAATGCTGAAGCTTCCCACGATGATACCTGCTGCGGCAATACCGGAAATCCACCGTTTTGTCCCTTGTTTCATGTTTTTCCATCCCCATTTCATTTTTTTGTGTGTTCGTGTTGTGTACGGCGACGGCTTCTTCGCCCCTGATTCTTGCAGATGGCGGTTGAACCGTCCCCAAGCCTGATCAGTTTGGATCAGCGGTTGGGATGGAAGCACAAAGCTTCCCTCCAAGCGAAGCCGCACCCAATCATCCAACGTTTTCATTTCTTTCAGCAATGCTTGACACTGCCGACAATGCTCCAGATGGACGGCGATCTCTTTCCGCTCTTTGCGTGAGATCTCTCCATCCAGATAAGCTTGCAATCGCCCTTCATCCAAGCATTTCATTCCCCATCCCCCCTCACTTGTTGAAACAACTTGCGAAATCTGCTCTTCGCCCGAGACAAAAGGGTTCCTACATACCCTTTTTTTATTTGCATCACCTGTGCTAACTCTTCATAACTAAAGCCGGCGTACTTCATCAGCAAAAGGGTTCGCTCCCGATCATCCATCTGAAGCAGCGCGCGGCGAACCATCACCACATCTTCCCGACTCAACCATTCGCTTTCTGTTGAAGGAAACGAATCGAGCAAATAAAGCGATTCCTTTTTCACCCGAGCCAGGTGCCTTTTTTCTGAGCGCAAATGATTATACGTGGCATGGATCGTTGCTTTGGCCAACCAAGCAGGGATATTCTCAATCACGGTACGGTCGGTATGATAAAATTGGACAAACACCTCTTGGGCGATATCCTCAGCGATCGATGTCGACGGCAGGATTCGCATCACTTGCCGCACCACAAAAGGATAATAAGTCCGAAACAATTCTTCAAATTCGTTATGATCTTCCAGGGTTTGGTCCGTTTCTGAAGGAGATGGCTTTCCCATAGTTGGAACCTCCTTTCTACCGCCTTCATTTTATAGAAACCACCAAGCAATTTTTTATGACACCTTAGCCCAATCATTTTTCCCAACCCCTCTGAACCGATATCACGCCTACCTTCTTTTAAAAATCCACTTGTCTCCACCCAAACCTTAACCAGAGACCACCCTTTGCTACGAACAGCATAAAAAATCCTCCTTGTCGCCAAGGAGGATAGTAAGGATATGGGTCATCACTTCAGACCTTGCTCTATTTCCCGTACCATCTCAGCGACAGAGGCGAGCCCCCCGCCGGAGAGATACCAATAGTTCGGATCTAGGTAGACGATGTGACCTTCTTTAAACGCAGTCGTCTTTTTCACCAATTCATTTTCAATCACTTGTTTCGCACCGGATTGTCCACCTACGACCGCACTCCGGTCAATGACGAATAGATAGTCCGGATTTTTGTCCACGATATATTCAAAAGAAATGCTTTGTCCATGTGTTGAGGCCTTAATGTTGCTGTCCACCGGTTTCACTCCGAACACATCATGGATGAGCCCAAAGCGGGAACCTGGACCATATGCACTCACTTTGCCTTCATTGGCCAACACGATCAAGGCCTTCTTGTCGCTGACGCTAGCCTTTTTATTCAGATTCTCAATCGCGCGATCAATGTTATCAAGTTCTTGCTTCACAACAGCTTCTTTGCCAAAAATCTTGCCAAGGGTATCCATATTCTCTTTGAATGAATCCATGTAGCGAGTGGAGTCCACTCCCAGATAAATCGTTGGCGCAATCTCGGAGAACTCCTTGTACGACTCCGCTTGTCTTGCGGAAATCACAATCAGATCAGGAGCAATTGCGTTGATTTTTTCAAAATCGGGTTCCTTCAAGCCACCCACATTTTCAACTTTGGCGTCTTTGAATTTTGCCAGGTAAGATGGCAAATTGTTTTTCGGGGCACCGGCTACTTCGATCCCCAGCTTATCCAGCGAATCCAGCACCCCAAAATCAAATACGACCACTTTTTGTGGGTTTTTCTTCACTTTTGTTACTCCCAATTGATGCTTGATGGTCAATGTCTCTTGCGCCGTTGCGGATGAATTCCCTTTGCCGCTGGTGCTGTTTGCATTGCATGCCGTTGCCATCAAGGCTAACGCCAATGCGAGAAAAATTGCGCATAATTTTTTCATCACTATCACCTCTTATGAAAAATAAATACAGATTTTGTCCTGATTGATGGTCTCCACTTGAATGTCCAGATCATAAATCCCTTTCAAGACGGCGGGATCAATGATCTCATCAACAGGACCTTCTCTGATCACCTTGCCATCCTTCAAGGCCACAATATAGTCGGAGTAGCAGGACGCAAAATTGATATCGTGTATCACGATGATCACGGTTTTGCCCAGCTCGTCTGCCAACTTCCTCAACACTTTCATAATTTGCACTGAATGCCGCATATCCAGGTTGTTGAGCGGCTCATCCAACAAGATATACTCCGTATTCTGGGCGATGATCATGGCGATGTACGCCCGTTGCCTCTGCCCTCCGCTGAGCTGATCCAAGTACTTGTCTTGGATGTCTTCCAACTCCATATACTTGATCGCGTCATCTACATGCTTCCAGTCTTCTTCTGTCAAATTCCCTTGCGAATAAGGGAAACGCCCGAACGAAACGAGTTCCTTGATCGTCAACCGGATATTGATATGGTTGGATTGCTTGAGAATAGACACTTTTTTGGCCAGTTCATTGCTTTTCCATTCGCCGATTTCTTTCCCGTCAATCAGGATCTCCCCGGCGTCTTTGCTGATCAGGCGACTCATCATGGACAAGACGGTGCTTTTGCCCGCGCCATTGGGGCCGATGAATGAAGTGATTTTCCCTTTGGCAATGTTTAACGTTACCTGATCGACCACATATTTGTTACCATATCGTTTGCTAATTCCCCGCACTTCTACCATGCTCTGTTCTCCTTTAATAGAAGATAGAAAAAGTAACTGCCCCCGATAAAATTGATGATCACGCTCAACGTCGTCGAAAACGTAAACACTCTTTCTACAATCAGTTGTCCTCCAACCAAAGCAATCACACTGATCAACATCGAGCCAGCAATCAGATATGTATGGCGATACGTTCTCAAAAACTCATGGGCGAGATTGGCCACCAGCAATCCCAGAAAGGTGATTGGCCCTACCAGCGCCGTTGAGATGGAAACCAGCACAGCAACCAACACCAACAATCTTTTCACGATGAAATCATAATCCACCCCAAGGTTAACCGCCTGTTCTTTGCCCAGTGACAACACATCCAAATATTTGAGGTACCTTGAAGCATAGATAGAAATGAGCACCAAGGCGACAAAAGTGATGATGAGCAGATCGGTATGGATGTTGTTGAAGCTGGCAAACATTTTGTCTTGTACGATCAAGAACTCGTTTGGGTCGATCAACACCTGCATAAATGATGACAGGCTGTTGAACAATGTGCCAAATATCAACCCGACCAAAAGCAAAAAGTAGATCGTTTGCCCTTCTCTTTTGAAAAGGATTTTGTAGAACACCCCCATAAACAAAATCATGAGACCCACAGATAAAAGAAAATTGATTTGCTTATTGGCAATGGTCAGGTTGGCGGAGCCAAACGTAAAAATAATGACGGTTTGAATCAACATGTAAAGCGAATCCAATCCCAATACGCTTGGGGTCAAGATCCGGTTGTTGGTAATGGTTTGAAACACCACCGTTGCAAATGCGATAGAGGCCCCCGTCAACATGATGGCCAAGACCTTATATATTCTTCTCGGTAGAATATAATCCCAATTGCCACCAGCATTGAGAAATAAGAACATGGCGATCAACATAGCTGAAACAATGGCCAGAACCCCGATCTTCGCTTTATGATGCATATTTCTTGCTCCTCATCAGTAAATAAAGGAAAATTGCGCTACCAATCACCCCGACGGTCAGACCGATGGAAATTTCATACGGGTAAATGATGACCCGGCCCAGAATATCGCAAAACAGCACAAACACGGCACCCAGCAAAGCGGTGTGGGAAAGGTTTTTTTTCAGATGGTCTCCTTGGTAGATGCTGACGATATTGGGGATGATCAGCCCTAAAAAAGGAATCATGCCCGCAGTAAGCACAACCACACTAGTAACGAGGGCGACGATGATCAAGCCGATGTTTACGATCTGTTTGTAGTTCAACCCCAGATTGATGGAAAATTCCTCCCCCATGCCGGCCACAGTAAATTTGTTCGCAAAGGCATAGGCGATCACCAACAGCGGGACACTCACATAGATCAGCTCGTACTGCCCCTTGATGACCAACGAAAAATCTCCTTGTAGCCATGAAGAGATGTTCTGGATCAAATCATACTTATACGCGAAAAACGTGGTAACGGAACTGACGATATTCCCAAACATCAAGCCTACAAGCGGAATGAAGATGGTGTCTTTAAATTTGATTCTCTCCAGTATTTTCATGAACACCCATGTTCCAACCAAGGCGAATCCAAAGGCCACCAACATTTTTTGCAAAGGGCTGTCTGAGGCGAACAGCATCATAGACACCAAAATCCCCATCCTTGCGGCATCCATCGTTCCAGCAGTCGTCGGCGACACAAATTTGTTTCTGCTTAATTGTTGCATGATCAAACCGGCGATGCTCATGCTCACCCCAGCAATGATGATACTGGCCAAACGCGGCAACCGGCTGATCAGCAATATTTGCGTTGCCTCTTCGTCTAAGCGGAACAGAACCAACGGATTTACATCTTTGACGCCGATGAATACGGAGCAGAACGACAACACAATCAACGCTGCGATCAAATATCTTTTTTTCATTCTTGGGCATACTTCCTTACAACATTTTTTGCGAAAGAGAATCATTATCAATAACTAGCCAAAAAAAATAACTTTCTGGTTCAAGTTAGATGAAGCATTCAACAATTAAGATGATAGTGGTAATCATTATCATTTGTCAACCTGATTTTCCGGATACTAACAAGTTCTCCTCACATAACCTGGAAAAGGGTGGTTCATTCCCCTTTGTTTTCTCTAACCAAATCGATGGTTTGATTGCTAAAACACAACCCTTTTTTCTCCAATCATTGAAACGAGTCGATGATCCCCATCTCAAGCTGAAGAGCCAATCTCCCCCCTGCCAGAGATTGGCTCCCACACGCAGAAACTATCCACAGTCCATGATCTTGTCGCCTTCATCTGAAATTCCCGATCAGGACTATGTGAGAGATTACTGGATAGATAGAGAATAGAAGACAAAAATGGAAAAATTATTCATCAGTCCAGAAAAAAAGGGTAAAAAAAGAGGTTTTTATCCTCTCCCTCTACCATTGTTATTTTTTATATTTGTAATGCTAGCTGTGAGTTTGCTACCTCTAATTCATCTTTAAAAAAAGACAAAGGTTGTTTTTCAAGCCTTTCAATAAAGTCATTATAGTCATCTTCTGATACAGCAGGCACACAAAGGCCATAGTCCTTTATAGCTTCTAAGATTTCATCAAAAGAAATATTCTTAGCTGCTTTTAAGAGGTCTATTCTCATCAGGTTATCCTTGTTGTAAGGTCTTTTTGTATCAAGGAATGTAATTGAACTTAGAAATTTTTGGACCAAGTCACTGTTTAAAATTAACATGGTAAATACTGCATCTAAGTACCTATTAAAACTTAGAAAGTAGCAAGTGTCATCCAGCATCACAGGCTTACCATTAATTGGTGATACCAATGAGAACTTAGATTTTTTGTACATACCAGAAATAGCTACTTTATAAGGAGCAAATGAATAACCACCTATGCCAAAAATAGAGAAGTCAGGATTATTTTTATATATACTTGACTTTCTCTTATCAAGATGTTCTCTATGCTCATTTAGGTATTTCCAAAGCTTTGGAGATGCTTCTTTAATATAAGAAGTATCTTGTCCAACTTTACTTTGAGTAATAATTACTTTCTTTCTGCTTTGATTGACTGTTTCTTTTTTCAGATCAGAGCTCTTTACCAAGCTGTAAACTAAAGTATCTTCTAGATCAACTACTTCTTTTAACCCATTTTGAAGCTCATTGTTATCTTGAACTTTCAGTTCCATTATCTTTGAGCAGTCATGTTTAACACCTGATCTCCAAACAAGAGGACACTTATTGTCAATTTTGTAACTCTCTTTATAGCTCTCTACATCTGAAACAAACCTGTCATTAACCCATCCAAAGACTCTGATCCTACTATCAGGATCATCAAGGTTGTATACCTCGCAAGTCTGAATTCTTTCTTTTCCACTTTCTCCAACTCTAACAAAAAATAATGATGCATCTGTAGCAACTCCAAATTCTTTCTTAGCATCAAAATTGAAAAGTTTCATTGTTGTTATATTCCAATTTCTTCTAGATGTTAAATGAACAATATTTTTAGTAATGGAATTTTTACAAAGTATTGCTAATGTGCCTTTTTTAACCTTACTTAAAAGGTCAAGCAATTTCATAAGAATATACTCAGATATATCAAAGTTGCTTTTGCCTGTCATAGCCTCAATTCCACTAAAACCCTTTAAATTGGATTTTTCCGGAATATTAGAGGAGCTTAATCTGCTTAACTCTGCAACAGTTATCCAAGGTGGATTTCCTATTACTAGCAATTCATCATTCTCTGTTAAAAGCTCTTCAGGAAACTCATGCTTGAAAAAGTCATCATGGTATACCTCAATGACACAGTCATTATTCAATTCATTTTCCAGATTGTCTGCAAGCATAGTTCTAGACATTTTGAAAAAGTATTCATAATGCCTTTGGATTTCAACACCATATACTTTTTTTAAGTCTCTAAAGTACTTTAAAGAAGTATTTATAAAATTCCCCTTTCCATATGTAGGCTCAATTACTACAGTTGGGTTAATATTATGGGACAAAATAACTTTACAGACTCTTTCAGCTAGATTAGGAGGAGTTTGAAAGTCACCAAACTCCCTTGGCCCAACATTTAGCTGACCTTTATTTAACCAGTCTCTCCATACATTTAGCTCTTCTTTACTTCTAAAAAAATCTTTAATCTTTGTCGCTCTAAGCATTTGTTTATTTAACTTAAACAAGTCATTTTCTTGCTCTAAAATTTCCTCTAAAAAACTTTGGTCTTTTTCATACAATCTTATCAATTCCTTCCACACTATTTGGATCCATATTTACAATTCTTTGATACTGTAGTCTCCATTGTAAAGCATTAGAAATAGTCAAGTAACCTTGTAAAGGTGGAGACTTTAGAATTTCATCAGCTAACATATTATATACAATTTCATCCCCTGGCAAGTTTCTGTCTTCAAAAAAGGCTATTAGATCCTCTTTTGTGCCATTATTCTTTAGTATGTCTGAAATTGATTTTGTTGTTTGATAATCTGCTGTTCGCTCTTTACTAATAAATGCACAACTTACAAATTTAAAGTTGGCAGTTTTAGTCTCATGATCATCTGTCTTCTCATAGACAAATAGCAACAGGTTATATCCTAAACCATAAATCTTTTCTCTAGCTGATTTAAATGGACTTGAGGATTGTGGTTGTTTAATTGATGTAACCTTAATGTCTGTATTTATTTCTAAACCTGGCAGGTCAATTCCTTTAGCAGAATTACCATCTTCAAACACATACTTTTCTTTTAAATATTTTTTAAACCCTTGCTCAATATGCGTACCTATAGCCTTCCCATCATTAACTCCATATAGTTTAGGAATATTATTATTCTGTTGATAATTACAAAATTCTTTAGCTTCCATTTTTAGTAAATCTAGAGTTAATTGTTTAATATCTGTCATGTTTCTTCCTCCAAGTTTGTAATCTCTTTATATCGTCTATGATTATATAACATATACCATGTTTAGTAATCAGAAAAAACTGTTTGTTACTACTTATTCAATAGAGATTATTGCGGGGGTGACAGCATAAAGCTTATCAGCCCCCTCCCCCGCCATGGATCATCAACAATACAGGTCCTGTTCCGCGCACCTCATAATAAAGAGAACCAAGCACGGATAAAATGCCTGTTTTAACCATTTTCATCCCCATCCCTTCTCATTTGGTGCTTTGCATGGTTAGCACCATCCCACTTTCAGGTTAAATGATTTGGGAATGATCTCATATGGCGAAAACAACTTTTAAACAAACTCCGCACAGCAAACCGCACTGGCTCATCGAACCAGTGCAGTGGCAACTATTTTGCATAAACAATTTTTTCGACTGTTTTAACGGCGAGATGGTGCTCCTCAGCCAACTATTCTACTGTCCTCCCGTTTGCAAATGCATCGCAGAGTTTCTATCGTCAATCCACTTTCTCTCCCTTGAGCGAACACCCCATTTTTCATGGGCATGTTTCGGTTTAGGGATATAAATCATTTCTCCCTGAACATACTTTTGAATTTCTGAAACAGCTTTTCTGGCAAAACTGCCTCCGCTTTGATGTAGGCCACTTGCGCCACTCCTTATTCTTTGATAGCAAATAACAGGCTTTGCATGTGTCGGCGCCGACTCCGGCATCTTCTTTTTCCTGCCTTGTCCAGCACCTCCTTGCCAATAAATAAAAAACGCCTAATGAATCTTTCTCAAAGATTAATTAAGCGTTTCATTCCCATCCACATGACGGGCCACCTTCGCTTGTAGTGAAATCACTCCACACGTACAAACTCCAAGTTGTCAAAGTCGGCCCAATTACCGGCTTGAGCGTCGGAATATACCCCGACATGTACCGTACCACCCCGCACCTTGATTTTGGGGGAGGTCATCTGTTTCCACTTGTCGGGCAAGGCATTTCTTCCAATGTCGGTTACCACGGACCCTTCACCATGATTGTGACGGGTCACCTCCAAGGTCAATTTTCTTTGCCCGCCGCCAGAGCGCACCCACACACGTGCAACATACGTTCCATCCGGCAAATTAGTGATTATTTGATATGTTTTATGTTGGTAAGCACGGTCAGACCAATGTACCAAATCGCCCTTGCCCTTATAGGGATAATCCGTGGCAATGGCGTGAATCGGCCCTTGGCCCGCAGGATTCCAACTGAGCCAGTTCGTAAGACCATTTTCAAACCCGCTGTTTTTCAACACGTTTACCCCGATGAGCCGCTTGGAAGCATTAGTGGCAGGCTTTTGCACCGTTGAAGCTTTTGCCACCGTCGCACTGCTTGTCCCTGCCGGTTGCGTTCTTCTTTCTGCTTGGTCGCGGCTTGGCGCCTCCGCTGTCGTTTTTGCCTTGTTCGCGACCATCGAGTCGGTCTGTTCAGCTGCGGATTTCTCGCCTCCCTCCACTGGGGTTGTATCTTTCATGTCTTTTGTTTTTTCCGGTTCACTTACTGCCGTCAACTTCCCCTGCGCTCCCGTCTCGATCCCCATTCTGTACACCCAGAGCTTCGGGTGAAACTGTCGGTTTTGGGCGATGACCGGCTTAGGTGGTGTTTGCGATTCAGGCGCCCTTGCTGCTTGTTGACTGGCACTCTTCCACTGCATGGCAAAATACCCTCCACCAGCCACAACTGCGATAGCCACTGCACCAATCAACACGGGTTTCAGTGGGATCGCCGCCAATCCTTCCCCCACCTTTCCTATCACGTCCAATCCGGAGAAAGGAGCCGATTTTTTACTCGTTTCTTTGATAAGATGGCCTGCACCTTTTTGGGACGTATCAAACCCCTTCAAGGAGGAGAACGCTGTTTCCTGTGGTGCCTTATTCCTCACAAGGCTCCTCCTTTCTTTCATCTAGAGTTTCTTACCAATTAATATTCATTATAATATTTTTTCAATAGGGAATAATTCGATCGTTATTGACAACCTGTTGTCATTTCTTCAATGCACCCCATCCTCAACCAGCGGATAAGAGAAAAAATTTTTTCCTCCGAATATTATAAATCAATTTACTATATGCATTTTATCATTTATAATACAAGTGTCCAAACACTAGCTTTCACATCTGCAGACGCGTCAATCCGTTCCAGTCAAAACACCGCAACCCAATCTATCACATCATCTCAGCTTTTCACGCAGCCACCATCAACATGAATCACCAATCTACCAATCCTGAAGGAACCAACATTTCTGCTGACGTTGCGAGAATCGTCGAGACTCTCCAACGCCTTGTCCAAGACACTGCCAAAGCCGAAGATGTTCAACAAAAGTTGGACGAGGTCGTTAAATCGACCCAACATCTCTCGGCACAGGTGCAAAAGTTGTCCAAGGAGTCTGGCGATGGGCTCCAGCAGCTGACCAAGCTGCTTGGAGACGTTCGTGCTCAAATCTCGGAACAGGACAAGCAACTGCCCGAGATCATGAGCAAGCTTTCCCAAGCGTTCATTTCAATTGGGAACAGCCTCGCTCCGAAACCTGGTGCCAGTGGTGCGAACGCTTCAACTGCAGCCAAGCCAACCTCTGGAAAAAAGCTCTCTGACTACGAAGCGTTTTTCAGAGGAATTGGTCAGTGCAACTCCGTCGAGCAGATCACCGAGCTGATGCTTCAGCACTTGGGCAACTGCGAAGTAGATGAGGTAACCAAACTCGTCGAGCTTCAGAGCAAAATTCTGACGCTCAAGAAGACGGTGGAGGAGACCAACAAGGCCGCAGTAGACACTGCCAAAGGCCAACGGGATATCCAAAAGACCGATGTGGACATCCAAAAGGCCCATGTGGACATGGACAAGGCCCAAAAGGATATGCAAAAGGCCGATCACGATATGAAGTACACCACACGGAATTGGATGGTCGCCCTCTTTACCGTATTGGTCGCGTTAGTAACGGCGATCAATCTCATCATCTACAACCATGTCACCTGGCCCAAGGTCTTTGGACAGAAAAACCCCTGAATCACAACAGCACAGCCGTGATTCTGTTGAAATGCGCACGTTCCTTCAGTGAGTATGAAGATGTAGCAAATCGTTTCAGCAATCGTTTCTTGTCTTTTTTCAGCAAACAAACATAACAAAAAAAAAAAAAAGTGCCTGCGGTGGAACATTCGATAAAAAGAATGGACTGCTCGCAGGCCAAACTTATGCCTTCATTCTCCAAACCCAGTTCAATTTCGCGCCACCTCACGCATCTGCTCCGTTATCAGCAGTCAAGCGCGTTGCTATCCTTCAGAACTTGCCAAAGCTTATCACTGGTAAAATTTATGGGAAGAGTGATAAAACCGTATGACATTCTCCAAAAACCCTTTGGCCGATCCGGTGTTGGTCACCACCCCTTACAAACAGGGACAAACCCTCAGCAAAGGCGAGGTTCGCGCTTTGTTCGCCCATCCGAACCGCCCCCTTCATGTGGACTTGGGCACGGGAAAGGGACGATTTTTAACCCAATCCGCCCGGAAACACCCCAAAACCAACTGGATCGGCATCGAGAAAAAACCGGAACACCTATTCCAAGCCCTACGACACAGAAAGATCACACCGTACAGCAACCTGCGTTACATATGGATGGATATCGCACAATTGCCACAAATTTTCACACCGGGACAGGTAAACCGCTTCTACTTAAACTTCAGCACACCGTGGGAAGAAAAGGTACACGTCAAAAAACGATTGACCCATCCTCGCTTTTTAAAGATTTATCACGATCTGTTATCCAACCACGGGGATCTCATCTTCAAAACGGATCATACCGGCTTTTATGACTTCTCCATGGAAGCGTTCGCCGAGTCAGGCTGGGAAGTGTTAGAACAGACGGATGATTTTCTTCACAGCGAGTGGCACAATCCGGATGTGATGTCGGAGTGGGAAGAGATCTCCATTGACATGGGTTATAATATTTTTTACGCCCGAGTGGTTCCTCCGCGATAAAAAAACATCCTACCCCACTATCGTCCCCAAGAAAAAACCACCCTTCTCCCAACGGGAAAAGGATGGCTTCTGTTAAACAATTCTGTGCAACTTACCACGCAACCCGGATGATCAACCCTTTGGGATCGCCGACTTCCAGATACGCAGCTTGATTATTTACATCGTCATAGGGGAATCCGTAAGCCAAACGGTCGATGCTGTGATTATGCCAAAAAGCCGCATAATGGTTAGCGGGAGCGGGATTTGCGGGGTTTTGCGGCCCGTTCCACTGGTCATCGTAGCCATTGCGGTTCAGATTGGCGCAAGTCCGAGGATCGGCAGCTGCACCAATACAGCGGAAAATATCCTGGGTCGGTATAGAAGTGACACTGGCGAAGTAATTGCTATGTTCACGTCCAGGAGCAAAAGGTCCGTAAATGGGGGCAACAATGCGATAAGGAGCTTGCAATGAGGCTAACGATTTGAATTCTGAAGGCACTTCATTCACATATTTGCTAAATAAGCCTGCACGGGTCTCCGACTCAAGTTCACCGACTGTTCTGTCATAGTTTCCTGCTTTATTCACCAATCTGTGTTGAATAGGGAATCCAAATCCGTCCACACGAGTGGTATTGCCATGATAGCCGGCATCATCCACTGTAAACTCTACAAAATCCAAGAAAACATCTAAGTTGGGATCAGTGGGGTTGTTGAAGTCCGGTCCAGCAAAGCCGTTGTCATATGTTTTGATGTAACACGGCGATCCTACGCAAAGAAACATTCTACCAGAAGTGATTTTCGGCAGGCTGACCCACTCGGCATCACTCACTCTGTGATAAATGTTGGCATAGTTCACGCCATTTTTCGTCAAATGCCCAGGGGCGTCGTTCAATGCAGTGGAGATTGGATGCAGATAGCCATTCAAGTCCAAATAGCTCCAACGGCCTGTGGCCGGATCAATACCAATGACACCCCAATAAATTTGATCGTCACTATAAGCACCATTGGTTCCATTCATCACTTTCACTGTCATGACGCCATTGCCAGTCGGAGCAGGAATGGAAGACGCCGGAATCGATCCGACTGAAGGAGATGCGGCTGACGTAGGGGAAGTGATGGACAAACTCATTCCTAGCAAAGCGAGACCCAAACAGAGCGAGAGGAATCTCTTTTTGAACATCCACTTGACCTCCTTGTGATTCTCCTTGAAGAAATGCTTCATCCATGATTAAACGCATAGATGCGAATAACCATGAATCAGTAAAAAAATAATATGATATTCCAAATAGTTAGTCAATAATTTCTTTTTAAATATCAATAAAAAAGTGATCGTTTTACAATTTTTGCCGACGATAATCTGCATTTTTTTGTCATTCTCGCCAATTATGCCAAAACACCATTTTAATTTTTAATGGTTTCTTCACAAAAATTTGATTTAGAATATTTATAACAAAATCTTTTTATGATATATTTTCCTTATTTCAAAATCATATCTTTCAAGATTGTTGGGAGGCAGTAATCATGGCGCAGCAACCAATTAGAAAAAAACTGTTGTGCAGAGGTTCGCAACTCCTTACGGCGTTTGGAATACTTTTGCTAACCGGAGCCGGGATGCTTTTGTTTGCTGAAAGCACCTTTGCTCACGGTTATATCGAGGCACCTGCCAGCCGTTCTTATCTGTGCAAACAGGGCCAAAACGTCAATTGCGGCCAAATCCAATATGAGCCGCAAAGCATCGAAGCGCCAAAAGGATTCCCGAACGGCGGGCCGGCAGACAACAAAATCGCCAGCGGCGGTGTCCGGGGAGATTTTGCAGAGCTGGACGTTCAAGCGCCGGATCGCTGGACAAAAGTCAACTTAAATGGTGGCGAACAAACCTTCAAATGGATGCTGACCGCAGCACACGCCACGTCAAATTGGAAATACTACATCACCAAAAAGGGCTGGAAGCCTGAAATGGGCTTAACCCGAGCCAATCTCGAATTGTTTTGTACGCATGACTTCGGTGGCAAACGCCCCTCTGCCATCGAAGAACACAAATGCAATGTGCCGACTGACCACAGCGGTTATCACTTGATCCTCGGTGTTTGGGAAATCGCCGACACGTCGAATGCTTTTTATCAAGTCATTGATGTAAATTTGAATAACAACGGCACCCAAGACAACCACAAAGATCAAACGAACAAACCCGACGAAAAAAAGGACACAACTCAGCAACCACCCATACCACCTAATACAAATACCCCTGAGAAAAAACCGACCGATTCCGTTAAAACAGATTGGAAAGCGTACCACGATTACAAAGTGGGCGATATCGTCACCTTCAATGGCACCACATACGAATGCATCCAAGCTCATTCCTCCCTGCCAAATTGGCAACCGTCTATCGTACCAGCATTGTGGAAACCCATTGCCGACAATCATCAGACCCACCATCACAACCATCAAAAATACCAGAAGCCTGCAAACACAGAACCAGAAGATAAAGAGCAAGGACTGTTAGAAGAGATTAAACGATTGATGAAGAAAATCAATGAATACTTGGCAGATAAAGAAAAAACACCGGCTGAAGATACACAGCAAAAGCCAAATCCCGATGAAAACAAAAAAACAAACACGGATGAAAACAAACAGCCCAATACTGACGAAAATAAAAAGCCATCGACCTCACCCGTTCAACCAGCCACCGTTATTGAGAATGGACCCCGCACCGCCAAACGGATCGCCCTTACTTTCGATGACGGGCCAAACGCGCAATTCACTCCGCAAGTTCTTGATATCTTAAAAGAACAAAAAGCGAAAGCAACCTTTTTCGTGCTGGGAAGCAGTGTCAAGAACCATCCCGACCTTGCCAAACGAATTGTGGATGATGGTCATGTGATCGCTAGCCACTCTTGGAATCATCCTCATCTCCCACAAATCGCCAAAAAAGACGTTGCCAAGGAGCTGGATCGCACCCGAGACATTGTAAAAAAGGTGACGGGAAAAGAGATGAACCTGATGCGCCCACCTTATGGGGAAGTGAATGACGAAGTATTGTCCACGCTTGGAGAAAGAAATTTATCTGTGATCAAATGGGATGTGGACACCGAAGATTGGAAGGGCAAATCACCAGAAGAAATAGTGCAAACAGTGATTTCCAATGCACAAAACGGAAGCATCATCCTCATGCATGATGCCGGAGGCGACCGTACAAGCACCGTACAAGCCTTGCGTACCCTCATTTCCCAGCTCAGAAGCCAAGGGTATGAACTTGTCACCGTGAACCAATTGCTGGGCAAACCGGCTTACAAATAAAAAACTTCATCGGATATCCCTTCATTGAAAACAAAACCCACCTCTTTCGCATAAGCGAAAACGAGGTGGGTTTCGGCGTTTCATCCGGTCAAGGTTGCAGCTTTTGAATCAATTCAACCAGATCGTTTAAACCGCTGATCATGGCAGATATGGTGACCGCGACAGCGGCGATATGTCCATAGTTGATCTGGAATTCACCCAATTTTTTATTTAGCTTGATCAATTGGTCCTTATCGATTTTTCCATGCTTCAACTGCTGTTCAACCTGCTCGGACAAATGGTGAAGCTCTTTGATCGCTCCCCTTGCCTTGGATTGAAGGGCTCCAGATGATGGATGCTCAACCATGCGAGCCCGTTTAAACAACTTAACCGGACGTCTATTGAAAAACACGGGTTCCTGAACCGGTTCATCGGCTTGGCAATCCTCATTCAGAGTGTGAAAAGCTAATTGATCTACCACATCTACCGACTCGTTTGGTTCATGCATTCTTTTATCTTTTTTTAACGTGCATTCAATTGATCTATTCTCTTCCTCTTTTATGTATCCTGAGATTTGCTCCAGTTCCACACGAAACTGCGCCAGCCGTTCACACCAAGCCAATCCCTGATCTGGATCAATGGTAATGCTGCTCATATTGCACACCCCGTTCATCTATCTATATATGGTAAACAGCCCGATTACATTATATCAGAAGAATATTCTTATTCGGATAGTTTTACAGCCGTAAACAAATTCATCCATTAAGTATACCAACAAATTCAACCCACTTAGATAAATGATTTTATAACCCACGACGAATTGTCATCTCCAAATTGGGTCACAATTTTATTATAAACAACGTTTTCAACGCAAATGGGGAGCGACAATGAGATCCATATTTAGAGGAAGAAAAAGACGAAAAAGCGAGCAAACTGCCAAAGTGGAAGACACTACCACGCGCGTGTCTTCTTCTTTGCAGGAAAATATCGATAACATAAATGAAAAGCTTTGCCGTTCGCAAGATTTGGTTTTCCGTTCCATCGAGTTCAATGGCCAAAAAGGCGTTCTTGTATTCATTGAACCCTTAACGGATCAAAGCCAGGTGCAAAAATCGATCATTAAGCCCTTGTTAAAAGTCCGGGAAGGCAAGCTGGAAGAAGTGATCATCGCGACCTATCTACGGCAGACTGAGAACTTCGATGAAATCATTGAACATTTGGTGCGCGGAGACAGCATCTTATTGTTTAACCGATCCGAACAAGCCTTCATCGTCGGAACGGACGCCACTGAAAAAAGAAGCCTGAGGGAACCCGACAACGAAACCGTGGTTCGCGGAGCGCACGACGGATTGGTGGAAAACATCAGGGTAAATCTGTACAATATCCGCCACCGAATCCAAAACCCAAATCTCACGGTGAAATTTTTCCGTGTAGGGTCGGAGACCCGATCAAAACTGGCCTTGATCTATATGCGTAATCTGGCTCACCCTGATTTGGTGAAAGAGGTCGAAAAGAGGATCAACGCGATTCGGACTGACACCATCATCTCACCCGGTTTTATGACAGAATTTATGGAGGACTGCCCGGCGTCCCCCTTCCCTCAGGTATTGTATACGGAAAGGCCCGACCGAGTCGTCTCCAACCTAATGGAAGGGCGCGTTGTCATGCTGGGAGAAGGTGATCCCACAGCCGTCGTGCTTCCCGTAACATTATTCGCTTTTTACCAAACACCGGACGATTATCACAGCCGGTGGATGATCGGATCATTTGTCCGATTTGTAAGGCTGATGAGTTTTTTGATCGCTTTTTTGCTTCCTTCTTTATATATCGCCATTGTGGAGTTTCATCCCGAAGTTCTCCCTATCTCATTGATATATAGCTTGAAAAGCTCGATTGAACCAATTCCTTTTCCCGCCATCATTGAAGCCTTATTGATGGAGTTAACCGTTGAATTGATTCGGGAAGCGGGAATCCGTCTCCCCAGCCGCGTCGGGCAAACGATTGGTATTGTCGGCGGTCTGGTCATTGGGGACGCAGTGGTCCGAGCGGGCTTAGTTTCCAATACGATGTTAATTGTTGTCGCGCTCACGGCGATCTCTTCGTTCGTGGTGCCATCCCACGAGATGAGCACAGCTATCCGGGTGTTGCGGTTTCCACAAATGCTGGCTGCATTCTCCTTCGGTTTTTTTGGCATTGCGGTAGGAATGGTCATTATCTTCATGCACCTGGTTAAGCTTGAGTCTTTTGGCACGCCATACTTAGCACCCTTTGCGCCGCTTCGCGTCAAAGACATGAAGGATACCTTTATCCGGCTGCCTATTTGGAAATTGAATCAACGCCCACATGACCCCCATCCCCAACGCATGAAGCAAGAGGAGCCATCGAGAGGATGGAAAGATGATGAAGATAACTGATAACACCATTACACAAGGGCAATTTATGTTTTTGGTTTTGCAAACTCAGATTGGGGTGGGTGTGTTATCCCTGCCCCATCAAGTCCAATCTGAGGCGAAAGGTGCTGGCTGGATATCTATTTTAATCGCTGGGTTGATCAGCCAACTGGTCATTTTGCTCCTCTGGGCATTGGTCAAGCGTTTTCCTTACTCAACGATCTACGAATTTCTCCCAAAACTGTTTGGAAAGTTCGCAGGCACCATTCTGGGATTGGCATATGTATCGTATGCCCTCTTTACCGCAGCGGATATCCTCGTCTTGTTCAGCGACATCGTCAGCCGTTGGATATTGCCTGCAACCCCGAGATGGGTAGTCATATTGATCGTGATCGGCACTTGCATGTACATGGCGGTGGAAAACCTGCGCACCATCTCCCGCTTTTTAGTGGCAACAAGTATTTTGATTCCCGTTTTCTTGGCATTGACCATTTATTCGCTGACGGTTAACATCCATCCGGATTACATCTTCCCGCTGACGGAAGCAGGGTGGCTCAATATTATCAAAGGCTCGCAAAAAGCGTTCTTTTCCATGGTGGGGTTTGAGCTGATCCTATTGGCTTATCCTTTTGTCGAAGGGAAGAGCGGCGGGAAACTGAAAGCCATTTCCTTGGCAAACTTGATCGTCACTCTCTTGTACGCCTTTATGACATTCACCAGCTTAGTCATCTTCAGTCCCAGAGAGATCGAAGTGATTCCTGAACCCCTTTTGTACATGTTAAAGAGCTTCACTTTCAATGTTATTGAGCGCATTGATTTGATCTTTTTGTCCATCTGGAGCGTGAGCGTATTCACCACGTTCATCTCTTACATCTTTATGAGCATGATGGGCCTGGGACAATATTATCACAAAGGGAATCATAAAAAAGCGGCGTGGTGGGCGGGCATTATTTGTTTCATACTTGCCATGTGGGCTGGGCAACCTGAGAAGATCCAGTTGTACGACAAAATCTTCTCGATTGGGAGTTTCATCATGATTATGGTGGTGCCGCTTTTGCTACTGGGATGGTCTTATCTGTTCAAAGTGAAAGGGGAGACAAATGCATGAAGCGAATCATGTTGCTTCTGGTCAGTGTCAGTCTCCTGTTTTTGCCCGGATGTTGGGATCGATCCTCTTTGCGAGACGCCCGTTTAATCTATGGGGTGGCGTTTGACCAGGCGCCGCAAGGAAAGGTGAAAGCAACCATAGTAATCCGCAACATGCCCTCTGGGGATCGCAAAAATCCTTCAAATGAAGTTCACAGCGTGATTGGAAACACAGCACGCCAGACGCGCGATCTGCTGGACAGCAGTATCTCTGAAAAACTGGAAACTTATAAGGTGAGGGCATTATTGTTAGGGGAAGGAATCGCTAAAAAAGGGATTTTCCCCCATCTGGATGTGTTTTACCGTGATCCCCGCGCCTCCCTCAACTCCCGGATAGCCATTGTTGACGGAGAAGCCAGCGAAGTATTCTACCTGCGCCGCGTGGGTGATACCTTGATTGCCGAGCATGTGGACGAAGTGTTGGAAAGCGAAGAAGAAGCCGGTGTCCTCCCCAGGACCAATGTGCAAAGCATTTGTCCCCTGCTTCTGGAACCGGGGCAAGACTTCCTGATCCCGCTGTTGAGAAAAACAGGGAATGGCGAAGTGGCCGCAGTGGGAACGGCCCTATTCCACGGGGACAAATGGACAGGCGAGTTAAACCGGAGAGAATCCGTTTTGTATTTGATACTGATCAATGAAATCAAAAAGAAGGCGCAACTGACGATAAAAATCCACCCGCAACACGGGGAAACCCCCCTCAGTTACATCACGATCGACATGCTCAAGCCCCGACTGAAGAGAGAAGTGAAGATCTCTCCCAGCGGAGGAATTGATGTCTTTTATTCCGGCACGATCTATGCAAAAGTGGCCGAATTTCCGGAAGACCATTTAGCTGAATCGGGGCGTCTGGAACAGCTTAACCGTGAGTTATCCCGGGCATTGAGCCTTGAGGTCAAACGCGTGTTGGACAAAATACAGCGGGCGAACTGTGATGCCTTGAGCATCGGGCGCCATCTCGCTGCATATCATCCCGAATTCTGGAAAAAACAAGATTGGGAAAAAGATTATGCCAAGGTCCGTTTCCATCCCCAATTGAAAATCAAAATCCTGGAAACAGGGATCATTTATTAGCTGCCTGAATCAGGCAGCTGTTTTTTTTGCTAAAGGTTTGTTCTCCCCGTTGGATTTCGCCGGGAGGCATCTGATCGACGATGATGCTGACATCAACCCTTTATCTCGAGCGTTTCCCCTTTTTGTCGCAATGCCTCAATCCAGGCCAATTCATGTTCAACCTGAGACTTTTGAAAACGAACCACTTCAATCACATAAGGTTTTTTAGGATGAATCGCTTCAATATGGCGGTAGAAGTCAAGCTTTTTCTGCAACACTTCTTGTCTCTTCATAAGAATCTCCTGTTGCATATCTTGTTCCAACCAGTCAAACAATGCCACTCGCACCAAAAATTCAGATTGGTTGGCAGCCAATTTGCTTGGGAATTCCCGGATCATTTCATTAAATATCTCTTCCCCGACATCAGTTATAAAGTAGACATGTCGATTTGGTTTGCCTTCAACCTTGACAACTTCTTTGGAGATGGCTCCCATCTCCAGAAATCGGCGCAAAGTAGGGTACAACAGGTTATTATTGATTTCAAATTCCTCACCGAGCGCCTCTTGAATGTTTTTCTTTATCTCATAACCATGTTTGGGGCCTGTCAGGAGTTGTCCCAAGATTAAAATCTCTGCATACACTGTCATCACCCATTCTGAATTCTTTGTGAAAATGGTTTTCTGGCACTTATTTAATATGTTAAATTAACATAGGTTGGCATATGTATATTTAACATAGGTCATTTTAACACAAGGAGGGATTGTAATGCGTTCAACGAGTAAAACCATCCTTTTGCACGAAATATCCAAGCTCAATTCAAAACTGGACCAATGGAACCCTTTTTCCTGGTATAAACAAATGAGAGAACATAACCCGGTGTTTTATGATGCCGAACAAGACGTCTGGAATGTGTTTTTGTATGATCATGCCAAACGCGTGCTTTTTGATCACCAGCTATTCTCCAACAAAAAAGAACGCAGTTTAATTCCCGTTCCCAGAGTGAATAACCGAAGCAATGTCAATTTTTGCGATCCACCGGAACACCGGCATCGCCGAGCCCTCCTCGCCCAAGCGTTTACACCTCGAAGCCTGAAAGAATGGGAACCGCGGATCCAAGCCATTGCTGACGAGTTGGTCGCAGATATGGAAGGTCAGACGACGGTGGACATTGTGCAACAGCTGGCTATTCCCCTGCCCGTGATTGTCATCGCCAAATTGTTGGGTGTCCCTTCCCAAGACAGAGAAAAGATCAAAGCCTGGTCAGACATTCTCTTTTACCCCTATGAGAGAGAAGCGTTTGGTGACATCGCCGACAAGAAGGCGCGAGCCATGAAAGAATTCCAAGAGTACTTGTACCCCATCGTGCAAGAAAAACGGAAACATCCCGCCGATGACATCCTCTCTGACTTAACAAAAGCGAATTTAGAAGGCGAACAACTGACAGATATGGAAGTGGTGATGTCCGGCATAGGACTCTTAGGCGCGGGAAATGAAACCACAACCATGCTGATCTCTAATATGTTTTACTCCATGTTGTTTGACCAACCAGGCATCTATCAGGAGATGCGAGCCGATTCAACAGCGATTCCCAAGTTGGTTGAAGAAGTGTTGCGCTACCGGTTTCCTGTTGCCATAGATCGCCAAGTGGCTCAAGATACCACCGTCTTTGGGCACAAGATGAAAAAAGGACAGATCATCATCGCGTGGATGGGTTCCGCAAACCGAGATGAATCGCAATTTGCCAATGCAGAAACATTCGATATTCACCGCCCTAACAATCAAACGCATCTCACCTTTGGTGCCGGCCCTCATTTCTGCTTGGGCGCTCCGCTGGCTCGTATGGAAGCGAACATCGCTTTGTCCACCTTTGTAAAACGATTTGCCGACATTCGCCCGGTGGAAGCGTTTGACGTGACCGAACACCTGATTCAATCGGCCACAGGCCAATCCCTGAAGAGTTTGCCGATCTGCGTAGAAACGGCTTAAACGCTTGTTTGTCCGTATAACAATCACTAGTCAACTACTCCAAACCATTTTGTGAATGCGGGATCACTGGCTCGTGATCCCGCTTTATACCTTCACTCTCTGCAAGCGCAATGCATTTAACACAACCGAGACAGAACTAAGCGCCATGGCAGCACCGGCAACCCAAGGTGCGAGCAACCCAAACGCGGCCACAGGGATGCCGATCACATTGTAAGCAAAGGCCCAGAAAAGGTTTTGCTTAATGTTTCTCATCGTTTTCTTGCTCATTAACATAGCGTCGGCGACACTGTTTAAATCTCCGCGGATCAGCGTGATGTCAGCTGCTTCCATGGCCACATCCGTGCCTGTCCCCATCGCCATGCCAATATCTGCCACGGCAAGAGCTGGTGCATCATTAATCCCATCTCCGACCATGGCCACTTTTCTTCCGCTTTGTTGCAGCTTTTTCACTTCTTCGGCTTTCCCCTCAGGCAACACCTCAGCCAAGACCCGGTCAACTCCTACTTCCTCACCAATCGATTGCGCCGTCCGCTGATTATCCCCCGTGATCATGATCACTTCGGCTCCCAAGTCATTTAAACGGCGAACAGCTTCTTTAGAGGTCGCTTTCACCGTGTCAGCGACAGCCAGCAAACCGGCATACTGCTTGTCAACAGCGACCAGCATGGCTGTTTTTCCAGCGGATTCAAGCTGAGACATCCGGGGTGAAATCTCTTCTACATCTACTTGATGTTTTGCCATCAACTTCCTTGTCCCGATCAAAACTTCTTTGCCTTGAACGGTTGCACGCACCCCAAAGCCGGGGAGCGCTTCAAACGCTTCCGCACGTGCAATGGAGATACCCTTCTCTTGAATCCCTTCCACAATCGCCTCCGCCAGTGGATGCTCAGAAAGTTTTTCTGTGGACCCAACCAAGGCAAGAAATTCCGTTTCGTCCATTCCTTCAGCCGGAATCACATCCGTCAGTTGCGGCTTGCCCATCGTGATCGTTCCTGTTTTATCAAGAACAACCGTATCGATTTGTTGGGTCGTTTCAAGATGTTCCCCGCCTTTGAACAAAACACCCAGCTCCGCCGCCCGTCCGGAACCTGCCATGATCGAGGTGGGAGTGGCCAAGCCCAAGGCGCAGGGGCAGGCGATCACCAGCACAGCAATCGCTTTTTCAAGAGCATTTGCGAATTGCCCCGGATCAACAAGCAAATACCACACCAGAAACGAAACGGAAGCTATCGCAACCACAATCGGCACAAACACCCCTGAAATTCGATCCGCCACCCGTTGGATCGGCGCTTTGGATCCTTGTGCTTCTTCTACCACTTTGATGATTTGCGCCAATGACGTGTCCTTCCCCACCCGGGTCGCCTTCACAACCAAGCGTCCATGCTTGTTGATCGTGGCACCGATCACGGTATCTCCGATTCGTTTTTCAGCAGGGATGCTTTCCCCTGTCAACATGGATTCGTCAACAGCTGATAAGCCATCAACTACTTCCCCATCAACCGGAATTTTCTCTCCCGGCTTGACAATCAGCAGGTCACCGACTCCCACTTGTTCTATCGGAACGCTTTCCTCTTTGCCGTCACGGATCACCAACGCCGTTTTTGCTTGCAATCCCATGAGCTTCTTGATCGCTTCGGAAGACCGTCCTTTGGCTCGAGCTTCAAACAGTTTGCCAAGAATGATCAGCGTGATAAGAATCGCGCTGGTTTCATAGTACAATTCCATCTGATGCGTGCCGTGCCCTATCGATTGAACCGTTAGATAGATACTGTAAAAATAAGCAGCCGACGTACCAAGCGCCACCAACACGTCCATGTTGGCGCTTTTGTTTCGCAACGCTTTATACGCACCAACATAGAAATGTCCGCCGATAATAAACTGCACCGGTGTGGCCAGAGCAAGCTGAAACCATGGATTCATAAACAGCTCGGGTAACCAAATCCATGAAGTGAACGTAAAGTGGCTCACCATCGCCCACAATAACGGAAAAGAAAGAATAACTGAGAATAAGAACTTTCGTTGCTGTTTTTGGATTTCTTTCTGCCGTTGATCCTCTTGAATGCCTTCATCTTTAACCTTCGCTTGGTAACCCAATTGTTCTACTTTATTGATGAAGTCTTGTACATTTGCTTCATCGGGTTGATACTCGATTCTGGCCGTTTCCAAAGCGAAATTTACTGTTGCTTTGCTTACGCCAGGCACTTTGTTTAATCCCTTTTCGATCCGATTCGCACAAGCGGCGCACGTCATGCCGCTTAATTCGAGTTCAGCCGTTTCTTTCACTGTCTCAAAACCCAGGGACGCAATCTTTTCTTCCAGTGCCAAGAGGCTGACAAGCTCCGGATCATAAGAAATAGTGGCCTTCTCCAAAGTGAAATTCACATTGGCTTCAGTCACTCCATCCATTCGTTTCAGAACTTTTTCGATCCGATTGGCGCAAGCAGCACACGTCATGCCAGATATCCGTATGTTCGCTTGTCTAGTGTACATGCTCCAATCCCCTTTCGCGGCTCCAACATACCGCTACGGGGTATATTGGAGCCTAAAAAAATGCCCTCCAATAAGAGGCGTTACATCACATCATATCCTTGCTCCTCAATCACCTCTTTAATCCGCTCCACGCTTAGGTCATTCTCATCAAATTCCACAGTGACGGTCTTGTTGGCCAGATCAACCACGGCATGTGCATGCAGTTTCTTCAATGCGCCTTCAATCGCATTGACACAATGGCCGCAAGACATGCCTTCTACCTGCAATTCAACTTTTTTCATTTTGCGTACTCTCCTTTTATCTCATCGTTAACGTTAGTGTCTCCATCCTGCCGGCCGACTACTACTTTTCACATGAATTTAAGCAGCATGTGTTCTTGCAACTAGATTTCACCAGGTCAAATCAGGCACGATTCATTGCGTGTTCTCTGCTTACCCCCAATATACTATACCCCCATAAGGTATGTAAAGACGTATTGTTCAATTTGGATTTTGTCCGTTCCCTTCCTGTTTGCACCCAACAGCCACAGCAGGTTGATCCTTGTTTAACATGATTACCACACGCGTTCCTTCATTTAGGTTACTTTGGATTTCTACCGTTCCTTCATGCGCTTCCACCAACTTTTTCACGATCGTAAGGCCAAGCCCGCTACCACCCGACTTTCGGCTACGCGACTTGTCCACGCGATAAAACCGCTCAAACACTTTTGCCGTCTCTGAAGCGGGCATTCCCACGCCTGTGTCTTTCACAATGATGCATGCTTTGCCATCTTCTTCTTTCACCTCGATGGAAACTGCTCCGCCTGGTGGTGTGAATTTCAAAGCATTGGACAACAGGTTAATCAATATTTGCATGATCCGGTTCCGATCAACACATACGGGTATCTTAGTCGAAATTACCTTCTTCAATTGAATGTTCTTTGTCCGAAATGCGGTTTCCATCGCTTTCACACTTTGCTCGACTATCTCTCCCAAACACTCTCTTTTTTTGCTCAATGTGAATCCGGGTGATTCCACATTGGTTAATTGCTCCAAATCCCCAACCAGATGAATCAATCGCTCCAATTCTTCGTGGCAAGACCGAATTCGTTCCGGCGTCGGTTCCCAGATGCCGTCCTCAAATGCTTCCATGTGGCTCTTCAGAGTCGCAAGTGGCGTCCGTAGCTCATGCGCAATGTCCGAGGTCAGCATGCGCCTTAATGCTTCTTGTTTTTTCAGTTCCTCCGTCAAATGATTCAATGCTTGTCCCAACTCTGACAATTCGTCTTTACCTTCCAAATGGACCCGCATCTCCAAATTCCCCTGGGTGATTTTCTCCGCCACCTTTCTCATTTCAATCAAAGGGGCAGCAATCTTTTGGGCGACATAAAAACTGATCACTACAGCCAAGATGATCGTGCCCACCGACGTCCACACTATCGATTGAATCAAGGCCTGTTCGAAGTGATGGCTTAAATTGATCACTTGCGGGTTGGGCAATGGAATCTCTTTTAAAAACATGGACAAATGATAATGCATACCCATGATGAATATGGCAGCAGACAAACAGATCATTCCAGACGCCACCCAAACAAAGGCCCACGCCAAGCGCTTTTTCACACTTACTCACCCCTTCGACGCAAACCGGTAACCAAAGCCATACACGGTTATGATATACTGTGGCTTTTTAGGGTTGGGCTCAATTTTTTGTCTCAGATTTTTGATATGCTGATCAATGATGCGGTCATCGCCCATATAACTCATGCCAAACGCTTTTTCAATCAACTCCTCACGGGAAAAGGAGCGATCGGGATGACGGGCAAGGATCAACAACAGCTTAAACTCGGCTGGTGTTAAAGAAACCGCCTCTCCTCTTATAAACACTTCTTTCCTGTCCGTGTCTATCATCAACTCCCCGTCCCGGTAAGAGATACGCGACGCCAACAAGTCCTGATGCGAACGGCGCAAGATGGCTTTTAGGCGGGCCACCACTTCCCGGGGACTAAACGGCTTAATCACATAATCATCCGCACCTAAAGCAAATCCCTCAATCCTGCTCCCTTCCGAGATTTTTGCCGTCAACATCAAAATCGGAACAGGCGATTGCCCGCGGATGCGCTGACAGACCGTTTCCCCGGAAACATCCGGCAACATCAGATCCAGGATTACCAAATCAGGCGCTTCTTCATTAAACAACTTTAGTGCCTCAGTCCCGTTTGCCGCCTCCAGCGTTGCGTAACCTTCCTTCTCAAGGTAGGAAACCAACACTTCACGTATCTTTTCCTCATCATCCACAATCAAAATTTTTCTCATTTCTGATTCCCCATCTCCTTTTTTGCATTGGACAGCGGATCAGTTTCTCGCAAAAACGGCCCTGAAGCTACCATCCGCTCCGGGCCACTTTTTTTTAAATAAACGCCTCTTTATTTCATCCACTGATCGCTTCAGTGATGGCCACCATGGCCGCCTCCGCCCTCAGATGTAATTTCAAGCATTTGATCAATCATTCCTTGCGTGACAAATGAAATCGATTTACTGGTGCCAATCACATAGCCATGGTTATACGGACCCACGGTGGGATCATCCTTAAATGTGGGTTGCAGCCGCATGAGATATTTGTGCAGTTTATTTGAAACACCTTCTCCATCCAAGATCAGCATTGGAGCATGTTTCCCCAGATGAGCAAAAGCGGCTGTGGGGATGGCCGCGTCCACATGGTCAGCTCGATGAAACGTAAATCCATGCCCAGGTTCCGTCACACCCCAACCAAAGCCCGTGTCCTCGTCTTTATATTGGGCAAACGCAATTGCATTCTCTTCCGGATTGGCCCCGCTGATACGTGTCACTTTGCCGTATTCTTTTAATTGCTCTTCCACCGCTTTGGATATGATTTGTTCTGGCCCCAATATGTAAATGTTAGCTTTCCCCGCTCTTTTCTTCAATGCATCGACCGTCGGATTGGGGATGCTGTCTTTCTTCACATAAAGGAGGGATTCCGGCATGTGTGCAATCCAGTTGGCCGCAGGCAAGGTGTATTGCGGTGCGTCCAATGAGCCGACAATCACTCCTTCAGGGAGCTTGCCGCCGCTTGCTTCGGCGTAATATGCATCCAGTTTGTTCGCCATTTGCGCCGGTTCATTCCCGGCAATGCTGTCCACCTTAAACCCTTTTTCCACCAACTGCTGCTTTACATTGGTAGCGAAATCACCAATCAATATCACCTGAACGCCGTCATTTGCTGGGCTTCCCAATGGCTTTAATCTTTGAATCTCTTTCATCGTATCGGCCGGGATGCGGTCTTTCTCAGCATAGAGCAACGGGCCGTTGTTAGGATGATGGATCAAGGTGACTGAAGGCAAATTCACTTTCCAGTCCCCTTTCAAACCCAAAATCACAGTGCTCGGCCGATTCTGATCCATGGTCGCCGGCCAAACGGTTTGTGAGGTTGTTACAGCCACCTTGACAGGATCATCATGGTTGACCCGTGTCACATTTTTCGTGTTTAGCGTAAGGAGGTTTTGCGTTACTCCTTGCTCCGTCACTCCGCTACTTCCATGACCCATCTTGCTATGATCCGTTCCTTGCATGTTGTCAGTATGGTTTCCATTATTGCAAGCCGTCAAAACGACAGCCATGCCCATCAGCAATTGAACAGACATGAGAGTGAGTCGTTTCATCTGACAGTTCCCCCTTTGACATCATTATCACCACTGTGTATATTCACGAAAATCTTAAACTAAAAATATGAGATTCTTATGAAGATGAAACGCAAAGAAACCGACTAACCTGTAAGCCAGGAGTCGGTTTCTTTGCATTTGTACATATTAAACAATCAATTTTCTCCTGATCGTCCATTCGGCAATGAGCAAATTGACCATCCAACTCAGCCAAACGGCAATCGAATAAGCCAACCCATATTCAAGCTTAAAACCATTATGCGTGATAGCCACAATTATATAAATGGTCATATTGGCGAAAGAAAGAAATAAGCTGCGAATGATCCACTTGGTGTGTTGAACCATATTCTTCTTTTTGATCGATGTGTATCCAAGCACAGTGCTTACTAACCAGAGAGTGTTTAGCAATAGAAAGCCGATCGTGCTGGGCATGCCACCAGAAGCAAAGAAAGACACATATAAGCTTGGAAAGAAATTCAACAGAATGGATAAGACATAGATTCTCCCGCTCCACTTATGAACGGGCGCAAATCTGACACGAATCCGTTTGCTCAACCCGATTGGCCCCGCAATCAAGGTTACCAAAGCGAGCAGGATATGAGCCCGGATCATCAAAATCCAGATTTCTTGATTGGTCAAAGCGACATCTTTTTTAGCTAAGAACGAATGAAACGACGGGTCAACCATAAAATTTTTGGACAGAGTATGAAGTCCCCACATCATTGCAATGAAACACAGAATGGCTATAAACAGTTTGCGCTTCATGAATACGACTCCTTATACAAATGGGATTCAGACATCATACTCAATGATAAAGAAAATCAAATGGTTGAGAAAGTGTTATTTAACACCAAAGCATATACCACTTATACAGCATACCTTTTCATTTCTTCACCAAAAAGAAATGCTGTTTGGTGAAGAACATCAAAAAAGCGCCTTCTTATGTTTAAGAAGGCGCTTGCTTTGGTTGACAATATGGCTCGAAGCCGAATCTCTGTTTTTGGAAGGGGCGAACCCTTCATTTATTTTTAACCAGAGACGCGCGTTGACATCTGTTTTTCTTTTTGAATAAGCCGATCCTGCCACCCACTCAAAAATAATAAAACAAATGTAGAGCCCAACATGGCAGAGATGATATCCCAATGCGAATCCCACTGGTCCCCTTGCGTTCCCAAAAAGTCTTCCATGTTTTCGCCCATCAACCGTCCATAGAGAAATTCGAATATCTCATATCCTGCACTAAAAAACGTACTGATGCTGATAATAAAAAACCAGACCCAACCTCTGTGAACCAGGTTTCTTCTGATCAGGATTTCTCTGAAAAAAAGAGAGGGCAACACCCCTTGCAAGAAATGCCCCAACCGATCAAAATGATTCCTCGAAAAACCACAGGCATCTTTCAACATGTCAAACAAAGGCATGCTACCATATGTATAATGCGCCCCTATCAGCATTACGATCATGCCAACCCAAGCGAAAAAGTAAGTTAAGGGAGTAAAGGGCAGTGATCGATAAGTAAAAATGAGTGCCAACAGCAACAACACAGCCGGAATCATTTCATAAAACCACAGCTTGCGATCAGCCGGCTGAATCGCAGACCAAATCCACACCCCCAATACGGAGATGATCATCAAAATATACAAAACTCGCTCTCTCATCCAGCCGTCCTCTTCTATCCTCAGATTCAGTATTATATTGGGCAAAAAAGCAATAAATCATACAATTTTTCCTCCACGGCATGCAGAGCCATTTGCGCGATTTTGACAACCGGAGACAATCCATTGTCAATTGATGCTGTTAATCTCATTCATCCAGCAGACACAAAAAGAGAAAGTCTACAAATCCGTAGACTTTCCTAAGCGAATCACCAATCTATGTCTTAGCAACAATCAATACTATCACCCATTTGCCTCGCGTGACGCACTCTGATCCACACTGGCCACGTTGGTCTCTCTCTTTGGTTTGAGCGTGTATCGATAAATCCTGTCTGCTTCCGCCAGAGGGATATGACGCAATCCCATGCTTACTTTCACTTTCCCAGAGGCCACCGCAACCCGCACAGATGCCAAGTGTTTTTTTGCTTGCAACGCTGTTTGGCGCAGGGATGCCCATTGTACGCGCCCGCGTTTAATCAACGCCGTTTTGCGGGTCACCTTTCCAAATTGCAAGGTTAAAAAGTTCTCACTTTGATTCCAACCGATCTTCCGGTATTCCATCCACCCTGAGAAGAACAATCCCAGCGGGATGAGCGGAGCCGCATAATGATACAGGCCTGGTACAAACAACCAGACTGGAATGGCAAGAAGGCATCCCAGGATCAATGGAATCCCCATGTAAGAAAACTTCGCTTTCTTTGTGAGACGGTGCAAATGACTATCCACATGATATCCTGTTAAAGGTTCCAGCATGGACAGGGCCATATCTTTTTGAACAAAGGGAAGAAGAGTGATGTTTTTTTGTGTTTCTTTATCTTGTCCATTGCGAATAACAACCGCTTCGATTGACACATATCCCAAGAGGCGAGGCAATGGCCGCTCGATGATCCACAGGGCCTGAATACGGTTTTGGGCAATCGTCCGCTTTTTCTTTTCAAACAGCCCTTGCGTGATTTCAAGTTCCCCTTTGTCATTCTTATGCAACGTGAAGTCATAATCACTTGTAAAAGTCGTCAGCAAAGAAATGGCAAATGATAAAAACAACAGAATGACAAGCGTCAGGATGATCCAGTTTGTGCCAAACCAGCTAGATAAATAATGAATCAAAAGGTTGCGATCCGCCTCTTCCGTCACATCCAAATACTTGAAGAACCCGACAGACAGGAGTGTAAACACAGCCCCGAATCTAGGGGAGAAAAGGCTGTGCAAAATCAGGTCATTCTTAGACAACCGAATCACGGACTCCCCAAACGGATCAGCGGGCTTGTCTCCGGCTTGCGCCCCCAAAACCCCACGGATGCGCTTTTCTTCTTCGCTGGAGATGCAGCTGAGAGTGATACTGGACTCCTCTCCTCCGGCGAGTTCAATGGTTAAGGTTCGCGTGGAAAAGAAATGGTCATACACGCGCACGGTAGAATCGATCGATTGAATGCGATCTGGCGTCACCCATCTTTTCTTCGTTACAAACAACCCCGATTCAATATATATCGCCTGTTCGTGAATTTCGTAAGTAAATGATCGCCATCTTAAAAAAACAACAATCAAAAACAACATCAGCAGGACCACAACAGAAACAATCCCGATGGCTAAGGAGGAAATTTGCTCACTGATGTGTTGGTGCACATATAAAACGATTAGCGGAAACAGCCAAATAAATGAGAAAGACTCCTTCACAACGGTAACCATAAAATAGAGCATAGAAACAGGATGGAGGTGGTGCTTCACTACCTTTTCAGACTTGTTCATCGTCTAACCTCACATGCTTTTCGATCTCTTTACGGATAGAATCGGCTGTTTCTTCCGCTAGCCCCGGAATTTCATGACTGCCTGCAGCTGTCGATAAGATCACGGTGGACAAGCCATACTTTTTTAAAATAGGCCCTTGTTTTGCATCAACATGTTGAATTTTCCCCATGGGAATTAATATTTTCCGTTTAAAAAAGATGCCTTTTTCGATTTGGATACTGGTTTCGCTGATGCAATACCTCCATCGCTGATATGTCCACCTCGGCACAAAATAAATATCAAACGGTGCAGAAGCGATGGTCAAACTTATTGCAACAACGAAAATCCACATCGGCCAATCCCACTGAAACGTGCAGTAAAGCAATGCAAGGCAAATCAATCCATATACAAACAAAGTGATGACACCTTCTTGCTTTTTAGCCGCCACCATTTTCGGGTCCAATCGCTTAAATTGATCGTTACTCACTTAACCCTCTCCTCGATAGGCAATTTCTTGTTGCAAGATCGAAGTTTTTCGACATTTACAACATGATTTTCCCTATTGTTTGCAATCTTGGTTTACACCTCGATCATCCCACTTTGTTTGCAATATTCCCGATTAAAACCGTTGCATAACCACTTTCGACAAGAATATCAATTTATAAATACATAAATATTTTAAAATCTATTTTTCCGCCGTCTCCAAAAACAAATGAAACTTCCCTCTCATTACTTGAGACAACCATATCACCCCGCACAACATCGACACCGCTCCACTGACAGCTCCAACAATGGGAACGCCATAATGTTCATAAGCGTAACCACTTCCTAAATATGAAACTTGCATCACACCCGTATAGGAAGAATCATAGACAGCGAAAACCCGACCGCGGATCTCATCGGTGGTAACCAGCTGAACCATATAAGTGCTTAAGGGAATAATGACTCCACCGCAAACTCTCATTAAAAATAAACATAGAGCCCCATAATAAAAATCGGTGGTTTGTGTTAACAACACAAAAAAATGGATTGGAATGCATAGGCTATACCAAAACTGGTTAAGGCCCGTTTGATATGACTGTTGATATATTTTTTGACGAAATAGGTCCCCAACAAAATCCCCAGCCCGTCAATCGCATACAGCGCCCCAATTACCAGTCCGCCCATATGATAAATGTTGTTTCCAAGATAGGGGATCAAAATGTAATATCCGCCACCAACTAACCCCCAAGTCAATCCAATCAAAATGATGTAGCGAACCAGATTATTCCGTTTCGTTTCCACAAACCCTTCTTTCAATGACTGGAGATACGGCGTTTTTTGTTCCTCCACTTTCTTACTTTCCTGGTACTTGATTTTGTATACGTAAAGCGCTGACCAGAAAAAGGACAAGGAGTTTACAATAAAACACGTCACTGGGCTAAAACCGGCCGATACGATCCCACCCAAGACCGCACCAATAATATTTACCACTGCGCTTGTTGCAGAGGAAAAAGCATTTGCTTCTGCCAAATCCTTACGGTCAACGATCAATGGCAAAAAGGCTTGTTTGGCTGGATTAAATAACACACTCATCAACCCGAAGACAAATGAACTAACATATAAGATCCATACACTTTTGAAGTAAATTGCTAATATAAAACTCAACACAAGAAAAGCTCGGACGATATCTGTCACGATCATGATGTTTTTTTTAGACCATTTGTCTACAAGTGGACTGGCAATAGACCTAAGATCACATGAGGCAATGCGCGAAATAAAAGCAACATGCCGACGGCCGAAGCGGAATTAGTCAGCTCAATACCGTTTGCGTGATCGCCACTTGATTAAACCAATCCCCCAAAAAACTGCCTGACTGTGCAAACCATAGATAACGAAAATATAGATTTCGTCGTAGCAGCCCACTCTTCACCCCATGCACCTCTTTCCAATTTGCTTAATTTCCGAAAGGCTATCTTTTGGTATTGTCTAAAATTCTATTTTCTAAATATATCCCCCAAATCCTTTCAACAAGCTTTTAGGGCGCAACATAATCTGAGAGAGATCTCTTAATTCCTTGGAGCCCAGAGTATAACGCTCACACCGATTAAACAAATGGTTGCTCCTATCCAATCATAGAGATCAGGTGTTTTCTTATCGATCCCCCAACCCCATAAAACTGAGAGCAGAATAAAAACGCCACCATAAGCTGCATATACTCGGCCAAAAGACGGAAAGGATTGGAGCGTGGCAATTACGCCATATAACGCAAGAACTACTCCTCCAAAAACACCCCAATACAATGGTTTGCCTTCTCTTAACCATAGCCATATAAGATAACCTCCACCGATTTCCGCCAAACCCGCAAAAAGAAATAATATCATGGCTTTTAACATGCTAATCTTCCCTTTCCCTTATATTGGTTCGGAATAGACTAAAACCTCCTCAAAAATTCAGAGGAGGTCTCCTTGTCAGACTAACGTTTGGGATCTAAGCGATGCAAGCCTGAATGGGTACTCATCTTTTCATTTAGGTTTCTTGCAAACACCCATTGATATTTTACCGATATTGAAGAAGTGAGCTATGTGTCGGTATCATATAAAATATAAAAAATTCCTAAAGGAACGTGGTTCAATGATCAAACATATACTAAGTAAGTTTATTCTCAGCTCTGTTTCTCTTGTTGCCCTCTCTGTCCTTGTAGGCATAGTGATTGGACAAATCCATCTAGGTCCTACAGAAAATCCATCTCAAACGCTACCCGTCTATTTGGAGAATTATTTAGTTAATTACCTTGTCGCTTTGATTATTTTTTTACTCCCACTTATTATCGTTAAATATATATTCAAATTAAGTGATTGGGTAATTATCATAACTTTCCATATGAGTTTCATCCTATTCTTTTGGGTTGTAGGTATCCCTTGTTTAGCTACCCATGCGTGCCGCTATGTTATGGAAGAACAAAATATTGTGAGTAGCGTTGTTATCCTCTTGAGTGATTTGTTGGGCAACATCCTCTAAACAAATTGGGTAATTTTCACTAATTCCAAAATCCCCGCCTCCCTAAGCTTCTCTGCTTAGAGAGGCGGGTTCAAGCCTTCATCCACATACAGCGATATTATTATCTCAAATCTTTACATTAACAATCGCAGATAAAAACCTAGCTAATTGATGCAATTCCATAAATTCCGGCTCATTGGTAATTAACTCTAAATATAGACCATCGTAACCAGCGATAATATACGAACTGGATTCTAGCATATGATAAATCGGCACAACTGCATCTACAGGAGATTTATACACTTTAAAATCCAGATGCTCATTATATGATAATTGGTAAAGGAAATGAATAGTAGCCAAATTGTAAGTTCTATTAATAATATGTCGAAGGACAGACTCATTATCAATTTTTACTCGCAAAACCTGATAAAAACCAACAAATCGATCTCCTTCATAATCGCGTTTTTTAAAGTCCTCCAAGTGTACTACTTCAAAATCAATATTTTCATGTTTAAAATCAACCATCAAATCAGGATAAACTTCAAGATACAAATATATAGGAAATTTATTTTTTTGGATAAGGAAGTTTGTAAGCACATGCTTAACTGCTTCTATTGGTCTTTTCTCATGATCAGCAGGACTAATTTGGTAAATTTTCACTCCGTTTTTCTTTTTACTTAATAAATATAATGGTGGTACGTCATCTTCTGATCCAACATCTATTGATATATCATCTATTTCTTCAATTTGTACTGTGATCATATAACATCCCTCCACCTTCACCATAACCGCTGTCATCGTGGACTTGATCCCTTTGCTTCACTTAGAGACTACGAGCTACCAGAGAAGGATCAACATTTCCACCACTAATAATAATGCCAACACGTTTATTCTTAAACGGTAACCGTTTTGACAGTAAAGCTGCCAAAGTAACTGCACCAGATGGCTCTACCACCATTTTTAGCCTGGTCATAGCAAATCTCATAGCTTCGATGATTTCATCATCATTGACAGTAACTATATTTTCTACATGTTTTTCTATAATAGGAAAGGTAAAACGCCCTGGAATCGTGGCACGTAGTCCATCGGCAATCGTATTTGAAGGTGGGATGCCAACCCTTTTGCCCGCTCTTAACGATAAAAGAGTATCATGTGCACCTTCTGGCTCCACGCCAATCACTTTAATACGGGCATCAAAACCATGTGCAGCAATAGATGTCCCGGAAATTAATCCGCCTCCACCAATAGGAACCATCATTACGTCAACTGTTCCTACATCTTGGAGCAACTCAAGTGCAGATGTACCTGCTCCCGCAACCACTCTGGGGTCATCAAAAGGTGGAATAATAGTCATCCCCTTTTCTTCTGAAAATTTCCTGGCGATTGCTTCACGATCCTCATTCATCCGATCATAAAAGACTACCTCACCCCCATACTCTTTCATCGCTTCTTTCTTTATTGAAGGAGAATCTATTGGCATATAATTTACAGCAAGTATACCCAATTCTTTTGCAGCCAAAGCAACAGCTTGCGCGTGATTTCCAGATGAGAAAGCAACGACTCCTCTTTTTTTCTCTTCTCTTGATAACTGACTGATCGCATTATACGCACCTCGAAATTTAAACGCACCCCCACGCTGGAAATTTTCGCACTTCACATACACTTCTTGATCACTCATCTTATTCAAGATACGTGAGGTCACAACTGGCGTTCGATGAGCTACACCATTTAATCGTTCCAACGCCTCTAGAACATCAGAAAAACTAACATTTCGTTTCATATGGCACTCCCTCATTCCCTCGGAATAGTTATATTATAGATAATTATTCGAAGTTTGAAGTGGTATAGTACGGAAATCACGCGAGGGACAGATATACAAAATACAGAGTAAGGTATTTTCAGCAAATGTTGGAGCGTCACTCCGTCACCAACCATCGCAACTCTTAAACCATCTGAACGAAGTTGCAGTAAAAGGACAAAAAAATTGAAGAATGGTGATTACAGACCCGCAACAACCTGTTCTTTTCTTTCTCTATAGTATGTATAGTATTGTATCTTTAAGATGAACTAAAACCTCCTCTTAAATTAGAGGAGGTCTCATGACTTGCCGAAAAATAAAGCTAAAGTATTCTTTTTTAACTTATCCAGCTTTGTTTGGGAATCTCGTAAGCTTGTTCCCTTGACACCGAAATAAAATTTGATCTTTGGTTCAGTTCCCGACGGACGGGCAGCAAACCAAGAACCATCCTCCAAAAAAAATTTCAACACATTCGATTTCGGGAGGCCTTCAATCCCCTGCATATAGTCTTTACAGTCTATGACTGAAATACCTGCAAGTGATGTCGGAGATTCTTTTCGAAGCTGTTCCATAATGTGATTGATTTTATGTCGACCTTCAATGCCTTTTAACGTGATAGATACCGTTTCTTCTTTGAAAGAACCTACCCTCTCAAATAAACGAAGCAAAGCCTGGTGCAGGGTTAACCCTCGTCTCTTGTAATATGCCCCCATTTCTGCTACGACCATACATGCTTGCACCGCATCCTTATCGCGACAGAAATCACCAACAAGATAACCATTGCTCTCTTCATATCCAAATATGAATGTTTTTTCTTTCGTCTCTTCAAATTGTTTGATCTTTTCACTGATATATTTAAATCCGATTAGCGTGTTCATCGCTTCCACACCATATAGTGTGGCAATAGCTTTGCCTATCTCCGAAGTCACAATAGACTTTATGACTACACTATTTGGTGGCAAATCTCCTTTTTGCGCACGTTGTGACAAAATATATTCCAATAAAAGCGCTCCCAACTGATTACCATTTAACATGGCAAACCGTCCTTTTTCATCCCGAACTACGACTCCAACCCGATCAGCATCTGAATCAGTTCCGATGATTATATCCGCCCCCCATTTTTCTGCGGCTTCAATAGCCAATTTGAATGCATCATACTCTTCAGGATTTGGAGATCGAACTGTGGAAAAATTCGGATCGGGATGCTCTTGCTCCGGTATGACAAAGATATGGTTAAACCCAAGATCAGCAAGTAAACGGCGCACCGGTTGATTGCCTGTTCCATGGAGTGGAGTGTAAACCACTTTGTAATCCTTGTTGTATTCCTTTGGTTGCGTAGCAAGTGTTCGAAGCTTCGCTTGATAAGCTTCATCCACATCTTCCCCAATCCACTCAAAAAGCCCTTTCTCCTGAGCCCAACTCATATAGGCTGCCCTCACTTTTAATTCATCTGGAACACTCGCAATTTCCGCCGTAATGGCATCGGCCAATTCCGTGGTTATTTGTCCCCCATCAGGTCCATATACTTTGAACCCATTATATTCCGGAGGGTTGTGACTCGCTGTTATGACAATCCCCGCTGTTGCATTCAAATAACGTACAGCAAAGGACAATTCCGGTGAGGGACGAACCCCCTCAAACACATAGACCTTAATCCCGTTTTTTGCTAACACGAGTCCCGCTTCCCGGGCGAAATCCGGAGACTTATGCCTGGAATCATAAGCGATGACTACTCCTTTTCGCTTAGCTTTCTCCCCTTGCCCGGCTATATATTGAGATAATCCCTGAGCAACTTTTCGCACCGTATATTCATTCACTCGATTGGTTCCCGCCCCCATTATTCCGCGTAAGCCTGCTGTGCCGAATTCGAGAAACTGATAAAAACGATCTTCTATTTCCTTGTCTTGATTCATTATTAGTTCTAATTCCTGCTTAAGCTCTGGATTCAACTGATCATCCATCATCCAGCGTTCGTATTCTTTCATGTAATCCATACAAAACACCACTCAATTTGATTATTCTTATACATTCCTTAAAGTCACTTTGGGCGGTTTATTTTCTAATAGGATATTCAGGACATTCAACATTTCTTTAGAACAAGTCTTATTATTTGGTCAGAGACTCCAAAAGCGATTTACCATTTGCTACTCATTGGGAAAAATTTTTTCCGCCTTGTTTCACTAGACACGTTCTAGTTACCCAACCCATAAATAAAACCGTCGCAAATTAAGTTAATTGCGCCGGTTTTGGACCTGGTTTGACAGTCGAATTTTTTATATTTTCAGGGGTTCCTTCAATCGAAATTTAGTTGGAACCAACAGTTTTATTTAAGAATTATTTATTTCTTAATAAGACATGAGAAAACTAAGATTAACAGAAAAGCAAATCCACTCAATAACGGCAAAGTAATAAAGCCAAAATATTGAACTTGAATGGATGAACAGTCACTAGCAATGTTACAAAAACTACTCTTTGTGTGTAGCATTTGAATTACATACTGATATAACGATATAGTAAGACCTATTAAAGAAAGTGCTCCAGTATAATATTTGACATTTGGGTCTTCTTTTAAAATAGAAATGACTATAATGAGTGGTAATGGAAACATACAAATCCTTTGATACCAACATAATTCACAAGGAACTAAACCAACCACCTCACTATAATACAAACTCCCCACAAGAGCTACCAATGAGATGGATAAAGAAAGGATTAAATATATGTTTTGGGATACTTGTTTCATTGGTTACATCCTTTATAAATCAATCTTTTTTATTTCATCAACATTATTTTTAAATGCGTTTTTAAAATCATCAGATTCAATCTGATTATAAGTTCTTTTTACACTATCTATATCTAATAGAAACAAATACATATTTGATATTAAATATCTGATATGATCTAGCTTTGGATTCATCACACTGTATTTTTGGGAATTTCCGATGCTTTTTTCCAAAGAATCGATCAAATTTTTAGTTTTATTTCTAATGTCTACAAATATCATAGATGCTTTAAAGTAGTCTGTGTCTATACATTCGGGGAACTCTTTTTCCAATAACATTATATGTTCATATAACATCTTAAAATCGCCCGTTTGTAATAGAACATCACAAAACAATAGAATTGTTTCAAAATAGTATCGTTTGTAGGAACTTGATTTATACAGAGTAACTGCTTTCAAGAGAATATTCTTTACTACCTGTATATCCTCTTTATATTCATATAATTCCCTTCCATAAAAATAAAACCATTTAGGGTTTTGTGGTTCTTGTTCTATCATTTCCTTTATTAAATTCAAATTTCTTTCGATCTTTTTTCTCTGATCAACTATTGTTGCATCATACCCATCATGGTGTACTTTGATATTTACATCGATATTAAGGGGAACCGTATAGTCAGGAAAAAGAGGTTCTTCATGAACCTTACCGTAAAACTTAATATCATATTTTAACGGAAACATTTTCCTGTTATCTATTTGTATGTTCCCATTATGCTCATGAATAAGAGGACTAATCAAACATTTAATATTCAGGAATTCGATCAGCTTTGCAATCCTCTTTGCTTTACCTTTGTTTTCAGTATCATACCAATTATCTGCGTCAATAAAGTAAACCCATTGCGTAGAAGCATGTTTAATAATTTGGTTCCTATGATGAGAGAAATCATTTATCCAGGGTTCGAAAAAAATTTTAACCTCAGGAAAATTCTCTTTTACGATTTTTACAGTATTATCCGTTGAAAAAGAATCTAATAAAATAATCTCATCAAACTCGCCTACTATACTATTTAAACACCTGTAAATACACCTTTCTTCATTGTATGTCATAATGCCGCAACAAATATCCGGGACATCAGCTTTTTCGTAGTTAGCAACCAATGACTTTAAATCATTAACATATGGCAATTCAATATGCTTACAAGATTCAACATTTAGAATGAAACCTAAATCAGAATACAGGGAAGACTGGGGATAATGCTGTTTTAGCTCCATATAAAGACTACCTATGCTTTTCAATCTAATCTTCCTTTCTAACTTACATTATTACTTCTTCATCAGAAACTCAGCCGTTTCTTTTTCTGAATGAAAACCCTCTATCCGACTTACCTCTTTGCCATTTTTATAATGTATTATTGTCGGTGTCTTCGATATCTTATTATCCTTAAAATAGGATAAGTCATAATTACCATTTTCCTCTGTATTAAGAGCTTTAATATTAATATTTTTTTCTTTGATTATCTTATTTAAAATAGGCTTCATTTGTTGGCATGCTGGACAGCTGGTTTTATATATATATACAGTCAAAGTGTCATTGGATTTTATTTGTTTTTTTAATGTCGCTAATGTTACTTTTTCATAAAGTGGCTTTTCTAGGTTCTTAGAGTTAAATATCATAAACACAATAGCAACAGAAGTAATTAATAATAGAGAGAGTACAATATATTTTCTCATAATCCTATCACCTCAAATCCTATACAATAACAACTTATAAAGGAGATTCAGGTTGTTTTTGAATAACTTTCGTTGGGCTTTCACCAGAGATTTCAATTAAACTATTATTTTCAAGGATAAATTTACGATCAAAATTTGCCACAAATTCTATGTTATGCGAAATAAAAATAATCATGCAATCTAAGCTTAGTAAATTATTCACTATAACTTTTAAACTCTCTGGATCTACATTGCTTAGTGATTCGTCTAATATTAATACACTTGGTTTATGAAGAATTGCTCTTGCTAAAGAGAGCCTTTGTCTTTGTCCAGTTGAAAGATTAGTAGCTTGTTCATTTAAATAATATTGTAATCCTTTAGGCAAAGAGGCAATATGTTCATAAATACCAGCCAAATGACAAGCAATGATTATCTCATCTTCTGTAAAATCAGCCCCCATACAGAGATTTTCTTTAATTGTCCCTTTAAATAAAAAGGGATGTTCGTTAAGGTAAATAATCTCTTTTCTTAATTCATTATGATCGTAGTAATTAATATCGATCTCATTTACAAACACCATCGAATTCTTGATGTTATAGAATTTAACTAAAGACTGTACTAATGTACTTTTCCCGACACCGCTTTTCCCTGCTAAAAGTATTTTTTCATTTTCATAAAATGAAGCACTCACATTTTCGAATGTATTATTTATGTGATCAAAGCTATAAGTGAAGTTTTTAAACTCAATTTTTTTTACTTTATCTAACTTTTTCATTTGTTGTGTTGGAGAATTAACTGGGTAATTAATAATTTCAGAATATCTCTCAGCAGCCACAAATGCTTTTTGCAATTCTGATTGAATACTGATTAAACTATCTAAAGATCCCATCATAAAGCTCACAAGGGAACTAATTAACAATAACGTTCCTAAAGTAATAGAATCATTTAATACCTGTTGT
This sequence comes from Laceyella sacchari, assembly GCF_004343255.1. GTDB lineage: Bacteria > Bacillota > Bacilli > Thermoactinomycetales > Thermoactinomycetaceae > Laceyella > Laceyella sacchari. The sequence continues at coordinate 220,836 of NZ_SMDD01000001.1, read as the reverse complement.
GCTCCAACCCATAAAACAATAATTGAAAAAGAAGTCTGTACAAGAATTTTTAGAGTGTCATTTATAGATACTACTTTCATTTCCTTTGACATAGCATCTAATTGATTAGAATATATTTCTTTGAAGGATTTAAGGAAATAATCTTTCTTATTAAATGCATAAATTGTTGGCATATTTTTAATGAATTGGACTAAAAATGAAGTTGTATTAGCACGAGATTGCATTAATTCTTTATTTTTCTTATCCAAGGTCTCATAAAACAAAATAGTTAAAGTGACAAGCAATAATAATGGCAATAGCGTCGTAAGAAATAAAGTTTGATTAATTTTATACAAAACTGTTCCGATACCAAGAATAATAATTAAATCTAACACAGCGGCAATTACATTCGTACTAAAAATGGTTCTAATATAAATACTATCGTCGAACCGAGAAATAATCTCTCCATCATCTCTATTTTTAAAAAATCTGATTGGCAGCTTCGTTATTTTATTAAAATAGCTGTCGCTTATTTTTTTATCCAGTGTACAGGATAATTTAATAATAAAGTGATTTCTGAGGTAAGAGAAGATCACTCTAAGAATGTTGGCACCTAAAAACATTAAAGCAATAATATTTAACATATCATATAAGTACATAGGAATGATAAAGTCCACTATCGACTTTAAAAATAAAGAGACAATGACTGCTACAAACACGATTACCAGGGAACAAAAGAAAATCGCCGAGACAAACAGTTTATTATTTAAAATAAAATCTTTAATAATGTTTATTTTGCTATTCTTATCTTTATAATTCGCCTCGGAAGTAGAACCGTTATGCTCAATAACAAGTAAAATACCAGTAAAGTTTTTGTTAAACTCATCAATTGGAAGTTTGGTTAATGTTTTTTTCTGTGGATCGCTAATTATGAGATTTAAGCCCTTCTTTTGATAAATGACAATGTAATGCCCTTCTTGATCATTATTATTATCTACCTTTACTAAAGCAATGCTAGGTTTGTCTATATGATCAAAAACCTCTACTAGCTTTTCTTTATTTACTTCAAACGCTTTACAAGTAAATGTACCAAAGCTCTTAAAGATAGAAACTAAATCTTTTAAATTATACCCTTTTTTATCTATAATGAGGTCTCTTAAATAATCTATCCCAAAATCATAACCATAATACTTAAGTATTGAAGATGCACAAGCCAAACCACAATCATGACTTCTATATTGTTGTGTATGTATAAAATTATTAGTACCCATAATTCTACCCTCAAAAATAAAATAAATGTAATATGAGGAGGGCGGATAACTCCTTCCTCCTCAATGTAATTTAGTTATTTGCAATATTGATCATAGAGATCACAGGCAGCAGGTCTTCCATGCCACATACCACCGCATCCGATGGTTCCACCACTTGCACATTGAACAAAAAATGCTGCACATTGAGCTGCAGTAAAACCATTACCAGCATACTGTTCCAATTCTTCCAACTTCAATTCTTTAAATAGTTGATCCATCAATATCACCTCTGTAAAGAATTGAATAAAATTATTTTGTACTCCATCATTTTAATAAATACATACTTTAATAGTCAATAACTAATTAACAAAATTATATAAAATTATTCATTTTACGATCGAATCGATTTATTATTACCATGATTTTTTATGTAAATTAGTAAGCATAAGTTGTTATAATAAATTAAATAGAGCCATTTCAGGGGGTGATTATGTGAAATGCACCAATGATAAAAAATAATTTACATTAAACCGATAATCATTTTATAAATTCCATTTATTTTCGATAATAATATTATAAAAAATGTTTAATAATTGATTTATGTAGTTTTTTATTTGGTAATAAAAACAAATAATAGCATTTGCGTAAATATGATTCTTTGTAAGTCAGAGACGCCCCAGCTTTTGAGCCTGACGCTCCACTTTATCTCTACAGGGGGTGTGAGATTTCCGACATTTTGAATAAATCGACGACATGACGAATTACAACAGACTTGATCGTCAATAAGATGATCCGGCCTAGTGCGAAGCCTTGTTGAGCACAACTTGGAAAGGAAACGGCATTGAGTAATTCTGGTAATTGGGTAAAGGCATGTTGATGACAGGGAGTAATTGTAAAAGCAGGCGGTAAACCATCTCTCACCAGTAAGATGGATTTAAATTATCAGACCTCTATGGTTTTATTCAAGTCCCTTATACTAGAAGTAATGCCCGCCTTTTTTGTCGAGTCTACGACGTGCTGATGGGATCAGACAAACATATCAACATTGGAAACGGCTTGGTAATAAGTCTGAAGTGATTTCGTACTAGATAATTCTTATTCCAACCTTCCGCAAAATTCCGTTCAAAACGGCTCGGTTCTTGTTTTTGTTGTTAACATTCCAGGAAATTCATAATCGATTCACCAGATACACTCTAATTAGCTGGTTAATTAATAACCGGCTTCTTTACTTTCACCATTGTACTCATCTATAAACAAGTAATGTGGAGGACGTTATTAATGCCGATTAAAAAAGCAATTATTCCGGCTGCTGGATGGGGGACAAGGCTTTTACCTGCAACAAAGTCCTTGCCTAAAGAGTTGTTTCCAATTGTTGATAAACCAGTTATTCAATTTATTGTTGAAGAAGCAATTAATTCAGGAATCGAAGATATCATTATAGTTGTGAGTAGCCATAAAAAATCAATAGAAGATTACTTTACTCAATCTGCAGAGCTAGAGGCATTTTTAAAAAGGAAAAACAAAAATGAATATTTGAATATAGTCAAGAAGCTTTCCGATTTAGCAAATATAAATTATGTTTATCAAAATGAGATACTCGGTTTAGGTCATGCCATTTTATGTGCAAAAGAATTTATTAACAATGAACCATTTGCCGTATTATTAGGAGATGACATTATTAAAAGTGAAGTACCAGGTTTGAGCCAGCTTATAACCAGTTATCAAAAGCTTCAACGTCCAATAATAGGTATCCAAAAAATTCCTGAAGAAGAGTTACACAGATATGGAGTAATAGACCCTGAAAGTAAGAATTTAAAAGGAGATTTAGTATCAGTCCGTCAATTAATCGAAAAACCCAAAATGAATCCTCCATCAAATTTAGGAGTAATAGGCAGGTATGTTTTAGATAGTGATATATTTAATTTCTTGTCTAGAACAGAATTTGGCGTAAACGACGAAATACAGTTAACTGATGCACTAAATGAAATGGCAATGAACAAAAGAATATATGCGCAAATTATACAAGGCAAGCGTTATGATATTGGAAATAAGTTTGGATTTGTAAAAGCTGTTGTTGATTTTGCTATTGAAGATCAAGAAATCAATCATAACGTTAAAAGATACTTACAAAGTTTTGAGTAATTCTGCCATCATTAACTATTTGACCTCTTTAGGTAGTATCTAAATGTCTTATTTCCTCCTTTACCTTTTAAAATTCTCTTGATTTTAGTCAACTTACCACCATTAGTGATCCATGAAGTTAAAAAACCACCTCCCCAAGCTGCTGCCCGGAGAGGTGGACTTTACCTTTACTCATTCTCCTTTCTATACAAAACTTCGTTACATCAGACTTATCAGAACAAATTGAATACCGCACATGTTCATTTCTATAATAAACTTCTACATGGCAACTAAACTGCTCACCTCACTTCCACTCAATCACTTGCAGTTCTTGATCTGTCGCCACCCGGATTTTGTCCCCATCACGATGCCAGCCAATGGCGTAAATGTAGTTTCCGTTCACTTTCATCTTCAGCTTCAATGTTCCGTTTTCCATATCAAAGAATAGCAACTGACCACCCGGGGCTGTGCAAACTACTTCCTTTTCTCCAACCAATACTTTGCCTGCATATCCTTTAGAACCATAAGTACCTTCTGAGATTCCCCATTCCAAGCCGGTCAAGCGATAATCGATCGTTACCCGCCACAATTCATCCTGACGCGTTGTTGATAGGGCGATCAACTCTCCTAGCCATCCAGAGGAATAGTGTTGACGATCACTCATTTTCCATTCACTCGGACCCATCGTCTTAAAACAGAACAGGTTGGTGGAATTGGCGTGGAAACAAAAATCAGAAATTCTGTCACCGATATGATAACTTAATGGCTGTTCTTCCACGGGTTGATGTTTATGATGCAAGTTCGGAAAGAGATGCAACACTGCACTACTACAATATTTCCACTCATTCACCGCCAGCTGCTTTTGGTCAGGTGAAATACTCATTTTATGAACAACAGCTCCATAACCAATCTCTTCCGGTTCAATATAATTCATTTCCCACCACGAACGGGCAAATGAGTCTCCTGTCTCTAAATCAATCCAAGCGATCCCTTCTGCTTCATCGGCCTCTCCATAATATTTGTAGGTATCAACCACCAGCCAGCGCCCATCCTGACTAAGGCACATATCAAAAGCTTCTTCGTGTATGAACTCATTCTTGATCTGATGCAAGCAACTTAGATCGGCTGTACTTCGTATCTCAATCCGACTAAGCGACTGAACCATGATGGCAAACCACTTTCCCTCTGGGGAAAAGACTAAATCTTGGATATCGGCTGTTTCAAATCCATCCACAAATGTGAGCTCTGGTATATAACGCCAACGACCTAGCTGACCGCTGTTCTTTATTACAAACAGCTCATCTTTGACGGGGTGTAGATAAGCCCTTCGACTTTGCCGATAATATTCACACCATTCTCCAGGTTCCAACTCCTTTGGGGAGGATAATGGTTTTTCTGCATTATGCGCTTTCATTCTTATGCGACTCCTCTTGTGAAGGTTGATTTTAACCAATAATATTCAGGGAGCCGTATTGGCTGTGGCTCCCTGATCATTCTAAGACTCGTTTGAAAAGCTTTGTTTTCTCGTGCTTTCACTTTCTCCTTAACCCGATCCCTTTGAGTGAGATCACTGTCTTTTTCGCCCCGACTCAGAACTTTATTACTATGCACGATCACTTAGGGGGGGCGTTTTAAAAGCATACGTTCAGTCGTGCTGTATGCTGTGAAATGTCCCGCTGTAGCGCATACTGCCGCATTCCGGCCGCCTTTGACCACCATTTTCCACATGTCACTCCATTTTAATTTTCTGGTTCCTCGAGTATCCATCAACGTTTTCATGATCGTATCTGAAACTTTATCCTGAATAAAGATCCCAAGCACTCCGGTTGACCCTGAAGTGGTCGAAACCATATAGCGTCCTAAATAAAGATGTCCGACTAACGACATATCTGACACGAATTCCTTTACACTTTCTATGGTAACTCTTCGCATAATAAGGGGAGTTCAATCACAAAAACGGATGAGGTCGGCCAAACGAGATCGTTGCCGGGAGAGTATGACTTCCGGTTTGCCATGTTTCATCTTCCAAATATCTATAGCTGCTTTTAAAGGTGTCAAATTCTCCATCCATGCCATCTCCATATCTTTTGTTAAAAACTCCATTGGCAGTAAATTAGCTGTGGATGAAACAGACGATTGTCTTACGTTCTATAGAATCGGCTGTTTCAGTTTTACTTAGCTACATTTAATAACCGAAGTCCGTTCAAGGTTACGATTAACGTTGCTCCCATATCTGCAAAGATCGCCATCCAGAGGGTGAGCCAACCTGGAACAATGAGTAATAAGGCGATCGCTTTAATCACTAAGGAGAATGAAATGTTTTGGTTAATAATCCGTAAGGCTTGACGACTTAATTTGATTGTAAATGGTAGTTTTCGTAGATCATCCGCCATGAGTGCAATATCGGCTGTTTCCAAAGCAGTGTCCGTACCCGCTCCACCCATGGCAATCCCCACAGTAGCAGACGCGAGTGCTGGAGCATCATTGACTCCATCACCGACCATCGCAACTCTGGAACCATCTGAACGAAGTTGCTTAATAAACTCTAACTTTTGATGAGGAAGGAGATCGGCTTGGATCTCTCCAACTCCTAAGCGCTGACCGATCGCATTTGCAGTTGCTTGGTTATCTCCAGTCAACATCACGGTTTTCCTAATTCCTAATTGATGAAGTTGTTGAATTACTTCTTTACTGCTTTCACGAACTTCATCTGCCACCGCAATCAGAGCAAGAGCCTCGATTTTGGTTCCCAGAACGATAACTGTTTTCCCTTGGGTTTGAAGTTGGAGAATCAGCTGAGAATGTTCCTCAGATAACCCATTAGGTAATAGCTCATTGAACAATGCTGGACTTCCCACATAATAATGATTTCCTTGAACGTTCGCTTGAACCCCTTTACCTGTAAGGGAGGTAAAGTCTTCTACTGTCAGTGACTTAATATCCATCCCTTTTTCTTCTGCTTTTCGAATAATCGCAGAAGCAAGAGGATGTTGCGAATTTTTCTCGATCGCAGCAGTAATCGCTAAGTATTCATCTTCTTTTTCTTTCACAAATGCCACGATGTCTGTCACCGCAGGAACACCTTTCGTTAAGGTTCCTGTTTTATCAAAGGCAATAGCAGAGAGTGCTCCTACTTCTTCTAAATGAATCCCACCTTTAATGAGAACTCCGTTTCGAGCCGCATTTCCGATCGCTGTCACAATCGAAACTGGAGTGGAAATGACTAAAGCACAAGGGCATCCAACCACTAGCAGGGCTAGCCCACGATAAATCCAATCACTCCACTCTCCGCCAAAGAGTAATGGAGGAACCGTAGCTAGAAGTAGTCCTAAAATCAGAATGGCAGGCGTATAAATTTTTGCAAACCGATCAACAAAAGCCTGAGAAGGGGCACGTTCCGCTTGAGCCTCTTCCACTAGGTGAATGATCTTCGCAATGGTGGTATCCTCAACCCGCTTCGTTACTTTGACTTCCAATAATCCTTCTTCATTCAACGTTCCTGCAAACACTTCGTCATCGACTGTTTTCGCAACTGGAATCGACTCACCTGTAATATCTGCCTGATTGATGGAAGAGGTTCCTTTCACTACGACTCCATCCATCGCTAACTTCTGTCCTGGTTTCACAATCATGATATCCCCGATGTGAATCTCATCCACTGGAACAGTTAGTTCTTCGTTTCCCCGTCGGATCAAAGCTTGTTTGGGAGCGATATCCATTAAAGAGCGAATGGATTGACGAGCTTTGTCCATTGAATACCGTTCTAAAGCTTCACTAACGGCGAAGAGAATAACAACGGTTGCTCCTTCTCCCCATTCACCAATGGCCGCAGCACCAAGGATTGCAATCGTCATTAAGGTACCCATATCGAACTGGAGACGGAATAAGTTTTGAATTCCTTTAATAAAGAGTCGGTATCCACCAATGAGAATAGAAGAAGCGTAAAGAAAAATCGTCAGTAATCCTTCTTCGCCATAAAACTCACTAGCTCCCCAACCCGCTAACAGAAGTGCAAGGGAAAGAAAGAGACGAATATTTTCTTTGTTTTTCCAGAAAGGAACCCGTTCCACTCGGATTTTTTGATTCTCAGGAGCCACTTTGAGATTCTCAAAAGACCCTGCTTTCTCTAATTGCTCAATCGTGGGTTGAGTACCATATACCGCAATTTTAGAGGCTCCAAAATTAACCTTTGCATCTGTTACGCCAGGGATGTCTTTTACATTTTTCTCAAACTGTGCCGCACAATTGGCGCAAGTAAAGCCTCGAACACGATACACTTTTTTATCTTGCGCTTGCTCCATACTCACTCATCTCCTTATTGTGATCAAAGGCCAAACGGACCATTTGCTTTACATGATTATCATCTAACGAGTAAAAAACCAGCTTTCCTTCTTTTCTATACTTGGCCAGCCCCATATTGCGTAACAAGCGCAAATGAAGGGAAGCAGTAGCCAAAGAGGAATTAATAATATTGGCTACGTCACAGACACATAGCTCTTCTTCTTCCACCAATGCATAAGCAATTTTCAAGCGGGTTGGATCAGCTAAAGCTTTAAAGAGTTTTGCTGTATCCACCGGATCAACAGTTTTTAACGAAGCTTGAACCTGTTTGACCTTTTCTTCGTCATAACAGTAAATTTCACATTGGTCCTTCTTCATGGATTAAACACCTCACTTAAACAGTCAAATGATCATTCGATTATATTTTAACCATGAAGCGTTTTATAAAGAAACGTTTGGCAACGAAGCCTTCTTGACCGACATCATGGGAATGGTCGATGGTGCGATTTCTGTCCCTGCGATCATGAAAGCGATTATCAAATTACGAGGAAAAGGAACGGATAACCTTAAAGTAGAACTAGCAAAAACGGTGACTGTAGGTGGAAAAACATTTAGAAAAGGAACATTGGTCGATACGATAATCAATGTTCCAAAGGGGACATATCTTCCGCTAGGTGCCTGTTAAGCTTTCAGAAGGCTGGATGAAGGTAGGAATCAGTTGTGCAGCCTGTCATGCGACAATGCAAAGGGAGACTGGCCTCGTTGTGGAAGGAGCTCCTAATCTGAACTTGAATAATGGTCTTCTCATGGCGATGGCGACCAATTCAGCCGTATATTTTACTCACGCAGAATTCACTCCCAATCAGCTAAAATCATTACGCCATCACCTCAAACAAAAGGGGAAAAAGGTTAATTTACCTGATGTTGAAAAAGTGGAAAAACAGGTAGATCGAACCTTTCTAAAGTGGCCACCGGGCTTTTTCGATTCAACGATTGATTTGAAGAGCAACCCAACCAAAATCCCCGATTCATTCATTATTGGTGACTATCCTTTTGGTTGGAGTGGTTTCGCGTCTGCTGGCCCTTTCCATGGGTTAAGTACTTTCTCCATCAATGTGCACGCACAAAATTCTGATTCACTATCTCAATCCAAGATCAGTAAGCCGTTATTTGGTATCGATAAAGATATGTATTTGGGTGCTATCCTCCGATCCAAATAAAGAAAATTCATCATCGTTTATCAAGTTCAAAAAGGTCCAACTCATAAAACTAAAACAAGTACTTTACGAATTACAAGCAAAAGAAAACTATCAACACGAACTACTTGAAACAAAGCAATACACTTTTGAAACGTTCATGAAGCGACAAAAGATTGTTAAAGATCAAATCAGCATAACACAAAACCAAATAGAAGCACTTGAAGAAGAAATTGAATCGGAGATTCAAAAGAGAAAAGAAAAAACAAGTTCATTCCTAAAGTAAAAAACGTTTGTCTACCTACCGTGAAACGGATGATGTGTATAAAAAAATCGCCTCCTCAAGTCTGTACTTGAGAAAGCGACCTATCTTAGAAAAAAAGCTGATGAGTCTAAAGTTGAACTGTTTCCTCGAATTTAACCCTCTTGTTTCTTCCCAAAGAAATGCTTCAACGCCTCATATACTTGCGCTTTTTCTCTGATCACAAAATAAGAGAACCGATCTTCTTTTACATGCCGGTAAGCGCTCATCAAGGTGCTGTTGCGGTTGTACTGGTTTACTTCTCCGTAGCCAAAGAGGTTGGATCGTTTAAGGATTTCCTTGACCAGTCCAACACACCGTTCGTTGTCGGAGCTGAGGTTATCCCCGTCGGAGAAGTGAAAGGGATAGATGTTGTAGCGGTCTGGGGGATAGTGGCTGTCGATGACTTCGAGGGCTTTGCGGTAAGCGGAGGAACAGATGGTTCCCCCGCTTTCCCCTTTGGTAAAAAAGGATTCTTCGCTCACGATTTTGGCTTCGGTGTGGTGTGCGATGAAGACGATCTCGACGTTTTCGTATTTGGTGCGGAGGAAACGAACCATCCAGAAAAAGAAGCTTCGGGCGATGTATTTTTCAAAGACGCCCATGGAGCCAGATGTGTCCATCATGGCGATGACGACAGCATTGGAGTGGGGTACGACGACGTCATCCCACGTTTTGAAGCGCAGGTCGTCGTCATGGATACGGATTTTTTTGCGACCAGTCATAGCATTTCGCTTGATGGCGGAGAGCAAAGTGCGGCGTTTGTCGATGTTGCCCATCAGGCCTTTTTTGCGGACGTCGTTGAACCGGATGTCGTCAGTGGTGATTTCCAACTGTTCTTTGCGCTCGAGGTGGGGCAGCTCCATTTCGGCGAAGAGCATCCCTTCCAGCTCAGCGATGGAGATTTCTGCTTCATAATAATCCACGCCCGCTTGGTCACCGGCGCCTTGACCTTTGCCCGGCCCGGCTTGGCCCGACGACGAATCCTTGCCCAATACATCCCCAACTTTGCTGTCGCCATTGCCTTGGCCGACGTGTTTACCTTTGTTGTAGTTGTAGCGAAAGCGATATTCTTCCATGGAGCGGATGGGGATTTTGATAATCTGTTGCCCGTCGGACATAATGATACTTTCTTCGCTGACCAGGTCAGGCAAATTTTTGCGGATGGCTTCTTTCACCTTCTCTTGATGGCGGCGTTGGTCTTCATAACCCTTGCGGTGAAGCGACCAGTCTTCCTCTGACACGCTGAAATGGGGGTGTGACATACCTTTCACCTCCCGGATGGAATCTGGGTGACTAACAAGGGAACCATTTGTAACACCAGCTTAACGATTCAACAGGCTGCCTACATAGCGAAGCAGTTCATTGGCGCTGGCCGGAGTGTACCCGTAATCCTCGACCAGACGATTGATCACCTCATTGATTTTTTTCAATTGGTTTTCGTCTGGCGTCTTGGTGGTAGTGGTGATTTTTACTACGTCTTTCAAGTCGGCAAACAGCTTTTTCTGGATTGCTTCCCGCAGGCGTGGGTGGGTGTTGTAGTCAAAACGCTTGCCTTTGCGCGCATAAGCGGAAATGCGGATAAGAATTTCTTCGCGGAATGCTTTTTTGGCGTTTTCAGAAATGCCGATTTGTTCTTCGATGGAGCGCATCAGCTTTTCATCCGGCTCCAGCTCCTCTCCAGTAATCGGATCGCGGATCTTTTGCCAGTTGCAATATGCTTCGACATTGTCGAGATAATTGTCCATCAAGGTTTTGGCCGATTCTTCATAGGAGTAGACAAAAGCTTTTTGCACTTCTTTTTTGGCGATTTCATCATATTCTTTGCGGGCGATGGAAATGAAGTTGAGGAATTTTTCACGTTGTTCGGGGGTGATGGACGGATGTTGATCCAGTCCTTCCTTAAGGGAGCGCAAGATATCTAATGCTCCGACAAAGTTGGCCTCTGTCTTGATCAATGCGCTGGAGATACGATTGATCACATAGCGAGGGTCGATCCCGTCCATGCCTTCGTCGAGATGCTCATTGCGCAGTTCCTCGATATCGATGTCGGCCATGCCTTCGACTGATTCGCCGTCATAAAGGCGCATCTTTTTGAGCAGGTCGACACCTTGCTTCTTGGATTCTTTCAGGCGGGTCAGGACGGAGAAGATAGCGGCAGCTCTAAGCGAATGTGGGGCGATGTGGATGTGAGCCAAGTCACTTTGTTGGATCAATTTTTTGTAGATGTTTTCTTCTTGCGTAACACTTAAGTTATACGGCACCGGCATTACAATGATCCGTGATTGTAGCGCTTCGTTCTTTTTGTTGGCGATAAAAGCTTTGTACTCCGTCTCATTGGTATGGGCCACAATCACTTCATCGGCGGAGATCAAGGCGAAGCGGCCTGCTTTGAAGTTCCCTTCTTGCGTCAGGGAAAGCAAATTCCACAAAAACTTCTCATCGCACTTCAACATCTCCTGAAACTCCATCAGTCCGCGGTTGGCTTTATTCAGCTCTCCATCAAACCGGTAAGCGCGTGGGTCAGATTCTGAACCATACTCGGTGATGGTGGAGAAATCGATGCTACCGGTCAAGTCGGCGATGTCTTGCGATTTTGGGTCAGAGGGACTAAATGTGCCGATTCCGACGCGCTCATCTTCGGACAAGAGTACCCTCTCAACGATCACATCTTCGATACGGCCTCCATACTCTTCTTGCAACCGAAAGCGGCAAGAGGGGCATAGATTGCCTTCAATGCGGACGCCAAACTCTTGTTCAAATTCCGGACGAAGTTCACGCGGTATCAAGTTGAGCGGTTCTTCATGCATCGGGCATCCCTTAATGCCGTAAAGGGCGCCCTCATCGGTGCGCGAGTATTCTTCCAACCCCTTTTTGAGCAAAGTGACAATGGTAGATTTCCCGCCGCTGACAGGTCCCATCAACAGCAGAATCCGTTTGCGCACATCCAAGCGGCGCGCGGCCGAGTGGAAATATTCTTCGACGAGGCGTTCAATGGCACGCTCCAGTCCGAATAATTCCTTGCTGAAGAAAAGGTATTTTTTATTCCCTTGCGAGTCGGTTTCAATACCGGCTTTGGCGATCATGTTATAAACGCGGGAATGCGCGGTTTGAGCTACTCGGGGATTTTTCTTTATGATATCCAGGTACTCGGCGAAGGTTCCTTCCCATTGAAGTTCTTTCTCACGGTTTCGATACTCGGCAATGCGCTTGAGAATATCCATGGAAAGCCTCCTCTCCTTCGGTCAAGCGACCAAACAAGGTGTTTGATTTTTCTGAATAAAAATCTGAAAAGATTTTCAATTTCATAGAGAATGAATGATAGAGAGTGAACGAGTAGATTTATAGCATATATATGCTACAGATCGAAAGTTGTTACTTCTATTTTATCAAAAAATAAAGGAAAAAGATAGAAAAACCTTGGTGCAAAAACCAAGGTTTTTCCACACTCACTCATGGTTATCTCACCTTCAATGCCTCCGCGGCAAACAACTCTTTGCCCTCGCGAATCGCTGACAACAGCTCGGCGGCGGTTCCTTCCATATCAAAAGGGTAAACAGGCTGGCCACGGTCAATGCGGTGTTGCTGTAGATAAAAGGTTTTCATACCCACCGTGGAAGCGACCATATCCTCTTGCATATCATTGCCGATCATGACGCATTCTTCCGGTTTTACACCCAAGCCATCAGCTACTTCCAGATAATAACAGGGCTGTGGTTTGCAAAAGTGCATCTCTTCATACACTGTCACAAGCGAAAACGGCAAATCATCCACCCCAGCCCAGCGCATCCGTTCCCAAATTGCTTCTTTGGGGAAAACCGGGTTAGTAGCCACAGCCACTTTGTATCCTCGCTCCAACGCGGCCTGCACCACTTCGCGCATGAGCGGCTCCCGGCCAACATGGGTTTGTAGTTTCGGGAATTCCTCACGGTAAAACCGGTCAAACACAGGCCAAATCTCTTCTTTGCTCACCTTGGACACTTCCAGAAAAGTCCGCTCGAAGACTTGCTCATTGGTCAGTTGTTCATCGGTGTTTTTAATCATTTCTTCTGTGGCGTGCCAAATCATTTTCACCAACTTGTCCGGTGGAATGACATGGGCTACTTGCGGAGCCAAGGCACCCAAATACACGTTCACAAACGCTTCCGTATCCATGGGAAGCAGTGTTCCATCCAGATCGAATAAGCACGCTTTAATCATGCCTGTTCCCCTTCTCTCTACATTTATACTGATCGGTCAATTAAAGCCGCACCCCTCCCCAGAAGGGGCGGCGACGCTCTTATACAAGACCCGGGAAGCCGATTTGACGCATTGCTTCATACACAACAATGGCAGCGGAGTTCGACAAGTTCAGTGAACGGGTCTGCGGCTTCATCGGAATCCGAATCAACGTCTCCGCATGGGCGGACAAGATGTCCGGGGCTAGTCCTTTCGTCTCTTTGCCAAACACAAAGAAATCCCCTGGTTGGTACTGATGTTCAGTATACGTTTTTTTCGCCTTGGTCGTTGCGCAAAAAAAACGCCCGTCCGGGTATTTTTCTTTCAGTTGAGCAAATGAATCATGATGTTGAATATTTAAGTCATGCCAATAATCCAACCCAGCCCGCTTCAGTTTGGCATCATCAATCTTAAAGCCCAATGGGTGCACCAAATGCAGTTGCACCCCTGTCACGGAACAGGTCCGGGCGATATTTCCTGTGTTTTGTGGAATTTCCGGTTCTACCAGCACAATATGAAACGGCACAGCGACATCCCTTCCATCTATCTATGACTCGATCACGTTCCTATTTTACCGCAACCTATTCAATATGTAAAAAAGCGTAGCGCGTCTGCGGGGTCCATGCATGAGAGGCTTTGTAATCCCATGGGAAATGCCGCCTGCTGATGGTGCGGGCGTTGACCAACGGACTACCGTCCTCGGCAAACGCGGTGATGATGGTGTTGTGATTCCACCGGCCATCTCCTTCCCAGTCGTAACAGATTACGTCCCCCAATTGCAACTGGCCGACATCCCCTACCTCCCGCGTTCTCCCCGTCGGTCCGCCACGCTTCAAGAAGAGACACAACGAATGGGCCACCGCCCACGAGTGACTCCAACTCGCCTGTCCGTTCCGCCCCCGCCGATACCACCAACCGCGGGCCATGGGTAATCCTCCAGCTCGCAGGCATTGTGACACGAAATTGGTGCAATCGTCCGCAAACGCCTTGTAGTAAGGGTTGGGCCGACTCCAAAACGTTTCTGCATACTCCACCGCGCGTGCCCGATCATAAGCCATGTTCCCACTCCTCCCATCTTTATAAAACCTTTATGAGAAGGAGTGCGCATCTATTACAAAAAGAAAAAGCAGCCTACGCTGCTCCACTTCAGTCCCTTTCGTTTGGCTTAAGCCAGCCTTCTAAAGTAAGCAAATATTCCTTGATATGGAGTCCACCACCATACCCTACCAGTGACCCATTGGAACCGATCACTCGATGGCAAGGTATCACGATGGAAACGGGATTTTTATTGTTAGCCCCACCCACCGCGCGCACCGCCTTGGGAGCGCCAATGCCCTGGGCCACCTCTTTATAACTGCGAACTTCCCCGTAAGGAATGGTACGCAAATAACGCCAGACCAACTTTTGAAATGGCGTTCCGTATAAATCAATCGGCAGGTCGAACTCGCGCCGTTCCCGTCTGAAATATTCCTCCAACTGGATGATGTACGGTTGCAACTCGTGATCGTTCCGTTCCAATCTCGGATTTGGAAACCAATTGTTCAACCACATCTGCAAGCCTCTTGTTGGCGAGTTTTTGCGGCTGAACATGATATGACACAAACCGTGGTGACTGGCTACCAAGGTTAGCGGCCCGATCGGACTGTCAATTTGACTCCAGACTATGCTCTGTGACCCAGGGGTCATCAAAGGAACCCTCCCTATTTGCAAGTCTTTGTTATTTTACAATGAAATTATGACTTTCGCGAGACAATATCCCACTGCAATCTACTGATTCCAATTAAAATAGACGTTACCAATGCATAGGAAGTTTCATTTTTTTCAAAACATGAACAGTCAAGCTCTACTCTCTCCTCCCATCTATCTTACCTCTTTTCACTCCGAATTGGCACATGAATTCCTTAGCGGAAGAAATTCTCATCCATACTGCTCGTATGTAAAACATTTCAGATGCTGACGCATCAAAGGTTTACCCCGTTGCAAGGAGCCCATTTTCTATGTTTATCTGAATTTTTTGCCGTTTATCAACTCCTTGCTCTTTCAATCAGCCTCGTTGTGCTGTGCGTGTTCCCCCACAAATCCACTATAATGAAAGAAAATGTTTCCCTTACTTCAAGAGAACCGCATCCCGCCGCACAGGAAACCTTCTCTCACACGGTTGATGAGACCATTACTGGAAAAAAGGTGATCGCATGTCAAATAAGGCCTTTTTTACATTTGACCGGCAAAGCTTTCAACAGTGGTTGCCCGCATATACGGCATCCTCCCATTTGCCATCCGCTCCGCTCTCGCTGCTGGTTTCTGATGAAGAAATGGCCGAGGTGTATCTTCCTCTCTCCCAATTGTTGTATCTCCAACTCTCGCAAACGAGATCATCGCAACATATGTGGGAGAACTTTTTCCAACGCCCTTGGCCCAACATCCCTTATCTGATCGGCATCACGGGCAGCAGTGCTTCGGGCAAAAGCTCCTTCGCCCAAGTGTTGAAAGAGTTGTTCCACCGTTTTCCCGAACAACCCCGTGTGGAGATTGTTTCGACGGACAGCTTTTTATTGCCCAACCGCATCTTGCATGAGCGGGGCATATTGGAGAAGAAAGGATTTCCTGAGAGTTACGACTGGAAGCGGTTCCTCCAATTCATGTTGGATATAAAGACCGGCGCAGATGAAGTGGAGATTCCCGTCTATTCGCACCTTTTGTATGATCTTGTTCCCGATCAGTCGCAATCCATTGCTGCACCAGACATTTTGCTGATTGAAGGTGTCAACTTGCTTCATCCGCAAACAACCTTGTCCGCTACGCCGATCCAAAGCTTGTTTGATTTGCTCATCTATCTTGACGCAGAGCCGGAGCACTTGTTTCACTGGTTTATGAAACGGTTTCAGGAGTTTCGGAATCTGGCGCGCAATGCGCCACAATCATATTATTACGATTTGGCCCAGTTGCCTGATGAAGAAGCCCTGTCTATTGCCGAGCAAGCTTGGCAGGAGATTAATCTGCCCAACTTGCAAACCTACATCCATCCCCAGCGCCATCGGGCCAAACTCATCATAAAAAAAGGTGCCAACCATCAAGTGGAAAAAATCTATTGGCGGACGTGGTGAAAAAGCCTCCGTCTGCCAGATGAACCGGCAACAGATGCTACCTACACAACAACCCCCCGCGGTCACATTGACGTCCCGCCGGGGGGGGTTGTGTACTTTCATGCGTTTTGCGCCATGTCCAATGCCTTGCCGATCTCATGCAGGACCTCCTGGTCCCCTTCTTTTTCCTGGGCTTTTTGCAATGCTTCCAGCACTTCTTTTCCGCCGATTTTCCCCAAAGCCCATGCGGCAGTACCCCGAATCACCGGGCGAGGATCTTCTGCCAATAGCCGCACCAGATCGGGAATCGCCGTTTGATCCTTGAAATGAGCCAACGCGATGATAGCATTGCGTTGAATCGGTTTTTTGCCACGCCAAGCCCCTGACATCCGTCCAAATCTCTCTTTAAACTCTCGATTGCTCATCTGGAGCAACGGCTTTAACAGCGGCTTCACTTTTTCGGGATCCGGCTGAAACGCAGTCTGATGGTCAAAGTGGCGTTTACGATTCTTCGGGCATACCGTTTGGCACGTGTCACACCCGTACAAACGATTGCCCAGCTTACTCCGATATTCCTCCGCCAGAAAACCCTTTGTTTGGGTCAGATAGGCGATGCAGGCCTGCGCATTCAACTGCCCTGCCTGCACAATTGCCCCAGTGGGGCAGGCATCGATGCAGATTGTGCAATCCCCACATTCATCTGTGGCCGGTGTGTCAGGTGGAATGTATACATCCGTAATCATTTCCCCCAGATACACCCATGAGCCGAACTCCTTCGTGATGATGGATGTATTCTTCCCGCTCCATCCAATACCAGCCCGCTCGGCAACCGCGCGATCTGACAAAGCTCCTGTATCCACCATCACTTGGGTTCGCGCATCAGGCACCAACTCTTGGAGATAAACGGACAGCAAGCTCAGCTTCTCCCGCAGAACATGATGGTAATCCTCGCCCCACGACGCGCGGCAGAAAATGCCTCGATACGCACCCGACTCCGAACGGGGTGGATTCTTCAGTTTGGAGGGGTAGGCCAGTGCGATGGCAATAATCGATTTAGCCTCGGGCAACGACAGTTCTGGTCTAACCCGTTTCTCGATGTCCGGCTCTTCAAATCCTGATGCATATCCCTTCTCCTGACTCTCTTTCAGCCGCTCCCGCAACGCGATAAATGGGTCAGCGGTGGTGAATCCGATTTTGTCGATGCCGATTTCTTTTGCTTTGCTGATGAGTTTCTGTTTCAAATCTGCACTGTTCACACGGTCCCCTCCTTTTCCTTAGATGTTGTTCCGCTTGGCGGCACCTGCCCCTTCCGTCGACAATTCGAGATGTTATTATACCATGGCGATCTCCCTGCGCTCTTGCCAGTTTCTCCCCTATCTCGGCACGGCCGCGCGGGCCAATTCATCACAGCGGTTGTTCAATTCGACATCGCTATGCCCTTTCACTTTGATAAACTCCACTTCATGCTCCTCGCACAAGGCCAGCAACTCCTGCCACAAATCCTTGTTTTCAACTGGCTTTTTGCCTGCGGTCATCCAACCGTTCTTGATCCATTTGACATACCATTTTTGCTGAAAACAATTCACGATATAAGCACTGTCTGAATGCAATTTGACCCGGCATGGTTCCTTCAGCAACTTGAGGGATTCAATGACGGCCATCAATTCCATCCGGTTGTTCGTCGTCTCCCGTTCCCCTCCGGAAATCTCCCGGCGGTGCTGACCATACAAGAGCACCGCCGCCCATCCGCCCGGCCCCGGATTGTGTGAGCAGGCACCGTCGGTATAGATGATCACTTCCTTCATCCTTTGTCCCCTCCTTTTACATGCAGAGAACGCAAGCGATTAATTGCTTGGGCGATCTCATACTTACGCGGCAAAGCCAGATCACCCGGATGCTTCCCTCGGAATGGCGAAAGCACATCCAATCCGTGTGCTTCCACCTCTTTCAAACCAGCTTCAATCAGCTGCCGCAAACTCGCTCGTCCATCTGCACGTTCGCCGATCCAACGCATCATCAGTGCAATCGCTCTGGTCTGGCTGGTATCCACCAATTGCTCACTGGCAGACAAGTCAACCGCCTGCGTACCGTAAAGAATGGCATGTCGGCCTTTCGCTTCCGCTTTTTCCCGCCCTTTGCGATCCGCTTCCAGCCCTTTGGCCAACGGTGAACGGGCAGTGATCTCCCCGAAAGTCGCACCGCCTTCCCGCACACGTCCGCTCTGTTGGTTGCCAGCAATCTCTTTCGCCTTAGCAGTCACATCTTGAGGCAGGTATTGATCCATCATGATCACAAGATCAGCCACATCAAAATAATCTCCTGATCCACCGATGACCAGCACGCTGGACACGCCTTTTTCTTCATACAGCTGACGCACTTTGTCGATGAATGGAGTAATTGGTTCTTTTCCTTTAGCTACCAAGGCCTGCATTCGGGCGTCGCGAATCATAAAGTTGGTGGCGCTGGTGTCCTCGTCTATCAGCAGGCAACGACAACCCATTTCCAAACTCTCCATGATGTTGGCAGCCTGCGAGGTGCTACCACTCGCATCCTCGGTGGAAAAACGTGTCGTATCTCGCATCAAAGGCAATTGATTGATGAAGGGTGAAATATTTACTCTCTCTACTCGGCGCCCGTCCTCTGCACGCACCTTGACCGTGTCGGGATCGGTCAGCACATATTCCCGTCCATCTCCTTCAATATGGTTGTAAACACCTCGTTCCATCGCTTGCAATAAGGTGCTTTTACCGTGATATCCTCCGCCGACGATCAAGGTGATTCCGCGGGGAATCGCCATCCCGCTGATGGATTCCCCATGTGGAACCGGCACGGTTTGTCGCAGGGACGGGGGAGCGGCAAACGGTATGACCTGCTCTCCGCGCAAGGGTCGGTCACTGATGCCGCTTTCGCGTGGCAAAATTGCCCCATCTGCCACAAACGCCACCCAACCCCGTTCGCGCATCGCTTGGCGAATCGCTTGCTGATTGTCCACCAAGCACATCCGCTGCTCGATGGCCCGCTGATCCGCTTCACTCAGGGTCGCCACTTGCTGGACACACTGAGGCAACACGGTACACAACATCTCAGCGGCAGCTTTGCCCATCACCGTCCGCCCCCGCGCCGGCAACCCGATGTGGAGGCGTGCTTCCAACCACTCCGGTGTAACGACGACTGCCGTACGCTGTAAAATCGCTTGCCCAGGACGATCAATGGCGATCAGGCCGCTTTTGCCTGTGCCTGAGATACGGGGTGCCGATCGGTCAAGCTGTCGTACCCATTTGCGGACAAACCAGTCTTCCAGGGCCGTCCTGCGGAAAGTGCTTGCCATCCAATCCTGTTTCCAAGAGATACGTGCACCGGGAATGCGCACGCGTATGCGGGACGGCGAGGCAAAAGGATCTCCCTGCACATAGTCGACAAACAATTGGAAGTGGGGAAACCGATATTCTCCTGTTAAATCTTTATACGCTTTGTATCCTTTTCCATCGATGCGGGTCAGGATGCTCCGCAATCGTTCCATCGTCTGATCACCTGCTTCCTTTATTCTGCGTATGGGGCATGCCTGGCAAACAAGCGGTGCAGTGGAAGGAAAAGCCTTTTTCTCAATGAGCGCTGTCACGTGTAATCCTGCTTACCCATTCACCAGACACGTCTTCATCAACTGTTCATACCGGCCAACACTTCTTTGTATGCGTCCCGAATCTGCTGAAAATCCGCCCAGGCCTCCCGTTTGGCTTCCGGATTGCGCAACAGGTATGCCGGGTGAAACGTCGGCATGAACCGCACACCTTTCTTCTCCACCCATTGACCGCGGACACGGGTGATTCTCGCCTTAGGATCAATCAATGCCCGGGTGGGAGCCGAGCCCAATGTCACAATGATTTTGGGACGAATCACGAGAAATTGCCGCCGCAAAATGACGATGCAAGTGTTCATTTCATCCTCGGTCGGCGTCCGGTTGCCTGGCGGACGGCATTTCACAATATTGGTTATGTAAATCTGTTCCCGCGGGATTTCCGCCGCCGCTAACATCTTGTTCAACAACTGCCCGGCTTTCCCGACGAAGGGGCGCCCTTGGATATCCTCGTCCGCTCCCGGCCCTTCACCCACAATCATCAACGGGGAATGGGGGTTGCCTTCTCCAAGGACCACTTGTGTTCGCCGCTCATGCAATCTGCACATCGTGCAATGTTGCACCCGATGAAATAATTCATCCAATCCCATCTGCATCCTCTCTATCTCCTCTCTATTTGTCCCAAGTTTTTTCACTGGCGGCGGAACGTGTTGTCAAGACCTTTTCATTGTACGATGTGCGGCCGCCAATGGAAAGGGCGGCGAAGAGAGCTTCGGCATGATATACTTGGTTGGCAAGCTTCATCAAAAATGAATCATTTCTCAATTTCCGCTTGACCTTATACCCGTACACTGAAAGAGATAAAGGAGTGGATTGTGATGAGTTTGTTGCCTTATCCCTTGTTGGTATCTGATGTTGACGGCACTTTGCTTGGCACCGGCAATCGGATATCATCGGAAAACAAACGTAGCATCGCACGGTTTCGGGAGCACGGGGGCATCTTCACTCTGGCCACCGGTCGCACCTATATGGAAGCAAAACGCTTCATTGACGAATTAAGCCTGGAGGTTCCAGTCATTCTCTGCAACGGAGCACTGCTGTTTGATCCGGCAAGCGGACACTTGTCACCTGTATCCACATTGCCAGCCGACATGATCCGGCAGTTGGTAGCCAACGCCTTAGAACGCTTATCCTGTCCGATGGACTTGATCATCTATGGCATCGACGCCATCTATATCACCCAGCTACGTCCCGCTACGGAAGCCGCCTTAGCCGCTGAAAAAACGGAAGACCTGAACGTGGTGTCTCTGCCTTCGTTTAATGATCTCCCAGATGTCCCGTACCTCAAACTGGTTGTTATCGCTGATCCGCAGGAAATGCACCAAGTGATCACATGGTCGGACACGCTGACCGCCTTCCCAATCGACGCCACTCTGTCTTACGATAATTATTTTGAAATATTGCCGCGCGGTATGTCCAAGGGAGCGGCCGCCGCTAAGCTCATAGAGCAACTAGAGATGGAGCCGAAACAATTGGCCGCAATCGGCGACCACTGCAACGACTTGGACATGTTGAAATTGGCCGGTCTGGGGGCTGCAGTCGGCAATGCACATCCCGAAGTCTTAAAGCAGGCAGATGTGATCGTGGCTCGCCATGATGAACATGCTGTCTCCCATCTCATCGAACACCACTTATTGCCAACCGCATCGAAAAAAACGGCAAAATAAAAAAGGAGACCTTTAGACGGCCTCCTTTTTTGTGTGGTCGGGATGACAGGATTCGAACCTGCGACCCCCTGGTCCCAAACCAGGTGCTCTACCAAGCTGAGCCACATCCCGATAAATATATGTTTCATCGCGCTACGGCGTTAAACAAATAGAAAATGGTCGGGATGACAGGATTCGAACCTGCGACCCCCTGGTCCCAAACCAGGTGCTCTACCAAGCTGAGCCACATCCCGATGGATATATATTTCATCGCATCACGGCGTTAAACAAAGAAAATGGTCGGGATGACAGGATTCGAACCTGCGACCCCCTGGTCCCAAACCAGGTGCTCTACCAAGCTGAGCCACATCCCGACAAACTTATTCACAGTCATGGTTTAAGCGACAAGATATAATTTAGCACGCATTGTAGATAAAGTCAACAACCTTACATACATTTTTTTATTGTTCTTATCCTTGGCGTGCGATCAAGTAAATCTGGCAAAAATAAAAAAACCAGAGAATCATCTCTAGTTTAAATATGGTGCCGAAGGTGGGACTCGAACCCACACTCCTTGAGGGAACACGATTTTGAGTCGTGCGCGTCTGCCAATTCCGCCACTTCGGCTCGTTTATGAAATTTCATTATGTCGTAGCGACATTTATAAATTTATCATGTGTCTAAGATAATGTCAACAGGTACTTTCAATTTTTTTTGCCCACATCATTTTTCCATAAAATCAGCAACCGCCGCAATATATTGCGGCGGTTTGCACTTATTTCATCCGATTGATGTTGGCCTCGATCTTGGAGAGTGGCAGAATAACCTGCACAAATTCCCCTTCTCCCACCACGGCCCGGTCGTGTTCGGCTTTCACTTGGCACACCACTTTGTTGTCAGTCCGCTCAATGACCGTCGCAGTGAAATCCACCCGTTTGCCGATGGGGGCGGGGGCGATGTGACGAATGTGAATGGTAGCCCCGATCCCTTCTTCTCCCTCTTCCAAAAACGGCAGAATCACTTTGCGGCCAGCCCACTCCATGTAGTACACCATATGCACCGTGGACAAAACCGGATGCACCATCTGCCCGGCGAAAGAGGCGGCCATCTCCTCAGTTACGACAATGGAGATGGTTTCTTGATGTCCTGGTTCCAGCCCCTGCTTCATGCTCTTCCTCCTATAGACCAAAAGGGTTGAGCGGTTTTGGCCCGACATAAGAGAGCACGCTTTTGGTTTCCATGTACAAGTCCAGCGATTCCAGCGCCAGCTCCCGGCCAAACCCGGATTGCTTATATCCGCCAAACGGCAAGCCTGGGAAAGTGGAGAAGGGATTGTTCACCATGATGACACCCGCCTTCAACTGTCCGGTCACCCGGTGGGCCAACGCGTGGTCGCGCGTCCAAACAGCTGCCGCCAATCCGTACACGGTGTCGTTGGCCAAACGAATCGCTTCTTGCTCATCTTTGAATTTGATTGCCACGACTACCGGTCCGAAGATTTCTTCTTGCGCAACTCGCATGTCATTGGTCACATCGCCAATCAAAGTAGGCAGATACCAATGCCCCCGCTCAAACTCTTTCCCCTCGGGCCGCTTACCGCCGCAAAGAACCCGTGCTCCTTCCGCTTCCGCCGCTTGCACATAGCTATGGATCGTATCCCATTGCGCTTGCGAAATCACCGCTCCCACGTGGGTCTCTTCGCTGAACGGATCACCCAGACGCAATTGTTTTGTTTTCTCAATAAATCGTTCGATAAACGCGTCATAAATATCCTCGTGAATCAACAGGCGGGACCGCGCCTCACAGGATTGCCCGGTGTTGTAATAGATTCCAAAGACAGCACCGTTGACCGCCGCTTCCAAATCAGCATCAGCAAAGATGATGTTCGGCGATTTTCCTCCCAGCTCCAGCGTAACCCGTTTCAATGTTTCGGATGCTTTAGCCATGATGTCTTTACCCGTCGTCGTCTCCCCGGTAAACGCCACTTTGTCCACCCCGGGATGTTCCACCAAGTACGCTCCCACATCCGAGCCGCTTCCCGTGATGACGTTAATCACTCCGTTGGGCACCCCTGCCTCATGGCAAATATCGGCCAAAGCGAGCGCGGTCAATGGCGTCAAACTCGCCGGTTTTAAAACGATTGTGCATCCTGCGGCCAGGGCGGGAGCCACTTTCCATGCCGCCATCATCAATGGATAGTTCCAAGGGATAATTTGCGCGCACACGCCGACCGGCTCTTTGACCGAATAATGGAAAAATCCGTTTGGCACCGGTTTGGTGTGACCTTGGATGGTGGAGACTGCCCCCGCGTAAAGCTCAAAGTCTTCAATCGCCTGCATCACTTGCCCTTTAGCCGCGGAAAGCGCTTTCCCCGTATTCAACACTTCTAACTCCACCAATTCTTTAAAACGGCTCCGCATGATGGAAGCAATCTTGTTCAAGATTTGTCCTCTGCGCGAAGCGGGCCAGCGTGCCCATTTGCCTTGCGTCAAAGCCGCACGAGCCGCTTCCACGGCACGATCCACATCCGCACGGGTCGCTTTCGCCACTTCCGTAATCGCTTCTCCCGTGGCCGGATTGTAGACGGTGAACGTCTCGCCGGAGCTACCTGGTACAGCTTCTCCATTGATCAGCAAATCGTATTTTTCTTTTAAAAGAGCCACTTTCTCCATATGCATGTCACACGCTCCTTTGGTTGATAAGATGCTTCAAATACGTTCAATCACCGTGGCAATCCCCTGTCCCACACCAATACACATGGTTGCCAAACCGTATCGCCCTTCTCGTCGTACCAACTCGTGTACCAATGTCGTCATGATTCGTGCGCCGCTGGCTCCAAGTGGATGTCCAAGTGCAATCGCGCCGCCATTGACATTCACTTTGTCCGGGTCCAACGCCAATTCTTGTATGCAAGCAAGGGCTTGGGCGGCAAATGCTTCATTCAGTTCGATCAAATCCAGATCGTCCACCGTAAGCCCTGCCCGCGCCAACACTTTGCGCACAGCAGGTACCGGCCCCAGCCCCATGGTCAGCGGGTTGGTACCAGCCACAGCAAATGCCACCACACGGGCCAACGGACGGCAACCCAAGCGAATGGCCGTTTCACGTTCCATCAGCAATAGTGCTGACGCTCCGTCATTAATACCTGCCGAATTGCCAGCAGTCACCGTGCCGTTTAACCGAAACACCGGTGGAAGCTGGCTCAGCTTGGCGAGAGTCGTCTGAGGCCGGGGGTGTTCATCCGCAGATACCCAGACGGTTTCCCCCTTTTCCTCTGCCACCGGTACAGGCACCAGCTCTGCCTGAAACGTGCCTCGCACGCGTGCTTGTTCAGCCCGCTTTTGGCTTTGATAGGCAAATGCATCTTGCTCCTCGCGGGTGATGCCACATTTTTCAGCCACATTTTCTGCGGTTTCTCCCATGCTGATCGGTTCATAGCGCGCCGCTAACCGGGGATTAATGAACCGCCAACCCAAAGTGGTGTCCACCAACACCTGATCACCACGGGCCCATCCTTGCTCCGGCTTCATCATGACCAGCGGCGCCCTGGTCATACTCTCCACTCCCCCGGCAATCATCACATCGCCGCTCCCCATCTGGATTGCCGCCGCAGCTTGATTGATCGCTTCCAATCCCGAACCGCACAAACGGTTTACCGTGACTCCCCCGATTTCTTCTGGCAATCCAGCCAACAACAGCGCCATCCGAGCCACATTCCGATTGTCTTCCCCCGCTTGATTGGCGCATCCGAACACAACATCTTCGATCTCTGCTTGATCCAGTTGCGGATTGCGCTCAACCAAAGCCCGAATGACATGAGCCGCCAGATCATCGGGGCGCACCCGACTCAGTCCCCCTCGATATCGGCCGATCGGGGTGCGCACGGCATCCACTATCACCGCTTCACGACGCCTCATCCCTCTGCTCCCTTCCGCACCGACTGCTCATCATAACAGTAGAACCCGCGGCCGCTGGCCCGGCCCAGATACCCGGCGTAAACCATTTTGCGCAACAGCGGCGCCGGACGGTAACGCTCTTCTCCCAGCTCCCTCTCCAATCCGGTCAATATGGCGACAATCTGGTCGATGCCGATGCGGTCTGCCCATTCCAGCGGCCCGTACGGCCAATTGGTTCCTTTGCGCATCGCCAAGTCGATATCTTTTTTGTCAGCGATTTTTTCCGCCAGTGCAAAAGCCGCCTCATTTACCAATAGCGCCAAGGTACGCGGAAACACCAACCCCGGCTCATCTCCCACTTCTTCTACCTCTTTCCCCCAACCAGCAAGTACTTGCAGATGATCTGTCCAGCTGGCATCCTCCTCCGCTTGCAGGGGGCGGCACACTTCGACCACCGGCATGTCCGCGAACTGCACGGGTGAAAATCCCACCACCCGCCCGGGATGGGCCAACCAAGAGGCGATCTCGGTAGCCGTCCGGTGCAAGACAGAGGTGAAAATGGGCGTCTGCTCGGAGATCACGCGCTCCGCACCGACCAGCCAATCGCGTTTGCCCCCGTCACACCCGGTTTGCACATCAATCACTGCCAACACGTCACGGCCATCCGCCTGCTCCGGCGAGATGCAAGCTACTTGCTGCGACGCGAGAAATGTTGCCAGCGGCTCCCGGAAAGGGCCATCCCCCAAAATCACCACCTTATCCGCCATACTCGTAATGCCCCTTTCCCGTCTTGCGTCCTAGCGCCTTTTGTTCCACCATCCGCTGTTGGTGATAATGCGGACGGAACCGCGCTTCATGAAAAGTCGCTTCATATACGGAAACAGACGCCGCCAAATTGACATCGATTCCGATCAGGTCTTGCAGTTTGAAGGGCCCCATCGGAAAGCCAGCTCCCTCCAAAATGCGATCCACCTGCTCTTTGCGAGCTGACTGCTGGGCAACCAACTTGACTGCCTCGGTATGGTACGAACGGGCTACCCGGTTTACCAGAAAGCCGGGAGCATCTGCCACCCGCACCGGCACTTTGCCCAGGCCAGACAACCACCCGTAGACTTGTTCAAGAATGTGGGGCGCTGTTTGCGCACCATGTACGACCTCGACCAAGGGCATGCGAGGCGCTGGATTGAAAAAGTGCATACCCAACACCCGGTCAGGTCGCTTGGTGGCACCGGCGATCGCAGTGATCGACAGCGAAGAGGTGTTGGAAGCAAGGACTGCGGTGGGGGACACAAGCTCATCCAACTGCGCGAATAAGGATTGCTTTGCCTCCAAGCTCTCCACGATCGCTTCAATCACCAGCTCACATTTCGCCAGCTCATCAAGACTCTCCACCGGTTGGATGCGCTCAAACATCCCCTCCGCGTCTTCAGCGGACAAGCGTCCTTTGGCTACCCGCGCCGCCAACCGCTCCTTCAATTGTTTGCGGGCGCGCTCCATCATCGTCGGCAACATCTCCCATACCAACACCGGATAGCCGGCCGCCGCCAGCACCTCCGCAATCCCCATCCCCATCGTACCGGCGCCAACCACTGCCGGTGTTGTCAGCCACGACCCGCTCACTCAGCTTCCGCCTCTTCCCCGATGATCATGGTAATCAGCTTTCCGGCGAAGGACATCACATCTTTGGCAGCCGCCTTGCCCTCAGGGGATTTCATTGCCGCTTGGAGTGCCTCCTCCGACTCAAAGTACATGTCGGCCTGCAAATAAAACGGGGACTCGGTTCCCATCGGAGTGCTTGAAAACTTGGTTACTTTCGTTTTGATCAACCCGGGCATTTTTTCGGTCAATGGCAGGTGAACCTCAAAATAATGCTTATCAAACGCTTGCTTGTCTTCCGGTTGTTTGTACAGAGCGACCAATTTTACCATACTGATCATCCTCCCAAACTGGATAGTTTAATAAATTCGCCGTACAGACCTTACCGCCGATCAAGAATGCGAACAGCCTTTCCTTCACTACGCGGCAATGATCCCGGCATCGTCACGCGCACACGGACAGAGACACCCAAATTTTCTTTCAGCGCCTCCTCCAACCGTTTGGTCAACGCGGAAAAATCAACAAGATTAAATGAAGATTCCAATACTTCCACTTCAACCGTCAACCGATCCATCGATCCTTCTTTCTCTACAACCAGCTGATAATGAGGGCTCAGTTCTGGCTGGGCCATCACGATGGGCTCAATCTCCATCGGAAACACATTGACTCCCCGGATGATCAACATGTCGTCGATCCGCCCTTTGACACGGGACATCCGGCGGTGTGTCCGCCCGCAACGGCAGGGTTCGCTCGTAACACTAGCCAAATCCCCCGTTCGGTAACGGAGGACAGGAAGCGCTTCTTTGGTCAATGTGGTAAACACCAGCTCACCCACCTCGCCCTCCGGCAAAACTTCTTCGGTGTGCGGGTCAATCACTTCCACCAAGAAATGGTCTTCAGCGATGTGCAAGCCCTCTTTTGCCTGCCAGCACTCAATGGCCACTCCCGGCCCAACCACTTCTGACAAACCATAAATGTCCACCGCATGGATGCCCCACAACGCTTCCAATTCCTGCCGCATCTCTTCTGACCACGGCTCGGCGCCGAAAATCCCCACTTTGACTGAGCTGTTGCGGGGATGTTTGCCTGCTTGAATCATCGCTTCACCCAGACTCAAAATAAATGAGGGTGTTCCCGCAATCACGCGCGGGCTGAAATCTTCAATCAACGTCCACTGCCTCATGCGCCCGCCGCCAGAAACCGGCACCGTGACCATGCCTAACCGTTCGGCGCCGGCATGCATCCCTAATCCTCCCGTAAACAAGCCATACCCATAAGCATTGTGAAATACATCTCCTGGCTGGCCTCCAGCCGTCACCAGCGCCCGTGCACACACTTCACTCCACAAGCGCAAATCGCGTTCAGTATAACCGACTACCGTCGGCTTCCCTTTTGTTCCCGATGAAGCGTGAAGGCGGCGCACGTCGGCGAGCGGCGTGGCGAACAAGCCAAACGGATATTGGTCACGCAAATCCGATTTGCGGGTAAATGGCAGCCGCGTAAGCTCGGCCAAACCGCGAAATGACTCGGGATCAATGCCTGCTTGTTGCAGCTTCGACCGATAAAATGGCACATGTGCATACACGCGACGCACCGTTTCCAACAAGCGCCGTTCCTGCAACTGGTTCAGCTCCCGCCTCTCCATCGCCTCCACTGCGGGTTGGTACATGGCGCCAACTCCTTTGATCACACTTTTTTCATGCCTTCAAACGGTTGCCGGCAACGCGTGCAATAATAGATTGCGCGGCAGGCCGTCGGTCCGAACAAATTCTCTACTTGCCCCTTTTCCTCCCCGCAATATGGACAGGATGGCAGCTCATCCACCTGCGAACCAGGTGGTGCGATCCCAAACTCCTTCAGCTTCCGTGCGCCCTCCGCAGTAATGCGCTCACTCGTCCATGGGGGATCGAAAACAAAATCAACTTCTACTTCAACGGAAGCGTCTGGCTCAGACAATTGGCGAACCACTTGCTTGCGGATCAAGTCGAGCGCCGGGCATCCCACAAAGGTGGGCATCATCTCGACAAGCACCCGACCCGGCTTCACCTCCACCCGCTTGACCATCCCCATCTCCACTACACTCACTGTGGGAATCTCCGGGTCTTTCACTTCTTGCAACCGTTTCCAATATTCCGCCTCCGTCACCATTTCCTTCACCACCTCGCTACGGGGTCAAGGCGGTATACTTCTGTCATCGTCTCCAGCAACTGGGCCAATGCGGGGTCATGTTGCCCCAGCCGTCCATCGCGCCCACTTATTGGAATCTCCCCCGGCCAGGGCAGACCCGCTTGGCTGAAAACGGCTTTCACCTGTTCTTCCCATCGTTTCTTGCATTCGGCGGAGCCAAATCCGATGATCCCAAACCGCAACAGCGTTTCCTCATCCGCATCTCCAAAGGAGAAGAGGTCATCCAGTTGCGGCCATAGACGCACTGCCGCTTCCTCCAAGTATTGTCTCGCTTCACCGCCCGCTTTGCCCATGCGGACCATCCATGTCTTCATATGCAACAAATGGTACGCCTCTTCCCGCTGGATCTTCGCCACACCGTGCCTGAGCGGCAGGTAACTGGATTGGCGCATCGCTTCCAGTCGGATCCCATCAAAAATATCGTAAAGGGTGTGGCGGAGAACGGAGTAAGCCCAATCGCCATTTTCCTGTTCCACCAGCTTGGCGTTGCGCCGTTCGTGGCTCTTCCTGGCAAAGGCCAGCCTGTCGGGATCAGGTTCACCCAATTCATGCAAGAGCTCAAAGTAGAAGGTGGCATGTCCCACTTCATCTTGCGCGATCGAACTAAATGCAACATCTCCTTCAATGTCAGGGCATAGTCCCAGCCACTCCGAGTCCCGATGGCCCAATGTCAATTCATCATCGGCCAACTGAGTGATCCACCGGATCAATGCCTGGTGATAAGTTGGATGCTCACGAGCCTGATGGGCGTCTTTGATTTCCATTCCTTCTCCCTCCTTCGCTCCGCCGTTCCACATATGCCACGATCTCCTCCAATGTTAGCGCTTTCTCTTTAAACATGCGCCACAGCCGTCCGTTTTCGGTGTACCCGGACACTTCACGGTAACTCCGATCCAATTCGCGCCCCAACCACTCTCCATGTTCAGAAACAGCGGTAATCTGGTCCCGGGGAACCACCCACAGGCTGACCACTTTCTCTCGCCGCAAGAAGTTCTCCCGCGCCATCTGCGCTGCCACATCGGCGGAAGGGGCCAGCAAGTTTCCCACATGGACATGATGATCTAGATGCGTCCGCTGCACAAATACCTCGAAGACGCCATATTCCATTTTTTCAGTCATTTGATCCCACCTCACACCGCATGCATCAAAGCCCGGGAGCGAATCATCGCTTCACGCACCCAGAGTTGACCTTCGTGGGCGCGACGACGCAACGCCATCCGCTCCTGCGACTTGGGACCCATACAGTCGCGCACAATCCGGCCGAATTTCTCCCAATCGGGCTCCGAATAGCGCCAGCACTTCTCTTCCTCGTCATAACGCAACTGCGGATCGGGCACCGTCAAGCCCAGCGACCAGATGCGCGGGACATACTTGTCCAAAAATTTTTGCCGCAACTCCTCATTCGTCTTAATGCGTATGCGGTAATGAAGCATACGCTCAGCCGCCGGGGTGACCTCTTTGGGGCCGAAAAAGAACAGCAACGATTCCCACCAGTAATTAACGGCCTCTTGCAACATCTCCCGTTGCGCTTCTGTCCCCATGGCCAGCGCCAAAATGATGTTCTCCCCATGTTGCATGTGAAAGCTCTCTTCAGCACAGATCCGCTTCAACACCCGGGCGTAAGGAGCATAAGAGGTTTCTAGGAGCGCTGCTTGGTTAATGATGGCGGCGCCGTCGACCAACCAACCGATCACACCCGCATCTGCCCAAGTACGGGCTTCCATGTGGAAGACATTGTGAAATTTCACCCGTTGCCTGTAAATGTCGGAAATCAGCTCTTCACGCGTTTTGCCCCACGGGGCGCACAAATCCTCGGCAACGCGCAACAGCAACTGCCCATGGCCCATCTCATCTTGCACCTTGGCCATAATCGCCAGTTTGCGCCGCAAGCTGGGAGCCTTGGGAACCCACTCTTTCTCCGGATATGCGCCCATGATCTCACTTACTGCATGCATGTGGATCAATTTGACTAGAAGCTTGCGATATTCATCCGGCATCCATTCGGTCGCCTCGATCTTCTCTCCACGTTCGATTCGCTCCATGAACGAACGGTAATCTTGTTCTTGCAAGTCTCTCCCTCCCATCCCTATCTCACAAATCCGTGTAGCATCAACGCTACAAACCGATCTGCGATTTCTTCGGCACTCAACCCGCCATCAGGGCGGTACCATTGGTAAATCCAGTTGCCCACCGATAAAATTAACAGGCGGGCGAATTTCTCATCTTGCAATTGGAAGATCCCTTCTTGCACACCCTCCGCCAAAATGGCCGACCACATGCCTTCATATTGATCCCGCTTCTCCTGAATCTGCTTATACCGCTCACCCGTCAATGCCTTCCATTCATGGAAAAACACCGTGGCCGCTTCAAGATTGGCTTCCACCACTTGGATATGCGCGCGAACGGCTTGCTTCAGCTTCTGCTTGGCCGTGACCCGGCTCTCCACGATCGGGGCCAATGATTGCAAGAAAGCATCCGCCCCCCGATTGGTAATCTCAAACAACAAATCTTCTTTGGTATTGATATGGGCATACAAGCTGCCCGCCAAAATTCCACAAGCCTCGGAAATATCACGAATCGTGGTGCCATGGTATCCTTTTTGGCTGAACAAGCGACAAGCGATGGCTAGGATTTCTTCTCTTCTCCCTTTTTTTGGCATAGCTAAATCCCTTCTTTAAAACAAGCGCTTGTTTGTTTTTATCGTAATAGAATATTCAGAGTTTTGTCAAGGTTTTATGAGAATTTAATCATAACTTTCCTACAAAACGGGTATTAATCTATTACAGCATTAACATACGCCAGCCGATTCCTTTCATCCACCGCTTGCCCGACCGATACCATCGACCTAGACAAGTTGTGACTTACCTACGTTTTAATGAATGATTTTCCCATCTGTTCAAACCGGCTCTCTTGGCTGAATTTCAATCAAAAAAGGCGCACCCCACAACGGATTGACGTGAAAAACTACTCTTATTAATGTATAAAAATATTCGCATAAATTGGGTTATTTATGGTAATATGAATATACAACCCCATTTTTTTCAAAGGTTTAACCCATCTTTTGGATGGAGAGATATGGATGGTGGAGTGCACCAAGTAACCCCTTTGCACCTGGGCTCACCGCCCTCCACAGATCGGTTTTTCCGCTTATCGACACGGATGCAAACAAAATTGGCAGGCTTCCAACTTGACCAAATACAGAAAGGAGTGGCTTTCATGCATAGCCACAGGCCATTTGACACACCACTCCCTTCCAAAAATTGGCTTAATGAGTTAAAGCGAAATCCGTTAAGTTATCAGGTCTTAAATAGTAAGACGTTTATAAATAAAAAAATTAAACTTGCCGATTGGACATGCTTTCTTCATCACGACCATTATCTCAACAAACATGAACTGATGCGCGTGGTAAAACGGCAACGCCGCCATACGCCCCGCACACGCATTTCCACCGCATCCATGGAATTGACCGTTCACATCGACAACCATGCGTATGAACGTTGGACAGAGCGAATCAGTCCTTGCCCAAGTCTCTCCCTGCTGCGAATCAGATTGCAACAGCTCCTGCATTTGGGCCGCATTACCTTGTCACCAAAAGGCTGGGGCTTTATCGATCAAGACATATTGTTTGGTTATAAGATCATCGATGATAAATTGATCATCCAAACATTCCTCGGCCGCATTTCCCTTGTTCCCGCCCTCAACAACTACAAAGCGGTTCGTCGCTTCATCTCAACCCAACACGACCGGCTCGATTTGACGATCGCGCCCCATGTCCTAAACCAACAACATCCGCCATTGATCCCCAAAGAACGCGTACAATTCAGCGGCAACCGCAATCGCTATATACTGGAAGAATATGCGTTCACCTTGCCCAATGGGCGCTTAAGCACCCTCTTTCTACTGGAAACGATCAAAGAGTACAATTCCAGCTTCCAACTCATCGACCCCACCAACCCCCACGGCCCCAAACTATTCCGCAGCGTATTATATTTCCTCCTTGAACAAGGCTATCAGGAATTCGTTTTAGAACATGTGCTCCACCATAAGCAAGAAGCATTTTTGACGGCGTTCAACAAACGTTTAGCAGAAGGGGAATTGAAACACATAGTATAAATAAAAGCGATGTCCCGCTGACGACATCGCTTTTTCCAGTGTCAATACCAACTATCTTCTTTCCTTGGGTGGCGTGTTTGGTCATCAATAAACCAAGTCGATAAATTCCTCTTTGGTGATATCACCAAAATAATGCTTCACATCCACATCTGCCAACGCTTTCTCGATGGCATCCCGGTCATATCGAATCCCTGCCAAGCGCTGTTCAATATCGGCCACATCTCCCACACCAAAAAAGTCCCCATAGATTTTGCATTGGCGGATGACGCCTTTTTCCCCGACATCGAGACGGATGTCAATCGATCCGATCGGGAACCGCTTGCTGTGTTGGACGTTAAATTCCGGCGACTCGCCGAAATTCCAATCCCAATTCCGGTAGCGCCGGTCAGCGATTTTTTCAATCTCGGCCCAATCTGCGGCGGTCAGTTCAACCTGCGGAATCGGTTGCTTTCCGTCGAAGATGTGCGTCAACAACACCTGCCGAAATTCCTGGATGGACATCGGTTCCGCCAAATAATCCACCAGATTGGCAACCCGGCTCCGCACCGATTTGATCCCTTTGGATTCGATTTTTTCCTTCTTCACTTGCAGTGCTTTAACCACTTCTTCGATATTGACATTAAACATCAGCGTGCCATGGCTGAACATGCGTCCCCTCGTTGAAAATTGGGCGTTGCCGGACACTTTCTTCCCATCGACCAAAATATCATTCCGCCCGCTTAATTCGGCTTTGATGTTCAAACTCTCCAGCGCGGAGATGACCGGCTCTGTAAACTTGCGGAAATTAGCAAAGCTCTTGCCATCGTCTTTGGTGATAAAGCTGAAGTTGAGATTGCCCAAATCATGGTACACCGCTCCACCACCAGATAACCGGCGCACCACATGAATCCCTTTCTCCCGCACATAATCGACATTGATTTCTTCCACTGTGTTTTGATGTTTGCCGATAATGATGGAAGGTTCATTGATATAAAACAGGAGATATGTCTCCTCTATATCCAAATGCTTGAGGGCATACTCTTCTATCGCCAAGTTGATCCGCGGATCGGTGATGTTCCGATTGTCGATGAATAACATGTTTCGTTCCTCCACTCTTGTTGCGTTCATTGTATAGGATAACCTTGGACGCCCTCTGCTTACAAGGGAGCCAGGATGATAGCGCGCTTCCTGGGGAATTCCATCATGCCAACATCAGAAAAATCATGTAAAATGATTGCATATCATGTCGAGCTATGCTTTGTAAGTGGGTGAAACGAGTGTCAATCGAACAAGCGGAACTACTCCTGCAAAAATTTTACGGTTACGCTACTTTCCGTCCGGGACAACGCAAAATCATCCAGAGCATCTTGGCCGGGCATAACACGATGGGCATCATGCCGACTGGCGGGGGCAAATCCATTTGCTACCAAATTCCGGCGCTGATGTTTCCAGGGATCACCATCGTGATTTCCCCCTTGATCTCCTTGATGAAAGATCAAGTGGACGGCTTAAAGCAACTAGGCATTTCCGCTACATACATCAACAGCACGCTACAACCCCATGAGATCGACCAGCGCATCGAAGCGCTTCGCTCCGGCGAAGTCAAATTGCTCTACATCGCTCCTGAGCGTTTGGAATCAGAGCGCTTCCAAGCGATTTTTGAGACATTACCCATCTATTTGGTTACCATCGACGAAGCGCACTGTATCTCGACGTGGGGACATGACTTTCGCCCCAGCTATCGCTCCATGGCCGAACGATTGCTGACATTGCCGCGCAGACCGTTGATCGCCGCCTTGACTGCGACAGCAACGGTCGATGTGCGCGATGATATCGCCAATTTGTTGCAAATCTCGCCCAAGCATATTTTCTCGACTAAATTGGAACGGAACAATCTTTCTTTTTATGTCCACCGCGACGGGCAAAAGCGTGAATTCATCGCGCAATATCTGCGCGACCACCCAGGGCAGACCGGCATCCTATATTGCTCCACCCGCAAAGAAGTAGATCAGTTGCATCGCTATTTGCAAGAGGAAGGTTTTCCCGTCGCCAAATATCATGCAGGCATGAGCGATCAGGAGCGCAATCGGGCCCAAGAAGCGTTTTCCTATGACCGGATTCAAACCATTATCGCTACCAACGCGTTTGGCATGGGGATCGACAAATCCAATGTCCGCTTCGTGATCCATTATAACCTGCCCCGCAATCTGGAATGTTACTATCAGGAAGCGGGACGGGCCGGAAGAGACGGCGACCGAAGCGAGTGCATCCTGCTGTTCTCACCGAAGGATATTGAAACGCAAAAATACCTGATCGACCATTCTGAGATGACTCCGGAGCGCAAAACACTGGAACTTAGCAAATTACGGTGCATGGTGGATTATTGCTTTACTGATGAGTGTTACCAGCAAGCATTTATCCAGTATTTTGGCAATGATCATCCCTACACTTGCGGCACCTGTGGCAATTGCCGCAAAAAGCTGGGTGAAGCGGAAGACCGCACCATTGATGCGCAAAAGATTTTCTCCTGCATCAAACGCATGAATGAACGCTTCGGCTTCACCGTGGTATCCAAGGTGTTGCGCGGGTCCAAAAACAAGCGCATTCTCAGCTGGGGGTTGGATCGCCTCTCCACCTACGGCATCATGAAAGACCAAACCGAAAAAGAAATCATCCAGCTTTGCCACCAGTTGGTGAGCAACCATTACCTCACCCTGGATCTGTCACACCCCAGCGTGCCCGTTGCCAAGTTGACGCCCTTGGCGATCGACGTCTTAAAAGGTTCCCGGCGCGTATTGCTCCACCGCGAAGAAACGCGCACGCCGACAGTTGAGCTCAGCCGAGGTTCCCTGCTGTTTGAAGAACTGAAAGCACTCAGGAAATCGATTTCCGAGCGGGAACAATTGCCACCATACATCATTTTCCAAGACAGCACGCTTAAAGAGATGTGCCGCCGCCTGCCGATCACCGAACAGGAGATGCGAGCCATCCCCGGTGTGGGTGAGCTGAAATATGCCAAACACGGCCATGCTTTTCTGGCCTTGATTCAAAAATACGTGGACAAGCATGGACGCAGACGAACACCTTCTGCTCCCGAACAGCCGGAAAAAGAACAGAGCCACCTGCTCACCTACCGTTTATTCCAAGAAGGAAAAACGATCGATGAGATCGCCAAACTGCGGCAACTGACGCGGGGAACGATCGAAGATCATCTCATCCGCGCTGGCCTGGACGGTCATCCTCTGGATTGGGACGCTTTCATCCCCGCTCGCTGGGAAGCACTGATTATGCGCAAAATCGACGAGCTGGGCGCACACAAACTCCGTCCGCTCAAAGACGCGTTGCCAGACGAGGTAGACTATATGGCTATCAAAGCTGCCATCTTAAAAAAAGAGCTAGCCGAACTGCAAACGCAGTGATCCATCCCACTTCATCCAACACGAAGGCGTGTTCTGGCACCGCTTCCCCGGAACACGCCTTAAATACACCAAAGCTAGCGTTATGACAGGCTGACTTTATCCTTGACCAGCACATAAACCTCCCCATGTTTTGTGATGACAATTCGATCCCGTTGTTCTCCGCTGGCAGCGAGTAGCCGCTCCAATGGCTCGTGCAAAGGCTCCTGCGACAACTTAATCGTATCCCAATGAATCGGCACCAACACATTGGCTCCTGTATCGAGAAACATCTGCCACGCCTGTTCGGGGGTACAATGTGCCCATTGGTATTTGTCTGGACTGTATGCACCGATGGGCATGAAACACAGATCGATCTCCCCCCGCTCGCGCAGACGGTAAAAATCCGGGGTGTAGGCGGTGTCTCCCGGAAAGAAGATCCGCGTGTCCCGCTTTTCAATTAAATACCCGGTATACCCATAATCCACATTCCATGGATAACGATTTCCCCAATGCTTTACCGGCACCGCTTTAATGGTCAGGCCGCATTCGCCCAGCTGAACTTCCTCTTCCCCACTCAATTCCACAATTCGCCGACATGGCAAACCTTTTAACAGCTTGGACGTGTTTTTGGGCACGACCATCAACAAATCAGGGTGCGCCAGCCGCTTTAACGTAGGAATATCAAAATGGTCAAAATGGGCGTGGGACAACAGAATCACATCTACTTGTCCCAAATCATCATAAGTGACTGCTGGTTCAACATGACGGCGAGGGCCGATCTGCCAATCGCCGATCCCCAGATGCTGTCCGACACGTCTGCCTAGCACCGGATCTGTGATTACTTTCACCCCGTATATATTCATCAGTACGGTCGAGTGACCGATCCAACCAACTGTCACTTCTTCCGCAGACCACTCGGCCGGCTTGAGCAACCGGTCCGGCTTCACCAACCGCGTCCGCCGCTTGGCCCGGCGAACCGACAGCACCGCAACCAATGCCGCTATGAGTATAAACCACAGAAAAAGGCTCATGTTCCCATCCCCTGCTTTTTTATATTTTTTACCATAACCCATTTTGATTAACCCATTATGCATATAAAATGAAACATTCATATAAATAAGGCAAGTCTCCTGGATGATGTGTTTATCCACTTATTTATGTTAACCTAAACAGAGATGCATCTATTATCACAACAGAAAGAGTGTCATCCAATATGATCCGTTTATTTGTGAGTGACTTAGACAACACCTTATTCAATGACAAAAAAACTGTGAATCCGGAGGACAAAGAAGCCTTAATGGCACTTGCCGACGCTGGAGTGCAAGTCTGCCTCGCCTCCGGGCGCATGGATAAAGAATTGGTTAGTGTGATGAACGAACTGCAAGGCGAGTTCCACCGCATCAGCCAAAATGGCGCGTTCATCTATGACACGAATAATCAACGCCTGTATTCCGCACACTTCGACGGGGACACGGCCCGCGAGTTGTTCCGGATCGCCGAACCCTATCAGCTGGTTGGCTTCATTAGCCAAGAAGATGGCATGTTTGTACCGCGTAAAAGTGAGATGGTTCAACAGATTGAAACCCAGATGCGCATGCCGATTGAAGAACGGGCTGATGTGCTCGACTGCTTAGGCACCTCCATCTTCGCCAGCAAGCTATGCTACATCGGCGACATGGACGAAATCAAAAAGTTGGAAGCCACGGTGAAAGAACATTTTGCCGACAGGGTTGACTCCTTCATTTCCGACCGGCATTGCATTGATTTCATGCCTCCTGGCGTCTCCAAAGGGGTGGGTCTCAAACGGCTGATCGATCACTTAGGCATGAAGGAAGAGGAAGTAGCCTGCATCGGCGATTCCTATAATGACATCTCCATGCTCCGACTGACGAAGCACAGCTTTGCAATGGCGGTCGCCGATACCGCAGTAAAACGGGAAGCGACCCATACCGTAGCCTCTGTAGCGGAAGCAGCCCGCTGGGTATTGGCGTACAACAGCCAAATCTCAGCAAAATGAACCCCTTGCCTCATCGGACTAAACTTTCCTGTTGAAGAAAGGAGGGATTATGCGATGGAACTTCTGTTTTTGGGCACCGGCGCTGGCATCCCGTCCAAACAGCGAAATGTTTCATCCCTCGCTCTCATCATGCCGGAGTACAAAGGAGACACTTGGCTGTTTGATTGCGGTGAAGCCACCCAGCATCAAATACTTGAACATCCCGTCCGCTTAGGAAAGATAAGCCGGATTTTTATCACCCACCTTCATGGGGATCATATCTACGGGCTTCCCGGCGTATTGGGAAGCCGAAGTTTTCAAGGAGCCGAGACGCCATTAACCGTTTATGGCCCCAAAGGTTTGCGTTCCTTTATTGAAGTGGCGATGCAAACCAGTTGCACCTACTTGCGTTATCCCCTCACCATTCATGAAGTGGAAGAAGGGGACACATTGAAGGAAGGCCCTTTTACAGTGACGGTGGGAAAATTGGATCACGGCATTCCCTGCTTCGGCTACCGTTTGCAAGAAGAGGAGCAACCTGGGGCCTTGGATATTGAGAAACTGAAAGCCCAAAGCATCCCACCTGGCCCTCACTATCAAGAGATTAAACAGGGGAAAACGGTAACTCTCCCCGATGGGCGCGTCATCAATGGACAAGATTACATCCATCCCCCCAAACCGGGGCGCATCTTGACCATTCTCGGAGACACCCGACCCACTCCTTCATCAGAAGCCTTGGCGCACCACGCCGATGTGTTGGTTCATGAGTCCACCTACGGGGCCGGTCAGGAAGAGTTGGCCACCGCCCACCATCACTCCACGTGTGTCCAAGCGGCCACTGTGGCCAAAAATGCCAACGCCAAAGCGCTGATACTAACCCACATCAGTTCACGATTCATGGAAGAGGATCATGCGCAATTGTTGAAAGAAGCACAAACTGTTTTCTCTGCCGTCCAGATCGCACATGACGGGTTCCGGTATCAATTATGAGCGTTTCGTTACCAGGCCATTCATCAACTACCCGGCGAAAACAGGCGCCTATCGATGAGGCGCCTGTTTTTTACAGGAACGACTTTTTGTCTTAACCGCTCACGTTTTGGTAAAATATATCAATAAGGCATCCATCACACAAAGGAGGAGAACGCCCCATGCGCCGCCATCCCTTCGGGGTATCCTTGTTTAGCCTGCTTCTGGCCTGCTTGATGCCGGTTCCCGTTCTCGCCGCGTATGCCCCTTTATCAGAAAAAGAAAGCAAGCCACTCCCACCCGCAAAGCAAGTGAATGTCGCCCTCCCGGCAAGCTGGGATTTCCCCCTCCCCACCAGCCCGACCTTACGTGCGGGCCCACCATCAGCAGCAGGAATGCGAAACGAACCACTACGTGCATTGGACACCGCTCTGAACCGGGCCATTGAACAAAACCATATGCCTGGTGCGGTGATGCTGGTCGCCCGCCGTGGTGTCATCGTCAAGCACCAAGCGTACGGCTATGCCGCCAAGTACCGCGATTCCTCACGAACCCCTCTCGCCCAACCCGTTCCCATGACCAACCATACCCTGTTTGACGTGGCTTCGATCAGTAAAATCTTCACCGCCATCGCCGTGATGAAGCTCTATGAACAAGGCAAGTTCGCACTCGATGATCCCGTAAGCCGCTACATTCCCGAATTCGCGACAAACGGCAAAGCGAACGTCACCATCAAACAATTACTGACGCATACATCTGGATTCCGCCCCGGACTTCCCTTATATCAGGTGAATGGCAACCGAAATGACCGCCTGCAAGAAGTGTTCCGTTGCCCGCTCGACCATGCTCCCGGAAGCACCTATGTGTACAGCGACCTTAACATGATTACGTTGGGCGCTCTGGTGGAACGCCTTACTGGCAAGCGGCTGGATCAATATGTGAAAGAAACAATCACAGGGCCTCTGGGAATGGTTGATACGATGTACAATCCACCCGCGTCTTACAAGCATCGCATCGCCGCCACTGAATACCAGTCCAATCCCGACCGTGGGCTGGTTTGGGGTCAAGTGCATGACGAAAACGCCGCTTCCTTGGATGGCGTGGCGGGCCATGCCGGTGTATTCTCTACAGCCACCGACTTGGCCAAGTTGGGCCATCTCTTCCTATTACGTGGCCGATACGGAACCACCCGCATCTTGAATGAACAAACCGTGGCCTTAATGGAACACAACTTTAACACCGACTTCCCCGGTGATGACCACGGCCTCGGCTGGGAGCTGAATCAGGGATGGTACATGGACGCCCTCGCCAGCCCCCATACTGTTGGCCATACAGGTTTTACTGGCACATCCCTCGTCGTTAACCGGGAGCAAGCCACCATCGCCATTCTGCTAACCAATCGGGTACATCCCACCCGGGAAACGCCTTCACTCAACCCCGTTCGTAGGGAAGCGGCGCGGTTGGCCGCTGACGCCATACCTGTCGCCATGCGGAGGCCGGCTTGGTTCGCAGGGTACGGCGATGGGTTAAACCGCACGCTGACAGCCAATCTGCCAGCTTCGTCCGCCAAAAAAACATTATCCTTCGCCACTTGGCATCATCTCGAAACCAATGCTGATTTTGGCATTGTCGAAACATCTGCGAACGGTAAAAATTGGAAACCCTTGCATTCGGTCACTGGCAGGAGTGAAGGCTGGAATCGAGTAAGCTTGTCCCTGCCTGCCAACGCCCGCTACCTTCGCTTCCGCTATCAGACGGATGTTTCAATCAACGGGCGGGGATGGTATGTTGACCAACCCACTGTCAAGCTGGAAAACGGCGAGATACTCCCTCTCAAAATGACAGGAAATGAGTGGGAACGAAGAGAACATTAAACAAAGCCCCTTCTGCGACCGCAAGAAGGAGCCACTCCAGTTAGCCAATCTGCTTTTCCTGTACGGGTAGGGAGGATTCGGAGGCTTCCGTGTGCCGGTATACGAGTGCCAACAGCACAAAGGCTGCCAGAGAAGCGGAAATCAGGTAAAACAGGGCATGTCCTCCCCACCCTTTAATGAGCAGTCCACCCATATAGGGCCCCAGCATGCTCCCTAAGCTGAAATGAACGGAGGCGATCATATTCGCTGTAGGGAGGTAACGGGGAGGCAACAGATCGGTCACATAAGCCAGTCCCAAGGAAAAAATGGAACCGATCAACCCACCGATGAGGGAGAAAGCGACAAACAAAGCCCAAGCGTTGGGCATCAGATGAGGGATGAGGAACATGCCTACGGCCCCCAAGGCGCACACAGCCATGAGCAACCGTTTGCGGCCGATTTTATCGCCCAAGATGCCAAGCGGAATCTGGAAGACCAAACTTCCCCACACAAAGGCGGAAATCAACACGGAAATCCATCCTTTGGAAATACCTTCACGCAGTCCAATCACTGGGAAGTTGCCTGCCAGTGACGCTTCCAAAAAACCATACAACATGGCTGGACACAAAGCGACCAAGCCGATCCGGTACACCACGGCGACATGATGTTTGGCCGCCTTCTCTTCCCTTTTTTCGCTGGTGACCTTTTCTTGGTCTTCTTTTAGTTGCATTGCTAAGCCAATCGTACCAACTAAAAGCGCAAACATCGTCCACAAAGGGACATTTTCGCCTAGCGACAGCAAATTCAGACCCAACGGGCCGATCCCAAACCCCAACCCGTAGAAAAAACCGTACTGGGAAATACGCTTTCCTCGTTCATTTGGCAGTGCGGTTGAGGTAATCCACAATTGGGTAGCATAATGAAGAAAACTGTCTCCAATCCCCACTGTGAACCGCAAAACGCTCCACACCCAGATATTGGTGAATAAGGGGATCAATCCAACCGCCACGGTGGTGATGCCAAGGCCCAACAAGATCATCTTTTTGTAGCCGTAACGCCCTACCATCCACGCGCACAGCGGTGAGGCAATCATGATGCCCACGTACAGTGCGGCTGCGCTCAGTCCGTTCACATCCGCGCTGACGCCCCGCTCCTCCAAGAACGTCGTCAGCAAAGGAATCAGCAAGCCTTGTGTCGACCCGGTAATACATACGACAAAAACCAATATGTAAAACCGTTTCATTGACCATGTTTGACTCATATCAACATCAGCCACCTTTTCATCATCTCCGCAAAGGATTATAGTGCTTGACAGGAAAATTAGCAATACGAAATAAAATAAGACAGGAGGAACCCCATTGTTTACAACTTTTTCAGCCAATGGCCTATTCAGTGGTGTCTTTGGTTCAATCATCAAATCGATAATCATCCTGGTCTTGGCCGGCATCGCCTACGCCGTCCTTAAGCAAGTAATCATTCGCGCCACCGTGTCTAGCAAACGCTTGAACAAAGGCACCCAGCAACGCATTCAAACCATCCAAAGCCTCTTGGTAAACATCACTTCCTATGTGATTTTCTTCATCGCTTTGGTTTCCATCTTGCCTGAATTTGGCATCAATATTTCTGCTCTTCTCGCCAGTGC
The DNA here is from genome assembly GCF_004343255.1 of Laceyella sacchari. Classification (GTDB taxonomy): domain Bacteria; phylum Bacillota; class Bacilli; order Thermoactinomycetales; family Thermoactinomycetaceae; genus Laceyella; species Laceyella sacchari. Next base: position 177,501 of record NZ_SMDD01000001.1, on the reverse strand, counting down.
TGGCGTTTTGGGACTGGCCATCGGGTTCGGGGCCAAAGATTTGGTCAGCGACATCGTCACCGGTTTCTTCATGCTGATGGAAGACCAAGTGCATGTTGGGGAAGAAATTACGGTAAACGGTTTTAGCGGCACCGTGGAGCATGTGGGCTTGCGAACGCTCAAACTTCGTTCAGCCAACGGTGACCTTCATTTCCTGCTCAACCGCGACATCAAATCGCTCACCAACCACTCCCGTGGCGTGATGCAAGCCACCGTCGATCTCCCCTTGCCAGCGGACATCGATGTGGAGAAAATGATCGCATACTTGGAAGAGACGTGCCGCAAAATGAAACACCACATCCCGGCAATTGTTGAGGGACCCTCCGTGTTGGGAGTGGAAAACATCAACACGACCGAAACCGTGATTCGCGTTTACGCCCGCACGGAAAACGGAGAGCAGGCGCGCGTGGAGCGGGAAATGCGCAAAGAACTGAAAATGGCGCTGGACCAAAGTGAATTCGCTAGAGTCAGCGCAACCTAGGCCGCACGCAAAAGGCATGAACCGGCAAACATCTCCTCTTTTCTGCGCATATTGGCTATAATAAGACTATTACCAATTGTGTTGCGGAAAGGAGAGAGGTATATGTATCATATGACCGTGTATAGTGAGAACGGGGAGGTATTGATTGACCAAGCCGTGGAAGCTACGACCGATACCGCTGCCAAACAGGAAGCACATCGGATCTTGCAAGAAAAAGGTTACGAGACAAAACCACATCGCGTCTTCCATCGCACAGGTCGCCTTGTCATGTTTAAGCCGCACCAATTTGACACCAAAACAGGTAAAGCCACAATCTGATCCAATCCGCCCCAAATCCCCGCTTGCCGGGGATTTTGCCTTTGGTTGGAACTAATCCAGAGCCTGTCTAACGAATAGGCCTGGCTCCAAAACCATTTTCTCATTCGCTCCAGTAAAGGTTTTTCGACGCTTGTTTCCATACTCACTCCATGGGTCACAAAAACGTAAATAATTAACGGAACATTCGGATTGTATATATTTTCCATATTCCCTATAATATTCATATCGTTTATTCATTCCCTACTCACCGTCTCCGCTCCCATGACCCAATTCCCTTAAAGGAGTGATTCATTCATGTTGCACAAGAAACAGCTGTTTGCGTTAGCTGCCTCCTTGTCATTCGTTTGCGCCATCGTCTTTTCATCCAGCGGCTTTGCCGTTTATGCGACGGTTACAGAAGCCCCATCCCCCCACACTCCCGTTTCCAATAAAGGTGCCACCATTCAACCCGTCCCATACGGCAAGGATACAGTCAAACAACGCGATGGAGCCTACACAAAAGGACACAAGGGCACCCAAGAACGGCTCGATCTCACAGCCTCCCCATCTGAAGCCAAATCAAAAGGCGGCTCTGGTACCGAATCGATCATCGGCGCAGACAACCGCACCCGGGTCAACAACACAGCCATCTACCCCTATAGCGCCATTGTACATATCGTCAGCGACATCGGTGGATGTACCGGTTGGATGATCGGTCCGGACACCGTGGCCACCGCCGGCCATTGCTTGTATGATCCCAACGAAGACAAATGGGCCTCTTTCGCTACCGTCTATCCGGGAAGAAACGGCGACTACCTTCCCTATGGCTCCGCCGATGGCACAGAATTTTTCTCGGTCACCGGCTGGGTGCATGATGGCAACACCAACTATGATTATGGTGCGATCAAGCTGGACAAACGCATCGGCGACTCCACCGGTTGGTTTGGATACCGATACCAGTCCGGCTCCATGAACGGGACAGCTGAAAACATCAGCGGCTATCCCGGCGACAAGCCTTACGGAACCCAATGGCAACACGCCGATCGCATTCGCGACACACACAAACACAAGCTGTTATACGCCAACGACACCTATGGCGGCCAAAGCGGCTCTCCTGTTTACCAGAACAGCTATGCCTATTGCGGTGTCTGCTCCATCGCGATCCATACCAACGGTGTGTACGGCGGCTCCAGCTATAACCGCGGCACAAGAATCACAAAAGAGGTTTTCGAAAATTTGAACACCTGGAAAGCGCAATGACGTCTATAAGATAGGGTGGGAGTTTCCCCTCTATCTTTTTTTGTTAAAGGAGGATCATGATCATGAACCGGACACGCTTCTCCAGCTTCTTCCTCTCTCTGCTTTCAATCGGCATGTTGGTCAGCACTGGATGCAGCAATCTCAGTGGAGACGCGCCCAATCCCCAACCGGGGCAACGCATCACTGTCACGGGCACTGTCGTGGACACAGACGGACATCCTATCGCCCAAGTCCTTGTCATGCCTGAACCTGCCGACGACAAAAGCGGACCCATTCCCGAAATCGCCGTCTACACGGACGCGGAAGGCCGTTTCTCCTGGACGGTTCCTCCTGGCACATATGACTTTGTCTTTCGCAAGCCAGGATACGCCATTCACAAGGAGCGGGTACAAGCCATACCTGGCAAACAAGCCCCCCACCTGCAAGTGCAACTCAAACCAAATTGATCCGCAAGAATTCCCCGTTTTCCAGAGGCAGAAAACGGGGTAACTGCTTTGATCATGAGCAAAAACAGGATGTATCGTGTTTACATCTTAAGGAAACTCAGATAACGTTGAACATATTGCTCCACTCCGACCATGATTGACAGGCCACTCCATCTTGAAAGGAGATAAAAAATAATGATGCGCACAACCACGCCGCTCATCCTGCTCCTCTGCTGCCTGCTCAGCGCTTGCGGGGGAACGGCGGAAACGACCAACCCGCACTCATCTGCCATACCAGAGCAAGCCTCACACCCGAAGACACTGACCAACGTATCCGGGCAAGTCTTGGACCAGCTGGGCAACCCTCTCCCTGGTGTCATCGTCACCCCCATTCCCACCGGATCGCACCCTGTCGCCTTGCCGCGCATCGTGCGTTATACTGACGCCAATGGCAAATTCACCTGGCCGGTGCCACCCGGCACCTACGATTTTACCTTTCAGCGCAACGGATACTTAGGGCAACGCATCTCCGTCGACACCACCAAGACAAAGGCACAAATCACCGTGCGACTGATGCCGTCCACATAACAAACAGCCCCCTTCACATGGGGGCTTTGTTGCACCGACGGTTTGCTTGAGTAATCCATTCGACCACATTGGCGTCAGAGGTTTTTCAAGCTAATAACCACGATTATTTATTTTCAGTCCTTTTTATCTGTTATGATATTCATCTTTGGTCGTTCTCCAATATGAAAGAAAAGAGGTGTCCCATCAGAATACTTGCTTAACTCTTTTTGTAACCATTTCTCAGCCTGTTCAACGTACAAGCAGTGTTTTTCGTTTCATTGAAAGCTTTTTTGAAAAAACGAAGCTCTTTCAGGAAACTGCTGCTCCGAAATGAGAAAAGCGCGATCTTCGACTTTGACTATATTGATTTTCTTTGATTCTTCATGCATTGTACACCCTGCCAAAACGAAAATAGAACAGAAAATGATGATCAAATTACGCATGAACTACTTCCACCTCCATTAAATACGACGAAAATAACAAAAAATGTTTCGGATTCAAAAAATTACGAGCTGTATGCACAGCCTGCCGGATATATGCACTTAGGGGAATAGTTCAACCGCTCCCAACAAGTAAGGAGACTTTTGGTTAGTTCCTGTCAGGAAGATAAATAGGTTGATCATCCCTTTTAGCATCGGTTCTGTTCGGATCTGCGTAATCGTGAGCGAACAACTTGGCGACATCAGGATCGATGGTAAATGAAGAGAGTGGTTGGAGCGCATGTCGAAAGACAACGCCATTGGCCACCACATTTTCACTCTTTGGAAAGTTAATGCCGCGGCATAAAGCAATTAACTGAGTGACTCCAATCTTTCTGAAGTAATCTGCGGTGTGAGCTTTCATCAATTTCAATACTTCCCCAATGGTCGCTCCATGACTGTAGAATGGATTGGTGCTAGCACCTGTAAACCGGCTGACATCGGCTTGATCCAAAGCAAATGTGTCGCGAGCGGCCAATTGAATCGCCTCCGCCAGCATGCCTTTGGAAGACGTTTGAGCCCATTGGCAGATCAGCTTGCCAATCGCTTCCTTCGCCAAGCAATCCGGATATTGGATGTGAATGAAATAGTCCGCCAAATCCTTGGCCAACCTCTCCAAGCCGGAAAAAAGATCAGGGTTAGTGATTCGGGCAAATATTTCATCAACGATTCTTTTCTTAGTGACTTGAGCACTTTCTCTGGTGTTATTAGAGTCCAAAACCTGCTGGAAGCGAATCTCTTCATGATTCACCTTAGCCCATGTATCAGGTTCTGGGATCACAGTATCCACTTGCATAAAATCAGCGAGTGAGGCCATGTCAGAAGATGGTGGAATGGAATGGTTGTGTCAGGTGAGGAGTTGGTTGCCGGGTTAAAAGCTTAATGATGTCTTCATTTTAATAGTTAGTCACTATAATCGATAAATCATTTACGATAAGATCAGTCTTATTTCCGCTATGTTAATAGTCATCTCCGCACATCAAACAAACCCGATGACAAACTGGCATCGGGTTGATCGCTTGCTTATTTGTACAAAACGTCATCTCTTAAAGTCGCCACTTTATTTAATGCGGTGTCGATATCCGACTCAGCCACACCGAAGTGAGCGAGGGCATCATGCAAGTGCTTCACAATCGCGTCAAAATGCTCTGGTTGCAGGTTCATGCCTTCATGTGCTTTTGCCATGGACCGACCGCTGTATTGATTTGGACCGCCCAATGCGAAGCTGATAAATTTGGTCTGATGGCGGCGCTGTTTCTCCATGTCGGTGTTCTCAAAAAAATGGTTTACTGTATCATCTGCTAATACCAATTCATAAAAGTAGTCAACGACTTTGGCAATGGTTTCTTCTCCGCCAAGCTTTTCGTAGAGCGTGCTTGTTTGAGGCATAACCCTGTTCCCTCCACTTTTTTCTTTCTGTTGCAATTCCCTTTGTATTATGAACACACGACTTGGTTTTATACATAGAAAAAAGCGGAAGGGGCGTTTGCTTCATTTGGTCATAACCTGCAAAAATTCCTGCATGAATGCCTTCTTCTGCATGCTGATGGCGATCCGGTGTATGATTTTCCCAGGTTCACTAGGGGCAGGGATTTCTCTGAAATCGGCCACACTTGCTCCTCTGGCCACCGATGTGGCAGATTGCACGACTGCCACGGAACGATCAATAAAAGTAAACCAACCTTCGTTGACCACGGCGCTGACCGGCACCAAGTCATGCAAGGGGCCACCGCCAAACGAAGGGTTGGTATGTTTGTATGCCTGAAGATAGAAATTCAGCGCAGGTTTGATGATGATTTGCGCGCGGGTTTTCTTTCGGCGGTCGATCTGATCGACCATGCAGGGAGTGGCAACTGCAGCTTGGGTGACGTTGAGGGGAAAGATGCGGGCGCACTTCGGCCGGATACGGCGCAACACAATATTGGCCGCAACAGGGTCGTGCCAAAAGTTGGCTTCGGCGATCGGAGTGACGTTGCCTGGAACCAAAAACGCGCCTCCCATCATATAATAATGGTTTACTTGTTTCATCAGTTTCTCATGTTTGAGAAACATCTGTGCCAATGAAGTCAGCGGACCCAAATTCACAATGTGCACGTCTTCCTGATTGCGCCGAATCAATCCGAACAGCTCTTGGTCACTGTAAAGTGGCATGCGTTGCGGAGCGGGACGCAATGATCCCAAACCCGCCGGACCGTGGAAATCCGGGTAAAAGGCGGGCTGCAAACCGGCCAAAGGTTGCATTGCCCCTGCAAAGACAGGGATATCTTGGCGGCCTGCCAATTTCAAAATATACTGGGTATTGCGGATAGCATATTTTCTGGGAGTATTTCCAAAGCTGGCGACAACCCCCAACACGCGGATGCGGGGATGCAAAAGAGCATAGATTAATGCGACTGCATCATCAATGCCGACATCGGCAAACAACAACACTTTTTTCTTATCCATATCCACCCTTCCTTTGATCAGCTGTGTTTATTTTCTTGTACGTCAAATACGCCAATGCTCATGGCAGTACCGAACGATTGAGTACTGATATGAATAACATATGACCGCCTATGCCTGTTTCACCCGTCAAATTTTCGGTTGTATGCGTCCGTTTCAGCGTTGCTTCCGTTCACGGCACTCATCTGTTTATCGACAATTCAGTCAACTGCTTGCCGGGAAAATGCAATAGATGCAACCAACAATCTTTTAGAGCGTGTCTGATGAATAAGCCAGCGGCTCCAAAACCATTTTCTCATCCGCTTCACGCGTGGCGGAAGCGCTCCCCGAGAAAACCGCTTCTTCCCCATGCCAGACACACCCCAACAACTGCTCACTCAGCAATGAAAATTGCGGTCATAACTTAGCCCAAAAAAATTACCAATTCTGCCCTAATTAAAGGAAAAGTCTGTTTTCCATCGTTTAAGCGCTTTAATTCATCTTGAAATATCAGAAATCACTCTTCTTTTATTAGAAAAAACAGTGTAATCTATAGATTGATGGGATGAAAAATATGATCCAACCTATCATTTTTTTCACAAAGGAGGGATTTGCCATGAAGATGAAGTTCTCTTTTCTGTTTCGGAACCATGAAGAAACAAGAGATACTGACCGATACACCTTATTCTTACAAAACGACATCATTCCCAATATCTTAGAAGTCGAGGGAGTTTCTCACGTCGAGCTTTGCCATTTGGCCCCGTTTACCTTTGCAATGACACAGGATGGCGCCCAAACGGAGCCACAACATGTGCTGCAAATGGACATTTATTATGATAGTGTCATCGACTTCCAGCAAGCGATGAATTCTTTCAATAACGCTTATCTTGTGGATGAAATCGTGAAAGCGTCCGAATACACCGACTTGTACATTTCCTGCATTGTTGACTATACGCCGGAAAACGTTTAATGCCTGTAATTGAAAGCCACACCTTGGTTCCGCACTTATCTATTACAAATAGAACAATGGTCTGATCCATATCATATTGAGCAACCTTCGCAAACGGCAGCGAAGGTTGCTTCTTTTTGCGCTTTTCTCCTCATTTCCAATCCTACCCATTCATAGAATTTATTAATTGATTGCAATAAACAAATCCAAAAAATATTAATTTGAATTTATAATTATATGTATTTCTGGTCAAAAAATTAGCTCACTTGTGTTATGAAATAGTATAATTAAAATATTGAATACCCATACATAGAGGTGAACATTCACGTGAAGCCGAGTTCTATTGCTATTATCGGAATTGGAAGTCATTATCCAGGTGCATCCGATTTAAAAGAACTTTGGGAAAACATCCTATCCCGACGGCGGCAATTTCGAGAAATGCCTAAGCAACGGTTGCCGCTCGATGAGTATTATGATCGACGAACTGACGCCCCTGACAAAACATACGGCCGTTTTGCCGCAGTGATTGACGGTTTTTCATTTGATTGGGCTCAGCGACGCATTCCTAAGGCCACTTATGAAGGTTCCGATATTGTACATTGGTTGGCGTTGGAGGTAGCCTCACAGGCATTGGCCGACGCAGGGTACACCCGGGACAAGATCCCTAAAGACAAAACAGGGGTCATCGTAGGCAACACCTTGACCGGCGAGTTCACCCGCGCCAACACCTTGCGGCTCCGCTGGCCGTATGTCCGCAAGACCCTTCGGGCTGCCGGCAAGTCCCAAGGTTTATCCGACGCGATGATTAAACAATTGGAACAACAGATGGAGAGCATCTATAAGTCAGCTTTCCCACCGGTTACGGAAGATACGCTGGCTGGCGGATTGTCCAACACCATCGCCGGACGAATATGCAACTATTATGATCTGCACGGCGGCGGCTATGTCGTTGACGGCGCATGCTCCTCTTCCTTGCTGGCTGTGGCCACGGCTGCCGGAAAATTGGCGAATGGCGAGCTGGATCTGGCATTGGCCGGTGGAGTGGACATCAGCCTTGACCCATTGGAAGTGGTAGGTTTCGCCAAAGCTGGCGCATTGACCAAAAACGATATGAATGTGTATGACCGTCAATCCAGCGGTTTTATTCCGGGTGAAGGCTGTGGCTTCATCATGATGAAACGGTTGGAAGACGCCAAGCGGGATGGCGATTATATTTACGCTGTCATCCAAGGATGGGGCATCTCTTCCGACGGCAAAGGCGGCATCACTGCCCCCAAAGCGGAAGGACAAGCCCTGGCTCTGCTTCGCGCATACGAAATGGCCGGTTATTCTCCGCATGAACTGGATTTCATAGAAGGACACGGTACCGGTACCGTCCTTGGCGACCGCATTGAATTGCAAGCCATCAACCAAGCACGAGCAGCATATGGAGAACCGCAGGCGCGCTCTTGTGGGGTCACCTCCTTCAAATCTTTGGTCGGCCACACCAAAGCAGCTGCCGGCATCGGCGGACTGATTAAAGCCGTTTTGTGCGTGAACCAACGCGTACTTGCACCAACTGCTGCTTGCCATGAACCAAATGACATTTTCCAAACCACTGCGCAGAGCATCTATCCGATCCTGCAAGGGGAAATTCGCGCGCCAGAAGAACGTCTTCGCGCCGGGGTTTCCGCGATGGGTTTTGGCGGCATCAATTGCCATGTCACATTGGAGTCGGCCGATTTGCCCAAGCCAGAGCTCAAACCGGAGCTTGACGAGAGAGCATTGCTCGTTTCCAACCAGGACACGGAGCTGTTTGTATTTGCCGCTGACAACAAAGAGGACTTGCTGGCTCAAATCAAGGAGACCCAACAGCTTGCGGCTGGCATCAGTATCGCAGAGTTGGCCGATTTGGCCCATCTGCTCGCTGAGCGGGTAAAGCCAAAAGCGAAGGTTCGGGCTGCACTCATCGCCGACCATCCTGACCGTTTAGCAGAAAAACTGGCCTTTGTGTCGGATAAGCTGGAACAGGCTTTCCCGGCAAAAGGGGAAGTATTCACTGATATGGATAAACAGGTCTGGATCAGCAATCAAGTAAGTCGGCACCGTGTCGGATTCTTGTTCCCAGGCCAGGGATCGCAAAAGTTGAACATGGCCCGACTGCTGGTCGAACGCTTCCCTTGGGCGCGGGAAATTGCCGAGCGGGCGTGGGAAGCCGCTCCAAAAGCACAGAAAAAAATGTTCCGTCCCCTTGATCGGGCACGAGATCGTGAGGAACTGAACACATGGTCCAAAGAACTAAGCCAGACAGAAGTGGCTCAACCAGCCATTTGCTTAGCATCTACGCTGTGGCGAACATTTTTGGAAAAGTTGGGCATTCAACCCCAATTCACCGCCGGACACAGCTTAGGCGAGCTGACAGCTTTACACACTGCGGGTGCTTATGATGAAGCGACACTGTTCCGTCTGGCGGCAGCCCGGGGCAAAGCGATGTCTGCTCCGGCGGAAGAGGCAGGAACGATGGCCAGCCTGCGTTGTAATCGGCAAGAAGCGGAGGCGTTGTTGGCTGATGTGCCGGGTTACGTGGTGATCGCCAACCTCAACAGCCCGTCGCAAACCGTAATATCCGGTGAAAAAGAAGCGGTCGCCGAAGTGGTAGCTCGGGCACAAGCACGCCAGATTCAAGCAATCCCACTGTCTGTGTCCAATGCTTTCCATTCCAAATTGGTCGAACAAGCCTCTCTCTCGTTGCGTAAACAAGCTCCGTTGCCTGCTGAGCCAGTGGCGTTGGCTGTTCCCTTCATTTCTGGCATTGACGGTGAGCGGATGGACACACTTGCAGACGGAAACGATTATTTCGCCAAGCAGATCGTGGAAAAAGTGAATTTTGTCTCCCTGCTTTCCACAGTAAAAAACCAATGCGATTTGCTGGTGGAAGTCGGTCCTGGACGGGTGCTGACGGGATTGGTGGCTGAGAGTTCCATCAACTTACCCTGCTTCCCTGTCGAATCAGCACCGGGCATGCTGCAAGATCTGCATCGCTTTTTGGCGGCGTATTTTACACACGGTGGAGACGTGCAATGGACATGGTTGTATGCAAATCGCCTGATCCGTCCGTTTGTACCAGCTGCTGAAAAAGCATTTATTGTAAATCCTTGTGAAAACCCGTTAACCATTCCCGAATCCCCATTCAGCGGGACGGCTACTGTATCTTTGCCGGAACCATCCGACCTGCCGCCAGGGGTGTGGGAAAGATATCTGGAAGAGCGAGGAGCCTTTTTGTACGATGTGATTCAAGCTGATCTCAAACATATGCGCCTGACGCCCTCTTCCGGGCAGCAAACCGGGCATGCGCCGACGCCGTCCATTGTTCGGCCGACGCCAACATCCACAGAGCCCACAGCGCCATCGACAAACGCCCCATCTGTCACTCAAGCGGCAATTCAGTTGGCCGCAAAACAAACGGGGTATCCGGCCGCATCGATCACGCTTAATCATCGGCTGTTGGATGATTTAAACCTGGATTCAATCAAATCGGCGGAATTCGTCTCTTCCTTGGCGCAACAGTTTGCGGTCGCTGACAAAATCGATCCCGGCGATTTCGCCAATGCCACCTTGGCTGAAGTGTGCCAAGCGCTGGAGATGCACATCGCTCCAGTCGCGAACCAAACCGGGCAACCGGACATATCTCAAACGTTGTTGCAGTTGGCCGCTCAACTGACTGGTTATCCGGCGGATTCGATTCGCATGGACATGCGTTTGTTGGATGATTTGAACCTGGATTCGATCAAATCGGCAGAGCTCGTCTCTTCCTTGGGGCAACAATTTGCAGTCGCTGACAAAATCGATCCCAGCGATTTCGCCAATGCCACCTTGGCAGAAGTATGCCATGCGCTGGAGATGCACATCGCTCCAGCCGCAAACCGAAACCGGCTGCCGAATGTTTCGGAAACCGTGTTGCAATTGGCCGCCCAACTGACTGGATATCCGGCTGATTCCATTCACATGAACATGCGCTTGCTGGATGATTTGAACTTGGATTCCATCAAGTCGGCGGAGCTCGTCTCTTCCCTGGCGCAACAATTTGCGGTGGCTGACAAATTGGATCCCAGCGATTTTGCCAATGCCACTTTGGCAGAAGTGTGCCAAGCACTGGAACCACATGTCGCGTCGAGTGGCCAAGTAATCGAAAAGATTGACGCCGCCCATTCTTTGTTGCGCTGGGCTGCCCAACTGACCGGTTATCCGGCTGATTCCATTGATATGGATATGCGCTTGTTGGATGATTTGAATTTGGACTCCATCAAATCGGCTGAATTAGTGAGCCATGTGGCCAAAGAAATGGGCGTAGAGGAAAAAGTAGACCCGAGCGATTTCGCTAACGCTACCTTGAGAGAGATCGAACAAGCTCTCACTCCGGCGCCAGTTCAGCAACCTGTTGTTGCCCCTGTACCGGCACCGGTTCAATCAGAGCATGGGGAACGCGCATGGGTGCGAAACTTTGTTATCAATTATGTCGAAGCACCGCGCCACAGCTCAGCTCCTCTCTCCTTCCCGGAGACGACACGCTTCTTGCTGGTCGCAGAACCGTCGGAGCAAGCCTGGGCGCAAGCACTGGTTGCGGAATTATCCAGCCACCAGATACCAGTAGAGCTGTCCACCTTGGCAGAATTGTCCGCACAAAAGCAAGCGCGGCAGGAAGAAATCAGCCATGCCGTGGTCATTTTGCCGCAAGCGGATGACAAAGAAGAATTGACGGAGATGGTCAAACGGTTGCAATGCGTGATCACCCCCGGCAACGGACTAAGTTACCGGACGTCGATCAGTTATATCCAATTTGGCGGTGGCCTGTTCGGAAGCGGCACCGAACCGATTCAGCTGGCTACCTGCACTGCTAACTCTTTTGCCGCCAGCCTTCACATGGAACGTCCAAACGCCGCCATTCGAGTGATTGACCTGAGCCCGGCGTTATCTCCTGTGAACATGGCGAAACCGATTTTGGAAGAAATCATGGCAGCAGAAACGTTTGTATCCGTCGGTTATGATCAAAACGAAATCAGACGCGTTCCGCAATCTGTCGTTCAACAGCCTCAAACCTACCCTGCCCGCGCTATCTCCTGGACTGGTGAGGATGTGGTGCTGGTAACCGGTGGGGCCAAAGGAATTACGGCAGAATGTGCATTGGCAGTAGCCCGGACAACCGGCGTGAAGATGGCCTTGGTGGGCCGTTCCGGCGCAGACCATCCGGATGTGCGTCGAACCCTGGCGCGATTCCAAGAAGCAGGATTAATTTGCCGTTATTATGCGTGCGACATGGCCGATCAAGCCGCAGTCGAGTTGCTGATTAACCGCGTGCGCGAAGAACTGGGACAAGTGACGGGGGTCATCCATGGGGCTGCCTTAATGAAGCCGCGACGGGCTGAACAAATCACTTTGGCTGGATTCATGGAAGAGATCGGCCCCAAAGTGTTGGGCGCGTTTAACCTGGTGAAAGCACTCCAAGATCAACCGCCCAAGCTGTTTGTAGGCATCTCCTCCCTGGCGGGTGTCACCGGTATGGCTGGAAACACTTCCTATGGATTCTCCAACGAAGCGTTGCAATTGATTTTGCGCCGATTTGGCATGGAGCATCCAGAAACCGAAGTACTTTCCGTCGCTTTCAGCGTATGGGATGAAGTCGGTATGGGTGTACGGGCCGGTAGCATCGACTTCTTGGAGAAGAAGGGAACCTATGCCATTCCTGTCGCGGAAGGAGTGGGCCGGTTTGTCCATCTGTTCCTGCACGATCCAGCGGCGAAACAAGTAATTATCACAGCCAAGCTGGGCGGGTTGGACACTTGGCATCCTCGTCCTGTGCCAAGAGAGCGCTCCTACCGATACATCGGGGACATTCTTTACGATCATCCCGAAGTGGAGCTCATCACCCGTGTTCGCTTAACGTTGGAGCAAGACTCGTATGTAAAAGATCACGTGTACAACGGCACTTATCTGTTCCCTGCCGTATTTGGTCTGGAAGCGATGGCTCAAGCCGTCTCTTATGTCACTGGCATCGTTGATTTCAGCCATGCCCAAATCGAGGACATTCGCTTCTCCTTGCCGATCACGCTTGATCCGCACACTGGGGCGCTGATAGAAATCCGCGCGGAAGTATTGGAAGATGGTCGGGTTAAAACGGAAATTCGTACAGAGAAAAATGGGTTTACCAAACCTTACTTCACGGCGACGTTTGCGTTCCCGGCTGAGCGTGAGACGATCACGGAACCCATCACCTTCCCGGCACAAGCATTGCCCATCGATCCAAAAACCGATCTGTACGGACCACTCCTGTTCCAAGGTCCTTCCTTCCATCGGTTGGCGGATGTATACGAAGCATCGCACGATCCGGAGCAAAAAACCGGTCATTGCTTGTTCACCGCCCAAACTGGTGAAGGGGAATATGTGCTCGGTGATCCTTACTTCCACGATGCCTTGTTGCAATCTGCGCGAATCATCACACCGCAAGACTTGTGCTTGCCTGTGAAAATCGATTCCTTCCAACACCTGGGACAGGGTCTGGCCGGGTCGGGAATACGACGCGCGGTAACAAAGCTACAACAGCAAACAGATACTTCCTATACCTACATGGTAGATGTGTTGGATGAACACAACCGAGTCATCCAGCGCCTGAACGGCTACCAAGTACACTTGATGGAGCGCTTCCCAGAACTGCCGACGGCAAATGAGCTTTGCTCACCGGCATACATCGATGAACAGCGATTAGCGAAGGCGATTCAGTCGCATGCGCACACGCTGGAGGTGGATGTACCGGTCATCACGCTCACCCATTGTCCCGGCATTCATCAACAACCGCGCGAAATGCGCCATGAGAAGCTCCTGCCGTTGTATCAACGAGCAATCGCCTTGGCCGGTGGAGACGAAACATATCCGCTCACTTGGGATGAAAACGGCAAACCTCATGTGACAGGGCAAAACGGGTCAGCTGTCCGTTTCCATGTTTCGTTCTCCCATGACGACGAAATCTCCATCTGCACCGTCGGTCAAGGAGAGCAAGGTTGTGACATTCTTCCGATTGACGACAAACGGGGCGAAGAAGAATGGCATCGCCTGCTGACATCCAATCACCATCCGCTGTTACAAGCGTTGGTAGCACACGGTGATTCAGTCTCACTGGCTGGCAGCCGCATCTGGAGCGCCCGGGAGGCAGCCGAAAAGGCCAGCGGGGAAAAAGTGCGGCAATTTGAAATCGGACAGCGAGCCGACGGAGCAGTATTGCTGCGTGCGATCACAGACACCGCCGAGCTGACTGTCCTCACTTTGCCGGTCCAATTATCACTACCGGTGAAGCGGATGGTGGCCGTTGTCATCGTCTGTCAACGTGAGGAAAAAGACACCACACCATCCTTCGGTGAGTTTCATCCCGAACATGGCTTTGTCTATCGCTTCCCGCTCACATTCAAAGACGCGGCCACGTTGAGCCGGAAAGTGAGTCTCACCCGCTTCGCCGAATGGATGGGCAAAGTCAGGGAGTTATCCCTCTCTACTGTCCAAAGCCGGATTACGGAGCAGTTTGCCTCCGGTAAATGGGGCATGGTAACCAATTTCGCCCAAACAGAAATTGTTGGTGAGGCCTCATCCGATGATGTGATTGAAGTTCACTTACAAATCGATCATATCCAGGACAACCAATACATGGAGCTGGTGTACTACTGGTACAAAGTGTCTCCGAATGGAGCATTAGACCTGATCGCGACCAGCCGACAAGGGTTGACGTGGGTGGAAATCATCGGCCACGGCGTGGTTCGCCCTGCTCCGTTCCCTGACTACTACGCGCAATTCTTGCGGGAGAAATTGACGGTCATGGGGCACAACGGCCCGGTCACCCGCACAGAAACGCCTTTGTCCAAAGAGTTATTGGGGCCAGTGGTGTTCACCGCTCCGTCGGGTCCGGCTAATCGCTGGGTGTTGCAAACGGGCACCTTTGAAACTTGCTTGGAAGAGTCCAATCTTGTCGGCAATGTGTACTTCTCCAACTATACCGTGTGGCAAAACCGGGTGCGCGACCGCTTCTTCCACTCCCTGGCACCGGAATTGTTCCAAGGGACGGGAGAACATGGAGAGTGGGTGCCACTGAACAACAAAGTGCACCACTTGCGGGAAGCCATGCCGTTTGACACGATTGAAGTGCACATGTCCTTGGTCAAACGATATCAATCTGGATTAAGCCTGTTTTTTGAATACTACAGATTAGACGAAAACGGCCAAAGACATAAGCTGGCATACGGAGAGCAAGAAATTGCTTGGATGACGCGGGACGAACTGGGCAACCCGCAACCGGCTCCCATTCCCGAAGCATTTGATGAAGCCTTGTCGCAAAAACCGGTAGGGGTCCTGTCCTAACGGACATCCATCCTAAACAAGGGGTTGGCATCTGGCCAACCCCTTTTGTTGTTGTCCCTGGCAAGCTCGGCAATTCTGATGCATCATTCTTTTGACATCCGCCTAACCATGCCAGATAATTGAGAAGAAACATAAAAGCCGATGAGGAGGTGAATGCGGACGTGGTTTGAGTTCCACGAGATGATCCCAATGCTGGTATCCATCAGCGTCATCTTGACCCTTTTACTCGCGTTCAAACTGATCCGGGCTGGCCGGGACCAAATGGTGAAGCGAATCCTCTTTACCGCGCCGACGCCCCCACGCGAAACAATACGCAAACGGCAATGGCTGACGCGTAGCATAAAAAGAAGAGAAGGGCCTGAGGATGATGAGCACGTTCATCAGGCGCTTTGGCCCCATGCTACTCCTAGCCGCGGCGCTATTGTTGTTGGGCGGATGCCAAGCGCCTGGCACCCACGATCCGGGTTGGTTCGCGGGCCTCTTGGCCGGGCCTTTTACCGACTTGATCAAGATGGTGGCCGGGTTGTTTGGTGACAATTACGGCTTGTCCATCATCATGATCACCCTCTTGATCAGACTGGCGCTGTTGCCAATCATGCTGAAACAGCGTTGTTTTTATCGATTTTCATCTGATGACTGTTGGGTGTATTGTTGCTTATACTCCATCACCATTTGAAGAATCTCATCTGATTTTAGGCGACCCACGGCTTCCAAGGAGGCGATGAATCCGTTTCCTTTCGGATCACCGAACCGTAGTTTACCCAGCGGAAACCCAACAATGCCGTTCCCTGACAGACTACATCATACGAGATCTTACCTCATCGTATTCGTTATTTCATCAGTACTTGGGTGGACTCCTGATAGACATCTCATATCGGACCGTTTCGGTTTACTTAGGAACCAGTCTGAAGGAACTGTCACTGGGTTCACTTGGTAAGTTCGACTATCATCGGTTTATCGGAAATGACAACTTCCTTTTTCATGCTTGGTATTTGTATGATGTACTTTTTATCTGGTACTAACTGTTCTTTAATCTCCCCATTTTCATTGGTTAATCCTGCTTGAGGAATAGCACCTACACTCTCCCTTTCTTCTTCAGGAATAACCATTGTAATGCTGACTGCTATTCTAGAAACGGGCTTCCCTTCTTTATCCAGAACGCGAATAGTAACAGGACTTAACTTAGATTGCTGACTTTCTTCATGGGCACATCCAGCTAACATTAAGCAAACGAGGATACCGGCTAAGATACGCAATGTCGATCCCCTTTCTATAAAAACATATTTATTTTAATTTTATAAATATATATAATCTTTTTGTAACATGAATTTCTTACCTAATTGAACAACGGGAGGATACATTAGTGAAGAAGATTCTTTCCTTTTGTGGCGTCTTGTTGCTTACAGTCACATTTAGTATTTTAAATGTTATTCCTGTTCCCATATGATTGGGTATACTCTACAGACTTTTTTGTCCCATCCCAATGGATAGAATCCACTCCTCCCAGTTCGGATCGAGTTAATTATTCAGATGTTAAACATGATTGGGCGACTTTAGCGTGAGGAACATAAAAAACATATATTGCCTAATGAAGTAGTAAAAAGGCCTTAAGGGTAGTGGGAGTTTTTTTGCTACCCTTTTTTGGTTTCGGACATTACCCCACTTGCATCAATACTTGAACTTCTTCTAAATCCTGATGGTTGAGGGAGAGTATGGCTTTACATGCGATGGTCTGAATCTGATTCCTTATCTGATTGTTCAATATGGTTCCCTCCTTTCTAGCCCCACTGATTCCAGTAGGGCTAGTTTGATTTGGCCATGATGCAAACCTTGGTGATGGCTTCTGGTAGGGTAAAGCGTTTGGGATAGGGTGGGTCACATTCAAACCGTTCAATTCCCCACGTGCCCGATCGTTGAAGGGTGGCCTTATACCCATCTGCCAAACTGGAAAAGTGGAAGACCCAACCTTCTTTCCTCATGGTCTCAACGAGTAGAAAAGCGTCTTTAACATCCGTTGAGAAGTGAGGAACATAGACGGGTTCCCCATTCTTTACCCACCGGGTCATTTTGAAGGTGGTTTTCTTTTCATCCAAAAATACCCGGCGCAATTCGCTTTCCTCGTATCCCATGATGAGATAACCAACATACTCGTCTAATGCGCGAGAAGGAGGAAGCGCTAAGGCTTCCTCCCGGATAATTCTAGTTACTGTTACGGGTCTCATTGTCTCACCGCTTTGCTAGCGATGAACGAAAAGATGCGTCTCATACAACCCGAATTGCAAAAACTCCAGGAAAGGTACGGTGACAAGCCACACGATGCCAAAGCGCAACAACAGGAAATGATGCAACTGTACAAAAAGCACGATTTCAATCCCGTGGCGGCATTTGGCTGTTTGCCTATCCTAGTCCAATTGCCTATCCTGATGGGTTTTTACTATGCGATCACCGGCTCACCTGACATCGCTACACATTCCTTTCTTTGGTTCAACTTGGGACACAGCGATACAGTGATGCCGATCATTGCCATACTGGTCTCCTTATTAAACGTCAAGGTATCTGAGATCGGCTCAATGCCTCGTCAGCAAAAGTCGTTGACCATGCTGAGTTATCTCTCTCCCGTATTCATCGGGCTGATCTCCTTTAACGCCCCGGCGGTATTGCCTTTGTACTGGTCCGTGAGCGGGTTGTTTCCGATCTTTCAACACCTTCTTGCACAACGAATGTACAAAGCAAACAGCGCTACAACGGTTGTAAGCAAATGATTATTGCTAACACGCCCCCTCGACGCAGGGGGCTTCTTTGTTACCATCCTTTCATCAACATCAGCTAAACACAAATAACATTTGACAGAATGTAGATTGATTTATATAAACGAAATAGCTATCCTATCATCGACCATGACGAGGTGGAAAAAGTATTGAATTTGGATAATCATCTGTGCTTCACCATTTATGCCTGTTTTCGCGAGATCAGCCGATTGTACCGCCACATCCTCGATCCCTTGGGCATCACATATACTCAATATTTGGCGTTGTTGGTTTTATGGGAACAAGATGGAGTGACGCTGAAAGAACTGGGGCAGCGGTTGTACCTCGATTCCGGCACCTTAACCCCGCTCATGAAAAAGTTGGAGGCCATGGGATTGGTCACACGAAAACGTTCCACTGAAGATGAGCGGAAAGTGTTGATCCACCTGACCGCTGCGGGAAGGAAACTCAAGGAAGACGCTTGCCGGATTCCAGAACAGCTCGTCCAACAAAACGAAATCTCTCCTGAAGAACTGTCCCAATTGATGCAGGAAGCGCGTCATTTATTTGACCGCTTGCAGAAAGTCACCCGGAGGTTGCATCACGACTCCTGAGGCAGTATACCTTGGTGCACAATAGTATAAAGCCCCAAACTGCAACCTGATTCCCCCTCCTCAACATACACAAGCGCGTCCCAACATACATCCGGGACGCGCTTGTGTATTCATTTATTCGCTTAGTGATTGGCTGCTCCTTTAGTTGGGGTTGTGTCTTGGGTTGCGGACCAATCACCACCATCCGGCGAGCGGTACCATGAGCGATCATAACCGGTGGAACCATAGTGGTACCGATCAATGATTGTCCCATTGGGTGCTTTCAACGTAACATCATCTCCACCGCTATTGTTGAAGTAGTTATTCGTTTCCCATACAAAATAACCTTTGGCCGGAATGGAGGTACCACTCGGAATCACATAGGGTGCTCCGCCGCCGTCAACCACATCATCAATCACATAACCGGACAGGTCGATTGTAGAAGAAGTGGGATTGTATATCTCTACAAACTCGTTGGTAAATGTGCTGGAAGGGGCAGGCAGCACTTCATTGATAACCAGGTTGGCCACAGGCGTCCCACCATTGTTTGACTTGGTGTAACCCGCTGCTTTCGCATCTGCTTCACTGAAGAAAAACACCCGTTTCTCAATAGGTACTTGCTTATAGTCGGCCGGCACTACATACTTCTTCGTACTGTAATCGCCCACAAATTTGTCTTGAGGTTGCCCCGAGATTCGATCGCGGAATTCAAACGGCAATTCCTTGATCGGATTGGCAGCGCTCCACATCCCGCGCCCATTCTGCTTCGCTTCGAGATACGCATTTTGGTATTCGCTGAAGTGCAACAAGTTGGGCCAAATATAATATGTGACAGCATGTCCTTGACGCACCATCTCTTTGTTCACATCTAAGCTACCTTTGTGGAGATGGGCCAACAAGCGCCCATAAGCATCTGTTTCTTCCACGTCCGTCTCCACTGTCACTTTGGTACCGCTGGGAAGGAGTTGGGCCAAGTAATTCTTGGCGTTGGTGCCCCAGGGTTCTTGGGCCGCACCTTGATAGTTGGTTTCCGGGGTGTCGATGGACAACATGCGCACCTTATTCGTGCCCTTGATGGTCTCTTTCAAATAAACCGTATCCCCATCCACCACACGGTCCACTGTCGCAGTATACGTGGCCGCCTTCGATGTGGGGGCAAAGACTGAAATACTCGCTCCAATAGCAATCGCAATGATACCGAAAAGCACAGGCAAGCGCTTTTTCATGATGTGAACCTCCTCTTAGAAGTTAAGCACTTACTTTTTCATATATACCACAAATATATTTCGTTTTTTATAAATATTCTTTTTCTTAATTATACGTTTATACTAATTTAAGAAAAATCCGCCTTTGGCATCACTTGTTGCCCATCATGCTGATTTAGGCTAAGCCCGAGCATCCCCAAAATCACATAAAACACCGACGCGCCTGAAAAAAGTAAGGCTGTCGACCCGGTTCAGAGCCAACAGCCTTTTTTCGATTTCTTCTTGCTAAGGGGAATCCAATCAGTCAATCAAGCTTTTCAGATACGATTCCACGGTGGTATTCACCGTTGTGGTGTTGCCGATCAAGTAGAACACATCACGCTTGGTGATGCTTGGTACCGTCTTTTCCAGATACGATTTTACCATGGGGTCCAATTTGTCCCGATAGGTGAGCAACATCGGGGAATAGATGCTAGCCGCCATCGGGCTTCCGGAGATGGCATCTGGGAAATCCAGTCCGGTCGCAAAGACAATTTTGCTGGGGTCCATCAAGCCGTATTGTTCATCATAGAAGTAGTTGGCGATGTTCACGCCCACTTCAAAACGGTTGGCTCCGCTGATGCGATCAACCACGCCGCCGAAAGACTTGAGCTTGTTTTTCACTGTGTCGGACACAGTACTCGGTCCGCCGACAATGATGAAGTTTTTAATGCCGTTGGCTTTGATGTAAGTCTCGATGGAAGCCGGAACGGAGTTGGTCGACACTTCCAAGATCGGCAAAGGAATTTGGCCGGCCGGGCTGGATGCGGACAAGGCGTCAGGATAATTCAATCCGCTGGCAATGATAGCTGTATCGGTTTCAAAGCCATCTGCTTTCATCCGGGACGCGATGTTGGCGGAAACCACGAAGCGGTCTGCACCAGCGATCCGTTCCACAGTCATACCCATGTTTCTCAATGAGTTTTCCACTGCAGTGGACACTGACCCGGTTCCGCCCAAGATGATGGCGCGGGACGGTTGCAATCGTTTGATCTCTGCAGTAATTGGCGCAGGCAAGGCATTGGTGGTGGTAAGGAGCATCGGCGCAAAGTTCAATGCCGCCAGCGGCCCACCTGCCAAGGCATCCGTATACAAGTCCCCGCGCGCGAGCACAATCGTATCCGCACCATAAGGGAATGCCTCCTTGCTCACGTTAGCCGACACCGCATAGAGATCAGCTCCGGCGATGCGCTTCAACCCTGGAGCCGTCACCGTATGGCTTTGCACCACCATGTTGCCTGAAGCTGTGGTTGCCCCCAAATCCACCCCATGGTAACCGGTGGAAACCGTAATTTGCTTGTTGAAGCTGGTGCTGTTGAACGAGATATCATCTGAACCATCTAGCGCATAGAACGTGTTGCTGGCATTCGTAGCGCTTCCGCTCAGCGTCAAAGCCGTGGTATTCTTCGGCAAACGATGATCGATGGTTTTTGGGCTGGTCACACTCAGCGTTGGCAACTGGGTGTCCATCTCCATGGTCACACCGCTGACGCTCAAACTGTAGGTAACCGGCGCAATGGACATACTGAAGACTACAAAATGGTAAGTACCCGCCGGCAATGTGTCACCAGAGAAGTATTCGTTGCCGGTCTCTTCGTTCACGACAACATATCCATAATTATACGATGCCGGCTCAGTGACGTTTAAGGTACCTCCTTTGGTCACCTGCATTTTGTAAGAATGAAAGTTGCTCGGCTTCAAGGTGTTAGCCACCGTGACTTGTGTTACGGCCGTCATGGCGCGCACGGTCTTCTGAGAGAAAGAACCCGTTTTTTTCTGTTTATAAGTTTCTAGTTTATGAATGGTTTTATGACGCAACGAACTTACCATTTCATCAGCCAAATTCACCTTTTTGCTTGGCGCGGCATCAGTCAACGCCGGTTGTACAAGCAAGGAACCGATCACAGCTGTGGCTAGAACGCCTGTGAAAAACTTTTTCTTCAATCGAAAATCCCCTTTCCAGTCAATCATCCACTGCATCCACTATATTCATTCGCATATTCTTTTTAATTTGGGACGCCTTTCGCCAAAAATTTGTGACAAATTATAGCGGGAACGACACTGATGCAACACACCGTACCTCGCGCCTTTCAGCTCTCTGACCACTCAACAACAATAGTTATTTAAAGATAATAATTCTAATTTGATATTGACAATAATTATCATTGTTTGTTATCTTGATATTACACCGGTAAACAAGGAAGCATCGCCATGATGCAACGACAAGTGGGACTCCCTGCACCATCATACCCACTAGGGTGTGTATGCCAAATCAAGTTAGAGAGAAGAAGCAACGGAAAATTCTTTCTCGAGGAGCGACAGCCGCTGGCCTATTTATCAGACACGGAAAATGGGTTTATTCGTTTTCAGATGACCACTGACGGGGATGTCGGTCGCAATGCGGAAGAAGTGTTGCGTGTCCTACAAATGTTGCAATCAGGCGGGCAATGTGCGGCTAATGGGAAACCAAACCAAAAATGAGGAGGATGGCATATATGCAAAGAAAAACAAATGTGACTGACCAAGTAAAAATCAAATTGGACAATGGAAAATTGGTATTTTCCCTCGGGAGCCAAGTGATCGGCGAAATGCGTGTTTCAGATGAAGGGCTTGCGCTCTCGCCAACGTACCAACTGGAAAACGGACAGCTGTATCAATTAACAGCCAAGCCGGCTACTTCCACCGCTGATTCATATGTCGAGCATTGTGATCTGGGTTGGTGCTAATCATCAGCAGCTCATGTCCAACAGGTCCGCCATTGTGGCGGGCTTTTTTAGCTTTTATATGTAAAAAATATTTGACATCGAGTTGACGGGGCGGTACACTAAAAATGTAAAATATATTTTACATAATTGCAGAGGAAGCCTATGGAAAATCAAATCAAAGCTTTGAGAAAAATGCATGGCCTGTCGCAAGATGAGTTGGCCAAAGCATGCAATGTCTCACGCCAAACCATTAATGCGATTGAAAACAACAAATATGACCCCAGCTTAGCCTTGGCGTTCCAATTGGCGGCTGTGCTTGGTGTGACTGTGGATCAATTATTCCAGTTCAAAAAAAGTTGACACTTGGAGGGATAAGATGAAAAAGCGGTTATCACGTTCGCCCATTCTCATTACATTGGTAGGGTTGTTATGTCTGTTGGTCATCGGATTGAATACGGTTGAATATTTTCGTGGCGAACCGTTTGATCAAGGGGATGTCATGACGCTCGTCATGCTGTTTGTGCTGGCGCTGCACCTGTTCACTTGGGGAACCGATTTCAAAATGGCAAACGATGAGATGGGGAAACAAATCACCCATCACAGCGCCACCATTAGTTACCATATTTCCGTTCTCAGTTTGTTTGTCTTTTGGATTGTCGATCGGATTGTTTTCTTACGAAAAGGGGATTTCGGCAACATCTCTTTGTTTGCGGCCTTATGTTTTGTACTGGTTCTACACCCTTTAGTCCAATTTTTTGTAGCGCGTAGATACAGATAATCCATATCTTCTTAACAACCAACCCCGCTTTCAACCGAAGGCGGGGTTGATCGCGTTGGCAAAACAGCGATGATGCAGGCACCATATACAAAAAAGCCCCCTCTTTAAGAGAAGGGGGCTTTATCTTTTCATTTAAAACAACGCCAATTGATTGCTTTGTGGCAAACCTTCCAAGCACCCTAGCCGATCAAGCACTTCCACCACGGTACTGGACAGGCGCGCCCGCTTTTGCAAGTCATCTTTTGAGAGGAACTCGCCCTCTTTGCGCGCTTCCACGATATTTTGTGCGGCGCTCTCACCCACACCCGAAATCGAAGCAAAAGGCGGCACAAGCTCACCATCGATCACCGTAAATTTCTCCGCTGGCGAACGATAGAGATCCACCGATTTGATCTTGACTCCGCGCGCATACATTTCCTGCACCAATTCCAACACCGTCAAGAAAGCCTTCTCCTTCGCAGACGCTTGGAATCCTTTCTCATTGATCTCTTTGATCAAACGAGATACATGATTATATCCTTTGAGCACCTCTTCGATATCAAAGTCTTTCGTTTTGGTGGAGAACAAAGCCGCATAAAACTCTGCTGGATAATACACCTTGTACCAACCGATCCGCACCGCAGCAGTCACATAAGCAGCAGCGTGGGCCCGAGGGAACATGTACTTGATCTTCTGGCAAGAACCGATATACCACTCCGGTACGTTGTTTTGCCGCATCAAGTCCGCCTCTTCCTCAGTTAAGCCTTTTCCTTTACGTACCTTCTCCATGATTTTGAAGGCCGCTTTGGCTGGCAAGCCCATGCGAATCAGATACAACATGATATCGTCGCGACAGCAGATTGCTTCTGACAGGGTACAAACGCCCTCATTGATCAAATCCTGCACGTTTCCTTGCCATACGTCCGTTCCGTGTGACAGCCCGGAAATGCGCACCAGTTCACTAAAGCGTTTGGGTTTGGCATCTTTGAGAATCCCGCGGGCAAAGTAGGTGCCAAACTCAGGAATGCCCAAGGTACCGTGTTCAATGCCATTGATATCTTCGGGACTGATCCCCAAACTTTTTGTGCTACGGAACAGTTCGATCACCTTGGGATCACCGAGCGGCACTTTGGTCGGGTCGATGCCCGTCATTTCATGCAGATAACGCTGAATCGTCGGCCCGGTATGCCCCAACAGGTCCAACTTTAAGATTTTCCCGCTGATCGCGTTGTAATCAAAGTGAGTCGTGATCGTGCCCGACTTCATATCATCGGCTGGATGCTGAATCGGGGTAAAGTCGAAGACTTCTTTATTTTGGGGCACAACCATCAGTCCCCCTGGATGCTGACCCGACGAACGTTTGACTCCAACGCATCCTTGCGCCAGCCGATCCAGCTCCGCTTGCCGCAAGGTGATCTCTTTTTGCTCCGCGTATTTTTTGGCGTACCCATATCCTGTTTTTTCTTGGACGGTGCCCACCGTCCCCGCGCGGTAAATATAAGCTTTGCCGAACAATTCCTCGGTGTATTGGTGAGCCCGAAGTTGATACTCGCCGTCAAAGTTGAGATCGATATCGGGCGCCTTGTCCCCTTCAAAGCCCAGGAAGGTTTCAAAGGGAATGTCGTGTCCGTCTTTCCACAGGTCCGTCCCGCACTTCGGACATTTCTTGTCAGGCAAATCAAATCCGCTCTCATAAGAGCCATCGGTGATAAACTCACTGTACTGGCAACTCTCGCAACGATAGTGCGGAGGCAACGGATTCACTTCAGAAATGAAGCTCAAGGCCGCGACCAATGAAGACCCAACCGATCCCCGCGAACCGACCAAAAACCCGTCTTGGAGCGATTTGTACACGATTTTTTGCGAAATCATGTACAACACGCTAAACCCGTGTTTAATAATCGAACCCAGCTCTCTCTCCAACCGGCTTTTGACGATTTCCGGCAACGGGTCTCCATACCATTTTTTAGCAGTGCTGTAACAAATCTCCGTTAATTCTTCTTCTGCCCCTTCCAGCTCAGGGGTAAATGTTTCATCCGGGAACGGCTTGATACCATCGTCGATCTGATCAGCGATCAACTGGGTGTTGGTGACCACCACTTCCTTCGCTTTCTCCGCCCCCAGATAGGAAAACTCCTCCAACATCTCATCGGTCGTCCGCAAATGCGCCTTTGGCAACGGTAATTGCGGCTTAGCACCGGTCTGGTTCATCGCGATGATCTCACGGAAGATGGCTTCATGCTCGTCCAAGTAATGGCTGTTGGATGTAGCAACAACGGGCTTGCCCAACCGTTCCCCGATTTCGACCAACAACCGATTGGCTTCACGGAGGCGCTCCGGGCTTTCCACCAACCCTTTCTCAACCAGATGCATGTTGTATTCGACAGGTTGGATTTCAAGGTAATCATAAAAGCGGGCAATTTCTTCAACCTCGCTGGGCGCCTTGTTAAGCGCCGCTTCATACAATTCCCCTCGCTCACAGCCGGAACCGATGATCAGCCCTTCCCGGTGTTTTATCAATTCGCTACGCGGAATGCGTGGCACCCGGTAGAAATACTTCAAATGCGACATCGAGATCAGTTTGTACAAATTTTTCATGCCTTCCTGGTTTTTCACCAACAAAATGGCATGAAATGGCCTCATCCGCGTATAATCGGTATCGTTGCGTTGTTCATTCAATTCAGCCAGATTGGTGATGCCTTTCTCTTTGGCCATGAGAAGCATCTTCCACAAGATATGCCCTGTGGCCTCCGCATCGTAGATGGCCCGGTGATGTTGCTCCAACTTCACTCCCAACTTATCAGCCAATGTGTTTAAGCGATGGTTACGCAAGGTTGGAAACAGAAAACGAGCCAACTCAAGCGTGTCCAAAACCGGGTTGGTGACCGGCTTTTCACCGATGCGTTTCACCGCTTCTTGCAAAAAGCCCATGTCAAAGCGAGCATTGTGAGCGACTAAAACACTGCCTTCGATAAAGGACAGAAAACGGGCAATCACATCATCAATCTCCGGGGCGTCTGTCAGCATATCATCCGTGATGTGGGTCAGCTCGATGATCTGTTGCGACAGTTTTCTGTGGGGATTGGCGAATTCGGAGAATGTGTCGATAATCTCCCCATTCTTTAACTTGACAGCAGCCAATTCGATGATGACATCATGCACCGCCGACAACCCTGTGGTCTCCACGTCAAACACCACATAGGTGTCGTCAGCGAGCACCCGGTCAGCCGCATTCATCACCATCGGCACCCCGTCGTCAACCACATTGGCTTCCAATCCGTACAACACTTTAACCCCATGTTTTTTGCTGGCGTCATAGGCGTCAGGAAACGCTTGCGCCCCACCGTGGTCGGTAACTGCCACCGCACGGTGTCCCCACTTCGCTACACGCTCAATCACTTTGCCAACGGCGGTGATGCCATCCATGGTGGACATGGAGGTGTGCAAGTGCAACTCCACCCGCTTTTCTTCAGCCGTATCCATCCGTTCAGGGACATGAACCTCCATCAGATCGCTAACCATCATGACCAACTCACGGGAAAACGTGTCAAACTGCACAGAACCGCGTACCTTCAGCCAGTCCCCGTCCTTGATCATGGCAATGATCTGTTCTTGCTCTTTTTCACGAGGAGAAGCGAAGAATTTGCAAGCGATGGAATTGGTGTAGTCGGTGATGTTAAACGTCAACAGCTTCCTTCCGCTCTTCAATTCCTTAACTTCCGCTTTGAACACTTTCCCTTTGATCGTCACTTTCCGCTCTTCTTCAGTAATGGAAGCGATCGAAACCGGTTCATCCTGGATCGCGTAACCAATCTTCTTCTCAAGCACAGGACTAGGTGCGTCAGGCTTTTCTCCCGATTTGGCCTTCTCCGCTCTTTCTTTCTGTTCAGCCAGCGCTTGCGCCACTAGCTGCCGCTCTTCTTGTTGCTTCTTCTCCTGAAAATAGGCGGCTGGCGAAACCTCTGACTCAGGCTTTTCACATACGAAACGCACCCGCAACTCCGCTCCAGTAATCCGCTGGTAACAACGGGTGATGTGCCGTTCCAATCCACGTTGCTCCGCCATTTGCAGTGTGGCCGGATTGGGGAAATCGATACGGATCACCCCATCATGAATCCGCCACTCTGTCTGTCCAAACCATGTGGAAGCGGCCGGGGCAACTCTTTCCTGAATCCACCGCTGGATAAAGCCCTTGTACATATTCAATACGGTGTCATGATCTATGTGATCATAGTCAAACAACACGTTGACTTGGATGTGTGGTTGAAAATGTTTTTTAATCCGAACTTGGAATTCCTGCCAGATCCCCGCATCAATCGGTTCTGGCAAGCGGATTCGGATTTTCCAGGCTTGTGCAGCCCGGTCGACCAGGACTTCAGTAATTGTTCCATCTTTGAATTGTTGGTCTAACCATTCTGTCGGCAATTGGACTTCCTTAAACAAATTCACTAACGCCTCTTGCCCCGTCATCCCCTCACCCCTGATCTTTTCGTTACAAAGACGAGTTTACCAAAAAGTTGAAGTCCCGACTATATCAAAAACCGCTAGCGGCAAATGAAAAAACAGGATATGAGGCAAAGATTTTCCGCCTCCGTGAGTAAACTTGAAGGATGGGCTTACCACCAACCCATCCACACTCTCCATCTCTTGGCAAGCATCAATTCGACGATTGACTGCCCAAAGGTCATTTCCAAATGCGGGTAATCCTTAAATCCCTTCCAATCCCCGCCCCACGCAAAGCCCAGCGCTTTGGCTTCTTGCACGACTTCTTCCCAATCGGGCACCCCATTCCCATTGCCATCTTTCTCCACATCCCAACTTAGACGCTTCTGTTTGGGATCATATAACGCAAAATCCACTGCCAGTCCGTAATTGTGGTAGGACTCGCCCCCTTGAGCATAGGTCACTACCCTCCCCGGCTTTGTCCGGCCTTTGGCATAAAGTTGATCTTGTTTCGCAAATGAGCGGAACCCTTCTGTGATCTGGATGTAAATCCCTCGTTTCCTGCAATTCTCGATCAATTGCTCCTTGGCCTGGGCCACTTGGGGATGCAAACCAGCCACTGAGTACTGCGCCGTCAGCACCCGCCAACAAACGACCATCAAAATCACTCCGACTACGACCACCGCTGTGCCCAGCCAGATGCGCAAACTTCTCTTTTTCATTTGCGCCGCTCCCTCTCATTTTTTAAAAAATTGAATACATCTCGCATCCTTTTCCCAATTTTAACTGAGCCCAATCCCCCCAACAATCGCTTTCTATCAAAGGTCTCTAATGAAAAAACCAACACAATCGGAAACCCGCTGATGATTGCTACTTGTGAGCTGCTAGTTTAATATATATTGTGTGAAATCTGAATTTTTATCAACTGGGGTGATTGCATGTATCCAGTGGGGGAATTTCTTAGAAGAAGAGCAAACTTTTCACCCAATCTTGAGGCATTGGTTTCCAATGAAACCCGCATCACCTACCGTGAATATAACCACCGTGTCAATCAAGTGGCCCACTACTTGTTGTCGGAAGGAGTGGAAAAAGGGGAGCGCATCGCTGTATTATGCGCGACTGACCACCCTTTTTGCACACTGTTTTACGCGATTGCCAAAGTGGGGGCCATTCTCGTCCCAATCAACTATCGGTTAACGTCGACAGAAATCGATTGGATGGTGGAATCAAGCAAGCCCCGTTTCCTGTTCTATGACGAGGCGTTCTCCAACATCGTTGATTCACTGTCCACCGATATAGAAAAGAAAATCAAAGTCAGCATTGGCGATGAACTCGATCCTTCGTTTGGGCAAATTTTCACCTTTTATCCCGACACGGAACCTTACATAGAGATAGATATGGAAGAAACTTGTGTGATCACGTTTACTTCCGGCACAACCGGCAAACCGAAAGGGGTGTGTACCACTCACGCCAATCTGTACCACGCCACGATGGCCTCCATGTTGGCTACGCAACCTGCCTATGGCAACCGACAATTAGCCTCATCCCCATTGTTTCACATCAGCGGGGTGTGCACAATTTCAGCGGCACCGCTATTTGCCTCCACGCTGGTCTTCATCCCCCACATCCATCCGGCTTATATATTGGATATGGTGGAAAAAGAAAACATCAACACGCTGTTCGCAGCGCCATCCCTGCTTCACCTGATGTTGCCTCGCTTGCTAAAGTCCGGCCAGGACTTCGCAACATTGAAAGAAATATACAGCGGCGGCTCTCCCGTTCCCGAATCGCTGATTAAACAATTTGATGCCTTGGGTTATCCGCTCAATGTGGGATATGGGACAACCGAATGCACCGGGGGTGTGACTTTTTGGCAATCACGCGACATGGATCACATCGGTTCAGTCGGCAAACTTCTCGTGGGCGAAATCAAAATTATCGATCCCGATACAAACCAAGAGCTACCGCCAGGCCAAATCGGTGAGATCGTGGTAAAAGGCCCTTTTGTGTTCAATGGATATTGGAACGACTTTGAAGCAACCCGCAACGCCCTAAAAAATGGATGGTTTCACACCGGAGACGCAGGCAAGATCGATGAGGAAGGATATTTGTACATTGTTGATCGGTATAAAGACATGATCGCGACAAGCGGAGAAAAAGTGTTTCCCGCGGAAGTGGAAGCCGTTATTCATCAGCTCGATGGCGTGGTAGAAGTAGCGGTAATCGGGGTGCCAGACCCGGTTTGGAGCGAGCTTGCCCGGGCTTATGTGGTAAAAGCGCCTGAGTCAGATCTCACCGAAACCGATGTCCTCGAGCATTGCCACTCCCGTTTAGCCAAATACAAACTCACCCAAGTGCAATTTATCGATCAATTACCCAAAAACGGCATGGGCAAAGTATTGAAATATGTGTTGCGCAAACAAGCACGGCAAGAATAAAGCATAGCCGAAAAAGGAGGCCTTTTCTCCTCTTTCGGCTATTTCATCTTCCGGAATTAACAATTTGAGTAAATATAGCGCAAACCATTCTTCCCTTACCATCATGACAACAAAGTGCTTTCATCGGCGTGCACGACAAACTTCTTGAAAATTGCACCACTGGCACGTCTGCTCGTCAGAAGTGGGGGGGAAAGCCTCCTCCGGCAAAGGGGCGTTCCGATCTGGATCAGCCAATAACTCTCTCATCTCTCGCACACTGGCATGCATCCGCCCTAAGGCCTCATCCATATCTTGCTCAGTGATACCAAACTGTTCGCACTCCCCCGTCAACAAGTATTCAGCGCGTAATTCGATCTGTGACAAAGGAACATGGTAGCATTGGTGCAGATACAACCCATACCACTTGAGTTGCGTAGCATGGGCATCCTCTTTTTCACCCGTCTTCCAATCGACGACCACCCATTTCTCCCCAACCCGATAAATCCAATCCACTTTGACGTACACCTTCGTCTCTTCCAAAATCCACTTGCTCAAATGTTCTGCCTCTACTGTTTCCGCGGTAGCAGAGTCACAACGCTCACGCAGGCTGGTGCTTTGCAAAAGATGGCGGATGCACAGCGGCAACCTCTCTTTCAATTCGGCAATCAATACCGCCGGGAGCGTCCCTCCATAATAAAGTTCATGCAACATGGTCCGCCGCGTTGGCATTTCCCACCATTCCACCGGGTCCCGCGAATCCCGCACGGCTTGGTTTAACAACATGCGCGCGATATGTTGCAATTCCTCCTCCCCCGGCAAAGCACGTTCCCGCTCCCAACGCTGCAAGGCCACATGAGCCAGGCGGTGCATCACTTCACCGAACACAAGGTTCAATGTACGCAATTGTTTCAGCCGATATAAACGTTTCGCTTCATCGGAGGCCTCCGCCAGCCAACCCGGATAGGAACCGTAGTAGTGGTAGTAATACTTACGCTTGCACTCCGTCAACAGATGGTGCCGTGATTGCGACCAAGACCACTCTGGATATGCCGGAATCTGTCCCATCGTCATCCGTCCGCTCCCCGTTTCTTTGTTTATATCACACTGCTAATGCTACATCTTGACGTTTGACCGGGTCAATGGCAAACAGAGGGGATTGAAAAACCGCCACCCGTATGGGGCGGCGGTTTCTTCACACATCAACATGATGGTTTTTACCCTTTTTTTTGTTGGTTACAAACGGCTTACCTTTGCCGGCAGAGCGATTCTGGCGATGGGGTTTGCCTTTGCTCCAGTCACCTCTACGCGAGCCGCCTCTTCCTCTGATCCCTTTCTTTTTGGGGAAGAAGCCGCCACCATCCTCCGAGATTTGCACAGGCGTGGTGTTGGGCTCTTTGGTCAGCAGTTTCAGTGCCGCGGCAACGACCGTCACGGGATCGTGCTTATCAAGCAAGTGGTTGGCCCATACAGCATAATCGCTGTCCGTTTGCCCATCAACCACTTTTGCTAACTGCTCGACAGCGATGCGCTGCTGTTCCCGCAACGCGTCTTTGATAGTCGGAATTTCCGCTCGTGTCATTTTGCGGCGAATCACCTGTTCGATCATCCGCAGATGATCCATTTCACGGCGGGTGACAAAGGTGGTCGCCACACCCGATTTCCCTGCTCTGCCGGTACGGCCGATCCGGTGTATATAGTTTTCCGCTTCCTGTGGGATGTCAAAGTTGTAGACATGGGTCACACCGCTGATATCCAATCCGCGGGCCGCCACATCCGTAGCCACAAGAATGGAGATCATCCCTTGTTTAAATCGTTGCATGACGGCTGTCCGGCGCGCTTGCGAAAGGTCACCGTGCAATCCTTCAGCATGGTATCCACGCTTGGTTAGCCCTTCCGCTATCTCATCCACCCGTTTTTTAGTGCGCGCAAAGATCATCGCCAATTCCGGTGCTTGCGTTTCGATCAACCGGCAAAGGGCATCAAACTTCTGTTTTGGGTGCAATTCAATGTAGTATTGTTCAATGCTCGGAATCGTCTCTTCTTTGGCTTTTACTTTAACATGAACCGGTTGGATCATAAATTTCTCTGCCAACGTTTTGACCGCCGGTGGCATTGTCGCTGAGAATAACAACGTTTGCCTGATGGCAGGCGCTTGTGCCAAAATCGATTCAATCTCCTCGATAAAGCCCATCTGCAACATTTCGTCTGCTTCGTCAATCGCCACCATCCGAAGATCGCTCAAACGGATGGTTCGCCGGCGCAAATGATCCTGCAATCGTCCTGGCGTACCCACGACAATGTGCGGACGTTTCTTCAAAGAGCGAATTTGCTTTTCAATCTCCTGACCTCCGTACACTGCCAATGTCCGCACCCGCTTGACCTTGCCCAACCGGTGCAGCGCCGCAGCCACTTGCATCGCCAGCTCACGGGTCGGCGTGATGACCAGACCTTGAATCCCATCCGAATCGAGGGAAATCTTCTCCACGAGCGGGATGCCGAATGCCGCTGTCTTCCCCGTCCCAGTCTGCGCCTGGCCCAATACATCTTGGCCATCCAATGCGAGCGGAATCGTTTTTTCTTGGATCGGAGTCGGCTGGTTAAAGCCCATTCCCGCGACCGCTTTTAACACATCCGGGCTAAGCCCGAAGTCATGAAATGTTTTCAATATCAATAAAGCCCCTTTCAGCTTCCATCACCGAAATCATCCACCCCATTCGATTGATGGAGCTGATGTCTCATTAAGCGTGATTTCCAAATAAAATATCGATAACCATCCCTGACATCTTCATTCAGCAGATGAGCCGTTTGAAGAAATGTAAGAATGAATACTCATCATATCATACTGCAAGGAAAATGTATTCCATTTTTCCCATAGAAAAAACCAACCCATTTATTGTCAAGGGTTGGCATGAGATTGACAAATTATCCACCAATCGGTGCTTTTGTATCTGTGCCGCGCACATCTTTGTGGAACGCGTTCCAAGAATCATTAAATTTCTTCAGATCGCTATTCACTTGGGACTCCAATTTCTTGCTTTCGCCTTCCAATTGTTCATAGTTGTCTTCGGCAGGTTCTTTGCCTTGACCAATCGCCTCATAGTACTTCAGGTTCAGCTCAAACATTTCGATCTCGATGTCTTTCAATTTGAGCTCGTTCTCTGTCAAGGTTTGCAAATCAGCCAATGTTTGGTCAGCCATTTTTTTGCGGTTCTCAGACAAGTTGGCTGTTTTGGCTTGAACTGCCGGAATTTGCGCCTTGATCTCCTGCAAGCCTTTGCGCTCCTTTTCAGAGCTTTCCTTTTGTTTTTTCGTCAACTCCAATACTTTATTCAGCGCCTCTTTATCCACATTTCCCTTTTGTAAGCTGATATTCAACGTGTTGACGGCCGTGTCCATCGCTACATTGTCAACAGTGGCAGCCAAGCGGTTGTTAATAGCGTTACCTTTATCAACGAGTTTGCTGATTTCCAGCACCACTTTTTCAGCGTCAGCTTGGTCCATGATTGAACAACCTACCAGTGACAATAAACTAATAACAAGAACAATGGCTATTCTTTTCATGTGATGAACCCCTTCGCTAAATGTGTACAACAAGAAATATCATATCTCTCATCATTAAAATATTCAATATATCTTTTATATATATCTAATAGATTGTTAATCCCACCCTCTTCCCAGCTTGATCGCTGTAGCCACCCGCCACACTGCCTTTTCCAATAACGGTTCAGCTTGGTCGAGCGCCTCTGCCAATGACATCGGCTGATCCACGATGGGGACCAACAATGAGATACCCGCATCCGGCAGAGTCACCTGCTCCCCTTCGATTCGGCCAGCAAAGGCAATAACAGGTACGTCCAGCCGTTTAGCCATTCGCCCGATGCTGACGGGCACTTTGCCATAGAAAGATTGGCTGTCAAAGCACCCTTCCCCAGTGAAAACAAGATCCACCTCGGCCATTTTCTCCATGAGTCCGCCCTGCGAAGCAATCAAATCAAACCCACTTTTCCTCCGGCATCCCAAACAAGACAACAAACCGAATCCAATCCCGCCTGCCGCTCCACTCCCCGGTGCGTACCGCTCATCCCTGCCTGTCACCCGCCTCATCACTTCGGCGTAGCGGCTCATCCCCGCTTCATAAGCAGGGATATCTCTGCTCTGCATTCCCTTTTGTGGCCCAAAGACTGACACCGCTCCCTCGGGACCAAGCAACGGATTTTCCACATCGGTCGCCAAAATCACATCAACTCGTCTGAGCCGGGGATCAAGCCCTGCCAAATCCGCCTGTGCCACCCGCAACAACGAAGCGCCATCACCCATGAGCTCTTCTCCCTTCGAGTCTGTGAAACGCGCCCCCAACGCCCTCAATAACCCCATTCCCCCATCCACGGTAGCACTGCCGCCCAAGCCCAGGATCAGCGTATCTGCGCCTTGATCCAACGCATGCCGAATCAACAATCCTGTTCCGTAGCTGGACGCTCGCGCCGGATCACGCTCCTGTTCGGCAAGAAGCGGCAAGCCGGAAGCGGATGCCGTCTCGATGACAGCCAACCGCTGTTGGGCCACCCACAGATACGAAGCCCACCGCTTTCGACCCAGGGGATCAGTAACAGAGACATTGGTATCCTGGCCGCCAATGATCTCCCGCAGCGCACGAACCGTCCCTTCTCCCCCGTCCGCCATGGGAAAAGGCACCGTCTCCACATCGGGAAAAACATGCCGCAATCCCCTGTCCATCACTCGTACCGCTTCCACACTGGCCAAAGAACCTTTAAACGAATCAGGAGCAAGTAAAACTCTCATCACGAAATCTCTCCCATCTGAATAATTGATCTGCCGTCTCATACATATGAAACAAGAAATGTTTGCGGCGAAAGGAGTTTTCACCATGCAAATCCATGTCGTGGCCAGGGGACAAACACTGCCTGGCATCGCCGAAGCTTATTCCCTTTCGGCGGATGTGATCGAACAGGCCAATCGCTTGCCCAATCCGCAAGATCTGGTACCTGGGCAAGCGATGGTTATTCCCATTTCAGGGCAATATTATTGGGTACAGCGAGGGGACACCCTTTACAAGATCGGCAGACGCTTCGGTGTACCCCCATTCAGGCTGGCTCAAATCAATCGTTTGTCCCCGCAAACCCCTTTGCGTATCGGTATGCGGCTTTACATCCCACCAGCAGCCAAACGACCAGCCGAAATAAACGCTTACATTGAGCCAGACACCCAATTGAGCGAAGCACTCCGCCGGGAGACGGAACAAGTCTCTCCATACCTGACCTACCTTTCTGTCGCCAGTTACCGCGTTCGGCGGGATGGCTCGCTACAAGCCCCGGAAACAAACCAACTGCCTGCCATCGCCCGCCGCAACCGCGTCGCATTGGCAATGGTGATAAGCAACCAAGAAGAAGATCAATTCAGCGAGGAGATTGGGCACATCATCATGAACAACACCGATGTGCAGGATCGGTTATTGGACAACATCGTCGAAACAGCTAACCGCGTGGGATACAGTGACATCCACTTCGACTTTGAATTTCTTCCTCCCCCTGATCGCGAGCCATACAACCGCTTTCTTGAAAAAGCAGTCAACCGCCTGCGCCCGCTGGGCTTTACGGTTTCGACGGCACTCGCTCCCAAGACCAGCAGAGGTCAACGCGGGCAATGGTATGAAGCCCATGATTATCGCTTTCATGGCCGCGTTGCCGACTTTGTGGTGCTGATGACCTACGAATGGGGATACAGTGGTGGCCCTCCTATGGCGGTTTCCCCCATCAATGAAGTTCGCAGGGTGGTTGATTACGCTTTAAGCGAAATGCCTGCTAACAAAATCTCTTTGGGTCAAAATCTATACGGCTATGATTGGACCTTGCCATATCGCCCAGGCAATCCGCCTGCCAGGGGCTTGAGCCCACAACAAGCCATCGCCATCGCCGCCAGGGAAAACGTAGAGATTCAGTATGACCCTGTCGCGCAAGCACCCCACTTCAATTATGTCGACGATGATGGCAACCGGCATACCGTCTGGTTTGAAGACGCCCGCTCCATCCAGGCCAAAATCAATTTAGTCAAAGAGCTCGGGCTTCGTGGCATAAGCTATTGGCGGCTCGGTCTTGCCTTCCCCCAAAACTGGCTCTTGATCGGTGATCAGTTCCAAGTGGTCAAAAAAAGATAAGTATACCGCCTTCGCGCCCTAAACGCCATAAAACCCTGACCTCGCACTTATCCGAATATTATTTCTTGATTCAATAGTATTTCTTCGTTATCTATAGCAGGAATGTCCTCCTTAACGCCGTATAGGATAATAGGTCGCTAAAGCAATCGGGAAAAAGGAGGAAGCCATGAAACATAGAAGAGAATTCACTGTCAAAGGCTGGCTGTTTGACCATATCACCCTGACATGGCGCGAAGGCGAGCTGTTCGCAGATCGGCCGGACATTTTGGAAGTGATCAAAAACCGGGTAAAGCAATTGGAAGACTTGCGTGCGTTCATCTTATGCCCGGAGACACGCCGTTTCTATATGGAAAATTACCTCGCTGAGCCCTTGTCCGCTTACCTTGTGCTCAAACATATTCTTGACTCGATTTACGAAGGCCCAGACAAAAACGAGTTGTTGCGCATGACGGGTTCTTCCTATTATGTCGCCTCACTCACTTGACATCATCAAAAACGCCTCGACAGTTTCGGGGCGTTTTTGCCTTTTGATCCGTAAAAATGGCAAAAGCCCTGACCTGCAACAGGTCAAGGCTTGGTTGGTGCTGAGGGTCGGACTCGAACCGACACGGTGGTCACCCACCGCAGGATTTTAAGTCCTGTGCGTCTGCCTATTCCGCCACCCCAGCATGATATCGGCAGGTTGATGAAATTCAATCTAACACGCGTTCACGGCTAAGTCAAGAACGAATGGGATAACGGCTTTGAGGCGCTGTAAAAAATAAAAACCACATATCCCAATGAATATGTGGTGAGTTTTCGGTATGTAAGATGGTGCCGAAGGTGGGACTCGAACCCACACTCCTTGCGGGAACACGATTTTGAGTCGTGCGCGTCTGCCAATTCCGCCACTTCGGCAACTCGTAACAACGAAATTAAATATATCACAGCTTTACTCGATTGACAACCCTTTTTATAAAAAAATTTTTTTACATGTCGGGCCGGGCATCCTTTGTTGCTTGCCACACCGCTTTGGCCATCTTCTGCCGCGAAAGGGCCAATTCAAACAAAAGACTGTCTGTCGTTAAAAAAAGGTGTTTTGAACCCCTTTCGCCGCAGGTGGGACATTGAACGATGTCAGACTTTCCTTGCAACACTCCAAAACTCTTTCCACATTTGGGACATTCACATCGATCAAGCAGTCGGGCGAACCCCGGCAAATAGTTATTCATTGGCTTGCCTCCTATACAAGTCATTCAAATCCGCCTCCGCAAAGTTCTCCCCCTTCCATCCATGTTTAAAAAGGCATAAGAAAGATTCGCCCATCCGCTTCTAATCTCCTCTTCAAAAAAGAGGATCCGTCGTTTTAAAAAAAGGGTAGGATATAATATAATGAAATAGTTTATCTCTGACAAAATAGCAAAAGATGGCGGAAACCCGCCACTTACACAACCACCATCCTCGGTGGCCCGGGGGATCATGCCCCCGTCAAAAACGAATACACACATTAACTAAAATGAGCCGATGAAGCGTAGAATTCGTTTACCGCACTTCTCAGAAAGGGTGACCCCGATCGATGCTGGAACAACTGGCACACAATTTTCCTCTCTGGACATCACTTATCGCCATCACACTGGCCCAACTGCTGAAGGTTCCTTGGAATTACACCATCACCCGCCAGTGGGACTGGAATTGGTCATATAGTTCGGGCGGTATGCCCAGCGGCCACACCTCCGCCGTCACTTCCTTGGCCACTTCCATCGGGTTGACCTCAGGCTGGAACTCACCTGCATTCGCCATTGCCACGATCTTTGGCATCATTGTCATGTATGATGCGACTGGAGTAAGAAGACAAGCTGGCATGCACGCTCAAGTATTGAACCAACTGGCAGAAGACTTCTCGCTTTTGCTCCGCGAGATTCGCCATCTAAATGAAAAACCGTCCTCGGAAACCCGAATCAAGTTGAAAGAGATTTTGGGCCACAAACCAATTGAAGTATTCACTGGCGCCTGGTTCGGCACGCTGGTTGCCATTTTGATGTATTACATTTGGTATTAACAGCCCAACTCAAGAGGAGGCATGGGAATGAAACGCATCATATCGATCTGTCCGAGTAACACCGAAATGCTTCACTTCTTGGGCTTGCGTGAAGAAGTATGCGGCCTGGACGACTTTTCCGACTGGCCGCATACATGGCAACATCTGCCCCGGGTGGGACCAGATCTGGACATAGACATGGACAAAGTCAAGGCGTTGCGTCCAGATTTGGTCATCGCCTCCCTCAGTGTACCGGGAATGGAGAAAAACATCTCGCAGCTTAAACAAGCAGGCATTCCCGCCTTGGTTCTCAATCCCAAGACCCTGCAAGATATTGCAGAAGATTTCGTCTATCTTGGAGATGCCCTCGGTATGCCCTCACAAGGGCGAGTTGCCAAACAACGCTTTTTGCAGGAGATATCCCTCATTCAGGCTGCCATTCCACGTCAAACAACCCCACCGCGGCTCTATTTTGAGTGGTGGCCCAAACCCGTGTTTACTCCTGGCAGAAAAAGTTGGCTGACGGAACTTTGCCAACTCGTCGGCGCAACCAATATTTATGCTGATCACGACACCGAAAGCGTGCAAACGGACTGGGACGACGTGGCCGCACGGCAACCTGACTATGTGTTAGTCACATGGACGGGTGTGCCGCGAGAACGAATCAAACCCGCCTTCTTCACCTCCCGTCCCGCTTGGCAGGGAACCCCCCTGATCGAAAAGGGCAACATACACATTTTAGAAGAAGGATGGTTTTGCCGTCCATCTCCGCGTCTATTGCTCGGCGTCAAACAAGTGGCACACCTGCTTTACCCTGATCGCTTTCGCGCGCCTGAAGAAGGAGACCCGTATCAGGACTCACGGCTTCGCCCATGAGCGGCCAAAGCACAAAAAAAATCCGAAACCTTGGGTTCCGGATCACTTCGCGCACCAGATCAAAACATGCGATACCCTTTTTGGCGCAACGTCTTGATCGTCCATATACCACCGATCGCGCCCGCCAAACCCGAGAAAAAGAGAACCGCGTTGACCACTGTAAATATTTGGTTGACATCTTTACCCACATAAAAGGCGACTCCGAAAAAGATGATCAGTGGAAGCCATGTGGTTTTTAGGATCATGTTTAAGATAAATCCAATTCCAAAAAACAGCACAAAGAGCAGTGGAATGGAAATAATCAACTGGGCGAGATACAAGTTGACCGCCTCCGTCATCATTAAAAATCCTCACTCATTGTACTGAAAATAACCCATTTGGTCAAATGCGGCCGGGAAATGATGGCGATTTGTTGAAGCCGTTTGCTTCTTTCTCTCCTCTTTCGCTACAATAGGGGTTGGATAAAGTAAAAGGAG
Source organism: Laceyella sacchari (assembly GCF_004343255.1). GTDB lineage: Bacteria > Bacillota > Bacilli > Thermoactinomycetales > Thermoactinomycetaceae > Laceyella > Laceyella sacchari. Next base: position 137,760 of record NZ_SMDD01000001.1, on the reverse strand, counting down.
GACTTTCATTATGCGTCCACAAGGCAGACCTTCCTTCTCAGGAAGACCAGGGGCACAAACCGGTGAAGAAGCGCCGAAACGCCCAAATCTCCCAACCCAATTCGTCAACTTTACATTCTTCAAAGTAGATCCGGCATGGCGCCGCCTCAGCGACGCAGAACAACAAAAAGGCAAAGAAGAGTTTGCCGCGGTTGTGAAAGAGTTCCAAAACAAACCAGGCATGTTTGTTCTGTCCTATTCGTTGGTAGGAATTCGCGCTGATGCCGAAATCATGCTCTGGCGGATCGCCAACGAATTGGAAACGTTCCAAGAAATGACCAGCCAACTTATGCGAACCGGCTTGGGTAAATACCTAACTATCACATATTCTTACCTCTCCATGACGAAACGTAGCGTATACGTGGACAAAATGGACCCTGAACATCAAAATCCCCGCACCCACATTATTCCGGGTCGGAGCAAATATCTGTTCATCTATCCTTTTGTCAAAACGCGCGATTGGTACCAACTCTCCTTCCCTGCACGTCAAGGGATGATGGACGAGCATATCCAAGTGGGAAGCAAATATCCAACCGTCAAGTTGAATACCACTTACAGCTTCGGCATTGACGACCAAGAGTTTGTGGTCGCGTTTGAAACGGATGACGCCAAAGACTTCTTAAACCTCGTGCAGGAATTGCGCGAAACCGAAGCAAGCCGTTACACATTGCGTGACGTGCCCATGTTTACCTGTATTAACCATGCAGACATTATGGATGCGCTAAACACACTATAAAGCAAAAAGTCCCGGGCTACGGGACTGGGCATAATTTATATAAGATTGTGAAATTTCTGTATATTATATGTTAACGCGATTTTTTATTCCCGCTCCCTTTGCAGGCATAACACGTCTCCGAACCACCCAGGAGCAAGGTGACATAACCGTTTCCCTCACAGTATTTGCACGTGTCTTTTCTGCTTTTAGTCGATCTCAGCATGATTCATCCCCCTTTTTTACTCTATTTTCCGAATATTATATATGATATTAATAAATAAATAAACACGCAAATGATTTGGTATCCTCTTAAAAACATGGATGTAAGCGATAACAATAAGTAGTTTCTCTTTTTTTCAAATAAATACATCATCAAACCAAAAAGAAACCGACCCTTCCAGTTGAAGGGCCGGTGACTGATTACAGCTTTCCTTTGCGCAATACCAATGACAAACCACCCAAAAGATAAAACCAACGCAAATCGATCATCTTTTTCATGAATGCTGCTGATCCACCCATCAATTTCTTGTTGCCAACCACACCAATCGCTTCTTTGCGGCCGAGAGAAGCAACGGTACCTTTTGGCATATATTTGAATGGCTTCATTTCTCCGCCACGCAACTTCACAGCCAAGTTTTTGCCCAAGTACTGTCCTTGTTGGGTAGAGATTTGCGCTGTCGGTGGGTATGGGCGCTCTTCTTCATTGAACACCAAAGAGCTGTCCCCAATGATGAAGACATTGTCATAACCCGGCGCGCGCAGGTATTCGTCTACTTTGACGCGGCCACGCATGGTCTCGATACCCGATTCCTCAACTAATTTGTTGCCGCGCACCCCTCCGGTCCACACCACAGTGGCCGCTTTGATCTCTTGTCCACCCTTCAAAATGACACCCTCTTCGGTGCATTCTTCGATCGGGGTGCTGATCAAGAATTCGACGCCTTTGCTTTCTAAGTATTTCACTGCATATTCAACCAGCTCTTTGTCAAATCCAGGCAACACGGTCGGCGCAGCTTCCACGTTGACAATCCGAACTTTCTCCAACGGGATGTCGTATTCACGGCACAGTTCAGGCATCCGGTCAACCAATTCTCCCACATACTCGATCCCTGTGAAGCCAGCGCCACCCACCACGATGGTGATCAACTCTTCCTTCTTCTCGAGCGCATACCGCGCAAACATATATTCCATATGCTCGCGGATTGCGCGCACGCTGGCAATGTTGCGGATGAAGAATGCGTTCTCCATCAGACCTTTGATACCGAAAGTCTCCGGCGCGCTTCCCAAGCCCACGACCAAATAATCGTATTTGAGCGGCTCGTTGCTTTCCAATTGGACTTCCTTCTCTTCCAACTTGATCGCCGTCACGCGGTCTTGAATAAAGTTAATCCGTTTCGTATTGATCACGGATGGAATCGAAAGACGCGCATGGTCATGATGGGAAGTACCGGCTGCCGGCTTATGAAGCTCCGTCGTCACATAATGGTAAGAGTTTTGGTTCACCAACGTGATCTCTGCTTCGTTGCTTTTCAATTCTTTCGCCAAGCCTTTTGCTGTCATGAGACCGCCATAGCCTGCACCCAGAATAACAATTTTAGGTACACTCATCATTGATCACATCCATCTACTTGTTATGATTAATTCCTCACAAACTGGGGAAGTCTTACCTTATCGTCCTTATTGAATCATGCCATTGTTTATGATATGATTTTCACGTTCTTTTGGCAAGAGCTTTTTGTTTTCATTCTGTCACACATCCCTCACCATTATCCTCTGTGTATCTGGCTTGGTAATTTTTTATCAATTCGTATAGTCCCCTTCTTTTGGTTTAAGGTATTATATATAGAAAATGCATAGAGATTTAATTGCCATATTAAGAATATTGCGGAGGTGTTCACATGACACAACCACACATGGATGCGCAGGTGACTGATATCGCCATTATCGGAGCAGGTCCCGCGGGTTTGTTTGCAGCGTTTTACGCCGGAATGCGCCAAGCTTCGGTCAAAGTAATTGAGAGCATGCCCCAGGTGGGCGGCCAACTATCCGCACTATATCCTGAAAAATACATTTATGACGTAGCAGGCTTTCCCCGCGTGACGGCCCAAGAATTGGTCAACAATCTGGTTGAGCAGGCCAAACACTTCAATCCTATTTATTGCTTGGATGAGAAAGTGTTGGAAGTGAACAAAAAAGAAGAGCGCTTGTTTGAGATTGTCACGCACAAACAAATTCACCGCGCCAAGTCTGTGATCATCACCGCGGGATGCGGCGCTTTTGAGCCCCGCAAACTGGGGTTAGCCGGGTCCGAACGCTTTGAAAACGCTAACCTCTTCTATTTTGTCAAAGACAAGCAACAATTTGCCGGTAAAAACGTCTTGATCGCAGGGGGTGGTGATTCCGCGGTAGATTGGGCCCTCATGTTGGAACCAATCGCCAACAGTGTCACCGTGGTGCATCGCCGTGACAAATTCCGCGCCCACGAGCACAGTGTGGAACAGATGAAAAACTCCAGCATCCGTGTCATCACCCCACGTGAAATCGAAGCCCTGCACGGGGATGACCGCATTGAGCGCGTCACTCTGGTCGACAAAAAGAGCGGGGTGACCGAAACATTGGAGACCGATGCGTTAATCGTAAGCTACGGATTTGTCTCTTCCCTTGGGCCGATTGCACAGTGGGGCTTGGAAATCGAAAACGGTGCCATCAAAGTCAACTCCCGCATGGAGACCAACATCCCAGGCATCTATGCCGCCGGTGACATCGCCACCTATCCTGGCAAAGTGAAATTGATCGCCGTGGGCTTTGGTGAAGCGCCCACTGCCGTAAACAACGCCAAACAATACTTAGACCCCGAAGCAAGACTGCAACCCGGCCACAGCTCCAACTTGAAATTATGACAAAACTCCCGCGCCAGCGGGAGTTTTAAGCTTGATCACTGTCAAAAACGACTTTCGTGCGTAATGTTCCTTGTTCGGGATAAGGGAAGTAAATCCGCATCGATTCTTTCCGAAAACACTTGACTTTGTCATGAGCCCGTCTCGCCCGTTTTCCACACGTTGCATGTTTTCCCCACCTGGAGGCAAATTAAATGGCAAAGGAGGATGACCATGCAGCCCAAGTCGACATTGTCTTGTCCCGTTTGCAACGGCTTCAGCCCTTTTGCCGCCTCATGCCCCACCTGTGGGCAACCACTAGTGGACAACGGCCGTTACATGGATCTATTTGGGGATTACAGCCCATATCGTCCCATTGACGATGCCAAACTGACCGATGGGCTCATCGATGCCCGCACTCATCAATGCCCACACTATGCCACTTGCCGACATTGCGGTTATGAAGGAGTGCAACTTATTCAAGAACAGAAGTACTAGCCATGCCTGGCATCAAGTGACACACACGAAAGAGTGAAGCAAATAAAAAAACGGCGGAACATTACCATGATCACCGCCGTGGGCTTTACTCCACCTTTAGACCATTAACGACGTATACAGTGACCATACCGATAGGGCAAAGCACACCAGTATGGCAATCATGACCAAGCGCCCTCTTCGCTTCAACCTCTTTTCCCAGTCCGCTTCTTTTTGCGCAAACTTCGTAACCACATCGTCCAGCGCTTGTTCCTTTTTCTGTTGCTCGCAAAGTTGATCTTGCAACGATTGCATCGTCGACTCGAGTTGGCTCTGTTTTTCTTCCAGGCGGCTCATGCGTTCTTGCCATTCCGCTTCCACCCCCGCCCACCATTCAGCTTGCGACTCCTTGATCCACTTCTGCAACTCCTCTTTTAATGCGGCTACTTCGGTTGCCAGAGCTTCCTTTGATTCAGCAATCGTCTGATTGGCCAGCGATTCCATTTGGTGAACTTGTTGCACGACAAACCGTCTTGTTTCCCTGTCATCTGTCCGGATCGCTTCACTGATCAATTGCACATCCCGATAGACTTCATTCAGTTTGTCAGAAACCGCTTTGGCCGAATGCCTTACAAACTCAGCTTCCCGCAACTGTTCATCCACATCCCGTAACCGAGCCCATTCGCGTTCACAAGCTTCCAGCCGGTTATGTAACTGTACCATTTCCTCGTAGACCTCTTGCAGCTCATCCACCGCATCTCTGCTCTGTTTGCCAAACCGCTCAAACAGTCGCATCCTTCTCTCCCCTTTTTGCAAAGTGATATCCACCATGATACCAGCGAAAAGCGGTCGTTTTACCCGCAAAAAGTGACCGCGCCATGACACCTGCTTTCAAGGAAAACAACCCTGTATGCAGTAAAGCTGGCTTTATACATGAATGAAGCCCGCCCCCACCGCGTCGCAGCTTGGCGAAGCAGATGGGGGCGAGCCCATGGTTACAGCGTTATTCTTATGCGATCCTCACAACTGCCGTCAGCAATCACTCGGTTTACCTGCATCGGTCGCAGTACGGAATGAAGAGCCGCAGCCACAGGTGGCGATAGCATTGGGATTGTCAATGCTAAACCCGCCTCCGATCATGGATTCTTTGTAATCAATCACGGTGCCCTTCAGCAAGGGTTGGCTGTCTTTGTCGACCAGTATACGCACCCCATGCTGTTCCAGCAACGCATCACCGTCTTGTTTATCTTCATCAAACCCCAGCCCGTAAGAAAATCCGCTACATCCGCCATGTTGCACACTTACGCGCAGAAACAGGGCTTCAGGGTTCTCTTGATCTTGCATCATTTCTTTTACTTTGAAAGCGGCTTGCTCAGTCAACGTAATCATCGGGTGTCCCCTCCTTCTGATACCAGTATACTAAGGAATCACCCCGACACACAACCGAGCGACTCGCTACATGACCTTATATCTTATATGCTCGTTCGCTTCTTTGGATTGCACCATACTTGACCGAATATGGTACACATTCTCCCTTTTTCGACCAGAACACGACTTTTCCCACATATTGTGCAGGTGATCCAATTCTTGACTGAGTTGATACACCTGCGGATGTCCCAATCCCAAGTCTAGCGCAGCCTTTTCCATCCGCTTACGGACACATTCCATGCGCTCAGCGAGCGAACCACAAAACTCCACGCTAAGCCCTCCTCCCCTTAATCTGACCCAACCCTCTCTAACCTCGAAAAAACATTTTCTCTTTGTAGGAACTGACAAAAAGCAGAACATTAGATGTTCATTTTACAAATTGTTTGATTAAACTTACCATTTAGACAACATGTTGTCAAGGAGACCGACAGGGCAAAACGGCATTTTTACCAATTTGTAAAAAAATGTCAACATTTATTCGCTCTTTGTTCGCAGTCAGAGGCATGCGCACCCATTTCTTGCTTCTGCTTCTATCCACCAGTCGGCATGCCCGACAAGCATTTCGACATGACCCCCGATTTTTTCCGCTTATTTTCAGCACTCAGTCTTTGTGTTAGAATGGATAGGGGAAATTGCAACCAATTATTTAGGCAATCGAAATAAAGAGGACGGGAGTTGCCAAGCGCATGTAAAGCTTTACGCATTCATGTGCAATTTTTCACAGTTGAGGGTTGCCCATTTCAGTTGCATTTCGGCTCATGACACACGCTAAGACAGGCGCCCGTGCAAAAAAGTCGCATAGATCGCAAAAGCAGCATGCCTTCCATATGTCGATATGATAAGGTGGAATCATCCTGATTGAATGGGACAATAAAAGCTTAAATCCAAAAAGAAGCGGTTTTGGAAGGAGGACATTGCATGTCACTCACGATCACCCCTACGGACAAAAACTTGATTCCTATCGTGGAAAAGGTACAGCATGGAGAACGCCTGACCCTTGAAGACGGGTTGACACTGTACCAATCACCCGATTTGCTCACCATCGGCCAATTGGCTAATGAAGTGAATTTAAAACGGAATGGCGACAAAGTGTACTTCATTCAAAATATGTACATCAACCCAACCAATGTCTGCGAAGCCAAATGTGCATTTTGCGGCTTTCGGCGCGATCCCGGCGCTGAGGGCGCTTACACCATGTCTGCTGATGAAATCTTGGAATATGTAGGCACCCGTTACACACAAGGAATTCGCGAATTCCATATTGTCGGCGGTCACAATCACACCGTTCCGTTTGACTATTACTTGGAGACCATCTCCATTTTGAAGAAACATTATCCTCATGTCACCATCAAAGCGTACACCTCTGCCGAAATTGAGTTTTTCTCACGTCTGACCGGCCGTTCTTACGAAGATGTTCTCAAAGAGCTGATCGATGCCGGTTTGGACACCATGCCGGGAGGCGGCGCCGAAATCTTGACTGAGCGCTATCGGCTCAAAATGAGCCCGGATAAAGCCAGCACCGACCAATGGCTGGAAATTCACGGTATCGCCCACCGCTTGGGGTTGAAAACCCATGCCACGATGCTGTACGGCTCGATTGAAACCTTGGAGGAACGCCTGATTCACATGTTGCGTGTCCGCGAACTGCAAGATCAGACCGGTGGATTTATGGTCTTTATTCCGCTCGCCATGCAACCGCGCAGTGTCAACGCCTCGATCAAGCGTCGCACTTCCGCCATGGACGACATGCGCACCATCGCCATCAGCCGTCTGATGCTGGACAACTTCCCGCATATCAAAGCGTACTTCATCAACATCGGTACCCAATTGGCTCAGCTGTCAATGCATTTTGGCTCTTCTGATTTGCACGGCACGCTGGTGGAAGAACGCATCAGCCATGCAGCAGGGGCACTGACACAACAAGCGCTCACCCGTGATGAACTCGTCTGGCTGATCCAAGGAGCTAATCGCACTGCCGTGGAACGCGATACGTTCTACAATGAAATCAAAGTCTATGAATGATGCAAAAAGGGTACGGAGCATTTAAACTCCGTACCCTTTTTACGTTTTCGCGTTTAATAACGTACTTCCATCTCATCGATGGCTTCTTTGATCTTGCGGTACAGGTCATCCCCCGTCCCAGCCGCAACCACTTCTCCGTTCACCAAGGCATAAGGCCCTTGGGCACAAATGCCACAATTCCCCAAACAACCATACTCCAGCACATCGATGCCGGGGTCTTGCTCCAATTTATTCTTTACTTCAAGCACTTCCGGCGTAAGGTTGTTTATACAAAACTCCACCAAAGGAATCATCTATCTTCACTCCAATAATATGCTTCACTACATATAAAACATTATACACGTCTTCCTTCACTTTCCCAACAACCCCGCTAGATAGGGCAAATGACAAGAAGCTCCCGAGCACCAAGTACCCGAGAGCTTCTTATTACGGCTGGTTCGGTTGTGTGCCAGCCGGCGCGTTGGCAGGCTGTTGACCAGGAGGGGTCACGCCAGCCTTCGCGTCTTCCTTAATCAGTTTCACGCCGAGATCTTTCATCACCTGAATGGTCTTCGCATTACTCCATTGCCGTTCTTCGGTAATCTCGTTTGTAAACACCAGCGTCGCCAAGTCATCCAAGATATCGTGCCCCAATCGCTTGTTAATCTGCTTGCGCGACTCTGCCAGATCAGCCTGCAATGATTGTAAAAATGCTTGGTGCGCGATGTCCCCTTTATACATAGGCTTGTTGAGAATCGCTTGGATCTTGTTGAATTCACGAGCGGGGTTAGCCAATCTTTCCCCCCATGCTGGACCGAAGACATAATAATGGGAGTGCTCATGTAGCAATTCAAGCGATGTAGCGATTTGGTCGAAATCTTGCTTTAAAAAAACCCCATCTTTTTTATTATTGTTAAGTAGCGTTCCTTTAACCAACTCTTGGCGATAGCGATCAATCGCCTGTTTCTCTTCTGCACTTAGCACCTCGACCCGCCGAAAATCAATCAAAATGTACATGATGAACCCAATCACAAGAAATGGGGTGAGAATGCTGATTAACCGTTTCATCTTCCGTCATGCCTCCACAAAAATTCCATTAGTCTGAGAAGCGGAACGCTCCATCACGCCGGCTATCAAATCCTCCTTCGATCGTGTTTTGGCTCCGGTTCACCCGAATCCCCTGCACGCCGCCGTAGAACAAGTTAGCCGGTTTCAGCACGATCGTATACCCTTTTCGTTTCAATTCCGTCTCTACTTCCGGCGGCAAGGCTCTCTCCACATAGATGACATTTCCTTCAACGATGAAACGCGGTTGGTTGATTGCCGTTTGCATCGGCATATCATACTCTAACAGCCGCAAAATTACTTCCGTCAATACCGGTGTGATTCTTCTCCCCCCGGCACTACCGATCCCAAGCACTGGCCGATCGTTCTTGGTGAAGATGGTCGGCGCCGTATAACTGATCGGCTTTTTGCCCAATTGGGCCCGGTTGGGCGAACCTGACAGGATACTGAAGTTTTTCAGCTGGTTGTTAAGGAAAAATCCGTCCACATAAATACCCGAACCGAAGAAGTTACTGAGCGTGTTGGTAACCGAGACCATCATCCCTTTTTTATCAACAACCACAAAATGGGTCGTGTTGTCATGATCCTCTTTATCAGCCATCGAATCGACCACTTGTTTGTATTGGAGGGAGATGCGTTCATTGTTGATGTCGGCGGACAAGCGTTTAATATAATCTTTGCTCAACATATCTTCCACCGGGACATTGATAAAATTGGGATCACCAATGTTTCTCATGCGCGCCCCTTGTACACGCTTTTCCGTTTCTCCGAGCAAATGGATAAAATCAGCCGACAGGTCTTTGGTCTTTTCGACATTGATCTGGTCGGCGATGAACAGGGATTCCGCCAACATCAACCCTCCGCTCGGCGGTGGGGTTGTCACCATTTCAAAACCATTATACTTCACTTTTAACGGTTCTTTTTTCGCCGCTTGGTAACGTTTTAAGTCACTTGCCTTGACACCCTTCGACGCGAGTTCAATATCCTTGGCGATAATGCCACTGTAAAAAGCATTGGCACCGTTGGTTTGAATCGCTTTTAATGTCGCAGCTAACTCTTTTTGTTGCAACAATTGCTTAGGTTGAATCGGTTTGCCATCCGGATAAAAGTGGGGCAACTGCTTCACATTCATGCGAAATTGGGCATCCCGCAACCGACCGCTTAACAACGCCGTCACCTCAAACCCGCGTTCTGCCAGTTCGACGGAAGGCTGGATCAAGCGATCCATCGGTATCGACCCATATTCTTTGTGCGCCAGTTCCATCCCTTTGACAAACCCGGGCACGCCTACACCGTTGGCAGGAATCAACCCGGTGTACGGGGCAGTTTCCCGGTAATCGATCACGATTGGCTTCTGTTTCTTGCTGTACGGATGAATCAACATCGTACCGCCCCCTCCGATACCAGAACCAAACGGTTCCACCACGCCCAACGCGTAGCCGACGGCGATCGCAGCATCAACGGCGTTGCCCCCCTTGTTCCAGCACTTTCATCCCCACATTTACCGCTTCCGGATGGGCAGCGGCGACACCATACTTATAATTTTTTTGAGTGGGGATCGTTTGTTCAAACACCTTGGGGTTATACTTATTTCCTTCATACACATAAGCAAATATCATTCCTACCACAACTAGGATGGAAAGAAGGATATGCATGTTTTTATTGCTCACGTTTCTCTCCCTTCCCCTCTTTTCCTGCTGCCTCATTTGCCTGCAGGCGGTCTTCCTTTACCAGACAGCGGAATGATCCGGGATATGTAATCCCCTTCGCGTGTCCATGTCTGGTTCCATTTATCACTGTACATGAATTCCTCTGTCAATTGATTGAAGATTTTCTCACGCCGGTACACATTCGACCAACCAGTCAGCGGACGGGGTTGCCCTTCGCGAATCACCATGGGGTGAAGTTCCAACTTGGCTTTTTTTCCGCCTTGCAAAAGTTTGTATTGGACCAGCACACTTTCTCGGGTGCGGGACCAACCTTGGTCAAACACAAAATTGCCGAGACTGTATAAAATCACGCCTTGTTTATACACTTCCACCGGTTCCAACACATGAGGGTGGTGCCCGACCACCACATCTGCGCCGGCATCCACCAAAGCGCGGGCCAAGCCTTGTTGACGCGGATGATAGCCGCTGTCATACTCCAAGCCCCAATGCATATGCACCAAAACAAGGTCTGCATTGCTTTTCGCTTTGGCCACCAGAGGAAAAAACACATCCGGGTCCGCCGGTGCAATGCCCGAACGGTCTTTTCGTGCCCGATAATCCCTAGGAATGATATCAGAAAAACCCAATACGGCCACTTTGATGCCATTGACGGTTTGATATGAGATACGGCTCGCCTCTTTCAAATCACGTCCAGCGCCCACCGTATCAATATCTTGCCCGTCAAACGCTCTTAATGTATCCAACAATCCCTGTTTTCCATAGTCCTTAATATGGTTGTTGGCCAAATTGACCGAAGAAAATTTGGCTTTTTTCAATGCGTTGACCGCTTCCGGCTTCGTGTTGAGATGAATCTGCACATCTGCTTCCGGATATCCTTCGCGGTTGGTGATGGGGTTTTCAAAATTCCCTGTCACATAGTCAGATGCCGCAAAATACGGCTTCACGTATTTGAGCAGATGGTCATAACCAAACCGCGGAACGATGGCATAGCCGACATACCGGCCAAACATGATATCCCCAACCATGGAGATGGTCAGTACGCTATTGGGATCTTTTTTCACTGACACTTCTTGAGGCCTGTCGGTAGCGTTCAATACGCTGATCAACACCACCGTGAAAACCGTCGCGATCACGGTGTGAACGGTGGCTTTTTTCTTTTGTTTCTTGATGTATCGTTGCAGTTTTTGCCTCCAGGTCAACATTTCTTTCACTTCCTAGAACAATTGATAAACAAACATGATCAGGAACGTGCATCCACTGAGTAGCAATGTGCTGCCCACTGTCGGAACCAATCCCTGCCGTTGGATGGTGTTGGCGATCAGCCCCGGAACAATGATTCCAATCCCGCGAAACTCTTGCATTTCAAAAGGCACATAAGGAACAACCATCGGAGCGAACAAGTCAAAAATCAGTTTCAATCCGATCCCTACCATGAGCATCGCAGCAAATTTGCGGCGGCCATATAAGATGGTGAACCGCGCCACCACTTTCGTCACAATCAAATACGTCAAAAAGCTGATGAGCAATACCGTTCCAACAAAGATGGGCTGATCGAACACGAGGCCCATGTACCCCGGCACGATCAAGCCCGCAGGCACGACGCCCACTTTTTCTGCATATAGCAGGCTGAGAACAACGCCGATAATCAAAGAAATGTATAAGTCTGAACCGAACAACGAAATCTTCCTCCTAGCTGACAATTTGCGCAACTTTGACCTTTTTCCCGAGGGATTCTTTCTTTTTATAAGCCCGGTTTCGCTCTTCTTTCGCTTGCTGATTCATGTGCTCAAAAATCTCGCACAACGGTTCGGCGGAACCGTGAATATTGCCAACTCCGTACACCATCCGATTTTGCAGCTTCGGCTTGATAGCCTTCATGATCGCTTCCGTCGGTTGGTCTTCCAAATCTAACAATGTGTTGCATTTAATGAGACCTGCCTGATAGGCATCCACAATCGGTTGCGTCGTTTGGCCGATCACCACCAACGTATCGATCTGCATATGCGGCAACACATCTCTAGCAAACTGTTCTGTGCGATCCACCCGGTCCGGACGGCAATTCATCACCACAATGGGATCTTGCGTCGGATAGCCCAGCATTTTAACCCGCTCCCAGATATTCAAGGTGGAAGCCGCGTCATTAGCCGCGAATCCATTCACAAAGTAAGAGGGTGTGTCACTATGTTCCAATGGCAGAATCCGCATGGCACCCGGGTCGGGATGCGCATTGAGCATGCCACGGAATGCCGTTTCTTCATCAATTCCCACCGCTTCTGCAACTGCTAGCGCCAAAGCGGCGTTCTCAGGAAAAACCATGTAATCAAATTGACGTAAAAATTTCTCGGAAATACGGGAGTTATCGGCAACATGTACTTGTGTTTTACGTTGCCTTGCCACACGTTTGAAAAAAGGAACATACGGCCCATCTGAGACGATCAAGTGGCCATTGTATGGGATGGTGGCTGTAAAGGCGTCAGCCACTTCGCGCAGGGTAGGTCCCATCACATCCATGTGGTCCTCCAGCACATTCACGATCACCCCAACATTGGCTTGTAACATCTCTTCTTGGAAAATGATCTGATAGTCAGGATTGACCGCCATACATTCACTCACCAGACAGTTGGCTCCCATCCGGGCCGTTTCAGCCACCACCACTTTTTGCTCGCGAATGTTGGGGCCTTCCAACCGTCTTTTGATCGGCTTCTCTTCATCCTTGTACCAATAAATCATACGCGCCGCCGTTCCTGTCGTCTTGCCGACCGCTCGGTATCCTGCCTCCACCATCACCCCGGTGATCAGGCGCGTAACGGTTGATTTACCGCGAATTCCGTTGATGTTGATACGTAGCGGAATCGAATCAATATTCTTCTGGTGTTTTCGCTTTTCCCAAATTCCTAAAAATAAAAGAATGCCCATAAATATGGGGATGAGCCACATACTTCTCATCTCCTATTCAAGAGTTAATCAATCCGTAGTGCACCACAACATCTTATATAATAAAGAATTCTAAAAGAGTTGCTACATCTAAAATTTGTCTACATCATGAATCTCCTGCTATATAAAGGAATAACAACCTATCCTACCTGTATTTCTTTATTCGGAGCAATAATAAATTTTGAATCCATCAATATTTACCATAAAAACAATATCATTAATCAAGACTAATGGTTGGAGCGCATTACAAAGAGGAGCTCACCTCCAACTATGGTTGACAATAAAAAAAGCTCTGGCCTGATGCCAGAACTTTTTCTGCGGGTTCAACTTAACTGCTTTACCCCCACACGCTCGATTTTTTGACAGATTTCTTTCAATTTGGGATTTCCTTCCGCTACAATCTCTCCTTCGATGACGACCACCGGATACCAGAGATCCTCATCCAGCACCCGTTTGGCAAACGCCACCGTTTCCGCCGAGCCAACCGGTTCATGGATATCCACGTAGTGCACATCCACTTGTTCACCGTATTTCCTTTTTAATGCCGCTTCCAGCCAAGACGATGTCTCTTTGGCTGAAGGGAAATTGACGCAACTGGGGCAAATCTGCTCAGCGCCATACACAAATACGGTTATCGTTTTCATTGATGTCAACTCTTTCCCCTGGAAGATTAGGATAAAGCCTGTTCCAAATCCATCAACAAATCTTCTCCATCTTCCACACCCACAGAGATGCGGATCAATCCATCGGTGATCCCCAGCTCACGCCGCCGTTCGGCAGGAATGGAAGCATGCGTCATCCGCGCAGGCACGGAAATCAAACTCTCGATCGCTCCCAAGCTTTCAGCTAACACAAAATAACGCGTTTTTTCCATGACTTGGTCAGCCAGTTCCGCACTGCCGACGTCAAAGGAGACGATCCCCCCGAAGCCTCGGGCCTGTTTAGCCGCCACTTCATGCCCTGGATGCTGAGCGAGGCCGGGATAGTACACTTTTTGCACGCGGTCATGCTCACTTAGCCATGTTGCCAGCATGTGGGCGTTTCGTTCATGTTGCTTCATCCGCAAGCCAAGGGTGCGAATCCCGCGCATCAATAGCCATGAATCTTGCGGGCCGAGAATGCCACCAATCGAATTTTGCAGAAAATGCAGTTCTTCCCCCAATTGGGCGTCTTTGGTCACAATGATGCCGGCTACCACATCGCTGTGGCCACCCAAATACTTGGTGGCACTGTGAATTACCACGTCAGCTCCCAAGTCGAGCGGGTTTTGCCAATAGGGGGTGAGGAACGTGTTGTCCACGGCCAACAAAGCACCCGCTTCCCGCGCAATATGCGACAATGCTTCAATATCGCTCACTTTAAGGAGAGGATTACTGGGGGTTTCCATATAAATCGCTTTTGTATTGGGCTTTAGTGCCGCGCGGACGGCATCCGGATCGCTGGTGTCCACGAAGGTAACATTGAGACCCATCCGGTTGAAGACACGGCTGATCACCCGGTACGTTCCCCCGTACACATCGTCACCCACAATCAAGTGGTCGCCGGTGTTAAAGAGAGACAGGAAAGTGGAGATCGCCGCCATGCCTGACGAGAAAGCCAAGCCTCTCGCTCCGTTTTCCAGATCAGCGATCAGCGTCTCCAAAGCAGCCCGAGTGGGGTTTCCTGTGCGCGAGTACTCATAACCCGCATGTTCTCCCACTCTTTTTTGTTTGTAGGTCGACACTTGATAGATCGGCACACTCACCGCGCCTGTGTGAGGGTCGCCGAAGACACCACCATGAATCATTTTTGTATCCAACTTCATCTCATACACCGCCTTGGTAAATTTTTTTGCTGAGATAGCGTTCACTGCTGTCAGGAAAGACCGTGACGATTCGAGTTCCTTCCGGTGCCTTTGCCGCCAAACTTAACGCCGCATAGCACGCCGCACCGGAAGAGCTGCCGACCAGCAATCCCTCTTTCGCGGCCAATTCCTTCACCAGCCGAAACGCGTCTTCATCTGATACAGTGACCACTTCATCTATCATATTCCAATCAAAATACTCAGGAAACATCTCCATTCCAATTCCTTCGGTTTTATGTGGTCCAGGCTCCCCACCAGCAATGATTGAACCCTCCGGCTCCACAATCACCGTTTGAATGTCCGGGTTTTTCTCCTTCAGATAGCGTGCCACTCCCATAAACGTACCCGAAGAACCCGCCCCGGCGACGAAGATGTCGATTTTGCCATCCATCTGCTCCCAGATCTCCGGCCCTGTTGTTTCATAATGCGTCTGTGGGTTGGCGGGATTGGTAAATTGTTGAGGGCAATAAGCCCCGGGAATCTCTTTCGTTAATTCCAGCGCTTTGTTCATCGCTCCGATCATGCCCTCAGCGGTCGGGGTGTTAACCACTTCCGCACCCAGCGCACGCATCAGCTCCTGCTTCTCCTCCGAAAACTTCTCCGGCACGACAAAAATGACGCGATAACCAGTGCCCACTGCTGCCAAGGCCAAGCCGATGCCTGTGTTTCCCGCTGTTGGCTCAATGATCGTACCACCCGGCTTGAGCCGTCCGCTCCGTTCCCCATCCCGGATCAGGCCCATGCCCAAGCGGTCTTTGACACTGCCTCCAGGATTAAAATACTCCAGTTTGGCATACAGCTCGACCCCTTTGGCCAACCCCATGCGATGCAAACGGATCATCGGTGTGTGGCCAATCAACTCTCTAATATCGTCAACAATCTTTTTTTTCATAGGAGTTGCCCCTTTAACCATATGATACAGAAAGAGGGTGGATCGATTTATCACGACACGCGGGCCAGCCCAGGCATGGGGAGCATTTCAGCTGTTAAGCCGAAGCCAGGCTGCAAGCGCGCCGGTCAATCCCCTTCTTCCATACATTGTCATCCTCATAATATATAGGACGATATACTCATCTTAACAAGAAATATGTCAACTAAAAAGACTTCGACACATCCCGTTTTGTCACGACAAACAAAGGCATGCCAAATGGACATTGATTTTGTTGAGAAAGTAACCTACAATGAATGTGATTCACCTGCTTTATTGAGTGAACCCATCTCTGTGGGAAAGGGGTTGTTTGTTACCATGAACGTACAAGAGCGTGTACAAGAAGTATTAGATAAATTGCGTCCGTACATTCAGCGCGACGGCGGTGACGTGGAATTAGTGGAAATTTCCGATGATGGCATCGTTCGCGTTCGACTGCTTGGCGCTTGCGGCAGCTGCCCAAGCTCGACAATCACGCTGAAAGCCGGCATTGAGCGCGCGTTGATGGAAGAAATTCCAGAAGTGCGCGAAGTTGAACAAGTTCTCTAAGACCAAAAACCCTCTACGCGTTAGAGGGGTTTTTCTTATTTTACAGAAAAAGGAAGAAAATTGATAGGTATTATTTGAAATCAGACGTTTTTCCGAATAGTGAGTTTAACAGTGGGTGCCCGTTTGCTACAATGAGATAAAAGTCCCTGTGAAAGGCAAAATTGTCGGTCACATTTTTCCACAACTCAGATCATTAGGAGGGACATTCCATGCATGAACCACTTCCCCCTTCCTCATTGAAGGACAAACTGCCCTTACTCGGTCCCGGACTGATTGCGGCCGCCACCGGTGTAGGCGCGGGCGACCTGATCGCCGCTCTCGTTGCCGGAACGAATTATGGCGTTGCCTTCATCTGGGCAATTCTGCTAGGTTCCCTGTTGAAATACACGCTAAATGAAGGGGTTGGTCGCTACCATTTGGTCACAGGGCAAACGCTTTTGCAGGGTTGGCGCACCCTTGGCCGCTGGACGCTCGTATATTTCGGTGCTTACCTCATGATATGGGGCTTCATCTATGGCGCTGCTGGCCCCACCTCCACCGCTCTGGCTGCGACGGCGATGTTTCCACAACTATCGCTCAACACATGGGCCATCGTGCACAGCTTGCTTGCGTTCGTCCTCATCTTTCTAGGCCGTTATCAATTGTTTGAACGAGTGATGACCGCTTTGACTGGGTTGATGTTTGTAACCGTGGTTGGATCGGCAGTGCTGATCTTCCCCGATTGGACAAAAATCTTTTCAGGTCTCATTCCTAACGCTCCCGATGGTTCTTTTATCTTTGTACTCGGTCTGATCGGCGGGGTGGGCGGTTCCATCACCATGGCCTCTTATGGCTACTGGATCAAAGAAAAACGCTGGTCCAGCCCGGCTTGGCTGTCAGTCATGCGTCTCGATTCGGGCTTAGCCTATGCGTTGACGGCCATTTTCACCTTGTCGTTACTTATTGTGGGTGCAGAATTCCTCTATGGCTCCGGCATCGTCATCCAAGATGAAAAAGGGCTGATCACCTTGGCCCGGATGTTGGGCGACAAGTTTGGCACTCCCGTTCGCTGGTTGTTCCTGCTGGGCTTTTGGTCCGCATCTTTCACATCCGTGCTAGGGGTGTGGAATGGCGTCTCCTACCTTTTTGCCGACTGGATGCGCCAAATTAAACGTGAACCGGACACCACTCCGATCAGCACCACCTCACCCACTTACCGCTTTTATGTCGCTTGGCTCACCTTTCCGCCGATGCTCTTGCTTTTCTGGGGCAAACCCGTCAGTCTCGTCATTCTATACGGTGTGCTAGGGGCCCTGTTCATGCCTTTTCTAGCCATCACACTCTTGTTCCTGCTCAACGCCAAGCAGATGGACGATGCTTATCGCAATCGTTGGCTAACCAATCTGATGTTGTGGGTAGGAATCCTCCTGTTCGCAATCTTGGCAATCAAAGAATGCTTAGAGCTCTTTCAGTGATCTTCATCAGTTAGGAGGAGTGAATCACCTAGTTTATTACAAAAAAATGTCGGCAAAGTCTGCAATCAAACAAACTTTGCCGACAAGCAAAACACCTGAAGGAGTATGATCGGTAACTCTTAATCGATTGATTTAGTATGATCCTTTACAAGAAACCCCTCCACGTGCTCCAGATATTTGAGTCCAAATAAATACCCTGTAAACAGATGAACTGTTGGCAGGAGTTCTTATCGTTACTTTGGTATTCTTTGACAATGAAGGTTGTTCAGGTGTTTGATAAAGAGCGTTTTTCCATTCACCATTCTGTTTCACTTCTACTCTAGCAAATCCTTTACCTAATTCGTTAGTAATGGTACATGCTAAGTATGGATAAGCAGTAGTTACCTCTGAAGAACCCCAATGATCCCACTGTACAAGATCATAATTCCAACCAACTGCCAATGCTGAAGTAGGTACTAGCGCAACCCAAAAAGCAACGAGCATAAGTAAAACAAATCTTTTCTTTTTCATACTAACCTCCATGAATTTTTATATAAAAGCTCTCGTGTCGATTCATACGAAACTGGAAAAAATCACTTTGATGTTGGTAGCGTATTACTACCATAACACCTTACTTTTCCACTGACTGCTCCATTTAATCCTACACTAATATAAACGCGATATTTTGTACTTGAGCTACTAGCTGGCGCTGACAATATTTGTGGCCAGGAATATAAATCTTCTCCTGGCAAAACATTTATCCAAGATCCACCTGTATCCTTTTGCAGATATGCTGTTGCATATCCATATTTTGTAGGAGTAATCTCGAAATTAATATATTTGTAACTGGTTGTACAACTGCTAGTTCCCCACCTAGTCCCTTCTGCAAGATTATACACCCAGCCTTCAGCTGAAGCAGAAAAAGGTAACGCAATAACAGACAAAAACATGGTCAGTAGATACAAGCATTTTTTCAATCTTCAACCCCTCCTTAGTAATATATTTCGAATACCAAATTAAACATTTTCATTATAAACAAATAACTTAATATTATCAATAGTTGTATAATTTTCAATTTATTACACGAATT
Source organism: Laceyella sacchari (assembly GCF_004343255.1). Lineage (GTDB taxonomy): Bacteria > Bacillota > Bacilli > Thermoactinomycetales > Thermoactinomycetaceae > Laceyella > Laceyella sacchari. The sequence goes on along the minus strand of NZ_SMDD01000001.1, from coordinate 118,715 downwards.
AATTTTTATATTATATAATGGTAACTAATTAGTTTAAATGTTCTATTAAAAAGGTAATGAAACATTGGATGCTTAGGCTTGTATTTACTGCTATTTAAATTTAAGTCTATCACCATTCCAGATAAACAAAGCCCGGACCTTAAAAGGTCCAGGCTTCAACAGATCATTCGTTATATAAATGGCATGCGACAAAGTGGTTCGGTTTCGCTTCTTTCCACTCTGGTACCGCCGTGGCGCAGATGTCCATCGCTTTGGGACAACGTGTACGGAAACGGCAACCGCTCGGCGGGTTGATGGGACTTGGTACATCCCCTTCCAAAATAATGCGTTCCCGCGTTTTGGCCACTTCTGGATCAGGAATTGGCACCGCCGACAACAATGCCTCGGTGTAAGGGTGCAACGGTTCATCATAGAGTGCGTCACTATCCGCCAATTCAACCATGCTACCCAAGTACATCACGCCGACGCGGTCTGAAATGTATTTCACCATCGACAAATCATGCGCAATAAAGAGGTAGGTTAACCCTTTTTCTTTTTGCAGACGGCGCATCAGATTGACCACTTGCGCTTGGATCGATACATCCAACGCGGAGATCGGTTCGTCGGCGATGATAAAGTCCGGTTCTACCGCCAATGCACGGGCAATTCCGATCCGCTGGCGCTGGCCGCCGCTAAACTCATGCGGAAACCGTTCGGCATGATCGGCATTCAAACCGACTGTTTCCAACAGCTCTACCACCCGTTTGCGGCGCTCTTCCCCTGTCGCCAAACCATGGATGTCGATACCCTCGGCGATGATGTCCAACACATTCATCCGCGGGTTGAGGGACGCGTATGGATCTTGGAAAATCATCTGCATTTCGCGGTTGAATTTCTTTAGCTCCGGGCCTTTTAAGTCATTCACATTGACACCTTTGAAAGTGACGCTACCAGACGTCGGATTGTACAATCTGATCAAGGTTCGGCCGATGGTCGATTTGCCGCATCCCGATTCTCCCACCAAGCCAAGTGTTTCGCCACGGTAGATATCAAAGCTGACCCCGTCGACCGCTTTGACGATTTGGCCGCCGCCCACATCAAAATGCTTTTTGAGTTCTTTAACGGACAAGATCACTTCTTTGTTTTTACTCATCTTACTCCCCTCCTACTGCAGCCGTTGGCGGTTTGACTTCGGGCGCCATCGGATGTTGTAACCAACATGCCACCTGGTGTGTGGAAGACACCTCATCCAGCTCGGGCATTTCTTGCGTGCAAATACTCATCGCATGTTGGCACCGGGCCGCAAAAGGGCATCCTTTGGGTGGGTCAAGCAAGTTGGGCGGCGTCCCCATAATCGGCAGCAATTCTTGGTCGCGGGACAAGTCCAAACGCGGCATGGAACCCAACAATCCCCACGTGTATGGATGTTTTGGTTGGTAGAAAATCTCTTCCAGTTTGCCGCTTTCCACTACTTTGCCCGCATACATGACAACAACACGGTCGGCGATATCCGCCACCACCCCGAGATCATGGGTGATCAGGATAATGGAAGTACCCGTTTTCTCTTGCAGTGCTTTCATCAAGTCAATGATTTGCGCTTGAATCGTCACATCCAGCGCCGTTGTCGGTTCGTCCGCGATCAATACCTTCGGTTGGCAAGCCAACGCAATCGCGATCATGGCCCGTTGCCTCATCCCACCGGAAAATTGGTGTGGGTATTGATCCAATCGTGATTCAGGCGAAGGGATCCCTACCAGGCGCAACATTTCAATCGCTTTTTCCCGCGCCGTCTTTTTGTCCAGCTTCTGGTGTTTGATCAGCCCTTCCATGATCTGCGTGCCGATCGTCAACGTCGGGTTTAAGGAGGTCATCGGATCTTGGAAAATCATCGAAATCTCCGACCCCCGGATTTTCTCCATCTGCTTTTCTGACGCTTTGGTCAAATCAGTGCCTTCAAAAATGATTTCCCCCTGTTTGATTACCCCCGGTGGATTGGGGATTAGCCGCATAATCGTCTGCGACGTCACACTCTTACCGCAACCAGACTCACCTACAATCGCGATGGTTTCTCCTTTGTCCAAATGGAAATCAACGCCGCGAACCGCTTTGACTTCCCCTTTGTATGTTTTAAAAGACACATGCAAGTCTTTGACTTCCAAAATTTTGCTCATTATCGATTCCCCCCCTATTTCCGCATTCTTGGATCTAGTGCGTCTCTCAATCCATCACCCAATAGGTTAAACGACAAAATGATGATGGACAGAACCACCGACGGGTAGATCAATTGATATGGGAAAATCTGTAGATACGTAGACGCATCGTTAATCAGTACACCCAAACTCGCTTCTGGTGGGCGAATCCCCAATCCGATAAAGGCCAAAAAGGCTTCAAAGAAAATCGCGGATGGGATTGCAAAGGTAACAGCGATAATAATGGGGCCCATCACGTTGGGAATCAGGTGTTTCAGCAAGATTCGCGCATGGCTCGCTCCCAAAGTGCGCGCCGCCAACACGTATTCTTGTGATTTCAGTTTCATCACCTGCGCCCGCACCACGCGTGCCATTGGCACCCAACCGGTAATCGCCATCGCGATCGCTACGGGGACAATGCCCGGATCAAAAATTAATAACATCAGAATGATCACAATCAGGTTTGGGATAGAGTACATGACTTCAAGAATCCGCTGCATGATCATATCTACGCGGCCACCAAAGTAACCGGATATTCCTCCAAATGTGACCCCGATCACCACATCCAAAAATGCCGCCAGGAAAGCAATGGTCAAAGAGATTTTCGCCCCGTACCACACGCGTTGCCATATATCGCGGCCTAAGTGATCCGTTCCAAAATAATGGTCCGAAAAACTTTCTTTGTTCGCGACTTCCAGCATTTGCGTTTGCCAGTCATAGTCATTGGCCAATGGACCAAAAATAGCTAATAACAAGGTAAGGACAATCAAGGACAATCCCAGCACCGCACCGAGGTTGGAGCGGAAGCGGCCCCATACATCTTGCCAATAGCCGACCGGCTTTCTCGATAAAGCGTCTTGTTCTTTTTTTTCTATCTGCGCCGGTTTAAACAAATCAGGACTCAAATTTTTTGCCTTTTCCATCTTCCAATCACTCCTTTGCCCCAGAAATGCGAATGCGCGGATCAATTAATCCGTACAGCAGGTCCACCAAGAAAATGACAATGATGATAAGTGCACTATAGAAAACGGTCACACCCATAATCATGGTGTAGTCATTTTGTTGAATCGATTGCACGAAGAATTTGCCCAAACCAGGCAAGGCGAAGATTTGCTCGATGACGAGAGATCCGGTGATGATGTTCACCGCAAGCGGTCCGAGTACGGTCACCGCAGGAATCAACGCGTTGCGCAATGCATGGCGGATAATGACGGTTGAGCGATTCAGCCCTTTCGCTTTCGCCGTTTTCATGTAGTCTTGATCCAACACTTCCACCATTTCCGTGCGGACATAACGGGAGATCTGAGCAATAACCCCGAATGAAAGCGCTAACGACGGGAGAATGGACGATTCGTATGATTCCCATAAGCCAGGCGGCAACCACTGCAACTTCACGCCGACAAAATAAGATAAAAATCCACCCATAACAAAGCTGGGGACGGACACACCGAGTACGGCAACAATAATAGCCGCGTTGTCAACCAGCTTGCCTCGGTTCAATCCGGCAATCGTGCCAAGCAACAAACCAATCAACGTCCCGAAGATCACCGCTTGTGATCCCACAAATGCAGATACAGGAAACCCTTGAGCAATAAATTCGACTACTTCGCGGCCATCAAGTGTCATTGATTTGCCCAAATCACCTTGAAGGAGATTGCCCATAAACTTTACATATTGCACAGGCAGCGGATCTTTTAACCCATATTGTTCCAAAATTTGCTCTCTGACTTGTGGCGGGATTTTTTCTTCATTTTTCAGAGGAGTTCCCGGCAACAGATGCATGATAAAGAAGGTAATGGTAATGATTAACCACAACGTGACAACCATGTAACCTAAGCGTTTTAACGTATACCTTAGCACGCAACTCACATCCTTTCGTCAATCTTCAATAAGCAAGGATGAAGGTATATGTCCGTATGCGGACATATACCTTCGTTCATTCAAACCATTCGCGCGCAATTATTTCTTGCCCTCAATGGACACCTCTTTGAGGCTGTATTGAGCACCAATGACGCGCCATGGCCAGTTTTTCACATAATCCTTTTTCAAGCCCAATTGGTTACGGAAGTACAACATCGCAATACCCGTTTCGTCCATCAGGATTTTTTCCGCTTGCTTCAGTTGTTCCAAGCGCTCCTCGTAGTTTTCATTCACTGTGGCCTCTCTGATCAGTTTGTCATACTCATCGTTTTTCCATTTACCACGGTTGTAGCTTTCATCCGATTTCATGATGGTCAGGTATGTGAGCGGATCGTTGTAATCCGCGCCCCAACCACCAATCACGATATCGAACTTACCGTTTTTACCGCGGTTCAAGCGCTCTTTGAAGGTAACGGAAGCGATTTCCACATTGACACCCAAGTTCACACGGAATTGCTCTTTAAAGAACTCGGCTTGACGCTTTGCCTTGGTGGTGTCATCTGTCAGCAATTCAACCGTCGGAGCTTTGTCCATACCGATTTCTTTCAATCCCTCGGCCAAGAGTTGTTTTGCTTTTGCCGGATCAAACGGGAAGTCGTATTTCACAATGTCACGGTATTTCTTATCCGGAGTAGCGTAGATTGCAGAATGCACAAAGCCACTTGGCAAAGTAGAACCGTTTTGCAAGACGCTGTCAATCAGTTTTTGACGATCGATCGCTAAGCTGAAAGCTTGGCGAATTTTTTGGTTTTTGAAGAACTCTTTTTCTCTTTGGTTGAACTCAAGGTACCAAACGCTAGACTCTTCAATAACAAATTTTTCTTTGCTACTTTTGTACTTATCTAAGAATTCTGCACCCAAATAGGCGAAGTCCGTTTTGCCTGTTTCATACAAGTTGATCGCTTGCGCGCTGTCTTTCACGATATTGACGTTGACGGTGTTCAACTTCACATTTGCTTTGTCCCAGTACAAATCGTTTTTCTTATATTGGAAGCTCTTTTCGTGTTTCCAGTCAGACAGGACAAAGGCGCCGTTGTACACCATATTCTTCGCTTCCAACGCATATTTGTCGCCATACTTCTCAACGATGTCTTGGCGTTGCGGCAGGAAGGTCGGGAATGTTAAGAGAGCTTTAAAGTATGGGATCGCCGTTTTCAGCTTCACTTCCAGTGTTTTGTCGTCGAGGGCTTTCACGCCGACATCTTCCACTTTCGCTTTGCCGGTGTTGTATTCTTCAGCGTTTTCAAGTACGTACATCATTTGCACATACTCGGAAGCCGTTTTGGGATCCAGCACACGCTTCCAAGAATATTCAAAGTCCTTGGCGGTGACTGGCTTGCCATCGCTCCACTTCGCGTCGCGGATCTTGAAGGTCCAAGTTTTTTGGTCATCGCTTACTTTCGGCTCTTCAGCAGCCATAGCTAACACCGGTTGATCCTTGCCATCTGCTCGGTACAAACCTTCCAAGACGTTATCCAAAATGGTAAAGGATACGGAGTCAGTCGCTTTTGCACTGTCCAAGCTTGGCGGCTCTTGCAATTCGATCAAGTTAAGCGTTTGCCCGTCATCTGATCCGCTATTGCTTCCAAAGTTACAAGCAGATAAGACCAATGATAGCGCGAGCAACACTGCGAATACCGACGAGAACTTAAATCCCTTGCTCATTCAATTGCCCCCTTTTTTTATGATTAAAAAAATATATAGTTTAGACCAAAGCGGTCTTAAACCCTAAATTTGGAAAAAAGTAAAAAAAATAAAAAGGTTTCACACAATTCGTTAGTGAGAGTCGCTCATCTATGTAGATTGCGCCACATTCACGAACATAAGTACCCTTAAATTTCGAACAATTCCATCTCCTGCATTAACTTGCGAATCCACCACATAATTATATTTAACTCATAATTCATGTATTTGTAAAGAGTTATGTTTTGGGAAAATACATGGAAGCATGTCAATAGCAAAAGGCGGATTCTATTAATAGAATCCGCCTTTTGCTATTGACAAAACCGAAAAGTACTAGTAAAACGGGCCTATTTCTTGTCTTTAACAATATACGCCCATTTCAATGTATAACTTGCACCAGTCGCGTGACGATATAAGTCTCTCACCTTAGGTTTCTGGATATACGCCTTTGATGCATAAAACAGAGGAACAAATCCAGCTTGCCCTTCACCTTGCACATCTGTAAGAATTTTTTCAGCCTCAAGTAAGATTTTAAATTGTTGCTTGGCGTCTGTCGTATTCTTGGCCTGCTCAATCAACTGGTCATATTTCGCGTTTTTAAATCCAGAAAAGTTCATTGGGTTATTTGACTGCCAAATCTCAAAATGGCTGATCGGATCATCATAATCCGCAGTCCAGGTCAGCATCCCCATATCATAATCGCCACGGCTTAAGCGATCTACATGAATTTTCCACGTAGGTGCGTCCAGTTTGATGTCCCAGTCCAATTTTTTTCTGAGCTGATCTTTGATATTCACGGCAACATCCCGTTTGGCGGTCGAGTCATAACTAACCATGACCACATCGTTCGGCGGAGCAGAAAGATTCAATTCACTCAGCCCTTGTTTAAACAGCTCTTTTGCTTTTGCCACATCCGGTTTGACGACTTCCCCGTTGACGCGGAATGAATTAATCCCTTCACCCGACAACGTCGGAGGAATCAGCGCTCCAGCCGGTAAAGAACCGTCTTTCATGATTTGCACCATTTCTTCACGGTCCAGTGCAAGCGTAATCGCTTTGCGGATCTTTTCATTCTTGAAAAAAGGATGCTTTTGGTTCAGCATGATAAATACGGTCGAAGCCTCTTTAACTTCTAAGTAGTCAGGCGTTTGCTTGAAGGCGTCCACAAAAGCTTGGTTCAATAAAGCGGTGTCCAATTGGTTGGAATTGTACAAGTTAATGCCTTGTGCCACATCTTTGACGATGTGGATGTCCACTTTGGTCAAGCTGACAGCGTTCTTATCCAAGTATTTCTCATTTTTGACCAATTCGACTTTTTGCTGAGTCCAACTGGATACGACAAATGGCCCGTTATAAACCATGTATTCCGGTTTGAGGCCATATTTATCTTTATATTTTTCAACAATGTCTTTTCGCTGAGGCAGGTATTCCACATGTGTTGTCATATTGATAAAGTTAAGCGTGGGTTTTTCGAGTGTAACGACCAGCGTACGATCATCTTTCGCTTTCACGCCCACTTCATCAGCACTTGCTTGGCCACTATTGAATCGCTCGGCATTTTTGATCGGGAACAAGATATATGCGTATTCCGATTTGGTTTTCGGATCCAGTGCCCGCTTCCACCCATATTCAAAGTCATATGCTGTAACGGGCTTGCCGTCGCTCCACTTGGCATCTTCATGAAGATAAAACGTGTACACCTTTTTGTCTTCACTGATATCGTAGCTGGTTGCCATTCCCTCTTCCGGTTTTTTCTCTTTGCCCAAACGCATGAGCCCTTCTTGCACATTGTTCAACACGCTCATGGTCGGTACGTCTTTTGCTTGCGTGCTGTCCAGCGTGGTCAACTCACCGGTGTCACTCAAGCGCAAGGTCTGATTATCACTTAGAGAAGAACCTTTTTGTTGATTGTTGCTCACGCCGCATCCGGCAAAGATCACACTGGCGGAGAGGATCATTCCCAAAATCCCATTCCATTTTTTCCACATCAGCGCTAAGCCCCCCTTTATCAAACGAGGGCATGTCAGGTGAATAGGCTAGCAGGTCCAACACTGTTTTTTCACCGCTTCTACTCACTAACTTCAATTGCCAAACATGCCCTAGCTGGTTAAATCTTGTCAGATTATTACGTTAACTATGGGAATAACTCGTTTTTGACTTGTATATTATAAATGAATCAGTTGTAATAGGAAAGATTATATTCTAATAATAAATGTTGAACCTCATATGTTTCACAGTTCATTCATACTTCAGCGATGACAAAGGAGAATCACATTGCGAGTAAATAATCCATTTATTCTAACACTGATCGGGATTGTCCTGGGTTTGGGATTGCTGAGATTCACAGCACAAACGGAGCGTATGGCCTGGATTGACCATGCCTTCTTGCTGGGCGTCGGCTGGCTCATCGTGTCTGCCTCGCTGTTCGTGATACGCGGTGGATTTTTCCAATCGTTTGCGACCAATTTCAAAAAGTTCAACAGCTGGCTTTTTCCAGCCGGCTCAAGTGACATACATCGCGAAAAAGAGATCACGGTTGGCCGAAATGAACCACAGGCCTGGATGCCAATCGCAATCGCCGTATCCATGATGCTCGGGATCTTTTTTATCGGGCTCTCCCTGCTTTTGCTTTATACTGTCTAATTCTGATCAGAGATCCGATCAATGATGTTGGCAAGCAATTCCTCTGACGTGGCGCCTTCCACCACTTCTTTGTTCACCAAAGCGAAGAAAGTGTTGGCGCATCGGCCGCAATATCCCAAACAGGCTTCGGCGCGCATGGTCATATTGGGGTATTGCCGGCCTTTTAATTGATTGTACGCATCAATGGCCCCGTCAAGCAAATTGGCTGTACAAAATGCGACGGTCACGGTATTCATCTGATTCCCTCTTTTCTTTTGGGCAAAAAACCCTTTACTTTTGACCATGTTTAACCCAACGCACCTAGTTGAATATACCTATTTTTCTAATCATTTAATAATTATCAAATATATATTTTAATTTTAGGCAGTTTGAATAAATATACATGCACCTCAAGTTTAGTCAAAGAGTGACAACTTCTCTTTTTGACAATTATGCGAACAAAATAGTGTGCTTTTTTAGTGCGTTGGCCACTTTTATTCTTTCACCAGATGAAGTTTCCTTCGATTGGCACGTCAAATCAGGGCATGTCCAGCAGTAGAAAGACCACGTTTCTCAGTGCTTATCGGAGGAGGTTTTTCCACCGCCTTAAATGTGTTAACAAAAGCTCAGACATGCCCCAAGCGACCTGTCCAACCCAGGGCGTGTCTGGTGAATCAAGATACCGGAAAGAAGCGGCGGAAAAACCTTTTCTCGAGGCGCGCCGTGCACAAGTGAAAATAAATGGAGCCGCCGGCCTATGCATCAGACACGCGCTGGCAGAAATGGAAAACCGATTATGAAGATTTAGACAGCTAGGAACCATAAGAGCTTACTCTTGAGCAACCAAAGAAAATTTGCCTGGATTAACTGTTTTCCCTTCAACTACAAAAGCCATCATCCCATCATCTGATCCCACTTCATGCCACTCGCCTTCTTCCCAATAAATTGCATCCCCCATCTCTACAAAGACGGGGGCTGAGGCATCACTTCGCACCCATCCTTTCCCTTGGACAACGATGAACAATCGATTCGCCACCGCGGGGTGCAATCCGATCAAGCCGGATGGTTGCACAAAAAAACACCCCACTTGGACAAAACCGTTGGTGCTCAAAACAGGATTGACAAACGCATTATGGCTATCGAATTTATCTATACGCTGCACTAAATGGGTATTAAATCGAAAAATCCGCACAACCTACTTCTCCTTTACCCTTGATGTCCTAATACTTTATATTATAGGAATTTAAAACTGAAAAGAAAATAACCCATTTAAATGGGTTAGATTTCATTTCTTATCCAATCTAATTGCGGGATTGTGAATCCCATTTTTTCTTTCACAACAGTATGATACATTTGCATCAGGCCCAATTTCTTTTCTTCCATCTGCAACAAGGGTTGCACACGTTGAGCAGCCTCCTCCATGGGCATAGTCTGATTCAAGTAAGTGTTTTCCAATAAGTGAATCAGCCGCTCAGGATATAAAAGCCTTGCGTAAATCAACGCAAATTCTTCTTGTGAGCACTTGCTCACCCCTTGATATCCTTCTAACACCGCTTCCACGATTTCCCGACTTCCTGTGCGACCGTATGCGTAAAGGAGAAGTTGAGCTACATCTGTCGCCCTGATATCCAATGCCATTTCATTCCAATCAATTAGGTGCAATGTACCTTTGGCAGTTTCTACAATGTTGGCCTGGCGCAACCGTTTGTGGCATATCTTCCCTTGCGCACTGGATTCGGCCGCCAACTTGTCGCCGCCAATTTTATCATAATACTGCAACAAATTTTCCATCATCCCAATTGTGTATCGGGAAATATCGAGCCAAACCCGGTCCAACTCATTGGGTTGCACCGTCCACTTGGCCGCAGTCTGGAAGATGTTCAGATGCTGCAAATCCCTCTCCCACCTGTCTTGCCACTGGCCGATCCACTCATAATCCTCGTATTTCCCGGTCGGGTTAAAGCCTTTTGACGCCTGGTGCACCCGGCCCACATGCCGGGCCACCCGCATCCAGTCTTCCTTATCACGCAACCGAGCGGCATCCCCGTCAATCCAAGGTAGCAAGACATAGCGGAAGCGATAGCCATCCATCTGCAACTGCCCCTTTTTTGTGCGAACGGGCTTAGCCAGAATAGCCGCATCTCTGTCAACCTTTTTCAGATAGGCGGCTGCCTCATCCACCAACTCCCACCGATCTTGCTCCTTCATGCGCACCCGTTTCAGCACATACGCGCCGCGCTCAGTCACCAGTTTCAATACTCCACCCACCGGTTGGGCTCTCGTTACTTTCAGGTCATAATGATGATTCAATAAGTCGAGCAATCTCTCTTCACCAGTCAGTTCCGCCAGTTTTGTGATCCAGTTTACAGACACACTCCCTCACCTCTCGTCAATCCATGATATGTGCCCGGTGTGGGAATGTTGCCTAGGACAGATTGGCATTCGCCACATGCAATTGCCCATCGGACGTTTATGGCTGATGGCGTTTAGAAACAGGATGAATTACATCCAGCCCTCCTGTTACTTGAATCATGTTGCCAGTTACAAAGTCAGACGAATCTTGGAGCAAGAATTGGACAGCCTTGGCCACATCTTCGCCGGAACCCGGCCGCCCTCGCGGTGTTTCCTTATCAGTAAGCGCAGCCGCTTCAATGATGGTCATCTCTTTCTTCTCACCGACAATGTCGCCCGGACAAATCATATTGACAGTAATGCCAAACGGCGCTTCCTCAACAGCCAAAGATTTGGTAAAGGACACCAATCCCGTTTTGGCGGCAGCATAGACAGAGCGATCCGGCCAAGCCGGCGCTTCCATCGCGCGTCCAAATCCAAACAATATGATGCGCCCCCATCCAGCCTGGCGCATATGCGGCAAAACGGCTCTTGTCGACCACATGGCGCTCAACAAGTTGCCCCCAATCAGATCCTCTATTTCCTCCGGGGAGTGTTCCACAAACCATTTCCGCTCACGGATGAAGGGGCCCACGGTGTGGATCAGGGCATCCACTCGCCCAAACCGCGCCATCGTCTCCTCCACTACCTGCTCGATCTGGGTCCGGTTCGTCACATCACCCGCGCTGATAAACGCCTGAACGCCATGTGTCTCGCATTCTGCCCGTAATTTGCGGATTTTATCCCCTTCGTGGCGGCTGTTCAGACACAGATGCCACCCCGCTGCCGCCAATGTGCGGGCGATCATGCTTCCCAATCCGCTTGAACTCCCCGCGATAAGGGCAACTCTCGCTTCACTCATCAGGACTCATCCTTTCTCTTTATACAACATAATTATTTCTTGTATGGTTAAGAATAAACAAAAGTTCGATGTTTTCTTGTTGCATATAACGCATTTGATATAAATGATGGTTCGGAAGGTGAACATACCATGAAAAAAAACACCGCGCAGCCCTGTTCAGAAAAAGAGATTTACGATTTTACCCTGAACTTGATCAAAGAGCGAGGGGTTGAGTTGGAAGAGATAGCGGAACTGACTATGTATCTGCAAAAAGATTACTATCCAGACATCACCCTGGAGGAGTGTCTTAGTCATATCCAACAGATACTACGCAAACGCGAAGTCCAAAACGCCGTAATGACAGGAATCCAGCTCGATGTATTGGCCGAAAAAAATTTATTGGAAGGCCCTTTGCAAAAATTGATTTTGCACGATGAAAGCTTGTACGGAGTGGACGAGATTTTATCGGTCGCCATATTAAATGTATATGGAAGCATCGGCTTAACCAATTACGGGTTTATTGACCGCGTGAAACCGGGGGTTCTCGCCCGGCTCAACAATAAGCAAAGCGGGAAAATCCACACCTTCCTCGATGACCTCGTCGGGGCGATCGCCGCTTCTGCCGCCGCCCGCCTGGCCCATAATCGAAAATGCGCACAAGAAAAATAAAGACCTGATCGGATCAGGTCTTTTTTACAAAAAGCAATTACCCGCTTATACGGCACACGCAAGATAATAGGCGATCCCGTCACGTTCCTCAATCAAGAGTTCCCCCCGGATTCGCAAATACTCCAAATGCGCCAGCGTCTCCGACAGAGCAAACCGGAGGTTGTGAATGTTATGGTTGGAGCCAAACTGATGTTGGCACACCTCAAACGCCGTGGCACCCGCTTTTTCCACCACAAACGCTTTCATTTCCCGCAAGCGGTTAGCATGATGCTTCTCCAACATTTCAATCCGTTCGGCGTAATGATCAAACACCGGCCCGTGCGAAGGAAACACCCTGCTTACTTCCAGCTCTTTCATCTGCGCGAGCGTGGTCAGATAATTATCGAGGGGATTGGGATGACACTCCGGCCACAAGCTGATGTTGGGGGTGATCTTCGGCAACAGGAAATCTCCACCGATCAGCCACTTCCGATCAGGGTCATAGAAGCTGAGATGCCCGTCAGCATGACCGGGCGTATGCAGGACCTCATAGTTCACATCCCCCAAGCGAATCGTTTCTCCCGGTTCCAGAAAAGTCACCTGCGGATGGGGTTCCACCCATGGATGGAAACTGCGCAAATGTGCTGGGATTTGAGAAACCCATTCATCCGGCAACCCATGAAAAGCAAAAAATGATTCCATCGTTTCCGGCATTTGACTCTCTCTTCCAAAAAAGAGTTGCGCTTGCTCATGGTCAGTTCGGGACAGATAGACAGGGGCCCCCGTCCACTGTTGCAATGTTCCCGCTAACCCATAATGATCGGGGTGGTAATGGGTTAAGACAATTTTCTCCACATCCGTCCATTCCCAATCGGCGGCGGATTGCGCTTTTTGCCAAGCCTGCACATCCATGTCAATATTTAAACCAGCGTCTACTAACGTCACTCCAGACGATCCTTTGATGACATACGCATTAATCGTTCGCAAAGCAAATGGCAGCGGCAACGGAACCTGATAGATGTCTCCCCATTGATGATTCATCCCTTACTCCCCTTTTCATGTTTATGTTTTGATCCATTCGCGAAGATCTGTCACTTCAAAGGCAGCCCGCACTGACGAATTTTGAGCCATCTCCCGGGTTGTAATTCCTGTATACACCAACAGTGTGTCAATTCCACTTCGCACACCTGCCAAGATATCGGTTTCCAGGTTGTCACCAACCATCAACACCCGTTCTGGAGGCACACCAAGCGCTTGCAAAGCGTACCGCATAATGATTGGTTCCGGTTTGCCAATGAAAGTCGGCTCAACCCCCGTCGCATAACCGATCGCCATCGCTAACGATCCGCTGCCCGGGAACAGGCCCGCTTCGGTCGGCAAAGCCCGGTCGGCATTTGTCCCGATGAAAGCCGCGCCAGCACGAATGCTCAAACATGCGATTTTCATCTTGTCATATGTAAACGACCGATCCAATCCGGAAACCACCGCCGCCGGACGCTCGGCAGTCAACTGAATGCCCTGGTCCTGAAAAGCTTGCAACAGTCCTTCCTCGCCAATCACAAATGCCGACGACACCTTCAGCTCCTCTTTGACATATTGTGCTGCGGCCATAGCCGAAGTGTACACTTGCTCTGCTGTCGCCGGAAATCCAAACTTCCGAAGCTTTTCAGCCACTTGCTCAGGAGTACGCGTCGAATTATTCGTCAGGTACAGGTATGGTATATCCTGTTTGTTAAGCCACTCCATAAATTCAAGGGCACCTTCGATCAATTCGGTGCCACGGAACAATGTTCCATCCAGATCAATCAAATAACCTTGGTAATCACTCATTTGTCTACACAACCCACCAATATCATTCGTTCACTGTCTTTGGCATACGGATCACCAGCAAAATTGCCGTACGCCTTTTGCACATGCAAGCCCGCTTGCTCCATCCATTGCCGGAGCCGTGAATATTCGATCATTTTCACGCGCTCCTCATACTCTCTCGTTCCCCGTTTGTCGGTGATGGTGATATGTTTGCACACAAACTCGCCGTCAATCCACCGCTCTTCCCGTATGGAGACATTTTCTTCCTCCCTGATGCTGAGCGGCACCAACGTGCGTTCCACCGCAGATCGATTCAAGAAATCGATCACAAAATGCCCTTGGGGCTTCAAGATGCGATGGATTTCTCCCAACACCTGAAGATTGTCCTCATCTTCTTCAAAATAACCAAATGAAGTGAACAGGTTCAGAACCACATCAAACTGATTATCAACAAAAGGCAAACGTCTCATATCCCCTCGGATAAAGGGAATGGCCAAACCTTCCGATTCCCTGACAGCATGGGACAATAGCGTAGCCGACAAATCCAGCCCCACCACAGAGAATCCTTTACGCGCCAAAGCGATGGTGTGCCGTCCCATCCCACAACACAAATCAAGGATCAACTGTTTTTTTTGCAACGGAAGCCATTCTTCAAGCTTCGCCACTTCTTTGGAGGCATCTTGTCTGCTACGGTGTTTATAAACCGTCAAATAGTCCTCGCCAAAACTCTTCTCATACCAATTCGACATGATGTCCCCTCCTGATCATTTCTCATTGATTGTACCATTTCTACATAAAAAGAAAAACGACACGCGTCTAGCGTGTCGCAAGCTTGGTTCCCAAGCGAATCCGGAGCGATGTTTGGAACTGTTGTTTTGCGGCCACAAAAAAAAGCAAAAAAGCGGCACCGCTACCGAATGTAGGACAGCGAGCCTCACCGATGAATTTGAGGGCATGGCCGCTTGCCTCCTCACCGTTTTTAATCATTGGACCAGCAAACATCTCGCTGCTGTAAAGATTTGTACGCCATCCGTCGCAAACCCTGCACCTCAAACCTCTTATACTTAATTGAACGCAGGAAGGAAATCACGAAAGGGGTGCGTTTTCGATCCGCTCTTTCTGTTTGATTCGGAAAACGCAATGTTGCCCGCCTTTCGCTTGACACTCCGGCCGTTCCACCCGGGCGTCCAGCATGCGTTCAAACCAGTTGAGCTCGCATTGGCATGCGTGATTATATTGGTTGGCCACTTGAAAAATAGGGCAATTGTATTCAATCATCTCATAACTGCCGTCAGGCAACTCTTCCACTTTCACCATATATCCTTTTTGATCTTGGATCTCGGCCAATGTGCGCACTCTTTCACCAAAATCTTTCCCGGCGAAATCCATTTGATGCGCCTCAGCTAAACGCTCTTCGCGATTGTTGAATAGCTGGTCGACCAGCTCCGACCCAAAATTTTTTTCTAAATCGTGCAATAAATCGATGGTAAAGCTCGAATAACTTTTTGGGAAGTGTTCATCCGACTTCTCAGTCAGGAAGTATTGGCTGGTTGGTCGGCCCATAGCTTGTCTCAATAGCCGTGCTTGGATTAGCCCATCCCGTTCCAAAGTATTGATGTGGCGCCGCACGGCCATTTCTGTCACCCCTAGACGCTCAGCCATTTCCCCGACGGTCAGCGGTCCTTCCATTTTCAACATCAACAAGATTTGCTTTCTGGTTGAACCCGCCTCACTCACCTGCATCACCTTCCTTTCTCCTCGTTCTCTCTCTCCCGAGATTTATGCCAAACAATCGGCTCCCAATTCTCGTTTCAAATAAGATTCTACTTGCGCGCTGAATGAAGTGTACCAATCCACATCTTCCAGCACTGGGCGCACTTCTGTCCAAGTGACCTTATCATAATAACGCACAAGTCGCTCACGAAGTTGCACATGATTTTTCAACTTATTTGCCACATTTGTTGAGATGACCGTTTCGTCCAATAAAATATCTACAATATCCAAATATCCGCCTGGGTCCCGCATAATAAATCCATCTATCATCACGCTACCAATGTCGATCATGCACTCCACCGCCAGGTGCAGGGCTCGCTCGACCGCGAATTTTTCTGTAAGGCCGGTCGATTCCGGATGGATGCGTCGCAAAACTTCTTGGCATTGTGCCAAATAATTAAGTTGATTCTTTATTTGCTTTACATTTACATCATACACCATTTATTTGATCCCCCTAATTTGGAAAATGCCGTTTTCTTGACATTCATATAGAATTATAAGCTATGCCCGGAACAAATGAAAACCATTACATCAGGGCGGCACGCCGTCCTCCCCCGCGCGAAAGGGCCAAAGCTGGACAACCTGTGGCATTGTCCTGACAGGCTGGCGATAAAATTATTTGGCCCACGGTAACAACATCATTGGGAATAAAACGAGTAGGTACCAAGCCCAGCGCAACTTGTTTAACGTGATAAACCAGAAAGCTGAACTGGCTGGCCCCCTTCCCCCTTCGTTGCGTGTCGTCGACCGGTCATGTTTATTTATCAGACAACAACACTAGTTTTGTCATCTCATGACTTCCTTTGTCTTAGTTGAAGGAAATGAATGGAAATGAGCGAAATCGTAGGAAAACACTAATTCATGGGAGGGTAAAAGATGGCACAAGCGGGGTGTATCTCTACTAAAGAAGCGGCTGAGCGCTTGCAAATACACGCTCGCACCGTCCGCAATTGGATTGATACCTTTCAAGAATATATCGGTCCCAATTGGAACGAGCGAGGACACTATGTTTTATCCGAAGAAAGCTTTGCCCGTTTGCTCGATATTAAACAGCGGTTAAATGATTCCAATAAAACCTTAAAGCAAGTCCGGGAAGAACTGATTCTTGAAGGGAAAATTTCGCTACCCCAGCCAGCCGCACCAGCGGCTTCCCCCAGCCCCAATTCGGAAACCACGGAAAAAATGTTTCAACACCTGCTGGAAACCATCGACAACGTGGGAGGGTTGGTTGAGGAATTGTATGAGCGAATGGAACGCATGGAAAACCACATGAGCGACTTGTTTGAAACCTTGGAGGGAATGGAGCAAAAAGTGTTGACCGTCAGCTATGATTCCATCTCGGCCAACGAAGTACAACAAATGTTTGACGAAGTCCGCAAAAAACAGGATCAATTGCGGATTGAACTGCGCAATGTCTCATTCACCCAACGCCTGACTGCCGCGACGAGCGAATATGGCTTATTGCCACGCCGGCAGAAAAAATCGCGTTTTTTCGGTCTTTTATAAATGATTCTTGTGGTTGATTAAAAATGTTTTTCGAGTGAAAAAGGCGCGGCATCAAAGCCCCAAAACCATTTTCCTTGTTGCATCCGGGTGCCTTCGCTAGACACCTGCGCTTTCAGGTAGTAGCGACAGCCGCTATAATGGAGGAAAATGCTTCTAAAGGGGTTTATCGCAATGTCTAATGATTGGATGTTTTTATATGATGACACCAAAGAAACCCGAACCCGGTTTGTCAGCTTCATGGGAGAGACAAGCCGGTTTGATTTGGCAATCACTATGACCGACCGTTTTTACGGCAAGTTACTCGTGCTCAACCTCTTGTCAAACCGCTTTGCCATCATCGGCCAAGATGACTTGGATGAGCCCGGCTATCTTGAGCATGCCTACCAATTGTCCGAAGAAGAGGCCAATGAGCTTCGGCAGTTCCTGGCAACCATGATTTAACAAGCATATCCTCCCCCGAACCATCTTATCTTAAAGTCAAGGGGGAAAGCATTGATGACATCCTCAACTGAAAGAATCCAACCCGAAGAATTTCCGGACGGCCCCTACGGCGCGGCACACAATCAAAAGTTGGGCAAATCAACGCCATGGGAACCGGGCCAACAAATCCACTCCGCTTTCACATATGAAATGCGGGAGTTTCATGAAGGCTTGGAAAGAGATTACCCGGGCAGCCATCCCCGTCATGATGAACCGGAAGAGCCAGCTCAATCGTAGAGCTGGCTCTTCCCTCACTTCGTTTCTTTCTTATCCGCTAAGCGCTTCAACACAAAATAGGCACATCCGAAATTGCAAAATTCATTAAGATATTCCTGAAGATAGCTGATCCGCGTCTCCGTCGTGGCCTTTGCATGATGATCAGAAAAAAACCCCTTCAACCTCAACTGCCCATAGCCCCAATCTCCCACCACATAATCATATTTGCTCAAAATGTCGCTATATCTCCGCCGAAAAGCCTCTGCGTTCCAACCTTCGCGATGATTGGTCAACAATTCATATTCCAAACCATATATCTGAATACGTTCCATGAAGATCAACCTTTTCTATTCCATTTCTCCATTATATGTTACCACATCCTGTAACAGGCAAAAACCTTCTGCATCATGAAAATGGATTTGGGCACCTTAGCAAGTAGGAGGTGAAGAAAATGAAACGCTGGATATACATTATTCTCGCTTGCCTTCTTTTTATTCCTGCTTGTGCCAAAAACAACGGAAATCAACAGGGAATGGGTAACGAAAACGCGGGAGGCGGTGCTTTGAATATCAGTACCCCGGAACCGCTCTATCGTGAAGAAGGCCAGGAGACGCGGATTGGTCGCGTACGGAACGACACGATTACCGGAGAGGAAAACGCTGGGGGCGGCGGACAAAATGAAGTGGGATATTTTCGATATAATCCAGAACATTATCACAACAAGGCTGGCGCGACAACAAGCGTCTTCATAGACCGAGACTTGCTTGCCCGCCACATCTCGGAATTGGTCGCTTACCTTCCCAATGTCAAAACCGCCACCACTCTTGTCACCGATGACCATGTGTTCGTAGGCATCAGCACCAAAAACGGCAAAATGGACAGCAAAACAGTCAAAGAGGCTAGACGGACGGCTGAAAGCGTCACGCCCCGCTATTATCGGGTTCACATCACCACCAACAGCAAATTGGAGTCGCAAATGAACGACATTGGCATGCGCATGGTGGGTAATCACGACGTGGAAGGGGTCAAGGGCGATCTGGAACAACTCTTGCGCAAAATGGGAGACGAAACACCGCCCGACGTAAACGAATCCTTGTATCCGAATTCCTATCGCCAAATCAATCCGCAAATGAAGTAGTTTGGAAAAAGGACGACCCTTGTTAAAAGAGCCGTCCTTTTTCTTTCGTTACTGCGCCAGTTTTTGTTGGTCATTTTCTTGCGCAGATTGCACTTGCTCATGGGCATGGTAAGAACTGCGCACCAACGGCCCGGATTCCACATGCGAGAAGCCCATCTCCAGGCCGATTTCTTTCCACTGCGCAAATTCGTCCGGTGTCACATAGCGCTCAATCTTCAAGTGTTTTTTGGTGGGTTGCAGGTATTGGCCAATCGTGACGATGTTCACGTCATGTGCGCGCAAATCCCGCATCGCTTCAACCACTTCATCAAAGGTTTCCCCTACGCCTACCATGATGCTGGACTTCGTCGGAACATCTGGTTGCATCTCTTTGGCTCGTTTCAACAGCTCCAAAGAGCGGTCGTATTTCGCTTTGGAACGTACCCGGTCAGATCGGCGGCGCACGGTTTCAATGTTGTGATTGAGGATGTCTGGTTTGGCATCCATCACCACTTTCAGCGCCTCCCAATTCCCCAGAAAATCGGGAATCAGCACTTCCACGCTAGTAAATGGGTTCCGTTTGCGAACCGCTTTGATCGTCGCAGCAAAAATAGCCGCGCCACCATCATTCAAATCATCACGGGCCACAGAGGTGACTACGACGTGCCGCACACCCATCTGCTCCACCGCTTCAGCCACCCGCTCTGGCTCCGCCCAATCCAATTCCGTCGGTAATCCCGTTTTTACCGCGCAGAATCGGCAAGCGCGTGTGCAAATATCACCCAAAATCATAAAAGTAGCCGTACGGTTAGCCCAACACTCGAAGATGTTCGGGCAACGCGCCTCTTCACACACGGTGTGCAAAGTCTTGCTTCGCATCATCTTCTTCAATTCTTGGAAATTGTCGTTTGTGTTCAATCTGACTTTCAGCCATTCCGGCTTGCGCTCACGCGTCACATTGTTCTCTGACACTTCAATCCCCCCAGGTTCAAACCACATCCGCCTATCTATATGACAAGTGATTCTCTGATTTTCAAATGTCCTCTTTATATTACCACAAAGATTAAAAACTAAGCCTATCCTCTTACGTCCGATTTCGGCTTTGGATGAGCAGATAGATAAAATAGGGGGCCCCGATCACAGCTGTAAACACGCCAGCGGGAATTTCATGAGCAGCGTACAGTGTTCTTCCCAGCAAATCAGCCAGCATAACATAGATGCTTCCCAACAAGGCTGACGCGGGCAACAACGCGCCATAGGATGAACCTACCAATTTCCGGGCCGCATGGGGAGCAAGCAATCCGACGAAGCTGATCCCCCCTGCAAAAGCGACGGAAGCGCCTGTCAAAGCGGTGCTTAAAAACAGGAAGAGCACCCGGTCACGGTGAACACTCCCCCCCAGCCCCGTCGCCACTTGATCTCCCAGCTGCTGCACATTCAGGTGCCGGGCAAAAAAGAAGATCAACGGCAAAAAAATCACCATCCACGGCAGAATGATCATCACTTGCTCCCAATTGCTGCCATATACGCTCCCCGTAATCCATGTTTTCGACTGCACCGCACGAATCTCCGGTCCCAACAAAATAACCAAGTTGGTAAAAGCCTGCATAGCGGTGTACAACCCGATCCCCAACAATATCAGGCGAAACGGGGTTATTCCTTGCCGCAATGACAACAAATACATAAGCAGAGCAACCACCATCGCTCCACCAAAAGCGGCCAGCGGAACCCAGTACAGTGGCACAACCAGGGAAGTCGCCCCGTCGCTGAAGAAGGTCAACACCGCAACAGCGGCAACGGTCGCTCCACCAGTGATGCCAATCAAGTCAGGCGAAGCCAACGGATTGCGAATCACCGCCTGCAAAATGGCTCCAGACACCGCCAAACCGGCACCGGATAAAAGTGCGATGAGCACACGGGGCAAG
Organism: Laceyella sacchari; assembly: GCF_004343255.1. Lineage (GTDB taxonomy): Bacteria > Bacillota > Bacilli > Thermoactinomycetales > Thermoactinomycetaceae > Laceyella > Laceyella sacchari. The sequence continues at coordinate 97,616 of NZ_SMDD01000001.1, read as the reverse complement.
CGTAGCGTTTCCACTACCAACGTATGATAAGCATTCCCCCAACCCAAAAATACTTTCAACACATCTTGGGGAGCGATATACATGTCGCCGACCCCCACACTGACGCACACCACCAAAAGTGCAATCGCAGCCAGGATCATCAGCGTCCACAGCGCCTTCGCTTCAACCAGCATGGAGAAACCTTTCATACGCCAAGACCACATCTTTTTCACGCCCGCTCACCTCCATTCCGCATAGCTAGGTAAATAAAGAACGGCGTCCCGATCAGCGCGGTCATCACACCGACAGGAATCTCCTGCTGATTCATAATCAGGCGCCCGCTGATATCCGCCACCAGCAACATCGCCGCGCCATACACCAAACAATAAGGAAAGACCCACCGATGATCTGTACCGACGGCCCAACGAACCATATGGGGTACCACCAATCCCACAAACACGATAGGACCAGCGACAGCCACCGCTCCGCCTGCCAGCAACACGATCACAACCGAACCCATCAATTTGATAAACCCTGTCTTCACTCCCAAACCGACGGCGACATCATCCCCCATCATCAAAATGTTTACTGCGCGGGAGAGCAAAAAGGCCAAAATAAATCCGGCAACCATAAATGGAAACACCGGCATCGCCAATGCCAAGCTACGTCCTTCCACTGATCCGGTCAGCCAAAACAACAACTCTTCCAAACCCTTTTCATTCATGATGAGCAAGCCCTGGGTCAATGAAGAAAACAAGGCCCAAATAGCTGACCCGGCGAGCGTCAATTTGATCGGCGTCAATCCGCCCCGTCCGGCTGACCCCAGAACATACACAGCAAATGAAGCAATGGCCGCTCCTACAAATCCCAAACTCACCAATGAAGAAATCCCAGTCATGCCCCAAAAAGAGACACCGATCACAATAAACAGGCTGGCACCCGCATTGACGCCCAACGTTGCCGGAGAGGCCAATGGGTTGCGTGTCAACGCTTGCATCATCGCGCCAGCGATAGCCAAGCTCCCCCCTGTCATCACCGCGATCAAGGTTCTCGGCACCCGGGTGGTCTGAATAATCAGATGTTGATTAGAAGAGCCATTAAAATTTGTAAAAGAATCAATAACCACATCAAAAGGAATCCGCATAATACCAACACTGACACTCATAACCATCAACAGTCCAACAAGAAGGACACCACCAATGAGACCCGTCCACTTCCATCCCGGTGAATAGGCAAGTTCTTTCAAGTCAAGTCACCTTCGTTCCGTCATCAGTTCTTAAAATCAACTTTAGTCTATGGGAAGCATGAAAGCGTGTCAACGATGTTGAAAATCATTATCAAAAAGTGATTGACAACCTACGAACCAAAGCGCTATAGTATAAGCAACGAAATAATGATAATCATTATCAATTACTAGTCGGAAGGAGTACCATTCTCATGTTCGGACTGAAGCAACGTTTGATCCGATCTTTGCTGATCGTAAGCGCGATGATGATCGCTCTTGTGGGCTGTTCATCCTCTCCCGCCCCCACCAGTGAAAAAACGGGGCAAACCCATACCATCAAACATGCCATGGGTACCACGAAAGTACCGACCGAACCCAAGCGTGTAGTTGTTTTGACCAACGAGGGACTTGAAGCCCTGCTCGCTTTGGGCGTCAAGCCTGTCGGCGCTGTGGAATCATTTACCGAAAAACCTTTTTACAAGCATTTGATGCCTGAAACCAAAGGCGTCAAAACCGTTGGAACAGAGCATGAACCCAACCTGGAAACCATCGCCAGCTTGAAGCCCGATTTGATCATCGGTAACAAAATGCGCCAAGAAAAAGTGTACAACCAGCTGAATGCCATCGCACCGACCGTATTTGCGGAAGAGCTGCGCGGTGACTGGAAACTCAACTTCAACCTGTACGCTCAAACGGTAAACAAAGTAGAAGAAGGCAAGAAAGTACTGGCTGAATACGATAAAAAAGTGCAGGAAGTGAAGCAAAACGCGGGTGACCTGTTGCAACAAAAAGTGTCCGTCGTTCGCTTCATGGCCGGCAAAACGCGTATCTACCAACAGTTGAGCTTCACCGGTGTCTTGCTGAAAGACGTGGGCTTCGCTCGTACTGAATTGGGACAAAAGGAAGAATTTGCCTTGGAGATCTCCAAAGAGCAACTGCCGGATGCCGATGGAGACATCATCTTCTACTTCACTTATGATGTGGGCGATAAAAAAGGCGACGCTCAAGAGCAAGAAATGACAAACGATCCACTGTGGAAAAACCTGACTGCGGTCAAAAACAACCGCGCCTTCAAAGTGGACGATGTCATCTGGAACACAGCCGGTGGTGTGAAAGCGGCAATGCTGATGCTGGATCAATTGAACAACATCGTAAATCAAATCAAAGCAGCACAATAAGGTTGGTATGAAATGCGGGTCCCCCATCCATGATGGGGCCCTCTTCTTTTTATGCACAAAATCTTTGCCCATCATCTTCCATCATGGAACGTCAGTGAAAAAGAAAAACTATCTTTAAAAACTGACCCGTGGTGATAAATATGAAGAAACAATGGATGATTCTTCTCTGCGTGATTCTCATCGGTAGCGGAGTACCCGGGCTCGCCGCGGCCGCGTCACCAACGCCAAAGGTCGACCCGTCTGTGCAAGCGCGGGCAAAGGAACGGCAAATCTTATATGAAACGATGCAAACCTTGACCGGAGTCCCATGGCCTTATCTAGCCGCGATAGATCAATATGAACAAAACTTGCGCCAGGAGTCAAAAAATGCAGGTCCACCGCCGCTCATCTCCATTCAAGTCCCCCCATCCACATGGGCTGGACTGATCAATCCCGACCAAGAAGATAAGTTGCCGGATTCGATTTCCTTCTTCGGAGGCATCGGCAAAGACGGGGATGGAGACGGCGTCGCGGATCGGCACAACCCGATCGACGTGTTGTACAGTGTCGCTTCCTACTTGGCGGAGAAAGGACACAAAGAAGAGCAAATCCGCGAACGGATCTGGGATTACTACCGCCATCCCACCACGGTGGATGTCATTACCCACATCGCTCGCATCTACAACAAGTTTCAAACCGTCCAACTCTATGATCGCTCTTTCCCCATCCCTCTGCGTTACAATTACACCTACCATAACACGTGGGGAGACCGTCGCGGCTGGGGTGGATTGCGCATTCATGAAGGCACGGACATTTTCGCCGATTATGGGACACCTGTGCTTAGCACCAGTTATGGTTATGTGGAATTGAAAGGATGGAACCGCTATGGCGGGTGGCGGATTGGCATCCGTGACATTTACAATCGTTATCATTACTTTGCTCATTTGAGCAGTTTCAATAAAGGCTTGAAAAAAGGAAGCATCGTCAAACCTGGGGATGTGATCGGCTATGTCGGTTCATCCGGCTACGGCCCTCCCGGCACCTCCGGAAAATTCCCTCCCCATCTGCATTATGGTATATACCGTTTCAATGGCCGCAACACTTATTCATTCGATCCTTATCCCCTCCTGCGCCGTTGGGAACGCGAAGCCTTCAAAAAGCGGAGAGATCGTAAAAAGCAACAAAGCAGCCAAACCTCTTCGACCACAACTTTGCAGTGGATCGATTAACTGTTACAGCAGCGGCTTCCCATGCAAATCGGCTCCCATGTCGGGAGCCATTTTTTGACGAGCAAACATTTCTTTTATACTTCCACAACGACGCTTCAACACATCATCAAAAAAAGCCAACCGCCTAAATCGCAGTTGGCCAATGTTCCGGGGTATTATATTATTCGTTCTGACCTCCCTATTTATGGTCCCGAACCAGTTAATCAGGTTTCTAGAAAACTTTTTTGCTCCAAATGAACCCATGCGTATTGACCCTCACCCAAGAGGAGCCTTTAGAATCGCAAGTGAGGTGGAACGCATGCTGTATACGGTAAAAGAGATTGCCCAATTGGCAAATGTGACGGTCAAGACGCTTCATCATTATCACAAAATCGGCCTGCTGATTCCGCGCCAAATAAGCGAATCCGGTTATCGCTTGTACGGTCAACAAGAACTGGAACGATTGCAACAAATCCTTTTTTACCGCGAACTGGATTTCCCCCTCAAAGAAATCACTAAACTCTTGGCTGGTGAATCCGATCGGCTGTCCATTTTGCAGAACCAAAAACAATTGCTCATGGCGCGGTTGCGCCGATTGACGCGCTTGGTTCAGACATTGGACGAATCGATCGATCACGCCTTGAAAGGAGAACCCATGGAACAATCAGCGATGTTCAAAGGATTTCGAAGTGAAGAAGAGTGGGAGATGGCACTGGCGGAGCAAAACGAACATATCAAAAAAACGTATGATTACGATTTGCTGGCCAGCAAGCCGATCGAAGTGGTGGCAATGAACGAGATGGCGCTGGAGGCAAAGCACTTTATGCACAGCATGGCTTGTGCATTGAGAGAGGGGCGCAAATATGACGACAGCCAAGTGAAAAAGCGGATCCGCCAACACATTGATTTCTTGAATGACCACGGGACGGCACTGACCGATGCCGACTTTGCGTCCCAAGCTCGTTTTTTTGTGCAAGACGATTTCCATCGCCACATGCTGGAGGAAGTGCAAACCGGCCTTTCTTATTATCTCTGCTTTGCTGCCGAAGCGTTTGCCTCTGATCAGCAATAAGCTAACCTATTGAAAAAAAGCTGTTGCCCGTTAAGGCAACAGCTTTTTTCGTCACTTCTTCTTGTTCAACTCCGAGTTGCGGTAACCATACACGAAATAAATGATTAAGCCCACCAGCAACCAGAGCAAGAAACGCATCCATGAGGTGAACGGCAATTTAATCATCAAAAATCCGCAGAACAGAATGGCCAGAATCGGCACCAACGGCACCAATGGCGTTCGGAACGCCCGCGGCAAATCGGGTTGCGTCTTACGCAGGATCATCACGCAGATCGACACCAGCACAAACGCCGCCAATGTCCCCAAGTTCACCAACTCAGACAATTCTTTCAACGACACAAACCCGCCCAAGCATGCGGCAACCAAACCAAAAATCCACGTGTTGATAAATGGTGTACGCGTTTTTATGTTCACTTTGGAAAACACTTTGGGCAACAGGCCGTCACGGGACATGGAGTAACCGATCCGCACTTGTCCGTACAGCATCACCAACATCACTGTCAACATCCCCACCGTTGCCCCCACACTGACCAAGCCACGCAACCAGTCTTGCCCAGTCACTGAGATGGCGAAAGCAACAGGACTTTTCTCATGACCGGCAAATAGTTTGTATTCGACCAATCCCGTCATCACCATCGTGGTAACCACATACAAAATGGTACAGATGCCAAGCGACCACAAAATGCCTTTGGGCAAATCCTTTTGCGGATTTCGTGTTTCCTCTGCGGCCGTGCTAACGGCGTCAAACCCGAGGAAGGCGAAGAAAATGACGGCTGCCGCTTGAAATACCCCTTCAAATCCAAACGGCATGAACGGCGTCCAGTTGTCCGGTTTGACATAGAAGAAGCCGACCAAGATGAACAACATCACGACCAATAGCTTGAGAGCCACGATCAAGTTGTTTACCCACTTGGACTCCTTCACCCCGATCGATACCAGCAACGTAATGAGCAAGACGATCAAGAATGCGGGAAGATTCATGATCCCGCCCTCAATGGGGGTCATCAACAGCGATTTTGGAATTTCGATGCCCAAGCCCAAGAGCAAGTCCGCAAAATAACCTGACCAACCAACCGACACGGAACTAACCGCTAACAAATATTCCAAGATCAAGTCCCAGCCGATAATCCAAGCCATGAATTCTCCAATGGTGACATAACTGTAAGTGTAAGCGGAACCAGATACGGGAACGATGGAGGCGAATTCAGCATACGTCAGCCCGGCGAACAGACAGGCCAGTCCGGCAATGATAAAGGAAAGAGTAAGTGCTGGACCCGCAGTCAACGAACCTAGACCCGTCAAAACGAAAATCCCTGTACCAATGATTGCACCAATGCCAAGCAGTGTGAGATCCCACGCCCCGAGCTCCCGTCGCAGTTGCGACCCTTTGCTCATCTCTAAGGCAAAATCCACACTCTTTTTGCGAAAGAGTTCCACAATGTTGCCCCCTTTTGAAATAATTAAAAAATTAAAATAATGCGGCAACTACATTTAATCCAATCATTTAGAATTGATGGATTGTTTATATATTATATATGAATCATGTATGAAAATAAATAATAAATCCTACCAATTCCGGTAGGATTCTTCAAAAGTTACTCATTTTCTTCTTTTAACGCTTTTAAAATGGCATCCGGTTGTAAGCCGTGAATAGCTTGCCCATTCACCACTGTGACCGGCACTCCCAAAAACCCCATTTGTTTCACTTCTTCCAGATATTGTGGATTTTCGCTACAATCTCTCGTTTCATAAGGAATTTGGTAATCATTTAAAAACCGCTTGAGGACATTGCACTCAATGCAATGCGGCCGCGAATACACAATCACTGCCATCTTCTGTTCACTCCTTTGCTTTTACTATACTATGTTATCTCCGTCCACTCTATATTTTTGCGCATCTTCTTCGGTATAATAGGCCTAAGCAACCATTTGGCAATAGGGATGGATACTCGGATGTGTTCATCTCTGCTGCCAATTTAGGAGAGATGTTTTGTGCACAAGAATTTACGCACGTTTATAGAGCAATTGCGCAATGAAAACGATATCGTAGAAATAGACGTTCCGGTTGATCCCCATCTAGAATTGGCAGAGATTCACCGGCGTGTCATCTCCGAGGAAGGCCCGGCGCTTCTTTTCACCAATGTAAAAGGAAGCGCCTTCCCTGTGGTTACCAATCTGTTCGGCACCTCCCGGCGGGTCGATCTCGCCTTTGGGCCGCGGCCGGAAACACTGATGCGACAAGCTGTGGACATGGTGCATAAACTGATGCCACCCACTCCGAAAGCAATCTGGGGAGAACGGCAGCTACTCATGGAGTTGCTCAAGGTTGGCTTAAAATCCGTCCCCGCCTCGCAAGCGCCGGTGTTGGAAATGCAACAGCCGCAACCGGACTTAACCCAACTCCCGGTGATCACTTCGTGGCAAGAAGACGGCGGGCCATTTGTCACCCTGCCTTTGGTCTATACGGAACATCCAGAAACCGGCCAGCACAACTTAGGCATGTACCGCATGCAAGTTTTTGACGCGAACACAACTGGCATGCACTGGCAAATCCACAAAGGGGGCGGGTTCCACCATTTCGCCGCGGAAGAGAAGAACCAAGCGCTCCCGGTACGCGTCCATCTCGGCGGCCCACCCGCTCTCATCGCGTCAGCCATCGCGCCGGCTCCCGAATTTTTGCCGGAACTCTTGCTTGCTTCCCTGATCATCGGCGAGAAGTTGCCTGTTGTCCGTCCCGCCGATGGCGGTTATCCGTATATCGCGGAAGCGGAGTTTGTCCTGTCGGGGCATGTGCCGCCTCATGTACGCCGCTTAGAAGGGCCGTTTGGCGACCATTACGGCTATTATTCACTGGCCCATGATTTCCCCGTCTTCAACGTCGACAGCGTCCATCATCGCAAAGACGCAATTTATCCGGCGACCGTGGTCGGCAAACCGCGCCAAGAAGATTATTATATGGGGGAATTTTTGCAGCGTCTTCTATCACCAGCATTCCCGATGGTGATGCCTGGGGTGAAAGCATTGTGGACATACGCCGAAACCGGGTTCCACTCTCTGGCCGCGGCCGTCGTCAGAGAGAGCTACAGCCGGGAAGCGTTGGCAAACGCCTTCCGCATCTTGGGCGAAGGTCAATTGACCTTAACCAAATTCCTCATGCTGACAGATCGCCCTGTCTCATTGGAGAATTTCCCCGAGCTCATGGAAACGATACTGGAGCGGTTTGACCCGGCGTGTGACCTATTTATCTTCAGCAACACTTCTATGGACACACTGGATTATACGGGACGCCGCCTCAATCATGGTAGCAAAGCCGTAATGATTGGCACAGGCGAAACCAAACGCAACCTACCTGGCGAATTCCACGGTCCCGATATGCACGGGGTAAAGCAAGCCGCCGTCTACTGCCGTGGGGCGCTGGTGCTGGAAACCGATGCGTTTGTTGACGCGCCCGACTTGGCAGAGCACTTATTGGCGCATCATCGCGAAGAGTTAAAATCATGGCCCATGATCTTCCTGGTCGACGATATCTCAGCCGCCTCCGGCCAATCTGCATTCTTGTGGACGATCTTCACCCGCTTTGACCCAGCGCATGACATCTACGCGCAAGCGGAATGGTCGCGCCACCACGCTCGCTATCAATTCCCGATCATCGTCGATGCGCGGATGAAACCGGGCTATCCTGATGAGTTGGAAGTGGATCCGGCAATTAAGCAACTGGTTGACAAGCGCTGGAAAGAGTATTTCCGCTCATAAGACGAGAAAAGTCCCCCTGGTCCAAGGGGGACTTCACTTTTTGCGCTACTCTTTGATTCGGAACAAGGAGATATCATTGGTCAAATTGGCTTCAAACTCGGCACGGCTCGGGTCGATGAAATCGATCTCCTTCACATGGTCAGCTGCCAACAAGTATCCTTCTATATCTTCAATTGCACCTTCTTTGATCTTCACGGACAATTGTTGCGCGATATAGCGAGCCAAGGAGCTGTCCGAACCTTCCCCGCCGATCTCCATGCCTGTCTCTTCTAAAAAGCCAGGATATCGCTTGCCTATCGCGATCGCGATCTGATATGCCGTAAACAGCGGCCGGCCGAAATGATGTGATTCTCCGCGATCATTCTCCACCGCTTGCAATACTTCCCTAATCTTGTCCTCCATCTCCCATTGATCCCACTTGCTCATGATGCCCTCTCCTTTTATGTATTTTTTAATATGATTTTATCAAGAAATAATTATGATTTATATAACAAAAATGACATGGTGTTGTAAGGTGGGGATGGATTGCTCCAAAACATTTTCTCATTCGCTTCACGCGGGTTAAGTACTCCTCCGGGGACAGGTTTCCCGCCGTTTTAATCTAACTTGTTTTACTAGATAGGCTCATTCTACGCAGTAACTAATGGATCAACCCTTAAAGTCAAGCTCTTTATATAATAGTTAATGACATTTTATAATATAAAATATTGCATTATTTTGATTTTAGTGGTAACCTCTCTATTACATGACATTTTAATATTAATAAAACTAAAAAGCATTTTATGTTCACTATGCAAACTGTTTGATGGTGAAACCAGTTAAATGCAAAGGAGGCAGTAGCATGTTTGTCATTTTCTTTATATTGATGCTTTTTGCCTTGGTCGGTATCATTTACCCAACACCGTTACATAAAAAAATCAAATTCAAGCAAATTGATTTAGGAAAACGTTTATGGAATGTTATCTTATTCATCCTCTGCCTCATTCTTCTCTCTATCTTTGCGCCCAATCAATCTCAGCCTGCTGAGGACACAGACAAAAAAGTCAAAGTGGAAACCGACAAAACCAATAAACAACCGAAACAACCAAGCACTGATCAGCAAAATAACGAGCAAGATGCTGACGAAAAAGCAAAAGCACAAGAAGAACAAAGCAAGAAAAACGCTGACGAGGCTACCAAAGATGACGAAGAAAAAAGCAGTGAATCCCAAAAATCCCAAACGACCACTGAGCCATCCAAACCCACTCCCAATGAGACCGACGAGTCTAGCAACATCTATTACGCAAACTGCAAGGAAGCGCGCGCAGCAGGGGCTGCACCGCTCTATAAAGGAGAACCCGGGTACGCCAGCAAACTCGACCGCGATGGGGATGGCGTCGCTTGTGAGTAGATCATTTCAAAAAAATCCCCCCAAGGATTATTCCATTGGGGGATTGTTCCTTTTTCCAGCCACTCAAAGCCGCAAAAAACCCTGTTTGATGACATGGGCCATTTTCTTTCTCCGTTCTTCCAAAAACCGCGAGTATTCAAGGCTGGTCCAATTGTCAGGAAGGGCGTGCATCTCCATCATCTCCGACAATTCAGCGGAAGGAATCCCGTCAATGTCTCTCCTCCTCCATCCCTCCACCACAAACTGGATTAAAACCCCATTTACATCCCCTTTTTTTGCCTTACGAGTTAATTAATTTATTAAAATTTTGCATTGATATTTACTTCTACACACACATTGTCTTATTATTCATTTTATAAATCTAATTATTATAATTTGACACATAATTGGATTTCTTAATCTTCCGCAAAAGGAGTTGAAAGGGATGGGAGCTAAGAAATTTACTGCTTTCGCAGTGGTTTCGACCATGGTGTTTACTCTGGCCACCGCCAATGTGTACGCAGCGCCAGGGGAACAACCGACAAAGGCGAAGAAAATGGCCGTGTTGGAGAAATTATCAAAACAATCCAAAGGGAAAGAAAAAGTCACATGGAACAAGAAAAAAGGGGTTCCCACGTTTGTGACAGGCAAGCTTTCGGATAAAAAGGCCAAAACCCCGGCTGATGTGAAGAAGATCGTGGAGGAGAACAAAGCGCTCTTCAACATGGATTCTGCTTCTTCCGAACTGTCCCTTATTTCGCAAGAGAAAGATGCCTTGGGATTCACGATGTATAAATACCAACAAGTATATCAAGGAGTGCCGGTATTTGGCAACGAACTGATCGTCCATACTGACAAAAACGGCACTACTACTTCCATCAACGGTTATTATGACCCCGAGGTAAAAAACTCCGGGCTAAATACCAAAGCGACGCTGTCATTGGCGCAAGCACTCAACAAAGCGAAGGCGTCCGAGGGCGTAGCCAATGTAAGCAAATTCGACATCCAAAAAGGCAAATTGCATGTATATGAAACCCAAAAAGGCGACTACCACTTGGTTTATGTGATCACACTGTCCACTCTGGAAGGCAAACAGCCCGTCTATGCCGATGTATTTGTGGATGCGCACAATGGTTCGATCTTGCACAAAATCGATAAAGTAAATCATGCAGCGGCCACTGGCACAGGCACGGGCGTGCTTGGCGACACGAAGACGCTAAACACCGATTCTTACAGCGGTGGCTACTATCTGCGCGACATCACCAAACCAATGTATTCCACTGGCGGCAAAATTGAAACCTACACTGCCAACTATGGCACAGCCTTGCCAGGCACGCTGTTAACTGACGCCGACAATGTGTGGACTGACCGCGCAGCTGTGGACGCCCACTACTATGCCGGCAAAACCTACGACTTCTACTACAACAAGCTGGGACGTAACTCCTTTGACAATAGAGGAGCCACTTTGAAGTCCACCGTTCATTACAGCAGAAATTACAATAACGCCTTCTGGAACGGAACACAAATGGTCTATGGGGATGGAGACGGCAGTCAGTTCACCTCGTTGTCTGGTGCGCTGGACGTGGTGGCCCATGAGATCACCCACGCTGTCACCGAGCGTACAGCTGGTCTGGTTTACGAAAATCAACCTGGTGCATTGAATGAGTCCTTCTCTGATGTGCTCGGCAACTTGGTGGAAAACAAAAACGACCCGAAATGGCTCCTCGGTGAAGACGTCACCACGCCTGGCATCGCCGGCGACGCATTGCGTTCGATGTCCAATCCGAACGAGTATGGCCAACCGGGTCACATGAATGAATACCAAAACCTGCCCAACACCAGAGAAGGAGACTGGGGCGGCGTTCACATCAACTCCGGTATTCCGAACAAAGCATTCTACAACTTCGTCACCACACCTGGCATCACCAAAGACAACGCCGGCAAGATCTGGTACCGTGCGCTGACGCAATACCTGACTTCCTACTCCCAATTCATTGACGCACGCAATGCCACCATCCAAGCGGCTACCGATCTGTTTGGCGCCAACTCGCTGGAAGCGACTGCCGTAGCAAATGCTTGGGCCAGCGTAGGCGTAGGCTCCAGCGGAAACAACGGCGGCAGCGGCGATGCTTACGAACCAAACGACAGCATGTCCGCAGCCAAAGCCATGATTTCCGGTACTACCTACAATGGTCTGATCAGTAGCCCCACCGATGTGGACTGGTTCAAATTTACGCTCAGCAAATCAACCTACCTTTCGCTCAGTTTGACCAATCTTCCAGCAGACTACGACCTGTATCTGTACAACTCGTCTGGCACTTTGTTGGCTAGATCGGAATACGCCGGCACCTCTTCGGAATCAATAGCGGGCACCATCCAAGGCGGAGCTACCTATTATGTGAAAGTGGTCGGCTACAACGGCGCCATGAGCACAACCAAACCCTACGCGCTAAAAGCAACTTATTAAGCAACACCTCGGCATCATCTTTCATTTGACTTGGGTGTGTCTGGCAAATCAAGTTGAAACTGGCCTGATCATCAGACACGCCCTAAACGATAAAGACTTGCCTTCCCCAAACAGGGAGAGAGCAAGTCTTTTTTTGCACAAAAGAAGCGTGTGCGTCTCGTTGGGAAGCGCACGCTTCTTCCAAATCATCCTTGTTCCAGCAGCCTCCGCTTCAAAGTTCGCCGCACAGTCCATTTAATCCCCGTCAAAGAAATCTCCCAAGCTCCCCAAAATACTCCCTTCTTCTTTGCGTCCGACGGCCGGTGCCGCGGCAAAGATCCGACTGGCCAAGCGGCTGAACGGCAGACTTTGGATCCAGACTTTCCCCGGCCCTCGCAAGGTGGTAAAGAAGAGACCCTCTCCCCCGAACAAAGCCGTTTTGATCCCGCCGACGAATTGGATGTCGTATTGGATCGAGGCAGTCATCGCCACCAGACACCCGGTATCGAGCCGAATCATCTCCCCTTCGCTCAACGCTTTTTCAACGATGGTACCGCCCGCATGGACAAAAGCCAGTCCGTCTCCCTCCAGTTTTTGCATGATAAAGCCTTCGCCACCGAAGAAGCCAGCCCCGATCTTGCGTTGCAACTCAATGCCTATCGACACACCTTTGGCAGCGCAGAGAAAAGAGTCTTTTTGACAAATGATCTTCCCATTGTATTGTTTCAAATCAAGCGGGATGATTTTGCCTGGATAAGGCGCTGCGAACGAAACGTTTTTGCGCGTGGAGCCTTCATTGGTAAACACGGTCATAAACAGGCTTTCACCGGTAATGAGGCGTTTTCCCGCACTGAACAGTTTGCCCATTAATCCCTTGCTCTCTTTGCTGCCGTCACCAAAGATGGTTTCCATCTGAATGGTGTCGTCCATCATCAATAGGCTACCCGCTTCTGCAATCACGCTTTCCCGGGGGTCGAGCTCAATCTCCACCAATTGCATGTCATCGCCGTAAATGCGAAAATCGATTTCGTGTGCAGATGCCATCTGATCCGCTCCTCTGTTGTCATTGTAGTGTGTCAGCCACACCGTTCTTTTTGCTCATTTCTCTTTCTTATGTTCCCGCAATTGGTATCAACTTATCACTTTTGCAAAAAAAGATCCGGCGAAAATGCCAGATCTGCGAGCTTGTCTGCTGATATAAAGATTCGACTGGTGCCAATCCTTTCTCACACGGTAAGTTATTGTTTCATACGCGGGTCAAAAATGTCCCGCAATCCGTCGCCAAGCAGATTGAAGCCCAAGACAGTAATCATGATGGCCACGCCAGGAAACACCATTGTCCAAGGAGCCAATTGCAGATAGTCACGAGCGTCCGACAGCATGGTCCCCCACTCTGGATCAGGCGGTTGCGCCCCCAAGCCCAAGAAGCCGAGAGCGGCCACCTCAATTACCGCAGTCGCAAAGCTTAAGGTGCCTTGCACCATGATCGGCGTCCAACAGTTGGGCAGGATGTGATGCCAGAGAATCCGGCTGTTCTTCATTCCGATCGCCCGCGCAGCCAAGACGAAGTCTTCTGCTTTCACACTGAGCACGCGCGATCGCATCAACCGACCAAACGTGGGAATATTAATGATCGCAATGGCAATCAGGGCGTTATTCAGGCCCGGACCCAACATAGCCACAATCGCAATGGCCAACAAAATGCTGGGAAAGGCCAGCATGATGTCAAACAGGCGAGAAATCAACGTGTCTTGCCATTTCCCATAATAACCAGCAAGCAAGCCAAGCAGGCTACCCACCACAATAGAACCAGCAATGCTGATAAAGCCCACCCATAAAGAGATGCGGGAACCGTACACGATCCGTGTGAAAATGTCCCGGCCAAGGTCGTCCGTGCCAAACCAATGCTCAGCCGATGGAGCGGCCAAGGCATCCGGGCTCGGTTCTGTGTAGTCATAGGGTGTGATAACCGGGGCCAAGATTGCCAAAATGATAAAGATCAGCACTAACACACTGCCGATGACGGCCGAACGGTGCCGTAAGAACGCGCGCGCAAAATCACGTGCCGGATTGTCCGGTTGGGTGGAGTGGGACACGGCGCCTGCTTCGGCAAGATTGGTCACTGGTGGTTGAACGTTGTCAGTTTGCATCCTGCCTCACTCCTTTCCATATTGGATGCGCGGATCGATCCAGGCGTACAGTAAGTCGACAATGAGATTGATTATGACGAATATGAAAGCCAGCACGAGAATGCCGGATTGGATGACCGGATAGTCGCGTGAATTGATCGCGTCATAAATATATCGCCCAACCCCAGGCCAGCTGAAAATGGTTTCCGTCAAGACCGCCCCGCCGAGCAGCAAGCCCAGTTGCAAACCGACCACCGTCAAAATGGGGATCATGGCGTTTTTCAGCGTATGTTTATAAATAACCAAAAACTCGGATATCCCCTTGGCTCTAGCTGTGCGGACATAATCTGAGCGCATCACTTCTAACATGCTGGACCGGGTCATACGGGCAATGATCGCCATTGGAATTGTACCAAGTGCGATCGCTGGCAACAAAATATGCTTTAACACATCCCCCAACATGGCCATATCGCCAAACAGCAGAGCGTCAATGATGTAGAAGTACGTGATTGGCTCGTATTCCATCCGCGGGTCTAACCGCCCGTTGGAAGGAAACCATCCCAGCTCTTGCGCAAACAGCCATTGCTCCATCAAACCAAGCCAGAAGATGGGGATAGACACACCGATAAGGGCAATGAACATCGAGCCGTAATCGAGCCAAGAGTTTTGGCGCCATGCCGATAAAATGCCGAGATTGATACCAAAAAAGAGGGCGATGGCGATAGCGACAAAGGACAATTCCGCGGTTGCCGCCAAGAAGGGACCAATCTCTTCCGAGATTTTGGTCTTATTGACCAACGATGTCCCCAGATCTCCTTGCAACAATGCTTGCAAATATTTGAAATACTGGATATAGACCGGTTGATCCAAACCCAGATTTTGCCTGATCTCTTGCAGTTGCTCCGGTGTGGCTTTGTCACCTGCGATGGTCTTGGCCGGATCTCCCGGTATGGCGTGGACGACCGCAAACACAATCAGCGACATGCCTAGCAGCACCGGAATCAACATCAATAACCGTCGTGCAGTATATGCCAGCATTTGATTTCACCACCTCATCCCTATCGATCATCATGGATGCAGAAAGGGTCCACCACCGCCTAAGCCATGGTGGGCCCTCCGCCACTTATTGCGCGAAGTCGACTTTTTCCAAAAACAGCTCCGTCGTGGGGTGCGTTTTGAATCCGATCACTTCTTTTTTAGCCGCATAGGGGACGGTGGCATGGGCAATCGGCACCCATGGCGCGTCTCGCTTAATGATTTCCTGCGCTTTCATGTACAGTTCTGCCCGTTGCTTTTCATCGCTCAACTCTTGCGCTCTAATGAGCAGGTCGTGCAATTCATCATTTTTGTAGAGGGCGATATTCGCAGCGTCCGGCATACGGGTGTTATCCTTGTCTAAGAGTACGTACAGGAAGTTGTCTGGATCACCGTTGTCCCCGTTCCAGCCGAACAAGGCCATCTGGTGCTCGCCTTTACCCGTTTTGTCCAAGTAGATTTGCCAGTCATGAGTAACGATTTTCGCCTTTACCCCGATTTTGGCCAGATCGGCTTGGATGTACTCGGCGATCTTCTTGCCGTCCGGCATATAAGGCCGGGGAGCAGTCATCGCGAAGAATTCCACTTCCAATCCGTCAGCATAACCCGCTTCCGCAAGCAATTGTTTCGCTTTGTCCAGATTAAATTCATAATCTTTCACATTTTTGTTGTAACCCAACATAAATTCCGGCATGGGGTTGATCGCTGGTTTGGCCAATCCAGAGTAGAAATTTTTAATCAACGCTTCTTTGTTGACCGCATGGTTGAACGCTTGACGCACTTTGGGATTGTCAAACGGTTTCTTTTCCGTGTTGAAAGCAAGATAACCCACGTTCATACCTACTTGTTTGAAGACCTGCAATTTGCTGTCTTTCTCTGCCGGGGCGACATCGGTCGGATTCAATCCGTCAATGATATCCACATCCCCCGACTTGAGCGCAGTGAAGCGTGCGGAGTTGTCGGGAATCACTTTGAAAATAACTTTGTCTAGTTTGGGCTCCCCTTTTCTCCAGAAATTCTCATTTTTCACCAGGGTGATCGTGTCATTTTTCTTCCATTCTTTCAGCTTGAACGGCCCCGATCCCACTGGGTTACGCGTAAATGCGATCGGATCTTTTTTCACCGCGGTGGGTGAGGCGATTCCAAACGCAGACATTGCCAAGTTTTGCAAAAATGGTGCCTGTGGGCTGGTCAATTCAAACTTGACCGTAAATTCATCAACAGCGGTAACGCTTTTGATTTTATGTCCCGGATCCCCTTTATAGCCTCCAAACATGTATGCGTAGTAAGGGAAGTCTCCTCCTTTGTGCTGGGGATGGTTCTTGTCAGCCCACCGCTCGAAGTTAAACACCACGGCTTCGGCGTTAAATGGGGTTCCATCATGAAACTTCACGTCTTTGCGCAATTTGAAGGTCCATACTTTGGCATCTTCGCTGGCTTCCCAGCTTTCAGCCAAACCGGGTACCACATCTGTGTTGCCCTCGGCATACTCAACCAAATTGTCAAAGATCTGGTCTGTCACCTTGGTGGACTCCCCATCGGTGACGAGGCTTGGATCAAGCAACTTGGCGTCTTCCCCGCGCCCGTAAATCAATGTTTTGTCATTCTTGCCATTGCCCGCGCTTTTCTTCTCCACACAACCAACCAAAACAGATGAAAAAATGAAGATTGCTATGAGTGATACCATCCATAATCGTTTTTTCATTCCCTTTCCTCCTTTTCACGGATCTTAAATCAAAACCTGCTTCGGTGTTGCTTGGCCCTCACCCCCTTTGGTGAGAAAACCGAGAGTGTCACTCATGCCTTTGTGTTATGCAAATGGCAAGCCACAAAATGACCACCACCGGCATCATCAAAGATAGGACGTGTTTCTTTGCACACATCCATCACATGGGGGCAACGTGGATGAAAAGCACATCCTTTCGGTGGGTTATCTGGGCTTGGCACGTCTCCGGACAAGATGATGCGTTCTTTTTTGGCATCGGGATCGGGCACCGGCACAGCAGACAGGAGTGCTTCCGTGTAGGGGTGAAGTGGCTTTTTATACAGCTCATCGCGGGGAGCCAGCTCGACCAAGCGACCCAAGTACATCACGCCAACCCGATCACTGATGTGCTTGACCACGCTGAGATCGTGTGCAATGAAGATGTATGTCAGCTCAAATTGCTCCTGTAAATCCATCATCAAGTTCAGCACTTGGGATTGGATGGAAACGTCCAGTGCTGACACCGGTTCATCCGCAATAATCAGCTTAGGACGGGTAGAAAGGGCGCGAGCAATCCCGATCCGTTGCCGTTGGCCGCCGCTAAATTGGTGCGGATACCGGCCTGCGTGGCTCTCATTCATCCCGACGACATGAAGCAATTCCCGCACTTTCTCTTTGCGCTCCTGTGCGTCACCCAAACCATGAACGATCAACGGCTCTTCGAGAATAGTGGATATTTTTTGGCGTGGATTGAGCGATGCGAAGGGATCTTGAAACACCATCTGCAAGTCCCGCCGTACCTGCCTCAATTCTTCTGCCTTGAGCTGAAACAGTTTCTTACCGGCAAACTCCACTTCCCCCGCTGTCGGCTCATACAAGCGCATGATGGTGCGACCCGTTGTTGATTTGCCGCAACCACTTTCTCCGACGAGCCCCAGCGTTTCTCCGGGTTCCACAGAGAAGCTCACGTCATCGACGGCTACCACTTCTCCCACTTTTCTGCCCAACACCCCGCCGTAGATGGGAAACGTTTTCTTCAGATTGCGCACATCAATCAGTGCCATGATGCGATTCCTCCTTCTGATGCAAAAAACAACGGCTTACATGCCCTTGTTCCACCGGCGCCAAAGGCGGCACTGCCTGCCTACATACATCCATCACCTGCATGCACCGTGGAGCGAACCGGCATCCCGCCGGCATCTGATACGGATTGGGCACTTGCCCCGGAATGGCATACAACCGTTCCTTTTGCTCATCCAATTTGGGAATCGATTGCAACAACCCTTGAGTGTAAGGGTGTCGAGGCTGTCTGAACAAGCGGTATCGGTCGGTTTCCTCCACTACTTGCCCGGCGTACATGACTACAATCCGGTCGCACATCTCGGCGACGACACCAAGGTCGTGCGTGATCAAAAGGATCGCCGTGCCAAACTCTTCGTTCAAGCGTTGCATCAACTCAAGAATCTGTGCTTGAATGGTGACATCCAGTGCGGTCGTCGGCTCATCGGCAATCAACAGGCGAGGGTTCAAAATCATGGCCATGGCGATCATAACCCGTTGTCTCATCCCACCGGACAGCTGATGCGGATACTCATCCAAAACGCCTTTCCGGGCTATTCCGACTTTTTCCAGCATCTCCCGTGCCAACTCCCGAGCTTCGGCCTTGCTACACGACCGGTGAGCACGAACCGCTTCAATCAATTGGTTGCCGATGGTAAACAGTGGATTGAGCGAGGTCATCGGCTCTTGAAAGATCATGGCCATGTCTTTGCCGCGAATCTGCCGCAGTTCCCGCTGACTCGCTTTAGTCAGGTCGGTGCCTTGAAACCGGATCGATCCGTCCACGATCTTGCCAGGAGGTTGGGGCACCAAGCCCATCACGGCCAAAGACGTCACGCTCTTGCCGCAGCCGGACTCACCGACCAAGCCCACGATCTCCCCTTCGCGAATGGTGAGATCCAGCCCATCCACCGCTTTCACCACACCTTTATCTGTAAAAAAATGCAACTTCAAGTGCTGAATCTCCAACACAGGTTGGGTCATTGGATCACCTCAGGGATACACCGTAGTGTGTGAATTGGGAATGTACAGAATGATTACCTGTTTTTTATTAGATTAAAAATATTTTTAACTCAATATATTCTACCAATTCGTAAGTTAATCCTTCAACATTTAATTTATATATCCCAAAACTAAGCATTTTTGATTTACCAGATTTCGGTTGTCGAGTACGCCGCAATAAAAAACGCCCCTTGTGCGAAGGAGCGTGGTTATCTATGTCATAATGTGACTTAGTTTTTCCCATATATCCGTTGTGCCGCATGCAGGGTGGGACCAACATACTGGTTCAGCGGGAATGAATGACGAATCGCCTCGGTGATGAAAGCTTTGGCCGTCTCAATTGCTTCCCGCACCGGCCGGCCCTTGGCCAATTCCGCAGCGATGGCCGCTGAGTACGTGCATCCGGCCCCGTGCGTGTAGGTGGTTTCAATCCGTTCGCTTTCCATCACTTCAAACGACTTCCCGTCATACAGGACATCGACTGCCGCTTCATGTTGCAATTTGCCGCCGCCTTTGACCACGACGATTTGTGCCCCCAAGCCATGGATTATGCCGGCAGCTTCTTTCATTTGTTCAACCGTGGTGATCGGACCAAGCTTGCTCAATTGTCCGGCTTCAAAGAGGTTGGGAGTAACCACAGTCGCCTTGGGCACTAGCACTTCGCGCAAAGCGTCTGCCAGTTCGGGGTGCAATACCTCATCCGTGCCTTTGCAAACCATGACCGGATCGATCACGGCTGGCACGCCCGCTTTGTCAATCGTATCGGCCGCCAGCTCAATCAATTCCACTGAGCCGAGCATACCTGTTTTCAAGGCATGAATGCCAATGCCGTCCACTATCGTTTTCAATTGTTCACGAACGACATTCATGTCTACGGGGAATACCAAGTGATTCCAGCGATTGTCCGGGTCCATGGCCACGATGGTGGTCAAAGCGGTCATGCCGTACACACAAAGCTCCTGGAATGTTTTCAAATCGGCCTGGATGCCCGCTCCCCCGCTGCTGTCGGATCCGGCTATGGTTAAAGCTTTATATATTGCCATAAAAAATCCCCCCATCGCATACTTCTAGCAAATATTACTCTACGATTCATCATACCTTAATGTGCCAAGGGGAGAAACCCCTTCCCTCTCCAACCACAGTTTGCCCACGGCCTCCCTACACTGGATGAACATGGTTGCAATCCCCATGCCTACAGGCGGACAAATTTTGTTAGAATGGAATGATGAATGCAGGAGGGATGAATGAGATGAACACTGAGCACAAGGTTGATCTAACCCGTTATGTGTCCAATTTGGACCGGAATGTCTACACCATTTTCAACTTGCCGGAAGAAGTGATTGCGGTAATCTTCGCCTATGTGAGCCGCAGTTCGCTCAGTTTTCGCGACAATCTGGCGAAGTTGCTTGCCGACGACGAGCTGGCGGTAAACGAACAAAGCGGCGGACTGGCCACCTCTTATTCAGAAAAAGCGGCGCGCTTCCATGAAAAATGGGTGGTTGGCTATGGGCATTCCAGCGTCGCCGAACATGCTGTCGCCCATATCGGCATCGAGAAAATCAGCCGCCTCGCTTCCGCCGAACTGGAACTAGCCAATTCATTCAACAGCTTCACAGAGTACAGCCAGCGGTACCAGCGGCCTGCGCGCGGGGACATTTACATCCCTGAAGAGCTGGAACAACAACCGGAATTGAAGGCCGACTACTTGGCGCTACAAGACAAAGCGTACGATACATACGAAGCGTTGATGGCGGGTCTCATTCCTTACCTCAAGCAAGCTATTCCACAAAACGAAGGGGAATCGCCTCGCGCTTACCAATCAAGAGTTGAAAAAATCGCGTTTGAAGATGCCCGCTACGTGCTCACTCTGGCTACGCTGACCAACTTGGGCATGACTGGGAACGGCCGCGCACTGCGCGACACACTGGTCGCCCTCTTAACTAGCGAACAGGCCGAATCCCGGCAGTTGGCGCGTGACATGGAACGGGAGATTAGCCAAGTGATCCCCACCTTGCTCAAATACGTTGAACCCAACGCCTATGTGGCCGAAGCGCGGCGCAAGCTAAGCGATCGATTCGGCACAATCCAGCCAACCACCCAGGCCATCAAGGGCCCCCACGCACGGTTCACCCGCTTGCCGGAATACCGCGACGCCCTGACCCTGTTGGCCACCCAGATGCTGGTCACTTACGCCGGCCTCTCTTACGATGCGGCGAAATCCCACGCTGAAACCTTGCCGCTCGTCGAGCTGGAACAGCTGGCCCAAGACGCTTTGTCGGACTTGCGCTTCTTTGACAATCCGCTTCCGGAACTGCAACATCTCCATTACCAAATGGAGTTGGTCATCTCGGAAGCCAATTGGCATCAACTGTTGCGACACAACCGACGTGCTCACTTCAGCTTTGGCCAACCGACCGTCCACCTCGGTTATACAACTCCGCCACATGTGGAAGCCGCCGGACTGGCCGAACGGTATCAGTCTTTCATTGACGAAGCCGAAGCAGTGGTGCGGAAATTGGCAGATTGGAACCCTTCCATCGCCCAATACGCAGTGACCAACGCCCATCATCGCCAGGTCACGATAACGGCCAGCTTATGGGAACTATACCATCTGATCAATCTGCGCACCTCACCCGAAGCACAATGGGATATTCGCGACACGTTTCAACAACTGCATGAACAACTGCAAGCAGCACACCCGGCATTAGCGAGATACGCCAAACGTCGACTGGGCTGATCCGAAGGGCTCCCTCGAAAGGGGAAGCCCTTTTTTCTCATGCCATGCGTCTCTTTTTACGCAGATTCGATGTATAATGAAAATAGGAGTTTTCTACACTAGGAGGTGCCTGGAATAAAATACAGCACGAATGCATTCCAGGTACAAGGAACAGGATGATCAGACGAGAGGAGACTGTCTCGCATGTCTAGAGCATTTGCCCGTGAAGAACTGATCTCCGCCAATGAATTGAAAGAGATCAGCAAAGACCAATTATTTGAAGAGAAACTGCACGCGTTTCAAAAGTTGGGGTTGGTGCACAATAACGAGCTTCGCGCCGTCATTTTAGATATTAAAGCGTATGAGCAGCTGTTGGACCGTTTGGAAGAATTGGAGAATATGCATGAAGACTTGCGCCTCGCCGATGAAATGGCTGAACGCCTCCAAATTGCCAGCACCGAATGGATCGAAAAATCCCCCCATCAAACCCGACTCCAGTTTCTATCACAACTGGCCGAAACCAAAAGGACTCCTTGACGATGAAAGAGGTTTACCATCCATGCTTCCGTGATGATCTCGCATTTCTGCACACGGTGCTGGGAAAAAAGAAATTTCAAGAATGCCTGATACAAATCGACCGTGCCGTTGAACAGGTCCTGCGCAACCCAACCAAGGCCGCTTTGCTCAAATATCCCCCACTTACCGGATTCCGCAAAAAAAAATTTTTCTCCATCGGCCGACCGCGCAAACGGCAACGCCCCAACATGCGCTTACTGTACCGCTATGTGCCCGCTGAGCAAACCATCTACTTCCTGTCTGTCGGATTGCGCATCGCGGAGCGCCCCCGTAATCCCAACGATGTCTATTCGCGTGCCCGGGAACGCGATTTTTCTCGCTGGGAATAGGCAGAATATTATAACACTGCACACCTCTAGCCGATAGAGGATGTTGGCCCGTTACTCACACGATCAGTTGGCCGACATCCTCCGTTTATGGCCTTCCTTGGAAAATCCCCCTGCCCCCACATCTCGCTTCACGTAAAACAGAAAACGGCCTGACAACCACTATTTGTTGTAGAATATCAGTCAGTTTGTAAAATTAATCCAATGACTTAGTAAAACATTTATGATATAAAAGAATTTGGTAAGGTTGTGTCTTTTTTATGAAAAGAGGTGACGAGATCGTGGAAATGCTAGGGCAATTGGTTACACAGATTAATGACTTTTTATGGACTTATATCATCATTACCTTGTTGATCGTCTTGGGATTGTATTTTACATTTCGTTCAAAATTCGCCCAATTCCGCTTTGTCGGTGAAATGATGCGTCTGTTGGGCGAAGGGCGCGGCAACAACAAGAACGGAATCTCTTCCTTCCAAGCGTTTTGCATCAGCACTGCCGCGCGCGTCGGTGTAGGTAACATCGCGGGTGTGGCAACGGCGATTGCCTTGGGCGGCCCGGGCGCAGTCTTCTGGATGTGGCTGATCGCGCTGGTCGGAGCGGCTTCGGCATTTGTAGAAGCGACGCTCGCCCAGATCTATAAAATCAAGGACGGAGACACATTCCGGGGCGGACCGGCCTACTATATGGAAAAAGCCCTCGGACAACGTTGGATGGGAATCTTGTTCGCCGTTTTGATCACCATTTGCTTCGGCTTGGTTTTCAACGCCGTGCAAGCCAATACGATCACGGTGGCCTTTGAATCCAACTACGGATTTGACCGCGCCATCTTCGGTTTGGTCCTCGCCGGCACATTTGCTTTCATCATCTTCGGTGGGGTGAAACGGATCGCCAAAGCGTCTGAGCTGATCGTTCCGGTTATGGCGATCGCTTATATCCTGTTGGCACTATATGTTGTTGTAACGAACCTGTCTGCGATTCCCACGGTCTTCAAACATATCTTTATGGGTGCCTTTGGTTTGGAGCAAGTGGTAGGCGGTGGTATTGGCGCCGCGATGATGCAAGGGATCAAACGCGGCCTTTTCTCCAACGAAGCGGGAATGGGGAGTGCACCCAACGCTTCGGCCACAGCGGATGTAACCCATCCGGTAAAACAAGGATTTATCCAGTCATTGGGCGTGTTTGTAGACACCTTGCTCATCTGTAGCTCCAGTGCCATGATCGTGTTGATCTCCGGAGAATTCACCAATAGCGAACTGCCGGGTATCGTCATCGCCCAAAACGCCCTGAGCGCGGAAGTCGGTGCGTGGGCCGGACATTTCCTGTCTTTTGCTATCTTGTTCTTCGCCTACTCCAGCTTGATCGGTAACTACTACTATGGCGAAACCAACATCGAATTTATCCGCAACAGCAAAGTATGGCTGACCATTTACCGCTTGGCCGTCGTCGGCATGGTCATCTGGGGTTCAGTCAGCAAGGTGCAAATCGTATGGGATATGGCCGACTTATTTATGGGCCTGATGGCGATCACCAACATGGTGGCGATCGGCTTGTTGGGCGGCATCGCCTTTAAAGCGCTCAACCACTATATTGAACAAAAAAGAGCAGGCCTTGACCCTGTCTTCTATTCCGACAGCCTCCCCGGCTTGAAAGGGATTGAAGTGTGGGAAAAGAAATCTGACAAAAAAGCAGGCTAAACCGCCTGTGAAAAAAACTCCCGCCAGTGGGTTTGCACTGGCGGGAGTTTTTCTTTGTTATTTCAACGAATCAAGCGAATTGCGAACGGGGTTGGAAAACGCATGGCCGGAAGCGGCATCCCAATTGATCGACCAAGTCATTACACCGCGGAAACCGGGGTAGCCACCCGTTTTGACCAGCTTGTACGCTCCACCGTACGATTGGCCTTTCACCAAGTACTTCAACGCCTTATCAATGTTGTCCGGAGTGGTGTAACCACCCGAAGCCGCTGACGGACTTGCCGGCAAGCCGATCGCCACCTGATCTTCTCTTAATCCCGGGAACACGTTGTTCGGATTGTTGCCCACCGGGAACCCTTGCAACAGCATCTCGGCCATGGCCACTTGGAAATCAGCCGTCCCTTGTGTATAACTCTTGCCGTCTAAGCCGACCATCGAACCAGAATTATAATGTTGCACATGAATGAAGGTCAACTTGTCCCGAAGCGCATGGATCACCGGCAAGTAAGCGCCCCAAGGACCACCGTATGACAGGTATCCCCCTTGCACATAAGCCGTTTCCGGCGCCATCGTCAACATAAAATCACTGCCGAACGAGTCACAAATGGATCGAATGGCGTCAATCATGTTTACAATGATGGGGGTAGTTGGATGCTTAAAGTCCGTATCCCCGGACCCAACCGCAAGGGAACTGCCTTCCAAATCGATATCCATACCGTTGAAACCATAGGTCTGAATAATGTTTTTCATTGAATTAATGAAGTTTTGTTTGGCGGTCGCATCATGGAGTTGAATATGACCATTAGCCCCGCCAATCGAGATCAACACTTTCTTGCCCATCTGTTTGAGGCGAGCGATGTCGGCTTTAAATTGTTCGGGTGTCGCATTATAAGGAGTAAATTGCATATGCCCAGGAGCTTGTCCACTTGGTTCAGCGAACGCCACTTGAATCACGTCATATTTGCTTGACACCTCCCCCAGCTTGAGCGTGGTGGAGCCATTGTCAAAATTATGCCAGTATCCGATCAACAATTTGTCGCCAGCTGGTGCGCCACCCCCGTCATCCGAGGAATCAGTGGTCACCGTCACACTATTGCTCGCACCGGATCGATTGCCAGCCGCGTCCTTCGCTTTGACCGTAAAAGTATAAGATGTGTTAGCACTGAGCCCCGTAACCGTGTATTGCGTCTGGTTGCTTACACCTGCCAAGTTGGCGCCGTTATACACTTCATAGGCGACCACTCCCACATTATCCGTGGACGCTGTCCAAGACAAGCTGACACTGCTTGCCGATTTGCCAGTCACTTTCAAATTAGCCGGAGCACTTGGTGCCGTAGTATCATCAGAGCCGGAAGAAACCAGCTTCCACAGCGCAGGCACATTTGGCGGTTCCCAGCCAGGCAACGATGTATGCGATTGCAAGCAGGAATATACATTCCCCTGATATGTCACCTGATCCCCCTGCTGATAATTAACATGGGGCGCCCATTCGCTGGCGGCGAAAACGCCGATGGGCAAAAGAGCAGCCAATAGCAGGATGACAACCGACAATGCACATAAGCGGCGTTTGTTCATTTCCATCCCCCTGTTCATCCCAAGATATAGATAATGTTTTCAGTATTTTAATAAATCTTTCTATTTTTATTTAATCATATCCCTATTCAGAAAACAATGATTTATCTTATCATCTAGTTGTTATAACAACTATCCAAATAAAAAAGCCACTCTTATTAAAGAGTAGCTTCTTTACCAGCAATCATCATTTGTCTTATTGCAGATTTACCATCTGCATCGCTTCCCGAACTGGCTTATAGTGATCGCGGTCAGTGTGCATGCAAATAATCATGCACGATGTCAACGCATCACTACTCACCCAACGGCTCTCGCCTTCATCAAGCATCCGGTTTCACACGGCCAGCCTTTCTCACATCCGCCGTGTCGGCATCCGCTCTTCATAACATGTCCATTCTCGCCACGCCCGTTCTTCAGCCGGAATTCGCACGCCAAAGAGGAGGAACGCATTAAACACTGACACCACCACCATGGTTACAAATGCCCCCAACATCAAGGGTAAACAGATTAACTCCATGATCACCACCAGATAATTGGGATGCCGCAGGTATTTGTACGGCCCTTTTACCCGCGGTTCTTGCCCCGGGACGAGCAGGATGCGCGTATTCCAGCACCGCCCCAACGAACGAATACACCAGATACGCGCCACTTGCGCCAACACAAAAATGATGAACGGCACCATCCACCATGATGGCGGTTGTGCTCCATATCCCAAGCACTCCACAATTAGGCCCACAAACAGCAAGACGTGAACCGTGACCAGCAACGGATAATGCTCCCGTCCGATTTCAACCGCACCCTTCGCTTTCATCCATCGAGCATTTTTCTCCGCCATCCAACACTCACCGAAGCGTTGCAGGATCACAAACAGCAACAGTCCCCATTCCCATTGATTCATCTCTCTCCCCCCTTCGCTTGTAATAAAACCATTTCCAAGCTAAATCCCGGCCCCAAAGCAGCCAGCAACCCCCTCTCTCCCGAAAGCAACGGTTGGCGGCGCAAGTCTTGTTCCAACACAAACAAGACTGTGGCCGAGGACATGTTGCCATATTGCTTCAACACCCGGTAGGCACTCGCCAACTTGTCAGGAAACATACCTAACGCTTCCTCATAAGCCTCCAGCACCTTCTTCCCGCCTGGATGCATAAATAAGCGGTCAAGCCGGGGGACGGTCAACTGATGGGTAGCCAAAAACGGCTCTAACACCCCTTTGACTTCTTGCTTGATCAAAGTGGGAATGTCCCTGGAAAAAATCACCTTCAACCCATCATCCATAAAATCCCAACCCATGACATCTAGCGAGTCCGGCCAACAATAGCTGGCAGCATCGGTAACTTCCCAGTAAACCCCATCGGATCGAGCTTCTCCTGTCCCTTCCGTTACCAGAACGGCAGCCGCTCCATCCCCAAACAGCGACGTGGCTACTAAGTTGCTTTTGCTACGGTCTTGGCGGCGGAAAGTCAAGCTACAACATTCTATCGCAACCAACAGCACGCGGTCGCCGGGGCAAGCTTTGGCAAACGCCGCAGCCCGTGCCAATCCCGCCGCTCCTCCGGCACAACCCAGCCCCCAGATCGGCGTACGTTTCACGTTGTTACGCAAGCCCAAGTAATTAATCAGCCTGGCGTCTAAACTGGGGGTGGCCATGCCGGTCGTGGAGACAACCAGCAGATGGTCAATTTCATCCAATGCGATATCAGTTTGCGCCAAACAACGCTGAATCGCTTCTGCGCCCAGACGACATGCTGTTTCTACATACGCTTCATTTTTCTCTTGAAATGAATGCTCCCTCTCAAACCATTCAAGCGGTTTGCTCACATATCGTGTAGCTATGGCCGTGTTTTCAAAGATCTTTAACAGCCTTTCAATACCTGGAAAAGTCTCTCCAAACAGGCGCTTCGCAAACTGTCTGGCTTCAATCTGGCGGAGTTCGTAGGGCGGAACAGCGGTTCCCACTGCAATGATTCGCGGCATAATCCAGCCTCCGATTTTCCTTTGTTTTCCATTAGCATCCCCTGATTGGGCCAAGCTATGCAAAAACTCCCCCAGATTTGGGGAGTTTCGCGGGAAAACAAAAATGCACCTGTTTATCAGAGACTGCCTAGAGTTAGTTGTTGCACCTCTGTGGTATGTACCTTCAGGGAAGTTCGCCTTGGCCGTCCATGTGCCGCCCGTAGTGCTGTAGCACTGCCTGTGCCATCTGGATAATTTTCGTTCGGAGCGTGGCCGGGGCACGCACCCGTATCTGATCAGCAAAACCCAATACATACTCTGCCGCCTCTTGTTCTACATCAAACCACAGAGTGGCAGGAATCCATCCATCTGGCAAGGGGGTGTCCGTTTGAATCTCTTTAACAATGCGTCCGCCAAACCGAAGTCGCTCTACAATTGCCGGGGACAACTCCACTTCAATCCGATATTGCGGAAGGTTTTCCACAAAGGCTTGTTTCGACTCGTGCCAATAATCGGCCAGCCGAAATGAGGCAGGGCGGATGAAGGTTTCTTCCAACCGATCCACCGCTTGGATGCGGCTCATCCGGTAGGTGCGCATGCCTTCTCCAGTCCGCGCGACAACATACCACTTGCTTCCCATTGCCACCAAGCCCAGCGGATCGATCTTCCGCTCCACGATGTGCCCGTCTGCGCGTTCATATCGCATACGCACCCGTTGCTCACGCCACACCGCCTGTTGTATCTCCCTAAAAAACCGAACCCTGTCCGTGGTCTGCCTCCATGTGCTGGTATCAACATAGATGCGTTCCCATATCTGCTCTGCTGCCTGGCGATAAGCACTTGGCATAGCGGCCATCAATTTCTGCCGCGCCAGCCGTGCTTGCCCAGCTATCCCCAAATCTTGCAACACATGCAGTGAAGGCGCAATAAACAAAGACGAAATCTCTTCCCGATTAAGCACCGTCAACTTCGCACGAAAATCATCCAAGAGGCGCCAACCCCCGGTTTTTCCCCGTTCGGCCACAACCGGGATACCAACCGCGCTCAAAGCATCCATGTCACGGTGAATCGTGCGCACGGAAACTTCCAAGGCTTGTGCCAGCTCTTTGGTGGTCATTTTCCCGCGTTGCTGTAGAAACAATAAAATGGAAAGCAACCGATCCGCCCTCATGTTCCCACCTCCTGTCAGTCACATCCAGTGCGTGCCACCAAACTTCCCCTGTTTAAACAAGAAAACCAGCCTGCTCCCTGATGGCGGACTTATCCTCAATCCTATAAATCATGTTGCCCCACACCCTTCGCTCCAAACAAAATAGCACCCAAACCCCATCGGTTGGATGCCATCACCCTTAAAAAGACAAAAGGAAACTGTAATATATCGTCACAAAAAGCATGAGCAAAAACACCATGCTGTAAAACTGCGTGAAGATCCGCAAAGCTGGCGACTGCACCCGCTCTTTAACCAGAGCAAGAATTTTGCGAGCCAGCCACACAAACGGCGGCACCAAGAAACCCAAAATGAACACATGTACCCATCCAACATACAACGTGCGTTGCCACTGGGTCGCTTGCTCCATCGAAAAGCCAAGCCACATGAGCATACCCCACCGGCCAGCCAAAAACACCGCAATCAAGATGACGTAATATACCATCCACTTCCGTTGCACAGACCAACCCTCCATCTGCGAATTCATCCTTGTCAGTATAACAGATGAAGCGCTTCAGGTATATGGAGTTGCCGAACACAGCTTACGGCTGTAGGCTTGAAGGTGGTGTTGAGCCTGCACTTTTGGTCGCTTTAGCGGAAAATGGCATCGTTATTGAACCTTGGGCGCGGGCAACCATCGCATCTCAGATTGCCCGCTTTCGACTCAGCCGGTTCCCTTTATTCTATGCGCCCTTCCTGCTACTTTTGAAACCTTCAAGAAACACGCCAGAAAGCTTATATTTGGTGGTTAGGTTATTTTTTGATATACGTCATCAATTTCCAAACAACCAAGCGCAATAAGCCCATGATGACAGCGGCTACCGCGCTCGTCAGGATGTTTTGATCCATATGAAAGTGAAACATAGAAAACCCTAGTACCACCCAGGCAATAGTAATACTAAGTGTGGCCGACCAGAACAGTAAGGCGCAAAATACGACAAACGAAATCACCATAAGCGAGGTGGATTGGATGGAACTTCCCACCACATAAGAAATGAACGCGACTTCCACAAATAGGATGACTGACCGAAACAAATGGAATATCGCCTTAAACATATTGAACATCGTCTTCGCCTCCACCCCTCGGTCTCTTGGTAGCAAACCGATCCCGGCAGGCGCGGGATCGGCAGTCTCTTTTAATTCGCTGATTCGGAGCGCTTGTCAAAATAGAGGGACTGGTTCATATATTCGGCGATTTCGCGATCCACTTCTTCGATTGGACGAACTTCGGATGACTCCTTCATGATCTCCAAACCCCACTCCAGTCCCCACTGCAAGGCATCATCTTTCTCCTTGGTGCGGTGATCTGCCACTTTTCCATCGGGCCGATAGACCACCGGCGGTTCATTCTGCACGACACAGGTGGTCACATCACTGCGTTGGCGCCGCTTTGAGCGGATGTATACGGCGGCGTGCCGTTCTGGCAATTTCTCCAAGAAGCTGGATGTAACATGTTTACGCGTAATGCTTTCCACTTCGTCCGACCCTTCTGTTTGTCCGCAACTCAACACCATCCCAATATTGGACCGGATGGCCTGCATCAATTCCTCGTTGTTGAAATGGTCGATTTCACGCGTGATCAATCCCATGCCAAACGGATACTTGCGGTCTTCTTGCAGGATTTCCGTCAGTAGCGGAATTTGCACCAAGTGCACTTCATCCACCATCATCAAATGGAATTTGGAGCCTGTGGTTCGTTTACGGGCTACTTGGTAATACTGGTTGATCAGCTGCCCGATGGTTACCAGGATGTCATAATCTTTGAGCCCGTAAGTATCAAACATCACCAGATGGCCTTCATCCATGTATTTATTGATATCCAAGCTCATCTCTTTCTGGCAGAACAGCCGGCGCATGGTCGGACTTTGCAGCAAACGGTCAATCCGGTGCAAAACCCGCTCCGCCTCCCGCTTTAATTCCGCTTCGTCTACATTGGCCCAGAAGCGCTTGACATAAGGGTCCTGCACGTTTTGAATCACTTGGTTGCGAAACGCTTTGTTGCGGAAAATATCATCAATGCCCAAGATAGTGTGCGTTTCACTATCTTCCAACAAACTTTGGATTGCCATCGCCATGAGGCGTTTGGAGCGGGACAGCGCCTCATCCGCTTCTTCAAACGTCACCAGCACCGTCGCCAGCTGTTCAGCCAACTGGTTGGTCGACATTCCTTCAACTTTGTGCAACAAGTTTAATGACGGAACATGGGTCGCATCGTGGGTGAGGTTGAAATGGTGAATCTTCTCTTTTGGTATATTCACCCCTACCTTCTCGGCGATGCGCAGTCGGTTCTCGATGATGGGAATGATCTCCCGTGCCGGGTCGATGATGGTGAAGCCTGGTGCTTCATCGGGGTTATCGAACCACTCATCCAAAATGGATTGAATCATTTCCACGGCCAAGCTTGATTTTCCCATCCCGCTGGCCCCGGTCAAGATGAAGTGTTTGCTGAGCTGTTCGTAGTGAACGCGCACTTCCCGCTGTTCGAGCGGATGATGGATTTTCCCGATCAAGACGCCTTCGGTCCATTCATCTGGCTTCAAAGAGCGTTGGTTGTCTTCCAAGTGCACGATATAACCGCGCGTGTCAGGGCCTTCTTCCTTCGCTTCCTGGTAAATGTAGTGATTAGACGGCGGAATATGCAAAAGATTGGCAATCTCATCCCCCGTCCACGTCATAATCGTCCAAGGATATGGAATCGGAACCAAATTGTTGTCTCTCAATGGATTCCACCAGTCATGGCGGATGAATTGGATCGCTCCATCGTATTTGAGCGCCGTTTCCACTGATTCAGCGGTAGAGCGCACGACAGAGACGGCGTTTTCAGAATTAGACCAGACCGACAATCGCACATGAAAGCTCAGTTCCCGCCCGGTGAAGCGTTGCACCAAGCTGACACGGCGGGAGCGCTCTTCCGGGTCCATATCTTTCGTTTTTTTCCGCTTCAAGTCATCGACAGCATCTTCCGTCCGCTCCTCCACCTCTTTCCAGCTGACAGGAGAGAATTGAAGATCCAGATACGTTCCCGGCCGCAAACAGTTCAATATGCTACCCAATTGACTCTGTTTCTTCTGACTCAACGAAGCGAGCGGCAACCCTTTGTTCTGACCAATCTTAAAGATAAAGTGTCCGCCCGAACCACCTTTGTCCGGTCCCGGGAATTGCTCCTCCGGGATATCATGCAGTTCTGCCGCGGGATAAACACTACGTAGCGTGTCTTTCACACTGTTTTCCTTATCCCCCGGATAAGCGAGATAAATGCCGATCTCCTTACTGTTTGCCGGCAGAGCAAACCGGAGTCGAAACCATGGGCGGCCGTACCGCAGGCGCATCCGGATGGGACGAACCATGCCCCCAAATGTTCTCGTCAATTCTTCTATTTTATCCAGGTCCAATTCGATGCGATTAGACGGCAGAATCCGCAAGTAACGCACTTGCTCCTCCGCCCGTTTCCGATAATGGGACTTGGTCATCAGCTGAGTACCGACAATCGCTCCAATAATGATAATCGCTAAGAGAATGACGAGCGGAATCCAAGATGACAATTGGCCGCCAAGCCATTGAAAAGTGTTACTGACCGCTTCCTTCGCTTCCTCGGCCTTTCCTCGCTCACCAAACAGTCCCTCCAGGAACCGCCAAACGTACAAGACACCGATCAACAGACCTAAGCCGAGAACGCCAAAGAAAAAATATCTTGCGACAAGGCTGAGCTGGTCATTGCCGCCTTTTGGAACTTTATTCCACTCACCGAACAACATACTCCCACCTTTCTGCCGAAATGCCCACTTCATTGTCACATTTTCGACAAACATATCCTTTTACAAATTCGCCATCTAGCATGAGACAACCTCTACGCCATCTGCCCGCTCACTGCTTCACCACCAAGCTAGGGTCAATCAGCTGCCCGTTCTTCCGCACCTCAAAATGCAAGTGCGGGCCGGTGCTCCATCCGTTTGACCCCACCAAGGCGATCACTTGCCCCTTGGAGACTTTTTGGCCGACGCGGACTTTGACGTCTTCAGGGTACATATGCGCATACAATGTACGAAACCCATTGCCATGGTCAATGACCAACATCCACCCGTAACCGCTGGCTTCACGCGACTCCGCCACCACGCCTCCGTCACTGGCCAAGATCGGGCTGCCCGCTCGGTTGGCGATATCTAATCCCTCGTGATAGGTGTACACTTTCTTTATTGGATGAAAACGCATGCCGAAGGGCGATGTGATGCGTCCCCCTGGCACGGGCCAAACAAATTGGCCAGTTGAAATCCCGGTTCCTTCCGCCGTCAGAACAGGGTGGGCAAACGAATCAGCATACCGTTTAACCTTCAACACATAATTCTCATAATCATGGTTGTAGCGCCAGATGGGCCCCTTCCTGCCAAACCAATCTTCACCTTGGCTGTGATTGGCCGCCAGATAATTGGCTGTGGCGTAAATGGCATCAACAGGATCATACGGATCGGCCTTGCCATCCCCGTTGCCATCCACCCCGTAACCGCCGTATTTAGCGATGAGACTCGGGTCGGTGATGTCCACAGAATCAGGCAAATCCCCGAGCGCTGTTCCCCCCGGATAAGACCAGCCGACCCACGTTTTATCCATAAACTGGGTATGGCCCTTCGCCCCCACCGAACTCACACTCAAATCTTGGCCAAAGTTGGTTTCCACCTTGTGGATAGCGGCTAAAATATGCCATGGCACCCCATACTTCTTGGCAGCCGCTTGATAAATAGGCAGATATTTTTGCGCCACCTGCGGGAAGCCTTCCGCCACTTCCCATTGTTCCACTTCGCTCCCCGTTTGTCCCTCAGTAAAGAGATTCAAGAAGAGAAGTCCTAGTAGCGCACAGACAAACAGAAAGAAAATCCCCCCACCAGCCAAGATGGAAAGAAACAGCACTTTCGCTTCACGGCCGGTTTTTTCTTTTCTGCCTTGAATGATGTACGGCTTCTTGATCGTGACGGTCGCTGGTCTACTCGAAGTTGCCACGTGCTTGCGCCTCCTCCACTACCCAGCGCTCCCCGTCAGCGCTTAAGAGCAGCTGGTAAATCCGCTCCACCGGCAGGGACTCCTTCGGCCCTTTTTCCAACACGATCACTTCCGCGAGACAGGAAACGCGATGTGCCACCGCCTCACAATCCATTCTGCCTGGTTTGGAGAAAGCCGTGGACACCGTGTCTTCTGGCGAACGGGACTGGGTCGCCTCTTGCTCCAACACCGCATAGTGGGAAGGCGTAGTCAGATTTTTTAGTGACGCCAGCCAAGCGTCTCGTTGTTTAAAATCTACCGTCGTATAAGCTTGAATAAACTGTTCGGCGACCCGTTTCGCCTGTGCCACCTCTTCAGGAGTCACCGAAGTAGACTCCGTGTCAGACCCAACTTCGGCCACCGGCTCCTGGGTTGGGCGGGAGGTCTGATCAGCGCCTCCCACCCAACCGAGCCAGATGAGCAAATACTTAACTGAAAATCCAACGATGAGAAACACGCCGAGCACCAACGCAAACAATTTGCGGCGACCACTGGGCAAATCTGTATTAAACATGGGTTGCGCCCTCCTCTTTCCCTATTTGCGCAACTTGATTTTCCCCGCGCGCGCAGCCAGATTTTCCGTATATTTCGTAACATAATTGATTGGCATCTCAATATTGAGTTCACCTTTAAAGTTATCCATTTTGCCCATCGGCGCCTTCATGATGCTGAACAGTTCATTCCGCTTCCAAATCACGCCGACCACCAAGATCAATTGCATGGCGATGGTCCAGATATACCCCACCTTGTCAGGAGGGTTCATTGCGTAGAGAAATTGGGAAATGGTAAGCAGCATACTGAAAAAAACGCCGACGATCAATTTGATCAGTTGATACCCGATAAACCGTTTGAACCAGTTTGTTGCCACCGACGACCAATTGGGATTAAGAGCCATCAAGAACGCAAACGGAGCGAACAAAGCGATCAGCACAAACATGAATTGGTAAACAATCATCGCCCCGGCGATGATAAAGAAAAGCAAGCCTAAGATCAAATGGGATATGCAGAGCAGCAACAACAGGGTCAACCGCTCAAATACACCCATCGTCGTCACCATCGGATTGGGTTCGATGCCCCGCTCACTGCTTCCCGTCTTCTCATCGATCACCGCTTGTTTTCGGGCACTACTACCCACTTTGTGATTCAAGATCTTGTTAATCCGTTCTGGCGTAATCTCTTTGTCTATCGACGTCTTGCCGTATTGCAGCATGATATACGGCTCGTAAACCATCATGTTGTACAACTTGTCAGCAATGATCAGCGAGGAAACGTCAGCAGGATAAGTCACTTCCTCATCGCTCAACTCCGCTTGGAAATCGATTCCTACACCCATCACCTCTTGGCTAAGGCCACTACTGATGTCATTGAAATAACGCATCACCCCGCCCGCGTTGGCGAAGAAGGCCATTCCCAAGATCAGGATCACTACGCTGGTAATCATCGATGACAAGGCATCTTGCGTCTTCTTCTTGATGATCCCTTGATAAGCGATAACCGCCCCGGCGATAATGATCATCATCAACAGAAAATTGCCCATCAAACCGGTCTGGCCGTACCCACTTCCGTTGAATCCGGCCAATTGCTGCACCGCTTTTTCCACTGCATCAGCAAACTCGTCGACAATATCAAGGGAAAAAGCGTTCTCTACGATCAAGATGACAGTGAAGTTCCATGAGAGCAACGCTTGCCACACCAAATTGTTTACATGGTGCATCATCATATAGCCCGAATCGGCGGCCAAATCATACAATTCCCAAGCTTGCCGTTCCTCCAGGGTCATCTCCAGCGAATAGCGACTCGGCTTGTACTTGGCAAACTTCGTCTCATATCCTTTGGCTTTGGCGCGATCAATCTTTTCCTCTGGGAAAATCGTGAGCAAGTCACTAACCAAGTTGAAACCTTCAGATTCTTGCTTCGTCTCCTCCGCATAGACCACGCTTCCGCTTCCTGCACTGCCTCCCATGATTAAGAGAGTAAGAAGGAAGACAGCGATCCATTTTCTCCCCATCATTGCGTCTGGTCCCCTTCGTTTCAAGCTATCCAACCACAACCCTCTTCATTGGCGCACCGCTTCCAACCCTGGCTGTTTGCGTGAGCCCGGACGGGTGTCAAACGCCGTGAACAGGCGTTCTTCCAATACACGAATCTCCACTTCATTGACGCGCTTCTCCAGATCGGACATCAGGCACATCCCTGTAGGCAAGTTGCGGATGGTCTCAATGTTGTTTTCATCCGCTTCAATCCCCAAGATTTGACATGCCGCTTCCGCTTCTTTGGTGTCACGGCAACGAAACACAAACCGGCACCCCAGATTGGATCGAATCTCTTCACCCAGCATATCTTTGGCATTTTGGCTGATCAGGTAGATCGCTGCGTTTTTGCTCCGCCCGGTGCGCACCAACTCCTCCAGGATCGCTCGGCCTTCCCGCACTTTGGCCAACCGCCATGATTCATCGAACAACACCAGCTTGAACTCACTGGACGGCTGGTTGGAAAAACGGCGGGAAAAGTCCGAAATGGCCATTAAGAGTGCGATGGCCATGCGTCCAAAGTCAGTTTGGCTCTCCTCCGGCAATTTCAAATCCTCCACCTGTAAGATGGTGAGCGGCAACGACAAATCAATTGCCTTCTGCGTTCCATCGCCAAACAGCAACTGTCCTTGCCCTGAGGTGGCCAGGTAACTCAGCACATCGACAATCTCTTCCAACGAGTCCTGCCGCTTTTCCGGCGCTTCACGCAATCCCGCTTTTAGCGTTTCAATCACTTTCATCATGGACGGCCGCTCCGCATGTTGCACCACATGGTCCACGGCTTTGCCGATCACAATCGCTTCATAGGTGCCATCTGCGGCGCGAGCGAGGAATTGAAGAATGCGTTTGGCCGTTTCCGTTGCGGCAGATCGATCCTGAATGCTGTGCGCACCCATCAACGGGTCCAGTTTGCCACGGTCCTCCGCACTGGCCCGCAAAGTGACCACACGGGAGATATCCTTCAATTCTGGCAAGTATTCAGGCCAGTGCGCCCGTTCATCTTTCGGGTCAAAGATCAACACTTTGGCCCCCGACAGCAGGGCTTGATATGCCAGGAGATTAGCCCCCAACGACTTACCTGCACCCAGCGATCCGATAAATGCGGCAGAAGCGGTCGTGCTCAACTTTTTATCTTTGGGACCACGGTCATGCTGGAAGAAAACGGGCAAATTTTGCGACATGCCGATGAAATGCCCCTGCCCGTCACCCAGTTGCCGTGTCGCCCCAATCATGCTGGCGCCGACTGCGGCCGGGTCCATGAAGTGAACATAATCAGTGATATACCGTTTGGCGCCAGGTATGAATTCATTGAAAGCCCGCCACTGGTCTCCATACGGCACCTCTACTTGGATCATCATGTCGCTGTACATGTCGCGCACGGTTTGGATGCGCAAGTTCAGCTGTTCTTGGTTGGACGCCGACACGCAAAGCACAATTGATGTATTGATCAACGGAAATTTATCGGTGCGTAGGTTACTTTCCAGTTCGTTTGCCTCTTGGCGGCTGCTCAAAATGTGGTAGGAGGTTTCTTCTCCGCTTTCAACCGCATGTTCATCTTCTGCTTTCAGCTCTTTTTTCTTATTCAGCACTTGTGACAGTGCCTTCCCGTACTCAATCGTCTCTGTCCTGACCGAGGCCTCCACTGGAAACGATAGTCGCTGCAAGCAATACAACCATTCCAAACCTGGGAACGGAGCCTTGTCGGGAATATGAGACAAGGTAAGAAAGGCCATGTACCCTTGTTTCGCCTGGTTGCCAATAAATTGTTCCACCACCAGTTGCCGTCCATGGGAGTCATCGAACCGGCCTTCTGCCAATGTGAGGATATCGCGCCCTGGCCGTTTGGCCTTCTTGCCTTTCACCTCTACCGGCACCGCTTGCGGCACCCAATCTTTTCGCCGTGGTGTGTCAGCAATTCCCCGGTAAAACCCACGTCGGATCAACCACTCCAAATCCGCCGGATCGACCCGGCGCGCGCGCAAAAAGCTGTTAATCCGGGAGTAGATCAACTCTTCCTGCACTTGGTAAGCTTCAATCTCCTCTTGGAACACCTCCGGCATATCCGTTCCTGCTTGGTTGTTGAGGTACCGTCTGAAATCTTTCCAAATGTAGCTGAGCTCGCCGAAAAACGACAACCCCTTGACAGTGGTCGGTTTCAACTTTACCCCGATGAAAA
The DNA here is from genome assembly GCF_004343255.1 of Laceyella sacchari. Lineage (GTDB taxonomy): Bacteria > Bacillota > Bacilli > Thermoactinomycetales > Thermoactinomycetaceae > Laceyella > Laceyella sacchari. The sequence goes on along the minus strand of NZ_SMDD01000001.1, from coordinate 59,197 downwards.
AGCGGTGTTGATGGATGTCTTTGCCGCGTAAATGGTCGATGGCCGTCTGAATGTGACGCTTGCCAGCCTCCCGCAATCCATCACACAGACGCTCCTCCATCGCTTGGCGATGCTCTTCCAAGCTCTGGTATTCGGGTACGACCAGTGCATGCGTATCAGCATGAATGTTCCAATAAAAAGCCTCCAGATTTCCATGGAGGCTTAGTTTATCGTCATTGGAACGATAGTCGTAGTTGAACGGCTGCAGTTCATAGTAAGCATAGACAGAGCCTTCCGTGCCAAACACCAGGTTTTGTTCAAAATATTTGACGGGAAATTGGATGCGCGTCATTCTTGATCCCCCCTGGTTGTATTGCGATAAGGTACTACACCTTCGTATTGGTAATATTTTTGCTTCGGCCGCTCAATCTCTTGGTAACGCGCAAAATGGTGAGGAGCGAAAAAATGCTCCACCACCCGCAGGAGAAAGCGGTGGGGTGCTTTGCCATCCAATGTCTTACGAGTGAAAAACCAGGCCACTAAGGCTGGAATCCCGATAAACTTAACCAGAAAGTAGTCAACCCAACTGATGGGAGGAACACGGTTAAGGATAACCATGATAATCAAGGTTCCGACGAAAAATGCCATCTGCCGGTATGACACCGGCAGCGGCAAATGGACTCCCTGAATGGAGTAAACGGTTTTCTCAATGCGAAAAACTTGATTGTAGACGCGAATTTGCTTCATTCGAGGACAGCCTCAAACAACCAGCGGAATCCATCGGAACCCAGCGAAGAAACCATTTCCGGCTGGAAGATAAACACACTCACCAGCATCGCGAACAAAGCAAAGCCGATGAAAGCTGTGAACGCCCTCTTCCAGAACAACGTCAAACTGATGAAAATCACAGCCAAAAAGAAGATCGAACCAATCTCTCCACCCAGCGTTTCCTGCAGTTTTTTCCCCGGAGTATCGGCCAACAACAACATTGTGCTTAAATTCATCATGCTAGATCTCCCCTTGTCCCATTCTCACAACATACCAACGGTCGCCTTCCCGGACGAGGTCGAAGGTGTAATGGTAAGCCATCTCTGCTCCCGAAGACAAATCCTTCAACTGCACGTCACAGGTGACGGCATAAACGTCGCCTTGTTTGCGGACGGATAAGTTTTTCAAATCCATGAATTGCAAGATATCTTTCAATCCGGCGGTGGGCGTACTATTTTTTTGGAAATAAGCAATTTCCTGTGGTTCGCCCGTGGTGTACACTTTCCAGAAGGACTTCATGAATGTTTCCACTTGCGAACGAATCTCTTCATTAACCGCCTCCCCTTGTTCCTTCTCATCCTGCCCTTCCGGTAGTTGGCGAGAGGAGGGCACGGGTGGAGCCACCAAATAAGGCGTGTCCGCAACCAGATAAGAGTTGCCCACTTTCTTGATCGGGACCACCATGTAACGGTCAACCCGTTTCTGCATCTTGGCATTACCGACTTTGGTCAAAATCGTTTCGGCGAACACCGTCACATCTATCACACCAGAGCGATCGGGCCGCTCTTTGATGTCCCAGACCGCAACATAGCGGGCATAAGATTCCCAGTCAGCTTGTTTGAAATCAAGTCCTGCTTGCACATCCATGTTGTTGTGCAAAAACGGATTTAACCGCTCCGCACGAGAACTTTCTTTGCCTTTCGTCCAAAAGAAATATTCGCGGACAAACTGCTCGGCAAACGCTCGTTCTGAGAAGTGGGCTTCTATCCCTTTTTGTGCTGCTTGGTTGTCCGCAGCGGCAATTTTTCGAGGCGGAACCGGGATCAATCCGAATTGGACTCCCAAGACGGCCGTCGCACTAACCGCCGTGTAGAGTATCAATGCCCAGAACAAAAAACGTATGAAAGTACGACGAATCATCGGCCGTTCCATGTTCATCCTCCTTGTTCATCCGGAGCTGATTCATCCAGCTTCTGTTTTAATTCAGATTGAATGATGTAGCGTTCTGGAGCCGGCCCGACAAATGTAAATGGATAACATGTCGTCAACGTGAGCACGGGTTTCCCATGGGGGACGATTACCGTACGGTCGTCCGGTTTTGTGACCCACGTCTTGGTAATAACGTAAACAAATGTCCCCTGTTTGGTACGAACACGGAGTTCATCCCCTTTTTTCAGTTGGCCAATTTTACGGAAAACCGTGTCGCGATGGCCAGACAAAACCGCGTTGTCCGGCTCGCCAGGCAATACGCTTCCAGCATAATGCCCCACCCCGCTCGCCAATTCGTCTTCATGCGTCCCCTCGATAATCGGCATGCGTGCATCCAACTTGGGGATGAGCAAATCGGCGAAGTGTTCCCCACGCTTTGGACGCTCCTCTTTGGGCACCACCACCCACTGGTCAGCATGTTTGCGCGGCGGCGCTGACTTAAGCTTAGGCGCCTCTTGCCCCGAGCCGGCCGCCGTCGTCACCACCTGCAGTTTTTCGATATAATTCACTGCGGAATAACTGGCGTAAGCGACGCCAGCCGTGACCAAAGCGAGCGCGATGACGCGGTCCCACTTCAAGAACGCTTCACCCGGCTCCGTCTGAACGCGTAAAGCGAACCGATTAGCGCCGTGGCGCCTCCGATCAACACCCCGTTCAAATCATTGCCAGCGGTGTTTGGCAATTGCCCCCCATCCACCGTTTTGGGCAGCTCGGTTGAGCGGGTGTCGGCAGTCGTCTTAATGGCGTCCTGTTTGGTTTCGGCATCCTTTTTCTCCGTTGAGAAAGCCTCCAGCGACACTTCCCCTTCGACCACCCGCACCGGTTCTTCAATGTGTTGGTTGGTGGATTGGTGTTGCTTGGATTCCTTCTGCGGTTCCATCGTTTGTTCTTCTGATTGATTGAGCTTAGGCGAATGATGACTGGATAAACGATCGTTGGTGATGTGATCTTTGCGGGCAGGCTGTTCAGACTCGGATGTTGGTTGCGATTTTTCTTTTTCTGCGACCACTTCACGAGGCTTTTCTTCGCTTGGAGGCAATTCTGGGGATGTGGATTTCACTTCATCCGGTTGATGTTGTTGCACTTGTGGTTTTTTAGGGATTTCGACCTCTTGCGGACGACGGTCTTCAATGCGGCGTTCCAAGCCCACATTCTTTTGCTCTGGAGCCGGTTGTTCCTGGGTGACTGAAGCTTTGCTCGGCGGCAAGTCAACAGGTTGGTTTGTGTCGGGGCCCACCTCATTTTCGGCAAAGGCGGAACCGACGCCCACCGTTAATCCTGTAACGAGGCAAAGTGATAAAGCAGCAGCAGTATGATTGGGGTTTCTTGCGGCAAATGATTTAGGTTTGCGACGGTTTCCTTTTTGATTAGGATATTCCAGGTCAAACTGCCTCAACAGGTTGGAATAGATGTTACGGGAATGAACATCCGTACGCCAAGAATCCAAGATTTGTTTGGGATCTTTCATAAAACCCCCTCCTCTTATATTGAAGAAACGCTTATCAACTGCTATTGGTTATCGATGCCGACCGTATCCGCGCCGAAAGCCGGGAGAAATTGCCGTATCATTTCACATTTTACTCAAATTAACAATATTTTGACATGACTCCCCAGTATCTCGGTCGTTCTCCCATTCTTTTTCCTATAATATTACACAAATCATCACGTTTTCAACACAATTTTGTAAAATTTGCACCAAGGATTATTCTATTCTCCATCGAAATGATATCCTGCAATTTTTCTTTATCTGCTCTTTTTTTATGACATCGATAACCATAATAAACCATTTACATATACTTAATAAATACGGTTTTTGTTAAATATTAAAAAAATTATTATAATTAATATTCTATCCCTGCCTTGTTCCCTTGCCACCTCTTATACAATAAGACAAAGGAATAAACCGGAAAATGGTTAAACTTCTATTTTCAGCATCGGCAAAAACCGTCCGGGAATCGACCCCGAAGGAACTTTCCCAATCTTGACAGCGCCCATCTTCAAATAAAATCCTTCTGCATGGGGATCGCTATCTACTTTCAAACTAGTGAAACCGTGTGCACGAGCAACATTCTTTGCATGTTCCAACAACATGCGGCCCACTTGTCTGCCCATCGCAACCGGTTCGACAAACAAAGCCTTTAACTCTCCAACAGGCGGCCGTCCTTGGAGGATATAAAATCCAAGCAATCGCCCCGCCCGCTCCGCCACCACCACTTCGCATCCGTGCACCATTTCCGGCGTCACCGTCAGCTCATCGGCCACCTGTCGCATAAACGCTTCGTCATAGCCCCAATGAGCCTTTGAACGAAGCGCCAGCTCTGTGATGGAAGCCGCCTCATGAGCCCGGGCCCGACGAATAACGACCGATTCCATCGCTACCATCCTTTTCTTTTCACCATCGTTAACGTCGCGCTCCCATCCTGTCAACGCCCTAAGAGATGGGTTAGCGCCGGAGCCAACTCCGGAAAACGGAATGTATACCCGGTTTGTAATAATACGCGCGGCAAAACACGACATCCCCCAAGCAACAACTCTTTTCCCATCTGTCCCAATGCCAGTCGGACCAAGGGTGACGGCACATGAAACTTGGCTGGCTTGCCCAGCGCATCAGCCACAGCCCTGGCAAAGTCATGGTTAGTGATTGCGGCGGGGCTCACCACATTGACAGGGCCCGCACACTCTTCCTTCTCCAAGAGGTGTGACACCACATGCGGAATTTCATCCAGCAATACCCAGCTTATTGGTTGCCTTCCGGAGCCCAGTTTGCCGCCCAATCCCCATTTGAAAGGGTACAGCATTTTTGGGAAAGCTCCCCCTTGATTGCTAAGCACCATGCCAAACCGCATGTTCACCACCCGGATACCACTTGCTCGTGCATCCTCTGTTGCCATCTCCCATGCTTCCGCCACCTCGGCCAAAAATCCTTTTCCTTTTGGGCTGTTTTCATCCACTTCTTCTGTGACTGGACGATCACCATAGTAGCCGATCGCTGAGGCGCTTAACAGCACCTTTGGGGGGCGGGCCATTGTAGCCAACGCTTGGCACAGAAAACGTGTGCCTTGCACCCTGCTTTTTAAGATGCGCTTCTTCTTCTCCCTGGTCCAGCGCAAACCGGCAATGCTTTCACCGGCCAGATGAATGACCGCGTCCATGCCTTCCAGCTTGCCCGCTTCCAACTCTCGGTGCGAAGGATTCCAGTAGATATGGGGCTCTTCGCAAAGCGCCGTCCGAACCAGCGGAACCACTTCATTCCTTTGGCTACGCAGATGCTTCACTACTGCCTCGCCGATCAGGCCTGTCGCTCCGGTCACCGCGATTTTCAACAGATCGTTCCTCCCCATCGCTTCATCCCGCTATCATTTCCATTGTTTCATCCTCTTTTGAAGGTCGCCAGTGAACAGCTCCAACACCAATCCATCCGGATCAGTGAATTGCACAGACCAGCCGCCCCCACGTTCAATCGGCTCCCGCACCAAGGGAACCCTCTTCTCGCGCAGGGTGTTCACCGCCGCGAAGAATGCTTCTTCTGAAATGGAAAACGCCACATGATCCATGCCAAGTCCCTGTGGTGACCCCGCTTCCTCCGGCTTCTCCAGCAGGCAAATCCAAGCATCACCCCAAGACAAATACACATCGGTTCTTCCTCGATGAACCAAGGTCATCCCCAGCACATCGCAATAAAAAGGCAAACTCTTTGCCAACTGCTTCACGCGCAATGTGAGATGGTTAAATCCAAGAACATCCAACCGCTTCCTCTCCTCCGTTCCTTGTGACAAACGGGGGTCTGTCCAGCAAATCATCCAACTCGTAATGCACAAGACAGCCGGCTGTTCAACTCCGGCTATCTGCCACTACTTTGCCAGCTTGACTTGCCACACTCTCCCCTAAAACCGACGATCATTGTTACATGATCCTTTGGCGCAAAGCTTCTATCACTATTGTAGACCATTATGTTTGAAAAAACAAAATACATTGGAAACTGTCACGAAACGGCAAATATCCGGAAACCCAACAGCGACTTCGGCTCCCGCACCTGTGTCCGCCCTCCCCTTTCCTTTGCCGAACCGCCAATTTTTCATCTTATACCATCACGGTGAAACGGTACACATCCCGTCCGACCAACCGGCGATAACCGTCAAACACCTGGTACGGAATCTCCACCGTGAACGATTGTTTGAACAGATTGGGGACAAGTCGCAGGCGATCCCGCCCTTCCCAAACCCATTGATATCGTTCTCCCTGATACAAAATCCCATCTTTAAACCATGGATGGTTCGGTTTTTCCCCCGGTTCATTAAAACAAAGAGCCAGCGACAAATCGTCGCAAAAACGGAGCAACCGGAAGTTGGCCGAAATATTCTCCTCTTCCTCTTCGGTAAACAGGGGGCGGAGTTTGTTTTGGCGGCTATACTCTTGCTCGCGAAATTTACGGGCCACCGGATCGTCAATATTGGTGAAAAAAGATGCGTAATGTTTGCTGCATAAGAACCCCGCATAGGGATCATGCGCTACTACTTTGGTGATGCCATCCGTGTACGCTTCTAACTTGGGCAGCATCGGGTAATCTTCAAAAGAGTAGGGCTCATTGGTCTCTTCATTCCACAGCGGCGACTGGTCTAAGCTCTCCCATCCCCAATCATGGTGTGAGATGGCGTACAGTGTTTTGGCGAGTGGGCGGATTGGTTTAGCCATTTGCGCCGCTAACTCACCTGAGAGCAAACCATGATCGTGCTGTTTAATGAAAACATAGTAGTTCCCTTTCTTTCTAACAATCATCGCAGTCCCTCCCCCTTTCGCTCATTATACAAAAAGCCCCGGCCAAGCGGTAGATTACAGCAACCGGGACTAACCGCATTTTTTCCTTTTATCTGCCACATTAGGTACCCTTGGTGCATCCACTGCATGAAAAAAGCCAGCTGCGTTTCATTGCTGGCTTTTCTCTCTTTGCTGTTGAACAAGAACTGCTCCCTACAATGCATCATCCATAAACCGGGCGGGGCTGGGTTCTTTCTCCTGCACCGTTTGGTTGCTGTGCTGTTTTTCATGTTGCAAGGCCTGCTCCATCAGTTGAATGATTCCCTCATTGAAACTGAGGTTCCGTTTACGGCAATAATGGGCGAATTCTTTATCCAGTTCTTTTTTCAACAAAATCATGCGCTCCACTTTGCTGTCTTGTGTGCGATCTACATTTTCCTCCACAAATTTCATGAACAAGTCCACATGAAAACCCTCCCCAAAACCGCTCTTTGCTCAGTGTCATTCCATTCAATCCTGTAGCGGCGCGCCCCTAAGATGACAACTTTACCGCGTAGCAAAACCCTTGGCTAAGGCGTGTCTAATGAATAGATCAGCGGCTCCAAAAACTGTTTTCTCATCCACTGGATTAGCCAGACACGACCTAGTCCTCCTCTGTGGTTTGAAAAGATGACAACCGTTGCCCCCAGGCATTTTCAAACACCAAATCACCCAACGCCAATCGCTTTTTCCAACCCAACTCCTCCAGCATCGGCTTGTCCCCAAACCGCTTAGGATATCCGACGCACAGGTAAGCGACGAGTTCCACTCCTTCTGGAAGTTGAAGCAACTTTTCCACAAAAGGCTTGTCCAAAATGCTCACCCAGCCAATGCCGATCCCTTCCACCCGGGCCGCTAGCCACATGTTCTGAATAGCAAGGCAGGTGCTATACAAATCGGTTTCCGGCATCGGCCCGCGTCCCAACACAAACGGAGCGTCCCGGCGCCGGTCACAAGTCACCGCCACATTGACCGGGGCCTCCATAATCCCTTCCAGTTTTAGCGACCGATACAGCTCTTTCCGCTCCTTCTCCGTCAACTGCGCCAACTGCTGGCGATTGGTTCGCTCAAACGAATCTTTGATCTGACGGCGGATGTCTCTTGAAGTGACCATGATGAAATTCCAAGGTTGCATAAAACCGACGGAAGGGGCATGATGCGCCGCCTCCAAAATACGGTGCATCGCCTCTTCAGGTACCGGTCGGCTTGAAAAATGGCGAATGTCCCGCCGAGCCTTTATCACTCGATGCACCGCATCCCTCTCACTCGCTGTAAACAAATCACTCACCCCTTGTCCCCCTCCTCTTCTCACTCGCCCAGCCACTTCGGACGTTGCGCCTGCCAAAAAGCCCGTATATCACCTTATCTCTATCTTATCTGATATTGCATTTTGTTCACACTATCCAGCCCCATTCTAACCGTACATTTTTTACTTGGCATCAGCGTTTTTATCTTTTTTTCATTAATGTTACACACGGATAACACATACGGCTCACACCTCGCACGAGGCATCTTCCGTTCGGAGGTGCCACGCGGTTTTCTTATGTTACAAACTGTTACAAACCAGCTTTCCGATCCAGATTTCCCAGTGATTCCAAGCGTCTATGCTCCATTTGGCGTAAAGGTTCCGTCTTTTTTTTGACCATAAGTTACCCCAACATTACATGTGGTTTACAGTTGCGTAAAATCCGGGACAAACCGACAACCTGCCCTATATAATGATCACAGATAAGTCAAACGGAGGTGCGACGTAATGAACAACGCATCGATCGGATTATTCAACGCTACTTTGATCAGCATTCCTTGCTGGGCAATGATCTACTTTACTTGGCAAGCACTGATTGGTTAATCATTGATATATCCTTCGGCATCACGAACATAACGAATTTGATTTTCGGTTCACATACACATAATCATCACAGGAGGAGATCTTGATGAACAACGCATCGGTCGGATTATTCAACGCTACCTTGATCAGCATCCCTTGCTGGGCAATGATTTACTTCACTTGGCAAGCACTGATCGGTTAATCATTGATATATCCTGGTATCATGAACAAAACGGATTTGATTTTCGGTTCACATACACATAATCATCACAGGAGGAGATCTTGATGAACAACGCACCGGTCGGATTATTCAACGCCACCTTGATCAGCATTCCTTGCTGGGCACTCATCCTGTACGGCATGAACTTGTTCTTTTAATCCTGCATCCATCATATCCTGACGAATGCGAACCTCTCCCGGATGAGAGGTCTTTTTATTTGCAAGCTTGTCACCGCATGATTGCCTTCGATATAATGAATCGTTGAAAACAAGCAGGAAACGAGGTGGTAACGGATGACGGGACCCATTTGGTTGCAATGGTTTTATGTTCTTTTTTGGATTGCATTGATCAGCTTGATGGCCATCGGTGGATACTTTATGTTTCGCAAATTCCTTAAAGCGTTACCAAAAGAGGACGGCAAGTCGATTCTCGATTGGCAGGAATACTACATAAAGGAAACACTCCATTTGTGGACCGATGAGCATAAGGCGTTACTCAATGATCTGGTCTCTCCCGTGCCCGAACTCTTCCGCGACGTGGCCAAACAAACCATCGCCGGCAAAATCGGGGAGCTGGTGGTGAAAGAGGAAGCGAAGCAATTGTCGCAGGATCACATTATCCGCGGCTATATCCTTGCTACTCCCAAACGGGATCACAAGTTTTTGATAAAAAAACTAACAGAGCGCAACATTGACATTGCACCTTACCAAGAGTTGCTCAAGTGAGGCCCCTGTGCCAATCTTTCTTGCATCAACAGTTTGATCATGATATGATTGGATTGAGCGTTAAAAGTGGGTGCTTCAATCAAGTTTCATCTTGCGGCCTCTTTGTTTCAAAGTAACAAAAGGTTCCAAGTGCTTGAGGAATTACCGCTTTTGAATTGCCGCTTTTCTTAAATGTAAGGAGGCCCAAAAGATGAAGGGTAAAGTAAAATGGTTTAATGCTGAAAAAGGTTATGGATTCATTGAGCGTGAAGATGGTGGCGACGTATTCGTTCACTACTCCGCGATCCAAACCGAAGGCTTCAAAACCCTTGAAGAAGGCGAAGCAATCGAATTCGATATCGTTCAAGGCGATCGTGGTCCTCAAGCAGCCAACGTTATTCGCGTAACAAGATAAGGATGACCAATCCAAGCACTTCCTTCATGGGAAGTGCTTTTCTTGTACCCATCAAAAACATGGGAGAAAATAAACACTGGGGAACAGCTGACAAGTGATCCCCACATCATATTCATATATAGGAAAGATGGCCGATCAAATGAAACAATCACCTTCCCACAACAAATGGATTACCTACACCATTACCGAAGCGTGGGCCAACCGTACGGTCGAAGAAGTGCTGAAAGGTCCGCTTCTCATCTCTGGGCGTATGCTAAACCGCCTGACACGCAGCAAAGGCATTCTGCTCAATGGGCGCGCGCCCTATCTTAAGAAAAAAGTAAAAACAGGGGACCGCTTGAAAGTCGCCGTCCGACCCCAGGAACAATCGGATCTGACTCCTGAGCCGGTGCCATTTGGGCTTATCTATGAAGACGCCGATCTTATAATTGTTGACAAACCGGCTGGTGTGGCCGTCCATCCGGTACGCCCTTCTGATCGAGGTACCTTGGTACATGGCATTTTACACCACTTAACAAAGCAAGGCCGGGTCGGAATCGTTCGGCCTGTCCATCGTTTGGACCGGGACACCTCCGGGCTGATCCTCATCGCAAAAAACGCCTACATGCATCAGCTGTTGGATCGTCAATTACGCGAAAAAAAGCTGGAGCGGGTCTATTTTGCCCTCAGCGGTGCCCCGCTCCCACAAGCTTCCGGCACCATCGTCGCCCCGATTGGTCGTGATCCGCACCACCCCACACGTCGGCAGATTACAGAACGCGGTGAACCCGCAATCACCCATTACCGCGTGTTAAACCACAATGACCAAGCCACCCTCGCCCGCGTGGAATTGGAGACTGGCCGCACGCACCAAATCCGGGTTCATTTCGCCCATATCGGTGCTCCTTTGATCGGGGATCGGCTCTACGGCGGATCGTGCGCTCTTATGAAACGACAAGCGCTACACTCTGCTGAGATGGCCTTTATTCACCCACTCAGTGGCGAGCTGATGCGATTCACTTCACCAATCCCCGCCGACATGGCTGCAACCATAGAACAATTGGGTTTATAACCTTCATCGGCGCTTGTGGACAAATGCAAGCGCCTTCGGTTTTTCCTCCAAAGGCGCTTTGTTTTCAGATCATTTTCAGCAATGCTTCTCTCCCTGTCATGCCCGCTCTGATGCCATGCTCCTCGGCCGTGTGCGTTACCATGGTCAATGGCGCGTCCATCAGCTGTTCCAAAGTGCGAACACCTTCCGCACGCGCAGCGATAATCTCCCGCTCTCGCAACCGTTCATTCAACAGCCCCACATCCAGTGCACCGCACATGATATAACCCTTTTCGGTGGTGATAACCAAGAGCGTCGTTTTCGGCAATGCCACTTCGATCCCCAACACGGTATGGCCTTCCACCTCAATCGGTTTCATCGCAATCATTTGGTTCCCTCCTCCAGATGATTCCTTATCAAGGTATGTGCCAACACCCAAAAAAGTGAGACCCATCACATCGCGGCAAAACCAAAAAAGCGGACACCCCATAGGGTATGCCCGCTTATTCATGCCCAAACGTCCAGGCTATCAATGCACTTGCGAAGAAGTCGGTGTCCCGCGAAACGATGGGAGCTTCCCATCTTGCATCATTTTCATCTTTAACATTTCCACCAAGTAGACGCCGACCATCTGAACCACTTCGTCATCAGTCATCTGCTCGATCATCTGCAACACATGCTCCCGGGATTGTTCTTCCAAGATGCTGAGCACAATGGCCACCGCATCATCTTCGTCATCATTTAACTGATCTCGGTACAACGAGTAAACTTCATCCACAAAACTCATCGCGGCTATCCTCCTTATCCCTATTGTAGCGGAGTCCATACCATATTTCGAGGTCACCATAGGTAACCATTATCTTCCTCTCATATCCGGTGCCATCGTTTCACTTCGCACCGCGCCAAAGCGGCGGGCGTCTGTAATTGTTTCGCCAACAAATCCCGTAAGAACTCTGGCAAATAATATTTTTGTACTTTTCCCTCTTTCAAACCCATGTATCCGATGCCAAAGGTAAACATGTCAATCGTGGCCAAACGAACCAGCTGCTCTTCCTCTAGCCGGGAGCCATTTATCCTGATTTCCTTGATCCGTTGAAAAGGCGGCGCCTCCGGGTCATAAAACACTTCCATTCCCGATACACTAACCGTTCCCAACACTTCCCCCCGAAAGCCGAATCCACGAATCGGCAAGGTCATAAACTCATCAAGCAACGCTTCTTCCAGCGTCCGGCGAATCTCTTTCCCTTCGATCATCATCAACACGGGATTGATAGGATGAGGGCACACCGCGTGCAACTGTTGTCTGGTCACTGAACCCGCAGGAATCTCTGCTAAAAGCTGGCCATTGTTCACTAAGGCAGCTTCAGCGCCAACCCAGTCGCACAGCGCATCCGCCAACAGATTTGGCAATGGGCTTTCTCCATACCAGTCTACCCCCAACGGGCGGGACAGCTGATGAATCGGTTGCGCCATGTTTTCCAAGGCTTCTCCACGATAATGGGCAATCAGTTCCTGCATTTCCCGCTCCTCAGCTCGCCCGGCAAGCGGATAAACCCGTCCCTTGATCGTCCGCACACGGCCTGCGTCAGGGTCTACCTCGATTTCGATATGGCCGAGGTGCTGCCCGTGTTTGCCTGCCCCTGCCAGCCACGTGTCTCCCACCCGCTCCAGCTCTTCCAGCAAATGATGCGTATGGGCTCCAATGATCAAGTCGATCCCTGGCACTTCCTTCGCCAGCAACCGATCATTCATCAAACCCAGATGGGACAGGACCACGATCAAGTCCACTTCCCCGCGCAAGCGGCGCACATGCTCAGCCAAGGTGGAAACAGGGTCTCGCACATCCCAACCCATCAGCTCATAAACGGTTTGATACGGAATGGTCGCGGCCAGCATGCCGATCCGCACCGAACCCAGAGTGACATGGGAACAAGGGCGAATCCAAGCCGGCTGCCCCATGCGCTTCACGTCGTACACATTGCTGCTTAGCACCTGATACGTCGCATCCCGGTATACCGCCGCCAGCTGATCTTGGGAAAAGGTAAGCAACTCATTGTTGCCCAATGTCACAAAATCATAACCCATCCGTTCCAAGATGGTGCCGTTCACCCGACCATCGGTCCCTTCTGTTTCCATCCGCACCCGATCCATATGATCCCCGATGTCCAACAGCAAAGACCGCTCATTTCGCGCTTGCCACTGGGCGCGCAACTCTTCAATCAACGGCGCCATCTTGGACGTTTGATCCAGATGGCTGTGCAAATCATTGGTATGTAATAAATGAATGCGATCGACTCGCGTCACACGCGCCCCTCCTTCAAACCAAATTGAGCCCGTCCAAGATCATGCGCACAGCTGTCACTATAATCGCAATGCGCAACAGATTCAACAGGGTGCGACCGCTCAACTTTGCCGAAATCCAAGCCCCGGCCCTGCCACCCATCCACGCCCCCGGTGCCAGCACCAGCGCCGAAAGCCAGTGAATATTGCCTTGAACCACGTGCATCACACTGGCTGCAATCGAGGAAAGGCAGATAATCAGCATGGAGGTGGCGGTAGCCACATGTGGCGGAAACCGGAATAGCATGATCATCATCGGCACCAACAGCGAACCGCCTCCGATGCCAAACAACCCAGATATCACGCCTACCAGGAAAGAGAGGCCCAAGGCAGTCAACCGATGATAGCCGTACTCATACTCTGTTCCGGCTGGGTCAGTGTATGTCTTAATCACATCCAACCGCACAGGGCGAGCCGTCCCTTTCTCCTTGACGCGCAACAACCATGATACCAATAACATCAAGCAACCAAAAGCAGCGAAAAACGTGTCGGATTGAAACAGGCGAGTTATCCACGCGCCCACCATCGCACCTGGGCCACAAGCCAAAAAAAACACAAACCCGCTTTTCACATCCACCCGCCCCTGCTTGAGAAAAGACAAAGTGGAACTCAGCGCGGTCAAAACAATCAACAACAATGAAGTCCCTACAGCCACAGACGGTGTGATCCCTTGGAAAGCTGGATGAACCCCCGCCAGATAAATGAGCGCCGGCACGATCACGATGCCACCGCCCAATCCGACCAGACTTCCCAACGTGCCGGCTAGTAGACCGACCACAAACAACAGCATCCATTCCATTTTGCGTCATCATCCCATCTGCACTCTTCGGACGCGCTCAGCCGACAGCCCACTGGGGCCGTTCACCCCCTCGGCTTAAAAAATGCCCAGCTGGCGTGGGGCCAAGCCCGCAAACTCTACTCCGAGCAACCGCATCATCAGATTGGCGCTGTCGACCGCATCCCCTTGAGAGTTATTATTGAATAGCAACGTGATCCGTTTCACCCTCTGTTCCAATTGCCGCACATAACCTACCCACTCCGCCAGCTCAGCTTCCTCATAACGGTAAGCATAGCGGACATCACGCCAATTGGGTTGGCCGGTGTTGTTCCAACCAGCAACATTGCGCCCATGAAAACGGACAATCGCCTGCTCCGGCACCGTCGCTGCCACCACCAAGGGTACCGATCCTTCTCCCGCTTGGGGTTCATCACAAATGACATGAATGCATTGTTCCCGTTCCAACAACCGAAGGGTTTTGTCGTGAAAGTCAGGATAAAACCAGCTTTGGTTGCGGAATTCCACCGCCACCGGCACATCCCGAAATGCTTCCCGCACCCGTCGGATATACTTCACATGTTTTTGCGAACAATCATACCACGGCGGAAATTGGAACAGCACCGCTTCCAGCTTGCCTGCGCGCAACATCGGTTCAAGCGATGCCCGCATGTCCTCGACCAGCTCCCGCCAAGGACGCACCGGTGCCTTCTCCAGCCGTCCGTGCCCAGTCAATTCCCGATACGCCTTCACCACAAATCGAAAACTCTCCGGCGTCTCATTCACCCAACGCTCCATCCGTTCCACTGGCGCAATCGCATAAAAGGTGCTGTCCACTTCTACCACCGGGAAATGCGCGGCATAGATCGCTAACTTCTCTCTAGCCTGCGTCCCTGGCGGATAAAGGTCATGATCTCCCCAGCCGCACACCCCGATTTGAATAGGATTGATGACGGAACTCATCTGTATGTTCAACCTTTCCGACTTGGGTTATGAATTTTATTTTATCATTTGTTAAGTCTTAAAAAAATGATAGACATAAGGGATTAATTGTCTTTTGACCTGTTCATTCATCTGCCTTGTAGACATCTGAAATCGTCAAACCTGGGAGAGGATTACGAAAGAGCGCATATATATCCTTTCGCAATCCCTACAGAAACCTCCCTCAATCGAGGGAATTTTCTTTAAATACCTGCATTAACCATTGGGCTGGACGCATCTCATTTACATGCACTGCTTCGCACTAAAACAAGACTATTTGATGAGACCTGAGAAGTTATGTATTCTTAATAAAAAATAAAGCAGAATAGTTCGAATAGAACCGTACCTGTTCCTACTAAAGCCAAAAATACACTTATCCAAAAACCTATTGTTTGGCTTTGGATTATAGCAGATCCTTCCCGGTCAATATACTTTTCACCTGCGTCATTAAAACTTACTTTTTGAAAGCATAAATCAACTTTTTGATTCGTTTCAAATTGATCTTCTTTCCGCCAAATAAATTGATCCCCAGAAAAGCTTTATTTCAGTCAAATAAATCATTAGTTCTTCTATTTCTTCATCTGGACATATACCCTGGACTTATCACCATCACTCTTTATAAATAATTGATCGCCCATCACTTGTTCAACCTCCTATATTTTATATAATTCCAAACGAAGTATATTGCTGACACAATCGAAGAAATAGTTAATATACCTAAAAGATCAAGGTCATACACACCAATGATGTTACCTACTACAAATAAAACTAATTGGTATAAAAAGAAGCACACGCACTTTAGAGCTAGTTTTTTCATTATGTGTCCCCTCTTTAATGATGATTGGTACTAAATCGAGAAGTCATGCCAATTTATTGAGATTATTCGTAGGTAATGATATATTTTATGTGAGTTGTTCAAATTTTAAATAAATTGGTCGCGATGATCTATTTAAAGGAGGCTTACACAATGGGAGTAAGCGGTAATGAGCTTTTTCCTTTAATTATTGCTTTAGGTACTTTATTATTGATTCCTGTCAGTCTATTTGCTTTAGTTTTATTTATTCGTGCTTTACTATTAGCCATCCCTATTCTTAAAAAGCTAAACAAAGAAATGAAGTGAGGTAAAAACGTTGGTGAAAAAGCCAACAGTTTTTTATAACATGAATCTTACTTTTTCCACATAGTAGGATAAGTTTCTTAACAAGCCAACTGAAAATGCTAGTTACCAAATAAAAAACGCCTAGTAACCTAGGCGTTTTATTCTTTTGATTGTTGTATGCTCAGAAAGTAATCATACGTTTTCTGAATCCCTTCTTCCAAACTCAACGTCGGCTCCCAATTCAATACTTCCTTGGCCCGAGTAGAGTCAAGTGCACTTCGTTTTACGTCACCTGTTCTTTCTTTTTCTCTAACCAGAGGCAGATCTTTGCCAGAAACTTTGAGAATGACATGGTACAGGTCTTCCGTGTATGTTTCGATCCCCGTTCCAATATTCAAGACCTGATCGTCACCTTTCGTCAGAGCAAGTACATTGGCACGTGCAGCATCTCCAACATAGAGATAGTCACGGGTCGTTCCTTTTGGCATATCCTCATATGCAAAGAGAACCGATGGACGATCAGCCAACACATTGTTCATGAAGATCGGCGTTACTCCACAATCGCCATCTGGAATCTGTCTTGGCCCAAATATATTTGCGTAACGCAATACAGTATATTTCATGCCAAATATCGCAGCATAGTAATGCAAATACTTCTCGCATGCCAACTTGTTGATGGCATACGGCGAAATCAGCTGTGGGTTTAAATTTTCAGGTGTTGGGATTTGATCGGTCTCCCCGGCCAAGGCCCCACCAGATGAAGCAAAGATCACCTTCTTGACATCCACCTTCTTGCAGATCTCAAGAACGTTGATTAGCCCCTCCACATTGATTTTTAAATCTAAAAGCGGGTCTTCAACAGACTTTGGCACCGATTTTTGTGCAGCATGGATGTTGACCACTTCCGGCTGTTCAACTCTTAAAACCTCTTCAAGTCGGTCGCGTTGTTCAGCAATATCCAGTTCATAAAAGCGGGCATCTGGATGCAGATTTTCTCGCTTTCCTGTGGATAAGTTGTCTACAACAACCACTTCATGCCCTTCTGCCAAATAATGATCAACGACATGTGAAGCGATAAATCCAGCCCCACCGATTACCACGATTTTCATCTGTTTCACCCCGGAAATTTAGATTACTTGCTACTATTCTCCTCTTTTGGTGCATAGCCATTTTGACAGTTGTGAGGATGAAAGTTCCCCCAGCAATAATGATACCAACTCCTTTGTAATCTTTGTGTAACAATATTTCAACAATGTAACAAAACAGACTTGTTCATTTATAAATTCTCTTATCCAGAAACAAATTGACCACCCTGATATCCATGATTTCCAAAGGTCTTTTACAAGTATCCTCTCTGAAGTATGATAATTCATATAATTATTAATATATTAAAGGGTGAGGCTCTGGTAACCAATACTCAAAAGTCGTTTACGTCATTAGCAATTACACGGAGTTCATCTGAGCTAAACGCATGGTTTGTGAAAAAGTACGTGGCCACGAACTTATTTTGCAAAGCAATGATAAAGGAAAGGGAGGCCATTGGTGTGGCAAAGTTCATTGTTCAGTTTCGTCGCGATCGGGACTACCTTATCTGGATTGGAATGTACCTTAAACAACTATTCCAGACCAAACGCTTTCCAGACTGGCAACGAATCAAATGCAGCCGTAGTCCCATTCAAATTCGTCTATACGATGCTCTCAAACGTGAAGGATATCGAGTCAAGGCCGAATATGAAACTTGTGGTTACCAGGTTGATTTGGTTATCAAGAAGTACCGCCTGGCCATCGAGTGTGATGGAGCCGCTTTTCACTCTAGTCCAGAACAAAAGAAACGCGATCGAAAAAAAACAGCGGTTTTGTCCAAACATGGTTGGAAAGTGATGCGCTTCAAAGGATGGCAGATCAATAAACAAGTGGAGAAATGTGTAGAACGGATCAATGAGTATACTGGTATCCACCGCAAACGCTGGTGGCAAATATGGTGATTTTTTATGAGGATTCATTGTTTGAACCCGTTCATTTATGTGACATTAAGATGCGGCCATCGTACCGCTGATATACTAATTTTCGAGAAATATCATTCTCCTCCCCGTTTCTGGCCATATCCTTTATATAAACTACCACGATCTGCTCCAATATTTAGTTCATTTAATCACCTATACGCTCAGCTATTACAAGCTATATTTATCAGAAATAACTATATTAAAAAGGGGGAGAAATATAAACAATATATGATTAGTGGAATAAATAGGCAGGCGCACTTTAAAAGCTCCCAGAAATGGGAGCCTTATTTTTTATGTTACTTATCCCATGGATTTTTTTTCTTGGGCGAAAGTGAATCATCCGCTTTGGCCTGCAAATATTGGCGTGGTACGGCATCATAATCACCGTTTGGCCCCTTTACCCAAGATGACTTTGGATGCTTCGGATTTAGATCAGACTTTGCATTTTTAAACCATTCATTCAAAATTAACCAACTCCTATCCACTAATTTTAACTGAACAAAATATTAATTATGACGAAATTGTTTAAAATCCTCTTTTAATCAAAAAATTAATGAAAACTCGATTATGCTGTCCCAAGATGATATACAAAGGGAAGAAGATTTAACCTCTTTCTCCTCTCACCAATAAATTTTAGCAGTTTCAATAAAAGGAGATAGAGGTTTTATTCTTGTTTTTTTCAATCGATTTCAATGGGTCAAATTATTCTGTTATTGCCTTATCGCAATCAGTAGCATTTTTTCTAGTATGTATTGTGGAACAACTTCACTTTATTAGAACCATGCCAACCAATCGCTACAAGTAAAAGCGGCGGAAAAACCTTTTCCCGTCACGCGTGAAGCGATTGGGAAAACGATTCCTCCGCCGCTGCCTATTTATCAGACAACCTTACTCCACTTATGACTCCACTCATCGTTCCGCTTCCATTGCATCTGCTTTCGTTCTATGAACCGTACCAAAAGGATGCTCAGGTGGCGCATAAATGGAATAAAGCTTCAAGGGTTTATTGCCTGTATTCGTTAAATTATGCCATTTTCCGGCAGGTACCATGATCGCATAATCATCATAAACTTCGGCTCTAAAATCCAATCGATCTTTGCTATCACCCATTTGAACCAATCCTCGCCCTTGTTCAATCCGTAAGAATTGATCCACATTGGGATGAACCTCTAACCCAATGTCATCGCCAACACCGATACACATCAAGGTCACTTGCAAATGATCTCCTGTCCATAAGGCAGTGCGATACGTATTATTTTGCTTTGTCGCCTTTTCAATATTCACAACAAAAGGCGTTTTTCCATAATCTTTTAATTCAATGCCGAATGGATTGAACGATAACGAACTTAATCGGTTAGCATGATGCATCTCGTTATGACAAGCACTTAAAAACACCTCGCCCACTGGCGAATGTTGAGTAAGCAAATAACTATTCCAATTTTCTTTATAATCCTTCGTTGCCACTTGAAAAGCTTTTTGTATTCCCTCTTCATAAGTATCAAATGTAATTTGATCAATTTGATAAACAGGCTGTCTTCCCGTGAACATCACATACAGATCAGTCAACTGATGCAAATAGGCTTTTTCATCTTCTAACGTGTGAAAAATCTCCCTTTTATGCTTTTGATTAGGTGCTAATTTGACTAGCCGCTCCAATAAATCAATCTCCGTCGCTTCTCTTTTTATTCCAGCAAGTATAGCATCACACACTTGGCGGTTAGGCTGTGGGAAGTTGCCGTAATAAAAGTATGGATTCATATAATGGGGATAGACCAATCTGCTCATTCCCTTCACCGTTTTTATTAAACATCCTATGCACTCTGATCAGGGAAAATACATTACTACGTACCTGTAGCTAGTGCTGCAGAACTGGTCGGGCATCCTTCAATCAATACGCCTCCACGCTCTTTCTTGCTAAGTCCACCGCTACTTACCAGTAATGATTAATTAACAATCCAGGCAACATTAAGGAACAATAAACTGGTTGCTTTGTTCATTTCAGGATAAAACCATAAACAGTTGGCAAATTCCATAGTCATCTTAGTTATTTGTTTACTTAACCAGTGGTTGAATATACTTGCTCCCACGGGGATCTTGGCTGAAAAGCGGGATATCCTTTTCAGTCTTGCTCAGTGCTATGATCTAGATCTAATTTGTTGAAAAAGATATTTTTAGTAGCATTTAACATTTTATTAGGTAAGAGCTGAAAAATCGGGAATATAATGTAGAAACAAACTATATGGTTTGCTTTATTGCAAACCATCTATTCATTTAAGAGGTGATTAGATTGAATTCATTTTATATCAAGGTGGTAAGTAGTCTCATTGTCTTTTCCGTTGCTGTTGCCGGATGTTCCACACCCGTCTCCAAGACAAAAGAGGGAGGGTCGGGAGAGCAAAACAATGAAGTTAAAAAAGCGTATGCGACAGAGATCGAAGATATATTAAAAGAAGGTCCCGGAAAATATGCGGGTGATGCCTATCATAAAGAAAATGCCAACAGAGAATTGGATGCATTGCCTAAAAATCTCACGGGGGAACAAGCATACCAGAAGTTAGTTGAGCTTTTTGTAGAGGATTATCAACCCTATGTAAAAAAACTGGATGCGTTTGATACTACATATACCGTTAGTAGCGACCCAGGCGACTTCAAAACACCTTCAGGCAAGCAGTTGAATGTCATGATCTTGATTGACTCCTCCGGAAGCATGGCTGGCAAGGTCGATGGCTTTTCCAAAATGACCCTTGCGAAACAAGCCGTTTCCCGTTTCGCTTCTTCACTTTCCACACATGCAAATGTCTCTTTAAGGGTGTATGGCCATAAAGGCAGCAATGCTGATAAAGATAAAGACCTCTCTTGTAAGAGCACCGAAGTCGTTTATCCTTTGGGCAAATACGATCAACAAACGTTTAGCAAAGCATTGGACAAGTTTAAACCCACCGGATGGACACCGATTGCATTGGCAATGAAAGAAGCTGCCAATGATCTGTCGAAAATAACTGGCCCCTCAAAAAATTTGATTTATGTAGTAAGTGACGGCATTGAAACTTGTGGCGGAAATCCGGTTCAAGTGGCGCAAGAGTTGAATAAATCCAATGTCAAAGCCGTGGTAAATATTATCGGATTTGATGTGGACAATGCGGGTCAAAAGGCGTTGCAGGAAGTTGCTAAGGCTGGTGGCGGCGAATATGCAACAGTCCGTAATGATGATGAGTTACGGCGATATTTTGATACCCAAAGAATGAAAATCTGGGAAGAATGGTTAATGTGGAAAGTTAGAAATACTAGTAACATTATTCATCAATTTACTCGAAAGGAACGAGAATTGCAAAATCTCACTTTTACGGGGCTTGGAATAGATAAACTATCTTCTACAGAGTCACATCATATGAGAACTGCCCTGAGCCATTTGGAGAGTACTGATAAATTGTCTATCGAAGAAGGTGATAAAGTTGAAGAGTTGATCAATAATCGTGCGGATAAAATTGATGAATATAGAAAGAGTCGTTATGACTCCTTAATAAAACTTATAAAAGAGAACAAAAAGAAAATAGAAAAACTCGTAGAGCAAAAAGGCAAGGACAAAATGGATGAATATGATACCAACTAGAAACAAAGTTTAGAGGTCGTTATGGGGAGAATGATTGCCGCAGCGATGTGGTTCATGGGGATAGACCAATCTGCTCATTTCCTTCACCAGGAAAAATACATTACTACGTACCCGTAGCTAGTGCTCAATCAATCATATGCGCCGCGTCCCAGAGATCCCATCGTTTATGCTCATAATCAAGGAATATTGGGGACAATAAAGGTCAATAAATGAATATAGGTTCGGTGAAGCATGGTTGTTTGGATTGGTTTCCCCTCAAAAATTACGCGTCCCATATGGTGAGAAAACGTGCCATCTCCATAGGTAATGCCCACTGGGACAGAATCGCAGGATCTGTCACTCCTCCCCTCAGCCCCTAGGGATTGCCTGCGGGATGGCCGTTTTTCAAAACAAAAAAGATTCGGCTAATAAACTTTTCGATTTTGGCGCGAATGTGATTATTGTGGCGATCGTTGTAGCTGTTGCATTAATTGGATTAGGTTTAGCACTTGAATTAATCTAAATAGGTAAAAAACGACGATGAGTGGCATCACTTTTCTCATCGTCGTTTCTTATTGCATCCACATATGTCCTCAACTTTTAAAATCGGAGATCGGTGTTACTGTTCCCTTTTCTACTTTATAAACTTCATCACACAACTTCTCGATTTCCTCCATATAATGACTTGCCAAAAGAATACTTACCCCATCTTTGCGTAAGTTTAATAGAAGTTGATGAAGCATTTCCACTCCATCCGTGTCTAATCCATTTGTAGGTTCATCCAATAAGAGGAGTTTTGGTTGTTCCATGATGGCTTGTGCAATCCCTAATCGCTGGCGCATTCCCAATGAGTACTTACGAACGGCCTTTTTATCACGGGGATCAAGACCTACTTGCTCCATTACTTGTTCAATGTCGGCATCGGATATTTTATTTCTCAGTGAAGCCAACATTTTCAAATTCTTAAAACCACTATATTCCGGGATAAATCCGGGCGTTTCGATAATCACACCTACATCTTGCGGGAAGGTTCCATCTTTGCCTACTTCTTTATCAAAAACAAAAATGCGCCCTTCTGTTGGATAAACAAAACCACTAATCATTCGAAATAACATCGTTTTACCTGACCCATTTCTGCCGACTAAGCCGACAATCTTCCCTTCTGCCACTTCCAGATTGACTTGGCTAAGTATCTGCTTTTGATCAATGATCTTCGAAACGTTTTCTAATTTCACTGCCAATTTAGATTCCATTATGAAAACCTCCGACTACGTTTTTATTGCAAACTATCTTTATGCGCATATCCGAATATATCGGCTTTTTTCACATACAAATAACCCATATACATAGAAAGGATCAAAACAATCGCATTATAAAATACGGACCAAGACAGGCTAAAACTGGGAACATACGGATCTACCACGGTATGCCGAAGAAACATCCCCTGATTGCCTGGGAACCATTTTATCAACTGCTTGCCAAATAAAGGACTAAAACAAGAAACGACATAAAGCACAGAAATAAAAAGAATTGGCTTAAATACACTCTTCCATTTTACAGCCAACGCCAGCTGTAGGACTGCCATCGCTAAACTGGTACTCCAGCTTAATACAAATACCCATGCTAGCATGATAAATGAATGGATACCGTTAAATTGCAACGGCCCGTCAGTTCCTTGCCATTTGCCCAAATGATCCGCCCATGAAAATTGGCTAGATCCTATCACTAAAATCGTACAGATCGCCATGAAATAATAAACAAATGAAGTTACCCCTAATGCAAGAACCTTCTTTATCCACCATTTGCTACGCGTAAAATAACGCGGCAAAACAAATGTTGCACGCTCCACCCATTCACTGCACGTAGCGTTTCCTATTAAAACAAGAAACAATAAGTTGAGAATAAGCCATTTTGACCATTCATAAAATGAGACATCATCCTGAGCAATGGGTCCACCCAATGAAACCATAACAAGATCCCATACAGTGATTAACTCTTCATAACCACCTGATGAAGAACGGAGCATAGTGGCGCTACTCCAACTGACCAAGGCGAAGAGACCACATGCAATGATCGCGTACCATCTTTTTTTCATTCTGCCACTCCTAGATTGATGTCTTCCTTCGAGATTTTAACACTACCCCATATCCATAATAGAACGGCTACTACCATCCAGTACCCAACCGATATACCTACTTGAGACCAAGATGAGAAAAGATCATTTATATCCAAGAGATGATACACAAAATGTCGCGGAAATAACCATGCGCTGTTTGCTATAGGAATCCGAAACAACAATAAGACATAGCCCAAAAATGAAATACACGAAGAGATAATAAGCCCCCACACTCCACTTCGTGTATACATGGATGCAATGAAGGTTATAAGGCCAAAAGTAAATAACCCGAAATATAACAAACAACCTATTTGAAACAAGACGAGACCCGGTGCCATGCTCCCTATGATCTGTGGTTGTACTGGCAAAGGGAACAAATGCTGCACCATGGCCACGCTCCATCCCTCATCCCACGGGAGATACAAGCCTGCTATCACAAATGCATATACCATTAGAAAAAAAACATAACACAAGCTTAATAAAGCAAGGGTAACCACTTTGCCAAACCACCAACTCGTACGGCTACCAATGCGTAACATCCACTGTTCTTTACTGTCTTGATCTAACATTAAATCGCTGACCAAGAATAAAAAAAACGGAATCATAAAGATGAAAATATAACTATAGCTAAACAAATCAAATAAGATGTCCCATATATTTAAAACATGTTGTTGAATTCCCATGTTGTTTAGCTGAATGATAAATCGATCCGCTCCCTGGTAAAATAAGACAGGGCAAACTATCAAAAATACATACCATCTAACTTTCATGAATTGACGCTTAAGTCCAATCCAAATGAAATGAGTATATGAAGCACCCCAAAAATTCATCATTCCACCTCATGACTAGATACTTTTTTCCAAACAAACACTAAACTAACCATAAATATAATTAATAGTTCGCCAAAAACAGTCCACCCGGTTGAAAAGTTCGCAGTATGAGGTAAAAACGTTGATGGAGGCTTTAAAGCACTAAGCGTTTCAATTTGTGCAAACAAAAAGTTAAATACATGATAGAATATAAAGGGAATCGTTAAAATCAAGTAGCGCTTCTGTATATAGAGTGATAACCCAAAGCCAAAAGTAGCATAAACGACACCAAATACAAAATGAAGGAGCACATAAACAAACATATAAAGCACGACATTCTCTGGTAACAAGCTCGAAAACGCCCCACCTATTTGGTTATCTGGATTCAACGTTTTCGGATAAATACTTAGAGTAACAATAGTGAACACCAATGTGGGAACGCAAGTAACTACCCCACCAACCAACGCATTGATTAACAACTTTATTCTCACATAAGTACGATGTTCCATCCGCATCCGCACAAAATTTAGATACCCGCTATTACGTTCCATAGCATATGTATCCGCAAATGGCCAAACACAAATGATCGGTACCACAAACGAGTAAATCTCTAGTCCAAATACCCAAGGAAAATATGCCTGTTCAGCAACAATTGGTCGTGGTAAACCAGCCATCATTATCCCCACACTGCAAAGAGCAATCGCCACAAATAAAGCTAGAAAAAAGTTTTTCCCCAAAAATGCGCGTGATAATTCTTGTCTAAAAACAGCCATGTACTCATACACCCCTATCTAAAGATAAACCGCATTCAACGTTGAATGCGGTTTCTAATGTAAATAGTACGATCTACACCACTTAAAATGGACGTAAATAGAATCAAGCAAAAGAAGGTAAACTTTTTAAATTCCTCTCGCCAATTATCTTAAATAAAACTAACAGGTTAATTTAATATAAAATTTAATATATAGTCAATGAAAAAATCCAATAATCATACATATTCACGAAAACTACTCCTCACCTCTGGGAAAGGAGAATGCAGAAAAGATCCCCCTTTTGTCAGCACCGTTTTATGATTTGCGCATGCTTTACCACTCTCGCAATGAAAAGGAGACATCCCCGCCTTTTGAGGCGACTTCTTCATCTTCCAATGTCAAAAATCTAGCAATGGTGAAATCCAAACGATCCACCTCTCTCACTGTTTCTGGGCTTACGCCATTTAAGTTAATCAACATGAAATTATCAACAGGGACATTCGGCTCAATAATCTCCGTCAAATCATCATTTGTCCAAGCGGTAAACACCTTGTCTTGGCTAATCACATTAAAGGTTCCTTCACGGAGAATGGCTTGGCCCTTCATCAGTTTGAGGTGGCAAAAGGGATAATGATAACCGTTGGTGCTGTCTATTTTAAGTGGCACTTCTGTTTTGTTTTCCACTCTGTACTTGACGTACAGAAAGTAATCTGTCATTTGCGGGTTGTTGTCCAACGCTCTCTTGATGCGCACGTCTCTGATGTCTGTGGCCCGCAAGAGTTTGATCTGTAGAAAAGAAACGGCCACATTGCCATCATTGAGCATGCGATCTTCCATTTTGGCATCCGTTACTTTTTGCACGGTAAAATCTCCATATGCCGGGTAGCGAATCATAGATTTGTCTTCATCAAACGGAATATTCTCATCTGTTACATAAAGTGTCTCATTGCTTCTCAACGTCCCTCCGCCTTGGTCACTTAAACATTTGGTGAATCGATTACTGAATTGCGTCACCTTGATGGGCTTTAGGACATCCGGATCCGGATCGCGGTTGGCGCACGAGCTTAAACACAAAACTGCGACCACAAGCAATACAGGGAGGCCGTTCATTTTATTCCTCCTTCGGGTTTCTTTAAAGGAAATGGTTCAAAGTCCATTTGCACATGATGCAAATACTTGTAATCATATTCTCTCGCAACCCCGTATTTGAGCCTTAATCTCACGAATTTTATCTCTTTCTGTTTTTCCGTTCCTGCTGCGACCCGTTTTCCAGTAGCATTGGTGACAGTAATGTCCACTTTGGGGCCATCCTCTTTGATCGGCATAAGTTGATATGTGTCATCGACAGTGTAAAATTGCCTTTGCCCATATCTCGTCTTCATGGTCCGCTTTTTGTTTGTCAGGTGAACGACGAGATACTGGTCCTGATAGGTGCCCACAATCAATTTGTTAGTCACTTTCCCATCCTCAATGACGAATGGATAAACTTGGTTATACATTGCGGCGCCTTGGCCTTGAATCACTGAATGGGAATAGGTGAGTACCAAAAAGAAAAAAAGGGAAAACAGAAATGTGAAAAAGCTGACCCAATACATGATCTGCTGTGATCGATCCGGCATGGTTCGCTTTTGAAAAAAAACATAAAACGAAATAACAATCAATGTAATCAAGGGAATTTCATTCAAGGTGGACAAGTCTTGTATCATGAACTGCAAATCAAAATCACTTTGCGCATTACCCCAGATGGCAAAAAGCCGATCGGTTTCTCTTGAGAAAATGAAATAGGCTCCAAGGAAAAGAACGAAACAGACGATCTGCGCCAGCACATGGATTCTGCGCTTTTTCCATGGCGATGGGGTGGCAATCCCCATCTGATTAACAATATGATATGTGCAAATAGCCATGATCCCATAAATGGCAAACAGCAACATCTCGATGAAGGTGACAATCAACCAACTGCTATTTAGCATTTCGGCAATTGTCACTTCCGTGTAATAATGAGGAATGCCAAAATAGGATAAATAACTGGCTTTATAAGAATACACATACAGATAAGCAAAAAGCGCGATCACAGCCAGAATAATTTCCACTGTCAAGATACGCATGATGATGGGATGTCTTTCAGAGAAGCGTACTTCTTGCGTATCCGGGCTGACGAGGTTGATTTTCAATTCGTTGTTTCCACGATACCATGAAAGAGGGCGTGTTGAGTGGCGGCTTGGTCCGTACCTTTTGTTTCGCAAACGATCCACCCCTAAGTATGCCGTTTATTATTCGTTTTCATTATTTTCAGTTTTATCTTATCATTTCTCGAAAGCGGGGTCTAACATGAAGCATTGGCATATCTGGCTCCCAGTCTCCCTTCTAATCATTTCAGGTTGCACTCTGTGGGGAAATGAGCCAGCACCAAGTACACAAGGGCGGCTTGTAGAACAGGGGAAAATCATTTACAAAGATCCCATCTACTATGAGAGTGGCAAATATTATGACCTAAAGCCGAGCGATCTACAACCGCTCCCTGCTTCAAGGATAACAAAATCAAATCCAAGCCTGATGGAAGCCAAAAAGATTTTAAGGGAATTGACCAGCACCTACTTATACATGTATCCAGAAGTGCAAATCATCGATCTTGACAACGACAACCAACCGGAAGTGATCGGTTTCTTTGAAAACATTGCAAACTTCGATGAAGACGGAGCCATGCGAATCTATGTAGCCAAATACAAAAACAAAAAGTGGGTTCTGGAACAAGGCTATTTGCTTGTTGATATTTTTTGCAAAAATAGACGTTTCTTCAAAGGGATGCTAACCGCAGACAAGCATGCAATTTTCTTGGCCTGTGAAAATAACAAGCATGAAAAATGGACCTACTATATTGTCACGATGAAAAACGGAAAGCCTGTGTTTTTGGCGGAAGATGTGCCTTCCCCTTCATGGGCGGTCAACGCCCCTCAAGCAAAGGATGAACCTTATTCCGATCTGCTCGGTAGCCATGTGCCTCTTTTCCCCAAAGACATAAACCAAGATGGAATCATGGAGATTCCCGGTCTTCACTTCCCAATGGAATACAAATCCGGCATCCCGATCATGGGAAAAACAAATCAATCTCCGCAAGTGGCTTGGTATCAAGTCCTGCCAAATAACACATTCACATTGGCCAAAACGACATTATATGACGTAAACAAAGAAGTCAGCAAATTAAAACAGCCATCACACCTTTTCGACCGTTTTCTGCCTGAAAACCTCGTCATCAACACGCCGGCATACCAAAAGGTGCTCAGCGAATTGGCAAAGTTAAAGCAGGACCCGGTGCGATTGGCCACATTTCAAAAAGGCTTGGAAGTGGGAAGCCATATCCTCATCGAAGGGGCAATGAAAGAAACGTCTCCTCATTTCCGAGGTGTACAGTCCGGCCATAGTTTGCTTATCATCCGCTCCGGTAAAACATATGCTCTTATACGTTTCAGCAACTATGCCTTCGCCATTGATCGGAATGGAGACACTCAATCTCTTAGCGCATTGAACAAAATCGACATCCTCAAGCCTCTAACGCCGCAAAATCCCTTTCCTTACACAGATGATCCCGGATATAATGCCTTACTTGATTCCCCTGAACTCTTTTACGCTCATCTGGAGAAATTTATCAACACCTTCTCACAAAGGAAACTAGAAGCTTCTGGCAAGGGGAATTATGAGATCGTGCAAGATCTGATTGCGAGGGATTCGCCCGCGGAAAAGGAAGTGAAGAAGGCCATTAGCAACACACGTGTGAAAAAAAAGGAGCCAATGAAACTGCTTAAGGCCAAGATCGATCGCCACAGCCATGTCATCCTGAACAAATCCCAACATAGCATACGGGTGTCAGAAGAATACCAACTAGCTCAATCTGGCAACACGACGAAGATAAAAGTGATAAACAACTATATTCTATCTATGGATGCATTCGGATTTAAGGTGATCCAACTAGGGCGTGTTTGGTGAATCAAGTTGGTAGGGAAGGAGCGGCGAAAAGTACCAACACAGTGTCCAGAGAAATAATATACTTGATATCAAGGGGGGAAAAGCCTCTCTTCCTCCCTCCAATCCATTACTAGAAACCAGGTGAAACCATGATCGAAACGTATGTGCAAAACGGTGTGAAAACCACCTTGATCGATCTCAGCCAATCTTTGAGCAATGATACGTCCTCCTTTGAACCCAACCCCCATCACATTCAATACTTTGATCATCAACATGGCATCAGCGTCTCCAATCACCTGTTAGGCCTGAATGAATCGCATTGGCCGGAAGGTAAAGCATGGGCGGTAGAAGAAGTGAAGTTGTCCACCCATGCCGGGACACATGTGGACGCCCCATATCATTATGGACCGACTGTCGGCGGTCAGCCGGCCAAAACGATCGATCAAGTACCCCTGCGCTGGTGCTACGGGGACGGGGTGGTGCTGAACATGACCCACAAAGGCAAAGGAGAAGGCATCACCATCGACGATATCCAAACGGAACTCACCCGCATCCGTTATGAGTTGAAACCTTACGACATCGTCCTCATCCGCACCGACACATCAAAAAAGTACAACGAAGCGCACTATGATCTCATCCACCCGGGCCTGCTGGCTTCTTCAACTGAATGGCTGATTGATCAAGGTGTGCGGTTGATAGGCATCGATGCTTGGGGGTTGGATCGCCCCTTCGACGTCATGGCGCAAGAAGCCAAGCAAGGGAAAACACAATTTTGGGAGGCCCACTTGGTCGGCCGGAAGAAGGAATATTGCCAAATCGAGAAATTGTGCAACTTGGACAAGATCCCGGTGCCCCATGGTTTCAAAGTAGCGGCATTCCCAATCAACATCCAAAACGCCAGCGCCGGTTGGAGCCGTGTCGTGGCCATCTTGGAGGAAACCGTCTGACGCGCGCCAGGGGATGATTCAACCTCGCGAATCATGGATCTGCTTCGACACCGCTTTGCTCCGCTGAGAAGCTTGCAAGGCAAATCGGGAACATCCCTCCCCAGCTGCGGTGTCCGACGCTTCGACTTCTATCACCGCTATTTGTTAAAATGATCCAGTGTTTGCCATTTGTCATAGACTTCCGTGTTACCCACACGATACAATAATGAAAGATCATTTGTTTGATTGTTACCCATCCTGCGAGGAGGGCTGGAGATGAAGCCGCCCTATTATTCAATTCGCCGTCATGTGATCCATGGAATCAACGCGTATTGCCTAGAGCAGTATCCGTATGAAGGATACGGCTTTTTGGCCGGGCGCGACTTTACGATCACCCATTTTTTCCCGATTCAAAGCCAGAATCATCGTACTTGCTCTTGGGAGTTGGAGCCAAGGTCTTACAGGGATAACATCAAGCAGATGCGCCAACTCCAGTTGGACTGGCTCGGTGTCATTCATTCTCATCCCGTTTCCCAAGCCTATCCTTCAGCCCGCGATCTGACCGGTTGGCATTTCCACGACAAAAGCTTGTGGATTATGTCGCTCAAGGATAAAGAATTCCAACTTTGCGCTTACTATATACAAGAAAAAAACATCCTTCCCATCATGTTTGAAATTATCGAATAGCACACCATAGGGAGAAGATTAATCATGTCTTTATCCATTTCCGCATTACATACTGACAAATACCAGCTGACGATGATGTACGCTCACTACAAAAACGGGACGCACCAAAACCGGCGGGCTTTTGACTTGTACTTCCGCAAACTCCCTTTCGGCAACGGTTATGTCGTGTTTGCCGGCCTGGAAAGGGTGGTTCAATACTTGGAAGGCCTTCGTTTTCAAGAGGAGGACATCCGTTTTCTTGAGCGAGAGATGGCATTTGAACCTGAATTTCTTGATTTGCTTCGCTCTTTTCGCTTTACCGGCACGCTCCATGCGATGCCCGAAGGAACACTCGCGTTTCCGGGTGAGCCCTTAATCCGGGTAGAGGGCAATATCATGGAACTGCAACTGATCGAAACAGCCCTCTTGAATTTTGTTGGTTACCAATCTCTGATCGCCACCAAGGCTGCCCGGGTTCGCCATGTAGCTGGACAAGACACGCTCCTCGAGTTCGGTACGCGCCGGGCGCAAGAAAAGGATGCAGCAGTTTGGGGCACGCGGGCAGCTTACATCGGCGGATTCGACGCAACATCCAACACGTACGCCAGCCAACGCTTCGGCATACCCAGTAGTGGCACGCACGCACATGCATGGGTACAAGATTTCCCCACTGAGCTGGAAGCATTCCGAGCATACGCCGCCGCCTTTCCCGAAGCCACCACGCTGTTGGTCGACACCTACGATACCCTGAAAAGCGGCGTGCCCCATGCGATTAAGGTGGGGTTAGAGCTGAAACAGCAAGGGAACAAGCTGGCTGGCATTCGTCTGGACAGCGGCGACCTCGCTTATCTGTCCAAACAAGCGCGGATCATGCTAGACGAAGCAGGACTCACCGATACCAAAATCACTGCTTCCAGCGATTTGGATGAGTTTACGATCCTCAACCTGAAGTCGCAGGGAGCCAAGATCGACGCTTGGGGTGTCGGCACCAAATTGATTACCGCGTTTGACCAACCGGCATTAGGGGCTGTCTATAAAATGGTGGCCCGCCTGGAAGATGGGGAATGGGCACCCACGATCAAAATTTCGTCCAATCCGGCGAAAATCACCACGCCGTGCCGCAAGAACGTCTACCGCATCATCGACCGCAAATCGGGCAAAGCGAGAGGCGATCTGATTACGGCCGTCGAAGAAACAATCGATGAAAGCAAACCACTTCATTTGTTCGACCCTGAACATCCATTCAGACGGAAGAAAGTGAAGCATTACCAAGCAATGCCACTATTAAAGCCGATCTTCCAAAACGGGAAGCGCGTTTATCAACTGCCTCCCCTATCGGAAATCCGCAAACACCACCAGCAACAACTCTCCTTGTTCTGGGAAGAGTATTTGCGCATTCTGAACCCAGAAGTATATCCTGTCAGCTTGTCTCGAAAATTGTGGGACACCAAGCAGCAGTTGCTTAACCGCATCTACGATTCCATCAAAGCAGAAGAATAATGTATGTCCCGGCTTTCTTAACCAAACACTGCCGCCTCCTGGGGAAGCGGCAGTTTTTTTGTCTTGATCTCATGGGCGCATAATTCCATAGGAAATGAATCCTTGCTTGAAGGAGTGTGAAAAGATGATTGTGATCCGCCCAGCCACGCTTGCCGATTTGCCAGCACTCGTTGACATTTACAATTACGCCGTCGTGGAGACGACTGCCACCTTCGATTTGGAAGCACAGACTGTGGCCGAACACAAAGCATGGTTTGCCAGCCACTCCCCTGAAGTCCATCCGCTGATCGTCGCCGAAGAAGATGGAACCGTCCTCGGGTACAGCGGACTCTTGCCATACCGCACCAAACCGGCTTACCGCCATACAGTGGAACTCTCCATCTACGTCCATCCTGAGGCGCAAGGCCGCGGACTTGGCAAACAGCTGATGCGATCCATCATTGCACGGGCACAGGAAATTGGCCACCATGTCATCATCGCCGGCATCACCGGGGGCAACGAAGGCAGTTTTCGGTTGCATGAGCAATTTGGATTCAGAGAAGTGGGAATCCTGCGCGAAGTGGGTTATAAGTTTGGCAAATGGCATGATGTTCACTTTTATCAATTGACATTGCCTTCCCGCTAAGCGGTCACAAGCGCTAAGAGACGATACCGGTCCAACTCGCCTTTCCCCCTCCTGCAACAGGGGAAAGGCCTCCCTGTCGCGAATACCTAAACATTGCAATTCATGCGAGAAAGGACGAGCAGGTTTGAAATGTTACGAAGAGTATTGCGCACACATCAAAGCACTGTGGCGTGAGAAGCAGGTGATCCTGCACCTTGTTCATCCTGAGCGGTTGGAATTGCGGTTTGACCCGTCCGCCGTTCAGTCGCTGATCCACAAGCACCAGCTGGAGGAACAAACATTCTACCAATGCCTTGAAGAAATTCCACGTTATTTGCTAGCCATCCTGAATCAAGACGAGGAACTCCTGATCGACATGGAGTTAAAATATTACGAAGAGGAAGGTATTCCATTAGCAGAAGGCGAGCAATTAAGCCGCGAAGTACAGGAGAAACTGAAAACGATCGAAAAGCTCTTCTACCATCCACAATTGTCGCAATCCCTCAAAATCAAACAAACAGCCAAAACCAAATTACTAAGCGGATGCAGCTGGGAAATCAATCAAAAGACATTCGACAACCAACAAGGCAGGCTGGAACCGCTCCGCTATGCCCAATTAAAAATGGAAATCGCATCACCGTCCAATCCCTCACGAAAACAGCCTTGGCTACGCTATATTTTGGACAACGAACCTCATAAAGATGAAGTGACATTAACTTTGACCCCTGATGACATCGACTATCTGCTGATGGAGTTGACAAAAATGAAAAAGGTGATGTCACGTGAATAAGCGCGATGGCCACTTCCCCTACCGAAGAGATAAAACGCGCACCAGCGAAGAAAAACAAATCACCGCTTTGCTCAGGTTTCTTCATCATTCCGCCGTCAAACAGGGTCTGGGTCTGTATCCCGGGCTAGAGGAAGAGCGGGCGCTATCCAAAGATCTGCTCACCCTCCGTCGGCAAGCGTTGTTTCCCCAGTCCCCGGCCAGACAGAACGCCAACTCACTGTGGCGCTTCATGCATGCGGACGCCTTTAGCAAGCTCCGCAAATATTTCACCCTTCTGGAAGAGCGTTTCGATGACATGCATGATCGCGTCCAGACGCTAGGCATTATCAAAGACCTCCTTCATCAGCTCAAAAACGAACTCCACCCTGATTTGCACAAATACGAGCGGCGCATCTGCCTCATCATTCACGACGCCATTCACAAAACCAAGGCGGAACGGCTGACTGCCGAACATCTCGACGTTCTGTCCCGCTCCATCGACGCGCTGGTAAACGGAAACTGCAACAAGCAAACGTTTCGACGCGTGGATCAGTGGTTGCGTCACCACGGTCTCAATTGGATTATGGGGGATGACGGTGAATGAAAACACTTTTTTTGGACACCACCATTTTGGCAGACCGGTATTTAGCCGACACCGAGCGCCAACGGCAAATTCGGCAGCAACTCAACGGCAAATCACTCACTACCTCCAATTATGTCATCGGCGAATTGAAAAACAGCTTTTTGAAAAACAGCATCACCCTTCATACTCTCTTGCTAGAGGAAGAGACAGTAGAAGACGCACTGGCTCGGCTCGGACAGCGATGCTTCAGTACACGGCAATTTGACCGTGTGTTAAAAGTGTTCGCCTATTTAGCCAAAAAGGTGGGATATGACAAAGAAGAATTGCTAGAGCGCCTGGACATCCTGATTGAAGATGAATTTGAAATTCTATTTATCGACGGCATTGATGAAGTGATCGACGAATGCCGATGCATTCGGGCTCATGCCACACCCGTCAAAGAAGGGAAACGGTGGATGCTGGATCTTGGTTGCCGCCAACAACCGCAACCCTCCTGCGGCATTGAAGCATTTTACGCCAAATGCCGAGAAGAATTGGCCTCGCTGACGCAAATCGCCGAAGCTGAGCGCATTATCAACGTGAACAATCTCACCGGCATGCTATCTGGGCAAAAAAGCAAATACGGACGTAATTGTTGGAGTGTGGGCGATGCGATCATTTGCGCAGAAGTTCCTGCCGACCAGTGGATTTACACCTCCAATTTGAAAGATTACGGCCCGCTCAGCAAACGCTTGGGAAAGAAATTATGGAGGGAAGGAACCGAACACCCCCCTTCATCACGAGACTCCATGTGATGCGTCCACTACATGCAAAACGGCAGCTGTACCCCGTCGCTCAAGATGATGATTTAACTGGCCAATTGATTAAAAAAAGAAGCCGGGGCTCACCCAGCTGGCTTGGTTGCGGAAGGGGAGCGAACAACATTGCGTGCTTTTCATTATTGAACGTTCGGTCGGTAAAGCTCTTGAGTCACCTTTCGCACCCATTTAGGCTTGTCAGCAGCCAGAAACCCGGCTCTCCAGCTTTGTTTAAAAATCAAGCTCAATGTTAATGCCATCCTCATCCGTATCAATCTCTACCTCTCTGGTTTCCCCATCCAATTCCCCATGATTCCATTCTAAATCCATCGGATCCCAATCTTTCATCATTATCCCTCCATCTTATCAATTGTCCTAATAATTTATTAAATTTACTGGTGAAAGTATTGGCTATGAATAAACAGATTCCTCCTATATTCCTGTTTTTAATTAAATATCAATTCGACAGCAACAATGAAACATTGCATCCCCCCAGCCCCTATCTTGTTTCATTCCCTTTCTTCCACAAAAATATCTGCAATCAAACTGAAAATTGTGATTTATTATTTAACATTTTTCCTGCACCGCTTCCCATCATAAGGGCGTAAAAACCCCCCGCTATGCACCACGGGAGGTTGTCGTTTAAGACTCTTCTTGCTTGCTCATCGCACGTAACCGCACCAGCCGGTACAGGTGGCTGACCACAACTTTCAACACCGCATAGGTCGGCACCGCTAACAACAATCCCAAAAATCCGCCTAGGCTACCGGCCACGAGCAATAACAAAATGATGGTTAAAGGATGGACATCCAAACTTTTACCCATCACATACGGGGAAACCAAGTTCCCCTCCAATTGCTGGGCTACAAAGGCCACCACCAACACCCAGACCACCATCATCGGTGAATCAATAAGGGCCACGATCACTGCCGGGATCGTCCCGATAAACGGACCGACAAGTGGGATCACATTGGTAAACATAGTTACCAGCGCCAAGATCAGCGAATAATCTAAACCAATAATCAAATAGCCGATATACACCAGCACGCCCACTAACAGGCTGACCAGCACTTGGCCTTTAATGTACGAACTGAGCGCAAAATCCATATCCCCGAGAATGCGGAGCCCCTGTTGCCGCTCTTTCTCAGGCAATAACCGCAAAAGGTAAGGGGGAAACCGTTCTCCTTCCTTCAACATGTAATACAGGATAAACGGGACGGTCACAAATACGAGAATAATATTGGTGATCACTGAAAAAAAGTTGGCAATGTTCGTCCCAATCGTGGAGATGCTGCTCCGCAAATAATTGGACGCCGCCGTCGCCACTTGATTCCAGTCGATATAACTGGCCACCCAGGGATGATGGCTCCAATTGATTAGTTGTGTCTGTACGGAGTCGATCATTTGCGGAAAATTGGCCAACAAGCGGTTAAATTGCTCTTTGAGCAACGGACCGATCAGGAAGCCGACGAGCACCAACAACCCCAGCATCACCAGATAAATCAGCAAAATACCCAATCCCCGCGGAATACCCCGCTTTTCCAAAAACCGCACCACCGGGCGAAACAGGTAAAACAACACACCCGATACAAGGAACGGAAAAAACAGTGTTTGCACCAAAATGACCAACGGCTGGAAAATGAACTTGACCTTATTTGCCAGCAATATGATCAGCAACACCATGATCATTCCGTATCCTAACCGAAACAGCTTTGACTGCGGCATCTCCTCACCTAACTTTCTATCTGCTCTTTCGTTTTACATATGGCTGCATTTAACAGCCCTCCCAATATTAATACCATAGAAGAGAGGTAAAACCATCCTACCAATACGATAATCCCCCCCAAATTCCCATACACCAAGGAGTAATTATTGAGGGAAACATAAAATGAAAACACCAGTGAACTGGCTTGCCACCCCGCCATCGCAAAGAGGGCTCCTGGCAGCGCTTGTCCAAAGGTAACATGGGTGTTGGGA
Organism: Laceyella sacchari; assembly: GCF_004343255.1. Lineage (GTDB taxonomy): Bacteria > Bacillota > Bacilli > Thermoactinomycetales > Thermoactinomycetaceae > Laceyella > Laceyella sacchari. Next base: position 22,004 of record NZ_SMDD01000001.1, on the reverse strand, counting down.
GTAAATTTATACAAACACAAAAACACCATAAAAATAACCAGGCTACTCAACACCCAGCGAATCCACGTCCATACTTCATAAAACCATGCTGTCAAACCAAACATCCGAAATGCATATTGTCCCAACACTTTGCCGAAAATGGGCAACATCAGCGAAATCACCAACGCTCCAAGCAAACCGAACATCAAGAATATTCCCAGCAAAACCTGCATCCAAAACGGCCTTTCTTTATGAACACGATAGGCATTGTCCATGATGCGAATAATGGATTGAAAAACAACTGAGGCCAGATAGATGGTGATGATCAAGCTAAGCGATAACACTCCTTCGCGTTGCTCGTCCAAAATCACTGCCAGATTGGATTCCAACAATTCATAAGTGGAAGGCGGGGCGTAAGGCTGGATCATGGCCAGGATATCGGAACTGGTGAAAGGCAGAAAGCCTAACACTGTAACGGCAAGCAACAAAAAAGGAAAAATGGACATCAAGATATAATAAGCGAGTTGCGCGGACATATCAAAAACGTGCTCTTCTACTATTCTTTTTTTTAATTCTTTCAGTACAGGAGTTAGCTTCATTGTTCCTCCTCAGGGCGCAAAAACATAGATGTCAATAATTAATGTATCCTTTTTTATACATAATTAACAACCCTTCGTCTACATAACCCTCCTTTCTTCTTTTATATTTAAGAAAATTTAAATATAATAGTTCCCAATTTTTTTAATAAGGTGTAATATAATAATAATCCACTACTTGTGAGGTGATCGGCATGAAAACATTAGCATTGCATGAGATTGGGGAAGTGATTCGCAAGGTCAGAAAAGAGCGTGGACTAAGACTGGAGGATTTGGCTGACGAGAACATATCCCCCGCCACCGTCAGTAACATCGAACGCGGCGTCGCCCACGTCAGCCCCGAAAAAATTTCATATTTATTGGAAAAATTAGATCTGCCGATGCATAAACTTCCAGAAATGCTGGTGAAAGAGCAATCCGAGTTAAAAAAAGTAAAATTTAAGATGCTCACGGTTGCTACGCTACGGCAGATCGGTCTGGTCGACGAAGCACTCCAGCAGTTGGAAGAGTTGGTGTTGGATGAATCACATCCATACATCGCCCACGCCTATTATTTAAAAGGCAAATGCTATATGTCAAAGAAAAAATGGAAACAAGCAGAACGTGCACTGTACAATGCCCTGCGCCTCTCCCAACAAAACGCTTACAAAGAACAAAATATGGAAGCGGCCAGCTACTTGCTGTTAAGTCTCAGCAGCTACTACCAGAACCAGATGGAGCAAGCCCTCTCTTTCACTGACAACGGGCTGGAAGCATTTTTGGAAAACGGAACCAATCAGCACATCAAAATCCTGCTCTACAGAAACAAAGGCATCTATTTGCATCGGTTGGGTCGGATCACCGAAGGGATGCGTCTGGTTCAAGAGATCTGGAGCCAAATTCCGAATATTGCAGATGCCGCAACTTTGCTTGGTTTCTACTGGTTGCGTGCAGAATTTTCGAGATTAATCGGCTTATATCAGGAGTCGATCGAATATGCCGAAGAGGGCATTGAAATTGCAAGACGTAACAAATTGTACGACAGCATGTGCGACCTTTGGATCGTTTTAGGAAGCGCCTACACGGCGACCAAAGACTGGTCCATGGCTGAAACTTCCTTTAAAATGGCGCTGAAAGTTGAAGAGAAGCACAAGGAAGAACAGCGCATCACCAAAGTATACAACCGCTTAGGCACTTTGTACATGAAGCAAAACAGAATGGAAGATGCCCGAAACGCCTTGCTAAAAGCGATCCAGCAAGCGGAAAAGTATAACGACTCCAAGCATTTGAGCACCAGCCTTCTCACTATTGGCGAGCTCTCGTACACCGCCGGCAACGTGGAGGATGCGATCGCATACTATAAAAAAGCATTGGATTTAACCCAAAAACATGGATATAAAGAGAAAGAGTACAAAGCTTGGTTTAATCTGGCCAAATGTTACGATGGCGTGGACGAGCAGGAATTTCAGAATTGCATGCGAAATATGTATAATGTAAAGAGAGACTTTACTAGGATGGAGGTAGAAGAGCATGATTTTAAAGATTAAATATCTGTCAACTGCTATGGTCGTCCTCGGAATTGCTACCTCTACCGTATGGGGGCTAACTAGCCAGGTAGAGAATATTACAACCGCTAGCCAAGAACCCGGCTGGCCGGCTCCCGGTTTTGAGAGCCAAGAACCGGGCTGGCCCACTCCGCCTTTGGCATAACCTTTGTCTGTACTGCGAAACCTGGTCTCATCTTCAGCCCATAGCGACAACATGGGCTGAACGATTTGACTGTAAATTTTAACAAACAAAAGGAAGCACAAGCCTTCTTTGATCTTTTCGCGCCTAATGCCCCTTATAAATCAGATGGGGATGGCGTGGCTTACAAGAGTTTGCCGTACATTTAATAACCCCCTTGATGGGGGTTTTCTTTCTCCTATCAAACCCTATTCCTTTACTTGTTGAACGAATCAGTCACCATGCTGTTATACCTTGAATAGAAGCAGAGCTTAAGATTCCTCACTTACTGCTTACTAATCACCATTGATAATTTATAGTTTGCATACTTGTTTAACTGTAACAAAAACTTGTCTAATACTTCATTGGTCGGAAATCTGCATTCTAGAAGATAACAACTATCTCAACTGATTTTATAGTTATTTATGATGTATTTCTCCTGGCTTTGGATAAATAAGAGATATGGCTGATGGTGTGTATCTTTTATATAGATATTGATGAAAGCGTGTATAAAACACCCTATTTTCGCATGATTTAATTTAATGGTATAACCCTCAATTACACCATTGTCCTCTAATTTAGCAACCCTAGACGCAGTTGCTTGTCCAGTCAAGTGAACTTTCTCCCCCAATTCCTTCATCGTAATCCGACTGTTTTTAGATAGTTCTTCTATTATTTGCATGTCAGTTTTATCCAACAAGAAATGAACTCCTTTCAAAATTCGAGTCAAATGGTCAAAACACTTGATTTTTTTTATGTATTTAAATATTGCCCAAATTATAAACTAAACACCGAAAGGAAACACGAATGAAAACACAAAGGAGTTATCAATATGCACATACAACAAATTCGCAATGCTACAATCATTGTTCATTACGCAGGAAAAAAATTTTTAATTGATCCAATGTTAGCAGAGTGAGGGACTTATCCTCCATTCCCCAATTCATTAAGACAGGACCAATATAATCCTTTAGTCAGCCTGCCTGTATCACTGGATGAGATAATTCATGTAGATGCTGCGATTGTGACGCATTTGCATTTAGACCACTTTGATGAGGCTGCTCAAAAAGAATTACCCAAAGATATAAAAATGTTTGTCCAAAATGAAGAAGATGCACAAGCAGTACGAAAAGCTGGTTTTCAACATGTAGAAGTACTACAAGAAAATACAGTCTTTAGTGGGATCCGGTTGATCAAAACGAAGGGGCAACACGGAAGAGGAGAAATATTAAAACGTATGGGTCAAGTTTGTGGTGTTGTCTTCAAGCACCCGAGTGAAAAAACTTTATATGTAGCTGGAGATACTGTATGGTATAAAGCGATCCAAGAAGTGATCGATATACACAAACCGGAAATCATTGTGGTAAATGGCGGCAATAATCAATTCTTTGCAGGCGGCTCTCTCGTTATGGGGAAAGAGGACATTTATGAAGTGCATATGGCTGCTCCTGATGCCAAAATTGTTGTTGTCCATATGGAAGCTGTCAACCATTGGACATTATCCAGAGAAGAATTGAAAACATTTCTTCATGAAAAAGGCATCTCCTCTCATGTTTTAGTTCCAGATGACGGCGAATCATATACATTTTAAGATAAATGATGCGTTAAACTTTCTCTGATGATGTTATTACGAATTGATAACGTCAAAGTTATAAAGAAAAATGTGTACAAACCCATGTGAATACCGAAGAAAAAGAGGACTCGTGCAGTCCCTCTTTTTTATGTTTGTATATTCCCGTCAGCTAAAGGTGTTTATCTACAAGCCCTTCACTCTGCAAAAGTGGTTGTGATATACTTTCAGTGAACTTGTACCTTCCCACAGAAAGGATGCCTGTACATGAAAGAAATGAACGCTCACCAAATCATCGAGTTCATTCAAAAAAGCGAAAAGAAAACGCCGGTTAAGATACATATCAAAGGTCAATTGGATCGCATCGACTTCGGGCCAAATGTCCAAACATTCATCACCGGGCAAGTGGGCGTTGTCTTTGGAGACTGGAAAGACCTTGAACCGGTGTTGACCGCTAACAAAGAGCACATCGAAGACTATGTAGTAGAGCATGACCGTCGCAATTCGGCGATTCCGCTCTTGGACATGAAAAACATTCCGGCGCGGATTGAACCAGGCGCAATTATCCGCGACCAAGTGGAAATCGGACCAAATGCGGTCATTATGATGGGTGCTGTCATCAACATCGGTTCTGTGATCGGTGAAGGCACCATGATCGACATGAACGCGATCATCGGCGGCCGCGGCACCATCGGCAAAAACTGCCACATCGGTGCCGGTGCGGTCATTGCTGGCGTGATTGAACCGCCATCCGCTACTCCAGTTATCGTGGAAGACGATGTTGTGATCGGTGCTAACGCGGTTGTACTGGAAGGCGTGCGCATCGGTAAAGGCTCTGTTGTAGCCGCTGGAGCGGTTGTTACCAAAGATGTACCGCCCAATGTGGTTGTTGCCGGCACGCCGGCTCGCGTCATCAAAGAGATCGATGACAAAACCCGTTCCAAAACGGAAATCATCCAAGCCTTGCGCGATCTCTAAACCCTTCTCCACAGGCCCTTCGGGGCCTCCTTTTACTATCTGGCCTTCTTAGGGAGTGAACCACCATGCAAACATGGCAACAGCTGGACCAAGCTTACATCATGTCCACCGTTTCGCGTTATCCCATTGCCATCGGCAAAGCCGAAGGAAATTATCTCTACGACACGGAGGGGAAACGCTATTTAGATCTGTTCACGGGGCTGGCGGTCAACACCCTTGGCCATTCCCACCCCCGAATCTTGAAAGCGCTAGAAGAACAGGGACGGCGCTTTCTCCACGTCTCCAACCTTTTTTTAAATCCCCCGGCAATCCGACTCGCTGAGCGTTTGGTAAAGCACACGTTTGGCCAAGGCAAGGTCTATTTCTCCAATTCTGGGGCTGAAGCGACAGAAGCTGCCGTCAAACTGGTTCACAAATGGATTCAGCGCGAACAACATGGACGACAAGGCATTGTCGTCTTGAAAAACAGTTTCCACGGCCGTACATTGGGCGCATTGCGGCTTACCCGGCAACCCGGGGTCTACCAAGACTTCCCGCAACCGGACTTCCCTGTCTTTGAAGTAGAACCCAACCAGATTGATTCGTTGATGGAAGTTTGCCGCACACATCGTCCAGCTGCTATTTTGGTAGAACCGATCCTGGGTGCAGGTGGGGTCGTGTCTCTGGAGCGCGCATATTTGGAAATGATCGAGCAGTTGTGCAAAGAGGAACAAATGTTATTCTTGGTCGATGAAATCCAAACTGGCATCGGCCGCACAGGCAAACTGTTTGCCTACCAGCACTTCACTCTCTCTCCTGATGTCATCCTCTTCGCCAAGGGAATTGGCGGCGGGTTGCCGCTGGGAGGCTTGATCGCAAGCGCGCATGTAGCGGACTTGTTCCAACCCGGAGATCACGGAACGACGTTTGCTCCCTCCCCATTGAGCGCCGCTTTGGGCAATGCAGTACTAGATGTCTTGTTGGAAGACGGCTTGCTGGAACAAGGACGCCAGGTGGCTGATGCTCTTTGGAAAGAGCTTCATCGGTTGCAACAAGCCCATCCCCGTGTTTTCAAAGGCGTGGATGGACGAGGAATGATGCTGGGAATACGCACGCATCTATCCGCCGAGCAAGTGAAACGCTTGCAAAGCGAATTGCTGGAGGCGGGAATATTGGTTAATGTGACGGCCAAAACTGTTGTGCGCCTGTTACCCCCGCTTACCCTGACTCGTGCGGAAGTCACCTTTTTCACAGATACATTGGAACGCTTAATCACGCAGGTGGAACCTGCCTAGGAGGTAAACTGATGTCCCGGTCACAATTAGAAACACTTATCCAGGTGCGCCGCGAATTGCATCAGATTCCCGAACCTGGCTTTCAAGAGTGGAAAACGCAACAATTTCTCTTGGATTACCTGCGCACCTTACCGAACCGATTGCAGATCAAAACATGGAAAACAGGCATTTTGGTCAAAATTCCCGGAACCCAACCACAAAAATGCATCGCTTATCGTGCCGATATGGATGGATTGCCGATCACCGAGCAAACCACTTATCCTTTCCGCTCCCGGCATGAGGGCTATATGCATGCATGTGGACACGATATCCATATGACCATCGCCCTCGGCTTGATCAGCCACTTTGCACATCAGCCGTTGCGCGATGATCTGCTCTTCCTGTTCCAGCCGGCAGAAGAGGGGCCAGGTGGCGCGCAGCCGATGTTAAATAGCGAACCATTCAAGGAATGGAAACCGGACATGATCTTCGCTCTACACATCGCCCCAGAGTATCCGGTGGGCACCATCGCCACCAAACCGGGCATCTTGTTTGCCAACACCTCCGAATGCTTCATCGATCTCACCGGTACCAGCGGACATGCAGCCCGTCCGCATCTTGCCAATGACATGGCAATTGCCGCCTCGCAGTTGGTGATGCAGTTGCAGACGATCGTCTCGCGCAATGTAGACCCGATCGACTCGGCCATCATCACCATCGGCAAAATGTCCGTCGGCAGCAAACAAAACATCATCGCAGGAGAAGCCCGCCTCGAAGGGACCATCCGCACTCTGTCTATGGAAACGATGCACAAGGTGAAGGCACGCATCGAACAACTGGTACAAGGCATCGAACAAGGATTTGCTTGCCAGGCTACCATCGACTGGGGCGCCAATTACTGCCAAGTAGATAATGATGAAGCCTTGACCCGTGCTTTTATGGATTGGGTCGAAGCCGAGACACCCTACAACTTGATTACCTGCCGGGAAGCGATGACCGGCGAAGACTTCGGCTATTTTCTGCGGGAGATTCCCGGCTTTATGTTCTGGCTTGGGGTGGACACGCCCTACGGGCTACACCATCCAAAAATCGAACCGCAAGAGGAGGCCATCAGCGTGGCCGTGGATGTGATGACCCGCTACTTGACGAAGTTGGGTCAAGCATAGCCTTTTTTTATGAAAAGGGAGCCTACCCACCTACTTGATTTGCCTGATATGCCCTACAATAAGTCCGTTTTCCCTTCGCGGCCGGATGAGCCGCATATGCAAACACGGCTCGTTGAGCGCTGAGTTAGCGTTCAACGAGCCGTGTTGTCTCTCACCAGGTTCTTTGCTTTGTTTCTTTGGCGATTGCATAAACAAATTCTCCCCGCCTGAACCCAGCGGGGAGTTGCATAACTCATTTGCGATTAACCGATAGAGCCTTCCATCTCAAATTTGATCAGGCGGTTCATCTCCACAGCGTACTCCATGGGCAATTCTTTGGTAAACGGTTCGATGAAGCCCATGATAATCATCTGCGTCGCTTCGTTTTCTGACAACCCGCGGCTCATCAGGTAGAAGAGCTGTTCTTCGCTCACTTTGGACACGGTCGCTTCGTGTTCAAGCGTAACATTGTCCGCTTTGATCTCGTTGTACGGAATCGTGTCCGATGTGGATTGGTCATCCAAGATCAGCGTATCGCATTTCACATTGGCTTTGGAGCCTTCCGCGTTTTTGCCAAATGACGTCAAACCGCGGTAAGTCACTTTACCGCCCTGTTTGCTGATCGACTTAGAAATGATCGTGGATGTGCAGTTTGGAGCCAAGGCGACCACTTTCGCACCTGCATCTTGGTGCTGCCCTTTTCCGGCCACAGCGATGGACAGAATGTCAGCTTTGGCACCTTCCCCTTTCATGATGACAGCGGGATATTTCATGGTCAATTTCGAACCGATGTTGCCATCGACCCATTCCATATGGGCGCCTGCATGAGCCACCGCCCGCTTGGTTACCAGGTTGTAAATGTTGGGAGCCCAGTTTTGGATGGTGGTGTAACGGCAACGCGCGTTATCTTTCACCACGATCTCCACTACTGCGCTGTGCAGGGAGTCTGTGCTGTAGATCGGCGCCGTACAACCTTCCACATAATGCACAAACGCACCCTCATCCACGATGATCAGTGTCCGCTCAAACTGCCCCATGTTCTCCGAGTTGATACGGAAGTAAGCTTGTAGCGGCACTTCGCAACGTACTCCTTTGGGGACATAAATAAAGCTTCCACCGCTCCACACCGCACTGTTCAATGCAGCAAACTTGTTGTCCGTAATCGGAACAACCGTACCGAAGTACTCTTTCAACAGCTCTGGGTACTCGCGCAAAGCGGTATCCGTGTCGCAGAAGATAACCCCTTGCTCTTCCAATTCTTTTTGCATGTTGTGATATACAACCTCAGACTCGTATTGCGCAGACACCCCAGCCAAAAACTTCTGTTCCGCCTCGGGAATGCCCAGCTTGTCGAAGGTTTGTTTAATCTCATCCGGCACTTCGTCCCAAGAACGTCCTTGCCGCTCGGATGGTTTAACGTAGTAGGTGATGTCTTCGAAATCCAGTTCATCAAGGTTTCCCGGCAACAGGGAGAACCATTTGCTGTTGGTTGATTCCGGCATGGGCATTTTGTAGAATTGCTCCAATGCCTTCAAACGGAATTCCAGCATCCATTCGGGTTCACCTTTCATGCGGGAGATCTCCTCCACTACTTCGCGGCTCAGCCCTTTTTTGGACCGGAAAACCGAGACGTCCTTATCACGAAAACCGTACCTGTATTCCGATATCTCGGGAATGTTTTGTGCCACGGCCTTCTCCTCCTCTTCGTTTATCCATATGCCATCAGGAGCCGGGGCCCTTTGTTACTGAACCAGTCGTCCTGCACAAAAGGGCGATCCCGTTCCTTCCATCAGGTCAATGCTTTTCTTTCAAACCTTTCTCCAATGCCTTCCAGGCCAAGGTCGCACATTTAATCCGCGCGGGGAATTTGGCCACTCCTGTCAATGCCTCAATATCCTCAAGTGGAAACTGTTCCATGTCAACTTCTTCCCCTTGCATGAGGCGTGAAAAAAGGTCAACCAGCTCCAACCCTTTCTCCGGTGACAATCCGATCACCGCTTCCGTCATCATCGAAGCGGAAGCCAGGCTGATGGAGCATCCTTCTCCCAAAAACTTCGCATCTTGGATCACACCGTCTTCCACGCGCATTTGCAACGAGATGCTGTCACCGCAAGTGGGGTTGTTCAGATCAACAGTGACCGCCCCATCTTCGATCCGTCCCCGGTTGCGCGGGCGTTGGTAATGATCCATTATCACCCGGCGATACAGATCATCTAATGACATGTCCGAAGTACTCCTTTGTTTTTTGTAAACCTTTCACCAACAGGTCAATATCGGCTTCATCGTTGTATAGATAAAAACTCGCCCGGGCGGTGGCCGTCACTTGCAATTGACGCATGAGCGGCTGGCAACAATGATGCCCAGCCCGCACAGCGATACCCTCCGCATCGAGCACCGTCGCTACATCATGGGGATGAACGTCGCCCAAATTGAAAGTGACCACACCCATCCGTCCTTCACGAGGGCCATAGATGGTCAACCCTTCAATCTGGCTTAAGCGGTCCACTGCATAGCTGGCCAACTTCCGGTCGTGCTCTTCGATCTTATCAAGTCCGATCGCTTCCAAATAATCGATGGCTGCACCCAAACCGATGGCGCCGGCGATAATCGGCGTTCCCCCTTCAAACTTCCAAGGCAACTCTTTCCACGTGGCATCATACAGATCCACATAATCGATCATTTCGCCACCAAATTCGATCGGTTCCATCTGCTCCAGCAACTCTTCCTTGCCGTACAGCACCCCGATTCCGGTCGGCCCACACATCTTGTGGCCGGAGAAAGCGAAGAAGTCCACATCCAACTCCCGCACATCCACTTTCAAATGGGGAGCACTTTGCGCGCCGTCGATCACGATGACGCCGCCTTGGGCATGAACGAGCTGGGCAATTTCTTTGATCGGATGTACCGTTCCCAGCACATTGGACACATGTTGCATCGCGACGATCTTGGTTTGGGGTGTGATCATCTCTTTCACTTTCCCCATCTCCAGTGTACCATCCGTTGCAAGCGGAAAATATTTCAGCGTCGCGCCAGTCGCCTTGGCCACTTGTTGCCAGGGAATCAGGTTGCTGTGATGCTCAGCCGGGGTCAAGATGATTTCATCCCCAGCTTGCAAGCGTGGTTTGGCATAGCTTGCAGCTACCAAGTTGAGCGCCGTGGTGGTGCCACGCGTGAAAACTATTTCCTTCACGGAGCGAGCATTCACAAAACGGCGCACTTTTTCGCGCGCCCCTTCATACGCATCCGTCGCTTTGGAGCCAAGGGTGTGAACACCCCGATGCACATTGGAATTGTATCCGCGATAATACTCTTCCAACGCTTGAATCACTTGCAAGGGCTTTTGCGAGGTCGCGGCACTGTCCAAGTATACGAGCGGGTGCCCATTCACCTCTTGCCGCAATATCGGGAAATCCCGTTTCAGGCCGTTCATGATTGGAGCTTCCTTTCAATCAGGCGATGGATGCTGGCTTGCAAGCTTTCAGAAGGAATTTGGGAAACCACCGCATCCAGGAACCCGCGGATGATCAACTTTTCAGCTTCGCGGCGGCTGATTCCGCGGGACATCAAATAATAAAGTTGGGTCGGATCGATCCGCCCTACACTCGCAGCGTGCCCTGCAGTCACATCGTTCTCATCGATCAAGAGAATCGGGTTAGCGTCCCCCCGGGCATCTGGGCTCAGCATCAGTACCTTGCCTGACTGTTGGCCGTCAGACTTACTCGCCCCTTTTTCAATCTTGGTGATACTGTTCAAAATGCTGGTAGCCGAATCTTTCATCACCGAACGCGCATTGATGTCGCTGGCCGTGTGACGACCCCAATGATGAATGGACGAAGTAACGTTGGCTCTCATTTCATCCGTGCCCAACACGACGGTTTTCACATTTACCGTACCACCTTCGCCCTTTAAGTGCGTGGTGTTATCAGAAATGACGCGACCTTCACTCAAGTCGGCTACAATCCATTCCAGTTGGCCGTCACGGCTAACAAGGGAACGACGGTAAATGACATCGACAGTCTCTTTGCCAAGGCTACTCACCGTCGCCACTCGCACACGTGCCCCGTCGCTGACGAACACTTCGATCGCACTATTGTTAAACGCCGCTTCGTCACCGGGACGAGCGATGAAATTGGCTACAAAGTCGATGCGGCTGTTGGCTTCCGCCACAATGATGATATGAGGCATCATCGCCGCTTTCTCACCGGCGAGCCAGAACAATCCTTGAATCGGCACCTTCACTTCCACATTGCGCGGCACATAGAGGAACACGCCACCGCTGTTTAAAGCTGCGTGAAGCGCCGACAGGCGATGTTCATCCCGTTTGATGCCGTCAGTCATGAAAAACTTCTTTACCAACGCTTCGTTTTCCCGCGCCGCACCAGCCAAATCAGTGAACACCACACCTTGTTCAGCCAAGTCATCGCCTAAGCGGCGGAAAATGACACTTCCGTTTTTCTGAACCATGACATGGGCTTGCTCATTGTCAAAGATGAACTCCTGCACATCTTCGGGCAACTCAGTAAGCGAACCAATCGCCGCTTCTTCAGTGAATGGCGTAAAGTTGGTGAAATTCCAACGGTCGATATTGGTACGCTCCAATTTGGGTAAAGGCAAATTGGGGACATCTTTCAAAGCTTCCAGGCGGGCATTGAGCATCCAAGCCGGTTCTTGCGTTTTGGCGGCAATTCCTTTCACAACGCTCTCATCAAAAAGCACGCAGGTTTCTACACTCATTTTATGCACCACCCCTTACGCCTTTTGACCGACGGTCTCGTCTTCAATGCCCAGTTCTTCTTTGACCCAATCGTAGCCTTCTGCTTCCAAACGCTCCGCCAATTCCGGTCCACCCGATTTCACGATGCGCCCTTGCATGAATACATGCACATAATCTGGCTTGATGTAGTTCAGCAAACGTTGGTAGTGGGTGATCATCAACACGCCCAACTCATCGCTCAGCATCGAGTTTACCCCTTTGGCTACCACTTTGAGCGCGTCAATATCCAAACCGGAGTCGATTTCGTCCATAATGGCGATGCGGGGTTGCAGCATCATCATTTGCAGAATTTCATTCCGTTTCTTTTCCCCACCGGAAAAACCTTCGTTCAGGTACCGAGTCGCAAACTTCTCATCCATTTCGAGCAGTTCCATCTTCTTATCCAGCTCGCGGATGAATTTCATCAGGGAAATCTCATTACCTTCGCCGCGTTTAGCGTTAATCGAGCTACGCAAAAAGTCGGAGTTGGTCACCCCGCTCACTTCTGCCGGATACTGCATCGCCAGAAACAGGCCTGCACGGGCGCGCTCATCCACTTCCATCTCCAGCAGGTTTTCTCCGTCCAAAGTTACTTCCCCTTGCGTCACCTCATAACGCGGATGACCCATCAACGCAGATGCCAGCGTACTTTTACCGGTTCCGTTCGGACCCATGATAGCATGCACTTCGCCACCTTTGACCTCGAGGTTCACCCCTTTCAAAATCTCTTTCCCATCAACGGAAGCGTGCAAGTTCTTTATCGTCAGTTTTGGTGCTTTCGACATCTTCATTCCTCCATCGTTCATTCGTTATATATCTCCTGCCGGTTGGTGCGGGATTATTTTCTGGAGATATGATTTGCGGACCCATGGATGGTAAAATAAAGTGGAATAAAAACCATGGGTGTGTTATGCCAGAACCACCTTCTACCACCCACTGACTAAATTAGAGTGATTATCATGTGATTCTCATTTTATTTTACTTCACACATATCCCTATAGCAAGCGAAGTTTCACACGTTCCGCGGAAATCCTTGATATTAGGATATCTTCCCCTCTCGCGCTTCACTCTCCAGCCGAGGAATTTGTTATATTCGCAATCATCCGTATGTATCTGTTTACTGTCTAAGAAAGGAGTTTTTTATGAAACCAATCCGTTGCCTCGCATGCTATGAAAAACGGCCGGGCGGCCGATGCGATTTCTGTCCGTTGCACAAGAAAAACAAGTCGTCGTATCGCCACATCGGTGAAGGTTGGTACGTTCCGCTCCCGCAAACAAACTCCTTCGAAATCCCTGCCCCAGGCACCGCCAAATCTACCTCCAGCAAAAAGAAAAAACCATGAACATGAGATAACCATGGCAATTGCGAGGAGGTTTTTTCGCAGTTCTTACGTATCGACACTAACACATTTGTCAAAAAAAAGAAAACCGCAGCTTTATGATGGCACTGCGGTTTGTGTATTTCGTTCTCTCCAGATGAGCCATGAAGTAGCCACCAGCAAAACGATCGTACAAGCAGCACTCCCTTCCGGGCCAAATGCACCGCCCGACAAAAAAAGCCCGCCTTGCGACCTGATTTGCAAAAACGACTGCATTTCCAACCCCGACACCTTAAATCCGTATACGGGCCCTTGGAAAAAATTCCACGTGAAGTGAAAGCCGATAGGCGCCCACAATCCGCCTGACACATCCCGATAGACGCTAAACAGCACGCCCACCAAAATGAGATTAAAGATGGGAAACCCGTGACTCCAAACCCCGGGGTTGAACCCGTGAAGCAGTGCGAAGACCAGCGCCGAAACACCCCATGCCACCCACTTGTTAAACCGATGACGAAGCAAGCCTTGTACATACCCACGGGACATCAATTCTTCCGATAATCCCACCAACAGGAACAAAATCAGCGTTTGCCATGCGCTCTGCAATACCGGAGGGGTAAATCTCACTTCAATGATCCGGGCTCCCCCAAACACAAAGATCATCAGCACTACTATGCTGATCAGCGCCATACCAAACCCGGCCCCTTCGGCAAATCGCACCCATCCATCTCGTTGCCGCAAGCCGAGCTCCCATCCCCGACGCCGTTCAAACAATCCATACATGGAGAAAACCGCTAGGATGAGAGCGACATCCTGTCCGGCGAGGCTAAAGTTCGCATTGCTGGTGTTCAGCATAAACGGCATAGAGAAAACAGTTGCCAAACCCATCAACAGCAACAACTTCCCTGTAAATTCCAATATTTTTACTATAACCGACTCCCTCACTCTCCTAATTTTAGGGAAAACAGGAATTTTCCCGTTGCATACGGAAATATATGATGAGACATTTACAAACCACAATTTAGACCGCTCGCATTTTACATTATATTACGAAAATAGATAAACCTTACTGAAAAAATATCTAAGAATTGTTCAAATATCAGGCGAAATTAAGCTGATATTCACTTGCTTAAAACACATTTTTAAGGCAGAATATTCTATAGAAGGCGCGATTTGAACGCCTTTCATCTTTTTTATCATTTTATTCTGTCTTCATTCGTTTTTTAATTTTTACCACTTGTTCGTCTGATGCAGAAGTGCACTTGTAGGAGGAATAGTTATGGAAAAAAACAATATGCTATTGTCGAGAGGCCATCTTTCCATTTTGAAATCTATTGCTTCACCGGTTGATTTTTTAAGCAAAAAAACCTCTTCAGCAGCGTTGAATGCCGACCCCTACAAGAAGTCTGAACGATCCTTTTTTTATGAAAACAAGGCACGTGAAAATAAACCTTCTTTTCGCGTCCCACTCGATCCAAAGGATCAAGACAGATACCGCAACAGCTTCCTAAAAAAACGCATGCTCCACATTTGGAAAAAACAGCGCCCCTTGGTACACGCCGCAGCGAAACTACCGGAAACGCTTGAAATCACCATTCTGAAAAGTGCTTACCGCGAGTTGGAACCCATCCTGATGTCTTGTTATAAAGAGGACTTTTCTTTTCCATTCATCCCCTTCTCCTTCTTTGGGTGGCTACAATACGTCAAATTGACTGCGCAAATTACTGAACGGCAACAAGAAGCTGCACTTTGGCAAGAATTGAGCCAGTTTTTCCAGCAGTGCCATCAACATCAACTGTTGGATGACCTGTTTGTGGAAGTGAAAAACTGAACAAATGCATGGCACTTATTATTTTTTATGTTTATTCTTTTTTATTTTCTTTATGTAGAAAAACATGCAGCAGATCAGAGAAAACCGCCCAATCACATTGGAGCGGTTTTCCTTTACCCCATCTTCTCTCCTGGTCTTTCAGGCGTTAAATTTGATCTGCCACTGTATTCATATATTCTTCTTTGAAATATTCAATCACTTGTTCCATCATGACTTTTCTGGTCAAAATCCCCACAAACATCCCTTTTATATCAATGATGGGAATATATGATCGATTGATCAACACCTCAAAGGCGAATGAAAAAATCGAGTTGGCCAGAATGCCAGAATGGTTTTTGTTCATCGCTTCCTGCACTTTGTACTTGCTAAGTTGGCTGAAGTCAATTTCGTTTCCTTGGCTGATTTTAAACATGAAATCAAGTATTTCTGTTTTGCTGATCAGACCCTCTACTTGACCCACCTTATTGATCACAGGAACCGAATTCGTCCCCTTGCGTGTCAATACTAGAAGCGCCCTTTCCAGTGACCAATCCGGATCAACGACTACCACTTGCTCTTTCGGAATGATGAAAGGGGTAATCTTGCGTTCAAACAAATAGCCGGCTTGATCTCGTTTTAGCATGTGCTCAAACTCCCTTACTCTCGGTAATCAAACGCAAACTACCATAGAGTAGCTCAACACGGAACGCCCGGGCTTCTCTTGTTAATTCATTCTCCCGGAAGCCCTTATTCCCCAATATGGGTAAACTTAAACCGATTTGGAGCCATTTTTGCGTATGCGCAATTCCTTTCCCATCGTACTCTGGACTTTCCCCCTTGTCAACAAGCATTTCTCTATTTTAAAAAAGTTAATAATCCTACCATAACATCAATTGACTTTCTCGAATTGTTGTTGTTTTTTTAAATTTAATAAACCTCCCCTGTTAATTGTAGAAGTGAAACAAAACTTTTTTCTTGATAACATATTTTCATCTAAATAAAAATGATCGATCCGGTTCCATACCGAAACCGGATCGATCCACTCATTTTCCTTTCAATTCATCAAGCGCCTCAAGCAGAACCGTCACCGCTTGGGACATCGCCATGCCGCCCCCAAACGCGGCACTCACTCCAGCTGCTTCCAACACTTCTTGTTCGCTCGCCCCATTGTCCACCGCACCTTTGGTGTGATAAACGATGCAGTATTCATCATTGGAAAACACGCCCAGTGCTAAGGCGATGAGGTGTTTCTCCTTCAGGGACAAGGCGCCTTCACTGAAGCAAGCCCCAGTAAACTGATTATAAGCGTGCGCCACTTCAGGAAGATGCTTCGCCAACCGGCCAAGTCCTTCCTTGTATTCAAGTAGCGCTTGTTCAATTCCTCGCTCCACCATGCTCGCCACCTCCTGATCCAAGATGACCCTGATGAAACCGCAGGGTGTCCACCCTAGTTTCTCTCTTTCCGGAAAAAAAATGCAAACAGGAGGCCACTGCTCGGAGCAAGAGAAAAAACCAAATCAATCTTCTATTCGCAACACAATCTTGCCTTTGTTCTTATTCTGTTCCATATAGCGGTGGGCTTCTTGCACTTCTGACAACGGATAGACGGTATCAATGACCGGCTTTAATTCTCCGCTGACCAACCGGGGAAGCGCGAACGAAGCGAAATCACGGTTAAGTGCTTCTTTATACGCCAATGAACGGGAGCGCAGAGTCGTGCCGGTAATTGTCAAGCGCTTGCGCAAAATTGCGCCGATGGAAGCTTGGTCCAGCTTGGTACCACCCAGCGCGCTGATGAAGACCAAGCGGCCATCCATCTTCAGCACACTCAGGTTTTGTTGCCAATAAGGGGCACCCACAAAATCCAATACCACGTCAACGCCCTGGCCATCGGTAGCTTCTAACACCTTATCGGAAAAATTCCCTTCGCGGTAATTGAATGCATGTTTGGCTCCCAAACGTAAGCAGAAATCCCGCTTTTCCTCCGAACCGACAGTGACCAACGCTTCGGCCCCAGTCGCCCGCGCCAACTGGATCGCAGCTGTACCCACCCCGCTGGCGCCAGCGTGAATCAACACCTTTTCCCCTTTTTGCAGACGCCCGATCCAAAATAAGCACTGATATGCGGTTAAAAACACTTCGGGAATGGCGGCCGCTTCTTCAAAAGATAACGACTCCGGAATTGGGAGCGCCAGCACACCAGGCAATACGGCATATTCCGCATACCCCCCGCCCGATAGCAGTCCAAACACCCTGTCTCCTACCGCCCATCTGTCCTGGCATGCTTCCCCCACTTCCTCCACAATCCCGGCCAACTCCAACCCCAAGATGGGACTCGCCCCAGGAGGCGGCGGATATGCGCCTTCCCGTTGGGCGATATCGGCGCGGTTCACGGCGGTCGCTTTCACACGAACGAGTAATTCATCTTCTTTGCATATGGGTTTGGCGATTTCTTTAATCTCTAATTGCTCCGCCCCGCCCTTTTCTTTGATCACGACTGCTTTCATGGATTGAACCCCTCCTAATTGGCAAGTTAACCGAAATCAAGTGCAGAATTTCAATTTAATCTGTTATAATACCCTTTAGTACCATTATAAAGAAAGAAGAAAGGGAGTTAGAATGGATCAACAAAAAAAACACCTCATCGGCATTATACTTAAAATGGTCAAAGATATTTATCATAAGACAAGTCAGTTGGAAACCTTATTTCAATCAAACAGCATACATATCTTAGCTCGTGATTTTGACCCATTCAACGAGCTGTTGGAAACATTGAATCTGCCCGAGGACAAAAACACCCTTTTCCTAGAGCTGGTTCAGTTGTATTTGGAAAACCAAATGACATTGGAAGAACTATTGCTTGAATTTGAAAATCAAGTAAACTCCTTACAAAACGCCTAAAAAACGGACTCCGCCAATCTGGAGTCCGTTTTCATGTAGTTGCCAACAAAAGAAAAGCTTAAACCAATGCGGCTTTGATCGCTTTCACTTCGCTTTCAAACGCCTCATCCGACAAAACGGGAACTCCTTTCAATCCGTGTAGCTCTTCCGGCAATTGATGCCACGATTTGCAACCAAAATACGCGTCGCGAACTGGAATGGCAAAGGGCTGTTCCAGTTTGTACACTCGCAACAGCAACACATGCAGCGGGTGTTTCTTCTTCCACTTTAACCGCTCCGTCGCAAACCGGTCATTCCAGATATGATAGGGAGACAAGCGCAGTAACACTTCTTCATCGCGCACTTCGATATCCTCATGCAATACGGCGAAATATTTGATGGTCACCATTTGTTGCCCATCCGTCCACTCCTTGCGGGTTTCTGCGATTCCTCCCTGATATTCGGGCTTCAACAGCTCTTCTTTTTGATGTTCATATGCCGGAAACAAATAAAACCGATCACTTTGGACGGTAAAATGGCGTGTCTCCTCGGCAATGCCCCCTTTGCGCATGACCAGAATTTGCTTGCCTGAACCCAATGCTTCAACAGCTACCGCCCAATCTTTCAAACCGACCGTGGTCTCTGCGATGATCCCCGCCGCCATGTTCCGCCCCCTTTCTCATTCTCCATCGCGATATCGTACCGCTTCAATCAAACGGTTCATAGCCGCCTCGCCATTTCCTTCCCGATGTAACCGCTCTGCTTGCTCCACGCCGGCTTCATCGACGGAAGTAGCGTACGGAATCATGCTTTTCGCTTTTTCATATGCGCGATCCCAATCTCCCTCCATCGCATAGAACAAAGCCCACTGATGCAACGCATAACACAAGCCGGGGCCAACCAAAGCCTTTGCATCTCTGAGCTCCATCTCCCGAAAGGCTTGCTCCTCACGCGCGCAAAGCGCAGCGATACCTGACAGCGCTTCGTCTTTTCTGCCCGCTTGGTATTGGTAATAAGTCAAATACACTTCCAGATGAACCCTGCTCATCATATATCCCATCGATTCCGGGTATTCAGCCAACGCCGTGGCCATATGTTCAGCCGCCTGCGAGTAGCGTTCGTTTTCAGCATCGATTTCAGCCATCTCTACCAAACTCCGCACATAAGCGAAGTGATGGTTGGCATTCTCCTTCGGCCCTTCCTGAGCAATCGATTCAAACAAGCGGTAAGCCACATTTACTGCCCCGACCCGCAGACAGGTGACCCCGATTAACAGGCGGTTGTTCGGATGTTCCGCATCCCTAAACGTTTCTTTCGGTAGCCGCTGGCCGACCAAATCGTATGCTTCTTGCAACAATCCATCTATTGATTGCACAATCTTTCCCCCCACTCTCTTTTATTTTTTAGCATGCCTGTCCACCCTAGGTGTTGTCAACTCCCGCCCGGTGCGCAAATATTTGCCGCCCCCAAATATAAGAATAAGAAAGAGTCTCCTACTGGTAGACGTGATTATTGAGTCACGTTATCATGGAATCGTTGTCGCAAGCAACCGCATTATCATTGGCACGAACCGACACAGAAAGGATTATCGCTCCATGTGGTTCATACTTGCACTGTTCAGCTCACTCACCTTCGGCTTGGCGGGTTTTATGATGAAAATCAGTTCCCACCATAAAGGAGCCAACAATTATCTGCTGCTCGGCTTATATGTCAGCGGGGCGATGGGCTTTTTGTGGTGGATGTTGCATACGGGGGCAACGTTATTCACTTGGCCCGTGCTGTTATTCGGATTAGTGATCGGCATCGGTTCCGCCGCGGGCAATCTGTTGTTCATGAAAGCACTAGAAGTGGGACCCGCTAGTTTGACCGCTCCTTTGACGAACAGCAACATCTTGCTCACCGTCATTATGTCGATCTTGTTCTATCAGGAAACCATCTCTTGGACTGAGATGATCGGTGTGATTCTGCTGGTGGCTGCAATTTCTCTGTTGCCGATTGACCCCAACGAAAACTTACGAATCCGCAATATCTCATGGTATGGATTGGTGTTAACAGCAACGCTCCTCTTTTTCTTGCGCAATGGCGGTCTCAAAATCACGGAAGAGCTTCACCTGCCAGGCGCCACCATCTTATTCGTCAGCTATGTGGTGGGAATCGCTTGGTTTGGCATCAGCATCCTGCGCGACCGCCCCGAGCCACCACGAACCCGGGCAATCGGCTGGTGGTGGGGTCTTGGCGCAGGCGTGTTCTCGTTCGCTGGATTGCAAATCTATTCCATCGCTTTGTCAAAAGGGCCGGCAAGTATCATCGCTCCCATTTTCGCCACCAACAGTTTAGTTGTCGCACTGCTGTCGATCTTGATATACCGCGAGCGCTTATCATGGATGCAACGCCTTTGCTTGCTCTTGTTGTTTGCTGGGTTGATCTTGATTCGGATGTGAGGGGGAGTTTCTATGGACAAGCCACTGGCTCCTTCGTTCGCCTTGGTTGATCTAGAAGGGAGAACCCATCGCTTGGAGCATTACGCTGGCCAATTAATCTGGCTCGAATTTTGGGTGACATGGTGTTCGGCATGTCTTGACGCTCTACCTAGGAAAGAAGTATTGTATCGCACCATGCAACACCCGAAAGTTACATTTTTGACCATTGATGTCACTGGCAGAGAAGCGAGTCCTGATCGCATCGTTGCATTTATGAAGCAATCATCTTTCACATTTCCCGTGCTACGGGATGAGGGAACCAAAGTAACCGATGCTTATGGGGTTACCTCTGTCCCTACTACCGTTTTAATCGATCAACAAGGCCGCATTCACGGCAGATATGATGAGACCGTTCCACTGCCACGAATCATCAGCGAAATAGGCAAGCTACTCTCCTGATTATTTGCGCAAAGTGCAGGGAGCATGCTATTCTCCGCCGATTTCAGTCCCCTTATGGACTGGATACAGATACACCAATTGCCGCCCGGTCACCACAGGCACCCTTCTGTCCTGAGTGACCGGCGTTCACTATTATCAAAACATTGCGTAAGATAACCCCTTTGGTCAAACCAGCAATAGAAGAGGCCTCCAATGGCTTTAATTGATTGTTCACAAAAAGGAGTTGCCCTTTCATCCTCCTCCCCTTATAATGGAAACATAAGAACACTTGTTCGATATCTAATGGTAGGGGGTCTGTTGATGAAATACCAATCTGAATCGTTACTCACTCTCTGCCAACAACTGTTGCCTGAAGATCCCACATTGGTCGCGGAAGTGGAATGGAGCATCTCTTCTCCCATTTCCTACTTATACCATCACCCGATGCAGGCCTTGTGGGGCAAACGACTTACATTGCACAAGCCATTAAGCAATCTGCCATGGTTTGCATTGTTGTATGGGCTGAAACAACGCAAGCTTACTTTTCGTCTGCATCAACCCCAAGCACAAAAACGAATGGCTTGGGTCATTAGAGGGGGGCGGTTTGATGGGAGTCATGCAACTCGCCACAGGCAACCGGGATCGGAGACAGATTTATTCATCCAATTAGCCAGCCAATATCTGAAATCATTCGATTATGTACTATGTGAATTCTCCCCTTCGCTCGCAGGAGTCACCATGGGCATCCTCCCAACTGCGGGGATGGAAGATTGTGTCGCCTTGGCTCAAGCCTCAGGCTACGGCACCATCATTCCCTATACCCCCGGAGAGTCTTCCCTGAACTGGGCGATCCCCGACACGCTACCATCCGCCCTACCCTTGTACGAACATCTCACCAGCCTGTGGAAAGCATAAACTACAGGTTGGCATTTATTATCCACTTTCCATCACAATGGTGAATGCTCATAATCAACATAAAAAAGCCCCAGCCTATGGCCGGGGCTTAATCGTATTCCCTGAAAACTAAAGAGTGAGTGTCACGTGACCCAAGAAAATGATCGATTTGCTCTAGAAAGAGCTCCTTAGAAAGGAGGTGATCCATCCCCACCTTCCGGTAGGGATACCTTGTTACGACTTCACCCCAATCATCTGCCCCACC